>NZ_JAIVAF010000018.1 GCF_020171805.1 Guptibacillus algicola | reverse complement strand
GAAGTCGTAACAAGGTAGCCGTATCGGAAGGTGCGGCTGGATCACCTCCTTTCTATGGAGAATTACGAGGCAACATTGGTTGCCAAACTTGCATGAGCGTTTCGTTTAGTTTTGAAAGAATGATTGTATTCTTTCAATATAAATAGTCAACAAAGCCCTTTATGGGCCTGTAGCTCAGCTGGTTAGAGCGCACGCCTGATAAGCGTGAGGTCGGTGGTTCGAGTCCACTCAGGCCCACCATAAAAGCTAAATTGACTAAATGTTCTGTGATTTGTTATACTATTCACCGACATTTAAAAACGGGGCCTTAGCTCAGCTGGGAGAGCGCCTGCCTTGCACGCAGGAGGTCAGCGGTTCGATCCCGCTAGGCTCCACCAATTTGACTACTTTTATAGTAGCCATGTTCCTTGAAAACTAGATAGCACAAACAACGACATCCAATAATTATTATTTTTTGCGTTATTTCTTAGTTAGTCACATCTTACGATGTGCAACATTAATGACGAGTTAGAAGCTTTAAGCTAATAACGAAGTCATAAGGTTAAGCTACTAAGGGCGCACGGTGGATGCCTTGGCACTAGAAGCTGATGAAGGACGGGACGAACACCGATATGCTTCGGGGAGCAGTAAGTACGCTTTGATCCGGAGATTTCCG
>NZ_JAIVAF010000017.1 GCF_020171805.1 Guptibacillus algicola | reverse complement strand
CGGAAATCTCCGGATCAAAGCGTACTTACTGCTCCCCGAAGCATATCGGTGTTCGTCCCGTCCTTCATCAGCTTCTAGTGCCAAGGCATCCACCGTGCGCCCTTAGTAGCTTAACCTTAGATTTCATTAGAAACAACGTTTCTAACTCCATCGATTGCACATCGTAAGATGTGACTAACTAAGAAATAACGCAAAAAATAATACTTTATTGGATGTCGTTGTTTGTGCTATCTAGTTTTCAAGGAACTGTTTTCTTCTATTATATAGAAGAAATAATTGGTGGAGCCTAGCGGGATCGAACCGCTGACCTCCTGCGTGCAAGGCAGGCGCTCTCCCAGCTGAGCTAAGGCCCCAGGAATTCTTTTATGGTGGGCCTGAGTGGACTCGAACCACCGACCTCACGCTTATCAGGCGTGCGCTCTAACCAGCTGAGCTACAGGCCCACAAAAGAAAGGTAAATACTCCGACATAGCCATTAGCCGGAGGTGTTTCTTAAAAGAGACTTGCTCTTCATCAAAACAAACCTTTTCAAGAAAGAACTATTGCTCTTTCAAAACTAAACGAAACGCTCATGCAAGTTTGGCAACCAATGTTGCCTCGTAATTCTCCATAGAAAGGAGGTGATCCAGCCGCACCTTCCGATACGGCTACCTTGTTACGACTTC
>NZ_JAIVAF010000016.1 GCF_020171805.1 Guptibacillus algicola | reverse complement strand
AGTCTAGTGATGAAGGCGAAGAGGTCACACCCGTTCCCATGCCGAACACGGAAGTTAAGCTCTTCAGCGCCGATGGTAGTTGGGGGCTCTCCCCCTGCAAGAGTAGGACGTCGCTAGGCTTAGATAGTGGAGGATTAGCTCAGCTGGGAGAGCATCTGCCTTACAAGCAGAGGGTCGGCGGTTCGAGCCCGTCATCCTCCACCATTTATTTTTTACCCGAAAGGGTACATAGTAAATTACAAAATAATTTGCCGGTCTAGCTCAATTGGTAGAGCAACTGACTTGTAATCAGTAGGTTGGGGGTTCAAGTCCTCTGGCCGGCACCATCTTTTCGGTAGAAGAGAGCCATTAGCTCAGTTGGTAGAGCATCTGACTTTTAATCAGAGGGTCGAAGGTTCGAATCCTTCATGGCTCACCATTTTCTTTGCGGGTGTGGCGGAATTGGCAGACGCGCTAGACTTAGGATCTAGTGTCTTACGACGTGGGGGTTCGAGTCCCTTCACCCGCACCAATTGCGGAAGTAGTTCAGTGGTAGAACACCACCTTGCCAAGGTGGGGGTCGCGGGTTCGAATCCCGTCTTCCGCTCCATTTTACAATTATATCTTTGCGCCCGTAGCTCAATTGGATAGAGCGTCTGACTACGGATCAGAAGGTTAGGGGTTCGACTCCTCTCGGGCGCGCCATTTTCTTAATAACATAGTCGGGAAGTAGCTCAGCTTGGCAG
>NZ_JAIVAF010000015.1 GCF_020171805.1 Guptibacillus algicola | reverse complement strand
TAGCATCGCATGATGCAACGTTGAAAGTTGGCCTTTGGCTAACACTGTAGGATGGGCCCGCGGCGCATTAGCTAGTTGGTAAGGTAACGGCTTACCAAGGCCACGATGCGTAGCCGACCTGAGAGGGTGATCGGCCACACTGGGACTGAGACACGGCCCAGACTCCTACGGGAGGCAGCAGTAGGGAATCTTCCGCAATGGACGAAAGTCTGACGGAGCAACGCCGCGTGAGTGACGAAGGCCTTCGGGTCGTAAAGCTCTGTTGTTAGGGAAGAACAAGTACCGTTCGAATAGGGCGGTACCTTGACGGTACCTAACCAGAAAGCCACGGCTAACTACGTGCCAGCAGCCGCGGTAATACGTAGGTGGCAAGCGTTGTCCGGAATTATTGGGCGTAAAGCGCGCGCAGGCGGTCTCTTAAGTCTGATGTGAAAGCCCACGGCTCAACCGTGGAGGGCCATTGGAAACTGGGGGACTTGAGTGCAGAAGAGGAGAGTGGAATTCCACGTGTAGCGGTGAAATGCGTAGATATGTGGAGGAACACCAGTGGCGAAGGCGGCTCTCTGGTCTGTAACTGACGCTGAGGCGCGAAAGCGTGGGGAGCGAACAGGATTAGATACCCTGGTAGTCCACGCCGTAAACGATGAGTGCTAGGTGTTGGGGGGTTCCACCCTCAGTGCTGAAGTTAACACATTAAGCACTCCGCCTGGGGAGTACGACCGCAAGGTTGAAACTCAAAGGAATTGACGGGGGCCCGCACAAGCAGTGGAGCATGTGGTTTAATTCGAAGCAACGCGAAGAACCTTACCAGGTCTTGACATCCTCTGCCACTCCTAGAGATAGGACGTTCCCCTTCGGGGGACAGAGTGACAGGTGGTGCATGGTTGTCGTCAGCTCGTGTCGTGAGATGTTGGGTTAAGTCCCGCAACGAGCGCAACCCTTGATCTTAGTTGCCAGCATTCAGTTGGGCACTCTAAGGTGACTGCCGGTGACAAACCGGAGGAAGGTGGGGACGACGTCAAATCATCATGCCCCTTATGACCTGGGCTACACACGTGCTACAATGGACGGTACAAAGGGCAGCAACACCGCGAGGTGAAGCGAATCCCATAAAGCCGTTCTCAGTTCGGATTGTAGGCTGCAACTCGCCTACATGAAGCCGGAATTGCTAGTAATCGCGGATCAGCATGCCGCGGTGAATACGTTCCCGGGCCTTGTACACACCGCCCGTCACACCACGAGAGTTTGTAACACCCGAAGTCGGTGAGGTAACCTTTTGGAGCCAGCCGCCGAAGGTGGGACAAATGATTGGGGTGAAGTCGTAACAAGGTAGCCGTATCGGAAGGTGCGGCTGGATCACCTCCTTTCTATGGAGAATTACGAGGCAACATTGGTTGCCAAACTTGCATGAGCGTTTCGTTTAGTTTTGAAAGA
>NZ_JAIVAF010000014.1 GCF_020171805.1 Guptibacillus algicola | reverse complement strand
GCTGTGGGAAATCTCATCTCGAGGGGGGCTTCATGCTTAGATGCTTTCAGCACTTATCCCTTCCACACGTAGCTACCCAGCTATGCTCCTGGCGGAACAACTGGTACACCAGCGGTGTGTCCATCCCGGTCCTCTCGTACTAAGGACAGCTCCTCTCAAATTTCCTGCGCCCGCGACGGATAGGGACCGAACTGTCTCACGACGTTCTGAACCCAGCTCGCGTACCGCTTTAATGGGCGAACAGCCCAACCCTTGGGACCTACTTCAGCCCCAGGATGCGATGAGCCGACATCGAGGTGCCAAACCTCCCCGTCGATGTGGACTCTTGGGGGAGATAAGCCTGTTATCCCCAGGGTAGCTTTTATCCGTTGAGCGATGGCCCTTCCATGCGGAACCACCGGATCACTAAGCCCGACTTTCGTCCCTGCTCGACTTGTAGGTCTCGCAGTCAAGCTCCCTTGTGCCTTTACACTCTGCGAATGATTTCCAACCATTCTGAGGGAACCTTTGGGCGCCTCCGTTACTCTTTAGGAGGCGACCGCCCCAGTCAAACTGCCCACCTGACACTGTCTCCGCACCGGATCACGGTGCTGGGTTAGAATGTCAGTACAGCCAGGGTAGTATCCCACCGACGCCTCCACCGAACCTAGCGGTCCGGCTTCTATGGCTCCTACCTATCCTGTACAAGCTGTACCAAAATCCAATATCAGGCTACAGTAAAGCTCCATGGGGTCTTTCCGTCCTGTCGCGGGTAACCTGCATCTTCACAGGTACTATAATTTCACCGGGTCTCTCGTTGAGACAGTATCCAAGTCGTTGCACCTTTCGTGCGGGTCGGAACTTACCCGACAAGGAATTTCGCTACCTTAGGACCGTTATAGTTACGGCCGCCGTTTACTGGGGCTTCGATTCAGAGCTTCTCCCGTAAGGGATAACCCCTCCTCTTAACCTTCCAGCACCGGGCAGGTGTCAGCCCCTATACATCGCCTTGCGGCTTGGCAGAGACCTGTGTTTTTGCTAAACAGTCGCTTGGATCTTTTCACTGCGGCTCCCCTGGGCTATTCACCCGAGGAAGCACCCCTTCTCCCGAAGTTACGGGGTCATTTTGCCGAGTTCCTTAACGAGAGTTCTCCCGATCGTCTTAGGATTCTCTCCTCGCCTACCTGTGTCGGTTTGCGGTACGGGCACCTCTTTCCTCACTAGAGGCTTTTCTTGGCAGTGTAGAATCAGGGACTTCGGTACTTAAATTCCCTCGCCATCACGACTCAGCCTTCACGGTGAACGGATTTGCCTATTCACCAGCCTAATCGCTTGGACGCGCATTTCCAGCAGCGCGCTCTCCCTATCTTTCTGCGTCCCCCCGTCGTTCAAACGGAAAGGAGGTGGTACAGGAATATCAACCTGTTATCCATCGCCTACGCCTTTCGGCCTCGGCTTAGGTCCCGACTAACCCTGAGCGGACGAGCCTTCCTCAGGAAACCTTGGGCTTTCGACGGACAAGATTCTCACTTGTCTTTCGCTACTCATACCGGCATTCTCACTTCTAAGCGCTCCACCAGTCCTTTCGGTCTGACTTCGCAGCCCTTAGAACGCTCTCCTACCATTGTCGTAAGACAATCCACAGCTTCGGTGATACGTTTAGCCCCGGTACATTTTCGGCGCAGCGTCACTCGACCAGTGAGCTATTACGCACTCTTTAAATGATGGCTGCTTCTAAGCCAACATCCTGGTTGTCTAAGCAACGCCACATCCTTTTCCACTTAACGTATACTTTGGGACCTTAGCTGGTGGTCTGGGCTGTTTCCCTCTCGACTACGGATCTTATCACTCGCAGTCTGACTCCCGCGGATAAATCGTTGGCATTCGGAGTTTGACTGGATTCGGTAATCCGGTAGGGACCCCTAGTCCAATCAGTGCTCTACCTCCAAGATTCTTGCCGCGAGGCTAGCCCTAAAGCTATTTCGGAGAGAACCAGCTATCTCCGGGTTCGATTGGCATTTCACCGCTACCCACACCTCATCCCCGCATTTTTCAACATGCGTGGGTTCGGGCCTCCATTCAGTGTTACCTGAACTTCACCCTGGACATGGGTAGATCACCCGGTTTCGGGTCTACGACCACGTACTATTTCGCCCTATTCAGACTCGCTTTCGCTGCGGCTCCGCCTTCTCGGCTTAACCTTGCACGGGATCGTAACTCGCCGGTTCATTCTACAAAAGGCACGCTGTCACCCATTAACGGGCTCCAACTAGTTGTAGGCACACGGTTTCAGGTTCTCTTTCACTCCCCTTCCGGGGTGCTTTTCACCTTTCCCTCACGGTACTGGTTCACTATCGGTCACTAGAGAGTATTTAGCCTTGGGAGATGGTCCTCCCGGATTCCGACGGGGTTTCACGTGTCCCGCCGTACTCAGGATCCGTCTCGGAGGGCAGCGGATTTTGACTACAGGATTGTTACCTTCTCTGATGGACCTTTCCAGGTCGCTTCGTCTATCCGTGCCTTTGTAACTCCAATGAGACGTCCTACAACCCCAGAGGGCAAGCCCTCTGGTTTGGGCTGTTTCCGTTTCGCTCGCCGCTACTCAGGAAATCGCGATTGCTTTCTCTTCCTCCGGGTACTGAGATGTTTCAGTTCCCCGGGTCTGCTCTTTACTTCCTATGTATTCAGAAGTAAATACCACCCCATTACGGATGGTGGGTTCCCCCATTCGGAAATCTCCGGATCAAAGCGTACTTACTGCTCCCCGAAGCATATCGGTGTTCGTCCCGTCCTTCATCAGCTTCTAGTGCCAAGGCATCCACCGTGCGCCCTTAGTAGCTTAACCTTA
>NZ_JAIVAF010000013.1 GCF_020171805.1 Guptibacillus algicola | reverse complement strand
CCAGCGTTCGTCCTGAGCCAGGATCAAACTCTCCGATAGAAAGTCTAATCTAGCTTTAAAACTTGTTGTTTCCGTAGAAACAATTTCTTGCATGGCGTTTCGTTCAGTTTTCAAAGATCGATTTGATTCTTCCAATGTCGTTTTCAGCGACTTTATTAATATAACATATTAACTAATTCGTCGTCAATAACTTTATTTGAAAGTTTTGTGTGTCTGCCTTGTTGTTTCGGCGACATTTATAACTATAACAACTGTGCTTATTAAACGCAACCCTTTTATTAAAATTATTTTAGAAAAACAAAAAGGACTCGTTTTATTAACGAGTTCCCTTCGTTTAAGCTATGATAATTAGCTGAATGCAAGCTAAGGCAACTAGGCCCGGGAGTCCTAAGAACCCCGAAATGGCCGCAGTACCAAAGTTGATCGGTACGTGAAGATCAAACGGTGTACCGAATGTATTCAAAAAGAATAATAGCAGAGCGCCTATGGCAAGTTTGATCAATCCATGCCCTATCCACCGCATTGGCTTTAATGGCGCACCTATAAAAAGTAACAGAACAATACATATCGCGAATAATCCGATAACGAGTTTAGGATCCATAGAAGTCCCCCGCTCTTTTCCAGAATTATTAAAGTGTATGTCTGTCCAAATAAAAAAGAACGGGAAGTTTTATGACTTCCCCATTCTTATTTTTCTGCGCTTCGCTTCTTTTAATAGGAAGAAATATTTTGCTTCGTCGAGTTTCAATCGTGCAAGAACTGCACCAGAAGGTTCGACGCTACGCCCTACTATCTCTTTTTGTTTATTCCAAACTTCTTTTAATTCTTGCAGCGTTTGAATCAAATGCTCATCAGCTTGCTTTCTTAAATAGCCTTTTCGTTTGAAGAACATATCATTTCCTCCTGCTGCTTATAATTCCCTGCGTCCTTCTAATGCTTTAGACAAAGTAACCTCATCAGCGTATTCTAAATCGCCTCCGACTGGAAGCCCATGAGCAATACGTGTAATACGAATTCCCGTTGGTTTCACGAGTCGTGCAATATACATTGCTGTAGCTTCCCCTTCAATCGTAGGGTCCGTAGCAAGAATGATCTCAGTAACTTTGTCGTCTTGCAGACGTTTCAATAGCTCGGGAACTTTTATGTCTTCTGGGCCAATACCATCAACTGGAGAGATAGCGCCATGAAGAACATGGTATAAACCGGTGTAGTCTTTCATTTTCTCAACTGCGATAACATCCTTCGCATCTTGTACGACACAAATAACCGTCTCATCTCTATGGCTATCTGAACAAATTCTGCAAGGATCGGTGTCAGTGATGTGATTGCAGACTGAGCAATACGTTAATTGGCGCTTCGCGTTCACTAATGCCTTACCGAAATCGAGCACATCATCATCTTTCATTTCTAGCACGAAAAAAGCCAGGCGGACCGCCGTTTTTGGTCCAATTCCCGGCAATTTCATAAAACTATCGATTAGTTTTGATATTGGTTCAGGATAATGCACCTGCATACCCCCTATGTTAATCCAGGTATATTAAGTCCCTGTGTGAATTTACCCATGTCTTTGTTTACAAGCTCATCTACATTACGAAGAGCATCGTTCGTTGCAGCAAGGATTAAATCTTGAAGCATGTCGATGTCATCTGGATCTACAACTTCTTCCTTAACAGTTACTTCAAGAACTTCTTTATGTCCGTTTGCTTTTACAACGACCATTCCGCCACCAGCAGAACCTTCAACGATCTTCTCTTTTAATTCTTCTTGTGCCTTAGCCATGTCCTTTTGCATCTTTTGCATTTGTTTCATCATGTTGTTGTTCATGCCGCCACCCATTCCGCGTTTCATAAAAAATTCCTCCTTATTTATACTTAAAATTTAAGATTGAATATCAAGTAAATCATCGCCAACAAGGCGTCTTGCCTCAGAAACTAAAGGATCTTCCGTGTCCTCAGAGCCTTCATTACCACTAGGTTCTGGTTCGTCTCTCGTTTTTAGGAATTCGGCGCGGATTTCCTGCCAATCTCCTTCGACAATCCCCACCATCTCCATGTTTCTGCCAAGGGTTCTTGTAAGAACACTTTCAACAGTTCCACGTATGTTATCCTTCGCAGCCATCTGACAGTGCATGTCATATTGGAAAGAGAGTAAAAACGTTTTGTCAGTCGCAGCAACAGGCTCACTGTCTTTTAGCCAGGCGTGAGCAGACACTTTTTCCTGACGGACGTTTTCCATTACTTCTCCCCAGACACTTTTCACCTTCATAAGGTCCTGTTTCGTTGCCTTCTTGAGGATCTCTTTTATTTTACCATGAGATACGCTAGATTTCTGTTTCGATGGTTTAAATTGTTTTTTCGGTTTGGACTCTTGTTCAGGTTCTACCTGCTTGACCTCAATTCCTTTTTGCTTCAACTCATTTAGTTCTTGTTCAAGCTTTTGGATGCGATCAAGAAGTTCACTATGATCTTGAGTTGCTTGGCTCGCTGTTTCTTCCTGACATATTTGAACGAGTGCCAGTTCAAGGAAAATACGTGGGTGATTCGTCCACTTCATTTCTTGTTGATTGCGATTAAGGGTTTCGATGACCTTATAAACCCACTCTTTCGAACTGTTCTTAGCAAGGTGTTCGAAAGATTCGTCAACCTTCACGCGTTCTTCAACTTCTTCAAGCTGAGGTGCTGTCTGGAAAAGGAGTAGATCTCTAAAGTAATAGATGAGATCCTCTAAAAAGCGAGCTGCGTCCTTCCCATGTTCCATCAATTCTTCAACTGCATTAAGTGCTTCAGCTACATCTTTCACAAAGAAAGCCGCCGCTATTCTAGAAATCATCTTCTGCGATACGCTACCTGTTACTGCAAGCACATCATCAAGGCTAACTTCTGCTTCACTATATGATATGGCCTGATCAAGAATGCTTAGCGCATCCCGCATCCCTCCATCTGCAGCTCTTGCTACCTGATAGAGAGCATCTTCTTGAACCTCAATCTCTTGAGCTTCAATAATGGTTTGTAATCGTCCCACAATATCATAAGCCGTGATCCTTCTCATATCAAAGCGCTGACACCTGGATATAATCGTTAGAGGTATCTTATGTGGCTCAGTGGTTGCGAGAATAAATACAACGTGTTTTGGTGGTTCTTCAAGTGTTTTGAGTAAAGCATTAAATGCTCCTGTCGACAACATGTGAACCTCATCTATAATGTACACCTTATAAGAAACAGAACTCGGCGCGTACTTCACTTTATCGCGAATGTCCCTGATATCATCGACGCCTGTATTCGAAGCCGCATCGATTTCAATAACATCCGATATCGATCCATCTGTGATTCCAAGGCATGCTGAGCATTCATTACAAGGTTCAGCTACTGGTGCTTTTTCACAGTTAATTGCTTTTGCAATAATCTTCGCAGCACTAGTTTTTCCCGTTCCTCGAGGTCCTGTAAACAAATAGGCGTGAGAGATTTTTTGCTGCATGAGTGCATTTTGAATTGTTCGTGTGACATGCTTCTGGCCGACTACGTCTTCAAAAGTCTGTGGCCTCCAAACACGATATAGCGCTTGATAACTCATTCGCCTACTCTCCTCCTAACCTCATCATACTTTTCTATTATACCGTTTCATTCTATCTAATTCAAAAAACAATCTCAGAAATTAAACATAAAAAAACTCACTCTCTAAAGAGTGAGTTGGTCATTTCATTATTAAAACCGTGCACCTTCCTTTGATAAAGCCACCACAGGCGTTACCTGAACAGTTAGCTCGATCCGGGCACTCCCGCGGCACACAGAGGAATCTACTTACTGCTGCTTCCTTCCGGACCTGACAGGGTTCATAGGACTCTGTTGCGCAGGACCCGAATGTCAACACCACTTATTCAGGGCAGACCCCGCAGTAGCTAAACCTCGGGAAGGGATTCAGTCTCGCTGTAGCGGATTGCGAGTACAGGGCACCGCTAATTCCCCACCTAGCACGGCAAATTTGATAACAATTTCAGTGCACGTCTAACGTGCAAAATCTAGTATATCGCATAAAAATAAAAATATCAATAGATGACGTTATCCATCTTTTGTAAATGGCGGAGGCGAGAGGATTCGAACCCCCGCGGCGCGTGAACGCCCTAGCTGATTTCGAGTCAGCCCCCTTCAGCCAGACTTGGGTACGCCTCCATCTATCGATTTGTTTTGCAAAACAAACTATAACATCTCATCCGAGCTCGTATCAAACGTTTCCTTTTTCCTCCGCTTTTCTTCTTTTCGCTTTTCTCTCAGCGTTCGAAAAAATGACGATAACATCGAGCCACATTCTTCTTCCATTACCCCTCGCGAAATCTCTGCTTGATGATTAAAGCGCTCGTCGTCAAGGAGATTCATAAGAGTGCCTGCGCATCCACCCTTTGGATCACTTGCACCATACACCACTCGTTCCACTCTTGAAAGTACAATTGCACCGCTGCACATTGCACAAGGTTCAAGCGTTACATATAACGTACACCCTGTAAGTCTCCAGCTTCCAGTTACCTTGCACGCTTCATCGATTGCAAGTAGTTCGGCATGAGCTACAGATCGTTGTTCAGATTCTCTCAAGTTGTATGCGGAAGCAATGACTTTATTGTCTTTTACAATGACTGCACCTATAGGTACTTCTCCTATTTCCTCAGCTTTCTTTGCTTCTTCAATTGCTTCTTTCATAAAATCACAATCACTGTACGGCGTATCTTTCATTCTGGCGACTCCTTCTTAGAATGTTTTATTTCATTCCACTCTTGGGTAAACTACATACAATTTCCATCTACTATCTATTATAGGGAGAGGAGTTCAAATGAGCAAAAAACATACAAAATCAGAACATCAGCAATCATCCGTAGCGCTACTACTGATCGATGTTATTAATACAATGGATTTTGAAGGTGCTGAACTACTAGAAAGGTATACAGAGGAAGCCGCTGATCGCATTGCAGCCTTAAAAAAGAATGCAAAAGCAAGTGGGATGCCTGTCATCTACGTCAATGACAACTATGGGATGTGGCAGTCGAACTTTAATAAAGTCGTCAACTACGCTGCAGAAGCGAATGGAAAACATCTCGTAGACCGTCTAGCACCTGAAGATGACGACTATACTGTTGTGAAGCCGAAACATTCTGGTTTCTTCTCGACCCCACTTTCTTCCTTATTAAAATATCTAAAAGTCCATACGCTTATTCTTACTGGGTTTGCCGGTAATATCTGTGTCCTGTTCACAGCCAATGACGCTTATATGAGGGAATATGAACTTTACATCCCTCGGGATTGTAGTGCTTCTAACGTTCAAGAAGATAATGAGTATGCATTACGACTCATGGAAGGAAACCTGAAAGCGAACATTCAAGCTTCAAATGAATTAGACCTTAACGAAATAATGCAACGTGCTGATGAGAAAAATACTGTTACGTCATATGAAGGATAAATCAAAAACCCCCTCTGCAATAGAGGGGGTTTTTGATTACGAACTTGTCTGGAAATAAGCTGGCCTTTGTTCAAATGCAGCATTTAAGTACGTTACCATCAACTTATCATCAAACAATTTACTCCCTTTTCGGAGACTTTGACAATAGCCATTTCTAAACTCAAGACGATCAATCGTAAATGTTTGACTGTATTCACTGCTTACCGTCACTTCTATAGCACGTTCATCCGCTTTAAAAGAAAGAATCGTGTCATTGATTTGAAAACGAACTTCCTCTAAATACTTCGTATGATACATACAAGTCATACATCGAACGACTTCATAATATCCCGCATCCGTTGTAACATGCTCTAGCTTGTATCTTTTCAAATCTGAATCTATGTATTTCATCACGTCCTGTACTTTTTTAGAAGGGATAGCTAGTTCTATATTCGTAGTCAATGAACGATAAAAGCGCTTTTTAATTCCAACCTTATACGAAACTAGTCCGACACACCACGTGACGATGAGTACTGGCAAAAGAAATGAGAGGATTTCTTGCTGAAAAATCGTCCATTCGTAATACCATACAAGTAGCAACGTGATAAGAGAGAATAAAATTCCTGCTACTAACGTTTGCGGGCGATAATCGCGAAAATCATTCTCAGCACTCGAAAGCTCTGCTTTCAACCACTCGAGTTCATATAAATCAAAACGCTGTAATTCTTTCTGTAGCCAAGAAGTGTCATGCATCCATCCGTCTGAGCGTCTATGATGCAAAAACCCTTTAAAGAAGCTATGGATATTTGAATTGGTCTCCATCTTACGTTCGATCGTCTTCCGAAATGCACGATCATAGGCACGTGCTACTAGACTGATGATCTGCACAAACACAAGAAGTGATAGCAATAATAAGAAAAGCTGCCCCCATGGGTTGTCTGTAAATAAAGTTTGTACCCCATCAACCAGCGGAGAAAGCTCATTTTTTAAATTGATTCGGACGGCACGAAACACTTCGGCCGCTGCACCTTTCCACTCGTCCAACGTGAAAGCCTCCTAACCTAGCAATCTTATGTATCCATCATATCACCTTTGCTATTCTTTAGCTTGCATTTTTTAACAATGCACGTTCTATAAATGAGCTTTTATTTAAGGGCAATAATAAAAAACCGATGAATGTACATTCATCGGTTAAGGTATGCCTAGTTGACCCTACTGATTGTAAAACATCCAAGACAAACGATAAGCGTCCTTTCCGTGCCAAAATCCATATAGGAGAAATAACCACAGTTTGTTTTTTTATCAATTTTCAATAATGTGAATGGCGTTGGTACAAGACTATTCGAAACGGTCAGCGCTTTCCCATTCTCACAGCTGTATAGATAATACTGATCCTGTGGTGGTGGCGTCCCCCCTTGCAACGCGAAGTTTAGTTCTACGGTTTCTCCCTCACTTATCACGATAGGTTCTTCTTGAGTTTCAAATGATGGTGCAGAGGCGAAGATCACATACTCCCCCGCAGGAAGTTCCATAGAGTACGTTCCATCCGGACCAGTTGAAACCTCTGCAACGATTTCGTCATTTCTTCTCGCAGCAAGTGTTGCACCTACAATTGGATCACCCGTTCTCTCACTTGTAACCCGACCGATTAACTTACCAGGGTTTACTGCACTGAGAACAAAATTAACGGTACGATCGCTACTAGGCGTTAACGTAACAACTTTCGTATCAGGTGCAAATCCAGGCAGTGTAGCCACTAACGTCAAGGTTTCTGCAGGAAGATAACCGATCACATATACGCCCTCTCGACTCGTTATCCCTCTGCCTACAACGTTTCCATTGCTATCGAATGCCGTCACACCTACATCGTTTAGGACATTTCCGTCAGTATCTGTTACATTTCCTCTGACGATGGAAGGATCACCTGTTAATAAGAAGTCGATGGTTGTTGTTTCCCCCGCTATAATCGTCATCGCTTTTGCATTAGAATCACACCCGATTGCAAGAGCCCTAATTGAGTACCTGCCAGGAGCAAGACCCTTTATAAGGTAAACACCACTTCCATCTGTAAGGGTGTTCGCGATTGGTACATTGTTATCATCTAGAACGATGACAGAAACACCTGAGACAAATTGAGATGTGTCCATACTTTTTACTCGACCTGTAACAGATCCAGGATTAGATTGTAAGGCGAAATTGACTTCTTCAGTTTGAAGAGGTTCACCAGTAAACCCTTTTGCGGCAGATGCATATTGCTCATTTCGAACAACAAGGGCATATTCACCAGGGTCAAACCCTTCGATTAAATAATTTCCACTACTGTCCGTCTGCGCTCTCTGTAGGAAACCACCACTTGACGTCACCAAACGAACAAGAACGTCTTCAATTGGCAAGCCTGTTGTAGCATCAGTCACATTGCCTCTGACGTTAGATGGGAGCGGAAACAGTCCAAGGTTCTGAACAACCATCTGATTCGGTCTTATTTCAATAGACGCTAAATCACTTCCAAGACCGGCTCCAAAGCCCACCACGGTGTAGATAGCTGGAGTTAGCCCTTTAATGGAATACTCTCCATTGTCATTCGTAAGCGTTGATGCGATAAGTTCACCGTCTGGACTCAACCATCTTAATTCGACAGAAGCCCCTGAAACTCTCTCTTTTGTTTCCTGATTGATGACAATACCACTTAGGCTTCCTGGAGATGAGCTAAGAGCTAAATCCAAAGTGGTTCGTTCGTTGCTTTCAACGATTGCACCCCCAAGCTTTATGCCATAATCAGGGTGACTCACGATCACCTCATAGACGCCGGAACGAATATCTGCAGCAAGATACTGCCCATCAGATTGTGTGAGTACGGTGGCAATGACTGTTCCACCATCATTCAGCACTTGTACGTTTGCGTTTGAAACAGGCAAGCCAGTTGCTTCGTCAGTAATAACCCCACTAATACTACCGGGGTTAGGTGTTAATGCAATCGAAACTTCTGACACTTCGTTTTCAACCACATTCACGCCCGTTGTGCCGGTGCCAAACCCATCTCGGGAGGCAGTAACGACCTGAGGTCCCGGTGGTATATTATCAACGGTGAAATTGCCGTCTTCGTTTGTTAACCCGGTGGCAATCGTTATATTGCTCGCATCTTTAATCGTGATTGAGGCTCCGGCAATACCTGTGCTCGTTTCCATATTTGTGACACTTCCACTTACAATACCCGCGTTCTTGAATAATGTGATGGTTAACTCACTTACCTCTCCAGATGCAACAGTCACAGGCACTGCTTTCGATTGGTATCCGTTAGCACTAATGCTTACAAGGTATTGACCAGGAGGTAAATCACTAAAGCTAAATTCACAATCCGGTGTTGCGACAGTTGATTGAAGGAGTAACCCTTTCTCATCAAGCAACCTGATGCCTACTGAGTCTGAATCTATTTGGTGACCTGCATCATCTTGAAGCTTACCAAAGATCGATCCTGTTGTTCTTTTTAAGAAGAAATCAACTGTAGTGGTTTGATCAGGCTCAACGATCGCTCCCGCTGTCTTCCTCGCATATGACGTTTTAAACACGGATACGGTATAACTACCTGCTGTAAGCCCATTTACTAAATAACTCCCACCGGTAGTAGAAGTGGTTGTAGCAACAACTTGACCGTTGCTATCGAGGATGTTGATGTTAGCTCCTACAATCGGAGCGCCTGTATCTTCATCAAACACCATTCCAGAAACACTTCCAGGATTATTTCTAAGCACGAAATTAGCCGTTCGGTTTTGGTCTGCCATAAGGGTTAACCCTGTTGATGCACCGCCTACATCTGGAGCAGACGTTGCTGGAGCAGAAGCTAAGATTCTGTAGGTACCAGGTCGCAAGCCTCCTATCGAGTAAAAGCCGTTCTCATCGACAGCACTTATACCGATGACAACACCGTTAATGTCGATGATTTTAACGACGGCATTCTTGAGCGGCTGGCCATTTTCATCCAACACTGTACCAGATAAGCTCGCTGGATTACTCGTAAGCGATAAATCTGTAATTGTTGTCTCATTTGGTGAAACCGTACTACCAGTTGAATTTTCTGTGTAGCTTACAGCATTGGCAACAATGGTGTAGCTTCCTGGCACAAGTCCAGAAATTGTATATTCACCTAAAGAATTGGTAATAACCGTAGCAATCGGAACAATATCCTGAGCAACAAAGGCGGTGACCTCAGCTCCAACCAACCGAGTATTGGTTTCTGCATCGACAATCGTTCCTGTAATACTTCCAGGATTTGATTCCAAATTTAAATTCACGAGTTCGGTGTTACCTGAAGTGACGATGACCCCGACCTCTTGTGTCTGAAAATCTGGGTTTCTCGTAACGATTCGATACTGAAGTGCGGCAAGTTCAGTAAACTGATAAAACCCGTTCTCATCAGTATTTGTTGTAAAAACTAACATTCCGTCTTCATTATATAAATCTACAGATATACCAGAGAGTTCAAGCCCAGTATTAGCGTCTTTTATCGTACCTTGAATGGCGCCCGGATCAGGTACTAATCTGATATCGACTGTCTTGGTTTCACCACGACCAACTACCGTCGTAGCTTCTGCTGCACCAAAATCATCCGCGAATGCAACGATCGTATACGTACTTGCTGCTAACGTGTTCACGATGTATTCACCATTAGCATTCGTAATCGTAGTGGCTACGATTGGGCCACTTGGAGATTGTTCGTGAACAACAATCGTACTTCCTGAAATGGGGTCACCGGTGTTGAAGTTCGTTATTCTTCCAGTGATCGTACCTGGGATAGGCGACAGAGCAAAGCTTAGTACAGATGTTTCATTCGAAACGATACTGAAACTAGCAGTCCGGCTCGTAAAACCTTCTGCAGCAGCGACCGCCTGATAATTTCCTGGGGTTAATCCCTCAGTAAGAAACTGCCCTGAGTCATCTGACGTAACAATTGCGATTTGCTCTCCGTTTTCATCGATTAAGGTTATAGCAGCTGCTATTGCTTCTCCTGTATCGATGTTCGTAATATAACCTGTTAAGAAGCCAAGACTCTGGTCAAGTTCTATCGTTAAACTCTTCACTTCACCTGGTTCAACTACCGTTGTTAAGGATCGCGCACCAAAATCTGAAGCAATAACGCTTACGACAACAGATCCAGCTGGAATGTTTTCTACAATATATTCGCCGTCTAACCCTGAAGTAGAAGTTGCGATTGGTATTCCCTCTGAAGTAGTAAATGTTAGAACAGCACCGTTAATGCCGTCTCCTGTAGCAGAATTGATGATTCTACCTGTAATCGTAGCAGGGAGTAGTTGAAGCGGAACCGTAATGGTTTCTGTAGCTCCAGCAATAACATCAGCACTCACAGTGTTTGCAGAATAATTAGGGGCTGTCGCATTAATTTTGTACTGACCAGGATTGAGCGCATTTATGAAAAATGATCCATCTGAATTTGCTACAAAGGATTGTAGCAATGCTCCGCTAACACTAAATAATTTGATTCCTATATTATCTCCTGTAATAAGGTTGCCATCTTCATCTACCACTGAACCAGATATATTACCTACTAAACTTTCAAGAACGAGGTTTGCTACCGTATTTTCATTGCTCGTTACGAGTGCTCCAACAAATTCGGTAGAGAAGTTCGGTGCTGTCGCGGTTACCGTATAAGAACCAGGAGCGATACCCCCTACCAAAAACTCGCCAAACTCATTCGTGGTTAACGTTCTGACTTGAGTATTGTCAAAGGTACGAATAATGACGGTAGCACCGGATATTGCATTTCCAGAAGGATCTACGACTTGCCCTACGATTGTGCCTGGATCTGGAATCAACACAAAATTGGCATCCGTTACAATTTGGCCGGGATCTAGCGTAATACCACCCGTAGTTGATGCAAAATCTTGTGCACTGACAACGACTGTAAAAGAGCCAGGTGGAAGATTCGAAATGACGTATTCACCAGATTGGTCTGTCGTTCCGGAACTTAACACACTACCGTTTAGATCGATGATTTGAACCGTGGCGCTTGATACTGGCGTACCGTCAGGATTAGTAATAACACCGCTAATTTGAGAAGGATTCGGTACGAGCGTTAAATCTACAAATGTTATTTCATCAGCGACCACCGTAGCACCAGCTGTAGAAACACGGTAATTCGAAGCAGTTGCGGAAAGTATATATTGCCCCGGCAGCAGGTTATCAAAAGTAAAATCTCCAGCTTCATTAATGAGCGTCGAAGCAACAAACAGATCATCTGCTGTTCTGAGTGTAACTGTTGTCCCATCAACTAAAGGCGTAACAGTTCCTGAAATACTTCCTGGATTACTTTCCAAACTTTGGTTCACTACCGTTGTTTCATTTGGCTCAATAATAGCACCAGCAGAAGATGACTGGAAGCCTGATGCAATTGCTGTAACTGTATAGTTTCCTGGTGCTAAACCATTAAACACATACATTCCTTCTGAGTCAGTTAGAATTGTTCCAACTAAAAGTCCCTGAGCGTTGACGATCCTGATCGACACATTACTAAGTGGATTTCCCGAAATGTCTGTAATCGTTCCAACAATATTACCTGGTGCAGGAGTAAGTTCAATATTTACCACCTTTAATTCTCCAGGCAAGAGCGAAACCGTTGCTGAATTCGTTTGAAAATCGGTCGCACTAGCTATGATGCTAAAAGTACCAGGTGTGAGATCGTTAACTTCATATTCGCCATCTAGATTAGTAAAAGCAGTTGTTACTAAAGATCCTGCTGCATCTATGATCTGGATTTCAATCATAGACCCTGTGATCGGAAGTCCGTCTTCAGCATTTATGATTGTTCCTGAAACACTCGAGGGGTTAGGGAGCATCGAAAAGTCAACGATTGTCGTTTGATCAGAAACGATGGTTGCACCTTTGAATTGGCTTTGAAAATCTTCTGCTTGAGCAATAATCGTATAGTTACCAGGTGCTAATCCTAGAGCTGTGTATGCTCCCTGTTCATTTGTAACGGCTTGCGTAATTTCGGCACCAGTTCGATCATCACGAATGTTAATGACGGCCCCAGATATCGGATCACCACTCGATGTAAGAACTGTACCTGTTACCGTTCCTGGGTTTGGTAGAAGTGTAGCGTTAGCTTCTGAGATTTCATTCTCAACGACAGAAGCTCCTACGGTTTCAGTAGAAAAGCCAGTTTTTGAGACATTTAGTGTATAAAACCCTGGGCTGAGATTATTTATTTTATATACACCGTTATTATCTGTTGTAGCAGTAACGACGTGGACATTGTTGAAGAAAACTTCTACTATTGCACCTGAAAGTGTGTTGCCGTTGTTATCTGTTATTGTTCCAGCAATTCCACCTACAAGCTGATCGAGTGCCACATTCAATTCAGTCGTCTGATTCGATACGATTTTCGTACCGACTGTCAATAATCCGTAACCGCCACTCACAAATGTCACGCTGTACATTCCTGGAGAGAGGTTTTCTACTTGATAGAACCCACTACCATCTGTCAAAGCTGAGGCGACTGTCACTCCCCGAGCATCAACAACTTGAACAGTCGTTCCCTGAAGAGGATCTGATGTAGTTGCATCTGTTACTGTTCCTTCTAGAGCACCAGGGTTCGATATTAGTTCGACATTCAGGGTTTTCGTCTCCCCAGCCTCTACGTTAAAACCAACTACGGAAGTTCTATAGAGATCTTTACTTACTCTTAATTTGTAATCTCCAGGTGCTAGATCACTAATGGCATAAGCTCCTGATGCATTTGTGACTGCTCTTCCGATTGTCGTCCCAGCAACATTCAATACCTCTACCAACGCTCCGCTTATAGGGTCGCCCGCTTCATTTGTCACGGTTCCCTGTACGTTTCCTGGGTTTGGCTCAAGTACGAAATTCGCAGTTGACGTCTTATTTCCCTCAACAATTACCCCTTTTTCAGCTGATTGGAACCCTGTAGCGCTTACAACTATCGTATAAGACCCTGTTTTTACAGAAGGAAAGCTATACTCTCCGCTCGCGTTCGTAGTTTTTTCATCGATGACATTCCCGGCTGAATCAATGAGTAAGACGGTTGCGTTAGCGATTGCTCCCCCAACAGAGTTTGTAACAGTTCCTTCAATGCTTCCTGGAAGTTCAGTTAGAAATACGTCTTTCCTGGTAATTTCACCTGAAACGACGTTCACTGATTGTATATTCGTTATGAAATCAGGTTTGGAATATTCAATCGTGTAGGAACCTGGGGGAATTTCATTTAGAGAGTACTCTCCTCTATCATTGGTCGTCGTTACCCCGATTGTAGTCGCGCCATCTTTTAGCTCGACAACCACGTCAGCCAGTGGAAGACCGTTCGTATGATTCTTAACAATACCGGTAATTCCTCCGGTGCTTGTGACGTCAATCGTTGTCGTGACAATATCGGATAAGATCCTAGCACCTGTATTCCCATCGGTACCTATGGCCTTTGCTCTTTCTAAGACTCGTTCACCAGCTGTAGTAAAATATCCACTAACTTCGAAATCTAGTACAGCCGTTTCACCCGGTGGTAATACCCCTATCTCCCAACTTAGTGTGTTTGTATGTTCATTAAAATATGGCTTACCTGTCGAGCTGCTAGTTATGGAGAATCCGCTCACTAAATCAAACTTAATGACATCTTGTAGCTTAACGGTTGCCGCTTTACTTTGGCCCGTATTTTCAAGGACCAAACGAGCGCTGTACGCCGCTTCATCTCCTGCATTCACAGTAGTAGGGCCGCTTAACAGTATTTTCTGTAGATCAAGTTTTGCTTTCACATTGGTATCTTCTACTGAAATTGGATCAGAAAAAGCATTTGTAAACTGGAAACCTTCAGAAAACCTTAAGGAATCTTTATTGTAGTTATTGGAGTTTGTTGAGGTGAACGATATTAGCTGTAGTGGTGTGTTTTTAGTTATGTTTAGAAAATCAAATAGCGTGGCAGCAGGTATAAAAAAGTCTAGAAAAACATTTTCATTTCCTCCAAATGTTGTACCTGCTGGCGTAATCCTTGCTATATCAAAATTCACGATAGGCTGGGAGAAGTTTGGCTTACCTCTGCCATCTGTACCTTCAGCAGGATCATTCCATGAGTTTACTTCCTGTTTCGTATTCTCTATCAGAACAAGCTCACCACTCATACCATCAACGGCTAAAAGCCACTGGTACGTTCCCGCTTGTCCTCCAGTATTAATCAAAACCCCCCAAGCGAAATTTTGAAAACCTGTTTTCTGTCTATTTCGCGGATCATCGTTCAAACGTAATCGGAAGTAGACGTTTTTATCGTCGTACGCTATGCCAAAAGATGGATTCGATGAGTTACCAACCAAATCTACTGCAGCTGGAGATTCATCACCAGTAACGTCAAAATAAAAACTCGAGCCTAATGGGACAGATGTATATTGACTATCATTTGGAAAAGACACTATATTTCCTCCTTAGTATTCACTCTTAATAGGTTTATGTGTAAGTCAGATAGATGTAGTGGTTGATAGACCCATAAAAACTATTAATTTCCATTCTTGTCCCGATTTGACCAAGCCTGTTTTTTCGCATCAATATTTGTAATGCTCGAGAAAACGACAAAAAAACACCCGAACAATAGTTATTCGAGTGTTTCAATATGTATGTTATTAAAATGGTGGCCCCGAGAGGAATCGAACCTCCGACCTGCGGTTTAGGAAACCGTTGCTCTATCCCCTGAGCTACGGGGCCGAATGGTACTTATTATACAATAAAAGTCGGTGTAAGAAAAGTAATAGCGCGGCTACTATCTAGCCGCGCATTCCGTACATTTCCCCCAATTGATCGTTTACTCTGTTATCCAACTTTTCATGTATGATTCATCCTCATACTCTTTCGCCTGCTCGATTGTTTTGAGCGGTCGGAATGTATCGATCATAACAGCAAGCTCGAGCGTTTCTTTTTTGCCGATGCTTCCTTCGATCTTACCTGGATGAGGACCATGAGGAATCCCAGATGGATGCAAGGTAATCGAAGCTTCTTCAATCCCTTTACGACTCATAAAATTCCCTTCTACATAATAAAGCACTTCATCACTGTCGACATTACTATGAAAGTAAGGTGCTGGGATCGACTCTGGATGATAATCGTATAATCTTGGCACAAATGAACAAACAACAAAATTATGCCCCTCAAACGTTTGATGAACTGGTGGTGGTTGGTGAATACGTCCCGTTATCGGTTCAAAGTCACGAATGTTAAACTTCCACGGATAAAGGTACCCATCCCATCCAACCACATCCAGAGGATGATGATCAAACACATGACGATGCAAGCTGCCACGGGCTTTTGTCACGACCTCAAAGTCACCTTTCTCATCATACGTATGAAGTCGTTCTGGTCCACTAATATCCCGCTCACAGAATGGACTATGTTCCATCAACTGACCATACTCGTTTCGATACCGTCGAGGCGTTGTGATCGCGCTAGTTGCTTCGATGACGAGCCAGCGATTTTGATTATCTTCTGGAATAACCCGATAAATGGTTCCAATAGGAATCAACACATAATCCCCAGGTTCGTAGCTGATCTCACCAAACATCGTTTCGATTTTACCAGTGCCATGATGAACAAAAAACAACTCATCTCCGTCGCTGTTCCGGTAAAAGTAATTCATGGTTTCAACGGGATTCACAACCCCGATCAACACATCCTCATTCCCCAGGAAATAACACCTATCGACAACAGCATCTCCCTTTTTGTCGTATGCTGCGGTTCGGAAATGGCGATGTTGTAATGCTCCTTGCGCTTCATACTCCGGAACAGCATCCTTTAGGTAGTCTGCTTCCTTCACAGCAGTAGGAAAATGATGATGGTAGAGGATCGATTGGATACCTGAGAATCCTTTTGTCCCCATCACCTGTTCTCTATAAAGTGAACCGTCTTCTTTCTTAAACATGGTGTGCCGTTTATGAGGCAGCTCTCCCATCTTTTGGTAAAAAGCCACTCTTACTCCTCCTCTCCAACAACATTAGTAAGGCTGCCAAGATGAGTAATGGAGAGTTCCACTCGATCACCAGGCTTTAACCATTCCCGTCCAGTTTGTTCAAGAATACACCCACTGCCAACAGTACCAGAGCCAATCACTTCTCCTGGATACAGTGTGACATCTTTCGAAGCTCGTTCAATCAATTCCCCAAATGAATAGTACATATCTTTTACATTTCCCGCGGAATACCGTTCTCCGTTCACAAATGCTTCCATTTTTAAATCGATTCCATTATCGTGCAGCGGTAATTCATCAGCTGTGACAAGGTAGGGGCCGAATGATGTTCCGAAATCCTTGCCCTTCGCAGGACCAAGACCGACCTTCATTTCCTTTGCTTGAATATCACGCGCACTCCAATCGTTCATAATCATGTAACCAAAAATGTACTCCTGTGCTTCACTAACTTTTATATTTCTACCTTCTTTACCTATGACACAAGCAATTTCGAGTTCATAGTCTAGTTTTTTACAGCCTTGAGGAGGAAAGAT
This sequence comes from Guptibacillus algicola, assembly GCF_020171805.1. Lineage (GTDB taxonomy): Bacteria > Bacillota > Bacilli > Bacillales > Guptibacillaceae > Guptibacillus > Guptibacillus algicola. The sequence goes on along the minus strand of NZ_JAIVAF010000013.1, from coordinate 13,164 downwards.
AGAATCTTCTGGCCCTTTTACAGCGTGATGATTCGTAAAGTAAAAGACAGGGAACTCGTACCATTCGGGTACTACATCAAGGCCTCTTTTCCCTCTAGCTGTGACTACATGTTCTTCAAATGCATAAAAGTCTCTAATGCTTGCAGGACGAGGGAGAGGCGCTTTTAGTTTTACATTGGAAAGGTCATATCCTTCAGCTAACTCTAATTCTTCAATTGCATTGTTGCCTTTAATGAACTCGAGAAGATCTGAAGCATTGTGTAAATCGTAAACTTTTTCACCTTTTAAGATACCCGCATGTTCTTGACCCTGTCTTTCATACGTGACGAATTTCAAAGTCCTCAGCTCTTTTCTTCAGCCGTTGTTTTTCTTTTTAGCGTAAATGTATCTGTGGTCGCTCGCGTATACTCCTGCCCTGCGAGTCGTCCGACAGGTTTCAGCAGTGCAGTATTGATCCTTCCGTCCTCATATAGCTCATCGCGCACATGAACCATCACTACTTTCCCTATTACGAGACTTCCTGCACCTTCATGATCGCCAAATTCAACGATTTGATCTAGTACGCACTCAAGCTGCACATCACTCTCTTTTACTCGTGGTGGTGTGATAAGGTCACTTTCGATTTTCGTTAGTCCTGCTTCTAAGAATTCGTCTGTTCCGTGAGCGAATGGTGTTGCACACTCGTTCATCGGCTCAACGATACTTTCACCTACGATGTTGATGACGAACTCTTTTGTTTCTTCTATGTTTATAAGCGTATCTTTCTTTTCGCCCTCTCCCGCTTTACGCATAGGAGCGAAACAAACCATCATAGGATCCGCGCAAATTCCAGTAAAAAAACTAAATGGCGCGAGGTTCACTCGTCCACTACGATCCATACTAGATACAAATGCGATTGGACGAGGAAGGACGGATCCAATCAAAAGTTTGTAAGCATCTTTCCATGCAAGGGAATCTGGTTGAAGGTTCATATCGGCAACTCCTTTACTATCATTTTGGCGTGATTATAAGTTGCCCCTTCGTTCCTGCTCTCGCTCAATTGCCTGGAACAAAGCCTTGAAATTACCCTCACCGAACCCTTTTGCACCTTTACGTTGAATGATTTCAATGAAAAGAGTTGGACGATCAACAACAGGCTTCGTGAAGATTTGAAGAAGGTAACCTTCATCATCTCTGTCTACTAAGATCTTCAGTTCACGGAGCTTGTCGATTTCTTCATCAATCTCTCCTACACGTTCTGTTAATACGTCATAATAATTATCTGGTGCTTCAAGGAACTCGACACCAGCATTTCTTAATTTACCTACTGTTGTAACGATGTCATTCGTTAACACAGCAATATGCTGGACACCAGGACCATTGTAGTAATCCAAGTATTCTTGAATCTGAGACTTCTTTTTACCATTGGCTGGTTCATTGATAGGGAATTTAATTCGACCACCGTTATGCATTACTTTAGACATCAATGCTGAATATTCTGTGCTAATGTCGTCATCATCGAAGTGAATCATTTGTTTGAAGCCCATCACATTTTCATAATAGGAAACCCATTCTTCCATCGATTCCACATTTCCTACGCAATGATCGACACCGAGTAGTCCTGTTGTTTCAGAAGGTATATCACCTTCAAACTGTTTAAATCCTGGCATAAAGACACCTTCATAATCTTTACGCTCCACTAATGTATGGATCGTATCGCCATATGTACCAATAACGGCGATTTTCACTTTACCGAACTCATCATTATATTCTTTAGGAGGACTAAGCTCGATCGCTCCTCGCTCTGCAGCTTCTTTGTAAGCCTTTTCAACATTCTCCACAGTAAGAGCAATATCTTTTACTCCATCTCCATGTAGTTTGACAAAATCTGCAATTGGATGTTCATTTGAAAGAGCGCCTGTTAGAACGAGTCGAATATTATTTTGTTGAAGGACGTAAGATACTTTCTCGCGATCACCTGTTTCAAGTCCTGAATAAGCTACTGGTTTAAACCCGAACGCCTTACAAAAGTAATGACTTGATTGCTTAGCATTACCGACATATAGTTCAAGATAATCGACATCATGCACTGGGAAAAAGTCTGCGGTATCCTGTTGGCTAGTATTCAACGTTTGTTCCTGCACATAAACCCCTCCAATATTTGTTAGTCAACCAGCTTAAACGTAAATCTTTTTCCCTAACCTTTCAAGAGTATCTGTTAAAGCCATAACGCTTTCCTGTATTGGTGTGAGTGACGATTTCAATGCAAATTTCTCTTGAACTCACCATTTTTCTTTTCAAAGAAATGTGAGAGAGGATAGATCGTCATACTTTGAATGATGAGAGACAACAACACCGCTCCAAACGTAATGGAGAGGATATCACTATCTAAAGACCCTTTATCTGACTCTAAACTAAGTAATAATGCGACAGACATCGTTCCTCTTATGCCAGACCATGTTACAAGTGAGATGTCTTTCCAATCAAATTCGTTTCGCCATGCCTTGAACATGTTCACAATTCCAGCTAGCACAAGGAATCGAATGATAATCGAAGCTACAAACACACCAGTGATAAATAACCACTTGTCGATTACAAAGTAATTTGTCGTTTCAATACCGATCAGTAGAAAGATCAATGCTAGAATACTCGGCTCAACAACTTCCCAAAAGCTGTTTAAGGATTCTCTGAAGTGTGCTTCTTTTATTAATCGATCGAGCTCATACGATAGCACGCCCCCTGCTGCTACAACGGCAAGAACTCCTGATACACCAAGGCCCTCCGCTACATAGAAACTTCCGTAAGCAAGAACGATGCTTAACATAACCTGATACTGTCGATGATGCGTCAGGTGAATCGCTCGACATACGAGATAGCTAAAAATCGCTCCTATAGCAATTCCTCCGATCGATACGAGAATGAAATCATAGATAAAAGAACTGAGAGAAAACGTTTGACCCTCTAACAACATACCAGCGATTACAGTGAAGAGAACGATACTTGTGCCATCGTTCACCATCGATTCACCTTCCACCACATTAGCAATCTTGGGATCTTTCGAAGAGCTTTTTAATATAGAAACAACAGATACGGGATCTGTCGGTGTTAAGATAGAAGCGATTAGCAAAGCTCCCACAAATGATAAGGATATGAACGGACCGCTCATCACATACACGACTCCTCCTAGAAGGACAGAACTCGCTATGATTCCGATTGTACTTAACATAGAAATAATTCCTGCATGCTTTCTGAGATGATCGAATGGAAACTGATAAGCTGAAATAAACAGAAGTGCCGGAAGAAACCATTCGAATATAATTTCTTTCGTAATATGTACAGACTGAAAGTAGGGAACAAAAGACAAACTAACCCCAATGAGCAAGAGCACTAACGGTGCCGGAAAATTCTTTTGTTTCGTATCGATTGTATAGACCAAATAACCGATAAATAACAGGATTAAAATATGATGAGATCCCATTTTTCCACCCCTTTCCATAACGATTTTTCCCCTTCTATCAGATATAAAACGAGCAGGTTTTTTTTACCTTTAAGACGATGGTTTTAACCCTGTCCACAGTTCTTGGTCTATGCTACAATTATCTTTGTCTATAAAAAGAGAGCAAGATCTGGTTAGCATAGGAAACGACGGAGGAGGATACGTATGAACCAGACCCCATTTATTGCCGTCGAAGGCCCGATCGGTATTGGAAAGACCTCTCTATCCCAAGCTATTGCTGATTATTATCAGTTTAAACTGTTTCAAGAAATCGTAGAAGAGAATCCATTTCTCGGTAAGTTCTACGGCAACATTGAAGAGTGGAGCTTCCAAACCGAGATGTTTTTTCTTAGCCATCGATACAAACAATTAGAAGATATGGATAAACACTATCTATCCAATCAACGTCCAGTCATTTCTGATTACCACATTTTCAAAAATAAAATCTTTGCCCAACAGACACTTAGTGACAAGCACTTTTCTAAATATATGAAAATCTACGATATTTTAACCGAGGGCATGCCTGAACCGAACGTTATCATCTATTTGAATGCGAGCCTCGAAACGTTATTGAATCGCATATCACAAAGAGGTCGTCAAATTGAAAAAGATATTGACCCTTCATACCTTAAGCAATTATCAGCTGACTATGAACGGTTTATGCAGGAATTCGAAGCGCATCACCCTGATATTCCTGTTCTCCGGTTCAATGGCGATGAGATGGACTTTGTTGCAAATGAAGAAGATTTGCAAACCATTTTTGAATCCCTCGAACTAACATTGAAAGAAGGAGACCCTGTATGAATCTTAGAGAAAAATACAACATCCCTCAGGACGCCGTCATTACGATAGCTGGTACTGTTGGAGTTGGTAAATCCACTATTACAAGTTCACTAGCAAATGCCCTGCAATTTAGAACCTCACTTGAAAAAGTTGATAATAACCCGTACCTAGAGAAGTTCTATCATGACTTTTCTCGTTGGAGCTTCCACTTACAGGTCTACTTTTTAGCTGAACGCTTCAAAGAACAAAAGAGAATGTTCGAATATGGCGGAGGCTTTGTACAGGATCGTTCCATCTATGAAGATACTGGGATCTTTGCAAAAATGCATTATGAAAAAGGAACGATGTCGAGCGTTGATTATGATACGTACACGAACCTTTTTGAATCCATGGTGATGACACCATTCTTCCCACATCCTGATCTAATGATTTATCTTGAAGGATCTTTCGATGATGTCGTTGATCGTATCAAGGAACGTGGACGCCCGATGGAGCAACAAACACCGACTGAGTATTGGGAAGAAATGTACCAGCGCTATAATAACTGGATCGATAGCTTCAATGCATGTCCAATCCTCAGATTGAACATCAATGAATATGACCTTGTTAACGATCCTTCTTCCGTAGAGTTAATCCTAAAACGGATCGAACAAAAATTTAATCAGATTCCTTTGTTAAGCAGATAACAAATAGAAAGGAGCTATCCGATCACGGATAGCTCCTTCTTCATGTTAAGAAAAATTACACATAAAAAAAACCGCTGTCGTAGACAGCGGTCATATAATCTCCAAATTATATGCGCGTTGGTAGTTCAATTAGTTAATATGGCGGAGGAAGAGGGATTCGAACCCCCGCGGGCCGTTAAGCCCCTGTCGGTTTTCAAGACCGATCCCTTCAGCCAGACTTGGGTATTCCTCCGTAAATATGTTGCTAACTAAATTGTTAACTCGGTGACACGAATAATATCTTATCACCCGTAAAGTACAAAGTCAACAGAATCAATAATATTTTTATTTTTTTATTTAAACAGGGGGATTTCTCCCCCCTAATGTCTTACTTCAGAACTTCACGACCGCCCATATATGGACGCAGAACTTCTGGTACGATGACTGTGCCATCTTCTTGCTGGTAATTTTCTAGAATTGCAGCAACGGTTCTTCCGATCGCAAGACCAGATCCATTCAACGTATGAACAAATTCAGGTTTTCCGTTCTTCTCTCTACGGAATCGAATGCCTGCTCGACGTGCCTGGAAGTCTTCAAAATTACTACAAGAAGAGATTTCTCTGTATGTTCCATAGCTTGGGATCCATACTTCGATATCGTATTTCTTAGCAGCTGTAAAGCCAAGGTCTGCTGTACACATGCTCATAACACGGTAAGGAAGCTCCAATAATTGAAGAACCTTCTCAGCATGTCCTGTAAGCTTCTCAAGCTCGTCATAAGAATCCTCTGGCTTCACAAAACGAACGAGCTCTACTTTGTTAAATTGATGCTGACGTATCAATCCTCTAGTGTCTCGACCTGCAGATCCTGCTTCAGAACGGAAACATGCGCTGAATGCCGTGTAAGCAAGAGGAAGATCAGCAATATCAAGGATTTCATCACGGTGGAAATTTGTAACAGGAACTTCAGCCGTTGGAATCAAGAAGTAATCTTCTTCACGAATCTTGAAGGCATCTTCTTCAAACTTAGGTAACTGTCCTGTTCCTGTCATGCTCTCGCGATTCACAAGGTAAGGAGGTAGAATTTCCTCATATCCATGTTCAGACTCATGAAGGTCCATCATAAAGTTAATGAGTGAGCGCTCAAGGCGTGCACCTGCTCCTTTATAAAAAGCAAATCTGCTTCCAGTCACTTTAGATGCGCGTTCAAAATTAATGATATTTAAATCTGTTGCAATATCCCAGTGAGGCTTCGCTTCAAAAGAGAACTCTTTTCTCTCACCCCATGTACGTGCTTCCACGTTATCGTCTTCCGTTTCACCAACTGGTACGCTTTCATGTGGAATGTTAGGAATATGGAGAAGGATTTCTTCAAGCTCACCTTCTACACCACGTAGCTCTTCATCGAGGGTTTTAACCTCGTCACCAACTTCACGCATCTCTTTAATCAAATGATCAGCATCTTGTTTTTCACGCTTATATTCTGCGATCTTCTTTGAAACTTCATTACGTTGCCCTTTAAGTTCCTCAGACTTTGCAATAAGGTCTCTCCTACGCTGATCAAGCTCTTCAAAACGATCTAGACCCACAAGATCTTCGCCACGTTTTGATAATTTTTCTTTCACATCATCAAAATTCTTTCGTAGATACTTTAAATCAATCATGTCTTTTCCTCCTTTTTTACGATAAGCGCCGTTTAGGAATACAAAAAAGCCCTCATCCCCTGGAAAGGGACGAGAGCTACCCGCGTTGCCACCCTGATTGCAGACAATTGCCTGCCTCTTAACAGAATAACGGTCTGCTCCGAGAAAGCTTACTGCATTCAGCTTTCTACTCAGGGATGGATTCACAGGGTTCAACGATCGATTCTCACCAGCCATCGACTCTCTAAGCATTGAACATCTATTACTAATTCCCGTCAACGTTTTCGTATATCATGTATCACAAGCAGAGTTTTTATGCTCCGCTTCCTAGTACGTAATAATTTACACGAAATTTTACTCGGTTGCAAGTCCTTCTTTCTTGAAATCAAGGACCATATCGATAAATAGCTGATGCATCCGGTCATCATCCGTCAACTCTGGATGATACGCACACGCAAGGAAGCGTCCATCACGTGCTGCAACAATTTTATCATTAAACGTCGCAAGGACTTCTACACCTTCCCCGACTTCTTCAATATAAGGAGCTCTAATAAAGACTCCGATAAAATCTTCGTCTAGTCCTTCAACTGTTAATGGTGCTTCAAAGCTTTCACGTTGACGACCGAAAGCGTTACGTTTAGCTGTAACGTCCATAACGCCAATATGAGAGTCAGCCATACCATCGATACGCTCTGCAAGAAGGATGAGTCCTGCACATGTACCGAAGATCGGCTTCTCAGCAGCAAAAGCTTTCAAAGGCTCGAGAAATCCATATTGATTGATTAAACGACGCATAGTTGTACTTTCACCACCTGGCAGCACGAGGCCATCGAGATCATCGAGCTGCTCAATGCGTTTTACAACAACGATTTCCGCTTCTTTTGTTTGTAATGCTTTCACATGTTCTCGAATTGCACCCTGCAGTCCGAGGACTCCAACTTTCACCATACTGCTTTCGACTCCTTTTATCTATATCTAAGTAAGACCCCCACCTCAGTTGCCCAGGTGGGGGTGATTTTAATGAATTACCAGCCGCGTTCCTGCATGCGTTCAGTAGGCTGTAGTGATGAAATTTCGATACCTGGCATTGCGATACCAAGGTTTTTAGAAATCTTTGCAATCAATTCATAGTCTTGATAGTGAGTTGTTGCTTCTACGATCGCCTTCGCGAACTTCTCTGGGTTATCTGATTTGAAGATACCAGAACCAACGAATACACCGTCAGAACCAAGTTCCATCATTAGTGCTGCATCCGCAGGAGTTGCGATTCCGCCTGCAGCGAAGTTAACAACTGGAAGACGTCCAAGCTCTTTAATTTGAAGAAGAAGCTCGAATGGCGCTTGAAGGTTCTTCGCTTCTGTCATTAGCTCATCTTCAGACATGCTTGAGATTTTACGGATTTGGGATTGAATAAGACGCTGATGACGTACAGCTTCAACAACGTTTCCTGTTCCTGGCTCACCCTTCGTACGAAGCATTGCAGCACCTTCACCTACTCGGCGTAGTGCTTCACCAAGGTTGCGAGCACCACAAACGAAAGGAACAGTGTACTTACGCTTATCAAGGTGATATTCTTCATCAACTGGAGTCAATACTTCACTCTCGTCAATATAGTCAACACCCATTGATTCAAGAACACGTGCTTCAACAATATGACCGATACGGCATTTTGCCATTACTGGGATCGATACTGCGTTTACTACGTCTTCTACGATAGTAGGATCAGCCATACGAGCTACCCCGCCTGCTGCACGAATATCGGATGGAACGCGCTCAAGTGCCATTACAGCAACTGCACCAGCTTCTTCTGCAATCTTAGCTTGTTCTGCGTTCACAACGTCCATGATGACGCCGCCTTTTTGCATTTCAGCCATACCACGTTTTACGCGATCTGTACCTGTTTGTTGATTCATCTATATTCCTCCCATATTTATATTAGATTATCTATACTTTTTAAAAACACCTACATCAAACGTTTCTATTGTAACATTTTTTCAAGCCTTGTCCTATCGTCTACCCTTTGATTTCCTAAAAGATTTTAAAAAATACTCTCCAAATCTGCATTTGAAGAGTATTCTCACCTTATTTCCTGAAAAATATTAGCTGAACAGTCCTTTAACAGCTCCTGCTGCACTGCTCCAGATGCTTGAGAAGAATCCGCCGATCGCTCTCATCGTAAGTGTAAACCATCCGGCTTTCTCAACTGAATCAGTCGTTACAAGAGATACAGAAGAACCTTTTTCACCAGTGATATATCCAAGTTCTTCACCAGTCGCCTTGAGCTCGATCCGTCCGACTTCCTCTCCATCTTCAAGCGGCGCCGTTAATTCACCATCTTCAGTGAGTAGTTCATCGTTCAGCTTATAGCTCGTTTCATAAGCTTTTTCTGTTCCGTTCTGGACGATCGCATTGAACGATTCTCCAGCTGCTACTTCTACTTCTTTTTCTTTACCTTTTACAACGCTTATCGTGGAATCCTTCTCTACTTGATCACCTTTACTGATGATTGTTTTAGATTCAAAGTTATCAAATCCATAGTTAAGTAGTTTTGAAGCCTCTTCAAAGCGTGCTTCGTATGAATCTGTCTTCATCACCACTGAAATCAGGCGCATATCTCCTTGCTTCGCTGTACCCGTGAACGCGTATCCTGCAAGATCAGTCGATCCTGTTTTCAATCCGTCGATTCCTTCCACAGGATACTTATTTGAATACACAAGTGAAGGAAGAAGCCAGTTCCAGTTTTTCATTACGATCTCGTCATCAGTGCCTTCACGGAAATTCTTTACTGGAATACTTGCAGTATCAAGAACTTCAGGATAGTCCTTGATCAAGTGGTATGCAAGAAGTGCAGTAGATCTTGCAGACATCATGTTTTCTTCGTTCGGTTCACCAGCAGGGTGATTTCCTCGAAGATCTTTGTTATTTAACCCAGAGCTGTTAACGAAACGGTATTCTTTCAATCCCATTTCTTCTGCTTTTGCGTTCATCATCTCAACGAATTTTGCTTCAGTCCCTGCAACATGTTCTGCAAGTGCCATTGTTGCAGCATTAGCTGAATAGATCGCCATCGCTTCATAAAGTTCTTTTACTGAATACTGTGCGTCTGAACGAAGAGGCACATTGGAAAGACTTCTGTTTTGAGAAAGAATATGTATATTCTCGCTAATGCTAACTTTATCGTCCCAACTAATCTTATTATTGTTAATTTGTTCAAGTATTAAGTATTCTGACATCATCTTCGTCATACTTGCAGGTGCGAGCGTTAATTCTGGGTCCTTTTGATAAAGGATCTTTCCAGAGTCCGCATCGACTAATATCGCTGCTTTTGCGTTAATATCTGGTGCTTCAGCAGCTTCTGCATTGCTACCTGAACCGAATGTTCCTGCTAAAAATAATACAATTGCCATAGTCAAAATCATGGCTTTAAAACCAAGGTTTTTCAACCCTTACACCTCCAACTGAGTCTCACATAACCGCTATTTTATCATAACTAAAATTAAAAAAATAGATAGAGGAAAGCCCCCTATCTACTTTTCTAACGTATTTAGTTTAATTTGTCACAGACATGATAAAACTTCCATCGAAAGTACTATCAAACGGAATAATTTGGCGCTTCCTTCGTCACTTGAACATCATGTGGATGGCTCTCACGAAGACCTGCTCCAGTGATTTTCACGAATTGGCTATCTTCTCGTAAAGAATCTAGCGTCCTTGTTCCACAGTACCCCATACCAGAACGAATTCCGCCGAGTAGTTGATGAATCGTATCACCTAGTGGGCCTTTGTAAGGAACGCGTCCTTCAATACCTTCAGGGACAAGCTTAGACATATTTTCCTGGAAATAACGATCCTTACTGCCTTTTTCCATAGCTCCAATTGAGCCCATGCCTCGATACACTTTAAACTGTCTGCCTTGATAAATCTCACGTTCACCAGGGCTTTCATCTACACCTGCAAGCAGACTTCCTAGCATCACTGCATGTCCACCAGCTGCGATTGCTTTAACGATGTCTCCAGAGAATTTGATTCCTCCGTCAGCAATAATACTTACACCGTGCTTGCGTGCTTCTGTCGCACACTCATAAACTGCCGTAACTTGAGGAACACCTACACCAGCGATAACACGAGTCGTACAGATCGATCCTGGTCCAATTCCTACTTTCACTACATCTGCCCCAGCTTCAATAAGAGCTTTCGTTCCTTCAGCTGTCGCAACGTTACCTGCAATGATCGTAAGCTCTGGATACTCTTCACGAATTTCACGAACCTTATTAATAATTCCAGCAGTGTGACCATGTGCTGAATCAAGCACGATTACGTCAACACCTGCTTCAACGAGCTTCTTCACACGCATAACAGCATCAGCTGTGTTTCCAACTGCAGCACCTACTAGAAGGCGTCCGCGGCTATCTTTAGCAGATTGAGGAAACTGGATAACTTTTTCAATATCTTTAATGGTAATCAGCCCTCTTAGCGTGCCATCGTCATCTACTAGAGGTAGCTTCTCAATGCGATGTTGTTGAAGAACACGTTCTGCTTCTTTAAGTGTCGTGCCAACAGGAGCTGTTACGAGATTTTCTTTTGTCATAACTTCTTTAATCTGAATCGAATAATCTTCGATAAAACGTAAATCTCTGTTCGTAAGAATTCCAACTAACTTTCGATCGTCATTTACAATCGGCACACCTGAAATTCTGTATTTACCCATAAGGTGTTCTGCATCGAATACTTGATGCTCTGGTGTTAAGAAGAAGGGATCAGTGATAACGCCACTCTCTGAGCGCTTCACACGGTCAACATGCTCTGCTTGATCTTCAATAGACATGCTCTTGTGAATAATACCAAGACCGCCTTGTCGAGCCATTGCTATAGCCATAGGAGCTTCTGTCACAGTATCCATACCTGCACTGATAATCGGGACATTCAGTTTTAAGTTCTCGGTTAGCTTTGTTTCTACAGATACTTCTCTTGGAAGCACATCAGAAAAAGCCGGCGTTAATAATACATCATCGAAGGTTAACCCTTCTTTTGCAAATTTTGTATCCCACATCCCTTTCGTCCTCCTCTAATCGGTCTTATCGAAAATTTATTAGTAGCTTATCAATTGGTTAAACTAGTGTCAAGAAAGATTGAATAAGTTTGAATTATCAAACAAGGAGGATACTTATGAGATACACTGAACCATTCAATACATCCTGGCATGCGTTTCACTCTTCTACTTATGTTCAACAGTATCTCAATAAATGCTATTCTAAGTTAGGTTTTGATGATGCAGAGAGGAAAAGTTACGATAATTGCTATCGTTTTATGTACTTTATGGAATATGGAGATCGTTACTTTAAACATGCTCATCTAGCTGATACCGAATTGAAGCCAATCCTTCTGTTTTATGGAATGATTCAGCTGTTAAAGGGATGCTTACTGACACTTGATCCAAATTACCCTAGTGATACACTCGTATTAGCTCATGGAGTAACCTCAAGAAAAAGGAAGAAGCGTCAGTACTCATTCCTCCAGGATGAAGTGAAAGGACAGAAGAATGGTTTATTCGAATATTTTTCAAGGAAAATGTTTCATGTGAAACAGGTCGAAGGAGAAAAGTATCAAATGAACGATCTGCTAAGCTTAATTCCTGAGATAGCCCCTCTTATTAAACAGCTATCTGAAAAAGTGACGAGCTTTCGATTAACTCCTACCAACGCCAACACCTTTACCGTTTCTTCACATATATTAGATACGTTAAATATGACCACTGATCGTTTTGAAAGCTATCTTAACCAACAGTTGCCTGTAGAGGTTACTACCGTTTCTTCTAGTGAACGTGGAGTTCTTATGATTCACTTTGATGGCGACCTATCTAGGCTCCACTCACGCCCAATGTTATCTTGTGGCCAAGACCTATATCTTCCTGCAAAACGATCACAATATCATTCTATCCATGAGGTTATGGTTCATTACCTCCTCCTTTATAATCTCAGTATGATCTGTCGCTATGAAACAGAATGGTGGGGTGATCTCTTTCATACAAGAGAATCCAACGACTTACCTTTCATTCTAGAATTCCTTGATATTGCAGCGGAAAAGGTTCCTTTGCTGCTTTATGAGTATTTGATGGAGAGGATTTAAGGTGAAAAGGTGGAGTGTTGTATGATTTAGTGCTCTTTGTGCGTGTTTCTTTGAGGATGGAGAGGGCAGAAAGTAGCGGGTTTATCATTTTATCGGCGATATTTAGCATATATCAGCGATATTCTCGTTTTATCAGCGAAATCGAGATTATATCAGCGAAAAGGGCACTTTTTTCGGCGATATGTCGTTTTTATCAGCGAATCGTTAATTGTAATAAATGATTAGTCAAAGGAACATTCAGACAGTACACGGGAGAGGGGGAACTTGCAGGATATCCGCGAAACCGTCTTTCCAACCATAGATTACACAAAACCACATTCAGACAACACAAAAAAGCCAGAGGCTTAACCTCTGACTTCTCACTTGCCTAGCGACGTCCTACTCTTGCAGGGGGAGAGCCCCCAACTACCATCGGCGCGCGAGCTTAACTTCCGTGTTCTCATACGGGGCGCGATAAGCGGCGAACTTCTTCG
>NZ_JAIVAF010000012.1 GCF_020171805.1 Guptibacillus algicola | reverse complement strand
CGAAGAGGTCACACCCGTTCCCATGCCGAACACGGAAGTTAAGCTCTTCAGCGCCGATGGTAGTTGGGGGCTCTCCCCCTGCAAGAGTAGGACGTCGCTAGGCAAGTGAGAAGCCAGAGCATAGAGCTCTGGCTTTTTTGTTTTAGATATAAATAGCTAAACCGTGAGGTTGAAATCTTCATTGAGAAGACAAACAAGAGCATCTTCGAAAGCTTCGTAGGGGTGGGAGAAGCAAGAAATTCGAGGAAGCAAGTGAGTCTGGACCGGAGTAGATAGTCGGAGATCTATGAGGATCCAGGATCGCGCAGCTGGCGAGTTCGCCGCTTATCGCGCCCCGTATGAGAACACGGAAGTTAAGCTCGCGCGCCGATGGTAGTTGGGGGCTCTCCCCCTGCAAGAGTAGGACGTCGCTAGGCGAATGAGAAGTCAGAGATCATTGTGGTCTCTGGCTTTTTTGTGTTGTCTGAATGAGGTTTTGTGTAATCTATGGTTGGAAAGACGATTTCGCATATAATTTCATTTTAGCGGATATATTGTTTATTTCGCGGATAAAAACTGAAAAGCGCGGATATATCAAAAATATAGCGGATATCCCGCAGAATCCAGTGTATTGTCTGGACTAATCAAGAGTTACAATTAACGCTTCGCTGATAAAAAAGACATATCGCCAATAAAAGTGCCCATTACGCTGATATAATCAAAAAAGCGCTGATATATTTAATTTTTCGCTGATATACATGAAAATATCGCTGATAAATACCTCAAACGCCACATCACAAGCTCCCCGAAAGTCAATTTTCAATCCTCTTGCCATTTATTTTAGAATATTCCGACCGCCATACTTGATAAATAACTCTATAAGACGTAAGGTTAATGAAAAAGAATTTCAGATTAGAGAGGGGAACGTAAATGAGTTTTCATTTCGACACAAGAGCAGTTCGGTTTCCTAGTAAGGAACAAGCTGAAACTGTAAGTAAGGCTAAACCGATCTACCAAACATCTTCTTTTGTTTTTGAAGATCTTGATGACCTGGAGTCTTTCTATCAAGGAAAGAAAGATTATTTATATACGAGGGTTAGCAATCCTAACACGGATGATCTCGGCATGGGTGTAGCAGATCTTGAAGGAGCACCTAAGGGGGTGGCGACTTCATCAGGGTTATCCGCAATCCTAGTTGGTGTTTTAGCAGCTGTTCAAGCTGGAGATCATATCGTTGCTTGTGATGATCTATATGGTGGTACGTATTCATTGTTCGAGAGTGAATTAAAAGATTTCGGTATCGAGGTATCGTTTGTTGATTTTGCAGACGGAGAAGCAGTTGAGAACGCCATTCAGCCAAATACGAAATTGTTATACACGGAATCTGTCACAAACCCTCTTCTAAGAGTAGAAGATTTACATCAACTTGCTAGTCTTGGTAAGAAAAATAGTCTTGTAACGATGGTTGATAATACGTTTGCGACGCCATACCTACTCCAGCCATATACAATGGGGATCGATCTTGTCGTACATAGCGCTACGAAGTACATAGGCGGCCATAGTGATGTTACAGCAGGAGTTGTTGTAGGGAAAGAAAATCTTATTGCAAAAGCGAAAGCAAAGGTTATTAATCTTGGATCGAACCTTAGTCCGTTTGAAGCATGGCTAGGATGTAGAGGACTAAAAACATTGAGCGTACGAATGGATCGCCATGTTACAAATGCACAATTCCTAGCTGAAGAGCTTAAACGTGTGGATGGGATAAAGAGTGTCTACTATCCAGAATACGTTTCTGAGAGAGGAAATGGAGCGGTTGTTTCCATAGAGTTAGAAGACAGTGTTAATGTAGATCAATTCTTTAAGTCTCTTGGTTGGGTGAAGATTGTTCCAACACTAGCTGGTCTAGATACTTCGGTCTCTTACCCTATCGCCACCTCACATCGAACAGTACCTGATGAAACAAGGGCAAAGCTCGGAATTACAAAGCAGCTCGTTCGTATTTCAGTTGGTATTGAGAATGAAAATGATATAGCAGACGCTTTTAAGCAAGCCGTTGAGAAATCCCTCTAATATAGGGGGATTTTTCTTTCTTTTTCAAAGGTTGCATAACCTGTACTTATCTGGTATAGTATTACTTGTGACGTTAGACATTACTTACGTACGCTTTCAGTGCACAGCATATAGAAGCAGGTGCAGCATCAATTTATTAATATCGTCACGGGGTGGAGCAACGAGCGTTACTTCTATGAATCAACATCGAGTTGTTTCGACGGATACGCATTGGAGCATAAGCTAGCAGAGGAAGAAACAGTGCACAGCATATAGAAGCAGGTGCAGCATCAATTTATTAATATCGTCGCGGGGTGGAGCAGTTCGGTAGCTCGTTGGGCTCATAACCCAAAGGTCGCAGGTTCAAATCCTGCCCCCGCAACCAATTTAAACTTTTGAGGACGTTGAATAAGCTTTCTGTTAAAAGTTAATCGTAGTACCCGTTAGGGTGCAACCAAAATTTTAACTACGTCGAATATACTTCGAAGTTAAAATTTAATCGGAGTCCTTTAGGGCAACCTAGACTCTTAACAAATAGTTTACAGTTTTCAAACATTACATAACGGTCCCGTGGTGTAGCGGTTAACATGCCTGCCTGTCACGCAGGAGATCGCGGGTTCGATTCCCGTCGGGACCGCCATTTTAGTATTTTGATAGAGCGAGCGAATCGCTTTTTTTTATTTTATACGGATTTTTATACGAACAAACATGACTTCACATCGGTTCTTTCTTGGAATTGGATGTGATTTTTCTAGAA
Organism: Guptibacillus algicola; assembly: GCF_020171805.1. GTDB lineage: Bacteria > Bacillota > Bacilli > Bacillales > Guptibacillaceae > Guptibacillus > Guptibacillus algicola. Next base: position 37,846 of record NZ_JAIVAF010000012.1, on the reverse strand, counting down.
TTTAAGATAAACTGTTAGAAGGAGAGCCTTAGGATGAAATTCCTAAGGTTTTTTTATAAAATGGAAAGAGAGATGAGTTGGGTTGAAAGATGAATTTGATTTTATACGTTCAATTACACCAGCTTATACAAAACGAGAAGAATTGATCGAAGGTATTGGTGATGATGCAGCGCTTTATCGTGTTGATTCTCGGTGGGATGAAATTGCCTGCGTTGATACAATGGTAGAAGGCGTCCATTTCACAAAAAACACAATGAGCCCAGAGCAAGTTGGTAGGAAAGCTTTGGCCGTTAACATTAGCGATATCGCAGCGATGGGTGGCATGCCTCTCTTTTATCTAGTGTCGATCTCCATTCCAAAATCAGGATGGTCTGAAGAAGAGCTCAAGCAAGTTTATCGTGGCTTACATGCGGTAGGAACTGAGCATGAGATGGACATGATCGGTGGCGATACTGTTTCAGCTCGGGACGAGTTTACATTGTCCGTAACGGTGATTGGAAAAGTTGAGCGAGGCAGAAAGCTATTGAGAAAGAATGCTGAACCTGGTGACGTTGTTTTTCTAACTGGAACGGTGGGAGGGTCGGCAGCGGGCCTTTCTTATTTATTGAACGAAACGACGCAGGAGAATGCCAATAAACCATCTTTTCTATCCGCTCATCAAACCCCGGTCCCTCATGTGAAGGCAGGGCGAATTTTGTCGAGGAGTGGGTATCGCATCTCATTGAATGATGTGAGTGATGGAATTGCTAGTGAGGCAAATGAAATTGCTGAAGCGAGCCATGTGTCGATCGTTCTTAAGGAAGAAGAACTTCCAAGTCCAGAAGGATTCGATGCTTATTCTTCTGAGCAGCGGTTAGACTGGATGTTATACGGTGGAGAAGATTTTGTTTTGATTGGAACTGTCTCAGAAGAGAATTGGCCACATGTTGAGAAGATGTTTAAGAGTCAGGATGAGCCTATCTACAAAATAGGGTTCGTCAAAGAAGGCAATTGTCAGGTTTACTTAATGAATAAGGAAAACAAATATATTTTGGACAAGAAGGGATTCAATCACTTCTCGTCTGAGGAATAGGTGATGACCATGAGTGGATATGCTTTCATCATGAAATCTCCAGAAGAAACGATCGAGCTTGGCATTAAGCTTGGAGAGAAGCTTAAACCAGGAAGCGTATTAACGCTAGAGGGAGATCTCGGTGCTGGCAAGACAACTTTTACAAAGGGAATTGGAAAAGGGCTTGGAGTAGAGAAGATCGTAAATAGCCCGACATTTACCATCATTAAAGAATATGAGGGGAATATTCCTCTTTATCATATGGATGCGTATCGGTTAGAAGAAAGTGATGAAGATCTAGGGTTTAATGAATATTTTGAGGGTGAAGGTGTAACTGTCGTAGAATGGGCGAAATTCATACAGGATATGCTACCTAAAGAACTACTAAGGATCGAGATTTATCACCAAAGAGAATCAGAACGCAGATTGATATTAAGACCGTTTGGTGCTTTTTATGAATCTGTTTGTAAGGAGTTGCAAGATGAGAGTACTAGCGATTGATTCATCTAACTATGTAATGGGGATCGCCGTGATGGTAGACGATACCATTGTTGGCGAGCTGATTACAAACTTAAAGAAGAATCACTCAATCCGATTGATGCCAGCGATCGAAGAGCTTTTAGAAGAGGTTGGCGTGAAACCGAATGAGCTCGATCGAATTGTGGTTGCTGAAGGACCTGGTTCATACACCGGTCTTCGGATTGGAGTCAGTATAGCAAAAACATTAGCGTGGACGCTAAAGATTCCTTTAGTAGGGGTATCGAGTCTCGAAGTTCTTGCCCAAAGCGGACGTTTCTTCGATGGAGCAATCGTTCCATTTTTTGATGCGAGAAGAGGACAAGTATACAATGGGGTATTTGTGAAAGATGGAACGCGACTTATGAGAAAGAATGAAGATCAGATCGTTCTGTTTGAGGAATGGCTTAAACAAAACAAAGATGCGCATGATCAGTTCTTATTCATTAGTAATGATTTGTTGAACCACAAAGAAACGATTGTAGAGATCCTAGGAGATAAAGCTGTTCTTCCTCCTGTTAGTTGCGCTAATGCTCGACCATCAGAGCTTGCTGTACTTGGAGCGATGAAAGAACCAATCGAGGATGTACACTCGTTTAAACCGAATTACGTTAGGATGGCAGAGGCTGAAGCCAAGTGGCTCGCTTCGCAAGAAAAGTAGGGGATTCGTTATGGAAAAAACGATATCGTTTCGTTCAATGACTGTGGAAGATATTGAAGCTGTCATGGAAATTGAGAAAGCAACATTTCCGACACCTTGGAGTCGGTCAGCCTTCTATAATGAAGTGGTTGTGAATCAGTTTGCGACTTATCTTTTGCTCGAAGTAGGGGAAGAGATCGCAGGTTACTGCGGCGTATGGGTGATTATTGATGAAGCTCATATCACCAATATCGCGCTTCATCCTGATTATAGAGGTATGAAGTTAGGAGAAGCGTTGATGAGCAAAGCGATTCAGTTTGCAAAGTCTCGTGGAGCTTTAAAAATGACGCTTGAAGTGAGAGTTTCCAATACAGTTGCACAGAACTTATATAAGAAGCTAGGTTTTGTAGAAGGGGGCATCCGTAAAAGTTATTACTCAGATAACCAGGAGGATGCACTAGTAATGTGGGTGAATTTAAATGGAAAATAATGCAGAGATCATACTAGGGATTGAAACCAGTTGTGATGAAACAGCGGTTTCGATCGTCAAAGGTGGAACAGAAGTTCTTTCTAATATCGTCGCTTCACAGATTGAGAGTCATAAGCGTTTTGGAGGAGTCGTTCCCGAAATCGCTTCTCGTCATCATGTTGAAGAAATGACGGTCATTCTAGAAGAAGCTCTTCGTACGGCTGAAGTAACGATGGATGATGTTGATGCAATTGCCGTTACAGAAGGACCAGGCCTTGTAGGTGCGCTTTTAATAGGAGTCAATACAGCGAAAGCCTTGGCGTTCGCTCATCAAAAGCCTCTGATCGGAACGCATCATATAGCTGGTCATATTTATGCGAATCAGCTTGTCTCTGAGCTTAAGTATCCACTGCTTGCTCTCGTTGTCTCAGGAGGGCATACAGAGCTTGTTCATATGGAGTCTGAGGGAGAGTTCACATTAATCGGTGAAACTCGTGATGACGCTGCAGGCGAAGCTTATGACAAAGTGGCAAGAACACTAAAGTTACCTTATCCAGGTGGACCACATATCGATCGTCTTGCACAAGAAGGTGTTGAATCAGTCCCTTTGCCACGTGCATGGCTTGAGAAAGGGTCATATGATTTCAGCTTTAGCGGATTGAAATCAGCAGTGATTAACACGGTTCACAATGCAAAGCAACGGAATGAAGAGATTAAGCCTGAGGATCTAGCAGCTAGTTTTCAAGCAGCCGTTGTCGATGTTCTCGTAACCAAAACGAAACGTGCGGCGGAAGAATATGATGTAAAGCAAGTGCTTCTTGCTGGAGGCGTTGCAGCAAACAAAGGACTACGTTCTTCGCTGAAAGAAGTGTTCGCAGATTCCGATATCGAGCTGATCATCCCGCCACTTCATTATTGTACAGATAATGCTGCCATGATTGCGGCAGCTGGCACAATTGGATACCGAAAAGGAAAGCGTTCATCGTTACAGCTTAATGCAAATCCGGGATTAGAACTGGGAATCTAGTCCCGGTTTTTTTATGTTGAACTTGTCCACAAGTAGTGGATAATGTGGACATATTGCTCTATATATGAAGAAAAAGGGATTTCTATTGTGGGTAAAGAATTGTGGATAACAATCAATGTTCCTGTGGATAATGTTGATAAATTTGAAATGACACGTAAAGTAAGCACACAATCTGTGTATAAGTTTGTGGATTGTGTGAATATGTCGGAATATTTCCTATCTAAAGAAAAAACAGTCCACTGTGGACTGTTTTAGGATTCTTGTAGTTCTCCCCATTCCTCTAATAGTTCTTCTGTTCTAGTTCGGAGCTTATCGAGCTCCTCATTTAAGACCATGACTTTCTCGTGATCTTCAAAAACTTCAGGGATACAAAGTTCTGCTTCAATTTCAGCGATTCTAATTTCTGCAGAATCAATTTCTTTTTCGATTTCGTCGATTCTTCTTAGAGTCTGTCTCTCCTGGCGTTTTGCTTCTTTGTCTTGTTGGAAGCTCGATTTACCTGAAGGTTCGGGTGCTGCATTGTTTTGCTCTTGCTGTTCAAGAGCGGCAAGTTCAGCGAGTTCTTGTTTCTTCTCAACGTAATAATCATAATCGCCAAGATACGATGTTACGCCTTCAGTAGACAACTCAAGAACGCGAGTCGTAATCCGATTAATAAAGTACCGATCGTGAGAAACGAATAAAATCGTTCCAGGGAACTGGATGAGCGCTTCTTCTAGAATTTCCTTACTATCAAGATCAAGGTGGTTAGTCGGTTCATCAAGAATAAGAAGGTTCGACTTTTGCATCATCAGTTTCGAAAGTGCAAGTCTTCCTTTCTCACCACCGCTAAGTTCAGAAACAATCTTTAATACATCGTCCCCACTGAAAAGGAACCGCCCTAGTACGGCACGAATATCTTTTTCGTCTGTTAATGGGAAGTCATCCCACAATTCGTTAAGAACGGTTTTGTTAGATGTAAGATTCGTTTGCTCTTGGTCATAAAATCCGATCTTCACATTGCTTCCAAAATTGATATCCCCATCTAGTAGCGTTTTGCCTGAGACGATCGCTTGAAGAAGGGTTGATTTTCCTATACCGTTCGGACCAACGAGAGCAACGCTTTCTTGACGCTTCAAGTCGAACGTAAGCTGATCATTGATCACAGCATCAGGATAGCCGATCGATAGCTCTCTTACACTCAACACGTCATTTCCTGTTTGCTTGTCGATTGAGAAAGAGATGTTCGCTGACTTTTCATCGCTTTTTGGTTTATCGATTCGTTCCATCCGTTCAAGCTGCTTTCTTCTACTCTGGGCACGCTTGGTAGTAGAAGCACGAACGATGTTCTTTTGAACAAAGTCTTCTAGTTTGGCGATTTCCTTCTGCTGTTTCTCAAACTCTTTTAATTGCTGCTCATAGCGACGTTCTTTTTCTTCTAAATAGAAACTATAATTTCCTTCAAATCGCTCTGCGCGGTTTCTAGAGATTTCATAAACTTTGTTCACGATTTTATCGAGAAAGTAGCGGTCGTGGGAAACGATAAGAAGTGCACCTGAATAGCCCGCGAGATACCCTTCAAGCCAGGTAAGCGTCTGGATGTCCAGGTGGTTTGTTGGCTCATCTAGTATAAGTAGTTCTGGCTTCGTTAATAGCAGTTTCCCTAGTGCGAGACGGGTTTTCTGTCCCCCACTGAGAGTGGAAATGAGTGTACTATAATCGAAGTCTTTGAAATTAAGCCCGTGAAGGACAGTCCGAATGTCTGCTTCGTATTTATAGCCACCCTTATCCTTGAAAGAGACCTGTAGCTGGTCGTATTCTTTCATGATACGCTGGTATTCCTGTTCATCTTCATAGATTGCTGGATTACCCATCTTTTCTTCGTATCTGCGAAGTTCTTTTTCCATACCACGAAGCTCTTCAAAGACGCTAAGCATCTCATCAAAGATCGATAGGTTTGATTCAAGGCCAGTGTCCTGAGCCATGTATCCAATCCGTACGTCTTTTGGTTTGATGATATCTCCTGAATCATAGGATAATTGCCCTGTGATGAGCTTAAGGAGAGTAGATTTACCAGCACCATTTCTACCAACGAGTGCTACACGGTCTCTCGATTGTACTTCTAACTTAATATTAGATAAAATAGGGTCAGCACCAAATGATTTTGATACGCCATTTACTTGTAGTGCAATCATTGCTTGTTCACCTCAAATTTCTCTCTTCTGGTTGTATGATTAAATCGTGCAATTGTAGTCGATAACGTTCCTTTTAGTTTATCGTAGTGAGGACAAGGTGAGCAACTAAAGGAATGTTCATTAAATGGTAATAAAAATTCTTATTAAAAAACAGCAAAAAGGATAGAAATGGTGTATAGTCACAAGTAGCAGCATGTAACCTTCTATCATCTATAGAAGAAAGGGGCAGCCATGAGTTCATTTACTCATTTTAATGAAGAAGGCCGAGCACAGATGGTCGATATTACAGAGAAAACTCCGACTGCTCGAACAGCGGTTGCTAAGACGAGCGTGCAGGTTAGTGAAGAAATATATTCCGGCATTAAAGAAGGCAATATGAAGAAAGGCGATGTGCTTCAAGTCGCTCAAATTGCCGGGATTATGGCAGCAAAAAAAACGTCTGATCTCATCCCTATGTGTCATCCGATAGCGCTTTCTGGCGTTGACCTTCATTTCGACTGGGAACTTAGCTCTTCTTGTTATGAGCTTACCATTGAAGCTCATGTGAAAACAAAAGGAAGCACCGGAGTAGAAATGGAAGCGCTGACGGCAGCATCAGCAGCGGCATTAACAGTGTACGATATGTGCAAAGCGTTGGATAAAGGCATCGTTATCGGGGAAACCTATCTCCTTACAAAAACCGGGGGGAAAAGCGGGGATTACAAGCGCGAGTAGTACAACCATATATTGAGCGCGGAGGTCAATGTGGAGGGTGTTTATGGATATTGATCAAACAAAAATTCCGCAAGCGACAGCAAAAAGACTGCCGCTCTATCATCGCTATTTAAAGAATCTTAGTGCATCAGGAAAGCAGCGGGTAAGTTCTGCTGAATTGAGCGATGCGATAAAGGTAGATTCCGCTACCATAAGAAGAGATTTCAGTTATTTTGGTGCTCTTGGTAAAAAAGGGTATGGGTATAATGTTCATTATCTGTTATCTTTCTTTAGTAAGACGCTTGATCAAGACGAAACGACAAGAGTAGCTCTCATTGGAGTCGGTAACCTTGGAACGGCGTTTCTTCACTACAATTTCATCAAAAATAACAATACGAAGATCGAACTAGCATTTGATGCGGATCCCACAAAAGTGAATCAAGAAATTGGCGGTATTCCGGTATACCATATAGATAATTTTCAAGAACAAGTGAAAAAGAACGACATTTCAGTCGTGATCCTAACGGTGCCAGTCCATGCTGCTCAGGCGATTGCTGATCAAATGGACGAGGCTGGCATAAAAGGTATACTGAACTTTACGCCAGCACGTTTGACCGTACCTGATCATATTCGAGTGCATCATATTGACCTGGCAGTTGAACTGCAGGCTCTCGTATATTTCATGAAGCATTATCCAGTTTAAACTATCAATCATAAGGAGGTGACACGCATGGGAATGGGTGGCGCAAGTATCGCTCTAGTTGCAGTTGTTGCTTTAATCATTTTTGGACCGAAGAAACTACCTGAGCTTGGTAAAGCAGCAGGTAATACACTTCGCGAGTTCAAGAATGCAACAAAAGGACTCGCAGATGACGACGATGATACAAACGATAAGAAAAAAAACGAACAGTAATCGGTTAGGACGGATAAGGAATGGATGAACAAAAACAATCCATCTATGATCACATAGAAGAATTAAGGAAACGAATCATCATCACTGTCGTTATCTTAGTTCTCTCCTTTATTGCGGGCCTTTTTGTTGCAAAGCCGGTCATTGTGTTTCTACAAAATGCTCCTGAAGCACAAGGAATACCGATGAACGCTTTTACATTAACGGACCCGTTAAAGGTTTATTTCAGCTTTGCGTTCCTGATTGCTTTCATTATGACATCGCCCATCGCTCTCTATCAGCTATGGGCTTTTGTTTCGCCGGGACTTTTTGAAAATGAACGAAAAGTAACGTTGTCTTATATTCCATCAGTCTTTATTTTATTTCTTGGAGGCATCTCATTTTCATATTTCGTCCTGTTTCCTTTTGTCATCGACTTTGTAGGAAATCTGGCAGAAAGCCTTAACATTCAGGAAATGTACGGCGCAAATCAATACTTTACCTTCTTATTTCAATTAACGTTACCATTTGGCTTCGTGTTTCAGCTGCCTGTGATCGTTCTGTTCTTTACAAGACTTGGGATGTTGAACCCTGCAATGCTTGTCCAGATTAGAAAGTATGCGTACTTTGGGTTACTCGTCATCGCGGGTATGATCACACCACCTGAAATCATTTCACACCTTATGGTTTCTGTGCCGCTCTTCTTACTATATGAATTCAGTATTCTCGTGTCTCGCTACGGCTACAGAAAGAGGCTGCAAGCAGAGGCAAAACGTCAGCTGGAGGAAGCAGAAGCAGAGCAGAATTCCGATCAATAAAAAAATACGAAGATATACAAAAAGCGATAGGTTAGCCCTATCGCTTTTTGTTTTGATCTTTTTTCTTTAATTGATTGATTTTCTTTCTAAGTAGAAAGAAGCGGATGGAGTAGACGAAGTCAACCGTTGCCAGCACCATCAACAGAATCGTCCAAAAGCTCCACATGTCTGCATCAGAACGAGCGCTCTGAACAGCAAGGTAGGTGAAGATCGAACCTAGCCCAGCATAGAAAAACCCCATTAGAGTTGGTGAAAATCTCATGTTAGTAGTCCTCCAATAAATGATTCCATTTGTTCAACTTGTTTTTGCAGGTCTGCTATATCATCAGCATAAAAAACGTTTATTAGTACAACGATTGTGTTCATCGTCATATGCGCGATAATCGGTACGATCAAACGCTTCGTTTTCACATAAAGAAATGCAAACGTAAGTCCCATCGCCGTATAAACAAGGATATGTGAAAAGTCGAAGTGGATTGCTGCAAATACAACCGAACTTGCAATTCCGGCTATCCAGAAGTTAAAACGAGTATATAATGCCCCGAAAATAACTTTTCTAAATACGATTTCTTCAAGAATAGGTCCAATAATGGAGATGACGATGATGAAGACGGGTGTTGCTTTCGCTACATCCATTAGCATCTCAGTATTTTCCGATCCGGGCTCGATGCCGAATACATTGACCTCAATCATGGCAGCAATGATTTGAGCACAATAAGCCATGAAGACACCAAGAATACTCCAGCTTACCGCCTGCCCAGCTGAAACGCGGGTAGAGCGCTCGAATGGAACGTCAGGTGTTGAGCGGAGAAGGAACAGCATTACGATGAGTGCACCTAGAAAGCTGACAACGGACCAGCTTACGATTGGATTCGGAATATCAAAGTATTGAAATAGCTTAGCACCCGGATATCCTGATAACTGCATCACGATATAGGTCATTAAAATAGTCCAGTAATGTTTTGCCAAGAAGCATGACTCCTTTTAGTGGTTTGCATGCCTAGGAAGAGGCATTTTGCATACTGTATTAGTTTAACACATTTATGATTGGGAATGCCTTCTATAAGGGTCCTCGACAAGGGAGCGACACAGAAGAGGGAATGTTCAGAAAACTAGTGCTTAAGTCTTATCTTTTTCATAGGACGGGTTGATAAATAAAGGAATGCAAATTTTCTGTGAAAAAAATCAACTTTACTACTTGCAAATGAATAGCAAAATATTTTATTATATACATGTGTTAGCACTCGTCGTTGATGAGTGCTAACAGAACGAAAACAAACCATAAATATCCACTTGAGGAGGGTGTTTGAGTTGTTAAAGCCTTTAGGTGATCGCGTAGTAGTAGAACCAATTCAATTAGAAGAAAAAACGTCTAGCGGAATCGTACTTCCTGATTCTGCAAAAGAAAAGCCACAAGAAGGTCGCATTGTATCTGTAGGTAGCGGTGCATTGACTGATTCTGGCGAGCGTGTAGCTCTTGAAGTATCAGAAGGCGACGCTGTTATTTACAGTAAGTATGCTGGCACAGAAGTGAAATATGACGGAAAAGAATATTTGATTCTTCGTGAGAACGATATTCTTGCAGTTGTAAGCAAGTAATTAACCTATTCAAATACAATAAGAACTACATAAATTGGAGGGTAACAAATGGCTAAAGATATTAAGTTTAGTGAAGAAGCCCGTCGCTCAATGCTTCGCGGTGTTGATTCTCTTGCAAACGCAGTAAAAGTTACACTCGGTCCAAAAGGACGTAACGTGGTACTTGAGAAGAAGTTCGGTTCTCCACTTATCACAAATGATGGCGTAACAATCGCAAAAGAAATTGAACTTGAAGATGCTTTTGAAAACATGGGAGCAAAGCTTGTAGCAGAAGTAGCAAGCAAGACGAACGACGTTGCTGGTGACGGTACAACGACTGCAACAGTTCTTGCGCAAGCTATGGTTCGTGAAGGACTTAAGAACGTTGCTTCAGGTGCTAACCCAATGGTTATCCGTAAAGGAATCGAAAAAGCAACGAAAGCTGCTGTAGAAGAGCTTAAGAAAATCTCTAAGCCAATCGAAGGTAAAGAGTCAATTGCACAGGTTGCGTCGATTTCTGCTGCTGATGAAGAAGTAGGCCAATTGATCGCTGAAGCAATGGAGCGCGTTGGAAACGACGGTGTTATCACTGTTGAAGAATCAAAAGGCTTTGCTACTGAGCTTGAAGTAGTAGAAGGTATGCAATTCGACCGCGGATATGCATCTCCATACATGGTAACAGACTCCGATAAGATGGAAGCTGTTCTAGAAGATCCATATATCCTTATCACTGATAAGAAGATCGCAAGCATTCAAGATGTACTACCAGTGCTTGAGCAAGTTGTTCAGCAAGGTAAACCACTTCTTATGATTGCTGAAGACGTTGAAGGTGAAGCTCTAGCAACACTAGTTGTGAACAAGCTTCGTGGAACGTTCAACGCAGTAGCTGTTAAAGCTCCTGGATTCGGTGACCGCCGTAAAGCAATGCTTGAAGACATCGGTACACTAACAGGTGCTGAAGTTATCACTGAAGATCTTGGTCTAGATCTTAAACAAGCAAACATCACTCAGCTTGGCCGCGCTTCTAAAGTTGTTGTAACGAAAGAAAACACAACAATCGTTGAAGGCTCTGGTGAAACTGACAAGATCGCTGCTCGTGTTAACCAAATCAAAGCTCAGTTAGAAGAAACAACTTCTGAGTTTGATAAAGAAAAACTTCAGGAGCGGCTTGCTAAACTTGCTGGCGGCGTAGCTGTCATCAAAGTTGGTGCTGCAACTGAAACTGAATTGAAAGAACGTAAGCTTCGCATCGAGGATGCTCTTAACTCAACTCGCGCAGCAGTTGAAGAAGGTATCGTATCCGGTGGTGGTACTGCGCTCGTTAACGTTGTGAAGGCAGTTCAAGCTGTTGAAGCAACTGGCGACGAAGCAACTGGTGTGAAAATCGTTCTTCGCGCACTAGAAGAGCCAATCCGTCAGATCTCTCACAACGCTGGTCTTGAAGGATCTGTTGTTGTTGAGCGCCTCAAAGGTGAGAAGATCGGTATCGGCTTCAACGCTCTTACTGGTGAGTGGGTAAACATGGTAGACGCTGGTATCGTTGACCCTACAAAAGTTACGCGTTCAGCTCTACAAAACGCTGCATCTGTATCTGCTATGCTTCTTACAACTGAAGCAGTTATCGCTGACAAGCCTGAGGAAAACGAAGGCGGCGGCATGCCTGACATGAGCGGCATGGGCGGTATGGGTGGAATGGGCGGCATGATGTAATAATATAACTTAGTGAATTTCAGTGAGGGAAGAAAAAATGACCCTACCATTTAGTTCACTTAGCTATATTGCATCATCTCCCGTTTCATAAAATTTAAAGAGATGACGAACATTTCGTTCGTCATCTCTTTTTTTATTTTTTCAATTCTTCCTCCAACGTCTCCAAATTACCCCTCAACCTCTTCTTCGCCTCCTCATCCAACACAAACGTATTCCCCTCACCACGCTGAACATGCTGATCGATCACATACGCACCGCTAAGGAGATTCGTTGCTCCAAGGGAAGACAGGACAGGCTTTAGTGCATAATCGATCGCAAGCAGGTGTCCGAACGATCCACCGATCATCAATGGGAGAACAACTTTTCCCTTCAAAGCCTTTTGAGGGAGAAGATCAAGGTAAGTTTTCAATATCCCTGTATACGATGCCTTATAAACTGGGGTCAATATAATCACAGCATACGCTTTCTCCACTTTTTCATTTGCTTCTAAAATCTCGGGACTATTAAAGTTAGCGGTAATTAAATCTGTAGAAGGTAAGTCAATCACATTGATTGATTCATAGGAGATCGACTGCTCATCTAAATAGCTTTCTGCATAGTCTTTAATTCCTTTTAATCTCGATTGAAGGGAATTCCCTCCGTAAATTAGTACAACATTGCTCATCGTTTTCACTCTCCTAAACTAGTGTAATAACATTCTTTCTAAACCGTACTTAATCAGCAAACACGCTGTTCGCAAGACTATAAACAATTGCATCATCAGTTGGGGGGTTATGAAGCCCTGCTCGTACATTTCGAAAATGCCGCTGTAATGGGTTGCTGGCAGAAAGACTTCTAGCACCGACTACGCGCATCGCTAAATCTACAACCCGGTTTGCGCTATTTGTCACGATGTGCTTTACTGCTGCTAGGTCCGTTTCCATATGTGGACGCTCGTCAGGATTTTCGCTCCATCGCTTTGCAACAGAATAAAGAACTTCTCTCGCGTTGAATAGCTCTAACTGCATTTCACCAATCTTCCTACGTACTTCCGAGACATCTTTAATCGGCCCAGGAAGTGTTGAAGGGGAGAAGGAAGAGGCAAATTCGACCGTGTAGTCCATGGCTGATGTTGCGATGCCAAGATACACAGCGGGTATTTGTAGGTACCATCCTTTCGGTGATGCCTTGTGATTCTCCTCGATTACCAAAAGATCCTCAGGTTTAACGTGGACGTTATGTAGCACGAGATCATCACTCTTCGTACCTTTCATAGAGATGCTATCCCACGTTTCCTCGACATGAACGCCTTCAAGCTTATGATCGATCAGCACAAACCCTTTTTTGCCGGTTTGATCCACATCAGCCGTCACGATCGAGTAATCAAGAGCAACAGCCATCGACGTAAAGGATTTCCGTCCATTGATCAACCAGCCGTCTGGTGTTTTCGTGGCAGTTGTTTGAGGAATGCCTCCTCGGGAAGGACTGCCGGTTGCTTTTTCTGTTTGCGCGAGGTTTAGAAGGGCTTTTTCGTTTACGATCAACTCGCACACTTTAGAGAATACCGCTTCATCCCACGCTCTCGATTCAGCGATTTCTAAGATAACGCCAAGCTGCCAACCGAGGGATAGAGCGGTAGGACCATCACCTGATGCGAGCTGTTCTTGAACTTTCAAGAACTCGTACAGGTTAAGACCGTAGCCTCCGTATTCTTTTGGCACAGTGAGAGATAGAAAATTCTTCTCCTTTAAGTCTTCGAAATTCTCGTAAGGAAACCTTTCTTCTTCATCGTATTTGGCGGCTCTTGTTTTAAACCGTTCTACAAGTTCTTTGACGTCTTTTTCTAAGTTAGGTTGCTTTTCAGTTGCGAATGGCATCGGTATCCTCCTTTTTCTCTATACAAAAAAAGTCTACTTTCAGCTGAAAGTAGACTTAGGCTCTCCTTGATTCGAACCATACAAGCTTCATCTTTCAGACAAAAAGTCTGCTGGAATGAGCACCTTGCTTGTTACAAGCGGTTGCTGCAGGATCGTTGGACCAGTTTCCTCCCCTGACTCTAGATAAATGTATTAGCGCGTTAAAGAATAGAATAAAGACAAATTAATCCAATGTCAATAAGTAATTAGAAAAGAAATAATTTTTTGATATCTTGTTGACAGGTCATGAATCGGTGCTGTATATTCATCGTTAAATTCCATAAAACAAACTTTCTTATCAAGAGAGGTGGAGGGACTGGCCCTTTGAAGCCTCGGCAACAGACTCGGATGAGTACTGTGCCAATTCCAGCAAGCGATGCTTGAAGGATAAGAAAAGACAGTTGCTTTTTCACGGCCTCTTCTTTTCTTATGAAGAGGCCTTTTTACGTTCTAAAAAAAGAGTGGAGGTATGGAGAGATGAGTAAACAAATTATTTTAAATGCGTTTGACATGAACAGTTCGATGCACAATTCGCACGGGCTATGGAAACATGCAGAGAGCAAGCGTCATAAGAGATACAAAGATTTAGACTACTGGATCGACCTTGCTAAGACATTAGAGAGAGGAAAGTTCGATGCGGTGTTCTTTGCGGATGTACTCGGTGTGTATGATGTTTATCAAAAGAGTAAAGAACCGTCTATCCGTGACGGATTGCAAGTTCCGATCAACGATCCCGCGCTTCTTGTTCCAGCGATGGCAAGTGTCACCGAGCACCTCTCATTCGCTGTAACGGTGAGTACGACATACGAAGCACCGTTTGGGAATGCGCGCAGGTTTTCTACCCTTGATCATCTAACAAAAGGGCGAGTTGCCTGGAATGTTGTGACGTCTTATTTACCGAATGCAGCACGTAATTTTGGTCTCGATAAGATGATTCGTCATGATGAACGGTATGATATTGCTCATGAGTATATGGACGTTTCTTACAAACTGTGGGAGAGCAGTTGGGAAGATGGAGCGGTTGTTGAAGATCATCAAACGGATACGCTTGTTGATCCACACAAAGTTCATGAAATCAATCATGAAGGTCAATATTTCAGTGTGGAAGGGCCTCATCTTAGTGAGCCATCTCCACAACGAACGCCTGTCATCTACCAAGCTGGAACTTCTGAGAAAGGGCGCGAATTCGCTTCAAAGCATGCGGAGTGTGTATTTGTTGGCGGTCCTACACCAGAGCGAATCCGGTATTATGCCGAGGACATTCGTGAGCGTGCCGTTAAGCATGGAAGAAATCCTGACCACGTTAAGATCTTCTCGTTTTTAAGTGTGATTGTCGGTGAAACGACGGAGGAAGCGGAGCAGAAGTTTGAGGAATACAACAAGGTTTGGAGCGCTGATGCAGCCAAAGCGCAATACGGTGCAAGTGGCTATGATGTAGCGGAATTTGAAAAAATGGATCTTGATGAGCCGTTTGAATATAAGAAATCAACAGAAGGTGGCCAGTATAAAGCAGCGACGTTGACGAAGGATGCCCCGAAGAAACTGACTGTAAGAGAAGTGTTAAATCGTTTTGAATCGATCGACCGAAATAGTGTGATCGTCGGCAATCCTACCGAGGTAGCAGATGCGATCCAGTTTCAATTCGAAGCTTCCGGAGTGGATGGTTTTAATTTGAATCACCTTGTTACTCCAGGAGATTTAGAAGCTTTTATAGAGTTAGTCGTTCCTGAATTACAGAAACGCGGGTTATATAAAAAGGAGTATGCAGAAGGTACGTTGCGTGAAAAGCTGTTTGACCGAGAAGCGAGACTACCAGATGATCATCCAGGAAAAGCCTATGCTTTTCGTAAGGAAGTCGTGCGATGATCGAACTAAGAGAGATTACGAAAGAGTATGGAAAGAAGGACAAAATCGTTGCTGTCGATAACGTTTCTCTTCGTGTAGAAAAGGGAGAAATCTACGGAATCGTTGGGTATAGCGGAGCAGGTAAAAGTACGCTCTTACGGTTTATTAATGCTTTGGAAAGGCCGACGAAAGGGTCCGTCCACGTTGATGGAATCGACTTGCTATCGCTATCGAATAAAGCGCTTCGAAAAGCAAGGCAATCGATCGGAATGATTTTTCAAGGGTTCTATTTGGTTGCTTCAAAAACCGTCTATGACAACGTAGCATTTGCGCTTCTGGCTGCCGGTGTGAGTAAAAAACATATTGAGGAAAAAGTAGATCATTTGTTAAATGTCGTTGATCTCGCTGACCAGAAACGGAAATATCCATCGCAATTGAGCGGTGGACAAAAACAGAGGGTGAGTATTGCTCGAGCGTTAGCAAACGATCCGAAGGTGTTGCTTTGCGATGAAGCGACGTCAGCCCTTGATCCAAATACGACGAAATCCATTCTTTCATTGCTGAGGAATATCAATAAGAAGCTAGGAATAACGATCGTGATCATTACTCATGAAATGGAAGTGGTGAAGGAAATCTGTCATCGGTGTGCGGTGATGCGGGAAGGAAGAGTGGTCGAATCCGGCACCACATTCGATATTTTTTCTAATCCAAAGGATGAATTAACAAAGACGTTCATCCAAAACGTGCTTGAATTTCATCTTCCAGATTCGTTGATTGACCAAGTCCAAGGGAAGCTCGTTAAACTCATGTTTCTCCGAGACCTCGCAACCGATTCGGTTGTATCCGATATGCTACAGAGATTCAAAGTGAAAGGAAATATTTTACATGGAAAAGTTGAATACATCCAAGAAACGCCGCTCGGGGTGTTCATTATGGATGTGAGTGGCGAAGAGGCTGAAGTAAATCAAGCGATATCTTATTTAGAGAAGCGAGTAAACAGCGTGGAGGTGATCAATGATGGAACACATTATCAAGCTCTTGCCTGAACTAAATGTCGCGTTCTTTGAAACGTTGATCATGGTAGGGATCGCATTGTTGTTCGCAGTGATTATCGGCCTCCCGCTAGGTGTCATCCTGTTTATTACGGATCGAGGGTTGTTTCTAGAGAATAAATGGGTGAAGCAAGTGGTTGGCATCATCATCAATTTAATTCGTTCAGTCCCTTTCATCATCTTGCTCGTATTCCTCCTTCCGGTGACGAGCCTTTTATTAGGAACAACGATTGGTCCTATGGCTGCTTCAGTCTCCCTTTCGGTTGCGGCAATACCGTTTTATGCAAGAATTGTGGAATCGGCTGCGCGTGAAATTGACAAAGGCGTCATCGAAGCTGCTGTCGCAGCGGGGGCTTCGCCGTGGATGATCATTCGGCACATTGTCTTGCCGGAAGCGAAACCTGGTTTGATTACAGGGCTTACGATAACCGCTATCAGTTTGATCGGCTATTCAGCAATGGCTGGAACGATCGGCGGTGGAGGCATTGGAGATTTAGCGATTCGCTATGGGTATTATCGCTATGACGATACTGTGATGTTCACGACAGTGATCCTATTGATCGTCATTGTTCAACTCGTTCAATACATGGGTGATTTTATCGCCAAAACAGTAGACAAAAAATAGAGTGAGGAGTCGTTCAAATGAAGAAAAATGTGTTAACGATGATCGTGCTTTTAGTGACGGTCGGGTTGCTGTCAGCATGTGGAGACCAGGGGAGTAAAGCAAGCAATGTAGAGAAAGAAGAGTTGATTCTAGGAGGAACGATTCCTTATAGCGATATGTTAGAAAAAGGTGTGAAACCTTATCTTGAGAAGAAAGGATACACGGTCACGATCAAGGAGTTTAATGATTATGTTCAGCCGAATCTAGCACTGAAGAGCGGTTCGATCGATGCAAACTTATATCAGCATGAAGTATATATGAATGCATTTGCGAAAGAAAACAATATGGAGTTAAGCGGTGTGATCAGGGTACCTACTGCTCCAATCGGCATCTACTCAAACAAATATAATTCGTTAGATAAGATCGAAAAGGGAAGTACTGTAGCGATTGCGAATGATCCTACGAATCTTGCGCGAGGGTTAACGGTACTACGAGATAACGGCGTGATCGAATTTGATGAGGATGTCGATCCTCTCCGTGCTTCTATAAAAGATATTACAAAAAACCCAAAAGACCTTGTCTTTAAGCCTGTTGAAGCAGCACAGCTCCCGAGAACGCTCGATTCGGTCGATGTATCGGCAGTGAACGGGAACTTCGCGATCGCAGCGGGAATGGACCTGAACGATGCGATCGTAAAAGACGATTTGCCTGAAAATATCATCAACCAGGTTGTTGTAAATACGGAAGATAAGGACGAGCAATATGTTAAGGATATTGAGGAAGCAGTAAGGTCTGATGAATTTAGAAAAGTAATTGAAGAAGAGTTTCAGGGATTTCATCAGCCTGAGTGGTTTAAACAAAATTAAAATCTAGGCTCCGAATAACTTCGGAGCCTATTGTTATTGTTACCTTGCCATTATAAATAAAAGTCTACTTTTCGATCATTTCCTTCAATACAACAGCATGGTTGTGCACTTTGTCTTTAGCCCCGTAGAGCAATACAACCCTATTGTTTCTAGCTATGTTCTTCAACTCATCTAGTTTTGACATAGCATCTGATTCTTTTATTTCTTTTTGGTATGCTTCTTTAAATGATTCGAATTTATCAGGATCGTGAGCAAACCATTTACGTAGGGAAGAGCTTGGGGCAATATCTTTCATCCATTCATCTAAGTTCGCATCTTCTTTGGAAATCCCTCTAGGCCAAACTCGGTCTATTAGCACACGATGACCTCCAAGCGGTTTTTCCTCATCATAGATCCTTTTCAATACAACGGACATAGTAATCACCTTTCTTATACCAACAAGATTGTAGGACAAGATTTACATATCCTGTTCCCGTTTTTACGTAGAGAAAACGAGTATCGTTACACTATCTTCCATATTTTATTTTTGTAATTATGTGAAAATATAGGAACTTTCTAACGTGTCGTTTCCTATTTTTGTTACAATAAGGCTATGAGTATTTAGACATTGCGTTTAATAGGTAAAGATACCTATATTGAATACAACTACCTTGATAGAGGTTAATGGAGGAATCGTTCATGAGCTCAGAGTACCAGTACGATACGTACCACCCATCTGTGAGAAAAGTCATAGAAAATATTGAAAATGTAATGGTAGGAAAAAGGGAGGTTACTGAATTAAGTCTTGTTGCCCTTCTGGCTGGTAGCCATGTCCTTTTAGAAGACGTTCCGGGCGTAGGGAAAACGATGATGGTTCGAGCACTTGCGAAATCGGTAGGAGCTGGATTTAATCGAATTCAATTCACACCCGATTTATTGCCATCTGATTTAACAGGGGTCTCTGTATTTAATCAGAGAGAAATGATGTTTGAGTTTCGAAAAGGGCCTCTTTTAGGAAACATTATTCTTGCCGATGAGATCAACCGTACGTCACCAAAGACACAATCTGCACTTCTAGAAGGAATGGAAGAAGGCAGTGTGACGGTAGACGGGGAAACGCATATCCTTCCTCAACCATTCTTCGTTATGGCAACACAAAACCCAATCGAATATGAAGGAACGTATCCGCTGCCTGAAGCTCAGCTCGATCGTTTCTTACTAAAGCTGAAGATGGGCTATCCATCTCCTGAAGAGGAGCTCGAAGTGTTGAATAGAACAGAGCACGGGCATCCTATCGACGCGATTGAGTCAGCTCTTGAAATCGATGAGTTGATCAGCATGCAGAAGACCGTGAAAGAGGTATTCGTAAAGCAATCAGTTAAGCAGTATATCATCGATATCGTAAGCAGGACGAGACATAATACGTCGATCTATTTAGGGGCGAGTCCTCGAGGTTCACTTTCATTGATGAAGGCTGCCCAGGCTTATGCATTCATGCGCAATCGTGATTATGTCGTTCCTGATGACATCAAATATTTAGCTCCTTATGTGTTATCACACCGTGTGCTTTTAAAGTCGGAGGCAGCTTTTGAAGGTCAGCAGTCTGAGCAAATCATAAAAGAGATCGTTCAAAGAGTAAAAGTTCCGATCGTAAGGGAAGAGAAAGTGTAATGAGAGAGAAGCTTTCACAAAATCGAGTTTTAAAATTCTTCTTTTTAATTTTCCTACTACTCATCACCTTCTCATATGCGATGTTTCAAGGCGGGTTTGTTAGTTGGTTTCTCTTCTATACGTTCATTCCCTTCGTGATTTACTCCCTCGCATTGCTTTTCTATCCGCTAGATGGCATAAAGATGACGAGAACAGTTAATAAGACGGAATTGGAAGATGGTCAGGAGCTCACCGTAACGGTTACGGTCAAGCGTGCAAATCGCTTTCCTCTTTTTTATTTAATCGTAGAAGATCTTTTACCTGAGCGTTTATTTCCACTTGCTTCAGAAGATTCTTCTCGGTATCAGAGAGGGTCGCTCGCACTTCTTTTCCCCATGTTTCGTAAGGAGTTGACATATTCTTATGTCATTAATCCTATTCCAAGAGGGGAGTATCGGTTTCATTCATTGCGATGCAGAGCGGGAGATATGTTTGGATTCGTTCAACATGAAGAGAATGTAAAAGTTGAGCAATCTGTTTATGTTCTTCCAAGCTATCAATCTATTACATGGACACCTTACCGCCAACAGCTTTCTGGGACAAGACCTTCCCCAAGAAAGGCGGACTTTGATTATTCAACAGCCGTAAGTGTTCGAGAGTATGTACCTGGCGATAAGTTGTCCTGGATCGATTGGAAAGCAACAGCAAAGAGCTCGAAGCTATTAACGAAGCAGTTCGAACAACAAGTTAGTAGGGACTTCATGCTGTTTCTAGATCGTGAGGAAACGCATTTTGGTCGTGATTACTCACCACTGTTTGAGAAGGCGGTTCGACTTGCTGCTTCCATCACGCATGCTGCGTTGAGACAAAATGCGATGATGGGGCTCGTTTCTTCTGGGAAAGATCATACCGTTTTAAGTGTGAATGGTGGAAAGGCCCAGCGCAGAAGAATTTTTCACCATCTTGCTAGAGTGAATCCGAACGGATCTACGCGTTTCGATACTGTTATTAAACGTGAGGCACACCATTTTCCTGCAGGGACAGGCGTGTTTATTGTGAGTCCTTCTCTTGATGCTGCGTTTCTTTCGACGCTGAAAGAGCTTGTTTCAAGAAAAGTGCAGGTTGAATTCTTCTACGTTACTGAAAATATTAAACTCGCTGAGCAGGCGGAACTTAACAAGCTTATTCAATTTGGAGTGAAGGTTCATGCTATTTCAGGTGAGGTTTTTAATGAGGAGTTAAAGGGAGGTGGGAAACGTGCAACAAGCTGATCAGAAATTAGACTGGATCTATTCCCTTCTCCTTTATGGACTAGGTTTTCTCCTGTTCTGGGAATGGCTAAGGCCGTTATCTGTCATTTCAAATACCGGGGAACCAGAAGTGTTTATTCTCTTTACAGCATTTCTGTTCTTGATGTCCTATTTTCAAATCCCATTCTGGTTATCGTTTCCTATTAAAGCGATCGCGATGACCTATGCCCTGCATTCTCTATTCTTTCCTGGTGCTTTTCTTGAAATGATTTGGTTCAAGTACTTTCTCTCAGACGTCGGTCAAAACATCGGATTGATGTTCGATACAAGTTGGGGAGAGTTATCCAATCTATTTCGGACACTTTTATTTTTTATTTTATTATGGTTGATCAGTTATCTTATGCAGTACTGGTTGATTCAGACAAGAAGAATCTTTCTCTTTCTCGTCGTTACCATCGTGTATATCTCTGTGATCGATACGTTCACAGCTTATAACGCTGATGTTGCAATCATCCGCATCATAATGATTGGCTTTGTGTTATTAGGGTTACTACAAATCTTACGAATTCAAGAGCAAGAGGGCGTTACCTTCTCAAAAGGTAGATTTCCTGTATTCTGGCTTATGCCTCTCGTCCTGATTATCACATTCTCTTCTTTGTTTGGTTATATCGCACCTAAGGCAGAACCACAGTGGCCAGATCCTGTTCCGTTTATTAAGAAAACAACAGAGTATGAAGAGGGCAGCGATGCGAAAGGCAATGGCATCAGTAAGATCGGCTATGATGAAGATGATTCAAGGCTTGGTGGTCCTTTCATTGAAGATGATACACCTGTTTTCAATGCTGAAACACAGCAAAGAGGCTATTGGCGTGTAGAAACAAAAGATGTGTATACAGGTAAAGGGTGGGACGTTTCTCTCCCTGATCGCAGAATTTTCGAAGGCCGAACAGACCGTCTTTACGAAGAAAGCGTTGAGGTCGAAGGGTTAGATGCAAACGTTTCGATGAGTGGTAACGTTGAATATGACTTTATCATTCACCCTGGGCAAGTGACAGATGTTGAGGCACCAGATGATGTTCAATTAGTGACGAACGTTGTTTCTGGGAAAGTATTCACTCAAAAGCTAGCTGACCCATTTGTACTTGATAACTATTCGTTATCATATGAAAGGCCAACATTTTCAGAGAAACTTCTTAAGGAAGCACCGGTAGAGTATTCACAAGATATCCGGAATCAGTATCTTCAGTTACCTGAATCGCTTCCAGAACGTGTTTCGGAACTTGCTGAGGAGATCGTAGCAGAAGAAGACAATCCTTACGATAAAGCAAGAGCGATCGAGAATTACTTCGTTGGTAATGGATTTGTTTATGAAACGAAAGATGTATCGGTCCCTGATCAAGATGAAGACTATGTTGATCAATTTCTTTTTGAAAGTAAAAAGGGATATTGCGATAATTTCTCAAGCTCTATGACGGTACTATTGAGAAGTCTTGATATACCAGCACGCTGGGTGAAAGGTTTTACTGAAGGAGAGTATGTAAGCACGAATGGTGATTATGGTGAGTATGAAGTTACGAACAATAACGCCCACTCCTGGGTAGAAGCCTATTTTCCAGGTGTAGGTTGGGTTCCGTTTGAGCCAACGCGTGGGTTTTCGGGCTTAGCTGACTTTGTATCTGATTATAATGAAGAGGGCGGAGCAGAAGCTGAAGCTCCTGAACCGGCTACGCCTGAAGAAGAACAGCCTCAAAATCAAACTCAAGAGGATGAGCAGCAAGGTTCTTCAAAAGGATTCTCATTATCGTTGGAATGGACAATCTGGCATACGATTGGTTTACTCATTGTGTTAGCAGCTTTCGTTGTTTATGCATTTAAAAATTACAAGAAGTGGATCAAGCGTTTCTTCCTTCGTAAATATAAGCGGCGAGACGATAGCAAAGCACTATCAGAAGCTTACTTTAGACTCCTATGGTTGCTAGAACTTCATGGTATTAAGCGGGGAGATGGTCAGACGTTACGTGAGTATGCGGTGAAAGTTGACAACCAACTTGGTACACAGGATATGAAGGTTTTAACAAGGCGCTATGAGGAAAATCACTATCGTGGTAAACCTTCAGAATCTGGTTGGAACGAAATGAAGGAATTATGGGAAAATTTAATTAAAAAGATGCAATCTTGACCGTTGTATAGACGGTTGATAGAATGAATCCATAGTTTTAGCGAGAATAAGTGTCACCTTCGTATATCCCTGGGAATATGGCCCAGAAGTCTCTACCGGATCACCGTAAATGATCTGACTATGAAGGCAGATATTCCTAGTTAAAGCCAGGATTCTGCCTTTGTACCATGGCAGAGTTCTGGCTTTTTTTCTATATTACCGGGCATTGTTTGTTAGAGTAGTGATAGCTATTGTAGACAAAACTACTGAAGACTAAATAGAAGTGAGGGAATTAGATGTTAGAAGAACAGGAATCCATTATTGTCCTCGACTTTGGAGGGCAATACAATCAGCTAATAGCAAGACGTATTCGTGACCTTGGTGTATTCAGTGAGTTACACCCGAACACCATTACTGCAGAAGAGGTCAAGAAGATTAATCCGAAGGGAATCATCTTCTCAGGCGGTCCTAACAGCGTATACGGTGAAGGAGCACCACGCTGTGATGAGGAAATTTTTGAGCTTGGCATTCCGGTTCTTGGCATTTGTTATGGTATGCAGCTTATGACACATCATTTTGGTGGTAGTGTAGAAGCAGCAAAGCACCGTGAATATGGTAAAGCTATGTTGAACATCACTCACCAATCACCACTGTATGAGGGCCTTCCTGAAGAGCAATCAGTATGGATGAGTCATGGTGATCTTGTAAAAGCTCCACCAGAAGGATTTGATGTAGCTGCAACAAACCCATCATGTCCAGTTGCAGCGATGAGCGATTCTTCTCGTCACCTATATGGCGTTCAGTTCCACCCTGAAGTTCGTCACACTGAGCATGGGAACGCACTATTGAAGAACTTCGTTTACAACGTGTGTGAGTGTGAAGGAAACTGGTCCATGGAGAATTTTATTGAAGAACAGATCGAAACGATCCGTGAATCAGTTGGTAACAAGAAAGTTCTTTGCGCACTAAGCGGGGGCGTTGATTCTTCTGTCGTTGCGGCTCTCGTTCACCGCGCGATCGGTGACCAGCTAACATGTATGTTTGTCGATCATGGCCTTCTTCGTAAGAACGAAGCAGACAGTGTGATGAAGACATTTGGTGAAGGGTTTGAAATGAACCTTATCAAGATCGATGCTGCTGACCGTTTCCTATCGAAGCTCAAAGGGGTAACGGACCCAGAGAAGAAGCGTAAGATCATTGGTAACGAGTTTATCTATGTGTTTGAAGAAGAGTCCGAGAAGCTTGAGGATATGTCATTCCTTGCTCAAGGAACGCTTTACACAGATATTGTTGAAAGTGGAACTGCGACAGCTCAAACGATTAAATCCCACCATAATGTAGGTGGTCTTCCTGAAGATATGAAGCTCGACTTGATCGAACCACTCAACATGCTCTTTAAAGATGAGGTTCGTAAAGTTGGTACAGAGCTTGGTCTACCGGATGAGATTGTATGGAGACAACCGTTCCCAGGACCAGGTCTTGGTATCCGCGTTATTGGCGAAGTAACGGAAGAGAAGCTGAAGGTCGTTCGTGAATCAGATGCGATCCTTCGTGAAGAAATCAAAAAAGCAGGACTTGATCGTGATATTTGGCAATACTTCACGGCCCTTCCTGACTTCCGTAGTGTTGGCGTTATGGGAGACGCGAGAACGTATGACTATACGATTGGTGTTCGTGCCGTTACATCGATCGATGGAATGACGTCCGACTGGGCACGTATTCCTTTCGATATCCTTGAAATCATTTCGACTCGTATCGTGAATGAAGTGGATCATGTGAATCGTGTCGTGTACGATATTACTTCCAAGCCACCTGCTACAATCGAGTGGGAGTAAACACGAACAAATAAAAAATAAAAACAGAAATTGTTCGGATTTACTGTTGACGCAAAATGAAGTAATTGATACACTACACTAGTAAATAAATGAACGACAATCCATCGTATAACATCGGGAATATGGCCCGAAAGTCTCTACCAGGTTACCGTAAATAACCTGACTACGAAGGAAACAGAGAGGGGAGTGAACCGTTTGGCTCACGAAGCATGACGGTTTGCGATCTTTCTTTTCCTATTAGTCCGCTCCGGGTAGAGAACCCGGAGCTTTTTTTATTTTTACGACGGATGTTCAAATAGGGGGATTTAAAATGAATCGATTTTTTCGCTTTCAAGAACACAACACAACATACAAAAAGGAATCGATCGCGGGATTAACAACATTTCTTTCGATGGCATACATCCTATTTGTTAACCCATCTATCCTAGCAGATGCAGGAATGGATCAAGGAGCTGTTTTCACCGCTACAGCTTTAGCTGCGGCACTGGGTACGCTAATCATGGGTGTGCTCGCTGGGTATCCGATTGCACTAGCACCTGGAATGGGATTAAATGCTTTCTTCACGTATTCAGTCGTGATAGTCATGGGAGTACCTTGGGAAACAGCGCTTGCGGGCGTATTAGTATCAGGACTTATCTTTATTATTATTACGATTTTCAAAATTAGAGAAAAGATTATCAATGCCATACCGATGGAATTAAAATACGCCGCAGCGAGCGGTATCGGGCTTTTCATCGCATTCATCGGTCTTAAGAGTGCTGGTATCGTTGAGAATAACGATTCTACACTCGTCCAGTTAGGAGATCTTCTATCAGGTTCAACGCTTCTAGCGGTGTTTGGTCTTATCGTCACAGTCATCCTTATGGTGCGAAACGTAAACGGAGGCATTTTCTACGGAATGGTAATCACAGCGATCGTTGGAATGATCTTCAGCCAGGTTCCAGTTCCAAGTAGCATCGTTGGTGGTATTCCAAGTCTAGAGCCAACATTTGGCGTAGCACTTGGTCACCTTGGTGACTTAGTTTCGATCGATATGCTAGTCGTCGTCCTTACTTTCTTATTCGTAGATTTCTTCGATACAGCAGGAACGCTAATCGCTGTTGCAACGCAAGCGGGGATTATGAAAGACAATAAGCTACCTCGTGCAGGTAAAGCATTGTTCGCTGACTCATCTGCAACGGTACTAGGTGCTGTGCTAGGAACATCTACAACAACCGCATATATTGAGTCATCATCAGGTGTAGCGGCTGGTGGCCGAACAGGGTTCACTTCCGTTGTCACTGCTGGACTCTTTCTTCTAGCTTTATTCTTTTCACCATTATTAGCTGTCGTAACGCCAGCAGTTACGGCTCCCGTCTTGATTATCGTTGGGGTTCTAATGGTCAGTGTTCTTGGGAAAATCGAGTGGAACCGATTTGAAATCGCAGTGCCAGCATTCTTAACAATCATCGCGATGCCGCTTACGTACAGTATCGCAACTGGGATTGCACTAGGGTTCGTCATGTATCCCATCACGATGCTAGTGAAAGGCGAAGGAAAGAACATACATCCGATCATGTATGCCTTGTTCTTTGTATTCGTTGCCTACTTTGCATTCTTAGCGTAGATTACAAGATTAATAGAAACCAGACAGCAGTCATTTGCTGTCTGGTTTTTTGCATGTATTGCGCCAATAATCACAGATGAGTGACTATCTATCTTAAGCCTTAAGTCATACGTACAGTCGTTTTAGCACAGATGTAACGGTGACTTTCGTCGTTACTTTCTGGAAATTCCATTATACGGCCGATTTGCACACATTTTTTTACACATTTATGCGAATATAACAAATGTGAAAAAAACAAAAAAAGAGCAAGGAGATTATATGAAAATCGTACTTGATGAATCGCTTGGGCTTCAATCACTCCAAAGCGATACCATTTGTATAAAACCTATCAAACTAAAGGGTGCTGATGATTTAGGAGACTATCTCAATAAGTATGATTCTAGATTCCGATTATCAAAGAAGGTTCCCTTTGCCAACTGGAAGCTAGAGGATGAGATCGCGTATTTCATCGATCGTTTTCCTTCAGGTAGCAGAATTATTTATTTCTATGACCCTCAAGTACAACCAGCTGATGAGCTTAGGAAGTTATCAAACTGGCTTATGAACGAAAGATATGTGATTGCGATTCCGGCTCCAAGCAACCGAGCGCTGCTTTACATGCTCGTTGAAAAGGTTCAATCTCTCTCAAAACCTACAAAGCAGGAAGTCAATCGTTTGGTTGAAAGGTTGACTAGAACTGTATCAGGAACGGTCATCTCTCAAAAGCCAGCTGTCTTCTCGAATGGAAGAATGCTTCGTGCGTATCGAGAACCAAAAAGTGAAATCTACAAACGAGCTAATTGGAAAAACGAAAAAATAACTGTTGAAGGATCTGGAAAACTATCGGAAGTACTGAAAGCCGTAATCGTTCCGAAGGACGATTCAGAATACTGGGTTGTGAAAAAAGGCGTGTCGATCGACTTTCAAGGTGACCGCGATATTACGATAGCGAAACCCCACCTTCCGGTTAATGTTCCATTTATCCATATTGCTCGGATACCTATTAATAAGCGTTGGGGTGAATCTGATGATTGATGCAAAACGAAAAGCACTTATTTTTCTTACACTTGCTTTTATCCTTGCCGTCGTTGCGGCTGGCTTTATTCTAAATCAAATTCGGATGGCTCAGGAGTCATTGGGTGAAACGGTAAAGGTAGCAGCTGCAGGTTCTGATATCCGTTCATACACGTCACTTGAGAAAAGTGATATCGAATGGGTCGAGATGCCAAGAAGCAGCCAGGTATCCTCTTTCATCCAGGATGAGAAGGATCTAGATGAAGCGATCGCCGTCGTTAACTTAAATGATGGGGATATTCTTACAAAAAACGTTGTCAGGAAGAAGCTTGATATTCCGGCTGAAAACAGAGTCGTGTGGTTAAATCCAACGTCTAATGTCGTAATCGATCAAGCGATCACTGAAGGTGACCTTGTTGATGTGTATTCTGTTATGGAAACCAAAAGCGGCGTAACAACAGAGCGCTTGCTTGAAACGGTTCCGGTCGTACAACTAGAAGAAATTCAGTCGGATAATGACGACGAGTCGTTTGGTCCAGCAATTCGAGTATCGCTAGATTTGGACCAGGCTGAAAAATTGATCCATGCCCAAAACGCAGCGAAACAAATTCGTATTCTTCGTGTGAACCAAATTGCTGCAGAAGCAGAGCAAGCGAAGAAAGAAGCTGCGGCAAAGAAAGCGGCTGAGAAGAAGAAGGAAGAAGAGGCCAAAGAGGCCAAAGCAAAAGAGGCGGCTGAACAGAAGAAAGAAAATGCTAAAAAAGAAGCAGCGAAGGATGAGTCTGATGAGGAGTAAAGTGGGGTGGATGAGATGAGTTCGTCGTATAAGTCATTAATTTTATCAAAGAAAAAAGACGTTATTGAGTCGATAAGAAAAGAGCTTTTAGAAGGTGGCGTCGATGTCGTCACTCAGGAAGAATGGAAACCTTCTTTCTCTGAAACCTTTCAATTTTACTTTGTAGATAGTGATGAGCTTGAGGCTCTTCAAGCGATTACGGTTCCTACCTCGAGCTTCGTGATCGGGATAACCGATGATCGTTCGTTTGATGAAGGGAGACGATGGGTGAAAGCGGGGGCTTATGATGTATTGGTGTTCCCTGATGAGATGGACCGACTAGGTCAACTGATTATGGAAGTCCAGCAAAGTCTTGAATTAACAGAACAATCGTTCAACCGCGATTCAGGGAACGGTGTTGTCCATGCCTTTTATAGTGCAAAGGGTGGCAGTGGAACGACATTATTATCGATCCTAACAGCTCAGTCACTTCGAATTCACCATGATAAACGAGTCATGCTCATAGATTTAAATGCGCAGTTCGGAGGAGTTGAGCCGGCTCTTGGGCTTGAATTCTCAAGATCCTATTATGATCTACAGCCTGTTCTTCAGGAGCTGTCTTTACATCATATCGAGAACATTGCGATCAAAGATGAGCGAACAGGTATCGATGTATTGCCTGGACCTGCAAATCCAGCTAAGGCAGAAGAGATAAACGAAGAGCTGATCTCAAAGGTGATACGTACGTGCCGAGCGCACTATGACTATGTGATTCTTGATTTGCCTTCAGCCATCAGTACGATTAGTTTTACTGGATTAACAGAGTCGACGGCGATTCACTATATTCTGACCCCGGATAGTTTGGGGCTACGTGCTTTCAAAAATGCGATGGATTTATTCGAGCGGTTTCAGCTGAGCGGACGCAATCACCCTGTTTCACTTCTATTAAATCGGACACACCCAAAAGGTGAGTTAGCGGAAAAGGATATCGCGAGACTTCTTTCAAAAGAAGTTACCGCTTCGGTTCGATCCGATTACTTCGGTTTACAACCGGTTCTGAACATGGGTGAACCATTTTATAAAAAGAAAAATGATCGTGGTCAGTCAAAAGCAACGAAGGATATGAAGCTCTTTGTTGACAAAGTGTTGATGTAGAGGAGGTGAGTTTATGTCCTGGTTACAGCGAGCATCGAATCAAAGTACTCCACAGGCTAGAGAATGGGACGTTACAAACAGCCCTGAAGAAAAGTGGGTGAGGCACTACAAGAATCGGTTGATTAAAGAAGCGAATCTTGAGAGTATCACTACCCTTCCACCTCATGAACGAAAGCAAACGATCGAACGGCTCGTTAAACAAATGATCGATGAAGAAAAAGTCATCATTCCAAGTCAAGAAATGGAGAGGATCATTCGACAGATCATTAATGAATCTGTTGGATATGGCCCGCTAGAGGCGTTGCTTCAGGATGATGGCATCACAGAAATTATGGTGAACGGTGCGAACGAAGTGTATATCGAACGTGGCGGGAAAATGCAGGAAACAGACATTCAGTTCAAAGATGATCAACATATTCGTCATATCATCGATCGCATTATCGCTCCACTTGGAAGACGAATCGATGAAAGTTCGCCGATGGTAGATGCGAGACTGCCGGATGGAAGCCGTGTGAATGCGGTCATTCCTCCTATTTCACTAGATGGGCCTTCTATCTCAATTCGTAAATTTAATAAAACACCGTTTACGCTTGAGGACCTTCAAGGTTTTGGGACGTTTACGGATGAAATGGGACGCTTTCTACAAGCGGCCGTTAAAGCAAAAACGAATATCCTCGTATCTGGAGGAACGGGAAGCGGGAAGACAACTCTACTCAATGTTCTCTCAGATTCGATTCCACTCGGAGAGCGGGTCGTAACGATTGAGGATATGGCTGAACTTCGCTTTACGTATGAAAACCTTGTTCGTCTAGAAGCGAGGCCACCCAATATGGAAGGCAAAGGTGAGGTCACGATTCGTCAGCTTGTAAAGAATGCTCTAAGAATGCGTCCTGATCGAATTATTGTCGGAGAGGTTCGTGGTTCTGAAGCGATCGATATGCTTCAAGCCATGAATACGGGGCACGAAGGCTCTCTCACAACGGTGCACGCCAACTCGCCAAAAGATGCGCTTGGTCGTTTGGAGGCAATGGTCGTGATGTCAGGTTTACCGATAACAGTTGATATCATTCGGGGCTATTTTGTAGGAGCTCTCGATCTCATCGTCCAAACTTCAAGACAACCTGATGGTGGGCGTAAAGTAGTTAGCATAGCTGAAATTGCTGAAGTTAACGGGGAAATTGAAATTCATGACATATTCCGCTATGTGCGTGAAGGTGTAACAGCAGATGGCAAAGTGAAAGGGCATTTTGAGGCTACTGGGTATAGACCAAACCTTGTTGATCGCTTCAAAGCTTACGGAGTTGAACTACCTGATTCACTGTTCCTAGAGGGGGCGATCGTATGACTACTGCCCTCCTGGCACTTACCGCTGCATTTCTATCATTCTTTTTATTCATTTATTACGTCATGGAAAGTCGTCGAGCGAAACAGTCAGTTAAGAAGATCGATGAATGGTTTGAAACAGGTGAACAGACTAGAAAGAGTTTCGTGATTTTGATAGGCGATAAATACGACGAATCAGAGTTGTCACGAGACTTAGGGAAGAAGCTTGTCAAAGCGAACATTCGCCTAAAGCCCTCTGAGTATATGGGGATCTATTTACTTACTCTTGCAGTGCTATGGTTCGTGGGGTTTTTCTTATTAGGCTTACTCCCACTCATCGCACTATTGATCGCGTACTTCTCTGTATGGATCGGATCTAGACTTCTATTAAATGCAAGACAAGATAAGTTGAATGAAAGCTTCAACAAACAACTTCCTGAAATCTGTAGGATGATGTCTAATTCGATTAAGGCTGGTCAGACAATCCCACAAGGAATTGAAATGGTAGGGACAGAGGTGTCAGAACCAGCTGGTCCGCAATTTAAAATAATGGACCAACAAATAAAGCTTGGGGATGACGTTGAGCAAGTGATGGGACGTTTTCGAGAGAGATACTCGAGTAAGGAGATTTCGATATTCGTAAGTACGATTTTGATTCAACGGCGCGTAGGGGGAAACCTTGCTGAAGTGCTGGATTTAATGGCAGGAACGATAGAGGAAAGAGGTCGTGTTCAAAAAGAGATCCAAACCGCGACAGCAGAATCACGCTCGATCGCATACATTCTAGTGATCATGCCATTCATGATGGCGATTATGATGAACCTGTTCATCGAAGGCTTTCTAAACGTTCTATTCACAACATGGGGGCTGCTCCTATTCGCGATATTTTCCCTTATCATGTTCGCGGCTTTCATTCTGATCAAACGGATTTCAAGGATAAGGGTGTAACCTATGAGTTCATTATTAAGTGTTTACGCGGGTTTCTTAATTACTGCCATTTTATTAATACTACTAATCGGTTTTATCTATATCTACTTGTATATCAGCAAGAAACATAAGCTAGTCGACCAACTGAAGGTAGAGGAATCTGTTCGACAGAGCCGAGTGAGTTTTAGGCAAAAAGTGAGTGATCGCCTGATAAAAGCAGCTGAATATGCAGGACCAACAGGCGTTAAATACGCGTTCTTCTCAGATCGAGAAAAGGACGAAAACAACCTGATTCAGGCGGGTAATCCGATGGGCCTCAGGCTTGAAAGCTTTTATGGTCTTCGGTTCTTCCTTGGACTATGCGGAATCGTCGCTGGGATGTTCTACCTTCTTCTAGGACTTCCGCTTGCATTTGCGATGTTTCTCCTACTACCTCTTGGGGGCTATTTAGGGCCGAATCTATGGCTATTATTAAAAGCTCGAGAACGACAAGAAACGATTAGTATGATGATGCCAGACTTTCTCGATACCGTCAGCGTCACACTTCAAGCTGGTGTTGGATTAGATGGTGCTCTCCATCAAGTTACAAGGCAGTTCGATGGACCGCTGAGTGAAGAGGTAGAACGCTTTAATCGCGAAATTGATCTTGGCGTTCCGAGAAAAACAGCTTATGAAAACTTAATCAACCGAAATTCATCTAGAGAGCTAGAGATGCTTGTCAACTCTCTTATTCAGGGATCTACTCTAGGTGTTCCTGTTTCTAAAACATTCGCCATTCAAGCGGATGACCTTCGCGCCACTAGAAGCTTTAAAGCTAAGGAGAAAGCAGCGAAGGCAAGTCCTCAAATTACGCTAGTAACAACATTTTTCGTTTTGCCGGGTGTGTTCATCTTGATCATCGGATTACTAGCTCTGAACGTGATTTACAACCCTGGTGCATTTGGTCTTGATACCTTCTTTAATTAGAAGGTTCAAATAATAAAACTATTAAATAAAGGGAGAGATTACAATGTTGAACAAATTAATGATTAAATCTAAGGAAACGATGAATCAGTACGTAAATAATGAAGAAGGAGCTCAAGCTCTTGAGTGGGTAGCGCTTGGTCTAGTTGTTCTAGCAGTGATGGCAGCCGTTGCAACGGCGGTAGAAGGAAATGGGGATGGAATAGCATCCGCTATCGTTGATCGTATTTCTCAAATGATCAGTGACATTTAATTCGCTATGAGAAAGCTTACTTCTTACCTCAAAAATGAGAAAGGGTCACAAACGATTGAATTTCTAGCTGTATTCCCGCTTGTTATCGTGGCATTTATGATTATCTGGCAGATGGCGCTAGTGGCTTATGCGGTTGTTGTTACAGAGTCAGCTGCCAGAGATGGTGCCAGGGCGGCATCGGTAGGTGGGAATGCGGAACAAGTAGCGGAGCGTTCAGCAGGTGGCTTACAGATTCAATCTGTCAGTTCGGTTGAATCGGGAGAGGACATAACTGTAACGGTCGTTTCAAGAATTCCGACTGTATCAATTCCGCTTGTCGGTCAAATTGAACTTGATTTTGATGCTGATGCGACGATGCCGATGGAAGAGGATGACGACGAAGGAAATTTGCCATGACAAAACTACGTTCTTATCTAAAAAATGAACAAGGCAACAGTATGCTGCTGATCATGGTTGGGTTACTCGTCGTCTCCATTTTTATCAGCTTTGCTTTCTTTGATTTCTTTAATGTATTCATCTCAAAACGCGTCAGTCAAACAAGTGCAGATTCAGCAGTTCTAGCTGCATCAAGAGAGGCAAGAAAGTCTTATGACGAGGTGATTAAAGACAAGCTCGAAAATCGCCTTGAAGATATAAAGCAAAATGTCGCAAATGAGGAACTCGAAGATGCTGACATTGGTGGATGGCTTGAGAGTGAAATCGAAGGCGGAGACGATTCCTATCGTTCAGAAGTTGAGAAATGGATCAAAGAAGGCGATGGCGTCGACCTGGATGCGAATAAGCTACTACTCTACTTTTATAATGAAGAGGAAATTAGCGAGATTGCCTGTGAAGCCGTGCGAGGAAACATGTCTGAAATTGAAGATGCAGCGAATCGCTATGCCAAGAAAAATGGTGCTGATCGAAACGTAAGGGTTGAATTTGAAGAAGAAACCTTCAGCATTTACGTACAATCTGAACGCAAAGGTTCATACGTTACTGTTGAAGATTCACAGTTCGAAGGAATCAAAGCGGATGCTGCTGCTGGGATTGGGACACCAGTGGGAATCGATATAAGTTGTAAATAACAGAGGGGAGAGGGTACATAGTGGCGTTTAAACGTCTGATATCTCTGGTTTTTCTCATATTAATGCTCGCTACTAGCATATCTCCTATTGCTTTAGCTGAGGTTGGAGACGTTGACTATAAGAACGATAACTTTCAAAAAACCGAAAGTGACGGAGAGGCCACTGTTAATGACAGTAAGAAAGATAGCCATTGGTGGGAAGAAATCGGAAACTATATAGGAGACGCTTTTAACAAAGGAAGAGAGTTTCTAGCCCCACTTTTCGATACTGTCGGTGATATGGGGGATGTCATCTCTGATAGATGGAACAAACTAATGAATTTTGCAAGTGACAAATGGGGCGAGCTCAGTAGTTTGTCACAAGAATTGTGGGCATCTTTTACAGATTGGTCCGCAAACCTCTGGGACGGATTTATTGATGGCGCAGTTAATGGATGGAATGCATTAACGAATTTCACATCTAATCTCTGGGATGCTACGCCGAACTGGGTTAAATCAACAATAAGTTTTGTAGGCGTTGGCGCAGGGATCGTAGGTGGAGTCGCTCTTGGGATTATTAGCGCTCCAGTTGCGATTGCAGCAGGAATAGGAGCTGGCATCGCTGGTGGCGCTTATTACCTTATGAATCGAAACAGCGATTATAGTTTCCTAGGCTCATTAGGCTGGACAGCTGGTGGTGCGCTGCTTGGTGGGATTGGACAGGCTACTGGGGCGTTGGCTGCTGCTGGGAGAGGTTTGTTGAGTTTAGGGAAGAGTGCTTGGGGTCAGCTCAAATTATCCTATACTGCGAGTGGAACTCTGTCCAAGATAACTAACGGTGTGAGTGTGGGGGTCCGGATTTCTACAATGATGTCCTTAACAAACTCTATAATAACTGGTGAGTTTAATCATTCCCACTTATTAATTGATATTGTTGCAGGAGGTTTAGTAACTGGATTAATGGCACCTATTTCTTTATTTGCAGGTGGTTTACTTTCGGCTGGAAAGTTCGGTCAGTACGCTGCGTGGGGAGTCCCTATTGCTACCTTTGGTGGTATCGAAAACTTCATGGTTGAAGGCTTAAAAGGAGAATGGCTCTTTACTGAAAACTTCGTCGCAGGCTTCGTTGGAGGTATGTTCACATATGGAGTATTTTCTAATGTGAGTAACAAATTTTTTAATAGCCGGAGGGTTTTGAGTTGGCTAGGGAATCCATCTTCTACAGAGATGCTTGAAGAATTAACTGGTAAAGGAACAGAAGATATTGTAAAGAAAGAGGTGAAGGATGGATTTAACAATTCCGACTCTGGAAAATCAAGTGAGAAATCTTCAGAACAACAAAAGAAATCCCAAAAACCAGATCAACCAACTGATAATAGTAGGGAAAGAGAATTATTAAATAGTAACTATAGAAACCCAATACACCCGATACACAAATAAAAATCGATTAATAATATTTTAAAGGTGGAGGTGAATGTTAAAAGTGTGGAAAAAATTATCTAGGACTACAACGATACTAATAATACTCGCATTCGTAGTAATATTTGTTTATTCTCAGTTATTTATTGAAAACGGGAAATTAGATAATAATGATAAAATGTTTTTTGTGGGAATCATTATTGTGTTTGCATTTGGTGGAATTGTTTCATCAGTTAATCTTATAAGTGAAAATGGAAAGAATGTTACGGTTAAAACGATAGTTTGGGGTGCTATTTTATTTATATTACTTTTAGTATCTAGAGCCATAGGAGAGTTTTGGCTATGAATTAAAGTTTGTAAGAAGATGTGCTATCAAACTGTTGCACATTCTTGTTATTTTTGAATTTGAATAAGTTTCTTCTTTTATTAGAATTACTTGTTTACTAATAGCGTTATGCACTAACTTAATTAATTTACTGAAAAATATAGTGGAGAACACCAGGTGACAGTTATATGAGTAAAGTATGGGGTTATATAGAAGCGATTGCGGCAGTAACTGTTCTTGGCAGTACGTTAGGAATAGTTTTTTCATTAGGTGAATCACAGGGTGGGGGAGTCTACAAATTGACTGAACGCCCGCCGTGGTTGATTTATGCTGTAATAGTTGTATGTATAGTAAGTGTAATAGGTGTTTTTGCTCATATGAGCAGAAGAAACTTAGGGGAGAGTATTTCAGTACGTCTTATTCAAACTGTATTAATGATACTCTTCATCGGAGTAATTTTAACTATAACAAATTCGTTTAGGTAATAACCTATCACTAAAAAACATTTGGTTCATTTTATTGATAAGGTGTTTTATCGGAGGTGCACAAACTTGAAGAGGCATTCTGTTTTACTAATGGGGTTAATTTGCATACTACTAGCAGCTTGCTCTAACAACGGTGATGGTGCTAGTCAAGAAAGTAAAGATAACAAAGAAGAAGAACAGCAACAGGAAGTGAAAGCCGAATTTCCTGAAGCGGCGACAGATGCAGAGAGTATTGTAAAAGAAGCTCCGGGTTCTTTCATTAAGAGTGGTAAACAATCCATTAATCCTGATAAAGTAATAGAGAAAATTCCTTCTTCAGCAAATGCGGAGGAAGCTTATAACGGTTTGGTTTCTATGCTACATGCTGACTATAGCAAAGTGAATGAAGCGTACGAAAACTATAACCCTGAGTTTATGGATCTATTGAAGAAGGAAGAAGAGGTAGATGAAGAGAATGTCGTCATTCTTTTGGATTCTAGTGGAAGTATGGCAGGGCAAGTAAGCGGGGGAACGAAGATGGATCTCGCAAAAGATGCTTTAAAGCGATTTTCTAGTAGCTTACCTGAGGATGCCAATGTACTCTTAAGAGCATATGGCCATAAAGGAAGCAATGACGATAGTGATAAGGAGCTTTCGTGTAGTAGTAATGAGGTGTTTTATGAACTGAATACATACGATGAAAAGACATTTAATGAAGCTTTGAGCAAATTCGAACCTACGGGCTGGACTCCTTTAGGTGATGCTATCAGCTCAGTCCAGTCTGATTTAAAAGGGAAAGCTGGAGAAGGTGTAAAGAACAACATTTATATCGTAAGTGATGGTGTTGAAACGTGTGATGGAGACCCTGTAGAGGAAGCGAAAAACCTCCATGAATCAGATCTAGATGTAACAGTAAACATTATTGGGTTCAACGTAGATACAGAAGGACGTAATCAGCTCGAGGATGCAGCGGATGCTGGTGGCGGTTTTTATAAAACGGTTAATTCAAAAGTTGAACTAAACAACACCCTCGATCAATTAGTGGATGAAGCTCATGAATCAATTGAAGCAGACCTTGCATCAGCAAAGGCGGACATCTCAGTAAACAAAGAGCATCTACGAAAAATCAAACAGCTAGATGAAATCCGATCAACCTTTAATGATGTTGTTCAGACAGAAGAGGATCTTCTCTATAAAGCTGCCCAGGAACTATATTACAGAGAAAAGATTTCAAAAGAACAAGTAGAAATACTCAAAGAGAAAATTAATAAGCGTTCAGATATCCTTCTAGACTACAGCAACAAGAAACGTGAAGAATTAAGTGAAGTGACTAAGGAAAAGAAAGAAGAAATGTTCGATTTAATCGAAGAGAAGAGAGCGAGTTAAACAAACGTTTGATTGAATTAAATTAAGAAGAATTAATACATTTAAAGTCAGGGCGTAACTGTGCTCTGGCTTTTTTATTTGTTTTTCAAAAAATATCATCCTATGTATTGACCCACCATGAATCAACTGATATAGTAGATAACGTTGTTGCAAAGACAACATCATTAAATAAAAAAAGAGATTGACACTACTTCGGTAGTCATGTATTATTAATCACGTTGCTTCTTACGGAGCACGCAGATAACAATAAACAATCTCGAAAAAAGTTGTTGACATCGATTCCGACGAAATGTTATATTAGTTGAGTCGCTGAAAACGACAAACGAAAGATACAATTGATCTTTGAAAACTGAACGAAACGCCATGCAAGAAATTGTTTCTACGGAAACAACAAGTTTTAAAGCTAGATTAGACTTTCTATCGGAGAGTTTGATCCTGGCTCAGGACGAACGCTGGCGGCGTGCCTAATACATGCAAGTCGAGCGGAGAAATGGGAGCTTGCTCCCATTTCTC
>NZ_JAIVAF010000011.1 GCF_020171805.1 Guptibacillus algicola | reverse complement strand
TGAAGGCGAAGAGGTCACACCCGTTCCCATGCCGAACACGGAAGTTAAGCTCTTCAGCGCCGATGGTAGTTGGGGGCTCTCCCCCTGCAAGAGTAGGACGTCGCTAGGCAAGTGAGAAGTCAGAGCATAGAGCTCTGGCTTTTTTATGTTGTCTGAATCCGGGGTTGAGTCAACAGGCGTCTTGATTTAGGGTTTCGCGGATATATTCTCAGAAACGCGGATAAATGCCCCGATTTCGCGGATATAAATTGAAAAGCGCGGATATACCAAAAATATAGCGGATATCGCCCAGATCGAGAGGTATTATCTGAATGTGCTTTTAACAAACTAATCGTTACAAACAACGCTTCGCTGATAAAAACGTAAAATCGCCGATAAAAGTGCCCTTTTCGCTGATATAAATCAAAAAAGCGCTGATATAAAGCCATTTCCGCTGATAACTCCATCAAACTCGCTGATATCCACTCTCTACAAGCTTTTTTTCATACCTTTTACCATAAGACAGACACGGGATAGGCAGCAGTAACATATCCTTAGAGAGAAACCTAATATTCCTGCTGAGAAGTGATAACAGTAATGTATAAATCTCATATATCTGGGCAAAGCTTTTATCATGGAGGTGGGACGATGGAGAAATCGGTAAGACAGAGTTCTGGAGAAATCTGTCTTGTTTGTGAGGAAAGGTGTACAAAGGGTATTCATATTTGCGAGCGTTTTATCTGTTATGACTGTGAGAGGAAGGTTATTGAAACAGATACAAGTCATGCAAACTATCAGTATTACTTAGAAAAACTCCGTAAATTACGACTTAGTCGTTTAGCATAACGGGATAGCTATCATTGGCTGTCTTTTTTTTTGCGTGAAAGCTGTACATACGCCCGTTATCCTTCTGCCCTTACTTCTCGTGCTTGCTAGATAATGATAGAATAATAGTATATGGGCACATATATTTTAATAGATAGAAGTGGGATAAATGAGAGACCAAAATAGAGTACCGTTACTAGAAGCACTAACGGATTGGCGCAAGAACAATCCGATTTCCTACCACGTGCCAGGGCATAAAAGTGGAAGCGTTATTCCAGGTATTGGACATGCTGAGGAGTTATTTAAGCATGTCATGTCGATCGATGCAACAGAGCTTACAGGACTTGATGATCTGCACGATGCGTATGGCGTGATAAAAGAAGCAGAAGAATTAGCTTCCGAGCTTTATGGCACTGCGCAAACAAGGTTCTTAGTTGGTGGATCAACTGCAGGAAATCTAGCGATGATGATGGCGGCGTGTCAGGAAGGCGATACCGTTCTCGTTCAAAAAAACTGTCACAAGTCTATAATAAATGGGTTAAGGTTAACAAAAGCAAAGCCTGTCTTCATTGCACCTGACACTGAAAATAAGAGTCAGGTTGCGACTGGAGTGACGATTGATCGTCTTAGAGAAGCAATTGAGATGTATCCAGAGGCAAAGACGCTAGTATTAACTTATCCAAATTATTATGGGATGTCGATTGATATAGAGAAGTTAATTACTCTTGCTCATCAGCATCATATAACTGTTATCGTAGATGAAGCGCATGGTGCACACTTTGGAAAATCTCGATTTTTCCCAAATAGTTCGATCGAATATGGTGCAGACCTTGTCGTTCACTCTGCTCATAAGACCCTTCCCGCTATGACGATGGGCGCGTATTTGCATATCGTGAATGAAGCATATGCGTTAAAGGTTAATGACTACCTACAAATGCTTCAATCTAGTAGTCCATCTTACCCGATTATGGCTTCCCTTGATTTAGCGAGGTACTATCTTTCTTCATTAGAGGATGAAAAACTAGATTTAATAACTTCTAAGATCAATCATTTTAAAACTGAACTAGGTCTTATAAAGGGAGTTAGTGTAATATGTAAGTCTAATAAGGGAATCATTGACATTGACCCATTGAAAGTAACGATTCAAGTTAAGGGTTTAACAGGTTTCCAATTAGCTGAGGAGTTAGAGCAAGAGGGAATTTTTCCAGAGTTAGCAGATTCACTAAACGTTCTTCTCGTTCTTCCACTTGCATCAAAGCAAAAGGAATACGAAAAAACGATTCGAGTATTCAAGGAAATTGCGAACAAGTCTTATAAAAACCCCGTAGTTTCCTACAATAATATAGAAATAGATGAAGAATTAACATCTCCCGCTTATTCTTTTCAGGAATTGGAGAAAATGAACAAACGAGAGAAAGATATAAATGATGTAGTAGGGCTAATATGTGCAAAAGCAATCACCCCATATCCCCCAGGAATTCCAGTGGTTATGCCTGGCGAACGATTTACAGGTCAACATGTGATGTTCTTACAGAGCGTGCTCAGTGAAGGTGGGCACGTGCAAGGGATGGTTGGGAATGATATTACAACTGCAGTAGAAGAGGAGTAAGGCATTGAGAGGATTATTTATTACGTTTGAAGGACCTGATGGAGCAGGTAAGTCCACGCAGGTTCACAAGCTTTCCGAGTATTTACATGAAAAGAACATTCCTTTTATCCATACAAGAGAACCAGGAGGAACTGCGATAAGTGATAAGATCAGGTCACTTATTTTAGATCCTGCGCATGCTGAAATGGTCGATGAAACAGAAGTACTCTTGTACGCAGCTTCACGATCTCAACACGTTAAAGAGAAAATCATCCCAGCACTAAAGAAAGGCTATGTTGTCTTATGTGACCGTTTCGTTGATGCATCGATCGCTTATCAAGGTGTAGGGCTTGGTTTAAGTGTTGAATCGATTAAGTCAATCAACGAATTTGCTACAGGAGGGTTAACGCCAGACCGAAGCTATATGATCGATCTTTCAGTAGAAATTGGTAAAAAACGTATGGTAGCAAGGAACCAACTGGATCGTATTGAGCAAAAAGGTACAGAATATCATGAAAAAGTACGTCAGGCGTTTCTTGAACTCTATCATCACGATCAAGAGAGAATAACGCTTGTGAATGGCGATAATCGAGCAGATGAGATTTTTCACGTAATAAAAGAGGATTTTGTAGCTTTGTGGGATAACTATTGTAAGAACACTAAATAACGGGGTGCATGCTCGCCGCCCGAGGAGGGATAATCATGAAGTTAGTGATGGCAGTCGTTCAGGA
The DNA here is from genome assembly GCF_020171805.1 of Guptibacillus algicola. Classification (GTDB taxonomy): domain Bacteria; phylum Bacillota; class Bacilli; order Bacillales; family Guptibacillaceae; genus Guptibacillus; species Guptibacillus algicola. The sequence goes on along the minus strand of NZ_JAIVAF010000011.1, from coordinate 13,289 downwards.
TAAAGATAGTAATCGGTTATCGAATGCCCTGGTCGACCACAATTTTCAGGCGACCAAGCTTGCGACAACCGGTGGATTTTTACGAGCAGGTAATACAACTTTCCTAATAGGAACTGAAGACCACAGAGTGCAGAAACTTCTTGATATCATTAAGGATAATTGTCAGAGCAGAGATCAGATGGTGGCACCTGTTTCTCCGATGGGTGGGAATGCAGATTCTTATGTGCCTTATCCAGTTGAAGTATCTGTTGGAGGCGCTACTGTATTTGTATTACCTGTAGAAGCGTTCCACCATTTCTAAAATGAGCGTTTGGAATGAGTGATTGAAATGACCGATTGGAAGAAATTAGAAGAGCGACAACCGACTGTTGTACGAATGGTAATGAATAGCTTTAAAAAGGATAGGCTTTCTCATGCATACCTTTTCGATGGGGGAGCTGGTACGGGTAAAAAGGATATTGCTGTGCACATGGCAAAAACGTACTTTTGCCAACAAAGAACAGGGATTGATCCTTGCCAGACCTGTAAAGATTGTAAGCGAGTCGATTCAGGAAACCATCCAGATTTACATCTAGTTGAGCCTGATGGACAATCGATTAAAATAGATCAAATCCGTAAACTTCAAAAAGAATTTTCATATTTAGGTGTTGAATCAAATAAAAAGGTTTATATCCTTAATTATTCAGATAGAATGACGACACAAGCGGCAAATAGCTTGCTGAAGTTTTTAGAGGAACCTGGTAAAATGACGATGGCAATTCTATTAACTGAACAAAAGCAGCATATTCTGCCAACGATCTATTCAAGATGCCAGGTACTGACGTTTCGACCTTTGTCGGTTAGCAAAGTTGAAGAAGAACTAGTTAGCGAAGGAATTTCTACTCAGCTCGCAAAACTAGCTTCACAATTAACGAACGATAAAGGAAAAGCAATAGAACTTGCAACCGATGACTGGTTTGCACAGGCGAGAGCGATAGTGATACAATTGACTGAAGAGTTAAAGGAACGGCCTCATCAAGTTTTTCTAACAATTCATGATAAGTGGCTCTCACATTTTAAGGATAAGTCACAGCAAGACATGGGGCTAAACCTTATGCTGTTCTGGTACAAGGATTTAATGAAGATACAACTGCAAGATGAACGGATTGTCTATGCAGATCATAAAGATAAGCTCGAACGTTATGCCCTTCAATTCCCAAGGAAGCGAATAAGCGAGCATATGATGGCGATACTTGATGCCAAAAGACGTCTGAGCGCCAATACAAACCCGCAGTTTGTAATGGAACAGTTAGTGCTCAGGTTACGGGAGGGATAAGTTTGTGTATGAAGTAGTCGGAGTACGCTTTAAAAAAGCGGGGAAAATCTATTACTTTGACCCGAATAACCTCCAGGTCTCCAATAAAGAATTCGTAATTGTAGAGACTGCCAGAGGAGTCGAATTCGGAAAAGTAGTAATAGCAAATAAGAAAGTTGATGAAGAAGATGTTGTTCTTCCTCTTAAGAAAGTGTTACGTATCGCGGATGAGAAAGATCGTCTAGCGGTTGAAGATAATAAGATTGCTGCAGAAGAAGCATTCGAAGTATGTGGCTCTAAAATTGAAGAGTACAAGCTTGATATGAAGCTTGTTGATGTCGAATATACATTTGATCGAAACAAAATCATATTCTATTTCACAGCTGACGGAAGAGTTGACTTCCGTGATCTTGTTAAAGGTCTTGCTTCAATATTCAGAACAAGAATTGAACTTCGCCAAATTGGTGTAAGAGACGAAGCGAAAATGCTTGGTGGGATCGGTCCATGTGGCAGGATGCTATGCTGCTCAACATGGCTTGGGGACTTTGAACCGGTTTCCATCAAAATGGCGAAAGATCAGAATCTCTCATTAAATCCAGCAAAAATCTCAGGCCTATGCGGACGCCTGATGTGCTGCTTGAAGTATGAGAATGATGAATATGAAACGGGCAAGAAAGAACTTCCTGACGTTGGTAAGACAATTAACACCGGTCAAGGTAAAGGCAAAGTTGTAGGGTTGAATATACTTGAACGACTTGTGCAGGTAGAGTTATTTGAACTTAATCGAGTAACGGAATATACATTAGACGAATTAATACAAGACGGCGCAGTATCTACGCAAGCCACAGAGTGATTGAGGTGGAACGGAAGTGGAGAAAAAAGAAGTTTTTTCACGAGTAAGCTCAATGGAGGAACAGATTGGTGACTTATATAAACAACTCGGCGATTTAAAGGAACACCTAGCAGCTATGCTAGAAGAAAATCACCATCTCGAAATTGAGAATCACCACTTGCGAGAGCGGTTAGAGCAGACTTCTGAGCCGGGAGGTAAGTCATCAGGCAGAAAGAAAAAAGGAAAACCTGAAGTTGGTGAGGGCTATGATAACTTAGCTCGGTTATACCAAGAAGGCTTTCATATTTGCAACCTTCACTACGGGAGTATTCGAACGGAGGGAGATTGTCTCTTCTGTCTATCGTTCTTAAATAAAAAGTAGTGGTATGGTCTTTCCTTAGTTGGAAAGACCTTTTTTTAGACGTTATTTCGAAATACTAATGAGTTAGGAGAACACCATGATGGAATTATATGAAGATGAACGTCTGGATTATATCGTAGAAAATGAACTGAGTATTATTCAAAGTCCAAACGTCTTTTCATTTTCACTAGATGCAATCCTGCTTGCTCATTTTGCCTGGGTACCTATTACACGGGGCAAAACCGTTGATCTGTGTTCAGGTAATGGAATTATCCCAATATTGTTATCAAGGAAAAGCAAGGTTGCGATCGACGGCTTAGAGATTCAAGAGAGACTTTATGATATGGGGAAACGTAGTGTAGAGTTAAATGATTTAAGTGATCAAATCACGTTATACAATGGAGATCTTAAGCATCTGCCAACAGAGCTGAAGCGAGAATCATATGATGCAGTAACCTGTAATCCTCCATATTTTAAAAGTAAGCGAAATGAGCAACGGAACTTAAATGAGCATTTAACGATAGCAAGACATGAGGTACTGTGTACGTTAGATGATGTTATCCAGTCATGTAGTAGCCTGGTCAAACAGGGAGGCAAGGTGTCTCTCGTTCACCGTCCAGAAAGGCTCCTGGATATCATGACGTTGATGAGAAAATATAGGGTTGAACCAAAGCGAATGCAGCTTGTCTATCCAAAGGCAAACAAAGAAGCTAATGTTTTATTAATAGAAGGAATCAAGGATGGAAAACCTGATCTGAAAGTACTTCCCCCTTTTGTCGTTTACGAAGATAACGGTACTTATACTAGTGAAATGAAAGCAGTTTACAATGAGCTCTGAGCATATCGTGTATATGTTGAGGTGCAAGGACGATAGTTTTTACACTGGGTATACAACTGATTTATCTCACCGTATCGGACAGCACGAACGAGGAAAAGGTGCTAAATATACGCGGGGAAGAGGTCCTTTTTCCCTCGTTTATCAAGCAACATACAAAACGAAGCGACAGGCTCTTCAAGAAGAGTATCGCATTAAACAATTAAGCCGAGCCCAGAAAATGTCTTTGATAGAAAAGGAAGTGTTCGAGCATGTGGAGCCAACAAAGTTACAAGGAAAGCGAAACAGGTAAACTATATCTTGTCCCAACTCCCATAGGGAATTTAGATGATATGACGTTTCGAGCGGTAAAGATTTTGAAAGAAGTCGATCTCATTGCAGCTGAGGACACGAGACAATCGAAGAAGTTAACGAATCACTTTGAAATTGAAACGACACTTACGAGCTATCATGAGCATAATAAAGATACGAGCGGACCAAAGTTGATTGAGAAATTACGAAGCGGAGAGAGCATCGCTCTAGTTAGTGATGCTGGTATGCCAGCTATATCTGATCCTGGTTACGAACTCGTCTGTGAGTGTGTTGCAGGAGAGATACCTGTCATTCCGCTACCTGGGGCGAATGCTGCTACGACGGCTTTAATCGCTTCTGGTTTACCAACACAACATTTTTATTATTATGGTTTTCTTTCAAGACAGAAAAAAGAAAGAAAGAACGAGTTAGAACAGTTAGAGAGTATTACGTCACCCATCTTGTTTTACGAAGCTCCTCACCGATTAAAGGAAATGATCAAGGCAGTCGTGGAGGTTCTTGGTAACCGTAAAGTTGTTATAGCGAGAGAACTTTCAAAGCGTTATGAAGAGTTCATAAGAGGAACAGCTGAAGAAGTATTAACGTGGTGTGAGGATTCGAATATTAGAGGCGAATTCTGCGTTATTGTAGAAGGTGGGACTGGAGAAGATCATACTACAGAAGCATGGTGGGAAGGGTATTCATTAGAAGAACATGTGACTCATTATATTAATGAAGGAACAAAGAGCAAAGAAGCGATAAAGCTCGTTTCAAAAGACCGTAATATACCGAAACGTGATGTCTATCAAGCTTATCACGTAGACTAAAAAGGTATACCAAAATAAAAGCTCCTGCATCGCAGGAGCTTTTTCATATTATTTTAGAGCTTTTTGGATTTCTTCAAGTACTTGTTCTGCACCTTCACGACTTAGAACGATTTTCCCGTTACCGATAGCAAGGTTGTCGTCGGAAACTTCACCAGTAACCTGACAAGTCATGTTAGGTTTGTATTTCTTAAGTACGATGCGGTCGTCATCCACATAAATTTCAAGAGCATCCTTCTCAGCGATGCCTAGTGTACGACGCAATTCGATCGGGATTACAACGCGGCCTAGTTCGTCAACTTTACGTACAATTCCAGTAGATTTCATGATACATTTCTCCCCTATTCCCAATTTTTTTATTAAATAAGTCAAGATTCGACAAAATTCTCTGTTTATGAATTATATAATACCAGTGTTTCCCATAACCGTCAATCCTTTTCAAAGGGTAAATATTTCCTAATGTGAAGGTGTTTTTCGGCTTTTGTAAGACCAAATCTCTGAAAATATGAACCTCTCATGATATGAAGTTTCGACATATTTTTCGGAAATCCTTCGACAAAATAGACGTTTTGTCGATTCTACCAACACTTAATTGACATTCTTGCATTTCTTCCTTAAATTAGGTATATTTTGATGAAGAAGCACTACTAGTGGCCATCATCGACATAACTTTAGCTTTGATGTTGCTTTAACGTGAAGAAGAGAGTTTTGAGTGCTCTCGTCCCGTGTGGACGGGGGCTTTTTAGCCCTCTACGGAGTATAAAAGTTTTATTTACAAAACAGCGACGACAGGTGAAGAGAACTGTATGATTCAAGGAGGAAAACGACATGGGTGACAAAACGTTCTACATTACGACCCCGATCTATTACCCGAGCGGTAAATTGCATATAGGTCATGCGTATACAACAGTAGCGGGAGACGCAATGGCAAGGTACAAGCGCCTGAGAGGGTTTGAAGTTCAATATCTCACAGGAACAGACGAACATGGGCAAAAGATTCAAAAGAAAGCTTTAGAGCAAGGTGTTACTCCACAAAAATATGTGGATGATATCGTCTCTGGTATCAAAGAGCTTTGGGACAAATTAGACATCAGCTATGATGACTTTATCCGTACAACTGAAGATAGACACGAGAAGGTTGTCGAAAAGATCTTTCAAAAGATGTACGAGAAAGGGGATATCTACCTTGATGAGTATGAAGGTTGGTATTGTACCCCTTGTGAGTCCTTCTTTACGGAACGTCAGCTAGAAAACGGCAAGTGTCCAGACTGTGGTAGAGAAGTTGAGAAGGTTAAAGAAGAATCTTATTTCTTTAAGATGGGTAAGTATGCTGATCGTCTTCTGAAATTTTACGAAGATAATCCTGAATTTATTCAGCCTGAGTCACGGAAAAACGAAATGGTCAATAATTTCATTAAACCTGGACTCGAAGATCTAGCTGTTTCAAGAACTTCATTTAACTGGGGTGTCAAAGTCCCAGGTGATCCGAAGCACGTTATTTATGTTTGGATCGATGCGTTGTCGAATTATATCACCTCCCTTGGGTATGGAACAGATGACGATGAGTTATACAACAAGTTCTGGCCAGCGGATGTGCATCTAGTAGGAAAGGAAATCGTGCGTTTCCATACGATCTATTGGCCAATCATGCTCATGTCCTTAGAACTTCCTTTACCGAAAAAGGTATTTGCACATGGATGGCTTCTAATGAAAGACGGAAAAATGTCTAAGTCTAAGGGCAATGTGGTTGACCCAGTTACTCTTATCGATCGTTATGGTCTTGATGCTCTCCGTTATTACTTATTACGTGAAGTTCCTTTCGGTTCAGACGGTGTATTTACTCCTGAAAGCTTTGTAGAGCGTATTAATCATGACCTAGCAAATGATTTGGGTAACCTCTTAAATCGTACTGTCGCAATGATTGATAAATATTTCGATGGAGAAGTTCCAACATACAGAGGTTCAGTAACTGAATTCGATGACAACCTTGTAGAGCTTGTTGAGAAAACGGTAGAAAAGGTTGAAGAATCCCTTGATAACATGGAGTTTTCTGTAGCGTTAGCTTCTATTTGGCAGCTAATCAGTCGTACGAATAAGTATATTGATGAAACTCAACCATGGATCCTTGCCAAAGATGATGCAAACAAGGAGAAGCTTGGAGCGGTTATGGTTCACCTTGCTGAATCATTAAGACAGGTAGGGATTATGCTTCAGCCATTCTTAACTCAGACTCCAAAGAAAATTTGGACTCAACTCGGCATTGGAGAAGGAGAACGCACGAGCTGGGAATCTCTGAAGTTTAAGAACGGTTATGGTGGCACTAAGGTACAAAAAGATGCACCATTATTCCCTCGCCTCGATCGAGATGAAGAAGTCGCGCATATTGTTAAAGAGATGGGTGGAAACAAGGTTGAGGAAGCCCCAGCCGTTGAAAAACCTGACCTTGAAGAAATTACGATTGAAGACTTCACTAAGGTTGACCTTCGTGTTGCGCAAGTACTAGAAGCTGAACCAGTCAAAAAAGCTAATAAACTTCTTAAGTTGCAGCTAGACCTTGGATATGAAACGAGACAAGTTGTTTCTGGTATAGCAAAACACTACAAGCCAGAAGAACTAATTGGTAAAAAAGTCGTATGCGTCTCTAATCTTAAACCTGTAAAGTTAAGAGGAGAACTGTCAGAAGGAATGATTCTTGCTGGTGAACATGATGGTGAACTTAAACTCTCAACAATTGCTGAAAGTTTACCTAACGGAACGCAAATTAAGTAAATGTAGTAAGACTCGGTCTTTTAGACCGGGTCTTTTTTACTTTTACTATCACAATATATTCCTTGAACTAGTTCTCTTTTCCTACGAACAATTCCTTTTTAATGACCAAAAATAGTTTTAACTTAACAATATATTTTGGTGTAAATCGTTCTTTGTAACGAAATTGTAATTGAATTGAAACTGTTTAGCATTAGAAAAAAACTAGTACATTTGTTACACTTGCTTCGTACTAAATGGAAAAAGGAGTTTTGTCATGCTATTCGACACGCACACCCACTTGAATGTTGAACAATTTTCCGAGGACAAAGTAGAGGTTATTGATCGCGCTCGAGAAGCTGGTGTAAGTAAGATGATTGTCGTTGGTTTTGACCACGAAACCATTACGAACGCTATGAAGCTTGTTGAAGAGTATGACTTTCTTTATGCCGCTGTAGGATGGCATCCAGTAGATGCTATCGATATGACGGATGAAGATCTAGCGTGGATTGAAGAGCTTGCAAAGCATCCGAAGGTTGTTGCTTTAGGAGAGATGGGGCTTGATTACCACTGGGACAAGTCACCACACGACATACAAAAAGAAGTATTTAGAAAGCAAATACAACTTGCGAAGAAGGTAGACCTACCGATCATTATACATAACCGTGAAGCGACGAGAGATGTCATCGATCTTCTTAAAGAAGAAGGTGCTTCTGAAGTTGGCGGCATTATGCACTGCTTTGCTGGAACCGTTGAAGAAGCAAATGAATGTTTGGATATGAACTTCTATATTTCTCTAGGCGGCCCAGTCACTTTCAAAAATGCGAAGCTACCTAAGGAGGTAGCGAAAGTAGTTCCAATCGATCGACTGCTTGTTGAGACAGATTGTCCATTTCTTGCACCTCACCCATTTAGAGGGAAGCGAAACGAGCCATCGTATGTAAAATTAGTAGCTGAACAGGTTGCTAATCTGAAAGAAATGGAATACGACGAATTAGCAAATGCAACTTTCGACAATGCCATGCGGTTATTTGGAATAAAACGTTAAAAGAAACTGTCAAAAAGATGATAAGTTAAGCTAGGTTTTTTACAGGTTAGAATGAGTGTCATATATAGTACCTTGTTCATTAGTTAATCTCTTTACTTGCAATAATAGATACCGATTCTATCAAACTTGCAAGTTGTGGGACTTGTGTGAGATTGTTAGAAGCTTTTCTTCATAAAATAAAGGCGGTTCTAGGAGGACTCTATAACAATGAAAACCAACATGCAAAATTTTTCCGCAAAGAGCGGGAAGAAAATTTTTATGGCGCTATTAAGCGTAGTTGTACTGGGTTTAGTCTCCGGCTTTATCGTGTTTGAAACTACAAAAGCTTCTGTAACACTGGTCCTGGATGGGGAAGAGAAGCCTGTTAAAACACATGCTAGTACGGTTGGCGATCTATTAAAAGAACAAGAAGTTGAGGTAGGAGAACACGATTACGTAAACCGTGAGCTTACAGCTGAGTTAAATGCAGGGAGCAGAATCATTTGGAAGCCTGCTATGGAAGTGACTGTAAAGGTGAATGGTAAAGAGGAACGTGTTTGGTCAACGAAAGAAACAGTTAAGGAATTATTAGCTGATGAGAATATTAACTTGACCGAACATGATCAGCTCTCAGTTTCTATGGATAGTGAGCTTAAGGAAGATATGGAAATTTCGATAACTGAGGCATTCAAAGTAAATGTTAATGACGGCGGGAAACAAACGGATGTTTGGACCACTTCGACTACGGTCGCTGACTTTTTAGAACAGCAGGATATTGAACTCGGAAAACTCGATCGCGTTGAGCCAGGTAAAGATACGAAACTTAAATCAGGCTCTGATGTTAACGTGGTGAGAGTAGAAAAAGTCACCGATGTAGTGGAAGAATCAATTGATTATGCGACGGTTACGAAAAAAGATAGCTCCATGCAAAAAGGCAAAGAAAAGATTGTTAACTCAGGCAAAAAAGGTAAAGAACAAAAGCATTATGAAGTTGTTCTTGAGAATGGAAAGGAAGTCTCAAGAGAACTAGTCAAAACAGAAGTTGTTGAAGAAAGTAGTGATCGCATCGTTGCTGTAGGCACACAGGTTATTAAGCAGACAGCATCTAAGAAAAAAACGGTTGCATCTACTCCTAAGAAAAAATCAACTTCTTCATCCAAGTCTTCTAGCGGGAAGGTCTTATATGTATCAAGTACCGCTTACACAGCAAATTGTACTGGGTGCTCAGGAATTACGGCTACAGGTTTCAATTTGAAGTCTAACCCTGGAGCAAAAGTAATTGCGGTTGACCCGAGTGTGATTCCGCTAGGATCTAAGGTACACGTTGAAGGATACGGAACAGCTATTGCAGCTGATACTGGTGGTGCGATCAAAGGGAATAAGATCGATGTTTTCTTTTCATCAAAATCAGCAGCCTATTCATGGGGACGAAAGTCTGTGAAAATTACGATTCTAAATTAGGGTAAGATATATGATATGCTAGTAACACAGAGGGGGAATCTTTCTCTCTCTGTGTTTTTTATATGAAAAATAAACTACTTCGATGGCCAAACTATAGCTATCTATATAGACGATTTAACAATCGATAAGGTTTCATTTCTGGAGGACGTAGTGTGAAAGTTAAAGAGATCATTATAGTAGAAGGAAAAAATGACTCACTAGCTGTTAAACGAGCAGTAGATGCAGATACATTAGAAACGAATGGCTCTGAAGTAAGTGAGGAAACGCTCAAAAGAATCGAGCTGGCTGCCAAAAAAAGAGGCGTTATTATTTTCACGGATCCTGATTACCCAGGAACGCGAATAAGACAAATTATTAGCCAGCGTCTCCCTTCCTGTAAACATGCCTTCTTAAACAAAAAATATGCTATTTCTGCTAATGGGAAAAAGGTTGGGATCGAACACGCATCAAATGAAGCGATTCGAGATGCCATTCTTACGGTAAGAGAAGAATTTGATGCACCAGATATCTTAATCGAATGGGAAGATCTAATCGATGCCGGTCTAGTAGTAGGTCCAAACGCTAAGGCGAGAAGGCAGGCATTGGGTGAAAAGCTTCAAATGGGCTATATGAATGGAAAGCAACTCTATAAAAGGCTACAAATGTTTCAAATAACAAAAGAAGAGTTTATACTCGCATTTGAAGAAGTATTACAGGAGGAACAAGAATGAGTAAAGAAATATCAACACCTGTGAGAACGAAAGAAATATTGGATAAATACGGATTTAAATTTAAAAAGAGTTTAGGACAAAATTTCTTGATCGACTCAAATGTCCTTACTAAGATTGTTGATCAAGCAAAACTTACGCCTGAATCAGGTGCTATTGAAATTGGTCCTGGTATTGGTGCGTTAACGGAGAAATTGGCGAAACAAGCAAATAAAGTCGTGGCTTTTGAAATTGATCAAAGACTTTTACCGATTCTAAAAGACACCCTGTCACCATATCCTCATGTTAAAGTTCGTCACACAGATGTTCTCGAAGCTAATGTCCATCAGGTGATCGAAGAGGAATTTGAAAAGGGACAAGATCTAATGGTCGTTGCGAACCTTCCTTATTATGTAACGACACCAATATTAATGAAGCTTTTAGAGGAGAAGCTTCCTGTCCGAGGTATAGTAGTCATGATCCAAAAAGAAGTTGCTGAACGGATTGCTGCTAGCCCAGGATCAAAAAACTATGGTTCGCTCTCACTAGCAGTACAATATTATGCTGAAGCTAGAACGGCTCTTACAGTACCTAAAACCGTTTTTGTCCCACAGCCTAACGTAGACTCTTCTGTCTTACATTTAGAGCTCAGGAGTGAGCCCCCTGTTGATTTGCATAGTGAGAAGTACTTCTTTGAAGTTATTCGAGCAAGCTTTGGTCAAAGGCGGAAGACATTATTGAATAACCTGCAAAATAATTTATTAGGTAAAGATAAAAAAATTGTAATCGAAGAAGTATTACAAGAAACAAAAATCGATGGTAAAAGACGTGGTGAAACACTCTCCATGGAGGAGTTTGCAAAGCTAAGTAACGCTTTTTATACTCGGATAAAAGACTAAGACACTTCAAAAGAGGTGTCTCTTTTTTTTTGGTTTCAAAACGTTCTAGCTGTCCTAAGCTGTTCGCCCAAGTTCATCTTTTTACGATGCTTTCATATAGTAAAAAAAGAGTGATGCATTATGCAAAGAGGTAAAGCGGCCTGGGGGGAAGACAATGACAATGAAAGAAGGAGATATCGTAGCCAGGCGTTCATATGGCTGTGATTTAATTTTCAGGATCACAAAGGTAAATGAGTCAACTCAAATGGTTGAGCTAGTTGGGGAAGATATGAGACTGATCGCAGACTCGCCAGTTGATGACCTTGTGCTGATCGATACAACGGAACATAAGACAAGGAGAGAACAAATAAAAGAAAAGGAGGATTATTCGTTTCGTTTGTTTCGCCAAGATTACCAGTTACTACGAATGAAAAGAGAGTATACAGCTACAAACCATTTCAAAAAAGAAACAAGTTTTTTCGAGATACCTGGAAAAATTCTTCATATAGATGGAGATGCATTATATTTAAATAAATGTCTCGAAATGTATAAGCGGCTTGGTGTACCTGTCTATGGGATTTATATGAAGGAAAGTGAAATCCCTGAAAAAATAATAAAGCTCGTTAATAATGTGAGACCTGATATTTTGGTAATTACAGGACACGACGCATATAGTAAGCACAAAGGTGAGAAAAAGGACTTACAGTCTTATCGCAATTCACGGTATTTTGTTCGCGCTGTAAAAGAAGTAAGAAGTGTTTTTCCAAACCTAGATCACTTAGTTATCTTTGCTGGGGCTTGTCAGTCCCATTTTGAATCCTTAATTCGTGCTGGTGCTAACTTCGCGAGCTCTCCTGCGAGAATTAATATTCATATGTTGGATCCTGTTTTTATTGTTTCAAAAATCGCTTTAACATCGTTTACAGATCATGTAAACGTTTGGGATGCTTTACGAAATACGTTAACTGGTGAAGATGGGCTTGGAGGCGTGGAGACAAAAGGAATTCTTAGAACAGGGATGCCGATGAAAGACCACGAGGAATATTCAGAATAGGTTGAAGGATGGTGATCTCGCCATCCTTCAACCGCTTTTTAGAGGAATTTTAAGCGAGTTCACATATTTTTCGACAAACTTGCGAAGACTAAATTTATACATCTTTGAGAAATAACAATTGACATAGTTTTTCATTGGTTGTTATAATTTAAGTTTTATTTGACAAAACGGCGCAAAAGATGTTATAATTTGTCTAAGTGAGGTGGATGTTCTATGGCAAAATCGATCGTAGAGATCAAACAAACGTTACAATCCCAAGTTGGCAAACGGTTGACCTTGAAGGCAAACGGAGGTCGCAGGAAGACTATTCAACGTTCAGGCATCCTTGAAGAAACCTACCCGGCAGTGTTCATTGTTAAGCTTGACCAGGACACCAATGCATTTGAACGTGTCTCTTACAGCTACACGGACGTACTGACCGAAACAGTACAGTTAACATTTAACGAAGAACAAGCAGCAGTAAGCGGTTAAGGCGATTGGTCTAACTGCTTTTTTTGCTTTTTAAACGAGCTATTCGTTGCAATGCTTCCCATTACTGGATACATATTTAAGGGATAGCAACTTCTTTTGATTCTAACACTAAGAGTGTCACAGGATTGAAAGGAGCTGAATTCGCATGGGCAGACATAAAGGAATCATGTCAGACCATCTGAAGGAAGAAATTGCGAAAGAGCTTGGTTTTTATGATACGGTTCAGAAAGAAGGTTGGGGAGGAATTAAAGCTCGCGATGCAGGTAACATCGTGAAGCGTGCTATTGAGATGGCACAAGAACAACTTGCAAACCAACAAAAACACTGAACCCTGTGACGAGGGACCCTGGCCGAGTGCCGGGGTTTTTTTGTTTCTGCTATTCGTGATGTCCAGCTCCAGTGGCCAAATACTCCGTCAGTTTCGGAATGTAGATTGAGACAAAAAGCGTCTCATTCTACATTCCTCCAACTTCCTACGTATTTAAATGGCCTCTTCCGCTTTTCGGTGTCTAGCTGCAACTCGCAGAAAC
>NZ_JAIVAF010000010.1 GCF_020171805.1 Guptibacillus algicola | reverse complement strand
AACTCCGATATTTCACTCTTTCACAGGAATACAAAAAGCGTATTCCCGTTCAAGAGTTCCAATATCTCCGTTTCTAAGCGCTCGTTTCCGCTTTTCTGGTGTCTAGCTGCAGTGGCCAGGTCCTCGATCGCTTCACCTTTTCAATTGAACACAAAGGACGTGTTCCCTTGAAAAGGCTCCAGCGCTTGTCGGACCTAAACGGCCACCTCCGCTTTTCGTTTTCAACTCGCAGAAACTCCGATATTTCACTCTTTCACAGGAATACAAAAAGCGTATTCCCGTTCAAGAGTTCCAATATCTCCGTTTCTAAGCGCTCGTTTCCGCTTTTCTGGTGTCTAGCTGCAGTGGCCAGGCCCTCGATCGCTTCACCTTTTCAATTGAACACAAAGGACGTGTTCCCTTGAAAAGGCTCCAGCGCTTGTCGGACCTAAACGGCCACCTCCGCTTTTCGTTTTCAACTCGCAGAAATTACGATATTTCACTCTTTCAAAGGAACACAAAAAGCGTGTTCCATTTCAAGAGTTCCAATATCTCCGTTTCTAGACGCTCGTTTCCGCTTTTCGAGATGTCTAGCTACAACTCGCAGAAATTACGATATTTCACTCTTTCAAAGGAACACAAAAAGCGTGTTCCATTTCAAGAGTTCCAATATCTTCATTTCTAAGCGCTCGTTTCCGCTTTTCCTATGTGTTACAATTATTCGGAGAAATAAATTTGTCGAACGGTAGAACTAAAATGAAGGTGAACGAGATGAAGAAACTTAGTGTGAAGGCACCTGCGAAGATTAACTTAGCGCTTGATGTGTTATACAAGCGGTCTGATGGTTTTCATGAGGTGGAGATGGTCATGACAAATGTTGATTTAGCTGATCGATTGGAGCTGTCTGAACTTCGATATGATGGGATTGTTCTGGAATCTACAAGTGGCTTTGTTCCAGATGATAAGAGAAATTTAGCTTATCAAGCAGCTGCGCTTTTAAAGGAGCGTTTTTCCATTAAGAAAGGAATTTCAATTAAAATCGATAAGCAAATTCCCGTTGCTGCGGGGTTAGCAGGTGGAAGTAGTGATGCGGCTGCTACACTTCGTGGGTTGAATGAGTTATGGGAGTTAGGTCTTAGCTATGATGAGCTTGCTGAACTAGGGTCACAGATTGGTTCAGATGTTGCGTTTTGCGTGTATGGGGGAACGGCTGTTGCGAGAGGGCGTGGAGAGGTGATTACGCCAATTGATGCACCTCCACCATGCTGGGTGATCCTTGCTAAACCTTCGATCGGTGTTTCAACTGCCGATGTGTACAAAAGACTTAATACTTCCAAAATGGTTCATCCCGATATTGAAGGAATGGTTGAGGCAGTTGAATCAAAGGATTATGATGCAATATGTGGCAAGCTTGGAAATGTTCTAGAGGATGTAACGCTTAAACTTCATCCCGAGGTTCGTCAAATCAAGGAGAAAATGGAACAGCTTGGTGCGGACGGCGTGTTGATGAGTGGAAGTGGTCCTACAGTGTTTGGGTTAACAAGGCACGAGTCACGTATGCAAAGGATTTATAACGGATTAAGAGGCTTTTGTGATCAGGTTTACGCTGTCAGGTTACTAGGAGAGAAGAACCCTTGATAAAATCCGTATATTAATGGTATATTATTTGTAATTATTCGGATTTTTGGAGGTTCTTCTATGAAGATGAAGCGAAGTTCTCGACTGGTTGACATGACAAGGTATCTACTTGAGCATCCGCATCGGTTAGTATCATTAACAAATTTCTCAGAACGATATGGAGCTGCTAAATCCTCAATCAGTGAGGATTTGGTAATCATTAAGGAAAACTTTGAACAACAGGGTGTCGGATCATTACTAACAGTTCCAGGGGCAGCAGGTGGTGTTCGGTACATCCCGTTGATTAGCCGCCCTGAAGCTGACAAGGTAGTTTCGGAACTCTGTGAGTTTCTTGAAAGTCCTGAAAGACTTTTGCCCGGCGGGTATTTATACTTAACAGATATCCTTGGAAATCCAGAAATGATGAACCAGGTAGGCCGTTTATTCGCTTCTGTCTTTGCGAACCGAGACATCGATGTTGTGATGACGGTAGCTACAAAAGGTATCCCGCTTGCTTACGCTGTAGCGAGTCATTTAAATGTGCCTGTCGTGATTGTAAGAAGAGATAGCAGGGTGACTGAAGGTTCTACAGTAAGTATCAATTATGTTTCTGGATCGTCCAAACGTATCCAAACGATGGCTTTGGCGAGACGAAGCTTAAAGCCTGGTGCAAATGTCCTTATTGTCGATGACTTTATGAAAGTTGGGGGAACCATTCAAGGAATGGTGAATCTTTTAGAAGAATTTCAGGCTGAGGTAGCGGGGATCGGTGTTCTCGTAGAAGCAGAAGGCGAAGGAGAAGAACGGTTAGTTGAAGAGTATGTATCGATGATGAACCTAGGCGGGGTCGATATGAAGCAAAGAACCATTCAAGTAGCTCCAGGTAACTATAAGGATTTTCTCACTAATTCAACACAAGGAGTGGAAACCGAATGAAAAAAATATTCACCACTGAAGCGCCAGAAGCAATAGGCCCATATTCACAAGGTGTCATAGTAAATAACTTATTTTATAGTTCAGGTCAAATTCCATTAACACCAGAGGGAACGATGATTGGTGAGGGAATCGAAGAACAGACGCATCAAGTGTTTGCTAACATCAAAGCAGTTCTTGAAGAGGCTGGTTCTTCATTAGAAGATGTTGTGAAAACAACAGTCTATATAAAGGACATGAATCAATTTAGCTCCATCAATGACATATATGGCGAATACTTTTCTGAACATCAACCAGCTAGGTCTTGCGTGGAAGTTGCTCGTTTACCGAAGGACGCTTTGGTTGAGATGGAAGTTATCGCTCTTGTTCGTTAAAACACTCATTATATGGGTGTTTTTTTGTATCAAAATAAATTTTTATAAGATTTTTTATTTTTAGAAGAAGGGATTTTTGTAAATAAGTTGAATATTGCATATATGCTCTAACTAATGGAAAAAGGTGGTGTACTCACAGGTGGAAATTACAGATGTTCGCCTACGTCGTGTGAATACGGAAGGACGCATGCGCGCAATCGCTTCCATCACGATGGATCATGAGTTTGTTGTTCATGACATCCGTGTGATTGATGGAAATAACGGCATGTTTGTAGCGATGCCAAGCAAAAGAACTCCAGATGGAGAATTTCGCGATATCGCTCATCCGATTTCCTCGAATACAAGGGAAAAAATTCAATCAGCTGTATTAGCTGAATATCATCGTGTTGGAGAAATGGAATCTGCATATGAAGAAGCTGGTGCTTCTTAATAGGTGAAAGCCTGGTCGAATGACTGGGCTTTTTTTATATGGAAAAAAATAATTTTTTTCATTAATATGGAAGAGTTATTTATAGAATATGACGAATAATTCATTTTAAGGGTAAAATGCTTGATATTTAGGGAACTTCCTTGAAAATAAGGGGTTTTTAAGATATAGTCATAGTGGAAAAAAAGGATACAATGGAGGTTCCATATACATGAATAGATACGCAGTGGTATTGGCAGCAGGTCAAGGTACACGTATGAAGTCAAAGTTATACAAAGTCCTTCACCCTGTTTGTGGGAAGCCCATGGTAGAACATGTCGTTGACCAACTTAATGCCCTTGAGCTAAAAAATGTTGTGACTGTTGTTGGACACGGAGCTGAAATGGTAAGCGAACAGTTAGGAAAGCGGTCTGAGTATGTTCTTCAGGAAGAACAGCTAGGCACAGCTCATGCGGTTATGCAGGCTAAAGATATTCTTTCTGATCAGGACGGAGTAACTCTAGTTGTATGTGGTGACACCCCTTTGATTACGAAAGATACGATGGATTCTTTGCTTTCGTATCATGAAGAGCAGAACGCAAAGGCGACAATCCTTACTGCAAAAGCGGATAACCCGTTTGGTTATGGTCGTATTATTCGTGATGAGAACGGAAGCGTACAACGCATCGTTGAACAAAAAGATGCAAACGAAGCAGAACAAAACGTAACTGAGATAAATACAGGTACATATTGTTTTGATAATAAGACACTCTTTGAAACCCTTCAATTAGTAAACAATGAAAACTCTCAAGGTGAGTATTATTTACCAGATGTCGTTGAAATTCTGCAACAACAAGGTGAGGTTGTAGCTGCTTATCAAACAGCAGATTTCAATGAAACGATGGGTGTTAATGACCGTGTAGCACTTTCTCGTGCAGAGCAAGCTATGAAAAAGCGAATTAATGAGAAACATATGCGTAACGGTGTGACTCTTATTGACCCTGATGCAACATATATTTCTCCTGATGCAACAATTGGCCAAGACTCTGTCATTTATCCTGGTACGACTATTAGCGGAGAAGTAGTCATCGGTGATGAAACTGTGATTGGACCAAATAGTGAAATTAAAGACAGCAAAGTGGGTAGCAAAAGTGTTGTTAAGCAATCCGTCGTTCATAATAGTGATGTAGGAAACGATGTTACGATTGGACCTTTCGCTCACGTGCGTCCTTCTTCTGAAATTCACGATGGCGTAAAAATTGGTAATTTCGTAGAAGTGAAAAAGTCTGTTATGGGAGAAGGAAGCAAAGCCTCTCACTTAAGTTATATCGGTGATGCTGAAATCGGTAAAGAAGTGAACCTTGGCTGTGGATCAATAACTGTTAATTACGATGGTAAGAATAAATACCTCACTAAAGTAGAAGATGGAGCGTTTATTGGCTGTAATGTGAATTTGATTGCACCGGTTAACGTTGGTAAAGGAGCTTTTGTCGCAGCTGGCTCAACGATAACGGATGATGTGCCAGAACAAGCTTTGTCTATTGCGCGCTCTCGTCAGACAAATAAAGAAGACTATGCTTCGAAATCGAACGACAATTAATTCTGAAACGATAAGAAAACCCGAATTGTAGAGTGAATTCAGCGCTCTGTCTTCGAGCGCTTGCGCTTTTCTTATTAATTAATGGAGGGGTAACGGCCAATGGCTAATTATTTAGATCCAAACTTGAAAGTGTTTAGTTTAAATTCGAATCCTGACCTTGCTGAGGAAATCGTTGAACACATTGGTGTTCACATGGGAAAGTGTTCGGTTGTACGTTTTAGCGACGGAGAAATTCAAATAAACATTGAAGAAAGCATCCGTGGGTGTGATGTGTATGTTATTCAATCCACTTGCTCACCAGTAAATGAAAACATTATGGAGCTTCTTATTATGGTTGATGCGTTAAAACGAGCTTCTGCAAAAACCATTAATGTGGTTATTCCATATTATGGTTATGCGCGTCAAGACCGTAAAGCACGATCAAGAGAACCTATTACTGCTAAGTTGATGGCAAACTTGCTAGAGGTAGCTGGTGTATCCCGTTTGATTACGCTCGATCTCCATGCTTCTCAAATTCAGGGATTCTTCGATATTCCTGTTGACCAACTGCTCGGCGTACCAACACTTGCTAAACATTTTGAGGAGAAAGATTTAGATGATCTTGTAGTCGTTTCTCCTGATCATGGTGGAGTAACAAGAGCTAGGAAGCTTGCTGAACGTCTTAAAGCTCCTATTGCTATCATTGATAAACGTCGTCCACGTCCAAACGTCGCTGAAGTAATGAATATCGTCGGTAATATCGAAGGGAAAACAGCAATCATTATTGACGATATTATCGATACAGCAGGTACGATTACTCTTGCGGCTAATGCTCTCATAGAGAACGGAGCAAAAGAAGTGTATGCTTGCTGTACTCACCCTGTTTTGTCTGGACCTGCAATTGAACGAATCGATAACTCTAAAATTAAAGAGCTAGCAGTAACAAATACGATTCCGCTACAGGATGAAAAACAAATCGACAAAATTACTCAGCTATCAGTTGCCCCGCTACTTGGAGAAGCGATTATCCGTGTTCATGAACAGCTTTCTGTAAGTAAATTATTCGATTAAAATAAAAAAGATTTAAAACATGAGTTTATTACTATCTTGATAAGGGTATTCATATAGAAGACATAAAACCTATTCAGGAAGGTGATTTCCAAATGGCAGCAACATTGAAAGCATTAGATCGTAATACAACAAAAAGAAGCGAATTAAGAGTACTGCGTGAAGAGAAAGAAGGGCTTCCGGCAGTATTGTACGGCAAGGATCGCAGTAGCGCACCGGTTTCTGTTGATGCTCTAGAGTTCATCAAAATATACCGTGAAGTAGGTAAGAACGGTGTAATCGAGCTTGATTTTGAAGGGCAAGGTAAATATCCTGTAATGGTTTATGACATGCAGGTAGATCACTTGAAAAACCAAATCATGCACGTAGACTTCTATTCTGTAGATCTTGATAAAGAAGTAGAAGCAGAAGTTCCTGTACATCTAAAAGGAACTGCACAAGGTGACAAAGACGGTGGCGTCGTGCAGCAAATGCTTCACGAAATCACAGTAAAAGCAAAACCTAATGATTTCCCAGATAGTATCGAAATCGATATTTCTGAGTTGAATATTGGAGACGCTGTTCTAGTTAGCGATCTTCCAAAAGGTAATAAGTATGAAGTGACTGCTGATGGAGAAGAACCAATCGCATCAGTTGTACCTCCTACGAAAGAACCTGTTGAAGATGAAGAGGAAGCTGACGAAGTGGCAGAAGAACCACCTGCTGATGAAGAAGAAACAGACGACGAAACTACAAAAACAGAATAGCTAACTAAGACGTAACCTGCCTGGTTACGTCTTTTTTACAAGATTTATTTTTTGATTGATGAATATTGATCTGTTTTTTTGATACGATAGAAGAAAAGTAACGAAAGGTAGGACGTTAACCGTTGAAACTTATAGTTGGTCTTGGCAATCCAGGCAAGAAATTTAATAATACACGCCATAATGTAGGGTTCATGGCAATAGATGAACTTTCAAAAGAACTTGGCATCTCAATCGATCAAAAGAAATTTAATGGGGTGTATGGAAAAGGAATCGTAAACGGAGAGACAGTCTATTTACTTAAACCACAAACATATATGAACTTATCAGGCGAATCTGTTCGTCCCCTTATGGAATACTTCAATATTGAGGTGGATGATCTGCTTGTCATTTATGATGATCTGGACCTACCTACTGGCAAAGTTAGATTGCGTCAAAAAGGTAGTGCTGGTGGTCACAATGGAATGAAGTCTATTATTGCGCATGTTCATACACAAGAATTTAAGAGGGTTCGAATCGGAATCGATCGTTCCGGTAGAGATACCGTGATTGATTATGTGTTAAAGCCATTCTCAAAGGAAGAGCAACCATCCATTCAAGAAGCTATCGAACGAACTGTAAAGGCTTGTGAAGCATGGACAACTGAATCTTTCCCAGAAGTTATGAATCACTATAACGCTTGAATATCCGTTCTTTCTCCCGTCAATACTAGGAAAAGGTAGCGATAGGGAGGATTACTATGGATATTAATTATGTTTGCAGGCATTGTGATGTCGAAGTTGGATCAATTAAACAAAACGATTGTTCACTAGATGTGTTAGGGTTTCATCAGCTAACAGATGAAGAGCGACAATCGATGCTCGAATATAAGCATGATGGTACAATTGAAGTAAAGACAATTTGCGAAGACTGTCATGAGGCGATGGAAAGAACCCCATCTTATCATGAGTTAGATACATTTATTCAATAGAGGCTTTGGGCGAAAACCAAAGCATTTTTGCGTTCTTAAAAGAACATACATGATTTCGTTGCTTTTAAGAATGAGAGGGGAGAATATGCAAACAATGTTAGGCCTAAGAGAATATTTTAGTAAAGGTGATGAATTTCAGTCTATCTTTTCGGGTGTAAAAGAAGGACTTAAAGAACAGCTTGTTGCAGGACTATCTGGTTCTGCTCGCATGCTTTTAATGGCTTCCCTTTACCATGAAACAAAGCGTCCCCAGCTCATTATTACCCATAACTTGTTTCAAGCTCAAAAACTCTATGAGGATATGAGTGAGCTGGTTCCAGCGGATGAAGTTTATTTATATCCCGTAAATGAACTGATTTCCTCAGAAATAGCCATTGCTAGTCCAGAGTTAAGAGGACAGAGAATGGAAGCTTTGAATTATTGGATCAAAAATAAAAAGGGGATTGTCATCGCACCGATATCAGGCGTAAGGCGTTACTTACCTCCAAAGGAAATCTGGGAGAAGAGTCAGGTTTCGTTTAAAGTGGGGGATGACATACCACTCGAAGAAACTCTTAATACATTTGTGTCGCTTGGGTATGATCGGGTACCGATGGTATCTTCTCCAGGCGAATTTAGTGTGCGTGGTGGAATTATCGATGTTTATCCTTTAACAGAAAACCAGCCTATTCGAATTGAGTTATTTGATACAGAAGTAGATTCGATCCGATTCTTTGATATCGAGTCACAGCGTTCTGCGGAAAAAACGGAACATATTACGATCGGACCTGCTGAAGAGGTCGTATTGTTCCCAGAACAGTTCGAAAAGGGGGCAGAGCGACTTCAGAAGGAACTTCAGTCTTCCCTCTCCAAGATGAAAGATCAGAAGGCTAAAGAAGCGATGCACCAAAATATTACGTATGAAATCGATCAGTTGAAAAACAAACAAAACTTCCAAGGCATTATTAAGTACATGGACTTTTATTATGATCAACCAGCAAGTTTACTAGATTATTTGCCTGAGGATGGATTGGTCGTTTTTGATGAGGTTAGTCGAATTCAGGAAATGTCATCAGATCTGGACAAGGAAGAGGCCGAGTGGCAAACTGCTCTGTTAAAACAGGGTGAAATTGTTTCATCTGTTTCTTTGTCGAGATCATATGATGCATTATTTTCTCAACCAGATCACGTCACGCTGTACTTATCTATCTTTTTGAGACATGTTCCTTATACGAATCCACAGAACATCATCAATGTTTCATGTAAGGCAATGCAGAATTTCCATGGTCAAATGAAGGTGTTAACGACTGAAATTGAACGTTGGAAAAAGAGTGGGATGGCGATCGTATTTCTTGCCGCAACTGAAGAACGCCGAAAGCGCTTAGAACGTGTCCTAGAGGATTATGATATTGACGCGATGGTTGTGGAACAGGACACACCGATTTCTCATAACAAACCACAGATGTTAATCGGTAGTTTGAATGGAGGCTTTGAGCTTCCGATGCAAAAGCTCGCCGTATTAACTGAGGCGGAAGTGTTTACGAAGCAATCCAAAAAGCCTCGTCGCTCACAAAAAATGTCGAACGCAGAACGTATTAAGAGTTATTCCGAACTAAAAGTTGGCGACTATATCGTTCACGTTAACCATGGTATCGGAAAGTATCTTGGTATTAAGACGCTTGAAGTTGGAGGCATCCATAAGGATTACCTCTACGTTAGCTATGCGGGGAATGACAATCTCTATGTACCAGTGGATCAAATTGATCAGGTCCAAAAATACGTAGGATCTGAAGGGAAAGAACCGAAGCTCTATAAATTAGGCGGAACTGAATGGAAGAAAGTAAAGCGTAAAGTACAATCATCTGTTGAGGATATTGCGGATGATTTAATCAAGCTATACGCAGAGCGAGAAGCGAGTGTTGGTCATAGCTTTGAAAAGGATACGCTTGAACAGAAAGAATTTGAAGCGGCATTCCCATATCAAGAAACAGACGATCAGCTGAGAGCCATTCAAGAAATTAAAGAAGATATGGAGAAATCTCGTCCGATGGATCGTCTTCTGTGCGGTGATGTTGGTTATGGGAAAACCGAAGTGAGTATCCGTGCTGCATTTAAAGCGATTATGGATGGAAAACAAGTGGCATTACTTGTTCCTACTACAATTCTTGCGCAGCAGCATTTTGAAACGATCCGTGAACGTTTTGCTGATCATCCTATTAATATTGGCTTATTGAGTCGTTTCCGTTCGAGAAAAGAACAGAATGAAACGATCAAAGGCTTGAGGAATGGCACGATAGATATCGTAATCGGTACCCATCGTCTTCTTTCAAAGGATGTTACGTATAGCCAATTAGGATTATTAATCGTTGATGAAGAACAACGATTTGGTGTTACACATAAAGAAAAGATTAAGAAATTAAAAGCGAATGTTGATGTACTTACGCTTACAGCAACTCCAATTCCGCGGACGCTTCACATGTCTATGCTTGGCGTACGAGATCTTTCAGTTATTGAAACACCGCCAGAAAATCGTTTTCCAGTCCAAACGTATGTTGTTGAACATAGCGGGACATTAGTTCGAGAAGCGATAGAGCGGGAACTTGCTCGTGGAGGTCAAGTTTACTTTCTGTATAACCGAGTTGAATCGATTGAGAATATGGCGGATCAAATTCAAACACTCGTACCAGAAGCGAGGGTTACGTTCGCGCATGGTCAAATGGGTGAAAATGAGCTCGAATCCGTTATGATTGATTTCCTTGATGGCAACTATGATGTATTGGTAAGTACAACAATTATTGAAACGGGTGTAGATATTCCGAATGTAAACACTCTATTAGTGTATGACGGTGATAAGATGGGTCTCTCTCAGCTTTATCAGCTAAGAGGACGTGTAGGACGGTCGAATCGAGTGGCTTACGCATACATCACGTATCAGCGAGACAAAGTGCTAACGGAAGTTGCTGAGAAAAGGCTACAAGCGATAAAAGAATTCACTGAACTAGGTTCAGGATTCAAAATTGCGATGCGAGATCTTTCTATTCGAGGTGCTGGTAATTTACTTGGTGCCGAACAGCACGGCTTTATCGACTCAGTTGGGTTCGATCTTTATTCTCAAATGCTTAAGGAAGCCATTGAGGAGCGAAAAGGTGAAAAGCCGAAAGAACCAGAGTTCACGGTTGAGATTGATGTTGAGGTCGATGCTTATATTCCAGGAACGTATATTAGTGATGAAAAGCAAAAGATCGATATGTACAAACGCTTTCGTTCGATTGAATCATTAAAAGATATTATGGATCTGCAGGATGAGATGATGGATCGATTCGGTGATTTCCCTGAAGAGGTCGATTACCTGTTCCAAATTTCTCGACTAAAGGAAATGGCAAAAGAGTTGAAGGTAGAAAAGATAGGGCGCAGCAAAAAAGATATCAAGCTTCTATTCCATGAAACTGCTCGTGAGGCAATCGGGGGAGAAACAATCTTTGAAGTGGCGAATGAATATGGAAACAAATTAGCGCTAGGTGCAGAAGGTAACAAAGTCTCTATAACCGTTAAGGGAAGAGGGCTAGAAACGAAAGCACACCTTCAGCTTGTTGAAAAAGTATTGAAGAAAATTAAGAAAGCAATGCAACAGCCGATCAAAGCGAAATAAAGGCGATTTTGGGTGAACAACATAAATTTGACAGTTTTATGAATAGAACTCAATAGACGAAAAGATACTAATGGAAAGATATTGTAGATCAGCTAATCATCAATGGTTGAAGAAATCACTTATATTTCCAGAAAGCGAGGCAACTTAGATGAAAGCAACAGGTATCGTTCGTCGTATTGATGACTTAGGTCGTGTTGTCATCCCGAAAGAAATTCGCAGAACGCTCAGAATCAGAGAAGGAGATCCACTGGAGATTTTCGTGGACCGTGAAGGGGAAGTAATTCTAAAAAAGTACTCCCCTATTAGCGAGCTCGGTGATTTCGCAAGAGAATATGCGGAATCATTAGCTGAGCACTCAGGGCATATTGCTTTGATTTCTGACCGTGATGTGTACATTGCTGCTGCAGGCGGTCCGAAAAAAGAGTACATGAATAAAAGTATTGGTAGCACTGTAGAAAAGTCCATGAATGAACGCAAATGTCTTCTTAACCCAGATAATTCGGAACTTATTGACAGTGTCCCAAATGATACAGGGCACGTCATCGCTCCAATCATTGCAAATGGAGACCCGATTGGATCCGTTACTCTGCTCGCAAAAGAAGCTGAGCAAGTTACTGAATTAGAACAAAAGCTCTCAGAAACAGCAGCTGGCTTTTTGGCTAGGCAGATGGAGCAATAGGACAAGCTGATGGAGGCCTCGTTGCCTCCTTTTTTTATTTGTAAAATATGGTGTTATGATATAATTCGTACATAATTAGAAGTTGTAAGTATGGCGGGTGACTATGAATACAAGCGAAGTTCAAAAAGGATTTTGGCACGGCGCGTTTTTGCTTACAGCCGTAGCACTTTTTATGAAGGTATTAAGCGTCGGATATCGAATCCCTTATCAAAATATTGCAGGTGACATTGGTTTTTACGTATACCAACAAATCTATCCCTTTTATTCCATTACGATCATTTTAGCTACATATGGTTTTCCGGTCATCGTGTCTAAACTTGTATCCGAGAAACTAGCAGGTAAGCAATATGAGGAAGCAGAACAAATTTCTCGGTACAGTTTTTATGTCTTAACCATGTTAGGAGTAGTTGGGTTTATCTTTCTATTCTTCGGTGCCCCGTTTATCGCTGAATTAATGGAAGATCGTGACCTTACTGTGCCGTTAAAAGCGACTGCATTTTCATTTCTGTTAATGCCAGGGATCGCTTCTATACGGGGATATTTTCAAGGTAATGAAAATGTTCTTCCTACTGCATGGTCACAAGTTACTGAGCAGTCAGTTCGAGTAACGGCAATCCTGGTTATATCGATCACTTTAGTAGCGAACCACCATAATGCATATACAATTGGCACCGGTGCTGCGGTTGGATCTTTGGTTGGCGGTTTTTCAGCGCTGATCCTACTGACTTTCCTCCGCATGAAGAAGAGAACTGATAAGAAAAAGGGGCTTCCGATTGAGTTCACAAAAATCTTTGAAGTCTGTCGCAGATTATTATCAGAAGGTACATTAATTTGTGTGAGCGTTTTGATTATGGTTCTCTTTCAGCTAATGGATGCGCTAACGATTGTCCCTGCCTTAGGTGAATACGGATTAGATTCATATAAAGCAAAAGAAACAAAAGGTATTTTCGACCGAGGACAGCCGCTAATCCAAGTAGGAACCGTATTAGCGACATCCCTTTCCCTGTCGATCGTCCCTGTTATTGTAAAAGCTGTTTCCAATCAGAAGCACGATGTCATTCGAGAAAAAACAGGGCTCGCATTAAAGATCAGTTTCGTCACTGGGGCTTCTGCATCGGTTGGTCTTGCCCTCATTATGAGAGAAACGAACACGATGCTATTTAAAGATGATTCATTGTCGCTCACACTAAGTATCCTTGCTGCTGCTATTCTATTTTGCGCGATTGCCATGACCGCTGCAGGTATTTTGCAGGGGGTTGGGTTAGAGAGGTTAGCTGCTCGGTATACTTTGGTAGGGATAATCGTGAAAGTATTAGGAAATATTTTACTCATTCCTGTTATCGGAATTAATGGTGCTGCTATATCAAGTGTTATCGGTTTTCTTGCAGTTGCTGCGCTAGCAAGTATAGCGGTGTATTCCCATATTGGGTTAGGCAAATATTCTTTTCGCTTCTGGCGATTCGTTCTTGCTCTTATAGTGATGAGTGGTACAGTCGGATTATTATCTACACTTATCCCATCTAATGAATCGAGAGTGATTGCAAGTGTCACTGCATTGTCAGGTGCGATTGTGGGAGTCTTCGTTTTAAGTATTACGGTTATCTTGGTTCGTGTTTTCACGACAGATGAATTGTTACAGCTCCCAAAAGGAGAGAAATTGGTTTCGCTACAACAGAAACTAAGTAAAGGAG
The DNA here is from genome assembly GCF_020171805.1 of Guptibacillus algicola. GTDB lineage: Bacteria > Bacillota > Bacilli > Bacillales > Guptibacillaceae > Guptibacillus > Guptibacillus algicola. The sequence goes on along the minus strand of NZ_JAIVAF010000010.1, from coordinate 22,869 downwards.
CATAAATGTATGACTAATAAGATCACGATAATAGGAACGGGTGCTGGTGATTTCGATCAGCTTTCTATAGGAAGCTATCGCAAGCTCCAATCAGCAGGGCGAGTCTATGCACGAACAATCGACCACCCCGTTATTCGAGAGCTCATAGAAGAAGGTTTAGACATTCATGGGTTTGATCATGTTTATGAAGAAAATGAATCCTTCGAGCACACATACCGTGCGATTGTAGATGAACTTTGGGACGAAGCATCAAAGGGGTCACTCGTATACACCGTACCTGGACACCCCATGATGGCTGAAGCTACCGTACAATTATTACTGAATGAAAGTAAGGGAAAAGGAATCCATGTAGAGGTAGCAGGAGGACAAAGCTTTCTCGATGCATTGTTTACTGCAGTACGTATCGACCCTATTGAGGGGTGTCAAATTCTCGATGCAACACGCTTTATGCGGGAAGAGGTACAGGTAAGAAACCATCTCATATTTGTTCAAGTGTATGACCAATTCACAGCTTCGAACGTAAAGTTAACCCTTATGGAGTTACTTCCCGATGATTACGAAGTTACCGTTCTGCAAGCTGCAGGCAGTAAAGACGAAAGAGTCGTATCCGTTCCATTGTTTGAGCTCGACCGTACTGTGGAAGTAAATAATCTAACAGCAGTTTATGTCCCTCCCGTCCAGGAAGAAACCATTTTATATCGTGATTTTTCATGGTTAAGAAATGTGGTCGCGACACTACGGGGGCCTGAAGGCTGTCCGTGGGATAAGAAACAAACGCATGAATCGTTGAAGAAATACTTGCTAGAAGAGTCCTACGAAGTTATTGAAGCAATCGATTCAGGAGATGTTGATCATTTAGCCGAAGAACTAGGTGATGTGTTACTGCAAGTCATGCTGCACGCTCAAATCGGTGAAGATGATGGGATGTTCTCTGTAGACGATGTTATTTATTATTTGAATGAAAAGCTTATCCGTCGCCATCCGCATGTGTTTGGAGAAGAGAAAGCTCATACAGCAGAGGAAGTTGCTGGTCTATGGAACAGCGTAAAGCAGAAAGAGAAAGGTTCGACGCCTTCAAAGCTCGACGGAATAACAAAAGGATTAACTGGCTTGATGCGAGCTTCAGAACTTCAGAAAGCTGCTGCTAAAGTAGGCTTTGATTGGGATGAACCTGAACCAATTTGGGAAAAGGTTAAAGAGGAATTGAACGAATTCCATGAAGCAGTTAAACACGAAACATTTGGTTCGAAAGAAGAAGAACTTGGCGATTTGTTGTTTGCCATTGTTAATCTTGCTAGATATTATAAAATTGATCCTGAAGTAGCCGTGCATCGCACGAATCATAAATTCGAAAAACGTTTTCAATACATTGAGAAGCGCGTGCTAGAAAATAACGAGTTAATCGATGCCATGTCGCTTGAAGCACTAGATCACTATTGGGAAGAAGCGAAATCAAAAGGAATTAAGTAAAGGGGAGAGAACGATGAGATTAGATAAATTTCTTAAAGTTTCTAGATTAATAAAACGTCGCTCGATTGCAAAAGAAATTTGTGACAAAGGTAGAATCGAGGTCAACGGTAATAAGGCGAAAGCAGGCACGAACGTAAAGCCTGGTGACGAACTTGTTATTTCATTCGGCCATAAAAAGGTAACAGCTCAAGTCGATGCGCTGAAGGAAACGACCAAAAAAGACGAAGCAGGCATGATGTATACTATAGTAAAAGAAGAAGCTGCAGGAGAGTAAAAGGCCGGAAACGGTCTTTTTTTGTGCGCTAAATTCCTGGTTTCTAAATGCTAGAAGAGAGTTATACAGCTTGTTCTAAATCGCCATATCTACTCATAGTAATGTATCGAGAAGAGGGGGAGAGCGATGGATAATTATTATGAGTATGGCTCTTACGAAAATTCAGCAAGTACGCCAGATCATGACCTTGTCATGAAAGCCCGCAAATCACTTGAAATTACAGGAGTAAAACACGTAGATAGTTTCGATAATGAGGAATTTCTCCTCGAAACTTCAATGGGGTTCCTTGCTATAAGAGGGCAGCATTTGAAAATGAAAAATCTCAATGTTGAGCAAGGGCGTGTGTCGATTGAAGGGAAGATATTTGATCTTAGCTATCTGGATCATCATGAAGGGGATAAAGCTAAAGGATTCTTTAGCAAGTTGTTCAAATGACGCTTACCGTTCAATTCTATACAATGGTTGCCATGGTGGCTATGGGGGTGTGGCTGGGAATAGCCATGGATACCTATAGCCGTTTTCTTCATCCTAGAAGAAGCAAAAGTTTGTGGCTTTACCTTAATGATGTCGTGTTCTGGTTATTGCAAGGACTTTTAGTATTTTATGTATTATTCACCGTGAACGAAGGAACATTGCGATTATATGTATTTTTAGCGCTATTGTGTGGGTACGCAGCATATCGAGCTTTATTTCAACAGCTATACCGTCATACTCTAGAACGAATAATTATTATAACAGTCAGTGTCATAAATGTTATAAAGTCGTTAATTACAAATCTTGTCTATCGACCAGTATTGTTTATATTGAAACTTCTATTGAGCTTATGTATGATGTTAGTTAGTATGACTACAGCCATTTTTTGGTTTATTATCAAGCTCTTTTGGGTACCGGTTAAGTGGGGTTTTTTATTGTTATGGAGATTGATTCCTCGGTCAATTCGCTCTAGGCTAATAAAAACAGCAGGAATTGCCGATACAATAAAGAACTACATAAAAAACTGGTTGATGAAATTCAGAAAGTGAGGAGGGAAGAGCTTGGTTACTGCGAATAAGCGAAAGTCTAAAGTAACAGAAGTACACTCGGATTATAATAAGGAGCAACAATTACAAGATAAAGTCAAAGAGCGTAGACGAAGAGGTCTGATTCGCCGCCTTATTGCATTCGCGGTACCTGCTTTAGTCCTAACTATTCTATTTATCTCCGTATTCACTTCACAAGCTGCAACGATCAAAGAAAAACAAATACAGCAAAAGCAGGCCGAAGAAGAACTAGTCAAGCTTGAACAACAGGAAGAATATTTGAAGGAAGAGATCAAAAAGCTCAATAATTTAGATTATATTGGAGAGTTGGCTAGGCGAGATTACTCGATGTCAAAACCCGGCGAGACAATATTCAAGCTTCCTTCTTCATCAAATTGACACGTTGTTTTGCAAAGAGGTATAATTAAAATACGACTGATCTTTTAAAGATTTTAAGGAGGAGCTTTTTTTAAAATGGCAATCGAAGTAGGCAGCAAGCTACAGGGAAAGGTAACAGGTATTACTAATTTTGGCGCATTTGTTGAGCTGCCAGATGGAAAGACAGGTCTCGTTCACATCAGTGAAGTTGCAGACAACTACGTCAAGGATATCAATGATTTTCTATCAGTAGGTGACCAGGTTGAAGTTAAGGTAATCCAGGTTGAAAACGACGGAAAGATTGGATTATCGATTAAGAAGGCAAAAGATCGCCCAGTATCAGAACGTCCACGTAGTAGTGGAAGACCTGGTGGAGGAAGACCCGGTGGTGGAGGTTTTAAAGGAAAGCCACGCGGAGGAGGACGCCCGCAGGTAGAGTCGTTTGAGGATAAGATGAACAAATTCCTTAAGGACAGCGAAGATCGCCTTTCAACCTTGAAGAAACAAACTGAGTCTAAACGGGGTGGGCGTGGAGCTCGACGCGGCTAGACCTTGTTGTCTACTAAATATATTGGATTAATTTAAACAGACGTGCTTTTGCATGTCTGTTTTTTTATGAAAAAGTTATCTTAAAAACTAGTTGACACAATCTTTCAGGCGATGTATTATATATCTTGTGCTTATAAAAGCCACAGATAATATGGCGGTGTAGCTCAGCTGGCTAGAGCGTACGGTTCATACCCGTGAGGTCGGGGGTTCGATCCCCTCCGCCGCTACCATTTTTATCTTTGGCCCGTTGGTCAAGCGGTTAAGACACCGCCCTTTCACGGCGGTAACACGGGTTCGAATCCCGTACGGGTCACCAATTTAATTCGAGGAAGAGTACGGTCTTCTCACCCAAGGGTTCCCCTGCCGAAGTCATTTCAAGATGATGAATCAGCAGAACTAGCTTAACGCGTCGGAATCCCGTACGGGTCACCATTTTTAACTTCAACTTTAAATGAATAAACTAATAAATATACCCTGCATTAAGAAATTAATGCAGGTTTTTTTGTGTTTTTTATCCTCTTTTATCTCTTCTTTTCGACGATTTTATTCCCTGTCTCGATTTAATGAAAAAAAGCAAAGCAACCAGTGTCCTTCTTCAAGTTAGAAGGTATGAACTAATAATCCGATCTTCCAGGTGTTTACAGATTTCTTCCTGTGTCTACATCTGAATGACAAGCTTCACACGAAGAAGTCGAGAACTTTTAATGGTTCTAGCTTCTTTTTTTGACAAAAAGTGAATATGCCCTGTGCTTTAATGAATAACACAAACTTATTCGTAATGTTCGGCATTAAAATAAGATTGATGAAAGCAGGTGTGGGCATGCAAAGCGATTTGGTTTTGGAGCGATCAAGATCAAAGATGGGAAAGTGGGTTCAAGGGTTAAAGGAAAAGCTTGAACTATTGTTGTTCCAACGTGGTCTCTTACTGTTTGCAATCGGTTTTCTGCTTGGACGAGCCGTCATCCTCACTCAAGTCACACCATTTGCGCTTCCTTTTTTTGGAGCAGTGTTCTTTTTGAAGAAAGAACGGACGGTCATGATTATCATGGCTTTACTAGCTGGAGCTGTCTCAACATCGAATATAGAGAATACTGGTTTTATCATGATTGGAATCTTGTTTTTCCTTATCATTAATCGATTTATCAAACTTTCCTCCTTGTCTCTAATAAAGACACTACCTGTGTTAGTGTTCCTGACAAGTATGATGGGGAGACTCGTACTTAGCTTGATTATGGAAGGTACGCTAGCGAACACCAATTGGATCTTGGCCGTAGTTGAGGGTGCGTTAGGAATGATCTTAACGATTATCTTCATCCAAAGTATCCCGATAATTTCAGTGAAGAAACGAACACAAGCTTTAAAAAATGAGGAGATTATTAGTTTTATCATTCTTCTTGCTACGATGTTAACCGGTACGATCGGTTGGGTAGTATACGGGTTCTCGATTGAAAATATACTTTCTCGATATCTTGTCTTGATATTTGCTTACGTAGGCGGCGCGGCCATTGGATCAACTGTTGGGGTTGTAACAGGGTTAATCCTTGCGCTCGCAAATGTCGCCAGCCTCTATCAAATGAGTATGCTAGCTTTCTCAGGATTACTTGGTGGTCTTCTGAAAGATGGAAGAAAAATTGGAGTAGGGATGGGGCTCCTTATTGGAACGCTACTAATCGCCTTATATGGTAGTGGACCAGAGTTGCTGTATCCTAATTTGATAGAGTCTGGTATTGCCGTTCTCTTATTCTTTTGTACGCCATCACGGATTACATCTCAATTATCTAAGTACATTCCAGGTACGGTTGAACATGCTAATGAGCAACAACAGTATCTTAGAAAAGTAAGAGATGTGACCGCAAGTAGGGTAGAACAATTCTCGAGCTTGTTTCAAGCCTTGTCTACAAGCTTCTCGGATTCAGACACAGTTCCAGAAGAACAGTCTGAGCGAGAAGTAGACTATTTCTTAAGTCATGTAACGGAGAAGACGTGTCAGACATGTTTCAAGAAGGAAACGTGCTGGGCGAGAGATTTTGATACGACCTATTCTCACATGACGAATATTATGGAAGAGCTTGAACAGACGACCGAGATAAGAAACCATGGATTGAAACGAGATTTTGATCAACACTGTATTAAAGCGAATAAAGTAATTGAGATTATTGGCAAAGAGATGAGCCACTATCAGGCGAATCGCATGTTGAAGAAACAGGTCCGGGAGAGTAGGAAGATCGTAGCAGATCAATTGCTAGGAGTCTCGCAAGTAATGGGAGACTTCGCTAAAGAAATACAAAAAGAAAGAGATAACTTACATCAACAAGAGGACCAAATCATAGATGCAATTCAAAGCATGGGTCTTGAGGTAGGGCAGGTTGAGATCTACAGTCTCGAGGAAGGCAACGTAGACATTGAAATGAAAATCCCAGCGTGTGGAGGGCGCGGTGAGGGCGAGAAGGTCATAGCACCAATGCTTTCTGATATTTTAAAGGAAAATATTATTGTGAAAAAGGAAGTGTGTGCTGAACACGAACATCAAACGTGTCATCTTTATTTTGGATCAGCAAGAGAATATCTTGTAGAAACTGGTGTTGCAAATGCTGCGAAAGGTGGGGCATGGATTTCTGGAGACAGTCATTCAACCATTGAACTCGGAGCAGGAAAATATGCGATTGCCATAAGCGATGGAATGGGGAACGGTGAGCGAGCACATAAAGAAAGCACAGAAACGATTCAGCTCCTTCAGAAAATTCTTCATTCTGGTATCGATGAAACGGTCGCTATTAAATCAGTTAACTCGGTGCTGTCATTACGAAATACGGATGAGATCTTCTCAACGCTTGATCTTGCAATGGTAGATTTGCAAGATGCTTCAGCAAAGTTTCTAAAAATAGGTTCGATACCAAGCTTTATCAAACGAGGAGATAGGGTGATGATGGTAGAGTCTGCAAACCTACCGATGGGGATCATCCCAGAGTTTGATGTTGAAGTGGTTAGTGAACAGCTGAAAGCTGGCGACCTTTTGATTATGATGAGCGACGGGATTTATGAAGGTGTTAAGAATATTGAAAATCCAGAGTTCTGGATGAAACGCAAGATAAGAGAGTTAACCACAGATAAACCTCAGGAAGTTGCTGATTTAATTATGGAAGAGGTAATCCGTACAGAGTACGGTAGGATCGATGATGATATGACTGTCGTTGTCGCAAAAGTTAAGCGTAACATTCCAAAGTGGTCGACCATTCCAATCTACTCAGCTCCTTCTTTTAGAAAGAAAAAAGCACAGTGATGACAAGATCACTGATGTATAAACTCTCCTCCGAAAGGCGATGCTTGTAACAGCAAAAGGAGGGAGTAGGACGAGATGAAGAAAGGAACGCTGAGACAGATTTTATTGATCACGGACGGATGCTCCAATCAGGGAGAAGATCCGGTAGCTATGGCTGCGCTTGCAAGAGAATATGGAATGACAGTCAATGTGATTGGAGTTCTTGAGGAAAACGAGCGGACAGATGGATTAAAGGAGATCGAGAACATTGCATTATCTGGCGGGGGTATTCACCAGTTAGTTTATGCGCGCCAACTATCGCACACTGTTCAGATGGTTACTAGAAAGGCAATGACTCAAACGATTCAGGGGTTTATTCATAAGGAACTACAAACGATTCTAGGTAGTGACAAAGAGATAGAAGATTTGCCGCCTGAAAAAAGGGGACAGGTGGTAGAGGTAGTGGATGATTTGGGGGAAACAATGGATCTAGAAGTGTTGATATTAATCGACACTAGTGCGAGTATGCAGCATAAACTGCCTACGGTTGAAGATGCCCTGCTCGATCTCTCTATTAGTCTTCATTCAAGAATAGGTCAGAATGAATATTCATTGTATGCTTTTCCTGGTAGGAAGAAACAAGTAGAACGGTTAATGGATTGGACGCCTCAAATGAAAGATATCCATAAGATTTTCCCGAAACTATCATCAGGTGGGGTGACACCAACTGGACCTGCGTTGAAGGAAGCAATCGATGCATATCAGAAAAAGCGTTCAAAGAGAGGAATGCTAGAAGATGACGGATTCATCGAAGAATCAGGCAGCTAATGTTTCATATGGAACAAAGATAAGAGGGAAATGGAACAACGAATGTTATCAAATTGAAAAAAGGCTTGGCAACGGAGCGTTGGGTACTGTCTATCTAGCAAACTCTCGGAAGGGTCATGTTGCTGTTAAAGTTGGCAACGACACGATGTCGATTTCTTCTGAGGTGAACGTTCTTAAACAGTTATCAAAGGTCCAAGGATCCGTTCTTGGACCGTTTTTCTATGAGATGGATGATTGGGAAGTGAATGGGAAACGTCATCCTTTTTATGTGATGGAATATATTCATGGAGAACCACTCTTTTCATTTATCCAACGGAGGGGAAAAGAGTGGCTGGGTATTTTAATGTTACAGCTTCTGAGAGATTTGTCAGTATTGCATAGAGAAGGTTGGGTCTTCGGTGATCTGAAGCCTGATAATCTTCTTGTAGAAGGAGCGCCACCAAAGATGAGGTGGTTAGATGTCGGAGGCACCACAGTCATCGGGAGATCTGTAAAAGAATTTACGGAGTTCTTTGATCGTGGGTACTGGGGATTGGGGTCTAGAGTTGCTGAACCTTCATATGATTTGTTTTCAACGGCCATGATTATTATTAATGCAGCATATCCGAAGCGCTTCGATCGGCCTAAGGAAAATTCTGAAGCATACTTGATGAATAAGATTGATTCATCCTCCATATTAAAGCCGTATAGAACGATTCTGAGAAAAGCACTCACAGGAAAGTATCAACATGCTTTGGATATGAGGAACGAGCTATTTACTCTCTTGCAGGAAGATAATCCGAAATCCACAGCCAGGGTCAAAACCACCTCAAGAGTGACCACGAGAAAACAATCCAAAAAGACGAAGAACCATAAGAGGACAAGGTGGGTTGAAACCGTGCTGTTGTTCGCTTTAATTCTAACCATCTATACATTATACTTAGTTGGGTATGGGTTTTAGGGATAAATGAATGTTTCATTCCTAATCGGATAGGTTATTAGTTGTAAATATACCGCAAGAAAGGAAGACTTGATGTTGCTGCAGGACGTTGACCGATTTATTCAAAAGCATGATTTAATACATGAAGGTGATGTAATTGTTGCAGGTGTTTCTGGAGGTCCTGATTCCGTCGCGCTGCTTCACTACTTAAATAGATTAGCTTCAGGGTTAAAGCTCAACGTCATTGCAGCTCATGTCGATCATCAGCTACGCGGAGATGAATCAGCTGATGATCTTGTTTTTGTTAAACGCTTGTGTGAACGGGAAGGAATTCGATTTGAGTCTTCTTCTATCGATGTTGCTCACTACAAAGAAGAGAAGAAGGTTTCAACTCAGGTTGCTGCAAGAGAATGTCGATATGCGTTTTTTGAACAAGTTATGGAGAAGTACGATGCGACAAGCCTAGCTCTCGCACACCATGGTGATGATCAAATCGAAACGATGTTGATGAGGCAAGTTCACGGAAGTACGACCGGACTTTCAGGCATCGCGGTGAAACGAACATTTGCTACTGGACATCTTATTCGTCCCTTTCTATGTGTAACAAAAGACCAAATCCTTTCTTATTGTGAAAAGCACTCCCTTTTATTCCGTAATGATCCATCTAATGAAAGTGATGGGTATATGAGGAATCGTTTCAGGAAAAAGGTCCTCCCTTTCTTAAAGGAAGAAAACCCGAACGTTCATGTAAGATATCAATTATATAGTGAGCGGATGCAGAGTGATGAAGACTATTTAATGGAGCTTGCGGCCAAGCGATTAGATGATGTGATTATCGATCAAAATGACAAATTTGTGAAGATCAATAACAAGTCGTATCATTACTTGCCTATTCCTTTACAAAGAAGAGTGATTCATCTAATATTAAACTATCTTTACAAAAGCAATGCTCCTTTTTCTTCTATACATATTGAGGATTTGCGGTCTTTGCTCGATTCTGAGCATCCTTCAGCTTCCCTTGATTTGCCATTGGAATTAAAGGCAGTAAAATCCTATGACACCTGTTGTTTTACTTTTGAAACCTTTAAGGAAGTAGAATCGTATACAGAGCAGTTAGCTAGTACAGGTTCCGTTGAAACACCACTAGGAACCATTACAGCTAAGCCGGTAGATGAACTACCCTTACATTTATCAGGCGAGGATTTAATCATTGAGAGAACAATGTTTCCAGTCATTATTCGCTCAAGGCGAGCGGGTGACCGAATTCAGCCAAAAGGCATGATTGGGACGAAAAAGGTAAAGGATATTTTTATCGACCGTAAAATAAACCGTTCAGAGCGTGATGTGTGGCCCATTGTGGAAAATTCAGATGGTAACATTATCTGGGTTGCAGGACTGACTCGTTCTGAAAAAGTTATACTACCTGCAAAAGGGAAAAAGCTCGTGCATCTGCACTACGAAAAAAATTATCTACATAGGCTGGGAGGAAAGGATCACAGATGTTAAACGAAATACAAGAAACATTAATTAGTGAGCAAGAGATACAAGAGAAATGTCGTGAGCTTGGTAAACAGCTTTCAGATGAGTATGAAGATCGTTTTCCGCTTGTCATCGGCGTGTTAAAAGGTGCTCTACCTTTTATGGGTGACTTAACAAAACGTATTACGTGCCATCTAGAAATGGACTTCATGGATGTTTCAAGCTATGGTAACTCAACTGTTTCTTCTGGTGAAGTTAAGATTATTAAGGATCTTGATACTTCAGTAGAAGGACGAGACGTACTTATTCTCGAAGATATTATTGATAGTGGTTTGACGCTGAGTTACCTTGTTGATCTATTGAAATATCGCAAAGCAAAATCCATCAAAATTGTAACCCTGTTGGATAAACCAACTGGTAGAAAAGTCAACCTCAAACCTGACGTTGCTGGATTTATCGTCCCTGACGAATTTGTAGTAGGGTATGGTCTAGACTTTGCTGAACGGTATAGAAATCTTCCGTTCATCGGTATTCTTAAGCCCGAAGTTTATCAAGGTTGATTTGTTGTAGTTCAATGTGCCAATGTGGTAAGATAATCTATGGTTTCCTGTTCGTGGGAGGAGGTAAGGAATGAATCGTATCTTCCGAAATACAATATTTTATTTATTGATTTTCCTCGTCGTAGTAGGTGTTGTTAGCTTCTTTAACGGAAACAACAACGAAGCAAATGTTTTAAATTACGGCGAATTTCAATCAAAACTTAGTAATGGTGAAATTCAAGAATTAACGATACAACCTGAGCGAGGTGTTTACACTGTTCAGGGGCAGCTAACTGGTGATACTGAAGAAGGTGAAGAAAACACCTTTGTAACAAATGTACCAGATTCAGAAAACGCGGTTGAGAACATTCTTTCAGCTGCTGGAGAAAACACGGATGTAACAGTTGAGAAAGCTCCGGAACAAAGTGGCTGGATCACTTTCTTCACATCCATCATTCCTTTTGTAATCATCTTTATTCTATTCTTCTTCTTACTTAACCAGGCTCAAGGCGGCGGTGGCCGTGTCATGAACTTTGGTAAGAGTAAAGCGAAGCTCTATAGTGAAGAAAAGAAGAAAGTTAATTTTAAAGACGTTGCAGGTGCTGATGAAGAAAAGCAAGAGCTTGTAGAGGTCGTGGAATTCCTTAAAGATCCTCGTAAGTTCGCAGCCGTTGGAGCTCGAATTCCAAAAGGTGTTCTTCTCGTTGGACCTCCAGGTACAGGTAAGACGTTGCTTGCACGTGCAGTAGCAGGTGAAGCAGGAGTGCCGTTCTTCTCGATTTCTGGTTCTGACTTCGTTGAGATGTTCGTAGGTGTCGGTGCGTCACGTGTACGTGACTTATTCGAAAACGCGAAGAAGAATGCTCCTTGTATCATCTTTATCGATGAAATCGATGCTGTAGGTCGTCAACGTGGTGCAGGTCTTGGTGGTGGTCACGATGAGCGTGAGCAAACACTTAACCAGCTACTAGTAGAAATGGATGGATTTAGCGCAAATGAAGGAATAATCATCATTGCTGCTACTAACCGTCCTGACATTCTCGACCCAGCGCTACTTCGTCCAGGACGATTTGACCGTCAAATACCGGTTAACCGTCCAGATGTTAATGGTCGTGAACAAATCCTTGGCGTTCATGCTAAAAACAAGCCTCTAAGTGAAGAAGTCGATCTGAAGACGATTGCGATGCGTACGCCAGGTTTCTCTGGTGCAGATCTTGAGAACTTGTTGAACGAAGCTGCACTAGTTGCTGCTCGTCATGACAAAGCGAAAATCGATATGAATGACATCGACGAAGCGACAGACCGCGTAATTGCTGGTCCTGCTAAGAAGAGTCGTGTCATCTCTGAGAAAGAAAAGAACATTGTTGCTTATCACGAAGCTGGACATACCATTATTGGTACTGAGCTAGATAATGCAGATATCGTTCATAAAGTCACAATCGTTCCACGTGGCCAGGCTGGTGGTTATGCTGTAACGCTTCCTAAGGAAGACCGGTACCTTATGACGAAGCCTGAGCTAGAAGACAAAATCATTGGACTACTAGGTGGTCGTGTTGCAGAAGAAATTACATTCGGTGAAGCAAGTACCGGAGCAAGTAATGACTTCCAACGTGCAACATCGATTGCTCGTAGCATGGTAACGGAATATGGAATGAGTGAGAAACTTGGACCTATGCAATTCGGTTCAAGCCAGGGTGGTAATGTATTCCTTGGGCGCGACATTCAAAATGATCCGAATTACAGTGATTCAATCGCACATGAAATTGATCTTGAGATTCAGAAAATCATCAAAGATTCTTATGAGCGCTGTCGTCAGATTCTTACCGACAATCAGGATAAGCTTAATTTAGTGGCAGAAACGCTTAAGGAATTAGAAACACTAGATGCTGAACAGATTCGCTCTCTTGTTGAAGAAGGAAAGTTACCTGAAGGTCATCACGCTAACGGCGTAGAAGATGACGTGAAAGTGAATATTTCCAAGAAAGAAGATAAAGCTGAATCTGATGAAGAAGATCAAGAGTAGATAATAAAAGCAGGATGTCATTCAGGCATCCTGCTTTATTTTGTGAACAGGGTTCACTACCGGTAAGCGTTTGCAAAAAAGTGCTTCGTTTTTAAGGGCAATCTGTGGTATAACTATAGAGAGCATGACCAAAGCTAAATATTTAAATAAGGTGATAATATGATACTTGTGCTTGATGTAGGAAACACGAATATCGTTCTCGGTGTGTACGAAGGTGATGAACTAACTCATCATTGGAGAATGGGGACGAGTAAAAAGCAAACGGAAGACGAATATGCAATGGTCATCAAAGGACTATTTTCTCATGAGGACCTTTCTTTTGATGATGTAGAGGGAATCATTATTTCTTCGGTCGTTCCTCCAATAATGTTCGCTCTTGAACGGATGTGCCAGAAATATTTTCATCACAAACCCTTAGTTATTGGACCTGGGATCAAAACAGGATTGAATATAAAATATGATAACCCCAAAGAAGTAGGTGCCGATCGCATCGTCAATGCAGTGGCAGGAATCCATCAATATGGAGCGCCGCTCATCATTGTCGACTTCGGTACAGCGACAACTTACTGCTACATTAATGAAAACAAACAATACGTTGGTGGTGCGATAGCGCCAGGGATCAACATCTCTACAGAAGCACTATATATGCATGCAGCAAAGCTCCCACGAATCGAAATTGCCAAACCAGATCACATCGTAGGGAAGAACACCGTTAGTGCCATGCAAAGCGGAACGCTTTATGGCTACGTAGGTCAGGTAGAAGGCATCGTTTCAAGAATGAAGAGAAACGCGACAAAAGACCCCACAGTTATTGCTACAGGAGGACTTGCATCTCTTATTGCAGAAGAGTGTGATCTAATCGATGTCGTTGATCCATTCTTAACTTTAAAAGGTCTCCATTTGATTTATAATAAGAATAAAGAAGAATTGAACGCATACCGCTAAGGGATGCGTTTTTCGCTGTCATCAATTCCTTCATTAATCACTTAGACCGAAGCATAGATGGTACTATGCAAGGGGAGTTTAAATAAAATAGTAAAGGCCTTCTAGGTTCCCTGAATGGAAGTTCTAACAAAAATCATGTATGTTGTAAGTGGGCATATGCTCATTTGAAAGGAGATTCATAAGAATGAATGATTATTTAATTAAAGCGCTAGCGTTTGATGGAAACGTTAGAGCTTATGCGATATCTAGTACAGAAATGGTGGCTGAAGCACAGAGACGCCACACAACTTGGCCAACAGCGTCTGCTGCAATGGGCAGAGCGATGACAGCATCGACAATGATGGCTTCCTCACTAAAAGGACAAGAAAAAATCACCGTTAAAATCGAAGGTGGTGGTCCTGTTGGGGCGATAATCGTTGATGCAGATGCCGAGGGTCACACTCGTGCTTATGTAAGTAACCCACACGTACATTTTGATTTAAATGAACAAGGTAAATTAGATGTAGCAAGTGCAGTTGGACGTGACGGATTCCTATCTGTCGTTAAGGATATTGGAATGCGTGATAAGTTTACAGGGCAAGTGCCGCTCGTTTCGGGTGAGCTTGGAGAAGACTTCACTTATTATCTTGTTACATCTGAACAAGTTCCTTCTTCTGTCGGTGTTGGCGTTTTAGTGAACCCGGATAACACCATTCTTGCTGCAGGTGGATTCATGATTCAGCTTTTACCTGATGCTGCAGAAGAAACGATTAAATTCATTGAAAAAAGAATACAAAATATCCCGCCTATCTCAAAGTTAATTGAACAAGGGTATTCACCAGAAGAAATCCTTGCAGAGCTGCTAGGTGAGGAAAATATTAAGATATTAGATAAGATGCCAGTTTCTTTCGAGTGTAGTTGTTCGAAAGACCGTTTCGCAAATGGCATTATCGGTCTTGGAAAAGAAGAAGTGCATAAAATGATTGAAGAAGACGGAGAGGCAGAAACAGTGTGCCATTTCTGCAATGCTCATTACCACTTTTCAAAGAAAGAACTTACTGAATTAGCTTCACAGACCAAGGTGTAAGGGCTTAGGATTGACGACTTTTCACCTTGATGCTATCTTTAAGGGAATTATTCCTATTAAAACACTAGGGATTGGGAGGCGTATTTTATGAGAGTGGCAAATTCAATAACGGATTTAATCGGTCAAACTCCAATCGTGAAGTTAAATCGAATCACTGGAGAAGACCACGCAGATGTTTACCTAAAGCTAGAATTCATGAACCCAGGAAGTAGTGTGAAAGATCGAATAGCATTGTCTATGCTTGAAGCGGCAGAGGAAAATGGCGAGCTCAAACCAGGTGACACTTTTGTGGAACCGACAAGTGGTAATACCGGTATAGGCCTTGCGATGGTTGCTGCTGCCAAAGGTTATCAAGCTGTACTCGTAATGCCTGATACCATGAGTATGGAACGAAGAAATCTATTAAAAGCTTACGGAGCAAAGCTCGTATTGACGCCTGGTTCTGAAGGTATGGGCGGGGCAATACGAAAGGCTGAAGAACTTGCGAAAGAGCATAATTATTTCATGCCACAGCAATTCCAGAATAAAGCCAACCCAGAAGTACATCGCCTTACGACTGGTAAAGAAATCGTGAATGAATTTGACGAGTTAGATGCTTTTGTAGCTGGTATCGGAACTGGTGGGACAATTACGGGCGCTGGTGAAGTACTCAAGAAACACTTTCCTTCGATCAAGTTGTACGCTGTTGAACCAACAGATTCTCCTATCTTATCTGGGGGGAAACCTGGACCACATAAGATTCAAGGAATAGGAGCTGGATTCGTTCCATCGATACTCGATACGGATGTGTATGATGAAGTCATTCAAGTGGAGAACGAGCAAGCATTTGAATGGGCAAGAAAAGCTGCTCGTGAGGAAGGTATTCTTGGAGGCATTTCTTCCGGAGCTGCTATCTATGCAGCGCTAGAAGTTGCGAAAAAGCTAGGAAAAGGAAAGAAAGTACTGGCGGTTATTCCAAGTAATGGCGAACGTTATTTAAGCACACCACTTTTTCAATTCGATGATGAGTAATAAACGATGAGGCAGTCCATGAATGGGCTGCCTTTTTCTGAAGAAATTTTGTTCATGAGTGAAGCCTTATGCGGTTATCCTAAGGTGTAGCGGGATATCGCTTGTATACAAAAAGGATGAAGGATTGTTCGTCTTCATGTAAAATAGAGGCATAATCCGAGGGAAGAATCAAACTTCCAAATAGGGGTGTGAAGATATTGGCGCAACACCAAGAAAAAACAACGCGCGTTCCAATATTTGAAACTGTACATCTAGCTGCAGATGAGTGGTTTTTGAAATACAAACGGTTTGTATCTAATCTTTCAGAACACACGCTTTTAGATAGTACACGGGGTGGCCGTTACAGTATGTTCGGCATTCTTCCCATGGCTAGCCTAAAGGGAAAAGGACATATCCTTTCTATAACTGAGAACGGTACAACAAGAAAGCTAGAAGGCAACTTGCTCGATTTAATGCGAGAATGGATGCAGCAACATGTAGGGGAAACCGATGACCGTCTTCCAGATTTTCAAGGCGGAGCGATGGGTTTTTTGAGCTATGATATCGCTCGTCAAATTGAAAAGCTGCCACTTCAAGCTGATGATGATCTTCGGCTACCTGAATTGTCTTTCATCGTTTATGAAGATGTTGGGGTTTATGACCATGAAGATGAAGTTCTATGGTTTATCTCTCAGGTAGAAGAAGGTAATTCAGAAGCTGCACAAGACCGTTTGATACAATATAAAAAAGAGTGGATGGAGCCTGCATTATCAATTTCTCATCAACCATCTGGCACTACGCTCGAAGATGAGCGTCACTTTTCAATGGATGAGGAATCATTTGCTTCAGCAGTAAAACAGATCCAGGAATACATTTCAAGTGGGGATGTCTTTCAAGTAAACCTCTCACTAAGAGAAACTAGAACGCTGCACGCAGATCCAATTCACGTGTATGAAACGTTACGGACGTTAAATCCATCCCCTTATATGTCTTACATTCATACAGACCGATTCGATATCGTAAGCGCATCTCCAGAGCTTCTCGTGAAGAAAAAGGGGAGCGAGCTAAGTACGAGACCCATTGCTGGGACACGCTCTCGAGGTAAGGATGAAGAAGAGGATCGACAGCTTGCACGTACGTTGATCGAAAATGAAAAAGAGCGCGCGGAGCACGTCATGCTTGTGGATTTAGAAAGAAACGATTTAGGAAGAGTTTGTCAGTATGGCTCGGTAGAAGTGGACGAGTTCATGGTAATCGAAAAATATTCTCATGTTCAGCACATCGTGTCCAATGTAAGAGGAGTTTGTGCCCCAGAATATGATGCATTCGATGCGATTAAAGCGACGTTCCCGGGCGGCACCATTACAGGAGCTCCAAAGGTAAGAACGATGGAAATCATTGAAGAACTTGAGCCTGTTCGCCGTGGCATATACACTGGGTCTATCGGGTGGATAGGGTTTAATGGTGATATGGAATTAAATATCGCTATTCGGACGATGGTGATAAAAGATGGCCTCGCTCATGTGCAGGCCGGTGCAGGTATCGTAATTGATTCAAATCCAGAAGCTGAATATAAAGAATCCTTAAAGAAAGCTAGAGCACTTTGGAAAGCCAAAGAGTTGAGTGAAGAGCCTAGAAGAGTCGAGCAGAGGAGGAAGTAATAATGATTCTAATGATTGATAACTATGATTCGTTTACGTATAACCTTGTACAATACCTTGGGGAAATGGGTGAGGAACTTGTCGTTAAAAGGAACGATGAGATCACGATCACTGAAATTGAAGAATTGAAGCCTTCATTTATTATGATTTCCCCCGGTCCTTGTAGTCCTGATGAAGCCGGTATAAGTATGCAGGTCGTGAAGCGTTTCGCTGGCACGATTCCAATCTTTGGGGTTTGCCTAGGTCATCAATCGATTGCCCAGGTGTTTGGTGGAGATGTTGTGAAAGCTGAACGATTGATGCACGGTAAGACTTCTGAGATGCACCATGATGGGAGAAGCGTTTTTAGAGGGATGGCAAACCCATTCATCGCGACAAGATACCATTCACTAATCGTGAAGAAGGAGACCCTTCCAGAGTGTTTTGAAGTAAGTGCTTGGACTGAAGAAGGAGAGATTATGGCCATCCGCCATAAGGAGCTCGCAGTAGAAGGTGTTCAATTCCATCCAGAGTCAATCATGACGTCTACTGGGAAAACACTTCTCAAAAACTTTATCGATACGCATAAAAACGAGCTATGTTTATAAATGTTAATGGTGAAATAACGCGTGAAGAGGATGCTGTCATTTCCGCTTATGATCATGGATTTCTATATGGACTAGGTGTATTTGAAACATTTCGCACTTATGACGGACATCCGTTTTTGTTCAATGATCACATTCAACGTCTGCGGGCATCATTAGAGGAGCTGCATATTCACCTTTCCATAGGAACACGAGACTTGCTGCATGAGGTAAAACGTACCCTTGCAGCAAATGACATGGTCGATGGGTATATACGACTAAACGTTTCAGCAGGGGCAGGGAACATTGGACTTCAAACTAAACCTTATGAAGAGCCGACACTGATTATCTATGTTAAATCGCTTGGAGCTCCTGTTCGAAACGAAAAGGATGGTAAAGTATTATCATTAAGGCGCAACACACCTGAAGGTCAATATCGCCTTAAGTCTCACCATTATCTTAATAACATCCTCGCAAAACGAGAAATCGGGAATGATCCAAAAGTTGAAGGGATATTTCTTACAGAAGAGGGTTATGTAGCAGAAGGAATTGTTTCTAACTTATTCTGGGTTTCACAAAACACGCTGTTCACACCTTCGCTATCGACTGGAATTTTAAATGGCATCACCCGTCAATACGTTATGAAATCAGCAGAAAAACTTCAGCTTCCTGTTAAAGAAGGCTTATATAACAGACAGACTTTATTTAATGCAGATGAAGTTTTCGTAACGAACTCGATTCAAGAAATTGTCCCTTTGCGAAGCGTAGATCGTGTCTCTATGCCAGGTAGTAATGGTACTGTTACCAGCAAGCTTATCCTGCAATATGAGCAAGACCGCACTTCGTTATTAAGCAGCAACGATCTAACATGATGACTTTATGCAAGAAAAAGGAGTGAGCTTGGTGGCCACGGTAATCAAAAAGCAAACAAACCACCCTATGATCATGGAGTGGCGGGACAAGGTGATCGACTGGAATAAAAAAACCTGGGTGATGGGTATTTTGAATGCAACTCCCGATTCATTTTCAGATGGGGGTAATTATGAGACGTGTGATCGAGCGGTTAAGCATGCTGTGCAGCTTGTGCAGGAGGGGGCTGACCTCATTGACATTGGTGGAGAATCTACCCGTCCAGGAGCTGTCCCTGTGTCACTCGAAGAAGAACTTGAGCGTGTAATACCTGTCATTAAAGCAGTCCGTGCAGCGATCGACGTACCCATTTCAATCGACACGTATAAAGCGAAAGTAGCGGATCAAGCTTTATCAGCAGGTGCAGACATCATCAATGATGTCTGGGGTGCGAAAGCTGACCCAATGATGGGACAAGTTGCCGCAAAACATGAGGTGCCTATCATTTTGATGCATAATCGGCAGGATGAAAATTATGGTGATATTATGAAGGATATCAAAGTGGATATCGATGAAAGTATCGCCATTGTAAAACGAGCGGGAGTACAAGATCGCAATATTATATTAGATCCTGGCATCGGTTTTGCAAAAACCTATGAACAGAATCTTGAGGTTATGCGGAGGTTAGACGAGTTTGCTGCATTAGGTTATCCAGTTTTATTAGGGACTTCAAGAAAGTCACTTATAGCCCAAACGTTGAATACTCAAGCAGATGACCGCGTGGAAGGAACTGGTGCCACAGTTTGCCTCGGAATCGAACGAGGGTGTCAAATCGTTCGTGTTCATGATGTTAAGCCGATGGTCAGAATGGCGAAAATGATGGACGCAATGCTTAAGCGAGATATAATCACTAACTAGGAGCGTGGTTGGATGGATAAGATTCACCTGAATGGAATGGAGTTCTATGGTTACCATGGCGTTTTTCCAGAAGAAAATAAATTAGGCCAGCGATTTTACGTAGATCTTGTACTAGAAGCGGACCTAACAAGAGCAAGTGAGTCTGACGACCTCAACTACACAGTGAATTACGCTGAAGCTTATAATACAATAAAAGAAATCGTCGAGGGCGAACCAAGGAAATTAGTCGAAACGATAGCAGAAGAAATTACGAAAGAGATACTTAAATCATTTGATATTGTTGAGACGTGTACAGTGAAAGTAACTAAACCTGACCCACCTATTAATGGACATTATGATTCAGTGGCAATCGAGATGAAGAGGGAACGAAATGAATAGTGTATATGTTGGAATTGGTTCCAATATTGGTGATCGTGAAAATTATATAAAGACTGCTCTTGAAAGAATCGAAGAGTATCCGGATATTAACGTGACTGAAGTCTCGTCCCTTTATGAAACGGAACCTGTAGGTGTTACAGAGCAAGCGGCTTTTTTAAACATGGTAGCCTTGCTCAAAACAGATATGAATGCTTTTCAGGTTTTAGAAATCTTACAAGGAATCGAGCAATCCTTAGGTAGAGAAAGAGATATCCGCTTCGGACCGAGGACAATAGACCTTGACATATTGCTATATAATCACGAAAATATTGTAGCAGAAGGCCTTGTTATTCCACATCCTCGTCTCATTCAACGTGGGTTTGTTGTTATTCCTCTACATGAATTGAATCCTGATGCAATCATTCCTACTACGAATAAGAGAATCGAGTCGTATGTTGATCATATAGAAGATAAAGAAGGTGTACGTCTATGGAAGCAGAGATCTACGGGAGGCGTATTCGAGCTTTTCGAAAGCTAAAAGGTTTTACACAAGAGGGATTTGCGAGAGACCTTGGTGTATCCGTTTCAGTACTTGGAGAAATAGAACGTGGAAACCGGATACCGTCTAATGACTTCTTGCTCCTTGTCGCGAAGAAACTAAATGTATCGCTTGAAGAACTTTTCCCAATAGAGCAGAATTCGAATTAGCATCAAAGATTTAGATGTAAGAGACGGTCGTGCTGAATAATCGTCTTACTGAAGACCTTTAATCTGAACCAGTAGTTTGACTTTCTAACTAGGATTTCTTATACTACATCTAAGATTTAACTGACTGCCAGGATCGTTGACTGGCAGTTTTCTTCTTTTAAATAGTGACACACCCGGCGCGTTTGTCATTGAAAAACCATGCTGTGAATACTTGCTATTCACGCTGCTTTCAGATAAAGTTATAGCGGGATAAACCTAGATATGACAGGAGTGATAGAGATGAGTCAGGAGCTAGAACTGAATGACCTTCTTCGCGTAAGAAGAGAAAAGCTTGATACACTTAAGAATAACAACATAGATCCGTTCGGACATCGTTTTGACCGTTCTCATACAGCAGCAAAAATGTTTGAGGAATTCGATTCCTTTTCAAAGGAAGAGCTTGCAGAAAAAGAGAAGACGGTATCTCTAGCAGGAAGAATAATGACGAAGCGCGGAAAAGGAAAAGCTGGGTTCGCACATATGCAAGATCTTTCAGGTCAGATTCAAATGTATATTCGAAAAGACACTGTAGGCGAAGAGCAGTATGACCTTTTTGATTCCATGGATATCGGAGACATCATCGGTGTAACTGGGGTAGCTTTCAAAACGAAAGTAGGAGAACTTTCTATAAAAGTGAGTGATTTATACTTGCTATCTAAGTCTCTTCGTCCACTACCAGACAAATTCCACGGCCTTAAAGATGTTGAACAAAGATATCGCCAGCGTTATTTAGATCTCATTATGAGTCCGGAGTCAAAAGAAACATTTATTTCTCGTAGCCGTATTATCCAGTCAATGCGTCGTTACTTAGATGACCAGGGCTTTCTTGAAGTAGAAACTCCAATGATGCATTCTATTCCTGGTGGAGCGTCAGCTCGTCCGTTCGTTACTCACCACAACGCACTCGACATGGAGTTGTATATGCGTATTGCGATCGAGCTTCATTTAAAGCGCCTTATTGTAGGTGGCCTTGAGAAAGTTTATGAAGTGGGTCGTGTATTTAGAAATGAAGGTGTTTCGACTCGCCATAATCCGGAATTCACAATGCTTGAACTCTACGAAGCTTACGCTGATTATAAAGATGTGATGGCTCTAACCGAGAATCTAATCGCGCATATCGCGAAAGAAGTAACAGGTTCAACAACGATTATGTACGGTGAAAAAGAAATTAACTTAGAGCCTGAGTGGAAGAGACTTCATATGGTAGATGCAGTTAAAGAAGCAACAGGGGTAGACTTCTGGAAGGAAATGAGCGATGAGGAAGCACGTTCTCTTGCAAAAGAACATGGTGTAGATGTTAAAGAGACAATGGAATTTGGTCACGTTGTTAATGAATTCTTCGAACAAAAAGTTGAAGAAACATTAATTCAGCCAACATTTGTTTACGGACACCCTGTAGCAATTTCTCCACTAGCTAAGAAAAACCCTGAAGATCCACGTTTTACTGATCGTTTCGAATTGTTCATTGTAGCTCGTGAGCACGCAAACGCATTTACTGAGCTGAATGATCCGATTGACCAAAGAGAACGTTTTGAAGCTCAACTTGTTGAAAGAGAGCAAGGTAACGACGAAGCTCACATGATGGATCACGATTTTATTGAAGCATTAGAATATGGTCTTCCTCCAACCGGTGGACTTGGAATCGGTATTGATCGCTTGGTTATGCTTTTAACGAACTCTCCATCTATTCGCGATGTACTGCTATTCCCACAAATGAGAAACACGGAAAGATAAAGAGGAGCCTTCGGGCTTCTTTTTTTTATGTTTTTTTGAAAATCCATTGCACTACTTTTGAGTACATGGTATATTAATACTCGCCGTTAAAAACACGGCAACATACGAATTAAAAAAACGAAAAAAATTGTTGACTTCGATTGAGTTGATGTGATACATTAATAAAGTCGCTGAAAACGACATCGAAAGAAACAAATCGATCTTTGAAAACTGAACGAAACGCCATGCAAGAAATTGTTTCTACGGAAACAACAAGTTTTAAAGCTAGATTGAACTTTCTATCGGAGAGTTTGATCCTGGCT
>NZ_JAIVAF010000009.1 GCF_020171805.1 Guptibacillus algicola | reverse complement strand
TCTGGTGATGAAGGCGAAGAGGTCACACCCGTTCCCATGCCGAACACGGAAGTTAAGCTCTTCAGCGCCGATGGTAGTTGGGGGCTCTCCCCCTGCAAGAGTAGGACGTCGCCAGGCTAGTCATTATTCCACAGTAGCTCAGTGGTAGAGCAATCGGCTGTTAACCGATCGGTCGTAGGTTCGAATCCTACCTGTGGAGCCATTTGCTTCCATAGCTCAGCAGGTAGAGCACTTCCATGGTAAGGAAGGGGTCATCGGTTCGAATCCGGTTGGAAGCTCCAGACAACAAGGCCCGTTGGTCAAGCGGTTAAGACACCGCCCTTTCACGGCGGTAACACGGGTTCGAATCCCGTACGGGTCACCATTTTGTTTAATTTATAGCATTTTTACTCTGTGGAGGATTAGCTCAGCTGGGAGAGCATCTGCCTTACAAGCAGAGGGTCGGCGGTTCGAGCCCGTCATCCTCCACCATTTTAATTTTAAATCACATTGATGATTACATGCTCAGGAGTACTCTGAAAAGAGTGCACTGTTTTTGGTTTGTAGGTTCATAAAGTAATTGGCCGGTCTAGCTCAATTGGTAGAGCAAGGAGCATCACTTCTCCGAGTTAACGTCGACTTGTCTTGACGCAAAAGGCTTCAGAGCGACACTGGTAGAGGAAAGACAACAACGTGAATATACATCAAATATACTTCGCCGGTCTAGCTCAATTGGTAGAGCAACTGACTTGTAATCAGTAGGTTGGGGGTTCAAGTCCTCTGGCCGGCACCATCTATTTGTGGAGGGGTAGCGAAGTGGCTAAACGCGGCGGACTGTAAATCCGCTCCCTCAGGGTTCGGCGGTTCGAATCCGTCCCCCTCCACCATTTAGAGCCATTAGCTCAGTTGGTAGAGCATCTGACTTTTAATCAGAGGGTCGAAGGTTCGAATCCTTCATGGCTCACCATTTTTGCGGAAGTAGTTCAGTGGTAGAACACCACCTTGCCAAGGTGGGGGTCGCGGGTTCGAATCCCGTCTTCCGCTCCAATTAAATCATGCGGGTGTAGTTTAGTGGTAAAACCTCAGCCTTCCAAGCTGATGTCGTGGGTTCGATTCCCATCACCCGCTCCATAATGGGGCCTTAGCTCAGCTGGGAGAGCGCCTGCCTTGCACGCAGGAGGTCAGCGGTTCGATCCCGCTAGGCTCCACCATTTTCCTTATACATTGTTATAGGGTTTTTTTTATGTCTAAAAACGACTAAAAACGAAATCGTTTTGTTATTAAGCGTATCGATTATTAATAAATATCCGAAAATTTCTAAAAATATAGTCGTAACATGAATACTTATTCAAAAAAGTGTCCGGTTGAGTCATTAAAAAGCGAATGGTTACAATAGAGGTAGACATAACTCTAGGAGGACTATAGATGAATAATCAATTATCGATTATTGGAGTTCCAATGGATTTAGGACAGATGAGACGCGGGGTCGATATGGGGCCAAGCGCTATAAGATACGCTGGGATTGTAGAACGGTTAGAGAAATTAAATTATAGTATTGAGGACCTTGGAGATATTGAAATTGGTAGACCTGAACAGAAACCAGAGAATCAAGACCATCAGCTTAAGAATTTGAAAGAAGTAGCAGAAGCTAGTGAAAAGCTAGCATCAACAGTAAACCAAGTGATCGAACGTAAGCGTTTCCCACTCGTGTTTGGGGGCGATCATAGTATTGCAATCGGTACACTTGCGGGTGTTTCTCAAAGTTATAATAATCTTGGAGTTATCTGGTACGATGCTCATGGAGATTTAAACACAGCTGATACATCACCTTCAGGAAATATTCATGGTATGCCGCTTGCTGTAAGTCTTGGTATTGGGGATGAGTCCCTTACAAGAATCGCTGGTTATGGTCCTAAGATCAAACCAGAGAATATTGTTATTATCGGTGCACGTTCACTTGATGAAGGAGAGCGAGTACTGATCGAGGAAAAAGGAATTAAAGTCTTTACTATGCATGAAATCGACCGCATGGGTATGACGAAAGTGATGGAGGAAGCGATAGCTCACGTTTCTAACGGAACGGATGGTGTCCATCTAAGTCTTGATTTAGACGGATTAGATCCTCACGACGCACCAGGAGTTGGGACTCCTGTTCTTGGAGGCATCAGTTATCGTGAGAGTCACCTTGCGATGGAGATGCTTGCAGAGTCTGATATCCTTACATCTGCTGAATTCGTTGAAGTGAATCCAATATTGGATGAGAAGAATAAAACAGCTACTGTTGCAGTTGCTTTAATGGGTTCATTGTTCGGTGAAAAATTAAAATAACATGATTAACGGCTCTCTAAGAAGTTTAGAGAGCCGCTGTTTTTTCTTTTTTGCATTCATCATATTGGTTTAATAAATTATCGAGATAAGTGCTGATTTCTACTATTTCAGAAGAACTTAATGGCTGCTTTCTTGCTAAGAGGTTCATTTTTTTACGAGAAGCTTCAATTTCCTTCAGTAAAATTTCTTTCTCCAGCCCCTTTGGAAAATCCATTTGCAGACCATCCCTTTCATTCATTTTCCACTGTATACCCTTTTTAAATCAATAGGAAACCTCTTTTTTAGAAATATATGTATTTTGGTTATTTATAAAGATTACTCATGCTAAAATAGGGGAGGATAAAAAAATTATAAAAAAAAACGAAACTTTATTTTTCCTGGAACGTAATGAATAATAGCCGCAGGGAATAGCGGGGGTTGGATATATGGATGCCATTGTAAAAAGAATAATATTACAAGTAAGAAAAGGAGATCACAATGCTTTTGGTGAGCTTGTTGAGCTCTATAAGGATCGTGTATTTGCTCTTACTTTCAGAATGCTTGGTAACCGTCAAGAAGCCGAAGACGTGGCTCAAGAGGCATTTATTCGAGCGTATACGAATATCGATCGCTACCAAATTGATCGTAAGTTCTCAACATGGTTGTACCGTATTGCGACAAATTTAGCGATTGATCGTATGAGAAAGAAAAAGCCTGATTATTACCTTGATGCAGAGGTTTCGGGCACCGAAGGTTTAACGATGTACTCACAAGTAGCTGCTACCGATCAATTGCCTGATGATGAAGTTGTTTCTTTAGAAGCACAAGAGGGTATTCATCAAGCGATATTAAGTCTTCCTACTAAATATCGTTCTGCAATAACCCTTAAGTACATTCAAGAGCTTTCGCTAAAAGAAATTAGTGACATACTTGATTTACCAGTAGGCACAGTGAAAACTCGAATACATCGGGGGAGAGAAGCCCTTAGAAAGAAGCTACGTGAGTGATGAGAAAGGGGGAGAAACTATGAAATGCCCTAAAGAGATAGTACGAATGATGCATAATGTACTTGATGAAGAAGCGACAAGAGAAGAACAGCTTACTGTACAAAACCATTTGAAAACATGTTCTGATTGTAAGGAACATTATGAAGAACTTAAGAGAACAGAATCATTTCTCCTCAGCTCGCCTTCTCTTAAGGCACCCGATGGTTTTACATCAAAGGTAATGCAACAGCTTCCGCAAGAAAAGAAGACTGTATGGATAAAGAGATGGATGAAGTCTCATCCGTTGATGACTGCAGCAGTTCTTTTTCTAGTATTAATGGCAGGATCCGTATATTCCTCATGGACAAGCGAAGATCAGATGACTGCGTTATCTGGCAACCTGACATTCGATCAGGAAACAAATACGGTAATTGTTCCAGAAGGTGAAGTAATAAAAGGAGATTTAACGGTTAAGAACCGCAATCTTGAGATTGAAGGTAAAGTTGAAGGTGATGTTCTCGTTATTAACGGTGAACAATATATGGCTTCGGCTGGTCAAGTGACAGGAGATATAGAAGAGGTCGATCACATTTTAGATTGGACCTGGTATCATTTAAGAAACGTATTTATCGATATTGGTGACGTGTTTTCATCTGATAAGTAATCATTTCTTAAACCGCTCTATGTAGAGCGGTTTTTTTGGTTGGTTGCTCATTATGAGCAAATACCGTTCACTTTGAACATACTAAAAATATGATATAATTAAAAAGTTACCAAAGTTTTTGAACGTGTAACGGTTAGGAACCACAGGCTAAATTCACTATGTTTGGAGGAAGAGCCGTGCTGCCTGTCGCTAATGTGAATGTACTTGATTACATAACAGAAATTATAGATATTCTGCTAGTTACGTATGTGATATATAAAATTATCATGTTGATTAGAGGGACTAAGGCTGTTCAGCTTTTAAAAGGGATAACCGTCATTATCGCGGCCTGGTTTTTGAGCAGTTTCTTTGAACTAAACACGCTTCACTGGATCTTAGAGCGAGTTGTTCTATACGGATTGCTTGCTATTATCATCATATTCCAGCCTGAGCTTAGAAGGGCCTTAGAACAGTTAGGACGAGGTCGATTATTCACTCGTTCTGCAGTAGAGGAAGAAGAAACGAATAAAATGATCGAAGCGATTATTAAATCTACTTCCTATATGGGTAAAAGACGGATTGGCGCACTAATTTCCATGGAGCGGGAAACGGGATTAAATGATTACGTTGAAACGGGTATTCAGATGAATGCCAAATTAACTTCAGAGCTTCTCATCAATATTTTTATTCCTAACACTCCACTACATGATGGTGCTGTTATTTTGAAAAAAGACGAAATTCTGGCAGCTGCATGTTATTTACCTTTGTCCGAAAGTCCCTTCATTTCGAAAGAGCTTGGGACGAGACATAGGGCAGCATTAGGAATAAGTGAAGTAACGGATAGCCTAACCCTAGTGGTGTCTGAAGAAACTGGTAGCATTTCACTCGCTAAAAATGGTGAGCTTCATCGAAATGTATCAGAAGAGGTTCTTCGTGACCTTTTAACAGCCGAACTCAACTCTGCTGTAACAAAGAATGAAACTTCCAATCGTTGGAGTAGTTGGAGGGGGAAAAAATAATGGACAAGTTGCTAACAAGTAATTGGTTTGTCAAAATTATCTCGTTTCTTCTCGCTCTTATGCTCTATACCATTGTAGCAATGCCTGACGCTTCAACATCTGGTGGGGATGGATTGCTTAATCCTGAAGGAGATTCGTATCCTATCTCTGATATGAAACTTCAGGTGCTGTTTGACGAGGAGGAAGTTGTTGTTTCTGAATTGCCAGAAACAGTGGATGTCATTGTTGAAGGTCGTACTGATGGCGTAATGATCTCTAGGATGACGAACAAAGAGGTCTACGTGGATTTACGAAACCTGACTCCAGGGCAACACCTTGTAACGGTTAAACATCGTGATTTTCCTGAAAATGTCGATGTTACGATTGATCCAGCCAGAGTGTCGGTAACGATTGAAGAGAAAAAATCGAATACATACCAGGCTGGTATTAATTTATTGAAAGCAGATGCTCTCCCTGAAGGCTACATAGCTGAAAATCCTATCGTTACTCCTGAGTCAGTAACTGTTACAGGAGGAGCTTCAAAGCTTGAGCAAGTGGCTTTTGTGAGAGGGTATGTTGATGTTAGTAATGCCAAGGAAGCTGTTAATGCCCGCGTTACACTGAATGTGTACGATGGAAATATGGATGAGATACAAGGACTTACGATCGAACCAGCTATCGTCGATGTGAAAGTGCCGATAAGTAACCCATCCAAAGAGGTACCGATCGAGCTTGAGCAAGAAGGCGAGCTTCCTGAAGGAACAAGTATTTCGTCAATTTCAGTTGAGCCGGAAGACGTGACTGTGTTTGGTCCATCGGAAAGTCTTCAGAAATTAGAGGTGTTAAATGGCGCCTCAATTGATCTTTCCAAGATCACAAAAAATACAACGTTAGAACTTGATGTTCCTGTACCAGATGGGATGACGAAAGTAGAACCAGAAAAGGTAAAGGTTAACGTCACTGTGAGTGATGAGTAATAAAAGCATTCTATGATATACCCATAAAAGACTTAGATCTATCGGAAGGTCTTACTGCAAAGGTTGCTAAGTTAATTGGCTGATGTGTTTTAGGTGAATTGAATGGTGAAATACGTCTCAAGAGGTAAGGGTACTTTTATTAAGATTTAACCACACTCATGTAACCGTACATCACAAAAGGTACTCTTAGGATATAAATTGGTTGGAATATAACTGAACTGTGCGATACAAAGGAGAGAAATTACGATGGGTAAATATTTTGGGACTGACGGTGTTAGAGGTGTCGCAAATACTGAATTAACACCTGAGCTTGCATTTAAACTAGGACGTTTTGGTGGGCATGTATTAACAAAAGGTGCTGAAAAACCAAAGATTTTGATTGGGAGAGATACTCGTATTTCAGGTTATATGCTAGAAGGTGCGTTAGTAGCAGGTTTATTATCAATCGGAGCTGAGGTTATGCGATTAGGTGTGATCTCCACACCAGGTGTCGCTCATTTAACAAAGGCTCTGAGTGCTCAGGCAGGGGTTATGATTTCTGCGTCTCATAATCCGGTAGGCGACAACGGTATTAAGTTTTTTGGACCGGATGGTTTTAAACTATTAGATGTTCAAGAAGATGAAATTGAAGCTCTTATCGATAGTGATGAAGATACAGTCCCACGCCCTACAGGTGAAGACCTTGGAATTGTGAGCGATTATTTTGAAGGATGCCAGAAGTATCTACAATATCTGAAACAAACAATTGATGAAGACTTCTCAGGACTTCATATAGCGCTAGATTGTGCACATGGTGCAACATCTTCTCTAGCACCTCATTTGTTTGCTGATTTAGAAGCTGATATCTCAACTATCGGTACAAACCCTACAGGCACGAACATTAATGCTGGTGTAGGATCTACACATCCAGAAGCTCTAGCTGAGTTTATGAAGGGTAAAAATGCAGATCTTGGATTAGCATTTGATGGAGATGGTGACCGCCTTATCGCAATTGACGAGAACGGGGAAATCGTTGATGGCGACCAGATTATGTTTATTTGCGCGAAGTTCATGAAAGAGCAAAAGAACCTTCGTCATGATACTGTCGTTTCAACTGTTATGAGTAACCTCGGCTTCCACAAAGGGATGGAAGAATCGGGAATTACCTCTCTAAAAACAAAAGTTGGCGATCGCTACGTGATGGAAGAGATGCGTAAAGAAGGATACAACCTTGGTGGTGAACAGTCAGGGCATATCATTTTCCTTGATTACATCACAACAGGAGACGGCATGCTATCAGCCCTTCAGTTAGCAAATATTATGAAGGTGACGAATAAGCCATTGTCAGAGCTTGCAGCTGAAATGAAGAAATACCCTCAATCGCTTGTGAATGTTCGTGTAACTGATAAAACAAAAGTTGATTCAAACGAGCGTATTCAGGAAACCATTCAGACAGTTGAAAGCGATATGAACGGAGAGGGACGTATTCTAGTGCGCCCTTCAGGAACTGAACCACTCGTTCGTGTTATGGCTGAAGCCCCAACAAAAGAGCTTTGTGACGAGTACGTACAACGCGTAGTCGCAATGGTTGAAGAAGAACTAGGAGCTTAATCGACACAAATATAGTTTTAGTACGAAAGGTATGCATATGTAGCACACAATTAGCTACTGATGCATACCTTTTATTATTTAAATTAAACTAGTAGTAAATCGGACGGAACAAGTTTTCATTTTTTGAAAAAAAGGATTGACCATTATTTTACATCTAATGTATTATTGTAGTTATGTTTAATCCTATTCAAGAAGGGAAAGTGAGGGAAGTGGGTTTATTAGCAAGATAAGCGCCTGGACTGCTCTCGATCGGTAGAGAACAGTTGACGAGGAAGAGGTTCATCGAACATCGGCGGATACCTCTCGATTGCTCACCACAATCGAACGGTTTTGCGTTAAAACAGAAAGGTGACTTTCTGTACAAAACCAAAACCTTGGTGAATAACATTGATAATCGGAAAAGAAGGGGCAGGTCTGCCCCGTGGTACACCTGTTCCTTCAACTGAAGGAGGACTTTTTTTATGTGTGGTATTGTTGGATATATTGGAAATAAAGATGCTAGAGAAATTTTGTTGCGTGGGCTAGAGAAACTTGAGTATCGTGGGTACGACTCAGCGGGTATCGCTCTTCTTAATAACGAAGGTCTACACCTCACGAAGGAAAAAGGGCGTATTGCTGACCTTCGTAAAGAGGTAGATTATGATGTTGAAGCAACAACTGGAATTGGACATACACGTTGGGCAACTCATGGTGAACCAAGTCAAGTAAACGCACACCCTCATCAAAGTGCATCAAAGCGATTTACACTTGTGCATAATGGTGTTATTGAGAACTATCAACAAATCAAACGCAACTTCTTATCCGAGACTGAATTTGTAAGTGCTACAGACACTGAAATCGTTGTACAACTTATTGAGACATTTGTAGTAAAACACAACATGGAAGTAGAAGAGGCTTTTCATCAGGTGTTACAAGAGCTTCATGGTTCTTACGCACTTGCGTTGATCGATAATGAAAATCCTGAAACTCTTTTTGTGGCAAAGAACAAAAGCCCGCTTCTAGTTGGAGTAGGTAACGAATTTAACGTTATTGCAAGTGATTCAATGGCAATGCTTCAAGTAACGAATGAATTCATCGAATTGATGGATGAAGAAGTCGTTCTTGTAAAGCGTGATTCCATCACGATCAAAGATATGGATGGCAAAACGATTGAGCGTGAACCATTCACTGCTGAAATCGATGCGAGCGATATTGAGAAGGGGACGTACCCTCACTATATGCTTAAAGAAATCGATGAGCAGCCGTTTGCAATTCGTAACATCATTACGAAGTATAAAGATGATAATGATAACATTAAGCTAGATGAAGATATCAGAAACGCTGTCAAAGGTTCAGATCGTATTTACATCATCGCTTGTGGAACGAGCTACAATGCAGGTCTTGTTGGAAAGCAACTTATTGAAAACATTGCTCAAGTTCCAGTAGAGACGCACATTGCAAGTGAATTCCTTTACAATATGCCGCTTGTTTCTGAAAATCCACTGTTTATCTTTATTTCACAGAGTGGTGAAACAGCAGATAGTCGTGGCGTACTCGTTAACGTGAAGAAAAAAGGCTTTAAATCATTAACGATTACTAATGTACCTGGCTCAACGCTTTCACGTGAAGCAGATTACACGCTTCATACACATGCGGGTCCTGAGATCGCTGTAGCATCCACAAAAGCGTACACTGCTCAGATGGCAGTATTAACACTTCTTGCAGTTGATACAGCACAGGCTAAAGGAATCAAGCTAGACTTCGATCCTCTTCAGGAACTAGGAATCGTAGCAAATGCAATTGAATCGATCGTTGATCAGAAAGAAAAGATCGAATCTGTCGCTCGTGAATTCCTTTCTGTTACACGTAATGCATTCTTCATTGGACGTGGCGTAGATTACTACGTATGTCTAGAAGCTGCACTGAAACTGAAAGAGATCTCTTACATCCAGGCTGAAGGTTTTGCTGGAGGAGAGCTTAAACATGGAACGATTGCACTGATTGAGAAAGGTACACCAGTTATTGCAATTGCAACACAAAAACACGTGAACGGAAGTATCCGTTCTAACGTTGAAGAAGTTGTCGCTCGTGGAGCGTCACCATGTATCGTAACAACGAAGAGTCTTGAAGAAGAAGGTGACTCAATCGTACTTGATGAAGTTCATGAGCATTTAACTCCTCTTGTCTCTGTTGTTCCATTACAATTACTTGCTTACTATGCAGCACTTCACCGTGAATGTGATGTTGATAAGCCAAGAAACCTTGCTAAATCTGTAACTGTAGAATAAGTGGAAGCGCCCATTACGTTTGTGATGGGCGTTTTTTTAATGTCTGAAGCTTTTCCCTTTAATACTAAAGGACATGCTTGAATAGGATGTTACTGAAGAGGGGGAACTGAGATGAGTATATATATTAGTTATATTTTGTTAGGGTTATCGCTGTCTGCACCTGTAGGTCCAATTAATGCTGCACAAGTTGATAAAGGAATTCGGTATGGATTTTTGAATGCGTGGTTTGTTGGGATCGGTGCGATGGTAGCAGATGGAATCTTTATGCTTTTGATCTATGTAGGAATCGGGCACATTGTTGATTCTCCATTCATGAAAACATTTCTCTGGTTGTTTGGCTTTTTTGTATTGAGCTATACAGGTGTGGAAAGCATCGTGAAGTCAAATTCAATTCAAAATGATATAGCAGGATCCAGGAATGAAGCAAAAAGTAAGTCATTCCGAACTGGCTTCTTCATGGCGATTTCAAATCCCCTTAATATCTTATTTTGGTTAGGAATTTACGGATCCATTCTTGCTCAGAGCTCTAGTCATTTAGGTACGTACCATTTATTGATCTATAGTACTGGGATATTTATTGGAATTACGATATGGGATTTAATAATGGCGAGTGTGGCTTCAGGTGCAAGGAGGTTGGTAAGTCCACAAGTGCTTCGCATTGTTTCCATCCTTTCAGGCGTGGTTCTCATCGCATTTGGTCTTTATTTCGGAAAGCAAGCAATGATTATGCTCCTAAGTTAGACAGACACCTAATTTTACTTCTCTCAATAAGATACCGTGTGTAGCTTTTGGGAGGGAAGATGATGACTTTATATACAAAGAGTATGATTGACCAAAATAGCGAAGGTTTAGCGGACTGGGAGAAGGATGCTTATCAACAGTTCGAAACGATGATGTGTGACGAATCTGACCCTTATCCATGTGTGCCTGGAAAGATGGGCTTCTTAGAAGACTCTCTACGGTTTGGATTTGCGAAACCTCCTTCCGAAGAGAAGTCATATGATCAACTTGCTTCATTATTAAAAAAGTATGGAGAGGTTTCTCGGCAAACCGGAAAGTATGCTTCTTTAGTTGTCTTCTTTGAGGGTCATGAAGATAAAAGCATCGAGGAATATCAGGACATGTTCTGGACGTTGTTAAACGAAGTTCATCAACGAGATGAAGCAGAATGGCCAGAAGACATTCCGACGGATCCACATAACCAGGCTTGGGAATTTTGTTTTGATGGAGAGCCTTATTTTTGTTTTTGTGCCACACCAGCACACCGCTTACGGAAAAGTCGTAGTTTTCCTTATTTCATGCTAGCCTTTCAACCAAGATGGGTATTTGATGAAATCAATGCTACCACATCACTTGGACAAAAGTTAAAGAAGGTCATTCGAAACAGACTTGTTAAATATGATGGGATAAAACCCCATTCTGCTTTGAAGTGGTATGGAGCACAGGATAACTATGAATGGAAACAGTACTTTCTAGATGAAGAAGACACCACTATGTCTAAGTGTCCATTCATGGCCATGAAAAAGAAGTTAAAGAACTTTCATTTTTAACGATTTCTTTTTAGCTTAATGACAGTAGCCAGAGCGATGAGAATAATAAATCCTATGCTTACAAAGAAGCCGGGTCTGCTTACTTTATCAAATAAAGTGCCGGTTACAGCAAAGAAAATTAGTAGGAAGGCAATCCATACTCCAATTTGAGTTCGTACCGATAGCTCCATTAGTTTACGATATGATAACAGGATGAAAATCCAGTTGTATAGAAGCATTAGTCCTGCTGCAGTGGTGAGATACTCAAAAATCTTGCCTGGTAGTAACAATGCTATGATAATCGAAATGGCGACAACGAAAGTGGTAAGACCGAAAGCCGGGAGCGGGACTTTATCTTCCTTTTTCTGAGTAAAAAGCTTTGGAGCGTCTCCCTCTTCAGCCAATGTTAATAGCATGGTTGTAACAGCATAAAGAGAAGCCACCATCGTCGAAAATCCAGCGATGATAAGAATGCTATTAAAAACATGCGGTACAAATACAGGTAGCTTATACGCTATCAGAACTGTTAAAAATGGACTTTCATCAGGAGTGATGCCTGTTGATGAATTCAACTTTAATACAAAATAGAAAGACAGCAAGTAAAGGGAAGATAAGACGAGTAGCATGATATTCCCAGATTTTTGGGCATCTTTCGGGTTGTCTAAGTGTTCTGCCATCAGCCCCATAATTTCAATACCGCCAAATGCATAAAACGCATAGAGAAGCGCAGTCCATAAACCTATGCCACTGTTTGGAAAAAGATCTGATAGTGGCGATCCAGTATTCTTTGACGATTCAATTGGATTGATTAATCCTGTTATGGCAGCTATCGCTACTATTAAAAACATAACGATAGCTGCTACTTTCATGACTCCAAACACGTTTTCCATCTGCTCGACTTTATGAACACCCATAAGGATGATTGAGAGGCCAAGAATTGCAAAGACAGCAGCGAATATCCATAACGGAGTTTTCGGAAACCAATATTGAGCAAAAATTGAGAGGGCCGTCAGTTGACTCCCCATAATAAGCATTTCACATGACCAGTAAACCCAGCCGTTACTAAATCCTGCCCACTCTCCGAACGCGTGCTTTGCATATGTTCGGAATGAGCCTTTTACAGGCTGATGAGCTGTTAATTTTGCAAGAGCTTGAAACACAAACCACGTACCTACTCCAGCTAATGCATACGCGATCAAGACGGCGTTGCCCGCCTTTTGAATCGCAATACTAGATCCAAGGAAGTACCCTGTTCCGATAATACATCCAACACCTATCAAAGATAGTTGCCACCATAAAAGATTCTCAGATCGCGTCTGTTTCCTCATTCGCATAACTCCCCATTTGTTTGTATACATAGTTTGAGAAGGATCGATGAGGAATATGTGTCCTTTCGGGGGAGATGAATGATTTGATTTGAAGAGGAGATAGTAATAGGATAAATCGGTTAGAAGGGGATGCCTAACATGAATCTACATCCTAATTGTTGGAATGAATATAGTGAGCTAAAGAGTGTGGTTGTTTGTTCTCCATCTTCATTGGATGTGCCTAATAAGGATATTGCCTCCTATGTTCAGTGGGAAGCTCCCGCAAAATATGAAAAAGCAATTGAGAATCATGAAAATATGGTAAATGGATTGAAGGGCGAGGGAGTACACGTTGTGAACTATGATACGTATCTTTCGGAGGAAGATCTAGTCTTACATAGGGAGCTAATCAACCGTGTGTTTGTGAGGGACCTTGCTTGTGTCTTTGGAAATCATATCGTTCCTGGTGAAGCAGGTACGACGATGAGGAGACCAGAATATGTGACATCCCATCTGCTCTTTAAGAATTGGTTTGATGAGAAGACGTTTTCCATCAAAGGTAATAATCAATCAAAAGCATTAGAGTTTGGGGATGCGATGATATTGAACTCGGATGCCGTTTTTATTAATGCCGGCTTACGGACAAGTATCGATAGTATAGAAGCGATTAAAGAGCAGGTTTTTCAAGCAGGTTTTTCAGAAATAGGTGTCATCGATCTACCAAGAAGAGGAGATACACTCCACATGGATATGAACTGCAATGTTGTGGGAGAAGACGTCTTCCTTGCTAAAAGCTATATGAGATACTTCCCAGTGAAGATTATCATGGAAGATACGTCTATATACATGATGATGGAAGCATTCTTGAATCGACATGGATATGAAGTTGTCTGGACAGATGAAATCACTCACACAGTAGCAGACATCAACTTCTTAAATCTTAATCCTGAAACTTTGTTGATCAGCACAAAAGCAAATAAGAAGATTTTGAAAAGTCATCCGAAGTTAAAAAAGAAGAAGTTAATAGAAGTAGACGTCGATGAACTTGAAAAAGGTAGCGGAGGCATCCGCTGTATGACGTTGCCGATCGAAAGAAGTTAATTTGGAGTTAAGCAGAAGAGAAGATGGGGTAACCTTTCTTCTGTTTTTTTATTTCTCTCATATAGTTTAGTGGACGGGTCATATACTTGGCCCTAAAAAGGAGGGAGAAATGGTGGTTTCCTTATTAACGAATCTTTTTCTTGTTGGATTAAGTGGTTTACTTATTGGAGCGGCTGCTGGGAGAGGGGCGTATGGCTTCTATTCCCATCGAATAGAAGAACTTTATTTGCTATGTGGTGGTATGCTTATCGGCGTCATTTTATTTGAATTAGTTCCAGAAAGTATGCACTCGTTTGATATCATTGCGATTTCATTAGGAGCTTCGTTTTCTTTTCTATTGTTCGTGCTAATAGAATCGAGATTTCACAACTATCTTGTACATAATAAATATGTGCCCCTGATTGCTTTTGTTCTTGCACTTCTTTCGCACAGCATTCCTGTTGGAATAGCAATTGGAATCAATGGTAATGGTGATGGCTTCGGAACGGTGTTACTTTTAGCACTTTTTATTCATCATATACCTGAAGGAGTAGCTTTGGTTTTATTCACGAGTATTACAGGGCTAAGGAGTTTGTATGCAATACTCGCTGCTAGTTTGATTTCGTTTGTCCTTGTATTATCTGCGGCTTTTGGGTCTAACTTTGCCCCTTCCTATACGGTGAACGGGATCCTTACAGGGATTGCGATTGGCTCGCTCTCTTATGTTGCTTGGTGTGAAATTATTTTAAAAGTCAAAGGCCGTGTTCTTTACCGAACGTTGTTGTTATACACAACCATGGGCATACTTTTGATAATTACATATATTAAACTGGTTCATAAATTATTTTGACATCTTGAGAAATGTTCAGTAAAATCAACTATATAATATATGAACACATGCTCATATACTGAATATAATGATGTGAGCTTCCTAACGAAGGAGTGTACACCGAGATGAAAGAGTATCGCATAAAGGGTTTATCGTGCCCCAATTGTGCTGCTGATTTGGAGCAGCGAATCCAAAAGTTAGACAATGGCGAAACAGCTCAACTTCAATACAATTCTGGAAAGATCCAGCTTGATGAGAAAGTTGACCTCAATAAAGTAGAGAAAATCCTATCTACTGACAATGCTTCACTCGTGAAGAGTGATGATGAAGACGAGCACGAAGGTCACTCACATCCTTCTTCTATCAAAATGTATCTTGGGATTGCGACTGGTGTATTTATTCTTGCTCTCCTTGTAGATAGCATGAGTAGTTTTACAGCAATACCATTTTATCTTGCTGCAATCATTTTAAGTGGTTATCAAACGTTTATAAAAGGGTTAAAGAACTTAATCCGATTGAAATTTAATATCGAAACGCTGATGACGATTGCTTTGATCGGTGCAGTTGCGATTGGAGAGTGGAAGGAAGGTACTCTCGTTGCCATACTGTTCGGCTTAAACGAATACTTAGAAGGTCTAGGGATGCAGAAAGCTAGAAAATCGATGGCTTCACTTCTAAAAATCGCACCGAAAGAAGCAGTCATCATTCGAAATGGTGTAGAAGAAACTGTTCCTATTTCAAAGCTACATGTTGATGATTTGGTACTCGTTCGATCTGGGGACAAAATTCCTTCTGATGGCGTAATTGAGTCTGGAAATAGTTCGGTAAATGAAGCTGCGATTACAGGAGAAGCGATGCCAGTAGAAAAAGCTGTTGGAGAAGGTGTGTTTGGCGGGAGTATCAATAATGAAGGGGTGTTGCGAATTAGAATTACGAGGGCCTATAAAGATTCCTCCCTTGCAAAGATTCTCCACCTTGTTGAAGAAGCGCAGGAAACGAAGACGCCGACAGAACAGTTTATCAACCGTTTTTCTCGCTATTATACCCCTATTATTATGGCAATTTCAGCGCTCGTTATGATTGTTCCGCCAGTCTTCCTAAATGCTGATTTTGGTGAGTGGTTTTATCAAGGATTAGCGGTGTTAATTGTTGGGTGTCCATGTGCACTGATCCTTTCCTCTCCGATCGCTAATATTTCTGGCATAACAAGAAATGCTCGAAATGGCATTCTTATAAAAGGCTCAGTCTATTTAGAACAGCTAGGGATGATCGATACGTTAGCATTTGATAAGACGGGGACGCTCACAAAGGGAAGACCCTATGTAGAAAAATATGAGTCGTTTGATCACGAAACGTTTTTAACAGTAGCTGCAGCGGTTGAGAAACATTCTTCACATCCGTTGGCAAAAGCCATAATGGATAAGGTGAGTGAATTCCCAGTCCGTAAATTAGAAGCAGAGGAACTCGAGACGATTGCCGGACAAGGAATTGTTGCCATAATCGATGGAAAACGATACAAAGTTGGAAATGAGAAAAGTGTAGAGGACATCGAGATTGAATACAGCGTTCAATCCACGATTGCTTCGATGAAGGAAGAAGGACTAACGCTCGTGATAGTGGCAGATAACACAAAAATTCTTGGTGTTTTTGGGATTTCTGATGAAATCAGAGAAGAGAGTGAATCGGTTATGAGCGCACTACATTCTTCTGGAATCAAAAATACGGTGATGCTAACGGGTGACCATCACAAAACTGCCGAAAAGGTATCGAAACGAGTAGGAGTCCATTCATTTTTTGCAGGGTTGATGCCTGTTGAAAAAGTGGAGAAAGTTAAAGAGCTTACGAAAAAAGGTAAAGTAGCGATGATTGGGGATGGTATCAATGATGCTCCTGCTCTCGCTACAGCTGATTTAGGAATTGCGATGGGGAAAGGAACGGATAGTGCGATCGAAACAGCGGACATTGTGTTGATGCAAGATCACCTTGGTAAGTTACCTGAAGCGATTTCGATTGCGAAGCGGGTGAACCGCACAATTAGAATAAATATCGCTCTAGCACTTGGCTTAAAGCTTATTGCATTGCTGCTAACGATTCCAGGTCTCCTTACTCTTTGGATTGCAATCTTATCAGATATGGGTGCTACGATCCTCGTAACGTTAATTAGTTTGACAATTCTATGGGAAAAGAAAGAAAAGCCAATGAAAGACGTGCAAAATCCAGCTCCACAACATTCGTAACATGTAACCCCCCTGGCTACGAGTCAGGGGGGCTTTTAAGTGAGGAAGATATGATAAATTTGTTATCTTTTCATAATAGGGCTTGTGTCGATGGAAATAGAATTCTACTATTAGGATATGACACTTATGTCATATCCATAAAGGATGGGAAGGGGAACACACATGTATAATATTTTTTATCAGTCTCACGCAGGCTCATGGGCAATTCTTGTGCTCTTATTATTCGTTAGCTTCTTCGCTTACAAGCAGAACATTTCTCTAATGATTCAAAGGCTTTTTTATCTAATTATGATTATTTCAGGAGCGGGTATGATCGTTCTTCAATTTACAATGGGATCATTTCCACTTCTATATATTTTCAAAGGTATCATAGCAATCGCTCTAATTGGAGTGATGGAAATGATCGTAGGTAGAAGAAAAAGGTCCGAGTCAACCAAAACACATTGGATCGCATTCGCAGCTTTACTTCTAATCGTGCTATTGATCGGATATGATGTCATCAGTTTCTAATATAAAAGCGGCGTCCTAAATAGGACGTCGCTTTTGTTATTCCCATGGTCGTTTTGTTGTTAAGAGTCCTGCGAGTTCTTTACTTGCCTGACGATGTTCTCGTCTTTTTTCAGCGCGAGCTGGGGCAGTATTATGAAGATTCTTTTCTTCTTCCGTTTCAGGGATGATTTGAGGAACGGATAATGGTTTTTTATTTTCATCAAGCGCAACGAAAGTTAGGAATGCTGTTGAAGCAATCTTTCTCTCACCTGTTAAGAGATGCTCCGCTATTACTTTGACGAAAACCTCCATCGATGACTTACCTGTATAGGATACATATGCTTCAAGGCAAACTGAGTCATCTGGTGTGATGGGATGAAGGAAATCGACAGAGTCAGTGGACGCTGTTACGACCTCACTTCGACAAAGCCTCATCGCAGCTATTGACGCGAGGTCATCGATATCGCGCATCAATTGCCCACCAAAGAGAGTATTGTGATTGTTTGTAGCTTCTGGGAATACGTGGCTTGTTTTTACCACAAGCGTTTCTCTGATGTATCTTTTTTCCATGTTTTCCTCTCCTTTTACGTGCGAATTCACTAGTCTATCTTTACTATGCCCTTCAAAACCTTCGAGAAAACATCTTGAGGGAAACCTTCACTCATGAATTTAGTGAAGGTGGGAATTTTAATGAAAAGGAGGTTCGGTCGATGAAGATTTTGTTTCTTACGGTAATCATCATGAATGCGATATGGTCTCACCCTTATGTTGAAAAAGCTGTAGCGAAAAGTCGCCATTCTGAGCTCGCAATCGTAATCGATGATTTTGGGAACAACATGGGGGGGACGGAGGAAATGCTCAATCTTCCCGTTCCTCTAACCGTAGCAATTATGCCTTTTCTTCCAACTACAAAAGAAGATGCAAAGCTTGCTCACAAAAAGGGGCATGAAGTAATTGTACATATCCCTATGGAACCACTAAGAGGAAAGGCTAGCTGGCTTGGTCCAGGTGCCATCACGACAAACCTTAGTGATAAAGAAATAAGAAAAAGAATTACACGTGCGATCGACGACGTTCCTTATGCGGTTGGTATGAATCATCATATGGGTTCAAAAGCAACTGCCGATGAACGCGTCATGAGAATCGTTTTGAACGTTTGTCGAGAAAAGGGGTTATATTATCTGGATAGCAGAACGACAGACAAGAGCGTTATTCCGAAGCTAGCTAATGAAATAGGAGTACCATACTTAGAGAATGAGCTTTTCTTCGATGATATTTACACGATAAGCCATATGAACAAGAAAGCAAGAGAACTCGAGAGGCTTCTAAATGACGATGAGAACCATATCGCGATCGGCCATGTAGGGATAGCGGGAAAGAAAATGGTGCAAGTACTAAATGAATACATTCCTGTTTACCAAACAGAATCTACGATTGTGCCTCTTTCTGAATTGATTCCAAGTTTTGATATGATCGATAAACAAGTCCCGTAGAAGGCTTCTTGATTTGTTTGGATATAAAAGTGATCCATTGATTGAAACACATCGTTAGCTAGGAAATAACAAAATGAGGTGTTTTAACATGAGTGGAAGAGTAGAATGGGGCTTATTAGCTGGTCGTTTGATTTTAGGAATCATCATGTTGGCTCATGGAATCCAGAAACTTGCTGGCATCGAAAATACCATCGCAATATTTGAAAAGATTGGTCAGCCAGCTTGGCTAGCGTATGTTACTGCAATAGTTGAGGCAATCGGTGGAGCAAGCCTTATTCTTGGAATCTTCGTTGTGCCTTCTGCAATTATTCTTGGAATGACAATGGTAGGAGCTATCGTACTTGCGAAGCTTCCAATGGGCTTAATCGGAGGCTTTGAATTTCCACTGTCCCTTCTTGGATTGTCTATCATCTTAGCGGTAACGGGAAGTAGGAAATATTCACTATCTAGTGTTGTGACGAGTCAGAGATCATAGATGTTAATCAAACGTTTGTTTAACGAATAATGAAAAGCGTCCGAGGTCGTCCGGACGCTTTTCGCTATGTTATGGAATATCATGTCCCATTGAGCTAGTGAGAATTTCAAACCACTGATCGCGGTTTAATGATAAGGAAAGAGCATCAATCGCGCTATCGATTCGATTGGTCTTTCCTGAGCCAACGATCGGCATAATGTCAGCGGGATGGTTAAGAAGCCATGCGTAAAGCACTTGATCGATTCCTTCCGCACCGATTTCAGAAGCAACTTTTTCAATAGTCTGGCGTAAGCGCGTCGCTTTCTCGTCGTTTGAGGTAAACACGTTACCACCAGCGAGAGGTGACCAGGCCATAGGTTTGATTCGTTTTTCCTGACAAAGGTCTAGTGTACCATCTTCGAAATTTTCTAGGTTATATGCTGAGAGTTCGATTTGATTAGTAATGAGTGGCTGGTCGACATACGATTGAAGCATAGTAAACTGATGTTGTTTGAAGTTCGATACGCCGAAATGTCTTACCTTCCCATCTTTTTGTAGCGTTGAAAACGCTTCTGCGACTTGCTCAGGGTCCATAAACGGATCGGGACGATGAATAAGTAGCGCATCGATATAGTCAGTGCCAAGTGACTTCAACGATTGTTCTGCTGAAGCAATGATATGTTCTTTACTCGTGTTGTAATGGTGTGATGTATGAGAAGGGCGGTTAGGGGATTCGAGAACGATTCCACACTTCGTTACGATTTCCATCTTATTTCTCAATGAAGGCTTGAGAGAGAGAGCCTGCCCAAATAGTTCTTCACATTCATAGCTTCCGTAAATATCTGCATGGTCAAAAGTTGTAATACCACGCTCAAGGTTGTGTTCAATTAGTGACAACGTTTCTTCGCTGGACTGATTCCAGTCTGCAAGACGCCATAGGCCGTGAATAATACGTGAAAAGGATAAATCTTCTCCTAGGTTAACGCGCTGCATAAATAAACCTCCTGAATAACTGTAGTTCGTACCACTCCTATCATAGAAAAATAAAACCGTTTGCACAACTTTAATATTCTGACATCTTCTTTATTGAAAATGCTTCTCATTATCAACTACCGATGATATAATAAGAGAAAATTCAGATATAAGAGGTGGAATAATGGTAGAAACAGTGCAACTGTTATTGTTTTTTGTGATATTGTTTGCATCGTTTGTTACATTTGCATTCATTCTAAGATTGGAAGCTAAGAAGAGTGGATATTTGCGAAATAGAAGTACGCAAATGATAGAAAAAACACCTCAATTAACAATGAGAAAAGGTTATTGACTTTTTAATTGATAAAGATTATCATTATCATATAAGGAAATGATAATGAATTGTGTTCCCCGACATGTTCATTTCAAGAAGAAATAGAAGTTCCCCCTTCCGAAATAGTTGCCTGCACTGGCAGCTATTTTTATGTGTAAGATCCTGCTCATGATCAGCAGGATCTTTTTTGGATTGTGACAACTTATCAAACGTTAGATAGGAAAAGTTGTGCAATGGAATACATTTCACGTATGCTATAGGTGGGAACAGTAAGAGCGATAGATAAGATCACCATTATTTATTTTAAGAGAGGTTACCTGAATGAGTTATGAGAAAAAGAAAGAATACTTATTGTTTAGTGCCTGGGCAGCTGCGGTCGTAGCTATGGCTGGTAGTTTGTACTTCTCAGAAATCCTGGGGTACGAGCCATGTGAGCTGTGTTGGTATCAACGAATTTTGATGTACCCTCTAGTAATCGTATTAGGAATTGCAGCAGTAAAAAAAGATGGAGCACAATGGCTATATGTTCTTCCTATCTCGCTAATTGGGACGGGCGTTTCTCTTTATCATTACTTGATTCAGAAAACTTCATTTT
Organism: Guptibacillus algicola; assembly: GCF_020171805.1. Taxonomy (GTDB): domain Bacteria; phylum Bacillota; class Bacilli; order Bacillales; family Guptibacillaceae; genus Guptibacillus; species Guptibacillus algicola. Next base: position 32,992 of record NZ_JAIVAF010000009.1, on the reverse strand, counting down.
TTGCAGAGTCCTCCCCGGCATGCGGGAGAGTACCTTGTACAGGTGAATATATAAATGGATTTGGATTTATAACGATTCCATTCTTAGCTTTAATCGGATTTACAATCATCAGTGTTTGTATGGTCATATTGGCGATGCAGAAGAAGGAGGAAGAAAGAATATGAAGAAGATCATTATATTCCTTGGAATCATCATCGTATTATTCGGTGCGTTAGCTTTCATTACTAATTATTCTAATAGCGAGAAAAGTGAAGATAACCCTTATGGGAAAGAATCACTAGAGCAAGGAACGATCGATCAGTTAGATGACCCTCTTTATCAAAATCAAATTTTGCCAGAAGAGTTAGAAGAGAAACTCTCGAATGAAGAGGACGTCTTTGTTTATTTCTATAGTCCTGATTGTATTCACTGTCAAAACACCTCACCAGTCCTAGTCCCACTTGCAGAAGAGATGGGAATCGACCTTAAGAAATATAACCTTCTCGAATTCGAACAAGGCTGGCCTGACTATGGAATAGAAAGTACACCAACTGTTGTAAAATTCGAAGATGGTAAAGAAGTCGATCGAGTTGTAGGTAGTCAATCTGAAGAGACGTTCACAAGATGGATCGAATCAAATAAGTAAATTCTAAGGCTGTCGATTTTATATCGATGGTCTTTTTTGTTCCAGCAGATTCAAATACGAAAGACATCATAGCTTGTATAACCCGTGCATAAGAATGGAGTAGAGTTCGTAAAGGGAGTGGGTTTTGATGGGGCTATTACACGAATTTCGCCAGTTTGCAATAAGGGGTAGTGCAGCTGATATGGGGATAGGAATGGTACTTGGTGCAGCCTTTAGTACCTTTATTGACTCTCTTGTTACAGATATCATTCTGCCACCTATAGGACTTCTATTAGCTAGAATCAATTTCTCTGAATTATATATAAGTTTGAATGGGCACTACTATTCTTCATTATCAGAAGCTAGAGAAGCGGGTGCAGCAACGATAAATTATGGGGTGTTCTTATCCACTGCTATTCGATTCATGATTATTTTCTTCGCTGTTTTTCTTGTAGTACGCCAGCTGAATCGTTGGCGAAGACCAGGACAAGATCCAATTAACGCAATGACACGTAAGGAATGCCCACTCTGTTGTACAGCGATTCCATCTAAGGCAATTATTTGTCCAAATTGTGCAAGCTCATTAAGGGAAGAGGGTACAAAAGAACAATCACAATTTCGCCCAAAAGTTTCGTTCAGAAGATAAGAGAATACTCATTCCTTCACAGGTGCACCATATATGGTGGTAGAATAATAGTACCAAACGATTTGTGAAAGAAGAGGTTTTGAACATGATAGGGTGTATGTTGATTCATGGATTTACTGGGGCGCCGTATGAGGTAGGCCCACTTGCAGATTACCTTAAAGAACATACGGACTGGCTGATCTCTGTTCCAACCTTACCGGGACATGGAGAGGATGAAACGTTACATGGTGTCACCTTTGATGAATGGATCGATACAGCGGATGAGAAGCTAAACGAACTTGTGGAAACGTGTGACACCATTTACCTTGTAGGATTTTCAATGGGTGGTGTGTTAGCAGGATACCTTGCTACAAAATATAAAATTGATAAACTTGTTTTGTTGAGTGCAGCTTATAAGTATATTCATCCTTCTCAAATGGTGAAAGATATAGCTGAGATGGTTTTAGATACTACGAAAGGAAAGCTAGCCCAAAATGAGCTATTTATTCGATATAAAAATAAAATGAAAGTAACACCGTTTCAAGCCTCGCTTCAATTTAGAAAGCTCGTTCGTCAATTAAGACCCTCGTTCCAACACGTAACGGTACCTACCTTGATTTTACAAGGGAAGCTAGATAGTATGGTACCTTGTAAAACAGCACACACCATTTATCAAACGATCGGTTCTGTAGATAAACAAATGTATGTTATGGACTGCTCAAGGCACCTGATTTGTCATGGTGATGACCAGGGAGATGTGATCCAAAAAGTATATGAGTTTTTAATAAATGGAACGGACCAGTCTCATCACACGCTCGCTCCTTCTTAGGGTCTCGTTAATAAAGGAGAAGGAATCTATGTTGAATGTGCAGATTACGCCTATAAGGTTTGCTACATATGCAAAGCGGTTAGTGGATCGATTAAAGACTCCAGCCCTTAGAGGGGTCATCATAACGGGAAGTTTCGCAAGAGGGGAAGCGGGTCCCTATGCAGATTTGGATTTGTGGTGTTTTTATCATCAAGAGGTTGCGAAGCCTCCTTATTTGCCAGAGCTTCCTGGCGTGTCAATCGATCTTAGAAGTAGAACATTAGAAGAGTACAAACGTACGCTGAGTGGAGAAAGAGAGGTTGTTGCTCCGTTTTTTGAGCAACTTGTTTTATATGGCGACACACCGTTTATCCTACCAGCGAAAGAATCAATTCGGTCAGGTAAACAACAACTTTTAAAATCCATTGAGAGTCGAATAGAGAATTGTCCTTCAAAAGAAGAATACTACGACATGCTGAATGAGGTCATGTACATGATTCGAATCGAACGGTATTTAGCCTTTTCAGAATATCCTCTCACAATCTCAGATATGTATGCCACTGAAAGAAACGAAACCCATCGTAAGTTAATCGAGCGTTATTCTTCTTGTTTGTTAGGTGAAGAGATAATAAACGCGAGGAATGTGGATGAGTTACTTCATGATTTTATCGACAAGCGAAGGTAATAGCAGGACAAACCTTATTAGTAGTCGAAGCCATTATGTATCCTTTTACAAAGGCAGGTAGAGTGATGGCGACGTTTGAAGACTTTATGAAGCTTGATATTCGTGTAGGAGAAATCGTTGAGGTAGTGGATTTTGAAAAAGCAAGAAAGCCAGCATATCAATTGAAAGTCGATCTAGGTAAAGAGATTGGCGTGAAGAAATCAAGTGCACAGATAACAAATCTATACGAGAAGTCGGATTTGGTAGGAAAACAGGTAATGGCTGTTGTTAATTTTCCGCCACGACAAATCGCAGATTTTATGTCAGAAGTATTGGTTCTAGGTGTTTATGGGGATAAGGGTGTGGTCTTGATCAAACCAGATATGAAGGTTCAGAACGGAGATAAATTAGGTTAAAGTATTTGAAAAAGACGGGGCGTCATGCCCCGTCTTTTTGATGTTGTTTAGTTTGAATAGATTGAGGTTCGAAGGCTATTTTGGCTCCTTCATAAATGGCACGCTTGGCATCTAATTCTCCAGCAAGTCGCGCTCCCCCGATAACAGCTACTTGAATTCCGCTGTCGGTTAATCGATTGTATTCTTCCGGTAGATTCGACTCCTGACCTGCAGCAAGAACAACAGTGTCTGCTTCGATATGCTCTTTCTTTCCTGTAGTAGAGTCAGTGATGACAAGCCCTTCCTCTGTAATTTCTTCATAGTGAAGGTTTGTACGGAACTTCACACCATGTTTCTTCAAATCCTGGAGCATTGCCCACTTTGTTGTTTTACCTAGGCCTTCACCCATTCTTCCATTACGACGGAGCATGAGTATCTCGTGTTCTCCTTTTTCAATTAGATAATGGGATAGATCACATCCAATCCCTCCGGCACCAATAATAATGACTTTCTTCCCTACAGCAACAGCCCCTGAAAGAACTTCTGGATAAGAAACGGCACGTTCAACACCTGAAATGACCGGTTTTCTAGGTACAACACCTGTAGCAAGTACGACTAGATCTGGAGAGTGTTCTAGAAGTTCTTCTGTAGAAGGCTTATGATTAAGGTTTACAGTAACCCCTAATCGCTTTAATTCAGTTGTATAATACCTAACCGTCTCGTCGAACTCTTTCTTGATTGGTATGCGACGCGCCAGGTTGAATTGTCCGCCTATCGCTTCACTTGCTTCATATAACACAACGGTATGTCCGAGTTCAGCGTGTGATCTAGCTGCTTCTAGACCAGCAACTCCGCCACCGATAACAAGTATTTTCTTAAGCGTATTAGCTTTCTTATATACCCATTTATGTTCTCTACCCGCGCGCGGATTCACAAGGCATGAGACGGCTTTTCCTTCGAATGCATGGTCGAGGCAGGCCTGGTTACATGCTATACACGTATTGATCTGATCAAGTGATTGGTTTTTGGATTTGCGTAGTAAGTTAGAGTCTGCAAGAAACGGCCTGGCCATTGAAACCATATCTAGCTTTTGCAACAGTTCATCTGCGAGAACGGGATCATTGATACGGTTGCTGCCTATGACAGGAATAGCTACTTCTTCCTTAATATCGAGAGCAATCTGTATAAACCCTGCTCTAGGCACCATCATCGATATTGTTGGAGTCGTGGATTCATGCCATCCGATACCTATGTTCAAAAGATCCGCATCATTTTCTTCTACCAACTTTGCAAATGCGAGCGTTTCTTCGTGAGTAGTGGAATGTGGTACAAGGTCCATTCCAGAAAGGCGGTAAATAACCGGATAGTCATCTCCAACCGCTTTTCTAACTGCTTGAAGAACGGCCAACGGAAAACGAGTTCTCTTTTCGAAGCTTCCTCCCCATTGATCTGTCCGTTTGTTGGTAGTAGGGGATAGGAACTGATTGATTAAATACCCTTCTGATCCCATGATTTCAACGGCATCAAAGCCAACTTCTTTCGCTTTTCTGCCAGCTTCAGCGTAAGATTCAAGCAGGTTGAGAATATCTAGTTCACTTAGTTCAGTTGGTGCTTCTTTGTGAATTGGAGATCTTAGAGGAGAGGGAGCTACTGATGGAATACCCGTCAATTCAGAGTACGCATAGCGACCAGCGTGAAAAAGTTGAGCGGCGATTCGGCCACCTTCTTTGTGTACACTTGTCGTTAGACGATTCATTGTCTTAAGATCTTGATCTCGATAAAATCCTAGGAAATGATGACCACCATCTCCTTCGGGGGAGACAGAAATTCCTCCAGTAACCATAAGACCGGGACCATTCTCGCCGGCGCGCTCAGCATAAAAAGCTATCATTGCATCTTCTTTCTCTGGAATACCTTCGATCCCAAGGTGCATAGAGCCCATCATCACTCGGTTTGGAAGGGTTAAATTACGAATGTTGATCGGTTCAAACAAACTTTTCCATTTCATTATACAATCACCACACTTTTTTCATTTATGACTGTTTTCGCTGAATGACCATTCATTTCCTTCAAACATAATAAAAAAGAGCGCTCACAGCGCTCTTTAAAGAAAAGTGATTTAATTTTTTTTGAAGGCAACAAGAAGGCCGCCCTCACCAGCGTAAGTCCCGATCAAAGGCCCCATAGTCGAGAGTACTACGCGTTTAAACTTGTACCGTTCTTGAATTTGTTCCATCAAAGCTCTAGCTTTGTCTTCACAGTTACTGTGCGCAATGGCTACTACCTTGTCTTCAAGGTTATGACCATATTCACCTACTTTTTGGATGAATTGACGAATTGCACGTTTGTTCCCACGAACTTTATCAAGCACTTCAAGGGAACCATCGTCAGCCGCTCTCATGAGGAGCTTAATGTTAAGAGCAGAGGCAATCGTCCCTTTAACTCGATCGAGTCTACCGCCTTTGATAACATTTTCTAACGTATCTAGAAGAAACATCGTTAAGGTATCTTCCGTGTATTCTTCTGTCTCCCTAACAACATCTTCAAAACTTTCACCGTTCTGAGCCATTTCAGCAGCGTGACACACGATAATTCCAAGTCCTGAGGATGCTGTGTTTGAATTAATGACTTCAACCTCACGATTCGGGTGTTCCTCGTGAAACATCTGTTTGGCTAATACTGCATTCTCGTAAGTGGTACTTAGTGCTTTAGACAATGAGATAACAAGTATTTTATCATCAGGTTCTGATTGTTCAAACTTCGTTAGGAAGTCTTGTGGTGACGGGGCAGAAGACTTTGGTAGCTCTTTCGATTGCTTTAGTTTCTGATAAAACGTTGGTGTATCAATATCAACCCCAGCTTTATATTCTGTATCTCCGAAAAGAAGGTTGAGTGGCACAACCGTTACGTTTAAGTCAGCTAGCATGTCTTCTGGAAAATCGATACTGCTGTCCGTAATAATTCGAATCGCCATGGAAATTACCCCTTTTTTCAAATTACCTTATCAAGGTATTAAGTTTATTGTACCACGCTTCAACACAAAATTGATTGTAACCTACAGTTATGAAATAGAAGGGTTAGGAAAGTCTAAGAAAATAACCTTTTCTAGGGGGACCACTATGACAATCATTAGGTTAGGATATGTAGCGATGAGCATGGAATTAACGAATAGTTCTCCTTCTCAAACGATGACGTTCAAACAATTTCAGAAGCTTTCTGATCGAGAAGCTGGAATTCGAAAGCTTGAGCGGATCGCCAAATCAAACTTGGAGAACTGCCTCCGTCTTTTAAAACACAATAAGGGAAACGATATCTCCTTCTTTAGATTTAGTTCAAGATTAATCCCGCTTGCTAATCATGAAGCTTTAGAAGATTGGAACTACCTTTCTCCATTAAAAGAAGAGCTGAAAGCGCTAGGAGACTTTGCGAAGCAAGAAAAGATGCGCGTTGATTTTCATCCGGATCACTTTGTTTTACTTAATACCCCAAAAAAAGAAACTTTAAAAGCGTCAACGACAACTTTAGCGATGCACGTCCGATTGCTTGAAGGGATGGGGATCGATCCGACGCACAGATGTGTCCTTCACGTGGGTGGGGGATACAATGACAAAGAAAAAGCGTTAGAGAGGTTTATTCATAATTGGATGTATACTCCTAAGGGGATACAGGATGCAGTTATGCTCGAAAATGATGATACGACGTTCACCATGATAGATACTCTTTATTTGTGTGAGAAGCTTGGCATACCGCTCGTATTTGATTACCATCACCATCTTGCGTGTCATAACGATGAAGATTGGGAGAAAGATTGGGAGAGAGTCGTGTCGACGTGGGACGCATCTCCATTACCTGTGAAGATGCACATTTCGTCACCAAAAGGTGAAAAGGACTTTCGAAGTCATGCGGATTATATAGATATCGATATGTTCTTCACTTTTCTTAAAGCAGTACAAGGAAGCACTTCTCAAATCGATTGTATGATTGAAGCAAAGAAAAAGGATCAAGCACTATTTAAGCTCATGGAGGAAATCAAGAAGAGGAAGGATATAGAGATTATTGATCGATCAACGTTTAGGTTGAAGTGAAAAACCGGGGATTACCCCGGTTTTTATTCTGTGATTTTTTTATCCTTTTGTTTTGTAGTTGGGTTTGTTTGGTTTGCATGCTCAACAGCTTGTGCAAGTTCTTTCTTCATACCACGTTTGTTTTTCTTCGCCATAATTTATCCCTCCTTCTCACAATAATAGTATCGTTTCCTTGCTGTTCGTGATTATACAAGTCGGTCTTAGGTCGTAGAAAGTTCAGAAAAACATAGGTCGAAATTCGTAGCAATCATTCATTCTATTCCATGAAGCAGAGAAGTCCCTTCCTCGATAAGCTATTAGTAACTACTTGTTGAGGAGATGATTGGATTGGAAAATAAAACAGTAATGATTACAGGAGCATCAAAAGGACTAGGGAAAGCACTAGCAATTGCATTATCTAAAAAGGGGTATCAACTATCAATTTGCGCAAGAGGAAAAGAAGAATTAGATAACGTTCATGCTACTTTATTAGAAAACGGAGCAGACGTATTAGCAGTGCAGGCAGACGCTTCAGAGAAAGATGACATCGAACGATTTGTTTCGATGACTGAGGAGCGTTTTAACAAGATAGACGTGCTCATCAACAATGCTTCCTACTTGGGTTCAAGCCCAATCCCATACTTGCTTGATTTTAATCACGAAGAATATAAAGAAGTTATGAGAGTTAATGCAGAAGGTCCATTTTTAATGATGAAACGGGTGTTGCCAGGAATGGTTCAGAGAGGAACAGGTTCGGTCATTAACGTGACATCAGCTGCGGGAGCAACAGGATATGCAGGATGGGGGATTTACGGTGTATCGAAGTTTGCCCTTGAAGGATTGACGGAGACCTGGGCAGATGAATTACGTTCTTCTGGCGTATCCATTAATATAGTCGATCCGGGTGAGATGGATACAGACATGCATGCTCTCGCCGTACCTGATTGCGACTATCACCTCGCATCACCATCATCTGTCACAGATGTGTTTCTTTACCTGGCTGATGAGGCGAGTGTAACTGGACAACGTCTTGAAGCTCAAGCTTTCACAGGTGGTGAGTGACATGCAACGTATGACGTTTCGTTTGCCAAGTGAGCTTCATGCCTCTATCCCCCCTGAACAGAGAGGGTCTGGTAGAGGAGATGTACGAATGATGGTACTTTATGAAAACGGTAGTGTCGATCATAAAGACTTTAAAGACATTGTGAACTATTTTCAAAAGGGAGATGTGCTCATCCTTAACAACAGTCGTACGCTTCCTGCTGAACTAGAAGGCACAACAAATAACGAAAAGGTTCGCTTTCGTTTATCAAGACGGTTAAATGAAAGTGAGTGGGAAGTTCTTTATTCGAAGGGTCATGCAGATGTCGGTCAGACCATCCAAATTTCGAACGAACTGACAGCGTTAGTGATAAAAACAGATGGGCCGTTTGTCCATCTTTCCTTCTCAAGGTATGGCGTGGAATTATTTAATGAGTTGTATCGTAACGGTCAACCGATACGATATGAATACATTCAATACCCATGGGAGCTAGACTATTATCAGACCGTTTATGGAACAGTACCTGGATCAGTAGAGATGACATCAGCGGGAAGGGCGATTTCATGGGAGTTAATCTTTGCTCTTAAAGCGATGGGAGTGAAGGTTGGATACGTAACTCTTCACACTGGATTAAGTGATTTACTTCAAGAAGATTGGTCTCCGGATCCTTCAAACCATTTCGAATCGTATCATATTCCAGAAGAGACGGCTAGAATGCTCAATGAGGCAAAAAGAGAGGGGAGACGAGTGATAGCAGTTGGGACAACTGTGGTCAGGGCGATCGAAACAGCGTTTGATAGAGACATCAAAGCTGGAGGCGGATTGACGAATCTATATATTAATTCTAGCTCCAAATTGAACGTGATCAATGGCTTACTAACAGGGTTTCATGAGCCTGAGGCTAGTCATTTGGACATGCTGACCGCCTTTGTTTCTGAAAGCATACTAAGAAACGCTTACAATGATGCAGTTGAGCGAATGTACTTGTGGCATGAGTTTGGAGACGTGAACTTAATTTTAAAGGATAGTAAAAGATGAAGCTTCATCATACTGCAATAGAAGTCGTAGATCTTGAAGCGTCGGTATCATTCTTTCAAAAGTTAGGTTTTAAAGAAGTAGATAGGTTTAGCACCTCTGAAGAATGGTTTGTTTTTCTGAGACATGGTGACGTGTTGATCGAGCTTATTGAAATGTTAAGCAAGAAACCTATTTACTCTAGGGGTAGCACTCATCTTGCTATTGAAATAGATAACCTTGAGAGCTGGTTGGAGGAAAATCACCATTTGTTCTTAGAAATAGAACGATATGAATTAAGAGGTAAAAAAATAGCTTATACGATAGGTCTAAACGGAGAAGAATTGGAATGGATACAAAGTAGAACGGCTTCTTATTGAGAAGCCGTTCTACTGGTTAGATAAGATGTGATGGCACTTAGAGATAGCTTTTTGTAAGTGGAATGTTGATCCCTGTCCCCAGTCATCAACCATTGGATCATAAATCCGTCAATTAAGCTTCTGATCGTTTTCGAAGCTTCTTCTACATCAGTCACTGTATACGTGCCTTCATCTAGACCACGGTTGAGTATCAATGTACAAATCGAAGCACAATTGCTGTAAAATCGCGCATTTATTTCTCTATATCGCTCATTACGGGTTGCTTGAGCGAGGAAATCTAAATAAACCTTAAAAAATCGTTCGTTTTCTAATGGACCTACAAACACAGAATCGATATAGGCATGTAACATAGCTTGCGCAGAAGACTCCATCTCGACAGCCGTTTTCTCTTTTTCATAAATTCGTTCTGTAATTTGGATTAGTAAATGAGCGAGAACATCTTCTTTATTCTTAAAGTAATAGTTCGATACCCCTTTACTAACATCCGCATATTCAGCTATATCTTGAAGAGTAACAGCTTCGTACCCTTTGTCCGCAACAGCCTCAAATGCCGCTTTAATAATCTGCTGTCGTCTCAATTCGGCTTTTTGTTTCATTTATCACAACTCCTTGCACAGATTATTATACATAACTGGTCTGATATAATAAATCATACAATTTATTTGACCGGTCAGAATAATTTTTGCTACTCTTGTTTTATCAAGACATCAAAGGAGGATTTTTTGTGGCACCATTTAAAGCACTAGTAGTAGATAAAGTAGAGGAAGACACGAACGTATCGGTGAAGAATGTGGAGAAAGAGGATCTTTCGACTGGTGATGTGCTCATTAAGGTTCACTATTCTAGTGTGAACTACAAAGATGGATTAGCAACACATCCAAAAGGTAAAATCGTTAAGGAATACCCGCATGTGCCTGGCATTGACCTCGCGGGAGAGGTTGTTGAATCAGATAAACCAGAATGGAAAAAGGGCGATCGTGTTATCGTAACGAGCTATGATTTAGGAGTTTCCCATTCTGGTGGATTTAGTGAGTATGCTCGTGTGAAATCAGAGTGGATGGTACCACTTCCTGAAAACCTAAGCCTGAAGGAGGCGATGGTTTTCGGAACAGCCGGTTTTACAGCTGCTCTTTCTGTTCACCGATTAGAGCAAGCTGGGATCACTCCTGTGAAAGGACCGATCCTAGTCACAGGTGCGACTGGTGGCGTTGGTAGTATGGCAGTTGCTATTCTTTCGAAGAAAGGATACGAAGTAACAGCAAGTACCGGAAAAGAATCTGAACACCCTTACTTGAAAGAACTAGGCGCTTCTTCCATCATTACGCGAGATGAAGCAGCTCCTGAAGATTTCAAGCCACTTGGCAAACAAAAATGGGCAGGCGCCGTTGACCCAGTTGGAGGCTCAACGCTCGCGGCTATTCTAAGTAACCTTGAGTATGGAGGAGCTGTCGCTGTCAGCGGTTTAACTGGCGGTACAAAAGTTCCAACTACTGTTTTTCCGTTTATCCTTAGAGGTGTGAATGTGTTAGGTATTGATTCTGTTCATTGCCCAATGGATACGCGTACGGCAGTTTGGAGCAAAATAGCAAGCGAATATAAGCCTTCCGAGCAATTAGAGGCAATGACAAATGAAGTTACGATCGATGAATTACCGCAGGTATTAGAGGATATTCTTAAAGGACAAGTTCGCGGAAGAACAATCGTTTCTTTCAATGAATAATGTTCGCTTAAACAAGAAAAGCCTTCTAGCAAGTTCATGCTAGAAGGCTTTTTTGGTACTAGATTACCTTTCATTCTTCTTCTTTTACTCTTCCTATCGTGAGCCCATCACATAATGGGAGAATAATAGATTCAAGTCGCTCATCGTTTGCCATTTTTTCATTGAATGCTCTCATTGCTTCAACGTTTTCATCTGAGACCGTTTCATCAAAAACTTTATCCCCTTGGAGGGTATTGTCTGCTGCGATGATTGCACCTCTAGAAGCGAGTTTTATTGCCATATCGAGATAAGCAGGGTAATTAACTTTATCCGCATCGATAAAAAAGAAGTCATACCTTTGACCTGCGTTGTAGAGGGATTCCATGTTTTGAAGAGCGGGACCTATGACATATTTAACTTTATCTTCAAGCCCAGCTCGCTTCAAATTGCTTTGTGCAACCGTTGCATAGGACTGTTCTAGCTCTAGTGAGGTTAGGGATCCTTCTTTATCGAGGGCTCCAGCTAGAATGATTCCACTATAACCACCTAACGCACCGATTTCCATAACATGTCGAGGACGAGTCATCTTGACCAAAATGGAGAGCAAACGACCGACCTCTGGTTTAACTGAGATAGCTGGCATTCCGTTTCCTTTAATTGATTCGGTGACATCTTGAAGTAGAGGTTCTTCCGTGCCAAATAGACTATGAATATACTCATCGTGGTTTGTTGCCATGCGAATCTCATCCTTTCAGCGTTCTATTCGGTATAATTGTTGTCTAGTTCTTAACAACTGTCAAGAATCTTCTCCTAAAACAAGGAAAAGCAGATATAAAAATACTGGAAGATTAAGGATAAAGGGACTAAAGGCCCTTTCAATCTAATAAGAGTTGGGAAACTAGGAAATGAAAAACGCAAATAATGAGTCAAAAGTTATTGTTATTTCCCAATACCCCCTTATAACATTCAATGTTACACTAGTACTAACAGCAAGGATCGGTAGTAAATATCCAACCTTTTTCCTGTTATTGTTGAAAAAGGCGGCTGATTATGGAGGGGGAGTTTAGAATGGCATACGGTAGTAAAGCATTATCTTACGAAGAACAGGACCCTTTAACTCATGCTCATTCAATCGATAGGGTCAATGTACCCAAATTACCGATTACGAGCGATGAAGGTTATTCAAATGTTGTAAAAGATGCGAACCATAACTATTGGTTTTCTAAACAATTATCCCCTACCCATTTTGAGGTGTATGTGTTTATACATCGCCTCGCACAGCTGCGCACATTTCAGGTAAATGGTAGCCCTAGTTTTTATGAGTACCATAATAGTATCTGTATCGCATGCGAAGGTGAAGAATGGAACGGGTGGATCTATGAATTCTCAAAAGATGACCCTCGTATTACCCATCAATGGCATGTGAAAGGAATCTTTTGTGATTTGAAGCGGAAAGGCAATAAGCTCATCGTTTCCTCCTACTGCGTTGAAGAAGATAAAGCGATCCTGACGGTGTTTGATGGGAATGGGAAAAACGTGATCGAGCTCGAAAAGGGTTATTCTCCTATAAATATGATGGTAGAAGATCATGGGATTTATATAGCTGCTCTTTCTATCTCAGCTGCACATCAAGATACGATTCTATTATTAGATGAAGAGTTCCGTGTTCAACAATCTTTTCTGCTCGACTTCTCACCAAGATCAATTCATTCTTGGAACGGTAGTTTAATTGTTCATGGTCTGAACGGAAGGACGGGTAAGAGCGATCAACTCGTTTATATTTGCTCTAAGACAGGAAAACAAGAAAAGTATTCGATTCCAAGCGTAGAGCTCATCGAATGTACGAATAAGCATTTGACGTTTTATGATGCTGACCAAAAAATCCTTTCACTTTGGGATCATGAATGTAAGGAAATAACCAGTATGAGAGAGTCAGAACGTCCCCATATTTCAAAAGTGTTTTGATCCAAAAGCTTGAGCAAATTGCTCAAGCTTTTTCTATTTGTAAAATGGGAGACTGTAGTGGTCATTTATAGATAGCGTAAAATAACAGTGATATACTTAACTGAAGATAACTTTTGTAAAGAGAGTAAAGAAAGAGAGGTAAGAGATGCGACCAGATCCTTCAAAACAAATTGATCGAAGAGGTTTAAAAGTATGGCAGATTACAGGTGCAATACTATCTATCCTACTAGTAGGGATTGTTGCTGGGGTGTTTAGTTTGCATTACTTTGTGGGTATTCTACCTATTTGGAGCCTGGTAGTAACATGTATCGTTGCGGCAATCCTCATTGCCCTACAAATATGGATCTTACCGCTCCTTCGTTATAAAAAGTGGCGTTATGAAGTAAGTGAGCATGAAATTGAACTAAAACACGGAGTACTTATCGTAAAGCGTACATTAATTCCTATGGTCCGTGTGCAACATGTCGACACGAGGCAAGGTCCACTATTACGGGCATATGAGCTTTCATCTGTCACCATATCAACAGCAGCTACCACCCACGAAATACCTGCACTATCAAATGAAGTTGCTGATGAATTAAGAGATCGAATTTCCGTACTAGCAAGGGTAACAGAAGATGATGTCTGAGAAGAAACGACTTCATCCAGTTGCGATGCTCTTGGCGTTTTTGACTTCCTTAAAAGAAGTAGCAATTCCTCTCGTTATCTTCGTGTTTATAGGTAGGGGTGGAGAAGGTTATTCATGGTGGCACTTTCTCATTATGGGTGCTTTCTTACTATTCACTTTAGGAAGTGGCGTATTGAGTTGGTGGTTCTATAATTACCAAATCAAAAACAACGAATTGCAAATACACCAAGGGTTCATATTCCGTAAGAAGCGATTCATTCCTCGTGAGCGTGTTCAATCGATCGATACTTCCCAGGGAGTTATCCAGCGATTATTCGGTTTAGTAAAAGTTCAGATTGAAACTGCCGGTGGTGGCGGTGAACCAGAAGTAGTCATGTCTGCTTTGAGTAAGTTTGAGGCTGAACAGTTGAAAAGAGAGCTATACAAATCCAAGAAATCTCAGGAAGAAGAGACAGACGATTCACCTATCATCGAACGTCCTGTAAAGGAATATCGCTTAACGAAAAAAGACTTAATTATAGCAGCGTCTACTTCTGGTGGTATAGGTGTGTTTTTATCATTTATTGCCGCTATCGGTTCACAGGTAGATAATATTCTTCCGGGTGAATTCTATACAACCGTTACTGAACGAGTGATGGATGCCACGCTCACCTTTATTCTTATAGGAGCGGTTGTCGTGCTACTCTTATCATGGATTTTTTCTGTATTGGGGACAGTACTGAAGTATGGTGGATTTGTTCTTTCTCGTACAGAAGATGACCTTATTATAAAAAGAGGTATATTAGAACGTCGTCAACTGACCATTCCAGTCCAGCGTGTTCAAGCGTTACGAGTGGTTGAAGGATTATTAAGGCAACCGTTTGGATATGCCGCTCTCTATGTAGAAAGTGGAGGTGGTGGTGGGAAAGACGAGCAGTTCTCAACTGTTTTATTTCCACTAATGAAGCGAAAGAAGATCCAAGGATTCCTTGAGGAGCTAATACCTGAAGTACCAGTTCATCAGGAAATGAAGCCACTACCTGTGAAGGCTAGAAATCGCTATATGTTTCGTTTTTCACTGCCAGTTCTCATTCCTGTAGGATTGATTAGTTATTTCGTGCCGTTAGGCTATCTTTCATTCATTCTTATTCCTATTGCTTGTCTTGTTGGATTCCTTCATTACAAAGATGGAGGCTGGAGTATGAAAGAAGCAACGACACTCCTGCAGTTTAGGCAAATAGGCAGGGTACGTGTTTATGTACCACGTAAACGCATCCAGGCGATGGAGCTGCATTCCACGCTATTTCAAAAGCGGAAATCCTTAACAACGTTCCAGGTCTCGATCTTATCGAGTCTTGCTGGAAAGCAATTCAGAGTACGAGATATTGAGCTTAACAATGGACATGAACTGTTGAACTGGTATTCTTACAAATATAGTGTAAAAAAGGAAAATAACTTGAATGAATAAAGGTAAGGGGGAGAAAGATGTACATTGTGAACTCTGTCATCACAGTACCTAAAGATAAAGTGGACGAGGTCATCGGAATTTATCAAAAAAGGTCTAGAAGAGTTGATGACTTTGACGGCTTTATATCCTTTACTCTACTACAAAGTGAACATCGCCCAGAAGAGTTGACCGTACAAATGAAATGGGAGACGAAGGAGCACTTTTTCGCTTGGATGAAAAGTCCAGCGTACAAAGAGATACATGAATTAGAGAAGAAGTATCCTGATGCCGAATTGGCTGCTGTTAAGCCAAAAGTATACCGATATAAGGTAGTTGCAGAATGAAGGAAACAATCGATCATATTGTTGCACGAGTAGTTGAAGGGATTTATCAAGACATGCCTGAACTGCTAGAGAAATTCGGCGAACGAGGAAGAACGAAATGCAGAGAAGATAACTACCACCATATCAAGCATTTAGACTCAGCTTGCAAGTTAGAATCAGATGAGTTCTTTATTGATTATGCACTTTGGTTAAACAACCTGTTAACGACTAGAGGCATGCAAACAAAGCATGTGGTCGACAATTTTGAGCGGCTTGAAAAGGAAATACAACAAACAAACGAGTTCGAATATAAAGAGGACTACTTAAGGATTCTCTCGAAAGGGAAAGAGGAATTAGAAGAATTGAATGTAGATAGTCCTTCATTGTAAAAGAGGTGAGAATTTGCCTGTAGATATCAAACAATTAACCGATTTGCTTTTAGAAGGTAACGAGGATAAAGCATGGGAACTAATAGAAACTGAATCAGAATTATTCGATAGTAGTCACCTTGCCTTTGAAGTGTTAACACATGCAATGCAATTGGTAGGAAAGCTATGGGAAGAGAATGAAATTACCGTTGCAGATGAACACCTTGCAACGACGACCTGTGACTATGTTCTTTCTAGATATGCTTATGCGAAAAAGAAATGGAAACAGCCTTCTAATGGTAAGCGCGCACTCTTCTTATGTATCGACCAAGAACAGCATTATTTAGGCTTGAAAATGATTTCATTATTATTTGAAGAGTACGGTTGGGATACACGGTTATTAGGAGCTAATCTACCTCTTGAATATGCGGTTGATACAGCGAGTAAGTGGCAGCCTTTGGTAGTAGGAATTTCAGTGGCAATATTGTACAATGCGGACCAATTATCGAAGTACGTAACTGAACTAGGAAATTTATCCAATCAGCCAGAAGTTCTTGTCGGTGGTAGGCTTGCGTCGATGTACGATTTATCTAAATACTGCTCAACGAACACGGTGCTCGTACCTGACCTTAAAGAAATTAAATTGTGGCTTGAAGAACAGAAAGGTGATGGTCGTGATCATGGTTGACTTTGTTCATCATCCGTTACCTGCATTTCTTGTAGATCACGATTTAAACATTAAAGAGCAGTCAGAGCTTGCAACTGAATTATTTTCAAAACCAGCGTCTTTTCTTGATTGTGTTGATTCCGAAAGCAAGCAGAAAGCTATTGATTTATTGAAAAATAAGGACGAAATCGAGCTCGTATTAAACACAGTGGATTCACCTTACATGTTATTTAAAGTCTTTGCTCGTTGGACAGATAACGGTGAAGGGCAGATACTGTGTGTGAGACAGGATTCTCAGATCATGGAACTTTCTTCTATGCTCCAAATGCAGCGTGATCGATTAGCAGAAACAAACTTTGATTTGTTAGATAAGAAAGAAGAACTCGAAAATGCGATGAATAAAATAAAGAAGTTATCGAGTCCATTCCTCCCAATCTCTTCGAATCTATGTGTCATTCCGCTCTTTGGTTCACTTGATGAGGAATTATTTCTAATCAATGAGCAACAGTTACTCTCAACCCTTCAGACTGGCAGTTATGAACATGTCATTCTGGATTTTAATGGAATCGGTGAGATAGAGGAGACCGGAGTCTTTGCATTTCAATCTTTTTATCAAATGATTCAATTGGTAGGAGTTAATCCAATTCTTAGCGGTTTAAAGCCTCGTCACGTTTTTCGTCTGATGGAAAATGATTTCAACGTCGATCAAACGTTCCACATTACAGGAAGCTTAAAAGACGCCATTTCAAAGTATATACTCTCATCAAACGAAAGACACCGGTAATCCAGTGGAAGTGGATTGCCGGTGTCTTTCATTATATCTTCTCTTATAGAAATCTAACGATAAAACCAAGTAAAACGAGAACGATGAAAATTCCCCATAATACTTTTGAAACAGGACTCTGGCCACCTCGAGGCGTTCTCCTTTTCCAACGGTTTGGTTTAAATCGAATGGACCCTGGATCATCTGTGTACCGAATCTTTACTATACCACGATCGATAAAACGACTCGCTTTTGTTAGGAGCATAGGGGCTAGTGCAGCTCCCCCTAGAAAACCGAATATATGACCAAGGATATTGATGTTAGGGCTAACGAAGGTCATTAAGAGACCAATACCTAAAATCATAAGAATCAATTGCGAATTCGCTTGATCGATCAATTCTTTTCTATAGAATGCCATATAAAAGTAAATTCCAAATAGCCCAAAAATAGCTCCGGAAGCTCCAACATGACTGAAATAGCTATCCTGAAGGTAGAAGGTTGCTATATTCGCAATGATTCCTGCACCAAAGTACCCGATGAGGAACTTTGTTCTACCTAGCATTTGCTCAAGAGCTGGTCCGAAAAGATAAAGTGAAAACGAGTTGAACAATACGTGAGCGAATCCAGCATGAAGGAAGATCGGTGTAACAAGTCTCCAGTATTCACCAGCTTCAATATATCCATTAACACCAGCACCCAAGTTAAAGATCGACCGCATACCTAAAAGGTTTATGAGAAGAAAGAGGAGGATATGTATACCAATAAGTATGGAGATGATAGGATAATAACGAATAAATGAGCGAAAGTCTTCATTTCTTGAAAACATGAAGTCGACCACCTTTATAAGAAGTATAGAAAAATTGCCTGTTACAGGCAGGTGTTTCCACTATTAATTATTTCTAGTTTAGCATAGCTGTTAGAAGAGCACTATTATTAAAACTATGAGCTAACGCATTGGATTAGTACATTGGAGGAGTTAGATGATTCAGGGTATAGGGATCGATATGATTGAATTAGATCGCATTCGAAAAGCGATTGAGCGAAATGTGAATTTTCCTGCGCGTATCTTAACGAAGGAAGAACTAGCACAGTTTGAAAAGTTGAAAGGACATAGAAAGATCGAGTTTCTAGGAGGGCGATTCGCAGCGAAAGAAGCGTATGCGAAAGCAGTAGGCACTGGAATTGGGAAGTTAAGCTTTCAGGATATCACGGTTCAGAAATCAAAAGACGGTGCTCCTTTTATTGAAGGAAACGCTGAAAAGACAGTACATATCTCAATTTCACACACAAAAGATCATGCCATAGCTCAAATAATTATTGAAAGCTCGTCAAGCTAGTCTGCATATCATTGAGATTTGGCTCATATATTTTATCACGGTCAGGAGGGACCTGTTGTGAGAATCGTATCCGGGGAAGAAATGTATGAAGCAGACCGGTTTGCCATGGAGGAGATCGGCTTAAGTGGTGCAATGCTCATGGAGAACGCTGGTAAAGCGTTGTTCGATGCAATGAGAGAGAGGTTGAAGGGTCAACGAATTGCAGTCGTTATTGGTACTGGAAACAATGGCGGAGATGGTTTTGTTCTTTCTAGGTATTTGAAAGAACATGGGTATGATGTTGATGTCTGGGTCGTCCCCCCTATTAAGAAGTTGAAGGGAGATGCAAGGACTCACTTTACTATTTTCCGAAATTCAGGGTTCGAGTGGAAAGCCTTGAATGAAGAACTGCTTAGCCATCTTGACCATTATACAGTCATGATCGATTGTCTTCTTGGACTTGGAATTTCAGGACCGATTCGTTCTCCATATAAGGAACTAATCCAAGGTATGAACAAGTCGGAAGTCTCCGTCTATTCAGTGGATCTTCCTAGTGGGTTCCAATCTGATGGGGGATATGAAGGAGAAGCAAAACCGATAAGAGCCGAGAGGACATATACTCTTCAAGCTCCAAAAACGGGTGCTTTCCTTTACCCTGATGCTGACTATTACGGAGAACTTGAAATTCTAAATATAGGCCTTCCTCATAGAGCATTCGAGACATCTCGTTCCAAGCAAATGTGGACGAATGAAGATGTAGCAAACACCCTTAGTGATCGAACGGCATCCTCTCATAAAGGTAGCCATGGTAAAGGGCTAGTTATTGGTGGTTCAAGCGGAATGGCTGGGGCTCCTATCATGACGGCAAAAGCAGCATACCGTAGTGGGGCAGGATTAATACAGGCTGCAGTGCCAGAAGAGATTCTTTCGGTTACAGCTGGTGCGCTAATTGAAGCGATCTTTCAAGGTTGGCCTTCTGAAGGTGGTCACTTCACAGGAGAAGTGTCAGAAGAGCTTTCATTTGATGGAATAGCGGCTGGACCTGGTCTAGGACGAGAAGAGGGCGGAAGAGTGCTCGTTCAGACTGTAATGAAAGCAGATTGTCTGCTTGTGCTCGATGCTGATGCCCTTTATCACTTGAGTGGACTAAAAGAAGAGCTGACCAAAAGGCAAGCCCCTACAATACTAACTCCTCATCCAGGAGAAATGGCCAGATTAACAGGCTATTCGATTGCAGAGATACAACAAAATCGATTTGAGATCTCATACAGATTCGCACGGAAATTTGGCGTGTATCTCGTATTGAAGGGCCCATACACTCTCGTTACAGATCCTGATGGTAACCAGTTCGTGAATCCGACTGGGAATCCCGCACTTGCGAAAGGCGGTTCAGGCGATGTGTTAACAGGTATGGTACTTGCCTTTGTTATGCACAGTCAGTCGATTCAAGAAGGAATCAGCAATGCTGTTTATCTTCACGGGAAAGCAGCAGATATGCTTGTCCAGTCTGCACATTCTACGCTTGATGTACTGGCAACCGATGTCATTGAACAGATTCCGGCTGTTCTGCATTCATTTCTGAAACATCATTACGGATAAGTTTTTCACCAAACAGGAACCTTCTTTGTCGTTTTAAATGAGGCAAAGGAGTTGAATACAGTGAAAAGGTTCAGTTCCATTTTACTTCTAGGTGTATTGATGATGGTTGTGCTTATAGGGTGCGGGCAAAAAAGTCAGCAGGATGTGGTGGATTCACTCGATAAGAAATTAAACGAAATGGATAGTTATAAGGTCAACGCCAAAATGACTCTTGAGACTGGTGATGAGCCACAGCGTTACGATGTAGAAGTATGGTATCAGAAGCCATCTTATTATCGTGTTGAATTAAAGAATGCTTCAAAAGAACAAAGTCAAATTATCTTAAGAAATGATGAAGGGGTTTTTGTTCTAACGCCGGCATTGAATAAAAGTTTTCGATTCCAGAGTGACTGGCCAGAGAATGGAAGCCAAGCGTATCTTTATAACACTCTTGTTCAGGATATTCTAAATGATTCAGCTGCTAAGTTCGAAGCAAAGGATCAGGATTATGTTTTCACAACGAACACGAACTATCAAAATAAGAATTTATCCAAACAGTCTATTACGCTGAACAAAAAAGACCTTGCGCCAGAAAAAGTTTCGATTATGAACCAAGATATGAAGCCGCTCGTAAACATCGAATTCTCTGATATGAAGTTCAATGCTTCATTCGATAAAGGAGCATTCGATATGGAAAGAAATATGACGGCAGCTCAATTAGAAGTTCCTGTAATCGCTGCTACGAATGAGCCTTTTGAAGTTGTTTACCCAATGTACGAACCACAAGGTACAGGGCTCACTGATGAGAAAGAGGTTTCTCAGAATAAAGTGATTTTGAGCTTCACAGGTGAAAAGTCATTCACCCTGATCGAGGAAAAAAGTGAAGCGGCTCTAGAGACGAGTACACCAGTTACGATGAGCAATGGAGAGCCGATCGACCTTGGATTTACGATGGGGATCATGACGGATACAACCATTTCCTGGCACTATGATGGTGTTGATTTCTTCCTTGCTTCAACAGAGCTATCGACGGAAGAAATGGCAGCAGTTGCCCGTTCAGTTTACGGTAAAACTGAAATTAAATAAGACTTCATGAGGGTTCAGCTATGTGTACATGGCTGAACCTTTTTTCAAAAAAACACTTTCTCACTTAGTTGAAAGTAGCATCTTTGATAAAAAACTCCTAAAATAGAAGCCAGAGTGATCGCTTCTGATGGAGGAATTAATAATGGATAATCAATCGTTCTATCGAGAGACGTGGGCAGAGATCAATCTCGATGCAATCAAACAAAACATCTTTTCATTCAAGCAACACGTTCCTGAGAGTGTTTCAATCATGGCAGTCGTAAAAGCGGATGGTTACGGACATGGTGCAGAAGCTTCCGCTCGTACTGCGCTAAGTGCCGGGGCTTCCTATCTCGCTGTTGCGATTTTGGATGAGGCATTGAGTCTTAGAGAATCTGGAATCGACGCTCCGATTCTCGTGCTTGGTTATGTGCCAGCTATACATGCAAAGCTTGCATCCGAACAAAATATTACACTCACAGCCTTTCAAAAAGATTGGATCGACGAGGTTTCGGAAGTGCTAGGTGGAAAAGAACTTCGTGTTCATCTAAAAGTAGATACAGGTATGGGCAGATTAGGTATAAAGGGTGAGGAAGAAGCAAACCATATAGGGGAATCTCTCAAGCGTAATCCTTCTATTATATCTGAGGGACTTTACACACACTTTGCTACAGCTGATGAACCAGAGAATATGTTCATTGAAACTCAGCTTGAGCAATTTGAGAAGCTAGCGTCTACTCTTAAAGCTAGTGGAATTGAACCCGATTGGATTCATCTTGGAAATAGTGCCGGGTCTATGAGGATACCAGACCGAATCGGTAATCTTGTTCGAGTTGGTATTTCGATGTACGGACTTATTCCTTCACCTGATATGGAGAAGAGTAAGCCATTTAAGCTCAAGCGGGCTTTCAGCCTGCACAGTCGACTCGTGCACGTGAAACAGATGGATGAAGGCGACCCTATTAGCTATGGTTCTACCTATAAAGCATCTCGAGGAGAGTGGATTGGGACAGTTCCTGTTGGGTATGCTGATGGATGGATCAGAAAGCTTAATAAGATGAGTGTACTAGTAAACGGCGTAAAGGTACCGATCGTGGGGAGAATTTGTATGGATCAGTTCATGGTGAGTCTTCCACATCAACTTCCTATAGGAACGCAAGTGACACTAATTGGGTCACAGGGCTCTCAAGAAATTACAATAGACGACATTGCAGAGCAACTAGAGACGATAAACTATGAAATTCCTTGTATTATCAGTCATCGTGTCCCTAGAGTATTCATTGAAAACAAAGAAAAAAAAGGCGTAATGAATACAATTTTAAAAAAATAATAAAATATAAACAGGAATTTGCAAGAATTTGTTGAAATAGTCTTGTGGAAAGTTGTTTTGCAATGAGACGCTTACAATGGTAGTATTAATAGTGGAATTATATTATGAGTAGCAGTGCTTCGGAGGTGTATGTTTGTGACAGAGGCAAACAAAAAATCGATTGTTGTAACTCTCCCACAACATATTTTGAATGAGGTGGATGGTATTATTCAACAGGAACAGGTCGATCGTAACGAGTTCATTTCACAGGCCACGACAATGTATATTCGCGAACGAAAGAAGCGGCAGATTCGTGACGCCATGCGCCAAGGGTACATGGAGATGGCAAAGATTAATTTGAACCTTGCAGCAGAAGCCTTTCTTGTTGAGGAGGAAGCAGAGCACACCGTGGACCGCTTAGTAAGCGGGGTGTAACGGCTTGATTGTCAAACGAGGTGACGTGTATTTTGCTGACCTTTCTCCTGTTGTAGGTTCTGAACAAGGCGGAGTTAGACCAGTCCTTATCATTCAGAACGACATCGGGAATCGTTTTAGTCCAACTGTCATCGTTGCCGCAATTACTGCACAAATTCAAAAGGCAAAGCTCCCTACACATGTAGAGATTGATGCCAAACGATATGGATTTGAACGTGATTCGGTTATTTTATTAGAACAAATACGCACGATTGATAAACAGCGTTTAACTGATAAAATCACTCACCTTGATGAGGGTATGATGCAGCGGGTGCAAGAAGCCCTGCAGATCAGCCTTGGGCTTATTGATTTTTAACAATTAGATATTCGCAAAACGGAGCTGCTCTTAGAGCAGTTTTTTTGTTATATATCACTTTTGATGAGATGTAAAACATTTCATGTTGTCGAAAGAAGGGAATTTTCTAGCTCTGTCGAAAAGTGTGTTAAGATAATAGTGATGAAATAGGATAATACTCGGAAAGTATATTTATTGCGAGTCTTCACTCGTAATGAGAAGATAGATGTTAAGCATGTTGATTGTAGGGAGGAGCACCATGGACAAGCTAATCATTCAGATTTTAAATGAAAGCCGCGAGCGCATTTATTCCAGATGGATGGATGAAATGGAACGAGCGCGTGAAGATCATAGGTTGCAATCGATAACCGACGCAACGTATGAAGATACAAATAATGAACTCTTTGAGATTATTTACACACACATTGAACAGAACGTTCATAGACCGACCGAACGGATGACAGAGTTTGCTGAGAGATTATTAAAGGTAGGCTGGAGACTGAGCTATATCACTCAAGGTCTTCAAACTTTCCGTAGAATTATCTTAGCAGTGCTACTCGATGCGAATCATTCTAGTGAGAAAGTCTTCAATATGTATGACGAAATTGATCGTTGGATCGATCCGATTATCAATCAATTGATCAATGAAAGCTCAAAAAACTGGGAAAACACTGTTTCGATCCAAAAGGTAGCTCTTCAAGAATTATCAGCTCCATTAATCCCCGTTTTTGAGAATATTAGTGTGATGCCTCTGATCGGCACGATTGATACGGAAAGAGCCAAGTTGATCATGGAGAACCTTTTGACCGGTGTGATCAAACATCGCTCTCAGGTCGTGTTGATCGACATTACTGGTGTTCCAGTTGTTGATACGATGGTAGCTCACCATATAATACAGGCTGCTGAAGCGGTTCGACTCGTTGGTGCGCAATGTATCCTTGTTGGTATCAGGCCAGAGATTGCACAAACAATTGTTAACTTAGGTATAGATTTAGGACAGTTTCCAACAAAGAGTACCTTATTCAAAGGTATGAAAACGGCTTTAGAAATGACAAAACGACAAATGATCGACCTTGATGAATAGGGGGAAATACCGTGCGAATTCCTATTTTAAAACTCAATGAATATTTATTAATAACGATTCAAGTAGACTTAGATGATAAAACCGCCCTGCAATTTCAGGAAGATTTGCTCGAAAAGATTCATGAAACAGGAGCAAAGGGGGTTGTCATTGATCTAACTTCTGTTGATATGATTGACTCCTTCATCGCGAAAGTACTAGGCGATGTTGTGCGCATGTCGAATTTAATGGGGGCAAGAGTAGTGTTGACGGGTATCCAACCCGCCGTTGCGATTACTTTGATCGACTTAGGTATCATGATGAAAAATGTCCCTACAGCATTAGATCTAGAACAGGGGTTAGAGAAATTACAACAGGAATTGGGGGGATAAGCAATGAATATCCAATCCTGTGTGGAAGTCCGTAATGAGTGGGATATTGTTAAAGCGAGACAATCGGGTAGGAACATTGCTAAAGAACTGGGGTTTGGCACAGTGGATCAAGCAAGAATTACTACTGCGATCTCAGAACTCGCCCGTAACATATATCTCTATGCCGGAAAAGGTGAAGTAACTATTGAACGAACTGAGGCCGGTAGCAAACTAGGCTTAAAAATTATAGCGGCTGATTCTGGTCCTGGAATTAAAGATATAAGACGAGTGATGGAAGATGGATTTACGACTTCGGGTGGTCTCGGAGCTGGTCTTCCAGGTGTGAAACGCCTCATGGATGAATTCACAATAGACTCAAAAGAAAATGAGGGCACGAATATAACAGCGATAAAATGGCTCCGGTAAGGAGGATAAGCAAGAATGGACGACCGAGACCTTCAGTATGAAAAGTACAAATCGATATTAGAGAACTATTTAGAGGAACAGTCAGAACAGACGCTCTATAAAGGACAGCAGTTCAGCAGAAAGATGATTGAACAACAAATTTCTCCTGAAGAGGCGGTTAGTCTCCATGTTAGCGTCCTAGAAGAGCTCTTCCCTGATTTGCCTGAGCCCCTTAAGAACTCATATGACTTTTTACTCGAAATGATGATTGGTTACGGTTTCGCGTACCGTGAGCACCAAAGTCTTCGAAACAGACAGCAGCAACTCGAATCAGAAATTGAGGTTGCTGCTAATATGCAGCAAACACTTCTGGCAGGAAAGAAACCAGAAGTGGATAATCTGGATATCGGTGCAATAAGCAAACCTGCCCAAAAAATGAACGGGGATTATTACCACTTCGTTCAGGATGAAAATGACTGCGTAAGCGTTGCGATCGCAGACATTATTGGTAAGGGGATTCCTGCTGCGCTCTGTATGAGTATGATTAAATACGCGATGGACAGTGCTCCTGAGCAACGAATGCAGCCTGGTGCTGTTCTTGAAAACTTAAACCGCGTCGTCGAACAAAATGTTGATCCCAATATGTTCATCACAATGTTTTATGGTCTATATGATTCCAGGGTTCATTCATTTTATTATGCAGGCGCCGGTCATGAACCGGGCTTTTTTTACGATTCGGAAAAAGATCAGTTCGAGGAACTCTTTACAAAGGGTCTAGTCCTTGGAGTTTCGAAGAAAACATCTTATCGAGAATATCAGCGCGTACTAAATGGGAACGATATGGTTATCATGCTCTCTGATGGTGTAACAGAATGTCGATCGAGCCAAGGTTTCATCGAACGTGATGAGATTGTCGCTATGATCCGTAAATATATACACCTCTCTGCGCAAGAAATCGTGGATTCTGTCTACAAAGAGCTTGAGCGACTGCAAGAATTTGAACTCCGAGATGACTTTACACTATTAATTTTGAGAAGAAAGGTTTAGTTTTCTCTAAAACGTGGAATAAGAATTTAGTATTCATTTCGTGAAAAGAAAATTTATTATGTAACGACCTATAAGGGGGAAATGTTATGAATTTGCAGATCAAACAAGAGGATCAAGGAAATACACATAATCTATACATTGCAGGAGAAGTTGATGCATACACTGCACCCCAACTGCGAGAAGCTTTGCTTCCACTAACAGGTAAGGAAAGTCATGAAACACTCGTTCACCTCGGTGATGTTAATTATATGGACAGTACAGGATTGGGCGTTTTCGTCGGAGCCCTTAAATCCTCTAAAGAACATGGTAGTACACTAAAACTTCGTGGTATGACATCGAGAGTTCAACGTCTTTTTGAAATCACTGGTCTAGACGAAGTGATTGACATCGAAGACGCAAAGGGGGGATCAAAGTGATCAATATTTCTGATTTCGTAGAAATGAAAATACCAGCCCAGGCTGAATTCGTAGGTGTAGCAAGATTAACAGTTTCAGGAATTGCGAACCGTATGGGCTACTCATATGATGAAATCGAAGATATCAAAATCGCGCTATCTGAAGCATGTACGAACGCTGTAAACCATGCTTACAAAGAAGACGAAAAAGGACAAATCACAATCGGTTATGGCATTTATGAAGATCGACTTGAAATGATGGTTCTAGACCGTGGGCAAAGCTTTGATTACTCTAAGGTCTCTGAGAAGCTCGGACCTGTTGATAGTGATAAATCCATTGATCAACTCAGTGAAGGAGGATTAGGGCTCTTTCTTATTGAATCGCTGATGGACAAAGTGGAAATCAGTGGAGAGGATGGTGTTGTTGTGATGATGACGAAGTTCCTCCACAGAGATGGGGTGGAAGCAGATGCCGGCACAATCTCATCAACCCCAAAATAAAGATAGCAAGAATGAAGTATACGAATGGATTGAACAATATCAAAATGATCCGACTGATGAAGTGGTCCAACTTAAGTTAGTCGAAAGATACGAAGATTTAGTTCAATCCCTCGCAAGGAAGTTCTCAAAAGGTAAAAGCATTCATGATGATCTTTCCCAAGTAGGTATGATTGGGTTGCTTGCTGCGCTTCGACGCTATGATTCCTCGTTTGGAAGAAGCTTCGAGTCGTTTGCAGTTCCAACCATCGTAGGTGAGATCAAGCGATTCATCCGTGATAAAACGTGGAGTGTCCATGTTCCCCGTAGAATAAAGGAACTAGGGCCACGTATTAAGAAAGCTGTTGAAGATCTTACAAACGAATTACAGCGTTCGCCAAAAGTGGATGAATTGGCAGAATACCTCAATGTTTCTGAAGAGGAAGTACTTGAGACGATGGAAATGGGCAAAAGCTACCAAGCTCTGTCTGTTGACAGTTCGATCGAGGCTGATCAGGAAGGTAGTACAGTTACCTTACTCGACTTAGTCGGTGACCAGGAACAAGGCTTTGATCTTGTCGATCAACAGATGGTATTGAAAAAGGCGTTTGCTGTTCTAAGTGAGCGAGAACAAGAAATACTTAACTGCACGTATTTCGAGAACATGAGTCAAAAGGAAACGGGTGAGAAGTTAGGGATTTCACAAATGCATGTCTCTAGATTACAACGTAGGGCTTTAGAAAAGCTAAGGCAGGCAATTCGTATAGAACCTACGGAGGCCTTTTAGGTATGTATCATCATTATGAATTTGACCAGTTGACCGTAGCAGCATATCAAAAGGCAAAAGACGGTAATCAGATGTGTGGAGACAGCTATTTCGTTGAAGAAACCAAGGACCATTTCATCTGTGCTGTAGCAGATGGTCTTGGAAGCGGAGATCTGGCAAGAGATTCCTCACTTGCAGCGATTAATGCTGTGAAGGATAACCAGGAAGAAGATGTAGATGAATTAATGAAGCTTGCCAATGAAGAGATGAAAGGTAAAAGAGGATGTGTCTTGTCTATTTTCAAATTGAACCTCCAAACGAGACAAATGGAGTTCAGCGGAATCGGCAATATCAATCTAATTGTATACCATCCCGATGGTCGAATTATTCGTCCGATATCCTATTCAGGTTATCTTTCGGGTAAGCTTCAGAAAGTTAAAGTTCAAAACATCGAATATCCTAAAGGCTCTTCATTCATAACGTTTTCTGATGGTGTTCAAATTAGCTCAAGAAATCATGCGATGATTGCTAAGTATGATACGGTCGAAGAATCCTTTCGTCACCTAACAAATACACTGCCACCAACAAATGATGATATCACGTTACTCGTGGGGAAACCCGTCTAGTGAAAAGTTCTTCCGTAATTATGGAGGGCTTTTTTATTTTGGAGAGACTTTTAACGAGGGTGATATTCCTGTAAACTTATACTATTATGTATGTAATTAGGAGGAATGGCTTTGGGAATTACGGCTGAAAAGCAACCGGAACTATTTAATAGAGTAGGACGAAAGCTGAATATATCAGAAGAACGTGTTCGTCAGGTCATCACGCTTTTAGATGATGGGAACACTGTGCCGTTCATTGCCAGGTATAGAAAAGAACTGACCGGTGGCCTTGATGAGGTTGAGTTAAGAGGGATTCAGGAGTCATGGACTTACTTACAAAACCTCGAGAATCGAAAAGAAGAAGTAATTCGTCTTATTGAGGAACAAGGTAAGTTAACGGATGAGTTAAAAGGGAAGCTAGTGAAAGCGACAAAGCTCCAAGAAGTCGAAGACCTTTACCGACCTTATAAACAAAAGAAGCGTACAAGAGCTACGATTGCAAAAGAAAAAGGGTTGGAGCCATTAGCAGAATGGTTATTGAATGAGGGGAAAGAAAATCCAGAAGAAATAGCATCTACTTTTATTTCAGAAGAAAAAGAAGTTTCTACTATAGAAGATGCGCTACAGGGTGCAAAAGATATTATCGCAGAATGGATCTCGGATGATGCGGAAGCGAGGAAGTGGATCAGAGCGAAGACGTTTCAGCACGGTACGCTTCAAACGAAAGTGAAATCAGAAGAAGATGATCCTAAGAAAATCTTCGAAATGTATTACGACTACCAAGAGGGAATTGCGAAGATTGTTCCTCACCGCGTTCTTGCTATCAACCGAGGAGAGAAAGAGGGAGTAGTGAAGGCTTCCGTCGTCACACCTTTTGATACGATATATGAATACTTACGCAAAAAGCTGATTCGCGAGCAGCAGGGAGATTGTGTTTCCATTATGGAAGAAACGATTGAAGATGCTTATAAGCGATTGATTCAACCTTCCGTAGAGAGGGAGATTCGTAAGGAATTAACAGAAGTGGCAGAGGATCAGGCGATACATATCTTCTCTGAGAACTTAAAGCACCTCCTGCTTCAGCCACCTCTAAAAGGAAAAAGAGTGCTTGGGTTAGATCCAGCTTATCGAACGGGTTGTAAGCTTGCGGTTGTTGACGATACAGGAAAGATGCTTCATGTATCAGTTATATATCCCACTCCACCGCGTTCTGAGGTCGAAAAATCAAAAGAGATCGTCAAAAAGCTAATTTCGGAATTTGATATCGAAATGATTGCAATCGGAAATGGTACTGCATCAAGAGAATCTGAGCAGTTTGTTGCCGAAGTGATCAATGAAGTAGAATCTGAAGTAGTCTATTTAATCGTTAATGAGGCTGGGGCAAGCGTCTATTCAGCGTCAGACCTTGCAAGAGAAGAGTTCCCATCACTTCAGGTAGAAGAACGATCCGCTGTTTCAATTGCGAGGAGAGTTCAAGACCCTCTTGCTGAGCTCGTGAAAATCGATCCAAAGTCAGTTGGAGTTGGCCAATATCAGCATGATGTTTCACAAAAGAAGTTAAATGATCAGCTAACGTTCGTAGTAGAAACTGCAGTAAACCAGGTAGGGGTTAATGTGAACACTGCTTCTGTGTCCCTCCTTCAATATGTTGCAGGACTGTCTAAGTCAGTAGCTAGTAATATCGTGAAAAAGAGAGATGAAGAAGGAAAGTTCACGAGTCGCGTACAGTTAAAGAAAGTACCTAGGCTTGGTGCGAAAACATACGAGCAGTGTATCGGGTTCCTAAGGATTATGGAAGGAAAACAACCCCTAGATCAAACGGAAATCCATCCAGAAAGTTATAACGTAACGAAAGCATTGCTTGTCCAAATTGGATGTGATCCAAAAGATATTGGTTCAGATAAACTTGTTCAAGCACTTTCATCACTTTCGGTTAAAGTAACGGCTCAAACGCTTGAAATAGGAGAACCTACGTTAAAGGATATTATCAAGTCACTTCAAAAGCCCGGAAGAGATCCGCGAGATGACCTTGCTAAACCATTATTGAAAACAGATGTTCTGAAGATGGAAGACCTTGAAAAAGGAATGGAGCTAGAAGGTACAGTCCGGAACGTAGTCGATTTTGGTGCTTTTGTTGATATAGGTGTGAAACAAGATGGCCTCGTGCATATCTCAAAATTAACGAATCGATTCGTCAAAAACCCAATGGACGTGGTCCATGTAGGTCAAGTTGTTACTGTATGGGTAGACAGTGTTGATTTACAAAGGGAGAGAATTGCCCTTACAATGTTACAACCATCATAAGCACTGCCCTTAGGGGCGGTGTTTTCTTTTATAAAAGAACCAACATTGGTTTAATAACTTAATCTGATAGCGGTCTTTCTCTAAATAGGCTTGTTGAAGCTGTCTCTTAAACCAGACAGGCATCAAAATCTCCTCCTTTTAACTAATGACACGTTTGATTAGATGCTGTAAATTAGTTTATGATAAACTGCTTGGGTGTGTTCGAAGCACAGGAGGGATATTTATGGATAATGAAATGCTACAATCAATGGTAGAAAAAATATCGATCGAATCATTCGGAATACCCTTTGCTCACGAAGCAACGTTCAATCCACTCTTACGAACAACTGGTGGTCGTTATCTATTGAGGTCCCATAACCTTCAATTCAATCCGAAGCATTACGATGAGTACGGTCTTGATGAACTAACGGGAATCATTAAGCATGAGCTTTGCCACTACCATCTTCACATTCAAGGAAAGGGATATAAGCATCGAGATCGAGATTTTAAAGTACTTCTCAATCGTGTGGGTGGCTCGCGCTACTGCCAGGCTGTTCCTAATCAAAGGCGTACGGAGAAGGTGAAACACTTTTATCAATGCTCAAAGTGCGAAGCTTCTTATAAAAGGAAACGAAGAATAGATACATCAAGGTTCGTTTGTGGAAAGTGCAAGGGAAAACTCTTCAAAACTTCTTGAATGTTATTATTGACGGTACAAGTGCTATGTGTTAAATTAATATAGTCTCTTTGAGAGACTTGTCCAAAACGCTCATTCAACGCTTCAAAAACAGTTTAAAAAACTTATGAGAATGTGTTGACTTTGCTTGCTGGATGAGTTATTATATTAAATGTCGCCGATAACGCAGACGACAACAAACATCATATTATTCCACAGTAGCTCAGTGGTAGAGCTATCGGCTGTTAACCGATCGGTCGTAGGTTCGAATCCTACCTGTGGAGCCAAACGGAGAAGTACCCAAGTGGCTGAAGGGGCGCCCCTGCTAAGGGTGTAGGTCGCGTGAGCGGCGCGAGGGTTCAAATCCCTCCTTCTCCGCCATTTTTATGGCCCGTTGGTCAAGTGGTTAAGACACCGCCCTTTCACGGCGGTATCACGGGTTCGAATCCCGTACGGGTCACCAACTTTTATATAAAAACAAAACTGCATTAAGTGGTCCTGTGGTGTAGCGGTTAACATGCCTGCCTGTCACGCAGGAGATCGCGGGTTCGATTCCCGTCAGGACCGCCATTTTAATAACTAACATCGATATTGGGCTATAGCCAAGCGGTAAGGCAACGGATTTTGATTCCGTCATGCGCTGGTTCGAATCCAGCTAGCCCAGCCACTATCGAGCCATTAGCTCAGTTGGTAGAGCATCTGACTTTTAATCAGAGGGTCGAAGGTTCGAATCCTTCATGGCTCACCATTTTCTTTTGCGGGTGTGGCGGAATTGGCAGACGCGCTAGACTTAGGATCTAGTGTCTTACGACGTGGGGGTTCGAGTCCCTTCACCCGCACCAATTCAAACAATGATTTACGAAAAAACGATTCGCGGTTGTGGCGGAATGGCAGACGCGCTAGCTTGAGGGGCTAGTGGGGGAGACCCCGTGGAGGTTCGAGTCCTCTCAACCGCACCAACTATATAATGCGCCCGTAGCTCAATTGGATAGAGCGTCTGACTACGGATCAGAAGGTTAGGGGTTCGACTCCTCTCGGGCGCGCCATTTTCTTAATAACATAGTCGGGAAGTAGCTCAGCTTGGCAGAGCACTTGGTTTGGGACCAAGGGGTCGCAGGTTCAAATCCTGTCTTCCCGACCATCTATATAATGCGGGTGTAGTTTAGTGGTAAAACCTCAGCCTTCCAAGCTGATGTCGTGGGTTCGATTCCCATCACCCGCTCCATAAGATGGGCCTGTAGCTCAGCTGGTTAGAGCGCACGCCTGATAAGCGTGAGGTCGGTGGTTCGAGTCCACTCAGGCCCACCATCTTTTCTTAAAAAAGTTGTTGACTTCGATTGAGTTGATGTGATACATTAATAAAGTCGCTGAAAACGACATTGAAAGAAACAAATCGATCTTTGAAAACTGAACGAAACGCCATGCAAGAAATTGTT
>NZ_JAIVAF010000008.1 GCF_020171805.1 Guptibacillus algicola | reverse complement strand
GTCATATTCGTAGACCATTGGAGCTCTTGAACGTAAGGCGTTTTCCGCCTGAAGTGAAAGAGTGAAATGGGCAAGAATATAGCCTGCGGCACTAGACATCGCGAAAAATATTATTGGAATACGTTGCGAGTGCTATCTAGTTTTCAGGGAATGAAAAGAAGTTCGATTAAGTTCCACCACGTCCTGTGGTGAACATCGAACGGCTTACATCCTGTAAGTCTAGTGATGAAGGCGAAGAGGTCACACCCGTTCCCATGCCGAACACGGAAGTTAAGCTCTTCAGCGCCGATGGTAGTTGGGGGCTCTCCCCCTGCAAGAGTAGGACGTCGCTAGGCAAGTGAGAAGCCAGAGGTTAAGCCTCTGGCTTTTTTTGTATGGTTTATTTCTTTGGAGTAGTACCGTAAGGTAGTATTTCATCTTGAATTACATCCAAGAACATCCCCGAAAGCTTCGTAGGGGTGGGAGAAGCAAGAAATTCGAGGAAGCAAGTGAGTCTGGACCGGAGTAGATAGTCGGAGATCTATGAGGATCCAGGATCGCGCAGCTGACGAAGAAGTTCGCCGCTTATCGCGCCCCGTATGAGAACACGGAAGTTAAGCTCGCGCGCCGATGGTAGTTGGGGGCTCTCCCCCTGCAAGAGTAGGACGTCGCTAGGCAAGTGAGAAGTGTTGTCTGAATGAGGTTTTGTGTAATCTATGGTTGGAAAGACGGTTTCGCGGATAAACAACCAAAAAGCGCGGATATATCAATAATATCGCGGATAAAATGAAAAATTCGCGGATATTCTGCAAGTTCCCTTCTCTCCCGAGTACTGTCTGAATGTTCCTTTGACTAATCATTAATTACAATTAACGCTTCGCGGATATAATCTTAATTCCGCTGATAAAACCAAAATATTGCCGATAAAATGAAAAATCCGCAGATCCCACGTAACTTTTCCGCCTATTCTTGCTTAAAAACTCCCAAAACTTATCTATGAGAACCTCCATCGACCGCGCAAATGGTAGATGGCATTCATACTAATATCGACGTTAATTTTTACTAGAAGCAGGGTATTATAAAACATAAAAAATACAGAAAGGGATCTCAAATGGAAGTATTAAACATCACACTAGACGACAATTTTGTAACGATATCACTACGTATCCTAATTGCAGCAATATTGAGCGGAGTAATAGGGATGGAGAGGGAATTTAAAAGGCATCCAGCAGGGTTTAGAACCCATATCCTTGTAGGGGTTGGAGCCTGTTTAATGATGTTATTATCTCTGTTTGGCTTTGAAGAGTATAATCAGACGCATGCTAATATAAATTTTGACCCTTCTCGAATTCCGTCATATGTTATTAGTGGCATAGGGTTCTTAGGGGCTGGTACAATTTTGGCAAATGGTTGGACAGTCAGGGGACTAACTACTGCAGCATCGATTTGGATAGTTGCTGGGATCGGATTGGTAGTAGGAGTAGGAATGTTATATGAAGCTATTCTTACTACATTAATCGTTGTGTTGAGCCTCGTGTTCTTAAGTAAGGTAGAGAAGCTTTACATGTCTAAATCGCAGCATTGGATCAATCTATTTGTAGAAGAAGGACTTTCGTTAACATCTGTCATTGAGAAAATGGAAGAAATGAATATTAGCGTTCTAGAAATGAAAACCGACGACCCTAAAGATACTCACTATGAAGAGAATAAAAGGATCTACACTTACTCGATTCTAGTTAATACAAATAATTCAATGAAGCTCTCAACTCTAGTGGATCACCTTAAAGAAATTGATAAGATAAAAAGAATAAATTGTAAGGAATGAATGCACTATTTCTGGGAATGATGGTAAGGTTCACATCGATGAAATGAAAAGACATGTTACTTTCCAATCCAGAAATAACACGTTATAATATACTTAACGTCAAATATAGTCAAAGTCAGTTTGGGGACGGAGGGGAGGCAGCGAAGTGCGGAATGTTTCCGATGTAATTGAAGCATATATCAAGAAAATCTTAATGGTAGAAGGTAGAGACGCCGTTGAGATAAAGAGAAGTGAGATTGCTGATAAGTTTCAATGTGTTCCTTCACAGATTAATTATGTTATCAACACCCGCTTTACGATTGAAAAAGGTTATATTGTGGAAAGTAAAAGGGGTGGAGGCGGTTATATAAGGATTTTGAAGGTAAAGCCAGAAACTCATGCGGATTTAATCGATGACATGCTTAACATTGTTAAAAACCAAGTGCCACAAGCAGTATCTGAAAATATTATACTTAGACTCTTAGAAGAAGAGGTAATATCGGGACGAGAAGCGAAGTTAATGCTAAGTGTTCTCGATCGAACCGTTATCACTATTGAATTACCACTTCGAGATCATCTAAGAGCGAATATGTTGCGTGCAATGCTGACGGCACTGAAATATAAACAATAGCAATAGTGTACAAATAGGAGGGGTGCCCTATGACGTGCCAAGAATGTGGTGAGCGTCCTGCTACGCTCCATTTCACAAAGATTGTAAATGGACAAAAAACAGAATTCCATATTTGTGAAATATGTGCCAAAGAAAAAGGTGAGCTTGAGCCAGGCACTAACCATTTTTCTATCCATAACTTATTATCGGGGTTACTAAATTTTGAAACACCTATTAACGATAGCTCTACACATCCTATTTACAATAGAGAACGTCAAAGCTGCCCGAAATGTGGGTTAACGTATCAACAGTTTACGCAGATCGGCCGTTTTGGATGTTCAGAGTGCTACAAAACGTTCTCAGAAAAACTTGATCCCATTTTGAAAAAGGTTCATGGTGGTAATACTGTTCATTCTGGTAAATTACCAAAACGTGCCGGAGCAGCGATTGAAATTGAACGTAAAGTTCAAAACCTGCGAACAAAAATGCAAGAATATATTCAGCAGGAGGAATTTGAAAAAGCTGCTGAAACTAGAGATTTAATTCGTTCTCTCGAACATAAAGCGTCGGAAGGGGGAGAATGATGTCACTCCAGCGTTTTATTAGCGAAGCTGTTAGCCCATGGATGAAAGATGAAGGACCAGATTCAGATATCGTTATGAGCAGTCGAATAAGGTTTGCTCGGAATTTAAGAAATTATGTTTTCCCCGTTCTTTCTAACGGGAAGCAAAACTTAGAAGTTCTAGAAAGTATCAAAACGAAATTTAACGAGGCACCTAATGAAGAGGTTGGGAGACTAGAGCTAATTGAGATGGAAGATCTAAAGCCTACTCAAAAAAGAGTTCTTGTCGAAAAACACCTTGTTAGCCCCAATCTTGTAGAGCAATCCAAAAATGGAGCAGTCTTACTTAGTGAAAATGAGACGATCAGCATTATGATCAATGAGGAAGATCATTTTCGTATTCAATGTTTGGAAGCTGGGTTAAGACTTAAAGAAGCATTGAATCTTGCAAACTCTCTTGATGACTGGATTGAAAGTAAAGTTGATTATGCGTTTGATAAACGAAAAGGGTATTTAACTAGCTGTCCGACGAATGTTGGAACAGGGATGAGAGCTTCGGTGATGATGCATTTACCAGCGTTAGTGTTAACGCAGCAGTTAAATCACATTATCCCAGCAATTAACCAACTTGGTCTCGTTGTTAGAGGGAGTTATGGTGAGGGAAGTGAAGCCCAGGGCAATATTTTTCAAATATCAAATCAAATCACATTAGGTAAGAGTGAGACAGATATTATCGAGGACCTTCAGGGTGTGGTTATGCAAGTAATTGAAAAAGAACGCTCAGCAAGAAGGAAGTTACTAGATAATTCAAGAATTGAATTGGAAGACAGGATCTATCGTTCTCTTGGAATTCTTGAGAATAGCAGAATCATTCAATCGAAGGAAGCTGCCAAGTGCCTCTCGAATGTTCGATTAGGAATCGATATCGGTCTTGTTGCTGGTATAACTAAATCAATACTTAATGAGCTAGTTATTTTAACTCAACCAGGTTTTCTTCAGCAATATGCAGGAGCTAGTCTTAATCCTGCAGAACGAGATATTAAACGAGCTACATTAATCAGAGAACGACTTGAACTAGAAAAACAATTGAAGAAATCGGAGGGTGATGAACGATGATGTTTGGACGATTTACAGAGCGTGCTCAAAAAGTGCTCGCATTAGCGCAGGAAGAAGCCATTCGTCTTGGTCATAACAATGTCGGGACAGAACATATCCTATTAGGCTTGATTCGTGAAGGTGAAGGGATAGCTGCTAAGGCATTGACTGCTCTTGGACTTGGTTCAGAAAAGATCCAAAAAGAAGTAGAGAAACTAATTGGAAGAGGACAGGATTCTGTTCAATCCATTCACTATACACCTCGTGCAAAAAAGGTGATCGAACTATCAATGGATGAAGCTCGTAAACTAAGTCATTCTTATGTTGGCACAGAGCATATCTTGTTAGGTCTAATCCGTGAAGGTGAAGGCGTAGCAGCACGAGTTCTTAACAACCTTGGCGTTAGCTTGAACAAGGCTCGACAACAGGTTCTACAACTTCTAGGTAGTAACGAGAGTTCTTCATCTAGCCACCAGGGAGCTGGGGCAAGTGCAAATACACCAACCCTAGATGGTCTTGCTCGTGATCTTACTGTAATTGCACGTGATGGTGGTCTTGACCCAGTTATTGGTCGAAGCAAGGAAATCGAACGTGTAATCGAAGTGTTGAGCCGTAGAACAAAGAATAACCCAGTTCTTATCGGTGAACCAGGTGTAGGTAAAACCGCTATTGCTGAAGGTCTTGCTCAACAGATTATAAATAATGAAGTACCAGAAACGCTTCGTGATAAGCGTGTTATGACGCTAGATATGGGTACAGTAGTAGCTGGTACAAAATACCGTGGTGAATTCGAAGATCGTTTAAAGAAAGTGATGGATGAAATTCGCCAGGCTGGAAACATCATTCTCTTTATTGATGAGCTTCACACGCTGATTGGTGCAGGAGGAGCAGAAGGTGCAATCGATGCTTCTAACATCTTAAAACCTGCTCTAGCACGTGGAGAGCTTCAATGTATCGGTGCCACTACGCTTGATGAGTATAGAAAATACATTGAGAAGGACGCAGCGTTAGAACGTCGTTTCCAACCGATTCAGGTAAACGAACCTACAAGTGATGAATCAGCGCTAATTCTAAAAGGTCTACGAGATCGTTATGAAGCGCACCATCGTGTAACGATTACAGACGAAGCGATCGACGCTGCAGTGAAACTTTCTGATCGATATATTTCTGATCGTTTCCTTCCGGACAAAGCGATCGACTTAATTGATGAGGCTGCTTCAAAAGTACGCCTGCGTTCCTATACAGCTCCTCCAAACTTGAAAGAACTAGATAAAAAACTTGAGGAAGTAAGGAAAGAGAAAGATGCAGCTGTTCAGAGTCAAGAGTTTGAGAAAGCAGCATCTTTACGAGATTCTGAGCAACGCTTGAGAGAAGAGCTTGAGCAAACGAAGAAAGAATGGAAAGAAAAGCAAGGTAAAGAGAATCAGGAAGTTTCCCCTGATGATATTGCGATTGTCGTAGCTAACTGGACTGGAATCCCTGTTTCGAAACTCGAAGAACAGGAAACAGAGCGTTTGTTGAAAATGGAAGAAATCCTTCATAATCGCTTGATCGGTCAAGAAGAAGCTGTTAAATCAATCTCAAAAGCAGTACGCAGAGCACGAGCGGGTCTTAAAGATCCAAAGCGACCGATTGGATCATTCATTTTCTTAGGACCTACTGGTGTAGGTAAAACAGAACTTGCGAGAGCAGTAGCTGAAACCCTATTTGGTGAAGAAGATTCAGTTATTAGGATCGACATGTCTGAGTACATGGAAAAACATGCAACGTCAAGGCTAGTAGGTTCACCTCCAGGCTATGTTGGGTATGAAGAAGGTGGTCAACTTACTGAAAAGGTTAGACGTAAACCATATTCCGTTATCTTGCTAGATGAAATTGAAAAAGCACACCCAGATGTATTTAACATCCTTCTACAAGTGTTAGAAGATGGACGTTTAACAGATTCTAAAGGGCGTGTAGTTGATTTCCGTAATACAGTCGTTATTATGACTTCGAACGTAGGGGCCAGCACATTGAAGCGTAATAAGTACGTTGGCTTTACAACAGGATCTGAAGGCGAAGAGTACAATGATATGAAAGGTAAAGTAATGGATGAGCTGAAGAAGACGTTCCGTCCAGAATTCTTGAACCGTATCGATGAAATCATTGTGTTCCACTCACTTGAGAAGAAACACTTGAAAGAAATCATCGTACTCATGGCGAACCAGCTTAAAACTCGTCTTTCAGACCATGGTATCGATTTTGAGCTTTCCGATCCTGCTCTCGACAAGATTGCAGAAGAAGGCTACGATCCAGACTATGGAGCTCGTCCACTAAGAAGAGCACTTCAACGTCACATTGAAGATCGTCTCTCTGAAGAGCTATTAAAAGGGAACATTGAGAAAGGACAGCGTGTGAAAATCGACTACAATAATGATGATTTTGTTGTTGAAACGTTGTCTGGAGCGACATCTAAGTAAAATGATTGAACCGGAAGGCTGCTGTCTTCCGGTTTTCTTATTTTGATAGGCATGTTTCGAGTCATTTAAGGGAAAAGGATATAGATCAATATTTTCCACTACATAAGCAACCGTAGTAAGGTCATATGACCTTGAAAATTGTGATATGATAATATAAGAAAAAGTGTTCGGTAAAGTGAAGGTGAGGAAGAACATGGCTAAGAAAAAGACGAAATTTATGTGTCAGGATTGTGGGTATGAATCTCCTAAATGGATGGGTAAATGTCCAGGATGTCACCAGTGGAATACGATGGTCGAAGAATTTGTGCCAACAGAGAATGATCGCAGGAGATTTGTAACGTCCAGTGATTCAACAACAACAAGCAAGCCTGAATCGATTCGGAACGTTAAAAAGGAAAAAGAGGATCGAATATTAACAGGTATCGTTGAGCTTGATCGTGTGCTGGGTGGAGGTATTGTGCCTGGATCTCTCGCATTAGTAGGGGGCGACCCTGGGATAGGGAAGTCAACGTTATTACTACAAACTTCTTCAAAACTCGCAGACAGAGATCATCCAGTTTTATATATATCTGGTGAAGAGTCGGTGAAGCAAACGAAGCTTCGAGCAGATCGTTTAGGAGTAGACGCTGAAAAACTATTTGTATTAGCGGAGACTGATTTAGAGTATATTAGTAAAGCGATAGATGAAATAGAGCCTCAACTCGTCATAATTGATTCAATTCAGACTATCTTTCGATCGGAAGTTACATCTGCACCAGGAAGCGTTTCTCAGGTTAGAGAATGTACCTCACAGCTGATGAGGATTGCGAAAACTCGAGGGATCGCTATTTTCATTGTAGGTCACGTAACAAAAGAAGGAGCAATTGCAGGACCGCGTCTTCTTGAGCATATGGTCGATGCCGTTTTATATTTTGAAGGGGAACGCCATCATACATTTAGAATTCTTCGGGGTGTCAAAAATAGATTTGGCTCCACGAATGAAATAGGTGTTTTTGAAATGAAAGAAGATGGACTAGAAGAAGTTCTTAATCCTTCTGAGATCTTTCTTGAAGAGCGGTCTTCAGGAGCAGCCGGCTCAACAGTAGTCGCTTCCATGGAAGGAACAAGAACAGTTTTAGTAGAAATTCAAGCACTTATATCACCAACTAGTTTTGGTAACCCTAGAAGAACTGCGACTGGAATCGATCATAACCGTGTTTCCTTATTAATGGCGGTTCTTGAGAAAAGGGTTGGATTATTGCTTCAAAATCAAGATGCTTACCTCAACGTAGCGGGTGGGGTAAGGTTAGATGAGCCAGCAATCGATCTAGCAATCGCTGTCTCTGTTGCATCCAGTTTCCGAGATAAACCAACGAGAGCTACGGATATTGTTGTAGGAGAGATCGGCCTCACAGGAGAAATAAGACGAGTATCTAGAATAGAACAACGCGTGCAAGAAGCGGCTAAACTTGGGTTTGAGCGGGCAATTATTCCACAGAAGAATATTGGAGGATGGACATTTCCAAAAGGCATACAGGTTGTAGGTGTCCAAACCGTAGATGAAGCACTAAACGAAGCATTGGGAGGGTAACTGATGGAGGTAGAAAAAAAGCAGGAGGTTATCAATGACATCTTAAAGATTGTTGCTCCAGGTACGATGTTAAGGCATGGTATAGATAATATTTTACGAGCGAAAACAGGAGGACTCATCGTTGTTGGATATAACGGAAAGGTTCAAGATTTAGTAGATGGTGGGTTTTCGATCGACTGCCGCTTTACCCCCGCGTACCTCTATGAACTAGCAAAAATGGATGGCGCCATTATTCTTAATAAAGAGGCGAATAAAATCCTTTATGCGAACACGCAGTTAATTCCTGACACAGCAATTCCCTCAACGGAAACCGGGATCCGCCACCGAACAGCAGAACGTGTTGCCAAGCAAACAGGCAATCTAGTGATTTCAATATCTCAAAGAAGGAATGTTATTACCCTTTATCAAGGCAGCATTCGCTATTCATTGAAAGAGATCGGCGTTATTTTAACGAAAGCCAACCAGGCGATGCAGACGCTAGAAAAGTACAAATCAGTGTTAGATCAAGGAATTACGGATCTTGGTGCTCTTGAATTTGAAGAGCTTGCCACCTTGCAAGAGGTAGCGCAGGTTATTCATAGAATAGAGATGGTGCTCAGAATTAAGCAGGAGATATTAAATTATATTAATGAGCTTGGCACAGAAGGCCGCTTAATCAGTATGCAAATGGAAGAGTTGGTTACAAACCTTGAAGCTGAGGCTAGGTGGCTCATCGGGGATTATGTTAAAGATGTTGATGAAACACCTGCAGATGTTATGAAAAGACTCAAGAAATTGACGAGTGATGATCTACTTGAAGATCATTCAATTATGAAGATATTGGGTTACGAAGAACAAAACGAAGCTGTTAAACCGAGAGGGTACCGGATTCTACATAAGATTCCTCGTTTACCTTCCAATATCATAGAAAACCTCGTTGCGAGCTTTGGGAACCTTAATGATATCTCAACAGCTTCTATCGAAGAGTTGGATAAGGTAGAAGGAATTGGAGAAATTCGCGCGAAAAAGATAAAGGCAGGCTTGAAACGGATTCAAGAACAACTGTTTGTAGACCGGCATATATAGGGCGAACAAATAGACATTCAATAGGGGCTGTGCTACTCTATAATTAATTTATTGGAATAAAAGCTAACCTATTATCATACTATAAAATTCGCAAACTTCAAGAATAACGTTTCAATTTTAGTAAATTGTATATAATGATAGAAGGAGGTGAAAACGTCAATGATAAAGTGGATCATTCAGTTATTTTTTATCATTTTAGGCGGAGCACTGGGCTTAGTTTATTTACCAGAATTTATTCAATTACTCAATATAGGGGACATACCATCCGTTTTCAGTAACTCTTATGCAGGTGCTGTGATTGGAGCGGTGCTATTTTTCCTAGCAACTTTTTGGATAACAGATTATATCGTTGACTTTATTCGCATTATTGAAGAGAAGGTTGTTAAAGCACCTGTTGGTGATGTTTTGTTTGGGACAATTGGGCTGATTATTGGACTTATAGTTGCATTTTTAATTAATATGCCTCTGGCTGAGATTAAGCTGCCAGTCGTTAGCAACGTTCTGCCTATCTTTATTAGTGTGCTCTGTGGTTACTTTGGATTCCAGGTTGGGTTTAAGAAACGAGATGAACTTATTAACCTATTCAATAACAACAGAGGTAGAGAGAAGAAGAAAGATTCTGATGAACCTGACATTGACTCTGGCTCATCGAAATTAAAGATTCTTGATACTAGCGTAATTATCGACGGACGAATCGCTGATATTTGTCAGACTGGTTTCCTTGAAGGAACCCTTGTGATCCCTCAATTTGTACTTGAAGAACTTCAACATATAGCTGATTCTTCTGATGTACTGAAGAGAAATAGAGGACGTCGAGGTCTAGATATTCTAAACAAGATACAAAAAGAGCTTGCCGTTAATGTTGAAATATACGAAGGTGACTTTGAAGATATACAAGAAGTAGACAGTAAGCTCGTGAAACTTGCTAAACTTGTTAATGGTATGGTCGTTACAAATGACTTCAACCTTAACAAAGTATGTGAACTACAAAAGGTTCAAGTTCTAAATATCAATGATCTCGCAAATGCAGTTAAGCCAGTTGTTCTTCCGGGAGAAGAGCTTAATGTTCAGGTGATTAAGGACGGCAAAGAGTATAACCAGGGAGTGGCTTACCTGGATGATGGTACAATGATTGTAGTAGAAGATGGAAGAGACTACATTGGTAAGACAATCGATGTTCTTGTGACGAGCGTATTGCAAACATCTGCGGGGCGTATGATTTTTGCCAAGCCCAAGTTGCTAGAAAAAGCGCTCTAGGGGATAGGTAACGGGGGTTCTAGGTTTGAAGTATTCTGTTGTTATACCTGCAGCAGGCCAGGGGAAGCGAATGAATGCAGGGAAAAATAAACAATTTATCATGCTTGATGAAAAGCCGATTATCGTTCATACGATATCGGTTTTTCAGAGTGACTTACACTGTGAGGAAATTGTCTTAGCAGTGAATGAACGCGAACATGAAGATTTCAATATGTTGATCGAAGAGTATGGGCTCACAAAGGTCACAAAGGTTGTTACAGGTGGAAAAGAGCGGCAGCAAAGTGTATATGAAGGTCTAAAAGCACTAGATGGAGATAAGATCGTTCTCATTCATGATGGAGCCCGACCATTTTTCACTCTTGAAGTGGCTTTTA
Organism: Guptibacillus algicola; assembly: GCF_020171805.1. Classification (GTDB taxonomy): domain Bacteria; phylum Bacillota; class Bacilli; order Bacillales; family Guptibacillaceae; genus Guptibacillus; species Guptibacillus algicola. The sequence goes on along the minus strand of NZ_JAIVAF010000008.1, from coordinate 49,405 downwards.
AATTAGCGCAAGCTGCATCTACATATGACGGTGCGATCGTCGCTGTACCGGTTAAGGATACCGTAAAGCAGGTCAGTGATTTAACGGTTGATAAAACCATCGATCGATCAAGCTTGTGGGCAGTTCAAACTCCGCAGGCTTTTCGTCTTTCTATCATAAAAGACATTCATAGATGGGCTGAAGAAAATAATATCATTGGGACAGATGATGCAAGTCTCGTAGAAATGAACGGACGGACCGTAAAGGTTATTCCAGGTGACTACTGGAATGTGAAACTAACAACTCCTGAAGATCTAATTTTCGCTAGAGCTATTTTAAGAGAGAAAAAGGAGAGTGGAGCATAATGAGGATTGGACATGGATTTGATGTGCACCAGCTTGTTGAAGGGCGTCCATGTATTATTGGAGGTATAACAATTCCCTTTGAAAAAGGTCTTCTAGGCCATTCAGATGCAGATGTCTTACTGCATTCGGTCGCAGATGCCTGTCTTGGTGCTATCGGAGAAGGGGATATTGGTAAGCATTTTCCTGATACAGATGAAGCATTTAAAGATGCTGATTCGAAAGAACTTCTGCGGCACGTTTTTAAGATTGTAAAAGGAAAAGGCTATGTTCTTGGTAACGTAGATTGTACGATTATTGCACAGATGCCCAAAATGGCACCTCACATCTCTGCGATGAGAGAAGTGATTGCAGAACTTCTTGAAGCGGATGTTGATCAAGTGAATGTGAAAGCTACAACTTCAGAAAAACTAGGGTTCACTGGTCGAGGAGAGGGAATCGCAACAGAAGTAGTTGTATTACTACAAACCAGTTGACCGATAATTTGACTCTAATGGTAAAATAATAAGACAGTTAAAGATAAAATTAATGGTGGTGTATAAAATGGGAAACGAAGTTAGGGTGCGTTATGCACCGAGTCCAACGGGGTATTTACATATAGGTAATGCTCGTACTGCATTGTTTAACTATCTGTTCGCAAGAAGCCAAAACGGTAAGTTTATTATTAGAATCGAGGATACAGACCAAACTCGAAACGTTGAGGGTGGCGAACAGAATCAACTTGATTATTTAAAATGGCTAGGTATGGATTGGGATGAAAGCATCGACAAAGAGGGTGAGTATGGACCTTACCGTCAGATGGAACGTCTTGATATCTATACGAAGCACACGACTGAACTTCTTGAGAAAAATCTTGCGTACAAGTGCTATTGTACAGAAGATGAGCTAGAAGCAGAGCGAGAAGCTCAACGTGCACGTGGAGAGATGCCTCGTTACTCTGGTAAATGTCGCCATCTAACACAAGAAAAACGTGATGAACTAGAAGCTGAAGGACGCCAGCCGAGCATTCGTTTTGCGGTACCTCGTGATAAAGAGTTCTCCTTTGATGATATTGTGAAAGATCGTGTTTCCTTTGAATCAAACGGCATTGGTGATTTCGTTATTGTCAAAAAGAACGGAATTCCAACATACAACTACGCGGTTGCGTTAGACGATCATTATATGAAAATCTCTCATGTTCTACGTGGAGACGATCATATCTCTAACACTCCAAAACAGTTAATGATTTATGAAGCATTCGGTTTTGAGCCTCCTAAATTCGGTCATATGACGCTGATTGTGAATGATCAGAAGAAGAAGTTGAGTAAACGTGATAAGTCAATCGTTCAATACATCGAGCAATATCATGATTTAGGCTTCCTTCCTGAAGCGTTATTTAACTTTATCACGCTACTTGGCTGGTCACCGAAGGGCGAAGAGGAAGTATTTACGAAAGAAGAGCTTATCGAAATCTTCGATGCTGAACGTTTATCAACATCACCAGCAGTTTTCGATTCACAAAAGCTCTACTGGATGAATAACCAGTATATTAAAGCTGCTAGCCTTGAGCGTGTAGTAGACCTTGCGCTTCCACACTTAATCGAAGCAGGTCGACTACCTGAAGAAATGACAGCTGAACAACAACAATGGGCGCAAGAGCTAATCTCCCTTTATCAAGAGCAACTTCATTATGGGAAAGAAATTGTTGAGCTTACAGAGTTGTTCTTTAAGCAAGAAATTAATTATAATGAAGAAGCATTAGCTGTATTGAATGAAGAACAAGTTCCTGAAGTAATGGAAGGCTTCCTTCATCAACTTGAAGAGGTTGCTGATTTTCAACCAGGTGAAATTAAGGCAGCTATTAAAGCAACACAAAAAGCTACTGGCCATAAAGGGAAGAAGCTATTTATGCCAATCCGTGTAGCAACGACTGGCGAAACGCATGGTCCAGAGCTACCAAATGCTATTTCGTTGTTAGGTAGAGAAACAGTTAAGGCTCGATTGAATCAGGTTATTGCATTAAGTCAATCCTAAGCGATAACTAAATACTAAACGATGATGAGGAGAAGTAAGTGATTCGCATTCTTTTTAGAGAGAGCCGACGTGGCTGAAAGCGGCTTAAGGATGTCTTCACTGAAATGCACCTCTGAGTCTTCTACAGAACCTCCTGTCTAGGATAGTATGTAGGAGCGGTAACCGCCGTTAATGGGGAAAGGTATTTCCTATTAGGAGATATAAAACAGAGTGGAACCACGCGATAAGCGTCTCTGTGTGATTGATTCAATCACACAGAGGCGCTTTTTTTAATAAGCTGAGGTTAATAAAAAAGGGAGGGATGAATCCAGTGTGGAAGACAATGAAACAGGATATAGATGTTGTATTTGATCAAGATCCTGCTGCTAGAAGTTACTTTGAAGTGATTTTAACTTATGCAGGACTTCATGCCATCTGGTCACATAGGTTTGCTCATTGGTTTTGGAAGAAGAAGTTTTTCTTTTTGGCACGATTCGTTTCTCAGATTAGTCGGTTTTTTACAGGAATTGAAATTCATCCTGGAGCGACGATTGGTGAACGCTGCTTTATTGATCACGGTATGGGCGTGGTTATAGGAGAAACGTGTGAAATAGGCAATAATGTTACCTTGTTCCAGGGGGTCACCCTAGGAGGGACGGGGAAAGAAAAAGGAAAGCGTCACCCTACTTTAGAGGATAATACGCTTGTGGCGACAGGAGCAAAAGTTCTCGGTTCCATTACCATTGGAGAAAATTCCAAAGTTGGAGCGGGATCAGTTGTATTGCAGAATGTCCCGTCAAATTCGACAGTTGTCGGTATACCTGGGAAAGTCGTCATCCAAAATGGAGTAAAGGTGCCACATGATCTTGAGCATCATAATATGCCTGACCCAGTCGCTGATAAATTTAAACAGATGGAAAAAGAAATGCATGCTTTACATGAAGAAATAGAGAAGCTAAGAAAGAGGAGTGAAAAAGATGGCGATTCGACTATATAACACAGTAACACAGAAAAAAGAATCCTTTGAGCCAATTGAAGAAGGAAAGGTAAGGATGTATGTTTGTGGTCCTACCGTATACAACTATATTCATATAGGAAATGCACGCCCAGCAATCGTATTCGATGTTGTTCGTCGTTATCTTGAATACAGAGGATACGATGTGCGTTATGTTTCCAACTTCACGGATGTAGACGATAAGTTGATTCGTGCTGCAAATGAGCTAGGAACAGAAGTCGCAGAAGTTGCTGAGCGCTTTATCGATGCTTACCATGAAGATGTTGGTGCGTTAGGAGTACTAAAAGCGGATGAGCATCCTAGGGTCACAGAAAACATGGATGAGATCATCCACTTCATCTCTGCTTTGATTGAAAAAGGATTCGCTTATGAATCTGAAGGTGATGTGTATTTTCGAACGAGAGAATTCGAAGGGTATGGAAAGCTTTCTCATCAATCAATCGATGAACTTAAGCTTGGTTCCCGTATTGTTGTAGGAGAGAAAAAAGAAGACCCGTTGGACTTTACGCTATGGAAACAAGCGAAAGAAGGCGAAATTTCTTGGGAGAGTCCTTGGGGAGCAGGTCGCCCTGGATGGCATATCGAGTGCTCAGCGATGGCGCAGAAATATCTTGGAGATACCATTGATATTCATGCAGGTGGTAAAGACCTTGCTTTTCCACACCATGAGAACGAAGTAGCGCAAACTGAAGCATTAACTGGAAAAGCTTTTGCGAATTATTGGCTTCATAACGGGTATATCAATATAAACAACGAAAAGATGTCTAAATCACTCGGTAACTTCGTGCTTGTACATGATTTAATCAAACAACATGACCCAGAGGCTATTCGGTTCTTTATGTTATCCGTACACTATCGAAATCCGATTAACTTTAACCATGAGCTCCTTCAAAGTGCTAAGACAGGATTAACGCGAATCAAAGATACGGTTGAGAATTTAACGCATCGATTTGAAAAAAGTGCTGACCTTGGTAAAGATGTTGATGAGTGGAAACAAAAGATTCAAACCTATCATGACCGGTTTGTTTCAGAAATGGACGATGACTTTAATACAGCAAACGCCATCTCAATTTTATTCGAACTATCTAGGGAAGCAAACCTTTATCTTCAAGAATCGAATTCATCTAAAGAGGTCATAGAGCTCTTCCTAGAACGCTTTAAGGATTTCGGATCTGTGCTAGGTCTTTCCTTTGAACAAGAACAAGGTCTCCTCGATGAGGATATCGATCAACTGATAGAAGAACGAAATGAAGCTAGAAAGCAACGGAATTTCGCTAGAGCGGATGAAATCCGTGATGAATTAAAGGAACAAGGAATTCTTTTGGAAGATACACCACAGGGTGTTCGCTGGAAGAGGAGCGAGTAATGAAAGAAATTGATGTTAAACAGCTAAATTCATTAGCTCTTGCTTATATGGGTGACTCAGTGATTGAAATCCACGTTAGGGAGCGGCTTCTATCGCTGGGTCATATAAGACCAAATCAGCTGCATCGAACAGCTACGAAGTATGTATCCGCCAAAGCTCAAGCGGCTTTTCTTCACGATCTTTTGGACAAGGACGCGATCACAGAAGAAGAAAAGGGAGTTGTCCGTAGAGGGAGAAACGCGAAATCAGGAACTGTTCCTAAGAATACATCCGTGAGCACGTACAAGTATTCTACAGCTCTCGAAGCATTGTTTGGATACTTATACTTACAGGGAAATGAAGAAAGACAGAATGAACTACTAGAAGAATTTTATAAATTTGTGGAACAACCGAAGAAAGAAGTGAAGACTGATGGGTAAAGAGTTTATCGTAGGCCGAAATGCAGTGTTAGAAGCACTAAAGTCAGGTCATGAAATAAATAAAATCTGGATTAATGAAGGATCGCAAAAAGGGCCACTTCAACCTATTGTACAAAAAGCAAAGACTCAAAATGTTCTTGTTCAATTTGTGCCAAAGAAGAAGTTAGAGCAACTCTCAGGAGAATCAAATCATCAAGGCGTAGTTGCTTCGATTGCTGCATATGAATATGCAGATCTTGAAGATCTCTTTCAGAAGGCGGAGGAATCTGGTGAGCAGCCTTTGTTTCTAATTCTTGATGAAATCGAAGACCCTCACAACCTTGGTTCCATTTTGAGAACGGCTGATTCAGTTGGGGCACATGGTGTGATTATACCTAAGCGGAGAGCTGTTGGCCTCACATCGACAGTTGCAAAGTCATCAACCGGGGCGCTCGAATATGTACCAGTAGCGAGAGTGACGAATCTTGCTCGTACGATGGATGAACTGAAGGATAGAGGGATTTGGTTTGTAGGAACAGACGCTAAAGGTGGACAAGATTATCGAGAAGCGTCATACGACATGGGGATTGGACTTGTTATTGGTAGTGAAGGTAAAGGAATCGGTCGCCTTATTAAAGATAAATGTGACTTTCTCGTAAGCCTTCCAATGGCCGGTAAAGTAACATCACTTAATGCCTCAGTAGCAGCTGGATTAATGATGTACGAAATTTACCGACAACGTCATCCCCTGGGAGAATAATCATGGATGTGCTGCTTGTTGATGGCTATAATATTATCGGCGCATGGCCTGAACTTAGGACATTAAAGGATAATGATTTTAGTAAAGCCCGCGAGCTATTAATCGAATATATGGCTGAATATCAAGCATACACAGGGTATAGGGTGATCGTCGTATTTGACGCTCACCTCGCCCGTGGTGTCGAGAAGAAAAATAGTTTGTATGGGGTAGAAATCATTTATACAAGAGAGAACGAAACAGCGGATGAACGGATTGAAAAGCTTGCGAGGGAACTTAAAGATATCCGCACTCAAGTTCATGTGGCTACCTCTGATTATACTGAGCAGTGGGCAATCTTTGGCCAAGGCGCATTAAGAAAGTCAGCTCGGGAGCTATACAATGAAATGCAGCGAATCGAAAAGGGAATCGAAAAAAGAGTTGATAAGGTTAATAGAGAAAATCGCTCAACAGGCTTGTTTTTGTCTGAAGAAGTTAGCGAAATATTTGAAAAATGGCGAAGAGGCGGTAAATAGTAGGTTGACGATTTTTCGACATGTCCTGTATAATATTTCTATATAGCGTACTGGTCGGGGGGAACGCATATTGAGCACAGTAGACCTCAAGGAAAGCACGGTAGATAATGAGCAGCTGACAGCAGGCCAAAGACACCTGGAAGAAGTAGCGTTCGATCAACTTGATGATGAATTGCTAGTAGTGATGGTCCATGAGGGTCATAGTCGAGCGTTGGAACATCTGATTACGAAGTATAAAAATTTCGTACGCGCTAAAGCGAGGTCATATTTTCTTATTGGAGCAGACCGCGAAGACATCATTCAAGAAGGAATGATCGGTCTCTACAAAGCTATTCGTGATTTTAGAGGAGACAAGTTCTCATCTTTTAAAGCGTTTGCCGAACTGTGCATCACCCGGCAGATGATTACTGCAATCAAGACTGCAACGAGACAAAAGCATATTCCGCTGAATTCTTACGTATCGTTAGATAAACCAATCTACGATGAAGAATCTGATCGGACGTTGCTGGATGTTATTTGCGGCACGAAGGTCACAGATCCTGAGGAACTGATCATTAATCAAGAAGAATTCGATGACATCGAACTCAAAATGTCAGAAATTTTGAGCGATTTAGAAAGAAAAGTCTTGATGCTCTATCTTGATGGTCGTTCCTATCAGGAGATCTCCGTTGATTTGAATCGTCATGTGAAGTCCATTGATAATGCGTTGCAACGTGTTAAGCGCAAGCTTGAGCGTTACTTAGAGCTCCGCGAAGTAAGCCTTTAATATGGACAAGTCTTAAGCAGGGGAAGTTGTTTCCCCTGTTTTTTCTTTGGGGAGGTCCTTCTAGGCTTTATTGACACTCTGAATCATGCTATGATAAATTGATACATGTACTAATGTGTACTTTTTGCTAGATTTTTCAACGAACGTCACAGCGTCACTGAACGTTTTTTTATTTTTGTCTTTTTTAATGCTGTATAAATGCATAGGTTTATATAAAATAAAAGGTGAAGCTATCGCCACATCATGTGATTGGATGTGGTTAGCTGATATTCAAACTTCAAACTGCGTGGCTTAGGAAGGTGTCATTATGCGTAAAAAAGTAGCACTAGCATGTGTCCAATGCAATAGCCGTAACTACACAACTATGAAAAACTCTCAGGCAAACCCGGCCCGCATCGAAGTGAATAAGTATTGTAAATACTGTGATGCGCACACTGTGCATCGTGAAACAAAGTAAGGGCGTTCATGTTGAATGAACGATTATAAAGATTCTCGGGGGAGTTTATTCCGCCAGACAATTGGGGGTAGCATGTAATGGCAAGTATTGTTCAACGTTCTGGTAAGTTCTTACGTGAAGTGACAAGAGAAATGAAGCGAGTGAGTTGGCCTACGCGCAAGGATCTAACACGCTATACGATCGTTACTGTTTCGACGGTTATTTTCGTAGCGGTATTCTTTGCTTTGATCGACCAGGGTATTTCTTCACTTATCCGCCTCATTTTAGGTTAATTCGTTATAAATCTTTCACTATCAGGTTAGAATGATAGAGTAAATGAGTTGGGGAGGGAAGGACGACTAGTCCTGTATATATGGAAAAAAGATGGTATGTTGTTCATACGTATTCTGGGTATGAAAACAAAGTAAAGACAAACCTTGAAAAAAGAGTTGAGTCAATGGGCATGACGGATAAGATCTTCCGTGTGCTTGTACCTGTAGAGGAAGAAACTGAAATCAAGAACGGTAAAAAGAAAACTGTTTTGAAGAAAGTTTTCCCAGGTTATGTTATAGCTGAAATGGTTATGACTGATGATTCTTGGTACGTAGTCCGTAACACTCCTGGTGTAACTGGCTTCGTAGGATCAGCTGGTGCTGGTTCGAAACCAACAGCGCTTCTTCCTGAAGAAGTAGAAAACCTTCTGAAGCAAATGGGGATGGAACAACCAAAGGCTGACGTTGATTTCGAGATGCAGGAAAAAGTTAAGGTTAAGGAAGGACCTTTCGCTGACTTTGTTGGTTCTATCGAAGGGATAGATGCTGACAAAGGTAAGGTGAAAGTTCACGTTAATATGTTTGGTCGTGAGACTCCAGTAGAGCTCGATTTTGGACAAGTTGAAAAGATCTAGAAGAAAAGCTCTTGAAAAACATTTTTATTAATGATAGAATTTTAATGTTTCATGAGTCTCATACCAATCGAGACATTATTTGATATAAAAGGTGGGAGGGTGAAGACACCCAAATACCACATCACGGACTTAAGGAGGTGTGTCGCGTGGCTAAAAAGGTAATTAAAGTTGTTAAATTGCAAATCCCGGCTGGGAAGGCAAATCCTGCACCGCCAGTAGGACCTGCACTAGGTCAAGCTGGAGTGAACATTATGGGATTCTGTAAAGAGTTCAATGCTCGTACTTCTGACCAGGCTGGCATGATTATTCCAGTAGAAATCACGGTTTTTGAAGACCGTTCATTTACATTTATCACAAAAACTCCGCCAGCTGCAGTTCTTCTAAAGAAAGCAGCAGGTATCGAGTCAGGTTCTGGTGAACCTAACCGCAACAAAGTTGCGACTGTAAAGCGTGATAAAGTGCGTGAGATCGCTGAAACAAAAATGCCAGATCTTAACGCAGCGAATGTTGATTCTGCAATGCGTATGGTTGAAGGAACTGCACGCAGCATGGGAATTACGATCGAAGACTAATGCTACACAAGCCGTTGCGATTAAAAGGGATTCCTGCCTGTAGTTTACAGGTTCGCAACTTTTATTATGGTATCGGCTAAGTTCGTTACCATAAATAGTGGGAGGTTAATCCGCTAAACCACATTCAAGGAGGAACTCAAAATGGCAAAAAGAGGTAAAAGATACCAAGAGGCTGCAAAGCTAGTTGATCGCACAACTTTCTACGAGCCTCAAGAAGCAGTAGAACTTGTTCAAAAGACTTCTATTGGAAACTTTGATGGAACAGTTGAAGCAGCTATCCGTCTAGGAGTAGACCCGAAGAAAAACGACCAGCAGGTTCGTGGCGCGGTTGTACTTCCAAACGGAACTGGTAAAACTCAACGAGTTCTTGTATTCGCAAAAGGCGAAAAAGCGAAAGAAGCTGAAGCAGCAGGCGCTGACTATGTTGGAGATACTGAGTTCATCAACCAAATCAACCAAGGTTGGTTCGAGTTTGATGTAATCGTAGCTACTCCAGACATGATGGGCGAAGTTGGTAAGCTTGGTCGTGTTCTTGGACCGAAAGGCTTAATGCCAAACCCGAAAACTGGAACAGTAACATTTGATGTTGAGAAAGCTGTCAACGAAATCAAAGCTGGTAAAGTAGAGTACCGTGTAGATCGTGCTGGAAATGTCCATGCACCAATCGGTAAAGTATCTTTCGAAGCTGACAAGCTAGTTGAAAACTTGAATACTCTAGTTGAAACTCTTGTTAAGGTTAAGCCTGCAGCTGCTAAAGGAACGTACATCAAGAACGTTTCTGTAGCATCTACAATGGGACCTGGTGTAAAAGTTAACGCTTCTAGCTACCGCTAATAAAAATTAGCTATTGACTTTAGCGTTTATATTTTATATACTTTAAAATGTTGTTTGATAAGTTAATACTTTCTGTACCGTAGACAGCAGGGGTGCTTAGCACTTAATATCCTGCCGAGGTGTGAAGTGTTTCGATACAAAGCGATCGTTAATGCCTTCATGTCTTCGGATGTGAAGGCTTTTTATATGACCTCATACTCCGGAACGGTATAGACACATTTCTATAGGAGGTGGAACAATGAGCAGTGCAGTTGAACAAAAAAAGAAGTTAGTTACGGAAATTGCAGACAAACTTCGCGATAGCCAATCAACAATTTTTGTTGACTACCGTGGACTTGATGTAGGTGAAGTTACTGAACTTCGTAAGCAATTGCGTGATGCGGATGTTGAATTCCGTGTTTATAAAAACACTATGACTCGTCGCGCAGCAGAAGAGCTTGAACTTACTGATTTAAATGAACACCTTGTCGGACCTACGGCAGTCGCGTTCAGTAATGAAGATGTTGTTGCTCCTGCGAAAATCTTGAACAACTTTGCTAAAGATCATCAAGCTCTTGAAATCAAGACTGGTGTAATCGAAGGTAGCGTTGTTTCATACGAGAAGATAAAGGAACTTGCGGATCTACCGAACCGCGACGGACTACTATCTATGTTGCTATCTGTGCTACAAGCACCTATGCGCAACATGGCATTGGCTACAAAAGCTGTTGCCGATCAAAAAGAAGATCAAGGCGCGTAAGTTTACGGCCTATCAATTCGGTTAATAAAAAACAACTATTAAGGAGGATTTACTCATGAGTAACGAGCAAATCATTGAAGCAATCAAAGAAATGACAGTTCTTGAGCTTAACGACCTAGTTAAAGCTATCGAAGAAGAATTTGGTGTAACTGCAGCTGCTCCAGTAGCAGCAGCAGGCGGTGCAGCTGAAGGTGCTGCAGAAGAGCAAACTGAATTTGATGTAGTACTTGAAAGTGCTGGAAGCAGCAAAATCAAAGTCATCAAAGTCGTTCGCGAAATCACTGGTCTTGGCTTGAAAGAAGCTAAAGAACTAGTTGACGGTGCTCCAAGCCCGATTAAAGAAGGCGTATCAAAAGAAGAAGCTGACGAAATGAAATCTAAGCTTGAAGAAGTTGGCGCTGCAATCGAAGTTAAGTAATTGGTTTGAAACAAAAAGCTCGCTTTTAAAAGCGAGCTTTTTGTAGTTTAAAATTAATTATAGGTTATGATTAGAATACAGCTGGATATGCTTGTAGATGATGGCAATGAAATGAGGGATTGCGATGGGAGAGCATTATTATACAAGGAAACCAGAAGTGAAAAGTCAACCTAACCGCATAACTGAAGTTTTGCGAGGTATGAAGTTCCAATTCACTACGGATTCCGGTGTTTTTGCAAGAAAAGAAGTTGATTTTGGTAGTAAACTTCTAATAGAGTCATTTGTGGATCCGGACGTAGATGGCGACATCGTCGATGTTGGTTGTGGATATGGGCCGATAGGAATATCGCTCGCATCTCAATTTCCAGAACGTCGGTTTTACATGTTGGATGTTAATGAACGCGCAGTAGATTTAGCGATGTCGAACGCGACTCGCAACAACGTGTCTAACCTTACCGTGATGCCGAGTGATCAACTTAGTGCAGTAAATGACCGAACGTTTGCGTGCGTTATTACAAACCCACCGATTCGAGCGGGCAAGCAAGTAGTTCATGGAATTTTTGAAGAAGCTCACGACGTTTTGAAAGAGAACGGATCCCTTTGGATCGTTATTCAGAAAAAACAAGGTGCGCCTTCCGCTATTGCGAAGCTCGAAGAAATGTTTCAAAAGGTCGAAACTGTCTCTAAAAAGAAAGGATACTATATTATCAAAGCAGTCAAGTAAAATATTATATTATCCTTTGACTTCATAGACAGGCTGTGCTAATATATTATAATGCCAATGATGGATTTTCCGGGCCTTTTTCGTGTCTAAAAGACACGGGGTATATTATACTTGAGTCTGGGAAAACTAATATAATCGCTTATAGATAAGGGGAAAAACTAATTTATGCCCTTTTTCTTTTTTGTCCAACGATAGATTCCCTATTATAGTGGAAATCGAGAGGCAAAAAAAATAAATACGCTGGATTTGAGGGGTGAATCATTTGACAGGCCAACTAGTTCAGTATGGACGCCACCGCCAAAGAAGAAGTTACGCGCGAATCAAAGAAGTATTAGATTTACCAAATCTAATTGAGATTCAAACGGCTTCTTATCAATGGTTTCTTGATGAGGGTTTACGAGAAATGTTCCAGGATATTTCTCCAATTGAAGATTTCACTGGTAATCTTGTGCTAGAGTTTGTTGACTATAGCCTAGGTGAACCAAAGTATCCCGTGGAAGAAACCAAAGAGCGAGATGTGACATACTCTGCACCTTTACGAGTAAAAGTGCGCCTAATCAATAAAGAGACGGGTGAAGTTAAAGAACAAGAAGTATTCATGGGTGACTTCCCGTTGATGACTGAAACAGGTACTTTTATTATTAATGGGGCAGAACGAGTCATCGTATCTCAGCTTGTGCGTTCTCCAAGTGTCTACTATAGCAAAAAGATTGATAAGAACGGCAAAAAGGGATATACAGCTACTGTCATTCCAAACCGAGGAGCATGGCTGGAATTTGAAACTGATGCCAAGGATATTGTCTATGTACGTATTGACCGTACTAGAAAGCTACCGATTACGGTATTGCTCAGAGCGTTAGGGTTTGGGTCTGATCAAGAAATCATAGATCTCCTAGGTGAAGATGAATATCTTCGCAATACCCTGGAAAAGGACAACACGGACGGAACAGAAAAAGCGCTTCTAGAAATCTATGAACGCTTACGTCCTGGTGAGCCACCGACTGTTGATAACGCAAAAAGCTTACTTGATTCCCGCTTTTTTGATCCGAAGCGTTATGATCTAGCTAACGTAGGACGCTACAAGATTAATAAAAAGCTTCATATCAAGAACCGTCTATTCAATCAACGTTTAGCAGAAACGCTCGTTGACCCTGAAACAGGCGAAGTGATTGCAGAGGAAGGCGCGATTCTTGACCGCCGCCTACTAGATAAGATTCTACCTGCTATTGAAACCAACGTTGGATTCAAAAACGTTGAACCTCACGGCGGGGTCATTGAAGATGATTCTATAGGACTACAATCTATTAAGATATATGCACCTGACGATCCAGAAGGTGAACGTGTGATTAATGTTATGGGTAATGGAGGAATTGACTCTGGAGTGAAGAACATCACGCCTGGAGATATCATTTCTTCTATCAATTACTTCTTTAACCTTCTTCACCAGGTAGGTAACACAGATGACATTGACCATCTTGGTAACCGCCGCCTTCGTTCTGTTGGTGAACTACTACAAAACCAATTCCGTATCGGTTTGTCCAGAATGGAACGTGTAGTAAGAGAGCGTATGTCAATTCAGGACACAAATGTGATTACGCCACAAGCGCTAATCAACATCCGTCCAGTAATTGCATCGATTAAAGAGTTCTTCGGTAGCTCACAGCTATCTCAGTTTATGGACCAGACGAACCCGCTAGCAGAGCTTACGCACAAGCGTCGTTTATCTGCACTTGGACCGGGTGGTTTAACTCGTGAGCGTGCAGGCTTTGAAGTTCGTGACGTACATTATTCCCACTATGGAAGAATGTGTCCGATCGAAACGCCAGAGGGACCAAACATCGGACTAATTAACTCTCTATCTTCCTATGCACGAGTTAATAAGTTTGGGTTTATCGAAACACCTTACCGCAGAGTTGACCCTGAAACAGGCAAGGTAACTGAGTATATTGATTACCTTACTGCTGATGAACAGGATAACTATGTTGTGGCGCAGGCTAACGCTAAGCTCAATGATGATGGATCATTTAAAGAAGAAGATATTGTTGCGCGTTTCCGTGATGAGAACATCATCATTAACCGTGACAAGATCGATTACATGGACGTATCCCCGAAACAGGTTGTTTCGGCTGCAACGGCTTGTATTCCGTTCCTAGAGAACGATGACTCCAACCGTGCACTAATGGGAGCGAACATGCAGCGTCAGGCTGTACCTTTGATGGTTCCTGAATCACCAATCGTCGGAACAGGTATGGAGCATGTTAACGGAAAAGATTCCGGAGCTGCTGTGATTTGTAAACATGACGGTATCGTTGAGTTTGCTTCTGCTGCAGAAATTCATGTTCGTCGTGTCTCCGTTGTAGATGGTCAGGAAGTTAAAGGCGACCTTGATCGCTATAGACTACTGAAATTCATTCGTTCCAACCAGGGAACATGTTATAACCAAAAGCCTATCGTAGATGAAGGTGACCGAGTTGTAAAAGGTGAGATTCTTGGTGACGGTCCTTCTATGGAAAAAGGTGAAATGGCACTCGGGCGTAACGTCCTTGTCGGATTCATGACTTGGGAAGGTTACAACTATGAGGATGCTATTATTATGAGCGAACGCCTCGTAAAAGATGACGTATATACGTCAATTCATATTGAAGAGTATGAATCAGAAGCTCGTGATACGAAGCTTGGACCTGAAGAGATTACTCGTGACATTCCAAACGTTGGGGAAGACGCACTGCGCAACCTTGATGAGCGTGGAATTATTCGCATGGGTGCTGAAGTAAAAGACGGTGATATCCTCGTTGGTAAAGTTACACCTAAGGGTGTTACTGAGCTAACAGCTGAAGAACGTCTTCTTCACGCAATCTTTGGAGAAAAAGCACGTGAAGTACGCGATACTTCACTACGTGTTCCTCACGGCGGAGATGGCATCGTACTCGATGTGAAAATCTTTAACCGAGAAGATGGCGATGAGCTTCCTCCGGGAGTTAATCAGCTAGTTCGTGTGTATATCGTTCAGAAGCGTAAGATTCATGAAGGAGATAAAATGGCTGGTCGTCATGGTAACAAGGGTGTTATCTCAAGGATTCTTCCTGAAGAAGACATGCCGTATCTACCTGATGGTACGCCAATCGATATCATGTTGAACCCGCTTGGTGTTCCTTCACGTATGAACATTGGACAGGTATTAGAGATGCATATCGGAATGGCTGCGCGAGCGCTAGGCATTCATGTTGCAACTCCAGTATTTGACGGTGCTCGTGAAGAAGACGTATGGGAAACACTTGAAGAAGCAGGAATGCCACGTGATGGTAAAACTGTTCTTTACGATGGTCGTACAGGTGAACCATTCGACAACCGTATCTCTGTCGGTGTGATGTATATGATCAAACTTGCTCACATGGTTGATGACAAACTTCACGCACGTTCTACAGGGCCATATTCACTCGTTACACAGCAACCGCTTGGTGGTAAAGCACAATTCGGTGGACAGCGTTTCGGTGAGATGGAGGTATGGGCACTTGAAGCATACGGTGCTGCATATACCCTACAAGAAATTCTGACTGTTAAGTCTGATGACGTTGTTGGACGTGTTAAAACTTACGAAGCAATCGTAAAAGGTGAAAATGTTCCTGAGCCTGGTATTCCAGAGTCGTTTAAAGTTCTAATTAAAGAGTTGCAATCACTAGGTATGGACGTGAAAATGCTAGCTAGTGATGAGCAAGAGATCGAAATGAAAGAGTTAGACGATGAAGAAGACCAATCTACTGAGAAATTAAACTTGAATGTTGGGTCAAATCAGGCGAGTGAGTAAGGGTTAAACCTGAATTCTAAAGGGAGGTAGGCCCCTTGATAGATGTCAATAAATTTGAGTATATGAAAATCGGTCTGGCGTCACCGAATAAAATTCGCTCCTGGTCAAAAGGAGAAGTGAAAAAGCCAGAAACCATTAACTACCGTACCTTAAAGCCAGAGAAAGATGGACTTTTCTGTGAGCGTATTTTCGGACCTACAAAGGACTGGGAATGTCACTGTGGGAAATACAAACGAATCCGTTATAAAGGAGTTGTTTGTGACCGCTGTGGAGTTGAAGTAACACGCGCAAAGGTCCGTCGTGAGAGAATGGGGCACATCGAGCTTGCTGCCCCTGTCTCCCACATCTGGTACTTTAAAGGGATTCCAAGTCGTATGGGACTTGTTCTTGACATGTCTCCACGCGCACTTGAAGAGGTCATTTACTTTGCTTCTTACGTTGTCACGGAAGCAGGGGACACGCCACTAGAGAAGAAGCAACTTCTTTCAGAGAAAGAATATCGTGCGTATCGCGAGAAGTACGGAAAGACTTTCTCAGCAGAAATGGGTGCGGAAGCAATCCGCAAATTGTTGTTTGACATCGACCTCGATAAAGAAGTAGATGTTTTGAAAGAAGAGCTTAAAACAGCACAAGGACAGCGTAGAACGCGAGCTATCAAGCGTCTTGAAGTACTTGAAGCGTTCCGTGGATCAGGTAATAACCCGGCATGGATGATCCTAGATGTTCTACCGGTTATTCCTCCAGAACTTCGCCCGATGGTTCAGCTTGATGGTGGCCGTTTTGCGACATCAGATCTTAACGATCTATATCGTCGTGTGATTAATCGTAACAATCGCTTGAAGCGTCTATTAGATCTTGGCGCACCAAGCATCATTGTTCAAAACGAAAAGCGCATGTTGCAAGAAGCAGTAGATGCACTTATTGACAATGGTCGTCGTGGCCGACCTGTTACAGGTCCTGGTAACCGTCCATTGAAGTCTCTTTCTCACATGCTTAAAGGTAAGCAGGGACGTTTCCGTCAAAACCTTCTTGGTAAGCGTGTTGACTATTCAGGTCGTTCCGTTATCGTTGTAGGTCCACACTTAAAGATGTATCAGTGTGGTCTACCAAAAGAAATGGCTCTTGAGCTATTCAAGCCATTCGTGATGAAGGAGCTTGTGTCAAAAGGCCTTGCTCACAACATTAAGAGCGCTAAGCGTAAAGTTGAAAAGGTTCATCCTGAAGTTTGGGACGTACTCGAAAACGTTATTAAAGAACATCCAGTTCTTCTTAACCGAGCACCTACCCTTCACCGTCTTGGTATCCAGGCGTTTGAACCGATTCTTGTAGAAGGACGCGCGATTCGCCTTCACCCACTCGTTTGTACAGCATATAACGCTGACTTTGATGGTGACCAAATGGCAGTTCACGTTCCACTTTCTGCAGAGGCTCAAGCTGAAGCACGTATCTTGATGCTTGCAGCACAGAACATTCTTAACCCGAAAGATGGTAAACCAGTTGTTACGCCATCACAGGATATGGTTCTTGGTAACTACTACCTAACTATGGAACGTGAAGGAGCAATTGGAGAAGGTTCTGTATTTAAAGATACAAACGAAGCGCTGATCGCATACCAGAATGGATATGTACATCTTCATTCACGTGTTGCAATCCCTGCTGCTTCTCTTAATAAATCTGCATTCACTGAAGAGCAGAATAAACAGTTGTTAGTTACAACGGTTGGTAAGCTGATCTTTAACGAGATCCTACCAGAGTCGTTCCCGTACATTAACGAACCAACGACTACTAACCTTGAAATAGCAACACCAGAAAGGTACTTCCTTCCACATGGTGTAAATGTGAAAGAAGAAATCGCGAAGCGTGAGATGATTACTCCGTTTAAGAAAGGCATACTTGGTAAGATCATTGCCGAAGTATTCAAGCGTTTCAAAGTAACGGAAACATCACGCATGCTAGACCGTATGAAGGACCTTGGATTCAAATATTCAACAAAAGCTGGTATTACAGTTGGTGTATCTGACGTTGTAGTACTTGCTGAGAAACAAGAAATCGTAGCTGAAGCTGAGGAAAAAGTAGAAAAAGTACTCAAGCAGTTCCGTCGTGGACTTATCACTGATGATGAACGCTATGATCGTGTTATCTCAATCTGGAGTGCAGCAAAAGACCGCATCCAGGAGAAGCTAATGAAAACTCTTGAAACTGATAACCCAATCTTTATGATGAGTGATTCAGGAGCTCGTGGTAACGCGTCTAACTTCACACAGTTAGCTGGTATGCGTGGTTTGATGGCCAATCCATCTGGACAAATCATCGAACTTCCAATCAAATCCAGTTTCCGAGAAGGTCTAACGGTACTAGAATACTTTATCTCCACTCACGGAGCTCGTAAAGGTCTTGCCGATACAGCACTTAAGACGGCTGACTCAGGTTACCTAACACGTCGACTTGTTGATGTTGCACAGGACGTTATCGTACGCGAAGATGACTGTGGAACAGACCGTGGACTTGAGGTTAGTGCGATTAAGAACGGAAACGAATTGATTGAAGGGCTGTTTGATCGACTTGTTGGACGTGTAGCGTTCAAGAAAGTAAAACACCCTGAAACAAATGAAGTACTTGTAGAGAAGAACTCTCTTATTACTGAAGATATTGCTGCTGCAATTGTTGAAGCTGGTATCGAGGATGTTTATATCCGCTCTGCCTTCACATGTAGCACACGTCACGGCGTATGTAAGAAATGTTACGGTCGCAACCTTGCAACCGGTACTCGCGTAGAGGTTGGAGAAGCAGTAGGAATCATCGCTGCACAATCAATCGGTGAGCCAGGTACACAGTTGACGATGCGTACATTCCACACAGGTGGGGTTGCCGGAGACGATATCACTCAAGGTCTACCACGTATCCAAGAACTATTTGAAGCTCGTAATCCAAAAGGTCAGGCTGTTATTTCTGAACTTGACGGAACTGTCATCGATATGGCTGAAGTTAAGGACAAGAAAGAAATCGTTGTTCAAGGTGAAACCGAGACACGTAATTACCCAGTCCCTTATGGTGCACGACTAAAAGTAGGAGTAGGCGATGTGGTTCAGGCTGGCCAAGCTCTAACTGAAGGTTCAATTGATCCTAAGCAACTTCTAACGATCAGCGGTATCGACGGCGTACAAGAATACCTCCTAGCAGAGGTGCAGAAGGTTTATCGTATGCAGGGTGTTGAAATCGGTGATAAGCACGTTGAGGTAATGGTTCGTCAAATGATGCGTAAGATTCGCGTTATTGATGCAGGAGATACTGAAGTACTTCCTGGATCACTCGTTGACATCCACCAATTCAAAGATGTTAATAGAAGAGTTCTTGTTAAGGGCGGATTGCCTGCTACAGGACGTCCGGTTCTTCTCGGAATTACGAAAGCATCTCTTGAAACTGAATCCTTCCTATCAGCTGCATCCTTCCAGGAGACAACTCGTGTCCTAACTGATGCTGCGATAAAAGGTAAACGTGACGAACTTCTTGGTCTTAAGGAGAACGTTATTATCGGTAAACTTGTTCCGGCAGGTACTGGTATGCAGCGTTACCGCAGGATCAATGTTGCTGGTGAAGCACAAGAAGCAACAGAACATCTTGAGCAAGACGAAAGTGCTTTAGTGAATCAAGAATAAACAGGGAAGTGTTGACATCGGGAGTGCAGGGTGATATTATATCCAAGGTGCTCCCGATAATCCTGTTGCTTTGGAGGATATATACTTGTCTTATGAAAAAGTATCACAGGCAGAGGAATTAATAATCGGGACGAAACAAACTCTAAAGGCCCTCCAGATTGGGGAAGCGAAGGAAGTATTTGTTGCTGACGACGCTGATCGCAGGGTTACTTCTAAGGTTGTTGCTCTCGCTAAAGAGAAGAGCATTCCTATACACCGGGTTGATTCAATGAAGAAACTTGGCAAGGCATGCGGCATCGAAGTAGGGGCGGCAACAGTTACGATAAAAGCATAACCGTTTTTGTCTGGTTCAGTATTAACTGTCCGACAAAAACTTTCCTTTTATCTATACATGAACCACCTGGATGTGTGGGCTTGCTAATCACTTAAGAAGGGAGGAAAACAAAATGCCAACTATTAACCAACTTGTTCGCAAGGGACGTGTTTCTAAGTCAAAGAAATCTGACTCTCCTGCATTGAACAAAGGATATAATAGCTTTAAAAAGACTCATACAGATCTTTCATCTCCACAAAAACGTGGTGTATGTACTCGTGTGGGTACAATGACTCCAAAGAAGCCGAACTCCGCATTGCGTAAATACGCTCGTGTTCGTCTTACTAACGGAATCGAAGTTACTGCTTATATCCCTGGTATCGGTCACAACCTTCAAGAGCACAGTGTAGTGCTTATCCGTGGAGGACGTGTTAAAGACTTACCGGGTGTACGTTATCACATCGTACGTGGTGCACTTGACACTGCAGGTGTTAACGACCGTATGCAAGGTCGTTCTAAATACGGTACTAAGAGACCGAAAGCAGCTAAGAAGTAATAACTTCTTTAACAACAAATCAGAAAGGGGGTTTTCCCATGCCACGTAAAGGTCCAGTAGAACGTCGCGACGTATTACCAGATCCAATTTACAAATCCAAGCTTGTAACTCGCCTAATCAACCGTCTTATGAAAGATGGTCAAAAAGGTAAAGCTCAACAAGTTCTTTACAAAGCATTCGATCTTATTCAGGAGCGTACAAACACGGAAGCTATGGAAGTGTTTGATCAAGCGTTGAAGAACGTAATGCCAGTACTAGAAGTACGCGCTCGTCGTGTTGGTGGTGCTAACTACCAGGTACCGGTTGAGGTTCGTCCAGACCGTCGTACAACTCTAGGACTTCGTTACCTTGTTAACTATTCCCGTCTTCGCGGTGAAAAGACAATGGTAGAAAGACTAGCATACGAAATTATGGATGCAGCTAACAACACTGGTGCTTCTGTTAAGAAGCGCGAAGAAATGCACAAAATGGCAGAAGCAAACAAAGCGTTTGCTCACTACCGCTGGTAATCACCAGTTAAATCAAACTACTATCTTTATAAAAGGAAGGAGAAATACTAATGGCAAGAGAATTCTCCTTAAAAGATACACGTAATATCGGTATCATGGCACACATCGATGCTGGTAAAACTACAACAACCGAGCGTATTCTTTTCTATTCAGGGCGTATCCACAAAATCGGTGAGACTCACGAAGGTGGCTCTCAGATGGACTGGATGGAGCAGGAGCAGGAGCGTGGAATCACGATCACTTCTGCTGCTACCACTGCCCAGTGGAAAGACCACCGTGTTAACATCATTGACACGCCTGGTCACGTAGACTTCACGGTAGAAGTTGAACGTTCTTTACGTGTATTAGATGGAGCAGTTGCGGTACTTGATGCCCAATCAGGTGTTGAACCGCAAACAGAAACTGTTTGGCGTCAAGCTACAAACTACGGGGTTCCACGTATCGTATTCATCAACAAGATGGATAAACTAGGTGCGGACTTCCTATATTCCACAGGCACACTTAATGAACGTCTGCAAGCTAACGCTCATCCTGTTCAGCTACCAATCGGTGCTGAAGATGAATTCGAAGGTATCATCGATCTTATTTCGATGCAGGCATTCTACTACCTTGATGAACTAGGTTCTCGTACTGAAGCTCGCGAAATTCCTGCTGAATACAAGGAACAAGCTGAAGAGTACCGTACGAAGTTGATCGAAGCTGTAGCAGAGCTTGAAGAGGATCTAATGATGAAATACCTTGAAGGTGAAGAGCTAACAGAGGAAGAAATTAAGGCTGCAATCCGTAAAGGAACTTGTAACGTTGAATTCTACCCTGTACTATGCGGATCTGCATTTAAGAACAAAGGTGTTCAACTAGTTCTTGATGCTGTTCTTGACTATCTTCCTTCTCCATTAGATGTACCTGCAATCAAAGGTCATCTAAAAGATTCTGAAGAAGAAGTACTTCGTTCTGCTGACGATAATGGTCCTTTCTCTGCACTTGCATTTAAAGTAATGACAGACCCTTACGTTGGTAAACTTACATTCTTCCGTGTTTACTCAGGAACGCTATCTGCAGGTTCTTATGTTAAGAACTCTACTAAAGACAAGCGTGAACGTGTAGGACGTATTCTTCAGATGCACGCTAACTCTCGTGAAGAAATCTCTACTGTATACGCAGGGGATATCGCAGCAGCAGTTGGCTTGAAAGATACTTCTACTGGTGACACTCTATGTGATGAAAAGGATACAGTTATCCTTGAATCAATGGACTTCCCAGATCCAGTTATCTCGGTTGCTATCGAACCAAAAACGAAGAGTGACCAAGATAAGATGGCAGTAGCACTTGCTAAGCTTGCTGAAGAAGATCCAACGTTCAAAACTGAAACAAACGAAGAGACTGGCCAGACGATTATTTCTGGTATGGGTGAACTTCACCTTGATATCATCGTTGACCGTCTTCGTCGTGAGTTTAAAGTTGACGCGACTGTTGGTGCTCCTCAGGTTGCTTATCGTGAGTCTATTAAAAAGGCTGCTAAAGTCGAAGGTAAATTCGTACGTCAATCTGGTGGTCGTGGACAATACGGTCACGTATGGGTTGAGTTCGAACCAAACGAAGAAGGCGCTGGTTTTGAATTTGAAAACAAAATTGTCGGTGGTGTAGTTCCACGTGAATATGTACCGGCAGTTGAAGCTGGACTTCGTGATGCAATGGACAACGGTCTACTTGCAGGTTACCCACTAATCGACGTTAAAGCACGTCTTGTGGATGGTTCTTACCACGATGTTGACTCTAACGAGATGGCATTTAAAGTAGCTGCTTCAATGGCTCTTAAGAAAGCTAAAGATCATTGTAACCCAGCACTACTTGAACCAATGATGAAGGTTGAAGTTGTAGTTCCAGAGGAATACATGGGCGATATTATGGGCGACGTAACAAGCCGTCGTGGACGCGTAGAAGGTATGGCTGCTCGCGGAAACGCACAGGTTATCAACGCGTTCGTACCACTATCAGAAATGTTTGGTTATGCAACTACACTTCGTTCTCGTACTCAAGGACGCGGTACTTACACGATGTCCTTCGATCACTACGAAGAAGTACCTAAATCAATTTCTGCAGAAATTATTAAAAAAGCTACAGGCGAATAATTGTAGCAAATCAAGATTTGTTGTAATCTAAGATAGGCGAGAATTATTTGATTCATACGCCTATCTTGGCATAGATAATTCTTTGGTAATTAAAGGAGGAAACACTAATGTCAAAAGAAAAATTCGACCGTTCGAAACCCCACGTTAACATTGGTACAGTTGGACACGTTGACCATGGTAAAACTACTCTAACAGCTGCGATCACTTCAGTGCTTCATAAGCGTTCTGGTAGCGGTACTGCTATGGCTTACGACCAAATCGATGGTGCTCCAGAAGAGCGCGAGCGTGGAATCACAATCTCAACTGCACACGTTGAGTACGAAACTGAAAACCGTCACTATGCACACGTTGACTGCCCAGGTCACGCTGACTATGTTAAAAACATGATCACTGGTGCTGCACAAATGGACGGCGGAATCCTAGTAGTATCTGCTGCTGACGGCCCAATGCCACAAACTCGTGAGCACATCCTTCTTTCTCGTCAAGTTGGTGTACCTATGCTTGTTGTATTCTTGAACAAGTGTGACATGGTTGACGACGAAGAACTACTAGAACTAGTTGAAATGGAAGTTCGTGATCTTCTTACAGAGTACGACTTCGATGGCGACGAGGTTCCAGTAATCAAAGGTTCAGCTCTTAAAGCTCTTGAAGGCGACGAAGAGTACGAAGCGAAAATCTTCGAACTTATGGACGCTGTAGATGAGTACATCCCAACTCCAGAGCGTGACACTGACAAGCCATTCATGATGCCAGTTGAGGACGTATTCTCAATCACTGGTCGTGGTACAGTTGCTACTGGACGTGTTGAGCGTGGACAAGTTAAAGTCGGTGACGAAATTGAAATTCTTGGTCTTCACGAAGAGAGCAAGAAAACAACAGTTACTGGTGTAGAAATGTTCCGTAAGCTTCTTGACTATGCAGAAGCTGGTGACAACATCGGTGCACTACTTCGTGGTGTATCTCGTGATGACATTCAGCGTGGACAAGTACTAGTTAAGCCTGGTACTGTTAAGGCTCACACTAAGTTCAAAGCTGAAGTTTACGTTCTTTCTAAAGAAGAAGGTGGACGTCATACTCCATTCTTCGCTAACTACCGTCCTCAGTTCTACTTCCGTACAACTGACGTAACTGGTACAATCGCTCTTCCAGAAGGCGTTGAAATGGTTATGCCTGGAGACAACATCGAAATGACAGTTGAACTTATCGCTCCGATCGCAATCGAAGATGGAACGAAGTTCTCTATCCGTGAAGGTGGACGTACTGTAGGCGCAGGCGTTGTTGCAACAATCATCGAGTAGTATCGATAACCTTAAAGCACCCGGATAACACCGGGTGCTTTTTTATATGAAATATTGTGAAAATACCAGAGTAGCTTGCATTTTTCGAAGTCGCCCGTTATAATATTAAAAGTGTGCGATCGACGTATTATTCATCTAGACAAAAGCCTTGCATATCTAGTGCGGTTTTAGTATAATGAGAATGTTGGTCATAAACAGCGATGAAGTGGAAGGTTGCTGACACACCCGGCCCCTTTGCCATGGCGAGTGTGTTGGGGTTATTTTCACGGAGAACTGTCTATTAAAATATGGGCGAAAAAGGAGGGGAAATAATGGCAAAACAAAAGATTCGTATTCGTTTAAAAGCATATGATCACCGTATTCTAGATCAATCTGCTGAGAAAATCGTAGAAACAGCAAAACGTTCAGGTGCAAAAGTATCCGGACCAATCCCGTTGCCGACGGAGAGAGCTGTTTATACAGTTCTACGTGCGGTTCACAAGTACAAAGATGCTCGTGAGCAATTCGAAATGCGTACGCACAAGCGTCTAATCGACATCATTGAGCCAACACCACAAACGGTTGATTCACTAATGCGTTTAGATCTACCGTCAGGCGTTGACATTGAAATTAAACTTTAATAGAACGCTATATAAATCTTATAAAAACACATTTAGGAGGTGTGACTAATGACCAAAGGAATCTTAGGAAGAAAAGTAGGCATGACTCAAATCTTTGCTGACAACGGTGATATCATTCCGGTAACTGTGGTTGAAGCAGAACCTAACGTTGTTCTTCAAAAGAAAGTTGTTGACACAGACGGATATGAAGCAATCCAGATCGGATTTGCTGACAAAAAGAAGTCTCGTTACAACAAGCCTGAAGAAGGCCATGCTACAAAAGCGAGCACTACACCTAAGCGCTTCGTGAAGGAAATTCGTAACGCTGAAGGTAGTTACGAAATTGGTCAGGAAGTCAAAGTTGATATCTTTAACGAAGGTGACGTAGTTGATGTAACTGGTACGTCTAAAGGGAAAGGTTTCCAAGGTGCGATCAAGCGCCACAACCAATCTCGCGGACCAATGACTCACGGTTCTCGTTACCACCGTCGTCCTGGTGCTATGGGTCCAATCGATCCGATGCGCGTAATGAAAGGTAAACTTCTACCTGGACGTATGGGTGGCGAACGTGTAACAGTTCAAAACCTTGAAATTGTTAAAGTTGATACTGAACGTAATCTACTTCTAGTAAAAGGGAACGTACCTGGAGCTAAGAAGAGCTATGTGACTATCCAAAGTGCAAATAAAGCACAAGAAGCTAAGTAAGAAGGGAGGATATCCAAGTGCCTAAAGTAACAATGTTCAACCAATCCGGAGCACAGGTCGGCGATGTAGAACTCGCTGAAGCGATCTTCGGAATCGAACCAAACGAAAGTGTTATGTATGATGCGGTAATCATGCAGCAAGCATCTTTGCGTCAAGGTAACCATGACGTAAAAAATCGTTCAGAAGTACGCGGTGGTGGAGCTAAACCATGGCGCCAAAAAGGAACAGGTCGTGCTCGTCAGGGCTCAATCCGTTCACCACAATGGGTTGGCGGTGGAGTAGTATTTGGTCCAACACCAAGAAGCTATTCTTACAAGCTACCTAAAAAAGTTCGTCGTTTGGCGATCAAGTCCGCATTGTCTTCTAAAGTACAAGAAGAAAACTTTGTAGCTGTGGACAGCCTTTCTTTTGATGCTCCAAAAACAAAAGAAATGGTATCAGTACTTTCAAATCTTTCAGCAGATAGCAAAACACTAATCGTTACAGGTGACTATAACGAAGCAGTTGCATTATCTGCACGTAATATTCCTGGTGTTACTGTTGTAACTTCAGCTGGAATCAATATCCTTGATGTCCTTAAAGCTGATAAACTAGTTATGACAAAAGACGCTTTGGAAAAAGTAGAGGAGGTGCTAGCGTAATGAACGCTCGTGACATCATTAAGCGCCCCGTTATTACTGAAGCTACTACAGACGTAATGGCAGACAAAAAATATACGTTCGAAGTTGATACTCGTGCTAACAAAACTCAAATCAAGAGTGCTCTAGAAGAAATCTTCGGAGTTAAAGTTGCTGGAGTAAACACTCAGAATTATATGGGTAAAAAGAAACGTGTTGGCCGCCACAGCGGATTCACACCACGTCGTAAAAAAGCTATCGTGACGCTTACACCGGATAGCAAAGAATTGGACTTCTTTGAAGGCTAAGAACAATTGTGAAGGAGGGAAATGAGAATGGCGATTAAAAAGTATAAACCGACCACTAACGGTCGTCGTGGTATGTCAGTATCTGACTTTGCTGAGATCACTACAGACCAGCCGGAAAAATCGTTGCTTACGCCGCTTCACAAGAAAGGCGGACGTAACAGCCAAGGTCGTATGACTGTTCGTCACCAAGGTGGCGGTCATAAACGTAAATACCGTGTTATCGACTTTAAACGAGACAAAGATGGAATACCAGGACGCGTTGCTACAATCGAATACGATCCAAACCGTTCTGCTAACATCGCTCTAATCAACTATGCTGATGGAGAAAAGCGTTACATTCTTGCTCCGAAAGGATTTAAAGTAGGAACTGAAATTATGTCTGGCCCAGAAGCTGACATTAAAGTAGGAAACGCTCTTCCACTAATCAACATTCCAGTTGGTACAACAATTCATAACATCGAACTTAAACCAGGTCGCGGTGGACAACTAGTACGTTCTGCTGGTGCAGAAGCTCAGCTACTAGGTAAAGAGGGTAAATACGTACTTGTGCGTCTTCGTTCAGGAGAAACTCGTATGATTCTTTCTACTTGCCGTGCTACAATTGGTCAAGTTGGTAACCTTGAACATGAACTAATTAACGTTGGTAAAGCTGGACGCTCTCGTTGGATGGGTATCCGTCCTACAGTTCGTGGTTCTGTAATGAACCCAGTCGATCACCCACACGGTGGTGGTGAAGGTCGTGCGCCGATCGGACGTAAATCACCAATGTCACCATGGGGCAAACCAACACTTGGTTTCAAAACACGTAAGAAAAACAAAGATACCGACAAGTACATCGTACGCCGTCGTAAGAAGAAGAAAAAATAATGCGATTAACCTACGGTTCCAAGGGGCCGTAGCTTAATCAACAAGGGAGGTTCACAAATGGGTCGTAGTTTGAAAAAAGGACCTTTTGTCGACGATCATTTAATGAAGAAGGTCGAAGACTTAAATGAAAAGAACGACAAAAAAGTTATTAAAACTTGGTCTCGTCGTTCAACAGTATTCCCAGAGTTTATTGGACATACTTTCGCAGTATACGATGGACGCAAGCACGTACCGGTTTATGTAACTGAAGACATGGTCGGTCACAAGCTTGGTGAATTTGCTCCGTCTCGCACTTATCGCGGGCATGCTGCAGATGATAAAAAAACTAGACGTTAAATTGAGGGGAGGTACAACGAATGCAAGCTAAAGCTGTTGCAAAACACGTGCGTATTGCTCCTCGTAAAGCACGCTTAGTCGTAGATCTCATTCGGGGAAAGCAAGTTGGTGAAGCTATTGCCATTCTTCGCAACACAAACAAAGCTGCTTCTCCAGTAGTCGAGAAAGTGCTTAATTCTGCTATTGCAAACGCAGAACACAATCTTGAACTAGAGCCGAACGATCTTACGGTTGCTCAAGTGTTTGTAGACGAAGGAGTAACAATGAAACGTTTCCGCCCACGTGCTATGGGTCGTGCTAGCCGTATTAACAAGCGCACTAGCCATATCACAGTAGTGGTATCAGAAAAGAAGGAGGGATAACGAGTGGGTCAAAAAGTTAATCCAGTAGGACTTCGAATTGGCGTTATCCGTGATTGGGAGTCTAAATGGTACGCAGACAAAGATTACGCTGACCTTTTACACGAAGATATTAAAATTCGTGAATATATTCAAAAGCGCTTGAAAGATGCATCTGTTTCAGCTGTTGAAATCGAGCGTGCAGCAAACCGAGTAAACGTAACAGTGAAAACTGCTAAGCCTGGTATGGTGATCGGTAAAGGTGGTTCTGAAGTTGAGTCTCTTCGTAAGTCTCTTACAGAACTAACAGGCAAACGAGTTCACGTTAACATTTTCGAAATCAAGCAAGCTGACATCGACGCAACTCTAGTTGCTGAAAACATCGCTCGTCAACTTGAAAACCGCATCTCATTCCGTCGTGCTATGAAGCAAACAATTCAACGTGCGATGAGAGCTGGTGCAAAAGGTATTAAAACTGAAGTATCTGGACGCCTAAATGGTGCAGATATTGCTCGTTCTGAATCATACAGTGAAGGTACTGTGCCTCTTCACACACTTCGTGCTGACATCGACTATGGTACTGCAGAAGCAGATACTACGTATGGTAAGCTTGGTGTGAAGATTTGGATCTACCGTGGTGAAGTCCTTCCAACGAAAGGAACGCAAAAAGAGGAAGGGGGAAAATAAATCATGTTGTTACCTAAACGTGTTAAATACCGCAGAGAACATCGCGGAAAAATGCGCGGACGTGCTAAAGGTGGCACTGAAGTTGCTTTCGGCGAATACGGTCTACAAGCACAAGATGCTAGCTGGATCACTAACCGTCAAATCGAATCTGCTCGTATCGCTATGACTCGTTACATGAAACGTGGCGGTAAAGTATGGATCAAAATTTTCCCATCTAAGCCTTATACTGCTAAACCTCTAGAAGTTCGAATGGGTTCCGGTAAAGGTGCTCCTGAAGGATGGGTAGCTGTAGTAAAGCCAGGGAAAATCATGTTTGAAATCGCAGGTGTTTCTGAAGAAGTAGCGCGCGAAGCTCTTCGTCTTGCTTCTCATAAACTTCCTGTTAAAACTAAGTTCGTAAAACGCGAAGAAGTGGGTGGTGACACAAATGAAAGCTGAGGAAATTCGTAACTTGACCACTGCTGAAATCGAACAGAAAGCGAAGTCTTTCAAAGAAGAGCTTTTCAATCTTCGCTTTCAACTCGCTACAGGTCAACTGGAAAACCCAGCCCGCATTCGTGAAGTCCGTAAATCAATCGCTCGCGCTAACACAGTGTTGCGTGAAAGAGAGTTAGGAATCACAAACGGTTAATATGAGGGGAGGTTTGCGAAATGAGCGAACGCAATAATCGCAAAGTATACGTTGGTCGTGTTGTCTCAGACAAAATGGATAAAACAATCACTGTTATGGTCGAGACTTATAAAATGCACCCACTATACGGCAAACGCGTGAAATACTCTAAGAAGTTTAAAGCGCATGATGAAAACAACTCTGCAAAGATCAACGACGTAGTTCGTATTATGGAAACTCGTCCACTATCTAAAGACAAGCGTTTCCGTCTTGTTGAGGTTGTTGAAGAAGCAGTAATTATCTAAATGAACTCGGATCATTTACTCATGTCCGAAGGGAGGTCTATCTAAATGATTCAACAGGAATCTCGTTTGAAATCTGCAGACAACTCTGGTGCTCGTGTGTTGCAATGCATTAAGGTTCTCGGTGGTACTGGTCGTAAGACAGCTAACATCGGTGACGTAATTGTGTGTTCGGTGAAACAGGCAACACCTGGTGGCGTTGTTAAGAAGGGTGAAGTTGTTAGAGCTGTTATTGTACGCAGTAAAAGCGGAGTTCGTCGTCCAGATGGTTCTTACATCAAATTCGACGAAAACGCTGCGGTAGTAATCCGTGATGACAAAGGACCACGCGGAACTCGTATTTTCGGACCGGTTGCTCGTGAACTTCGTGACAACCAGTACATGAAAATCGTATCTCTAGCTCCAGAAGTTCTTTAATCGTTTGAAAATAGATGCCTTGTAAGGAGGTGCGCAGGACGTTATGCACGTTAAAAAAGGTGATAAAGTTAAAGTGATTTCAGGTAAGGACAAAGGAAAGCAAGGTGTGATCCTTGAAGCTTACCCGAAAAAAGATAGAGTTATCGTGGAAGGTGTTAATCTTGTAAAGAAACATTCCAAACCATCACAGGCTAACCCACAGGGTGGAATCGTTGAACAAGAAGCAGCTGTCCATGTTTCTAACGTAATGGCACTAGATCCTAAATCTGGTGAGCCAACTCGCGTTGGTTATAAAGAGGAAAACGGCAAAAAAGTTCGTATCGCAAAAAAATCCGGTGAAGTACTCGATAAGTAGTTTGTAGCGAAAGGAGGTCTATCCGATGAACCGTCTTCAAGAAAAGTATCAAAATGAAACGAAACCTTCTCTTATGGAGAAATTTAATTACTCTTCCGTTATGGAAGTGCCAAAAGTTGAGAAAATTGTAATCAACATGGGTGTGGGTGACGCAGTGCAGAACCCTAAAGCTCTAGATACAGCAGTAGAAGAGCTTCAATTACTTGCAGGTCAGAAGCCTGTTATCACGAAAGCTAAGAAATCAATCGCTGGTTTCAAACTTCGTGAAGGTATGCCGATCGGTGCGAAGGTTACTCTTCGTGGCACTCGTATGTACGATTTCTTAGACAAACTTGTATCTGTATCACTACCACGTGTACGTGACTTCAGAGGTGTTTCTAAGAAAGCATTCGATGGTCGTGGTAACTACACACTAGGCATCAAAGAACAATTGATTTTCCCTGAAATTGATTACGATAATGTAAACAAAGTGCGCGGAATGGACATCGTTATCGTAACAACAGCTAAAACGGACGAAGAGAGCCGTGAAATGTTGACACAACTAGGTATGCCATTTCAAAAGTAAGTAAGGAGGGAAAATTGTGGCGAAAAAATCAATGATCGCGAAACAAAAACGCCAAGCAAAGTTTAATGTGCAGGAATACACACGTTGTGAACGTTGTGGACGTCCTCACTCTGTCATTCGCAAATTTAAGCTTTGCCGTATTTGTTTCCGTGAACTTGCATACAAAGGTCAAATCCCAGGCGTTAAAAAGGCTAGCTGGTAAACCCGAGATAGGGAAGGAGGTAATTACTAATGGTCATGACTGATCCAATTGCAGATATGCTTACACGTATTCGTAACGCAAACACAGTGCGTCACGAAAAACTAGAATTACCTGCATCTAATTCAAAGAGAAACATTGCTGAAATCCTCAAGCGTGAAGGTTTTGTACGTGATGTTGAAATCGTTGAAGACAACAAGCAGGGCATCATCCGTATCTTTCTTAAGTACGGTTCTAACAACGAGCGCGTTATCACTGGCTTAAAGCGAATCAGTAAACCTGGTCTTCGCGTATATGCTAAAGCTGACGAAGTACCTCGCGTACTTGGCGGCCTAGGAATCGCTCTTGTTTCTACTTCTAAAGGAATTATGACGGACAAAGAAGCTCGTCAACAGCAAGTAGGCGGCGAAGTACTCGCTTACGTTTGGTAATTCTTAAAAGCGGAATGGAGGTGTAATTATGTCACGTGTCGGACTTAAACCGATTGAAATCCCAAGTGGTGTAACAATTGATATTAAAGACGACGTTGTAACAGTAAAGGGACCTAAAGGTGAACTTTCACGTACGTTCAACTCCGATATTAAAGTAAATATCGATGATAACGTGCTAACTGTTGCTCGTCCTTCAGAAAATAAAGAGCACCGTGCTCTACACGGAACAACTCGCAGCCTGATCGCAAACATGGTTGAAGGTGTGACTAAAGGTTTTGAAAAGAATCTTGAAATCATCGGAGTTGGTTGGCGTGCTAGCAAGTCTGGTCAAAAACTAGTGCTTAACGTTGGTTACTCTCACCCAGTTGAGATCGTACCAGAAGAAGGCATTGAGGTTGAAGTTCCTTCTAACACGAAGGTTCAAGTAAAAGGTATCGATAAAGAGCGTGTTGGAGCTGTTGCAGCAAACATCCGTTCAGTACGTCTTCCAGAGCCTTATAAAGGCAAAGGTATCCGTTATGAAGGCGAATATGTTCGTCGTAAAGAAGGTAAAACTGGTAAATAGGTAAAAACCTAGCGGAAAGGAGTGACATTTCATGATCACTAAAGCCGATAAAAACAAAGCGCGTCAAAAGAGACACGCTCGCGTTCGTCGTAACGTAACCGGCACAGCTGAACGTCCTCGTCTAAACGTTTTCCGTTCAAACAAGAACATCTATGCTCAGCTTATTGATGATGTCAAAGGCGTAACTTTGGTATCAGCATCTAGCATGGAACAAGGAATTGACGTTAACAACGGCGGTAACACTGAAGCTGCTACTAAAGTCGGAGAATCAATCGCAAAGCGTGCTGTTGAAGCAGGTCATACAGAAGTGGTATTTGACCGCGGTGGGTATTTATACCACGGACGTGTTAAAGCTCTTGCAGACGCAGCTCGTGAAGCAGGACTGAAATTTTAATAAAAAGGAGGTTAACCCATGCGTAGCATTGATGCTAACAAACTAGAACTTGAAGAACGCGTAGTTACCGTTAACCGTGTAGCGAAAGTTGTAAAGGGTGGACGTCGTTTCCGCTTTGCAGCAATCGTAGTAGTCGGAGATAAAAACGGTCACGTTGGCTTCGGAACTGGTAAAGCGCAGGAAGTTCCTGAAGCAATTCGCAAAGCTATCGAAGACGCGAAGAAGAACTTAATCACTGTTCCTGTTGTTGGAACTACAATTCCTCACCAAATCACAGGTCACTTTGGAGCAGGTAACGTACTATTGAAGCCAGCTTCTGAAGGTACTGGAGTAATCGCTGGTGGACCTGTCCGTGCAGTATTAGAACTTGCTGGTGTAGGCGACATTCTATCGAAGTCTCTTGGATCTAACAATCCGATTAACATGGTGCGTGCAACACTAAACGGCCTTGAAAACCTCAAGCGTGCGGAAGACGTTGCTAAGCTTCGTGGAAAATCTGTAGAAGAGCTATTAGGTTAAGGGAGGGATAACAGATGGCTAAGAAATTAGAAATCACCCTCTCACGTAGTGTGATTGGTCGCCCTCAAGACCAACGCGTGACGGTAAAGACTCTTGGACTGAACAAGATGCATCAAACGGTTGTTCATACAGACAACCCTGCAATTCGCGGTATGGTTAACAAGGTATCTCACCTTGTAACTGTTAACGAAATCGATGCATAAAAAATCTATACATTGAGGAGGTGCTCACATTGAAACTACACGAACTAAAACCATCTGAAGGTTCTCGTAAAGAACGCAACAGACTTGGTCGCGGTATTGCAACAGGTAACGGTAAAACGTCTGGTCGCGGTCAAAAAGGTCAAAAGTCTCGTTCTGGCGGCGGAGTACGCCCAGGTTTCGAGGGAGGACAGCTTCCGATCTTCAAACGTCTACCGAAGCGTGGATTTACAAACATGAACCGTAAAGAGTTCGCGATTGTTAATCTTGAATCGTTAAACCGTTTTGAAGATGGAACTGAAGTTTCCCCAGAACTACTTCTAGAAACTGGCGTTGTCAGCAAAGAAAAAGCTGGAATTAAGATTCTAGGTAATGGTAAGCTAGATAAAAAGCTTACCGTGAAAGCCCACAAGTTTTCAGCTTCAGCAAAAGAAGCGATTGAAGCGGCAGGCGGAAATACTGAGGTGATCTAATGTTCCAAGCAATCTCCAACATTATGCGCGTAGGTGATATTAGAAACAAAGTCATTTTCACCCTACTCATGCTTGTCGTGTTCCGAATCGGAACATTCATACCGGTTCCTGGTGTGAACAGAGAAGTATTACAATTTCAAGATCAAATGAGTCTCTTCGGAGTACTCAACACCTTTGGCGGTGGAGCGTTGCAAAACTTCTCCATCTTTGCCATGGGAATCATGCCGTACATCACTGCTTCAATCATAGTGCAGCTTTTACAGATGGATGTTGTCCCTAAATTTACCGAATGGTCAAAACAGGGAGAAGCTGGACGTAAAAAGCTTACGCAGGTTACTAGATATGGAACGATCGGCCTTGGACTGATCCAGGGTATCGCGTTATCTATCGGTTTCAACAATATGGTTGGAGGACAGCTGATTACAGATGCAGGTTTCTTGACGTATCTTAATATTGCTCTTGTTCTTACAGCCGGAACGGCTTTTTTGATGTGGTTAGGTGAACAGATTACTGCTAAAGGTGTTGGTAATGGAATCTCCATCATCATCTTTGCCGGAATTGTAGCTGCAATTCCTCCTGGTCTTAACCAGTTGTACGCTCAGATGTTTGAAGGAGCGCAGGATGAGTTGTTCATTAACATCGTTACACTTGCGATCATTGCTCTTGCAGCATTAGCAATCGTTGTAGCTGTTATCTTCGTTCAACAAGGCCTTCGCAAAATTCCAATCCAATATGCTAAACGTACTGTTAACCGCAGACAAGTTGGCGGACAATCAACTCACTTACCGATTAAGGTAAATGCAGCAGGTGTTATTCCAGTTATCTTTGCAATATCACTTATCATTACTCCTCCAACAGTCGCAAGGTTGTTTGGAAGTAATTCGGTAACAGATTGGATCGTCAGAATCTTTGATTACACACAGCCTATTGGCATGGTCGTGTATGCGTTACTCATCATTGGCTTTACGTATTTCTATACGTTTGTCCAGGTGAATCCGGAGAAGATGGCAGAGAATCTTAAGAAGCAGGGTGGATATATTCCTGGTATTCGTCCAGGTAATGCTACTGAAACGTACATTACTAAAATTCTCTATCGTTTAACATTTGTAGGAGCTCTATTCCTTGCAGTTGTATCGATTATTCCGGTATTTTTCACAACCGTAGCAGGACTGCCGCAAACGCTGCAAATCGGCGGAACAAGCTTGCTGATCGTTGTTGGGGTAGCGCTTGATACGATGAAGCAAATTGAAAGTCAATTAATTAAACGTCATTATAAAGGCTTTATTAAATCTTGAGGATAAACTGGGAAGAACTTTCTTCCCCTCCTTCATCCTCGATTGGGTGACGTATGGAGGGATTAGATGAATCTAGTATTAATGGGGCTCCCGGGTGTCGGAAAAGGAACCCAGGCAGAAAAGATTGTCGAAAAGTATGGCATCCCTCATATCTCAACAGGAGATATGTTCCGAGCAGCGATTAAAGAAGGAACACCTCTTGGTAAAAAAGCAAAAGAGTACATGGATTCCGGAAATCTCGTACCCGATGAAGTTACGATTGGTATAGTACGAGACCGTTTAGGAAAAGATGATTGCGGAAAAGGTTTTCTCCTTGATGGTTTCCCAAGAACAGTAGCGCAGGCAGAAGCTCTTGAGACGATTCTCTCCGATTTGGATAGACAGTTGGATTACGTTGTTAATATCGCTGTTGAAGAAGATCAACTCATGAAGAGATTGACTGGGCGTCGTGTTTGTAAGAACTGTGGAGCTACCTATCATGCAGTCTTCAATCCTCCAAAGGAAGAAGGAGTCTGTGATAAGTGCGGAGGAGAACTTTATCAAAGAGATGACGATAAAGAAGAAACTGTGCGCACACGCCTAGAAGTCAACAAGCAGCAACAGCAACCGTTGTTGACCTTTTATGAAGGCAAAGGCTATTTAAAAACCATTGACGG
This sequence comes from Guptibacillus algicola, assembly GCF_020171805.1. Classification (GTDB taxonomy): domain Bacteria; phylum Bacillota; class Bacilli; order Bacillales; family Guptibacillaceae; genus Guptibacillus; species Guptibacillus algicola. The sequence goes on along the minus strand of NZ_JAIVAF010000008.1, from coordinate 13,921 downwards.
CAACAAAGACATCAATGTGGTGTTTGAAGACATCGACCAACTCCTCGGAGGGTTGTCGTAATGATTATTTGCAAGACTCCTCGCGAACTTGATATCATGCGAGAGGCAGGCAAAATTGTCGCATTAACGCATCAAGAACTGCAGAAGCACATTAAGCCTGGAGTTACGACAAAAGAGCTGGATACGATTGCCGATCGGTTTATTCGTCAGCTTGGTGCAATTCCTTCCTTTAAGGGTTACAATGGATTTACTGGAAGTATCTGCGCTTCTGTAAATGAAGAGTTGGTACATGGTATTCCAGGAGATCGCGTGTTGGCGGAGGGAGATATTATTAGCATCGATATTGGTGCTAAATATAAAGGTTATCATGGCGATTCAGCCTGGACCTATCCTGTTGGCACTATCTCAGAAAAAGACGAACGGTTGTTAAAAGTTACCGAGGAATCGTTATATAAAGGATTGGCTGAGGCTAAGGTAGGGAAAAGACTTTCCGATATCTCTCATGCAATTCAAACGTATGCGGAAGCTGAAGGGTTCTCGATCGTACGGGAATATGTTGGTCATGGTGTAGGTCAGGACCTTCATGAAGATCCTCAAATTCCTCATTATGGTCCTCCAGGAAAAGGACCGAGGCTCAAGCAAGGCATGGTACTTGCAGTAGAGCCGATGGTGAATATGGGCTCTCGTTATGTTCGAACACTTTCAGATAACTGGACTGTAGTAACAACTGACGGTAAAAATTGCGCTCATTTTGAGCATACTTTTACTGTTACAGAAGAAGGATATGAAATTTTAACAAAGGCCTAAGTGAAGGTGATGGTTCTTGAAAGAGTCGGAAACCGTGCCCGAGATCGGTCGGATCGTGCGGAACAAACGGGGAAGAGACGCTGAACAATATAGCGTGATTGTTGAAGTAATAAATGATCGTTATGTTTTCATCGCAGATGGCGACAAACGAAAATTTGATCGTCCAAAGCGAAAGAACCTCGCACACCTGGAGCTAACGAATTATGTATCCCCTGAGGTAAAGCGAAGTCTTGAGGAAACGGGCCGTGTCACTAATGGCAAGCTGCGTTTCGCGATCTCAAAGTATATGAATGAATACGTCATTGATTTAAAGGAGGGAGAGCAAGTAGATGGCTAAGGAAGATGTTATTGAAATGGAAGGCACAGTTATCGAACCTCTACCGAATGCAATGTTCAGAGTAGAACTCGAAAACGGTCATAAGATCCTTGCTCACGTATCCGGGAAGATACGCATGCATTACATTCGTATTTTGCCAGGCGACAAAGTAACTGTTGAGCTTTCTCCATATGACTTATCACGTGGTAGAATCACGTATCGATATAAATAAAAAAGTTAATCTCCGAATACAAGGAGGGTAAAAACAATGAAGGTAAGACCATCAGTAAAACCAATTTGTGAAAAATGTAAAGTTATTCGCCGTAAAGGTAAAGTAATGGTTATCTGCGATAACCCTAAGCATAAGCAAAAACAAGGTTAATATATAAGGAGGTGCAACCCATGGCACGTATTGCTGGTATTGATGTTCCACGCGAAAAACGCATTGTAATCGCGTTAACTTACGTATATGGAATCGGTAAAACTACTGCTAAACAAGTCCTAGTTGATGCTGGTGTATCTGAAGATACTCGCGTTCGCGACTTGACTGAAGAAGAACTCGGAAAAATCCGTGAAGAAGTAGACAAAATTAAGGTTGAAGGTGATCTTCGTCGTGAGATTTCCCTTAACATTAAGCGTCTAATCGAGATCGGTTCATATCGTGGTATTCGCCACCGTCGCGGTCTTCCTGTCCGAGGCCAACATACGAAGAACAACTCTCGTACTCGTAAAGGCCCTCGCCGTACAGTAGCAAACAAGAAGAAGTAAGGGAGGTAAACTAACAAATGGCTAAACAACGTAAAGCTAATACACGTAAAAAGCGTGTCAAAAAGAATATTGAGAGTGGAATAGCTCACATCCGTTCTACTTTTAATAATACAATTGTAACTATTACTGACACTCACGGAAATGCTGTATCATGGGCAACTTCTGGGAACATGGGCTTCAAAGGTTCTCGTAAGTCTACTCCATTCGCAGCTCAAATGGCTGCTGAGACAGCTGGTAAAACAGCTCAAGAGCACGGCATGAAGACAATCGAAGTTTCCGTTAAAGGCCCTGGTGCTGGTCGTGAAGCTGCTATTCGTGCGCTTCAAGCTGTAGGTCTAGAGGTTACTTCCATTCGTGACGTAACTCCAGTACCTCATAACGGTTGCCGTCCGCCAAAACGTCGTAGAGTATAATTAATAGAGAGTTCAAACGTAGATGTTCCCTTCGGGTGAATGCCTGGTTTTGAAAAATCTCTTATAGAAAGATTCAATCTATCGGTATACAATTGATGAACATGTCAATAATGATAATGTATAAATTGTTGACGGTTGACGAATCATAATTAGGTTGTTGGTAATGGAACCGCCTAAAGGGATTATTCGGTTAGACACAATGTCTAACCGAAGTTCGACGTTTTGAAGGAGGGTTTGTTGGATGATCGAAATCGAAAAGCCAAAAATTGAAGCGGTAGCTATCAACGAGGATGCTAAATACGGAAAGTTTGTTGTAGAACCATTAGAACGTGGATATGGAACTACACTAGGGAATTCCCTACGTCGTATCCTGTTATCATCTCTTCCTGGTGCCGCTGTGACATCCGTACAAATTGAAGGAGTACTCCATGAGTTCTCTACAATTGAAGGTGTACACGAAGATGTAACTACTATTATTCTTAATCTTAAGAAGCTAGCAATGAAAATCTACTCTGAAGAAGAGAAGACATTAGTAGTTGATGTGCAAGGCCCTGGAACGGTAACAGCTGGAGATATTACTCATGACAGCGACGTGGAGATCTTAAACCCTGACCTTCATATTGCTACCCTTTCTGCTAGTGCTCGCTTCCATATGAGAATTACTGCAATTCGTGGAAGAGGTTACGTACAAGCAGAAGGAAACAAGAATGATGAACAGCCAATTGGTGTAATTCCAGTTGACTCTATCTTCACTCCTGTTTCTCGTGTAAACTACCAGGTTGAGAACACTCGTGTCGGCCAGGTAACTAACTATGACAAACTAACCCTCGACGTTTGGACAGATGGAAGCATACGACCTGAAGAAGCGGTATCGTTAGGGGCAAAAATTTTAAATGAACATTTAAATATTTTTGTCGGCTTAACAGATCAGGCTCAAAATGCTGAAATCATGGTCGAAAAAGAAGAGGACCAAAAAGAGAAAGTGCTTGAGATGACAATCGAAGAGCTTGATCTCTCAGTTCGCTCATATAACTGCCTGAAACGTGCTGGCATTAATACAGTCCAGGAACTTACTCATAAGTCTGAAGAAGACATGATGAAAGTTCGTAACCTTGGACGTAAATCATTAGAAGAAGTACAAGAAAAGCTTGAAGAGCTTGGTCTTGGACTACGCAACGAAGAATAGATATACAAAGTTGTTGATCTAAGAAACAACAAAGGAGGGAATACTTCATGGCATACCAAAAGTTAGGTCGTACAAGTGATACGCGTAAAGCGTTATTCCGTGACCTTGTTACAGATTTGATCATTAATGAACGTATTGAAACGACAGAATCGAAAGCAAAAGAGCTTCGTTCTTTCATCGACAAAATGATTACACTTGGTAAGCGCGGTGATCTTCACGCTCGCCGTCAAGCAGCTTCTTTCGTCCGTAACGAAATCGCGGATAAAGAATCTGGCCAAGATGCACTTCAAAAACTATTCAGCGATATCGCTACTCGCTATGCAGAGCGCCAAGGCGGTTACACTCGTATCCGTAAACTTGGACCACGCCGCGGTGACGGTGCTGAAATGGTCATCATTGAGCTAGTCTAAATCGCACTTTATAAAAAGGGCGGGACAGGATCTCGACTATGGATACTGATTCTATGCCCTTTTTTAGTGCGTTTTTTTTATTAGCATCAATACGATTTAAAAAAGTGGTAGCATGCTGGTTGCCATTACGAAAGCCTGGCAGATGCCGGGCTTTTTTTACTATGATTTTGTCAATCATAATAGTCATATATGCTATTTTATTAGATAGAAAATATGTTTCCTTTTTCCATGCTGATAGGAAAAAGTGGCGGGGGATTATGGATCCGCCATTTTTTCGCACCAGCATATAGCTATGATTTGAAAGTGACGATGGGCATACTAGTAGAGACAGAGAGTCAGGAGGAACGAATATGAGCGATTTAATATCCGTTCAAAATGTGTCATTTCGATATCAAGAAGAACAGCCCTATGTGCTTAATGATGTATCATTAACCGTTGAGAAGGGTGAGTGGCTTGCCATTGTGGGTCATAACGGCTCAGGGAAATCGACGCTCGCTAGACACCTGAATGGATTGTTACAGCCAGAAAAGGGCGACATTCTTGTCGAGGGATACAATAGTAGAGACGAGAAAAGCATTTGGGAAATTAGAAGAAGAGTCGGTATTGTTTTTCAGAACCCAGATAATCAGTTTGTCGGAACATCGGTTAGGGATGATGTAGCATTTGGTCTTGAGAATAATGGCGTTCCACGTGTTGAGATGATCGAACGCATTACCGAAAGCATCAAAAGGGTTAAGATGGACGAGTATGTTGACCAGGAACCTCATCGACTATCAGGTGGACAAAAGCAGAGAGTGGCGATAGCAGGCATAGTGGCGTTAAGACCTTCCATCGTCATCTTGGATGAAGCAACTTCGATGCTTGACCCGGCGGGGAGAAAAGAAGTACTAGAAACGATGAGAGAGTTGAAAGAAGAAGAAGGGATGACTGTCATTTCGATTACTCATGATCTCGAAGAAGCAGCAAAAGCTGATCGGATGATCGTGATGAATAAAGGCGAGATAATCGATGAAGGGCTTCCGGCTACTATCTTTCAAAAGGGTGAGATGCTAGAGGAAATTGGTCTTGATTTGCCATTCCCTTTACAGATGCACCGAGCGTTGAAAGAAAGAGGATATCCTCTTGATTCGCTCACACTATCACAGGAGGATCTGGTAGACGCGATATGGACATTACAATCAAAGAATTAGAACATTTATATAGTAAAGGCACACCGTTCGAGAGAACTGCACTGAAGGATGTAGATCTTTCTATAAAAGAAGGAACGTTTCTTACGATAATCGGTCATACTGGTTCTGGTAAGTCCACTCTTATTCAGCATCTGAATGGGTTGTTGAAGCCCACCGCGGGCAGTATTGAAATTGGCGAGTTTCACATTAAATCTGGAGAGAAAGAAAAACGCCTTAAAGAGTTAAGAAAACATGTGGGTGTTGTTTTTCAGTACCCTGAGCACCAGTTGTTTGAAGAAACGATCGAAAAGGATATTATCTTTGGTCCATTGAATTTCGGTGTATCAGAAGAAGAGGCTAAGAAACGTGCTGCAGAGTTGATTGAACTTGTTGGGTTAGATCACTCATTTCTAGAACGCTCACCGTTTGACTTAAGTGGTGGCCAAATGAGGCGTGTTGCGATAGCAGGCGTACTTGCGATGAAGCCCTCTATTCTCATCCTGGATGAACCCACTGCAGGACTCGACCCTCGTGGTAGAAAAGAGATAATGGAGTTGTTTTATCGTTTGCATCAAGAAGAGGGGCTTACAACGATTCTAGTGACTCACAGCATGGAAGATGCAGCCCGCTACTCTGATCGCATCGTTATTATGGAAAAAGGTACTGTTGCACTGCAAGGGACACCGATGGAAGTGTTCAGTGATGCAAACGCACTTAAAGCACTGAGCCTCGATATACCTGAAACGGTGCAATTTATTAAGCGTCTTGAAGATCGGTTTAACACCACATTACCACACAGCGTATTTACGCTAGAAGAAACAGTCGAAGCTGCTGTCTCCCTTCTTAGAGAGGAGGAGAGCTGATGATGCAAAATATTATTATCGGTCAATATGTACCTGGTAAGTCATATGTGCATAATTTGGATCCGAGAGCGAAACTATTAACAACGTTCTTATTTGTCATTATCGTTTTTCTTGCAAATAATTGGATCACCTATGCTTTACTAGGTGCATTCACAATAAGCGCGATCGTAGTTTCTCGCATTCCGATACGATTTATATATAATGGATTGAAACCAATTCTTCTTATCATTATTCTCACTTTCTTTCTGCATGTGTTTCTAACAAAAGAAGGACCGCTGCTTTTTGATTTAGGATTCATTGAGGTGTATCAGGGAGGCGTTGAACAAGGGGTGTTTATCTCCATGAGACTCTTATTTCTCATTATGATTACCTCACTTTTAACACTAACAACTACGCCTATCGATATCACAGTGGGACTGGAAACACTTCTTGGACCGTTTAAGCGATTCGGTCTTCCTGTACATGAGTTCGCTCTTATGATGTCGATTGCGCTAAGGTTTATTCCAACGCTGCTTGAAGAAACTGAAAAGATCATGAAGGCTCAGGCTGCACGAGGCGCGCAGTTCTCTAGTGGACCTATTAAAGAACGATTAAAGAGCATTGTCCCTTTACTCGTTCCGCTGTTTGTTAGTGCGTTCAAGCGTGCAGAGGACCTTGCAATGGCTATGGAAGCAAGAGGATATCGAGGTGGGGAAGGAAGAACGAGTATCCGGTTGTTGAAATGGGAAGCAAAGGATAGTCTCTTATTCGTATTCCTTCTAGTACTCTCTATTGCCTTGATCCTTCTTAGGAGCTAAGGGAGGCTGCCATGACGAATAGAATTAAATTGACAATCTCATACGATGGTACAGCTTATAACGGCTATCAGATCCAGCCTAATGGGCGTACAGTTCAGGAAGAACTGCAGCGTGCCCTACAGAAGCTTCACAAAGGAAGAGCAGTACATGTAACGGGTTCAGGAAGAACAGATGCTGGGGTGCATGCAGCAGGGCAGGTCGTGCATTTTGATACGGACCTATCTATCCCTCTTGATCGCTGGCCGAAAGCATTGAACGCATTGCTTCCGAATGACGTAAGAACACTACGTGCTGAAGAAGTACCTTCAACCTTCCATGCTAGGTACGGGGTCGAACGCAAAACGTATGTCTATCGGGTTGATAACAATGTTACCCCAGATGTCTTTAGGAGGAATTTCGTTTTACATGAGTCACGCCCTCTTTCTATTTCAACTATGAAAGAAGCCGCAGCACTCCTTATAGGAAAGCATGACTTCACATCGTTCTGTTCTGCAAGATCTGAAGTGAAAGACAAAGTTCGAGAGCTATACAAGATTGATATCGACATGGCGAACAATGAAGTCACATTTCTGTTTGAAGGCAACGGCTTTTTATACAACATGGTTCGAATTCTAACAGGTACGCTATTAGAAATAGGAAGAGGCGAGCGGGATATCCATGAAGTGGTTGAGATACTCGAAGCAAAAGACCGCGATGCTGCTGGAAAAACGGCTGCACCTCAAGGGCTATATTTATGGAAAGTCTATTATAGTAAATAAGAAGTTAAAACTTTAAAGAGACTTGACATTTGGCTCTGAATATTATAAGATATTCTTTGGTATTTCTACATCCACTAGCCCCGGATTTAGAAATCTAACTGACAACCGACAATTAATTTTAGGCAGTTTTTAAAATACATGGAATGACTTTAGGAGGGAAACTCATGCGTACGACATTTATGGCAAAAGGCCACGAAGTAGAACGCAAATGGTATGTCGTTGATGCTGAAGGTCAAACACTTGGCCGTCTTGCAAGTGAAGTAGCAGCGATCCTACGCGGAAAGAATAAACCAACATTTACACCTCACGTTGACACTGGTGATCACGTGATCATCCTTAACGCTGAGAAAATCGAACTTACTGGTAAGAAGCTTACTGACAAGATGTACTACCGTCACAGCGGACACCCAGGTGGTTTGAAATCAAGAACTGCTCTTGAAATGCGTACTAAGCGTTCTGAGCAAATGCTTGAACTTGCGATCAAAGGTATGCTTCCAAAGAATAGCCTTGGACGCCAGATGGCTAAAAAGCTTCATGTATACGCTGGAAGCGAGCACAACCATCAAGCACAACAGCCTGAAAAATACGAACTAAGAGGATAATAGAAGGAGGGACCCATTTTGGCACAAGTACAATACAACGGCACTGGCCGACGTAAAAACTCTGTAGCTCGCGTACGTCTACTACCTGGTGATGGACGCATGGTAGTTAACGGTCGCGAACTAGACAATTATTTTGACCTTGAAACACTTAAACTAATTTCTAAGCAGCCACTAGTTGAAACTGGCACTGAAGGCACTTACGATATCTTCGTAAACGTTAAAGGTGGCGGCTTCACTGGACAAGCTGGCGCAATCCGTCACGGAATTGCTCGTGCGCTACTTGAAGCTGATCCAGAATTCCGCAGCACTCTTAAGCGCGCTGGATTCCTAACTCGTGATGCTCGTATGAAAGAACGTAAGAAATACGGTCTTAAAGCAGCACGTCGTGCACCACAATTCTCAAAGCGTTAATAGCTTTTATTCAAAACCTCTGGCTTTCAACAGCCGGAGGTTTTTTGTATGGTCATTTATTCAATCTCTTTTTTCAAAAGGTAATAATTCCAAAAATACTGAATGAATTACCAGTATCATTTTCGAATACTCTTTCACGCTCGTTGGACACTAAATAGTAATGAGTTGTGAGAGGGTGGATGACTTGGATAACGTTATTACAGTATTTAAAGAACGACAGCGCCACAAACGAATTGAGTTTGAGCGCCGTATTTTGACTGAGGTTTCCCTGTCTGAACTAACTGAAGACATTAAGGAGATGTTTTCTCCGTTTTTTTCTGAAGCTATCTTATATAAAGGAGATGTAGAGAACGTGTGCATCGACATTGCTATTGAAGCATACTTGCTTGGTGCCGAGTATAGTAAGTTTTCATCTCAGGGTGAACCGATGAGAAAGGTGCAGGAGCGGTGTTTTATATTAGAGAAAGCATTGATTGAAGCACTATTTGAATATTGGACTTTTTGGCGGTCAAGTAGGGGGTATGAAGAGTCACTCCAGATCGCGTGTGATGTGTTTGTTTCAAACTGGTGGAAAAAAGGCTATGAAAAAGGTGTAATGAGACGTCGTCTTCGTCTTCACTAACTTCGTAAACATTAAACGATTCAATACTATTTCCCCCACTCGTCCCATATAAATAAAGTAGGACAGAGTGAAGGGCGGTGTTGGAAGAGTATGAAGAAGTGGTGGAAACGGCTAGGGGTTGCAGCTGGCGTTCTTGTTTTGCTTTTCATTATTAACTACAAATTCGCGATTGACCATTCATGGGATGCCTGGCACTTGCCGTTATCCGGTCAAGTCATCGTGATCGATCCAGGGCACGGTGGTCCTGATGGAGGAGCGGTAGGGAACAACGTGGTTGAAAAAGATGTTACATTAGACATCTCTCTTAAGTTGCGTGATTACCTCCAGGAAGCTGGTGCACTCGTCATCATGACCAGGGAGACAGATACTGACTTAGCATCTGAAGGTACGAAGGGTCTAAGTAATCGTAAAGCAGAAGATCTTAGAAAGCGCGTTGAGATGATCAATGATTCTAGCAATGATATGTTTATAAGTATACATCTTAATGCTATACCATCAGCAAAATGGAGCGGTGCTCAGACTTTTTATAATCCAGCAAACGAAGATAGTAAAGCACTTTCTATATTTATTCAATCCGAAATCAAGCGTAACCTTGAGAATACAAACCGTCTTGCGAAGAACTTAGATAATATTTATTTACTGAGAGAAGCAGATATCACGGGGTCACTTGTGGAAGTGGGGTTCTTATCGAACCCGACGGAGCGTGAATTATTGAAGACAGAAACATACCAAAACAAAGTGGCTGCTTCGATTTACCAGGGAATCGTTCGATACTCAACAAATGAACCAGTGCCTGAAGAGTAGGCGCTGGTTTTTTATATGATAGCCATGAAGGCGCCACTCTCTAAATGCCTCAATTGATATGTTATACTAGCAATGTAATCGAATTCAAAGAAGGTGGTGCCCGAATGTTAACGAAAGATCAGGTCGTTGAATTATTAAATAAGGTGCAAGATCCTATCTTACATAAAAGTATTACAATTCGTGATGTGAAAACGAAGGAAGGCTATGTAAGTGTCAAAGTAGCACTTGCTCAAACAGAATCTGCTGAACAAATGAAAGTGCAGCAAGAAATAGTAAATATCCTAAAAGAAGCTGGCGCGGAGTCGGTGGGATTGCGGTTTGAACAGTTAGCAGATGAGGAGCTTCCAGAAGGTGCATCAGCTAACCCTGACTTGCCACCATTGTTATCACCTGAAAGTAAAACACAATTTATCGCAGTAGCAAGTGGAAAAGGTGGCGTAGGAAAATCCACAGTAACGGTAAATCTTGCGACATCACTTGCAAAGCTAGGTAAGAAGGTCGGCGTAATTGACGCAGATATTTATGGATTTAGTGTTCCTGATATGATGGGGATCGAGACTCGTCCAAAGGTCGTGCAGGAGAAGATCTACCCAGTTGAGCGTTTCGGTGTGAAGGTTATGTCGATGGCGTTCTTCGTTGAAGATAATGCACCAGTCATCTGGCGTGGACCAATGCTTGGGAAAATGCTGAATAACTTCTTTAGTGAAGTTGAGTGGGGAGAACTAGACTATCTCCTTCTAGACCTTCCACCAGGAACAGGGGATGTGGCGCTTGATGTTCACACGATGTTGCCTGCTTCAAAAGAGATCATCGTTACGACTCCACATGCAACAGCAGCATTCGTAGCTGCTAGAGCGGGTGCTATGGCATTGAAAACAAAGCATGAAGTTCTAGGTGTAGTCGAAAACATGGCTTACTTCGAAAGTAAGGTAACAGGAGAGAAGGAATATGTATTTGGCCAGGGCGGTGGTGAGAAGTTAGCTTCTGAACTTTCCACAGACCTACTAGGTAAGCTCCCTCTCGGTCAACCTGATTATAACGAAGAGGACTTTGCGCCTTCTATTTACCAAACAGATCATCCAATTGGTAAGCAGTATTTAGAGATCGCGAAAGAAATCATTTCAAAAACGGAATAACACTAAAGGACATGCTTTCTCTAGCATGTCCTTTTTCGTTACTTATTCCTGACCACCAGATTCTTCGCTACCGCTTTTTTCTTTACTAGATTCTTCTTCTTCGCCCTCTTTGCCACTGCCTTCAGATTCTTTACTTTGTTCAGGGCTTGCTTTCATTATCATCTCCTGAATTTTCGCTTTGAACAGTGGACTATCAAAAGTTTCGGTCATGAGCTCTTTAATTTGTTTTCTAGATTGCGTACTCTCCAGAAGTTGAAGATACTGCTTCTCCATCTCAGGGTCTTGCAGTAAGTCCATCATCTTTTCTTGAAAATCCGGATCATCCATCAGTGATTTGAAGAGCTTCTCGTTTTCACTTTGAATATTTTTTGCGAAGTTCTCAACAAACTTAGGATCTTTCAGCAACTCTTGCCAGTATTTCTTTCCTTCTTCTGATGTTAGTACTTTTTGAATCGTTTCTTTTACAAATGGTTGTTCCATTATTAGCTGTTGTTTCATTTTTTCATCCGACATCACTTCTTGAATTGCCTTTTTTCCATCATCTGTTTTCAAAAGGTCAACAAGCATTTTTTTCGTTTCTTCGTAGTTGGCTTCGGAACCCTCTGCAGCTCCAGAAGCGCACCCGGCTGTTACCAGAAGGAATGCTAATCCGAGAGTAAGCAGTTTGAATCGTGGACTCATATCGCTTATGCTCCTTTCAGATAGTATTATCCTTAATATTAGGCGATTTTTCGAAATTATACCCAGAGATTGAAGGAAGGGTGGCATTTTGTAAAAGGCATTGGTACAATTCTACAGAGAAGTATCATTATTAACATCGGGGGCTTGATCGTGAAGACAAGAAATCTTGTTTACTTATTCTTTTCAACCCTTCTGATTGGATCAACGGCAGGAATGATAACAGGTCTTGCTATGGAGTGGACGCAGTATTGGGATGATTTAAGGAATGGAGAATTTGTTTCGTTCTTGATCGTTATGCTCTGGCTTCTTGGAGTATCCAGTATCTTTAGTTTGATTAGTCAGATGGGTTTTTTTGCATACTTAACAATACACCGTTTCGGTCTTGGGATTTTCAAATCAGTTAAACTTTGGAACACCATTCAGGTCGTTCTTATAGCGGTAGCACTATTCGATTTAGTTTATTTCAGGTATGTAGTATTTGCTGAACCTGGAGACAGTTTGCTTGGGTATATCGGTGTGGCTCTACTACTATTAGTAGTCGGACTTGTTACGGCTTATATCAAAAGGAAAGAAACAAATAAGCATGCTTTTATTCCAGCTTTATTCTTCATTGTAGTAGTAACCATTTTAGAATGGATACCAGGACTTCAAAGCGATGATCAAAAATGGGTCTGGCTAATCTTTGTTCCATTGTTAGTTAGTAATGTGTGGCAAGTACTCACATTGCATCGAATTACTGAAACGAAAAACACGTAAATACACGATTTATATTTAAAGCAGCTCTGCGTGAATAGCAGAGCTGCTTTATTTTACTTCTTTACTATTAATATTGGCATTCGATATAAGTTCACTCACCGTGACAAAATCATAGCCTTTCTTTTTCAACTGTGCAATTAGTTCTGGAAGAGCGGTATCTGTTTGTTTTGCCGAATCTGATGCGTGGAGAAGAATGATGTCTCCCGAATTTGCATCTTTTACGACATTCGTAATGATGTCAGACGCCCCAGGATTTTTCCAGTCGTTAGAGTCTAAGCTCCAATGGATAACAGTGTAATTCAATTTATTTGATACTTCTAAAACCCGTTTATTGAAATTCCCATTTGGTGGTCTAATCAATTCTGTGTGTACGCCAGATACCTTCTTAATTGCTTCTTGAGCACGAATAATATCTTTACGCATTTCAATATCTTCCATCGAGGTATAGTTTTCGTATCGATAACCAAGACTTCCAATTTCATGACCATCCTTTACAATTTGTTCTACTATCTCTGGGTGGCGTTCTGCCCAAGCTCCTGAAAGAAAGAAAGAAGCTGAAATGTTATGCTTCTTTAATTCTTCTAGTATCGGAATGGCCTTTGTCTCTCCCCAGCTTATATCAAATGTTAACGCCAACTGTTTCCCTTCGCTCTTCACCTGATCGATTGCTAGAGGGGTATCGTTCGAAGTAAAGACTGCAAGATCTCTTCCTTCAACAAATAAAATGAGTGCTGCAAAGAATGCAGCTGCTATAATAACCATAGTTTGTTTAATTCTTTTCCCTCTCCATACCCAAAAGAAATTCATCTCGCACCTCCTTTGTCCCATTCATATGCACTGTATTAGACAACTATGTACAAAGTCTCCTTCTACAACACATAAAGGTTTGAAGGTATGGTCATAATGGTTTGAGGAAGGAGGTTATTGTATGATTGGGTTTCTACTTAGTGATAAAGAAGTTAAGGAAATGGAGTATCTTCTTAAGCGAGAGATGGAGGAGATGCTGATGAATCTTGATGATGATCGGATTGAGAAGATAGTTAAACGAGCGATGGAAGAGAGGTATCGACTTCTTCTTGGAATGTATAAAAGAACAGCGCCAACAGTTGAGGTAGCAAAGTACATTAGGATCTTAAAAAAAGATACCAACTAAATTTAAAAAACCTATTGCAAAATAATAGTTCAACCTGTATAGTTATAAAAGTCGCCGATAACAAAACGGCCGACACGAAACAAAACAAAAAAGTTGTTGACTTCGATTGAGTTGATGTGATACATTAATAAAGTCGCTGAAAACGACATTGAAAGAAACAAATCGATCTTTGAAAACTGAACGAAACGCCATGCAAGAAATTGTTTCTACGGAAACAACAAGTTTTAAAGCTAGATTGAACTTTCTATCGGAGAGTTTGATCCTGGCTC
>NZ_JAIVAF010000007.1 GCF_020171805.1 Guptibacillus algicola | reverse complement strand
ACTCACCCGTCCGCCGCTGAGAAATGGGAGCAAGCTCCCATTTCTCCGCTCGACTTGCATGTATTAGGCACGCCGCCAGCGTTCGTCCTGAGCCAGGATCAAACTCTCCGATAGAAAGTCTAATCTAGCTTTAAAACAATGTTGTTTCCGTAGAAACAATTTCTCGCATGGCGTTTCGTTCAGTTTTCAAAGATCGATTTGTTTCTTTCAATGTCGTTTTCAGCGACTTTATTAATGTACCACATTAACTCGTCCGAAGTCAACAACGTTTTTGAAATCTTTTTGTTTGCCGCGTTGCTCTCTTGCGGCGACAAGTAATAATATAGCACGGGGGAAAAATATGGTCAACCCTTTTTATTATATTTTTCCTCCGTTTTTTTAAATCATGATTTCGCTCGATATTGACGACTGTATATTCCCTCACCTTTTGTTTCAGAAAGGAGAACCTCTACCAGTTCTTTCTCAACCATATATTCTAGTAGAGCACCTAAATCTATTCCGTACTCTTTAAGTTGATCGTCCTCCAAAAGCTCCTGGTACGTCCAAACCCCTTCGCGCTCATTCATCACCTTTCTTATATGAAGCGTAGCGTTAAAGGATTTAGATGAAAGTGAAAAGTCATTAGCAAGCAGAAGCAGTTCAAGACGCTTATCTAGAGGGTCTTCACCAGTTAGAAGTTCTGTATACAATTTAAAGATCTCAGGCTCAATGTGTTTCACTTGATTCCAAACTGTGATTTCTGGATGAAAACCATGTTCGATTACAGATAGACGCGCAAGATGATGCAGTGCATGCAAGATAAAATTGTACGCATCCATGTATTGTTTGGAAGCAAACAATTCTTTTCCGTCCATATACCTTCTTATAAGCTTAGCGAATTCAACGCCAATCTTACGAGTACGTTCCTCGGCAGGGAAATCACGTATGCGTTCTTTCAATCCGGATATGTACTCATTTCGATCAAAGATGATCTTCCCATTAACAAGCCATGCAACCAAACGACGATGACTTCCGGTTAATAGCCAGTCGTGAACTTGCTGCTCGGACACGACATGCATCGCTGCTCTCTTATCCTCAAACTCGTAATGCTTAACAAGCCATGGCTTCTCATTGTTGCTTACAATAATCAGTAGAACAACATCAAAGTTATCAGTCAAAGGATGATGTGGTTTCGTTTTCTCTATTACTATAACGCCAAGAGTTTCAGGGTGACTAGCTCTTTCCTGGTAAATCGGCCTTAAAAGATTTTCCATCTGACTTTCCTCCAGCAGTACTTTTATTCTTGGAACCGTACTTGTCTAAACAATTCAACATTCAATATTATAAATCCTGTTATAAATTAAGCAATGCTAATTTTGAACTTTTTATGGAAGACCCAAAGGAAAGTGCTTACAGATAATCCATATGCTATACTTGGTTGCAGGAGGGACAAGCGATGCAATTAAAGTATACAAACAAAATAAATAGAATTCGTACGTTCGCACTGAGCTTAGTATTTATTGGCATAGGTATTATGTATATAGGTATATTCTTCAAAACATCTGTCTTCTTAATGACAGCATTTATGATCATCGGATTTCTAGCTACGATCGCAAGTGCAGTCGTATATTTCTGGATCGGCATGTTATCGACGAAAGCAGTGCAAGTCACCTGCCCTAATTGTGAGAGAACCACTAAGGTGCTTGGACGAGTAGATGCCTGTATGTATTGTAAACAACCTCTAACAATGGACCCTAACTTAGAAGGTGTAGAATTCGACGAAAAATATAATAGTAAGAAACAAGATAAGTAAAAAACAAGGAGCTAGTAGGAGCTCCTTGTTTTTTTTCTTACCAATAAAAAAACTCGCCAATGAAGGCGAGCTTTTTTGTTAGTGTTTATTTTTTTGACAATCAGGACATGAGCCGTATATTTCCATCCTGTGGTCGCCAACTTGGAAGCCAGTAACTTGTTCAGCTAGCGTTTCGACTTCATCCAATCCCGGATAATGAAAGTCTACAATTTTACCACAATCATCACAGATAATATGGTAGTGATCAGTTGTTACACAATCGAACCTGCTTGAAGAATCACCATAAGTTAGCTCTTTCACGAGTCCGATCTCTTTAAAGACTCTCAAGTTATTATAAACCGTTGCTACACTCATATTAGGGAATTTTCCTTCAAGCGACTTATATATTTCATCTGCTGTAGGATGGGCCATAGACTGGATCAAATGTTCCAAAATGGCATGACGTTGAGGGGTTATACGCACGCCCGAGCTTTTCATTGCTTCTATTGCTCCATGCAGTTTTTCTTCAGCCATTCGTCATGCACCTCTCTTCCAACAAGCATTCTTACATTGTAATGTTTATAAATAGTGTACATTGTAAAACCATCAATTGTCAATGATGTACTCTTTTCAAGCTATGTTACTAATTTTCTTGATGCAAAACCGACTCTTTTTCTCCCATATGGTAATTAATATATCTCGCCGCTACGAATAGAAAATCCGATAGTCGGTTTAAGAATGAAAGCACGAGTGGGTTGACCTCTTCTACCAAGATCGCATGTCGTTCAGCACGGCGTACAATGGTTCTCGCAACATGAAGGCTTGCACCTGCTGGATTTCCGCCTGGCAATATGAAGTTTTTCAAAGGTTCGAGCTGTTTCTCCCATACATCAATCTGAGTTTCCATCTCTTTAATATGTGAAGGTTCTACCTTCCAACTAACATTTTTACCATGAGGAGTAGCAAGCTCCGCTCCAATATGAAACAACCACGTTTGGATTTTATGAAAAATAGCATCCCAGTTCTCTTTTCCTTCAAAACGAGTGTTAGAGACGTAGCTCAGCGCTAGTCCGATCTGAGAATTAGCTTCATCACAAGTTCCATAGGCTTCCACTCTGATATCACTTTTGGGTACACGCTTTCCATATATTAACGACGTCTCGCCCTTATCACCTGTTTTTGTATAAATTTTCACCCTTAATACCCCCTATCAGGATTAATAATATTTTGAAAATCATTGGTACCGTTCAAATACTCGTTGAAATTGCGTTTAAAAATCTCGATCGCTCTAGGCTGGTAATTAGGAGACACCCCTGAGTGATGAGGAGTTACCGTAACATTAGACATCCCCCAAAATGGATGCGATTCTTCAAGTGGCTCTTGTTCAAACACATCGAGTACAGCATGGTGAATCTCTTCATTTTGAAGTGCTTCGATTAATGCCTGCTCGTCTACCGCGTCGCCTCTCCCTATATTAATGAATACAGAGCTTTCTTTCATGGCATGAAAGTGAGAACTTGTAAAGAAGTGATAGGTATCTGGAGTACTCGGAAGTACACTTACGAGATAATCGCATTTAGGAATCATCTCCATCACATTGTCGTTTGAATAAACGGCATCGAAATAATCCGTAGCATGTCCTTTTCGATTAACTCCTATTGTCGTCATATTGAATGTTTTTGAGATACGAGCGATTTCGCAACCAATAGCTCCAGTTCCTATAACACCTACAGTCGCTCCAGATATCTCATTTAAACGCATCCTCTTGTTCCACGTATTAGAAGATTCATTTGCGAGTAGTTCTTTCGTATTGCGTGCTGTTACAAGCATTGCCCAAAGCGTATATTCAGCCATTTGAATGCTATGAATGCCCCTCGCATTTGTAACGAATATACCTCTCTCTTTAATTTCTTTAAAAGGTAACAGCTCCACTCCAGCAGACAAAACCATAATCCACTTTAGTTGTTTTGCTTTTTGAATATGCTTCCTAGCAACGTCTTCGCCATATGTAATCAGTACTTCAGCTTCGTGCAGATGCTCTTCCGCCTCATTCATAGATGGATAAAATTGAAACGTGGCATCAGGGTATTCTTGTACCAAGTTGTTCTTAATTTCGGACTTAAGTTTTGAAGTACAGACAATATTCATAGTTTCACCTCAAGAAATTAGAATTATGACTTAAGTATAAGTATAGCTGATTTGCCAAATCCCTTTAAATGAAAACCCTTCACACATTTAAACGGAACAATCTATATTCCTCAAAAAAGAAAATAAGGTATTCAAAAAAAGAGCGCGTTTTGCGCTCTCACCTGAAGATATGATCTACTAATACACTATGCGTACTTACTAAATTTGTATAGTCTTTCGCCCTTAAAGGACACCTGACTACGAAAGGTTTTCTTTAATATAATTCAGTGCTGTTTCAACATGTTCTTTCACTCTAACCTTGCGCCATTCCTTTACAAGCTCGCCTTCTTTATTAATAACAAAAGTAGAGCGCACAATACCCATGTATTCTTTTCCGAAATTCTTTTTCAATTGCCACACATCATATGCTTCCGCTACCTTGTGATCTTCATCGGCAAGAAGGAGGAAAGGCAGCTCGTATTTATCGATGAACTTCTTATGTTTCTCTACAGGATCTGGGCTCACTCCTAAAATAACAGTGTCAAGCTCTTCAAACCCTTCGATATGATCTCGAAAATCACATGCTTCCGTTGTGCATCCAGGCGTCATGTCCTTAGGATAAAAATAAAGCACAACGTTTTTCCCTTTGTAATCAGAAAGAGAAACCGTTTCTCCAGTACTTGCTTCAAGTTTAAAATCAGGTGCTTTTTGTCCAACTTCAATACTCATCGTTACGCCTCCTTTTATTACTTCTTAAGTAAGCGTACCGAAATACGATGAAACTTACAACTCAGAACCTTCTTTGTAATGGACGATCGTTGTCACAAAAAATGCTGCTGGCATCAAATATCCAATTAAAGCTTCGATGATAGCAATCCATCGTCCAACACCGATCGGAGTAATGTCCCCATAACCTACCGATAAAAGTGTAACAGCACTGAAGTAAAGAACAGATTGAATCCTAGTGATACCTTCCATAGGTATGGTTGCCATATCGATACTCCCCTCTTGAAGAACAGGAATATCCAGAATAACTAGACACAAATAAATGCAAGCAAAAGCTGTAATCATCGTAAAGTATACTACGAATAAAAGCACAAGCTTGTAAACTGAAAGCAAACTCCCCGGTATGCGCGTTCTCTTCATTAGAGAGACCATACTTCTTCCTATTCCTAACGAAGCGATCATAATCGCTATGATTACGAAACCAATAATCATGGAACCACCTCATATTTACTTTATGAGGTTTTCTATAAATTAGGACAAGACAATCTTAATTAGAAGTAAGCACAGTATAGACGACCATCCGCTCTTCATGAGTACCAGCATTCCGATTAAAACCTCCGGAACACGTTATTAGATTTAACCGCGGTTTATTACTCATTCCAAATATTTTCTCAAGTGGAGCATTATTTCTTGGATACGAGGCAATGCTCTCGACTGTAAATTCATAGGATTTACCTTTATCACTCGTTACAGTCAGTACATCTCCCGGTTTAAGATCCCCTAGGTGAAAGAATACTGCAGGTCCAGTTTTATTGTCTACATGACCAGCAATCACTGCATTCCCAGCTTCTCCTGGTTCAGCACCTAATTCGTACCAACCTACATTCTTATCTTCTGTTGGAACATCCATTTGACCATTCGGCAATTGACCTACATGTTCAACCTTTGCATCTACTCCTATTTCTTGTATCACCAACTGAGCAGGGACAATCCCTTCATTGCTAAGTTGATCGTTTGTATTGTTAGTTTCAGTGCTATTTTCAAATGCGGTAACAACTTCTTCAGTATTGTCACTACCGGTCAGCGTCTCTGATTCTATAAGATTAGAAGAGGAGCAGCCCATCGCTGCTCCTAAAAGAATGATAGTAAGGATCTTCTTAACTGACACTGCTCCTCCCCCTCTATAATGAGTTATGTTGTTTTCTTTTTGCGAATATAGAAGCTAGTTCCAGCTACTGCTAGCATACTAACACCTAATAGTGTCCAAGCAACCATATTGTTTGATTGATCGGCAGTACCACCCATACCTGTTTTAGGCATTTCAGATGGCATGTTTGCAGAGTCTACTAGAGGCCAAGCTTCTAGTGGTTGTTCTCCTTCAACAAGACCGATCGCATATACAGAATATACATATCCTTCTTTTAATTCTACTCCTGGAATTTCGAGTACTACGTCTTCAGATCCCGCCGGACGAACTTCTAAATCTACTGTCATTGGATCAACTTCGGCGTAGTCAGACATCGATTTAAAAGCTACGTCTGAGAAAAGAACATCGCCATCTTTTACTGCTACGTCAACATTAGGAGCGTCAGGAGAAGCATGAACAACTCTTACTTTCGCTTTTCCTTCAGAAGCTTTCGCTTCATCGCCTAGCGCCCAAAGAGAGATTCCATCAAGCTTACCGACTGCTGCTGCAGAATACTTCATTCCTTCTTCAAGGGTTACGTTCTGACTAATAACAGGGTCCCCTTCACCATTCTTACCTGCAGGGAATACTTCAATTTTATGATCCCCAGCTGGTAAAGCCATGTAATCTGTTGCTTGCTTATACTCCGCTCCCTCTACAACTGCCTCTCCATTAACATATATATCCACCGCAGGTGCATCCGGTGATGCATGAATTACTCGAACCATCGCTTCGTGATGCTCCGCAAAAGCCTGTGTACTAATGAGTCCAAACATCATAACTAGTGCAACTGCAGACGCCATAATCTTCTTAAACATGCACTCAACTCCTATTGTTTTATTTTTGTTATACTTTTGTATAACCTATGTTCAACTATTAATACGACAAAACTATAGTAAATGGATCACTTTCTTTTACAGTTTATTTGTTTTTATTAAACTCCGGAGGGAATAAGCGTACTAAATTAGTAATGAGGGAGTGGCTAATAATGAAGAAAGAGAACTTTGCGATCGGATCTTGGGAGAATGAAGAACAGTTTCAAAGTTTTTGTGACGAAAACAAACAGGCGTTACAAAGCATCGCTCGTCGTATTGTTAATGATCAGCAAATTGCTGAGGAAGTGGTCCAAGATGTATATTTGGAGGTTTGGAACAAGCGCCATCAATTCGATCCTAACAAAGGTAAACTTTCTTCTTGGGTAAATCAGATAACGAAAAATCGTGCCATCGACCGAACAAAAAAAGAACAGCGCCATTTCAGAGAGACTGTCATTGAGGATTACCATATTTTAAACGAGAACTCATATACGCACGATAATATTGAAGACAATCATGTGATCTATATGGCTTTGACTTCATTAACGAATGAGCAGCAAGAAATTGTGAGACTAATATATATTGAAGGTTATTCACAGGCAGAGGTCGCTACAAAAAAGAAAATTCCTCTTGGTACTGTTAAAAGTCGTGTTCGATTAGGAATGAAGAAACTAAAAGAAACTATTGGGACACCTTCACTAGACTTTGTCTAAAAAATAAAAAAACCAGAGGGACGCCCCTCCGGTCGATCAGTTACCTGCTCCTCGATATTTAGTTACACCGATATTCCACATAATTATCGCAATTGCGAAGAATGCGAATCCGATGACAGGTGTCAGAAAAGCATACCCATACCACTCTTCACGACCTAAGAAATAAGCTGAAGGATAAACACCAACAAATGCAAACGGAAGAATCCAAGTAAGAATAAAACGAATCACCTTATTATAGATATCAACTGGATATCTACCATAGTTTCCGATATTGTACATCATCGGCATAATACTTGTACGGCTATCTGACCAGAAGCTTATGCTTGCAAGTAGAACAAAGATACCAGCATAGACAAATGCCCCTCCAATGACCATTACTAGGAAAACAAATGGATCATACCACGAGAGACTTAAATCCAACCTACTCCCTGCATAGATCATGACGGCTATTCCCGTAATCATTCCAAACAGTGACTCTAATTCCATTCGCTCTAGAATGATTTGAAACAAACTATGAACAGGCCTAGTTAGGATTCGATCCATTTCTCCTTTTACAATATACCGTTCGTTGAAATCCCAAATATTAAAGAAAGCACCAAAGATCGCGAATGGCACAAGGAAAAAGCCATAAATAAAGATGATTTCATCTCTAGACCATCCGCTAAGCATGTTGGTGTGACCAAATACAACGAGGATAAAAATTAAATTAACAGCCTGAAACAATAGATCAGACATAATTTCCATCGCCATATCAATACGATACGTCAGTCTCGTCTTCATATACTGTGACACATATAATAAGAAAATAGTTGCGTGTTTCATCTGCTCACCCTCCCTGCACGATCAGTTGTTTTTTTGCGATGATCCAGAGAGCTTGAATTGGGATGATTAAGATCGCTGCCCATATGACTTGGAAAAGAAGAGCTTCATAAACGGCTGATCCCTTGAACCCTTCTGTAAAGATCATACTCGGGATATAGCTGATCGCCTGAAATGGGAGAAAGTCCATGACGCTTTGAGCCCAGCCAGGATAAAAGCTTATCGGTAGTAAAAGACCCGAGAATAAATCGATAACCACACGCTTTGCTCTTATAAGACCATCATTATTAAAGAAGAAGAATGTCAGGACGCCTGTGAGCAAATTAATCTGTGTATTTACGATAAAACTAAGAATGATTGCTACCATGAAGAACAGCCATGTTGATGCAGCAGCGGAAAACTCGATCGGGAATATCAAACTGACGATGAACATTCCAGGAATGGAAAAGAAACTCAAACGGAAGATTCCCTCCCCTAACCCTTGCATCGTTTTCATCATCAGGTAATGATAAGGTCTTATAAACTCCACCGCTACCTTACCTTCTTTGATTTCCTGAGCGATTTCTCTATCGATATTGTTAAAGTAAAATGCTCGCGCCATCCAAGCAACGGCAATGTAAGTTGTCATCTGTATAACAGATAAACCTTCTATTTCCCCTTTGTCTCCATAAATCGCACTCCACAAAAAATAATAAGCACCAATATTAATACTATAAATTAAGATGCCACTGTAGTAATTTGTTCGATAAGCAAGCATCATAAGGAAACGAATTCGAATCATTTCAATATACTTACCCATTGAGCATTCCCTCTTCATAAATATTCCTTATAATTTCTTCAGTTGAAATCTCATGAATCTTTATATCTGTAATGCGATGAGCAGCAACAACCCTTCCAATTACTTCAGATATTACGTGCTCTTCATTAACTACATTTGCAACATAAACATTCGGTCGATCGCCAGGAGTCCATTCTGCATCGAGTTCCTTCAATAACGGCTGAAGCTCATCCCCGGTAACGTTCTCACCAAACTGAAACTCGATTTGTTTTCCTTCTCCCCAGTTTGACCGAAGCTTCGCAAGCTTACCGTCATAGATGATCTGTCCCTCATCAAGCATGACCACTCGCTCACACAATGCTTCAATATCCGTTAAATCATGTGTTGTCAGCAAGATTGTCGTTTTGTATTTTTCATTAATTTCTTTAAGGAAGTTTCGAATCTTAAGTTTCACGAGGACATCAAGCCCGATCGTAGGTTCGTCAAGAAACAACAGCTTTGGATTATGTAATAACGCTGCCGCAAGTTCGCACCTCATCCGCTGCCCCAGTGATAATTTTCTAACCGGTTTATCTAGCAAAGGTCCAATGTCGAGCGATTCAATCACATGGTTCATATGTTCGTTATATACATCATCCGGTACATTATAGACTTTCTTTAACAGACGGAATGATTCCTGAACAGCAATATCCCACCATAGTTGCGAACGTTGTCCAAACACAACGCCGATCGAGCGAACGAATTTCTCGCGTTCCTTGTGTGGATCCATTCCATTTACGCGAACTGTTCCTGATGTAGGAGTCAAAATCCCAGTTAACATTTTGATGCTCGTTGATTTACCAGCACCGTTCTCTCCAATATATCCGACCATTTCACCTTCATTTACGGTGAAAGAAATATCTTTAACTGCTGAAATCACCTTGTAGTTCCTTGTAAACAAATCTCGAAAAGCTCCTTTAAGTCCAGAGCGACTCGAGTGTGATTTAAAGTCTTTGCGCAAAGACTGTACCTCGATGACTTCTTTTCCCATTTGTCTTCCTCCTTTTTACACACACCAATTCAGTTTACAAGAGCCTCTATGAAGATACAATGCATGAGCTTGTTTCTATCTCTCTATATCATGCTACAATGAAACAGGAATTAGTTTTAGAAGGAGGCAATTATGAATATTTCAAAATCAGAACAACATCATAAAGAATCACTCGATATCATGTTAGGTGGGGTGAATAGTCCTTCACGATCTTATAAAGGTGTAGGCGGCGGCACACCGATCTTTATGGAGAAAGCACGCGGACCATACTTCTGGGACGTAGATGGTAACAAGTACATAGATTATCTAGCAGCTTACGGACCAATTATTACGGGACACGCACACCCTCATATCACTCAAGCCATCACACACGCAGCAGAAAACGGCGTACTATACGGTACTCCTACGGTGCTTGAGAACCGATTTGGGAAAATGCTACAAGAGGCGATTCCATCACTAGAACGCGTACGTTTCGTAAACTCTGGTACAGAAGCTGTTATGACAACGATTCGTGTAGCAAGGGCCTATACAGGGCGAAATAAAATCGTTAAATTCGCTGGTTGTTATCACGGACATTCTGACCTCGTCCTCGTTGCAGCTGGGTCTGGTCCCGCTACTCTAGGAAGTCCTGATTCTGCCGGTGTACCTAAGAGTATTGCAAAAGAAGTAATCACAGTTCCTTTTAATGACATCGAAGCTTATAAAGAAGCAATGAACAAATGGGGCGAAGAGGTTGCTGGCGTTCTCGTTGAACCGATCGTAGGTAACTTTGGAATTGTCGAACCAAAAGAAGGCTTCCTTGAAGAAGTGAATAACATTACACACGAACACGGCGCTTTAGTGATTTACGATGAGGTAATCACAGCATTCCGTTTCATGTATGGTGGTGCTCAAAACCTTATTGGGGTTGAGCCAGATATGACAGCCTTAGGCAAAATTATCGGTGGTGGCCTACCGATCGGTGCATACGGTGGTAAGCGAGAAATCATGGAAAGTGTCGCACCGCTTGGACCGGCATACCAAGCAGGAACGATGGCAGGAAACCCTGCTTCAATCTCTGCAGGAATAGCTTGTCTTGAGGTACTTCAAGAGGAGGGTGTATACGATCATCTCGATCAGCTTGGTTCAAGACTTGAGAGCGGGATACACAAGTTAGCAAAAGAAAACGGCATTCCTGTTACGATCAACCGTTTAAAAGGAGCCCTCACTGTTTACTTTACAGAAGAAGAAGTTGTTAACTACGAGCATGCAGAAAACACGGATGGAGAGAAGTTTTCAACATTTTTCAAACTTATGCTCAATGAAGGAATCAACCTGGCACCTTCTAAATATGAAGCTTGGTTTCTTACGACTGAACACAACATTCAGGATATCGATGACACACTTGTAGCTGTTCAAAATGTTTTCCGACAGATGGCAGAATAATCTTTAATGCTCCTGAATAGTTTCTGTAAGACAGAATAAGCGTAAAGTTTATTCTGTCTTTCTTATAGTAAAAATAGGGCTTGCTATCTTAGTCATTCCATTGTATAACTAGTACATTCTCTAATGTTTAAAAGTGGTAATACAGGATAATCTCTATAATAAATAAAAGCTTTTCACGAAAGGATCTTTCAAAAATGAAGTTTGGTGCCCGGATTTTTAAAACAGGGCTTGCGATTACAATCGCTCTTTATATAGCTACATGGCTTGAATTAGACCCGCCATCCTTTGCGGGAGTTGCAGCGTTATTTGCAATTCAACCGTCGATCTATCGTTCCTATCAATCAATAATCGAACAGATTCAGGCCAATATCATTGGTGCTGTCCTCGCAGTCGTTCTTGTACTTATATTTGGTAATCAGCCTATCGTTATAGGACTTGGAGCAATCCTGCTTATTGCAATCAATATTAAATTGAAGATCGAAAGCACGATTCCACTTGCAGTTGTGACATTGATTTTAATTATGAATGCACCTCAGGAAGAGTTTATCTCATTTGCAACGAACCGTTTTCTTGTCATTATGGTCGGAGTGATTAGTTCATTTTTCGTTAACCTAATCTTCCTTCCACCAAAATACGAAACAAAGTTATTTCATAAAATCGTACGCAACACAGAATACATTTCTCAATGGATTAGACTTGCTACGAGGAATGACGCTGAACATAAGGTACTGAAAGAGAATTTAATCAAATTAAAAGAGGATACAGTGAAAAGCGATCAATACTTCTTACTCTATAAAGAAGAAAGAACGTATTTTAAGAAACGAGATTACGTCAAAGCACGTAAGTTAGTTCTCTTCCGTCAAATGATTGCGACCACTGAAAAATCCCTCGCCATCTTAAAAATGTTAGACCAGCTTGATGTGAAAATATTAATCATGCCAGACGAAGTAAGAAAGCTCATTCAAACTCACTTGGATCAGCTAACAAACTACCATGAACGCATACACTTGAAATACATTGGTAAGGTAAGGCATCAATCACCTGAGGAAATGTTAAACAACGTAGATTCTGGAGAATCATCATTAACAGAAATGTACGTAGACTTATATGAAAGTGGAGAATGTAATCGTGAGTTATGGATGACGATCTTCCCGTTAATCGGTATGATCATCGATTACCATGACCACCTTGAACATCTAGATCTCCTCGTAGACAGCTTCCACTCGTACCATCAGGAAGATAATGCAGTCGACATTCAAGAGTTACATGCAAAATAAAAAAATCAGCCAACCGGCTGATTTTTTTATTTCTTCATTTTTGGATCGAGTGCATCCCTTAATCCATCACCTAACAAGTTAAAACCTAGTACCGTTAGCATGATTGCGAGTCCAGGGAAAAACACGGTCCATGGCGCTTGAATAATATATTGCCTAGAGTCAGCGAGCATTTTCCCCCACTCTGGTTGAGGTGCTTGAGCTCCGAGACCCAAGAAACTAAGTGCCGCTGCTTCTAGAATAGCAGTTGCGATTGCGAGAGTTCCTTGAACAATAATTGGCGCTAAAGAGTTTGGTAGGACATGAGAAAAGATAATGCGTGTATCCCTCATCCCTACAGCCCTTGCCGCCATCACATACTCTTCTTGTTTCACACTCAACACTCTCGATCGTACCAACCGTCCAAAGTTCGGAATGTTGATAATGGCTATCGCTATTAATGCATTACGAAGAGATGGTCCAAGTACTGCTACAACAGCGATTGCTAGAAGAATACTTGGGAATGCTAGCATGATATCAAAGATACGGGAGATGATCGTATCTACCATACGGCCATAGTAACCAGCAATCAATCCTAGTAAACTTCCAATAGCAGCAGATCCTAGTACAGCAAAGAATCCTACCCAAAGAGAGATTCTCGCTCCGTAAATAATTCGAGATAAAATATCTCTCCCAAAATCATCCGTTCCAAACCAGTGACTAGCTGACGGGGATTGGAGGCGTTCGGATAATTTTTGATCATTAATTCCTTCCGGAGCTATAACTCCGGCAAAAATGGCAAGAAGTATGAAGAAGAGCACGATGCCCATGCCGACCATTGCCAGCTTATTTCTCCTGAACCCTTTCCAGGCTTCACGCCATGGTGAGATTACTTCTTCGTCTGGTTGTTTTGGTACATTTGTTTGCTTCTGCGGAGCAATTTCAGCCATCTTGAAGCCCCCTTAGTTGTATTTGATTCGAGGATCAATTGCAGCATAGAGCAGATCGACAATTAAGTTTATAAATACGAAAATGACAGCGACGATCAAGATACCTGATTGAATAACAGGGTAATCTCTAAAGCCTATCGCATCATAAATGTATCTTCCAATTCCAGGCCATCCAAAGATTGTTTCTGTTAAGATGGCGCCTCCAAGAAGAAGACCCATTTGTAGACCAATAACTGTTAGAACTGGGATGAATGCATTTTTTAGAGAATGCTTATAAACTACCCAGAACATTCTTGTTCCTTTTGCACGAGCAGTACGAACAAAGTCAGAACGCATTACTTCAAGCATACTAGAACGTGTCATTCGAGCTATAATAGCCATCGGAATTGTTCCTAGTGCGATTCCAGGCAGAATCAAGTGTCTAACTACTTCTACAAATTGATCCATACGACCCTGGATAAGCGTATCGATGAGATAGAGATGAGTAATAGCTTCTACAGGATTCCTTACATTTTCTCGTCCAGTAGATGGAAGCCATCCTAACTCAAGTGAAAACGCCCACTGTTCCATAAGTCCAAGCCAGAATACAGGCATTGATACCCCTACTAGAGCAAGAACCATTGCAGTGTAGTCAAACCAAGAATTTTGGAACCACGCACTTATAATACCTGCGTTTACTCCGATAAAAATCGCAATTACCATCGCAACGAGTGATAACTCGAGAGTCGCTGCTAGGTACGGCCAAATTTCACCGCTAATTTCTGAACTTGTACGGAGAGATGTTCCAAGGTCTCCAGTGAACAAGCCCTTAATATAGTCAACATATTGTATATACCATGGCTGATCTAGCCCCAATTGCTTGGTTAAACTCTTGATCGCTTCCTCTGTCGCCTGTTGACCAAGAATAACTTGTGCAGGATCTCCAGGAATTGCACGTATCATAAAAAATACGATCAAGGTCATTCCAAATAGAACAGGTATAAGCATTAACAGCCGTCTAATTGTATATGCGAGCATATACTCACCTCTTCTTCCTTATGTACGATTCATGATTGTATGTAGATGCCTGATTTAGGTGTTCACATGTTCTGTTCCTAATAATAAGGGGGAGCTCAGCACTCCCCCCTGTTTTTCTTTTATTTCTCTTCAAGAGTAACTTTTGTTAGCGTATCTGATCCAGTAGGATGTGGATTAAATCCTTTAACTCGTTCTGAACCACCTAGTGCTGGCTTAGAATGCACTAGAGGAATCCAAGGCGCATCTTCATGGATGATTTCCTGAGCTTCTTTATAAAGCTCATTACGCTTCTCTTCATCTGGAGTTGACTGAGCTTCAATTAGAAGGTCGTGTAGTTCATCATTTGAGTAATACGTGTAGTTGTTGCTTCCGATATTATCTTTATCAAGTAGGACATATAGGAAGTTATCAGCATCACCGTTATCACCAGTCCAACCAAGTAGGAAGCTGTCTGCTTCACCGTTACGAGCTTTCTCTAAATAAGTTGCCCACTCGTATGATTTGATTTCTGCATTTACACCAATCTCAGCAAAGCTACTTTGAATAACTTCAGCTACTTTTTGACCATCCGGCATATATGGACGAGGTACTGGCATTGCCCATAGTTCCATATCGAATCCATCTTCATATCCAGCTTCTTTAAGAAGTGCTTTCGCCTTCTCAAGGTCATACTCATATGGTTCGATGTCTTCGTTATACCCACCGATTACAGGAGGCATTGGATTTTTCGCTGGTTCTGCTTGTCCAGCATAGAAAGCATCGATAATTGCCTGCTTATCTACTGCGTGGTTCAATGCTTGACGTACCTTCTTGTTATTTAGAGGTTCGCGGTTAGACGTAAGTCCAAGGTAGCCAACGTTCATTGAAGGACGGAAGAACACTTCAAGGTTTTCGTCACTTTCAACTTGACTTACATCAGAAGGATTAAGTCCATCCATCAAATCGATTTCTCCAGCCATCAGTGCATTCAATCTAGCAGAGTTATCAGGAATCGCTCTGAAAATAACACGATCAAGTTTTGGATAGCCATCCATCCAGTAATCTTCGTTTTTCGTTACTACAATCTTGTCATTACGACTCCACTGATCAAATACGAAAGGACCAGTACCTACAGGGTTTTCACCAAACTTATCGCCATGTTTTTCAATCGCATCAGGACTAGCAATTGCGAATGGAGACATCGCAAGGTTCTTCAAGAAAGGAGCCTGAGGTCTTTTAAGCTTAAATTCAACAGTGTAATCATCTTTCGCAGTTACACTCTCGATTACGTGACCTTCATCACCTTTAAATCCACCAAACATAGATTTATAGTAATAGAATGATTCTTCACTACCATTCATCCAACGCTCAAAGTTAAATACAACAGAATCAGCATTGAAATCTGTTCCATCGTGGAACTTTACGCCTTCACGAAGCATAAGTGTATATGTTTTACCATCTTCTGAAACTTCCCAGTCTTCTGCAAGACCTGGGTTGATCTCAGTATCCTGCTCTCCATAGGAAAGCAACGTATCAAAGATATTCTTTGTTACTTTGAAAGACTCACCATCAGTAACAGCTGCTGGGTCTAGTGCAACTGAGTCACCGCCACGTCCGAAGATTAGGGTGCCTCCATCAGCAGATCCGCCGTCAGAGTCTCCCCCTCCATCTCCGCTGGATTCATTTGAACCGCCACAACCGGCTAGTCCGATTGAAAGCAACATAACAAAAACCAATGATAAAATGTACTTTTTCTTCATCGTTTTCCCCCTAGAACTTTTTTATTTATACCTGGTCTTCTTCATATAAATGGCACGCAGTATAATGCCCCTGTTCAACCTCCCTAAATTCCGGAACGACTGAGCTACACACATCCATTGCTTTCGGACAACGTGTATGGAACGGACACCCTGAAGGTGGCTTCGCTGGACTTGGAACATCGCCACTTAAAATAACGCGATCCTTTCCATATTCAGGGTCAGGTACTGGTACCGCTGAAAGAAGAGCCTGAGTATACGGATGTTTTGGTTCTAAATAAAGCTTTTCACTATCGGCCATTTCAACAACCCGGCCTAGGTACATAACGCCAACCCTGTCACTGATGTGACGAACAACACCAAGATCGTGGGCGATAAATAAATATGTGAGACCAAGCTCTTTCTGTAAATCTTCAAGTAGATTTAAGACTTGAGCTTGAATAGACACATCAAGAGCAGATACTGGTTCATCCGCAATAATTAATTTAGGGTTCACAGCAAGCGCTCGAGCAATTCCGATACGCTGCCTCTGTCCTCCACTAAATTGGTGCGGATATCTTCTCGCATGGTAGGGACTTAGCCCTACAATGTCTAACAATTCTTTCACACGTTTTTTTCGCTCAGACTTGTTACCAAGCCCGTGAACGATAAGCGGTTCTTCAATTATTTTCTCAACGGTATGCCGAGGATTAAGTGAAGCGAACGGATCTTGGAAAACCATTTGAATATCTTTTCGTAGCTGTCTCATCTTGCTCTTGTTTAGAGACAAGATATTCTCCCCGTTAAACAGGACTTCCCCTTCGCTTGGTTCAAGAAGCCTCATGAGCATTCTTCCAGTTGTCGATTTCCCACAACCACTTTCTCCAACAAGCCCAAATGTTTCTCCCTTATGTAGCTTGAACGATACACCGTCAACGGCTTTTACAGTACCTACCTGCTGTTTAAGCACGCCACCTTCTATGGGGAAATGCTTCTTAAGCTGTTTTACTTCGAGCAATGCTTCCTGCAAATTAGGTGCCCCCCTTAGCTTTCTACTTTCTCTAATAAGGCTGCTTTCTCTTTATCTTCATGTAGCCAACATCTCGCTAATTGGCCCTGACCTGCGTCCATCAATTCCGGCGTTTCCTCGAAACACTTGTCAAAAGCAAACTTACAACGAGGGGCAAAGTGACACCCGGTTTTAATTGAACCTGGTTTTGGTACGTTGCCCGGAATCGAATACAGTCTCTCTTTCCTAGACCGAACGTCAGGAACAGATTCAATGAGACCAATCGTATACGGATGTTTTGGAGATTCAAAAATTTCTTTCGTCGTCCCTTGTTCGACGATTTTCCCAGAATACATAACCACGATGCGATCGCACATTTCTGCAACAACACCAAGATCGTGTGTGATCATGATAATGGACGTATTTGTTTCGTTATTGAGTCTTTTCATCAATTCAAGAATCTGTGCCTGAATCGTTACATCTAAGGCTGTTGTCGGTTCATCTGCAATGAGAACATCAGGTTCACATGCCATCGCCATCGCGATCATAACCCGCTGCCTCATACCGCCCGATAGCTGATGCGGATATTCATTCATAAGTTCTTCAGCTCTTGGTAGCCCAACTAGCTTCAGAAACTTAATCGCATGAGCCCAAGAATCCTTTTTGTTCCATTTCTTATGTATACGGATTCCTTCTACGAGCTGATTTCCAATTTTAAAAACGGGATTAAGAGACGTCATCGGTTCCTGAAAGATCATGCCGATTTCATTCCCTCGAATTTTCCTCATTTGTTTCTCGGATTTTAACAGGAGGTTCTCGCCCTTATAAGAAATTTCGCCACCGACTACTTTTCCGGGTGCCGAAATAAGCTGCATGATCGACAAGGAAGTAACGCTTTTCCCTGACCCAGACTCTCCTACAATCCCCAGCACTTCGCCTTTGTTCACATGAAAGTCAACAGAATCGACTGCTGGAATCTCACCATCATCGGTAAAAAAGTGAGTTTCTAACCCGCTGACATTTAACACTGGTTGTTCCACTCTCTCACCCCTTTCACCTAATTCAGAATTTTTTAATTAAACTAAAATCTGTTTATAATTATTACATTAATTCGAAAACTTGGCAATGAGAGATAAAAAATTTTCTGTCATCTTTTGACGCTTTTACGCAAATATGTGCAACAGAACACAAAAAAAGCACCCGGTTTGGGTGCTTTTTTGTTAAAACTACAAGTTTTGTACTTGGAATAGCTGATGATATGAGCCTTTCCTTTCCATTAATTCACTATGGTTTCCAATTTCTGAAATCTGACCATTCTCTACAACAACGATACGATCAGCGTGCGTGATCGTAGCCAATCTATGAGCAACGATGAAAGTTGTCCGATCTTTCGCAAGATCACCTAACGCTTCTTGAATAAGGTGCTCACTTTCTAAGTCGAGTGCAGAAGTTGCTTCATCTAAAATCAGAATAGCTGGGTTCTTCAAGAATACTCTTGCAATAGCAACCCTTTGCTTCTGTCCACCTGAAAGTTTAACGCCTCGTTCACCGACAGGTGTGTCATAACCTTGAGGAAGATCTTTAATAAATTCATGAGCATTTGCTGCTTTAGCTGCAGCGATCACTTCTTCTTCTGTAGCATCAGGATTTCCCATCTTAATGTTCATACGAACGGATTCGCTAAATAAGATGTTGTCCTGAAGTACCATACCTATGTTATTTCTAAGACTTCTTGCATGATAGTCACGAATATCAGTACCATCGATCTCGATTTTACCGCCAGTGACATCGTAGAAACGCGGAATCAAACTGACAAGAGAAGACTTCCCTCCACCACTCATACCGACAAGGGCGATGGTTTCACCAGCTCGGACATGAAGATCGATCCCTTTTAAAACCGGAAGATCTTCATCGTTATATTTGAAGTAGACATCACTAAAATTCACATCGCCTCGAACATTTTTTAACTCCCGTGCATCTTCACGGTCTACGATATCGTATTTCTCATCCACAAACTCAAAAACTCGGTCCATTGAAGCGATTGATTGAGTAAGCGTTGTAGAAGAGTTAACCAAACGTCTAAGAGGGTTATACAACCGATCCATATAGGTTACAAATGCTACCATCTCACCAATTTTTAGGTCCCCAGAAATAACGAGGTATGCTGAAAATGCAATAACGATAAGTGGCGCCACATCTGTGATCGTATTTACGGTCGCAAACGTTTTGGCATTCCATTTCGTATGATCGATCGCACGAGAAAGGAAATTTGTATTTCTCTTATCAAACTGTTTTTGCTCATAATCTTCAAGAGCAAAACTTCTAATAACTGGCATTCCCTGTACGCGTTCATGAAGATGTCCCTGAACTTCAGCAAGAGCCTGAGACCGGTTCTTCGTTAAGTCGCGTAATCGTTTATAAAAGTATTTAACTGCAAATCCATACAATGGTAAAAGAATAATTGCTGCAACCGTTAACCATACGTTCATGAATGACAAGATTACAATAATGATTACGATTGTGATCATATCTAGCCATACATTCATAAGCCCGGTTATTACGAACGTTTTCGTTTGCTCAACGTCATGAATCACCCTCGAAATAATCTCTCCAGCTTTATTGTTTGAGTAGAACTTTAAACTGAGTTGCTGAATATGAGAGAAAAGCTTATCTCTAATATCATAAAGAATTTTACTTCCAATCCATTGTGCAAAATACTGCCTGAAATACTCTACTGGTGGTCTTACGATTACAAATAGGAAGAACGCACCTCCCATTAACCACAGTAACTGTTCATATTTCTCACCGCTCGTCATTCCATCAGCATTAATAATGTCGTCGATGACATACTTAAGAATTAACGGAAGTAATAGCGGAATCCCAAATTTCAATATCCCTATACCGATCGTAATTCCAATCTGCTTTCGATAAGGTCTGACAAAACGCATATATCTTTTTATACTACCCAGATGACATCACCCTTTGTTTCATTACCCCTTGCACCGTTGTGCCAACAGGTTCTCATTTCTATCATGCAAAAACCTGTTGAAAATAATTCAACAGGTTTTCTTACCTATATTGTAAAAATTGTTCATACCATTGATCTACGAATCCTGGTGCGAACGGCCCTTTTCGTTGGTGAATCCAATTCATCAACTCTTTTACGTTTTCTTTCACGATATGGTCGATCGCATCTGGATAATTCATTTCTTTCTTATGAGCTTCATACTCGTCCTCATCCAAAAGTTTATAAGTCATATCGGGATATATTTTTATATCAAGATCGTAATCAATATATTTTAATGCCTCCTCATCGTATGTAAACGGTGTACCGAGGTTGCAATAATAATAAATACCGTCAGTCCTTAACATACCGATGACATTGAACCAGTGGTTTGCACTAAAATAACATATCGCTGGCTCACGAGTTCTCCACTGTCTACCGTCTGATTCAGTGACGAGAATACGATCGTTTCCCCCAATTATTTCTTTTGATGACCCTTTAAGTACTATGCTCTCTTCCCATGTTCTGTGTAACGTACCACGGTGTTTATAGCTTTGAATTTGAATTCTCGTTCCGGTCGTTGGGAAACTCATCTCCTTCTCCTTTCTAAGAAATTCCGGAAAACGATGAATGCCTTTCATAAGGCAGACTCACAGCATCCTTCTTTCCTTCCGATCACTACAAAGATTTTCATGCTTCTGTTCGTGTCAATTCCCTTCTATTATAACGCTTAACTTCCGAAAGTTAAAACAAAAGCGCCATTCAGAAGAATGGCACTTTACCTATAGCTCCTTAAACTGACGTCTTTTCAAACGTCGAAATGACTTCGGTGATCAAATTGTTGAAATCTTCTTCCATTCTAACTAGCTCTTGTTTCCTTTTCATTAGCGAGCTAGGCTCCTGTACCTCAGTGGATTGTAACTTTTCTTCAATCTGTTGTATTTCATTTCTTGTATGAATCATTTTGTCGGCAAGTTCAAGCTGCAATTGAATAAGTTCATCGAATCGATCCATTCAATTTCTCCTTCCCATTCATACTATCTAAAACAAAGAATTCAATAGGAAAAAGAAATCTCCTTTCTCAATATCTGTTGAGAAATAAGAAGTTTTGTCAAATCTCTTCTATCGGAACGATACAAGATGGATCCTCATTCTTTGGAGAATTAACGAGCTTTGAAACTTCATACGCATTCATTTGATCATCAGGATATGGCTTCATGATATCTTTTAGAATATTGAAGTCTTCAACCGATGGATCTAGCCAGTCATGTTCCTTATCTTTCGGTAAGATAACCGGCATACGGTTATGTATGTTTTTCATCAATTCGTTTGCCTCTGTCGTCAAAATCGTGCACGTATAGATAGATTTCTCTCCGTCTTTCCACTGTTCCCATAATCCAGCCATTGCAAACGGTTCGCCATTATTTACTTGTATTCTCATTGGGATTTTTCTATCTTTATCCTTTTTCCACTCGTAGAATCCATCAGACAGGATAACGCACCTGCGTTTTTTTAATGCATGCTTAAAACTAGCCTTTTCCTCTGCAGTTTCACTTCTTGCATTGATTAACTTATTCGAAATAGATGCATCTTTGGCCCAAAACGGAATCAATCCCCACTTAAGGGTTCCTAACCGATTCTCATCATAAGCTCTGATAATGGTAGGAACTTGTTGAGAAGGGGCAATGTTGTATCGTGCTGAATAATCATCTATTGTTACTTGATCGATTTGAAATCGTTCAATCAATGCATCGAGCTCTGCAGTTAATGAAAAACGTCCACACATATCGATCTCCTCCCATCATGACTCTTTCTTCCTTACCTATATGGAATCCTTTAATGTTTTTTATTATATTAATATAGAATAACGAGAAAACGAGGCTGACATAGTCAGCCCCGTTAGGGAAGTAATTATTGTTGTTGCTGGTTTGGGTTTTGAGCAGGCTTAGCTTGACGAGCTTTTGCTTGCTGCTGAGCTTGTTGTTGTGCTTGTTGTTGTGCTTGCTGAGCGCCCATTTCCTGACCAAATTCAGCACCGTATTGTTGCTGATTAGCTTGACCAGCAGAACCTTTGCTCTGTTGGTTTTGCTGTTTCACGTGTTGAATGCTTGTACCAGCTTGTGTTTGTCCTGGTTTCTTTTCCATGGCTTATCACCTCCCACAAACAATAGAATATCCAGATATAATTTAGTTATGTACGGATTCTCATAAATTTTTTAGTATAGTTTTCCCACGTTTCCACACCCTTTTTTAATAACACATTGAGCATTGTTACATCCTAACGATAGAAAGGAGGTTCATCGATGGATCATAAACGAGATATGACTGAGTTATCCATGATGCCTAAAGGTGATTGGGAAAATGGTGAACTTGCCTTCTTCCACCACAGTTTGCAACAAATCGCCCCTTATCTTAACAGTGAAGGTGTGGCGATCCACAGAGAAATCATAAAAGAAATCGAACAACGTGGAGGATTATCATTTTTAGGAAATGAGCAGCTTTAAAGAAAAAAACTTCCTATATCATTTACAGGAAGTTTAGGCTGTCGAGAAAATCTCGACAGTTTTTCTGTTTTATCTTTAAGCTGCTTTTTAACCGTTGTTTAATGAATATGTAGGTTTATTTACAATTTAGAGAACGTTCAATAGGACGGAGAGTTCCGTTTCGTTTCATCCAAATCTAGTAGGAGTGAATACAGCTTGACTCCCGCGGAAGAACGAGCGGCCGAGACCCCACAGCGACGTTTTTTCGCGTGGAGGCTCGGGCGTTCGTCCGCAGGAAAGCAAGCTGTATTCTCCTACGGAATAGGGAGAACCAAATTAAAGTTCAAGCTTGACTCCTGTATCACTTACAGGAAGTTTTTTTGCTAGAAGTTTGATTTAGATTGTCCTCCATCTACATTTAATGTAGCTCCGGAAATCCACGAAGCTCTTTCTGATGCTAGGAAGACGACAGCATCAGCGACTTCTTTAGGGGTCCCAAACCTTCCTCCTGGAATTTCACTTTCAACAAAAGCATTAATTTTCTCAGGATTTTCATCCAATCTTTTCTGCCAGTTACCTGTAGGATGTAGAATAGCTCCTGGTGCAACACCATTCACACGAACGCCTGATTGTATAACCTCATCAGCCATTGCTTTTGTGAAACTGATCAATGCAGCTTTGGCGTTATTATAGGTTGGCTTTCCACCAGACTCTCTACCGAATATAGATGATATATTAACGATTGAACCAGAGCCCTTTTCCTGCATCTCTTTTGCTGCAAGCTGACTTAAATGAACGGCAGAATAGAAGTTAAGTTCCATTGCCTTTTGAAATTGGTAAACATCCGTTTCCATAATCGTTGTTCCACTACTACCACCAGCGTTATTCACGAGGATATCGATAGAACCAAACTCTAATAAGAAAGAATCGATAAGCTGTACTCGTTTCCGATCATCTGTTATATCAGCTTCAAAAATTGCAATGTTGTTATTTAATTCCGCTTTTGTTTCCTCAAGCTCATCACGATTTCTGGCACAAATTCCAACATTTGCTCCCTCATAATAAAAAGCAGATGCTATCGCTTTCCCTATACCTTTTGAGCCACCGGTAATCAAAACATTAAGACCTTTTAAATTTAATTCCATTCAGACTATTCTCCCCTCTCGATATCTTTCACGATTTTTTGATGTGCAACAGGAAACGCAAATTGCTCAAGTTCGTTTTCTTCCACAAACCGAACCGTCTCATTTTCAATAATTCCATCCACTGTACCTTTATAAACCGTTAAATACCACTTAATGTGGCTAAAAACGTGTGTGAAGGTTAGAATTTCATCCTGTATACTAACTTGACCGCCATATTCTTTGCTGACGTATTCCGTTAGCTTCAGTTCTTTTAACTCACCATCCGTTAACTCCACATTCACGAACTCCCATAATCCTGCTAACAATCCTTCTTCTGGGCGCTTCCTGATTAAGTATCTTCCTTGCTCATCTTGAAGAACTGCCACGGCTATCGTGACTGGTCTCGGTGCTTTTTTCTTTGATTTTATTGGAAGCTCTTCTTGAGATCCTTCATGAAATGCTCTGCAGTGTGACTGCACTGGACATAGTAAGCAAGAAGGAGATTTAGGTGTACAGATGATTGCACCAAGCTCCATCAATCCCTGATTGAAAGAAGAAGGGTCATTTTTAGAAATGATTTCTCTTATTAATTCTTCGAAAATTTTCCTCGTTGAAGGTTTTGCGATATCCTCCCAAATTCCGAGAATCCTTGAAAGAACCCTCATCACATTGCCGTCTACAGCAGGTTCAGGCACACCATAAGCTATGCTCAAAATTGCTCCTGCAGTGTATGGTCCGACACCTTTTAGTTTAGATATCTCACGAGGTTCATCAGGCACTACGCCTCCGTAATTTTCAGCAACATCTCTCACGGCACTTTGTAAGTTTCTTGCCCTAGAATAATATCCTAAACCTTCCCATGCTTTTAACACCTCATCTTGAGGGGCTTCCGCCAGAGCCTCTATCGTAGGATATTTTTCTACAAAGTTTTTGAAATACGGAATTACAGTATCAACCCTCGTTTGTTGTAGCATAATTTCTGAAACCCAAACGCGATATGGATCCTGATTTTCTCTCCATGGTAATATTCTTTGTTCATCTTTGAACCAATTAATGAGGTCTCTTTGAAATTCCTCTACTTCAAAAGACTGAAGAAGATCTGTCACATTGTTAGTCATCTAGCAACTCTCCGATACGCTTTAATATTCCTTTGTACTTCCTCATTGATTTATTAATACATATAATATCGTAACTTAACATTTCCAAACAGCATTTAACTTTTCACACAATCGATTATTGGGTATAACTAAGTATAGGAGTATATAGAACCATTACTTTTCTTTCAAGAAGGATAAGACATAAGTTCTTTACTAAGGAGGATCTTTACCCTATGGATACTGGGACACACGTGGTCATGGGACTGGGGCTAGGAGCTCTGGCAACGCTAGATGCAGCAATTGCACAAGATCCCATCACCGCTCAGAGCGTTTTGATAGGAACGCTGATTGGATCTCAGGCCCCAGATTTTGATACCGTGCTCAAGTTAAAAAACAACGCTGTATATATTCGACATCACAGAGGCATTACACATTCGATTCCAGCCATCTTACTGTGGCCAATATTGATCAGTAGTGGGATTATGTTGTTCTACCCAGAAACGAATTTACTTCATCTCTGGCTATGGACATTTTTAGCAGTGTTTATCCATGTATTCGTGGATATCTTTAATGCGTATGGAACCCAAGCGTTACGACCCTTTTCCAATCGATGGGTAGCTCTTGGTGTCATCAACATTTTTGATCCATTTATCTTTCTAAGTCATATAGCTGGATTAGTATTATGGTATATAGGTGCGAACCCAGGATATACCTTCTTAACCATCTATGGCATATTAGTGCTTTACTATTTCTGGCGAATATATGAACAGCGAAAACTCATCAATGCAGTCAAAGAACGAATCCCAGATGCTGTCGAAGTCATCGTCTCACCAACGATCAGATGGAGCAGATGGCACATTGCAATAAAGTCTGAAACACAGTTCTATGTTGCAAGAGGTGAAGGAACGACGATTCACATCCAAGATGAATTTGACAGAGTTCCTGTACCTCAAACACCTGTGCTGGAGTCCGCAAAAGAAGACCCAAACTTGAGTGCTTTTCTTTCTTTCTCTCCTGTTTATAGATGGGAAATCGAAGAAACGAATGAAGGTTATGAAGTAAGATTTATCGACCTTAGATACCGTAGTAAGGGTCATTACCCGTTTGTAGCAGTTGTGCAATTGGAAGACCAATTAGAAATCACAAGTTCTTATACTGGATGGGTTTATAGTGAAGATACACTTAGGAAGAAGCTAGATCCCGCTATAGACTAAATGCCATATGAAAACCGGCTGAACAATCAGCCGGTTTCTTTTATCATTTAATGCTTTATACTTCGATCGTCGCCAAAGTAACCTCTGTATTTCGGGTTATTCTCCATAAAATCGTGTAGGACTGGACCGTAATAATCAATCCATTGCTTAACGATTTTTTCTGTGACATCTATGCCTTTATATTCTCTACCAGCCTTTGCTCTAGACGATTCGAAATCTTCCCAAAGGAGTTCAACCATCGTCCTTGCCTGTCCATAAGACAGTTGGTCATTCTTTTCGAGTAAGTTATGAGCAAGCCTTTCGAATAAATCTTCCATAAGGCATCCTCCTTTCATGGTGTGTTTCCATCGGTTTCCGTTCCATCTTCTTTTTACTTCTCACATAACGCATGTAACCTCTTCACATACTAACATTGTGCCTGTTTAGATAAAACTGTCGAAAGGGGAGGCGTTGATATGCGTAAGAAGGTCTCTAAGTTTCCAGACCTTAAATTCTCAGGTGAACCTCGCGCGAAAGAAGAATTTTCTTCAAAGCGTGCAGATGGAACGACCAACACTCATCCTCAGGAGCGAATGAAAGCTTCTAATCAAACCAACAATCGACAAGGTTAACTCTCACATACGATAGGAGGCGCAAACTATGGGTAAAGATAATCGTGATAGGCTCCATCCAAAATACAAAGATCCGTTTCAATCACCCAGTGCTAATCCGAAACATGCTCACCATCAGGTGAATGGAGAAACACAACAGGCATACAATGATATTGTTTTGCAGATTCAAACCCGCAAACGATCATAAAAGATGTAAGCAGGAGCAGCTTTACTGCTGCTCTTTCTTTATTAACATGGAAATAGGAAATGCTTCGATCGTTTCGTTCCCTTCACGAAACCCCCATGCAAACGTTCCGTTCATGTAATCGATCACGAATGTAGACCCTGGGTCTCCATCGATTTCATATGAAGCTCCGGGTGTATAATTCGCTGGATTCAATAAATACGATTTAGCAAGTGCAATTCTTCGTTCGTGCACTGAAAATTCATTTACCATTCCCATTTGTTCAGCCCTTCTCGCTTTTTCACTGAGTTGCGCGATAGCTGTTCGTAATTCTTCTTTATTCATTTCGCTGAAACGTTTATCCATGACAACCTCCATAAATCCTGTTCCTAATGTCTTCAGTATAGTTCATT
Source organism: Guptibacillus algicola (assembly GCF_020171805.1). Taxonomy (GTDB): domain Bacteria; phylum Bacillota; class Bacilli; order Bacillales; family Guptibacillaceae; genus Guptibacillus; species Guptibacillus algicola. Next base: position 121,155 of record NZ_JAIVAF010000007.1, on the reverse strand, counting down.
TCGCAAGGTATGACAAAGATATGCTACGCTTACATAACAGGAGGTGTTTAATTATGAAAACAATAGTAATTACTGGCGGTGGCTCTGGTCTCGGAGCTGAGTTAGCAAAAATATGGGCAAGCCAAGGTAATCATATTATTTTGATAGGTCGCACGAAAGAGAAGCTCCAGAATGTATGTAACACGATCAAAGAATCTGGAAATTCCTGCGCTTACTATACGTGCGATGTTTCGAACTTCAACGACACGAAGCGATTGTTCACACAGTTACATAACGAAGGTCAGTCGATCGACATGCTTGTAAACAATGCCGGTACCGGAGCATTTGGCCAATTAGAAGACATAGATGAAGATGCAATCCATAACGTGATTGATACGAATGTAAAAGGCACCATTTTTCTCTCAAAGCTATTTTTACCTGAATTGAAACAAGTTGATGGACGAATTATGAACATTATTTCAACTGCTGGGCTTAAAGGAAAGAAACATGAAACGGTATATGTTGCATCAAAATATGCGATAAGAGGCTTCACAGAAAGCCTCTGGAAGGAACTCGAAGGTACTGGAGCTCGTGCTACCGCTGTGTACATGGGAGGAATGGATACTCCGTTCTGGTCTTCAACCGACCACATCAAGGACACGTCACGATTAAAGTCTCCTGCAGAAAAAGCGAAACAAATCATAGATCAAGATGATGGCCAACCTGAGATCTTTATTGATCGATAAAGTCGTCTAGATACTGATTGATTAATGAAAAAGGGAAGCCTTTACGGTACAAAAATTGTTTCATCTTATATTTGTAATCTTTCATATCTAATTTTGAGAAGCGGCGTTCCGCTTTTTTGGCTTGAAGTAGGAGTGCCTCCCACTCCTCTTCATTATCTTTGTTCGTTTCGATGGAATTCATTACTTCTTGTATAACTTCTCTTTCAAATCCTTTACCTGTAAGAGTTTGTCCTACTTTTTGTCTTAGTTCAGTGGAAGATACGCTTTTCAGTTTATTCATTTTTTTCTCCGCTAACTCTGAAGCGATATCGTATTGACGCTCAAACGGATATTCTTCTAGAGCTTTTTCGATCGTGTCAGGAGATACACCTTTTTGAAACAACTCTTGATTGATAATGAAAGGACCTTTATTACGTCCGTTCATTTTGGTTCGAACAAAGGCTTTTGCAAATTCAAGGTCATTCACATAGCCGTAGCGCTTCAGTTTATTAATAATAGAAGGAAAAGCTTCCTCTTCAATCTCTTTTGTTAAGAGATAATCACTGATCTCTTTCTCTGAACGCATGCGGTATGACAAATAATGCAACGCCAAATTAAAGCCTTTCTTTATATGATCTTCAAACTGAATGTCATCGAGCGTGTCTTCATTTAGTTCTATGCCTTTTCTAAGCCCAAAACGAATTAAAACATCTTGATCAACTCCGAACCCGAATTCTTCTCCATTTCCTTTATCTATAAAAATCGAAAACCGTTCACTATTTTTCTTTTGTGTTGTGATACGTGTAATTTTCACCAATACGATCACCTCTCTTCTCCATATTGTATCATTTTCAAAAATATTGTATGAACTTAGAGCATTGGATTAAAGGATTCTCTTTACGGGTAAAGAAATAACTACTATAAGAATTGGATTAACCTTAGGAGGAACAACGTTATGAACATAGCGATTGCTGGCGGTACTGGTTTCGTTGGGAATGCCCTTACAGAATCATTTGTGAACGATGGACACAAAGTGTTTATTCTAACCCGGAGCCCCGAAAACAAGCCCGCTCAAGAAGGTGTCACGTATGTTAAGTGGCTTAAAGATGATGCACAGCCTGAGAAACAATTACAAAATCTAAATGCCATCATTAACCTTGCTGGTGAGTCCATCAACAGCGGTCGGTGGACAGAGGATAAGAAGCAAAAGATATTAGACAGCCGTATCTCTGCAACACGAGAAATCGTTTCCATTATAGAAAAACTGGACCATAAACCTCGTGTGCTTGTGAATGCTTCTGCAACGGGATTTTATGGATCTTCGCTAGACAAATCTTTTACGGAGAACGACACGGTTCCTGGATCTGATTTTCTAGCCGATGTAACCTATAAGTGGGAAAAGGAAGCGATGCGAGCTCAGAATTTTGGTGTCCGGACAGTATTAACTAGGTTCGGAATCATTCTTGGTGAAGAAGGCGCACTTCCCCTCATGACACTTCCGTATAAGTTTTATATGGGTGGTAAATTAGGTGATGGCAGGCAATGGTATTCCTGGGTCCATATCAAAGATGTTGTTGGCATGATACGTTTCGCTGTCGATCACGATTCCGTCCAAGGACCATTGAACGTCACAGCACCAGAACCAAAACGAATGAACGAGTTTGGAAGGACCTTAGCAGACGTTCTTAAGAAGCCACACTGGGTTCCTGTACCTGAAGCCCCTGTTCAACTCGCACTTGGTGAAAAGAGTGGTATCGTCTTGAAAGGACAATGTGTACTTCCCCAGAAAGCGAAAGAACTTGGTTACCCTTTCCGATACCTAAAACTGAAAGATGCGTTAGAGAATCTGCTGGATTAATGCCAGCAGATTTTTTTCAAATCCGTATTAATTCATGTTTTCGGTACCTATAATATAGTAGCTACTGTATCTTTGTTTCTAACTAACGATAATAGGTGATGAATGGTGACAATACTAATTAAAAATGCACGCGTTTACCCAATATGCGCCCCTATTCTTGAACAAGCAGATGTTCTTGTACAAGATGGTTTAATCAAAAAAGTGGCTCTTTCTATTGAGGAAGAGCCTGAAATGACAGTAGTTGACGGAAGTGGGTCTCATCTACTTCCTGGATTAATCGATGCACATACACATGTTGGCCTCTATGACGAAGGAACTGGTTGGGCAGGTAATGATGCGAATGAAACGGTAGAAGCGCTTACCCCACATGTTCGCGCATTAGATGGCGTAAACCCTCTTGACGTCGCGTTTAAGGACGCAATTTCATTCGGAGTGACAGCTGTACAAGTTATGCCTGGAAGCTCAAATATTATTGGTGGCACGACGACAGTATTGAAAACGTACGGCAAAAACGTTGAGAAGATGATTGTTCGGAAAACTGCTGGTCTTAAAGTAGCATTAGGAGAGAACCCTAAGAGAGTCCATAGTCAGTCTAATAATGAATCGATTACACGGATGGGAATTACGGGACTATTGAGAGAAGCGTTTTACAATGCCAGTAAATCTCAGCCTTCTGAGCATCCAAGAGTTGCTCCCATCATCGCAGCATTAAAGAGAGAGATTCCAGTTCGGATTCATGCTCATAGGGCCGATGATATTCTAACTGCATTGCGATTTGCGCGAGAATTTAATTTAGATGTAAGGATCGAGCACTGTACAGAAGGACACCTCATCGCAGATGAACTTAGTGGACAGAATCTACGTGTCACCGTTGGCCCATCGATGACAAGACGTTCAAAGATTGAACTAAAAAATAAAACATGGGCAACTTATGGGATACTAAATAACCATGGAATTGAAGTCTCCATTACAACAGATCACCCTTATGTCCCGATACAATATTTGAACATCTGTGCTGCACTAGCTGTGAGAGAAGGATTAAGTGAAGAAAAAGCTTTGGAAGGTATCACACTTAACCCTGCGAAAAGCTTGGGAGTTGACGATCGTATCGGAAGTATTGAGGAAGGAAAAGATGCAGATTTAGTCTTATGGTCACATCATCCCTTTCATTTCGAAGCACGTCCTCATTGGACGATGATAAATGGGAAAATTATTCATAAAAATTGATGAAAATTACAGTATCAATTTACAAACAAATCGAGTATGATACTTTTGAAGCTAAAATAAACTACTATATAAAACTTCATAATTAGATATGGGAAGGCAATTGGTGCGCCACCAGCAAAGTGACTGGTCCTAGTGGGTTCGATTCCCACCCCGAATAATAATTCAACATACTATTATTCGAGGGTGGGGTGAAATCTGCCCTCGACAGGAGGGAAACTCATGATTAAAAATCGTGACCTGTCGGAATGTCATGTTCTCTTTGACTTGATGGTTGACCCAGCTGTCTTCCCATTCGTACGTCATAAAGCAAATTCCTATGAAGAATATTTGTTTTTAACAAAACAAACAATCGAAGCCGAGGAACAAGGGGAACTCATTTCAAGAACAATTCTTGATGAATGGGGAACACCGATTGGAACTATTAATTTATTTGATATCCAAAACCAGGCAGGCTTTTTAGGCACCTGGATTGGAACGCCCTATCACGGAAAGGGTTATAACCAACTTGCTAAAGATGCGTTTTTTAGTGAGCTCTTTTTCGAAAAACAAATTCAAACGATTTTTCTTCGTATAAATAAAGCCAATGTGCGCTCTCAGAAAGCAGCTGAAAAAATCCCATACGTTGCCCTGGCAAACGACAAATGGCCGAATGTATTTCAACAGATCAATAGTGGAGAAAAATCCTACCACCTTTATGAGATTGAGCGCGATAATTATCTATTGCATACGATGCGCGATCGCACAGACACAATTGAAGTTCAGCTTGAAGCTTAGTTCCTTTTTAGGAACTTTTTTTGTTTTCCATTCTGTATAGATGTATACCTGATGGCAATGCTAGTACCATCCTATAGGAAATGAGTGATGAGCTTGGATAAGAAAAAAGGCAGAGAAAACAAAGAATCGAAAATGTCGCTTACAAAAACACAAGACGTATTGTTTGGAAGAGAATTTAAACGCGCAGATCGTGCTGGACAAAAACGATAATCCATGAATAATTAGATCGGTTTTAAACCATTATAATGAGTGGAGAAACCCTTCTCCAAACTTACTCACAGGAGCTGATTTCAAATGGCAAAACGTCCAAACAAAGCAGAAAACAAGCGTCAGGCTCAAAACAACCCAGCACAAGCTCAAAATCAAGATGCAGAATTCGCTAACGAATTTGCTGCTGACCAAAAAGCTGCTGAAAGAGCTAAACAAGCTAACCAACGCGAAAAAAGAGACCAGCAGTAATTGATAAAAGGGACCTCAACAGGTCCCTTTTTATCTTTTGTGGAAACATATTATCCACAGGTTGTTAACAATGTGCATAAATTTCAGGAAATGTCGTTGTGCTCAATAAAATTTATAAACAATTTACAATGTGGATTTCTTCACTCTCTACTGTGGATAATGTGTATAAACTTGTGTATAACGCGTGAAATAACCTTTTATCATGTGTATAACTCTGTGGAAAGTGTTGATTACTTTAATCAGACTTTCTAAACAAAATGAAAACGATTCCGCTATAAAAAGTGGAATCGCAACATCAGTATTATTTCTTCTTTTTATGAAAAACAGCTACAACCTCCACGTGAGCAGTCTGTGGAAACATATCTACCGGCTGTAGAGAGCTTATCTCATAACCCTTACGCTCGAGAAAATCAGCATTTTTAGCTAATGTGGATGGATTGCAAGAGACGTAAACAATTCGCTCTGGTTTTGCTTTTACCATTGTGGATAACAATCTATCGTCACAACCAGTGCGAGGTGGATCCACAATGATAACATCAGGTTTGAATCCATTCTTGATCCATGTCGGTACAAGGTCTTCTGCTTTTCCTACTTCGTATTTCATCTTACCTTCAAACCCATGTTTCTTTGCATTCTCTCTCGCATCAACAATGGATTCTTCAATTACGTCCATTCCTCTTACTTCTTTCGCATCGTTTACAAGCCATAATCCGATTGTGCCTACACCACAATAAGCATCGATTACATTCTCACGACCTGACAACTTCGCGGCTTTTTTCACTTCATCATATAACTTCACAGTCTGTATAGGATTTAATTGAAAAAAAGCTCGAGCTGACAGTTCAAAATTTAAATCACCGAGGGATTCTTGAATAACCTCTTCTCCATCAAGAAGGTTTGTTTCATCTCCAAATATAAGTGATGTCTTCTTACCATTGACGTTCTGCATAATCGAGATAACATCTGGGAGTCTCTTTTTTAATTCCTTAACTAATAGTGACTGTCTAGGTATTTTCTCTTCTGACGTTACGAGAACAAGCTGGATTTGTCCCGTTTCAAACCCTACTCTTGTAACTATTGTTCGGATGAGGCCTTTCTTTCCATTATAAATTGAAAGGTTGAGATCTTCTAAAACCTTAACGACCTGCTTTGTCACACGGTTTGTGTCAGGGTGTTGCACAAGACAGTTCGTTAACTCAACAAGTTCATGAGAGCCTGCTCCGTATAGTCCAGCAATCACTTTACCTTTTTGTTTCCTTACTTGAAGCTGACTTTTATTCCTGTAATCCCATGGGTCTTCCATCCCTATTACAGAATTGACAGTTAGCTTCTTATTATTTTTTGTATAGCGTTCGAATGCTTGAACCACTACATCCCTTTTCTCTTTCAATTGCCCTTTGTAACTTAAATGTTGAAGCTGACACCCACCACATTCTTCATATACTGGACAAGGAGGCGTAACCCGTTCAGGGGACTTTTTCCTTAAGCGTTTGACCCTTGCTTCTGCACGGTTTGGGAAAACGCGCGTAATTTCTGCAGTGATTTCTTCATTCGGCAAAGCTCCTGGCACAAAGACGACTGTACGTTTAAAGAATCCGACCCCTTCACCATTAATGCCTAATCTTTTTATTGTGAGAGGAACGGTTTGCCCTATAGCAAGTGCCGTCCCTTCTGTTTTATTCTTCAATCAAATCTCTCCTTATATCTAACCGCTCAAACTCTCCCACAAGTACATGGAAATATAACTCGAATACGGGGACCACCTTTCATTATACTCGTAAAGCTCTTCTTTTGAAGGTTTTGAAGATAGATCGAACAGTTTCTTCATGGCATTTTGCACCCCAACATCACCTGCAGGAAGGATGTCTTTTCTTCCTAGTCCAAATAAAAGAACGCATTCGATTGTCCATGGTCCTACACCTCTAAGAGGCAATAGTTCATCGTACACTTCCTGATTTGTGAGCTCGTTCAATTGCTGTAAATCAAGGTTCCCCTCATAAATTTTCTTTGCAATATCAATAATATACTCTGCTTTCCTATTACTAAATTGGAGCTCACGAAGTTCTTCTACACTAAGCTTATTTACGACATCTGGGGTAGGATAATACCATACGCCGTTTTTGTTTTCTCCATACTTGGTAACGAACCTATAAGTTAAGGTATATGCAAACTTCATATTTAACTGTTGATGAACGATATTTTTCATTAACGCACTATACGTATCAGGTTCACAAATAATAGGCATGCCAATATAGTTAGCAACAAAGTCTTGAAGTTCTGTGCCTTCAAAATGCTCCATGATCCCTTTAGTATCCATTTCCAAATCAAACATGTCTTTCACTTTTTGTATCGATGTGGGCTTATGTTCCTCTAATTCACCGCTTATGTGAAAAGAAGGATCATTTTCATCTCCATAAGCGTTTATGGTGATCACTTCTTTTGTATAATCGATTACTAAAGGAATTTTAATTTCTTTATCCGTTCTGTTAATCGCTTGCAGCGGATCCATACTCAGTCGACTGAACAAACGATCAATCGAGTAAGGCGCTTCTGGACGTACTACCTCTGACCACATGTAATTCCCCCAGTCTTTTGTTAGCTTTATTATCGCAAACTACAGGCGTCAATACCAGATATCATGACTAATCAAAAAAAGCTGCCATTTCTGGCAGCTCTACGGTGCTAATAAGTTTGGAAGTGTACGTTTAATAGTAATTTCATCGAGGCTTTTGAACGTATACCCTTCTTTTTTGAGGTCTTTTATAACTCGTTCTAATGCCTCTGCATTGTCTTTTGAAACAGAATGTAAAAGGAGAATCGCACCAGGGTGTACTTGCTTCATAATGGAATCATAAGCGTATTGACTACCCTTCTGATTGTTTGTCTCCCAGTCTTTATATGCAAGTGACCAGAAAACATTGATATAGCCTTCATCTTGAGATATGGCAAGAGACCTCTCACTAAACACACCACGTGGTGGTCTCAAATATAGCATCGTCTTATCTCCAGTGATGCGAGTATATTCTTCCTTCACGCGTTTTAATTCTTTCTTTACCCTCTCATCTGAAATCGCCGTCATGTCCGGATGATTCCAGGAATGATTTCCTACGATGTGTCCTTCCTTAACCATTCTTTTAATAAGGTCTGGCTGATCTTCTAAATAGTACCCTGTAACAAAAAATGCAGCAGGTACTTTTTCTTTCTTTAATACATCCAACACCTTAACGGTATAACCATTTTCGTAGCCATTATCAAATGTGACATAAAGTTCTTTCTTATCTGTATCTCCTATAAAATACCCACCGTATTTTTTAAGCATTTGCTCAAATTGTGGCTCTGTGGTTGCAGGAGCATGGTCTTTACTTCGTTTAAAGTACCAATCATGTGATTGATTATCGATAGCTTGTACATCTGTTGATACAAATACGGTAACAAGTGCTAAAATCATTGCAATATATTTCATTTTACCCTCCTTTTTGTGCGCTTTTCATTAGTTTGCTTGGTCAGAACGATTCTATTCCGTGTTCTTTCAAAAAAATAACCAGCATCGCTGCTGGTTATTTTTGTGTATTAAATTCGAAGCTCAAGTAGTCCTGTACCGGAATCCATGCGCCAATGCCTTGTTGTGTCACATTCCTGATTTCAATGCCTTTTTTACTTCCTTTTAGCACGAGGTAAACTTCTCCATACGTCACTTTTCCTTTTTCATTTACAGCTGGTACATAGCTTGAAAGGGTGCCGTAATGCAGTGGAGCTATGTTGTAGACATTGTTTTTTCTAGTACCTTTTCCAATAATCGTTTGGAATGCTAGCGATAACTTTGTTTTTTCCGAAGCCTTCATCATCATCATTTTCTTAACATCATCACTTGAAGGAATCGAAGCTGTTAATCCTCCACTAACGCTTTTTTCTTCTTCTTGACGATATGACATCTTCGCAGTGCCATTTCCACCTCTATTATCGTAGCGGTTAACGTTTGCTTGCTTATATTGCCAATTTACATTCGTTTCTTGAGATTCATACATCAACGGCCATTTACCAAGATAAATGCTTGCTCGATAGCCGATCGCAACTTTTGATGGAGAAATATGTGAATCATTCAAGATTTGGATGAGCTGTGGGTTTTCGATCTTAACGTCTGTCGAATCGATTAGTTCTCTGGTTAACTCACTAGGTTGAAGCGTCGGTTGATCTTGGGTTGGATTTGGATATGTGTTTTCTTTAGAGATATTCACTACCGAATCCGGTATTTGCATAGCCTGTTTTTTAGCGACTTGAGTTGCTTCCTTTGCCATCGTATTCATTGGAAGGATGACTGTCAGAAGAATAATCATAAGAGCTATTTTCTTCATTTCTAGATTCTCCTTTTGTCTGCATCTTTTTTCGAAAAGCAAAAGTACAGTAGACTCTTATAAGTATTTTTTTCAAGTTGGTGAGCTTTTATCCAACATCCCTTAAATCTTCTCTCTTTCAACTGATCGCCTAATGAAAAAAGCCACCGAGCAATGCTCAGCAGCTTAAAAAGTAGTTATTTCTCTATTGCCTCTTCTTGCTCAAATATTTCAATTTCTCTCCACTTACCATACTTATAATAAGTGATCGCAAAGATACTCGATAAGACAAAGCTGATTCCTATACCATAAGCAATCCCATTTGCACCAAGCCACTCTGATAATAAGTAGGTCAACGGTACTCGTAAAATCCAGAACGAAATGATATTCAGAATCAACACTTGTACCATCGCACCTGCTGCTTTTACAACACCATTCAATACAAAGTTAATTCCTAGAAACGGGTAAAAGAAAGCAATCGTCTTCAGGTATGTGGTTCCAAAGGCAATTGTTTCAGCATCATTGATAAATAAAGATACAAGTGATTCAGCACTAAAGAAGATGATAGCACTAATCGTAAACGAAACACTCAGTATAAGGATAATGCCATTCTTGGATATGGCAGAAACTCGTCCCCATTTACCAGAACCAATGTTTTGTCCCGCCATACTGTTAACCGCTGCGCCTAGCGTAAACGCTGGCAACATGATGACACGATCTAACCGCTGTGCGGCTCCAAAACCAGCTACGACCTGGGTACCGAAACTTGCAACGATTGCCATAATTGCAGTTACTCCTGCTGAGATCGTCATCATTTGCAAACCGGCCGGCACCCCTAGCTTCGTGATGCGTTTCGTTTCTTTTGCATCGGGCCAATGTGGCACTGTAAACGGCACTTTTGACTTCAAAACTGAGTAGGTAATGCCATATAGAAAAGCTGCACCTTGAGCGATAATCGTCGCATAAGCTGCACCTTCAATTCCCCAGTCAAAATAAGCAATAAACAAAGGATCTAATGCTGCGTTAAGAATAACTGCAGCTAATACGAAACGAATCGGCGTTTTACTATCCCCTAGTGCACGAAGAACCGTTCCAATAAAATTGTATCCAAATAAAAAAAGTATCCCTAGAAAATTAATTCGCAAATAAACTTTCGTGCTCTCAAATATATCATCCGGAGTTCCTAGAAATTTCAATATCGGATTTGTAAATATGAAGCCAATGATTCCAAACGTTATAGACAAGACGGTGAGTACTACAACAAAGGCATTCAATGATTCGATTAACCCCTCATCATCATTAGAACCCTTTCTCTGAGATAAAACGGTAAGTGTCGCACTGTTCACACCTATAATAAATGACAGGACGGTAAAAATAACTGGTGCTGCGAGAGAAATCGCTCCGAGTGCACCGGAACCAAGTAAGTTCCCAACCCAGAGACTGTCAATAAATTGATAGGATGTTTGAAGCATATTGGTTAAAAATATGGGAAGTGAGAAAAAAATCATCTGCTTGGTAATGCTTCCCTTAGTAAAATCATAGGTGTTATTCATTTTTATTACCTTCTTTGATTTGTAGTAAGTCTCTATATGGTATACCCATGCAGCGTGTTTGAAAAACAGAAAGGCACACTTTGCAAATAATGGCACATTATCTTGTTTTAGAATTGCTCAATAAAGGAAGATTAAGATTAGCGTCGATATTGAAAGGAGAATTATTATGTCAATGTCTCAAACTGAAGTAAAGAATAAAGTATTGGAGATTTTAGAGTCTGATTATGTAGGTACTCTCAGTACGATAAAGGATAATAAACCCCACTCACGCTTCATGACTTTTTTCCATGAAGATCTCACTTTGATGACGCCTACAAGCAGAGAAACTCATAAAGTTGAAGATATTAAAGAAAACCACAACGTCCATGTTCTACTCGGATATGATGGAAAAGGTTGGAACGATCGCTATATTGAAGTGCAAGGCACGGTTGAAATCGATGATTCAAAAGAAACGAAGGAGAAACTTTGGGGAGACATGTTAAGTAAGTGGTTCGAATCTCCTGAAGACCCTAACTACATCGTGCTGAAAATTACTCCTGAAACGATTCGATTAATGAACGAAGGGGAAAATACTCCCGAAACGCTAGAGCTATAGAAAGAAAAGTGACACCAGAGTCTGGTGTCACTTCTTAATTTCAAACGTCTCTTCAAGCTCGATACTCCCAATTACGGATTGAGCCATCGAACAATGTTTCTTTGTTAATTCAAGTGCTTTTTCTATTTTATGTTCATCCAAGTCACCTTCTAATGTGAAATGAAGATGAATCGCTTCTACTCGATTTGCTTCTTTTTCATTACGGGTAACATCAGCACTAATGTGGATGTCTTCGTACTTCATCCGCTTTTTATCTAAGATTTGACGAAGAACACCGCCACTACATACTGCAATTGAAGAGACTAAAAGTTGATATGGTCTGAAACCGGATTGCTCATCACCTGAAATATGTAGCGTGCCGTATTCGAAATTTGCTGTAAAACCTATCTCTTCCTTCTTCATATTGAATTCCATAATTCCACTCCCTTTTGCATTCAATATCTCTATTTTAAATCAGAGAACGCTGAAATGCGAATGGTGGTTCTTTTCAACCTTTTCCATTATAATGGCACTCATATGATTGTCGTTTTTTATGGAGCGTGAAGAAGTTGATGGAACAATATCGTTACCGTTTTATAACACTGATTACCATTGTTTTTATTTCTGGATATTCCCAAGGGATGCTCTTGCCGCTCTTATCAATTTTACTAGAAGAAGCTGGCGTTTCATCAAGCATGAACGGTCTTAATGCATCTGCTCTTTATATAGGAATATTATTCGCCTCACCTTTTATTGAGAAACCTGTAAGAAAGTATGGATACAAGCCAGCAATCTCTTGTGGTTTATTGTTAGTAGCCATTTCGATTGCACTCATTCCAATCTGGCAAGCTTTCTGGTTCTGGTTTATCCTACGCGTAATCGTGGGGATAGGAGATAATCTACTTCACTTTGCGACACAGCTATGGATCACAACAAGTACTCCTAAAGAAAAACGTGGTAGAAACATCGCGATTTACGGCTCTTCTTTCGGGCTAGGGTTTGCAGCTGGTCCTCTTTCAACAAGGATAGTAGATATATCGATCTACCTTCCATTTCTTATAGCGTCTGGACTTGCACTCCTAACCTGGGTACTACTAGTCAAAATACGTAACGAATATCCTGATTCCATTAATACTGGGTCAGAAAGAGTAATTATGAAGTACTGGAGTGTGCTGAAAATTGGTTGGGCAGCTTTGTTACCTTCATTCGGGTATGGTTTCCTAGAAGCATCGTTGCATGGGAATTTCCCAGTGTATGCACTTCGTATAGGAATGGATGTGAATGCTGTTTCAATCCTACTCCCTTCTTTCGTTGTCGGTAGCCTAATCTTTCAAATGCCGCTTGGAATACTAAGCGATAAGCTTGGTCGTAAAAGCGTACTCCTAGTAAGTATTTTATGTGGATGGATTTGCTTATCAGGAGCAATATTCACAACTTCACTACCGGTTCTCTTTGTATTGTTGTTTATTTCAGGGATGACAGTAGGATCACTGTTTTCTTTAAGTATTACGTACCTAGCTGACCTTCTTCCTACTGACCTATTGCCAACAGGAAATATCCTAGCAGGAATCTTCTTTGGGCTAGGTAGTATTCTCGGTCCATTTCTTGGTGGTGTATTTATTGATCTTTTTGAACAAGGTAGTATCTTTTACGTTATTAGTGGCATGCTAATCATCTTGTTCTTAGGAATTGCTTTCCATAACACGTCTGAACAACCTGAACCGCGTTATTCGACTAATTTATGAGTAAGCTGAAACTTTTCAAGCCACTTTAATACTATATAGAAAGCATCCTTATTGACTTATGATATGAATATACTATAATAATAATTGTGATTAACTAATAATTATTATAAATAAATTACAATAAAAGGAGTCGATACCTTATGAAACTACGCGAAGAAATGCCTGAACTCGAAGGTGCAAAGACTTGGTTTAATGGAGAAGTTTCTAAAAGTGATTTAGTAGGAGACAAGCCTCTTACACTTGTTCATTTCTGGTCAATCAGCTGCGGTCTTTGTAAAGAAGCAATGCCGATGGTAAACGAGTTCCGAGATGAATATAGCGAAGACCTAAACGTCATCGCCGTTCATATGCCTCGCTCAGAGAAAGACTTAGATTTAGATGAAATCAAACAAGTAGCTGATCAGCACGATATCACTCAGCCAATCTTTGTTGATAGTGATCATAAATTAACAGATGCGTTCGATAATCAATACGTACCTGCGTACTACGTATTTGATTCTGAAGGTAAACTTCGCCATTTCCAAGCTGGGGGCGAAGGACGTAAAATGCTAACGAAGCGAATCACTAAGCTTCTAGACAAAGCGAAAAAAGCAGAATAAATGAAGAAAGGCAGCTTCTATAAGCTGCCTTTTCATTTTCTCTTTACTTTTCTATATACCCATAAACAAACCCCATACACCCCATATCCAACAACAGCTCCAAGACCGTTTAACAAAATATCATCAATATCAAAAATACGCTGTGCAGCAAAATATTGAAGCAATTCGATCATCGTACTAATCGTGAAGCCGATCATTGCAATAACAAAAAGAGATCTGCATCTCCTATGAACAAGTGGCACCAAAAACCCAAGTGGCATAAATAGAAGAATATTGCCTATTATGTTCTTGAGGATCAACCAGTAGCTACCACTCTCCCACATTAACTTAATGCTATCAAATAGGACAAGATTGACGGATTTTCCGTATGGGTAGTAATTATAAATAAATAAAGTACTGTACACGAGAGCGAGCAGGTAAATAAAGAGCGCAATACTACTCCCTCTCCGCATCCATTTATTATCTGTTTGAATGTCTTCATTTTGAGTCTGCATGATTCCTTTATCTCTCCCTATCCTCCATATGCTTATGAGCGATCGTTATGCTATAGTATTCTATACAAACTAAGTTCATGTAACTAAATTGAGGTGGTAAGATGCCCGATAAACTAACCAGCACGGTGCTAAAGCTTTCTTCGGCACTAGATGACCAATCAATTCCCTATTTCTACATAGACCAAACAGCTCTATGGTTGCAAGGTGTTATGGAGGATTGTAATTCTATAACTGTTTCGATCCAGTGGGACGGCTTTGAGTCCGTTATTTCAACTTTCAATAACCATTATGGTCAAGCTAATCTCAAACATACTGATGATAAATCCATTGCAACATACAATATAGATGATTATCCAGTCAGTATTCAATGTGAATACAATACAGTGATTCGCACGAACCCATACTTAATTCACGTTCCAATAGAAAACCGCACCATTCCTAGTGTGTCTCTTTACCACTATCAACGTAACTCTGTATGGACACCCCTGGTTAATAACTTTTTAAGAAATTTGCAAGATAAAATAACACAACAGAATGAACAAGCTTGGAACCAGCAGAATTACGAAGCATTATTAAACAGACATGGCGCACCTAAAGACGTTGCAGACAAACTTCTTAGCAATCCTTCAGGAAAACTAAAGTCTCTCCTGCCTTATCTACCAGAGTTGAAAGAGAAACGCATCGCTAACCTGATGGGGTCCCACGGAATGAAAGCAACTGCTATGGGACTACTTGGTGCCGATGTAACTGTGATCGACTTTTCTTATGAGAACGAACGTTATGCAAAAGAGCTATCTCAGGCTGCATCTGTTGATCTAACCTATTATATTTCAGATATTTTAAATCTAGGGCCTGAACATCATAATCAATATGACATCGTTGTAATGGAATTAGGTATTCTCCACTACTTCCTAGATTTGCATCCACTGTTCCATATCGTAAATAAAATACTCAAACCTGGCGGCCACTTTATCCTTCAAGAATTTCACCCTATCTCTACAAAGCTCATCACCTCAAAAGGTAAAAAGCATAAAGTAGATGGGAATTATTTTGATCCAACGATTCAAAGAACGAATGTTGCATATTCAAAACACCTTACGAATGAAAAGGAGAATGCAAACGCGGTGCTCCAACGAAAGTGGACACTTGGAGAGGTATTGACTAGTCTAGCAGATGAAGAGCTCATCATAAAACAAGTTGTAGAAGAACCTAATATTAAGATGAACGATCGGGGTATCCCTAAGCTTTTCACTGTAAGAGCTGAGCGTTCAAACTAGAAAAAGCACCTTTAAAGGTGCTTTTTCTTTACCTTGCTCTTGTTACGAAACGAGTAATTCTAGTACTTCATCATCTCGTTTGTCAGCATAGTTTTTCCCAACTATTTCTGTTTCTTTGTTCATGAGCTTCGAAAGCTCTTCCGCTTCTTCTTTTTCACCAGCTACGTAAATCTTCTCCCAATCGCGATTTTTGGACTTTTTATCAAGCTTCGAAGCCATCGACTTATACCATCTTTCTCGATTCGCCTTAACTCGATCCTCGAATAGTTCACGTTGAGCGGTACTTCCGTTACCAGGTGTATTCTCGCTTCCTGTCGTACCTTCGTAAATTCTCCAATTGTCCTCATCTGGGTCCCATGCATATTCTTCACTCTTCGTAAGGAAACCAAGTTCCGTTTCAAGAATACGTACATAATCATAATGCACAAGAATGATTCCTGTGTTTGGATAATCCTTACTTAATTCTTCAAGCTGGTCGAGCTGTGGTTCTTCTTCCCAGTATAGGTTTGTTGTAACAGGCACCTGAGTGCGTTCAACGAACCAGATTTGATCATCTGAAGATGCAATAATCACTAGACCTCGATTTAAATCATGTTCGAGAGCGTCGATCTCTTCCTGTACTTTTTCTTTTACTTTATTGAAGTTTTCCTGCTCTTCTTTATTGCCACTTTCTTTTAAGTAGTCTTCAAAGTTTCGGAAACCATTCTTCAATTGAATTTTCCATTCGCCATGCTGACGATCTGGATCGCGACGGTCTGTATTTAAGTATAGAGTAAACACTTTATCTGGCTTTTGTACTTGTGCTCGTTTGATTTGATTCAATTTCTCTGTTAATAACATGTCGATGATCCTCCTTAACTTTTTGCTTACTTATAAAATGGATTCCCTGTTATTTGGCAGTTTTAAACATGAAAATATGTAACTGAATACATTCCTTTTGTATAGTAACTATGAATATCATGTGATAGAATAAAATTACTAAAAGATAATAATTATTCTAATCTAGTGAAAAGCATTCTCAATTGACAGTTACAAAAACGAACTTAATAGGCTAATATCTTCATGGTTATTTGCAAATAGGAGCATTTAGATAGATTGATTATGACTATCTTTCTCAATTAGAAAGTAATAAGGAGGCATGAAAATGCAACAAGTGAATGTCCAAACCGATACTTATCCGTCTCATACTTCTCTTTGGTGGGATACCATCAAACAACATAGTGAACTTATAGCAGCTTTATTTAGTGGTTGTATTATCGCCTTAACCTGGTTACTTGAAAGCGACATCTCTTCTTTCGCAGAAGCAGGTCTCTACATCACAGCTTTTGTCATTGGCGGGTTCGCTAAAGCGAAAGAAGGCATTGAAGATTCAATTGCCGATAAAGATGTTAATGTTGAATTGCTTATGATTATTGCCGCCATTGGAGCTGCTTCGATTGGGTACTGGACAGAAGGTGCCATTCTAATTTTCATATTCGCAATAAGTGGTGCGCTCGAAACATATACGCTAAACAAAAGTGAACGTGAACTACAATCTCTTATGGACATACAACCAGAAACAGCTACCATCATCGAAAATGGTGTGGAGAAAGTCATTCAAGCATCAGAACTAACAATCGATAGCACCATCTTGATTAAACCAGGGGAGCGTGTGCCAGCTGATGGTATGATCATCAAAGGACAAACGTCACTTGATCAATCAGCTATTACAGGTGAGTCTATCCCCGTCATTAAACGAATTGACGATGAAGTGTTCGCTGGAACACTAAATATATCTGGTCATTTAACAATTAAGATGACGAAAAGAAACGAAGATACTGTTTTCCAAAAAATAATTGCTCTCGTACAAGAAGCACAAGACCAAAAAGCCCCTTCGCAATTGTTCATTGAAAAAATAGAAGGTTGGTACGTAAAGATCGTACTTCTTATCGGCGCTCTTCTTATGATTCTCCCCCATTATTTAGTTGGTTGGTCATGGGAGGAAACAATTTACCGAGCTATGGTATTCCTTGTAGTAGCCTCACCATGTGCTCTTGTTGCAGCAATCATGCCCGCTACTCTCTCAGCGATCTCATTAGGAGCAAGGAATGGCATATTGTTTAAAGGGGGCGTCCACCTCGAACAACTTAGTTCCATTAAAGCCATTGCACTTGATAAAACAGGCACACTTACGGAAGGAAATCCCGTAGTCACTGATGTGATCACGAGAGAAGATATTGATGAAGATACTTTCATGAGAACTGTTGCTTCCATTGAAAGACAATCAACACATCCGCTCGCAAAAGCCATCGTTCAATCTGCAGGTAACTTTGCTTGGATTGAACCTGAAGATATGGAAGACCATTCAGGTTGGGGTGTTCAAGCGAGTGTTTCAGGAACACAGTGGAAAGTCGGTAAACGTGAATTCTTCTCAGAATCAGCCGGCTTCTCTTTGTTTGACCACCAATACAAAAAACTGCAACAAGAAGGTAAGACCCTTGTTGTTGCAGCTGATGAAAAAGGGATAGCTGGTATCATAGCCCTTAAGGATCAGGTACGTGCAGCCTCAATCAAAATGGTAAAAGATTTGCAGAAACAAGGTATTGAACCGATCATGATTACCGGAGACAGTGAAGAAACCGCAAAAGCGATCGCTGAAGAGGTGGGGATTGAGAAATACTATGCAAACTGTTTACCCGAAGATAAAGTCACACGCATCAAACAGCTCAAAGAAGAATATGGTTCTGTTGGCATGATAGGAGATGGCATTAATGATGCTCCAGCACTCGCTTCCTCTGATGTAGGAATCGCTATGGGCCAAGGAACGGATGTCGCACTTGATACAGCAGATGTTGTCCTTATGAAGAACGACCTAGCCAAATTGATTCGTGCCGTGAGCTTATCGAATCGATTAAACACAATCGTAAAACAAAACGTTGCTTTCTCCATTCTCGTCATACTCGTGTTGATCGCATCTAATTTCTTTCAATTTTTGACCCTCCCTCTCGGAGTTCTCGGCCATGAAGGTAGTACCATACTTGTTATACTCAATGGTTTACGCTTATTGAAATAAAGAGAACAGCAGCCCTAGAAAGGCTGCTGTTTTATGTTGGTTTATTCCTTCTGAAGTAATTGGATGTAGCATTTATTTCTCCTCCAACAACAATGACAAGGCCAGTTAAATAAAACCACAACATTAAAGCGATGACCCCACCTAAACTGCCATACGTTGCAGAGTAATTCCCAAAGTTATTTATGTAGTAAGAGAAGACAAAAGAAACGAGCTGCCATAAGACTGAAGCAGTAACCGATCCTATCATAACGTCTTTATAATGCAGCCGTTTATTAGGAGCGTAATAATAAATGAACATAAACACGATAATCATGATGGAAAGACTTAAAAACCACCGAATCAGCGTAAACATAAAACTAAAAGACTCTGGTATTGCAAAGAACCCAACGAAGAATCGCCAAAGCATTTCTCCAAATACCGGCAATAATAATGCCACGACTATAACGAAGATCATAGCGAGCGACAATAAGACAGAAAGCCCTCTTGCGAGAAGAAAATTCCTGCTTTCATCTACGTTATATGCTCGATTCAGGGACTTGATAATGGCATTGATTGCATTCGACGCCGACCAGATCGTCGCGATTATTCCGAACGAAAGCAATCCTTTCCGTGCACCATCTTCGAGAATAAGGTTCTCTTGAATCGTGACGAAAGATTCCGAGGGTGCGTACTGAGCAATTAATTCAAGGATTTGATCCTTCGAGAAATCGAAATGAGCCAGAAGGGTTATGGCGAAAATGAGGAAAGGAAAAAGAGACAACAAGAAATAGTACGCAAGCTGCGCAGCCAAATCTGTAACCTGATGTTCCTTTATCCTCAAGAAAAGCTGCTTACTAAAACTGAGTACTGATAAATTCACCATATACCCTCCTGAAGTTATCTAGTGCGTAATTTGGTCGTTATGGTCTTTCGTCAATTCTTCTCCCGCTTCAACTACCCTAGAACCTATTTCCTTAATGTCTTTCTGGGTTTCTTTAACGATGTTTAGAGCTTCGACTGAACTATCTTTTAATCCGCTGAATTTCTTTGAAAGTGTATTGATATCATCCTGTACCTCTTTCATGAGATCCCCAGCGTCTTCAACCGTTTGCTTAACCTTATTCGAATAATATGAAGGGTTATTCTTTACTTCTCGGAGCACCTCACCTGTGCGCTTTGATCCTTCTTTAATCGATTGTCTTGTTCCTCGATCCAAAAGAGAAATAAGGGCTCCTGCTAGACCACCGATTAGGACAGCTTTAAAAAGTTTATTTTCGTTCTTCGTCTGATATGTCTGATTCATTTAATATTACCTCCTTTAATTTCACAAAGTTGCGATTATTTTCCCTAAAATACGTACCATCAAACCTCACATACTAAACATGAATAGTGGTGTAGCGCTTAAGGATGCGGTCAACCGCACTTCCATAGCTTTCCCCAAATATCACAAGATGAACAAGAAGATAATACAGCTGATAGATCGGGAAGCGATCTTCGAACCCTTTATCCAATGGATACTCTTCTTCATATTGTTGATAAAAAGCCTCTGAATACCCTCCAAATAAATATGTAAAAGCGATGTCTACTTCCCTATCGCCATAATAAACTGCAGGGTCGATTAAGTATGGCTTCCCACCTTTACCATTCAACCAGTTTCCACCCCAGAGATCACCGTGCAATAACGACTTTTGTGGATTATGGTTAATGAGGGTATGGAGATTTTCTCTTAGCCTTGTCAAACGAGACTGCCTTTCTTTCGTTAACAAGCCTTTCTCCTTTGCTACACTCTGTAAGTAACCTAGTCGGAGGTCGCGATAAAATTCCACCCAATCATCTTTTTGGTCGTTACATTGTCGTAGTTCGCCTATAAAGTTAGAATGTGACAATCCAGCTTTTTCACTATGGCACGCGTGCATGTTTGCAACGACACTTCCAAGCTTATTGTCAGACTTCACACTGGTAGTTGGAGCAAGCCAATCCAATAGCAGGACGTTCTTACCTACTCCACCTTTATAATTGAAAAGAGGTTTAGGTACAGGGACACCGTTCTGTTCTAAAATTGTAAGACCATCCACTTCCGCCTGGAAAAAATCGCTCTCAGCGGTTGGGTTGAACTTCGCAAAATACTCTCTGTTCTTTGTTCTCACATAATACGTGTCATTGATGGAGCCTCCTGACACGGAGTCCCATCGTTTGATTTCACCTTCATCACCATATGCTTTTAGAGCAGCTTGAACAGGTTGTATCATAGACCGCTTTCTTCTCTAATGTGTTGAAATAAATTATCGCAACCCTTTTCGACCATCTCATAAACCTCATCAAAATTACCCGTGAAGTATGGATCAGGAACATCTTCGATTTCAAACTCTTCTACGTAATCCATCAGCCTTGAGATCGAACTCGTATTCGTGAGGCCTGCCAACTTGTGCAGTTCTCCTAAATTCCCCGCATCCATCGCCACAACATATTGAAAAGTGTCTAGGTCTTCCTTTTTCACTTGGCGTGCCTGCATCCCCTCAACACTAATCTTATTCTTAGAAAGTAGGTCGACAGTTCCCTCATGCGGTGGTTCACCGATATGCCAATCACCAGTGCCTGCAGAATCAACTTTTATCACATCAGAAAGACCTGCCTCTGCGACCTTATCTCGAAAGATCGCTTCAGCCATTGGGGATCTACAAATATTACCGAGACATACAAACAATACTCGAATCATGTTTATCCCTCCATCGTTTTAATATAAACAGTACGGTTTCGAGGTCCGTCAAATTCACAAAAGTATATTCCCTGCCACGTACCTAGAATCATTTTTCCATCTGCAATAAGTATCGTTTGAGAAGGACCGACCGTGCTTGTTTTTAAATGAGAAGCAGAGTTCCCTTCTGCATGCCTATACTTAGGATGTTCCCACGGGTACACTTCATCCAGTCTCATCAACATATCATGCTTCACGTCAGGATCTGCGTTTTCATTGATCGTTATGCCTGCAGTCGTATGTGCTGAATACACCACGACAAGTCCATCTCTAATACCTTCTTCTTCAATTGTTTTTCTAACAATTGACGTAATATCGATCATTTCATCTCGCTTTGTCGTTTTTACATTCGTTTTTTTGAGCATTTTTTATCCCTCCTGGATACTAATGGTGATCCCGATCGTACAAATACAAGTAAGGTATATCAAGAAACAAATAATGTGTTTCGTTGATAGGGTAAGAATAAGTCCTTATCAATTCATTGGTCTCGATATCACTGTACATATCAGAGAGATTCCCGATTCCTTCATGTTTCATTCGGATAATATTTTCCAGAAAATACGGCCGCCAACTCCAGTTATTACCAACGTACTCTGGTTGTAGTTCCCAGCTCCCATCATCATTACGATAATAATTTGACGAAACCTGATCACCATCTTCGTTGCAAATATAGCCTCTAAAGCAAGCGTCCTTCAAGGATCTTGAAGCTTGTGAAACGATATCATCCCAATCGTTCTGCTTAATCATTTTAATTTGTTTTTGCAGGTGGTCATTAAACCTTCTAGATAAGTGGTACAGCGCTAGCAGCCGATTTCGCTCATGGTTGATAAATTGATGAATTTCTTTAGAGAGTAGTGGCTTAAATTGAGCTCTGTCCAAAAATACCGGACCTGGCTCTTTAATGTAATTGCCTTGATAGTACCGACCACCATTTTCCCAAGCATATTTCATTTGCCCGTGACCATCGATTCCTTCAAACAATAAGGTAGCTCCAATTTTACGCCCTAACATTGATAATGCGTAAAGCACATCTCTGTACTCTTGGGGCATTCCTTTATCTTTAAGGCTATATAGATTCACTTTGATTAAATTGGGATTCAATATCGCGATCTTTTCAATATTGCTCATCTTATTTCCATAGTGACTAACCGCAATTTGTACACCAAGACTGCTATAGTACGTTAAGAGGTGCTGAAGCTTACCTAAATTATCCTCATCCACATCATATCCTGATACTTCCAACACAATTCGATTATAAGGAATTCCTAAATTAGCATATTCCTCTAATGACTGTGTAATTGTTTCTCCATGATCATAGAGCAAATGACTAGCATTACAGTTAAAAAACAAACATTCCCCCGTTCCATGACTCTTGTAATGTTCAATAGCTAAATTCCGTATATGAGTGTCTATTTCTAATATGTACTCCTCTGGAATAGTTGTATCTTCAAAGAAAAAACTAAGATCTTCAATTCCTTCTTCTGTTTGAATTCTTCCCAGTACTTCATATCCAATAATTTGTTTTTTATCTGCGCTAATAATCGGTTGAAAATGCGGAAAAGCTTTCTCTTTATTACCCATGACATCTAGTGCATCCAACGCTGATCCCCCTCTCACTTATAGATATAAATACTGTTATTATATCATGAATGTTTAGATTTTTTAGATACTATCCATCACCTGGTTCATCCCATGAGATCATTCACTTCACTGAAAAATCAAATGAATAAATGGTTAATTATTGGTTTTTATAAAGATGAGATTTATACTAGTACTAACAATCAGTTTAAAAGGTGATGATTTGAATGAAGACAAAACAAACGCGGGGCATACAAAATGAGAGCAAATAAAGAACAAATCAAACGTATGAAGAAAAACGAATTTATTAGGACTGCTATAGAATTTGTAGAGACCGGAGTCGTTATTACAGACCCAGAGCTACCTGACAACCCAATCATCTACACAAATAAAGGCTTTGAACAATTGAGCGGATATACTGCAGATGAGGTTGTCGGCTATAATTGCCGTTTTCTCCAGGGAGAAGATACCGACAAAGAAGTGTTAAAACAAGTTAGAGATGCGATCAAGAAGAAAGAGAAGCTTAAAGTAGAAGTGAAGAATTATCGAAAAAACGGGGAACCATTCTGGAATGAGCTTCAAATTTTCCCTGTTTATATGGAGAGTGAAAGCCAATCGTATTTCGTTGGAGTGCAACAGGACGTAACGAAGCGCCGAAATGCAGAAGATCGTTCTAATCATTACTTACAGCAAGTAAAAGATCTGTCTACTCCTATCGTACCTATAGACAGAGACGTTTCAATCGTTCCTCTTGTAGGTGAAATTGACGATGAGCGCCTGGAATTATTACATCATAATGTAAGTAGACACATCCAGAAAAGTGGAGACCAGTTTTTAATCTTAGATCTATCTGGTGTGAGTCACTTTACTAGTCAACTCCACAATGGCATTTACCAGCTTGATCAGCTTATCAAATTAATGGGAGCTACACTCATAATTTCTGGCGTTCGCCCAGAATTTGTTCTAGAAAGTGTTCGTTCGGATTTGACTCTGTCATCTATTCAAAGTTTTCCATCCGTAAAGCAAGCGTTGACCACAATTAAGTAAATGGAAAAAAAGCTTTCGAGATTGTCGTCTCGAAAGCTTTTTAGCAGAATCACTTCATACTTTCTTTAATCTTAGTATTTAATGATTGCGCATCCTGAATCGCTCGAACATCGTCCAGAATTTCTCCTGGTTTAACCGCTTGTCCGATGAGGTAGTCCAACATGTTCATTCCTAGAAAATCACATATGTATTGGAATTGCTGAATAAGGGGTAAGCCTTTTAACCTCGGATTATCACCACCGCAAGCTACTACATAAACTTCTTTGCCAGCTAATTTATTCTTCAAATCAAAGCGTTCATTACGCAATGCTTGAGAAAAGCGATCGACCGTATTTTTCATTACCCCTGACATCCCGTACCAGTAAATTGGTGTGGAGAAAACGATGATATCACTATTTATGATTTCTTCTATCAAGTTATCATGTTCATCATTTACAGGGGTGAAGCCACCTTCTGCATGCCGTTGATCATTAATAGGACGAATGCCTAATTCCCTTAAATAAACCTTTGCGTGTTCGATGTCATCTAACACATGACTAGTTAACATCTCCGTATTCCCATTGGGCCTTTGACTACCGTCTAGTACAAGTATTCTTTTCATACCATTCTCCTTTCTGTTGCACACCTTTATTTTAACGATTTTACTCTCTCTTTTACACTGTTTTGCTTACTTGAACAAGGAGGTGTCAATGTGGACCCTTATCTTACCTGGACAATAAATGAGACATTCTCTCTTTTCTCTAAACCCCATCTGCTTGTTTTGATCACACTATTCATTCTATTCGTGTTGGTCTACCTATTTAGAGAATATCTAAGAAAGCGACCGTATAATATAACCTTTCGCATTGTAGTCATACTCTTATTAGCCCTTTCTGAAGTAAGCTTTCACGTTTGGTTTATTTTTCACAGTGAATGGAGAATAGCGAACACGTTGCCATTGCAATTAAGTAGCATCTCACTTTTTCTTGCCGTAATCTTGTTAATTTCTAAAAATAAGTTTCTATTTGAAATTACCTTTTTCGTAGGTTGCAGTAGTGCACTTCTCGCAATGATTACTCCTGAGCTGTCCTATCCATTTCCGCATTATCGCTTCTTCCATTTCTTTATCGCTCACGGTGCGATCGTAGTCACAGCCTGGTTTATGATCGTAGTTGAAGGTTATTACCCTACGTACACGTCCATTTGGAAAGCGTTCGTTGTTCTAAACCTTTATACAACGTTAGTCTTTCTAATAAATGGTCTTCTCGATTCGAATTATATGTTTCTAATGGAAAAGCCTATGAGTGATACGATCTATACATATCTCGGGAATTGGCCATGGTATTTATTATCTTTAGAGGGGATTGCTATCACTTTATTCCACCTTCTATACCTTCCGTTTGTCTACATCAATCGGAATAAACGGCCGGTTTAATTCGAAGGAAAACAGGAAATTGGTTATATATCAGATATACGAAAGGATGATCATGATGAAACGATACCACCTTATCGTTAGCGGTCGCGTGCAAGGTGTTGGGTTCCGAGCTTTTACTCAGCAAAAAGCGCTTGAGTATAATATTAACGGTTACGTAAGAAATACAACGGATGGTTCGGTAGAAATTGAGGCACAGGGTGAAGAAGAACAAATCAACCAATTCATTTCATCGGTTAAGAAAGGAAGCCCATTTTCTTCTGTTGATGATGTAGATGCTAATGAAGAGGAAGTAAAACAGGAAGAAGGATCTTTTTCCATTCGTTATTGATGTTCATTCTACCTCTATTAATCTATACTATTAAAAGAGTGGAAAATTAATATGGCGGTGGAAACGAATTGGCTAAAACCTCGTTTTTTGAAAAGAATGAAACGGTAAGAGTTTTGAATAGTATTGGTGATAGTATCTTTATTTGTGACACGAGTTTTAATATAGCATGGTTTAATGAACAGGCTCGTGCTCTATTAGAATCGATCATCGATTATTTACCTGTCGATTCACCTTCCGATTTAATAGGAAAAAGCATTCATGATTTTCATAAGAATCCTATACATCAGACAACTATTTTGTTACATCAATTACCCTACCAGAGTACCATCACCTTGTTTGATAAGTTTGCTGCAAACATCGTTATTTCTGAATACAAAGATGAGCATGAAGAAAAACAAGGTTACATACTTGTTTGGAGAGATGTAACTGAAAAGCAAAAAGAAATGGATGAGAATAGAAAACTGATCGATGAGTATTCGAATGCGATCCTTCCAACTGTTCTTGATAATGCTATCTTAATCCCTTTGATTGGAACACTAACGGTTAGGCGCTCAGAAAAACTGATCGGTAACGTTCTTGACTACTGTGCAAAAACAAATACGGACTACGTATTGATCGACTTTTCAGGATTAACGAACCTCTCAGATCGATCTGCTAATACAGTTTTTGAAACGATGACAAAATCTCTTAAATTGATGGGGATTCATGTTGTATATGTTGGAATTACATCACGAATCGTAAAATGGATTATTGATCTTGACTTAGATTCCTCTGTACCTACTTTCGCAACGTTTAGACAAGGTATCCACGATGTGATGAAAAGTGAAGGGTTCATCCTTAAGAAAATCGACGATAAATAAAGAAGCTGAAGAGCACGCTCTTCAGCTTCTTTCTATTCCAACTTTTACATCTTATTACTTGAGAACTGTTGGAATACTGTATTTGTTTTGATCGGAAAAATCTCTTCACCCGCTACCGTGTTCAAAATTCGTTTATTTCTTTCAACGGATAGTGCAAGGTTCGTCGCACCTGCACCGTGGGAATGTTCGATATTTGTAAGTGTGAAGAAGTGATTCTCTCTCTGATCTTTAAAAATCAGTCGCTGATCTAAAGTAACTTTGTACCTCTTCTCATCTTCCCACTCGATTTCATCATACATTTTCGTAAACCATTCAGGAAAATAGGGCTTGTAACCAGTAGCCAACAATACTTTATCCGTTTCCACTGTGAATTCATGATCTTCTTGCCACTGCCTACATGCTAACTGATAGGTCTTTCCATCGTTCTCAATTCCGTTCACCTCTGTCATAGGTTGGATTGCAACATCAGGATAGCTTGCCTCAGATGATCGATGGTAAAGCAAATCATAGATAGCTTTCAACGTTTCTGGATCGATGCCTTTCCTTAATGGACCTAGAGTCGATAGAGCATCTTTGCGCTCCTCGAAAGAAAGACGATGGAAGTAAGAAACATAGTCTGGGGAAAAGACTTCCTGACCTAGCTTTGCCGATTCCAGCTGAAAGAAACCTGCTGATCTTGTAAACCAGTTCAGTTTGTAGTGATAGTGTTTCTGATCCATAAGTAAATCATAGAAAAGTTCAGCTGCGCTTTGACCTGAGCCAATAACAGATACAGAACCAGCTTGCTTTAGCTGCTTCTCATGGTAAAGGTAATGGTTTGTATGCAGCACATCTTCTATCGGATACTGATCAAACCCATCAGGTATATTCGGAATACTTCCGGTCCCTAATACAACATGTTTCGTTTTGACAGTCTGACGATCAGATGTTTTCGTATCTTCAACAACCACTTCATAGTATTGCTTTTCTTTATGGTAAGTTACATCGATGACTCTAGTTCCGAATTGGCAATTCGAAAGGTTCGATGCAACCCATCGTGTATATTCATTATATTCTTTTCTCGGGATATCAAGTTTATTAAAGAAGTAAAATTGATAAAGTCTATCGTTCTCGTGCAAAAAATTAATAAATGTATAAGGACTTTTGGGATTCGCAATTGTAACAAGGTCAGCAAGAAATGGCACTTGCAAATCTGCCCCTTCGATCAACATACCTGGATGCCAATTAAATTCTTCTTTTTGATCAAAATAGATAGCCTCCATATCCAACTCTTCTGCAAGAGCGGCCATACCTAAATTAAATGGTCCAATCCCTATTCCAACTAAGTCATACGTTCGTGCATTATCCAATATCGTCACGTCCTTTTTCTCCACTTAAACACTTCCATATCTTGTTTTACCCTAATCATGATCATTTTAAATCTATGAACTTTGTTTCCTCTTACTAAGGTATACTCTGCTACAATGAAACAGAGGAAAAATATAGGAGGTATAAGATGACGATAGATTTATTGGACTTTTATTTATCTGAAAGTGAAAAACCCTTCTCAGGTTGGGATTTCTCTTATATTACAGATACCGGACGTATTCATACTGAGCTTCTGCCATGGTGCTACACTTCAGAAATCCTCCCCTTATTTAAGAGTGCGAGAAGTTTACTCGACATGGGGACAGGTGGCGGCGAATTCTTAGAGAAGCTTCAACCCTTTCCAGAACAACTTGCTGCTACAGAAGGATATCCGCCTAACGTTCCAATCTAAGGAACGATTAGAACCACTCGGCGTGACTGTCCATTCCTTTGAGGATGACCATAGCCTTCCCTTCTCAGATGATCAGTTTGACTTTATCATGAATAAACATGAGTCTTACTCACCGCCCGAACTAAAAAGAATCCTAACTGAAGATGGACAGTTCATAACTCAACAGGTTGGAGGAACTGACATGCTTGAGCTCAACCGACTTCTTGGCGCATCCCTTGAAACTGAATTTAAACATTGGAATCTCGATTATGCGGTAAAAGAATTAGAAGAAGCCGGGTTCCATGTGACCTTTAAGAAGGAAGCACATCCAACTACGCGCTTCTATGATATTGGTGCACTCGTCTATTACCTCAAAGCGATTCCGTGGCAAATCCCAGATTTCTCAATAGAACGCTATCATGACGCTCTTCATACCCTTCATCGTAAGATAAGTGTCGAGGGGTATCTCGATATTCCTTCTCATCGATTCATCATCAAAGCGAAAGTCTAAAAAAAGAACCCGCTAGTTGCGGGTTCCGCTAGTTGCGGGTTCATAGTTAATCTGCACTAACTGCTTTTGAGGCACTGACTGCCGAAAACGTAATTGTCACAGCGCATAGTAAGGCAATGACAAGAAAACCTTTTGCAAGTGGCCAAAATTCCCAACCGTCTATAAATACAGAACGCATCGCTTCAAATAAGTATGTTGTAGGATTGATGACCGTCGCTACTTTTAACCACCCAGCTTCAATTAACTCATATGGCACAAACGTCGTGCTCAAGAAGATAAGTGGAAAGAATATAAACGTACCTGCCTGTGCCGACTGCGCATTTTTTGTTCGTAAAGCTATTCCTACAGAGTACCCCGCAAAAGCAAGCCCCCATCCTAGCGTTAATAATAAGACGACGAGGATCCCACCAAATCCTGCTGCCACTTCAAGTCCTAGAAGATATGCGATGATTAGAATAAGAATCGTTTGAATCAATAATTGAAGCATCCCCGCAATAATAGGACCAAGAACGATGGCTAGACGGGAAGAAGGTGTTAACAACAGCCTAGAGAAATATCCTGTTTCAAGATCATTTACTAACGCCTGACCAGCACCTCCTGCACCTCCAATCGCTGCTGAAACGATCGACACAGGTAGTATAAACGCTAAGTAGTTCGCCCCTTCAAATGCTGGAAGCTGTGAGATGCCACTTAACCCGCCTTCATAAACCAATAAGAAGAAAAGACTAATGATCAAGTTAGGAATAAAGATAAAAGGATTCCTAAGTATCGTAATGATACTTCTTTTCGAGTGAATCAACGTATCAACAAAGAAATAGTTCTTTTTATCACTCATATTCTCACACCCTTTCCTTTTCCTCATTCGTGACATTAATAAATACGTCATCAAGAGAAGGGGGCTTTACATTGATCGTTTTCGGTGAAAGGTGTTGCTCATCTAAGTTTCTTACAAGTTCAGGGAGAAACTGCGTTCCATTCTCTGTATAAATCGTCACTTCTTCTTTTGAATGCTCCATATTCTCACCTATCCCATATAGAACCTTACTTGCCTGTTCAGCTTCTTCTGTTGTTTCAAAGGTTAACTGTATGGCATCAAAACCAAGCGTTCTTTTCAATTCCTCAGCACTACCTTCAGCAACGATTCTTCCCTGGTTGATGATACTGATGCGATCTGCTAATTGATCTGCTTCTTCGAGGTATTGCGTTGTGAGGAAAATCGTTGTTCCTTCTTCTCTATTCAACCGCTTAATCTCTTTCCAAATCGCTTTACGATTCATAGGATCTAATCCGGTCGTAGGTTCATCCAAGAATAGGACTTTCGGGTTATGCACTAATGTCATAGCAAGATCTAACCTTCTCCTCATACCTCCTGAATACTTTCCAGAAGGTCGGTCAGCATCGCCTGTTAAATCCACTAGTTCTAATAATTCAACTGCTCGCGTCTTCGCTTCTTTTTTTGAAAAACCAAATAACCTTGCTTGCATTTCGATCAGTTCACGACCAGTCAGAACTGAATCGATTCCTGTTTCTTGAAGCGCCACTCCGATGTTTCGCCTCACACCCTCAGGGTTATCTTTAACGTTGATCCCACCAACAAAAATTTCTCCCTCTGTTGGTTTGACCAACGTTGTAAGGATTTGGACAGTCGTGGATTTTCCAGCACCATTTGGACCAAGAAATGCAAAAAACTCACCCTCTTCTACTTCAAAGCTAACTCCTTGTACTGCTTTGACATCGCCTTTATATGTTTTTGTGAGATTTTTCACTTTGATCGAACCATCCATCTTTCAATCCCCCTTCTACAGGTAAAAAAATACACTTATCAACCAGTTTTGATAAGTGTTCATCGTGTTAGTTTTGTTTTTACTTTTTCGTGATAATTAGGCGCTTGCGTAGATAATCTTTCTTTCATAAGTTGATCGTACTTTAGTTGTTTTGCAGATATCTTTCTTTTAATCTGAACGTTGTCTTCTTCGTCGTTGCAAGACTCTAGAAGTTCTTTTAGAGTGAAAAGCTCTTTCCTCAACTCAGTTTCTAGAGGAAGATAACCACTGTTCTTTAATACTTTATAAGCGATTCGCAATTCTTCAGGAATGCTAGACAAATCTTCTAGTTTCTGTGGTTTTCCTTTTCCGGGGAGATCATTGAAATCTCCGTTCTTTATAGCAGTTTTTATTTTATCCTCCGCTATAAGCCAGGCTATATCCAAGATCCATTCCTCCTTTAAATTATTATCCAGTTTTTACGTTGATTTGTCATGACATATGGGCAAAAAAATTTCTCTTATTAATTTGTAAATATCCCTTTTCAGATAAAAGTGATGATGTTACCATAGTCAACGGTTGGGATTTCAAGAAAACTCCTTATACGAATACGATATAGAGAAAGGATGTTTCACATGCATATCGATAGCAAAGGTTGGTACGTAGAAGAACTTAAAAAGCAAGATGTACGTTACATCGAAGGACGTAAGATCGAGAAGTACAAAAAACACGTTCTTAGAAGTCTTCTAGAGCAACAATAAGACAAAAACGGGGGCTTTCCCCCGTTTTACATAATCAATAAATACAAAGGGTTTGATACATAGGCACAAAACCATCACTCCGCCATTGGAGCGGGGTGGACAGAACCCCTAGTCCGTCCGCATTATACCTTCCAACAACTCGTTGATAAACGAGCAGCTCATCTATTCCATCACGTTGATAATCGATTGGATATACGCCGCCTGGCGCATTCACGTATCCGCTAATCGGTTCCTTTAACTTTCCATCTGAATTGTAAATCTCTGATAAATACTCCTCTCCTTTATACAATAAACTCACAATATACGTTTTATTAAGCGTCTCATTTCGTATTTCTGCCTGATAGTAGTCTAAATATTTTACTGTATAGGTAAAAGCATTTGTGAAACTCTCATTATCAAAAAGCAACCTCAGATTTTGCTGATCATAGGAATATAGAAAATCATACGTAATGCCCCCACTTCCGCCAGAATCAGTCCTAACAAGGATTTCTTTCACATTCTGTGACGTAAATCGCCCGAGGTACAGTGTTGGGTTATACCCACTACTCCCAGGTAATGCGAATGAAACCTCATTATGATCCCTTCCATCTTTAATCGTAAGCACAACCTGATCGACTAGCGGTGTATCTGGAAAAGGATTCGTGCCCGTCAAACTCACCACATCTGGAATTCCATCTCCTGTTACATCTCCAACCTGTTGATCAATCAATTTCCGTTCTCTATTCAAACTTCTCCCCCCTTATCAACTTAATATATATGTTGAAAAGCCAGTTTCTTTTCGTTGTAATACGGTGTAAATAGATATAAACTAAATCAGATAAATAAGGAGAAATGAGGGGAACTATGAAGTCTGATTTTCATAAAGAACATGCTATAGGGATTGCAAGTGGAGCTGGAGCATACCTTCTATGGGGAATACTCCCTTTGTATTGGAAACTTGTTTCAGAAGTGCCCTCTGAAGCCGTGCTGGCACATCGGATTATCTGGTCGTTTGTGTTTATGATAGGGATTTTGCTTATTTTAAGAAAGGGCTCTTCCTTTTGGAGAGAACTCATCCACCTATCCAAACAACCAAAAAAAGCCGTATCGATCACGTTTGCTTCTCTTTTCATAACAATAAATTGGTTCGCATTTATTTGGGCTGTTAACAATGATCATGTGATTCAAACGAGCCTTGGATACTACATAAATCCTCTTATTAGTGTTCTTCTTGGTATCCTTTTTCTAAAAGAACGACTAACATTCTGGCAGTTCATTTCCGTCCTCCTTGCTACTATTGGCGTCTTGAATCTCGTGTTTCAATTCGGAGAAATCCCATGGGTATCTTTAATCCTTGCAATGAGCTTCGGTCTTTATGGACTACTTAAGAAAACGGCGAAATTAGGAGCAATGATAGGACTCGCAATCGAAACGATGTTGATTACACCTTTTGCAATCATCTACCTCGCTTCCACAACAAATAGTATGTCTGAAGCAATTTATGCGAGTGATGCTACAGTAATGCTCTTACTGTTTGGTGCTGGTATCGTTACTGCCATACCCCTATTGTTATTTGCTACAGGGGCCAACCGCATCTCCCTTTCACTGATTGGCTTCCTTCAATACATCGCGCCTACTCTTATGCTGATTCAAGGAGTTTTTCTATATGGAGAATCCTTTACAACTGTTCACGCAATCAGCTTCTCACTCATATGGGTCGCGCTTCTAATCTTTACACTTTCAAAAACGAAACTATTTCGTCGATTGGAGCCATTTCATCAAAAACATTCTTATGGATCGTCATAAAGAAACCCCCAATAAGCTTAGGTAGCTTCCGGGGGCTTTTTACTGTTTAGATACCTGCCTAAATGGCCAGAGACGGGTCGTAACTGACTTTGAGTAATGAGCGATTGTTTTCTCTTTTTTAAAGAAATAGTCATCAGAAAGAGTATCTTCTAGGATGGTGAAGGCTGCTTTTTGAAGTGGCCATCTCTCATGCTTTATATCGCCTTGAAACACCTTTCCTTTATGAACGATAAATAAGCATTCCCGTTCCGATAACCAGAAATCAAGATGTCCTCTTTTGGATTCATAAGGTTCACTTACCGGTTCATATCTGATTTGAAAGTGACTTTGCTTTGCACCACGATGGGTACGAACACTACTAAAGTGAAACTCACCATTCTGCTGAAACATAGTTTGTTTAGCTCGATAGTAAGGAAGGTGAAAGAATGATCTCGCAATTAAAACTCCTAAATCATGACTAGCATCCAGGCTAAAAAAGAACACGCCCCTTTGATTTCCGTATTTCACATACGTTCTGACGTTTAGTTCTCGTAGATTAGAAGCAAATGGAACAGATGGCAAACCTCTGAACCGTATCCCACTCATTTCAAACGGTACGATCCCAATCCATGCTTCACCATCAAATGTATCTACACCCAACTCTTTAGGCAGTAGTGACTTTACCAATGATGGTTCGACAGGCCAATGTAAAAAGAGTAAATCGCGCCACGTTTGCTTCATTATCCAACTTTTACTATGATTCATAAGGTTTCCCTCCTACTACTCACTAGCTTACCCCATGTTTCATTACCCTTTCCATTGATAGTAGGTCAGAATAAATAAAGAGCAAAAACTTTGTATAACGATCCGTCAATGTGATAACGTTCAATTAGAAATAATGAATGACCATTCATCAATACATGGAGGGATTATTAATGGCAAAACAACAACAAATTCAACTGGCTAAACGACCTGAAGGAATGCCTACAGATGAGAATTTTAACTTTGTAGAAACAGCTATACCATCACCCGAGAAAGGAGAAGTACTTCTTAAAACGCTTTACCTATCAGTAGATCCATATATGAGAGGAAGAATGACGAGTGCAAAGTCATACATTGCACCGTTTCAGATTGATGAAGCGATTAATGGCGGCGTGATTGCAGAAGTAATCGAATCCAAATCAGATAGCTTTAAAGAGGGCGATGTTGTTATCGGACATTTGGGCTGGCAGGAATATTCAGTTGCAGCAGACAAAGATATCCGTAAAGTCGACCCAGAAGCTGCTCCTGTAAGTACACACCTAGGTGTGCTAGGTATGCCTGGTCTTACTGCTTACTTCGGCTTACTAGACATTGGTCAGCCAAAAGAAGGGGAAACAGTCGTTGTTTCTGGTGCAGCTGGAGCAGTAGGTTCTGTCGTAGGGCAAATTGCTAAGATTAAAGG
Source organism: Guptibacillus algicola (assembly GCF_020171805.1). Classification (GTDB taxonomy): domain Bacteria; phylum Bacillota; class Bacilli; order Bacillales; family Guptibacillaceae; genus Guptibacillus; species Guptibacillus algicola. Next base: position 86,566 of record NZ_JAIVAF010000007.1, on the reverse strand, counting down.
CTGCCGAGTTGTAGGGATCGCCGGTTCAGACGAGAAAGTAGATTATATTACCAATACGTTAGGCTTTGATGAAGGCATCAATTACAAAACTTCAAACGTCTATAAATCACTCAAGGAAGCTTGTCCTGACGGCATCGATGTTTATTACGAAAACGTCGGTGGTGAGATTGGTGATGCAGCGATCAGCTTATTAAACAAATTTGCACGTATTCCTGTATGTGGAGCCATTTCTTCTTATAATAAGAAAGAACAAGATCTCGGACCTCGCGTACAAACAAAGCTAATCAAATCAAGTGCGCTCATGAAAGGATTCGTTGTGGCTGATTATGCAGACCGCTATCAAGAAGGTGCAGAATCCCTCGGTAAATGGTTAAAAGAAGGACAGCTCACATACGAAGAAACAATCGTTGAAGGATTCAATCGCATCCCTGATGCGTTCCTTGGACTATTCGAAGGTAAAAACCTTGGGAAACAAATTGTGAAAGTCGCAGATCCAGACATTGCAGTACTTCCTCATAACTAAAGAAAGTGCCCGCTCACCTAAAGAGCGGGCTTTTTTTGCTTCTTAACCTAACACGATGGTTATCTGTCCATACAAAGAGGAATAGTATTTACCAATAATCTATTTTTCTTAGGGGGCCAACAATGGGAAAATTACTCCTTAACGTTATTGCTTACATACTCGTCATTACGGTGAATGCACTTGCAAACATCATACCGCTCAACGGACAAACAACAGGAGAAATATCAAATAAACTCAACGTCTTGTTCACACCTGCAGGTTATGTATTCAGCATCTGGAGTCTTATCTATCTACTACTAGGATTATGGATCCTTCGTCAATTTCCTAAAAATCGAAGAAACCTCCCTGTTTATCAAGAAACAAGTAGTCTGTTTGTTTTAAGCTCCCTTTTGAATAGCCTTTGGATCTTCATGTGGCATTACGAGTATTTTGGTGCTTCTGTAATCGTCATGATTTTATTACTCTTAACGCTCATGCGTCTTTATATGAAAGCCAAAGAGGCAGATGCTTCGTTTTTCGATCTCTTACCTTTTTCTGTATATTTAGGATGGATCAGCGTTGCTACCATTGCGAATATAAGTTACTTTTTAACATATATCGATTGGAATGGTTTTGGTCTCTCAGCCTCTTTTTGGACCATCCTACTAATGATCGTAGCAACTGTACTCGCTCTTTATTTCTTGTTCAACGAAAACGACTGGGTGTATCCACTAGTGATCGTATGGGCACTGATTGGAATCGGGGTTCAAAACAAGGACGGTGACGTACAGGTAGTCGTTTTTACCGCTTATTGTCTTTCAATCATCATTGCACTCATGACTTTGATTTACTTGGTGAAGAAAATCAAGAAATAAAACAATCCCCTTTCCATATCGGAAAGGGGATTGTTCTATCTTATGCGAGTGATTTAAAGTCTTGTCCAAGTATTTCTTTCATACTATGCACCGTAATGAATGCCTTACGATCAACATTACCTACATACTTCTTCAGCTTAAGCAGATCTTTTCTTCCAAGAATCGTTGTGATTACTTCTTTTTCATCCGAAGTAAATGCACCACGAGCTGTATGAATAGTTGCGCCTTTACCTATTTCATTAACGATGAACGTACGGATTTCTTCGCTCTCTTTGCTGATAATAACAATTTCTTTCTTTGCCTCAAAGGTTTGAATTGTATAATCGATCACAAATCCATTCAGAATAACACCAAAGATGGCATACATACCAATTTCAGGACCAAACAAGAAAATGGAAAGCATTGCGATCGAAATGTCTGAGATCAATACACCTTTACCAACTTCGAACGAAAAATATTTGTTTAAAATCATTGCGATGATATCAGTACCACCTGTAGATGCTTTTTGATGAAAAACAAGTCCCATCCCTGCAGCTGCAATACACTGTCCAATAATTAATTGAATGAGAATATCCTGACTAAATGGCTGAGTAACTGGGATAAATCGTTCGAACAACCAAACAGCTAACGATAAAGCAAAGCTTGAATAGATCGTTTTAACTCCAAATTTAGGACCGAGAAACAGAATTCCAACTAACAAAAGCACTGCGTTTAAGATGATCATGAACATACCGACAGACAAGTTTGGGACCATATGATTCATCAAGATCGACAAACCGCTGACTCCCCCTGTTGCAAGACTGTTTGGAGAAAGGAAAAAATGTACGTGGGTAGCTACACCGAGCGCCCCCAGAGTGATAAGCAGATATGTTTTGATGTGATGAAGCATCATGTATCCCTCCCGTTGTTTTGTTTTCGTTTCATAAGCACAATCGGGATTATAATAGGGATTCATAGGTTTGTAAACAGCTTAAACCTAAGATTTAATAAGCAAGCGTTTCCAGTTTTAAAATAGGTACTTATTACTATAATATTTATGTGTTTCGACAAAAATTAGCATATATATTCAAAATTATCTAACTAAATCTACAAATTTTACCTTCTCTATTTTTTCAATCAAACGTTTGTTTAACACCTGTAATTTCACTTGCGTTCTTTTACTAATTCTACCTTTCACGATTTAATCGTGGTAAAGTAGAGGCAAAAGACACGAAAGGAGCTTTCCCTTGGTCATCACATCGATCATTATTCTGGTAGTCATCATGACGATCATTATTGCGGCTGCCTTCGGTCTGGCTGTTTCCAAAGGATATAGCGTCAAACATACAGTGGATCCGCTCCCTGAAGATAAAAAGTATTCTCATGAAGAGGAGGAATCAATAAATGAACGGACAGAACAGAAGTAACATTGAACCAGGTAAACAAGTTGAAATCGTATTAAAGAAAGACCAACGCACAGGGAAGGTAACGAAAGGCATCGTAAAAGATATCCTAACGAAATCTCCTACACATCCGCACGGGATAAAGGTTCGTCTTGAAGATGGACAGGTCGGCAGGGTTAAAAGCATACTATAGAAGTAAGAGAGCAGTTTTTACCTGCTCTCTTTCTTTTACTTTATTAATGGTGATTTTTTTCCGCTATAAAAGACGGTAAGTTCATGAAGTGCTCGCGTGCACCCTACGTACAACAATTTCGCATCCTGCGCGTTATCTTTGTAGAACGTTTCTGAGACATCAGCTAATATAACCGCATCGAATTCTAATCCCTTTGTGAGGTAGATCGGTGTAATCGAAATCCCACCTGAGTATGAGCGATCATCTACTGTGATCAAATTTGCTTCAATGTTTTCCTTTTCAATTTCGTTGAAAAGAAGCTGACATTCATGCGCTGTCCTACCGACAATCGCAATTGTCTTCATCCCGCGTTCTTCCATCTCTTTAGCCGTTTCAAGTAACTGTGGTATCCGCTCATCGCTGATGTGATGCTCCTTCACGCTTTTACCACTTCGAAACACTGGGGTTGCAGACTCTACAGGTACGTTCGCATGAGAAATGATGTTGTTTGCATACTCTATGATTTCAACAGTTGATCGATAGCTTTGTTCAAGTTCCATATAAAGTTCTCTTCCCTGAAACAGATCCCTAAATTCACTCCAATTATGAATCCCCTGATATCCATGAATACCTTGTGCTAAATCACCGAGTATTGTAAAGGACTGGCTGCGATTCACTTTCTGTAGCAATGCGATTTGAAATGGCGAGAAATCCTGCGCTTCATCTATAACTGCATGCTGAATCTTATCGTCATCATTTATTCCAAACATCATGAACTGTAAATATAACAGAGGTGCAAGGTCTTCAGATGAGACCATCTTTTTTCTTAACCTCTTCTGTGTGTGCTTAACTATTTCATTCGGTAATACACTCGCATCTTCCGTACCTACTGACTTGTTTTGAAACAACATTTTGTAGAATGAAAATGCGGTGTGCTTTGGCCATTGCTTAAAGTATTCTGTCAGTTCTTTATTTGCAACTTTACGATATTCTTTTTGAAGGTGACTTCCCTCTATTTTCTTCACTTCGTCTTTTATCCAAAGTTTGATGCGGTTCATCAACATCTCACGTTTTTTTCCGACGGGATACACAGAGAGATCATTCATCCAAGTCGTAATCTTATCAGAAGAAATGAACGCTCCCTCCCATGCGACGAACTCGCCAGGATTACCAATAGATTCTGAGAATAATCGAAGTGAATCGTCAATCCACTCCTTAAAGTGAATCGATCCTTTTAATCTGCCTTCACTCTCATCGAAAGATGGCCGTTCTCCTTCATCACTGAACCATTTCGTGATCTGTAAGTTTGAATCGTCTAGCGATACCTTGTCATCTAGTTTTTGAATGACCCAGTCTGCAAAGGTAGCTTGCTGTATTCCTCCTACTCCAAGCTCAGGAAGCACACCAGAAATATAGTCAAGAAACATGCGGTTCGGTGCAAAGATGATCATGCGGTCCGCAGTGATCGTTTCACGATATTCGTAGAGGAGATAAGCGAGTCTATGAAGAGCAACCGTTGTTTTCCCACTACCGGCCACCCCCTGAATAATGAGAGGGGTCGTTCGTTCAGCTCGTATAATATCATTTTGTTTAGCTTGTATCGTTGAAACGATATCTCGTAGCTTGTTATCTTTCGTCTCACTTAATCGGTACAGCAAATACTCGTCTGAACCCGAGAGATCCTCGCTACCTTCGACATAAGAGTCGACAACTCGTTGAAGCGTTTGATCGCGTATTACGATATTTCTCTTCAACTCGATATTACCTTCTACGACGCCATCTGGGGATTGGTAGTACGCTTCTTCCTCCCCACCAGTAAATGAATAAAACATGCTTGCTACAGGTGCTCTCCAATCTACTACTAGCGTTTCCTGCGTTTCATTATCAGCAACGCCTACCTTACCTATGTAGTAAGCTTTGGAATCTTTGCTGTCTTCTTGAAAATCCATCCGAGCAAAATAAGGTTCTTTTGCTGCAATCTGTAGTGACGAGCGGTTCTGTTCACGAATACTTTCAAGGACTTGTTCAGTAACATCATCACCAGAATATTTCGGATACTGTTTAAGTTTCTCTCTTTGTTTATTAATCTCCGCAGCGATTTGGCTGAGTTGCTGCTTCTCTTCACGATAGGCACTTTGAATTCGTTCATCCAATTCAGTTACCTCCTTTAGAGATATTTATCTCGATAGTAGAGACAGAAATCTTATATTATCACAAATACGTCCAAACAACAGTATGTTTTCGGAAAATTTTAAATTCGTCTCATCCTCATAAAAAAGCTCTTGCCGCAAACACCGACAAGAGCCTCTTCTTTTAAACGCTCACAAGATGGCTTTCTTTTTCGAATTCATGAACTGCTTCTTCAAACACTCGTAACCCTTCATCGATCTGTTCTTTTGAAACGATGAGCGGTGGTATCATTCGAATCACTTCTTGATGTTTTCCGCAAAGATAGAACAGCACACCTTTTTCTAACGATAAATCTAGGATCCGCATCATCCCATCTCCATCTGGAGCACTTGTTTTGGGATCGATGATTTCAATTCCAATCATAAGACCTACGCCTCGAACTTCGCCGATGACAGAATGTCTAGATTTAATCTTAGCCAACCCTTCAAGAGCATATGCTCCCATATCTCTTGAATTTTCTAGAAGGTTCTCTTCTTCTATCACATCAAGCGTCGCTAATGCCGCTTCACATGCGATCGGATTTCCACCGAACGTTGTTCCATGGGTTCCCATCGGCCACTGGCTCATCAATTCTTTCGACGCAACGGTCGCACTAAGTGGCATACCGGAAGCTATTCCTTTTGCGATCGCCATAATATCGGGTGTTACATCAAATGTTTGGGCCGCGAACCAGTCACCTGTTCTTCCAAATCCAGTCTGAACTTCATCAAAGATAAGGAGGATGCCATGACGGTCACAGATTTCTCGAACTTTTTGTAGCCATTCTTTCGGTGGAATAATATATCCACCTTCCCCTAGGATCGGTTCAACGATCATACATGCTACCTCTTCTGGTGTAACTTGATGATCAAATAGACGCTCTACGTCCTTTTCAAGTTCAGCCACGCAATATTCTGCAGGGTTTTGGTCTTGTGGGCAAGCCTTAGCATCTGCGAATGGAAGTTGATACGTTAATCCATTTGGTTGTAGAAACTTACGGTATTTACTTTTAGATGTACTTACACCTAACGCACCAAGAGAACGTCCGTGAAAGCATCCTGTAAATGAGACGACGTATTGGCGCTTCGTCACATATTTTGCTAACTTTAGCGCGCCTTCAATTGCCTCTGTACCGCTGTTGGCGAAGAAAAAGCAATCAAGGTTTGGCGGCATGATGCCACCAAGACGCTCAGCTAGATCCAAAATCGAGTCATACATAATGACGCCTGATGGGCCGTGCATGAGGGAATCTGCGCCTTTTTTAATCGCCTCGACAACCTTTGGATGACGGTGCCCTGTATTTGCTACAGCAATTCCTGACGTGAAATCTAAATATTTCGTTCCATCAGCACCATAATAGTAGCAACCTTCTTCCTTTACTACTGGAAGGTTTGGATGATCTTTCGCCATGCTTGGTGCTAATAGTTCTGACATTCGGTTATATCTTTCTTCAAATGATGAATTCATAGTGTCCTCCTTAAGGTGTCAGTTAAAAGAAAAAGTGAGCCATTACCACGATGATTGGCAATGTAATAATCGTTCTTTGTATAAAGATAATTGCTAGTTCAAGAACAGAGATAGGAATCTTTGATTTCACTAGCAATATACCGATTTCAGACATGTAGATAAGCTGTGTTAACGATACCGCTGCAATAACAAAGCGAGTAAGTTCGCTCTCGATTCCAGTCCCAATAACAGCTGGTAAGAACATATCTGCAAACCCAACTAACATCGCTGGTGCCGCGGCTGCCGCTTCGGGAATTTGCATCCATTGAAGAACTGGGACGATTGGCATTGCTAAATACGTAAAGAAAGGCGTGAATTCTGCAATGATCAAAGCAATTGTTCCAAGTGCCATTACAAGTGGAATAAGTGCAAAGTAAATATCTAGAACGGTATGCACGCCCTGTTGAGCAACCTGTTTTACGCTTTTTACATGAGAAGCCTTCTCTAATGCCTTTTCTAAGCCCCATCTGTAATTAGATACACCTTCTGGTACATCTTCAGAAATTTGCTTACCTGTTACTTCATAATACGTATCTTCTTTTCTTGATAATGGAGGTATTCTTGGGCAGACAACTGCTGCAATCAGTCCTGCCACAACGACTGTAGAGTAAAACGGAATGAACATGTCCTCAAGTCCTATGAAACTAATAACTACTAAACTAAACGCGATTGAGTTGATCGAGAAGTTTGTGGCGATAACAGCAGCTTCTCGCTTTGTATAATATCCTTCTTCATATTGTTTTGTTGTAATGAGTACACCTACCGTACCTGCTCCCATCCAAGAGGCAAGAGCATCGATTGAAGAACGTCCTGGTAGTTTAAATAATGGGCGCATCACACGTTGAAGTGATGTACCAATAAAGTCCATCAAGCCAAATTCAAGAAGAAGTGGCATCAACAGACCTGCAAACAAGAACCAGGCAGCAAGCACTGGGACAAGCGCATAAAGCATTGTTCCGCCTGAAACATCTGAAATGACGAATTCAGGACCAAATTTGTATAGCGTCATGACTGCAAAAAGGGCACCGAGCATTCTTGTAGCTACCCAGAACCAATTCACATAGAATAGTTGTTTAAGAAATGGGCGAAGCATAATAGATTTCGGTTCAAATAATTTTGTAAATATAGGAATAATAGCAGAAATAATTAATACGGCTGTCATTAGCCCAGGAAGCACAGACTCAAGGCTTGCTTGAATGGATTCAGCCATAATCCCAACACCGATCGTAATCTTCCCTTTAAAAGGTATTGGAACAAGAAATAGTAGTACGCCGATTAAAGATGGAATCAAAAACCATAAGTAATGACTTAAAGGGTGATTTGATAGCTCACCTTTCCCTGCTCCTTCTAACGTATATTTGCTTTGTTGTTTCGCCTCCATTGGTCACGCTCCTCGATTTAATATTAATACAAATTCTTGCATAATAATTAAAAAGAAGCAAGAAGAGATTTACTCCTTTGCTTCTTTTTAATGCAAGATATGTGCCAATTGTCAGTTTATTCTGTATTTTTTCATCTTTCTCACCACACTAGGCTGGCTGATCCCTAGTGCTTCTGCCATTTTGGTAGTCGTCCTAAATTTTCGTTTTGCTTCTTCTATTTTCCTTTTTTCCACTTTTTCTAATGATTCTTGTAAGCTCTCACTAAAATTATTCATTTCTGAATAGGTATCCTCTTTCAACCGATACGGTTCTGGTAAGTCATCTAGATGAATAATAGGTGTATTGGACGTGACCACAACCCGCTCGATCAAATTCATTAATTCTCTCACATTTCCTCTCCAATCGAGTTGACTTAATTCATGCAGTACCTTCTTATCCATAACCCTCTTGCGATTGTATTGCTGACAAAATTTGTTTAGGAAGTTGTGAACCAGTGGAATGATATCCTCTCTCCTATCCCTTAATGGCGTAAGAGTAATCGGCACAACATTAAGTCGAAAGTATAAATCTTCACGAAATAACTTCTCAGATACTGCTTTCTCCAAATCTCGATTCGTTGCACTTACAAGTCGAAAATCTGAGTGAATCTCCTTTCTTCCCCCTACTCGATAGAATCTCTTTTCTTGAATAAGCTTTAACACTTTTACCTGGTTCGATAAAGACAACTCTCCGACTTCATCCAGAAACAGCGTTCCTCCTTCGGCAAGCTCCGCTAGGCCCATTCGTCCACCTTTTCTCGCTCCAGTAAAGGCACCATCTTCATAACCAAAAAGCTCTGCTTCAAAAAGCGATTCAGGAATAGCACCGCAGTTCACCTCTATAAATGGATGGTCCCTGCGCTCACTCTGTTTATGAATAAAACGAGCCATCTCCGACTTTCCTACGCCTGACTCTCCTAATAGAAGTACATTCACATCTACTCCGGAAATTTGCTTTGCTGTCGCTACTAATTTTCTTATGTCTTCACTTCGACCGATAATGCCATCAACTGTATCCTGCTGTGACTTCAGCCAATTGAGCTCATTACGAACTCTCTCCATCTCTGCCGACATTTCTTCCATCCCTGCTTTGATTTCCATCAGTTCGGTAACATCGTGAGAATAGCTAACGATGCGAATGAGCTTTCCGTTCTCATCATGTACAGGCAAGCCCGTAACGAGCAGTTTTTGGTCGTTTGGTCCTGTCTGGACAAACGTTACACGTTTATTTGACTGAACTACCTTAGGAGTAGCTAGAGGGGTGAACAAACCTTCTTTTTCAAGATCATACACGGACCTTCCCATTAAATCCTTTGTCTTTACGCCGTATACAGTTCCTGTCCCCTCACTCGCCTTAACTATGAAACCATCAGGATCTGTTACTAAAATATCATCTTGCAGTGAATGAAAAATTGCTTTGTATTCGTTCCAACTATCCATGGTGTCCTCCTGTTATTCATATCTGAATAGTTTCATCCCCATTGCTCTGATACCATTCTATATCACTACCTACAACTATTCATTTTTGAATAGTCTGACATTATATAGTTTAACACAGAATGATTCATTCAAGTTCGATCCTCTTTTTATTTTGACTTGTATCTTCATGTAGTTTCCCTAATAAATTCTTTGTTAAAAACGACTATGACAACCTCCCATTTGCGTAAGTTAGAAAAGTGTAGACCTTGTTAGGAGGGAGATGGAATAGGTGAATGAACAATACCCAACACTCACAAGTCTTGTTGATCCGTATGTGTATGAAACTCTTCAATCGATTAATGGCAGCATGGTTACTGTGGAAACGACGAGAGGATCATTACGCGGAGTACTGAGTACAGTCATGCCTGATCATATTGTAGTACAGGTAAATCAAGTTCCTTTCTTTATTCGTATCCAACAAATAGTCTGGGTGTTTCCTAACTAGTAAAAGACGGGAGGCCAATTATGTTTAAGCGTATTAACAAACAATTGATTGATCTTCCTATCCCTGAGCATGGCGACGCTAACGCGGCGGCAGCTGTACAAGATTTACTTGGGGGACGATTTGGAGAAATGTCCACCTTAAACAATTACATGTTTCAATCGTTTAGTTTTCGACAAAAGAAGAAATTAAAGCCCTTTTATGACCTAGTAGCAAGTATTACTGCAGAAGAATTTGGACACGTGGAGCTCGTCACAACATCGATCAACTTATTGACTAAGGGGAGCACCTTCCCTGGACCTCCTGACATCACCCCCCTCCAAAACGGAAAGGATGCCAGAAATACAGCACAGTTCGTTGCAACTGCTCAAACAGCACTAGGTGCAGATTCCATGGGAAACTCATGGCGGGGAGATTATGTATTCAGTAGCGGAAACCTTGTACTCGATTTAATGCATAATTTCTTCCTTGAAATTGGGGCAAGAGCCCATAAGATGCGCGTATATGAAATGACCGACCATCCTACCGCAAGAGAAATGATTGGCTATTTACTTGTTCGAGGCGGCACTCATGTACTCGCCTATGCAAAAGCGATCGAGATTGCAACTGGTACTGATTTGACTAAAATGTTACCGGTTCCTAACCTAAGTAATTCAAAATTCGACTATGCAAGGAAGTTTGAAGAACGCGGATTGAACAATGTTCTTTACACATGGAGTGATGGTGAATATCAAGGAATTCGTCAAATTTGGAAAGGAACAAACCCTGAAAACGGAAGGCCTTTAGAAGTGTTTGAAGGAGCACCACAAGGAGCTAAAATACCTAATTTAGATGATTTACCTGAAGAGTTTGCACCTGGCATTACAAAGGACCACTATGAAGAAATCGCTAAACGATTAATGCGTAATCTATAAAACTAAAGCACCTGCCATCCTTGAAGACGGCAGGTGCTTTAGTTCTTACCAGATCGATTCAACCCATTCAGGGTGATCAATGAAGGGGTTACGATTGTGCTGGTATTGATTATAAATAACGTCATTTCGATTTCTTTCAAAATTGTCTACAGGATCCATTTCGTGCCATGCTTTGAGTACTGATACTTTACCGATATAAGGAGTAGATCCGTTGCTTACCTGGTTGTTTACCTCAAGGTCTACTTCCCCACTATCTCCTTCGTACCGAACAGCCATGTAGAAAATCATTCTCGCAACATCACCTTTTACGCTGTCGCGAGGTTCAAAAGAATCACTATCGTAATAATTACCTGGTGCCTCTGAATTTGGAGAGCCACCATTATCAAAGTCAAGGTTTCCTCTTGAACCATTGACCGTTACATCAGTTGGTCGCAAATGATGAATATCTGTACCAGGACCCATTGCTGTTCCAAAATCACCATGTGACTTGGCCCATACGTGTTCACGGTTCCAATCATCAACATTTCCACCGTTCTCATATTTACTCTTAGACCAGCCACTGTAAAGCAAGATCACATTATTCGTATTGTTTGGATCTTCATCAGTTACTCGTAGAGCATCCCAAACCTGACTGTAGGAAAGTTCGGTATGGTCATCGATAATCATATGAAGTTCTGATTTTAGAGCACTACCTGTTTTTCCTTCAGCAGAGCTATAATATGTTTCATACTCTCCTCCAGATCCACCGGAGCCACCACTCCCATCGTTACCTGTCAATTCCATTGCAGTGACACTCTTCTCACCTGGGTGAGCGAAATAATCAGTCAACGATCCAGAAACTTTGATTTTTTCACCCATTAAACCAGGATTGCTCTTTAACCCATATTGACTTCTGAACTGAGATGGGATTTGGACAAACAACATGTCATCCATATTAGACTCCCCTGCTTGATCAGCGATAGCCATTGAATAATCATCCTGAAAGTTGCTTGTTGAAACAGAAGACGTGGATTCAGGTTTCCCAACGATATAGCCTTCTACCGTTACGCCTGTTTCTCCTTGGTTCACAATGCCTTGTGCTACAGAATAAGGTGATGAAGATGTTCCCGATCCGTTAGCATTTGAAGGTGTAATGGACATGTACAAAAATACTAGTGATAAGGCGATCATCAATCCAACAATCCCCAGTACACGATTCCGCGTAGTGCTCATTCGTAATTCCTCCCCCGATATAGTAGCCTCTTGACGGCTGACTCTAGCATAAACGTACACTATTAAGAGGACTGAAACACGATGTAAATGTTCCTTAATTTCTTCAATACTTTAGACCTAAACACGTCACAAGGATGACTTTTGAACTAGAAAAAGGCAATTTATATAAATTACCAGGATTTTAGACTCTCTTCGCCTTTCATCAAGTAGTTTTGTCATATATAATCAATGAAGATTGTTAAACAAAAATAAAGGGTGTTTTTCCTATGAGTATATTAACCGTGAAGAACCTTACTCACGGCTTTGGTGACCGAGCAATTTTTGATGATGTTTCTTTTCGACTACTAAAAGGTGAACATATTGGGTTAGTTGGCGCGAATGGCGAAGGTAAGTCTACCTTCATGAACATCATTACTGGTAAATTGGAGCCTGATGAGGGATCTATAGAGTGGTCAAAAAACGTAAGAGTTGGTTATCTTGACCAACATACAGTTTTAGAGAAAGGGATGTCGATTCGTGATGCGCTAAGGGGAGCGTTTCAGTATCTCTTTGACTACGAAACAGAAATGAATGAGCTTTTCGCAAAAATGGGCGAAGCATCTCCTGAAGAACTCGAAAAGTTAATGGAAGAAACCGGCACACTCCAGGACATGCTTACAAACAATGACTTTTACGTAATTGATGCCAAAGTAGAAGAAATTGCTCGTGGACTTGGTCTTGATGAAATCGGCCTCGAAAAAGACGTGCAAGATTTAAGTGGTGGACAGAGAACGAAAGTACTCCTTGCTAAGCTTCTCCTTGAGAAACCCGAAATCCTTCTACTCGATGAGCCGACAAACTATCTTGATGAACAGCATATTGTTTGGTTAAGGAGATATTTACAGGAATATGAGAATGCATTTATTCTGATTTCACATGATATTCCTTTCGTAAACAGCGTTATTAACTTGATCTATCACATGGAAAATCAAGAGCTTACAAGGTATGTGGGTGATTACGATAACTTCCGTGAAGTTTATGAAGTGAGAAAACAGCAGTTGGAATCTGCCTACAAAAAACAACAGCAGGAAATTTCTCAGCTGAAAGATTTCGTTGCACGAAACAAAGCGCGTGTCGCAACTCGTAATATGGCGATGTCTAGACAAAAGAAACTGGATAAGATGGATGTGATCGAGCTATCTAAAGAGAAACCTAAACCTGAGTTTAGATTCAAATCTGCTCGAGCATCAGGAAAGTTAGTTTTTGAAACGAACGACCTTGTCATTGGGTATGATGAGCCTCTTTCTCGCCCTCTTAATCTGACTATGGAACGAGGTCAGAAAATTGCTTTGATGGGTGCAAATGGTATTGGTAAGACAACACTATTACGGAGTATTCTTGGTGAGATCAAGCCCATAAGTGGTTCAGTAGAAAAAGGCGATTACCTTTATATTGGTTATTTCGAACAAGAAATCAAAACCAGAACCAACAACACATGTATTGAAGAAGTATGGAGGGAATTCCCTCACTACAGTCAGGCACAAATTCGTGCAGCTTTAGCTAAATGTGGATTAACAACAAAACACATCGAGAGTAAGGTAGACGTATTAAGTGGAGGGGAAAAAGCCAAAGTCCGCCTCTGTAAATTGTTAAATAATGAAACGAATCTACTCGTACTCGATGAGCCTACTAACCACCTAGACGTTGAAGCGAAAGCAGAGTTAAAACGCGCATTACAGGAATATAAAGGGAGCATCATTCTAATTTCCCACGAACCTGAATTCTACCAAGATGTCGCAACGGATGTATGGAACTGTGAAGATTGGACAACTAAATTAGTCTAAATATAATGAGACTTATCCTAGTTAAGGGATAAGTCTTTTTTAGAATCAATTTTTCTTTTTTGGTAAAAATAGGAGGGTTCATCCTTATAAGGAGGTTATCCTATTGAAATCAAATAAGCATTTGCCAGATGCCCCAGAACCTGTCTGGCAGGTAAACAAAACACTCACACGTTATCAAGCGCTTGAAGAAAATATTGAAGCAGACGTTGTGGTTGTAGGTGGAGGAATAGCGGGCATTACGTCTGCTTATCTTCTTGCAAACGAAGGGATTCGTGTTGTTCTTCTTGAGGCAAATCAGTTATTACACGGAACGACCGGTCATACAACAGCAAAGATCACAGCTCAGCATGACTTAATTTACGATGAGTTTCTTAATCATTTTGGAAAAGAAAAAGCACAGCAATACTATCAAGCAAATACAGAAGCTCTACAGTTCATTAAACAGACGATTGAAAAGGCATCTCTATCATGTTCGTTCTCTGAAGAAGAAGCGTACCTTTATGCAACGACGCCAGAGTACGCTAGAAAATTAACGAATGAAATGCGGGCTTACCAGCAGCTTGGTATACATGGTGAATTCGTGAACAGCTTGCCTCTTGATCTCAAAATTAATGCGGGTATTTTAATGAGAAATCAGGCTCAGTTTGATCCTGTTGCTTATTTAACACCCCTTGTCGAGAAATTCGTTGAAATGGGTGGTCACGTTTATGAACAAACTGTTGCGATCGATGTTCAGCAAGGTACGAAGCCAGTCGTTGTAACAAAAAACGGTCCTACTGTTACGTGCAATCATGTGTTAGCGTGCTCACATTTCCCTTTCTATGACGGCAACGCTCTTTATTTCTCACGGATGTATGCAGAAGCATCTTATGTAGTAGCAGCTACAACAAAAGAACCTTTTCCCGGTGGAATGTACTTAAGTGCTGAAGACCCTAAACGATCTCTAAGAAGCCACACCTTTAACGGTGAAAAGTTAGTGCTTTTTGGAGGTGAAAGTCATAAAACAGGGCAAGGAAATAGATTGAGCGATCATTATAAAGCACTTAAATTCTTTGCGGAAGAAACGCTTGGGGTCAAAGAAGTTGCATACAGATGGTCTGCTGAGGACTTTTATACTCTTGATAAGCTTCCGTACATAGGGCCTGTAACGAACAAACAGAGTAATGTTTTGATCGCAACTGGGTTTCACAAATGGGGTATGACAAATGGTACTGCTGCTGCCCTACTTTTCAAAGATTACGTATTAGGAAACGATAATCCTTATAAGGAGTTATTTTCACCATCCAGGTTTTATGCAGATCCAAGCATCAAGACATTCATGGTACAAAATGCCGATGTTGCAGGCCATTTTGTAAAAGGGAAGCTATCTATACCTAAGAAGAAAATTTCAGAGTTACAAGATGATGAGGGTGCTGTGGTTCGAATCAACGGGAGAAGAGCTGGCGCGTATAAAGATTCAGATGGGGCCGTTCACCTCGTTGATACCACGTGCACTCATCTCTATTGTGAAGTCGAGTGGAATGATGGTGACCGAACTTGGGATTGTCCGTGTCATGGATCTCGTTTCGGTTATGACGGTAAAGTTGTCGAAGGACCAGCGGACAGGCCGCTTACAAATTTATCAGATGAACTTGAATAGGAATACCGCCAGAGATAACCTTATCTCTGGCTTTTTTCATCCACATAAAGTCGTTTCGAGTATATCTGCCTATTTCCACGGAAATAATGCAAATTTCGCGGAAAGCCATTGTTATTGACACGTTCTCTGCCTCTCTTTTCAATTGAATTTTCTGTGAAGTTCAGCTTCCTTTACTTCCCCATCTTCACACGTTACACTGTACCTTATGATTTTATTTACCATGGTAAGTAATTGTGTAACGGAGGCTTATATGATTTCAACAAACGACATCTTTCATTCTCTAAATCAAAAGGTTCGCTTAATAACGAAAGAAGCTAACGAAAAACTAAAGGAATATAACTTATACAGCTCACAATGGGCAATTCTTTATTGTCTTGATCAATACGGCCCAATGAAGCAAACAGACATTTGGCAATACTTGAATGTCGAAGCACCTACGACTACTCGTACACTTGCACGTATGGAAAGTAATCATTGGATTTGCCGTTCTGAAGGAAAAGACAAACGAGAACGTATTGTATATCTGACTGATTATGCAGAAAGTAAACTTCCAGCTATTAAAAACGCTATCTTTCAGTTGGAAAAGTCGTTACTTTCTCACCTCACTGAAGATGAACAGGTTCAGTTCATGAACTTGTTAAACAAAATTGAATTTCAGAAAGAAGTGATATCATATGGCGACTAATAAACGTCCCATTTGGTCAAAAAGCTTTATCAATATCTTTGTCAGCAACCTATTCATTTTTGTTGTGTTCTACGCTCTGCTAACTCTACTTCCTATTTATGTTACGGATGCGATGGGCGGAACAGAATCTCAAGCTGGTTTGATCCTTACAATTTTCCTATTGTCTGCCATCTTTGTTCGACCTTTTTCTGGTAGATTAATAGACCGATTTGGTAAGAAGAAAATGCTTGTGATTAGTGCAGCCATGTTCGGCGTCGCTACATTTCTCTATCCAATAACGGATCACTATATCCCACTCTTGTTACTGCGCTTTTTTCACGGGATGTGGTTTAGCATAGTAACAACAGCCGCGGGTGCGATAGCTGCAGATTCTATTCCACGAGAGCGACGTGGTGAAGGGCTTGGCTATTTTGCGATGAGTATGAATGTAGCAGTAGTCGCAGGTCCATTTCTTGCACTTACGCTGCTTCAATACGTTTCCTATCTTTCTATTTTCATCGTTCTGAGTGCAATCATGGTTATTGGAATGCTTTGTACGGTCTGGGTCAAAACGATTGAACCTCAAGAACCTATTAAAAAGAAAAGTATCACGCTTGATGACTTATTCGAACGACGGGCTTTCCCAATCGCACTCGTAGGTCTATTCCTAGCATTTTCTTATGCAAGTGTCATATCTTATATTTCACTCTATGCTAAATCCATTGGATTACTTGATGCTGCTGGTTTCTTCTTCGCAGTGTTTGCTGTCGCTATGCTCGTTTCTAGACCCTTTACGGGAAGAATGTTTGATACGCTAGGACCAAATACAGTCATAAAGCCTGCTTTCATGTTCTATGCACTTGGTTTATTAACACTTAGCTTTACAGGTTCATCGTGGATGCTTCTAGTTGCAGGTGCTCTTATCGGTCTCGGATATGGTTCGATCGTTCCAAGCTTCCAAACACTTGCCATCCAAGCTGCTCCAGAATCAAGAAGTGCTCATGCAACAGCAACCTTTTTCACACTTTTTGATATCGGAATAGCTACCGGTTCGTATGTCCTTGGTCTGATCGTAACCTCTCTTGGATATTCAAACCTATATTTAGCACTAGCGATATTTGTAGCTGGCATCCTATTCTTCTATCAGTGGATGATGAACCGTCAACCAAAAGCAAAACAATTACAATCTCAACCAGATTATTAAGAAATAGTTACCATAACGATTTAATGGGTTGAAGTACTCGGGGAAAATAGCTATTATAGGGGAATGAATTTTTTTCTGAGAGAGAGATGACAACCATGCAAGTAATTGAAGAGATTAATTCCATTTTATGGGGACCGATCATGATCACTCTTCTTTTAGGTACCGGCCTGTTTTTCACGATTCGTCTTGGTTTTATCCAATTCACTGGTCTTAAAGAAGGGTTTCGTCAGACGTTCGGCCCACTATTTTCTAGAAAACAGAAAAAAGAAGGCATCTCCTCCTTCCAGGCACTTTCAACAGCAATTGCAGCACAAGTTGGTACAGGAAATCTAGCCGGTGTCGCAACAGCTATTGCTGCAGGTGGTCCGGGTGCGATCTTTTGGATGTGGATTTCCTCATTTTTAGGGATGGCAACGATATTTGCAGAAGCCGTTCTGGCGCAAAAATATCGCAAAAAAGAAAACGGAACTGTAAAAGGTGGTCCTGCGTACTATATACGTGATGGACTTGGTAGTAAGAAATTGGCTGTTTTCTTCGCGGTTGCTATCATTGCTGCCCTTGGTTTTGTTGGAAACATGGTGCAATCAAACTCAATCGCTGATGCCTTTCATACAGCTTTTCATATACCACCAATTGTAATAGGAATTGTCGTAGCCGTTCTTATTGGTTTAATTCTTCTTGGTGGAATTAAGCGAATTGCCACATTTGCAGGTAATGTTGTTCCTGTAATGGCTCTCCTTTATATTATCGGAGCCATAACCATTCTAATTATGAACATCGAACAGGTCATTCCAGCATTAACCCTAATCGTTGAATCAGCTTTCACACCAGAATCAGCTGGGGGCGGTGTGCTTGGGGCTTCTATTAAAGAAGCAATAAGATATGGCGTAGCGAGAGGATTGTTCTCCAATGAGGCCGGTATGGGTTCTACACCACATGCTCATGCTGTCGCTGAAGTTAAACACCCAGCCGAGCAGGGTTTTGTTGCGATGGTTGGTGTCCTAATCGATACGGTCATTATCTGTACCGTCACTGCACTCGTCATTCTTGTTACTGAAGGTGGAGGATCCAATCTAACTGGTATTGAACTCACCCAAGCTAGCTTTTCAAGTGGACTCGGAGACTTTGGTATATACTTCATCGCATTCAGTTTACTGTTCTTCAGTTTTACCACCATCCTTGGCTGGGCATACTTTGGTGAGACCAATGTAAACTTCTTATTCGGTGATAGAGGGGTACCTATCTATCGTGGACTAGTCCTTCTTTTCATTATCGCAGGTACTGTCCTTAACGTACCGTTCGTATGGCAGCTTGCCGATACATTCAATGCTTTTATGGTTCTTCCTAACTTAATTGCTCTGGTCGCACTTAGTGGAATCGTGAAGAAAGCATATAAAGAAATTAAGGCTTAATTTAAAAGAAAGCTAACCTCTTAATTGGAGGTTAGCTTTCTTTGTTTTATAGGTGTGTATTCATATTTAAGCTTTTTAATACAATCTCTTCTTCAGTAACATCTAATATATTTATTCCCGTATTGTCCTGAAAGATCTTACGATAATTTGAGAATGGCATTCCAAGAACACCGGCTAGGAAGAAGCGGATCGTATTATTATGTGCGACTACAAGCAACGTATCGTCAGGATGATTTTTAGCCATTTCTTTAAAGAAAGACGATGCTCTCTCATACATTTCCTTTGCCGTTTCCCCTGTTTTCCCAGCTCTCGTTTCCCAAGGGTTAGCCATCCAGCTATGCCAAGAATCTGGATCTTCAGCAATAAAGTCTTTCTTCGCTCTCCCTTCCCACTCTCCAAAATCACCTTCAAAAATACGTTCATCACACTGAACAGGTAGATCTTGATCGCCGAGCATGAGTTCTGCTGTATCACGTGCTCTAATTAGTGGAGAAGCATAGGCAGCATCAAAGCGCACATTCCTTAAGAAGTTTCCTGCATCGGTTGCCTGCTTTCTGCCAAGATTAGATAATCCTATGTCCGTTCTACCGCAATATAGATCACCAGCTGCGTTCCATTCACTTTCTCCATGTCTGACGAGATAAATACGCGTCATTCTTCGAATCCTCCTAGTTAACAAATGCTTTCAATAGTGTTTTATTAAGCTCCTACAGATCTATTCAGGTTTACTTGCGCTCATATTATCTAAAGCTTCAGTGTGCCAAATCTTTCGGTCTTCTCGCCCTTTCGATTGAGACAAAAATCGTCTCATTCTCACGGCCTCCAACGTCCTCCAAATTTAAACGGGCCACTTCCGCTTTTATTATTATGTCTTGCTAGTGTCCATCATGCAAGTCATAAAGAAATCCGCCAGTATTTACTGGCGGATTTGATTTACTGAACTGCTTGAAGACCTGCTTGGTTCAAGAAGTTCCATGGTTTATTAAAGTGTGGTTGGAAGAAGAAATCTACGAACCCTAAATCATCTACTGTCATGTTGTTCTGAATGCATACAGACAGGGTATTCATAGATTGTGTAACATCAGCTTTTGAAATAACTTGAGCTCCAACTATGCGACGGCTCTCCTCTTCATATACAACTTTTAATGTAATCACTTCATAGTCTGGCATAAATTCAGGGCGATTGTTTTCTTTTATTGTAATTGTTTTCACATTCATACCCGCAAGAACCGCTGCTTTTTCAGTTAAACCAGTTGACGCCATACTGTGGTCAAAGAGGTGCAAGCCTGAAGTACCCTGAGTTCCCATATACTTAATTGTCGGTTTCATGATATTTCTACCTACTAACGTTCCCATTCGTACAGCATTTGTTGCGAGGGGGATATATGCATGCTCACCAGTCGGGTTATATTTGATCGCACAGCTGTCTCCTGCTGCGAATATATCTTTATTACTTGTTCTCATATACTCATCTACGATGATTGCCCCATTATCCAACATGTCTACCTGTCCTTTTACAAGCTCAGTGTTCGGACGGAAGCCTACACAAAGAATAACAAGATCAGCACTGTATTCGCCTTTATTTGTATAAACCTTCGTTACTTTGCCCTCAGTTCCTTCGAAACGCGTTACCGTTTCATTTAGCGCAAGGTCGATTCCCTTTGTTTTGAAATCATCCTCTATAACGTCTGTGAACTCAGGATCCAAGTACTTGCTCAGAATGCGATCCTCACCATCGATGAGTGTTACTTCTTTTCCGTATTTCTGAAAAGATTCAACAAGTTCAACACCTATATAACCAGCTCCAATAACTGTGACACGTTCAGCATTCTCTGCTCTTTCAATGATTTTATTAGCTTGGTTATAGTTCTTTGATAGCAGGATATTATCGAGATCGATTCCTTGAATCGGAGGAACTACAGGCCAAGAGCCTGTTGCCATAACGAGTTTATCGAACTCATCCTCTAGTTGTTCACCTGTTTCTAGATTTTTCACTTTAATAGTCTTTTGATCGGAATCTATAGAAAGCACTTCATGCTTCATCTTCATGGTGACACCCATATTTTCTAACTGCTCAGGAGAAGAGTAGAATAATCCTTTAGGGTCTTTCACAACGCCACCAACATACAGTGCAATACCACAAGATAAGAACGATACGTTATCGTTACGTTCATAAACCGTAACCTCTGCTTCAGGATAGAGACTTGCTATATTAGAAACAGCTGCTGTTCCAGCATGTGTACAGCCAACTACTGCTACTTTCATTGATATTCCTCCTGTTTATGTGAAGATATTCACATGTTAGTTATCAGTTATGTGAAGTGTTTCACATTCAACTGTAACCTTAGTATAATCCAGGTTTGGAGATTTCACAATCATTATGCTCACTATTTCACAATTCCTTCACTTTTATTTTATCCATACTTCTTTTGGTGTGCTTTCTTTTTCTCTAAGTATTCTTCATCCGTTCTGACAATTTTCCACTTTTCTTCAAAGATCCTTGCTGATTCAGCTTTCTCATCATCAATTTGTCTTTCATTTACCTCGCCGTGGTCGTCATATTTTTTTCCGCCCTTATAATTCGCATAGCGACGAGACCTTGTGTATCCCATCTGAATAAATTTTCTAGCCATATCCATGCCTACAAAATCATCATTCTTTTTATATTCTTGAAACATGCGATAGATTTTTTCTGAAGATTCCATTGCAATTTCAGGTGTCTTAAATCTCCAGTACGGCAGGATTTCACTTTTGTAGGGCTCTACTAACAAGACTCCCTGCTCTCCCCGACCTACCCGATACTTCTCAGGACTTTTGCGAAAATCCACTTTTTTAAAATCAATATCATAATCAAAACTCATTTTAACTACCTCCTCTTGCGTAACTTTTCCCACTAAAAAGAAGAAGATAACCAGTTTTGGCCTATCAAGCAAAATAAGTTTCAAACAAACGTTTGATTGAATTCAAAAAAGGCGCCCATAAACCTACGGGCGCCTTGATATTTAGTGATGTGTTTCCTCTTCAACCATTTCTTTTAAATCAGCAAAATTTTCACCTTTGAACTGTTTTCCATCTACAAAAATGGCTGGGGTCTCGGTCACATTTAATTCTTTTGCATATTGTTCATCTTCGTTAACGGCACTTCTTCCAGCTCCATCGTTATATGCCTTCATAACTTCTTCCGTTTTTTCTTCACTAACTAACCCATTAAGCGTCTTCTTCAGAAATTCATCTGTAAAAGCTTGTTTCTCAGCTTTTGGGTTCTTAGGCTGTTCATCAAACATTACATGATGAAATTGCCAGAATATATCGTTCCCAAGAACTTGATAGACGACTTCAGAAAACCTTGCAGCTCGCTTTGAGTCCTCATGGATAACAGGATGATGAACATAATAGAACTTCACTTTACCCGTAGCTATGAGCTCTTCTTGTATTTGAGAGAAGAAACTTCCATTAAACTCCTTACAAGCAGGACATTTGTAGTCTCCGAATCCAACGATTTCAACAGGTGCTGTTGCTTCTCCAAGACTAGGCTGCTGATCTAAATCAAAGCTGTCAGCCTCTGATGATCCGTTTGAAACGATAAAAATGATGAGACCAATCAAAGCAATTCCTACTGCCCACAAGATTGGTCTTCGGTTCGACCTCGTCATCTTGCCACTCTCCTGTTAGTCTCTTGTTTCTACTTTCTGATTTGTTATTTCAAACGTCCAGCCCTTCTTCTTTAAGAATTCCCAAAGGCTATATGGACCACCGCCTCCTATCGTCAACGCAAAAGACATCGCCAAAAGAGCTATGTCCAATTCGTATCCACCTAACATTCCTGTTGAGCGCTTAACCGTAAGCAGCGCACCAATAAGAATGATAGAGAACAGCACGCTTACGACGCGAGTTCCGAGACCAAGAATCATTAACACACCACCGGTCAACTCAATAGTTCCTACTACATAAGCAAGGAACCCAGATAACCCAATTGTTTCAAAGAAAGCGACTGTATTTTCAATTCCGTCCGAAAACTTAAAGAACCCATGAGAGAAAAATAGGAGTCCAAGAGCAAGTCGAATTATTACTAACCCTATATGGGGGTAGGTCTTCATTATCGTTCCTCCCCAAGATATATTTTGACATCGTTCGACATATCTATTTATATCAAAGGTATCATAGCCAGATTGCTAATTGCAAAGCTATTTCGGTATTCACTGCTTTTCTTGGCGAATCATTGTGGCATTTCGAATAATTTGATTGATTACTTCTGAAAAGACAAGCCCAACTGCAATCGATCCTGAGATCATGAATGCTTTCGCTGCTAGATTGATTGCAGTATTATAATCATTCTGAACAAAGTTCCTCATCGCATCATAAGCAAGACCACCAGGAACAAGAGGGATAATTCCTGCAACACTAAAAATGATGACAGGTGTTCTATATACTTTAGCGAAAATTTGACTGATTACAGCTATGAAGAAAGATGCTGTCACTGTAGCGATTACAGCATCGATACCAGACTGCTCCATTAGATAATAAATAACCCAACCAGTCATCCCAACAAATCCACCTTTTAATAAGGAGGGTTTAGGGGCGTTAAACATCACACCAAAACCGGTGCTTGCAATAAAGCTTGTAATAAGCTGCGCAACGAGCGTCATCAACTTTCTTCCCTTCTATAAGAACGACACGACAACCGCTATCCCAGCTCCGATTGCAAAAGCCGTCAGAAATGCTTCTGCCCCTTTGGAGAGCCCAGATATAAGATGTCCTGCCATTAGATCTCGTACAGCATTCGTTATCAATAACCCCGGAACAAGCGGCATAACTGAGCCAATTATTATTTTATCAAGCTCAGTTCCTAATCCTGTATACACAAAGAAAACAGCCATTAGTCCAATAACAAATGATGCTAGAAACTCAGAGAAAAACTTGATAGGCACTAGCCGGTTAAACCACGTCACGCTAAAAAAGCCTCCTCCACCTGCTAGCACCGCAGGGAAAAAGTCATCCCAACTTCCTTGAAACATGATAAGAAAGCATCCACTTGCTATAGCAGCAGCAATTAATTGTGCACGAAATGTATATCGTTCTGATTGTTTATCTAGTTTCTCTAGCTCAGAGTAGGCTTCTTGTATAGATAGTTTCCCACCACTGATCCTTCTTGAAATACTGTTCACCTTTGCGACTTTATGGAGATCAGTCGTGCGCTCTAGGATACGAATCAACTGTGTTTTTGATGGTTCTGGTCCTTCTACTGTGAAGAATATCCCTGTTGGCGTAACGTAACTATCGGAATTTGCAGCACCAAAAGCTTCAGCTATTCTTCTCATCGTATCTTCAACGCGATACGTTTCTCCACCATTCTGGAGCATAACCTTGCCAGCAAGTAGACACACTTGAATGACCTCGTATGTATGTGTAAGTTGTTTTTCCATGAATTTCTCCTGACAAGTTAATTCTAATTCTATATAATCATTAGTTTATATGAACAGTATATTCTTTATCCAATCCTTCTGTATACAGAACTATGACCATTTGATGATAAAAAACAAGCGCAGGTTGTCACCTGCGCTTTAGTTCGATACTCGTTGCATTTGAGTATAAATGGACATATAGGCATTCGATTCTTCGATTTTCCCCATCTCTCTGTACACTTTCGTTAACCATTGTACAGGAGTAGGATCCGTTGGATGCATTTCCATTTCCCAATCGAAACATTTGATCGCTTCGTCGTACTGACTTAGTTTGTGGTAGAGCTTTCCTAGTTGAAACTGCTTATCTGGGTCATCTTGTATCTCTGCCATCGTCTGGATCGACGTCAAGATAGGGAGATCTTTATTATCTTCGTACAAAGGTTTGAGCCAGTTGAAGACAAAGTCGATATCGTCCTTCTCAAGAAGTTTCGGGACTAATGTCTGGAGGAGCTGAGGGAGGTGTCGGCGATTTCCTTGTACGCATAAACATTTTTGTAAAAGTGTGAGTTCGATACCGTCCATATCAGTTGCTGGATCATTAAACACATCTATTAAATGTTGACATTCTTCGTCTGTGATTTCGCCTTGTCGTGATGAAAGTAAGTTTACAGCTTCAGTGGTTTTCTTTAATTCGATTAAGGAGTGAAAAACCTGTTTACGGAGAACATTTAAATGTGGCGCTTCATCATACATGTTCCATAATAGGAGCGCCCGTTCTTGATTTGAAAGAGGAAAATCGATAGCAGGTAGTGGTTCTTCTTTCTTATTTTGAGAGGATTGGAGGTATGTCTTTAGAGTAAGAGCAGAGTGGTCGATCTTTCGACCATTACGTTTATATAGGGACTTAAGATACGTTATGTTGTTTGGTAAATCTTTATATGCATGAACTTCTGCGTACAGAGGGTCTGCTGCATGAAGGTCTTGCCCTCCCCATTCATAGATCGATTTTACTTTTTGAAATTCTAACTGATTGGACAGTTCTTGGGCCCATTTTGTTGAAAAGTCTGCATATAAAGCTACCATAAGAATTTGGAATGCAAGACGAAGCTGGCCGTTTCTTCTATAGTCATAAAAGTACTTTCTCTGTAATTGTATGATTTTTTCTTTTGGAAGGAATGAATCGAAATAGGAAAAGATAAAGACTACTTCTTGAGGAGAATACTTTTTTTGAATGTCTTGTAAGACGTGTTTCGTGGACTTTAATACAATGGTGTGAGGATCAAGGAATTTTGTGATCAATGGGTGTGGGGCATTTAGAACAATACCTTCCTGAAAGGCTTTTTCTATGAGGGATCCGGGCTGTACTTCTAAACTTTTACCAGTAATAAAATCATTTTGATAAAAGAAAAGATAGAACTTACTACCGTTCGCCTTCACCGCCTCCACAATCTTCATCCTATGATGAATCGCCATACGTTCTATTCGTAGTTGGACAGGCTTGTGATTCGAGATGAGTGTGACGCTTTGTTTTTGCTCGATCATTCAAATCCCTCCGGGCAGTGCTGATTTTATTGCTACCCTTATTCTACCATTCAATTGCCTGAGAGAAAAGCAAACTAAGGAAGCCCGATTACCCATTCCTTTATTTGGATAACGTTTTGATGTTAGCTTTTCTAACATGTTTTCTAGAATATTTGCTTTTCAGCGTGTATAATAGGTTTTTGTATTTCAGAAAAGTCAATTTGAACTATCTGAAAAGTTAAATTTTTATAAAAAATTCCAGTATCTGAGTTATTTTTGACTTCATAATGGGAAGATGTGTTATATAACATATTCTTCTCAAAATCTAATAAATAGGGGGAAATACATATGGATCTTTTAGAATCGATTGTATCCGCCGGAAACACGCTCGTCTGGTCGAACGTCTTAATCTTTGTCCTGATTGGCGTAGGACTGTATTTCACAATACGCTCGCGTTTTGTGCAATTCCGTCTTTTCGGTGAAATGTTCCATGTCCTTGCAGAAAAAGACACGATGAAAGGTAGAAAGAAATCAGTTTCCAGCTTGCAAGCATTCTTCATCAGTACAGCATCTCGTGTAGGTACTGGTAACCTTGCAGGTGTTGCGTCTGCCGTTAGTATCGGTGGCCCTGGTGCAGTATTCTGGATGTGGCTGATCGCATTACTAGGGGCTGCAAGTGGTTTTGTCGAAAGTACACTTGCCCAAATTTATAAAGTACGTGACGGAGACGACTTCCGCGGTGGTCCTGCATACTACATGCAGCGTGCACTTAAAGCAAGATGGTTGGGTATAATCTTCGCTGTCCTCATCACATTTAGTTTCGGTCTCGTCTTTAACTCTGTACAATCAAACACGATCGCACTCGCATTCGAGAATTCTTTTGATGTCAATCGTTGGGTTCTAGGCGCGATTCTTACTGTAGCAACCGCAATCATCATCTTCGGTGGTGTTCGCCGAATCGCTGTTGTTTCACAAATTATTGTTCCGATCATGGCAGGTATTTATGTTATTGTTGCGCTATACGTACTAATCGTTAACTTTGCACAGGTACCAGACATGTTCGCACTCATCTTCCAACATGCATTTGGATTTAAAGAAGTAACAGGTGGTGGTGTTGGTGCAGCCATGATGCTTGGTATTAAACGTGGATTGTTCTCTAACGAAGCTGGTATGGGTAGTGCACCAAACGCCGCTGCGACTGCAGATGTATCACACCCAGTAAAACAAGGTCTTATTCAAGCACTTGGCGTATTCGTAGATACGCTATTAATCGCTACTGCTACTGCATTTATGATTTTGATGTCTGATGGATATGTTGATTCTAAACTTGATGGTGTACAGTTAACCCAAGAAGCGATGAACCAACATCTTGGTGGGGGAGCAGGAATATTCGTAGCCATCGCCGTTCTACTCTTTGCCTTTAGTTCGATTATAGGGAACTACTACTATGGTGAGACGAATATTGAATTCATCAAATCTAGCCCAACAGCTAAATTTATTTATCGTCTAGCCGTTCTAGGCATGGTTATGTTTGGAGCGAATGCCGGATTTGGAATCGTTTGGAGCATGGCCGATCTTTCAATGGGACTCATGGCATTACTCAACTTAATAGTCATTGCGATCATTGGTAAGATTGCTTTCGTTGCTCTTAAAGATTATCGCGACCAACGAAAAGCTGGACAAGATCCTCAGTTCTACAAAGATACGATCAAAGGTCTAGAATCAGACATCTGGACAGATAAACCAGTACAAGATAAATCTAACTAATACACTTTTTTTACCCTCTGACGAATTAGCAAGTTTGGCTAATCTCTTCAGGGGGTATTTTGTTTTTAAGTTAACTTTGAAAGGAGCGTGCTATAAGATGAGTAATAACAAAGGCTTAAGTGACAAAGTAAAAGGTGCCGTTTCTAAAACAAAAGGTGAGCTTAAAGATCAAGTAGGAAATGCAAAAGACGATCCTAAGATGCAAGAAGAAGGCAAACGAGATAAATCAAAAGGTGAATACCAGGAACGCAAAGGTGATGTGAAAGACAAGTAAGTTTACTTTAGGATAAAAACGCCCTCTCGAATTTCTTCGAGAGGGCGTTTTGTTTCGACATTATTCTAGCTAAACCGGGTGGTGCCAGGCACTACTACTTCACTTCTTCGATCTTCACATTATCCAGAGTAATTGTAGCAGGCACTGATTCACCATTAACCTTACCAAGTTCAAACACGAGTTTTCCGTTCACATTTGTGTCTTGATTCATGACAAACTCCATTGTTTGGGTTTTCATTTCTTCTGTAATCGAGATTACTTTAGGTTCTGTGAACGTGTTAAACCAAGGATCATTACTTAAAGGCTCACCGATTACAAGCTTAATATCTCTGGCTATTGAAGACTTAGCATCAAAGGATACTTGATACGTCTTCCCGTTTTCCAGCACTAGATTTTCCTGGAATACCTGTGGGCTATAAGATTGTGCGCCTGTTTTAGAGATTGCCACTTCAAGTTGTCCGTTAACAACTGAAGCGTCTCCTTCAGCAACTCCACTCCATTGGTCTCCCCACCAAGTTCCCCAGTGAGCCAAATTTTGTGCAAAATCACCATTTGATACAATACCTTCAGTGGAGTTTTCAGGTACAAAAGAGAACCAATCCACATTCACATTAGGTGCATTTAATTGTAGCGTTTGGATACCTTCATTTAAATAAATCGTATCAGTTACAGTCTTGAATGCACCCCATCCGCCTGTTCTAGCAACATTAATCGATGTTTTTCCATCAGCATCTTCAGGAGTGATTTCACTCATTCCACGTGTACCGTTGTAAACGTTGCCTGCTTTACTTAATAATGTCACACTTCCATTATCTCGATCAGTTGCAACGTGATAACGTACTGTATAGTCGCCTGCTTCCTTAACGTCTACGGCATATTGCATCCAATCGCCTTCATCAATCCAGCCAACGCTGCCGCCGTCCTCGCCAACTTGCACGCCTGACATCGTTTGGAAAGCTTCTGCTTCTAATTTTGTTGCGCCATCGATCGTTACAGGTGGTGAAACACGTTTCATTTGAACATTATCGATTGCTACTGCTGAACGTTGACCACCAAGTAAGAACTCAAACACACTCTTTGGATCCGAGTCGTTCAACTGAAGTGTTAGTTGATATGATTTCATCTCGTCGGTTAGCTTTATATCATCTTTACGAGCTAATTCGGCATTTAAATCTTCATTTCTTACTCGGACACCGATTGATCTCACTTCATCCGCTTTTGCATCAAAAGTCAGAACACAAGTCCCTTGTTCTAGATTCAGCTTATCCTGAGTAAGGCGTACATCATCTAGACTAGAGGATTTTTTGACATTAACCTTCATTTCTCTTTGATAAACAGCTGGATCTACTGATGTACGTGCTTTTACTTTCTTATCTAAATTCAAATTCCAGAACACCTTACGGTCATCGCCTTGATCGAATGTACCGTTATAAATGTAGTTACCGTCTGGAAGAATTTTTTTGGATGCATTAGGATCTTTCGGTAGCTTCGTTAAGCTGACGTTATCAATCCAAACAGGTAAGTCTGAGCTTTGTCCCATATTAAATTCGATGCGTGCATTTGCATCTGTTGTATCTTCCATGTCAAATTCAAAAGCATATTCCTTCGATTCTGAAGTAAGCGCGATTGTTTTATCTGCTAGATATCTTGTAAAGCTTCTTTCTGGACTAGAAACGTTAACAACCATATTACGGTTGTCAGTGGATCGTGCATTGAACGTTAGCTTGTACCGTTCCCCATTTTCAATTGGAAGATGTGATTGCACAAGCTGAATACCATATGTTTCAGAACCAGGTTTTGAGATTTCGACCTTCACTTCACCATTGTCCACTATTGCTGATCCTTCTCCTGCAAAACCAGAACCAGGTTCAAACGGCTGGAAAGCCCAATACTCTAAATCAGAATCGAAACTTCCATTGTAGACATAGTCACCATCAATTGGCTCTCTTAAATTTTCAACAGTCTCCCCAGAACCTGGACGTTCACCAGCCTCACGATATTCGCCATCAAGCTCATAGACCTTCACATAATCGACAAGCATCTTATTAGGGAAGGTGGTGGTTTCATCAGGGTAACCAGGCCAGTTTCCACCGACAGCTAAATTAAGCTGCAAGAAAAAGTCGCGATCAAATGGAGCAGGATACGTATACGGTGCTGCTTCATCTTCGCTCTTCGTAAACCAATCGTTTTGCTTTGAATAAAGAATACCATCTACATACCAGCGAAACTCGCCAGGTTCCCAATCTACAGTAAATGTATGATAGTCATCTGAGAAATCACCTACAGGAAGCTTATACTTTTCGCCCGTATTCTTCCATGGTTTTCCGTAATGAAGCGTTCCATGTACTGTGTCCGGTTCATGACCTAGAAGTTCCATAATATCGATTTCTCCAGTAGCAGGCCATCCAGAATAAAGGTCATAATCTGTTGGCATCATCCAAATTGCTGGCCACATGCCCTGCCCTTTTGGAAGCTTCGCGCGAATTTCATAACGACCGTACGTCCAATCGCCTTTGTTCTCAGTAGTCAGCTTCGCTGAAGTGTAGTCATTACCGCCATACTGCTCTTTGTGTGCTTCAATGACGAGTGAACCATCTTCAACACGCGCATTTTTCTCACGGCTCGTATAGTTCTGCCACTCATTATTTCCATAACCACCGCCACCTTCGATGAAGTTCCACTTATCTTCATCAATGGCGGTTCCATCAAAGTCATCTTCCCAAACAATGTTCCAGTCTTCGTCCCGAACATCATTTTTCTTAAGTGTTAGCTGTTTGAAGTCGACTACTTCTTGATTTACATTTACCACATAGACCATTACATACTTGTTGATTGCTGCATCCACACCAGAAATGTCCGCCCCAGATTGATAAGGATTCGTAACAGTACGATCGTTTGGCACAGCTTGCCCTTTTTCCACGGTAATTGGCTTGTGAGATATTTTAACAGCGAGATGGTGACCGTCCTGTACGGAAGCTTTCACTCTTGTTGTTCCATGAAGCTTTCCTTTTGTTGCGACAGGATTAAACTGCGCGTTAACAGCCACTTCACTTTTCTCACCTTTTCCTTTATCGGTGCTCGATGCAGCGGTTGGTACCATTGGACTAAGAACTAGGACGCCAGCAAGCATAACAGATAGTGCGTTTCGCATATTGGATGTTGTCCCCCTCATAATCTTTTTAGATAAGAAGCGTTGAGATTGAATGACCTGTCAGTTCTACCTGGAACGTTTCTCCGTTTAAATCTGCAGACACTTTAACCGATTCATCACCTTGATTCATCATTACAATGACGATTTCTCCTGATGGATTACGGAAAGTTGTCGTTTGAATCTTTTCACTTGAGTTTGTATGCTCGATTCTGACTGCACCAGGCTTCACATATTTACTAAAATGGCCGATGTAATAAAATGAGCTATTGTAGTGAACTTCATCCTTTTTCGTATCGACAATGACTGGGGCATCACAGTAGTTACCAACATGATTTGGACCGCCCTCTTCATTCAGTACGATGTTCCAATCGATCCATGCCTCTAAATGATTGTTGATATCCCCCATAATGTTACGAGCATAGCGCTCGCCAGTATGCCATGCACCGAGCTGTACGCCACCTTCAATGCATCCCTCTGTGAAGATAAGATGCTTATCAGGAAACTCGTCATGAACTTTTGAAAGGTTTTCGAATTCCTCTGATACATACCAGTGTAGACCTGTGCCCCACACATACTGTGCTGCTTCTGGGTCAGAAAGGACGGTCTTCGCTCTTTCATAAACAACGTCGCGGTTGTGATCCCAGATGATTACCTTAAGGTCATTTTTTCCACGCTTCTGTAACGTTGGCCCAAGATGATCTTTAATGAAATCGCGTTCTTCTTCAGCTGTATAAAGGCAAGAATCCCAAACTTGTTTTGCCTCTGGCTCATTTTGAATCGTAATACCCCAGATTGGGATCCCTTCATCTTCCATCGCCTCTATGTACTTCACATAATACTCCGCCCAAATCGGCATATATTCTGGTAGCAGCTTGCCTCCATGATTCATTTCATTCGTATCTTTCATCCAAGCAGGTGGACTCCACGGTGAGGAAACAATTGTTAAGTTATCCCCTACAATTTTTGCTGCATCCTTAATTAATGGAATAACAAGCTCTCTTTCTCTTTCGATCGAAAAACTTTCGAGCGTAGTGTCTCCCTCGTCTACATACGTATAGTTGCCAAGTGCAAAATCACAGCTATGAATGTGCGTTCTTCCAAGACGATAGCCAAGACCGTCGACAGGATCAAAATATCGATGAAGGATTTCATCACGTTTTTCTTTACTAATTAAAGAAAGGGAGTAAGCAGATGCTTCAGTAAAAGCACCGCCAAATCCCATTATTGTTTGAAATGTTTTTTCTGTATTAATTGAAAGTTGTACTGCATCATCAGCGGGTGCTGAAGTGAAGGAAACTGGTTCCTTCACTTGCAGGCGATCCCCCGTATCTCTAGCTGTCTGAATATGTGTAATCGTTTTAGTAATCAACTTAATGCTCCTTTCGGATTATGCGTTAAGAGGTGCTACTGCTCCTCTGTTTTTCACGACTTCTGAATACCATCGTGCACTATCTTTCCAGACTCTTTCTTGTGTTTGATAATCTACATAAATGATGCCGAATCGCTTGTCATATCCGAAGCTCCACTCAAAGTTATCAAGCAATGACCATAAGAAATACCCTTGAATGTTCATGCCTTCTTCGTTCAGGTCAGACACTGCTTGAAGATGTTTGTTAACATAGTCAATTCTCTTTTGGTCATTTACGCGGCCATTCTCAAGCTTGTCATCATATGCTGCACCGTTTTCAGTGATATAGATCGGTAGATTCGTATACTCATTTCTAAGCCTTCGAATAAGATCTTTAAATTCTTCTGGCGCAATATCCCAGCCCATCCCTGTCTTCTCGTAATCAGAATGAGCACCAGCTGTTAAGAAATCATTTGCGGCATTGAATTCTACAAGACCACGGCTGTAGTAGTTAATGCCAAAGAAATCACACGGTGTAGAAATCGTCTCTAAATCGCCCTCTTTAATAAAGTCATAAGAATGGACGTATTTAGAGAAGAGATTCATCATATCTACAGGATAGCTGCCTTTAAAAACAGGATCTAAGAACCAGCGATTAGAGTAGCCATCTGAATTATTAGCAGCAAGACGATCATTCACAGAATCTGTTTTTGGATATACGGGTGAAAGGTTTAACGTGATACCGATCGATGTTTTCGACTTAAAGTCTTGCTTCAGCATGTTAACTGCTTCCCCATGTGAAAGAAGCATATGGTGGACAGCGCGAACTGCTTCATCAAGGTTTCTGTGACCCGGTGCATGTACGCCAAGATGATACCCTAGGAAACCTGCACACCACGGCTCGTTATGTGTAATCCATGAATCTACTAAATCATCAAGCTCTCGGAAACAAACTTCTGCGTACTCAAGGAACCACTTTACAGAATCTCGATTTACCCAGCCGCCTTCATCGTGCGCCCACATTGGAAGATCCCAGTGATACAGCGTTACAGCGGGTTTAATACCTTCTTCTCGTAAACGTTTAGCAAGGGTTTTATAAAACGCCATTCCTTCTGCGTTGTATACCCCTTTTGCAGGGAAGATACGAGGCCATGCAATTGAAAATCGATAAGAATCTACACCAAGATCTTTAATAATTTGAATATCTTCTTCGTAGCGATTGTAGTGGTCACAAGCTACATCGCCATTATGACCCTCGTGAACTTTTCCAGGAATATCACAGAACATATCCCAGATCGAAGGCGTTCTACCACCTTCCTGGTATGCTCCTTCTATTTGATAAGAAGATGTTGCCGTTCCGAACGTAAATTGCTTATCAAACTTCATTAACCTTCACTCCTCTATTCCTTAACAGCTCCTGCTGAGATACTGTTGATAATGTATTTAGACAAGAATAAGAATGCGATCATGATCGGTACTACTGAAATAGCGATACCAAGGTACATAGATCCTAGATTTTGTGCAACCTGAGACCCTTTCAAGAAGCCCATCAATACAGGCAACGTGTATTTCTCTGGTGAGAAAAGAATAACAAGCGGCATAATGTAATTGTTCCATGAACCGATGAATGTAAAGATCGACATCGTTGCAACTGCCGGCATCATGATTGGAATCGCTACAGTATGGAATATTCTCAACTCACTTGCTCCGTCGATTCTTGCCGCTTCTATTAAACTTGGGTGAAGCGTTGTTTTAATATACTGACGTAAGAAGAACACCACGAATGGACTGGCAATTGCAGGCACGATAAGTGGGATAAACGTATCTAGAATACCTAGTGTTTTACTAAGCTCGTAGAAACCGATTAACCCTAGCTGACCCGGAACCATCATCATGACAAGCATGAAGACAAAGAGACCATTCTTACCTTTGAATTCATAGAAAGCAAAACCATATGCAGTAAGTGCTGAGAAGTAGCCTGTAAGTACTGTTACCAGAACTGAGATAATGAGGCTGTTCTTAAAACCGTTCCAAATATTCACATACTCCATCATCGTTCTGTAGTTTTCTAGTAGTGAACTACCTGGAATTAATGTAAAACCTGTTAGAATTGCATCATTTGAACGAGTCGCGTTTACAAGCATCATTAAGAATGGGATAAAACATACGATAGCCATCAAAATGAGAAGAGCGTATATAATACCCTTAACCATCGACCGACGTTTCTTGATTTTCATCTCATGCGGCAATAGGACTTTCTCTGACTCATGATTTTGAGGGACACCTTTTTCAAGTTCAGTTCTGTCTATCATGATTACACCTGCCTCGCTTGTTTACGTTCGTTACGGTACATCGACTTGAATACGATTGCTGAGAAGATGATCGTAATGATGAATAGACCATAAGCTACTGCAGCTGCATATCCATAGTTGTTATATTTGAATGCTTGGTTGTACAAGTACAACACCATCGTATTAAGTGAGCCATCAGGAGATCCGATTCCATCCGTTAATAGCATTGGTAGGTCAAACAACTGAAGACCACCGATTAGAGAAGTAATCATAATGTACAAAAGAATAGGCTTTAATAATGGCAATGTAATGTGAAAGAATGTTTGCATTCTCGTTGCACCGTCAATTAGAGCTGCTTCGTAGTAGTCTTTAGAGATACCTGACACTCCAGCCATGACTACAATGAAGGAATGACCAAACCACATCCACGTTAAAATCAGGGAAACGGATAACTGAGCGGTTGCTGGTTCGTTCAACCAGTTGATCGGCTGAGAAATTAGACCAAGGTTCATCAAAACTATATTTAAAGAGCCGTGCTGCCAATCTAGTAAAATCCCAAACAACAACGCTACTGAACTTACTGTGATTAAGTTTGGAAGGTAGAAGATCGAGCGAAAGAACGCTAAACCTTTCATTTTCACACGCATATCTGAGAATATTGCTGCAAGAATAAGAGCAATTCCAATTTGAAGTGCGAAGTTAATGCCCCAAATCTTCCATGTGTTGAAAAACGCTTCAACAAAGAATGTATCTGTTAAAAGACGTTGGTAATTCGCAAGGCCAACTACTTCTGCTACTCCGCTACCGCTATAATTTGTAAAGCTATAATAGAACGTTAGAGCGACGGGATATATATTAAAAACGAGAAAGATGATCCAAAACGGGGCAATGAAGAAATAGCCATACCGATTTAGGTTCTTCATTTCATCGCACTCCTTTCAAAATTAAGATAAGCGGTATAAAATTTTATACCGCTTATAATTTGTTACTAGTTCTTTGGTACTTTTAACTCAGGATAAGCGTTTTGTGCTTTACGATAGAATTCTTTGATTGCTGCTTCTTTCGTTTTCTTTCCATCTACATATTCCGAAACGGCATTTCCGTAGAACGTATCAAGCTGTTGGTCGTACTTTGTTACGATACCTGGTTCAATGTTTTTCGCTTGCTCAAGGAAGAATTTATAGTTGTTTTGTCCACCAAGGAACTCATCACTAAAGTCATCTTTGATTTTATTTGTTACAGGAAGGTAAGAAAGAACATCACCAGTTTCTGTCGCCCAGTCAGTTAAGAACTCGTCGTCTTGTGTCATCATTTTCACGAAATCATATGCAAGCTCTTTGTTCTCAGATTTGTTGTACACACCTAACCATGTACCACCCCAGAAGTAAGGGCTCGGACCACTTGTAACTGCCCAGTCACCATTAGACTCTTTTACATTTGTCTTAAGTACGCTGTGAAGACCCCACGTTGGAAGAACATAAGAGAATACTTCAGTTTCAGTTTCTTTGCCATCTTCTTTTACTTTGATAGGCTTATCCATTGCTTCGAACCATGATGGAGACCATTCTGGAGCAAGAGCAGTGTAGCTGTTTTCACGTAATTCCTTTGCATAATCAAGGAACTCAATCTTCTCATCTGTAAGCTTCAATTCGTCTTTCTCATTTACCCATGGCTGTGGATTGTCACCTTGTGCAAACCAGCGGATTGAGCCTTCATCAGGGAACATACGATAACCTTTTTCTTTCATCTTCTCAGAAACTTCAAATACTTTATCCATTGAAGAAAGCATTTCGCCTATTTCTGTTGGATCGTCAGTTCCAAGAACTTCTTTCGCGATACTACGCTTGTAGAAAAGTCCACCAGGAGTAGTTTGCCAAGAAAGAGCACGTACGTCTCCGTTTTGATCTTTACCTAGATCGAATACATATGGTACGTAATTATCAGCAATCTCATCTACGTTGTAAGGCTTCTCTGAAAGGTTTTCCCAGTAACCAGCATTAACCCATTGTTTAAGGAAAGCAATTTCACCTGTGAATACGTCAGGTGCCCCTACACCACTTTCAAGTACTGGCTTTAACTTAGTAGGATAATCAGCGATTGGAACGATCGTTAGTTCTACTGTAACGCCGTTCTTTTCTTCGAATTTAGTAATTGGTTTTTTCAATTCATCAGTAAATGACCATACTTTCAAGTCAGCTTTCTTCTTACCGTCTTTCGCTTCGCCAGACGACTCTGTATTCGAACAACCTGCAAAAACCCCAAGCAACAGAACTAGTGACATCAACAGTCCAACAATTTTCTTCATGCTTATTTTCCCCCTTAAGGATTAGGTATATATTAGTTACGAAAGCGGTTTCGAAAAAGTTATAAAAATAAGTTTCGAAAGCGGTTTCGAAGAACTCTAAATAAAATCCCGCTATTTACGAAAGCGGTTTCGTGTAATGGTAAAAAAAATTATTTTTGTTTTTTTAGAGGGCCACAGGACTCTCTTTCAATAAGTTGCACTGGGATGATATCTTCTGTGATGATTTTCTTCTTCTGAACCATTTGTTTGATCAACAGCTGTGCTGCTCGTACCCCAAGGTAATCAGTATCTTGTCTTACTGTTGTGAGCTTAGGAGTCACGTAGCTCGCCATTTCTATATCATCATATCCAATTATTGATAGATCTTCAGGAATCTTTACTCCTCTAGACTTTGCAATTTCCATAGCACCAATTGCCATGTGGTCACCTGCTATGAAAACAGCAGTTGGTAAATCCGGTAGGTCCAGTAACTTGGCCATTGCTTGCCTACCTTCTTCAATTGAGAACAGTCCACCATTTATCAGGTATTCGTTAGGAGTAGGTAGTCTTAGCTTATTCATTGCTTTTTTGTACCCTTGAATTCTTTCTTTACCAGCATGTATTGTGGCATCACCAGCAATATGAGCAATCTTCGTATGACCTAAAGAGTGTAAGTAATTGATCGCTAACTCCCCACCAGATAGATCATCAGACAGAACAACACTACAATTACTATTCGTCATATCGATTACTACTATCGGTAGATTACTGTTAATCATTTCTTGAACTTGTTCGTCTTTCGGATCAGAACTTATCACTACGATTCCATCCACACCGCGATATAGAAAATGTTCAAGGTAACTTGTGTCCCTGCTTCTTAAATTTCTTGAAGCAAGAATTAAATCATAGCCTTCTTTCTCAGCGTGCTTACGAAAACTCTCGATAATTGCACTAAAGAACGGGTGTTTCAATCCAACTTCATTTGCTTCCGAAAACATGACTCCTATCGTCCATGATTTTTTCGTGGAAAGCGATTGAGCATGAGCATTTGGTAAGTATCCCATTTCAGTCGCAGTTTGAAGTATAGCTTGTCTTGTCTTCTGACTTACATCAGGATAATTGTTAAGTGCTTTAGAGACTGTTGTACTAGAAAAACCAGTTTTCTTTGCAAGGTCGTAGATTGTAATCATCGTTATCTCCTCTGTATCGAAAGCGCTTTCGTTAATGTGATTATATATCACGAGATTTTACATAGCAACACTTTTTTCGATAGTTTTCAGAATCTTTTTTCTGCATACCAAAGAGGCATATTCACACATAATATGCCTCTTTTGTTTCCCATTATTTTTTTAATGATTGCACAAAATGGTCTACAACATCATTAAATTTCTCTGGTTCTTCTAGAAAAGGACAATGACAGCTTTCCTCAAATATTTCTAGCTTTGAATGAGCGATACTCTTTTGCAAATGCTCACCTGCAGCAACTGGAATTAATTTCTCCTCTCTTCCAAAGCATAACAATGTGGGTTTTGAGATGTGTTTAAAATAGGGACGACAATCTACGATCGATTGATCAAAAAGAATGGCACTAGCAATGGAAGCTGGAAGTTTAGTTGTCTCCTCAAGCATCCATTCTAACTCTTCTTCTGGTAGATCTTCCTTAAACATTAACGGTAGAAACCCTTTAAGTAAGCCTTCTTGGTCAGTTTGTATTTGTCTCATCATACCAGTTAAAGCGGGCAAATCAAATGCTCCGATTTCAAAATCAGGCCATTTGAAATCGGACGCAAGTTCATCTACTATAATAGTCCCTTTTAACCCTTCTTCTCCAAATTGATGAATATACTCCCATATTACAAATGCTCCCATCGACCAACCAACTAGGGTAACTTCTCTTAAATCGAGTTTCTCAATAAATTGTTTTAAATCTTTGGCGTAAGTAGCTACAGTATGACCAGTTTCCACCTGTGACGATTGTCCGTGTCCTCTAAGGTCTAGAGAAATAGCACGATACTTCTTACGAAAGTGTGAAAGCTGTTTTTTAAAGAAACGACTACTCATCCAAACACCATGAATAAAGATTATAGGGTCGCCCATCCCAACATCTTCATAGTATAGCTCAACACCTTCATCTAACTTCATCACTGCCATATGATCCGCCTCCCTACTAGCTTAACAGTCCTTTCTAATCATTTCTTTTAGACTGATTGGATTCACTTAACAATTTACGCTATCAAATTAAAATCATTCTACTTATTTTTCGACAATGTACATTTAGTGCTTGGTGCTGCTCAGTTTGGTAAGATATTAGTATAAGTAGCAGACTAGTCTAAAGGAGGAATTACAATGGGATTTCTTAGCGGTTTCATGGGCAACGCTTCAACAATCGATAAAGCAGAAGTAAAAAAAGAACTCTCAAACATCCTTGCAGAATCAGAAGAAGTCAATGCTGCATTCAAGCTTGTGCGTGACTTGATCGTATTCACAGACAAGCGCTTACTGTTTGTAGACAAACAAGGGATGACGGGTAAGAAAATTGAGTACCACTCCGTCCTTTACAAGAGCATCTCACACTTTTCTATCGAAACCGCCGGACACTTCGATCTAGATGCAGAACTAAAAATCTGGATATCAGGATCTCAGGCACCAGCTGTCTCTAAGCAATTCAAAAAAGATGATAGCATCTATGATGTACAAAAAATTCTCGCAGAATTATGTGGATAATACCTAACTGTGAAGCAGGCCTTGGTCTGCTTTTTCTATATGGATAGGTCCTTCCTTAATTAAACGTTTTCCCTGACACTTCTTCCATCAACTCACAAAACTGTTCCCACGTTTTTGGATAAGCATTGCAGCCATGCTTACTAATAACCTTATCACCTTTTTCTATCTCCACGCTCCAGGAAGTGCCGTCTAACACCATTTCCTCTGGTTGGTAATCTCTCTTCCATCTTAGTAGATTTATGGATTTAATAGAGTCTAAATAATGAGCGTTGTGATAGGTCGTGTTAAATGTGACCGGGTCCTCTTCCCTTGAAATCTCCCAATAGAGATGTGTCACTTCGCCTGTACTTATTCGCCACTCAATTTCATAGCTATTTCCAAAAAAGCCACCAATGTTTGCTTTAATGCTAGTAATCTTCCGATAAGCATCATCCACTGCTTCCTCTTTTGACCACTCAAACCCACAGCTCTTACATTGGTAATCCTTATGCGTTTCAGGAAGAGAACATCCTCCTAGTATGATATCTCCCCTCTCCACCTTGGGTTTCACCTCATGTGTCGGCATGCCATATATGATTTTTGCTGATTTGTTTGAGCCACAATCAAGACAAACGTTGTATTTAATCGCCATCTAAGCACTCCTTGTCATTCTTAATAGACTATTACTCTTACTTTATCACAATTGTTAAATTTAGGAATACGCTTCTTCAACTGGCTGTTTTCCCCCAAACACAAAAACCAGTATAATGAAAGGAAACCGCTCGACAATCTTCGATACGCTACGGGTGGTGACAGGCACGAAATCAGGAGGCTTTACGATGTTCGAACTGCTACTAACGATGCTAGAGCGTCTTGGAATTATCGTCACGATTGCGTTTGTATTAACTCGCTTTCGCTTTTTTAGAGAAATGATTTACAATGAGCGTCTTGCGCGGAACCAGCAGTACGTTGCGATCGGCTTCTTTGGATTCTTTGGCATTATCGGTACATATACAGGATTAACATTCAACACCGAGTCATTCCAGTTCAATGCATGGCCGATCGGCGTTTCTTCAGATGAAGCAATCGCGAACTCTAGAGTAATCGGTGTTGTCCTCGCGGGACTACTTGGAGGCTATCGGGTTGGTATCGGCGCTGGCCTTATCGCAGGTGCGCATCGCTATTTTCTCGGTGGGTTCACTGCTCTCGCTTGCGGACTAGCAGCAATTATCGCCGGATTAATCTCAGGTGCTCTACATAAACGAAACCGCCATGTAAAACTCCAATCAGCCTTCCTAATTGGAGCTGGTGCGGAAGCTGTCCAAATGATGATCATACTCGGGCTATCAAAACCATTCGAAAATGCTTTAGCACTCGTAGAAGTAATTGGTTTTCCGATGATACTAGCGAACGGCATAGGGTGCGCGTTATTCTTACTGATCATCAAGAACGTGGTGAATGAAGAAGAAAAAGCTGGTGCTCTTCAAGCTCAGAAAACCCTCCGAATCGCAGATGAAACACTCGGTTATTTACGAAAGGGGCTTACAACAAACTCAGCTACAGAGGTATGCCGTATTCTCCATCGAGAGGTTGAAGGAAGCGCAGTAGCCATTACGGACAATACCCATATCCTTAGCCATGTTGGAATTGGGGGCGATCATCATCAAGCTGGAAACACGATTCAAACAAGTATCACGAGAGACGTGATTCAAGATGGTCAAATGATGATTGCAAACGATCGAACGATTCATTGTGCCGACAAAGACTGTCCTCTAGGGGCTGCGATTGTAGCTCCATTAAAGCAGCGGGGTGAGACGATCGGGACATTGAAGTTTTATTTTCAATCTGAAAAAGAAATTACGAATGTCATTACAGAACTAGTTACAGGTTTAAGCGTTCTCTTAAGTAACCAACTAGAAATAGCTGAAGCCGATAACGCTTATCAGCTTGCAAAAGAAGCTGAGATTAAGGCGTTGCAAGCTCAGATTAGTCCACACTTTTTATTCAACTCTCTGAACACGATCGTATCCTTAGTGAGAACGGAACCAGCAAAAGCACGGAAGCTATTGCTTTCGCTCTCTCATTTTCTTAGACAGAACTTGTCTGGCACAACAGCAAATATGACAACCCTCAATCAGGAATTGAAACATGTAAAAGCATACCTCGAGGTAGAAGAAGCACGTTTTGTGGACAGGCTTCGTGTCGTATACGATATAGAAGAGCACACGCTCTATCGAAAGCTTCCACCACTAACTCTGCAACCAATCGTTGAGAACGCGATTAAGCACGGGATAAAGAATAAGAATTCGAACTGCATCGTCGAGATTAGCATCACCTGCCAACAACAAGAAACTCTTGTTAGTGTGAAAGATAACGGTGCAGGAATTCCACCAGAGAGACTGAAGGAAATCGGCAAAGCCCCACTAGATTCTGAAAGTGGCACAGGGCTCGGCCTTTATAATGTTAACCGCCGTCTTACAATGCTATATGGTGAGCAGGCAGGTCTTCAGATCTCTAGTGAACAAGACAACGGAACCACTATCCGCTTTTTGATTCCATCTATGGAGGAGTAACGAATGAACGTAATTAAAACATTAGTTGTCGATGATGAACGATATAGTCGTGAAGAGCTCGTTCACCTTCTTGGTGAATTTAGCTCGATAAACGTTACAGGTGAAGCAGACTCAGGCCAAGAAGCTGTCGTAAAAGCTATTCAGCTTCAACCTGATGTTGTTTTCTTAGATGTAGAAATGCCTGCGATGAATGGAATGGAGGCTGCTAAAGCACTTCTAGAACTGAAGAAACCTCCCTTTATCGTATTTGCAACAGCTTATCCTGAGTTTGCAGCTGAGGCATTTCGCTATGAAGCCGTCGATTATTTGTTGAAGCCATATGAAGAGGAACAGCTCGCCCAAACAGTCCAACGTCTGGAGAAATTAATTTCATCAACTACGAAAGATTCGTCGCCTCAAATAAAAAATGGAAAGCTCTCTATTGAAACAGATGGTGAGATTCATTATATTGATCCTGCCGATATTCTCTATATTTGCCGCGACGACCGAGTTTCACGAATCATTCTTAAAAAGAATGAGTTCGAAGTCAAAATGACTCTGAAAGAACTAGAAAACCGATTGTCTACTTATCCGTTCTTCAGAATTCATAAAAGCTATATCGTAAACCTTATGTACGTTTCTAGGCTTACCCCCTGGTTTAATGGAGCTTACCAGCTCGAGCTTGATGGAGTCGACGACAAGCTCGCTGTTAGTCGAAATTATGTAAAGTCTCTTCGCTCAAAGCTTGAGTTATAGACGTGCATGATAAACGCTTACACATACATTTCAACCATGCATTTCAACATCTTGTCCAAATCTCCCCCACTCTTCCCCTATCTTTCCTATAATTTATGTAAACGCATACAAAGTACGGAAAGGTAGGAGTTAACATGATTACATTTTTAGTGGGAATTGCACTTCTAGTAATTGGATATTTCACGTATGGAAAGTTTGTAGAAAAAACGTTCGGAGTGAACGGTGAAAGACACACTCCCGCATATACACATCAAGATGGTGTCGATTATCTTCCAATGAACACACCGAAAAACTCATTGATTCAACTACTAAATATTGCTGGAGTAGGTCCAATCTTTGGTCCAATCCTTGGTGCACTTTATGGCCCAGTTGCTTTCTTATGGATTGTTTTTGGGTGTATCTTTGCCGGGGCAGTACACGACTATTTAACAGGTATGATTTCGATTAGGAACCGCGGCGCACACTTACCAGAGCTCGCTGGGAAGTTTCTAGGAAAAGTTATGAAACATGTGGTAAACGCATTCGCAGTACTCCTTCTATTATTGACGGGTACAGTATTCGTTACCGCACCAGCAGGACTTCTAAACAACATGATGAACGGTTGGGCAACGATGGGGCTCATTCTTGGAGCTATTTTTATTTACTATATTATCGCGACACTATTACCGATCGATAAAATCATCGGACGATTTTACCCTATCTTTGGCGCACTTCTACTTATCAGTGCACTAGGAGTAGGGGCTGGGCTTGTATTTACAGGCGCACCTATCCCTGAAATCAGCCTTACGAACTTACATCCTGACAGCGCACCTATCTTTCCGCTGTTATTCTTAACGATTTCCTGTGGTGCACTTTCAGGTTTCCATGCGACACAGACACCGATTATTTCGCGAACAACACAAAGCGAAAAACAAGGACGTCGTATCTTCTACGGTATGATGATTGCTGAAGGTATTATCGCTAT
The DNA here is from genome assembly GCF_020171805.1 of Guptibacillus algicola. Lineage (GTDB taxonomy): Bacteria > Bacillota > Bacilli > Bacillales > Guptibacillaceae > Guptibacillus > Guptibacillus algicola. Next base: position 42,738 of record NZ_JAIVAF010000007.1, on the reverse strand, counting down.
GATCTGGGCGGCAGCTGCTATGAGTCTATTTAACGGACCAGTTGGCTTGAACGAACTACTTGCAAACGGTGGTCCTGCTGCTATTGTAAGTGAAGCTTCCACACTCATGCTAGGTGCTATCGGTGGAACACTTGCAGTGCTAGGTGTTATCGTACTACCGATTACGTCTGGCGATACAGCCTTCCGAAGCGCACGTATGATTATTGCAGACTACTTTAAGTACTCTCAGAAGAAGATTTCAAACCGCCTTTGGATCGCACTACCATTATTCGCAGTCGCTTTTGCTCTTACAAAGATTGATTTCACTTTGCTCTGGCGCTACTTCTCATGGGCAAACCAATCAACAGCAATGATTGCCCTATGGGTAGGCTCTATGTATCTATTCATCGCAAAGAAAAACTATTGGATCGCGATGATCCCAGCAGTATTCATTACGATGGCAACAACAACGTACATCTTGAATGCACCAATTGGATTCAGCTTGCCACTTAACGTTGCCTATATCGGCGCAACGATCATCACAATAAGTGTCATTATTACTTTCTTCTATGCAGCTCGTAAACAACGCGCAGCAAATATTCCCTTAGAAGAAGACATAACCGGATGGGACAGTGTTGCGTAATGGGATGCTGCAATCCTAAATACAGAGAAACAGTCAATGAAGAGGAACAAAGAATCAACTCGAATGGCAAGCAAACCCTCCCTCTTGCAGGGAAAGTTGTTCTCGCTAGCTTCTTCCTGTTTGGATTAACACTAATCGGACTATTATAACGAAAGCCCGCTCGCACGAAAGCGGGCTTTCTTCTTATGAGAAATTACTAGTTGAACGCTTCACCTAGTTCGCTCATATTCTAGTAGTACAGTGGGAAGCTATGCTCTTCCTACCGTTCAATTACTACTAGAAAAGAGGAGAAGCATGTCCTTTTACGAAGAATTCACGAATAACATCGATAAGTGTGTGAAGATTCTCTGTCACGACGGTCATGTTTATCACGGTTATATTGATCAAGTAGATGAAACTCATGTTTATCTACGCCCTCTCGGTAGTAAGCAAAAAGAATCAGACGATGCTAGCTACTTTTTTCTAGGAGCTGCCTTAATTTCGGTACCCTTTACAGCAATCGATGATATTTCGTTCAATCCCTTCCATTATTGGTAATGTAGAATACTAATTTAATATAAAAAAACGCTCAGCGTCTGAGCGTTTTAAACGTGGCTTTCACTCGCTTTTTTTCTCGAACACAGCAAGGTTCATAAGCTTCCCGCTCGGTCCTTTTTCAGTTACCGTTTTGATTTTTGTGAATCCATGTTTGTCTAGTAATGAAATGGACCGTTGATGGTCTTCATTCGTATACGCTTCAATTGTTTCAAGGCCCATTGTATAGAAACCGAAGTGAAGAACTTTTGCGAGCGCTTCTGTCATTAGTCCTTTTCCGGTATTGCCTGGATGAAGACCATATCCTAGTTCGCCTTTTCTCCCGTCACTAGAAAGGTTCCATAATGAGATGGTGCCAAGAATGGTATCTGTTGAAGCATCTGCGATCGCCCAGATCACCCATTTATTTTCCTCTACACCCTCATTCATCTTTTTTATGAATTTTCGACTGTCCTCTAGTGTGTGGTGTTCAACCATATCAACGTACGGAAAATGCTCTTTATTACAATGATAATTATAAATAGAAGCTACATCACTGCTCGATAGTTTCCTTAGGGATAATCGTTCAGTATGCAGAACTGGAAAAGGGTGGAAGTTATGTTGGGTCACGATGCTCATCCTTTCTTTCGTGTATTTATGTTATGAATATTGGAATTTAGGCTATCATGATAGGCCTCATGTCCAAGCACTTTAACGGTTTGTCCATATACTATCATAGATAAACCGGGAGTGTGAGACTATGCCATGTATAATTAAAGGACCAGTTATTATCAAGAACAACAGTGGTACCGTTGTCCAATGCGCCCATACGATTTCTCCTATCTCAGCTAGTAAAACAGTATCAGGATCAGGTGGCGGTAACACGGGTGCATTTATGATTGTGAACAACTTTATTAGTATCACAATTAAATGTAAATAGCCTCATTATACTTTATAAACTTTTATCAAAACTCCTTCGGTCGTCTCATACGGTTGGGGAGTTTTTATATTGGAATAGATTGTTCCTACGTGTCGATATGAGATAATGAAAGGAGTACGACTTTCATAACGAGGTGACATGATGGAAAAATTTTTTTATGGAAACGATGAAGATCAGTTTGGAGAACTGCGCATCCCCAAAGGTGATGGCCCCCACCCGGTTGCGATTGTGATTCACGGTGGGTTTTGGAGAGAGCCTTTCAAGCTTGATCTAATGACCGGCGTTGCTGAAGCATTGACTGCAAATGGTATCGCAACATGGAACATTGAATATCGGAGGGTGTCAGAACGAGGTAAAGCCTGGCCAGACACATTAACGGACGTTGCTAGAGCGTGTGACCATCTTTATACGTTAAGGGAAGGACATGCACTTGATTTGAGCAATGTAATTACCATTGGGCACTCTGCAGGAGGTCATCTTGCGACATGGTTAGCAGCTAGACATAAATTTACTAAAGAGAGTCCACTGCATACCTCAGTACATCCTCTTCCAATCGGAGGTGTTATCAGTCTTGCAGGTGTAACAGACCTTGAGATGATGCATGATGTACATGAATACCGAGATGAGACCTTATCACTCGAGCCTAACAATCCAACAGCTGATTTGATTGGTGGTTCTCCAAAGGAATTTCCTGAACGGTACAAAGACGCATCCCCTATCGAACTTCTACCTTTAGACGTGCATCAAGTCCTCATCCATGGGGCGCTAGATATCCATGTACCGATCGGCATCAGTAATCAGTATCATAGAGAAGCCCAAGAAGCAGGAGACTTTGTAAAGTTAGTAGAGTTACCACAAGCAGAACATTTCATGCTGACAAATACAACTACCTTAGCTTGGGAAATGGTCATGGAAGAAGTAGAGCTATTATACTTATCAATTAAGGGAGGCTAACGAATGTCTGAACCAACTGTTGCAATCGCACTCTATCGTCCCCATCCTGGTAAAGAAGATGAATTACTAGAAATAGTGAAAGATCACTTACCAACACTACAAAGAGAAAACTTGATTAAAGACCGAATGCCACTTCACCTACAAGCAATCGATGGGACCATTTTAGAAATCTTCGAATGGAAATCTGTTGCTGCAAAAGATGAAGCTCATCAAATCACCTGTAGTCATGGATTTTTGGGAGAAATTTATGACTGTTGCAGAAATGACCAGCCTTTCTTCACTTGAAGAAGCGAATCACCCATTTCCTAATTTCAAACCGATAAACGTATAAAATAAAGGAAGTAGAAAATCCGTTCTACTTCCTACTTCCTTTTCAAACAAACGTTTGATTAACTTTTAAATGATCTTCATCATCTAGGAGGAGCACATGGAAAGAAAACTTCTACATCCGATCCTTTTCATTAGCTTAATTAGTATCGGAATGATTCTAGCAATTATCGTATCAAAGAATAACACTCCAACACTCGATGAAACTCTAGCTCACTTTTTTGCGAAATCACCGAATGCCACTGTGGAAATACTAGAAACAATATCCCACCTTGCTTCTAAACCTATCGTCATCTCATTATTAGTACTATTTGTTATTGTGTTAGCGTTCAAAAAGAATATACTCGGCTTGATCACAGTAACCTTCGCTGTCGTCATCGGTAACTATTCTTATAAGTATTTTAAGGGGCTCATCGAAAGAGAACGGCCCACTGTTGAAGGTGTCGTTGCGGAAGGATTTAGCTTTCCTAGCGGACATGTAACCATGGGCGTCATTCTATACGGATTGATCATCTACTTCCTATTTCAGTATGTAAAGAGTTCAACTGTGAAGAAAATGAGTCTGTTTACTGCACTTATTTTGTAGTAGTGATCGGTTTTAGTCGTTTGGTTACACAAGAGCATTATTTCACTGACGTTCTTGGTGGGTATTGCTTGGGTGGAGCAATTTTAATTGCTGCTATGTATGCTTATGCGCTTTTCAGAAATAAATTGAGCAGTCGCGCTGGATAGTCATTACAAATAGGATATCCCTCTATACAGAATAGAGCACTCCCTGGGGTGCTCTATTCTGTAACTTTTTTCCACTATTAGTTTAACATTAATTCTTCTCTTAAATCGTCTTTTAATCCAGTGCTAGTCCCTCACCTATACACATTACCTTCAAGTGAATATAATGTTGTAATCCTGCAAAGGAGGTGAGTAGATGAGAAGTCGATTTTTCGCAATTCTAAAGGGACGTAATGAAGTTCCACCAGTAAGATCAAACGCACGTGGAGTTGCAAAGTTTATTTCAAATAGACGACAAACTCAGCTTAAGTTCTTTTTAGAAGTAGAAAACATCGAAAATTTTGTACAAGCTCACATTCATTTTGGAGAAAAAGGCGAAAATGGTCCAGTTCTTGCATTTCTTTTCGGTGCAGACCTAGCGACACTCGCTGATCAAAATGGTATCACCACACGTAAAGGAACTGTAACAGGAGTTATTACCGACGAAGATATTGAAAGAAATAATGTTGGTGTAAAAAATGTAAAAGATCTTATTAAGAAGATGAAAAAGGGCAAAACGTACGTCAACGTTCACACTGAACAAAATTTAGCTGGTGAAATCCGTGGACAAATAAGACCAATTTGTTAATAGATCTGAGACCGGTATCCTATTGGATTCCGGTCTTTTAATACTTTTACCATACATGAATAATACGGTAGCTAACTCCCAAGAATCATTAATAATCTATGAGCATCACACTGTGAATTAAATGAGCATAACCGTAATGTTAGTGGAGAAACTAGGTGGCAAGGAGCGTGATATTTTGGATACTCAAGACGGTAGATATATTACCTTAACTTCTACTGAACTAGGCGAGCTATGGAAGAACTATATCGGTGAAACACTTTTAGACTGCGTTTATACACACTATTTAACAAATGTAGACGACCAGCGTATAAAAGAATTACTGCAGAAAGCGCAAAACATTTCTCAAAAACACATAACAAAATTGACTGATATCTTTAACAAAGAGAATTTTGCGATCCCGACTGGTTTTGGTAAAAATGACATCAAAAACGATGCACCGGCGATTTTTACTGATAAGTTCTACCTTTTTTATCTAAAGGAAACAATGCGAATTAACTTAATACAGTTTGCAAATGCATTGACCGTATCATTTAGAGAGGACATAAGGGCATACTTCGACGAATGTATAGATGACATTAGCGAACTCTATCAAGATGCTATGAATTGCTTGTTAGCAAAAGGGTTTATTATTCGGGCACCATTTATTCCAATTCCCGATGAAGTGAAATTTGTAGAGTCTAAGGATTTCTTACATAAGTTATTTGGTAAACAACGACCTATGACAGCAACAGAAATTACCGCAATGTATGTAAATTTAGATTCAAATCAACTGGGGAAATCGCTAATGATGGCATTCAGTCAGACTGTGACCTGTGAAGACATCAAGAAATATATGCTCCGGGGCAGAGATCTCTCACACAAAAACATTAAGATTCTACAGGATCTTCTGAACAAGGATCACTTACCAGCTCCACAGCTCTGGGACCCTGAAGTATTAGAATCCAAAGTTGCACCTTTCTCAGAAAAATTAATGCTATTTCATGTAGCTTTCGCGAACGCTGGGAGTTTATTAAATTACGCACTAGGCTTAGGGTCTTCATTCAGACATGATATTGGTCTCGACATTGGAAGGCTTGTGACGGAAATTGCAAACTTCTCAGATGATGGAGTTAAGCTTCTCATTGAAAAAGGATGGCTTGAGCAACCTCCAATGGCTGCAGATCGTGATGCATTAGCAAAGTAATAATAAATGATGAGCACCTATTTGTATGTAGGTGCTCTTCTTTTTTTTATTTCTTACTGTACTAAACGTACTACTCCATTTGTAGAAGTAGCTTTACTATTCACACTAATTCCTGGTCCATTTAATCTGATAAAGTCTGCAATGATACTTCCATTCACAGTCACAGGTGCTCCACTGTTATTAACAATAATTTCACTCTTCGGTGAATACAACGTTCCATTGATGACGACGTTCCCTTTTTTCACCTCGATTTTTCCATTCTTTGAATAGATAATAGGGCTATCAAGCACAATGTTTTGCGCGTCAATGTAGATATCACCATCCGCAATTATGGATTGCGTTATATGTAGCCGCTACAAGGACAAAGACTCCCCCATCTTGTTTCTTTAATAACCTCATTATCACACACGCCCCACCTCTCCTTATGTAAGTTCTAGTGATTATGCATCATTTAGAGTTAAATAGTTATAGAATATAAAAAAAGAGAATGACTCTTACTATGAGATCTTACAAATTCTCAATTAAGTAGTCATTCTCTTTCTATTTCAATTCACCTGTTTTTTTCTATCTAATTCCATTTTCATCCTATTATTTTCGAACTAACCAGGTCACACACTCCACGTGAGTCGTATGCGGAAACATATCAACAGGCTGAACTTCCTTCGTCTCATACCCGCCATCTTCAAGTATTCTAAGATCCCTTGCTAGCGTTGCTGGGTTACACGATACGTAAACGACTTTCTTTGGCTTCATTTCAAGAATCGTCTCTAATAGAGACTCATCACAGCCTTTACGAGGAGGATCAACGACGAAGACATCAGGCTCGATGCCTTGCTTTTTCCACATTGGAATGATAGTTTCCGCTTCTCCTACTTCAAATTCTGCGTTCGAAATACCGTTCAGTTCGGCGTTTCGCTTCGCATCTTCAATGGCTTCAGGTACGATTTCCACTCCGTAAACCTTTTTCGCTTTTTGTGCTAGGAATAAAGAGATCGTTCCAATTCCACAATACGCATCGATAACCGTTTCTTCTCCAGTTAATCCCGCATAATGCAACGCTTGATCATATAACACTTTAGTCTGATCCGGGTTCACCTGATAAAATGAGCGTGCAGATATAGCGAATTTGATATCACCGATCGTATCGTAAATATAGTCATTCCCCCAGAGCACGCGCGTTTCGTCACCAAAAATGACGTTCGTACGCTTCGGGTTAATGTTTTGTACGATCGACTTCACTCCTGGTACTTGTTTCGTTATATCACGGATGATGTTCTTTCTGTTCGGTAAATCTTTCTGCTTTGTGACAAGAACGACCATAACGTCCTTCGTTTGTTTACCATACTTAGCAACAACATGTCGTAACGTACCACGGTGAGAACGCTCATCATAGGCACGGATTCCGTACTTTTCAGCAATACCCTTAACAACTTCTAGCACACGATCATTTTCTTGCTCTTGTATGAGACATTGATCCATATCGATGATTTTGTGACTACGCTGCTGGTAAAAACCGGCAACGATCTTTCCACCCTCTTCACCAACAGGAACTTGTGCTTTATTTCGATAACGCCATGGGTCTTCCATACCAAGAACCTCATGAATCGGAACATCGATTTTCCCAATTCGCTCCATGACGTCTTTCACTTGTTTTTGTTTAAACTTTAGCTGACTATCATACGTGATGTGTTGCGTCTGACAACCACCACACTTATAGAAAATCGGACATGGCGGCGTGTTTCGTTCTTCACTTTCTTCCAATACGTCGATGATTTTACCAAATCCGTAGCCCTTCTTCGTTTTGACTACTTTCACTCTCGCTGTTTCGCCCGGAATTCCATAAGGAACAAAGAGCGTATACCCCTCAACTTTAGCGACACCGGCACCATCATGAGAGAGATCTTTAAATTCAACTTCAACTATGTCGTTCTTTGTTACGGGCGTTTCTTGGATACTCATATTTTCAGTCCTTTTCCGTTCAATGTCATGTACAAAAATTGTACCACAGTGTGAATCGATATAGAAATTAGTGCGTCCCTGAACAATTTATACCAAGTAAAAAAGCCAGAGATTAATTCTCTGACTTTTCCTCCTCAGGTAAGGAGTTTTTCATCGCTTCTTCATCTGTTGAATGCTTTTTATTCGTTTTTGATGGGACGATCATCGTGATGTGACGATAGAGGTTTGTAAACTCTGCAGGGAGAGGACCTCCATATTCGCCATCAAGATTAAGCTGCATTTTATCGACGGCTTCCACTTTAATTTTACTCGCTTTTTTATAAACCACGTTAGGGTCATTGATATGATCCCCTCTTAGGGCACTGCTCGCAATTCGAATAAACTCAGCAATATTGGTTTTCTTCAAAATCATAAGGTCGAAAAGACCGTCATTCAGAGACGCATGGGGTGCAAGCTTCTCAAATCCACCAATCGAGTTTGAGTTAGACACGAGGAAAAGCATGATTTCATCTTCGAATAATTTCCCGTCATATTCAATTCGTGTCTTTGTTGGACGGATAGAAGGAAGCATCTCGATTCCCTTCATATAATAAGCAAGCTGACCAAGCATCGTTTTCAGCTTACTAGGGACTTCATATGTTAATTCCGTCAAACGTCCGCCACCAGCGATATTTATGAAATAGTGTTCGTTAACGCGACCTACATCGATCGGCATCTCAAGTCCTTCACAAAGAACATCCATAGCGCCCTCTACCGTTCTCGGCACACCGATGGCACGAGCAAAGTCATTTGTCGTTCCAACAGGAATAATACCAAGCTTCGGTCTGTACGGCTGCTCAGCTATTCCATTAATCACTTCATATATCGTTCCATCTCCGCCAGCCGCGATCACAAGGTCAAACCTTCTCTCAACTGCGATACGAGCCGCTTCAATCGCGTCTCCTTCACAAGTAGTCGCATGTGCAGATGTTTCATATCCGTTTATTTCAAGACGTTCCAGTATATATGGTAACGAACGTTTCACCTGTTCTCTTCCGGACGTGGGATTGTAGATCAGTCTAGCACGTTTCATCCTTCATCATCCTATCTTCTGTATCTCTATTCTATACTTACCATTATAAACCAATAGTAGTCTGTTTTCTTATGTTTGAAAAGACTTAAACGCTCGACAAATTCAAACGTTACTCCTAATAATATATGTTTAACAAACAAAAAACGCCCACATCACCGTGACCGTTTCAAGCCGAATAACCTCAGATATGATTATATTCGTTTCATCCTAAAAAAGCAATTCAAGTAGCACACGCATACTGCTCCTAATTCAGCCATTAAAAAAGCCCTCCATTTTCGGAGGGCTTTCATACCTTACTATCGCTTATCCATTTCCTCAACAATTAGCTTGTTAACCATTGGAGGATTGGCTTTACCTTTAGTCGCTTTCATAACCTGACCTACAAGGAATCCAAGGGCGCGGTCTTTACCATTCTTATAATCTTCAATAGACTGCTCGTTTTCATCAAGAATACCTGTAACAATTTTACGAAGCTCACCTTCGTCAGAAATTTGTACAAGTCCTTTATCCTTAACGATTTGTTCAGGGTCGCCACCTTTTTCGATAAGGTCTTTAAATACTTTTTTAGCAATTTTAGATGATATGGTGCCTTCATCGATTAATGCAATAAGCTTGCCAAGACCTTCAGGTGTTAGAGCTACTTCATCAATTTCTTTATAGTTCGCATTCAAGTATGCAGAAACTTCACCCATCAGCCAGTTCGAAGCCTGCTTAGGATCTGCTCCTTGTTCGATTGCTACTTCAAAGAAATCGGACATCTTCTTAGATTGCGTAAGAACATTCGCATCGTATTCAGGAAGATCATACTTGTTCACATAGCGTTCACGTCGTGCATCTGGAAGTTCTGGGATGTCATTACGGACGCGGTCCATCCAGGCTTGGTCGATCGAAAGACGAACAAGGTCTGGTTCAGGGAAGTAACGGTAATCGTCAGACCCTTCCTTCACACGCATAAGAATCGTTTTCTTCCCAGCTTCATCGTAACGACGAGTTTCTTGGCCGATTACATTCCCAGCAAGAAGCTCTTTTTCTTGGCGTATTTCTTCGTACTGAAGACCTTTGTGAACGTTCGCGAACGAGTTCAAGTTCTTAAGCTCTGTCTTCGTTCCGAACTCTTCTTGTCCATATGGACGAAGTGACAAGTTCGCATCACAACGAAGAGAGCCTTCTTCCATTTTACAATCAGATACTTCTGTATATTGAAGAATCGCTTTTAACTTCTCAAGATAAGCGTATGCTTCTTCAGGCGTACGAATATCCGGCTCAGATACAATCTCAACAAGAGGTGTACCTTGACGGTTAAAGTCAACGAGTGAATGATTTTCGCCATCCACATGAGTCAGTTTACCTGCATCTTCCTCAAGGTGAAGACGAGTAATACCAATTCTCTTTGTTTTGCCGTTCACTTCAATATCGATCCACCCGTTTTCACCAATCGGCTTATCATACTGAGAAATCTGGTATGCCTTAGGGTTATCTGGGTAGAAATAGTTTTTACGATCAAACTTCGTGTCTTCTGCAATCTCACAGTTAAGTGCCATAGCAGCTCGCATTGCAAAATCAACAGCCTGTTCATTCATAACTGGTAGTACACCAGGGTGTCCTAGACAAATCGGGCACACATTCGTGTTAGGAGGCGCACCGAAATTCGTTGAACAGTTACAGAATATCTTCGTGTTTGTCTTTAGTTCCGAGTGAACTTCAAGTCCAATAATTGTTTCAAAATTCATTTTCAGTCGTCCCCCCTTACAGCTCTGGCTTAGCTTTATGATGATCAGTTGCTTGCTCGTATGCATGAGCTACGCGATAGACTGTCTTCTCATCAAAATGCTTTCCAATTATTTGTAATCCGACAGGAAGTCCATCAGACAATCCACATGGAACAGAGATGGCAGGTACACCAGCAAGGTTAACCGGAATTGTCAAAATGTCGTTAGCGTACATCGTTAATGGGTTATCGATTTTTTCGCCCACTTTAAATGCAGGTGTCGGTGTCGTAGGCCCAATAATTACATCGTAGTCTTCGAACACTTTTTCAAAATCGTTCTTGATTAGCGTACGGACCTTTTGGGCTTTTTTGTAGTAAGCATCATAATAACCTGAGCTTAATGCAAACGTTCCAAGCATAATACGACGCTTCACTTCTTCACCAAAGCCTTCACTTCTTGTTTTCTTATATACATCAAGAAGGTTATCAGCTTCAGCACGAACACCATACCTAACTCCATCAAAACGAGCAAGGTTTGCTGATGCTTCAGAAGAGGATAGTAGGTAGTACGTTGCTACAGCATATTTTGAATGCGGAAGAGAAACTTCTTCCCACGTTGCACCAAGTTCTTCAAGCTTCTTCAGTGCGGCAAGAACTTTGTTCTTCACATCTTCATCTACACCTTCAGCTAGATATTCCTTAGGCACAGCAATACGTAGACCCTTCACATCTCCAGTTAAATTAGAAAGATAATCAGGTACATCAACATTCGCTGATGTTGAATCCATCTTGTCATGTCCTGCAAGTGTTTGAAGAAGATATGCGTTATCTTCTACTGTATTTGTAATTGGACCAATTTGGTCGAGTGAAGATGCGAAGGCAATCAATCCAAAACGAGAAACACGGCCGTACGTTGGTTTTAACCCAACAACACCACAAAATGCTGCCGGCTGACGAATCGAGCCACCAGTATCAGAACCAAGTGAGAAGAAAACTTCTCCAGCTGCGACAGCTGCAGCAGATCCACCGCTTGATCCACCTGGAACATAGTCTGTATTCCATGGGTTACGTGTTGCATAGAAACCTGAATTCTCGTTTGAAGAACCCATTGCGAACTCATCCATATTCAGTTTTCCTACCGTAACAGTTTCAGCAGTTTGCAAACGCTCAACCACTGTTGCGTTATGTAATGGTTCAAAATTTCCTAATAGCTGACTTGCAGCAGTTGTACGAAGACCCTTTGTAACGATGTTATCTTTCACACCAATCGGTAATCCGAAGAGTAACCCTCTTGCATCCTCCGTACCTAACTTATCATCAAGGGATTTTGCAGCTTGCATTGCCCCTTCTTCATTTAAAGTCATGAATGCCTTTACTTTGTTTTCAACCGAGTTAATACGGTCAAACGAACTTTGAACAAGTTCACTGACTGATAGTTCTTTCTTGTGTAGCAAGCTATGTAGCTCGCTTATGCTTTTATCAAACATCGGTATCTCATACCTCCCTTACTCGAATATTGATGGAACCTTCACTTGTCCATTTTCTTCATCTGGTGCATTTTTCAGCGCTTCCTCACGTGAGAGCCATGGCTGTACTTTGTCTTCACGAAGAACATTCTTCAAATCAAGAACGTGAGTAGTTGGTTCAACATGATCTGTATCTAGTTCATTCAGCTGCTCTGCCATCGAAATAATGTCGTCTAGCTGAGTTGTAAACTTTTCGACTTCTGATTCATCCATTTCAAGTCTTGCCAGGTTTGCAACATGCTTAACCTGTTCATTTGTAATTCTGGACATCTCTTTCACCTCCGTAAAATTCGAACAACCTGCAATATATAGATGATACCAAAAACGGACTTCATTAAGCAACAGAATGCCGTTTTGTCAATATTAAACAAACGTTTGTTTAACGATTATGTCCTTATATTTCCCCATCTACTCGAACTACTTGTATTAAGAACAAAAAAAGACCCACTCCGAATGGAGTGAGCCCTTATCGTTCTATTACACTTCAGAAGTTTTAGCTTCATCAAATTCTGCTTCAATTTCTGGGCCAGGTTCTTTACCAACATAGCTGAATGCCAATACTGCGATCCAGCAAAGGATGAATCCTGGTACAATTTCGTAAAGGTCGAATAGACCACCAGATAGTTGCTTCCAGATGATAACTGTGAAAGCACCTACTAGGATACCTGCAAGCGCACCGTTACGAGTCATACGTTTCCAGAACAAGCTTAGGATGATAACTGGTCCGAATGCGGCACCAAATCCTGCCCAAGCGTAACTTACAAGACCAAGTACACTGCTTTCAGGGTTGTAAGCAAGAAGGATAGCTAGTAATGCGATTGCAAGTACAGCAATACGACCTACCCATACAAGCTCAGTTTGGCTTGCGTTCTTACGAAGGATCGCTTTGTAGAAGTCTTCTGCAACAGCACTAGAAGATACTAGTAGCTGAGAGTCGATTGTACTCATGATTGCAGAAAGGATTGCTGCAAGTAAGAAGCCTGAAACCCAAGGGTTAAATAGAACTTGAGTAAATTCGATAAATACTGTCTCAGGATTATCAAGACCGCCTGAGAAGAATGCGATACCGATGAAACCAGTGAAGATTGCACCGAATAGTGAAACAACCATCCAAGTCATACCAACAAGACGTGCTTTTGGAATTTCTTTTGATGATTTAACTGCCATAAATCGTGTGATGATATGAGGCTGTCCAAAGTAACCAAGTCCCCAAGCAAGAAGGGAAATGATACCCATGAAGCTCATACCAGTGAAAATATCAAGGTAAGTTGTGTCGATTTCACCAACTTGATTTACTGTTTCACCCCAACCGCCCATTTCAAAGATCGCAACGATTGGTACAACTACTAGAGCTAGGAACATTAAGATTCCTTGGAAGAAGTCTGTCCAGCTTACTGCTAAGAAACCGCCGAGGAACGTATAAGAGATAATTACGATTGCACCGATCCACAAAGCACTTTCGTAGCTCATGCCGAACGAGCTTTCAAACAGGATTGCGCCCCCAACTAGACCTGAAGACGTATAGAATGTAAAGAATACAAGAATGACAATTGCTGAGATAACACGAAGAGCTTTTGATTTATCACGGAAACGATTTTCAAGATAATCTGGAACCGTAATAGAATCATTTGCTACCTCAGTGTAACGACGAAGACGTGTTGCAACGAATTGCCAGTTCAGGTAAGCTCCGACCGCGAGCCCAATCCCGATCCAAATCTGGCTCATACCACCTGCGTACATTGCACCAGGCAGTCCGAGTAAGAGCCAACTACTCATATCTGATGCACCCGCACTAAGTGCAGCAACAGATCCACCTAATCTTCTTCCTCCTAGAACATAATCTGATAAGTTGCTTGTTAGTCGGTAAGAAATTAGACCGATTGCAAGCATTCCGACAAGGTATACTATAAACGTGACTAACGTAGGCGTTTCAATACTCATCTAGTACTATTCTCTCCTTTCAGTAAAAAATGTAATTATTGATAGTATGACTAATAAAGGCATTGGTATAAGCAGCCAGAACCAAGTTGCTGTTGTTAAGGTGTATTCCACACTTTCACCTCCTTTAAGTCATTATTCACAGGTATGCATTTTCCTGAGAATTTAAATTTTCTTTATAGACCATAAGTCCTTTTACAAACCAATGATTACTATATCATAAAATATTTTTCTGAACAATGAAAATATTATATAATAAACCTTTTTATGTATATTTATTCAATATAACCCTTCCATAGAGTTCCATATTGTAGTATGTAGAATAAGTATTCAATTAAATTAATTAAAATTAATTGGCGAATATGTAAACAAAAGACATACTCTAGTAACATCTACCCACCAAATCGACATGTTAATCATCATTTTGAAACTTTCTTTCGAAATTTGTTTTTTTTATAATAACCTGTTTTACTAAATTACATTCCAAAAGGTAAAAAAAACAAAAAGAAAAGCACTCTCGAACATAACGAGAGTGCTTATTTGATCTGATATGGCTTAGTACATTTCAGAAATTGTCTTCGCCTGCATATGAAGGATCAAGTAATCAGGTCCACCCGCTTTGGAGTCAGTTCCTGACATTTTGAACCCACCGAATGGGTGATATCCAACGATTGCTCCCGTACAATTTCGGTTGAAGTAAAGGTTACCTACGTGGAAATCTTCCTTCGCGCGCTCAATGTGCTCACGATTGTTAGTTATAACAGCGCCAGTAAGCCCATATTCAGTGTTATTTGCAATTTCAAGAGCGTTGTCAAAGTCAGTTGCTTTCGTTAAGCACACAACTGGACCGAAGATCTCTTCTTGTTGCATACGAGATTCAGGATGAAGGTCAGCGAATACTGTTGGCTCGATGAAGAATCCTTTGGAGTCATCTCCTTTACCACCAGCAACTAGACGACCCTCTTCTTTACCAATTTCAATATAGCTCATGATCTTATCATAAGCGCCTTGATCAATAACTGGTCCCATATATACATCAGGTTTCTTCGTTTCACCCATAGAAAGCTCTTTTGTAAGTTTAACTACACGATCTAATACTTCATCATAAACATCCTGATGGATTACTGCACGTGAACCGGCAGAACACTTCTGTCCTGAGAATCCAAACGCTGATACGACGATTGCTTCAGCAGCAAGTTCAAGATCAGCAGTATCATCAACAACTACCGTATCTTTACCACCCATCTCAGCGATTACCTTCTTAAGGTGCTTTTGGCCAGGTTGAACTTTTGCAGCACGCTCATAAATACGCGTGCCTACTTCAAGCGAACCAGTAAATGAAATCAATGCAGTCTTAGGATGATCTACAAGATAGTCACCTACTTCTTTTCCGCTACCTGGTACATAGTTAAGCACACCTTTTGGTAAACCGGCTTCTTCAAGAACTTCTACGAATTTAGCCGCGATAACCGGTGTAGCACTTGCAGGCTTCAATAGAACAGTATTACCTGTTACAAGTGGAGCTACTGCTGTACCAGCCATAATCGCAAATGCGAAGTTCCAAGGTGGGATAACAACAGATACGCCAGCTGGAGTATAAACATAGCGGTTATGCTCATTAGGGCGACTGTTTATTGGTTTCCCTTCGCCAAGATCAATCATCTGGCGAGCATAGTATTCCATGAAGTCGATTGCTTCAGCTGTATCAGCATCCGCTTCCTTCCATGGCTTACCTGCTTCTTTTACTAGATACGCCGAAAATTCATGCTTTCGACGGCGTACGATCGCTGCAGCACGGAATAGTAAATCCGCACGGGCACGAGCGGACCATTTTCTCCAACCTTCAAGCGCTTTATCAGCTGCTTGAATCGCTTTTTCCGCAATATCTTGATTTGCTTTGGAAACTCTACCTACGACTTCTTCTTTGTTCGCAGGGTTAATAGAAACGATCTTATCATCGGTACTAATTCTTTCACCGTCTACGAGAAGATCGTAATCTTTTCCGAGTTCACCCTCAACTTTCTTAAGCGCTGCTTCGAACGCCTTACGGTTCTCATCCACCGTAAAGTCTGTAAATGGCTCATGTTTGTAAGGTACTACCATGTAAATCCAGCCTCCTTGTCGATTAAAACGTTTTCACATCTATTATTCTATCATGCGATAACACAATTCTTCAAACAAAGAAAATATTGCCACAATTTTAGATAGAATAATATGATTTTTTTCCTATATATGGCTGTTTCCTAAATCACTTTCTACTAAACCCCTATTTCTATATAATTTTCCTAATTCGTAAATCGGAAAGATTACTATTTGCAAGGTGGATAAATTCCTATATAATGAACTACAGTGAATCACAGTAAAAGGTAAAGGGAGTTTATTATGAAAAGATACGTGGTGGTAGCGTTCGTGCTATCTTTATTTACGTTTCTGTTGGTTGGCTGTGCTTCAGATTCAGATAGCAATGAAACATCTGAAGACAAGCTTGTGATCTATACAACGTTATACCCAACTGAATACTTCGCTGAACGAATTGGAGGGGATGCTGTTGAAGCAAAATCTATTATTCCTCCTGGGAGCGATGCACATAGTTTCGATCCAACGACCAGAACGATGACAGAGCTAGCAGAATCTGATTTGTTTATTTTTAATGGTGCTGGTCTTGAAGGCTTTGCTGATACCGCAAAGGATATCCTTCAAAAAGAAGGTGTTACGACTCTAGAAGCTTCAGATGGTATTGACCTTGCCGGAACCGAAGAAGGTCATGAAGAACATGATGAGGGTGAAGGGGATCATGAGCATGAACATGAACATGGGAATGTAGACCCTCACGTCTGGATCGACCCTGTTTTTGCGATTGAGCAAGCTAGAAATATCAAAGACAGCCTTATCGAACTAAGACCTGATCAGGAGAATGAGTTTGAATCCAATTTCGAGAAACTCGAAGATGATTTATTAGAGATCGACCAGTCGTTTAAGACAATGGTCTCCAATGCAGAAAAGAATGAGTTTCTAATCTCTCACGATGCTTATGGATACTGGGAGAAGCGCTACGGACTTGAGCAGTTAAGCGTTACTGGGCTTTCACCCTCCCAGGAACCAACCCAACAACAGCTAGAAGAAATTATTGAAACTGCGAAGAATTATGATTTGTCGTATATGATTTTCGAGCAAAATGTCACACCTAAGCCAGCAAAAACGGTTCAAAAAGAGCTAGGACTTGAAACTCTACGAATTCATAACTTATCCGTACTCTCAGAAGAAGATATTGAAAACGATGTAGATTACATTTCCCTAATGAAGCAAAATATCGAGACATTAGAGAAAGCATTAAACGAATAATGTTAAGAAGGCTTCTACGAATTCGTAGAAGCCTTCTTCATTAGTTATAGATATGAACAAACGGTTCATCCTTATTTGGATCTTTCACAATGATACTTTCAGGGTTTCCATTGCTCGTGATGTAAATGGATACTGGTAGGTTTTGTTGGAACGTATCGTTACGCTTTTTCACTAGACCAGTAACAAACTGAGTAAAGGAAATGACCTCAGCTTTACTATAAAACTGTATAGGGATTTCCACTTTCAACTGGCGCAATTCATCCTGTTTGTAAAAACCTGAACCAATCACACCTACAAAGTTAGGAAAGAAGTCTTGAATCTCACGAGTAAAGTCTGCGAATTTCTCAGCATCAGCAGGAAACTCGTTATCGGCTTCATCAGATGGAAAAGCCACATATTCTTCATTTAGATCTTTCCAAAAACCAGCACTTTTCTTGCCTTCTTCAACAAATGTACTAGCAACAAAGTTACCTGGTACTACCGATTGTCTCGGCTCTTCAATGAAAAGTGTAAACATCACAGGGACATCATGTTCTTCTCGAATCTTTTTGAGAATTGGCTTGATTGCCTCTTTGCCTTGTTGGATAACTTTTTCACGATCTAACTCAACATTTCCGGTGTATTTCAACCCTTGTTCATCTAACACTGAATACGGATACTCAGAATATAAAGAAAGGGCTATCGAAATACCACCTAGCTGAAGCTCATCCTCTTTGTTTTGTACATAGTAATCCTGTTCATGAATAAAGGATAAGAATTTCGGATTGCTTTTTTCTGCTTCGATTACTTTCTCGTGCTGAGCAGGATCATCCTCGACTCCAAGAGCAGGGTTTAACCCCTCGCTATCTCCCTTTTTTCTGTATAACCAGCTGTGAATTTGCTCCGAATCAAAGAGCTGACCTTCCTTAAAGAAATACTTCTCTGGATCAAACTGCTCCTGAGACAGTCGAATCAAGCCCATCTCAAGGGAATCAACATCAAGTCGGTTATCAACCCCAGCTGTGATAAGTCCTCTTACTTCTGAAGCATCTAAGGAGTTCTTGTCTCCCTTTTTCTCTAGGACGGAACGGTAATACTTCTCAGATGTCTTAATGTCTTCACTGACGATCATTTCTTCACTTTCTTCACCCTTAGAATCAGGCACTTCCACTGAATCTTCCTGCTTGTCCTTCATAAAACTAGGGACACAGCCTGATAAAACCAGCGAAAGAGCCATCACACTACCGATGATCGCTCGCATCTTCCGCATTAATTCTCTCTCCTCATTTGGTTAACTCTTCGACGAATTTGTTTTCGTCCCACACCTCTATACCTAATGATTCAGCTTTCTCAAGCTTTGAACCAGCATCTTCCCCTGCGATGAGTAAGTCAGTGCTTTTGCTTACACTTCCTGTTACTTTTGCACCTTGCTCTTCAAGCTTCTTCTTTGCTTCTCCACGACTCATTTGCTCGAGCTTCCCTGTTAAGACAACGGTTTTCCCCGCAAACAATGAATCGATGTCCTCAACTGATACAGGCTTAGGACCTTTGTAAGTCATGTTCACACCGGCTTCTTTAAGCTCGTTAACAAGCTCATGGACTTCTTCGTTCTGAAAATATGTCACAACAGCTTGCGCCATCTTCTGTCCTACTTCATTTATCGCCTCAAGATCCTCGATCGTTGCCTCCATCAAGCTGTCCATCGTACCAAACTGCTGAGCTAGCGTCTTTGCTGCCTTTGATCCAACATGACGAATTCCTAGGCCAAAAAGCAACTTCTCAAGTGAATTATCCTTTGAAACCGCAATGGCTTCTAATAAGTTTGATACCGACTTCTCGCCCATTCTTTCAAGCTCGATCAATTGCTCATGCTTAAGTTGATAAATATCAGCAACATCATGGATAAGCTCTTCTCTAAACAGTTGGGTGATCACACGTTCACCAAGTCCATCGATGTTCATCGCGTTTCTAGAAACAAAGTGAATGAGCCCTTCACGAAGTTGAGCAGGACACTTTGGATTAATACACCTTAGAGCCACTTCTTCTTCGAGACGAACAAGGTCACTGCCACACTCCGGGCACGTTTCAGGCATTGCGAAACCCTTTTCTTCTCCTGTTCGGCGCTCTTCAAGTACTGAAACAACCTCAGGAATAATGTCTCCAGCTTTTTTTACAACAACGTAATCCCCAATTTTAATATCTTTTTCTTGGATTAAGTCTTCGTTATGAAGAGAAGCACGCTGCACAGTTGTTCCGGCGACTAAAACCGGTTCAAGAACAGCGGTAGGCGTTACTACACCTGTTCTACCAACGTTAAGCTCAATATCCAGCAGCCTTGTGACAACCTCTTCAGCAGGAAACTTATAAGCGATTGCCCACCTTGGACTTTTTGCAGTGAAACCGAGCTCGTCTTGATGTTCAAGCGAATCCACCTTCACAACAATACCATCGATCTCATACGAAAGATCAGGCCGTCTTTCAGACCAGCCACCAATATATTCGATAACAGCATCGATCGTGTCACAGCGTTTCCACTCTGGATTTGTTTTAAAACCTAGTTTGCTAAGATAATCGAGTCCATCTGAATGCGAATCGATTTCTTTTCCGTCTACCGTCCCTACCCCATACACAAATATGGATAGGTTACGACTAGCTGCAATTTTCGGATCTAACTGACGAAGTGATCCAGCAGCTGCATTCCTTGGATTTGCGAACACATCTTGTTCATTCTTCTCACGGTCTTCATTTAGTTTGACGAAAGAAGGCTTAGGCATATATGCCTCGCCACGTACTTCCATACTAACCTTCTCACTAAGACGAAGCGGTATTGCAGGGATGGTCTTCAAGTTATGCGTGATGTCTTCACCAATCGTACCGTCACCACGCGTTGCCCCACGGACAAACAAACCGTCTTCGTAAATTAAAGATACCGCAAGACCATCGATTTTCAATTCACATACATAAGAAAAGTTTTCGCCTATACGATCTCGTACACGTCGGTCGAAATCTTTCAAGTCTTCTTCCCCAAAAGCATTTCCAAGGCTAAGCATCGGCACTCGATGCTCGACCTTTTGAAACCCTTCTAGCGGCGGGCCGCCAACTCGTTGTGTAGGCGAATCATCCGTACGAAGTTCAGGATGTTCTTCTTCAAGACGAAGTAGCTCATTCATCATACGGTCGTATTCAGCATCCGGTACACTCGGCTTGTCCAAGACATGGTATTCATAGTTATATTTATCTAAAAGTTGTCTTAGTTCTTCAATGCGTTTACTAGCATTCTCATTTGCCACTTTCAAACCCTCACCTTTCAGGAACGCTATTCTTTCTCAATCGGAGCGAACTTAGCGAGAAGTCGCTTAATGCCTACAGGAGCAGGGAATGCAATGTCGAGCTCTGTTGAATCTCCTTCACCTTTGACGCTAACGACCGTTCCAACACCCCATTTACGATGACTAGCCTGGTCACCTACTTTCCAGGCAAGTGCTTCTCCACCTGTAGATGTAAGCTGTGGACGACGAGGTTTCTTTGGCGCAGCTGGTCGTGTTGTACGAGAGTTTGAATTGGATGTAAACGGTGAAGGCTTTTCTTGACCCTCTTTCTCCATTAGTTCTTCAGGAATTTCTCCAATAAAACGAGAAACGGGGTTCGTGTTTGTTTTCCCATATAACGTACGCATGCGAGCATTCGTTAAGTAGAGCTCTTCTTCCGCTCTCGTTATTCCTACGTATGCTAGGCGGCGCTCCTCTTCCATCTCTTCTTCTTCAAAGAGTGAACGGCTATGAGGGAATACGCCTTCCTCCATACCGATTAGGAACACTGCTGGGAACTCAAGCCCTTTTGCTGAGTGAAGCGTCATAAGCGTAACAGCTTCCTTATGCTCAGTCTCATCTTCATCGAGTTTATCGATATCAGCTACTAGAGCTAAATCCGTTAAGAATGCAACTAAGCTTTTATCTTCACTCGCTTTTTCGAATTCTTGAGTAACTGAAAGAAATTCATTAATGTTCTCTAAACGAGATTGCGCTTCGATTGTATTCTCATTTCTCAGTGCATCACGGTAGCCAGACTTATCAAGAACTTCTTCAACTAACTCAGACACCGCAAGATACTCTTGCATTTGCGTCCAGTTTGCAATCAGACTTCCGAAGCTACCAAGTGATTTCGTGAAACGAGCGCTTAGACCCATCTGCTCAACTTCTTGAAGAGCAGTGAAAATAGAAATGTCTTGATCTGCTGCGTATCGTGCTACCTTGTCCATTGTGGAAGCACCTACACCTCGCTTAGGTACGTTAACGATTCGAAGCAAGCTGATGTCATCATCAGGGTTCGCGATCAAACGCAAATAAGCAAGCACGTCTTTAATTTCTTTACGATCGTAGAACTTTGTTCCGCCGATAATGTTATAGGTAATGTTTGATTTATTGAGGATTTCCTCAATAACACGTGACTGTGCGTTCGTACGATACAGAATGGCGATCTCAGAATTCGTACGTTTACCGCTGTTCACCATATCGAGAATCTTACCTGTCACAAATCGGCTTTCGTCATGTTCATCGTTCCCCTGGTAGTATGTGATCGATGGACCATCTTGATTATCAGTCCATAGCTTTTTAGGTTTACGATTCATATTGTTATCAATAACAACGTTCGCAGCCTGAAGAATCTTCTTCGTTGACCGATAATTTTGTTCCAATAGAATAACTCTTGCACTAGGGTAGTCTTTTTCAAATGAAAGGATGTTTTGAATATCCGCTCCACGCCAGCGATAAATCGACTGATCGGAGTCACCTACAACGCAAAGGTTCTGATACTTCTCAGCCATCAATTTAACAAGTACATACTGTGCTTTGTTTGTATCTTGATACTCATCAACATGAATATATTGAAACTTACGTTGGTAGTATTCAAGCACTTCAGGAACCTTCTTAAACAGTGTGATCGTACGCATGATCAAATCGTCAAAGTCTAGCGCCTGGTTTTTGCGAAGCTGTTTCTGATATTGCTCATATACATCTGAAGCAATCTCTTCGAATGGACCTTTCGCGCTCGTCTTAAAGTCTTCTGGTGTTTGAAGTTCGTTCTTTGCTGAACTGATACTTCCTAGAATGCTTCTAGGATCAAACTTCTTTGGATCTATATTCTTGTCTTTAAGGATCTTCTTTATTACTGTGAGCTGGTCACCAGAATCTAAAATCGTGAAGTTACGATTGATCCCAATACGATCGCCGTCTCTTCTCAAAATTCGCACACACATCGAGTGGAATGTTGAAATCCAGATATCTTCTGCGACTGGTCCAGCGATCGTGTACACACGATCCTTCATTTCTCTTGCCGCTTTGTTCGTGAACGTGATCGCGAGAATATTCCACGGTGCCACTTGTTTTTCTACAAGTAAATACGCAATACGATGCGTAAGAACACGTGTCTTACCACTTCCCGCTCCCGCCATAATCAATAGCGGGCCATCTGTATGCTTGACCGCCTCCTGCTGTTCAGGATTCAATCCGTTTAATAATTTATCAACTAATCGTTGCATGTTTCGCACCCCTTACAAACATATGTTCTTAATTCCTATTTTACCCGACCAATAGGAGAGAATCAATTTCCTTTAACAGCAGCTACTGTTTTCAGTGCCTTCTTCACATCATCATAAATAATATTCCCGACAACAACCGTATCAGCATAAGCAGCCATTTCTATCGCTTTCTCAGGAGAATCGATCCCGCCTCCGTAGAATAGCTGCGTCTCTTCAAGCACATTCTTAACCTTCTCTATGAGACCGACGTCACCGTAAGTTCCACTGTATTCCACATAGAAAATCGGCAGTTTAAACATTTTCTCCGCCATACGAGCGTAAGCCAGAACATCACCTTCTTCAAGGTTTGTCTCAGCAGACGTTAATGTCGCAACCTTTGAATCGCTATTCAGAATACAATACCCTTCCATCACGATCTCATCCCAATTCATGATTTCACCAAATTCTTTCACCGCTTCATGATGTAAACCAGTCACCCAGCGGCTATCACTTGTATTCATCACGGTCGGAATGAAATAAAAATCAAACCCCGGCGTAACAGCCTCTACTGAAGACACCTCAAGCGCACACGGCACCGCATAACGACGAATCCTAGCAAGCAAATCCAACGTACGATCTAACGTAACACCATCAGACCCACCAACAATCACCGCATCCGTCCCAGACTCACAAATCAACTCCAGATCATGATCTTCAATCACTTTATTAGGATCAAGCTTAAACACATGCTTCCAACTACTATAATCAAACATCAAACCGCTCCTCCTACTTTTCCTCATAAATTGGATTATATCAGAGAAACAACGAAAAGCGGAAGTGGGCCCGTTTAAATCCGTAGGGCGTTGGAGCCCTTGCGAATGAGACGATTTGTGTCTCAATCGCAAGGGTGAAACGACCGAAGGATTTGGCCCACT
Source organism: Guptibacillus algicola (assembly GCF_020171805.1). Lineage (GTDB taxonomy): Bacteria > Bacillota > Bacilli > Bacillales > Guptibacillaceae > Guptibacillus > Guptibacillus algicola. The sequence goes on along the minus strand of NZ_JAIVAF010000007.1, from coordinate 18,868 downwards.
GCAGCTAGACAAGAAAAGCGGAGGGGCGCGTTTTGGAACGGAAATATTGGAACTCTTGAATGGAAACACGCTTTTTGTATTCCTATGAAAGAGTGAAATATTGGAGTTCCTGCGACCAGAAGGTGGACATACGAAATGCGGAAGTGGGCTCGCTTTTTTTACTCAAAACCAAAAAAAAGAGCCGAAAACCGGCTCATTTTTCAAAATTAATCATTATTATGGACACGATCGAGTGTCATTTGATATCCATCGTTACCATAGTTCAGGCAACGTTTCACACGTGAAATAGTAGCTGTGCTTGCGCCTGTTTCCGTTTCGATCTTATGATACGTATAGCCTTCTCGAAGCATTCTAGCAACCTCTAGTCGCTGTGCCAACGATTGAATTTCGTTAACGGTTGCAAGATCATCAAAGAACAAATAGCATTCTTCTAGATCTTTCAATGAAAGAATAGATTCAAAAAGTTGATCGAGTGTTTTACCTCGTAGTTTATCAATTTGCATGTATTAGCACTCTCCTTACTGATTACTTGTAACCATATTTATATCAGGTACGATATTCACCCAGGTCTGTCCTGGAATAAGCGGAACGGAACTCCCGTCTTTCACCGCGGTAATGCGTCCATTTTCATTTTTCCACTTTATTTCTGTTTTTACACCTTCTTGTAGTAAAACTGCATTTCCGCCAGATTCTAAATCGATCGCCCTTCTGCCATAATCATCAATAATCCGATGATTCGCTTCAACGATCAGGACATTCTCCAATGCGATCGGATCAATTGTTTCACGATCTTTCATCAATTCATCATTCACAAATCTCTTGTAAACCCCATCATTGTATCGGTACGAAAGTTGATACATGTCGCTATAAGAAAGTTTTACAGATGTATCTTCTTTTGAATCTCTTTTTTCTTTATCAAAAATAAAAGATTCAGGACTTTGTTTCAGTTCATATCCATTATTAGTTGCGCCTTTTTTAATACTGTCAGTGGTGATATATGAATTGTGTGGCGCCTTTCTGGATGAATCGCGCTCAAATAACGTTCCATCATATTGCATGCCATTTAAGTGATCGACTGCACCAGAATTTAAGATCGCTTGAGCAGAAGGTGAATACCCATGCGCGACAAAAATTCCGTTAAATCCTGCATTTAACTCAATAAAATAATCCCGAGCACTTCGAACTGGCCCAATAACTTCTGGATAATCGCTTTGATAAATCGCTAACAACCTCGTGATTTTTCCTTCAACAAGCATTTCGTATACGATATCTGCTTTATGAAGTCCAGACTGTGGCCTCGCTTTCGGATGATTATTCACGACTACAGCGATTACACGTTGATCGCTATTCTCAGTAGCAACTCCAGTAAGTGGAGCTTTTTCTGATTGAATTTGATCAACTTTTTTATTCATTGATGACTCTTGAACGCTTGCTGATTCTGCTCCTGTTTTCTGAGAAGGTTCTTTTTGAGAACAGCCGGCAAGCAACCCTACAGACAAAATAATTGCCAGTGAGACGCGCAATTTCCCCACGTCGTCACGCCCCCTTTGCTTATAAAGTCTATCCTTTTATATTTTACCGCATTATCGCAGGAAAAAGTACCGTCTTTCTCTTTACATCATAAATTCCCTGTTGAGTCAACCGTACAAATGGTAAATGAGTAGATGAAAAGAACAGTAAACTATAAACGGGATCATCAAATGGATACCCTCGTTCTTTTAATTCTGTTACCATTTTTTTCTCTTGTTCGATGACTTCCTCGAGCGGTAATGGCGACATCTTGCCCATCAAAGGGAGTGGGATTTCCACAACGACCTCACCATTTTCTACTAGGACAATACCACCACCGATCGACCTCACTCTTTCTAAAGCTGCGATCATATCCGTTTTTTTCTTACCGATCAAGATGAAATCCCCTGAATTTGAGAAGCTACTCGCGAAGCCATTGACCTTATTCGCAAAACCTTTCACAATCGTATTCACTCGCCACTTGCCTTCCTTACTAAGAAGCATCATGAAACTCTCATCATGATCTGAAGGAAGTTCGTCCACTGCCGTCTCATATGAAAGGTTATATGGTTTTGTAATCACTGCGTTAATCATTTCGATTCCAGCTGGTCCAGAAAAGCTCAGATCATCCTTTTCTAACTTCCAACTTTCTTGATCTAGAACGAGACCTTGATCTTCCCAATCAAACGACCAATCACTATATACTTCAACACCATCACGCTTAATCCATTTTCCGCGTGCTATAACGGATACTGGTGTTGGATTATGCTTTGATTCCAAAAAGTTGATATGAGCAAGTCTTCCAGGTGCTATCATACCATGTGTATCCGTTATACCGTAGTGGTTTGCGACATTATATGACACCATCGCATAAGCATCTTCCACTGGTACACCTTTATCTAAAGCAATCGATACAAGCTTATCCGTCATACCCTGTTCGAGAAAAGTAGGCGTAGATCCATCGGTGTTCATCATCATTCGATCAAAACAGTCGACCCCTTTTTCGATTAACGATTCAAGGATAACGGGTAAATCAGGGCGTATGGAAGAATAACGTAAAGACGTCATCATTCCCATTTCAACTCTGCGAAGAGCTTCTTCCCCTGTCATTGCCTCATGATCACAAGAAACGCCATAGAGTCCCATCTTCGTTAATGTCTTTAACGATGCTCCTGGCAAGTGTCCTTCAACTGGCTTCCCTAACCTGTGTGTCTCTTGCATCCATTCTAGAATTTCATCGTCGCCTGCTATAACATCGGGCCACGCAGTTAGTTCTCCCCCCTGTATAACAAGCGGATGTGAAAGCCATTCTTTCATCTTCTTATTCGTAATTGTTTCTTCATCCAACAACTGAGTTTGTGAATCATACCGTGCCCACCAAAACATAGAGACAGGGAATTTGTCGAGCTCATCCAATATTGTAAGCGCTTTCTTTTGTGGTAAACCTAACAAGAAAAACAAGTTATCATTGATCATTGTCGTCGTTCCCCTGTTTGATGCATAGCGAGCAAGTGATAGGGGATTATAAAGTTGAAACGGATGGGCATGAGGTTCAATGTAACCAGGTACGATATAGTTCCCTTCACAATCGATCCATTCCGTCTCAGGATTTTCTTCAGGCAATTCATCTCCAACGTATACGATTCGATCCTCATAAATCCATATATTTGAGGTGATCCATTTTTTTAAGGCGTTGTTTAAATACGTTGCATGATATAAGACGATTGATGGAGGCAATTCGCCGGACACAACCTTTACATGTTGTCTCAATTTCTGCTTCGTCCATAAATACTTTCGCTTAGGCATGTCCTTCCCTCGTTTCAATAAGTTTTCTCTATTTTAACATAATTTAGAAAAGTTGTTAGTGCTGATTTAAATCGTTGAAGGGAGTTTTTCACTATGAAGCCAAATATCAGTATGATGAACGCATTCATTCGATTAACTGCAGGGTTTACACTCCTGTCTTGGTCAACCGCCAAATTATGCAAAAACGAAAACGTTTCTTCGTCACTTTTACTAGCCGCTGCAGGAGCTTTGAAGATTGCTGAAGGACATACGCGATACTGTCCAATCGTCGATCTCATGAATCAGGAAGAAAACCGCGACCCTGATGAAACAGCTCTTGAAAAAGTAATCAACCCTTCTTGATTATCTAATAAATACAAAAGAAAAAACTTCCCTGGCTACAGGGAAGTTTTCGTAACATAACAAAAGGAGGTTTTATTGTGCTTGAATATATTACAGACACGTGGGTGATCTACACATTATTGATCGGTAGTATTATTGCTATATCATTTGCTTATATCAAGAAGAAACGCGTGAAATAGCGCGATGCCCAATATCGGTTCTGTAAAAGCCATCCTCTACATGAATGCGCTCAAGTTCCTTATAAACAGAATCGCTTGCTTCCTTAAGATTTTCTCCTGAAGCTGAGATGAGTAAAACCCGGCCGCCATTCGTCACGAATTGATCGCCTTTCTTCTTAGTACCCGCATGGAAGACGATTGCTTCAGAAGTGACATCGTTTAAACCCGTAATCGACTTTCCTTTATCATAATGGCCAGGGTACCCCCCTGATGCCACTACAACTCCCATAACAGCTTTCTCATTCCAAGTGAGCTTTACTTCTTTACCATCTAATACGTTTTGAATGACTTCAATAAAGTCCGAAGTGAGCCGTGGTAACACGACCTGCGTTTCAGGATCCCCGAATCTTGCGTTAAATTCGATTACTTCAGGTCCCTTTTTCGTCAAAATTAAGCCAGCATACAGAATGCCTGTAAATGACCTTCCTGCTTCCTTCATACCTTTTGCTGCTGGTAACAAGACCGATTGTATAGCCTCTTCAACTACACGCTCTGAGATTTGCGGAACTGGTGAATATGCACCCATTCCACCTGTGTTCGGTCCTTCATCACCCTCAAAAGCCCTCTTATAATCCTGTGAAATAACGAGAGGATGAACATTCTCACCATTTACTAATGCCATCAAAGAAAATTCTTCACCCTCTAGAAATTCCTCGACTACAACCTGATCGCTCGCTTCTCCAAACTGATTGTTGACCATCATATTATGAAGGCTTTCTAGTGCCTCATCCATCGTCATCGCAACAACGACACCTTTTCCTGCGGCGAGACCATCTGCTTTCAGAACAATCGGTGCGCCGACCTTTTCAACATAGTTTCTTGCTTCCTGGTAATCCGTGAAGGATTGCGAATCAGCGGTAGGTATACCACTCGCGGCCATTAGTTCTTTTGCGAACGTTTTGCTTCCTTCTATTAAGGCAGCTTCTTTCGTAGGACCAAATACGCGAAGACCCGCTTCTTCAAAACGGTTGACGATCCCTTCTAACAAAGGCTGCTCTGGACCAACTAACGTAAGGGAAATTCCCTCTTTCGTTGCAAAATCGATAAGACCTTCGTGATCACCTTCCTCGATTGGAACAAGTTTGCTAACACTCTCCATGCCAGCATTTCCTGGTGCTACGTATACCTGATCAACAAGAGCGCTCTCGGCAGCTTTCCATGCCATCGCATGCTCTCGCCCGCCGCGACCAATAATCAATACCTTCATCGAATTACCTCCTTCTTAATGTTTGAAATGTCTGATGCCGGTAAAGACCATCGTGATGCCATACTCATTCGCCTTTTTGATGGAATCTTCATCCCGAATTGACCCTCCAGGCTGAATAATCGCTGTGACACCAGCTTTTCCAGCAGCTTCGACCGTATCGTCCATAGGGAAGAATGCATCTGATCCCAGGACAGAACCGTTAACCTTCTCACCCGCTTGTTCGATCGCAATCTTAGCAGCACCAACTCGATTCATCTGTCCGGCCCCTACCCCAACTGTCTGGTCTTTGTTAGTTAGGACAATGGCATTAGACTTCACGTGTTTTACAACTTTCCATGCAAGCTTCAACGCTTCCCATTCTTCATCAGTTGGCTTACGATCCGTCGGTACAGTTAATTCTGCTTCATCGAATCCATATTGATCCTGTTCCTGTAGCAACAAACCACCGTTAACTGAAGTAAGCTGATGCTCGATACCTGCTGATGCTTGAACGTCGAGCGTCAATAGTCTAAGATTCTTTTTCTTAGTCAGAACAGCAAGTGCTTCTTCAGAAAAGGACGGTGCCATGATGATTTCTAAGAAGATTTCTTTTAATTTCAATGCTGTTTCTTCGTCAACATCTCTATTCAATGCGACGATGCCACCAAAGATCGATGTAGAGTCTGCTTCATATGCTTTCTGATAGGCTTCTACAATCGTTTCGCCTGTACCTACTCCACAAGGGTTCATATGCTTAACCGCAACTACCGCAGGCTTTTCGAATTCTTTTACGATATTAAGAGCCGCATTAGCGTCGTTAATATTGTTATAAGAAAGCTCTTTTCCGTTCAATTGTTTTGCAGATGCAATAGATGAGTTTTTAGAAAGTGGCTTTTTATAAAACACAGCCTTTTGGTGTGGATTTTCTCCATACCTAAGCGTTTGTTTACGCTCAAACGTGACAGTAAGAGACTCTGGCTCTTCTTCGCCAGATTTTCCTGTTAAGTATTCTGAAATAATCGCATCGTATGAAGCGGTATGACGAAATACTTTCGCAGCAAGTTCCTGGCGTAGGATTCCTGTTGTATCTCCATTCTCCTGTACTTGCAGAAGCACACGCTCATAGTCAGAAGGATGAACAACAACAGTGACATCTTTGTGGTTCTTTGCAGCAGATCGTAGCATTGTAGGACCGCCAATATCGATATTCTCAATTGCTTCACTGTACGTCACGTCTGGACTTGCAATCGTTTCTTGGAATGGATAAAGGTTCACAACGACGAGGTCGATCGGAGTGATACCATGCTCGTCCAACTGCTTTTGGTGATCCTCATTGTCTCGAACCGCAAGAAGGCCGCTATGTACATTAGGGTGGAGTGTTTTAACACGGCCATCTAAAATTTCCGGAAAGCCTGTCACATCAGAGATCCCAACAACGTTAATGCCAGCTTCCTCAAGAGCGCGTTTTGTTCCTCCGGTTGAAATAATCTCAACCCCCTTGTCTGCTAGTCCTTTCGCAAACTCCGTAATGTTTGTTTTATCTGATACGCTGATTAATGCACGTTTGATCGTCATCGTATTACCTCCTGCTACCCATTGATTTATCTTGAAGTAGAGATTGAATCACGGCTGGATATAACCTGTGTTCGACAGCCTGTATCTTGCTCTCTACCTCTTCTCTTGTATCTTCTGTAGAGATTCTAATCGGTTCTTGATTGATAATCGGTCCAGTGTCCATTCCTTCATCAACATAATGTACTGTCACACCGCTAACTCTCACTTTAGCTTCTACCGCCTGACCAATTGCATCCTTTCCAGGAAAAGATGGAAGAAGCGATGGGTGAATGTTGATGATTCTACCTTCAAACGCACGAAGGAGCGTTGGTCCGATCAGCCTCATATATCCAGCTAGAGCAATCAGCTCTACACCTGCGTCCTTAAGCTGTTGAAGGATGAACGTTTCAAACTCTTCTTTTGAGTCATACGATTTAGGATAAAAGGAAAGGACAGGAATGCCGAAGCGCTCTGCCCTTTTTTCTACTTTTGCACCAGGTCGATCACAGACCACTAACGCAATTTCCGCATCGAGTGAGCCTTTCTCAATTGCAGATGCAATCGCTTCGAAATTCGATCCACTTCCTGATGCGAATACAGCTAGATTGCTCACGTTAAATCACCACCGCCGAATATGAGTTGATCGCCTTGTGTAACGCGACCGATTACAAATGCCTGCTCGCCGTCTTTTTCAAGCTGTTTAATCACTTCTACAGCTTCTGAGCCAGGTACACTAAGAACCATTCCGACGCCCATATTGAACGTAGTGAACATCTCTCTACGAGAAAGGTTCCCGCTCTTTTCAATTAGATCAAAGATTGGTGGAACAGGCCATGAGCCATAATCGATCTGAGCTGTTAGACCTTCAGGAAGCATGCGAGGAATATTCTCTTCGAACCCTCCGCCAGTAATATGCGCGATTCCATGAACAGGATAAGATGCTAATACGTTCAAGATCGGTTTCACATAAACGCGAGTGGGTGCTAGCAACGCTTCGCCTAGCGTCGTTCCAAGTTGATCAAACGTTTGTTTGAGGTCCATTCCACTCTCTTTGATGACCTTTCTGACAAGAGAGAACCCATTGCTGTGGATACCGTTTGAAGCAAGGCCTACTAACACGTCGCCTTCTTTTACATCGGTTGGTTGAATGAGCTTAGACTTTTCAACGGCACCAACGGTAAAGCCAGCTAGATCATAATCGTTCTCTTGGTACATATCAGGCATTTCTGCCGTTTCACCACCGATTAACGCACACCCAGCAAGTGAACACCCGTCCGCTACACCCTTCACGATTTCTTCAACACGCTCCGGTCTAAGCTTCCCTGTAGCAATATAATCTAGAAAGTAGAGAGGTTCAGCTCCCTGTGCTACGACGTCGTTTACACACATTGCGACACAATCGATTCCAATCGTATCGTGCTTATCCATCTCGATCGCGAGCATGAGCTTCGTTCCCACACCGTCTGTTCCTGAGATAAGGACAGGCTTCTCGTAAGGAAGTTCAGATAGATCAAACATCCCACCGAATCCACCTAGCCCTCCCATTACGCCAGGACGACTCGTTTTATTCACATGTGTTTTCATTCGATTTACTGCTTCATAACCCGCTTCAATATCGACTCCGGCATTTCTATAAGCATCCGCCATAATAAACCCCCAGTTAGACTTTTTCGTATGGATGAACGGTGTCAGGATAGATCTCTGTAGGATACGAGCCAGTAAAACAGCCAAGGCACTGACCGCACGCGCTGCTTTCATCGTCTCTACCGATTGCATCTGTCATTCCATCTATCGATAGAAAGCTTAACGTGTCTGCGCCGATCTCATCGCACATCTCATCTACGCTCATTTTCGCTGCAATTAGTTCACCCGAATTAGACGTATCGATTCCATAGTAACAAGGGCTTATGATTGGAGGTGCACTAATTCGAACATGAACCTCTTTCGCACCCGCTTCTCTTAGCATCTTCACAATTCTTCTACTTGTTGTACCGCGAACGATCGAATCATCTACAATGACGACTCGCTTCCCTTCAACGACTCCTCGAACAGGGGCAAGCTTCATCTTCACACCTTGTTCTCTTAACTCCTGTGAAGGCTGGATAAACGTTCTACCTACATATCGATTTTTTATCAAGCCCATTTCATAAGGGATGCCTGATTCTTCTGCGTATCCAATCGCTGCAGAAATACTAGAATCCGGAACACCCGTCACGATATCTGCTTCAACCTGCGCTTCATTTGCTAGCTTTTTACCGAGATTCTTTCTAGATGTATGCACGTTGATGTTCTCGATATTGCTATCTGGTCTTGAGAAGTAAATATACTCCATACTACAAATTGCACGAGACATCTGAGATGAGAAACGATCGGATTCAATTCCCTCATCACTAATAGTAAGAAGTTCACCAGGTTGTACATCACGAATATACTCAGCCCCAATAAGGTCAAACGCACACGTTTCAGATGCGACAACATACCCTTCACCAAGACGTCCTAAAGAAAGGGGGCGTAGTCCATGAGGATCAAGGGCTACCATCATCTCGTTTTCGGTCATCATAAGGAAAGCGTAAGCGCCTTTTACCATCGTTAGAGCATTTTTCACCTTTTCTTTAAGGCTTAAATACCCGCTTCTTTTGATCAAGTGAGCGACAACTTCCGTGTCAGAAGTCGTTTGAAAGATGCTGCCTTGACCTTCAAGCTGATGTTTCAACGCATTCGCGTTTACGAGATTTCCATTATGAGCAAGAGCTAATCCACCATTCTGTGAGCGAAATAAAAGAGGCTGAACATTTTCATAGCCTCCTCCTCCTGCTGTTGAGTATCGAACATGGCCAATGGCCGCGTTTCCATCAAGTGCCTGCAAATCTTCCGGTCCATAAACATCGTTCACGAGTCCAAGTCCTTTATGAAGATTGAGACGTTCACCATCTGTGGTCACGATTCCGGTGCCTTCCTGTCCGCGATGTTGAAGACTATGAAGCCCGTAATACGTGAGTGTAGCGGCATCTGGGTGACCCCAGATACCAAACACTCCACATTCTTCGTTTAAGCCTTTGATTTCACCAAACATGGAATAGCTCCTTTCCAGGCTGCTTCGAGCTCACTCACTGGTGCATCGAATAGATGATTGTGTTCTTCGTGCATCATCGTCAAGATGCCAGTACCAGTTACTTCACCGATAAGCTTTGCTCCGGTTCTCTGCTCGAATACCTGCTGGTGTTCCCCCTTAATCGTGATTAGAAAGCGAGACTGAGATTCACTAAACAATGCAGTCGTGATATCTCCTTCGATCCGAACGATCGCTCCGAGGTCCGTGCCGATTAGAGATTCACTTAGCGCAACACTCAAGCCACCTTCAGAAACATCATGAGCGGACTCGACTAGTCCGTCTTGAATCGCTGAGAGTACCTGTTGTTGAAGCTCTCTTTCGACTTCAAGATTCAGTGGTGGAGCTTGACCGGAGATTTTGCCATCAAGATATTTCTGTAGCTCGCTTCCTCCGAAGTCTTCACCTGTATCACCAAGTAAGTAAATCAAGTTGCCTTCTTCCTTAAACTGCTGAGTCGTTACATGATTAAGATCGTGAACAAGTCCGACCATTCCAACGACTGGAGTAGGATAGACAGCAACGCCATTCGTTTCATTGTAAAGTGACACGTTACCACCGATAACCGGGGCATGTAACATGCGACATGCTTCACTCATGCCATCCGTTGCTTTCTCGATCTGCCAGAAGATCTCTGGCTTTTCAGGATTACCGAAGTTTAAGCAATCCGTGATTGCAAGCGGCTCTCCACCTGAACATACGATGTTACGTGCAGCTTCTGCGACAGCGATCTTCCCTCCAATTTCAGGATCAAGGTAGATGTAACGGGAATTACAGTCTGTCGTCATTGCCAACGCTTTACGTGTCCCACGCACTCGAACAACCGCCGCATCTGATCCTGGAGCAACGACTGTATTTGTTCGAACCATATAATCGTACTGATCAAACACCCACTCCTTGCTTGAGATCGTAGGCTGACCTAGCAGTGTATAAAGCATATCCTTTGGGTCTTCCACTTTTGGAATCGGCTTATGAAGCTGTTGGTTTTGAATGAAATATTCAGGAATGCGCGATGGTTTATGGTAGACTGGTGCTTCTTCAGCAAGCGCATCGACAGGTACTTCAGCAACCATTTCACCCTTATGTAAAAGGCGAAACTTCTTATCATCCGTTACGACACCGACTTCTTTCGATAAAAGACCCCAGCGATCAAAGATTTCTTTGATTTCTGCTTCTCTACCTTTCTTCACAACAACTAACATGCGTTCTTGTGATTCAGATAGCATCATTTCATATGGCGTCATGCCTTTTTCTCGCTGTGGCACTTCATCAAGGTTCATCTCGATACCCATACCCGCTTTACTTGCCATTTCTGAAGCGGAAGATGTTAGGCCAGCTGCTCCCATATCTTGTATCCCGACGAGCGCATCACTTTTGACGAGTTCGAGACACGCTTCAAGAAGAAGTTTTTCCATGAAAGGATCCCCTACCTGTACAGCAGGTCGCTTTTCGTCAGAAGCATCTGTCAATTCTTCAGATGCGAACGTCGCACCGTGAATGCCATCACGTCCTGTGCTCGCACCAACGTACATCACCGTGTTTCCAGCGCCAGATGCGACACCTTTCTGGATGTCTTTATGATCGATCAACCCAACACACATCGCGTTAACAAGAGGGTTGCCATCGTAAGAAGAGTCGAACTGAACTTCTCCACCTACTGTAGGAATACCGATACAGTTTCCATATCCAGCGATTCCTGCAACAACTTCTTCAAAAAGATATTTCACTTTCGGATTGCTTAACTCACCGAAGCGAAGGGAGTTTAATAATGCAATTGGACGCGCGCCCATCGAGAAGACGTCTCTAATGATTCCGCCCACTCCTGTTGCTGCTCCTTGATAAGGCTCGATCGCTGATGGATGGTTATGACTTTCAATTTTAAACACAACCGCCTGTTCGTCTCCGATATCAACGATGCCTGCTCCCTCTCCAGGACCTTGAAGAACACGCTCACCAGTGACGGGGAATTTCTTAAGGACTGGCTTTGAATTCTTATAGCTGCAATGCTCAGACCACATAACGGAGAATAACCCAGTTTCAGTGTAGTTAGGCGTACGACCGAGAATCGCTTCTACCATGCCGAACTCTTCATCTGTTAAACCCATCCCGCTGTAAAGCTTCTGGTCTTTAATCATCTCAGGTGTTGGTTCATGCATGTGTGACATGGGATTCCCTCCAGTTACGTAAAAGTGATTTGAACATCTTCAAGCCATCTGCACTACCTAGTAAGTGATCGACCGCTCGTTCTGGGTGAGGCATCATGCCGAGAACGTTCCCTTTCTCGTTCACGATTCCTGCAATATCGTCGATCGAGCCGTTCGGATTCTCACTATATTTAAAAACAATTCTTCCGGATGATTTCAGTTCTTCTAAAGTAGTTTCATCGCAATAGTAGTTTCCTTCACCGTGTGCGATTGGAATTGTAATGTGCTCACCACTTTCATAGGAAGAAGTAAACATCGTCGTATTGTTTTCTACGACAAGTGTTAACGGTCGGCACATGAACTTCAAATTCTTATTCCGTTTCATTGCCCCAGGAAGAAGACCTGCTTCTAATAAAATCTGGAACCCATTGCATACACCAAGCACTGGCTTACCTTCTCGAGCAGCTTTTACAACCTCAGTCATAATAGGTGCAAAACGGGCGATCGAACCGCCTCTTAAATAATCACCATATGAAAAACCGCCTGGTAATAGGATCGCATCATAGTTTGCTAGACTCTTTTCGTCGTATCGGACATAGGTAGCTTCTTCGCCAAGTTCATCTTGAATCGCATGGTACATGTCCACATCACAATTCGAACCTGGAAACACAATTACCGCAAATTTCACTGCCCGACGACCTCCTCAACTTCATATGTGTAGTCCTCGATAACAGTATTCGCTAATAACTTTTCACACATTTCCTTAATACGCTGATCGACATTAACCGTATCTTTTAACATAAGCTCCATATATTTACCGATACGAACATCTTCTACTTCATCGTAAGAAAGACTATGAAGCGAATTTTTAACAGCACTACCTTGCGGGTCTAGCACACTCTCTTTTAACGTTACAAATACTTTTACTTTGTACATGATGCGGATCCCCCTAAACGAGTTAAGATTTTTTCATAAGCTTCGGTCAAATTCCCAATATCTCTTCGAAACACATCTTTATCTAACTTTTCATTCGTTTTCCGGTCCCATAGTCTGCAAGTATCTGGAGATATTTCATCAGCTAGCATTAACTCACCAGACGGAGTAACGCCAAACTCTAGCTTGAAATCCACAAGCGTAACGTCCCGCTCAAGGAAGTAGCTTTGTAGACGGTCATTCACTTCAAGTGCACGTTCTTTCAAATCTTGAACGGTGTCTTCATCTGCTAATTCAAGTTCTAACACGTGATCAATCGTAAGGAGAGGGTCACCAAGGTCGTCGTTTTTATAATAGAATTCAACGAGTGGCTGCTTTAACAGCTTTCCTTCGTCAACTCCAGTTCTTCTAGAAAAGCTCCCTGCTGCGACATTACGGACGACCACTTCAAGAGGAACGATGGTCACACGTTTTACAAGCTGTTCTGTTTCAGAAACCTTTTCGATAAAATGACTTTCGATACCAGCTTCCCTTAAATGATCAAACAAGAGGCTCGTGATTTCATTGTTCAGTCGCCCTTTACCTGTGATGGTCGCTTTTTTCTCACCGTTAAAGGCAGTAGCGGAATCTTTGTATTCTACATGAACGACCTCCGGATCTTCTGTCGCATAAATCTTCTTCGCTTTTCCTTCGTACAGCAACTCTTGTTTCCCCATGGTGATCTCCTCCGATACGTGTGATTTATAACCCTAGACGTTCGAAAATCATATCGACTGGCTTCAGATGGTAATTGTAATCAAAACAATCCTCGATCTCTGAAGCAGACAGTTGGTTCGTAATGCTTGAATCAGCTTCAACCAGCTCTCTAAACTGAATTCCACGTTCCCACGCATCCATCGCTTTCGGTTGAACAAGATCATAGGCTTCTTCACGAGTCATGCCCTTATCGATAAGAGATAGTAAGACGCGCTGACTATAGATCAATCCATATGTTCTCGTCATATTACGCTTCATGTTCTCAGGGAACACGGTCAACTTCGAAACGATTCCTGAGAAGCGGTTAAGCATATAGTTCAAGGCAATCGTTGCATCAGGAAGAATGACACGCTCTGCTGAGGAGTGTGAAATATCACGTTCATGCCAAAGGGGTACGTTTTCGTATGCAGTTGTCATGTAACCGCGGATCACTCTCGCCATCCCAGTCATGTTCTCAGAGCCAATCGGATTCCGCTTATGAGGCATAGCGGATGAGCCTTTTTGACCTTTTGCAAAGAACTCTTCTACCTCACGTGTTTCACTCTTTTGAAGGCCTCTAATTTCGACTGCAAACTTCTCGATGGAAGTCGCGATTAATGCAAGTGCCGACATGTAATGTGCGTGGCGATCACGCTGAAGCGTTTGAGTTGAGATTGGTGCAGGTTGTAGACCCAACTTTTCACAAACATATTGTTCAATGAACGGATCGATATTTGCATACGTTCCAACAGCTCCAGAAAGCTTACCGAAACGAACGCCATCAGCAGCATGTTGGAATCTCTCAAGGTTACGCTTCATCTCTTCATACCATAGTGCCATCTTCAAACCGAATGTTGTTGGTTCGGCGTGAACACCATGCGTTCTACCCATCATAACGGTGTATTTATGTTCTTGCGCTTTCTCTTTTAATACCTCGATAAACTTCTCGATATCTTTTATTAATAACTCATTCGCCTGGTTTAATTGATACGATAGTGCAGTATCCACCACGTCAGTAGACGTTAACCCGTAATGAACCCATTTGCGCTCTTCTCCTAGCGTTTCCGATACCGCTCTTGTGAACGCGACAACGTCATGACGCGTTTCTGCTTCGATCGCATGAATGCGCTCAACGTCAAAATCCGCTTTCTCTCTTATTTTCTGTACATCTTCTTTTGGAATGATTCCAAGCTCTGCCCATGCTTCACAAGCTAAAATTTCAACTTCTAACCAAGCTTTATATCTGTTTTCCTCTGTCCAAATCGCACCCATCTCAGGGCGAGTATAACGTTCAATCATGTAATATCCTCCTAGTCAATTGTCCTACTGCCAAAGTTTCCATCGAGTCATTCGTTCTTCCGCTTCCTCAGTCGAAGAAGCTAGAAAATTAATATGACCCATCTTTCGATTATGTTTTGCTTCATCTTTGCCGTACAAATGAAGTTTAGCACTTCCGAGCTCACTTATGCTCTCGATAAGGGGCTCCACATGTTGGCCGAGGATGTTCCCCATTACGACAGGCTTCAATAACTCTGTCGACCCTAGTGGTAGACCGCAGATCGCTCGGATATGTTGTTCGAACTGTGATGTTTCACAGGCTTCCATTGTATAATGACCAGAGTTGTGAGGTCTCGGCGCAAGCTCATTCACATACAATTCGTTTCCTTCTAGAAAAAGTTCGACCGCAAGTGTTCCAACGAGGTTAATATCGTGAGCTAACTTCTTTCCAAGATCACACGCTTTCTCTTGTATTGATTCGTCTATACGAGCTGGAACAATCGTCTGATGAAGAATATTGTTCACATGAATATTCTCTCCAACCGGGAACGTGGTCATTTCACCTGTTACACTGCGCGTTACGATAACGGAAAGCTCCTTTTGAAAAGGAACCCAGCTTTCTACTATACAGGCTACGTCAGGAAACTCAATCCCTTCGATATCACTGCTTTCTTTCATAACCCACTGACCTTTACCATCATAGCCGCCAGTACGAGTTTTTAGGACGGCAGGAAAACCAATCTCTTCACATGCATGTATAAGCTCTTCCTTCGAATTCACCTTTTGAAAAGGAGCAACCTTGAGCCCCGCCTGTTGAATCGACGCCTTCTCTACAAAACGATCTTGCGTCGTTCGAAGCAGCTCGCCACCTTGTGGCATATATGCGTTCTCTTCAAGCCAGCTAGCCGTTTCATGGGCAATGTTTTCAAACTCATACGTAATGACATCACTCACTTCAGCTAGCTTCTTCGCACCATCACGATCATCATATCCTGAGACGACTTCCACATCAGACACCTGACCACATGGTGAACCACTCTTCGGTTCAAGAACCGCAATACGATAACCCATCTCTCTCGCTTTCAGTGCCATCATTCTACCGAGCTGACCTCCACCAAGAATTCCAATCGTACTCCCAGGTAAAATTGTTTTACTCATAGTGTCTCACTACTTTCGAGTACCGATTCTTTCATGTTCATTCGATAATCTTCCAAGCGTGAAGTGATGTCATCATCAAAAGTACTCAGTATTTGAGCAGCTAGCAGCCCTGCATTCTTCGCACCTGCTTTTCCGATTGCTACTGTTGCGACTGGTACACCGCCTGGCATCTGTACGATTGAGAGAAGCGAATCTAATCCATTTAACGTTCTAGACTGAACCGGAACCCCAATGACCGGAAGCGTTGTTTTTGCTGCTACCATTCCAGGAAGATGAGCTGCGCCTCCTGCTCCAGCGATTATCACTCTTAGTCCTCTACTCCTCGCTCCTTCTGCATACTCGAACATTAACTCTGGTGTGCGATGAGCTGATACTACCTTCTTTTCGTACGGAATTTGAAGTTCATCCAAAGCATCACAGGTATGCTTCATTGTTTCCCAATCTGACGTGCTTCCCATAATAACACCAATTTGAGTCTGCATACTTTTCCTCCTTAGTGGAAGGTCTATTTTGTACTCCATTTATTCAAACAAAAAAAGCCCGGTATAGAGTTCTCCTATCAACTTAGAAGAAGCTTCTACCCGGGCGAAATATCATCATTCCATTCTGTAGACACAGAAATGAACAGAATACGACTTCACCCTCATAGTCCAACGATTTAAGGTCGTCAGGTAGAAACTTATGGGCCATATTCCCAAGATTATATGAGGTATCGATTTGTTACTCCTCTTTCATAGTAACAAGAGGATTGTTCAGATGTCAACGAAAAATCGAACGATGAGTTTATATTCAATTATAACGTTCGTCTTTTACTTCAATTTCCCTTCAAACACTGTTTTTCTTCCATATAATTCTGGTTCTTTTGCACCTTTACGTTCAATAAAAACAGGTTCTTCCGTACGTCTTACCGGCATATAGCCTTCACTATCCATCCGTTGTAAGCAATCCGATAAGGATTCGTCGTCCATAACTTCAAATTTCTTTTTCTTTGGCTTTTTCTCCATACACTACCTCCGAATTTTTCTAACCCAGAACCCTCCATGGAAGGTACGTGGCTCATACGAGATAACGAATGCTTTCGGATCAAGTTCTTCAATGGCTTGATAAAGCTTTCGTTCCGATTTTCGAGATGTAAGAATCTGCATCACGAGACGCTCCCCTTGTCTTCCGTGAGCAAGATAATGCGTAACACCGTACCCAACATCTCTTAACTTATTGGGGATATCTTCTTCGAGCTTCGTCGTAATCGCATTAACAGTAATATACCCAAGCGCAAGATATTCCTCTATTTTCATTCCTACTATAATACCTACACCAAAACCAAGTGCGTAAGCAATAATATTCTGTATTTCACCAAGGTTATCTAGTACAAGTCCAAGACCGATAACGTAGATCGCGATCTCTATTGTTCCTGCGGCTGCAGCTAAATAACGCTGTCCCTTTAACGTGAGTATTGTTCGCATCGTAAGAAATGATACATACACAATATTAATGAGAAAAATTATGGCTACCATCACTAACCCATTTTCTAACATACTGATCCCCCTCTAACATTCATTATCATAAAATCTTCAACTTTCCCTAGCATAACACGACGAATAATAAAACCGCATGCGTTCTTTTTCGAATCACAATAAAAAATTTCCATGCGGGATATCAGTGTGCCTTTCTATACCATTCACCTCTCTATAAATCCTAAACTGCCTCATTGGATTTTTAACAAACTCACACACTGAGCATATACTGTCAAAAAGCCCAGGAGGGGACGTCATGGGAGATTACTGGAGTCAGATGTATGACTGGAAAAATAAGATGAACAAATTCATGGGAGACGATTTCTGGACGGATTTTCAGGATATGTTCGTATCGAATGGTCCACTTGTGAACCTGTATGAAGCAGGGAACGAATTGATCTGTACAGTTTATCTCCCAGGAATCACAAACATTAATGATGTAGATGTCTATATCCATTACCGAACTCTTAAAGTAAAAGGGCAAACGAAAATGGCACTAAAAGGCTACCGCAATATTCAGGAAGAGTATAAACATGGTCCATTTGAACGAATTGTCGAGCTACCATTCCCAGTGAGAGAAAAACCGATCGATGCTACCTATAAGAGAGGTATTCTCATGGTGCACCTCCATCGTTTGATCGATTCGAAGGAAGATAAGAAACGGCTTAAGATTAAAGATGATGAAGCGAGTGAGGATTAGGGGGGAGCGGCTATCGTTTGTTGGGGCGATAGCTGTTTTTTAGTGCGTTTTTGAGGGTTAGGGTGGGTTTCGGTATTGTTCGGATGCTGTTGGGTGCCTGGGGAGATGCTTCTGGGTCGGATATCGGCGAAATTGCTTATTTATCAGCGATTTCTGAGCATATATCAGCGGAAACAAGATAATATCGGCGAAAAGGGCACTTTTATCGGGTATATGTCGTTTTTATCAGCGAAGCATTATTTGTAACTCTTGATTATTCAAAAGAACATTCAGAAAGTACACTAATTCTGGGGGTTATCCGCGAAACCGTATTTCCAACCATTGATTACACAAAACCACATTCAGACAACACAAAAAAGCCAGAGGCTTAACCTCTGACTTCTCACTTGCCTAGCGACGTCCTACTCTTGCAGGGGGAGAGCCCCCAACTACCATCGGCGCTGAAGAGCTTAACTTCCGTGTTCGGCATGGGCACGGGTGTGACCTCTTCGCCTTCATCACTAGACTATTCAGGTATTCCCTGAAAACTAGATAGCACGCAACAACGTATTCCAATATTTTTAGGTTAAGCCCTCGATCGATTAGTATTCGTCAGCTCCACGTGTCGCCACGCTTCCACCCCGAACCTATCAACCTCATCATCTCTGAGGGATCTTACCAGCTTGACGCTGTGGGAAATCTC
>NZ_JAIVAF010000006.1 GCF_020171805.1 Guptibacillus algicola | reverse complement strand
CACACCGCTGGTGTACCAGTTGTTCCGCCAGGAGCATAGCTGGGTAGCTACGTGTGGAAGGGATAAGTGCTGAAAGCATCTAAGCATGAAGCCCCCCTCGAGATGAGATTTCCCACAGCATTAAGCTGGTAAGATCCCTCAGAGATGATGAGGTTGATAGGTTCGGGGTGGAAGCGTGGCGACACGTGGAGCTGACGAATACTAATCGATCGAGGGCTTAACCTAAAATGAAAGGCGGAATGAACCGTTTAAATCCGACAAGCGTTGGAAGCTTTTGAGTCGGACGCGCTTTATGCGTCAGAGGAAAAAGGTGAAACGATCGAGGATTTGGTTCATGAAGCTAGACAACGAAAAGTAAAGCAGGCTTGGTCATATTGGTAGACCATTGGAGCTCTTGAACGTAAGGCGTTTTCCGCCTGAAGTGAAAGTGTGAAATGGGCAAGAATATAGCCTGCGGCACTAGACATCGCGAAAAATATTATTGGAATACGTTGTTGCGTGCTATCTAGTTTTCAGGGAATAAATTTTCTCTTGAAATATGACGAAATATATTGTAATATATATTTTGTCGCTAGCAATCGCACGAAAGTGCGAGCTGTTAGAAGTCTGGTGATGAAGGCGAAGAGGTCACACCCGTTCCCATGCCGAACACGGAAGTTAAGCTCTTCAGCGCCGATGGTAGTTGGGGGCTCTCCCCCTGCAAGAGTAGGACGTCGCCAGGCTAAACATTATTCCACAGTAGCTCAGTGGTAGAGCTATCGGCTGTTAACCGATCGGTCGTAGGTTCGAATCCTACCTGTGGAGCCATGGAGAGCTGTCCGAGTGGCCGAAGGAGCACGATTGGAAATCGTGTAGACGGTCAACGCCGTCTCGAGGGTTCGAATCCCTCGCTCTCCGCCAGCTACATACTAGATTGGCCCGTTGGTCAAGTGGTTAAGACACCGCCCTTTCACGGCGGTATCACGGGTTCGAATCCCGTACGGGTCACCATTTTTCAATACTTTATAGCATTTTTACTCTGTGGAGGATTAGCTCAGCTGGGAGAGCATCTGCCTTACAAGCAGAGGGTCGGCGGTTCGAGCCCGTCATCCTCCACCATTACTAAGGTCCCGTGGTGTAGCGGTTAACATGCCTGCCTGTCACGCAGGAGATCGCGGGTTCGATTCCCGTCGGGACCGCCATTTCAATCAATACTAATTGGTTAAACATTAATTTCATTTTATCGTCGCGGGGTGGAGCAACGAGCGTTACTCCAATGAATCAACTTCGAGTTGTTTCGACGGATACGCATCGAAGCATAACCTTGTAGAGGAAGAAACAGAACACTGCATATAGAAGCAGGTTCAGCATTACATTTATTATATCGTCGCGGGGTGGAGCAGTTCGGTAGCTCGTCGGGCTCATAACCCGAAGGTCGCAGGTTCAAATCCTGCCCCCGCAACCAAAATAAAATTTTAACTACGTCGATTTATCTTCTAAGCTAAAATTTAATCGGAGTCCCTTTAGGGGCAACCTATTCTCTTTTCTTAGATCGACCGTTGAAATAAATTTAAAAGAATGGCTCTGTAGCTCAGTCGGTAGAGCAGTGGACTGAAAATCCACGTGTCGGCGGTTCGATTCCGTCCGGAGCCACCATGTTGCCGGTCTAGCTCAATTGGTAGAGCAACTGACTTGTAATCAGTAGGTTGGGGGTTCAAGTCCTCTGGCCGGCACCATTTTCCTAAAAAGGTATCAATTCCCATTGTCTTTATATATAATATATATTACAATGATAATTGTCTATTTGGAGGGGTAGCGAAGTGGCTAAACGCGGCGGACTGTAAATCCGCTCCCTCAGGGTTCGGCGGTTCGAATCCGTCCCCCTCCACCATTTATAGGGGTATAGTTTAAAGGTAGAACAGAGGTCTCCAAAACCTCCGGTGTGGGTTCGATTCCTACTACCCCTGCCAATTTAAATCTTGAAAAATTGTCTTTATGGCGGTTGTGGCGAAGTGGTTAACGCACCGGATTGTGATTCCGGCATTCGTGGGTTCAATTCCCATCAGCCGCCCCATTTTTGGGCTATAGCCAAGCGGTAAGGCAACGGATTTTGATTCCGTCATGCGCTGGTTCGAATCCAGCTAGCCCAGCCATTTTTCGTTGCGAAAGTAGTTCAGTGGTAGAACACCACCTTGCCAAGGTGGGGGTCGCGGGTTCGAATCCCGTCTTTCGCTCCATTTTTTTAAGGCGGCATAGCCAAGTGGTAAGGCACGGGTCTGCAAAACCCTTACGCCCCGGTTCAAATCCGGGTGCCGCCTCCAATTTCATATTTTCACTTAAAAGTCCTGCCGGAGTGGCGGAATTGGCAGACGCACAGGACTTAAAATCCTGCGGAGGGTGTACCTCCGTGCCGGTTCGAGCCCGGCCTCCGGCACCATTTACTTTCCGAAATTAAATTAGAAATTGTCTTTATGCCGGTGTGGCGGAATTGGCAGACGCGCACGACTCAAAATCGTGTTCCGAGAGGAGTGTCGGTTCGAACCCGACCACCGGTACCAGTTACATACTTAATACAAGAACGTTCTGGATTTCTACAGTGTAGGAGTCTTTTTTTATTGTCTAATTTTAGATCACCTATAGATAACTCAACTGATTAACAATGAGCTATAGATTACCGTCTCTCGTTAAATGATGGTACACTGAAATTAAATTGTACACTATGAAAGAGTGATATTAATGAGAGTAGAAATATGGTCAGATTTTGTTTGTCCTTTTTGTTATATCGGAAAGCGTCGTTTAGAGAACGCGCTTCAAGCATTTCCACACCGTAATCAAATCACAGTAACTTATAGAAGTTTTGAGCTTGACCCAAATGCTGAGAAGTCGACAGGACAGAGTAAGGCTGAGTTGTTAGCTAGTAAGTATAACGTCAGTCTTGAACAAGCTGAGGGTATGTGTGAGAACATGAGGAAACAGGCAGAAAATGAAAATTTAACATTCGATTTCAAGAATATGAAGCCTACAAATTCATTCGATGCTCATCGGCTCCTCCAATATGCTGCAAAGCAGAATCTTATGGAGAAAATGACAGAAAGACTTTTCTATGCTTATTTTACAGAAACGAAAGATATTTCGGATCATGAGACGCTTTGTGAGCTTGCTGAAGAGGTAGGGCTTAAATCCAGTGAAGTTAGATCTATGCTTCAATCCGATGAGTACGCAAAAGAAGTCCGTTATGATGAGTCACTCGGAAGCCAAATAGGTATTCAAGGTGTTCCATTTTACGTATTTAATGAGAAGTACGCAGTTTCTGGGGCACAGCCTGTTGAGATGTTTCAACAAGCGTTAAATAAAGCTTGGGAAGAGGATAAGGAGCTTGAAGTCATTAGTAGTGATGGTGACTCTTGCGGCCCTGAATCATGTGATGTATAACTAACCCAGATATAAAAAGCTCTCTTACGACTTGTAAGAGAGCTTTTTATTATTCTTCAGTGTTTTCTGCTTTAACCGTCTTATATGCTGTATCAAGGTTTCGAATTCTACGAACGATTTCAGAATTCTTATTAAGATTATCATAGATCATTGAAGAGACAACTGAACGATAGTAGCTGTTCATCGCTTCTAATTTTGTAAATACATCATTGTTTTTCTTTATGTATTGTTTAAAGTTCTCTTCAAAGAATGGTGTTGAGAAGGGTTCCATAAGCTAGCTCCTTTCAAATCTTTATGGTGAATATTATATAATTTATGATTCTATATTAATATATTGTGAAGCTAATCTAAAGAAAATAATAATTTCCTATTGTTTTATTAAACTACTCTGTGTTATTCTAACTACATCAGCGAGGTTTGTAGAAAAACCTCGAATTTTCACCATTTACCCAACGCAGTGTTTCGTTACTATTAACGAAGCGTTGCGTTTTTTTATGTTTCCTTCTACTATTTGGTCGTTGCTAATCCGTAGCTGAAGTTCCCTCCATGAATTTGGTTAAACATTTCACCAGAAGCCTGTAAAAGCTTTTTGGCTTCTTCTGAAGAGAGGGATGGTTGGATATAATATAGCTGAATAGCATTTCTGGTTTTCTCGGTAACTGCAGTACGTTTGGAATCTACTATGGGACTACCAAAGGGACCTTTTTCGTCAGATGAAACAGGCTTGTTATTGAAGTTTACCTCTCTACCATTTAACCCTTGATACGACGCTAGCTCATTTCCAATCTCCACTGTAATAGGTCCTTTTACCAAATCGAGATCATATATCCCGATCGGAATTTTGTATTGTAGTGAAAGTAGATTGTTGATATCGGCAGCAGAGTGAATCGATGGTAGATCTGATCCCTTTTTAAGTCTTCTTAACAACGCTTCTGAAGAAGGGCGGTATCTTGAAGGATCAGTTCCGAGATTTTTGAAGACAGATCTCCACTCTTTAACTTGTGGAAATGACGTCAATTCCGTTTCTTCTAGGTCCATCATCATCGTTTCAAGATAGAATTGATATCGACCGCGCACCATTTGCGGTGAGTTTTCAACCACGATATCATGATAGGTGATCCATCCTACTTTAAAGTCAGGGATTGTTTCGGTAATAGATGTAGAGAGAAAAACGGTATCCATGTTACACCTCTCCTTAATTGTTTATTTCCGTTCATTTTACCACACGCAAGTTTTAGAATCTTAAAAGGAGGCTCACCTCATATGAAGAACCTCATTAAACATTTACAACGGATAGATGGAAAAAGCTATAAAGCCTATAAAGATATAAGAGGGAGCTATGATTTTCAAAGCTATACTCTTTCAATTGATTACGTTCAAGGGGACCCTTTCGCTAGCCCGTCTAGAATAAGAGTCGTTATTCCTCGAAATAAGACAAACGTAACAAACGATTGGTTTGAGGGAAATCAGAGAAGAGTGCGTCTTGAGGATCTAATTGCAAGAAAAGTAGAGAAAGCAATCTCTCGCAATAAAGGTAATGTTAAAGGATCAGGCAAAAGCGGCGCATTTATGATAGATGCCCCTAAACAGAAGGTAATAGAGCGTACGGCTGTGTCAGTTAGTGATAAAACGATCACGATCTGCTTATCGCTTGGGTTACCAGCTCAAGGAAGACGCGTACTTGGTAGACAAGCGGAGCAAATGTTAATCCACTATCTACCTGAGATGCTGAACGGCTCAATTTTCTCTCTAAAAGCGGAAGAAGTTATAGAAGCCATTCATTTAGCTGATCAACAGGAATCCATTAGAACGTATTTGAAAGATGAAGGCTATGTCGCTTTTATTGCAAACGGAGCTATCCTGCCCCGAGAGAGCGGTATAAGCGATCGCCCTTTACAGAATAAAGCTGTCCCGTTCAAATCTCCATCGAGCAAAGAAGTATCGATTTCTATTCCGCATAGAGAAGAACAGATTACAGGAATGGCTATCGAGAAGGGGATTTCTCTTATTGTAGGGGGCGGGTACCATGGCAAAAGTACCCTGTTGCATGCGATGGAGCATGGCGTTTATGATCATATTGCAGGTGATGGTCGGGAATATGTCATCACAGATGATCTGGCAATGAAGATACGTTCTGAAGATGGAAGAAAAGTTACGGGTGTTAATATTTCCCCGTTTATCGAGAACTTACCGTTTGGTAAAGATACTCAATCATTCACAACAGAAAATGCTAGCGGAAGTACCTCTCAAGCAGCTAATATTATAGAGGCAATTGAAGCCCGCTCACGTGCGTTATTGATTGATGAAGACACAAGTGCTACCAATTTCATGATTCGAGATGAACGTATGCAACAACTTGTCTCAAAAGATAAAGAACCGATTACTCCGTTTATTGATCGCGTTCAGCAACTATATAACCAGCATGGTATTTCGACTGTTCTTGTTATGGGAGGATCAGGAGATTATTTTGACGTAGCAGATTCAGTTATACTGATGGAAAACTATTTACCATACGATGTGACAAGTGAAGCTAAAAGAATATCTGAGCAATCGACTTCACCTCGAATTAAAGAAGGTGGAGAACTGTTCGGTGAGGTGGACCGCCGAATACTTCATAAATCGAGCTTAAATAGTCAAAAAGGGAAAAAGTCGAAGGTTTCTGCTAAAGGCCTCCACCATATCTTATATGGCAATACGGATATTTCACTTCTACAAGTTGAGCAGCTCATCGATCCAAGTCAAACGCGTTTGGCAGCAGAAATCCTTTACTTTTTTGAAAGGAAGAACAAACTGGGAGAGGCATCAGTATCTGAGCTATTGGATTCTGTAGAAAAGCAAATGAATGAGGAAGGATTAGGCTCATTCTCTGTGTTTGTTAATCAACATCCTGGTGATTTTGCACGTATTCGAAGAACAGAGTTGGCGGCAGTAATAAATAGACTTAGAACGTTGAAAGTCATTTAATAATAGAATTTTAATGTAGAAGGGAGGGATTACGATGACAAACGCCCAGTTAAAGGAAGAGGTCGTTGCATACAGTAAATCAATTGGAATAGATAAAATTGGTTTTGCTGCAGCTGATCCATTCAAATCGCTCAAGGAGCGTTTAAAGCAACAACAGCAGTTAGGGTATCAATCGGGTTTTGAAGAACCAGATCTTGAGAAACGGACAGAGCCTGAGTTACTGTTAAGTGGTGCGACTACCATTGTTTCAATCGCCATTGCCTATCCTTCAAAGTTGAAGGATAGCCCGAGAAGTAAGCGAGGAGAGCGTAGAGGTCTATTTTGCAGAGCTTCCTGGGGCGTAGACTATCATCATGTCCTACGAGAAAAACTCTCCCTTCTCGAATCATTTATCAAATCGAAAGTTCCAACTGCAGAGACTAGTTCGATGGTCGATACAGGAGAATTATCTGACAGAGCTGTTGCAGAGCGAGCCGGAATTGGCTTTAGTGGTAAGAATACAATGACGATAACGGAGGAGTTCGGTTCATGGGTTTATCTTGGGGAAATGATTACGAATGTGTTTCTAGAACCTGATGAACCGGTTGAGGAAGGATGCGGAGATTGCAATATATGCGTTGACGCTTGTCCTACAGGAGCTTTAGTTGAAGGTGGTCAGCTTAATGCTAGTAAGTGTATTGCTTTCTTAACCCAAACAAAAGGGTTTCTACCTGATCAATATCGAGCGAAACTTGGAAACCGACTGTATGGTTGTGACACATGTCAGCTCGTGTGTCCTAAGAATAAAGGCATTGACTTTCATAACCACCCTGAGCTTGAGCCGGATCCAGAAGTAGTTAAACCAAAGTTGATTCCACTTTTAACGATGAGTAATAGAGATTTTAAAGAAAAGTTTGGAAAAGCGGCTGGATCATGGAGAGGAAAGAAGCCAATTCAACGAAATGCAATCCTTGCCCTTGCTCATTATAAAGACGAAGCAGCTGTGGATACATTGATTGAATTGATGCAAAATGACCCAAGACCAGTGATTAGAGGGACGTCTGCCTGGGCTCTAGGGAAGATTGGGGGAACTAAGGCGTATGAAGCTCTAATTAAAGAGCAAATGAAAGAAAAAGACCAAGAAGCAGCACATGAGATTGAAAAAGGGCTGTCTATGCTCCAAAATAAGTCTTAATGCTGTTGGTCAAATAATATAATGTCTTGTAAGATAATGAAAAATGTTGAATAAAAGAAGGGATAGCATGGATAAACAAGTGATCAGTTATGGGGAGTTTCAATCACCGATTGGAACACTGACATTATTTGCAGGTTCTGAAGGGATCTATAGGCTTGATTTTGGATTTGCTGAAGATGTGCTACCCGCAGCTGAAGCATGGTTCAAGAAAAATCATGTGAAACCAGATTTCGTTATGAACTATGAAATCATTGACCCGATTATTGTTCAATTAGAAGAGTATTTCAATGGAAAGAGAAGGATGTTTGATCTTCAACTTTGTTTGATAGGAACACCTTTTCAGAAGAAAGTATGGAAGAGTCTTAATACTATTCCATACGGAGAAACACGCTCATATAAAGACGTTGCCGTAAATATTTCTGCTCCAAGAGCAGTCCGCGCGATCGGTTCTGCTAATAACCGTAATCCACTACCTATTATCATTCCATGTCATCGCGTCATTGGAAGTAATGGTGCTCTCGTTGGTTATGGTGGGGGCATGGATAAGAAAGAATATCTGTTGTCACTCGAACAGCAGAATGCACTTCACCCGGCAGTCTCCTCATAATCATTTACTAGCTCGGAGTTCATCATGAACTTCCGGGCTTTTTTAATTTTTCTTGAGCGTTCCTCTGTTGCTACAGAGCACAAAGAGGCATGTGTTACCATTCACGAACATAAAGTGCGAAGAGGGGGGAACGCAGATGGGGTGGGAAGAGCAGCTCAAGCCCTTTTGGGAAGAACAGGCTTCATACTTAATGAATGGCTCATCACGATCATTTAGAAGTAGCGGTAAACGTCCGGCTAACGAAGAAGAAGCTGTGACAAGATTTATTAAGAAATGTGATTCGAGAGAAGCAACTGTTGTGAGGGTGCTAAATAAAGGTGTGCTTCTTGGGAAAAAGAAACTTGCCAAAACACGTATATATGATTACTATCTCCATCAGCAATATGTGATCAAACAAGGAAAGAAGCTTTATCAAGAGGAGCGTTTTGAAAAAAGACTCGCTGAGTTAATCGATGGTGAGTTAATTCATGATCGTTCAGTCGAGTATGAAGGTGTACACTGTGATAATGCAACTCGAGCAGGTAGAGGAAGTGAAAGGCTAAAAGGCTCGTACTATGATCGATTATCTGCTGTTAAATATGCTGAGAGCTGGTGGGATGATTATAATCCTACTTATCCTATATTTGAAGGTGATTGTACGAATTATGTGTCACAATGCTTACATGCTGGAAAAGCGCCCATGAGAGGCTATCCTGATCGGACGAGAGGATGGTGGGTGAAGAAGAACAGCTGGAGCTATTCATGGTCTGTTGCTCATGCATTACGCTGGTACTTAAGTGGTTCAAAGAACGGCCTGAAAGCGAGAGAGGTTTATCAACCAGATGATTTAGTTCCAGGTGATGTGATTAGCTATGATTTTACAGGGGACGGAAATTGGCAGCATACAACAATTGTCGTAGATCAAGACGGGAAGGGACAGCCACTTGTGAATGGGCATAATACGAACTGTCGAATGCGCTATTGGGATTATGAAGACTCTACTGCATGGACACCCAATATCCAGTATAAATTTTTTCATATCGAAGATGATTAGCATATTCTTTCTCTACGTGGAAAACATGCTATAATAGATATGTTTTGAAGCGGAGGTGAATCATTATGTCTTTAAATATCGTTCTATTTCAGCCGGAGATTCCTGCAAATACAGGGAACATTGCTCGTACTTGTGCTGCTACGAATACAAGTCTTCATCTTATCCGTCCTTTAGGGTTTTCTACAGATGATAAGATGCTTAAACGTGCAGGTCTAGATTACTGGAAATATGCTGACGTTCATTATTACGATTCTCTAGAAGTATTCTTTAATCAGAATGAAGGTGGAGAATTTTATTATATTACGAAGTATGGTACGAATACTCATACTGACTTCGATTATTCGGATGTTAGTCAAAATACGTTCTTTGTTTTTGGAAGAGAAACAGACGGTTTGCCAGATGAGCTGATTGAGAATAACAAGGAGCGCTGTCTACGTTTGCCTATGACAGACCATGTGCGTGCCCTTAACCTTTCGAATACAGCGGCAATCATGGTGTATGAAGCACTTAGACAACAAGGCTATCCTAATATGAAATAAAAAAGAACGACCGTAGAGGTCGTTCTTTTTTATCGACTACCTTTTTTGGTTTTTTGAGGTCGATCATTGTAACCAGCCGTAAAGATAGCTGCTAGAAATGCAAGCATTACTACTAAGATACCCAGGAAACTCATGGTTTCATCCTCCTCAGGTAAAATTATGTCCAAGTCTATCTCTGATTATAAACGATAGAGAAGTTGTTGTGAATGTTTTGAGGGTAATTCTATAGCGAAGAATGTATGAGTTGGAAAATTTGCCACATTCATATACGATAGAAGGAGATGAAAAAGGAGGCTTTTATTTATGTATGTTGTGATGAACGAATTAAAAGTACCTGATGAACACAAGGATGTAATGAAAGAGCGTTTCGGTAAAAGTGCTGAAAGCATGAAGAAAGTTGAAGGGTGTCTTGAATTTCTATTTCTTGAACAGTCTTCTGAGAATGGAAAGTTGATCGTATTTACAAAATGGGAGAATGAAGAAGCTTACCAAAACTGGATTCATTCTGATTCCTTCAAAAATGCGCATAAGGAAAAGCGTGAATCTAAAGAGAAATCCCCAGCATCAGGGAATGAACTAAGCGAATTTACTGTTGTGTATCATACCTAAAAACCGGCTATGCCGGTTTTTTCGTTTGGAAAAGAAGTAGTGGTAAGGAGAAACAAGTAACCTTTTTTACGTAAGAAAGAAAACAGAATGTTATAGGACATCCCCGCATACCATGTATTAAATCCGATGAATCAAATTTGGAGGGGGCTCGTAATGGATATCTTACGTAAAATCCAGCAGCATCGAGACGAAGAGAGGCGGCTGAAGTGGGAAGGAACCTTTGGCGAGTACTTAGAAATAATCAGAGAGCGACCTGAAGTAGCGCAGTCAGCACATTCACGCGTTTATAATATGATAAAAGATGCAGGTATTAACGAGATTGACGGAAAGAAAAGCTATAATTTCTTCGCTGAAGAACTGTATGGTCTAGAGGAAGCAATCGAAAGATTAGTTGAAGAGTACTTCCATCCTGCTGCGAAACGTTTAGATGTTAGAAAGCGAATCTTGTTGCTAATGGGACCAGTAAGTGGAGGTAAATCGACACTTGTTACTATTCTAAAACGTGGTTTAGAGAAATACTCTCATGAAGATGCTGGAGCGGTATATGCAATCAAGGGTTGCCCAATGCATGAAGATCCGCTTCATCTAATCCCACATCATTTACGAGATGAATTCTATAAAGAGTATGGTGTTCGAATCGAAGGAAGTCTCTCGCCATTAAACCTCATGCGTCTAGAACAAGAATACGGTGGAAGAATTGAAGAAGTCATGATTGAGAGGATTTTCTTTAATGAAGACAAACGAACGGGAATTGGAACATTCAGCCCTTCGGATCCAAAGTCTCAGGATATTGCGGATTTAACAGGTAGCATTGATTTCTCCACAATCGCTGAATTTGGTTCTGAATCTGATCCAAGAGCATATCGATTCGATGGTGAATTGAATAAAGCTAACCGAGGTATGATGGAGTTTCAGGAAATGCTGAAGTGTGATGAGAAATTCTTATGGCATTTGCTTTCGTTAACTCAAGAAGGAAACTTCAAAGCTGGTCGTTTTGCTTTAATCTCAGCAGATGAATTAGTTGTGGCTCATACAAACGAAGCTGAGTATCGATCGTTCATCTCAAATAAGAAGAATGAAGCGCTTCATTCTCGTATTATCGTCATGCCAGTACCATATAACTTAAAGGTTAGTCAGGAAGAACGTATTTACGAGAAAATGATTCGAGAAAGTGATGTTGCTGACGTACACATCGCGCCACATGCCCTTCGAGTAGCAGCTATATTCTCTATCCTCACAAGGTTAAAGGACTCAAAACGTCAGGGAGTTGATCTTGTTAAGAAGATGCGCTTGTATGACGGTGAAATAGTTGAAGGCTTTAACCAGGTTGATGTGGATGAGATGCAGAAAGAACATTCTGATGAAGGCATGAGCGGTATTGATCCACGTTATGTTATTAATAGAATATCTTCTACGATTATCAGGAAAGAAGTACCTTCTATTAATGCACTTGACGTCCTTCGCTCCCTAAAAGACGGGCTGGATCAGCACGCATCCATTTCGAAAGAAGACAAAGAGCGGTATATGAACTTTATCTCAGTTGCCAGAAAAGAATACGATGAGATCGCTAAGAAAGAGGTTCAGAAGGCATTTGTGTATTCGTATGAAGAAAGTGCGAAGACGCTGATGGACAATTATTTAGATAATGTTGAAGCATATTGTAACAAGAATAAGCTTCGTGATCCTCTTACTGGTGAAGAAATGAGTCCAGATGATAAGCTGATGCGCTCTATTGAGGAACAGATTGGTATTTCTGAGAATGCGAAGAAAGCTTTCCGTGAAGAAATATTGATAAGAATCTCTGCTTATGCAAGGAAGGGCAAGAAATTTGATTACAATTCTCATGAGCGCTTAAGAGAAGCGATTCAGAAGAAGTTGTTTGCAGATCTTAAAGATGTTGTGAAGATCACGACGTCCTCTAAAACACCTAATGAAAATCAATTAAAGAAAATCAATGATGTAATTGCTCGCTTAATCGATGAGCATGGGTACAATTCCATCTCTGCAAATGAACTTTTACGCTATGTTGGAAGTTTATTGAATCGTTAATTGATAAAGAAAGCATGCCGCTCTGGTATGCTTTTTTTATTGATAAGAGTCTATTTTATAAAGAGATTGTATATCCTATATTGAAGAAAACCGAGTGCTTGTGCCTTTTTAGTATGAGTGATAGATTATACGTAAAGACGTATTGAAAAGAGGATTAACATGAAAAAGGAACGCAGTCCGCTTTGGGAGTGGCTAAAAGCATTTTCCATAGCCGTTGTCTTAGCGATTGTTATTCGTGAATTTATCATAACGAACTATGTTGTTCACGGAGAATCCATGATGCCTACAATCCAAGATGGGAACAGGCTGATTATTAATAAAATAGGCTATGAGGTTTCAGAACCAGATCGATTTGATCTCGTAGTGTTTCACGCTAACGAGAATGAAGACTATATAAAAAGAGTGATCGGACTTCCAGGTGATACGCTTGAGTATAAGGATGACCAACTTTATATAAATGGGAAGAAGATGAAAGAGCCGTATCTTACACATTTCAAAGGTGAAGTTTTTAACGGTAATTTGACTGAGAACTTCAAACTTGAAGATAAGACTGAAAAAGCTGTTGTTCCAGAAGGGTATTTGTTCTTGATGGGTGATAATAGGCGTCACAGCTACGATAGTAGACATATAGGTCTCGTCCCTATCGATCAAGTAGTGGGTAAAGTGAACCTTCGTTACTGGCCGATTGAACAATTTGATTTCTCTTTTAAGAAATGAATTTTCAGGTTCCAAAAAGTTGAAGCATGGGTATTGTCTTCCTAAGGAGGTAATTCATTGTGTCAGAACGAAAAGAAAAGCCCGAAAACAGTTCAATGGCAATGGATGAAAAAGAAATGAGAGAGCTTGGTAAAGAAATGGAAGAACTTGAAACAAATCAAGAACTAAAAGAAAACGGGCGACGCCCAGATCCTGTACAAAATGAAAAGAATAAGAAAAAGTAGAAAAGCTTCATCAAAGAATTACCAGACTGTCGGGATCATCCCGACAGTCTTATTTATTTACTGCAAGTGACGGATAAGTAGGCAGATAATTTAAATTTATTCGTACCAAGAATTTTTTTTGATTAGGCAAATGATGAAAAAAGAATAATCTGGATGAATTCTATATACAATCTATCAATACTTTTGCAAATAGTCGGTTCCGACCTTGATTTGTCAGAATTAATTGTCAATTATCGCTTGTATTTGCATAGGATAAAGTATACTACCTTTTAGTTTCAGGGAGTCAAAATTAGTACTCTGCTTTTGAACAATCACCATGAGCGATCATCGATCATTGAATAAATATCCGATAGAAATCTTATTTTTTTAAGGAGGGGAATATGGCATGAAAGACAGGAACACCAAAAACTTTGTTGTCTCTCAGGAGAATTGGTCCCTCCACCGAAAAGGCTATCAGGATCAAGTGCGACATTCCGAAAAGGTTCAAGATGCTATCAAAAATAACTTACCAGATCTTATTAGTGAGGAGAACATTATACTATCTAACGGTCGTGATGTAATTAAAATTCCAATTCGCTCTCTTGATGAATATAAAATTCGGTATAACTATGACAAATCAAAGCATGTTGGCCAAGGCGATGGAGATAGTCAGGTTGGGGATGTTGTAGCCCGTGATGGATCAGGTGAGAAAAAACCTGGTGGCGGTGCCGGTGAAGGAGCTGGAGATAAACCTGGTGATGATTATTACGAAGCAGAAGTATCTCTAATGGAGTTGCAAGAAATTCTCTTCAAAGAACTAGAGCTACCGAACCTTCGTGAAAAAGAGACAGCAGAAGTCGTGAAGAAAAAAGTTGAGTTTAATGATATTCGTAAAACAGGCTTGATGGGTAATATCGATAAGAAACGTACCATCTTATCTGCTTACAAACGAAATGCAATCGAAGGAAGACCTGGAATTGCACCGATATACCAAGATGACCTTCGCTTTAAAACGTGGAACGAAGAAGTGAAACGAGAATCAAAAGCTGTTGTACTCGCTATGATGGATACAAGTGGATCGATGGGGAAATGGGAAAAATATATGGCGAGAAGCTTTTTCTTCTGGATGTCACGTTTCTTGCGTTCCAAATACGAAACTGTGGAGATTGAGTTTATTGCTCACCATACCGAAGCGAAAGTCGTCTCTGAGGACGATTTTTTTTCAAAAGGTGAAAGTGGTGGAACCATTTGTTCTTCTGCATATCGTAAAGCTTTAGAACTGATTGAAGAAAAGTATTCACCAGCACGCTATAATATCTATCCATTCCATTTCTCAGACGGAGATAACCTTACATCTGATAACTCTCGCTGTGTGAAACTTGTTAACCAGATTATGAAAGTATCGAATATGTTTGGTTATGGAGAAGTAAATGCCTATAATCGCCACTCAACGTTGATGAGCGCGTATAAAAATATTCATGACCCAATGTTTAGGCACTATATCTTGAAAGAGAAGAAAGATGTGTATCACGCGATGAAAAGCTTCTTTAAGAAAGAAGAAATCCATTCCTAATGGTTCCCCTCTTAGAGGGGGCTATTTTTTTGTTTTGTAAGCATGAAAAGACAATGAAGCTTCATACTAAAATTAACAAATGAAAATGGAGGATTGCTTATGAAGAAAGCTTCCATAGCATTTTTTTCCTTCATCCTTATCCTATTCCAACCTTCAATTGTGGTTCATGCTGAAGTAAAAGGTGCAGAGCTTCATTTTATTGATGTGGGACAAGCTGATAGTATTCTTGTACTTCAAGGGAATAAAGCGATGCTTATTGATGCAGGAGATAATAAGGATGGGGAAAAAGTTTCAAGCTATCTAAAAAGCCTCGGTGTTAAACGGCTAGATTATCTCATTGCGACGCATCCCCATCATGACCATATTGGGGGGATGGATAAAGTCGTAAATGAGTTCGATGTAGGAAAAATCATGATGCCAGATGTTTCCTATCCTACTCGTCATTATCGATCTTTAATAAAAGCTATCAAAAAGAAAGAAATCCCTATAACCATCGCTGAGAGTGGAAAGAAAGCCAGATTTGGAAAAGAAATCACGCTTCGTTTTTTATCACCAATACGACATGCTGAGTACGAGGACTTTAATGATTACAGTGCAGTTGTTCAATTGAAGCATCGAAATAATACGTTTCTACTTATGGGAGATGCTGGGAAGCAGGCTGAACAGGAAATTCTTACAGAGATGAAGAAAGGTTTGTCCTCCGATGTAATAAAAATTGGACACCATGGTGCTGATTCTGCATCAAATAAACTCTTTATTAATGCTGTTGCTCCAAAAGCGGCTGTTATCTCTGTAGGAAAAAATAATCCCTATCAATATCCTGACAAATCAGTATTGAAAACATTAAGCACATTGAAGGTCCCAATATTCAGAACTGATCAGCTTGGCACGATCATCGTAAAGAGCGATGGCGACAAGATCGTTTTTCATACAAATGCAGCAAAGCAAAAAAAGGAAAAATAATTTACTCGAAAAGCGTTCACACTACTCTTTGTAAGACCTTGTTTTTTTTTCAGTCTTCACCATTTCTAATCGGGAGGAATGTTTGTGCATAATAATCTGCAAGGCGTCATGTCCAGAAATGTCGTATCTGTTACACCAGAACAATCCGTTCAGGAAGCAGCCGCATTGATGACTCAGCATAATATCGGTGCCCTTCCAGTAATGAAGAATGGTCAATTGTGTGGGATTATTACTGATAGAGATATCACGACGCGCTCAACTGCTAGCGGAGCTGCTGCTACTTCACAGGTTGGTCAATGTATGTCTAACAATTGTGTGTCGGCAACTCCAAACATGACAGCAGATGAAGCAGCAGCATTAATGGCACAAAATCAAGTCCGTCGACTACCAGTGGTAGAAAACAATCAGGTAGTCGGAATGGTTTCGCTTGGGGATTTCGCTACGAAAACACCAGATCAGCAGGAAGCTGGGCCAGCATTATCCAGCATTTCTCAAAACGGTACAACTCAAGCGTAAAGGCAAAGAGGCTGACACATGTCAGCCTCTTCTTATTCTGAAAAAGATTACCTCTATGATAAAATGATTGTATATTTGGGTACATAGTAAGATAGTCAGTTAAGTGGAGGTAGATAGGATGTCTGAATTAGATGTTTCCAAATTCGAAAAGAAAATGGAACTTAGAGGAATAACAAAACAAGATATCGATGAAATCCTAGCTTTACAGGACGTTTGTTTCAAAGGGATGGACCCATGGAAGAGAGAACACTTAGAAAGCCATCTAGAGATATTTCCTGAAGGTCAATTCTGTGTTGAGTATGAAGGGAAGATCATAGGGACTTGCTCAAGTTTGATGGTGAACTTTGATGAGTATGATGACCAACATACATGGGATGACATTACTGACGAAGGTTATATTACAAACCATAATCCCGATGGTTATAATTTATATGGCATAGAGGTAATGGTTCATCCAGATTATAGACGTATGAAAATCGGTAAGCGTCTTTACGATGCGAGGAAAGATCTAGCTCGAGAATTAAATGTGAAGAGTATTATCATCGGTGGACGCATTCCAAATTACCATAAATACGCTGATAAGATGAAACCAACAGAATATGTTGAAGAAGTTAAATTCCAAAATATTTATGATCCTGTGCTCACATTTCAATTAATGAATGGGTTTAACGTGATGCGTATCAACCCAAATTACTTGCCTGATGATAAAGCTTCTAGAAGGTATGCTACATTGATGGAATGGAATAACGTCGAGTACAAAGCAAAAACGAGAAGACATTTCCGGTCGTCTTTCCCAGTTCGAATTTGTGCGATTCAATACGCCATGAAGAAGATCACGTCATTTGAAGAGTTTGCAAATCAAGTAGAGTACTACGTAGATGTAGCGGCTGATTTTGGATCTGATTTCGCTGTGTTTCCTGAAATCTTCACTACTCAGCTCATGTCATTTATGGATGAAGATATTCCGAGTAAGGCTGTAAGGCGGTTAACGGATTATACTGAACCATACATCGAACTATTTACGGACCTTGCAGTTAAGTATAACGTAAATATAATCGGTGGTTCTCATTTTGTACTAGAAGATGACAAGATTTATAATATCGCATATCTTTTCAGAAGAGATGGGACGATTGAGAAGCAATATAAAATACACGTTACGCCAAACGAGCGACGCTGGTGGGGGATCCATGGTTCTGATGGAATCGAAGTATTCGATACGGATTGTGGGAAGATAGCGATCCAGATATGCTATGACATCGAATTCCCAGAGCTAGGTCGTATTGCGACTGACAAAGGTGCAAATATCATCTTTACACCTTTCTGTACGGACGACCGTCAAGGTTACTTGAGAGTACGCTATTGTGCTCAGGCGAGAGCGGTAGAAAATCAAATCTATACCGTAATTGCTGGAACAATCGGAAACCTCTCACAAGTTGAGAATATGGATGTTCAATATGCACAATCTGGCATCTTTACACCTTCTGATTTTGCATTTTCAAGAGATGGTATCGTTGGAGAATGTCATCCTAACATCGAAACTGTGGTGGTAGGGGATGTTGACCTTGAAATATTAAGAAGGCAACGACAATCAGGAACGGTCCGCCAATTACGAGATAGAAGGAAAGACCTCTATGAAATTCACTATAAGAAGTAAGCCATCGCGGCTTTCTTCTTTTTTTTGAGGACCTTTCATATTTATATTGGAATTCACTGGAATTCGTATTAAGATTAGCACTAAGAGCGTTGAATTCTTCTTAGGGATAGAAGGAATTTAGCTCTAAACATAGAAGACAAATATATGCAAAAGAAGCTAGACACAACACAGGAGGCAGAAATGAACTGGAAAAACGAATACAAACGATGGACAGCAGCAACTGAACTTGATGAGGAATTAAAACGCGACCTTACAATGCTTGAAGGTGATGAGAAATCACTTGAAGATGCATTTTATAAGAACCTAGAGTTCGGTACAGGTGGAATGCGTGGAGAAATCGGTCCCGGTGTTAACAGAATGAATATTTACACTGTAAGGAAAGCTTCAGAAGGTCTCGCACAATACATAATTGCAAACGGCGAGGATGCAAAGAAGCGAGGGGTAGCGATCGCTTACGATTCTCGTCATAAGTCTCCAGAGTTTGCTATGGAATCTGCAAAGGCATTAGCTAGCCATGGTATTCAAACGTATGTGTTCGAAGAGCTAAGGCCTACACCAGAGCTTTCATTCGCTGTAAGGCAATTGAATGCTTACGCAGGAATCGTTATTACAGCAAGTCATAATCCTCCTGAGTATAATGGTTACAAAGTATATGGAGATGACGGTGGCCAATTACCTCCTAAAGTAGCTGAAAAAGTAATCTCTTACGTTAACGGTGTGGAGAACGAGTTAGAAGTTCGTGTCTCTTCTGAAGAAGAGCTGAAAAGCCAGGGGCTTATCAAGATGATTGGTTCTGAAATCGACCATCAATATATCGATAAGTTGAAGACGCTTCGCGTTAATAAACCTCTTCTAGAACAGATGGGAGATCAATTAAAGATTGTATTTACACCGCTTCACGGAACGGCTAACCACCCTGTTCGAGAGGGACTAAAAGCTTATGGATTTAAGCAGGTGACAGTTGTAGAAGAGCAAGAACTTCCTGACCCAAACTTCTCTACAGTTTCATCACCAAATCCTGAAGAGCATGCTGCATTTGAGCTTGCCATAAAATACGGCGAGAAAGAAGATGCTGATGTTTTACTTGCTACGGACCCAGATGCAGACCGAGTTGGGGTGGCAGTTAAAAATAAAGAAGGTCACTATGTTGTTCTTACAGGAAATCAAACTGGTGCACTCCTATTAGATTACATTATCACTCAGATGAAGGAAAAAGGTGAACTTCCTGAGAATGGTGCAGTACTTAAAACAATCGTAACTTCTGAAATTGGTCGCAGAATTGCAGAAGATAATGGCCTAACATCCTACGACACTCTTACTGGCTTTAAATTTATTGGTGAGAGAATTAAAGAATTCGAAACAACTGGACAGCACACATTCTTGTTTGGATATGAAGAAAGCTACGGCTATTTGATCGGAGATTTCGTTCGTGATAAAGATGCTGTACAAGCATGTCTAGTTGCTGCTGAAGTAGCAGCATATTACAAATCAAAGGGTATGACGTTATACGAAGGATTATTAGAAGTCTTTGAACAGTACGGTTACTATCAAGAAGGACTTGAATCGCTAACGTTGAAAGGTAAGGAAGGCGCGGAGAAAATTGAATCACTCCTTTCACAATTCCGCGAAGAACCACCTATAGAAGCAGCAGAATTAAGAGTTTCGATCGTAGAAGATTATCAAACGAGTACTCGAACATACATGAAAGATAACCAAACCGAAACAATTGAATTACCGAAGTCAAACGTGTTGAAATATAAGCTTGAAGACGGGTCATGGTTCTGTTTACGCCCATCAGGAACTGAACCAAAAGTTAAGTTTTATTTTGGGGTTAATAGTACAAGCCTTGAAGATAGTGAGAAGAAGCTTGCGAGTCTAAGGGCTTCTGTTATGTCCAAAGTGAACGAACGCTTAGAAGTATAAAAAAACCAGGACTAGATTAGTCCTGGTTTTCCATTTCATCTGAATAGCAAAAGAAAACCGGCTTTAATAGCCGGTTTTCTATTATTGATGAAGGTGTTGTTTGTTTAGTTGTGCTTCGTATTCAGCTTTGTTCATTCGAATGAGCTTGAATACTTTATCTTTCGTGTCATTATCCAATTTCTCCAGAATCTTACCTGCTTTGTACTCATTTGAAGTAACGATCTTTCTGTAAATTTTAGATAATCGTTTATCATCTTCGGATAACTCCAAAAGGTCCTGCCTCCTTTTAATTAAATAACCCTTTTTCCTATCCTTAAATTAAGATTTATTTTACAATATATGAAGAGAAGGCGCAAGTGTTTAATCTTTTATTAAAAAGTATAAGCTTTAATAATATATTATTAGAAATCGAAAGGGGTTCCGAGTATGGAATATACAAACGAGATGAAAAATCGTCTTAAGCGTGTTGAAGGCCAGATTCGCGGAGTATTACGCATGTTGGAGGAAGAACAAGATTGTAAAGATGTTATCACTCAACTATCTGCTAGCAGAACTGCAATCGATCGTACGATTGGTCTTATTGTAGGTTCAAACCTCGAGGAGTGTATTAGAATGCAACTCGATAAAGGTGAGTCTACTGAAGAAGTCGTGAAAGAAGCTGTGAATCTTCTTGTGAAAAGCCGTTAATCTTATAGATCTTATTACAATTTTCAGTACGCTAAGGAGCTAGATTCTCAGTGCAAATAGGAAAAGTTACTATTTCGGAACAACTCGTTTTGACGGGAATAAGCATTGCGATTGCACTACTTATTATTTATCTGGTTGGTAAGTTTTTGAGGTTATCAACCAATGCCGCTGATTTAGCTTTTGAAGCAGTCGTTGCATTTATTCTTTTTTGGAAAGTTAGTCTCCTCATATTGAGTCCGCTGCTAGTTTTCAACTCTCCGCTATCACTGTTGTATTTCACAGGTGGTCATAATGGCTTTATTATCGCTCTTCTTTTTACTATGATCTATATCCATTGGAAGCTTACCAACTACCAAAATCACAAGAGTCACATCTTTCTACTTAGTGTTGGACTAGTAATGGGAACGATTTGTTATGAGGTATTTCAGTTAGCTGATGGAGGATCATGGGCGTCCGTGTTTTTGTTACTAGCGATGCTTCTTTTATTGATATATTGGAAATCATATGATTGGCGGTTCCTCGATATTCTGTTGTGGGGCAGTATCTTGTCGTTCATTATCGGTATGATGGAGCAAGAATATATACTGGAAACGTCAAAACTACAATGGCTGTATCTATTTGTAGCGATCTACACTGTATGGATTCAATATGGTGTCTATAGGAGGAGAAGTAGATGAAGCGTTTGATTCCAGGAATAGTCGTTGTATCCTGCTTAGCTATTTACGCGGTGCTATCGATCTTCACAAACGGTCCAGTTGCGAAACCCCAAAATGAAGCTAGCCAAGAGGTGTCTGGTCAAGTTGAGGAAGGCATTCAAAATGGAAACCTCGCACCGGATTTTTCGTTAGAAACTCTCTCAGGTGAAAAAGTGAACCTTTCGGATTATAGAGGTAAAGTTGTATTTTTAAACTTCTGGGCTACATGGTGCCCTCCTTGTAAGGCTGAAATGCCTCATATGCAAAGTTTCTATGACGAACATTCTGATCAAGCAGAGATTTTAGCAGTCAATATTACTTCGGATGATTCAGTTGGAGCTGTTGAAGATTTCAGAAAGCAATATAATATCACCTTTCCTATCCTTTTAGATGTTGAGGGAGAACAATCAGAAAAATTTGCAACAATTACCATTCCAACCACCTATGTCATTGATGAAAATGGTATAATTAAACAAAGATTGGTTGGACCGATGAGTGAAGACGGAATGAAAGAGCTGGTATCCTCAGTAAAATAGGTACCAGCTTATTCATAACTTTATCGTTCGTTGAATCGTTCGTTTTATGGAATGGTATTTACATGCTTTGAAAAAAGGGAGGGGATCGGGTGACAAGTTTACTTTATGGAATTATGTTTTTTATTATGCTGGGGTTTGTGCAGTACAGTTGGTTCTATGAACCCACGCATGGACCATTTATAGAATTTAGCTCAACAAGGTCCTATGTCGTTACATCGGTTGTTTTAGGTTTACTTGTTGGCTATCTTGTAACATCTGGTCTCACCTAAGCGACAGTTGAATATAACAAAAAGCGAAAAGCTGCTGGATAGCCAGCTGCTTTTTTGTGTTTTCCTTTTCTTAGTCTATCATTTCCTCGCCTCTACTCATGAACTTGTTTGTCCTAACATACATATTAATAAGCAATATTTTAGGAGGGAAGGAAATGAGCGCAGAGAAAGAGATTTTTAATGCTATCGAAGAAATTACTGAAATAGCCAAGGGGTTCGGTCTTGATTTCTATCCAATGCGTTATGAAATCTGCCCTGCAGATATTATTTATACGTTCGGGGCATATGGTATGCCGACAAGGTTTTCACACTGGAGTTTTGGGAAACAATTTCACAAAATGAAGCTGCAGTATGATTTAGGATTAAGCAAAATTTATGAGTTAGTTATTAACTCAGATCCTTGTTATGCTTTTTTGTTAGATACAAACACCCTTATTCAAAATAAGTTGATTATTGCTCACGTTCTTGCTCACTGTGACTTCTTTAAAAACAACATTAGATTCTCTAATACTCGACGCGATATGGTTGAAAGCATGACTGCCACTGCAGAGCGAATCGCTAATTATGAACATCAGTATGGAAAAGAGGAAGTGGAGAATTTCCTTGATGCAGTGCTTTCTATCCAAGAGCACATCGATCCTTCGATTATGCGTCCGAAATTATCATATAATCTTAATGATGAAGAGGAAGATGTACACGTTGCAAGAGATGATTCGCCATATAACGATCTCTGGTCATTAGATGACAACGAAACAAAGGACGAGCCGCGTCCAAAACAAAGAAAAAAGTTTCCTCCTCACCCCGAAAAGGATTTACTATTATTCATTCAAGAGTACAGTAATGAGCTCGAGGATTGGCAACGAGACATTATGACGATGATGAGAGAAGAAATGCTGTATTTCTGGCCACAGCTTGAAACGAAAATCATGAATGAAGGTTGGGCGAGTTATTGGCATCAGCGCATTTTGCGTGAAATGGATTTAACTACAGAAGAATCCATTGAATTTGCTTCTTTAAATGCGAATGTTGTTCAGCCTTCTAGAACACGAATCAATCCATATTATTTAGGGTTGAAAATTTTTGAAAATATTGAAGAAGTGCATGATAATCCGACTGAAGAGATGATTCGAAGAGGCGTAAATCCTGGAAGTGGAAGAGAGAAGATGTTTGAAGTTCGAGAAGTAGAGGCAGACATTT
Source organism: Guptibacillus algicola (assembly GCF_020171805.1). Taxonomy (GTDB): domain Bacteria; phylum Bacillota; class Bacilli; order Bacillales; family Guptibacillaceae; genus Guptibacillus; species Guptibacillus algicola. The sequence goes on along the minus strand of NZ_JAIVAF010000006.1, from coordinate 198,311 downwards.
CGTTTATCAGGAATTACTTGACCAAAGATTTGGTCCATAGAGAAGACTTATACTTGTTCCAGAAGAAGGGCCGAGATTATAAAATTGTTGATAAGGAATGGGAAATGATCCGTGATCAGCTTGTGACGATGAGGGTTAACGGTGGATTTCCATACTTAACAGTTGTCGATGGTGATTATATGAGAGCTGGAGAAATGTATGTGAAGCATTCCTTTGAAGATACTGAACTTGATCTTCAATATTTGGAACGCGTTCTTCCGTATATTCATCAAGTATGGGGACGTCCAGTTCACATGGAAACTATGGTAGAAGAAAAAGAAGTTGTATTCTCATATGACGGAAAGAAGATGCACCGCAGGTATTTATAGATGGCAGGTGATATTTCCTTAGGAACACATTTTCCAGACTTTTGGACTTATGTCTTGTTCGTGGTGTCTGCGGGTGTGTTAGGAGGAATAGGAAATATACTGCTGTCCGGTGAATTCAGGTTGTGGCGTAAGGTGAAAAGCGAAGATCATAAGGGCGTTTACTATAGTATCGGTTCCTTAAAAGAGCCATTGATAGGGGGGATCGGTGCTCTATTGGTTACCCTTATGTTCTTTGAAACGTATAAGAATGTAGAAAATGTCTTATACATTTCGATTCTTACTGGGTTTGGAAGTAGTGCTTTTCTAAAACGGTACATCGATAGTAAGATCGATTTAATTCAGCAACAAAGTACAGCCCTTCTACAAATGGAAAACTTACAGTACTTTAATGAAGAGAGCGAGAGTACAGAAGAAACAGCGGTTAAAGGAGTGATGACTACGAATGGACCGCTGCCGGTTTACTTAACAAAAGATGAAATGCAGCGGTTGTTAGCGCTCCAGTCGAGGCTGGGTGACGCAATCAGCCATAAAGAAGCAAAGGTCTATCAATTTGAAATGAAAGCATTAATAAATAGAGGAAAACAGCGTGCATTTTAGAATAAAGGGGATAGGGCCGTATCGTTACGGTCCTTTTTATGTTGTTTTGAACACATCCCTATGGATATGCTTGAAGAGCAAAAAGGGTATAAGGAATAGAACGAGTAAAGAATCTCAATAATGAGGATAGATGTGTAAGACGTTGACAGATAATTCATTTGGTTTATGATAGGGAATGTAATTATATGAAAAGGCTGTGGGTGCTTTGTTAAGATCTCGATTTAGACGCATTCGATTAACATCAGTACAATTAATCGTATTGTTTTATTTACTAGCAGTGACTATATCCACGATATTGATAAGTTTGCCCGTCGCTCATCAGCCAGGGAAAGAACTTTCTTTTATTGATGCGCTATTTACAGCTGTAAGTGCTGTTAGCGTAACCGGTCTTACGGTTGTCACTACAGCCGATACGTTTAGTGTTCCTGGCATCATCATCATTGCATTTGTTCTACAAATCGGTGGAATAGGTATTATGACTCTTGGGACATTCGTATGGCTTGTAATGGGTAAGAAGATTGGTTTAAAAGAGAGGCAGCTTATTATGACCGATCAAAACCAATCGACGTTATCGGGGCTAGTACAGTTGATGAAGCAAATATTAGCATTGATTTTTATTATTGAATTAGTTGGAGCTGTAGTGCTAGGGACGTATTATCTCCGTTTCTTTGAAACATGGCAAGAGGCGTATTTGCAAGGGTTCTTTGCCTCAGTTAGTGCAACGACTAACGGCGGATTCGATATTACTGGTAAATCTCTACAACCCTTTGCAAAGGATTATTTTGTTCAATTTATTCATATTCTCTTAATCGTTACAGGGGCGATTGGATTTCCTGTCTTAATCGAGGTTAAGAATTTCTTGTTTTCTAGGCAAAATACTTATCGTTATAAATTCTCATTGTTCACAAAGCTAACAACTATGACGTTTTTCGTACTCGTAGTTGTAGGGGCAATTATGATCTGGGCTTTTGAGGCTACTACATTCTTTGCTGACAAGTCGTGGCATGAATCATTCTTCTATGCGATGTTTCAATCTGTAACGACTCGAAGTGGTGGATTATCTACGATGGATGTGAACGAGTTTCAAGAACCAACTCAATTATTAATGTCAGCCCTCATGTTTATCGGAGCCTCACCAAGTAGTGTGGGTGGTGGTGTGCGTACCACAACATTTGCAATTGTTCTTATCGCTATTTTCTTCTTTGCAAAAGGTGGAAGTTCAATTAAAGTATTTGGGCGCGAGCTGCACCCAGAGGATGTCCATAAAGCATTTGTCGTATTTGCAGTTGCTGTTATGGTTTGGAGCACTGGAATCGTTATGCTTTCGTTCTCAGAACCTTATCCGCTTGTGGCTATCATATTTGAGGTTTCATCTGCCTTCGGGACTACCGGTCTATCGATGGGGATAACGCCTGGGTTAAGTACGTTCGGTAAAATAGTTACGATATGCTTAATGTTTATTGGGCGTATTGGAATATTATCATTTCTATTTCTACTCAGGGGTACGGTATTGAGAGAACGATATCACTATCCAACAGAAAGAGTTATTATTGGTTAAAAAGTGCGAGGGATTTCTCTCGTGCTTTTTTTAGTCTTTAAAAAGAACGTGTTCATGAGAAAGCGCTCCAGCGCTTGTTGGGTCTAAACGGTCACTTCGCTTTTCTATGTCTAGCTGCGTGGGCCAAATCCTCCGGCTGTTTCACCCTTTCGGATGAGACAAAAAGCGTCTCACCCTCAAGGGTTCCAACATCCTACGGATTTAAACGGGCCCACTCCGCTTTTCATATGTCCAGCTGCGACTCGCAGAAACTGCGATATTTCACTCTTTCAACAGAACACAAAAAGCGTGTTCTATTTCAAGAGTTCCAATATCTCCGTTTCTAAACGCTCGTCTCCGCTTTTCATGGTGTCCAGCTGCAGTGACCAGGTCCTCGATCGCTTCACCCTTCACTCTGAACACAAAAAGCGTGTTCAAAGTGAAGGGTTCCAGCGCTTTTCGGACCTAAACGGTCACTTCCGCTTTTCATGAAACATTTACCAAAAAAATATGGTATATAAAAAATCAGATTTCACAAACTAGTTGTACAAAGGAGGTGATTGACATGGCTCAACAACAACAAGCAAGACAAGGAAGCTCAAACAACCTTGTAGTACCTGGTGTAGCTCAAGCTATCGACCAGATGAAGTATGAAATCGCTTCTGAATTTGGAGTGCAACTTGGTCCAGATTCTACTTCTCGCGCTAACGGTTCAGTTGGTGGAGAAATCACTAAGCGTCTAGTTCAGATGGCTGAACAACAACTTGGTGGATACCAAAAATAATTGTATACCATGGCTGTGAAGGGGTGGACGAGTCCATCCCTTCTTTTGATTACTACATATGAAACCTTAAGAGGAGTGATCAAATGGCTTTCGAGTGTCCTCTTTGTAATAGTTATACCGCCATTCAACTGGCTTGTTCAACATGTGGTACAAACCTGTTAGATCAGGGAAGAGAAGCGGATTATTATGACGATTATAGTCCGTATGAATCGATTGAGTCTGTGAGGATGGCAGATGGCTATTCTGTTGATGCCAAAGAGCATGAATGTCCTCATGTTTTAGCATGTCCATCTTGTATGAAGTCTGATGTGTACTTAATAGAGGAATGGATGATATAAGAAAAGGAGCTGTCGTTGATGACAGCTCCTTTTAAGATGGGATCGATAGACGCTTTTCAAGAAAGCCTTGTATGATATTGAGTACAGTTGTAAAGAGCCAATAAATACATGCAGCTGTTAGCATGATTGGTAACACTTCATAACTTGATGCTGCTATCTGATCAGAGTTATACGTAAGTTCTGATATTGTGATAACAGAGGCAAGGGAAGACGCCTTTACAATGTCGATCAATGAGTTCCAGACAGGAGGTATGGCTCTTCTCCAAGCCTGTGGAATAATGATTTCTTTGTAGATTAATGATTTGTTCATTCCAAGTGACATTGCTGCTTCCCATTGTCCTTTAGATAGCGATAGTATAGCCGCACGCAATGATTCAGAGATATAAGCACCAAAGTGTAAGATAAGTCCAGTATAAGCTGCCTGCCAGGCTGTGAGCTGAATATCGACAGACACTAGCCCGAAATATAAAATAAATAATTGGATAAGTAGGGGCGTGCCTCTAAAGAATGATACATATAGTTTTGCAAAACCGATTGCGATTTTTATTTTTGAAATTCGAAGTAGTGCGATGATGAGCCCTACGATTAGTGCACCAAAGATGGAAAAGAAGCTTAAAAGCAGGGTGTTCTTTGCCCCTTCTAAAAGAAAGGGCAAAGCATCCCACAATACCTTACCTATTTCACTCACTTACGTTCTCTCCGTCAAAATATTTTGCTGATAAATCTTCAAGTGTTCCATCTTCTTTCATTTCGTTCAGAGCGTCATTAATTTTGTTAACTAAGTCTTCTTTTCCTTGTGGTAATGCAAAGGCCATTTCAGTTTTATTAAATGGTTCGCCTACACCTTTCACATTGAAATCGGTCTTTGGAAGTTCTGTGAGGATAAATAGACGATCATTCATCGCTGCATCGATTCCGCGTTGATTGCTTAAGTCAGTCAATGCTTGATTGGCACCTTTGTAGATCTTCGTTTCTGCTCCAGCATCTTTGGCAGCTTGTTCATAGTTACTCCCTTGCGTTGTAGCAACCGTTTTGCCTTCTAGGTCATCGATACTCTTGATATCATCGTTATCTTCATGAACGATTACCTGACCACCTGAGATTGTATATGGGTTAGTAAAGGCAAATTTCTCTTTACGATCGTCAGTAATCGTTACCTGGTTCGCGACCATATCGATACGTTCTGTTTCAAGAGAAGAAAGGAGACCTTTCCATTCGATCGCTTTGAATTCTGCTTCCATGCCGATGCGTTTCGCAACCTCACGTGCCACTTCTACATCGTATCCAGTGATTTCATTGTCATCATTACGGTAGCTGAAGGGTGGGTAAGTAGCTTCTGTACCGATTAACAGCGTTTCTTTTGAATCCCCATCTTCGGACGTTTCTGTATTCTCGTTATTTGCACCGCATGCAGCGAGTACACCTAGAGTTAAAATAAAAACAATACCTAATATCCTATTCTTCTTCAAACTAATTCCTCCTTAATCCCAACAAAGTTGATATGAATTACAGGTTTAATTTTAGTGAGCATTTGCTCTAAAGTCAATCATGAACCATTATTGACTTTCCACGATGAGTTCATGCAGGTTATGGAAAACAAAAAAAACACCCTAAAAAGGGTGTCAGTTTGTAGAGAAACTTGATTAATGTGTTCCCTATGCCGTAGGAGTTTGAATACCACTTGCTTTCCTGTGGACGAACGCCTGAGCCTCCTCGCGGACAAAAAGCCGTCCACTCCGAGTCTCAAACGCCCGTTTTCCACGGGAGTCAAGTGGTATTCACTCCTACTAGGTAGCAATCAATCAAAGCAAACTTTCCGACTGATTATGATTAAGTAGTCCTCTGTTTTATATCCCTAAAAGTAATTTAATGGCTTTTCTTATTTTCGAAACCACATATCAATGTTGATTGGAGCGGAAGGATGCTCGACTCCTGCGGGACGTGCGGACAGGTGAGACCCCACAGGAGCGTTTTGAAAGCGACGAGGAGACTCACCGCCCGCCCCGCGGAAAGCGAGCATCCTGAAGCGGAAATCGCCTCACTATCCGTGCAGATGGTCTTTAAGACTTTCTCAACAATCTGACACCCTAAAAAGGGGTTCAGCTTTTGTAAATTAATAAATACGCTGTTCTGTATCTGTATCGAAGAAGTGACATTTATTCATATTCAATGCAAGCTCGATATTTTGGCCACTATGAACGTCAGAGCGGGAATCGACACGAGCGATGAAGTCTTGATCAGCTACTTTTGAGTAGAGGTACGTTTCAGCACCCATTAATTCTGCTACATCGATTGTTGCTTCAATCTTTGTATCCTGAGAAGATTCGATGAAAACTGGCTCGTCATGAATATCTTCTGGGCGGATACCAAGAAGAATCTCTTTATTCGTGTAGCCATTGTCACGTAGTGTTTTCATTTTTCCTTCAGGAACTTTGACTTTGAGATCGTTCATCTTGAAGTAACCATCTTCTAGTTGTCCACGAAGGAAGTTCATTGCAGGAGATCCGATAAATCCACCAACAAATACGTTATCAGGAGCATCATATACTTCTTTAGGTGAACCAACTTGTTGAATGACACCGTCTTTCATTATTACGATACGCGTTGCCATCGTCATCGCTTCTGTTTGGTCATGTGTTACGTAAATGGTTGTCGTTTGAAGACGCTGATGAAGTTTAGAGATTTCAGCACGCATCTGCACTCGTAGCTTTGCATCAAGGTTAGATAGAGGCTCATCCATCAAGAATACTTGAGGGTCACGTACGATAGCTCGTCCTAATGCAACACGCTGACGCTGACCACCAGAAAGGGCTTTAGGCTTACGATCAAGCAAATTTTCAAGACCAAGGATACGAGCAGCATCCATTACGCGTCGCTCGATTTCTTTTTTATCAAACTTACGAAGCTTTAAACCAAACGCCATATTGTCATAGACGTTCATATGTGGATAAAGAGCATAGTTCTGGAAAACCATTGCGATATCGCGGTCTTTCGGAGCTACGTCGTTTACTCGTTTTTCACCGATTACGAGGTCTCCATCAGAGATATCCTCAAGTCCAGCAATCATACGCAAAGTTGTTGACTTACCGCAACCTGATGGTCCAACAAATACGATGAATTCTTTATCTTTTATATCGAGGTTAAAATCTTTAACAGCCTCGAATTTATTATCATATCTTTTATAAATGTGATTTAATTTAATTTCAGCCATTGTTATGCCTCCTAATAAGTAACTGTCTTTAACTAGTTCTAAGTTTACGTTATGAAAACGCTGTCGTAAATTGGAGGCGTGCACAAAATTTAAGAGTTATTTTGTGCATAATGAACGAATGACATAAAGAAGCTGCGTTGATCAACGCAGCTCGAGAGTATAGAGAGCCAGGTATACCATGACGGCTCCTTTAAATGATTTCACATCGATTCCTGTTCGTTCGATGAATTTATCTACACGGTATTGTAAGCTGTTTCTATGTACATATAACTGTTTAGAAGCTAGCGTGATATTCAAGTTTGATTCCAAATAAGCTCGTATGCTTTTCAATAACTCAGCATCGTCACTTACTGGCTCGATCAGCGTCTGCAAATAGTGAATCGTTTCCTGACTTGCTTCACTAAATAAGATTGCCGGTACAATTGCCGTTTGGGTGAAAACCAATTGTGAAGGCATCAAGTTTATTCCGGATGCAAACCATTTCACCTCAGTTTGATAGGTGCTAAGTAAATTCGATGGATCAGTGTTATGAATGACCTGTCCTACGAAGAGAGACATCTCGAGAAAAAAATCAGCCGTTAATGCTGCTGCCATTTGTTCTAGCTCTTCAATAAGGTGTTCGTCTTCAATACTTTCTTGAATCATAACACCTTCTTTTTCATTCTTAAAAAGGAATACCACGTCTGTTGAGAACAATCCGATCATTGCTTCTTGGAATTCACTAAAGTCTGATGGCGCCTCTTTCAGATGAAAATGTATGTATCTTAATTTTTTTTCCTTCAATGGTGGAAGCTCCATGTTTTCATTAAAAAGTAACGATGCCCACTTTTGTTGAAGTGTATCGTCGATGTTTTCTTTTATACCTTTTGAAGGAAAGAGGGCATCGAGTAGCACTTGTTCATCATGTGACAAGCGGGATTTCCGAATACCGAACCGATCACCATCTGCGGTTTCATACCAATAGAATTGTTCAGGCTGTTCAGATGCTACTGTATAATCTTCGCCATATAGTTCGGATAAATTGTTGTTCATCATTCCTGAACCTCCTTTTTGCTTCAATAAGAAAGAACCTCTGTCTATGGCAGAGGTTCTCATTATTATACCATCCTAATGTTACCCGTCACATTTATGAGGTGGTTCTTGTTCCATAACTGGAATCGCTTCTTCGATTTGAGCTTGTCTATAGCTTTGATGAACTGCTCCGCCAGCCATGCCTTCATTCACCATACGGTCGATATCCATGTCAAACTTGTCTCGTCCTTCGTATTGAGACCCGTCTACCTTCTTCTTTGGCATCATTCTTCAACTCCCTATAGTATTCTATAGGGTTAGTATGTGAAGGTAGTGGTTTAATTATTAGCTGGATTCTCATAAACATGAAAGAGCATCAGTTCATGAATTTGGGATTGTAGCTTTGATTTGTCTTCTTCTTTAGGCGAAGGTTCGAACCAGTCGAATTCTCCGTTATGAAGGTAGAGCGATCGATAATATGCGCCTTGATAGAAAAAGGATACCTCCCATTTCGGCTTTCGTACTTTAGGTCCTATTTGTTTATATTGAAAATGCGATAACATCTATATTCCCCCTGGCTGAAAACGCTTTTTTATATCATAACACATCAGGTTAATACGCTGAAAATGTTCGAAAAGCAGATATAAGGGAAGAGATGGATGCCTGATGAATCGATGGCTCATCAAATCGCATAGGTTTGGCGTTCACTTCGAAAATCCACAAGTCGTCATTACTATCTTTTCCAATATCCATTGAGAGTTCTGCAAATAAACCTTCATGATCAATAAGAGAGGCAGTTGTAAGGGCTAATTTCTTAATCTTGATTTCATCACTATGGTCAGCAATCTTATCGAACGAAAAGATACGACCACCTCGTGGGACATGAGTGGTTAAATGTTCTTTTTCATTTGCTCGTATTCCGATACCAGTCACTTGCCAGAAGTTATAAGGTTTTTGGAGCAAAACTCTGAAATCGTATCGATAGTTCCCATGAGTACTAAGTGATACCGCTTTTTGAATAAGGTAAACTTCTTTCAGTTTTGGTTGAAGATAAGAAGAAAGGTCATTAATCGTATCGAAACAAATCGAGTTATCATGATCACTATATTTGTACCCGTTTGCGGTAGCTTCAAGTTTGAAAATACCATGTCCTTTGCTCCCTGTAGACGGTTTGCAGTATGCTGTAGGGTTTTGTAATAGAAAGGGTTCAAGATTATCTGGAGTTAGAAGTTCAGTATTAGGTAAGTAAGGTTTTACCTCATCATGACAATTAAGCAGACGATAAAGGTCGGCTTTATTAAGAAAGCGTTTATTGAAGTAGGGAAGCTCTTTTTTATCTAAGTAATTCAATATGTTCCTTACTCCTCTAGAACTTTCTTCTTTCCGAGTGGGGATTCTGTTATAAACGATGTTTGGATATGGAAATCGATAACCTGTCCATTTCTTTGTTGTTTCATCAAAGATATAGCCTGTAATATAGGTTTTTCTAATACTTGATGGAGTGAATACAAATGATAACCCACCATGTTTTGTGATTTCATTTTGAATGGATGTGAAGATTGCGGTGTTACCACTGAAATGGTAATTCGAATTGTCACCTGCAAGAATACCAACTAAAGGACGGATGCCGTTCTTATTCGAGTTGACTTTAATAATTGGTCTGACTGATTTAGTTGAAGGGGGGGAGAGCGAAAGTTGCTCTTTCCCCCAATATAATATTTGATAAGTACTTCTTTGTGACCATTTATTGCTCTCATTATCATAGAAAAGTTGGATCATCGTTGGTTGACCAGTGCTTTTTCGATAGCAGATTTCGCAAGGTGAATTGCATATTCCATTGGCAGTACGCGCGTCTTAAGTTCTTCTGCCTTAAGACGTTTATGGTCAAAAATACTCCTGCCAGGCTTGGAATTTGCTTCAAATACGTAGATTTCTTCATTTTTAGTGATTCCTAAATCAAATCCAAACTCACCGATGAAACCAGGTATCTTATCATCGAGTGAATGACTAAGCTTAAGAGCAGCCTCACTCAATAAATTCTCGTAATCCTTGCTGAATCCATAATCGGTAACGAGTTCATTTAATGTTTTTACTGTACCTTCAGAAGAAGTGTGGGTGGTTAAACTTCCTTCACCTGCAATTTTTGCAGCGATTGCGCTAACTTCCCACTTCCCTACTTTGTTTTTGTTTGTGTGAACGCGGTAATCCATAGGTCGTTGATTAATTCGGTGGAGATCAATTCCCTGTTGAACAATAAAGCCATCTAATTTACCAGAAGGGTACTGTTGTTTGATCAATCTAGACAAAGAGCTATAGCTCCTAAGTCTATTCTCTTTACCAGTGCGAAAACGACAATAATAATATTTTTCATTAGCAGGTTTAAGAATCTGCTGAATTCCTAAACCAAGACTGCCATTAGCAGGTTTGATGTAGATTTGCTCATATTCTTCTAACATTTTCGCAAGGGTTTCTTGTTTTGGATTTAGAATTGTTCCTGGTAAGTAGTGACGAACAGCATCATCATCTTGTAGTTTCTCAAAAACCTTCCATTTATCAAAGAAGCTTGGGTTGAACCATGGTATGAGGTGCTGAGACTGAAGAAGGCGTTTCGTTTTAGCTACTTGTTCCAACGATTCAGAGCTTCTATTTGGAAGACGATCATACACGACGTCGGGAAGAGGAATTTTAATCTGTCTCCATCCCTTTTTGTTATACGTGAGTCCTTTAATGGTCTGCTCTTTAAAATCCACTTGATGTGCACCAAATACAAATGCAAACGCGCCGCATTTTCTAGCGGCAGTTAATAATTTCGCAAAATACATGCTGCGTTCTCCAATAGGTCGCATACTATCTTTTGTGAATCCAGCAGTGAATACGCCAATTAGTGGACCGATATGAAGAGAGTCTCCATGTTCAAAAAGATGAACAGATGTTTTTTTAGGAATACCTAGTATCTTCCACAAGTCCTCTGACATCATGTATTCCTCTTTGTTATCAGGGTGTGGAGAAACAGAACAGAACGATGTTCTAGATCCAAAACAAAGCTTGTTTGGAAAGGATACCCTGTCAACGTAGGATTTAAATGTTGAAGGCGGGACATAAAGGCAACCAGAGGAAGTCGTGTCTTTCTTCAATAAACATGGGTCTATCATCATTTGTTAACCCCTTTCTTTTGAGACTGAAGGTATCGACAGTATTGAAAAGGAAGGAAATGAAGCTCGTGTTTATCCTGGATAATTGTGTGACCTGGTTTTGAATTTGCTTCTAATAGCCAAACATGTCCTGTTTGATCAATACCAAAGTCGAGCCCAAGCTCAAATTTAGGTGGAAAATGTAGCTCTAATAATTTCGCTGTTCTTAATGAAAGCTGAGAAATTTGCTCTTCTGATCTAACTAACACGTCTTTCGATAGATCAAGATCATCACTAAATTTAATCACACCGCCACTATGAAGGTTGGAAACAAACGAATGGGGCATACCTACACGGGTGGCACGACCAAGTTCCTTCCATGAGTCACCTTGTTTTTTCATCACCACTCTTCGGTCAAATGGATTGTTGTGATTATCGCGGAGGTTAAGCATTTCCTGAGCGATATAGTCTTTTTGTGAGATTAAATTCTCAATAAAGTTATGAAAAGATCTAGTTGTATCATAATTATGATGGAGAATGTCTCCTTTATGATTGATTTGCGAATGAAAGCCATGATCGTGCATCGTAATATAGACAAGGCCATTGCCTTGAGATCCGTTGAGAGGTTTTAATAGTACTTCTGATTTTTCTTCTAGTATGTTGTGAATAACCCTTATTCCGGTATGTGTGCTGAGCTGAAACGTTGCCGGAAGGTGTAGCGCTAAAATAGTATCGGTTTTTAATTTGTTGTAAACGGCCCATTTTCCCGGTAACCCATAGCCAAGAAATGTGGTATTTGATTGTTTTTTGAGTTCTTTAATAAACGTAAGTGTTTGTTTAGAAGGAGCGTTATGAAAACAGCGGTCATAGATTAAAGCCGGAATCGGAAATGTCGTTCTTCTCCAACGGTCACGGGAGCTGTCATATTTAAGACCTAGAATGGTCGATCGTAAATGTCCGTGAGGTTGGAAGCGTACTACAGTAAAGCCAGAGGCTGTACCAGCTCGTGCTAGTTCACGTACATATTTCTTCTCATGTCGAAAAGAGGTTTGCATGATTCCGAAAGTATCCATTCTTCACCTCTCTTAGTTAGAAGTGAACCAATAAACGAACTGAATCAATGCTTTGACTGACGGACGGCAATGATTATTTGAAGGATTGTCAGGGGTTTTAGAAGGTTTTGTATTCACTTCAATGATCCACGGGTGACCTTCTTTGTCTATGGTTAAATCAATCCCTAGCTCTCCATACATTCCTTCTGTTTCACGATCGATGATTCGTGATATTTCTAGCGCCAACTCTGGAAGGATTCGTTTAGTTTGTTTTCTAGAATCTTTATCAAATTGTGTTAGAACTTCATCGACTGACTTTAATAACCCCCCACGAGCAATGTTTGATACGAATTGATCTCTCGATTGAGATACGCGCGCTACAGATGAAACAACCCTCCATTTATCTCCAGGACCCTTCAAACAAAGAATCCGAAAATCCACGGGACAATCCTCCACTTCAAAGAGGGGAATCCCTTGTTGGACTAGGTATGGTACGCGTTTACTTCTTGCCCGGATAGCGGGGTATAGACCTGATATGGTATGAGATGTTAACGTTTTGTTTCCACTAAAGCTCGAGTAGCCAAGTAAATAACAATCGTCACTTTTGCTAATACGATAAATATGTCTTCCTTGACTTCCGTTAATTGGTTTAAGGTATACGGTATCGTACAGGTTCATCATCTGATTCAAACTATCCATGGAGTCGAGCATAACTGCTTCAGGGAGGTAAGGTGCTATTTCCTCGTATAGTAGGAGCATTTGATGAACATCCCATTTATCTATGAATGCTTCATTAAAATAAGGTATGTTATGCTTTCTCCAAAATTCCTTTAAGCTATTAATTTGGCTAGAGTTCTCCAATCGTCTTGAATGAATGCGATTATAGATGATGGAAGGTAAGGGGAGCGTGTATTCGATCCATTGATCAGTTTGCCATCTCTTACCGATCACTGAGTTTTCATCCCAGTTTTTTAAGGTATTTACATAGAAAAAGATGTGGTGTTCTTCGCAGAATTTTGCGATCTCTACGCAAAAATCAGTGTATGCTGAAAACGGAAGTTCTTCATTTCCGCTGGCATTTGTAGCTAAGCAGAATATAGGTCCTATCTTAATCGCGTTTGTTTCTTTACAGTAGGTTAAGAGAACACGCACGCCATCAGAAGGAAGGTAGAGGCTCGATAGAATATCCGGTGAGCAATAAACCGCTTGATCAGTGTCTGTTTCGTAGCTCTCAAGGTGAACAGGGTATTGTAGAGATCCGCAGTTAAATAACACGTTCGTATTCTTAATGCGCCACTTCGATGCAAGGAATTCTGGAATAATAAGTTGGTTTTGTCCCGTTTCCTCGAGTAAAGGGTGTAAGATAACTTTATGTGACTGTTTCATTGAAAACCCTCGTTCAATATTTTTTCGGTCCATTGCCTTCCTTAAACTGGATAGGCAATTGCGGATAACGTATACTATGAAGATGGAGTTTTCTTTGTGAAAGCGTGAGATAGAAAGGTTGAATGTTTATGTCGTCCATTATTATTACGATTCTGTTTATGGTCGTTATCGGAGCGATCATAGGTGGATTTACGAATTCATTAGCTATCAAAATGTTATTCCGGCCATATAAAGCTCTGTATATTGGAAAATGGAAGTTGCCATTTACACCAGGGCTCATCCCAAAACGCCGTGATGAGTTAGCTGTTCAGCTCGGTAAGATGGTAGTTGACCATTTATTAACTCCTGAAGGCATTCAGAAAAAAATGCACGATCCTGTTTTTAAACTAACCATGGTTGAATATGCCCAAAAAGAAGTTATGAAGTATCTTGAGAAGGAAGATACAATCGAAGATCTCATCAAAAATGGTCTTCACATGGAGTCTCCATCTAACGAGACTAAAGAGAAAGCAAAATTTTATATTAGTAAAAAGCTTGAAGCAAAGATTGATGAATTGAAGAGCAAGGATGTTGGCGAGGTACTACCCGAGAGGCTGGTATTAAAAGTAGAGAATGGAATCGAACCATTTTCTGACCTAATCTTGAGTAAAGTAAGTGATTATATTGCTTCACCGGAAGGAAAGGAAAAGCTATCCGTTATGATTGACCTTTACCTTGCAGAACGAGGGACATTGGGTAGCATGATCAATATGTTCTTCACGAACACAAGGATTGTTGATAAAGTTCAGCCAGAACTCCTAAGGCTATTGAAGCAAAAAGACATTCAAGGTGTCATCACAACGATGCTTGAAAAAGAATGGCATACGATTAAAGAAAGTAAATTGCATACGTTTGAGGACAAAGTAGATGTTGACGTAATCGTAAATGACCTTTCTGAAGCAATTGTAAATGAACTACCTATCGATCACATCATGGGACTTCCTCTGACGAAAGCAATCGAACCATTCAAGGATCGAATCGTTGAAGATTTCGTTCCTAGAATCGTTGATGCGGCTGGTAATTATTTGAGTAACCAACTACAGCCATTGATGAAGCAGCTACAGCTGGCTGAAATCGTAAAAAGTCAGGTCGAAGGCTTCTCAGTGGGACGTATAGAAGATATGGTTCTCTCCATATCAAGAAGAGAGTTCAAAATGATCACATATCTTGGAGCAGTTCTTGGAGGATTAATCGGGGTTGTTCAAGGAATCATTATCACGATTATTGGATGATTTGTTCTGTCTTTGTTATAGTGGGTAGGTACGGGGTTATGAGAGCGAAAATAATCCTTTTAAACTAAGGAGGTATATATCATGGCTGAAAAAAATCTTTACGATGTAGCTTATGAGCTAGAAGGTGCTATGCGCGAGCATGAGGACTACACAAAGCTTAAGGAACTTTACGATCAGGTAAACCAAGATGAAGTTGCGAAGAAGTTGTTCGATAACTTCCGTAACATGCAGATGGAGCTTCAACAGAAGCAAATGACTGGTCAGCAAATTACTGAAGAGGAAGCGCAAACTGCTCAGCAACAAGTAGAACTTGTTCAGCAGCACGAAGTAATTTCTCAACTCATGCAACAAGAACAGCGCATGAGCCAAGTAATTCAAGACATCAACAAAATCGTTACAAAGCCGCTTGAAGATCTTTACGGTAAAGCTGACGAAGAAAACGTTGAACAATAAATAAAAAAAGAACTCTCGCAATTACTTGCGAGAGTTCTTTTTTTATGCTCCATAATAGCTTGCTTATTTGAGTGAATATCTTTTGTATATGTCACTCTAAATGAAATGAGCAAACTATCATGATAAGACGGTCTATGAAGCTACGTTTTCTATTACACCTACAACCTCAAATTGTGTTGGTTGAGTGATGATTTGTTCTTCTAGTTCACACTCTGGGCATTGAAGCTCGTGTTTACTTTTCTCAATTTGAATTTTCCCTCTAAATTCATGATCACACGTCGTACATTTGTATATGTGTGGCTGAGTTATCGTCCCTACGCAATCAAATCTAATTCTCTCTTTACCTTCTGTCATGGTTATTACCCCTTTCAAATTTATGTTGTAATATTTTTGTAATATAAGTGGATTTATAATAGAAGTTCCCACCCTTATATAAACTTAAACGCTTTTTTCACATAAGTTTTACCAATAGAAAATTAAGTGATAGGACAAAGTCCATCTCTCATAAAAATAGATGATAGAGGGACGACTTTCAGGAGATAAGGGGGGACGACATGGTATATAAACTTTTAGCTTTAGATATTGATGGTACGTTGTTACGGTCTAACCATAAAATCGATAAAGAGACGAAGGAAGCCATCGAGTATGTGAAAGAAAAAGGTGTGTATGTCACATTAATTACTAGTCGAAATTTCGCTTCTGCGAAGAAAATCGCAAAGTCAGTTAAGTTAGATGATTCTATTCTCGTTACACATAGCGGGTCATTTATTGCTCAGAACGTACAAGAGCCCATCTATCAACAAAGAATTAGTAAAGATGATGTACGCGACATTATCCATATACTCGAGAAGTTTGATTGCCATATTCGCATTATCCATGAAAGGCTTGCTGTTGGAAATCGAGTGAACCAGAATCATTATCTGTCAGCGAAAATGACCCTTGGCATCGGAGATCCGCTTTTCTATCCTGTGAATTTCGTTGAAACGTTGAGTGAGTATTTAGAGAAGAAAGAGTTATCACCACCCAAGATCGATGCTCATTTCTTTAATGATGAAGAACGTGAAGAAGCAAGGAGAATTCTTGAAGACCTCATCCCTAATATAACGATCGTTCGTTCAACAAAATGTAATTTTGGTATCATTCCTAAATCTGTGTCCAAAGCAAAGAGCCTAAAGATTCTTGGTGATCATCTCGGTATTTCTGTTGATAGTATGGTAGTCATAGGTGATGCACATTGCGATGGGGAGATGATCTATCAGGCTGGACTCGGTGTTGCGATGGGAAATGCCCCAAATGAAATAAGAAGACTAGCTGATTGGGTGACACGATCAAATGATCAGCAAGGTGTGTCGTATATGGTAAAAGAAGTGTTTAGAAAACAAATGCGCCTTCAGCTAAAAAGGTAGCTTCTTCAACACCTACTGTCAAAAACTAGCGCTATCTCCTTATATTCGAGGAGATAAGCGCTTTTTTTATGAGACTTTTGACACATTTTCTAGAAATGAAAAGGCTTTCAGAGGAAAATATCTAATTAGTATATGTTTGATAATTTTGAAATTATGGAGGGTTATTAATGGAAAAAATTCTCGACATGAATCCTAAGGTAGCTGAATTCTTGAAAGGTAAGAAACAACTTTATATCAATGGTCAGTTTAAGGATTCTCTATCTGGAAGAACTTTTGACACGCTCAATCCCTCAACAGGTGAAGTACTAGCAACAGTAAGTGAAGGAGTAAAAGAAGATATCGATGAAGCGGTTATGGCGGCTAGAAAAGCATTTGATAGCGGACCATGGTCTAAGATGTCGGCTTCAAAGAGAAGTAGAATCATTTACAAGCTTGCTGATTTAATGGAAGAAAACAAAGAAGAATTAGCGATGATCGATACGCTTGATAATGGTAAACCAATCCGCGAAACGAAAAACGCCGATGTTCCACTTGCAATCGAGCATTTCCGTTACTACGCTGGCTGGGCTACTAAAATTATGGGTCAAACGATTCCAGTAAACGGTCCTTTCTTTAACTATACGCGTCATGAGGCGCTTGGAGTTGTAGGGCAGATTATCCCTTGGAACTTCCCGCTACTAATGGCTGCTTGGAAGCTTGGTGCTGCTCTAGCGACAGGCTGTACAGTAGTTCTTAAGCCTGCAGAACAAACGCCACTTTCTGTTCTTTATTTAGCAGAATTGATGGAAGAAGCAGGGTTCCCAGAAGGTGTTGTCAATATCGTTCCTGGTTATGGTGAAACAGCAGGGGACGCTCTTGTAAAACACCCTGAAGTTGATAAGATTGCATTTACTGGTTCAACTGAAGTAGGTAAGTACATTATGAATCAGGCTTCTAACGATCTTAAGAGAGTTACGCTTGAGCTCGGTGGTAAGTCTCCAAATATCATCCTTCCAGACGCAGACATGACAAAAGCGATTCCTGGTGCTCTAAGTGGGATTATGTTCAACCAAGGTCAGGTTTGCTGTGCAGGTTCCAGACTCTATATTCAGAAGAAAGCTTATGATAATGTGATGGCTGACCTCGTGAGTCACAGTCAAAAGATTAAGCAAGGTTCAGGTCTTGATCCGTCTACAGAGATGGGACCACTTGTTTCAGATGAACAGCATAAAAAAGTTCTTGAGTACATTTCAAAAGGACAAGATGAAGGAGCAGAGCTTCTTACTGGTGGACAAGTTCCTTATGAGAACGGATATTATGTTCAGCCAACGATCTTCTCAGATGTTGATGATAAAATGACGATCGCGAAAGAAGAAATCTTTGGACCAGTAGTAGCAGCGATGCCATTTGAGGACCTAGATGAAGTTGTTGATCGTGCTAACGACTCTAACTACGGCCTTGCAGCTGGACTATGGACTGAGAACTTGAAGTCCGCTCACTATGTAGCAAATCGCCTTAAAGCTGGAACAGTTTGGGTTAACTGCTACAATGCGTTCGATGCTGCTTCTCCTTTCGGAGGATACAAGCAATCTGGTATAGGTAGAGAAATGGGATCCTATGCATTGAATAACTATACTGAAGTTAAGAGTGTTTGGATTAACCTTAAATAAGTGTAGGTATGAAAAAAACCGCCAGTCCCGTTAAGGGAATGGCGGTTTTGTTTGTGTTTAGACGATGGAGCGCCGGTTCTAGGCCTCGCCTTCACTTTTCATTGTCCAGTTACAGCTCGCAGAAACGGAGATATTTCACTCTTTCAACAGAACACAAAGAACGTGTTCTATTTCAAGAGCTCCAATATCTCCGTTTCTAAACGCTCGCCTTCACTTTTCATTGTCCAGCTGCAGTAGCCAGGTCCTCGATCGCTTCACCTCTACGATTGAACACAAAGAGCGTGTTCATTCGAAGAGGTTCCAGCGCTTGTCGGACCTAAACGGCTACTTCCGCTTTTCGTTGTCCAGTTGTGGCTCGCAGAAACTACGATATTTCACTCTTTCAACAGAACACAAAAAACGTGTTCTATTTCAAGAGCTCCAATATCTCCGTTTCTAAACGCTCGCCTTCACTTTTCATCTTTGCAATACAATCAATTTACCTGTAGATGAAACCACTCTTGCTGGTTTGGATTGGAAGCCTTTTTCGTTTAGCATTTCTTGGCCAATTTTTTTTGCGTCTTTGTCGTTTTGGGCTTCGAAGCTGTCGTCTAGGATGGTTGTTCCGTCTTTTTCGAATGCTGTGATAATGTATTTTTCCATGGTTTGTCCCTCCTACTAGTTATTATTCTACCTATTCAATTGTTTGTTGTCACTTTTTTCAGAAAAAACGAATCTTTTAATGGGTCAAAACGTTATAGTAATAGGAGTGAGTTAATAGATTGAGAGATAAAGGGGGAGAATGATGCTTCGATTAGATAATGTGACGAAAAGGTTTGGGGCGTTTACGGCTGTGGATCATTTGAATTTGTCGATTCCAGAAAACGAAGTGTTCGGTTTGCTTGGTGGAAACGGTGCTGGTAAAACAACAACGTTTCGTATGCTGCTTCGTTTGATCGATCAGACTGATGGGACGATCACTTGGAAGGGCAATGATATCTCTTATAATAAAAGTCATCTGATCGGTTATTTACCAGAGGAGAGAGGGCTTTATCCTAAGATGAAGGTTAAAGAGCAGTTAATCTACCTTGGTAAGCTAAGAGGAATGAAGAAAGAAGTGATCGAGGTCGAGACTAGGAAGTGGCTTGAACGCTTTGGAGTTCCGGAGAATGCTGACAAAAAAGTAGAAGACCTATCAAAAGGTAATCAGCAAAAGATCCAGTTTATTGCTGCGGTTATCCATAAGCCAGAGCTGCTTATTTTGGATGAACCCTTTAGTGGTCTAGATCCAGTAAATGTAGAGCTTCTGAAAGACGCGGTTCTGGATCTGAAGGAGAAAGGGACAACAATTCTGTTTTCAAGTCATAGAATGGAGCATGTTGAAGAGCTTTGTGAGCATTTGTGTATTTTACATAGGGGTAAGCCGGTTGTTAATGGGAACTTAAAAGAAATCAAGCAGTCGTATGGGAAGAAGAACCTTATTGTGAATGTTGATTTTGATCTTGGCTTTGTTAAAAATATACCGGGGGTAGTTAGGATAAAGAGCGGCGTAAATCATTCGATCATACAGATTGAAAATGAAGCAGTTTCACAAGAGGTATTGAGTGAACTGTTAAACAAAGGATTTGTTAGACATTTTGCATTGGAAGAGCCATCTCTTAATGACATATTTATTGAGAAGGTAGGTGCTTCTTATGAATAAGCTGTTTATTGTCCTTTTTCAAACTTATTTCAATAGACTGAAGTCCAAGCCATTTCTCATCACAACGCTGATTACTATACTATTTATTTTCTTAATTACAAATCTCCCAAGTATCATTGACTCGTTTGATAATGATGAAGTTGATCGTGTAGGAGTTATTGGGTCAGATTCTTATTATTCTCTACTTGAACAACAGCTCGATCTGATGGAGTCAGATATCGAGATCACGCCTTACGAGGGAAGTGAGGAAGAAGCTCAAAAAGATATAGACGAAGGAGAAATCGATAGTTATCTTATTTTAGAGAGTACACCTGAAAAAGAGCCTCAAGGGATATTTAAAGCTGAAACCGTTGCTGAACAAAAGACACCTCAAGTGCTACAATCAGCACTTCAGCAAATAAAAAGCTCGATAGCAGCTGAAGAAGCAGGGGTCACGCAAGAACAACTTCTTAAGATTGATCAACCTGTTAAATTTGAAAAGGTCGCCCTTGAAAAAGGAGCGAAAACGGAAGATGAGCTTGATCAGGCACGGGTATTTGTTTATGTTCTGTTGTTCGTCATCTATTTCTCAGTTATCTTTTATGGAAACATGGTTGCAGTCGAAGTGGCAGCCGAGAAATCCTCTCGAGTAATGGAAATTCTAATCTCGAGTGTTTCACCTGTTAAACAAATGTTTGGAAAAATATTAGGGGTAGCCTTGTTGGGACTAACACAGTATGCCGTTATTTTCTTGTGTGGGTATGTATTTCTTCAGTTTAAGGATGATGATTCAGCGGCAAGTGGATTTCTGTCATTCCTAGACTTTAGTAACTTGTCACCGTCCCTTATTATTTACGCAGTAATGTTTTTCGTATTAGGATATCTCCTCTATGCAACGATTCTTGCTATGGTTGGTTCTCTAGTGAGTAGGGCGGAAGAAGTTCAACAAGTCATTCTACCTGTACAGTTCTTGATTATCATTGCGTTTTTCATTGCGATGTTTGGACTATCTACGCCATCTGCAACGATCATAACCGTTACATCTTACGTGCCATTCTTTACGCCAGTTGTCATGTTCCTACGAATCGGCATGCTTTCTGTCCCGTTTTGGGAGATTGCTCTAAGTCTTGTTCTGTTAATTGGAACAACTGTATTCTTTGCTGTCCTAGGTGCAAAAGTTTATCGAGGCGGGGTACTGATGTACGGGAAATCTTCTTCTATAAAAGATATTGGAAAAGCGCTTAAACTTTCTAGTAAAGATAAATAAGCTTACCCCGTTCAAGTGGTCTTGAACGGGTTTTTTATGTTGAAAATAATAATGCGAACGTGCGCTCTATCCGTTGTGGTAAAATTAATGGTAGATAGCAAAAGAAGGAGTGTTGAAAGATGAAAAAATTATCCTTCCTGCACTGTGCGGATCTTCACTTAGATCGACCTTTTTCAGGGGCTCAAAGCTTGCCTCCGGATATACATAACTTTGTTAAAGACAGTGCATACCGTTCGTTTCGAAGAATAATCGATTTAGCTATCGAAGAAAGCGTTGACTTTGTATTGTTTGCAGGAGATTTATTTGATAGCAGTTACCGAAGTTTACAATCGCAAATGGTTTTATATCGAGAATTACAGCGACTTGATAAAGCAGGGATACGTAGCTTTCTTTCGCATGGCAACCACGATGCACTCGATGGAGATTGGATCTCGATCGATTGGCCAGAGAGTAGCTACTTTTTCGGTCAGGAAGTAGAGTCTGTTCCATTTTATCGTGACCAACAAAAACTTGCTGATATCCATGGCTTTAGCTATCCTGAGCGGCATGTTATCGAGAATATGTCTATCTATTATGAACGGACTGACGATGAGAGTTTCCAAATTGGGATGCTTCATGGAAATGTAGAAGGAAATACAGATCATGCATCATATGCACCTTTTACTATCAGTGATTTAGTTAATAAGAACTTTGATTATTGGGCGCTTGGCCATATCCACATTCGAAAACGATTAGCAGAAGACCCTCCAATCGTATATCCCGGAAACATACAAGGTGCTCATAGAAAAGAAACAGGGGAAAAAGGATGTTATCTCGTATTGATGAATGAAGCAGAAGTAATGACATCTTTCCATTCGACGGCTGATGTTATCTGGCAGAAAGAATCAATTGATATTTCGAAGGTCGAGACGATTCAAGATCTTCTCAGAACTTGTGAAGACATCCTTAACCATGAGAAGTATAGTTCTGGTGGACACTTAGTGGAATTTGAATTCAAAGGGATTAGTTCGCTTCATATTCACTTACTTCAAGATGATGTTCTAGATGACTTATTACAAGCGCTTCAAATTGGAAAAGAAGATGAACTAAGTGGGTTTGTTTGGCCATATAAGCTCTCATTACAATCGAGACCATCCTGGAATAGAGAAGAACTTAAAGCACAGGATGGATTTTTGCAAGATTTACTTTCCATTTCAGATGCTTATAAGGTGGAGGATGTAGAGAGTGAGGTAGCTCCACTCTATGAGCATCGACGTGCGAAGAAGGCTCTTGCTTCTCTTGAGGAACCAAGTACCGTCATCAAAGAAGCTGAAGAATTGCTGCTCTCTTATCTTGTTGATGATAAAGGAGGAAAGTCCTAATGAAGCTACTTGGATGGCATATCTATCGATTCGGGAAATTTGAGGACTATAAAGTAACCTCACTTTCAGATCAGCTTCAGACAATATACGGAGAAAACGAAGCGGGTAAATCGACTATAATCGCTTTTATTGAAAGTATTTTGTTTGGGTTTACTATGAAGAAAGAAGAAAGTTATGTTCTGAAGAAGCATTCTCGTACTGGAGGCAGTTTGTTATTTGATGTGGATGGTAATTCAGTGACTATTGAACGTACGAGAGGGAAAGCTTCCGGGGATGTAGTGGTGCATTATCATGACGGCTCAACGGGAGATGAAGATGATCTAACTCGGATGTTGAAGGGAATGGACAGGAAAACGTTTCGCCAACTGTTCTTTTGCAATTTGAACACATTGTATGATTATACCGATCACACTGAAGATAGTTGGAACAGCATCCTTTACGAAGCTGGAATGACAGGTGGCGCTTCACTTCTAACAATCGAAAAAGAATTGGAAAAGCGACAAAGCGAGTTGTTTAAGCCCGGTGGAAGAAAGCCAATTATTAATGCAAAGCTCGAGGAATGGGAGAGCACGAAGAAAAGCGTTCGAGAACTCGAGAAAGTAAATAGCACGTATAACGATACTGTCGAAAAAGTGGAAGCACTTAAGAAAGTCATCGAAGACAATAAGGTGGAGCTTACTAGCTTACAACATAAGCGTCGTGAACTAGACTATGAAAAAACAATCTTTCCTCTCATAAAAGAAAGAACAAAATTAGAGAGACAACTGGAATCTCTTCCTGCCTATAACCCTTTTCCAGAGGATGGATTATCTCAGCTAGATAAGTGGAAAGAGCGTGTAGTCATTTCCACAGGAGAAATTAATCATTCTCAAATTGAACAAGATGATATAAAAAAAGAAATAAATCAACAGGAGATTCATGATCATCGCAATGTCATTCAGAAGGTGAATTACTGGAATGAACAAGTAATCGTCTACCGAACAAAACGCGAAGAAAAAAAGCGGTTAGAAAGAGAGAAGCAGGAACTTTTCAACAATCTACAGGTACGGTTAAAAGAAGTAGACCTCTCTGATCATCAATTAGAGAAGATGGTGACTTCTTTTAATGCAAAGAAAGAACTTAAAGATCTTGTTGAAAGTTACCAAAGGTCAAACCAGCAGTATGACTACTTAAATGAATCTCTACTAGCAGCACGTGAAGAACTAGAAAGAGAGGAAGATGAATACAATCGATTACAGGAACGGAGACGCTCTCAAGCATCGGATGGTGGTACGGCTAGAAAACCGAAACTTCAATCGTCTGTTATTATGTTCTGTATTTCTATCGTGCTACTTTTTGGAATCGGAATACTTGAAGACTGGTTTCTAGCACTAGGTGTAGCAGGTATAGTCGTGATAGGTGCATTAGTAATGAGGATGACTAATGAGAAATACACGAGTACTGCAGAGCGGCTATCTGCAGAAAAGTATGAATTGAATAGACAAGCACAGAATATGCAAGAACAGATTGATCGGTTAAACAGGACTTACACCAAAGCTGCCGAAAAAGTAGACCAATGGGAACTAGAGAGATTCAAATTGGAAGAGTCGCTTGAGAAGTGGAAGATTTCGTACTCCTTTAAGACTGATGTTTCACCTGAACGGATGCTCGAATTATTTGATCGAGTCGTAGTGATAAAGCAGTTGGAACAGGATTATAAGGGTATTGAGAGACAACTTGTTGAACTTGACTATGAAATGCGGGTAGTTGAAGATGGAATTAAGAAATTATGTGAAGAAGTGGATGTTTCATATTACGATGTTGAAACTGCTTTGCAACAACTAATCTTACTAGCAGATGAACAAAAAGAACTCATGCAACATATTGAGAGAATGAAAGATAGACTAACGACGATTGAACGTAAGGAGAAAGATGAACAAGCGAAACTTCGTTCATTCGAGAATCAAATCGATCAGTTACTTCTAGATGCAGAAGTACAAACAGAAGAGGAATTTCGAATTAAAGGAAACGCACAAAGTGAAGCAAAGGAACTTTTAAGACAAAAAGTTATCGTTGATTCACAACTCGAGGGCACAGGAGAGGTCACCATCAACCATGCCTCTCTAAAGGAGATCGAGGAGGAGAAAGCTAGAGTTGAGAATGAAGAAGGAAGCTTGATGAAAGAGCAGCAAAAGCTATACAGAGAGATCGCTAACCATCAGGAACAACTCCGAGCACTCACTGAAGATGGTACGTTAGAAGACCTTCTCTTGCAAAGTCAGCAGAAGGAAGATGAATTACATTCTTTTGGGAGAAAGTGGGCGGTACTGAAGGTTGCTTCAGACCTCTTACTCAAAGCGAAAGCAAAGTATCAAGATGAGCGTCTCCCAGCTGTGCTGCAAAGTGCTGAACGTTACTTTTCTACCATCACAGAAGGAAGATATACTGCCATTTATGCTCCTAAAGAGAAAAGTAGTTTTCAAATTCATCATCAAGATGGCAGCGTCTACCTTCCTTCTCAATTAAGTAGAGGCACAGTTGAACAGCTCTACCTTTGCATTCGTCTCGCCCTCGTCTCAGTTACATCGATAAAACTACCCGTAATTTTAGATGATATATTCGTGAACTTCGATGAAAAGCGCACTGAAGTCGCGAAGGGTTTTATTAAAGATTACTCAAAAGAACATCAGGTCTTGCTGCTAACTTGTCACCAAAGCGCACTACCATGTGTCGATGAGAATATCATTAAGCTTGAACGTACACCCCTTTCTGGTAAGGTAAACTAAAATGAGGTGATTCGACTTGGAAGAAACGTATAAAATTAATCTCGTAGAAGATGAAGAAAGCCTTGTTCAAATTTTGAGAACGTATATGGAAAAAGAAGGATTTGAAGTGAAGACGTTTCTGAGTGGTGAAGAGGCGTTGGATAATATCCATGATTCATGTCATTTGTGGATTCTTGACATCATGCTTCCTGGGATAGATGGGTATGAATTGCTTAAGAAAATAAAGGCAGAGAAGGATGTACCGGTCATCTTCATTTCTGCTAGGGACGAGGATCTTGATCGCATTGTTGGATTAGAGCTCGGAAGTGATGACTACATCGCGAAGCCATTCATGCCAAGAGAATTAATCATTAGAGCGAAAAAGCTATTGAATAGAGTATATAGACAAACATCACAGAAAAAGTTTGAAGTATCAGAGTATCAGGTAGATCCAATCGCTCGTAAAGTTACCGATCGAGGTGAACAGATCGAATTGACGACAAAGGAAATGGATTTGATCCTATACTTAGTGGAGCACGTAAATCAAACGTTATCTAGAGAACAAATTCTCTCACACGTTTGGGGAGATGATTATTTCGGTTCAGATCGAGCGGTGGATGATGTCATTAGACGTGTTCGCAAAAAAATGCCTCGTATGAACCTAGAAACTTCTTATGGGCTAGGTTATCGGTTGATCACATGAATTTCATCCGGTTGAATTTAACTAAGCGCATATGGCTTTCATTTATGATCCTAGTCTTACTCGTAGGTGTTGTCATAGCGGTTATCTATCCTTTGTCGATCAAAGGTACACTAACGGAAGAAACATATCAGATTATTGAAACTGAACAGCAACGGTATACCTTTCCTGATCGAGACGCTCCACTTCCTCCTGAAACAGATCAAGATTTCATTGAACGAAGGGACGCTTCTCGTTCTGTAGGACATACCTTAATTACGAGGCTATATCGAGGACCACTTCAAGGGGATCCGATTCCTAATGAGGTAATCGTCGAAATGCGTAAGAATGCTCTTAACCAAGAAGCAGCTAAAGCGAGATATGAACTGACTTACAACAATCAAGCGTCGCTATTTTATGTGATTTCTAAAGTTCAAGTGAATAGTCAGGAAGCGTACTTTA
Source organism: Guptibacillus algicola (assembly GCF_020171805.1). GTDB lineage: Bacteria > Bacillota > Bacilli > Bacillales > Guptibacillaceae > Guptibacillus > Guptibacillus algicola. The sequence continues at coordinate 171,944 of NZ_JAIVAF010000006.1, read as the reverse complement.
TCTCATATATGTGGGATACATATCGCAATCAGATGATCGAACGATTATGGTGGAGACTCATCATTATCCTAGTGTTTGCTATGATTCTCAGTTTGTTACCAGCGATTTGGATTGCTAGATACTTAAGAAGACCTCTTACTGTTCTAGGAGAACGATTTGATCAAATCGCAAATCGAAATTGGAAAGAACCCTTCGTCTGGGAGGGTGATGAAGAATTTCAAAAGCTATCGAATCAATTCGAATCGATGAGACAAAATTTAATGCGGTATGACAAAACTCAAAAGACTTTCATCCAACATGCTTCTCATGAATTGAAAACTCCGATTATGATCATCAAAAGCTACGCACAGTCCATAAAGGACGGCGTAATGCCTGATTCGATGGAGAATACGATGGACGTCATATTGAACGAGTCAGATCGAATGGATCAAAGAGTGAAATCAATGCTAACCTATATCAAATTGGATTCGATCGATGAACCAGAAGGTAGCTATGAAAAATTCCGTTTTGGTGGATTAGCTGAAGAAATAAGAGATCGATTCATGTATCAACGTGACGATGTTACGATCTCGATTTCTGGTGAGAACATCACGTTATCAGCTGTTCAAGAGCAAATGCTCACGGCATTAGATAACCTCGTTCAGAATGCACTTCGGTACGCTAAAAGCGAGATTAAGATAGAAGCAAAAGAAGATGAAGAGGCGATTCACATCAGCGTTAGTAATGACGGTGAACCGATCTCATTCAAAACGGGTGAGAAGGAGAGACTGTTTGAACCATTCCAAAAAGGGGACAAAGGTCAATTTGGAATTGGACTAGCTATCGTTAAAAAGGTAGCAGAACGTCATAATGGGTATGCGAAAGTTGAGAATAAAGAAAATGGTGTAACCTTCTCTATCGTTATCCCAAAAAAACCCAATCGGAATTCATAACAAAATGAATCGGATCGATAGGCTCCTATGCTATACTAGGAAAATAGATTTTGACTCGGAGGTGGAAAGATGAAGGAAGCAAAGGGAATCGGTCACTGTAAAGTAGGTGAACCTGTTGATCAATACTTGCTGATTAAATCATCTGTAAAAGGAGTAGCGAGTAACGGCAAGCCATTTCTAACGCTTATCCTACAGGATAAAACGGGTGATATTGAAGCAAAGTTATGGGATGCTTCTCCAGAAGATGAAGAGAGCTTTGATGCTCAACAAATTATTAAAGTCACTGGTGACGTGAATAGTTATAGAGGTAGAAATCAACTTAGAATCAAAACGATTCGTCTAGCAACTGAAATGGATCAAGTAAAAGTGGGGGATTTTGTTGAATCTGCTCCACTTGAAGTGGATGACATTATGGAAAAGATTACACAATATGTTTTTGAAATGCGTAATCCTCGCATACAGCGAATCACACGTCATCTAATAAAGAAACATCAGAACGACTTTCTTACTTTTCCTGCGGCGACGAAAAATCATCATGAGTTCGTATCGGGATTATCCTATCATGTTGTATCCATGTTAGATCTTGCTAAGTCTCTTGCTACGTTATATCCATCGCTTGATACGGATTTATTGTACGGAGGTATCATCTTACATGATCTTGGGAAAGTTGTTGAGCTTTCTGGTTCTGTAGCAGCTAGCTATACGAAAGAAGGAAAATTACTCGGACACATTTCGATCATGGTGAATGAAATCGGACAAGCGGCAAAAGACTTAGAAATTGACGGAGAAGAAGTGACACTCCTTCAACACATGATTCTTAGCCACCATGGTAAGGCTGAATGGGGGAGCCCAAAACCTCCTATGATTCGAGAAGCAGAAATGCTCCATATGATCGATAACATCGATGCGAAAATGAATATGCTAGATCGTGCACTAGATAAGGTAGAGCCTGGTGAGTTCACAGATCGCGTATTCGCCCTTGATAATCGCTCATTTTATAAACCTAATACTCCAGCAACTGTTCAAAAAGAACCTGCAAATCCATAAACTTGTAGAACGATAGAGAAACGCTACTGGCGTTTCTCTATTTTACTGTTAGCGATCATCATAGAAATTGCTAGGAAGGAAAAGATGATGAAATTAAGAGATTGGGATCGTAATCTAAAAATCCGTTTGTTTGGGGAAGGTATGATTAATGTTCTGTTCTGGATGTTTTTCCCTTTCATGGCTATCTATTTTTCTGATTCATTTGGTAAAGGGATGGCTGGACTCCTCCTTGTACTATCTCAAGTATTCGGAGTTCTAGCTAACCTTGTAGGAGGATACTGTGCAGATAAGTATGGTCGGAAACGAATGATGCTCATCGCTGCAGTAGGCCAAGCATTAACGTTTCTTCTTTTTGCATATGCCAATTCACCATGGCTTGTTTCGCCAGTACTAACATTCGTAAGTTTTTCGATCCTGGGCATATTCGGATCACTCTATTGGCCTGCTAGTCATGCGATGATAGCTGACGTCGTAGAAGAAAAGGATCGGAATACAGTGTTTGCCGTTTTTTATACTGCTTTAAATATATCTGTCGTAGTGGGACCGATACTTGGAGGGATTTTCTTCTTCCAGCATAGGTTCGGCTTATTACTAACCGCCGCAATCGTGAGTTTCGGTGTTGCTTTCTTGATTGCAGCTTTCATTCGAGAAACAGCTCCAGATCAGATGGAGAAAAAGCTTGTTACCGATTCTTCTACCAAATGGTATGGATTTGTGAAAGAGCAGCTTAAAGACTATAGAGTCATCGTACAAGACAAGGTCTTTCTGCTATTCATTCTTGCTGGAATTTTTGTTGCACAGACGTTCATGCAACTAGACCTCTTGATTGCTGTTCACCTAAGTGAATCAGTACAAGAGCAAACCGTAAGTAAGCTTTTCGACATCAGGGCAGATGGGAAAGAAATCTTTGGTTGGCTGATAGCCGAAAATGGACTGCTCGTAGCTCTGTTAACGGTGTATATGACGTCGAAGATGAGTCGCTTTAAAGAAAAGAATGTGTTCATCGTTTCTTGCGTAATCTATGCCATGAGTATGATTATGTTTGGCTATACGACGCATGTTTGGATGCTTGTCTTTGCTATGTTTGTATTCACGATGGGTGAGCTAATGGTAGTAGGTATTCAGGAAGGATTCGTGTCAAGGTTAGCTCCAGAGCATATGAGAGGTCAATATTTTGCAGCAGCTAGTCTCCGATTTACAATAGGTAGAACGATTGCACCTCTAGCCATCCCACTGACTGCGATCATTGGATTCCCCTTAACTTTTTCACTTATCGGCTTGTTAGCGCTAGTAGCAGCAATGTTGTATTACGTCATGTTTAATTTAAGAGAGGCAAAGAAAGAAGAGCTTCATGAAGGAGTTCTATGATTGTATGAAACATTGGTATATTCCTTTCTATTCTTTCATAAATTGTAGTAATCCAAAGAGCTTGTACTGAAGAAGTGAATGAAAGGGAGGCGCGAGAGGTGAGAAGAGGAATTCTTGTTACACTTGGGATTTTATTTATTATTAGTATCCTTCAGCTTACTGAAATCTTTTCAACAGTCACAGCGTTTGCATCAAGTTTACCTTGGTGGATTTATTTTGTTTTAGCTGGAATCATTTACAGTGGGTATAAATCCATGACCTTAACGGTCGAAGACCGGAAAGTTGATCAGATTCACATTGAAGAAGAAGGGAAAATCTATGTGAAGCGGATGGAAGATGAGAGAGAAAGAAGAAAAAAAGCACGGGTAAGTGGTCAATAAGAAACGAAAAAAGCCGAGAGGGACACGCCCTCTCGGCTTTGCTTTTATGATTACTCAGCGTTTTCTTCGTCTGCTTTTTGTTCAGCTTCTTGTTCTTTTTCTTTAAAAAGATCTTTAAACTGATCGTCTTTTACTTTAATATCGGCTTCTTTAATTAATTCGTCGATTACAGTAGGAACGTCTTTTGCGTTCTGTTGTAGATACTGTTCTTTCACTTCTTCTTTTGATTCTTCAAAAGGTTTTACAGTTTTACTTTTTAGCTTGATGATGTGATAACCAAATTGTGATTGGACGATATCACTGACTTCGCCTTTTTCTAGAGCGAATGCAGCTTCTTCAAATTCAGCAACCATGTCACCTTTTTTGAAAATTCCAAGATCTCCGCCATTTTGAGCTGATCCATCTTTGGAATATTCTTTCGCAAGCTCTGCGAAATCTCCGCCGTCATTTAATTTTTCTTTGACTTCTTTTGCAGTCTCTTCATCATCAACTAGAATATGACTTGCTTCTAACTCTGTAAAAAGATTTTGGTTTTCTTCATAGAACGTTTTAAGCTTTTCATCTGATACATCTACGCCTTCGGTAGCTGCTTTCTGAGCAAGTAACTGTTTACGGACATCCGTCTTAAACTGCTCAAGATCTTTGTATCCATTTGCTTGTAGTGCTTCTTCAAGCTGTTCGTCTGACTCGAAGTTTTCTTTAATCTTGTCTAACTCAGCTTGTACTTCTTTGTCGGAAACATCATATTTATCTTCAAGAATTTTTGTTTGAACGAGATCGCTAAGTACCGTTTCACCAGTCTGGTCTTTCATAGCCTGATAAAATTCTTCTTTCGTTATGTTACCTGCGCCTGTTTCTACTACTACTTCTGAATCGTCGCCAGAATTATTACTACATGCTGATATAGCAAGAATTGCGATGAAAGCAGTAAGTAAAATGAACATTTTTTTCATCAAGCATACACCCCTAAGCGTTAGTTAAATTTAACATTTTTGTGTCACAATTAATACTATAGCACAAATTGTATGATGAAGTTAAATTGGGTGAGAAATATGAGAGAAATTACATATTACAGCCAAAGTCATATGAATTGATTATAATAAAAAGATGGGGCATAAGCCCCATCCTATAAGTTTGCATATACGTTTTTAGGTGAAGAGTATTTCTACATAAGATGAAATAAGGAGAATCGTGATTAAAACATTAATCGTCCGAAACACATTAGGTTGCTTTTCTTCAGGAATATTCTTCTTCGTGCAAAGAGCATTCGTCATTGAATTAAAAGCAAGTAATATCATTGTTGCAAACAGGATGAAAATCAACCCGATAATTGTCATTTGAAAACCTCCCAGAGTCCAATTCGATAATTCGAAGGAATGTATAACAGTGTTTCCTTAAGCTGTCTATTCGTAGTATGATGAAAAAGATTCGTTCCACAAGGAGATGGTTAGATTGTTAAAAAATAAATGGCGCACAGCCTTTATCGCACTTGCCTCTTTAGTCATTATTGTTCTAGTGGCTATAGTTGGATTCTATCACTATTATTTCCCTGATAGTGAGTTTGCTAGAATTCCAGATAAGACGGCAGAAGAAGAGTCCTTTGAAACGACTTTTTCTATTCAGATGAAGAAAGAGCAACTAAATGAGATTATTAACAACGAGCTAGAAAAATATAGCGAAAAGCAAGAAAATCTCGGTTATAGTGTAAGCCTCAACGAGCTTGCAACGTTTCAAGGCTATATTACCATCTTTGATCGAAAAGTTGATTTCTTTCTTAAATTCGAACCGCAGGTCCAACCAAATGGTGACCTACTTTTACAAGAAAAGGCATTTCAAATAGGGATTCTTGAGTTGCCAAGCGATAAAGTACTTTCTTTTATAAAAAAACAGGCATCGTTACCGCCTGAAATTACGATTGATGCCGATGAAGGAACAATCTATATGGCTGTTAGTGACCTAGAGTTAAAGAATGGTATGAAATTAAGAGCTCAATCATTTGATCTACCGAATGATCAAATTGTTTTTGATGCTTACTATCCTATTAACTAGATCTGTGATCCTATTGTTATTATGAAGGAAGTCTTGTGAGAATTCAATACTGCCGGCTTTTGGGCTATATGCAAAAGAACAGAGCGCTTATTGAGAGCGCTCTGTTTCGTTTCTTATATAATTAAGATGCTCGCTTGATAAGGATATGAAATCCTTCGCTTCGATCTTCTACAAAAGCATGCCTCGGAGCTTTGAATACTTGTGATGCATAGAGAAAATCACTGAAACTAAAACCAAGATTTATCGCAGCAAGTATCGAGAAAAACGATACATATGAAGGCATAGCGATGGAAAAGCCAATCGCAGCAGCTGTTATCACGATGGCTGGACTCAATGCAGCAGTCAGATAAAGGTTTCGTGAAATTGGATTGCACGTTTCACAATGCATCTTTGGGACGATTGCCATACCCTTTTCTAATCTCATCGTCGCTTTCATACCAGCAAATGTTAAAGGAAGCCAGTGTAGAAGCTTATGAATAGGGAAAAGGATAGCCAACGAGCCAAGAAACGGCAAGATAGGCACAATCGCGTGTTCTGTTTTAGGATAGAACATACTGAACGTCAGGTAAAAAGCAATAAAATAAAGTAACGTTAATAACGTTGAGAAAATCGTCAGTCGGTGTACTCCGAATTCGCGATTTAAATAGATTGATTTCCAGCAATTCATAAGGATCACCTGCTTCCGTCTATGATGTGAATTATGTTGAATACTCGTATACTGTACAGCGATTTTCTGCAGAAATCAATACGTTTTGTAGAATTGAAATATGTCAAAAAATTTTAGACAAAATAACCGTTTTTTCGCATTGGTTGTTATTGGAAAAGACGTTTTCATTCCTACCCTAGTCCGTTAAAATAAAAGTACAATTGATCGCAGAGTGAGGAGTTATTTGTAGATGGAATCTATCCACGAACGTCTTAATAAAATAGAGTATCATAATCGTCTACTTGCTATGATGTATGAAGAGAATGGCAAGTATCCTTTCTATAGATTAGTAATCGAGCAAGGTCTAACAGAAGAAGAAGTGGAAGGGGTTTTCAAGCTTTGTGATGAGATAAAGAAAAAAATGCATGAGCAGATGGAAGAAGGGCTTCTTAGCCGAACCTCACTGCTCACACATTTTGTGGGAATGTTAGATATGAAATTAAAGCCTTTACCTACGATAAAGGCGATACAGTACCAGGAAGAGAAATACTCAAACGTAATGACTGAACTTCTTACAGCTTCTCCAGAGAACTAATAGATGTTTTGCTCATTTTCTTCATTGATGAATTTCTCGTCTTTTGAGAACTCGCCTTCAAGCTTTGTAAATGATTTCTGGAATATCTCCAAAAAATCATCACCATACAACCCTTTGATCACACTCATCATTTCATTGAACTCAGGGAATTTGCCGTAGAGATCTCGAAGCGGCATAGATGCCTTCAAGACACTATCTTTATTTGGTGAGTAATGTGCCCATGTTTCTTTGAGAAGTCTTTCGCCATCTTCTGTTAGCTGTACATATGTATTCCGTTTATCATTTTCTCTTTTTGAGAAAGTAAGAAGGGAGCGTGATTCGAGTTTCTTTGAAAAGTTAAACGCCGTCGAAACGTGCATAACTCCGAACTTCGCTATATCGGAAATTGAAGAGCCATCAAGGTGGTAGGCGATGGACAAAATGTGATGCTCATTAATGTTTAAGTCGAAGGGTTTCAACCATTCTTGCCAATCCCGTTCAACTGACTTCCAAAGCGCCTTGCTTAATTGACCTATTCGGTGGCTGAAAATCATAGCTTCTTGGATAGATAGATCATGACTACCTTTCATATTTGCCTCCTTAACAAATTCCCATTTTCGTTGGGAAATCTATATTAGAATACTGTTATGATGTTGTAAAAAAACCGGCTATTTTGGAGCCGGTTTGTTAACTTCACTCTTTACAGTTTCGATTGATTGTTGCATTTCCTCAATGTCTTCCTTAAGGCGAGTGAGGTTTGGTGCAATATCTTCTTGGAAGGAAGAAATGGAACGCTTTAAGTCTGAGCTGACCTCAGCGATTATTTGTTTTCCTTCAGAAGAAAGTTGTTTAATATGAGTCGTTAGTTCATTGAGGTCTTCTTTCAGTACATTGAAGCTTTCCTTTATCTCATCGCTTTTGTTCTTTGCGTCAGTAATCATGTCCTTCCCTGATTTTGGTGTTGTTAGCAGGACTGATGTGGCGGAGATGACTCCTCCAATAAAAAACCCCGTCACTAGTGCTTTTGCTTTTCCCATGATGATTTCATCCTTTCCTGACAATCCTATTCTTCTATGACAGTATTTCTCCGTTTAAGTGTGAATTCCTTCTTTTTTATCACTCTGCCCCCGGTCATGAAATGCCTATTTTGCACATATATTTTCTAGTAATGAATTCATGACGCGTGAATAGGAGGCATGAGTATGACTGGTTTTATATTTGCTCTTATTGTAGCAGGGTGTCTACTACTGTTAGCAACGTTCAATCGCTTGTTGCTGATAAGGAAATATTCGTTTTATACCGAACAGATTATACAAAAGAAACGAAATGCATTTTTGTTCGGAACGTTCGCTGTGGTCTTTTTACTACTAGGTGTTTCGATGGCTTTCTTAGTTTTTTAGGTAAGAAATCGTTCATTCTTTATTTTTCCCATATAATTTGATCTACAAACCCTTAAGCAGAAGGTTAGAAACACGCTCATTTGAGGTATCCTATATAAAGAAGGACCAAAGGAGCGTGTGTAATTATGAATAGAATGGTGAAAAGTGTGTTTAAGAAAATGACGCAAAAAGCCGTCAGCGTTGTAAAAGACAAAGATCAATTAAAAGAAGTTTCACTAGAATCCTTAAAAAAGGGAGCTCTTTATAAAGGGAAAAAGGGTATGAGTGATATGTGGGTGGACGTCAAAACGTTCTCAAGACTCGTACAGGAAGTAAGAAAAGGAGCGTATACCGATATATCAAGGAAAGCGGTTATCATGATCGTCGGGGGATTGCTGTATTTTATAAGTCCTCTAGACGCTGTTCCTGACTTTCTTGCAGGAGTAGGACTCTTAGATGACGTAGCAGTAATCGGTTTTGTAGCGAGGCAATTAAAACAAGAGTTGGAAAAGTTCCGCGAGTGGGAAACTGGAGTGAAAATTTAATTTGTTTATAAAGATAACGAGCTGGAGACAATGTGTCTCCAGCTCGTTTTATGGTTTTGTATAACGATTCCAAAATCGCAAGATCCAAGAGAATGGGAAAGGAAGTCGGTAACCTGCTTTCTCTAATTGCTTTAAAAGGTTTATAAATGCCCCGCCTACACGCCTATTTTGCTTCAGCTTCTCTTTATTCCCTTTAACGGTGATGCGATAGCCGTTTGAGAGACCTTCTATTTTCACCTCTGAATCGCCAAGCTTTTCAGTCGTTTCTTTCATTATGTTCTCGTCGCTCATTTCGTACTCTCCTTTTTTTGCCAGATTCTTTTCTCGCGTGATCCTGAAATCAGCATGAATAGGAAGCTTACTCCACCAGTTATGGAAGTTGCTAATTGCAGTTGATCAAGCTGGAATGAAAGGCTTATAAAAAAGCCAATGATACTGGTGAGTAGAATGAAGAAGCTATAATGCTTATTCCACAGCATGCTTTTAGATCGAGATTCCTTTCGTTTTACCGACTCTTCCCACGTGCGGTGGTCGTTCAATTCATCAGAAATTCTATCTAAAGGATTCTCGATCGAGCTTAGCTTTCCATAGATTTTACGGAAAATCTTTGTGGGATCATTTCGTTCTTCAGATGATTCGCTCTGTTCCACCCACTCCTGGACGATCGGTTTTCCTTCTTCAATAAGATCGATAGAAGGATCAAGTGTATAAAGGATTCCTATTATGGTAGAGATCGCACGTCCAAGAAAGGCAAACTCGCTTGGAAGCTGAATAGGCTGTTTGTTCACAAGGGTTTGAACTTCACGAAGAACTTGCTCAGCTGTATCCTCATCCATCATCGTTAAATCTTGTTCTACAAATAGGGTCACTAGAGTTTTGATCGCTTTTTCGATCTGTCTCTTATCAGAATCAGGCAGAAGGAAGCGTAGTTCGTCAAGTGCGTCTGTAACATCATCATACTGGCTGAGAACAACACCAGTAATCAGTTTTCGAATAGAGAGGGCATCACTCGCTTCAATAAATCCAACCATTCCAAAATCTATAAACACGATTGTGCCGTCGTTCTGAATAAGAATATTTCCAGAGTGAGGGTCTGCGTGAAATTGTCCTTCTTGTAATAGCTGTTCAAGGAATCCCTTTAACAGTTTTCTTGCAAGCTCTTTCCGGTTGATGCCCTGCTCTTCAATGTACGAGAGGTTTGTTACTCGAGCTCCTTCCATCCATTCCATCACGAGCACTTTTTTCGTTGACCATTCTGAAATGTAATGGGGGATACGGTACTGTGTACTTTCTTTATAACGTTCTTGAAAATTGATGCCATTCTTTAGTTCTTTACTAAAGTCGAGTTCATCTTCAATGACCACCCGAATTTCATCATATAATTTGGGGAGATCTAGCTGGTTGCTGTAAGATGTGAACTTATCCATCAACCAGAAAACGATTCGGAGTGCTTTAAAATCAGCACTAATAATCTTGCGTATATTTGGACGCCTGATTTTTATCGCTACTTCCTCGCCGGTCATGAGGTTTGCTCGATACACTTGACCAATCGAAGCAGATGCTACAGGACGTTCAGATACATTTTTGATTATATCTTCGTAATTGGAGGACCATTCTTCTTCTAAAATTCGTTTTGCTTTTGCCCAAGAAAAAGAAGGGACTCGATCGACAAGGTCTTCAATTTCTTCAAGAAACACTTTCGGAAGGATGTCTGCTCTTGTTGAAAGAAACTGACCGAGCTTAACAAGAAGCCCTTCAAGTCGAATGGCTTTTTCTTTATATTCTTTTGCCTGTTTCTTCAAGAGTTTTTGAAAGCGTTCTTGGTTCCATGAATGCTTGCTTTTTCTCCTGAACGTTTCGAGTTGGATGAAGAATTTAACGGACATAAAGACAATGACAATAATTCGGTATAGTGAGTTGAACTTCATTTTTTTCACCTGATTCTATAATGTGCGTTTAATGGTTAACATAGCCTATTTACGAAGTTTAGAAACAACTTTTTTATGTAAATAGCATATTAGAACAGCTCTATGTGGGGTAAATCAAACAAAAAAAGTAGGCTGACGAGAATGATCTCGTCAGCCTACTTTTTGTATATTTTAAAAGGCGAAAGTTGTGCGTTTAAGAATGGATTGTACTACTGGATAAATGAATACCATCGCAATCGTATTAACGATTGCTGTTGGAAGAACCACCGTTAGAAATAGTCCCGTAAATGCTGCGCCGCCAGGTAGTCCTGCGAATACGAGCGCTGCACCTAAGAATATTGCGCCACTAATCATTGTACCGATTGCCGTTAGTGCACCAGCTGTAACGAGTGAATTACCAAATCGTTGAACAAGCAAGTATAAACCAAAGAATGCAAAAGCAGTAATAGGCTTATCAATTACATTGGCAAGTTGTCCACCAGGAAAAGTTGTTGTTGCTGCAGATATAACACCTGTGGCCAAACCGAGTACAAGAACGCTTCTACGGTCAGGAAATAATAGAATTCCAAGAAACATCATCGTTAGAAGCATGTCGTTTTTCATTCCAGAAATAAGTCCTGGAATAATAGCATGCAAGATCGTTCCGATCCCTAGTAGTAAAGCCATCAATACCAAATTTTTTGTTTTCATAAAGAAACTCTCTCCTCTTCTCATCTCATTTTCCGTCAGTGTGTGACGGTGGTTCCCTCCAGAAGTGCTCTATGTGCCTCCTGCGAAAGAACTAGTTTAATAGTAACAAACGAACTGCCTATTGAAAAGTGTTAAATATTGTGCTTTTGATGGAATGTGTTCATAAAGTCGCATAAAGCTTCGACTGACTCTAGAGGAACAGCGTTGTAAATAGAAGCACGACAACCTCCTATTGAACGATGACCTTTCAGGCCTACAAACCCTTCTTCTTCTGCTTCTTTTAAAAATAGCTCTTCTAATTGCTTTTCAGGTAATATAAACGTGACGTTCATGCTAGATCGACTATCTTTGTCTGCAATACCAGTGTAAAAGCCCTTGCTTGCATCGATCGTATGATAGAGAAGGTTTGCTTTCTGCTTGTTCCATTCTTCAATCGCCTGTATGCCACCGTATTTCTTTGTCCATTTAAGAACGAGTGAAAGCATGTAAATGGAGAAGGACGGCGGTGTGTTATAAAGTGAGCTCTTCTCAACATGAGTACGATAATCAAGCATTGTTGGAAGGTTTTCAGGTGTGTCTTTCAGTAGGTCTTTCTTTAATATAACCACCGTAACACCTGCTGGGCCAAGGTTCTTCTGAGCGCCTGCATAGATCAGTCCAAATTGTTCGATTGGAATCGAACGACTTAAGATATCACTAGACATATCCGCAATGAACGTCTTGTCCGCTTTCTTAGGGAATTCCTTCCACTGCGTTCCGTGAATTGTATTATTCGAGGTGATGTGTACATAAGCGTCGTTATCACTGTAGGTTAACTCCTCTTCAGTAGGAATGCGGCTGAAATTGGTATGTTCACCAGTTGCTCCTGTGAACGTTTCCCCTACCTTTTGAGCTTCTTTAAGAGCTTTTTGTGACCAGCTGCCTGTGATGAAATAATTCCCTTGTTGTCCGTCTTGTAGAAAGTTCATCGGTACCATTGAGAATTGTAAGCTTGCGCCACCTTGTAAGAAGAGCACTTCATAATCATCAGGGATCTGTAGAAGTTCTCGTAACAGGTTTACTGCTCCCTCATGAATAGCTTTGTATTCTTTACTTCGATGACTGAATTCCATAACCGACATACCAAATTGCTGATAGCTAATTAATTCTGATTGCGCTTGATCTAATACTTCAAGAGGTAGTGCCGAAGGGCCGGCATTAAAGTTAAATCGTCTATTCAAGAGAAGACACTCCTTTAGTATAGTAATGCGATAACCTATTTTTGTTTGTAATTATCCTATCATTAATAGAAACATTATCGCTATATTTTTTCTGAATCTTATAAAATATTTGTTCGAATGTTCATCTAGTTTTTGATTACTTGCATTGTTTTGCTATCCTTATAGGAGCGAATGAAAAGGAGTGAATCACAACATGTACCGCGAAAGTAAACCCATTCACATTGGACCATACGACCATCCAGATATTTATCCAGGACCTAGACCATCTTCTTCGTTCGTGTATCATGACGGAAAAGCTCATCGAATCGACGAAGTACAGAATGTGCCAATTGAAGACCAGGTTGTTCATTATTCTTTAGGGGACGAAGTAACAGGAACGCTAGCATTCTCATCACCTTCAAGGATGACGGTTGAGGAATTGTTGGAAAGTGAGGGACTTGCTCCTATTGAAGATCGGATTCCTTTATTGGCATATGGCTCTAACGTGTGTTTGGCACAATTGAAATATAAGTTTAGCCTTAATCCAGATGTAAGTGACTTTATTTTGTTCTGCCGCGCCAATATCGTTGATACTGATGTAGTTGCAGGGTCTTTCTTAGCACCATATGGAGCACTTCCAGCTGTCATTGCGCCTGTCTCAGGAGCGAAAACGGAAGTGTGGGTTACATTTGTTGAAAGAGAGCAACTTGAACTTTTAAACCGCACTGAAGGAAGCTATGTACTGAGGGAGCATCAACACGAAAAGCTTGCTCTTACAACGGGAGAGCGGTTTGAGCGGGTATATGCATATTATTATCCTCATGCACTCTTAAAGGAAGGTTCCATGGTTCGGTTTATGGATATCCCAGGGGAATCCCCTTTGCCATCTATGTGGCAAGCTGATCTGTTGAATGAATTGAAAGGTCTTATGGGGTACGAGGGGCATAGAGAAGAGTTCATACATGAGCTCCGGTGGAATTCAGTCCTGCAATCAAAAGTCTCAACTTTCCTTACTGGAATGGAGGAGAAGTTCGACCATTCTGATTGGGTGGAGCCAACAGGATTTCACACGTTGAAGGAAATGAAGAGGTCACATAATTAAGAAAAGGAGGCAGCGGCCTCCTTTTCTTATATTAATTAAATTGTGAACGAATTCCTTCAGCAAGCTTTTGAAGCTTATCGGCATCGTACTCACTTTCGTGGGTTTTCCACACAGCTCCAAATCCATCACCTTTTCCATAGCGAGGAATGAGATGAAGGTGGTAGTGGAACACAGACTGTCCAGCAATCGCTTCATTGTTATTTAGGATATTCATTCCTTCCGGAGTAAAGTTTGCTTTTAGTGCATTTGCAATTTCAGGTACAGCTTCAAATAGCTTCGATGCCGTATCAGTGTCTAATTCATAAATATTCTGCTTATGTTTCTTTGGAATGACGAGTGTGTGTCCTTCTGTTACTTGAGTGAGGTCGAGGAAAGCGAGTACGTCTTCAGATTCATACACTTTTGCTGATGGAATATCACCGTTAATAATTTTACAGAAGATACAGTCAGGAGAATGACTCATTACGATCATCCTTTCATCATTTTTGTATATCGTACCATATTTTACATATGTATTGAAAAAAACAAAAGGCTCTGCCGGGGGTGCAGAGCCGTGAGCGTAACTTGTTTCAGGGAAGACGTCACACTCCATACTATGTTGCTCTGAAATGGACCAAACTATTCAACAAGATGTATCTGTTTTTCGAATATTCATATGAAATGATGGAATCCTTCGTTTAATCAAGATATGATGTGTACAGATTTAGTTAATGGAGGAGAGAGAATATGAAGGTTCGCTTATTAGCGTTAGTGTCATTACTGATGATATCTGTAGTTACAGGGTGTAATAGTTCTGAAAGTCACCAAGAGCACACGAGCAACGGAGATATACAAGAAACCACAGAGCTCAACGAATTACCTACTTTCCTTGAAAACCAACATGATACTGTCCAAGCTATTTATTCAAAAGTGGAATCTGAAGAAGACTTATTAGAACATATTCCATGTTATTGCGGGTGTGGCGAAATGGCTGGTCATATGAATAACTATGATTGTTTCGTTCATGACAAAACTGACGACACAGTGACATGGGACGACCATGGAACGAAATGTGGTGTTTGTCTTGATATCGCTGTAAAGGCAATAGATATGAAGGAAAATGGAAAGTCAGTTACTGAGATTAGAACGTATATCGATCAAAAGTATGAGAGTGGATATGGCAAGCCAACACCAACGCCATTACCAGAAGCATAGTCGTTTCACCGAGGGTATGTAAGTTTGTTAAAATGGAGTCAAATAAAGAAATGAGAGGGCCATTATGACGAATTCGATTTTAGAAGTGAACAATCTAACTGGTGGTTACCAGGCGAATAAACCTGTGTTACACGATCTATCTCTTAATGTGAATGAAAATGAAATCGTGGGACTGATCGGATTGAATGGAGCAGGAAAAAGTACCACCATAAAGCATGTGCTAGGGTTGCTTGATCCGATGAAAGGCAATATTCGTGTTGCAGGAAGTACGTTCAGTGAAAATAAAGATACGTATCGAAAACAGTTTTCGTATATACCAGAAACGCCTCTTCTGTACGATGAGCTAACATTATGGGAGCATCTACAATTGACAGCTCTAGCATATGAATTAGATGATGATTGGCAGCAAAGAGCAGAAGGACTCTTAAAAGAATTTCGAATGACGAACATGAAAAATTGGTTTCCTGGTCACTTTTCAAAAGGCATGAGGCAGAAGGTTATGATTATGTGTGCGTTTCTTGTTCAGCCTTCTCTCTATATCGTTGATGAACCTTTTGTTGGTCTTGATCCAATAGGTATCCAATCGTTTTTAGATACCATGGTACAAATGAAAGAAAAAGGCGCAGGTGTGCTGATGTCGACTCACATTCTTTCAACTGCTGAAAGATACTGTGATCGTTTCATCATTCTCCACGATGGCGTCATTGTTATGTCAGGAACAATGACAGAACTGCAGCATGAAATTGGGAAACCAGGCGCAACCTTAGATGAGATCTATATCAAAGCGACCAGGAGCGGTAAATGATGCAGCTCGAGATGTTATGGAAGGAAAGAGCAGGAGCGTTTTGGAATATTGCTCTTCGTTACTTTCGCTTAATTGGTAATAGTAGCTTTTTGTTTACGCTCGTCCTGACTCTTATTTTCGGAGCATATTATTATAGTGAGCTATTGAAAGTATTACCAGAGACTTTCCCGGGTGTGGCAGTGATTACAATTATTGCTGCTTTTGTTATCGTAAGAACGCCTCTTCGATTCTTTTTATCAGAAGCAGATCTTGTTTTCTTGTTGCCAGCAGAAAGTAAGCTCAAGGATTATTTCCTTCGATCTCTGTTTTATAGTTTTATGCTTCAGGCATTTATTACGGTAGTAACGATGGTTATTCTTGCGCCTCTCTATCAGCATGAAATGGCTGCCGGAACTAGTTACTATATATTTGTGATTGCTATCATGCTTTTGCTAAAAGGTCTAAATGTTCTAATGAAATGGATGGAATTGCATCTGCCGGCACATCGCTCGGTTGTCGGGTTCGTAGTTGTTCGTACGTTTATGACGATGCTACTGTCTTATTTATTGTTTGTTCAAGCCTCATGGGTGTTTGTCTCACTAACCGCAATTGGGTTCGTTGGTGTTCTATTGTTTGTGTTTTTTCCTCTACAAGGGAAGTATGCGATCAAGTGGGAAAAACTCCTTGCACTCGATGAGAAGCAAAGTATGAAGTTTTACCGAACGGCCAATTTATTTACGGATGTACCGAAACTAAAGCAATCTGTTAAAGGGAGAAGAGTGATTAGTTCAATTGCAGATAAAATTCTTCCGAATGATACCGTGTATGAAAAGCTTTATCAAAAAGCATTCGTTCGAAGTAATGAGTATCTCGGCATATACCTTCGCCTATTGCTCATTGGTCTATTAGTGATCGTTTTTGTACCTGGAACAACAGGTAAGATGATTGGGGCAGGGCTCTTTATCTATTTAACTGCTACGCAGCTTAGGACGCTTTATCCTCATTTCGATGCACATGTGATGATTAAGTTATATCCTCTAAAAAGCGGGCAGAAAGATCTTGCATTCCAAAAAATGCTCAAACGATTATTAGGAGTACAGGCCGTTTTGTTTGCACTGATTGCACTCGTCCTGACTCAAAGCGTAATAACCTTCTTTCTAATCGGATTGATAGGAAGCGTTGCTGTGCTGGTTGCTACTATGAAGAAAACAAGCAAACCGTAATTCCTTATGTAACACCAAACTCATACATAAAGGAAGATTGCTATGAATGGCTATGAAGCAGAAATTCGAGATGAGCTGATCATCTGGGAAAGGAAGATGACCCGGAAAGCTCCAATGTTTTCGAGAGCAACTAAGAAACTGCAAAACAAAGTAAATCATGTTATTCCTGAACGTGTCCATACAGTCGTTACGAATAGCATTCGAAAGATGGTTGAAGGAGTTCTCGCTGGAAACTCTTATACTGTGAAAGAACCTTTAAAGAATTTATCACTACAAGAAAGAGACAAGTTAGCAAGAGAAGCAACTGTTACCTTCAAAAGAATTGCAGCTGTTGAAGGAGCTGGAACTGGAGCAGGTGGGATTTTGTTAGGATTAGCAGATTTCCCATTGCTGTTATCGATCAAGATGAAGTTCCTTTTTAATTTAGCTAGTATTTATGGCTTTGATGCAAGACGATTTGAAGAAAGAGTGTTCATTCTTACGATTTTTCAGTTAGCTTTTTCCTCAAATCAAAAACGTAAAGAAGTATTCAGAAGGTTAAAGGACTGGGAAGCTACAGCAAATGGTTATAAAGAAAAGGCGTCCTTTGATAAAGAGTATGATTGGAAGTCGTTTCAACTGGAATATAGAGATTACATCGACATCCCAAAGCTTCTTCAAATGATTCCTGGATTAGGAGCAATCGTTGGGGCATTTGTGAATTTCCACTTTATCGATTGGTTAGGGGAGATTGGAATGAATGCGTATCGTCAAAGGTTGTTACCATCTAAAACGTCGTAACACAGTAAGAGCCGGCCATCATCAGGCCGGCTCTTTTGCTATTATTCGAATCGTGCATCGCTTAAAATGCGGTCCATTTCTTCCATATGGTGCGTTTCGTCTGCAATCATATCATCAAGCTTCACAACGAGTTCAGTATATCCTAGTTCTTCAGCTTGTTTTTTGCGCTTTTCGTAGCGGTCGATCGTATCTTTTTCTGCTCGTCTTGCTTCTAAGAGCATTTCCTTAACATCGCTCAGTTGTTTGACCTCAGCTGGTGTTGTAGTAGGTGTACCACCAAGAGTTTTGATCTTTTCAGCAAGGTAGAGGGCATGTCCTTGTTCGTCAGCTACTTCACCCTCAAAGAAGGGCTTCAACGTTTGACGATACAAGCCTGATACAACTGCCGCGTTGTACGTATACATGATACTCGCTGCATATTCATTGGCTAGGTCTACGTTTAATCCTTCGATTAGCTCCTGCTTCTTATCTTCCATTCAAAACACCCTTTCTAGTCAAAATGAGTTCCATCTTATTTTTACCCATTCATGAATTTTATAAAACATGGCTACACTAATCTTAGCTGCCTACTCAAATGTTTGCATAGGTGATGAAGGGGTAATAGTCAACTAGAACGTTATCTAAATGCAAGGAGGATTCACATTGAGTAAAATTGCAGTTCTTATGACAAATATGTTTGAAGACGTAGAGTATACAAAGCCAGCTGAGCAATTCGCTAATGCTGGACATGAGTTGACTGTTATTAGTCATAGTGCAGGAGAAGAGTTAACCGGAAAGCAGCAAGAAGCGACCGTAACTTCAGATATAGGCATCGACGAAGTCAAAGCAGAGGATTTTGATGTCTTATTCATTCCTGGAGGAGTTTCTCCGGATGAGTTACGAGCGGACGAGCGCTTTGTAAGCTTCACAAAGAAAATGATGTACCAGAACAAGAAAACACTCGTAATCTGCCATGGTCCTCAACTTCTATTAACTGCTGAAGTCCTTCATGGTCGTAACATTACTGGGTTTAAGTCGATCCAAACAGACCTTAAATATGCTGGAGCAAATGTATTTGATGAAGAAGTCGTTGTGTGTGGTGGGACATTAGTAAGCAGTCGTAACCCAGACGATATTCCAGCATTTATCGAAACGTCATTGTCTATAATGGATAGCTAAGGAGCGTGAATGGTAATGAGCGAAAAAAATCATTTAGTGAATAAGAAAAGTGAAGTAGACTTAAAAAAAGTGGACGACACGATGGATCGTATTAGTGAAGATCGTTTTGACGATATTCTGTCCAACTTTGAACAGTTCAAAGAGTATCTTGCTAACAAGGTAGAAGTAGGGGAGAAGCTTGGACTTAGTGAAGAGAGGTTAGCGCAAGCAGCAGAGAAAGTTGCTGATTATCTAGCTTATAAAGAAGAGCCTAAGAATAGAGAAGAAAAGCTTCTTCAAGAACTGTGGCTCGTAGGTGAAAAAGAGCATCGTCATGCTCTAGCACATATGCTTGTTAGAATGGTCTTAAAAGAAGATAAATAAAGAAAAGCCGCTGAATTTTTTCAGCGGCTTTTTAAGTGCCTGGCACCTAGAGGTCTCCAGCGAGGACAGTTAAGTGTTCAGGAAGTAGTTCTAATGTTGATGGGGTCGTGTAGTTACGCTCACCATCACAATCTATTTTCTGTTCAGGGTCGGCAGAAATACTTAATTTTTTCGTTTGGAAATGAATGATATCTTCATTTAAAGCAGGTTGTTTTGTGAATTTAGACTGAAAGAAAGACCAGAACGTAGGGAGTGACGATTCTTTAATAATCAAGACGTCGAACTTTCCGTCTGTAAGGTTATTCTCAGGAAAGAACGCTTGAACGCCTCCAGTAAAGGGTCCGTTTCCTACAAGCATCATAACTGCTTCACCTTCAAATTGTTTTTCATCTGACTCAACCGTTAGATGGAATGGAGAAGGGTCGTTAATTGTCTGAGCTGTGCTAATATAATACGATAGTCTTCCAAACAGTTCCTTCGTGTTCGGGTCGATATTTTCTGAAGCTTGCGTGATCATTCCGATGCCCCAGAAATTAAGAAAGTACTCATTATTCGAGCGACCCACATCGATGGTTTTTCTATTGTTTTGTATGAGCTGTTCAACAGCTAAAAGTGGGTTCTGGTTCAAACCGATCGCTCGTGAGAAATCGTTACAAGTTCCACCTGGAATAATACCGAAAGCGGGACGGTTCTTTTTGCTACAAAGCGCATTTGCTAATTCATATATCGTTCCATCCCCGCCAGCTCCAATCAGAACATCTACTTCTTCACAAATGTCATCCACGATTTCTGCTCCGTGACCAGGGTATTCTGTTTCGTAGAATGTAAACTGATCAAAGTTTTCTTCGAGTCTTTTCTTTATCGTGTCGATTTGCCTGATCATTTTTTGGTTTCCTGCATTTGGATTCAGCAACAGTGCTGCATGTGCCATGGGCAATTTCTCCTTTCGTTTAGATTCACTTACCTTTCATTAAGCTTCTTCTCGAGGGAAGTGCTCTTCGTTAATTTCTTCTTTGTACGCATAAGTGAAAGTGAGCGCTACTAATACTCCGCCTCCAATAAGGTTTCCGATACTAGCAGGAACGAGGTTGAATAATAAGAACTCCACCCATGTATACTCGGCGCTGTGGAAGATCGCTGTTCCGAAGTACCCCATGTTTGCTACGCTATGCTGGAAGTTCCCTGCAACGAAAATGATTACCGGAAGTGCAGTAGCAAGAACTTTACCAGTTAAGTCTCTTGCAGCGGTTGCAAGGAATGCTGCCATTCCGATCAACCAGTTTGCAATGATTCCGGAAAGAAGGATTTGGAACCAGCCTTTTGTTCCTTCAGATAAAAACTTCATTTTATGTTCAATATACACGTTCAGTTCAGTGTAGAACTCAGGCGAAAGAGAACCTGACAGCACAACTAACAATCCTACTAAAAGTGCTCCTAGTATATTCCCCAAATAGCAAACTACCCAGAACTTCATAAGTTGTTTTGGAATCCAGAACTTTCTTTGCAGAATATAGCTTGGTAATAAGACGTTAACTTCTGTAAATAGGATGGCTCCTGAGATAAATACGATCGCATACCCGGTTACGAAACCTGCACCGGCTAGAAGATTATGTATACCTTTCGTTTCAACCCCAAGGGCAATGAGAACAGAGAGAATTGAACCAAACGTTACAAAAGCTCCTGCTAGTATCGATAAGATAAACTGTCGATTGAGTGGTCTTGCACTATGAGACTCGCCCTTAACGATAAATGTTTCTACGATTTGAGCCGGGAAGTAGAATTGTCTTTCCGGATAAGAAGCTTTCCCTTCCTTCTTTTTATCCTGATAGGCCATAACAAGTCTCCTAACGTAATCTATTACTGCAAAACGGTTATGCAGTTACTTGTCAAATAAGCTCATGTCGCTAGTTGTCTAGAACTATCGTTTTTCGTCATATAAGGAGATTTCCTGGGAAATGTGAATACTCCCTGTCGGAAAATAAGCGAGATGGTCACCATCTCGCTCGATATCAAAATTTCCAGTATCCAGTTTTGCCGTAATGAGTATAAAGATCTTCTTCGAATCGTCGTGTCAGAGGCTCATTCAATAAATATTCTGGTGCGTTTTCTATTTTCTCTTTCGTAACATTTACTACAACGCTACGATCAGTCCAATGGATATCATCAATCCATTCAGTAGACAGTAAAACCTTTTTACCATGTAGGAGGTCCTTAGTGTCTACGACAAAATATCGAAGCTTCCACGTTTTGTCGTCGAATATAAAATCTTCAACGTGCCCGATTTCGCCATCGGTTGCTTGTATATGATAATTTGAAACTTCTTTTGTACTGCGAAGGTGATTATCGTCTTTACCTCGTTCATCATAATAACTTTCAGGGTTCGTTTCTTGTGGGGTAGGATACATCCCGCTACCCCATGCACCGGTTCCTACCCAATAGTAAGGCCAACCATAATGTTTATTGATAGACATTTCATGTTTTCTAGAGATTGTTTGGTCCGCATCGATCGAAGGACTGTTCTTCAATTCATCTGTTGAAAGGGAAACCGAGATTTCTTCTTTATCGTGCGTAAGCTTCTCTATTGAGTATGGTGATAGTAAGATTTTTCTTCCTGGTAACCATTTTCGGGTATCAACCACTAAATACCTAACAGCCCAGTGTTCATCATCAAAGTATAGTTCTTTCAATGCACCTTTTTCGCCATCGCTTGTGTCGATACTATATTTGTAGATTTCATTTTCACTTACAAGCATCAGATAACACTCCTGTGAAATTAATAGTATTCTATTGCAATGCAAATACCCTCAAATAACTTCATTTAAACGCTAGTGTGTTCTACTTGATACGTTTTCACATAAGGTTTTCCTCTAAACACCGTCTTGGGAAGGCCTTTATCTGTGTTGCGATTCTTGTGAGCTGCATTATAAGCTTCTGAAGACTGCCAATTTTTGAAAGCATCTTCACTACTCCAGAAGGTAGCAACGATGTAAGGGTCATTATGAATCGGACGTAGAATTCGAATGCCTTCACACCCGGGTTCGTTCTCTACTTTTCCTGCTCTATTTTTAAATCGTTCTTCAAAAGTAGCGCGTTCACTTTCTTCTACTGGAATATGGTTTAAAACGACAAAAGTAGGTTGTGAAACCTCACCTTTCTTGTCCATTATTTCGTACTCTTTCCCGCTCTTGAAGATGGACTCTGAAGAAGTCTCATGGTAGAGAGCAGCACCTTCATCGTTAGATAATAAATACAACTGCTCATTCCTATTTTCTTCTTTTAGTTTCGATAAGTAATCGTATGTACCGTATGTGACATAAACCTTCATATCATCCACCCTTTCAACAATTAGATAGGAATCGCCTGATACTTTACCCATTTTTTGCGAAAACTAAACAGAACTGTCAAATTATGATGTACAAAAAACGAAGTCGTTGAGGTAAGCTTAATTTTATTCGACTTGTAAGGAGAGTGCCGTACATAATGAAGAAGCTTGGTATAGGCTTGGTTGCAACGATTGCTGTTTTCCTAGTAGGATTGCTAGGATATCTAGGCATTCTACTTGCAGGGAATTACGCAATCGATGAGAAAAAGCTTGTCATGAACTCAGCGACTAAGCTCGTTACAACAGAGGGTGACCTCATTACGAAACTATATATTGAGAATAGAGATCCGGTTTCCATAGAAGATATTCCAGATCATGTACAAGAAGCATTCATCGCGACGGAAGACAGTCGTTTCTACGATCACCATGGTCTCGATATTAAAGCGATAGGGCGTGCGCTTTATCGAGATATTCTTGCTGGTGCGAAAGTTGAAGGTGGAAGTACAATCACACAACAGCTGGCAAAGAACGTATTTTTAACGAATGATAAATCATGGTTAAGGAAAACAAAGGAAGCTGTTATCGCGATTAATCTAGAGAGGAATTATAGTAAAGAGAAAATACTTGAAATGTATTTAAACCAAATCTACTTTGGTCATGGTGCATACGGACTGCAATCAGCTTCTAAATTATATTTTAATAAGGAAACAACTGAACTTAGTATCGAGGAAGGAGCGTTGTTAGCTGGCCTTCCAAAAGCCCCATCTCATTACTCTCCAATCGAGCACCCTGAAAAGAGTAAAGAACGAAGAGACTTAATTCTTTCCCTTATGGAAAAGCAAGACTATTTAACACCTGAAAAGGCAGTTCGATTACAAGGGAAAACGGTAGCGTTAGATATTGCTGAGGTGACTAAGAATCCTGCGTTTCTAACGTATGTCGACATGACGTTAGACGAGGCGAAAACGAAATTTAACTTGTCGAATGAAGAAGTGCTAAAAGGTGGATATAAAATCGTCGTTCCTATGGATATTACGCTTCAAAAAACGGCTTACTCTGAATTTCAAAATAAAGCGTTCTTCAAAGGAAGCGACCCGGACACGCCACCTGAAGGAGCACTAACGATGATGGATAGTAAGAGTGGTGGCGTAGTCGCTGTTCAGGGTGGTAGGGATTATGTTCAAAAAGGGTTGAATCACGTGAATACAAGGAGACAACCTGGATCCTCTTTCAAGCCTATTGCAGTCTATGGACCTGCTCTTGATAAAAAAGACTATCATCCATACACCCTCTTGAAGGATGAAAAGGAAGATTATAATGGGTATTCTCCTTCCAATTACAATGACCGTTATACAGGGGAGATGCCGTTATACGACGCTGTAAGAGTGTCAGCGAATGCCCCAGCAGTGTGGTTGTTAAACGAGATAGGTATTTCATATTCGAAATCATATTTAGAGAAAAGTGGTATTTCAATTGAAGACAAGGATTTGAAAATTGCTCTCGGAGGAATCGATAAGGGCGTAACACCATTTGAAATGATGGAAGCTTACCGACCTTTTGCTCACGAAGGCGAAAGAGTTGAGCCTTATTTTATCGAAGAACTTTACGATCATGAAGGGAAACTTGTAGGAAAAGCAAAACCTAAGAAAGAATCCGTGTATTCCGAGCAAACGGCATGGTACATGACGCGAATTCTTGAAGGAGTCGTTAAAAACGGCACTGCTCAAAGTGGGCAAGTGGATACTGCTCTAGCAGGGAAGACTGGTACGACTTCATATGAAGGTGTTGACGGCGGGGTTAGAGACGCGTGGTTTGTTGGTTTTACGCCAGAGATTGTCGGATCCGTATGGATGGGGTATGACCGAACAACAAATGATCAGTATCTTACAGGTGGAAGTGAGTACCCTGTTCAACTGTTTAAAAAAGTTGTGAACGCTCATGAAACGAGTACAACCGCTTTTCAAAAACCTTCAGACGTAAAAGAGATGGAAAAGCCTGTACAACTTCCTGAAATTGTAGACTTAGAAGCCGAAATTGATTTTCTTTATGGATTACCTGCTGTGAAATTAGAGTGGACGCCTTCTTCAGATGAAAGGGTAGCGTATAACATCTATGAAATAAAAGATGGAAACAGAAAGAAAATAGACACCGTGGAAGGTAAAGGGGAGTTTACCAAGTACTCCGTTTCCTTCTTTGGATCTGTATCGTACCAGGTCGTTCCTGTTAACCCACTAACTGAGCAAGAAGGAACTCCTTCTAACGAAACGTCATTTCGGATTTTAGACCGGTTTATTGATCGTAATGAGGAAGAAACAGGATAGTATCTTACAAAAGCGGGTAATAATGTGTTAATACCTCGTAATCATGCTTTCCTATGTTAAGGTTAGGGGTGTAAACGTCTTCAAACAAAGACAATTTTATGACAGTTTAATTTAATGACTATACACGTATCAATTCCATCGCTATTATATGTAGGGATGCATAAATGAACGAATAGCAATATGAGTATGAGAAAGGTGGACAACCATGAATAAAGCTCCATTTAATGATCAATTTCTTCGAGCATGTCGAGGAGAAGAAACAGATTTCACACCTGTATGGTATATGAGGCAAGCTGGTCGTTATCAAGCTGAATATAGAAAGATAAGAGAGAAGTATTCCTTCCATGAAATGAACCTGAATCCGGAGGTTGCTGCTGAAGTAACGAGATTTGCTGTTGAACAGCTAGGTGTAGATGCAGCTATCTTATTTGCGGATATTATGACACCACTACCATCGATCGGTGTCGATGTGGAAATCAAAAAAGGTGTTGGGCCGGTAATCGACAATCCAATCCGTAGTGTTTCTGACATCGATCGCCTTGGAGAATTAGATCCTCTAAAGGATATTCCTTACGTTATGGAAACGATCAAGATGCTTCGTGAAGAATTATCTGTACCTTTGATTGGATTCAGTGGTGCACCTTTCACAGTAGCAAGTTATATGATCGAAGGCGGACCTTCCAAGAACTATTACAAAACGAAAGCTTTAATGTACTCAGATCCTGAAGCGTGGCACCGTTTGATGAATAAATTAGGAGATATGACGATTGCTTATTTGAAAGCTCAGGTACAAGCTGGTGCTCAGGCATTGCAACTGTTCGATTCTTGGGTTGGCGCTTTAAACGAAGCGGACTATAGAACGTACATAGCACCTGTTATGAACCGCATTTTCTCTAGTTTGAGAGAAACTGGCGTCCCGCTTATCATATTTGGAGTAGGAGCAAGTCATCTGATCCAAGAGTGGAACAAACTGCCTGTCGATGTAATTGGAATCGATTGGAGAATCACGATCAAGAATGCACGTAATAAAGAGGGGATTACTAAACCTCTTATGGGGAACCTTGAACCAGCATTACTTCTTGCTCCATGGGAAGTGATTGAAGAGCGTACGAAAGAAATCCTAGATCAGGGCATGCAAGAGCCTGGTTTCATTTTCAACCTAGGTCATGGTGTATTCCCTCAGGTTGAGGTCGAAACGCTACAACGATTAACTCGTTTTGTACATGACTATACGAGTAAGAATAGGTAGGGGAACGGGAGGTACAATATGCCGAAACGAACAATAGGTCTCCTTGTCATGGCTTATGGTACACCTCGAAGCGAAGCGGAAATAGAACCATACTATACTCATATTCGGAGAGGGAAAAGGCCAACTGAGGAAATGCTACAAGATCTAGTTGAACGGTATGAGGCAATAGGGGGCATTTCTCCGCTATACGAAATTACCAAAGAACAATCTCAAAAGCTCGAAAGCAGAATGAATGAGCTTTTCGATGATGAAATAAAGTTTAAAAGTTATTTAGGTTTAAAGCATATCGAACCATTCGTTGAAGATGCAGTGAAAAACATGCAAAAAGACGGAATTCAGGAAGCGATCAGCATCGTTCTTGCACCACATTATTCTAGTTATAGTGTAAAGGCTTATCATGATAGAGCGAATAAGGCTGCAGAGAAGCTTGGTTTTCCAAATATACACAGTATCGAAGAATGGTACACCGAACCTAAATTTATTCAATACTGGGTTGAACAAGTTAATTCTTGTTTGAGAAGCCTCGATGACAAAGAAAAGAAGAAGACGATCGTCATCTTCACAGCTCATAGTTTACCTGAGAAGGTATTGCAACATGGTGATCCATACCCTTCTCAATTAGAAGAAACAGCAAGTCACATTGCTTCAAGAGCGGGTATCCAACATTATGCAGTAGCGTGGCAAAGTGAAGGCAATACGCCTGAACCATGGATTGGTCCTGACGTGCAGGATTTAACGCGAGATTTATTTGAGCAAGAGGGCTATACTGGTTTCATCTATTGTCCTGTTGGTTTCGTTGCTGATCATCTTGAAGTGCTTTATGACAATGATTACGAATGTAAGCAAGTAACAGAAGAACTTGGTGCTACTTATCATAGACCAGATATGCCGAACGCACGAGACGAATTTATAGAGATATTAGCTTCTGTAGTGACGAAAGAATTAATAAAGAAGAAGATGATAAATCATGAATAATTCAAAGAAAAAAATTGTGATAGTTGGTGGTGGGATTACCGGTCTCGCAGCTGCCTACTATCTTCAAAAAGAAATGAAAGAATCTCATCAACCATACGAGATCACAATCATAGAGGGCAGTGAGAGGCTCGGTGGGAAAATTCACACGGATACGACTAATGGCTTCGTCATCGAAAGAGGACCTGATTCTTTTCTAGCAAGAAAGAAGAGTGCAGCTACATTAGCGAAGGAAGTTGGACTCGAAGACCAGCTCGTCCCGAACTCAACAGGAAATGCGTTTATCTTAAATAATGATCAGCTGTATCCTATCCCAGGTGGTTCTGTAATGGGCATTCCAACAGAAGTAGCTCCTTTCGTATCGACACGTCTTTTTAGCTTGAAGGGGAAACTAAGAGCATCATTAGACTTGATACTTCCTAGGCGTGATCAAAATGGTCAGGATCAATCTCTTGGCTTGTTCTTCAGAAGAAGACTAGGCAATGAAGTTGTTGAGAATTTAATCGAGCCTTTATTATCAGGTATATACGCAGGAAACATCGATAAATTAAGCCTGATGTCTACATTTCCACAGTTCTATGAAGTGGAACAGAAGCATCGTAGTTTGATCCTCGGGATGAAGAAGACTACACCAGCTTCAAGAAGAAAGACTGGTAAAAAGAAACCTGCCTTTTTAACAATTAAATCTGGGTTGCAGTCATTTGTGAAGGCTATCGAAGATCACCTAACAGAAGTTGATATAAGAAAGAGTGTAAAAGTTGACTCGATTCGTAAAAACGGAGAGTCTTATCATCTTACAACCATGAGCGGAGAACAAATCGATGCTGATGCTGTTATCGTTACCACACCTCATCAGCAAGTGACTAGAATGTTAAGGGATCTTGATGAAGTCACTCCATTAGAAGATATGCCGTCAACAACCGTTGCAACGGTTGCGATGGCATTTCCTGAGGAAGCAGTAAAGAAGTCGTTAGATGGTACAGGATTTGTCGTATCAAGGAATGCAGATTACACAATAACGGCCTGTACTTGGACCCATCGAAAATGGCAACATGCTGCACCGAAAGGAAAAGTTCTTTTGAGATGCTATGTTGGTAGAGCAGGGCAGGAAGAAATCGTCGAAAAAAGTGATGAGGAAATTGTACAAACCGTACTGAATGATTTAAATCAGATCATGGAAATTGAAGGTCATCCGGAATTCTATCGAATAACAAGATGGCGTCAAGCTATGCCTCAATATGAAGTAGGGCACAGGAACCGATTCGAAGAAGTACAATCTGGCTTAAGAAGTAAGATGCCAGGTGTCTTTCTAGCAGGTGCTTCCTATGGAGGAGTTGGTCTTCCTGATTGCATCGACCAGGGAGTAGAATCAGTTACGTCAGTTATATCTTATCTTCGTAATCAGAAATAGATTCACCTAGCGGTGAATCTTTTTTGTGCATAGTAATAAACCGGTTACAGATAGTCTCCTATTGTCTCTAATGATAGAATGAAATGGCAACATATAGAAAAAGGAGACATGGCAATGTTAGATATGGCAAGACCTCTACTTGTAAATATTGCAATGCTATTTTCAGTGCTTTTCATCTGGAATATGGTCATGCCTTTTACACGGTCAAGGTCGTTAGGTTTAAAAGATAAACTCTTATATGGTGCCATTAGTTCCTTGATGGCTCTTCTGTGTATGCTGTTCCCATTAGAAAAGTTTGGAGACACTGTATTTGATCTGCGGGTGGTTCCTCTTATTCTTGTTACGTTGTACGGTGGAGTAATACCTGGTTTTATATGTACTGTCGTTATATCGATCGCTCGATTTTGGATGGGAGGAGAATTTGCTTACGTTGGTGTGAGCTTGGCAGTCATCGCGTTCTTTCTTTCGTGGGGATATAGAGACCTTTTTCAAAAAGCGAACCGAAAATGGAGTGTGATTCTTCAGGTTGGCGGAATATTTCTTATTACATATATAGCCATCATCATGTGGTTGGTGAAACCGTCAGAGCCATATTTTTATCCGATCTATTTCCTTTCATTTGCTATCGCGTATTTTTTTATATTTTATTTAACAGAGAAACTTGTTATCGTTAATCTCCAGCTCGAGGAAACGGTTTATCTTGAGAAACTATCGGTTGCAGGGAAAATGGCTGCTTCAATTGCACACGAAATACGAAATCCACTTACGACTGTTCGGGGATTACTTCAATTTATTTCAACAGATTCAAAGGAGCAGCAGGTAAAGAAATATGCCCCTTTGATGCTGGATGAGATCGATCGTACGAATAAGATCATCACAGATTACTTAACGCTTATTAAACCTACAAAGCTAGACCATGCAGAGGTGAACCTTAATAAAGTCGTTAGTGATACGATCGAGTTAACATCGGTGTTAGGGGTTTACCACGCAGTGAAAATTACTTATGAAGAATATGGGGATTTCATAATCCTCACGAACCCACAGGAGATTAAGCAGTGTCTTATCAATCTTATTAAGAATTCAATCGAGGCTATAGAAAATGATGGTCTCATTGAGATCATCTTGCAGAACGGAACAAAGAGAAATACCGTAGATATCATCATTAAAGATAACGGCTCTGGCATGAATGAGGAAGAATTGAAGAAAATTGGTTTGCCCTTTTACACAACGAAATCAAAGGGCACTGGATTGGGCACGATGATAACAAATAGGCTTATAAGGAACATGAACGGAAAGATAACTTACACAAGTACGGAAGGAATAGGGACGACGGTCACTGTAACCCTTCCTAAATTAAGATAAAGGGAGAGGACTATGGGGTTTGATCGAAAAGTAAGCATTATAAATGCCGCGGAAAAATCATTCTCAATGTTTGGATATAAAGCAACTACGATGGACCAAGTAGCAAAAATAGCGAACGTCGGGAAAGGCACCATATACACGTTCTTTAAAAACAAAGAAGAGCTTTTTAATGAAATTGTAAGTCAGATGGTAGGTGAGATGAAAGAGCTTGCTGAAACTTCGATTAGAGAAGAAGACTCCTTCTTTGAAAATCTTCACCGTGCCCTATTTGATGTACTCGAGCACCGTAAAGAGCATAAACTTGCGATTAAGCTTTCGCAAGAAGTGCGTGAAATAGGTACTCCAGCTGCATTAGAAGCTCTAAACCTCGTTGAACAAGCGATTACCTCTTTCATCAAACAAGAGATCGAGAGAGGCGTTAGAAACAATGAGATAAAAGAATGTGATCCGTCCCTCACCGCATTCTTACTATTTAAGATGTATATTGCTCTTGTCTTTGACTGGGAGAAAACGAATCGATCCCTTACAAAAGAAGAAATTGCGCACCATCTTGAATTATTTACGATGGAGGGGATTAAGAAGCCATAGGAGGTCTATTGCTTTAATAAAAAAAGGATGATATATTACTATCTGTAGCATTAATGACCGGATTCGAAAAATGGTCATTATTGTTTGAGAATCATATACAGCTAGTAGTTGGTGTTCTTTTTTTTAGCATTAATGACCAAATGACAAAATTGGTCACACAGACAATCGGGAGGTAAAAATTATGAAATTTCGTCATCTCCGTTCTGAGTGGCGTGCGTTATTCACAAATAAAAAAATTCTCATTCCTGTTCTTGCAGTATTATTTATCCCTGTTTTATACAGTGGAATGTTTTTGTGGGCATTTTGGGATCCATATGAGAATCTAGACCAAATTCCAGTAGCTGTAGTAAATGAAGATAATGGAGCAGATTTTGAAGGGGAACATATCGATATAGGAAATGAGTTAGTAGATAAGTTGAAAGATGATCCAAAGTTTAAGTGGGACTTCGTTAATGAAGAAGAAGCAAATAAAGGGCTTGAGGATCAAACCTACTACATGAAGATTCAAATTCCTGAAGATTTCTCTAAAAGGTCAACGACTGTATTAAATGAGCAGCCTGAAAAACTTAATTTAAAGTATGTTCCAAACGAAAGTTTCAATTTCCTTGCAGGGCAAATTGGAGGAACGGCTGTAAGTGAAATCAAGTCACAAATCGCGAACAATATTACTGAAAATTATAGTGAACTTGTTTTTGATAAGTTTAGCGAAATTGCGGATGGATTATCAGATGCATCTGATGGTGCTCTGGATTTAGCTGATGGATCGTCTGACCTTAAAGTCGGTACAGAGCAATTAAAAGAAAATGTAGCAAAGCTTAACAATGGGTCGATCGAACTAACGAACGGTGTGAGTGAATTACAGAATGGTTCTGTGAAACTCTCTAATGGTCTAGAAGAAGCTAGTCAGGGATCTACCACATTGTTAACGACGTTAGAGGATAAACAATCCAAAATTAATGAATTAGATGCTGGTGCTGGGCAAGTAAGTCAAGGTGTAAATCAATTTAGTGACGGTTTAAGTGAATTTAAATCAGGTCAAGAAAGCCTTCTCGCTGGTGTTGAACAGAGCAAGGGTGGAATCCACCAGATCATAACGAAGCTTGAGGACAAGTCTAGAGACGTTACATCGTTAGGTGCAACTGCCGGTAGCGTGAAAGAACCAATCGTTAACGGTGGCCAAGGAGCTGCGCAAGTATCTAAAGAGTTGCAGGGAGTTATACAAAGCATCCAATCGAATGGAAGCTATTCGGAAGAAGAGAAACAAGCATTAATCAGTCAGCTTAAACCGATTGCAGAGAAATCTGCAGGAGCTGCTCAATCCATTAAGGAGGGAGGCGCGAAGTTAGAATCTGTTACGAAAAGTATTTCATCAAATGTAGAAGGAATGAAAACAAGCCAGAATGAACTCATCACTGCGCTACAAAGTCTTTATGATGGACAAGTGAAGATTGAAAAAGGCTTACTACGATTTGGAAACGAGTTAGATACTGCTAGAGAAGATGTATCACAACTTCAAGCTGGCGCTGATAAAGTGGCTGAAGGAACGGCTAATGTGTCTTCTGGTTGGCAAGAAATGATTACGAATGTAAGTAAACTAAATAGCGGCGTTGTGGAATTAGAAAATGGGTCGCAGGTTCTTGTAACTGGCTTAACGGATCTCGAGGGAGGGTCTTCCGAACTTTCTTCAGGTGCAGGTCAGCTGTTAGAAGGGTCTAAGAAGTTAGACAACGGAGCCGAGAAAGTAACTGACGGATCAAACGAACTTCATAGTAAGTTAGACGAGGCAGCCAAAGAAACTGTTCAAACGAATGCAGATGAAGACACATACAATATGTTTGCAGATCCAGTAGACGTAGAAAGTGATGCAACAGATTCTGTTCCAAACTATGGAACTGGGTTTGCGCCGTACTTCCTATCGCTTGGTTTGTTTGTCGGAGCTCTTCTAATGTCGATCGTCTTCCCTCTTCGTGAACCTGCAGGGGATCCTAAGTCTGCTTTGGAATGGTTTGTTAGTAAGTATGGGATTCTTCTTACTGTTGGTGTGATTCAAGCCTTAGTCGCAGATGCAGTCTTACTATATGGTTTAGATATTGAGGTTCAAAGTGTTGCGTACTTTATTCTTTTCTCAGTGATATCAAGCTTGACGTATATGACGATGATTCAGTTCTTCGTCACAACGATGGGAGATCCGGGTCGATTTGTAGCGATCATTATCTTGATTCTACAGTTAACAACTAGTGCCGGTACATTCCCACTTGAATTGATTCCAGAAGGTCTCCAAATCTTTAATACGTGGTTACCTATGACATACACGGTATCTGGATTAAAGGCAGTGATCTCAAGTGGAGATTTTGCATTCATGTGGAACAATGTGTTGATCTTGCTTGGATTCACTCTGATCTTTGCAGTTGGAACGATTGTGTTCTTCTTTATGGAAATGAAGAAGCGTAGGAACAAAGGGTTCGATGAACCGGTAATAACAGAATAAGTGTAGTGAAGCCTTCTCAGTTTAGAGAAGGCTTATTTCTTTGAATTATTTTATGAAAAAGGATAGAGTAATAGTAAGATTGTTACAGAAAAGCATGTTGGTTGGTTTGGATATAAAACGTAAGGGTAATGACTGAGGATAGGTATTTTAAGGAGGCAGGGAGAAGGGGAACAATGATTACTTTTAAGAATGTTAGCAAACAATTTCCTGATGGAACAACCGCTCTTAAGGACATAAATCTACATATTGAAAAGGGCGAACTCTTAACATTGATTGGTCCGAGTGGTTGTGGAAAAACAACGACTATGAAGATGATTAATCGCTTGATCGAGCCTTCAGGTGGTCAGATATACATAGATGGAACATCGATCGCTGAGCAGGATCCAGTAGAACTTAGAAGAAGTATCGGTTATGTTATTCAACAGATTGGACTACTTCCACACATGACAATTGCGGAGAACATTTCGTTAATCCCTAAGTTGAAGAAATGGGAAAAGAGTAAAATAGAAGCACGTGTCGATGAATTATTACACCTAGTAGGCCTCGAACCTTCTACATTCCGAACGCGCTACCCCTTAGAATTAAGTGGAGGACAGCAACAGCGAGTAGGCGTTATCCGTGCTTTAGCTGCAGAACCCCCAGTCATACTAATGGACGAGCCTTTTAGTGCACTTGATCCGATTAGTCGTGAACAGCTTCAAGATGAACTTATTAAGCTTCAAAAGGAAATACAAAAGACGATCGTATTTGTGACGCATGATATGGATGAAGCGATGAAGATAGCGGATCGGATCGCGATTATGAAAGATGGCGAAATCCTGCAGCTCGATACACCTGATAACATACTACGTCATCCGAAAAATGAGTTTGTTCGTGACTTTGTAGGTGATGAACGGATCGCAAAAGGCCAAATTCCTACAGCTAGTGATCTGATGATACGAAAAGTTGCTACAGTGAAAGAAAGTCGTGGATTAGCTGAGGCATTTCGATTAATGAGGTCAGAACGGGTAGACAGTCTCGTCGTTACTGATCCAGACCACGTGTATAAGGGAGTCGTTACACTTGATGTTGTGCAACAACATTATGATGACGATTCGAAGCGCATCGTTGATGTGATGAGTGAACCAAAACCCGTCTCAATCGATACGCTCTATCCAGAAATCGCTAAACGCTTTGCTGAAGAAACGCCAGGTATGATTTTGGTAGTGGATGAAAATAAACTTGAAGGTGTTATTACGAATGGCAGTATGATGAGAGGGCTAGCTGGGCTCGATCAAGTAAGTCAACGAAAGGAAGGTGCCCTAAATGAATGATCGTAACTTCTTTGTATTATTCATTGAAACCATACAGGGGCGTTGGGATGATATTCTTGTAGCACTACAGGAACATCTCTTTCTATCGTTTATTTCGATCGTCATCGCGATCTTAATCTCGGTTCCGCTTGGTATTTTTATTTCACGTAGGAAGAAGCTTGCAGAACCAATCATCGCAATATCAGCAGTATTTCAAACCGTCCCTAGTTTAGCGCTATTTGGGTTCTTGATTCCTTTTCTAGGAATTGGAAGCACGACTGCTATTATTGCATTGACTGTCTATGCTTTGCTTCCTATATTGAGGAATACTTATACTGGAATTACCTCAGTCGATCAATCTTCAATCGAAGCAGGCAGAGGAATGGGAATGACAGATTCACAAATTCTAACGAAAATAGAAATCCCTCTATCATTACCAGTTATTATGGCAGGTGTAAGGACAGCGACTGTTTTGACGATAGGTGTTGCGACATTAGCGACGTTTGTTGGGGCTGGAGGCCTTGGTGATATCATTTACAGAGGTCTAACTTCCAATAAGGACGAGCTCGTGCTAGCAGGAGCACTTCCAGCTACGATTCTTGCACTTAGCTTTGACTTAATTCTGAAATTATTAGAAAGTGCAGCAACTCCAAAAGGGATTAAAGCAAAAAAATAAAGGGGAGATTAATTTGAAGAAGTTTACGATATTAATGTTAGGTCTTGCTATGGTGCTAGGCGCTTGCGGTGGCAACGATAGCGGTAGTAGTGAGAGTGATCCGATCGTCATCTCTGGTAAGCCGTGGACTGAACAGTATATTTTACCGCATATTGTGGGTGAATACATAAAGGCTAATAGTGATTATGAAGTCGAAATCGACGAAGCGGTCGGAGAGGTTAGTGTTATACATCAGGCACTTGTTGATGGAGATGTCGACATGTACGTTGAGTATACAGGAACAGGTCTTGAGACGGTTTTGAAAGGCACTGCTGACTCAGATGAATCTGCAGATGAAATTTTCCAGAGAGTAAAAGAAGGATATAAGGAAGAGTTTGACCTCGTTTGGCTTGAGCCACTAGGGTTTGAAAATGGGTATACCCTTGCGATTACACAAGAAACGAACGAAGGATTAAATGCTGAAACTTACTCAGATTTAGTACCTGTTTCGAATGAAATGGTGTTTGGAGGACCTCATCCATTCTACGAACGAATCGATGGGTATGAAGCGATGGTCGAAACGTATGGCTATGATTTTAAAGAGACAGAAAGTCTTGACCCTAACATTATGTATGATGCATTGAATGAAGGAGAAGTAGATGTTATTCCTGCATTTACTACAGATGGTCGAATTGCTCGTTTTAACCTTGTGAGTACGGAAGATGATAAGAATTTCTTCCCACCGTATTATGCTGCACCGGTTGTAAGACAAGATACGCTAGATTCACATCCAAAGTTAGCTGACATTGTGAACGAACTTGGGGGTAAGATTTCTGAAGAAGAAATGTCTGAAATGAATGCAAAAGTTGATCTAGACGGAGAAGAACCAGAAAAGGTAGCGATGAATTTCTTGAAAGAAAAAGGACTTATCGATTAAAGACTTTTAAGTTTACAAAAAACGTGCAGATTTCACATCTGCACGTTTTTTCTTATAGAATTTTACTTAAGAATGCTTTTGTTCGTTCATTTTGTGGATTTTGGAAAATCTCTTCTGGGACATTTTCTTCAACGATATAGCCGCCGTCCATGAATAGTACTCGGTCTCCCACTTCCCGTGCGAAGCCCATTTCATGCGTGACGACAACCATCGTCATCCCTTCTTTTGCAAGCTGTTTCATTACTTCGAGCACTTCCCCGATCATTTCAGGATCAAGAGCTGAAGTGGGTTCATCAAACAGCATCACGCTTGGTTCCATTGCTAATGCTCTAGCGATGGCAACACGCTGTTTCTGACCTCCAGATAGCTCGCCAGGGTAGCTATTTGCTTTTTCTTTTAGTCCTACTTTTTGGAGTAATTCCAGCGCTTGGTCCTTAGAAGCTTGTTTATTGTTCCCTTTTACCTTAATAGGAGCGACAGTGATATTTTCAAGAACGGTCTTATGTGGAAAGAGATTGAAATGCTGAAACACCATTCCAACATCTTGTCTTACTTTATTGATTTTGGTCTTAGGATCAGCGATGTCATGACCATTCACAATTACGCTGCCACCTGTAATATCTTCTAATTTATTCAAGCAACGAAGAAACGTACTCTTGCCAGAACCTGATGGACCAACAACACAGACGACTTCTTTTTCTTTAATCTCAGTGTTTATTTCTTTTAATACTTCTAAATCCCCGAAGGACTTTTTTAAGTTTTTGACTTGAATGATACTCATGCAGGTTAACCCCTCTCGACAAACTCTTTATACCTTTTGATGGGTAGTGAAGAATAGTCCCATTATACCAACTATACTAATAGAATTGAAAGGAGATCGCATTCACATCCATTATTTGTACTCCATACCATTCTCTTATATAATCGTTAGTGAAAACGTTTGCGCACATTTTGATTCAGGAGGGAATAGACGTGGGGAAACAGTGGTGGAAAGACAGCGTTGTGTATCAAATATATCCTAGAAGTTTCAATGATAGCAATGGTGACGGAGTTGGAGATATAAAAGGAATCACTGAAAAGCTAGATTATCTGAAAGAACTTGGGATCGATGTAGTTTGGTTATCACCTGTATATCAATCTCCTAATGATGACAATGGGTATGATATTAGTAACTATAGAGAAGTTATGGATGAATTCGGAACGATGGCTGACTGGGAAGAGATGTTAGCGGGAATGCATAACAGAGGTATTCGTCTAGTTATGGATCTTGTTGTAAATCATTCTTCAGATGAACATGCGTGGTTTGCGGAGTCTCGTAAATCAAAAGACAACCCGTATCGTGATTATTATATATGGCGAGCTTCAGAGAATGGTCATGAACCAAATAATTGGGGGTCGATCTTTGGTGGCTCTG
The DNA here is from genome assembly GCF_020171805.1 of Guptibacillus algicola. Classification (GTDB taxonomy): domain Bacteria; phylum Bacillota; class Bacilli; order Bacillales; family Guptibacillaceae; genus Guptibacillus; species Guptibacillus algicola. Next base: position 134,592 of record NZ_JAIVAF010000006.1, on the reverse strand, counting down.
CCTGGCAGTATGATGAGGCAACGGATGAATACTATCTTCACCTCTTTTCAAAAAAACAGCCTGACTTGAACTGGGAGAACCCAAAGCTTCGTGAAGAAGTATATGATGTTATGAAATTCTGGCTAGATAAAGGTGTTGATGGGTTCAGAATGGATGTCATCAACTTCATTTCTAAAGATCCGAATCTACCTGATGCTGAAAAAAAATCACCCGATAAGTATCAGTGGGGCGGCGACTACTTCGTTAATGGACCGAAATTTTTTGATTATATGAAAGACATGAACGAAAAAGTATTGAAGAACTATAACGCCATGACGGTTGGAGAAATGCCCTTAGCTACACCTGAGGATGGGGTGAAGTATACAGATGAAGAAGATGGGATCGTCAGCATGTTATTTCAATTCGAACACATGGATGTAACGAATGGTCCAGGAGGAAAATGGGATCAACAGCCTTGGAAGCTAACAGACTTAAAGAAAATCATTTCTAAGTGGCAAACAGAGTTACACGGGAAAGGCTGGAACAGCTTGTATATGGAAAATCATGATCAGCCTCGCTCAGTGTCTGTCTTTGGAGATGATGGAACGTACAGAGTTGCATCAGCTAAAATGCTTGCAGCATGGCTTCATTTACTCCAAGGGACTCCTTATATTTATCAGGGGCAGGAGCTTGCCATGACCAATGTGTATTTCGATCGAATCGAAGATTATGAAGATATCGAAACGTTGAATATGTACAATGAAGAAGTAAAAGAAAAAGGGAAAGATCACGCGGAAATCTTAGAAGCAATCCATAAGAAAGGACGGGACAATGCGAGAACGCCGATGCAGTGGTCAGATGAGAAACATGCAGGATTTACAACCGGCACGCCGTGGCTCAACGTTAACCCGAACTACACCGAAGTAAATGCAAAGAAAGCATTACGTGATAAGAACTCGGTCTTCTACTTTTACAAAGAACTTATTCGATTACGAAAAGAATACGACATCATCGTCCACGGTGACTACAAGCTTCTGCTTGAAGATGATGAACAGTTGTACGTCTATAAAAGAAAGTATAGTGATCAAACTCTCGTTGTGGCAGCTAACTTCTCTAGCGATAACGTAATCCTCGAACTAGATGAGCTATTACAAGGAGGCAGTCTTCTTATCTCTAATTATGAAGAAACGACACATCAACTAGAAAGTAGCTCTACCATGCGTCCTTATGAGGTAAAAGCTTACTTGTTTTATACGTAGACTATTCTTAAGTGGATTGACGAGCTTTTAATAAAGTCGGTAGTGTGTTGGAAGTTTATTTTAAAAAGTTCTTGGTTAGGCATAATTCTCAGCATAACGGTAATTGGAGCGGAAGGATGCTCGACTCCTGTGGGATGAGCGGGACAGGTGAGACCGGCGAAGCCGAGGAGGCTCACCGACCGCCCCGCGGAAAGCGAGCATCCTGGAGCGGAAATCAGCTGCTATCTTAATTCAATTAGACTCCCTTCTTTCTAAAGCGCGGTATTCCCCGCGCTTTTTTTATTGTAACTTATTTGTTTTAACTTTCATGATTGAAAACTTTTTTTTGGAGGGAAGATAATTTTGTGGCTTAGATGTTTTTTAGTGTAACCAGACATCTTTCCTTTTTCTTTTACCAGCACTCATGTATAATTATCAATGTACATTTGTTCAGAAGATATTTTACTAAATTTCATTATAAAAGAAGGAGTGTATACATATGACAACAAATCAAATGGATTCACTTGCAGTAAATACAATCCGTACGCTTTCCATCGATGCAGTTGAGAAAGCAAATTCCGGACACCCAGGAATGCCGATGGGAGCTGCTCCAATGGCTTATACATTATGGAGCCAGTTCATGGATCATAGTCCATCAAATCCTGATTGGTTTAACCGTGATCGCTTTGTATTATCTGCAGGACACGGCTCAGCACTTCTATATAGCATGCTTCACTTGTTTGGATATGACGTAAGCATGGAAGACTTGAAGTCATTCCGCCAATGGGGTAGTAACACACCAGGACACCCTGAGTATGGTGAAACGCCTGGGGTAGATGCTACGACTGGTCCATTAGGACAAGGTCTTGCTATGTCAGTTGGTATGGCTATGGCAGAGCGTCACCTAGCTGCGACTTACAATAGAGATGACTTTAACGTTATTGATCATTACACATATAGCATTTGTGGTGATGGAGATTTAATGGAAGGTGTTTCTTCTGAATCAGCTTCATTAGCTGCTCACCTTAAACTTGGACGTCTGATCGTTATGTACGATTCAAATGATATTTCTCTTGATGGAGACTTGAATCAGTCATTCTCTGAAGATGTTCAAAAACGTTATGAAGCTTACGGCTGGCAAGTAATCCGCGTTGAAGATGGTAACGATATGGCTGCGATTGCTGACGCATTGAAGCAAGCTAAAAGCAACACAGATCAGCCAACGATGATCGAAGTGAAAACGACGATCGGTTACGGTTCTCCTAACAAAGGTGGAAGCAACACATCTCATGGTGCACCACTTGGAGCAGATGAAATTTCTCTAGTGAAAGAGAACTACAACTGGGCTTATGAAAATGAATTCCATATTCCTGAAGAAGTGAAAAGTGTTTTCGCTGAAATCAAAGAAAATGGAGATAATAAAGAAAAGCAGTGGAATGAACTTTTCGCTAGCTATGAAGAAAAGTACCCAGAGCTTGCTGCCGAGTTGAAAGCAGCGATGAAAGGTGAACTTCCTGAAGGCTGGGATAGTGAAATTCCTTCATATGAAAAAGGTACGAGCACAGCTTCTCGTGCAGCATCCGGTGAAGTACTGAATGCAATCGCGAAAAACAATCCACAAATTTTCGGTGGTTCTGCTGACCTTGCATCTTCTAATAAGACGATGCTAAAAGATGAGAAAGATTTCTCAGCAGCGGATTATAGCGGAAGAAACATCTGGTTTGGTGTACGCGAATTTGCAATGGCATCAGCATTAAATGGTATGGCACTTCATAAAGGTCTTAAAGTATTTGGAGCAACATTCTTTGTATTCTCCGACTACCTACGTCCTGCTTTACGTTTATCTGCATTGATGGGTGTACCTGCAACTTATGTATTCACACATGACAGTGTAGCAGTCGGAGAAGACGGACCTACACACGAACCTGTAGAGCAACTTGCTTCTCTTCGTGCAATGCCTGGCCTTTCCATTATCAGACCAGCTGATGGAAACGAAACAGCTGCAGCTTGGAAAGTAGCACTTGAAACATCTACTAACCCTACAGCACTTGTTCTATCTCGTCAGAACCTACCTGTTGTAACAGATTCTCACGATCAAGCATACGAAGGCGTGAAACGCGGTGCTTATATTGTAGAAGGTAGCAATAATGCAGACGCTCTTCTACTTGCATCTGGTTCTGAAGTAGGCCTTGCTGTCGAGGCAAAGAATCTTCTTGAAAAAGAAGGAATTACAGCTTCAGTGGTGAGTATGCCAAGCTGGGACCTATTCGAAAAACAATCAGAAGACTATAAGAAGACAGTTCTACCTGATGATGTAACTGTTCGTCTTGGTATTGAGATGGGCGCATCTATGGGCTGGGATCGTTATGTAGGACACAAAGGTGATGTTCTAGCGATCGACCGCTTTGGAGCTTCAGCACCAGGAAACACGGTAATTAAAGAATTCGGATTCACTCCAGAAAACGTTGTTAAAAGAGTAAAAGCAATGCTATCAAGATAACACTTGAGAGGCTTTCAGAAGGCGAAAAGGTCTTTCTGAAAGCCTTTTTTATAGGTGTAGACGATAGCAAATACATATGGAATTACAGGTGTTGCTATGGATAAGGGAAAACTTGAAAAGGTTGTAGAGGCGGCCCGCTTATACTATCAGCTTGATTTCAGTCAGCAGGAAATCGCAAGCAAGCTGTCAGTTTCTAGGCCTACCGTATCCAGGTTATTAAAACAAGCTAAAGCGGAAGGGGTCGTTGAGATAACCATTCATGATCCTTCTGAAGATGTACATCGATTAAGCTCAGAGCTTGTAGAAGCTTTCGGTCTAATTGATGCTGAAGTCGCCATTGTTCCTCAGTTCGAAGAGGGCACCGTAAAACATCACGTTGGTAAGACTGCTGCACTGTATTTACATGAAACCATTGAAGATAATGACTTGATCGGTGTATCTTGGGGAACAACACTAAATGAAATGGGGAAAAACTTACGTCATAAGCTGCTGAAAAATGTTTCTGTCGTCCAATTAAACGGTGGCATCAGCTACTCTGAAACCAATACATATGCATATGAGGTCATTCAAATGCTCAGTCGTTCTTTCCACGCAGCAAGTCACTTCTTGCCTGTACCGGCTATCGTAGATCAACTTCTTGTGAAAGAGACGATGGAAGCTGATCGCCATATTAGGAAAGTACTCGATATGGGACGAGATGCAAATGTAGCCCTGTTCAGTGTTGGGATACCGACGAAAGAATCTGTTATCGTGCAAGCTGAGTATGTAACAGAGGATGAACTAGATGTCATTCATTCACGCTCCGTTGGTGAAATATGCTCGCGCTTTTTTGACGAGAATGGACGACATATTCATAAGAATTTGAACGAACGAACAATAGGCATCGATCTTGAAGAACTATCAAAAAAGGAAAAGTCCATTTTGATCGCAGGTGGACCTAAGAAAGTGGATGCGATATATGGAGCTCTAAAGGGTGGCTATGCGAACATTCTTGTTACTGATCAATATACAGCTCGCGCATTACTTGAATTGGAAGGGGAGAGAAATTAGCAATGAAAGTGACGGTACTAGGTCCTTGGGGAGGTTACCCGAAAGCCGGTGAGGCTAGCGCTGGTTATCTTGTTCAAAAGGAAGGATTCAATTTACTAGTGGATTGTGGAAGTGGTGTATTGGCACAACTACAGCATTATTTGCCTGTGGAAGAGCTCGATGCTGTTATCATAAGTCACTACCATCCAGATCACATTGCAGATACCGGTGTTTTGTACCATGGGAGACTCATACAGTCTAAAATCAGTAAGGAACTTCCAGAGTTGCCGATCTATGCGCCTCCACATGATAAAGAGGCATTTAATAGACTGAGTCATGAACCTTATACTGTAGCAAAACCATATAAGGAAAATGAAGAGCTCCAAGTTGGTCCATTTACAATTACGTTTCTTAAGACGACTCACCCCGTTACATGTTTTGCTATGAGAATTCGTGACGGAGAAAAAAGCATGGTCTTTACTGCCGATTCAAGCTATATGAAAGAGTTTGAACAGTTCGCAAATGGAACTGATCTTCTACTTTGTGAATGTAATTTATACAGTCATATGGATGGTTCGTCTATGGGGCATATGAATAGTACGGATGCAGCCAAGATTGCTAAAGCTGCCAGCGTAGGAACACTCATGCTAACACACCTTCCACACTTTGGTGTATTAGAAGACTTAGAGCAGGATGCGAAAAAACAGTTCGATGGAAAAGTCGTTCTTGCAGCAAGTGGTTTAACTTGGGAAGAATAAAAGAAGGACTGAAGGAAATTCCTTCAGTCCTTCTAGCGTATTAGTCAAGGTTATTGGAATCGAGTTTCCCGTTCATATCCATTAAGAAACCAATCTCTCTTCCAAGCAGGCGTGCGATCTCCTTACACTTCTTTTCACCTTCTGCTTTAATTTGCTCTATCGTTAAGCTCGAATTTAAGCTTGAAGCACCTACAATTACTGGGATATCCCCTTTTTCATAATAAACGATTTTCATTTGTGCCCCTCCTCATTTGCGTTTACTAGAAGTATTCGAAGCGTAGGAAAAAAGAACGGGGAGGAACCGCATTACATTTTATGGAGAGGGTGCTTTTTTGCTTAGTATAAAACAATTCATTACAATAGAATGAGAACAAACTGGAGGGAACATGATGCGATTTATAGATAACGAAAATATTATGGACGCTGGGATCAACCTAGCGATCGAAGAATACATTCTTAAAGAGCTTGACCCTGAAGAAACCTATCTTCTTTTTTATTCCATGAATCCTACTGTTATCGTAGGGAAAAATCAAAACACGATCGAACAGATCGATACAACCTACACACGTGAGAATGATGTTGATGTCATCCGACGTCTTTCTGGAGGCGGGGCGGTGTATAATGATCCAGGTAACTTGAGCTTTAGCATCATTACGAAAGATGATGGCAATAGCTTTCATAACTATAAGAAGTTTACAGACCCAGTGGTAAAAGCTCTACATAAGATGGGCGTAGATGCTGAATTAAGCGGACGGAATGATCTTCTCGTAAATGGGAAGAAGATATCGGGCAATGCTCAGTTCTCTACAAAAGGAAGAATGTACAGCCACGGTACTTTGATGTTCGACGTAAATCTAGAAAACGTTGTGAAAGCATTAAAAGTGAACAAAGAGAAAATAGAATCAAAAGGAATCAAGTCGATCAGAAGTCGCGTAACGAATATAAGTGAACATATGGATGAGGACATGACGCGTGAGGAATTTAAACAAAAGCTTCTTCAATCAATTTTCGAAGAGTATGATGAAGTGCCTACTTATCAGCTTACAGAAGAAGATTGGGATGAAATTAACAGAATCGCAGATAAGCGATATAAAAACTGGGATTGGAATTATGGGCGCTCACCGAAATTCAATGTTCAGCACTCAAAAAGGTTCCCGATCGGGTCGATAGACGTCCGCCTAGAAGTGAAAAAAGGTTACATTAAGCAAGCAACCATTTTTGGCGATTTCTTCGGAGTTGGTGATGTGAAGGAGCTAGAAGAACGACTCACAGATACAAAATATGAACCAGAGTCCATTAGAGATTCGCTTAAAGGTTTAGATGTAAAACATTATTTTGGGAACATATCAGAAGAAGACTTTATAAATCTTATTTATTAGGCGATAGGAGCTGACATACCAGCTCCTATTTCTATTTAAAGAGCGGTGAGTGAGAGATTTCCCCTTGCTTGATAAATTTTCTTCCAATATAATATATTTAGAAAATTAAAAATGAATGATTATTCATTCATATCAGGAGGAGAGCGAATGAATCTTTCGGAACAACTGACACAAACGGCACTATCGCATCCGGATAAGCAGGCGTATATTTATGAGGATCAAGCCGTAACGTATGCACAGCTTGACCAGAAAGTATCTCTTTTCGCAGCAAACCTTGCCGATGAAAATATTAACAAAGGCGACCATGTTGCATTGATACTGGGGAATTCACCAGAATTTATCATCAGTTACTATGGAGCATTAAGAGCCGGGGCGGTTGTTATTCCGATAAACCCCATCTATACTCCTAATGAGATTGGATACTTGCTCCATAATGGTGATGTGAAAGCAATCGTAACGTTAGAGCAGGCATTACCACTTGTTGAAGGCATGTCGAATCAACTTCCTGATGTAAAGCTCGTTACGTATGTTGGCGAAGCAACGGAAGAAAAGGTTTTATCAAACATTAAATTGAAACCGTTTACAACGATGGTTCTTGACGAAGGAAACGAGGTACCATCAGTTCAGACGAAAGAAGACGACGTTGCAGTCATTCTCTATACTTCAGGAACGACAGGTCGACCAAAAGGAGCGATGTTGTCTCATAAGAATATCGTGAGCAATGCTTCTGACACCGCTGATTATCTGGAGTTTAATGCGGATGATGTTGTCATCACTGCCTTACCTATGTTTCATGTGTTTTGTATGACCGTTTCTATGAATGCCCCTCTCATTGCTGGAGGTACCCTCCTTATCTTACCTAAGTTCAGTCCTCAAGAAGTTTTTCGTGTTGCAGAGAAATATAAAGCTACCGTCTTTGCAGGTGTCCCAACTATGTATAATTTTCTTTATCAATTTCCAGAAGGCCGAGAAGAGTATTTTAAGCATGTAAGAATATGTATATCTGGAGGCTCGCCATTACCAGTTGCACTGCTCCATCGTTTCGAAGAGAAGTTCAATGTAAAGGTATCTGAAGGGTATGGCTTATCCGAAGCAGCACCTGTTACGTGTTTTAATCCATTAGATCGTCCAAGGAAGCCAGGCTCGATCGGAACCAATATTACGAACGTAGAGAATAAAGTAGTCGATGAACTTGGACAAGAAGTTTCTCCAGGAACTGTTGGTGAGCTTATTGTGAAAGGGCCAAACGTGATGAATGGCTATTACAAGTTACCAGAAGACACTTCTGCGACAGTTAGAGATGGATGGCTTTATACAGGAGACTTAGCGAAGATGGATGAAGAAGGATACTTCTATATCGTAGATCGTAAAAAGGATCTCGTGATTGTTGGAGGATACAATGTTTATCCACGAGAAGTGGAAGAAATATTGTATCAGCATCCGAGCATTGTTGAGGCAGCTGTAGTTGGTGTTCCTGATCCTGATTTTGGTGAAGCAGTACAAGCCTTTGTCGTTACGAAGGATGTGCTCTCAGAAGATGAGGTTAAGAATTATTGCAGAGAGAACCTCGCTAAATATAAATGTCCTACGATTGTGGAATTTATTGATGAGCTACCAAAAAATACGACAGGAAAAATATTAAGAAAAGCGCTGCGAAAGCATGTAAATGCATAGAAATGAAGCCGGCTCAAATTGAGTCGGTTTTTTATTTAAAAGAAATAGTCAGAAAATAATTGATATTTATATGACAATAAAATATAATGACGTTAAATAAACGTTATATTGGAGGTGTGTGGGAATGGAAGCTGTTTATCAGCAAAACATCGATCATTTCATGGATCGAATTAATAATGGAGAGAAGATTGAAGCTGACGACTGGATGCCAGATGATTACCGTGAGGCATTGATACGCTTGATTTCAATGCATGGAATCAGCGAAATTATGGGAGCACTTCCTGAGAAGGAATGGGTACCAAAGGCGCCTACGCTTCATCGAAAGTTAGCGATCATGGCAAAGGTTCAGGATGAGATGGGGCATGGCCAACTTTTACTACGGGTTGCAGAAGATTTAATGGCACCGCTCGGTAAGAATAGAGATGACATTATGAAAGATTTATTCTCGGGTCGGTTAAAGTTTCATAATGTTTTTCATATGGAGGCACCTACATGGGGGGATGCCGGAATCATAGCGTGGCTTGTAGATGGAGCGGCGATTATTTCTCAGACGATGATGCTTGGAACTTCTTATGGACCATACGGTAGAGCCCTAAAGCGAATTTGTGCAGAAGAGGTATTCCATGCACAACATGGCGAGAGTATCATCATGGCACTCGCCGAAGGAACAGAAGAACAACGAGAACTTCTGCAGGATGCTTTAAACAGGTGGTGGACGTCGCTATTAATGTTCTTCGGACCTAAGTCGAAAAACGAAACGGGCCACTCGAATCAAGATAAGAATATGCAATATAAGCTGCGTACGAAGACAAACGAGCAGCTACGACAAGAGTTTTTGACAAAGTATGTTCCAAGGATTTGGTCCTTAGGGTTAACCATTCCAGATCCTACTCTACGCTTTGATGAAGAGAAATCAGAGTGGGAGTATGCTGATCCAGATTGGTCAGAGTTCAAGAAGATCGTTACAGGAAATGGTCCGAAATCAAAAGAACGATTGGCGCTTAGAGTAAGATCGTATGAAATGAATAGCTGGGTACGTGAGGCACTCGGTAAAAGACCCCAGCATATATAGAGAGGTGTTTTGAATTGAGTGATGCTGAAAAGGATTTCTATCAAGTATACGAAGTGTTCAGTAAGAAAACCGATACCGCACCGCTACAGTACCAGTTCAGTCTGCTTGCTCCAAATCGTGAACTGGCTTTCATCATGGCGAAGGAAAACTTCTTCCGACGAGAGCAGCCTGCAGATATCTGGGTTGTAAAACGAGATGATATCAGAACGATGACACAAGAAGAGCGAGAGGGCATAAAGAATCTCGATAAAGCATACAGAGAGACGAAAGGCTATGGCTACTTAAAGAAGAAGTGGCGAAAGTATGAGCAGGAGCAGCTTACAGAGAAAGACATTATGGGGGGAGGGAATTCGTAATGGAGTCAGCCGAATATCGCAGTAGTCTCATAGAATTGGTGTATCAGCTTGCGGATGATGACTTTATCCTTTCCTATCGTGGATCTGAGTGGCTAGGGCTTGCTCCTCATATCGAAGAGGATGTTGCGTTTTCTTCAATCAGTCAGGATCTAATGGGTCATGCTGCACTCTACTATTCCTTGCTTGAAGAACTTGGTGAGGGGGATGCTGACGAACTGACACATGCTAGGTCCCCTGAGAAATTTCGTAATGCTGTCTTGATGGAACTTCCGAACGGACCAGGAAGCTATCTAGAAGAACCTAACTACGATTGGGCGTTCACTGTCGTAAGAAATTATTTCTACACGCTTGCGAAAAAGGTGCGCTTGCATTCGATTAAGGAACACTCTTATGAAACGCTTCAACAAATCGTACAGAAGATTTCGATCGAAATGTCATACCATCTTATGCATTGGGAAACGTGGTTCGATCAACTGATGAACAGCACTCCAGAAGCAAGAAGAAGAATGACAGAGGCGATCGACGTAGTCCTTAAAGAAATGAAAGGCGTTTTCTCCTATGGAGATGATGGTGAGAAGATCGTTCATCTTTCCTTAATAGAGAGTGAAGAAATCCTTACTCGGAGATGGAAAGCAATTCTAAGCGAAAAGGTAGACCATCCTCTTGAAATTGAAATGAGCTCATTAAACGGAAGAAACGGTAAGCATACTGATCACCTTGAACGAGCGTTATCAACACTTTCAGAAGTCTATCAGTCTGTACCATCTGCAGAATGGTAGTTTGAGAGGAGCTTTGTTATGACAACAAGAAAGAAAGTTCTAGAAAAGCTTGAGTTTGTCAAAGATCCTGAAATCCCCTCGGTCAGTGTCGTGGACCTTGGCATTATTTATGATGTGAAGGTAGACGGAGGGAGTGTTGAAGTGGAGGCAATGCCAACATTTTCTGGATGCCCTGCTTTAGATATCATAAAACGAGATATCAAAAATGCGATTGAAACGATAGAGGGAATCACATCAGTAGAAGTGAAGTATATACGTGAACCAATCTGGACCACAGCTCGTGTAACAGACAGAGGAAGGGTGCAGTTAAAAGAATATGGAATAGCTCCTCCTGAAGAGAAAGTCGGAAGTGAATGGCGTGTTCCTTGCCCTTATTGTGACTCCATCTATACAACGATGGATAACATCTTTGGTCCAGCTGCATGTAGAAGCATTCTCTATTGTAAAAGCTGTAAAAACCCGTTTGAAGCCATGAAGCCAGTAGCAATCTAACAAAAAACGAAAGGTTGATGAAAAATGGTAAAAGTAATCGCATTGTACAAACAGCCGGAGAACAAACAGAAATTTGATGAGCACTATTTCAATACACACGCGCCAATCACTTCGAAGATTCCAGGGTTAAAGAAGATGGAAGTGACAAGAATCGTTGGTTCTCCTATGGGAGAAAGTGAATTCTATTTGCTATGTGAAATGTATTATGAAGACCATGAATCCATGAAGGCTGGTATGAAGTCGCAAGAAGGAAAAGCATCAGGCAAAGATTTGATGGGCTTTGCTGGGGATCTCGTTACGCTTATGATCGGAGAAGAAGTACACGAAACCGCAAATACTAAGCAATAGAAAAGGGGCGCGAGAATGTACGAAACGATTGAATACGAAGCACGTGACAAGATTGCGTGGATTCGCCTAAACCGACCAGATAAAATGAATGCGTTTACAATACTTATGAACAAGGAAGTTAAAGATGCTATTGAGCGGGGCGAGGCGAATCAAGACGTCCGTTGTATCGTGATTATTGGAAACGGAAGGGCATTTTGCGCAGGACAAGATTTGAATGGGGTAGACGAATCACTTGATCATGGTGACGTGCTTAGGTCTGCTTATAACCCTATGGTCAAGCAAATCGTGAACTGTGAGAAGCCTGTTGTAGCGGCTGTTAATGGAGTAGCAGCAGGCGCTGGAATGAGTCTTGCTCTTGCATGTGATTTTCGTATAGCGCATGAAAATGCTAGTTTTATCGAGGCTTTTGTACATGTTGGTCTTGTGCCAGACTCTGGTAGTATGTATTTTTTACCTAGACTAATTGGTCATGCAAAAGCGCTTGAACTTGCGATGCTAGGCGATAAAGTGAGTGCGTCACAAGCGAAAGACTTTGGAATGGTTAATGAAGTGTATCAAATGGAAGAGTGGGATAGTGGTGTTAACACCTTCATGAAGCGCCTATCTAATCTACCTCCAAAAGCCGTTACACTCATTAAACAAGGGATGGCGAAAAGCTGGGATAGTACTCTTGAAGAAGTACTGGAATTTGAAGCCGACGCTCAGAAGCAAGCAGGTCAAACGGAAGACCATCGTGAGGGTGTGAAGGCATTTATAGAGAAAAGACGACCGGTTTTTCAGGGATCATAATAGTATAGAGAAGAAGGAAACAGGGGGAAATGTCGAGAATAGATGTAGGGAAAGGGTCCTGGAGGTTGGTTGTCATTTCAACTTAGCTGCCAGGCTCTTTCCTATGTACGTAATTAGAGGAGGATGCAAATTGGCTGTCGTTACATATGAAGTGAAAAACCACGTAGGATACGTAACATTGAATCGACCAGATGTTTTAAATTGCTTTAACTATGAAACACTTTCGGTGCTTCAAGGTATTATTGATGATATTTATACGGATAAGAATGTTAGAGTCGTTATTTTTATGGGAGCAGGTGAAAAGGCTTTCAGCGCGGGAGCAGACTTGAAAGAAAGACGTTCGCTCTCTGAAGGTGAAGTGAAGAGGAACGTTAAGAAGATTCGTGAAGTCTTTTCCTCAGTTGAAGCTCTGCCTCAACCAACGATTGCAGCAATTAACGGATATGCATTCGGTGGTGGATTTGAACTCGCACTAGCTTGCGACTTCAGATATGCAGTAGAAGGGACTAAAATGGGACTGACTGAAACGAGTCTAGGAATCATACCAGGTGCCGGTGGAACACAAAGACTACCAAGACTGATCGGTTCTGCAAAGGCGCTTGAGCTTGTACTAACTGCGAGAAAACTAACTTCAGAAGAAGCGTTAGATTATGGAATACTAAATGGCGTGGTGAAGTCTGAAGACCTTCTCAGTAAATGTGAAGACCTCTCTTTTGAAATCTGCAAGAATGCGCCGGTTGCTGTGCAGCAAGCTAAATTCGCGGTTCGCGAAGGGATGAATGTTGATCGTCATACTGGTATGGCGATCGAATCGAAAGCTTACGAAGTAACGATACCTACGAAAGACCGTCTAGAAGCTCTTGATGCTTTTGCTGAGAAGCGAAAGCCTGAATTCAAAGGAGAGTAGTAATGAGTTGCGATGTCCTCTGCGCTCTGGTAGTATAACATCATATTTACGATGCGTTTTAAAAGCGGTATACCTTGAGCGGAGGAATTTGTTATGAACGAGAGTTTAAATACAAGATCGATGATTTTCACACTGTACGGAGACTATATCCGACACTACGGCAACGAAATATGGATCGGCAGTTTGATCAGGTTGTTGAAGGAATTCGGACATAACGATCAGTCTGTTCGAGCTGCAATTTCGAGAATGAATAAGCAAGGTTGGGTACAATCCAGAAAAGAAGGAAATAAAAGCTACTACTTCCTAACAGAGCGTGGTGTAAAACGGATTGATGAAGCGGCAAGACGGATCTTTAAACTTCAGCCTTCCTCCTGGGATGGAAGGTGGCGTATGCTACTCTATACGATTCCTGAAGAGAAAAGACATATCCGAGATGAATTAAGAAAAGAACTTGTTTGGAGTGGATTCGGAAGCTCTTCAGCAAGCTTATGGATGTCTCCCAATCATCTGGAGGATCAGGTGGATGGATTGATTGAGAAATACGACATTAAAGAACACATCCACTTTTTTGTAGCTGATTACAAAGGTCCTCATCAGAATACAGCACTTGTGAATGAATGTTGGGACCTTAAGGATATAAGCGATAAGTACCGTTCTTTCATCAAAGCTTACAGTGAAAAATTCGTCATCGATCAGAGTAAGATTGAACAAGGTAAAATGACTGATGGAGAATGCTTTGTAGAAAGAGCAAAGCTTGTGCATGAGTATCGTAAGTTTCTTTTCGTAGATCCAGGATTACCTCCAGCGCTTCTTCCTGAGGAGTGGCCCGGTGAACATGCCGCAAAGCTTTTTAGCGATTATTATCGTACTCTAGCTGAGCCCTCTTCTCGCTTTTTTGAGGAAGTCTTTAAAGAGGGGAATGAACTGAAAAAGAAAGACCATCGATACGATGCACTTCAGCATCCTCTCTTAATCGATCGATAAAAAAGGAACGGGCTCCCGTTCCTTTTTTTGATCAACGAATTTCTTGAGCGCCTTCGATCTGTTCAAGGAATTCCTTGCCTTTCTTTTTGTAGGTTTCGATCGTTAGGGCAATTAATTCTTTATCTTTATCATTGAGCTCTCTTACTACCTTCCCAGGTGAGCCTAATACCATCGTATTCGGAGGGATTTTCTTACCTGCTGGAATCAACGTATTAGCACCTATTAATGCTCCCTCACCAATTTCAGCTCCGTCAAGCACGATAGCTCCCATGCCGATCAAAGCTCCCTTCTTTACTTTGCACCCATGAAGAATCGCATTATGACCAACAGAAACATCGTCTTCCAAAACAAGCGGGAATCCTTCAAAGAGGTGGCATGTGCAATTATCTTGGATGTTACAGCCGTTACCTATCGTAATCGGTGCCTCGTCACCTCTTAACACAGAATTGAACCACACGCTTGATTCTTCGCCTATCGTTACATCTCCAATTACTTTAGCTCCGGGAGCGATAAAGACATCTTTACTTAATGATGGTTTACGACCGTTATACGAAATTAACATCGAAAAATCCTCTCTTTCATGTTTTTTTGCAGGAATTCAGTGTCTATTCTTTGAATGTTTATAATGAGTATAACACGTAACTTATTAAACGTAATAAAAGCGTTACAAGAAAAGGGGAGAAGACAACATGAATCGAATTTGCGAATTGTTATCGGTCAGCTATCCAATTTTACAAGGGGGGATGGGGAATATTTCGAGCTCTGAGTTAGCATCAGCTGTTTCTAACGCTGGTGGTTTAGGAACGATTGGAGCTGGAACGATGTCACCGGATGAAGTAGAGAAGCTGATGGTAGAAATGAAAGCTCGTACGTCCTTACCCTTTGCATTAAACATCCCAATTAATGTCACTCCTCACTTCAAAGAGATGTGTGAACTAGCTGTAAAACATAATGTGAAAGTTGTGTCTCTCTCGGCTGGGAACCCTTCTCCATACATTCCGTACTTTAAAGAGCATGGAATAAAAGTGATCTGTGTTACGGCTAGTGTGAAGCACGCGAAGAAAGCTGAGAGCGCCGGGGCAGACATTATAGTTGGAGAAGGCTTTGAAGCTGCTGGGATCAATTCAACGTTAGAACTTACAACGTTAACGCTAATTCCACAACTTAAATCAAGTGTGTCAATTCCAGTGGTAGCCGCTGGAGGAGTGGGAGACGGGAAAGGTTTGGCGGCAGCATTTGTACTTGGAGCAGACGGGGTACAAATGGGTACCAGACTTGTCGCAACAAAAGATTCTCCATACCATGCTCAGTATCTCGAACAGATTCTTCAATCGAATGACACTGGTACAGTTGTAGTTGGGCGAAGTGTAGGGCAAGTCAGAAGATTACTTAAAACAAAGTATTCGACGATGTTAGAAGAAGCTGAAAAAAATGGCGTTCACCCAATTGATTTCGCTAAAATGACTGGAGAAGACAAGCACATCATTGGAGCAATAGAAGGGCGATTGGAAGAAGGGTTTATTAATGGTGGACAGGTTAGTGGACTGATCGATTCGTTACCGACTGTAGAAGAGCTCTTTTTGAACATGATGCAAGAAGCTACGGAAGCGGTAGAGCATCAAATAGCACAACTTAACATGTTTAAACAAGCGAATCATTAAAAAAAATAAGTGCATTCTAAGGTAAATATTTTAAAAATAACTAATAGTGCTAATTATTTGATAATTCGTTGACAAGGATTATTTGGCGGTGTACCATAACGATAAAATATGACAGATGACCACATGAACGTCGAATTTTTGCAAGAAACAACCAGGGGGAGGAAATAATTTTGAAATCATGGAAAAAGTGGATCGGGATATCTCTTGTGAGCATCTTGGCACTTACGGGGTGTGGAAGCAATAATGCTTCGACTGATTCGGAAGGTGGAGAAGGTGGATCTGAAGAGAAGATGACTACCATTGGAGTTACTCAAATCGTAGAACACCCTTCATTGGATGCAGCATTCGAAGGATTCAAGATGGCTTTAGAAGAGAATGGGTTTAAAGAAGGGGAGAACGTTACATACGATGTGCAAAATGCACAAAACGATATGAATAATAGCAACACTATTGCTCAGAACTTAGTTGGAGACAAAGTGGATTTAATATTCGCCAACTCTACTCCAAGTGCTCAGTCAGCACTGAATGCAACGTCAGATATTCCAATCGTTTTTACTTCTGTAACCGATCCGGTCGGTGCGAAGCTAGTAGAATCGTTTGAAAAGCCAGGTGAGAATATCACTGGAACAACGGATACTCATCCTGATGCGATTCCAAAGACGATTGAATTTATTTCAAGTGAATTCAATGCAGAGAATGTTGGTTTAATCTATAACGCTGGTGAACAAAACTCTGTTGCGCAAATTAAGGTTGTTAAAGAAGCGCTAGAAAGTAATGGTCTGAACCCTGTCGAGAAAAGTGTTTCGACTTCTGCAGAAGTAAAGCAAGCTGCTGAGGCTCTTGTAGGTAAAGTGGATGTGATTTATATTGCAACGGATAACACCGTCGTATCCGCACTCGAATCTGTTATCAGCGTTGCAAACGATAAAGATATTCCGATGTTTGCAGGTGAATTCGACTCTGTTGAAAGAGGAGCATTTGCAGCTTACGGTTTTGATTACAAGGACATTGGCTACGAAGCTGGTTTAATGGCAGCGAAAATCTTAAACGGAGATGCGAAGGCTTCCGAGCTTCCTGTGCAATATCCTCAGAATCTAAAGTTGAAAATGAATAAGAGTGCAGCAGAAGAGATGCGAATCGACATCAAAAAAGAGTGGGAGGAAGAGGGGGAATATACAGAGTAACTGGACAGGTTCGAAAAAGAAGTCAGCTTCTTTTTCGAACCATTTTTTTTACTTGTTCTTAATATTATGAAAGGGAGGCTTTATCTATGGGGTCAGCATTGTTCGGTGCAGTCGAGTCGGGTGTGATCTATGCGATTATGGCGCTTGGTGTCTATTTATCATTTCGAATACTAGATTTTCCGGATTTAACAGTGGACGGAAGTTTTGTAACTGGAGCAGCAATCGCTGCAATTCTTATCGTGAACGGAACAAATCCTTTCTTTGCTACATTGATTGCAATCGGTGCAGGGTTTTTAGCGGGTTGCGTGACAGGGTTATTACATACGAAAGGAAAGATAAATCCACTTCTTGCAGGGATTTTAATGATGATCGCTCTATACTCGATCAACCTCAGGATTATGGGACGGTCGAATGTACCGCTGTTAAATGAAGAGTCGATTTTCACCAAAGTGGAATCAGTCTTCTCAACGCTTGGTATTGAGTCGCTAGTGAACAGTGTAGCTTCTGCAATAGCGCTTGGGAGCATCACCTCTACTTGGTCCATTTTGATCAGTATGATTTTACTCACCACGATCATTAAAGTTTTAACCGATTTCTTCTTGAGAACACAAGTTGGGCTAGCCTTACGAGCGACTGGTGATAACAAAAGGATGATCCGTAGCTTCTCAGCCAATACCGATCAACTAACGATTTTAGGACTGGGTATTTCCAACGCCCTTGTCGCACTGTCTGGTGCATTAATCGCGCAGTACAGTTCGTTTGCAGATGTTGGAATGGGTATTGGAATGATCATTATTGGACTTGCATCCGTAATCATTGGCGAAGCGATATTTGGGACGAAAACGATCGCAGTTACAACGTTTGCGGTTATTGGCGGAGCGGTGGTATACCGTCTCGTTGTAAGCTTGGCATTACGGGTAGATTTTCTTGAAACGGGAGATATGAAATTAATTACGGCTGTTATCGTAATCGGTGCCTTGATCTTCCCTCAATTAATCGATGGACAAAAAGAACGGAATAGAAAAAAACGCAAACGCTTACAGCAAGAAATGAAGCTGAAAGAACTTCAGGACGGAGGTAAGGATTATGCTTCTTCTAAATCAGATTCACAAAGTATTTAACGAAGGAACGTTAGACGAAAAGATTGCCCTCGAAGATATCAACCTTAAACTAGAACCTGGAGATTTCGTAACAGTCATCGGTAGCAACGGCGCAGGAAAATCGACTCTTATGAATATGGTTTCAGGCGTGTTAACACCTGATGTTGGTGATGTGTTTATCGATGAAAATAAAGTAACCGCAATGCCAGAATATAAGAGGTCTAGATTAATCGGTCGTGTATTTCAAGATCCAATGGCAGGGACAGCACCATCGATGACCATTCAAGAAAACTTGGCGATGGCTTACTGCAGAAATCGCAGAAGAACACTTGTAAAAGGTGTAACGAAAAAACTAAAGACAACATTCAGGGAAGCTCTTGGAACCCTTCACCTTGGACTTGAAGATCGACTGAACGCTAAGGTGGGAATGTTGTCAGGAGGGGAGAGACAAGCGCTCTCACTATTGATGGCAACGTTTACTGATCCTAAAATCCTTTTACTTGATGAACATACAGCGGCACTAGACCCAGCTCGAGCTGAACTGATTACAAAGTTAACAGGTGAAATCGTTGAAGATACTGGTTTAACGACGATTATGGTCACACATAATATGCAACAAGCGCTAGACTTAGGGAATCGTCTCATCATGATGGACAGTGGGAAAATTATTTTAGAAGTTGATGGTGAAGATAAAGAAAAGCTTACGATTGAAGAATTGCTGCACGAATTTCAAAGAATTAAGGGGGCAAAGTTAAATAGTGACCGGGCACTTCTTGGATAAAGCCATCTAACTGATGAGGCTGTCGAAATATGTTCGGCAGTCTATTTTTTTCAAATGGAAAGATCTTAATTTTTTGACAATTAATTGACGGTTATTATACGTGATGTTATTATATCGTTAAATAAACGTCATGCATTTCAGTGTGATGAATAGGGGTTGAAGCGCGTGAAGGATGGGATCGCAATTGGCCAAAGAACTACTATTACAACGAAAGTGACATCAGACATGGTCGCACAGTTTGAAGGAGAGATTGTCCATCCAGCATACTCTACCGTTTCAATGGTCTATCATATGGAATGGGCATCTAGAAAGCTCATTCTTCCATACTTAGAAGATGAAGAAGAGGGGATAGGTGGAGGAGTTGAGATGAAGCATCTTGGACCAGCTTGTGTGGGTCAAGAGATCACGATCAACGCAACCATCACCTCTTTGACAAGTAAGTCAGTGATAAGCAATGTTGAGGTTAGAAGGGGACTCGATATCATCGGCACAGGTTCCGTTGTTCAGTTTGTCCTCCCAAAAAAAGTAATAGAAGAGAAATTAGCTACCGCTAAATTGTAAGCGATTTCATTAAGGGGTGAAAATCATGTTTGATCGAATAGCTGAGCATGAACAGGTACTTTTTTGTAACGATGCCGCTACAGGACTAAAAGCCATCATTGCGATACATAACACAACGCTAGGACCTGCGCTCGGTGGCTGTCGAATGAGACCATATGAAACGGTGGATGATGCAATAGAGGATGTACTGAGACTCTCAAAAGGAATGACATACAAATGTGCTGCTGCAGATGTGGACTTCGGAGGCGGAAAAGCCGTGATTATCGGAGACCCTCTTACAGATCGCACGCCTGAATTATTTCGGGCATTCGGACAATTCGTTGAATCACTTAACGGACGATTTTACACAGGAACAGACATGGGGACAACACCTGATAACTTCGTGCATTCTCTTCGCGAGACAAACTGTATCGTAGGCGTTCCTGAAGAATATGGTGGAAGTGGGGATTCATCTATTCCTACTGCAAAAGGGGTTTTATACGGTATCCAAGCTACGAATAAAATGGTTTTCGGTAATGAAGAGTTTGGTGGAAAAACCTATGCCATTCAAGGGCTTGGAAAAGTAGGATACAAAGTGGCTGAAATGCTGCTTGAAGAGGGAGCAGAAATCATTGTGACTGATATTAACCGCCATGCAATCGACCGGCTTATTCAACGAGCGATCGAATTGAAGGGTGAGGTTAAGGTCGTTTCTGGAGATGAGATATATGAAGCGGACGCAGATGTTTTTGTTCCATGTGCGCTCGGCGGAATCATTAATGATCGAACGATCGACAAATTAAAGGTAAGTGCTGTCGTAGGATCAGCTAACAACCAGCTCCTTACGATCGAACACGGTGATCGTTTGCATAATAGAGGGATTCTGTATGCTCCAGATTATATCGTAAACAGCGGTGGATTGATCCAAGTATCAGATGAACTTTATTCTCCTCATCCAATGCGTGTGTTACAAAAGACGAAGGCAATTTACGACACACTCCACACGGTTTTCAAGAACGCAGAAGAAAGTTCGATATCGACTGTTCAGGCAGCGAATTATTTCTGTGAAGAAAGAATCGAGAGCCGCA
The DNA here is from genome assembly GCF_020171805.1 of Guptibacillus algicola. Lineage (GTDB taxonomy): Bacteria > Bacillota > Bacilli > Bacillales > Guptibacillaceae > Guptibacillus > Guptibacillus algicola. The sequence goes on along the minus strand of NZ_JAIVAF010000006.1, from coordinate 113,954 downwards.
AAAGGAGAAATAGCTTCTTTTCTCACAAAAAGCCTGGAAAATGGGCTGTGCGTTCTTAATTGCAAAAATAGGAGGATTCGAAATGGATATGAATGAAAAATTTCCTATCGTGCAGCTACTATCAGGTGACGGCAGGAGAACAGGAGCTGTTTGTGAACACGTAACGATCGAGAGAGCAAAGCTATTTTATGAACATATGGTATTTTCGCGTTTGTTCGATCAAAAAGCAGTAAATCTCCAAAGACAGGGGCGTATTGGGACATACGCTCCTTTTGAGGGACAAGAAGCTTCTCAAATCGGGAGTGCACTTGCGATGGAGGATGGTGACTGGATGTTCCCGACCTATCGGGATCATGCTGCTACGGCTGCGTTCGGGCATTCTTTAAAGAATATCTTTCTCTATTGGAAGGGATGTATCGAGGGATGCGTGCCTCCAGAAGGGAAGCATATTTTTCCTCCTTCCGTTCCGATCGCTTCACAGATCCTTCATGCTACTGGTACGGCCTGGGCTGAACAAAAGAAGGGTAGTGACAGGGTATCTCTCGTTTACTTCGGTGATGGAGCGACTTCTGAAGGTGATTTTCATGAGGGGTTGAATTTTGCGAGTGTATTCAATATACCTGTCGTATTCTTTAATCAGAATAATGGCTATGCCATCAGTGTGCCGCTTGAGCGTCAGATGAAAACAAAAACAATCGCACAAAAATCATTAGCATATGATATCCCTGGTGTACGGGTAGATGGAAATGATGTGTTTGCTGTATATGATGAAACGATGAAAGCCATTAATCGAGCGAGAAACGGGAATGGACCGACTCTAATAGAGGCAGTCACATGGAGGTACGGTGCTCATACGACAACAGATGAACCTTCGAAATACCGCGATCAGGCAGAAAGTAAACGAAGAAGAGAAAGTGATGACCCAATCACGAGATTGGAGAGGTTTCTCGAAATTGAAGGTGCCTGGGATTCTAGCTGGGCTGAACAAGTTAATGAAGAAGCCGAGCAGAAGCTTAATGAAGCAGTCATCGAAATGGAGAAAACGGTGAAATCTGATGAGGCCCTTATGTTTGATCACGTTTTCGGGACTGATGTGTGGCCGGTTCAGGAGCAAAAGCATCGTTTCTTTTATGAAGGGAGCGAGAAGGGATGAGTACCGCTGTAAATACTAAGAAATTGACGATTGTTCAAGCGATTACGGATGCGCTTAAAGAGATGCTAGAAGAAGACGAATCCGTATTGGTACTTGGGGAAGACGTAGGTAAAAACGGTGGAGTATTCAGAGCGACAGACGGGCTCTATGATCTGTTCGGTGATGACAGAGTTATCGATACGCCGCTTGCAGAATCAGGATTGATCGGATCATCGATCGGGCTTGCAATGAATGGCTTTAGGCCGGTTGTAGAAATCCAATTCCTTGGATTTATTTATCCAGGTTTCAACCAGTTGATTACGCATGCCACGCGTATTCGAACGAGAACACAAAGTCGCTATACGGTTCCCCTAACCATCCGTGCTCCATATGGTTCTGGTGTACGAGCACCGGAAATTCACAGTGATAGTACAGAGGCACTTTTCACACATATCCCTGGTCTAAAGGTTGTTATACCTTCAAATCCCTATGATGCGAAAGGTCTTCTCATCAGCAGTATAAAAGATCCTGACCCTGTTCTATTCCTTGAACCGATGAGAATCTATCGAGCAGGAAAAGAAGATGTTCCGAGTGAGAGTTACAGCATTCCACTTGGTAAAGCATCAAGGAAGCGAACTGGTGATGATGTGTCGATCTTTGCCTGGGGAGCAATGGTAAGGGTTGCCGAGAAGGCAGCTGAAGAAGCGAGTGAAAACGGAATCGAATGCGATGTCATCGACCTCAGAACATTATATCCGTTAGATAAAGAAGTGATTGCAGAATCAGTCCAGAGAACTGGAAGAGCTATTATCGTCCATGAAGCTCCTTCAACTGGAGGCGTCAGTAATGATGTGATGGAAATCATCAATGATACATCCTTCCTTTACATGAGAGCTCCAATAAAAAAAGTGACTGGATATGATACGCCGGTTCCATTATTTACTCTTGAAGATGACTATGCGCCTGATTCAAAGAAAATCTATCGAGCAATCGAAGAAGTGACTCGTTTTTAGGGAGGGTGAACAATAATGGAAGTGAAACTTCATGATATCGGCGAGGGAATGTCTGAGGGAGAAGTCGTTCAGCTCCTCGTCACTCCTGGAGATGTTGTAACCGTAGATCAACCGTTGCTAGAAGTTCAAACAGACAAAGTGACGGCTGAGCTTCCCGCACCTATAGCTGGAAAAATTGAAAATATCCTTGTTTCACCTGGTGATGTAATCGAAGTAGGAAGTATTATGTTAACGATTACGCCAACAGAGCAGGTTCAGCAAGAACCAACAGAACAAAAAGGTCGAAAACACCAACACCATAGGATTTTAGCTGCTCCTTTTACTAGGAAGATTGCGAGAGAAAATGGCGTAGATATTGAAAAGGTGACTGGAACTGGTCCAGCGGGACGCGTGATGGATGAAGATGTTATCAATCATATGAAGACTAGTGTTAAGAAACCAGAACCTATACACCAGAAGAAAGTAGAGAGGAAGGAGGAGTCACCTCAACTGCCTTCTAATACGATTCCATTCAGGGGAAGACGTAAACAGATTGCGGCGAAGATGTCGAAGTCCAGACTCACGATTCCTCACGTCTCACACTTTGATGAAGTCGATGTTTCCAATGTCCTTGAAATAAAAGCTCTTTTGGAGCAACGAGGAACTTCTATTTCAGTTGCGGCGTTTTATATTAAAGCGGTTTGTACTGCTCTTAAAGAATTTCCCGTTTTCAACTCCGAGCTCGACGAAGAAGAAGGTGTCATTCATTTAAAACCTTCGATTAATATAGGACTTGCAGCTGATACGGAGGAAGGGTTAATCGTTCCAGTTATTCACGAGTGTGATCAGCTTTCTGTAAAAGAGATTCATAAAGAAATGAAACGACTATATGAAGCAGCTAGTACGAATCAGCTTCTTCCGAAAGAAATGTCTGGAAGTACCTTTACGATTAGTAACGCAGGACCTCTTGGAAGTACTGGGGCAACGCCGATCATCAATTATCCAGAAGCCGCACTGATGGCTTTTCATAAGACTAAGAGAATGCCAGTCGTTGGTGAAGGTGATGAAATCGTTATTCGTTCCATTATGAATCTATCGATGACATTTGATCACAGAATCGCGGATGGTGCTCTTTCGATGCGATTTACGAATCGCGTGATGGAATTAATCGAGCAGCCTGCACTGCTGTTAACGGAGTTGAAATAATGGTAGTAGGAGAATTAGTTTACGAAAAGGATCTAGTGATTATAGGGGCAGGACCTGGTGGTTACCAAGCTGCCATCAGAGCGGCGAAGCACGGACGTGATGTAACATTGATCGATCGCTCTCGTCCTGGTGGAGAATGTCTACATAGCGGCTGTATTCCTTCAAAGTTACTCGCAGTTTCTGCGGGGAAGTTGAATGAGTCTGCTCCTGGACTAACGATATCTGCTTCATTTTCGATGAAGCAATGGAACGATGAAAAAAGAAGCGTGATCACAAATTTGGAAAAAGGTCTTTATTCATTATTTAAAAAGAACAAAATTGAACTTATTCAAGGAAATGCTTCTTTCTTATCTGAGGAGCGAATCGGTGTCGAGCAAGGTGAGAAATTTGAAGTGTGGTCTTTTAACCATGCGATCATAGCAACAGGAAGCAGTGCGAACGCCCCTTCTTTTTATGAAGAACACAGCGAGTTTGTCCGTTCTGTTGAGGAGCTCTACAGCGTTGAAGGTGTTCCAGAGACACTGCTGTTATATGGGGCTGACTATATGACAGCAGAAGTAGCGAGCAGTTTCCGAGCAATTGGATCGTCTGTACATGTGATTACAGATGAAGAGTCATTTCTCCCAGATCTCGATGAAACGATTGCGAAAGAGGTAAGAAGGCAATTTAAGAAACAAGGCATTCGCGTTTCTACTGGATTAACCGATATTAAATTGGTAGAGGAAGGTAGTTCAATAAAGGTGACGGCGCAAGATGCCAAAGGTGAAGGTTTGCAGGTGTTTGGGGACTTGTTGGGCTATTCAGCCGGCAGGGTGCGTAACCTTGAAGCGCTTGGTTTAGAAAATGCGAGAGTGAAGGTGACAGAGGATAATTTTATCGATATAAGCGAATCTTGTCAGTCTTCAAATCATAGCATTTATGCATGTGGCGATATTACGGATGGCCCTTCTCTAGCTGTTAAAGCGATCAAACAAGGAAAGGTAGCTGCGGACAACTGTTGTGGATTCTCATCAGTGAGCGAACTGAACTTTTTACCTATTGTCATCCACACCTTACCCCCTGTTGCATCAGTCGGTTTGACGGAAAAGGAAGCAGATGTTGCGGGGTACCATGTATCGACAGGGGTCTCACATATGAGAGCGAATGGTTTTGCTACGTTACATGCTCAACCAGATGGTCTTGTTAAAGTAGTGAGAGATGAGGAAACACACCTTTTATTAGGCTTCCATGCAATTGGAAAAGGGGCAATTGAACTTATTGAAAAAGGAACGCTGGCACTTGAAATGGTAGCGCGAGATGAGGATTTTATTTATCCATATGCACCTCATCCTGGCTTTGGTGAAGCATGGATCGAAGCGACAGAACTATCGCTAGAAGCTTCTAAAACTGAATTCAATAAACAAAAACAACGCTGACGGTTTAGCGTTGTTTTTGTTTATCTATGGCGCGGAGGATAATGGATGATCATCATCGCTTTACAAGGTGATTGTGAGTGATTCAAGTAGCTATGTGGGTAATTGGCTGTGAAGCGTAAACTCTCACCCTTCTTAATTGTGTATGAGATGTCATTTACCACTAGCTCCATTTCACCTTCTTCAACGAACAAATACTCTTCAACGCCTTCAGGGTGAGGGTTAGAGTGATAGTTGCAATCGAGGTCTAATGTAATCGAAAAACTCTCAAAAGATTTTCCTGGTTCCATTGGAAAGAGTGGGACGACTTTCATTTTTCCTGTTTCCTCAAAAAGTGGTTCGATTTCATCTCTGTTCACCTTTTTTATTACAGGTTGTTCGTCATCTATAAATGCAGTAAAGGATACTCCAAGCCCGTTAGCAATTTTCCAAAGAGTGTTCACTGTTGGATTCGAAGCGCCTCTTTCAATTTGAGCGAGCATTGGTTTACTGACGGAACACCTAGAGGAGAGTTGATCAAGACTTAGCTCATTCTCAAGACGTAGCTTCTTTAGTTTCTCACCGATTTGCTTTGTTAATGAATGGTCTTTCATACGTATCTCCTATTCTAAGCTTTCTATTGAAGGTTTGTTTAATATAACATACAATAAGTATAATATATTAAACAACAATTGCCAATGGGAGTGATGGTATGCAGGCAATCACAAATATTACTAGAAGTGAGTCAGGCTTTGCGAGTGGACTTAGAGCGGGGATGAGCATAGCGATAGGGTATATGCCTGTAGCGCTTACTTTTGGCTTATTAGCAAGGACTACTGGACTTACAGTCTTTGAAGCAATATTGATGAGCATGGTCGTTTTTGCTGGTGCGGCACAATACATAACGCTTAGCTTACTTGCGATAGGTACAGGAGCATTCGAGATTATCTTTACTATTTTCATTGTTAATATTCGTCATTTATTGATGAGTGCTTCCATTAACGAAAGAGTAACAGAAGATACCGTGTGGAAAAAGGCTCTTTATGCATTTGGTATCACTGATGAAACGTTTACTGTTGCTGCAACAAAGACTGGTAGTCTTACAACAAGTTATATGTTTGGAATTTGTTTGATTTCATATGCCAGCTGGGTTGTCTTTACGGGAGCTGGATATATGGTAGGAGCTTCCCTTCCAAGTGTGATTCAACAAGGAATGAGCGTTGCTTTGTATGCCATGTTTGTTGGCCTTCTTGTTCCTTCATCAAAGAAGAGTAAGAAAGTCGTGGTTCTAGCGGGAGTAGCAGCGATTTTTAACAGCTTGTTTTCTTACTTTCACATGTCTACTGGCTGGTCCATTGTTTTCGCTACGTTGCTATCATCGATTTTAGTAGAGGTCGTAATAGGGAGGAAAGAGAATGTCTAGTACAATGCTACTGATCATTATTGGTATGGCAGTCGTAACGTATATACCAAGAATGATTCCACTCGTTTTCTTTAACTCAGACAACATTCATCCGAAACTTCAAAACATCTTAAAGAATGTGCCGTTCGCAATATTGGGTGCGCTGATCTTCCCTGGAATCCTAACGATCCATGAAGATATTAAGTTTGGTCTTATCGGAGCGATCGTTGCATTCGTAACAGCTTACTTAGGGGCAAATTTAATTGTTGTGGTGATGACTTCAGTGGGCGCGCTTAGCGTATATGCTTACTTTTTCTTGTGAAACAGACAATTTTACAAAAAGATTAAATTAACGAAATAATCAAAAATATATATACTTTTAACGTTTCAGTTTCTTCTAAGCGGGAATTTGTGATAACAGGAAGGGATTCCCAACTAATAAGGAGGGTTTCCGGAGCCTTGTTCTCGCAGTCTAGAGAAATAATCTGCTAAAGGAGCTGGAAACATGTTAAAACCAACTGAAATTGAAGAAAAATCAACATGCAGAATGTGCGACAATGATTATACGTGGTTTATTCCGATCGCAAAGGAAAATTATCAAGCACAAGATAGGGTTGAAGCAACAGCGATTACTACAAAAAGTAGCCAGGCTCCAGTTGTGGAACTTCATGTGATCGCAAAATGTCCACACTGTGGGATTATGAATCGTTTTGACCACAACTACGATCGTTCAAATGTTTATGTAGAGAGCAAATAGAACTAGATAGGAAGAAACCGGTGGTGGCCCCGCCGGTTTTCTTTTTTATGGTAGAAAATGCTTGCACCTGTAATAATATTGGAGAAAGTTCTTACACTAATGATGAAATGTAATTACATAACCCTCATAAAGAGACAGGTTCTAATTGTGAAATTTGCTCGTACAAATAATATAGAGAAAGTATCGGGAGGAGAAATAGTATGAAGAAACGAGTAACCTGGTGGTTTATTCTTGGCTTCTCCGCGTACGCCCTTTTAATGGGGTTTTATTTGTTTTATTGGGCTGATTTTGGTGTGCCTGACGCTTATAAGGGGACGGCGGCAGATCCTGCTACATTTATGTCGGAAAGACAGCTTGAGTTGTCGGAAGAATATTCACGATACAGAAGTTTTCTATCATTCATTTCGATTCCGTATGAATGGGGAATTTATCTTCTTGTATTAGGATTTGGGTTATCGAAAATGTTTCAATCATTCGGAAAAGGATTATCTAAAAAAGGGTTTGTAGTCATACCTGTATATATCGTTCTTCTTTCTGCATTTACATGGATCGTTACATTCCCTCTAAAGTTTTGGAGCAGATCACTATCTGTGAAGTATGGAATCAATACACAGACTTTTTCCGATTGGATGAAGGATGAGATGATCTCTTTTTGGATCGACATCGGTCTAACTTCCCTTGTAATTGGGGTCTTATATTTATTGATGAAGCGTTATGAAAAAAGATGGTGGCTTGCTGCTTGGGGATTGATGGTACCATATCTTGCTTTTATGATGTATATCCAACCTGTTGTCATCGATCCACTCTATAATGACTTCACGTCCCTGTCAGATAAAGAGCTTGAAGAGCAAATACTCGATATGGCGAATGAAGCAAACATCCCTGCAGATAGAGTGTTCGAAGTGAACATGTCTGAGAAAACAAATGCAATGAATGCTTATGTTACTGGTATAGGATCAAATTTAAGAATCGTGTTATGGGATACTACAACAAACAAGCTGCAAGATGATGAAGTGCTTTTCATAATGGCTCATGAAATGGGTCACTATGTGATGAATCACTTATATGGGAATTTAGCGGGTGCTCTGATTATGAGCTTGTTCGGATTGTATATCGCTTATCGTCTTTTTGGGAAGGTGGTAGAAAAGTGGGGAGATTCATGGGGAGCATCGTCTGTTTCCGATATCACGACCCTTCCTGCACTTTTGCTTCTCTTTTCACTCATGTCCTTTATTGCAAGTCCAGTCGAGCTTGCTATTTCAAGGAATGCTGAAATAGATGCTGATAAATATGCGATCGAAATGACTGACGATGTCGATGCTGCTGTAGGTTCATTTCAGAAACTAACAATAAACAGTTTAAACGAAGTGAATCCTCCATTCTTGGTGAAGTATTTAAAATATGGTCATCCAACGATGATGGAACGATTGATTATGCTAAATGAATATGAGAACGGAACGTCTTCTGACTAGTAAGAAGGCGTTTCTTAATCTGTCGAGGAACTCTCTTTAGCTTTTTTTTTACCTTTAACATTTTATAAGAGGGGATTTCCGCTCCAGGATGCTCGCTTTCCGCGGGGCGGGCGGTGAGCCTCCTCGTCGCCAAAAAACGCTCCTGTGGGGCCTCACCTGTCCCGCACATCCCGCAGGAGTCGAGCATCCTTCCGCTCCAATCAACATTGATATGTAGTTTTGAAAACAAGACAAAAGCAAATTTGATTACTTCTAGAAAAATAAAGTAGAGAATGATTTCATCATAATCAGTCGGAAAGTTTGCTTTGATTGATTGCAACCTAGTAGGAGTGACTACCGCTTGACTCCCGTGGAAAACGGGCGTTCGAGACTCGGAGTGGACTGCTTTTTGTCCGCTATGAGGCTCGGGCGTTCGTCCACAGGAGTCTTGCGGTATTCAAACTCCTACGGAATAGGGAACACATTAATAAGATTCCCTACAAACTAGGAGACGCCTTCTAAGTAACTCAGAAGGCGTTTCTATTTACTAGCATTAAACCATTACAATGTGAGACACTAGCTTTAATCATCAAGAAGAGGTGTATGAATTGGACAAAGAGATCAAACAAGCATTAGACGCAGGCATTCATGGTACGCCAGAGTTAAAGCCTGCAGAAAAAGCACTGTATTTAACAACATTTCGGGAGCGTGTTTATGTTGCTCTCACGAAAAGGCAAGTTGCACAGAAAGAAGTTTATTCAGCAGTTAAGAACTTTATGAAGCAGTCCGACGATCTTGTTCTTCTTTTAAACGGAGATCTGTCATATTCGATGTTATCGAAATATATCAAAGAAGCATCTAAGGCGTCTGCGTCATTTACAATCATTAACGATAAAGAAACGGATACGCCATTAGGGCTAGTATTAGCCTCGAAAGAGACTGCAGTAAATCGTGAAGACATTTTTGTGCGTGATGAATATTTTTCTATAGATTAGCAGGAAGGCGAAGGAGCGAAGCTAGATGCTTAAACGAATCGTGTTTCTCATCATTGTCATCGCACTTGGATGGGGGATTTATAGTACAGTGATTGCAGAACCGAGTGTTGGTACAGAAGTTGGCGATCGTGCACCTGATTTTACACTCTCCACGCTTGAAGGAGAAGAGCAGGTGAGTTTATCTGATTATGAAGGAAAGCCCGTATTCATTAATTTCTGGGCAACATGGTGTCCTCCATGTAAAGAAGAAATGCCGGATATTCAAGCATTTGCCGATACATATAGTGAAGAAGTAGAGGTTTTATCGGTGAATTTTACTAAATTTGAACCACGTAAAGAAGAAGTACCTGCATTTGTTAAAGAAAATAACTTGAGATTCCCTATCTTGATGGATACCGATGGAAAGGTAGGAGAAGACCTGTACAAAGTTCTTTCTATGCCCACTTCATATATGATTGATAGCCAAGGGGTTATCGTGGAAAAAAGGGTGGGTCCTTTGACGCTTGAGGAAATGGAAGAGTGGTTGCAATCTGCATCATAAAAAAACGGCCGATATCGGTCGTTTTTTTATGGGTTTATACAGGTTTTTTAAGAGGAGTGTACGCTTCTTCGAATCCTGTTGCTTTCGCTACTTTTTCTAACTTCTCATTAATAAATCGAAAATCCAGCTCATCGAGAACGTTTGGATCGAATCCGCGTATAACAAATTGACCGAATTCCCAAATCGTCTCATGGATGTCATGCTTGTTTCCATCGGCTGCTAATTCGAGTGAGTGGAGGATCGAGCCGAGAACGGATACATCTTCACGAGCATAATGCCTGATCTGATAGAAGCTTTTATACAAATAGGTGCTGTAGGTGACAGGCTTCGTTATGAGACGAAGATTCTTTTTTTCATCGTGATACAGTGGATGAGGGATATGCTTCTGACCTAACCTTGATAAAACTCTTCCCAAACGATTAATGCAGTTAATAGCAGTGTTAGGGTCATTTATACCTGGAGAAATTGCTCGTAGCGCTATCTCTACAAGCTTTTGAATTCCATATTCAATATCTTGATCAGTTGTTCTTTCCGTTCCAAGAGATAAGGTAGCTAATATCTTTTCCTCTTCGGGATGCTCTTTCGTCGACCAATAGGAAAAGACAACGGTACCTTCATCAACGAATTCACCAATATCACGTTCTAGCTTAATGATGAAGTCATCCTTTATAGCAATCTTTAATAAATCGTTGATCGCTACATTTTGTAAGTAGCCAGATTTAAGTGATGAAATAGTGCGAGGCTCTTTCATTTTGATTTCATCTAGTTCCCATGAATCCCATGCAGCTGATCCACCATCGTTTGCTTTTTCATAATCTGTATAGGTTCGATCAATTGTTTCCAACGTATTTTTCGAGATATGTTTGATTAAGTTACCGACTAGAATCCAGTTTGCGACATGGTGGATGAAGTATACGAAGTAGGCTACACATACGATTGCATACGTGACTGCTAGCACTGGAGCAAAGTATACAAACCCTTCTACCTCGTTTTGTTCGATCAATAAGAGTAGGATGATAAAATAGATAATCCCACCAACGAAGATACCTAAGACACGTTTTGTGACGCGATCAGTGATAAAGTTCTGGAGCGTTCTTGGAGAGAAATTTGATAAATAGGTAGTAAGCACAACCATGATTGTAGAGAAGGTGATGGTAGTCATCGTTAGCATAGATGACACGAGCGTACTTAAGATTGTTATACTTGTATCATAAGTAGCAAAAAAGAAGTAAGGTAGAATAATGGCTTCCCCGTGTATGATGTGTCTATCAAAAATGAGGGTGAGAATAGCTGCAATAAACGCTCCAGCACCATAGAAGGTAGGTATAAACCAAAAGCTAGATTGAATTTGCCGTAAATTACTGTACTTCATCATATTCACCCCCATACGTCATGTTTAGGATAGTATTTGATCATTGAGTAACAAATCATACATACGGCATGTTACTTTTAATATAAAAGGGGTATGAACGTCTATAACAGATCAATAGGAGGAGATAGCGATATGCTAATTCATAAATCAGGAGTATACCGCAATATACATGAAAAGCGCTATGAATACTGGGTGGTAAAATCAGAAGAGTTAAAAGTAATGGCTTCTTGGATTAGCTGGGATCTCCCTCAGGATGCAATTGATAAATGGATGAATGAAGTAACAGATATCGAATCGTAAATATAAAAAATACCTCCCAATAAAAAAGGAGGTATTGATCATTGCTATTAAGTTTCAACTCCGTTCATTTTCCATGCGTTTCTTCACGTTTGCTTTAGGTTCCCAGCAGTCGAATTGATACGTTGGTTTCGTTTCAAAACCTAGTCGTTTACATCTATAAGTTGTACGAGGGTTTTTCACGACTTCAAAGTGAATGCAGGTTGCGCAACAATGGTATTTGGAATATAGCCCATCTTTCATTTTAATCATCACGAACCATAATGTGATCAATCGACACAAGGGTGTCGTTGTAAAAAACTAATTTATAACAATCGGGGTTAGTTAGAGACTTCCACGTATCAAAACCATGAGATTGTTCAAAATGATTGAGAATCAAAGTGAAAAGGTTCCCATGTGTTGCAACAAGTGCATTCTCATTTGTTACACGAACGACGTCCATTACTGCTTCCACGCCTCTAGAGGCAGCCTCAGCACTAGATTCTCCGCCAGCTAACTTGTAAGAAAAATCCTCAAATGTTTTCTCTAACTCTGTCATCCAGTCATCTATGTGCATTTCTGTGAGCTTTCTTTCTTCTAGGCGATCATCAATCGTAATCTGCTTGTCTAATTTGAGTGCAAGGGGCTCGATCGATTGAAGAGCTCTAGTGAAAGGAGAGCAATAAAGCTTATCGAACGATATGCCTTGAAGAGAGTCCGCTAGCTTGACAGCTTGCTCTCGTCCCTTTGCCGTTAGTGAAGCGTCATGAGCTTGTCCTTCTGCTTCACAGTGACGAATAAGATACAGGTTCTTCCCCACTATGATCACTCCTTCATCGTAACTTTTAATGAACACTGTCACCCAAATTTTATCATGAGTACCAGACTATTAAAAAAGAAATTCGAAAAATTGAAACTTATTTGGGTTTCGTTCGTCTTATTAATGACCCCCTTATTGATAGATTGGCCCGGAGAGCATGTAAGTTTTTCTCCGGGGATTTTTTTATGGATGGAGTGTGTTGCACTTGAAAGAAGAATTTCCGGAGCTACAAACATCTAGATTGGTTTTAAGAGAGATAAATGAAAAGGATCTACCGACATTATTTGCTATCTTTTCTAATGAACAGACAATGAAGTACTATGGCAGTGATATCATTCAAAACATGGAAGAAGCAGAAGGGATCTTAATGAGCTTTCGAAAAGGATTTGAGAACAAACAAGCGTTAAGATGGGGGATTTCAAGGAAGGATACGAATGAAATGATAGGAACGTGTGGATTCCATAATTGGTCGAAGCGAGTTGGTAGGATTGAGGTAGGGTACGACTTAATAGAAGAAGCAGAAGGTCGAGGGTATATGTCTGAAGCGCTATCAGCTATTATCGCTTATGGCTTCGAAGAAATGCAGCTGAATCGAATAGGTGCATTGGTTCATCAAGAAAACTCAGCCTCCCGAAATCTAGTACGTAAACTTGGTTTTCAGGAGGAAGGAATTCTTAGAGATTATACGTTTGCTGGAGGGAAACATATTGACCTCATCATGCATTCTCTCTTAACGAAAGATTGGACAAAAGTTAGAGAACTGGAGAAAAAAGTCTAGCAAAGGATTCTTTCGTACGATGTAGCAAGCCTCTTTCTTGATATCTGTGCTTGTCGACTTTTACTGAGTCTTCTATATCATTTCGATAAGCATGAACCAGATCAGAAATTGTACTAGCTTGGAATAAGAAAACATTGACTTCGAAATTCAAATGCATGGACCTCATGTCCATATTTGCCGTTCCAATCGTAGCCATATCATCATCTACGATCATTATTTTTTGATGAAGGAATCCTCTTTGATACATGTAGATTTCAACTCCATACTCCAGTAGTTGTGAAAAGTATGACCGAGTTGCATATTGAGTAAGGAATCCGTCGCTCACTTCAGGAACGATTAGCTTTACTTCAACACCTCTCATCGCTGCGATGGAAAGGGCTGATCTGAGTGCCTTATTCGGTACGAAATAAGGTGTAGCGATCCATACTCGCTCCTTGGCTGTTGTGATCAAATTAAAGTAAAGGTCTGTCATTGCACTTCTCTTTGTATCTGGACCGCTTGGGACGACCTGGGTTCCACCATCACCATCTACTTCATATGCTTCTAGGTACTTCTCTGATAATAAGCTTTCTCCTGACATGTACTCCCAATCCATTAGAAATACCCCATGCACTGCAGAGATGATCTCACCTTTTACAAGCAGGTGTGTATCACGCCAGTATTTCATACCATTATAATCGCCAGCGTACTCATCTCCGATATTGAGACCACCAACGAAAGCAGTACGTCCATCTATCACTATGATTTTTCTATGGTTCCGAAAGTTAACGGTCTGGTTGAAGAACCCATACTTAAGGGGGAGAAACTGCTGTACACTTGCACCTGCAGCTCGTAGAGCATTCTTTGAAGCCCTAGAGAGATTGTGGCTTCCGATTGAATCATATAGAACTCGGACTTCAACGCCTTCCTTCGCTTTATCAACGAGAAGTTGGATAATTGATTTTCCTAGCTCATCAGATCGAAAGGTATAGTATTCCAAATGAATATACGTTTTTGCTTTCTTGATCTCATCTTTAATAGCAGAGAATGTGTCACTGCCGTTAAGGAGAAGCTTGGTTTGTGAACGCATACTGATCGGACTAGATACCATGGTTGCGATAAGGTTTGAAAAATTTTGGTTCCGTTCTGATAAATCGTGCCAACGTTCTGAGGCAGAGAAATTCACATGCTTCTGAAAAAACTCGAGCCCATTCGTGCGCTTCTCTTTAAACAGGTGTCCCTGGACTTCTAACTGGCCTGAGAAGAGGAAGAACACATACCCAATGATCGGAAAGAAAATCAGCACGTACATCCATAATAGCGTCTTATAGGGCGACCGTTGTTCCAACATGAGAACAAAAAGAATAGAAAACAAAATTGCGAAATACACTGTTCCCGCTATCCACTTCCATAAGGCGGGGACAGAGGTGAATAATATAAGATAAGTGCTTGCTGTCATGAGAATAAAGAATATGATTTGTCGTATTTGTTTCATCATTAGCCCACCTAATTTAAAGTAGTACAGAACAAAAAAAGTAAGGGCTACGCCCTTACTCCGCTTTAGATTTTCTCTTTACGCGGTAGCGGCCCCACAGATCGATCAGTCTATCGCCAAATTCGGTGATCCTTTCGTCAGTTGTCTCTTTTTGTGGGTTTGGTGTGTTCTTAATTGACGTAAAAAGGTTCTTGAAAGGTTCAGGAGTTTCTTTTGCTTCTCCAATCACACCTTGAATCGTTTCTTTTTTTGTTTGAATATTTTCAGAAATTTGGTTCGTTGTGTTTGTTAAGTTATTCGTTTCTTCATTGATCCGATCTACTTTTTCTTGAAGTCTTGCAGCAGTGGCAGAAAAATCGTTCAGTGAACTTTTCGTTTCTTTAGAGGTTTTAACTGCTACGACACCGAGATAAACGAGTGAAAGAACAACGATTGTGATGCTAGCATACACGATAATCAAGATTATACCTCCAGTCTTAGTCTTATAAGAGTTAATGTACCCTCAGCAGGATTTTTCAAAACAACCCTTTTATACACAGTGTAAACCAACTATGTGAGAAGTAATAGGTATTGTTGTAAAATGGTGGTAATAAAGAGAAGGGAGAATGAATTATGAATCGATATTCCATGGATGAATTTATCAAATCTACAGAACAACAGGATAAAGGTGAAGGTTTCTTTGAACTTGAGACGGAAAGAGTGCTAGAAGTAAATTTGAATGGGAAGGTATGGGCAAAGGCAGGGGCTATGATCACGTATAATGGTCAGATCAAATTTGAACGAGAAGGGATTTTAGAACACGGCCTCGGAAAAATGTTCAAAAAAGCATTCACAGGTGAAGGTGCTTCACTTATGAAAGCAGATGGCAGAGGAAAACTATACTTAGCGGATGCTGGTAAGAAAATATCTATTATCCATCTAGGTGAAGGAGAATCGATCAGTGTAAACGGGAATGATCTTCTTTCATTTGAAGAAGGAATTGATTGGGACATACAAATGATGAAACGTATTACTGGTATGATGGCTGGTGGCTTATTTAATGTGACATGTAAAGGGCCTGGTATGATTGCAATTACAAGTCATTATGAACCACTTACGATACGTGTAACGCCGGAGAAGCCTGTTATTACTGACCCAAATGCAACTGTGGCATGGTCTGGTAATTTACAACCAGATTTTCAAACGGATGTATCATTGAAATCCTTTTTTGGAAGAGGAAGCGGAGAGTCTGTTCAAATGAAATTTGAAGGATCAGGGTTTGTAGTAGTTCAACCATTTGAAGAAGTCTATATGCAGAACAGCCAGGGGTAGGTAGAAAAAAGATTTAGGACGAGTGAAATCCTGTTAAAATAGCGAATCCTATCATAATATGCAGATTGAAGGAAAATATTCCTATTGAAATTATCTGATTTTTCATTATAATCATACAAAAGGGTTCTCTAAAAGGAGAGTGCATGTATGATTCAATTAGAAAAAGGCAACCTTCTTAAAAGTGATTGTACTGTTATTGCGCACCAATGTGACTGCTTTAATGCATTAGATGTCGGGATTGCAAAATCAGTAAAAGAAACGTACCCTGAAGCAGCCAAAGCTGATGAGAACTTTCCATTCCCTCCAAAGAAGAAACTTGGTAAGTGTTCATTTGCTTTAAGTAAAGATAACAAGAGGATTATTGCTAATCTCTATGGTCAATATAAGCCAGCTGGTCTTCAAACGAATTACCCAGCCTGGTTGAAATCTTTTGAACATATGATTAAAGAATTGAAGCCGTTTGAGGAAAAAGGTTTTAAAATAAAGATCGGTTGTGGAATAGATAAGGACGATTTGATCAACGTGAAGAAATCATTAGAAAAGCTTTCGAAGAAATATGAACGACCGATCCATGTTTACTACTCTTAACACAAAAGCCCCCGTTATGGGGGCTTTTTTATATGAAAATAGATAGAGTGAGCTTGGTAAGATTGGCTTAAATTTGTAAAATAACCCCATTATTTGGTTTTGAAAATGGCTACCGTGGAATACCAAAACTGTAGCAATAATAGAACAAAACTTTTAAAGGAGGAAGAAAAGAATGGCTAATAACAATGAGAAAATGAGCAGAGAAGAAGCTGGTCGAAAAGGCGGAAAGAAGACAGCGAGAGAGCACAACAAAGATTTTTATCAGGATATTGGTCAAAAAGGTGGAGAGAAAACTGCTAACGAACATGATAAGGAATTCTATCAGGAAATAGGCGAAAAAGGTGGAAATAAAACAGCGCGTGAACATGATAAAGAATTCTACGAAGATATAGGTGAGAAAGGCGGAAATAAAACAGCTCGCGAACACGATAAAGAATTTTATCAAGAGATCGGTGAAAAGGGCGGAGAACAAACATCTAAGAACCATGACAAAGAGTTTTATAAAGAGATTGGTAAAAAAGGTGGAAACAACAGCGGAAATAGCAATAGCTAAGGGGGAAGAGCGGATGATGATCCGCTCTTTTTATTTTAGAATGGTTCTAGTTAAACAAAAGAACAACCCCTCCATTTGTTATGAAAGGGTTGTTAGCGCTCTTTAATACTTTCGCTCTTCTTCAACTTCATGCTTATCATCAAGGATAAGTACTTTACTTGGTGTATCTTCTTTTGCTAATTCCTCAGCTTTCTCAACTGCATCAGAACGCATTTTATATAGATCTGTAGGTGCAATATCTTCCACCTTTACATACCAGCCTGTTACGTCTTTGTTTGGTGCTACTGTGAATTCTTTCATGATTATGTTCCTCCTTTAGTTGGTGTATATGTACTTCTTTCCCAACTAATAGGAAGCTAAAACCTGAGCATAAATAGTGAGAACAAATAAAAAACCAGCGTATCGCTGGTTTACTGAGGTCTCGTTGTGATATAGAAACCGATAATGAAAGCGATAGGTACAGCCCACACCATAAATGCAAGCGCCCATACTGTCAAACGGTTCCATTCTTTTCCTTTTGTAGCCAAGGCACACCCTCCACATTCTAAGTTTACTTCCATTATAACATGGACATACCTAAATTATGTGGAATGGCCCGAAATTTGTGGAATATTAGGAGATCATCCTGAAGGTCAATGGATATCGATAGTCCTCACCCTGGTTGGCTTTTACTGAAGCGATTATGATAAAGACAAGTTGAATGATGAAAATAACAGGAAGAAGGATGAATCCGATCAGGATCAAAGTGAGTAGCCCAGCGATTATGCCGTAGACCGTCATACAAATTTGGAAGTTTAATGCTTCTTTAGCTTGCTCGTTGATAAAAGGATGAACATCCTTTTTTATAGACCAAATGATTAACGGGGCGATAATGTTCCCAAATGGTATCAAATAGCCTGAAAGTGCTGACAGATGTGCAAACATGGCCCAGGAGCGAGTTTCTTCATCGGGTAATTGTATATCATTTTGCTCCATGAAATACCTCCTTCATAACAGTCTATATACAAGATATTAAGAAGGAGTTTTAGTTATTCTAAAATTAAAGCAAAAAGGAACCATTGGTCCCTTTTAGTTAGAATTATATGTGATAGTATAGTTTGCTCTTTCTGTTGTGATAGTTAGTCCGTCTTCTACTTGGTTAATGTTCATTAAACCTTCTAATTGAATGTCAAAGCTTGAGTGAGGAAGGGGGACAGTATCTTCTTCAGAAATAATTTTACCTTCTCCTTGAAGTTGGAGAAGTGTTGAATCAGTATAATGATCGATTTGTTCACCGTTTTGGAGAAACGTGATGCCTTCTAAAAGCATGATCGTTTTATCAACGTCTTCGTTCTCTATTTTCTCAATGATTAGATGTCCTCCCACCCAATTCTTAAAGGTATCTTGTATACGGGTAATCATTTCGGTAGTTTCCATTTTTTTCACCTCATTATAAAGTTCCCCTATTTCAATGTGCATAAACAAGCGTTTAATACGATTAGAAAACGGATGATATAATAAATCCAATCATGAGATAAAAAGGATGAGTCGTTATGAAAACTATCTCGATCAATGAATTATTCGATAGAGAAATCCCCATTATAGATGTGCGGACGCCAGCGGAGTACGAACAATTTCATATCCCAGGTGCTGTTAATATGCCTATCTTCTCTAATGAAGAGAGGGAAATCGTAGGGACTACATATAAAAAAGAAGGAACAGAGGCAGCGAAGGAGCTAGGGATTTCGCTTGTGTCTCCATCTCTCCCAGAATTTTATAAGCTTGCAAAAACGATATCACAAGGGAAGGAGTTCGTCATTTACTGCTGGAGAGGCGGTATGCGAAGCAAAAGTCTTGCAGTTATTTTTGAAATGATGGGTTTGCCTTGCCGTCAATTAGTAGGTGGAATTCGTTCGTATCGCCAAACAATTATCGAACAACTTGAAAAGTATGCTAAGCGAGAGGTGGAGTTTGTTGTATTAGAAGGTTTAACTGGAACTTCTAAGACTGAGATCTTACATCATCTAAAAGAAAATGGCTATCCTGTTATTGATTTAGAAGGGTTAGCAGCACATAGAGGCTCTGTTTTTGGAAGGGTGGGTTTACCCGAGAGAAGTCAAAAGGAATTTGAAGCGAAGTTATACGATAGACTGAATGAAATAGGCGAAACCGATTATTATGTAATTGAGTCTGAAAGCAAACGACTCGGGAACATCATTGTTCCGAACTTTATTTTAGAGGGCAAACAAAAAGGGACGCGCATCCATGTTCACGCCCCGCTTTCTTATCGAATTCAAACGATATTAAATACGTATCATCCTGAGCAGAATGCACAGAAAATAGTAAAAGGCATCCACAAAATCGAGAAACGACTGTCAGAAGAAGATCGTCAGCATATTTACCGCGCGCTTGAGGAAGAGAATTACGGTACAGTCGTTGAAAAGCTTCTGCTGGATTATTATGATCCCCGATATACGTATAAGGCAACTGAAAATATAGGAGAGGTCATCAATGTTCATTATCAGTCTCTAGTTGAAGGATGCCACCTTGTCCAGGATGAAGTTGATCGTCTGGTACCTAAGCTTCGATCAGAAGGCGAGAAAGTTTCGCTTTAATTGTTTTTTTCTGCTCTTTACCAGGTTCGTTGTTATATTGTTCAATCAAGTCATCGATTCGTTTGAAGTAAAGGTGACTGATCCAAGCAACGTAGTTTTTGTAAATAGGGGAAGTTAAGAATTTAACAAGCATGTTTTCTTCAGGGCCAAAGTAATATGTTTTGTCATCGAAAAAAGTAGAAAAACGACTGAACGATAGTTTTGTATAAGAGTTGTCCAATTCGTAGCGGAATTTATTTAGTACATCTGGAATCAGACGAATGGTGAAAACATCATCGTTATCAAACATTTCCTTAGGAGTAGGTAGGATAAGATAAGGATAATCACAGTCATCAAGGGCAATAAAGAAATCATTTGGTGATTCATGACAGGTAGGGACGCGCTTGACGGTGGATTCAACGATCAATTGATAGACCGAATCATTCATTGGTATTCCTCCCTTTTTAATCTATCACCATTGTTGCCAAACTAGTAAACTTGTATACCCTTTGTCGAAAAGTAGTTTAATACAATCTATTATCCAACCTTTGAAAAAATTCCTTTATTTCAAATATTACATTTTTTAGCCACGACACAATTTGTTGTGGCTACTCCTATATGGGGTTTTAACAAAGTATGGATTCAATAATAAGCGAAATACTTGAAAGTCAAAGATAGTCAGATTATAATATAATCACAAGGTCAAATATAGTCAAAGTCAAAAAAGTTGATCTTGATAAATTCGATATTCACTTTCATATAAATAAAACATTTATAAGGAGGCCATTTTATGCTTTGTGAAAAATGTAACCAAAATACTGCAACAGTGCAGTTGAATGTTCAAATTAACCACAATAAAAAACGCGTTCACTTGTGCAATTCATGCTATGCAAACGTGATGAATGGTCAGGAAACTCCTTCATCAAAAGGACAATTTGATGATTTCTTTCAACCATTTATGAAACAACCAGATCAAGAATTCTCTCCACATAACGAATCACAAAAACAAACTGGTGGTGGGAATGGTGGTCTGCTAGATGATCTAGGTAAGAACGTAACAGATGCAGCAAAAGCTGGTTTAATCGACCCAGTCATCGGGAGAGACGAAGAAGTAGCGAGAGTTATCGAAACGCTCAACCGACGAAATAAAAACAACCCTGTCTTAATCGGGGAGCCTGGTGTAGGGAAGACGGCCATCGCAGAAGGCCTAGCTCTTCGTATTTCAGAAGGAAACGTACCTTCTAAGCTTCAAAATAAAGAAATTTATCTATTAGACGTCGCATCTCTTGTATCAAATACCGGAATTCGTGGTCAGTTTGAAGAGAGAATGAAACAGCTAATTGCTGAACTACAAGAAAGAAAGAATGTCATCCTATTTATCGATGAAATCCATCTGATTGTTGGAGCAGGTTCAGCAGAAGGGTCGATGGATGCAGGGAACATCTTGAAACCTGCATTAGCCAGAGGCGAGCTTCAATTAATCGGAGCGACAACGTTGAAAGAGTACCGTCAGATTGAGAAAGATGCAGCTCTTGAAAGACGTTTTCAGCCAGTAATGGTAAATGAGCCTACAATTGAAGAAGCAATTAAAATCTTGGAAGGACTTAAGCCAAGGTATGAGGACTATCATGAAGTGAAATTCTCTGAAGAAGCGATTAAAGCATGTGTAACGTTATCTAATCGCTATATTCAGGATCGTTTTCTACCTGATAAAGCAATTGACTTATTAGATGAAGCTGGTTCAAAAATGAATTTAACGATTACTTCTTCAAATCATGATGACCTGCAGAAACGTCTAGAACAACTTGCAGCAGATAAAAAGGAAGCAACAAAGGAAGAAAACTATGAAAAAGCTGCAAAACTTCGTGATGAAGAGCTTAAGCTAGAAAAGAAATTAGAGGAATCCTTGAAAGACAACGATAAGCCGGATGCTCTAGTAAATCTTGAAGATATCCAACAACTTATTGAAAGTAAAACTGGAATACCTGTGAAGAAACTTCAGGAAGATGAGCAAATGAAGATGAAGAACCTTGCCGAGCAGCTTAACGCAAAAGTGATTGGTCAAGAAGATGCCGTTCACAAAGTCGCGAAAGCTATACGAAGAAGTCGAGCAGGACTTAAACGGAAAAACAGGCCGATTGGCTCCTTCTTGTTTGTCGGACCTACTGGTGTTGGTAAAACCGAATTATCTAAGTCACTAGCTGAAGAACTATTTGGAGATAGAGAAGCTATGGTTCGACTCGATATGAGTGAATATATGGAAAAACATTCTGTTTCTAAACTTATTGGTTCACCACCAGGATATGTAGGACATGATGAGGCAGGACAATTAACAGAACGTGTGCGCCGGAAGCCATATAGTATTCTATTGATCGATGAAGTTGAAAAAGCACATCCTGACGTTCAGAATATGTTTCTACAAATTCTAGACGATGGACGCTTAACAGATAGCGGGGGAAGGACTGTAAGCTTCAAAGATACTGTCATCATTATGACAAGTAACGCAGGTAGTTCGGAACGTCGAATAACTGTAGGGTTCGAATCAGCCGATAGCTATACGGATGTTATGGAAAGCCTAAGCTCATATTTCAGACCTGAATTCCTCAATCGCTTCGATTCGATCGTATCTTTCAAATCACTTGAGAAAGAAAGCCTTGTAACGATCGTTGATTTAATGATTGAAGATTTGGAAGAAAGCTTAATTGACCAACAAATTACCCTGCAAGTAACAGAAGACGCAAAATCGAAACTTGCAGAATTAGGATACAACCCTCAGTTTGGTGCTCGACCATTAAGAAGAGTTATAGAGGAGCATGTAGAAGATGGAATTGCTGATTTACTTGTAGATGAAGGAAACGTTACTTCCGTAAAAGTAGACGTAATCGAAGGTGAAATCAGTGTAATAAAAAAATCATAAATAACGATTGTTAGAAGCCGCTCACACTAGAGCGGTTTTCTTTTTTTTGTTAGGAATTAGAAAAATTAGGGAATAGATGAATAGCTAATTTTCTGACATGCCACTAGTCGAATTAACTCGAATAAGAAAGATTACTGACTTCTTTTGTCGTAATTTGGCTAAAAGTCAGAATATTAGTTAAAAAGTCATGTCATATCTGCTACGTTAGAGAGGGAAGGTCAGGAAGATTTCTCTACTATATGAAAAAAGGAGCGAAAACGAATGGAACTGGATCAATTAGAAATGAACCAGACGTTGGAAGAAAGTCAGCCAGAAGGAAAAACAATTCCATATTTAACTGCTTTAATTGGATGGAGTCTTCCGGCGATTGAGGCCTGTGATAAATTAAAACGGCCTTTTGTAGTGGTAGGTCCACCTGATTTTAAAGACTACGCAGAGAAACATAATATCACATTTGTAGGGTGGGAGTTTGATCGTCTAAATGAAGGATCAGACAAGCTTTATAAGCAACTGAAAGTACTAGGTGCTGAAGTTGCCGTTCCTCTATATGAAGAATGCGTAGAATGGGCTGGAGCACTTAATGCCAGATTTCGCCAAGAACCACGTCTCTTTAATCGTTCTCTTTTGTTAAGAGATAAAGGGATGATGAAAAGAAAAGCACAAATTGCTGGAATTAAAGTTGGTGTCTTTGAAGAGGCAAGAGACAAAGACGACGTAAAACGCTTCCTGAAGAGAGTAAATGAGGCACTTCTAAAAGTTGATGGTGATAAATACGATCCTATTCATTGTAAACCCCTCGATAAGGCTGGTTCTGTAGGTCACCGTGCGATTGATAACCCGGCCGACATCGAAGCTCTAACTGAAACGGATTTCCCGTTATTGATGGAAAGTCATCTTGATGGGCAAGAGTTTTCATGTGAAGTCTTTGTTCATAAAGGACAAATTCAATTCCTTAACATCACAGAATATGTGAAATTAGGGTATTCGAACTTTGTTCCACCTTCTCCGTCTCTAGAGTCCAAGCGACCAGTTATTCGACAAGCGATTGAACAACTTATCGAAGCATTTGAAATTGAAAATGGTGTTATACACCCAGAATATTTCATCATGCCAGATGGAACGTTGCACTTTGGAGAAGTAGCTGCACGTGTTCCTGGTGGTCATATTTTTGATTTAATTGAACGCGCTTACGGCTTTAGTGCGTATGAAGCACAAATCCTATGTAGTGATCCTAATACGACAGAAGAAGAGTTAAGAAAGTTCTTCCCATCTGAAGATGAGGCTAATGGATATGCTGGTTGCCTTATGGTACATCCTCACGTCAATTTCATTGAAGAGTTAACGATTCCAGATGAGCTAGAAGAGCACGCTTTCTTCGAAAAGCATGACATGTTCACACCTCCACAAGGAAAAGTAGCGGAGCGAGTTGGATTCGGAAATCATTATGGAACGATCTTCTTCTTTGGAGACGATAGTGCTGAGATGAGACGTTTACTTGAATACTATGAAAAGTACGATTTCTATCTATAGAATATTCTTTATCATAAAGGAGAATTAAGCATGCCATCTGACGTAACAGAAGGAAAGATTGCAAGGTTTTCCCAGTCTTTGACTAAGCTTAACGAAGCGCCCGCATATGCAAAATCAAGGTACCAGACGGACGTGTATCAAGAAGCGAATCGTCTTCTTGAAACAGATGAAGGGCTTGAAATTCTTTTTAAGTATGCAGATAAATTCGATGAAGCTGGAGTCTTCCAAGATGGGCCATGGGAAGATGCATCAAAGCTTCAGCCACCACTAGTTGCAGGCTCCCTTCAAGCAAAGGGGCTTCCATACGTCATCGAAATGATGAGCAATTTACGTATGTTAGCCATTGCTGAAGGTAAGGGCAAAAATTCTAATGTGTCCCAAGAAATGGCTATGGATTTTCTAAATGAAGTCATGGCTCTTAATTTAGATTTATTATTTCCTCAAGCAACAGAAGCTTCACGGATTGAAAAAAAGGAAAATGCTGCTGAAGCTCAGCGGTTGTTTCAGTTCATTTCTCGTTATCTTTCTTCGAGTGCACTCTCTGAAACCCTAATACACGAAATTAAACGATTAACTGCTCAACGCCCTATTATGGTTAAACGTACCGTTTCGATTATAAAAATGGCAAAAGAGATGCTTAAGACACATGAAGATGATAGTCAGAGAGAGGTTCTTCAGCAATTCGTTGCTTCAATCGAAGGACCATCCAATTTGAGCCATTTATACTCACAGCCTAATGAATACCGAAAGCAATTGATGAATCTTTCTGCTGAAGAGCTTCAAAGAGAAAGTGAGATCCTAGGTCGTTCTATGAGACAGACTGGTCTTTGTTCGCCGCATCATAGTGTTCTCGCACGCTTTTTGAGCAGAAAGTCTCCAGAGTTTCTTCCGGCACTCTTACAGTTGAGTGGAAAAGGAAAAGCGAATTTTGAGGAGCATGCAGAACTGGTTCATCAGCTTATAAAGGTGGCTCTTTTCCCTTCGACCTGTCAATCGGTATACGGGCTAGCATTGCTTTTAGAAAGAGGCGTTCTATCTGCTTCACCTGTCATACCAGGGCTAAGAAGACTGATCGAACTTGATATTCGACCAGAAGTTCGAAATGCTCTATTTAAATCGGCTAACGAAGGAGAAGGGCTCACGGCAAACAGCATCCTTCTAGCTGGTGTCATCAGCGTGCTTGGTCAACCGCTTGGAGTCGGTCAGGGCTTAAACCCAACCTGTCAGGCAGCAAGGGGAATTAGCTTATGGGCGCAGCATGCTCCTGGCTATTTATTGGAGATTATCCCTCGAGCAGCACGAGATGGCGAAATCGATATGGTTTTCGAAGGCGTGAGCATTTACTCTAAAGACCTTCAGGGAGGATTGGCTCCTGAACTTCATCCTGAGCTTGATCCGGTGTCCATCGTATTAGTTCCGCATTTGGATCGAATTTATAGTGAAATGATGACTAGAGTAGCTTTAAGAGGTGAAGATGGACATCGTTGGGTGAATCCTGCTTTTTATGGGAATTGGGTACAAAAAGGATTCAGTACAGTAATCGAGCCCATAACTGGGAACATTGCAGATTATCCGGGCTTTGTAAGGTTATTTTATGCAACGCATCATCCTGAATACAATGATGAATATGAATTAATCTATCCAAATCCTGTAGGGATATTTATTACCAACGTTCATGGAAAGATGCTTGGTTTTCATGCTGTGTCGATTCAAAGAGTAGCGAAGTGTCCTAAAGGAAATTACCGCGTTTATTTCTATAATCCAAACAATGACGGCTCTCAGAACTGGGGGCAAGGAATCGTTAGTACAGTTATGGGTAATGGAGAGAACTTTGGTGAAAGCTCACTTCCTTTCGAGGAATTCACATCCCGTCTCTATGCGTTTCATTACAACCCATACGAGCAAGGTGATTCGTACGCGGTTGAAAGAGAAAGTGTTGCAAAAGTAAAAACTCTTGCAAAAGATAGCTGGGGACTGGAATACAAATGGATTAGTGGCTAAACATAAACGCATCAGGATGATTCCTGATGCGTTTATTATATGTGTGATAATGTAGGAACCATAGGTTTATCAACGGTAAAACCTAGGAATAGATAGAGCAGGAGTAATTATACAAATGGTATTAGGAGGGGAATTACATATGGAAGGTTATGTTCACGGTGGAGTACAAGGAAAAGATGGCCTAACATACAAAGAGAATCTGGAAGAACCTCGCCCTGGTAAAGGGGAAGTGCAAATCCAAATAAAAGCTGCAGGTTTAAACCACAGGGACCTATCTGTTCCAAAGAGAAGATCGGATGGTGACCCTGATGTTATTTTAGGTTCAGATGGTGCTGGGGTAGTAAGTGAAGTAGGAGAAGGCGTCCAGTCTGTAAAAGTAGGTGATGAGGTACTTATTAATCCAGGAATCGGTTGGGAAAAGACCTCTGCGGTTCCCCCAGAAGGCTTCCAAATTGTTGGATTCCCTGGAAATGGCACATTTGCTGAAAGCATTGTGCTTCCTGAGGAAAATGCCATTCCAAAACCTTCTTCTATGTCTTATGAGATAGCCGCATCTTACGGTATAGCTGCGTTAACAGCTTATCGCTCATTATTCACTCGAGGTCAATTGAAGAGTGACCAAACGGTTTTCATTCCTGGTATCGGTGGAGGCGTTGCAACGTTTTTGCTTCAGTTTGCCAAAGCTATCGGGGCGAGAGTAATCGTAAGTTCAAGAAGTGAAGAAAAACGGAATAGAGCACTTGAACTTGGAGCAGATGTTGCACTATCCAATGAAGAAGATTGGGGAGAGGCAACTAAGGGCGAGAAGGTTGATCTTGTGATCGAAAGTGTTGGAGCAGCTACAATCAATCGATCTTTAGAAATCTTAACTCGAGGAGGAACACTCGTGATCTTTGGTTCATCTACAGGTGATACTGCTGAAATCAACTTAAGATCTTTCTTTTATGGACAATATAATTTCCTTGGTTCAACGATGGGAAGCAGAGAAGAATTTAGTACCATGCTTGAATTTGTAACGAACCATTCTATTGAGCCGATCATCGACACGACCTACACATTGAATGATATTGAGAAGGCATTTGATTATTTGTCGGAAGCGAAACAATTTGGGAAGGTTGTCATCACCGTATAGAAGGTATGTTTCTAAAAGTTCAGGTCATGATATGTAATGATGGAGGTGGATATCATGACGGAAAATAAGAAAAGGTCAAAACAGGATATCAAGATGAATACTTCATTAAATCCAGATATGGTTTTTGATAGTGTTTCCGGTCATTCACTCAATCAACGGTTTACTTCCGAACAAGGAAATGAGCTTATTTCGAACAAGGAAATACGTCAACAAAAAAATCAATAAGCTAACGTGTAAACCATAATAAGAAGACGAAAAGGGAGCCACTCTCGGCTTTCTTTTCGTCTTCTTTAGGTATTTTAATAATAAGGGTATCCGTAAGGAGGATAACCGTAATAGGGATAGTAAGGATATGGACGATAATATGGAATTAAACTAAGTGCTGCTATCCCTGCTAAAGGAAAGAAGTACCTGCCGTATCGTCGAAAACGGCGACGACCATATCCGTATTGACGTTCAACTTCTTCTTCTTCTACTTCTTGTGGGAGTAATAGGGACACATGTTCACTGTCTGAGTCCATAATGATGCCTTCATATTCCATTCCATCATTCATTCGAACGTTCGCATGATAGTTATTATACTTCTTACATAGTTTCTTCATATCGCCCGACAACTCTTTTAAAGCACCCTGAACTTGTTGGTTAGGCATATTAGCCCCTTGCATAGCACCTTGAACCTGCTGATTCGGCATATTCGGTCCGTGCATAGCGCCTTGAACCTGCTGATTCGGCATATTCGGTCCGTGCATAGCGCCTTGAACCTGCTGGTTCGGCATATTCGGTCCGTGCATAGCGCCTTGAACTTGCTGGTTCGGCATATTAGGCCCTTGCATAGCGCCTTGAACTTGGTTCTGCATGTTAGCTCCCTGCATAGCACCCTGGACGTGCTGGTTACCGTAAGGGTTGTTGTACATGTTCATAAGCAAATTCCTCCTTTACACAACACAGGATATTCACCCAATTCCGAAACAGTTCCAAAATAATATCGGGTAAATAGCCCAAATGTTCTATTTGAAATTGCTCCTTCTTGATATTTCCATAAAGAAGCTATACGATAAGTTCAAATGACCTTATAAGGTGTAGGGGTGTAAGATGAAAGGCTATTATTTAACTAGAATGGAAATGGGAAACATATTGCAGTGTATTCGGAATCAAGAGAATCCTCAGGAGATCTTGATTAAGGCGTGGGAACGTACAGGCAGTAAGAGGGAATTTAATGATGACAACAACCTTCCTCCTATTTTTCAAAAGCTTCTAAAAGCTGAAGAAAAGGCGATGGGTCTTTCAATAAACGAAATCGTCAGCCTAGGTAATCAAATTGAATATGCAAGCTTTCGCTCCACAGCTGTGCAGAATTGGGTGAAGAGAGACATAAAGGATTGGATAGGGTCTCCGCAGCATGGGAAGAAATATTCAGTCGAACAGGCCGCGATTTTATTCATTGTTGAAGATTTAAAAAACACACATGATTTTGAGAGCATTCGGTTGTTGTTAAAGTTTGCTTTCAATAATCCTGCTGATCGAAACGATGATTTAATCAATCCGCTTGTTTTCTATCACGCGTATGCGTGTCTCTTTGAAGAAGTTCACTCAAATAATAACCTCTCAGCAAAGGTTGTTAAAACGAAAGCGAAAGAGCTTTGTTCAAAGAGTCGCTTAACGTCGTTTCAGAGTGAAGCGATGGAAAGTCTTCTTATCTCTTCGTCACTTTCTGTTGAAGCTGCGTATTTTCAAACGATGTCGAAACATCACCTTGAGCGTGCACTTCGTTAACTTTAGGCTCGTATAATAAAACCAGCTGACATCAAATGCCAGCTGGTTTGACTTATTCTATTGTGAAATCAATCTTCTTCATATAGTCGTCATCGCCTTCTACCGTAAGCCAGATTTCTAGGGTATATGAGCCATTTGGTAACGAATCAAGCGTTATGGTGTAGTCCAACGTTTCAGCCTGCTTCACTTCAGCCGTTTGTATTTCTTTGATGAAACTTTTGTTAGCAGAATATGTTTTGAGAACCTCACCTTCTTCATTATAGAGTTTATAGTCGTACTTTTGACTTGATGGGAACGTAACGGTTTGTACCTTCTCTGTTTGGTTTTGAATGCGATAAGTAAAGGTAGCTTTCCCATTGTGAGTCGATTCTAATGTAAGTGATGGTTCCATTGAGCCAGCGACAATACCAGATGACCCAGAAGAAGACTCAGAAGTAACTTCTTCACTGGCGTTCGTTCCGTTATTCGTTGAATTCATTGACTCATTCCCTTCTCCACATCCGGTTAACGTCATTAGTGCAATACTACCGATAGCCAAGTATTTAAACATATAATCACCCTTTTCTTAATTGGACGTCTTGAGTAAGAGAAAGGTTACAACTATTATGAGAAAATTTTCGCAAATTGCGAAAAATCTCTTTATTATGAGTATAATAGATAGAGAAGGAAGCATAGAAGGAGTTCGATACAATGCAGGTATGGCAAGATATTCACTCTAAAGTTAAAGGGAGAAAGGGTGAAGTACTCGGTAATGAACGTTTCTTTAAATTTGCAGTGTTACTTCCGCTAGTAGAAATAAATGGTGAAGTCCATGTGCTGTTTGAAATAAGAGCACATACGCTTAGAAGACAGCCAGGAGAGGTGTGTTTTCCGGGCGGGAAAGTGGATCGATCCGATGATAGTCCACTACAAGCGGCTACGAGGGAGACATGTGAGGAACTCGGCGTAACTCGGGACGATGTCCATGTCATTGGTGAGCTCGATTATCTCGTTTCGTCTTTTCAATCGATCGTCTATCCTTTCTTAGGTGTTATTCAAAAAGATACGAACCTATCTCCTAATCCGGAAGAGGTCGAAGAAGTATTTACCGTCCCTTTGAACTATTTCATAGCGAATCCTCCTGAACGCCACGATATTAAACTACACGTGAAACCTGAAGATACGTTCCCTTTTCACCTTATTCCTAACGGTGAGGAATATAATTGGTCATCTTCTGTGATGCCAGAGTATTTCTATTACTATGAGGATTACGTTATTTGGGGAATGACTGCAAGAATCCTTTATCATTTCATTGAGCTTATTAACAATCAATAGCAGGCAATAAGTGTATTGCCAGTTTAATAAATAATAGGTAAACTAGAAAAGGTCGATTCGTGTCGTATTTTTTCTAGTTTTTTTGTGTTTCATTTTTAAATAAAAGCTGAAATAGACAGAAAGCCTTCTTGTGAAACGAAAGAATTGGATGGAAGAAATACGTTTATATAGAAAATGCAAAAAACAGTTCGTAGGGGGATAATAATGCTTTTGATCATTTTTCTATTGCTTGCCGGTTCACTCGGTTTCTTTATTTACTCATATTTTGTAAACGATTATGCAAAAGAAGTTAAAGGGCAAGTTGATGATGTGTATATTAATTTGATGAGAGAACTGAAGGTTGTAAAACAACGGACAGAACTTCTCGAACGTCAAACGAAAATTGCTGATGGTGGTAGCAATGAGTAAGCAAGAAGCAAAGGGTATCGCTGCAGGTCTTTTGGTTGCTGCAATTCTTCTAGGTGCTTATTACTTTATGTTTTCCAATGTATTAGCAGAGGATAGCAAGAAGTCTACCGACGAATTGGTTGAAGAGCAATTGAATGAACAAAATATGGTGATGATAAAGAAAGAAGAATACGAATCATTGCAGGCTTCAAAAAAACAGTTAGAGTCTATACATACCTCAAAGGAAAAAACGGATGATAAAAAAGATGCTGAAAAAGAAAAGCAAAAGCGTGAAAAGGTTGAATTTATCATCAAAGAGGGCATGACAAGTCAAGAAGTAGCGCAAAGTCTAGAAGATCAGAAACTAGTGAAAACTGCTGATGATTTCATAAATGTATTAAGAGAAAAAGGTAAAGAAACAGCTATTCAACCAGGTGAACATGAGCTTAACACGGAAATGACACCTGCTGACATCATTACTGAAATAGCAAGATAGTTAACTTAGTAAGAGCTTGGAATGGCATGTTACGCCACTAGGCTCTTCTGTATTGAAAGAAAAACGCATCCATGGACTAGGATGCGTTTTTCGTATTTTTTTCTCGAGTTCGGAGAAAGAGAATTATTCACTAAGAGAAATGGCATTTGGAGACTGAGGGATCTCGATTGCTTCATAAAAAGAGTACGGACCAACTTTTTCAAATCCAGTATTAAGGAAACTGACTTTATTGTAACCGAACTGTGCCGCAGTTAGCATGATTGCCTCAAGTGTTTCCATCGCTTCTTCTTCAGAAGTAAAGGTACTATCTTCAGTAAAGGTTACCACAGCTAGGTCGTCTCTTTTTTCAACGGAATCAATTGAAACGCCTTCTGGGATTGAAGGAATATACGCGCTATTTTGGCTATCGCCATCCTTCATAAGTGAAAGGACACTTTCTAAATCAGTTGCACTTTCACCATAGAGTACAGATCCTTTCGCAAGGTAGCGACTGTCCGTCTCTGTTTCAAATAGGAAGTATGGTGCAACCTCTTCTTCTATACTTTGTTCAGCGGGACCGAAGTTACCTAGCATATAGCCATCTTCCCCGTTTGTTTTCCAATTGATATTTTCTGCATCAATACTATCTGCAAGCCACAATGTGGTATTACGGACCAAGATGGATTCGTTTGATGACAAGCTGTCGCCAGGTGTAGGGAAGTCGACTACAAGCGTCTTCGATCCATTTAGCGTTTCAACATCGATGGAAGCATCAGCTAATGGTGATTGACCAAAACCGTTTGCGTTCGCATCAAATGACGAGAGGATTTCCTGAATCTGTTCTGGTAGAGTTTGCTTACTATCAACCTGGAAGGTTAATGGAATGAGAGCTAGACTTTCTTGGTCTGGAAACGAGAAGACAAGGCTGTTAGTTCCAGGCTGCATGGCAGGAGTGTAGTGTTCGAATGCAACCACTTCTTCAGCAACAAACCCTGCATTGTTATCTTCGGCTTTTCCGATTGGGTCTTCTACGATCTTCTTTCCTTCTTCATCAAGTGTAGCCGTCGTGGCGCTCTCATTAGAAGGTTGGCTGTCTGCAGAGGATTCTGTTAATGCACTCTCGGATTGGTCATCAGGTTGGTCAAATACACCTGGTAAAAGAAACAGGGATAGCACGACAACAGCTCCTGTTGCAAAGGAAGGAATCACCCACGTTAACCGTTTCTTACTTTTCTTCATGTTGTTACCTCGTTCTTTCATTTTATTTTGAACTTGTTGATAGATCATTTCTTTACTTTGATGATCTTTTACATCTGGCAATTTTGACAACAGAGATTTTGTTTTTTCGCTCATCATAAAACCCCCTTTAAATTCGTCTTCGTATGGTCATCCAACAGTTCGCGAAGTGCTTTGATCGCACGATGTTGGGTAGTTTTGACTTTACTTACACTCCACTCGAGCACCTCAGCCGTTTCGTTTACTGTAAATTCTTGGATATAACGAAGGATAAGGACTTGCTGCTGATCGAGAGTGCAGTTTTTCAAACTATGGTATATGGCTTGAACTTCTTCTTTTTGCATCACGATTTCTTCTGGGAGCGGTGTAGCGTCTTTTGCATTTTGTTTATTAAATTCAAATTTACTTAGCCAGCGGGATGACCTTCGATTATGTGTTCGCAGATAATCGATTGCGACATTTCTGGCAATCGTTAATAGCCATGTCTTTTCATTGCTTCTTTCTTCATATGAATGATAGGAGCGTAATACTTTAATATAAACTTCTTGAACAAGCTCCTCTGCGACTGCACGGTTTTTTACCATATAGAATAAGAACTGGAATAATGTCGCGTGATAGTCGTTATACAGCCGATCAAATGTTTCATTCATCTAAACCCCTCCTCCTCCTATATAACAAAACGATATACCATATTAAAAGGTTACAAGATGGTTGAATTTTCTTCAAAAAGACAAAGTACTTTGGGTTATCTGTACTCTTCTGTAGAATGGGAATTAATACCTTTAGGAGAGGAGATTCACAATGCAGCAATCTTCGAAGCAAAAGGAATCCCCATTTTTCTATGGGTGGCTGATCGTCGCAGCTGCTGCCGTAGGTGTTTTCTTTTCTGGTCCAGGACAGACCTATGGGGTTTCTGTGTTTATTGATCACTATATATCAGATTTTGGTTGGAGTCGTTCATTAGTTTCTGGTATTTATTCTTCTGCTACCCTAGCGGCAGGTTTATTACTATTTATTATCGGTAGAATGGTAGATAAATTTGGACAAAGACGGATGATGCTCATTGTAGGTTCGCTACTCGCTGTAGCTTGTTTATGGAACAGTTTTGTAGTTGGACCAGTCATGTTATTCATTGGTTTTTTTATGCTGCGTTTGTTTGGACAAGGATCTATGACTCTTGTACCGAATACGCTAGTGCCACAATGGTTTGTCCTTAAACGAGGACGAGCACTAAGCTTCATGGCTATAGGTGGGTTTTTAAGTTCTGCCACGTTTCCACCTCTAAATACGTGGTTAATCGCTTCGTTTGGTTGGGAGAATGCCTGGAGAATTCTTGCTGGGGCAATCGTTATTATTTTTCTACCAGTGGTTTTCTTCTTCATTCGAAACAAGCCAGAAGATATCGGTCTGCTTCCCGATAATGCAGTTTCTAAAAAGAGACTTGCTAAAAGGAAGGAAGAGAAGATGGATGAGGAAGAAGAGGAAGGTTTCGAAACGAACTGGACTGTAAAGGAAGCTATGAGAACAAGGGCTTTTTGGTTAATCTTATTTTGTGTAAGTATTCCTGCACTCGTAAATACTGGGCTTACTTTTCACCTCTTTTCAATATTAGGAGAGCAAGGGGTTCCAAATCAAACGGCCGCTTTGATCTTGAGTATAATGGCGATCGTTGGCTTTCCTGTAACGATGGCTTCTGGATTTATCCTTGAACGTGTGAATGTCCATATCGTATTGGGACTATCATTCATAGGACAAATTGCTTTTATTCTTTTATTAACTCAAGTAGATACCTATATTCTTGCTATTGGATTCGGAGTGCTTTGGGGGATTATCGGAGGGATTGAAAGGATCACACTCAATATTATCTGGCCAGATTACTTTGGGAGAGAAAATCTAGGTAGTATAAAAGGTATTGCTACTACAACGATGGTAATCGGTTCAGCTTTTGGTCCTTTACCTTTTGGTGTAGCTTACGATACGTTTGGTGGATATACAGAGATTCTGTTACTGATTTTGATTTTTCCGATCCTCGGTACAATTGCAGCATTCTTATCTCCACCACCAAAGAAAACGGCATGATGATGAGCTCCTTCCAAATGAACGGGAGGAGCTTTATTTATGGAACAAGGAGCAGACAAGAACATCAAAATATTTCTGATGGAGAAAGATATGCTCTTTGAAACATCCTTCTTTTTTGAACCCCAGTTGTTTTAAACGTTTAACGGCTGGTTCGTTATCTTGAATCGTTTGAGCATAGATTTTGTGCAACCTCATCTTATTAAATCCAAAATCAATAATGGACTTTGCTGCCTCGATCCCATAGCCTCCTCGCCAGTATTCCCTTGCAAGTACAGCTCCTATCTCAGCTTTGGACGATGTGCGATCCCAGTTTTGGTAACCGGCGGTGCCAATCAGTTGATTGTTGCTTTTCAGACGTATAGCAAAGCGAATGGCGTTTGTTGTAGCGATAGAGGAAGGGTCTTTGAAAGCATTGATATAATGGATGGCTTGTGTTCTAGTTTTCATGATTTCGCCAGTATCATAAAACGTAACAAGCGGGTCTCCGAAAATAGCAAGTAAAGGCTCGACATCATTTGGATGCAGAGCAGTTAGCACTAAACGTGATGTTAAAAGTGTAGGGTATGTCTCCATGGTCTGCACCGTCCGTTTTTTTATACTATATGCAGAACCATTTAAAGAGTAGCGGGCACTCATCTATATGAAAGGGAGAATGAACATGTCCTTTACGCTTCAGGAAAACGAATCGTAATATATTCTTTTAATAATTCACCTTGATTCTGATTGTAGTCGTCGATCGACACAGATGTATTTGATAGCTGATCGTCAAATAGCAATACGTTTTGATTACGTTCTTCGTGGCGC
Organism: Guptibacillus algicola; assembly: GCF_020171805.1. Classification (GTDB taxonomy): domain Bacteria; phylum Bacillota; class Bacilli; order Bacillales; family Guptibacillaceae; genus Guptibacillus; species Guptibacillus algicola. Next base: position 78,694 of record NZ_JAIVAF010000006.1, on the reverse strand, counting down.
ATTGTTGCAAACTGATATAGATAAGAGAAGCCTGGTCGAGTCGCTGTTTCAAGGAGGTAAGGCATCCTCATAGCCCCGGGGCGTCTTCTACGAGCAAGAGCATCTATAATACCTGGTAGTGTACGAAACCCAAGTCCATGACCGAAGAAAGTACCATCTCCCATATCTACTATGTTCTCCCCCTGCCATTCTGGTGTGAGAGGGTTCACATCAGGGTTTTTAACATAGCGAATATCGCCTGGAACGTATTGTGGTGGTATGTTATGAACAATACGAAGGTCCTTATCATACTTCCATCCCCATAAACGAATATCTGCAAATAAACTGTTGAACTTAGCGGGTGGCAGCATCCTTAAAGTAGCTTTGTACAATACGATAATCATTGCTGTCGCACATTCGAACGCATAAATTCTTCCGTTTCGAAAAATATCGATGATTGCTTCGGAAGGGGGAATTCCTGGTTTTAATTGAAACGCCCCATCTGGTAAAAGGTCCCAAAACATAGGATTGCATCTTGATTTGTAAAAGTCTGCGAACTGAGCCCCACTATAATAAAGCTCCCGAGCGCTAGCTGTAATAGCTGACCGAAATTGCATTTCAAACAAAACTTCTCCCCGAGAACGGTAGGTGTGTGTGGTGGGACTATTGAGTAGAGCTTCTAATACATTTCGTTCAAATTGATTTTGAATCATGCGTTCATCAAAATTATCAATAGTTACCTTTTTACCTCCTATAAGTATCATGGTTTACCTCCTCAATCGATTGAACCTGCGCATCTAGAGGTCTATTTAACCATTCCTTCCATTCTGAGCGAGAATACTTCCTTAACTTATATGAGAAATCTCCAAGTATCTTTTGTGTTTCTGATGGTAATGCTTTGAATTCCTCGTCATGATATCTAGTATTCGTCTGCTGCTCTTTATATTTCAACATATAATCAACACAATAAGGTTCTAATTGAGCGGTCATCTCATAGCTATCTTCATTTAGAACAAGGTATGGAAGGTTTTCTTCATACCAGTTTCTAAAATGAACGTAAGGCTCTTTAGCTTCATCTATACCAGGAATAAAATGGAGAAGTTCCAACGCGAATTCCTTTTCAGCTTCGTCCCCCGATGCTAATCGTTCGCCGATAGGAAGCAAACAACTAAAATTTTGTGAAGAAAAATATGCCCAGGTTAAATAATGTGTTTGATGACTATCATGGTTTCTCTTAAACAATAATTGTGAAACAGCAGGAAGATCAGTAGGGTCATGATAGATCGTTGTTAATAAGCCTGCAGAACGATCTAAGACGAAGCGATATTTGGAGTTCAAGTTCTCGTTAGCTCCCGTGTCAACAATCCACTTTAGAACAGAGTGAATGAGTTGAGGGGTTTCACATATTGAGTATGGAAAAGGTGTAGCCGGAGATCGTTCTTTAGCTAGAATATCCTTTCTAAGTGCGAGTGCTACCTTATTTCTGTCAGATAAGTACTTAGTTAATTGATTAGTAGTTATTAAGGATGAAAGTGTATATAGGGTTGGAAATGAAACCTCTTCATCGTTAACTTGTAAAGCGGCAAGCTTTCGATCTTGTTCGATGAGGGTAGTGAAATGACTTTTGAGTGCTGTTATGCCATTTATTTTTCGGATCATCTCAAGTGAGCTGTTCATAGAAAAGCCTCCTCTCATAATGCTACTTTTATCAACCTATTCACACTTAAGAAAATTCATCACTGACAGAAATTGAAATTTCATCTTTTCAAACTGAAACCTTTGGGAATAGTTTACGTCTTTAAGAGTGAGTAGTAGAAATAGATAGGCTATGAAAGGGGATCTATATGAGTAGAGGGATCAACCGATTCGGGGTGAAATTCCTAGCTTCATTTATTGGTGTGTTGTTACTTGGTGCATTACCAGGCTTGTTTGATGGCATGAAACTTGATATTGGGGGATATGTGGATCGATTAACATCTACTGTACAGAACCTTATTCATTATGATGAGCTCACGTTTAGAATTGGAAACAATCAATATGCTTTATTTCCTGAAATCTTTACATATCTGACTTATTCGTTGATCTTGCTATTCAGTGCTTTACTGATTGCTTTCTTAGTAGGCTTAGGTTCAGCATATGTCACGGTTATGCTTCCACGACCTTTTCAACGAATCATAAAGCGAGGATTATTTTTGTTCGAATCATTACCTGATGTTTTTGTTCTCGCAGTTGTACAGATTGGTGTCATTTGGTTTTATAAGAAGACAAGCATTCTACTCGTTGATATTGCGTCTTTTGAACGAATCTACGCGTTACCTATTCTCGTATTATCGATTTTGCCATCCTTACTATTCTATCGAATAATGTTGCATGTTTTGGAGGAAGAAGCAGATAAGCCTTATATTGAATTGGCAAAAACAAAGGGTGTAACTCGTTCTGCACTCGTGTTTATTCATATGTTTAGGAATGCATTATTACCGATTTATTTTCATTCTAAATCGATCGTTTGGTTTGCGCTTTCTAATTTATTCATAATGGAGTTCGTTTTTAATTTAAACGGAATTATACGCTTTATGTATCGCAATCCGACAGCTGAAATTTTTACGGCAAGTGCACTTCTTCTTTTTGTGCCAATCTTCATCATGTTATCACTCTACCAACTACTTGCAGAACGCGTTTCAAAAGCAGAGGCATTGTCATAATGAAAGGGGGGAAAAGAATTGCTAGCTGTGATTAAAAATCCAATGTTTCTTATCGGGATGATCGTACTATTACTACTCTTTGGTGGGAGCGTCTACTATTCGATTGCCTATGATGACCATATTCCACAAACCTTCTTGCTCTATAATGAGGATGGAAATTTAATCGATAAAGCTCCATTACCACCTACACATGTACCACCTTTTGGGACAGATCAATTAGGCTTTCACCTGTTTCAGCAAATCATTATCGGTGCAAAATACACGATTGGGATAGCGATTCTAGTAGCCTGTATGAGGATAGCGTTGTCGTTTGTAGCGGGAGTAATCTCTGGTACTTTCACAAGAAAAATATCTAGAGTATCGTCGGGGATGGTTGACGCTATGCAGTATATCCCAATTTCTTTGTTGAGTTATTTTATTTTACGTGGTGTGTTGATGGAGAACGGGATGGAGGGCACGTTTCAATATACCTTCTATGAGCGAGCGATTTTTGAAGTCATTATATTAACAGCCGTCGCTGTTCCAACCACCACAGTCCTTATATCGAATGAAACAAATTCGCTTTGGCAAAAGAGCTATATTGAAGGAGCCAGAATTCTTGGTGGTTCTAAGATAAGTATCTTATTCAGGCACATCTTGCCTCATTTGTGGCCAAGAATGACCATCATATTCCTTCAACAGTTAATCAATGTGTTCATTCTATTGCTTCATCTAGGATTGCTCAAATTATTCTTTGGAGGTACACTTTTTTCTCCAGATCCAGAGTTAGGGGATGAATATCGGTCCGTCTCTTCAGAGTGGTCAGGTCTTATTGGTTCTACATATGAATATCTTCCGTATAATACATGGATTCCGCTTATCCCAATTCTTTTCTTCGTGCTCGTTATCTTTTCAGTGAATATTGCCCTTGAAGGGTATAAGCAGACAATAAATCGACAGGCAGGCATAAAGCGGAGGAGTAAACAGAAGAAACGCACAATTGAAAAGGATGCGTCAGCAAGTTCGTTTCACTTTATCAATGAAGAAGATTACAAATTTCAAGAACGAAAAGCTGTCAATAGATAGTAGAAAGCACAACCGGAGAGGTTGTGCTTTTCGTTTGGTCAAAATCAGTTTGTTGAATTCCAGTTGATGCTAGTATCTTCTCTTGCTTTCGTACCTTTCAACAAAATCGCATCTTGGTTTTCATCAAAGTAATTTTGAATCACATATTCGTTTTCTGCAGTGATGATGATATCCACTGAGTAGTACCGCCAAAGATCGCCAAGTCCATTATATTCTTCGATATAGAGGTGCGATAATAATGTCAGATAGGTATTAGCCGCTTCCTTCATCTTAGCTTCTGAAAGCGTCTCAGGTACCATTAACTCCAAATGAAGTGTCGTTCCCTTCGCGAAATAGGTAACATCGAGAATATCGGTATCTCGCTTTGCTATTTCTGTAGAGCGCTTCATATATGCTGCGCTGATATATGGTGAATCAAGGGCTTCCTCTGCAGAATTATTGCTTGTAGGAAACCACATCTCGGTTCCTGTTAATTGAAAAGTGGTCGTAACAAGTAATAGGAGGCAAGCGACGATACCAACCCATTCAAGTACCATGCTTTTTCTTCTAGGGCGTCCAGAATAGTGCTGGATAAGGATATTTTCGAGCATTTTTTCTTTTTTTGCTTCAGTGAAATGCTCTTTCTGAAACAGTGATCGTTTCACCTGTTTTTTCAAATCGTTTGTTTTCATGTTGTCGTTCACTCACTTTCTCCACCCAGGCTGTTTTCGAGCAGGCGCCGAGCGCGATGCAGGCGTGATTTGATTGTAGCTTCCTTTGTATCGAGAAGGTGACTAATTTCTTTAATTGATAAATCTTCATGATAAAACAGAATAAATGATTCACGGTATTTAATAGGGAGCTTCAATATTTCATTACGCAACTTTAAAGATTCTTCATTTTGGACGAGTAATAACTCAGGAGATGAATCATGCGAATTCATTAATTTAAGCATCGTACTAGGGATTATGTTTCTAAATGACCAGCTTCGAACGTAATCATGACAGCGATTGACCGCAATTCGGTATAGCCAATTTTTTATGGAAGCTTCTCCTCGGTATGTATCAAGTTTCAGGAAGCATGTTAGAAAAACTTCTTGAACGATGTCCTCAGCTTTCCCCCAATCTTTTACATATGTATAAGAAAGTCTAAGTATGGATTCACCAAACTGTGACATTAACTGTTCGATCAGCTGCGTTTTTTGGACAGTGGTATACGACGAAATATCTTTTTGCTTTATTAAGTTGAGATCGCTTTTATTCATCTTATCAGCCCTTTTAGTATCCTTTTACTCTTAAAGACGGTATTTCCTACCAAAGGTTCCAGGTATTTATAAGTATTTGTACAGAGGTGCCCCTTTTTCCTTTTTTAAATCGATATATAGAGGAAGGAAACTATAAATGAGGAGTGAGGACAAATGATTATTATCGATGCAGGTCATGGAGGAATAGATCCTGGTGCATGTGCAAAAGGAATAAAAGAAAAGGATTGGACGCTAGAGGTATCGTTGCATCAGCAGTTGTTCCTTAAAAAGCTTGGGGTCCAAACGATACTAACTAGAAGTGAAGATAAGGGGCTTACACCTGGTAACCGTACGAATCTAGTCAAGAGATCTGGTGGTTCAATTTGTATTAGCAATCATTTCAATGCGGGTGGAGGAACTGGCGCAGAAGTCATCCACTCAATCTATTCAGATGGAATGCTTGCGACAGCTGCAGGTGAGGCTTTAAAGGAAGCTGGAATGCCTTTAAGGAGAATATTCTCTAGGAAAGGTAGTGACAACCGGGATTACTACTACATGCACCGCTTAACAGGCACAGTTGAGACAATTATCGTAGAATACGGTTTCTTAGACTCAAATGAGGACATGGCAAAACTTCGTACACACTCGTTTCGTCTAAAGCTAGCCGAGTCCGTAGCACTTTCTACTATTAAAATTATGAAGCCATCAAGGTATGTTGTACAAGCAGGCCTGTTTAAAGAAAAAAGCCATGCATTAAAGCTCTGTAACGAATTAAAGGCGAAGGGGTATGATGCATTCATAAAGCAGGAGGATTGATTTTTTCACTAATTTAATTTGGTTGCCTCATGAATGTGTGGAGGGATTTCCGCTCCAATCAACGTTGTTATGTGAATGAACTAAATTAAATAATTCATCAATTCAAGATCTTTTATTACAAAGTAGCTTTCAGAAATGTATTCCGACCGAGCCCCCACAGCGACGTTTTTTTCGCTAATAGGCTCGGGCGTTCGTCCGCAGGAAAGCAAGCGGTATACAAACTCCTACGGCATCGGGAAAGCTGAAGCCCGGTTCCTCTATAATTAAGAAAGAGTCATGCAAAATGCATGACTCTTTCTTAGTTCTTATTTTAATAGATCAGGATTTTCGCTTTTAGCTCGTTTTACTTTCGTTTTGCGAATGCCACCTGCGATATCTGCTTTCTTAAATTCCTTAGCGTATGCAACTTCTTGTGCATCACTTAATTCAAAACCTTTTTCATGTATCGGTTGATATTGAGAGTTCTTAGCCATTATGCTGTTCCTCCTTGTAAGTAAAGTAATAAGTATGTTCGGCTTATAGTAATCGATACCCTGCGAGATTTTGTGTTAAACATACAAGTCGAATTTTGTTACTAAACCGAGTTTTGTGGTACCTTATTAGTAAACGAATGTCGTCTACTAAAATGGAGGAAATATGGATCGAAAGAAATTAACCAATCTAATCATAGGCAGTTTCATTGTAATCGCTGGAGCTCTTCTACTAGGGAAGTATACATATGTCCATGAAGAGCACATTGAACGAGGGGAAATCGTTAGTAAAGAAAGCCACCATCATGAATACTATGTTTTTGTTCAGCCAGAGGGTGAAGGTGAAGCGAAGAAACTTGTTGTGGAAGATGAACTCACTTGGAACTTAGTTGACGAAGGCGAGTTGTACAACGTAGCTTATGCGTGGCACGGATCAAAAGAACCGAAAATTGAAGAGATGGAAAAAGTAGAACGGGAATGAGCTCTGAGGGCACATTCTCGTTTTTTCTTTGTATATCCAATGTTCAATAATTGTATGACTGAAGAAGTTGGATAATAGGAGAGTATGAAAAAAGTCTCAGATGAAAGATTGATATTGCTGGGCTTTTGTATCATTTTTATGAAGGTTATGATAACTTATGTCGAATGTATAGTCTCTTGTTGTTTAAGTATTGTATAATATAATTAACTATATCGGAAGGTGGTTCTTACGATGACGATTAGAAACACTCAAAAGGAAAAGCTCGCTGTAGATCGATGTATGAAGCACTTAGAAGTCGTCAACGTTGAACCTAAAGTAAGACAGCTGATTTATATGTACATGACCTCTATTTATCGGGAAGCATATGAAGAAGGTATATCCGATGGAGAACGGAAGGAACAACATTCAGGATAATTATCAGAAACGTATTGATTTTTTGCGTCATTTAGCTATACTGATTAGTAATATACTAACGTCTATGCGAAAGAGAGTAGTGTTTGTTAAGGGAAAAGCGATCCGGGGATGGTGTGAGCCTGGAGCCGAGGCATACATGAACCGGACTTTCAAGATACTGTTCTGAACAACTAGTAGGAATGGTCGGTTTCCCCGTTACGGAAATTAAGTTGGCACTGGTTATGACCAGGCAATAAGAGTGGTACCGCGGAAGAACTCCGTCTCTATTTTATATAGAGGCGGAGTTTTTTGTTTAGTTAAAGAGGAGGAACCTGAGTTGAATTATAAAGACATCTTTGCAAATGAACTGTATCATGCAATCGAGAAAAAGGTTGAATACGAGATCATCATGAAACGAATTGAAAAACCAAGTCAAGAAAGCTATGGAGATTTTGCCTTTCCTTGTTTTGATCTTGCCAAAATAATGAGAAGGTCCCCTCAACAAATTGCTCAAGAACTAGCTGAAAAAGTTGAACATCCTGCGATTGAAAGATGTGAGCCTGTAGGAGCGTATCTCAATATTTATTTAGAGAAAAGCGACGCTTCTTCTGCAGTTATTGGCAAAATTTTAGAGGGTGGAAAATCGTATGGGACAAGCGATGTTGGTCAAGGTGGGAAGGTCCCAATCGACATGTCTTCACCTAATATTGCGAAGCCATTTTCAATGGGGCATCTACGTTCAACCGTTATCGGAAATTCACTAGCACTAATTTTATACAAAATAGGATATGAGCCGGTTCGAATTAATCATCTTGGAGATTGGGGAACTCAGTTCGGTAAGTTGATAGCTGCTTATTTAAAGTGGGGAGATGAAGAGAAAGTTCGCCAAAATACAATTAAAGAGTTGTTAACTCTTTATATTAAATTCCATGAAGAAATTGAGAAAGATGCTGCGCTAGAAGACGAAGGAAGAGGTTGGTTTAAGCGTCTTGAAGATGGAGATGAGCAAGCTGTAGCGTTATGGAAGTGGTTTAGAGAAGAATCCTTACAAGAATTTAATCGGATTTATGATCTGATGGATATCTCTTTTGATTCAACGAATGGCGAAGCTTTTTACAACGATAAAATGGACCGTGTTGTAGATCTACTGAATGACAAAGGGTTTCTAAAAGAATCAGAAGGAGCTCTAGTCGTTGAAATGGAAGATGATAACCTTCCTCCATGCTTAATAAAGAAAAAAGATGGAGCGACATTGTATGCGACACGTGATTTGGCCGCAGCGATCTATCGGTATGAAACATACAGATTCAGCCAGTCCTTATACGTAGTAGGAAATGAACAAAGTTTGCACTTTAAGCAACTGATTGAGGTGTTGAAAAAACTTGAGTTTGATTGGGCAGATCACATGCATCACATTTCGTTCGGGATGATGTTAAAAGATGGGAAGAAGATGTCTACTAGGAAGGGAAAGGTTGTCCTTCTTGAAGAAGTGCTAGAAGAAGCCATTCAGCTTGCTAATGTTAATATTGAATCAAAAAATCCTACCCTCCAAAATAAAAGCATGATTGCACAACATGTAGGTGTAGGAGCAGTCATGTTCCATGATTTAAAGAATGATCGTCGCAATGACATCGATTTTTCACTTGAAAGCATGCTGAGAGTAGAAGGTGAAACAGGACCATACGTTCAGTATACGAATGCGAGAGCATGTTCGATTTTACGCAAAGGGCAATATTCACAAGGTGAGGTCCAGGGTGTTGACGATGAACAAGCATGGCCGATCATTATGCTCCTAAATGATTTTCCTGAAGTCATTCAACGAGCAGGGAGGGACTATGATCCATCACTAGTGGCAAAGTATGTATTAGATCTTTCAAGGTCCTTTAATAAGTACTACGGACAGGTAAGAATACTTGATGATAAACTACAAAAAGAAGCAAGACTCAACTTAGTTGCGGCAGTATCAGTCGTGTTAACAGAAGGTTTGAGACTACTCGGTCTACATGCACCGCAAGAAATGTAAAAAACGCCGATCCATGATAGCCATGGATCGGCGTTTTTTAATTACTTATAGTCTGAATCCTCCAATGACCCTTCGAACATGCTCTGTTCATATTCATCCATCGTCTCTTCATATCGTTCATGTGATTCGTTAGGCATGATTCCTGTTGGCTTGCCATTGATATCAGAAGTGATAAACGTTTCGATCTCTTCCACATACCCATACGGTTCATTAGATTCGACGTACATGTTGTCGTAATCTTTTTTAGGATCGATGAAATCCGACGGGGTTTCTGACGTGCCATAACTAGCTGCACGTTGCCACGAATCTTCTGAGTCAAAGAAGTTTGCATCTTTATTGTCGTTATCGAATTTACCGAACGGTGGACCTAGCGTATCTTCTTCAGCTGGCCGATTTTGTGATGTGTGGTTTGAAGGTGAATGGTCTACGCACGTTACGGCAGTAGGCATCGCCTCAAGGCGTTCTACAGCAATCTCCCTTCCACATACTTCACAAACTCCATATTTCCCCTGGTTTATTCTTTGTAGCGCAAGGTTAAGCTCGGCTTTCTCCTGCTTTAAATGCTCATCTAACGAAAGGTCCTTCTCTCTCTCGAAAAGTTCCGTTCCTGTATCACCCGGATGGTTATCATAATTTGAAAGCTCGCCAGTAGATTGTTGAACAAGAGCTTGCGATAGGCCAAAGTCTTCTTGTTCAGAAGTTTCCTGTTGTGCAATTTCTGCTAAACGTCTTTTTATGATTGTTTTAAATGAACGAAGCTGATTGGTTGTCAGCATACTTACAGCCTCCTTATTTAATATGGATATCTGTAGTATGTGGCAAAGAGTGACAAGCTAATTCTGAAAATAATTCCAAGCATGAAGAATCAATCCCATTTATTTGGAAAAAGTAATGGTGTACAAGTTGGTTTGAGAAGCTGGTGATAAGTTGAAAAGAAAACTCTTTCCTATTGAAATATTGTTATGGAGTATTGCGTTTCCAGGGTTTGGTCAAATTCTTAATCGAGCGTATATACGAGGTGGATTTTTCATCATTCTAGAATTTGTGATCAATGTGAAATCGAATTTGAATTTGAACATCATGTATAGCTTTCAAGGAAAATCTGGGCTAGCAATCGACGTAACAAATTATGAATGGGCCATGTTTTATCCATGTATCTATTTGTTTGCAATCTTTGAGAGTTATGTCATGGCTTATGAGCGATTAGGATTGCCTACTCCACCGTATTTAACTCTACCGTTTGTTTCAGCAGCGTATTTTTCAACGATTGGAGTGATTTACTCAAGCATTCCTTCACCAATCGCACCTACATTCATTCCGATAATAGGAATTGGGGTAGGCGTTGGAATAGGTTTTGCGCTTCGCGCTTTGATATTACGACGGTTATCTAAATAGAAACAGGCAGTGAAGAGACTTCTTCACTGCCTGTTTAAATTATACTTCTGTCATTCTGAAATTAGCTGATTGTAACTCTTCATCGTCTTTCTCTCTTTCTCTTCGTGCCCATTGGAAGAAGATATAGCCAAGAGCAGAACCATAAGAAATCTCTTGAATGATCTTCATGATGATTCCACCTAATTGCTGGTCCTCCATAATCCCTAGGGGCTTAAATTGTGAGAAAAGCTCCGGAGGTACAACTGTCCCTCCTGGAACACAATACCCCATTGCAGTAGCCCAAACTGTTGGATCTGTATAAGTAGTATATAATGGTGTTGTTGCAAAGATAATCAATGCACAGGCAGGTGTTAACAGAACACCGTCTGCGAAAATATATCCAAGCTTTTTAACTCCTGATAACGTATCATATTCTGGGACGGGACAAACAAGTGGCCACCACATTGCAAATGCAGATAAGATTAGTGCGACTTTGTAAATATCCTGAGCCGTATAGTTAACCATCAAGTAGTCAAATATTTCAGGTATATGATAGAAAGAAAATAAACCGTTAAATAAGAGCAAAGATATAATTGGAAATGTAAAGAATTTTACTAATTTGTGTACGACCTTGATGTTGAGAAGCGGCCTTAGAACCCATGCTGGAGTACCGATAATCATCAATGGCGGAGCGATTAGATAAACAAGCGCCATCTCTGTCATATGGATACTTAAGAGTAAATGTCCCATCAAGGACAGTGGTCCTCCAAATCCAATATAGAGAATAAATACGCCTAAAAGAAAGAACAGCTTTTTGTACAAGGGAAAAGGAGCTGAATCTTTAAATGAATTTTTCCATGGCCCTGTTACTAGTAGGTAAAGTACAGCCACAAAAATGGCTGCTACCATCAATCCAGGACTCCATAGAGCACTAAAGGAAAACGTGCTCGTTAATTGTTCCCACATAAGGAACACCTCCATCTATATTTCATAAGCCAGTAAGTAGTAAATCAACATACCCATCATACCATATCTTAAGAAAATCTCATTAGTTAGCAGTGTCTACCATCATTGTAAGAAGGAATGAATAGAAATACAACAATGCCCAAAAGGAATGTGTGAAGGAACCGTGACATTCTTACGTAGGTTGACAGTAGATTCACTCTTCACATAGAATGACAACAAGATAATATATGAACGTATATTCATATAGAATGGAGGAGGAGTTATGGATAATCAAGAACAAGACGTTATCCTTGAGAATTTGGATCTAGATGAAGAAACGTTGTTTATCGTGTCACAAACGTTTAAAGCTCTCGGGGATCCTACACGAATTCGGATTTTAAATCTTCTAGCTGATCATGAATGCTCTGTAAGTGAAATAGCAGAAGGACTACAATTATCTCAGTCCACCGTCTCCCATCAACTGCGGTTCTTGAAGAACTTAAGGCTCGTAAAGTTTCGTAGAGCCGGAACAAGCATTTATTATTCACCAGATGATAAGCACGTGATGGCTCTACTGAGTCAAGCGATTAATCATGCATGCCATGATTAGTACTTTATGTTGAAAAAAGTTTTGAAACGTTCATAAAATCGGATGTTGTATAAAGAGGGTCAACGTTATAATGTTGGTAGCAAGTGCGAGAGGGGAATAAGAATGTTAGCTAAAATTATGCAGCATAAGACAGAATCAGCTGTTATTTTCTTTGCGTTTATTCTGCCTTTTATCACAATGGTAGTAATAGGTGCATTCTCGATCTATTTATCTTATAGTGGTTAAGAGAATAACATAGTTTTTGTAGGAAGGTGGACGAGATGATGGACATTGGAACGATTTTGGTCGTCATGTCGACGGTTCTCTTCTTTGTGGTTTTTGGTCTGTTTGGTTTCTTTCTATATATGTTGAAACGCAAAGAAAGAAAGGTAGAGAGTCAAAAGGAGAGACTTAAGAATGAGGAGTAAAAATATTCGATTGCTTATCATATTATTAATAATCAGCGCAGTATGGGGAGTCGCCTACTGGATTTGGGCTTTTGGTAATGTATAAGAGGACTTTTCCAAAGAGGAGGGTCTTTTTTTTTATGTTATAAAAGTTTTGCTGTAAGGTATACATAATAAAGGCGAATGGTATGGAAATTGATCGAAAAGAGGGATAAAATGGGACACCACCATCATCACAACGCTGTTAAAAATATTAAAACAGCATTTTTTCTGAATTTAGGGTTTACGATTATTGAAATTATAGGTGGCCTATTAACAAACAGTATGGCGATTTTATCTGACGCTCTTCATGATTTAGGAGACTCGTTGTCCCTAGGTATATCCTGGTATCTACAAAAGAAGTCCAATAAGAAAGGTAGCAATGCGACGTTTAGCTTTGGATATAAACGATTCTCGTTGCTTGGTGCTGTTATCAATAGCATCATTCTCATAGTTGGCTCACTCTTTATTTTAACGCAAGCAGTCCCTCGCCTCCTAGATCCAGAGCCAGTTCAGGCAACTGGTATGTTGATCCTAGCAATCCTAGGGATTCTTGTTAATGGCGCTGCTGTATTTAAACTCAGAAGCGGTAAGTCGATGAATGAAAAAGTTGTGACGTGGCATCTTCTTGAAGACGTACTAGGCTGGGTAGCAGTGTTGATCGTAAGCATTGTATTGATGTTTAAGAACATACCGATTCTTGATCCGATTCTTTCAATCATGATTACGGTGTATGTCTTATTCAACGTTATCAAAAATCTTAAGAAAACCGTCATGATCTTCCTAGACGCTGTTCCAGAAGGTGTAGATTTCAAAGAAATTAAAAACAAAATTGCTGCTCTTCCTGGTATCATCTCTACTCATCACACTCACCTATGGTCATTAGATGGTGAACAGCATGTGCTAAGTACGCATATTGTTGTGGAAGAGTCACTCGGAAAAATGGAGATTATTGATCTGAAGAAAAAAATCCAGGAGTTTGTCGAAGAACTAAATTTAGAGCATTTAACGATACAAGTTGATTACCAGGATGAAAATTGTCTCATGGACAAAGAGGCATCAGAAGATCGTTAGAATTGAGCATTTTAAGAAAATAAAGGTCGGTTAATGTTGACAACCGTCTTTATTTTCCTTATTATCATATTAGATCATATGTTTAAACTTTTGAACGGACGTGTTTGCTATGAGTAAAGAAATGGAACATAACGGTGCAATTGAACTTTTTCGTAAAAGTACACCGATCTTTCAAGCATTAGGAGATCCATATAGACAGGATATCATTATGCTTCTAAGTGACCATGATCAATTAAGTGTAAATGAAATCACTGAGAAATCAACGTTGTCGAGACCAGCGATTTCCCATCACTTGAAAATTCTTCGTGAAGTTGGACTTGTTTCAGCTTCTAAACAAGGGACAACACGCTATTATTCATTGCAATTAGAAGAAAGTGTGGCAACCTTAAAACACTTGTTAGATAAGGTAGAAGATGCATGTTTTTAAATCTTCTACTTTTTAGCACATATAATGTTTAAATGTTTAAACTAATTGAAATAATGGAGGTTTTATAAAATGAAAGAAACAGCATTGATCACTGGGGCATCCAGTGGTTTAGGATATGATTTTGCTAAATTAATGGCGAAGGAGAACATTGATTTAATTCTTGTCGCACGAAATAACGAAAAGTTAGAAGAGAATGCTATAGAATTGAAAAAGGATGGTGTCGAAGTCGATATTATCGTAAGCGATCTTTCAAAACCTAATGCACCGAATGAAGTTTATTCACAAGTACAAAAGCTTGGAAAAAAAGTTGACATCCTCGTTAATAATGCAGGTGTAGGGTTGTTTGGTCAATTTGTAGATAATGATCTACAGAAGGAGATGGACATGCTTTATCTTAACATCAATTCACTAACGCACTTAACGAAACTATTTCTAAGAGGGATGTCAGAGCGAGGACACGGTAAGATATTGAACGTAGCTTCAACAGCAGCCTTCCAACCTGGTCCGTTGATGGCAGTTTACTATGCTTCTAAAGCATATGTGCTTTCATTTTCAGAAGCGATCGAAAATGAATTGAAAGGGTCTGGAGTAACAGTTTCGGCACTCTGTCCTGGCCCAACTAAAACAAACTTTGCAGACCGAGCTGACTTAGGTAAATCTAAATTATTCGATATGGGAGCAATGGATTCAAAAGCTGTTGCTAAATTAGGATACGAAGGGTTTATGAAAGGGAAGAGTGTTATTATTCCTGGGGGGCAGAATCGATTGATGGCAAATTCCGTTCGTTTGATGCCCCGAAAACTAGCGACCAGCATCGTAAGAAATGTTCAAAAAGAGAAGTGAGCCTGAATACATCGTTCGGGCTTTTCTTTATTTCATGAAATGATCAAAAAATACGCATAAAACGTATGGCAAGCTGATACTATTTCAGATATGGTATAAGGAGAAAGCTTAGTATGGAGGGAAGAGAGAAATGCGAAAAAAACTCGTTTTTACAGTGGGTCTTATTGGGCTTGTGCTGTTAGCTGCATGTGGGAAAGATGTACCCGACGATCTTGACTGGAAGGTAGAAGATTTTACATATACGGATCATACAAATAGTGAATTTGGATTACAGGATTTAGAAGGTGACGTTTGGCTTGCTAATTTCATTTTTACAAATTGTGATACTGTATGTCCTCCGATGACATCCAATATGTCTAAAATTCAGGATAGACTTGCCAAAGCTAATGTAGATGCAGAAATCGTATCTTACACCGTTGACCCAGAGCGTGATACACCTGAGCAGCTTGTCGCATTCTCTGAAAAGTTCGATGCTGACTTGTCTAACTGGCATTTTCTAACTGGTTATAATGGTGATGAAATACAAGAATTTGCTAAGAATAGCTTCCAAACCTTAGCATTGCCTGACCCAAATTCTGACCAATTTACTCACGGTACTTCTTTTTATCTTATTAATAAAGAAGGAATCGTCGTAAAGAAATATGAAGGTGTTTCGAACGTTCCATATGAAGAGATCGTTGACGATGTGAAAGCACTTCAGTAAATAAAACTTTTTTCATTGAAAGTGGTGGGGATTACCGATTCAGGGTGCTCGTTTTCCGTGGGGCAGGTATCTCTTCCGCAAGAAGAAGCTTTGAACCTCTTGATTGAGGTTCTTTTTGTTATAAGAAACGTTGTTGCTGTAACTTGCTAAATTGACAAAAAACAACAGGATTTCTATAATAACGAAGGAAAGCGATAACATAAATGGTTTAATCATAGAATCTTTGAGATTGACCAGAGAGAAGGAGAGAGAACCATGGCAGAGAAGCGTCCGATTACAGTTGCGACAGGGGACGGGATAGGTCCTGAAATTATGGAAGCAACAATGCACATTTTAGAAAAAGCAGGTGCTGAAATAGACCCAGAGTTTATCGATGTAGGTGAAAAGGTTTATCTTACAGGGAACTCTACTGGGATTCCACAAGAAGCATGGGAGTCACTACGTCGAACAAAAGTATTTCTGAAAGCACCGATTACAACACCTCAGGGTGGAGGCTATAAAAGCTTAAACGTTACGATTAGAACTGCTATGGGACTGTATGCAAACGTTCGCCCTTGTGTATCTTATAGCCCAGTCATCGAAAATAAACATCCAGACATGGACCTAGTGATCGTGCGTGAAAATGAAGAAGATCTTTATGCAGGAATCGAACACCAACAAACGCCTGATGTCGTTCAAAGCTTAAAGCTTATTTCTCGTCCTGGCTCTGAACGTATTGTTCGGTATGCATTTGAGTATGCTCGTCAAAACAATCGCAAGAAAGTTACTTGCTTAGTGAAAGATAATATTATGAAATTGAGTGACGGATTGTTCCATCAAGTATTTAAAGAAATTGCAGCAGAATATCCGGATATCGAATCTAGTCACTATATTGTTGATATCGGTATGGCACGCATTGCAGATACACCTGAAGAATTTGATGTCATCGTTACGCCTAACCTTTATGGTGATATTGCCTCAGATATCGCAGCTCAAATTGCAGGTAGTGTAGGGCTAGCGGGGTCTGCAAATATCGGCGATGAAATCGCGATGTTTGAAGCGATTCACGGAAGTGCTCCTGATATCGCTGGAAAAGAAATTGCAAACCCATCTGGACTTTTACATGGAGCGATCATGATGCTCGTTCATATTGGACAGCCTGAAGCTGCCCAAAAAGTTCATAATGCTTGGTTGAAAACGATTGAGGATGGTGTTTTGACTGGTGACATGGCAAGAGGGAAAGCTTCTGTAGGAACGAAAGAATTCGCTGCAGCAGTCGTTGAACGTCTTGGACAATCTCCATCTACTCTTGAACCAGTTACTTATAGCAACAAAACCATTCAAAAAGAAAAAGATATTAAACGTCCTAAGCATGAAGTGAAACGTGAATTAGATGGAACAGATGTCTTCTTATTCAACAATACCCTAACTGTTGACGAAATTGGTCAAAAGCTTGAAAGAGCAGCGGGAGATACGTTTGAATTCGTAATGATGACAAACCGAGGTGTCAAAGTATATCCTGATGGCTTCTCTGAAACATTCTTATCAGACCATTGGCGTTGCCGCTTCCAAAAGGGAGAGGGAAAACAAGTCAAGCAATCAGAGATTCGTGAATTACTTTCACGAATAGAAGATGAACAGCTTGATTGGATCAAGCTCGAAAACCTCTATCGATTTAACGGGAAAATTGCTTATTCATTAGCACAAGGTCAGTAAGAGCGCCATTTGGCGCTCTTTTTTTATGTCCAAATCTGGATAATCAAATGAATCATGCAAACACTAACGTACAGGATTGGATGAATGTGTGGTGATTGTATGTTTCAATGGCTAAAAAAACGCCATAACCCTGATAAACTAAAGAACTTGCCTCAACTTATAGCTAATTTAAAAACCTCTGGAGACTTTCTGCATTTTAAAAGTGAGAAGACTGGTACGGCATTTTATATATATTACTTCAAAACGTTAGTGAACGAGAAAGAACTAAGTGAAAAAGTAATTGAGCCTATGGGGAAACACAAGGTTGCTTCTCTAGCAGATGTTAAGGAGAATGTCCCTATTCCAGGAATCATCATAACAGATGATCTATCGGTCGTTTGTGAGAAAGTGATGGTCGGTTACCTCATTATTCGATTCAGTGAAGTCTCTGACGAATGTGCTTTAATTCCATCTCCCACAGACATTTCAAGAAAGGTAGCCCAGCCCGAGGTGGAGTTCACGGTTGTGGGATCAAAGGAAGCATTTGTAGAATCCCTCGATAAAAACGTCCATTTAATTCGGAAGAGGTTGCCTGTTCATGAGCTAAAGGCTTATGAATTAACAATAGGGAAGCTCACTCATACAAAAGTAGTTGTGCTTTACTTGGAAGGGATTACGAATCAGGAAAATGTAAATACAGTGAAAGAGCGCTTAAACAGCATCCACGTTGATCAAGTTGTGGATAATTCCATTATTATGCAATACATTACAGACGATAAAAACTCCCCTTTCCCACAACTTGTTGATACTGAACGTCCTGATCGTGCAGCATCGGGACTTTGTGAAGGAAAAGTCGTCATTTTATCAGAAGGTTCACCACAGGCTCTCCTGGGTCCGACGACGTTCGTCGAGTTTTTTTCTGCATTTGAAGATTACTTTGTTAACTGGATCGTGGCTTCTACTGCCAGGCTAATTCGAATATTTGCGGTACTATTTTCAATTTTGGTTACGCCACTTTATGTGGCTACACTAACTTATCATTATGAGCTTATTCCGAGTGATTTATTAAGTACGCTAGTGAGTTCGAGGCAACAAATTCCACTTCCTCCTATCCTCGAAGCGATTTTTTTGGAGTTATCAATTGAATTGTTAAGAGAAGCTGGAGCTAGACTTCCTACAAAGGTTGGTCAGACGATTGGTATCGTTGGGGGGATCGTAATTGGAACGGCATCAGTTGAAGCGGGATTAACGAGTAATGTTTTGCTAATAATTGTTGCATTAGCCGCACTTGCTTCTTTTACAACTCCTGTTTACCGAATGGGCAATACAATTCGTCTAATTCGTTTTCCGTTTCTCCTTTTTGCTCATCTATGGGGATTGCTTGGAGTTGTGCTTTGTTTCAGCTTCTTACTCATCCATTTGCTCAGATTGAAATCACTAGGAAGGCCTTTTCTAGAGCCGATCTATCCACTCAGAGTAAAGGATTTAAAAGATGCATTGATCAGATTACCTCTTAATTTTCAAACGAAGAGACCTATTCAATTACAAACTGAAGATACAGTGAGGTTTGAAAAAGACAAGAATGATTTTCATGAGTAAAGAGTGAAAGGAGAAATTTTATATGTCAGGAGCAGAAGTGAAAGAACAGCATAAAATTTCACCTTTCCTTGTTTTCTATTTAGTTCATACGATGCAAATTGGAGTTGGCGTTATGGGATTTCAACGCATCGTTGCGAAAGAAGCTGGAAACGACGCGTGGATTTCCGTTTTGTTGGCTGGTATCAGCCTTCACATTGTTATCTTTCTCATGTATAAAATCTTGCTAAAAGAAAATGGGGATATCATTGCTGTGCATAAACGGTTATTTGGGAAATGGATCGGGGGCTTATTGAGCTGGGTCCTCATCATTTATTTTATTGCAATGAGTCTTACAGTACTTCGTACATACATAGAAGTTGTACAAGTGTGGATGTTTCCAGATTTGAATAAATGGATTTTCGGATTTGTTTTTTTATTACTTGTATACTATTGTCTCTCAGGTGGATTCAAAGTGGTTACTGGAATTTCATTCTTTGGAGTCGTGTTACCGTTCTATCTCCTTTTGACGATGGCCTTTCCCTTATATCATGGTCATTTCAAAGATCTCTTACCTATCCTTAATCATTCAGCCTCAGAGCTCTATGCAGGCGCGAAAGCAGGTGCCCTTCCGTATTTAGGTTTTTCTACTTTACTGATTTATTTTCCATTTATTAAAGATCCAGCCAAATCTCATCGGTGGGCACAGGGTGGCCACTTGTTAACTATTTTTATCTATGTGATCGTAATGATCGCTACGATTACTTTTTTTAGTGCGAATCAATTAGAGAAAACGGTTTGGGCAACATTAACAACATGGAAGATTGCTGAGATGCCTTTTGTTGAGCGTTTTGAATACATTGGTATCGCTACTTGGGCTCTTGTGGTTCTACCTAATATTTGTATTACAGTCTGGGCAGGTGGGCGGGGGATAAGAAGACTGATAAATGTTAAACAGCGAACGATTACGATTCCTCTCCTGATCTTGATCCTAATAGTTAATAGCCTTCTTACACGAAGAGAAAATATCGACATGTTGAATAGCAGTATAAGTAATATCGGATTTTATATGATCTTCGTTTATATACCACTCCTCTTTATTTTTCAACTTGTGCTTTACAAAGTGAGGAAACAATCATGAAATTACGGATTCTATTATGTGTTTGTATGTTGATTCTAAGTGGGTGTGTAGAAAACTCTATTGTAGATGATATACAGATGGTAACCGTCATAGGGTATGAGAAAACAGATGATGGAAAGTTAAAAGGAATTGCGGTTGCTCCACAGTTTCAAGCAAACGGTAATGTGGAAAACAGCGTGTTTGTTGAGACAGCACAAATTAGTAAAGAAATTAGAAGTCAATTCAATACCGAATCCCCTAAACCGTTAGTAAGTGGGAAACTGCAGCTAGCGATCTATAGTAAAAAAATTGCAGAAGAAGATGGGATTATGGAGCTTACCGATACATTGCAGCGTGATCCATCTATAGGTTCTCGTACGTTTCTTGCGGTATCGAATAGTGATCCAGAAGCAATGCTGCGGACTAATTTTGGGAATGTCGATACGGGCCATTACATTCATAGCATTTTAGAACACAATAGCAAGTATGGAATGTTGCCTGAAACCAACTTGCATAACTTTTTCTATTATTATTTCTCAGAAGGAAACGACCCGTTTCTTCCTCTTATAGACTTGGAGGAAGATAAAGTGAAGATTACAGGACTTGTTTTACTGAAGAAGGATAAGATGGTATCAGAACTTCCCGCTGACGATCTCTTCACCTTTAAAATTCTATATGAGAACTTTAGCAGCAACGATTCATATACAACAGATCTCGGAGGCGGGGATCATGCATCAATTTATAATATAGCTTCGAAAAGAGACATCGATTTAAAGAAGATAAAAAAGAATAAAATCACGATCAATGGAAAGGTTTTAGGCGTAATAAAAGAATACACAGGTGAAGAGCTAAATACGAAAGTAAAAGAGAAAATTGAAAAGGACATGGAGGAGGAAGTTGAAAAGAAAGGTAGAGAAATGATCGAAAAGTTTCAAGAAGAGGGCATTGATCCACTAGGGCTTGGAAATGCTGTTCGTAGTGTAACGAGAGGAAAGTTTGATTATGATGAATGGAAGCAACGTTATACAGATATCGATATAAAGTTCAATATGGAAGTCGTTATTACAGAATCAGGAGTAATCGAGTAATGGAAAACGCATCCTTAGTTGGATGCGTTTTGTTGAATTTCTTCTACTCCACTAACCTGTCCAGTGAGAGTAACTAGTTCATTCACAACAACGGTTAATCGTTCTTTCGCTTTGGTGTCAGCCATGTCGCCTTTCTCATCAAAACATGTAGGGTCAGCACAAAACTGGTCTGGTAGAACAAGGGCATATAAGCCACGCATCACGGTTCTCATGTTGTTTAGGGCGTTGATTCCACCTTTACCACCACCGCCTACGGATGCGAGCGCTGTAGGCTTGTGTTTGAAGTGGCTACCACCGAGAAAATCAAGCGCATTTTTTAGCGCTCCACTCATCCCGTTATGATACTCAGGGGAGCAGACGAAGAATGCGTCTGCTTTTGTTGCATATTGTACGAGGCGTTTCACCTCTTGGTGCTCAAGATCAGTTGGCTCCCCTTTAAACAGTGGGAGTTCATGAAAATTAACATCAAAAGAGAGGACATTGATTCCTTTCTCATCTAACTGATCGATAATAGTATTTGTTAAATTGCGTGTCATTGAATTTTCTCTAGGACTACCGTTGATAACAAGAATATTCACGGTCAAAACTCCTTTAATCTAAAAAAATTGTATGGCTTTGTCTCTCTACTAATAGATTATCAAAAACGTAAGTGACAAGAATCCTCAGAAGGACTGAAGTGGGTCTCAGCCTTTAGTCTTAGTTAACATCAAACCAGTTCTTTCGGGTAGCCAGTAACGCTGCTTGCGTTCGATCATGTAGACCAAGTTTTGAAAGGATACTACTAACGTGAGTTTTTACGGTTTTTTCAGTAATGTACAGCGCTGCTGCGATTTCTTTGTTGCTTTTCCCACTCGTAATTTCGCGTAATACGTCTTGTTCCCTCGGTGTAAGTATGTCGATACCTTGTTCGTCTGCTTTATCTTCCGTTTCAGACATATGTGAAATAAGTTGATTCGTTGCTTGAGGGTGAAGGTGACGGTGGCCTTTAAAGGCGGCCCGTATCGTGAATATAAGCTCATCTGGATCGATATCTTTTAGTTGATAGCCTTCTGCTCCTGCTCGTATAGCAGGCAAAACGTGTTCTTGGTCTGAAAAACTTGTTAGAATGATGATTTTAGTTGTTGGTAGATTCTGTTTTACTTTCTTAGTAGCTTCAATTCCATCCATTTCAGGCATGATGAGGTCCATTAAGATCACGTCTGGCTTTAGTTCTACAGCTAAGTCAATAGCTTCCTGCCCAGTTGATGCTTCACCAACAATTTCAATATCTTTCTGTGTTTGTAGGAAGAGGCGGAGCCCCTTCCGGACCATTAAATGATCATCTACTAGAAGAAGTTTAATGTTCATATCTATCCCTTTCTACTTCATGATCGGTAGCACAACGTTAACCGCAGTGCCTTGTTTCGGACTACTAGTAATAGTTAATGTGCCATTAAGGAGGTCCGTGCGTTCTTTCATTCCCTGGATTCCTAAAGTAAGGGTAGTGAGAGCAGGATCGAACCCCTGGCCTGAATCTTGAATCGTTAGCGAGACTTCTTCGTCATGAATTTCTAGAATGATCCTAACTTCTTTCACTTTTGCATGATTGCGTACATTGTTCAAGGCTTCTTGTCCTATTCTCCATAATGCTTCTTCTACAAACCTAGGTAGTTCTTTAATTCCTATACTGTCGCATTGTGGCTCCAAGCCTAGTCCAATCGCATAGGATTTCAATGAGGTCAGAAGTCCAGCTTCCATCCCTGATGGTCTAAGCTGCCAAATCAATGTTCTCATTTCGCGCATCGCGTCCTGAGCTAACTGCTGTATGTCTTTTAGTGCATCTGTTAGGACAGGATTCTCCTCCTGTTGAGTACTACGTGCACCTTTCGCTGTCATAGATAATGAGAAAAGTTTTTGGCTAACTGAATCATGAAGGTCTCGAGCTAGCCTGTTCCGTTCATCAGAGAGAAGCAGTTCTTGTTTTTTGTAATTGATTTTTACGTGTTCGATCGCAAGCGCCATATGGTCAGCGATCGCCTTAGTCACTTCGATTTCACTCTTTTCAAATGCACTTTCTTTTTTGGAGGCGACTAAAACCCCAATATGCTCATCCCTTACTGATACTGGGAGTGAGAGTGTTGAAGTAGCATCTGGATACGGGATAAACTTATTCGAGGTTTCGTTGCTTTCCTGCTCGTGTAGTGCTTGTTTAATCATAGGAAGGTCTCTTTCAGTATATCGTTCCTTCGAATTCTTCACTTCACCATTTATAAAATGTTTGGATAACATAATGTCATTACCTTCATTAATGAAAAAGCCGACAAATGGCCATTCGTAACAATTGCCAGTGCTTTTCACAACGATGTCGATGATATGATCTACGCGTTCCATGTTCCAGAGTTCTCTAGTAATCGTTTCGAGTTTCGAGAAATTCTGACCACGCTTTTGCTCGCTTTGAAACAATCGTGTTCGTTTGATAGCGGTACCGATCTGAAAGGCAACGGATTCAAGTAACGTTAATTCCTCATCAGAAAATTGCTCTTTGCCTGGAGACCCTACGTTAAGTACCCCAAACGATTCACCAGCTGCAGTAAGAGGAACAGTAGCATGATGAGTAAGCCCTTCAGTATCTCCTATTTTCAGATTGGTAGCATCCTCAAGTCGTTTACATTCGATGATATTCACTGCCTGTTTCAATCTTCCGTCCCAATATCGATTTAAGCACCAGCAAGACCCATGACACATTAACTGTTTATCGTTTTGTGATAGAGCCTGTGGTAACTTTGAGTCTGCAGCGCAAGTGAAATTCATTTTCTCGCTTGTTAGAAAGATCCATCCTGTTTTTAACCCCGTTACATTCAGCAACTCTTCTAGCACAGATTGTAGCATGACAGTAAGGTCTGTCGAACGATTTAATGTTTCAGCGATCACCTTAAGAGTTACTAATTCTTGTTCGTGCTGCTGTCTATCTTTCACAGTCTTTCCCTCCAGATAATCGTACAAATGGTAGAGTTTATTATACTATAAATGAAGAATTTTCTAAATTCTCTATGAGAACCCTCTTATAGTTTTACAGTGCTTTGATTACTTGTACGTTATGATCTCGTAACAAATATGTCGTTATGAATACGTTTTCACAGAGAGCGTTATTTTCCTATCGGATGGGGTAAATCAATACTACTTCAATCATTGAGGAGAGTGAAAAAGATGTATTCAAGAATTCTGGTAGCCTATGATCGTTCTGAAGATAGTGAGAAAGCCTTGCATCAAGCAGTTAAACTTGCAGAACTTAATCATGCTTCGATTATGCTTGTACATGTCATGAAGGACTCGAATAAGCTTTCAACTCAGGCTGCAACAAGAATTCCTTATGGAACAGGTAGCATTGGAAATGAAGGCCATGCTGGTGTTCCTTCTCCAGTGAATGAGGAAACTAATGGAATGAACATTGAAAGAAGTAAGGGAGAAGTCATGCTTCGAGAAGTGAAAGAAACGTTACGACATATGGGCGTAAACGTCAAAACGGAAGTGCGAGCAGGTGATCCTGCGAAGGAGATCGTTGATCTCGCCATTATGGATGAAGCAGAGTTAATCGTTATAGGCAGCAGAGGGTTGAGTGGAATAAGAAAATGGATGCTCGGAAGCGTAAGCCAGAAAGTAGCTCAGCAATCACCGTGTCAGGTTTTAATCGTAAAATAATTAGCTTTTCAATGTAAGAGAGCCCTTAGTCGGGCTCTCTTTTGACTTACCAGCAAAGTTTAATCGATAGTTCACTGCAATCCCTTTCAGCCCCTGTGTGAAGGTCGATGCGAATGGCGTCAGGAGTATAGCTTGTTTTGAGTGCTGATTGAACCCCTGCACTCCTGATGAGGGAATGAACGTAAGTGTGATCATTATTTTGTGCTGCATCTTTTAGTTCGTGAGCAAAGGCATGATCGTTATGCACTTTGTTCAAGAGCTTTTTTCCGTCTTCCATGAGGTGAATACATGTACCAGCTGAACCTTGAAAGCGGGTTACCTCAACAGGTGGCATAGGTCGATTGTAATTAGCGGGAAAGCTTGGAGGTGAATATGGAGGTCTGTAATGAAAGTGGTGCATCTAGCCCCCTCCTTTTTCGTTAACATAGTTATAGGTATGGTTTTTAATTGAAATGTGTCACTGACTGGTAAGTTGAGAAAAAAGATTCAGGCGGGTTACAATATTGAAGACGACGCTTTAGAAGGGGTAGGGATACTTGAAGAAAAATGTTATTTTCGCAATTAGTTTAATTTGTTTTTATTTTATATCTAATTTGGTTATCAGTTTGATCGTGAACAAAGCTTTTCAACCTGAGTGGCTAGGGGTTTGGAGTAAAGGGCAACAACTAACAGATACCATTACGTTTGGTTTATTGTATAACCCGATCGACCTGATTAGTCTAATCCTTTCACTTATCATCAGTCTAATCATTTCATCTAAATACAAAGCATCTTAACCGTGTAGAGAACACGGTTTTTTTGTTGGTTGCCCTTTCTCGATAATAGAAAGAATAGTATGATAAATTTGGAAGATTGGAAAACAAAGGGGTGACAGAAATCTTCAAAAAAAATATACCAAAACTGCTCGTCGTGCTCGTAGTATTTGCAGGCTTCCTTTTATACATGAATTGGAGTCAAAATGAGCAACCAACATTTCAAGTTAGTGAAGAGTTCCAGCAAGTTGATACAGAGAAAGAACTGATGGATGAAATAACGAGCAAACTAACTAGGTCTGAGCTTGCGACAGACTATGAATTATTTACAGACGTAGATTACGAAAAGATCTTGATGGAAGATCGTCGTGCTCTAAGGATTGAGAAAGCATGGTTTCGTCAAGGCATCCTGCAGCTTATTTATAGCATCGACTTACGTCAAGAAGACAAAAAAATATCTGACGTTCCATATCTGATGTTTGAAGATCTTACACTCAAAGCTGGCGGGAAAAACCATAAGTTAAATCTTACAAAGCAGGAGACGAATTGGCTCGTAAAGGGCAATGTACATAATTACCGCTTATTTAGAGGAGTTAACATACGCCTTACAGGTTCGGAAGGGAATTTTGAAGAAATAAAAAAAGTGATGGAAAACGATACGATCGACCAAATCGTGATCGATCAGCCCGAAATGATTCATGGTTCATATGAAAATAAGAAGACATTAGAGCCAATGGAAATCGACGTCTCTCTTTCTACAAACCCAAATGAGGAACTCGAGAGTATTGCCCTTAACCAAAGTACGACATTATCTGATGGAAGAACGATTGATTGGGAAGCATTAACCTTATCTATCGATAATACGAAGCTATCATTTCAATTAAAAAATACGGATCGTCCGTTACAAGGTTTGAAGTTACGGATTACAAAACCAAATGGCGAAGTATTCGAAGATCAAGTAAGTGTTGGAAGCTCAAAAGAGAAAGGTCATTATGAGGTGAATATAAGAGAGTTTCAAGAATTTCCACACGAATTCAGCATCGAGGTAACAGCACTAGAATTTATGGAGGAAGGGACTCCAATGACATATACCATTTCAAAGGAAACAATTGAACAGGGGTTGGCACTAGATAAGGGCAATTCTCAATCGATCGAGAAGAAGATCGGAAGCAAGAATGGAATGGGGATTTTCTTCGAAGGGTTATCTAACAACAACACGTATGGTGGGCCAAATCAGGACGTATTAGGCATTTCGGTTGGTATTGAAGACGCCGCTGACAAGCAATTTAACACATGGTTTAATTACGTCACTGAAGGAATGCAAAATTTGAAGTATAACGTCACTGGCGAGTCTGACTCTGCTGTCTATCATTACATGCGAGGCCCGCTTATTGAAATTACAGATCAAAATGGAAGTATCATAGAACCGCATGGTAGTTCCTTATCTCCTTCACCAGATAAAGAAGTTCAAAACATTCTTATCGATCGAGAGGCTTTTCGGAATGCGAGTGAAATAAACCTGAAGATCAGCCATTTTCCTCTATATGAATCTGTAGAGAGTGAAAAAGTGACTTTTACGTTAACGAAGAGTGGAGGTGAATCATGATCGACATTACGAGAGAGACGAAATCTTTTCCATTCGATCTTCTTCTTGAAGCAGATCCATCCATCGACAAGGTAAAGGGGTATTTAGGACGTGGCGATTGTTATATCGCCAAACAAAATGGAGAAGTCCTAGGAGCATATGTGTTGTTGCAGAAGGATTCCATTGTGGAAATAGTGAATATAGTTGTTGATGAGGGTTATAGAGGTAAAGGGATCGGTAAGAAGTTGCTACAAGACGCGCTTTTTAATGCGATACAAATGGGTGCAGAAACTGTTGAAATTGGGACAGGTAACTCTAGTATAGGTCAGCTTGCACTTTACCAGAAATGCGGATTTCGAATGATGGAAATCGTTCAGGGGTATTTTGAAGAATACGAAGAAGACATAATTGAAAACGGGATTGTTTGCAGAGATATGATAAGGCTGTCCTTTTCAATAAATTAAGTTGTAAAGTTCCATTTTCTTTAAGTGAAGGTGGAACTTTTTTGCATGTCCAATCGTTGAATTATTGGAAAGAAAATGAAAAGGGGGAAGAAAAAGTGAGGAATGTACATAAAACAATAGCTATCATACTATTTCTCGCACTAGCGATTACCTTGCCTCAGTATGCAAATGCTGCAGGTGGTATAGAAGTAGAATCTGAAATTGGCATCGACGGAAAAGCACAAATCGGTAAGGGGTTTCCCGTCGAGCTCACACTTAAAAACAAGGGTGAGGCTGTAGAAGGAGATTTGATTCTTTCATCGAGTAAAGGATATTCCTCTGCCCATAATCAGGTTATTCCTGTTGAACTTGGTGAAGGAGAAGAAAAAACATATCAATTAACCGTGTCAGGGTTTGGTGAGCACGTGCAGCATTCAAACAATCCAACAAAGAAAACAGAGCATATTTATTTCTTTGAAGGAGGGTTTGAGAAAGGAAAACAAGTGGAACTTTCGGGGGATCTTGATCTCACTCCGTCTTTCTTGCCTTTCGACCGTCTCGTTGTAGGCGTTCTTAGTGATGATCAGGATGCATTTAATGCTATTAAAACAGCATCCTTTAATGGTAATTCACATGAGTTAATCCAAATGGAGTCTGTTTATAATTCGTCTGAAGCACTAGACGTTTTTGATCTTATTCTAATAAACGAATACAATGCAGCAGAGTTTTCAGAAGAACAACAACAAAACATAGCCGATTGGGTGAAAAGAGGAGGAAACCTTGTTGTTGGCAGTTCATCTGGTGTCGAACAGCGTCTTTCCGGCCTCGCTGATTTGTTACCCCTAACGCCTTCTGGCACCAAAAGCTTGCAGGAGCTTTCCGTGCTTAATTCTGAAGAACCATTACCACTATCAAACGTTGATGTGGTGACAGGTAAATTAAAAGACTCAGCATCGATTGAATTTGAGCAAAACAATTTCCCGCTTGTTGTAAGTGATTCACTTGGAATGGGAAAGGTCATCCAACTTACTTACAATCCATCATCCAAAGAACTTGTGGAATGGGATGGTAACGGCAAGTGGTGGGAAAAACTAATTCAAGCAACAGTTGATAATGGGAAAAATAGGTATGGTTCAAATGAAGATATGCTTCAACAGCTGACATATGATTCAGAGATGTTTCCGGGATCTGTCATCTCCATTCCGTTGTTAGTTGTCTTATTTGTTATCTATCTTGTAGTAGTAGTTCCAGTTCTTTATGTGATATTGAAGAAAAAAGACCGACGAGAGTGGGGGTGGTGGATCATCCCTTCTCTCGCATTAATCGCGAGTATTGGTATTTATGTCGTTGGGGCGAAGGATCGCCTTAAAGGGACTCAAGTAAATGAAATGATGGTCTTTGAACTAGGTGAATCTGGAGAAGCTTCAGGATATGGAAGTTCTTCAATCCTCACCAATGGGAGCGGGAATTATAGCCTATCTTTTGAGGGCGATAATTTATCAGTTTCTCCAAAGATTGATCACTATTATGATGATGTTGACTACAGCATATTCCCTATGAAAGAACAAACAGTGGATGGAGAAAAGATTACATTCCAGGATGTAGAATATTGGTCAACAAGGTCAGCAACCGTCACTGTTCCATCGATAGAGTTAGGAAGTCTTCAAGCCGATTTGAAAGTAGACAATGGGAAGTTAACAGGTGATATTACAAGTGAATTAAAACAAGACTTAGAGAATGTATTTCTTATTAGTGGGACAAAATCTTATGATCTAGGAAGTGTAAAAGGTGGTTCCAAAACGGATATAACGGTGGATGGGGTTCAGAATACGGTGATGACTGCTCCATCATCCTATGCAGCACAAAAGGCGTTTCCAAACGCACATAATATGGGAAGCAATGAGAACTGGAAAGAGTTTTCTATTCTTGAATTTTATTTAACGAATGGGTTACTTAATTATCAAAATCCATCTCCACTATTGATCGGATATGTAGATGAATCGATTATTAAAGCGAAGATCAATGACAAAGCCCCAAAAAGAAATAGCTTAAACATGATCGTCATGCCTGTTGAGGTCGATACAACTATGTCTGGTGAGTTTTCAATTAATTTAAGTGAAATTATTCCGAAGATCACTACTCTTGAAGGAAATGGAGAGTATTATGCGGAGCCGTTAGAAAACGGTGAAAATTGGGTGGACCTTGGTAACGGTAAATTTGAATTCAGTTACCAACTCCCTGAATCTCTTAACAAAAAAGAGGTTGCTTTTCACGAGCTATCTCTGACATTTGATCAATCTAATGGAGGTTCTGAGGTTCGAATAATGGATAAGGAAGATGGCAAGGTCCTAGAACATCAGAGCGAGAAGATAACTGAGAATGTACAGAATTACGTTAATGACGGAAAGATTGTTCTTCAGATAAATAAAACGAGCGGTATGAATGGTCAATTCTATGTTCCTCGTATGAGTATAAAGGGGGAGATTACTAGTGATTGAAATCGTTAATCTTACAAAGCGTTATGGGACGTTTACAGCGCTTGATCAAATGAATGTGACGATAGAGAAAGGAACCGTTTTTGGAGTGGTTGGACCGAACGGGGCTGGGAAATCCACAACTTTTTCTATCCTTGCTACGCTACTTGCACCAACGAGCGGCACGGCATACATCGATGGAATCGACGTGACACAAAACCCGTCCAAGATTCGAGAATACATCGGGTATATGCCAGACTTTTTCGGTGTGTACGACTCCCTAAAAGCGGGTGAGTACCTGGATTTCTATGGTGCGAGCTATGGTATACATCCAAAAGAACGAGAGGCATTGATTCCTCAGCTGCTAGAACTAGTGAACTTAGCACATAAAAAAGATACGTACGTTGATTCTCTTTCTAGGGGGATGAAACAGCGTCTTTGCCTTGCTCGCTGCCTTATTCATGACCCAGAAGTCTTAATTCTTGATGAGCCAGCTTCAGGTCTAGATCCAAGAGCGAGAGTAGAAATGCGCGACATCCTGAAAGAATTAAAAGCGATGGGGAAAACTATTTTGATCTCGTCTCATATTCTTCCAGAGCTTTCTGAAATGTGTGATTCGCTCGGAGTGATTGAAAACGGTCAGCTTGTTGCCACAGGTTCTGTTAGTGCGATTCAGCAGCAGTTAAAAGCGAACAAAGTCTTGATTGTGACGGTTCAACATGAGCTTGACCGTGCTATTCAATTCTTTGAAGATCAGCCACTTGCAGTCGATATTCGAAAAACGACTGAAACTGAAATTCAGTTTGGCTTCAATGGAAGTGACGATGATCAAATCTTGCTGCTTAAAGAAGCATTACACCACCAATTGCCGATCCTAAGTTTCACAGAAGAAAAAACCGATCTTGAGGATATCTTTATGGAAATAACGAAAGGAGTGGAATAAGGTGAAATCTTTGCTCTTGAATCCAGTCCTGAATAAAGAGTTTAAATTAAGGCTTCGTTCATTTAAAAGCTACCTTGGAATTCTCATCTATTTACTTGTCCTTGGAACCATCGGAATAGGGTTCATTTTCTTAACGACGATGAACGCAAGAATGGGTTATTTTCGACCAGAAGAAAGTCGGGTCATGTTCATGGTGTTATCGATGGTGCAGCTCGCATTGATCCTGTTCATGACACCAGGACTGACAGCTGGTGTTATAAGTGGAGAACGCGAAAGACAGACGTTAAATATGCTGCTGACGACAAAGCAATCATCAGGAAGCATAATAATAGGAAAGCTATTGTCTTCATTATCGTTCCTACTTTTAATCATAGTGGCATCACTACCACTTTATAGCATTACGTTTCTCTTTGGGGGCGTAGCACCAGGAACCATTCTAGCAACTTTTGGACTGTACTTAGTTACGATTCTCACAATTGGTAGTTTGGGCGTTATGTTTTCGACACTTATTCGAAAAACAATTGTTGCTATGATTACAACCTATGGTGTAGCACTCTTTTTAACTGCCTTTACGGCATTTCTTGCAATGCTATCGATTCAGTTTCTGTCACTAGGAGGACCGAATCAAGCACAAAACCCGATTCCGTATCTCCTGTTAATGGGTAACCCTGCTGCTGTGCTCATTACCGTTTTTGAGCCTAGTATGCAGAAAGAATTATTGGATCAAAGTGGCATATCTATTCCATTATGGATCAGCTATTTATTCACATGTGCGTTACTCATTACATCGTCGTTATGGATTAGTATTGCTAAGCTTCGTCCGAATATGAAAGGTAAAAGAAGC
The DNA here is from genome assembly GCF_020171805.1 of Guptibacillus algicola. GTDB lineage: Bacteria > Bacillota > Bacilli > Bacillales > Guptibacillaceae > Guptibacillus > Guptibacillus algicola. The sequence goes on along the minus strand of NZ_JAIVAF010000006.1, from coordinate 46,966 downwards.
AAGAGGCCAAAAGAATGACAGAAAGAGAATCGTTTCTCTCGTATTTAAACGTTCTTAAGCGAAAGCTACAGATTCAATCAATACAAGAGATGGCAGGCAAGGGATTGCTTTTAGCTCTAGGGATTGCGTTTCTCATCCTTTTAATCGGTCGGATAATTGCGATTCCCTATCTAATACAAGCTTCAGCGATAAGTGCTGGCTTCATTTTCTTAGTAGTCATTGTAACAGCATGGGTAAAGAAACCTGGTCTAGGTGAAGCTGCCCGCTATTTTGACAAGTTTGTAGGAGAAGATCGGGTTGAGACGGCTTTCACTTTTTTGCAAGATGACTCAAATCAAATGATCCGTATTCAGCGAAATGACACTGTTCAAAGAATGAGACGAACGATGACAGAAGTTCATGAGATGAAACTGTTTCCTATGAACAAAAAGCGACTATCATCCTTGTTAGGGACTAGTCTCTTGATTACATTGATGGTTCTCTTTCCTAACAACGTCATGGAACAAGGACTACTTATGGAAAAAGAAAATGAATTGATGGAGAAGACAAAGAAGGATATTGAGGACCTTTCAAAAGAAAAAAGTTCCTTAACAGATGAGAAAAAGGACTTAGTAAAACAGATAGAGGAAGCAAAATCACCTGAAGAGCTTTTGCAAACACTTCTAGAAAAAGAAAAAGAGCTGAATGAATTAAAGAAAGAAGCAGAGAGAGCGAAACAACAGGTAATGAATCTCTCAAAACAGAGTGAAGGGTTGAAGGGCGTCTCAGAAGCGCTCGAAAAACTCGATCAAGAAAAGCTTTCGAAAGCGATGGAAAAGTTAAAGCAAGAAGAGCTCACAGTGGAACAGAAAAACGCTTTAAAGTCATTAAATGAACAGTTGAATGGTTCTTCAGAGTCAAAAGAACTGTCTGAAGAAGAAATGAGTGAATTGATTGAAAGCCTCGAGAAATCACTTGAACAAGCTGTAGCGAGTGCAAGCAAGTTAGAGGATGTAATAGCACTTCAAACTAGCTTGCAAAGTAATGCGCAATCACTAAACTCTGAGATGCTTGCTTCTGGTATGAATGGCGTTCAATCTCTTTCCTTCGCGAATTCAAGTGCTTCATCAAGCTCTCAATCTAGCGGAAGAGAAGGTAATGGTTCTTCACAAGGCGAGAAATCTAGTTCGAACTCTGGAGAAGGACAGGGAAGTGGAAACGGTAGCGGTAGCGGAAGTGGCTCAAGCAGTGAAGGCAATGGGGCAGGCAGCGGAAATGGAAACGGCGCAGGTGCTGGTTCTGGTTCAGGCGGATCAGGAGGTGGGACTGGTCAAGGAGAAAGAGAACTAGTGACGGTTCCTAATCGAACTGGTGGAGATGGCAAGATCGAGCAAGATAGCGGTGAATTAGGAGAAGGGAGCAGTGAGATGGAAGAAGCACCAGAAGCTCCTGTTCTCCCTGGATCAGTTAGATCTTATCAAGAAGTATATGGAGATTATGAAGAAGGGTATCGCCAAAGCGTGGAACGATTGCAGTTACCGAAGCATTTAGAAACCCTCGTGAAGCAGTATTATAGCGAAATGAATCCGGAAGGAGATTAAAAGGTGATCGATTTAAAAGAACAAGAAAATAAACTAGCATACACGAGAGAGAAAATGGATGAAATCAGAGCGGAGCTCGGCAAATACATCGTAGGTCAGGAGAAGACGATCGAGCAAGTCCTGTGGACGATTTTTTCAGGTGGACACGCTTTGCTCGAAGGGTTACCTGGTCTAGGAAAAACAATGCTCGTTCGAACTCTTTCAGAAATAATGGACTTGAACTTCTCAAGAATTCAATATACGCCGGATTTAATGCCAGGTGACATTACGGGGACGATGATGATTCAACCTGACGAAAGGGGAGGTCAATCATTCTCTTTCCACAAAGGACCGATTTTCTCGAATATCGTTTTAGCAGATGAAATTAACCGTGCGACACCAAAGACACAGAGCTCGTTACTCGAAGCGATGCAAGAAAAAACGGTTACTGTGATGGGGGAAATGAAAGAACTCCCAAATCCGTTCTTTGTCTTAGCTACTCAAAACCCAATTGAACTCGAAGGAACCTACCCTTTACCTGAAGCACAAATGGATCGCTTTCTTGTCAAAATCGATGTCGAGTATCCTTCTCGGAGTGAATTGAAAGAGATTGCAATCCGTACAACGAGTGGAGAGCAATTCGAACTCAATAAGATGATCGATGGGCAATTCATCGTTGATGTTCAGAAGCTTACGAATGAAGTACTTGTTGCAGATAGTATTATGGACTTTGCCGTTTCATTAGTATTGAATACCCACCCTGATCAAGATGGTGCACCGGAAGCTATTCAACAAAATGTACGATATGGTTCTGGCCCACGTGGCCTTCAAGGGATTATTAAAGTAGCAAAGACACGAGCATTACTAGCTGGGAGAGCGAACGTGTCGATTGGGGATATAAAACAAGTGGCTATTCCTGTATTACGTCATAGAGTGTTCCTTAATTTTGAAGGAGAAGCATCAGGTGTCGTAACGGATGATCTTATTATGGAAGTGATCAAAGGATTAGAAGAAAGATGATGCTATCTCCTCGTGTCATCCAGCGATTACCTAAGCATAGAATCCAATCTACAATCCTAGCAAAAGGAACACACCGAGGAGAAAGGAAATCTACAAAGCTAGGTACATCACTTGAATTTTCAGATTATCGTCTATATTCTCCTGGTGATGATCTGAGGCAGATCGATTGGAACGCCTACGCTAGAACAAAACGACACTATATTAAGAGGTTTATGGATGAGCAAGAACTACTGATTTCAATTTATTTAGATGCGACATCTTCTGTTGTGTTGGATCAGCAGAAGCGGGACTTAGCTCAGTCTATTGCTGGAGCTTTCGGATACATGGGGCTATGTGGAGATGATCGGGTGAGCCTTCATCCAATTGGTGATAATGTGCCATCTTTTCAATTTCGTAAAGGTAGAGCATATAGTAGTAAGCTGCTAAGCTATATCGCTTCGTTAAATCATACGGGGGAAAGGGCTACTCAATCTTTTATGAAAGACGTTATCCGCAAACTCCCAAAGAAATCAGGACTGTCGATCATCATAAGTGATTTCATGGAGCCACTAGATGACATTAAGTCTTCATTGAAACGACTGCAGGCACAAAGGCAACAAGTTCGATTGATTCAAGTCCTCACAGAGGATGAGTTAAACCCTCGTTATAGTGGTGACTTGAAGTTAATCGATAGTGAGAATTTACAAGAAACAAACGTTTCGATGAACAAAAAGGTTCTTGATTCTTATCGAAAAAGACTAAGCGCTCACCAGCATGATCTTAGGCGATTTTGTTCTGAGCGTGGAATCGGAATGGTGACATGCTCTGCCTCTGATGAAATTGAAAACGTGATGTTTCGTGATTTGCGTAAGAAAGGCTGGATTTTGTGAGGTGATGAAATGGGTTTTATAGTGCCGTCTTTTTTATGGATGTTAAGTTTAACAGCTATGATCGTCGTCTTTTATTTATTTCGAAAGCAGTTCGATAAAACACAAGTCCCCTCGACTTTTTTATGGAATCAAGTTATTGAAGAGTGGCAGGCTTCTAAATGGTGGCGGAAACTTCAACAAAACCTCTTATTCTACCTGCAGCTTTTATTTGTCATCCTCATTGTCATTGCACTCGCAAGGCCGTTCGTTGTGACCGATAAGATGTCAGGAGAAACAGGGGCAGTCGTGCTCGACACGTCAGCTACGATGTCTGCAGGTAAGGACGAAACAAAGTTTGAACGCGCAAAGAAAGAAGTGCTCGATCTTATAGATGATCTTGGAGATGAGCAGAGTTTAACGATGGTCACGGCGGGAGCTGTTCCAGAACTAATTTTTGCAAACGAAACAGATAAACGAAAAATGAAATCGTTAGTTGGAGATCTTTCGGTTACATATGAAGAAGAGAATATGACTGAATCGGTTAGTCTCGCCGCATCATACATAGCAGGTCAACAGGGGAGCATCTACATTTTTTCAGATGATGTAGAGGAAAACGAGGTTAGTGACGTTCAGTCTCAAGTGGTTGTAAGGAATATTGGTGAGGAAGTAGAGAACCTTTCCTTACTAACCTTTGGTGTGAAGAACAACCAAGCAACCGCAACAGTAAAAAATAACACGCAGGAATCTTCATCAATCAGTGTTGGAATCTATTCAAATGAAAAAAAGGTGATTGAAACAAAGAAGCACGTGGTCGAGGCTGGTGAATCCTATACATTTCGATTCGATGAATTACCTGAGCACCGTTATTACAAAGCGCATATCGAGGAAGATGATGACTACGCTATCGATAATACGCAATATGCATTTTCTAATGTAGACGTTACACCTGAAATCTATTTTGCGGGTGACGTGTCACCATTTATCAAACGAGCATTTACATTACTTGGATATGATCCTATAACCCTCACATCAGAGAACGGTTCTTTTTCATACCCAGAACGTGAAGATGCTATTTATGTCTTAAGTGGAGTGAAAAAAGCAAACTGGCCTGAAAAAGGGGGAGTATTGCTGTTTTCACCTGTAGCGGAGGGAAGCACAGACTATCACGTGAAAAAGAAAATCAAACTAGAAACGAAACTTACTGGCTCAGACCGTCCCGTTTTGAAGTATGTGAACATGGAGGACGTGTATCTTCAGTCAGCTTATCCTATTTCGATCGATCTCGATCACATTGTGAAAAGTGGTGGCGTTCCAGTCTTGCTTAGTGGAGATTTTGAAGGAAAACAAATGATGGTTGCTTCATTTGATATCAATGATTCCGATTGGCCCCTTCATCCTGGTTTTCCGATTTTTGTACAAAACACGATTCAATCCCTGAGTAAGACTCAAACCACTCTTGGTACATATGTGCCTGGTCATACAATGGAATTACCGTTTTCCTCTAGCACGAAAGTTGCTGTAATAGAAGATAGTAATGGAACAACAGTGAAAGAATTAACGGATGATTGGAGTCTCGAAGTTCCTTATCAACCTGACATGTATACGATTATTGAAGAACGTTCCGATGGGTTTTCGGAACGAAACTTCGTTGTAGGTATTCCATCAAGTGAATGGTCGCCTCAAGTAAATGAATCCTTTTCTAGTGGAGAAGAATCTGGACCTGCTGCAAAATCAGGGATAGTAGAGTGGTGGCATGTATTTGCTGGAGTAGGGCTTCTCATTTTATTAATCGAATGGGAGGTGCATCGACGTGGGAATGCAATTTGAACATCCCCTTTGGCTTTTAGTGCTTCTTCTCGTGACATTCTCTCTCTTCTTGTACTGGAAGCAAATGAGATTCGTCACTGAGGAATGGGTATTGATTTCGCTTAGGTCGCTTCAATTTATTTGTTTAATCTTTGCGCTTGCTGGTCTGCAAATTGTAACACCTGTTACAGAGCTCTCAACCGTTTTTGTAGTAGACCGGTCTGATAGTCAAAAAAACCAAAGTGATGAGATGAAGAACTATATTCAGGATGCTCTCGAAGAAAGTAAAGTTGAAGATGAGTTTGGCATCGTAACTTTTGGTGCAGGAGCGAATGTGGAACGTAACCTTCGACATTATGAAGAAGAAAAAGTTGAGTTTCTTGCAGAATCGGACGGTACCGCTACTAATCTTGCTAGTGGTTTGAGCGTTGCAGGAAGTTTACTAGATTCTACTCGTCGATCGAGGGTGGTGCTTTTAACAGATGGAAATGAGACTACTCATGACGGTGTAGCACGAGCTGAAGAACTTGCTAGACAAGGAATTACCGTTGATGTAAAAGCGTTCCAACCTGATTCACAAGAAGACGCAGCAATCACGTCTTTTAGTGTGCCGAATAACGTTTACACTGGAGAAACGGCAAGTCTTGAACTAAACGTTGAAAGTAACAAAGAAATGAAAGCGAGTGTAAGGATTTACGGTGGAAACGAACAAATTATAGAGAAAGAGGTCCAACTAGAAGCCGGGGTTAATCGGTTTACATTTAATGATGAGGTTTCAGAATCTGGATTCAAAGAATACAAAGCTGAAGTGTACGCCATTACAGATGCGATCCCAGAAAATAATGAAGCCTATGGGATATCGAATATTAAAGGTACCCCGAGGATTTTAGTAGTAGAAGGTGAAAAAGGAGAGGGCGATAATGCAGTAGCAGCACTCGATTCTACTGATTTATTCGTAAAGCAAATCACTCCAGAACTTCTCCCAACATCCCTCACAGGTCTTGCTGAATATCAATCGATCCTATTTGCGAACGTTTCTGGGTCACAAGTTAGTGAAGATCAAATGACGATGATTGAGTCAGCGGTCCGTGACTTTGGAACAGGCTTTATCATGACAGGTGGAAAGAACAGCTTTGGACTTGGTGGGTATTTCAAAACGCCACTCGAAAACATCCTACCTGTCGATATGGATGTGAAAGGAAAAAAAGAAATTCCTTCTCTCGGTTTGGTTATCGTCCTTGATCGTTCAGGAAGTATGACAGGATATAAACTCGATATTGCAAAAGAAGCAGCTGCACGTTCTGTTGAATTGTTGAGAGAAAGAGATACGTTCGGATTTATTGCTTTCGATGATCAACCATGGGAAATCATCGAAACGAAGCCAATTAAGGACAAAAAGAACGTGATTGAAACCGTGACAAGCGTGACTGCAGGTGGAGGAACTGAAATCTTCTCTTCGCTCTCCCTTGCTTATCAACGGTTATCACCTCTCGAGTTGAAAAGAAAGCACATCATTTTACTTACAGATGGCCAAGCAAACAATCAACCAGATTATGAGGGGATGATGCAGGCATCAGAAAACAGTGACATCACTCTCTCGACTGTTGCGATTGGTTCAGACGCGGATCAGATCCTTCTTGAAGACCTAGCTGGGTATGGAGAAGGAAGGTTTTATAACGTGTCGGATGCTTCGACCATTCCAAGTATCTTAGCTAGAGAGACAGCTTTAACAACGAGAACGTATATTGAAGACAATCCCTTCTTTCCTGTTGTGACTGGAAGCGAAGTGCAACCGTACGTTGAAGACGGGGTTCCGCGGATGAATGCCTATATCGCGACAACACCAAAAGGGCGCGCTTCTGTACTTCTTCAAAGTGAGAAAGAAGATCCTGTACTTGCAAAATGGCAATATGGTCTTGGAAAGACGATTGCTTGGACGAGTGACCTGAGTGGTGAATGGTCTGGAGGCTGGCCATCTTGGAAGCAGTGGTCACCTTTTTGGAACAATATCGTGACATCAACACTCCCCCAATTTGAAGGAGATACCTTTGAGCTTACTTCTACGAAACAAGGTGAACAGGCAACAGTATCAATTTCTGCTTATGAAGAAGGGGGAGGAGACGTCACTGGAAAAATAATAGATTCAGCTGGTAATGAAGTGCCTTCTCAGTTTAGAATTACTGCTCCAGGAGAATATGAACTAACATTCAAAGGAGAAACAGGCGTCTATTTTGCTCAAGTTGAACAACGGGAAAATGGCGAAGTTAGCGACGCTTATCAATCTGGGTTTGTGATTCCGTATAATGAGGAGTACCGTCCAGTAGAGCTTGATCAAAAGAAGCTTGAAGCAATTGCCGAGGCGGGAAACGGACGTGTGCTGACTGAGTCTGATCAAGTGTTTCTTCGGAATATACCTGTAGGAAATGAGCGGCAGTCAATTTGGAAGATTTTATTGTTACTAACACTTTTCCTATTTATTGCGGACATCGCACTTCGTCGTTTTGGTCTCGTAAAAGTTAACTGGAAGAGTAAGGTAGCTAGAAGTGATCATGCTCAAACGAACGTAAACACACAGAAATTTGAACGATTAAAATCTGCTTCAAAAACTAGCTCTACGAAGAGACCCTTTTCAAAAGTAGATCCTCCGAAAGAGAACGTTGATAAAAAAGCCTCGCCCCCATCGGATAAGACGAATAACAGTGATCGAATGACTAGATTACTAGATGCAAAAAACAAACGAAAGTGAAGAAAGGGCCCTTGAGGAAAACTCAAGGGTCTTTTTGATTAGGAAGGGAAGAGTGATGTTACAATAAGAGAATGATAGGAAAGAGGAGTGGCTAAAGTGAACCCTGGTGAGCTTACGATCAAATGCAATATTTTGGAGAAGATTATTGATAACGCTTACGAATGGATTGTCGTTGTAAATAGAGACGGTGTGATTGATTATATGAACAAAACATACTGCGAGTTCTTGGAAGTGGAAAGTGAAGAAGTAATCGGAAAGCATGTAACGGATGTTATCGAAAATACGCGTATGCATATCGTAGCAAGAACAGGTGAGCTTGAGCTTGCTGACCTTCAATATATACGCGGAAACTATATGATCGCCAACAGAGTTCCAATCTATCATCATGATGAACTCATCGGTGCTGTTGGTACGGTGATTTTTCGGGATACTGAACAGTGGAAGCAAATGAACACCCACGTGAAGGGACTTCTTTCAGAGCTTGAATACTATCGAAGTGGGACCGCAAAAGAAAATGGTGCGAGCTATTCCCTCTCAGATATCGCTGGGGTCTCAGATTCGATTCAAACGTTAAAAGATAAGGTTAAACAGATTGCGAGCGGCAATGTCTCCGTTCTGATTCGAGGTGAGAGTGGTACTGGTAAAGAGCTGTTCGCTCACAGTATTCACCAATTGAGTGAGCGTAGCAATCGTCCTTTTGTAAAAGTAAATTGTGGTGCGATTCCAGATCAATTGTTAGAGTCAGAGCTATTTGGGTATGAAGAAGGTGCTTTTACAGGAGCGAAAAAAGGTGGGAAACCTGGGAAGTTCGAGCTTGCGAATAATGGAACGATCTTCCTAGATGAGATCGGCGATATGCCTGTGAACATGCAGGTGAAATTGTTAAGGGTCCTTCAAGATCGAGAAGTAGAACGTCTTGGTAGCCTTCAGCCGAAAAAAGTTGATGTACGCATCATTGCGGCTACGAATAGACCGCTTGAAGCCATGGTTGAAGAACGACGATTTCGCGAGGATTTGTTTTATAGGATCAATGTGATTCAATTGTTCATTCCGCCATTACGAGATCGAGTTAAGGACGTAAAGCCTCTAGCAGAACTCTTCGTAAAGAAGATCGCTATAAAAACTGGTAAACGAGTACTCGGGATAGAGAAAGCAGCACTACAATTTCTTCTTCAACATAACTGGCCAGGAAACGCTCGTGAGCTTGAGAACGCACTTGAAGCTGCCGTACACCTCACAAGAAGTGAAACACTCGATGTTGAGTCCCTTCCTGATTACTTAACAGAAGAAAAGACGATCGTAGCAGCAGGTCGAAAGTTAAAAGACGTTATGGAAGAGGCAGAGAAAGAAGCGATCAGAAAAACGCTTATAAAGTGCTCCGATAACAAAATAGAAGCTGCGAAAATCTTAGGAATAGGCAAAACAAGCTTGTACGACAAGATAAAAAAATATAATCTTTAAAAAATTCCAGAAAACCGGAATGCGTTCCGGTTTTCTGGAATTTTCTCTTTTTCTCAGTAGTGTAGAAGGTTTTATCTATTATGTAACCTACATTAAGAACGGGATTCCGAAAAACCGGAAACGTCTAGAAGAGGACGAAGGCTATAAAGCAAGCGTTTTCAGTGTTTTTTGAAAAAAGTGAGAGTTGGCATGGCACTTGCATTATATATAGTGAATGTGAAAGGAGTGGAAAGATTGAAAAAGCAATTTGGAAATGGTTATGAAGCAGTACAAAATATTAAAGATGGTAGCACGATCATGGTGGGTGGATTTGGTTTAGTTGGAATACCTGAACAAATGATCTTAGGGTTGGTTGAATCAGGTGTAAAAGACCTTACCGTTATTTCAAACAATTGTGGAGTGGATGAGTGGGGGCTTGGCCTATTATTAAAGAAAAAACAAATTAAGAAAATGATCGGCTCCTATGTAGGAGAAAACAAAGAATTTGAACGTCAGGTTCTTTCTGGAGAGTTAGAAGTCGAATTAATTCCACAGGGAACGCTCGCTGAGCGTATTCGTGCTGGAGGTGCAGGAATACCAGCATTTTATACGCCAGCAGGAGTAGGGACTGAGGTTGCGAAAGGGAAAGAAACACGTGTGTTCAATGGAAAAGAATATGTTCTTGAACAAGCACTTCATGCAGATTATAGCCTTGTTCGGGCGATCAAGGCGGATGAGATGGGTAACTTGCTATACAACAAAACAGCAAGGAATTTTAACCCTATGATCGCCGCAGCAGGAAAAGTTACTTTTGCAGAAGTAGAATGCATCGTTCCAACAGGGCAGCTTGATCCAGATCAGATTCATACACCAGGTATTTACGTACAGGCAATGTTGGAAGCTGAACAAGAGAAACGTATTGAGCGTCGTACAGTACGCGAGGGACAGGAGATGATGAAATGAGTACAACAAAAACGAATAATAGAGAGCGTATCGCTAGGAGAGCTGAACAAGAAATTGAAAGCGGTTTCTACGTCAATCTTGGAATCGGAATGCCCACTCTTGTTGCGAATCATATCTCTGAAAACAAAGTCGTTGTACTTCAATCAGAGAATGGTTTACTAGGCATAGGAGCTTATCCTGAAGAAGGAGATGTAGATCCAGATTTAATCAATGCAGGGAAAGAAACGGTTACTGCAACTACAGGTGCTTCATTTTTTGATAGCGCAGAGTCTTTTGGAATGATTCGTGGAGGTCATATTGATTTAGCTATTCTTGGAGGAATGGAAGTTTCTATGAATGGCGATTTAGCGAATTGGATGATTCCAGGAAAAATGATCAAAGGAATGGGTGGTGCGATGGACCTTGTACATGGTGCTAAGAAAATCGCAGTCATTATGGATCATGTGAATCGAGATGGCGCACCTAAAATTGTGGAGCAGTGCTCATTACCTTTAACAGGAAAAGGAGTTGTCGATCGGATTATCACAGAACGAGCTGTGATCGACGTAACCGAAGAAGGGCTAGTATTAAAAGAAGTAGCCAAAGGGTTTACGCTCGATGACATCAAGAGCTCAACTGGTGCAGAACTAGTAGTAGCGTCAGATATTACATATGACGCATTTTAAGGGGGAGGAACAAAAATGTTAAGTATGATTGGATTGATAGGAGGTTTATTGCTACTCATTTATCTTACGATGAAAGGCATGAACTTGTTAGTCGTAGCGCCTCTTTGTGCATTGTTTGTAGCATTAATGAGTGCTCTACCATTGTTTCCACAGCTTGTAGAAGAAGGAGCAGCCAATTTTGTTGGTAATTACATGGGAGGATTCGCAGGTTTTGTTGCATCATGGTTCCCTATGTTCTTACTTGGGGCAATCTTCGGGAAAGTGATGGAAGATAGTGGAGCAGCTGATAGTGTATCAAAATGGGTCGTTGCGAAGCTAGGTATTAAGCAAGCAGTACTCGCTATCGTTCTTGCGTGTGCGATCTTAACGTACGGTGGAGTGAGCTTGTTCGTTGTAGCTTTCTCAGTGTATCCGATGGCAGTAAGTTTATTTAAACAAGCTGACTTACCGCGTCGATTCATTCCTGCAGCGCTTGCATTTGGATCTGTTACGTTCACAATGACTTCTGCTGGATCACCGGAAATTCAAAACTGGATTCCGATTGAATATCTAGGTACGAGCCCATATGCTGGTTGGGAAGTCAGTCTTATCGTTGCGTTGTTTATGGCAGGGTTTGGTTACTGGTGGCTGAAACGTATGATTTCAAAAGCTGTGGCAAAGGGTGAGAAATTTACTGCAAGAGATGAAGATCCAGAAGTTGAGGACCGTCCTCTACCACATCCACTAATGGGATTAGTTCCACTAGTGATCGTCTTGATCATTTCGTTTATTTTCCACGATAGCTTGAAGCAGTCAGCATTGATCATAGCGCTTCTTGGTGGAATCATAGCTACATATTTGCTAAACAGAAAATACTTTGCAAACTTTGGTCGAGCTGTTTCCGATGGTACTCTCGGTGCTTTGATCGCAATTGGTAATACCGCCGCAGTTGTAGGATTTGGAGGCGTTGCGAAGGCTGTTCCAGCATTTGAAACGGCAGTAGGTTTTATGACAGGAATTCCAGGCAGTCCGTTAATTGGGGGAGCGATCGCGGTAAGTGTTATTGCCGGGCTAACAGGTTCTGCTTCAGGAGGACAGGTTATTGCACTGCCAATTATTGCCCCGCACTATATTGATGCTGGAGTGAATCCAGAAGCACTTCACCGTACCATTGCTATTTCTTCTGGAGCTCTTGATTCCCTTCCACACAATGGTTATGTCGTGACGACAATTCGAGCGATTTGTGGGGAATCACACCAAGATGCATATGGTGCAGTAGGAGCATTAACTGTAATCGTTCCGCTCATAGGCTTAGCACTCGCCATTATTTTATTCAGCCTTGGATTAGGAATTTAAGGGTTAAGGAGGAATTCAGTTGTTTGTTAAAGATAAAGTAATCGTCATCACTGGAGCGGCAAGTGGAATCGGAAAAGAACTTGCTAAAGTGTTTGCAGATCACGGGGCAAAGGTTGTTCTGAGTGACCTTGATGAACAGAAGGTGAAGGATGCTGCTGAAACGATACGTAAGGAAGGCGCGACAACTCTTGGTTTACGTTGTGATGTAACGAAAGAAGAAGAAGTACAGAATATGTTGGACAAAACGTTGGAAGAATTTCATTCTGTTGATGTGTTAATAAATAATGCCGGGCTCCAGCACGTCTCAAATTTAGAGGACTTTCCTACTGAGAAGTTTGAGCTTCTCACAAAGGTAATGCTCGTTGCGCCTTTCATTGCAACGAAGCTAGTGTTTCCTATCATGAAGAAACAGGGAGCGGGTCGCATCATCAACATGTCATCGATCAACGGTTTAGTTGGTTTTTCTGGAAAGTCAGCTTACAACAGCGCAAAGCATGGCGTGATAGGTTTAACGAAAGTTGCTGCACTTGAAGGTGCTGAGCATGGTATTACCGTTAATGCCGTTTGTCCTGGTTACGTTGATACACCGCTAGTACGTGGTCAGCTCGAAGACCTTGCAGAGAGCAGAAACGTACCACTTGAACGAGTTTTAGAGGATGTCATCTATCCACTTGTTCCTCAAAAACGACTATTATCTGTTCAAGAGATTGCGGATTATACGATGTTCCTTGCTAGTGACCAAGCTAAGGGTATTACTGGACAAGCTGCTGTAATCGACGGAGGGTATACGGCTCAATAGTAGTTGTAAACGCTTTCCTTCATTTGTAAAATGAAAAAGAGGAATGGAGGAGATATTGTGAAAGATGTATTTATTTTAGAAGGTGCTAGGACCCCGTTCGGGACTTTTGGTGGCGCACTAAAAGATGTCTCGCCTACCGATTTAGGAGTAACGGCTAGTAAGGAAGCACTTAAAAAGAGTGGGGTTAGTGCCGAGGAAATCGACTTATCTGTGATTGGTAACGTCATTCATTCAACTTCGAATGCATCTTACCTTGCACGACATATTGCTTTGAAGTCAGGTGTACCGATCACTAGTCCTGCTTTAACTTTGAATAGACTGTGTGGATCAGGATTACAGTCCGTTGTGTCTGCAGCACAATCAATCATGATGGGTGAAGGGAGAACAGCTCTAGCTGGTGGCGCAGATAACATGAGCTTAGCTCCACATGTACTTAGAGGGAGCCGGTTTGGGACAAAATTAGGTGCACCAAAAGTTGACGACATGCTTTGGGCGACTTTGACTGACGAATACACGGGCTATGGCATGGGTGTTACAGGTGAAAACTTAGCTGAGAAGTACGGAATTTCAAGAGAAGAGCAGGACGAATTCGCAGCTCAGAGTCAACAAAAAGCTACACGTGCGAGAGCTGAAGGAATATTCGCTGAAGAAATTGCTGCAGTTGAAATTCAAGGTAAGAAGGTGACACAAGTAACAGAGGATGAACATATTCGAGAAGGTACAACCGCTGAGAAACTTTCGACACTTAAACCGGCATTTAAGAAAGATGGTACCGTTACTGGCGGGAATGCTAGCGGTATTAATGATGGAGCAGCAGCTGTCATTTTAGCAGATGAAGAATATGTTTCATCTAACAATCGATCTCCACTTGCCCGCATCGTTTCATGGGGAATTGCAGGAGTAGACCCTTCTATTATGGGAATCGGACCTGTGCCTTCTATTCAAAAAGCGCTGAAGAACGCTGGTCTAACCATGCAGGATATGGACTTGGTCGAGATAAATGAAGCTTTTGCAGCTCAGTATCTAGCTGTCGAGAAGGAACTTGAACTCGATCGGTCGATCGTAAATGTACATGGTGGAGCAATTGCGCTTGGTCATCCTGTTGGTGCAAGTGGCACAAGAGTCCTCTATACATTGGTCAAAGAGCTCGAACGAAGAAAAGGTAAATATGGAGTTGCATCCCTTTGTATTGGCGGAGGCCAAGGCATAGCAGTTGTTATCGAAATGGTTTAATGTTTCAGAAAACATTTACAATTCTTAAAAAGTAACATATAATGAATGGACTACTAACGGAAAGGGGCTGTGTACTATGTCAAATCACAAAAATAGCATTGTAATTTCATATTGTGCACAGTCCATTACATGAGCAAGATAGCCTGAAGATCCTTTTGATTAATAAGGCCATGGACTGTGTGCATACATGTTCATGGTTTTTTTATCCCACAAGTGTAGGGATGTGTGAAAAGCCGTGCTTAGAAGCGGCTTTTTTTTATTACATTATTAATCAGGAGGATTTAGATGAATTTAATTAATTTAGGTTGGAATGAATTTTTTGACGATATGCTTAGTGAACCAATTGTAGAAGGAAGTGACCCTGCACGAGTTATCCAAGAACATAGAGGCTCATATGTAATAAGCAACGGTGAAGAAACGTATCGTGCAGACCTCGCTGGCAAATATCGCTTTGAAGCTTCAACTCGAGATGAACTTCCAGCTGTTGGCGACTTTGTACTCGCTACGCTATTGCATGAAGAGAAGAGCGCAATTATTCACAAGCTCGTCCCACGTAAGAGTAAGTTTTCAAGAAAAGCCGCAGGAAACACCACAGATGAGCAAATCATAGCCGCTAATATCGATACTGTTTTCTTAGTCAATGCTCTTAATCAGGATTTTAATCTTGGAAGAATTGAACGCTATCTTGTTATGGCATGGGAGAGCGGTGCAAATCCTGTTATTGTGCTAAGCAAGGCCGATCTAAGTGAAGATTCAGAAGAGATGGCTTTATCTGTTGAGAAGATTGCCTGTGGTGTGCCAGTTCACATTGTGAGTTCAACGACTAGTGAAGGACTTGAGACGCTACATGAATATCTAGGGTTAGGTAGAACTGTTGCACTTCTTGGTTCATCAGGTGCAGGAAAATCGACATTAATCAATAAGTTATATGGTAGTGACATTCAAAGAGTCCAAGGTATTCGAGATGATGATGGAAAAGGTAGACATACGACAACGAGTCGAGAATTGGTGGTTTTAGAAAATGGAGGTGTGTTGATCGATACTCCTGGAATGAGGGAGCTTCAGCTTTGGGATGCGGGCGAGAGCATGACGAATAGCTTTCAAGATATTGAAGACCTTTCTAAGAACTGTTTCTTTCGGGACTGTACACATTCAGAGGAACCGAAGTGTGCGGTGCATGCCGCAATCGTTGACGGGACGCTTGATCAAAGAAGGTTCGAGAATTATAAAAAGTTCGAGAGGGAGTTAGCGTATCTTCAGAGGCAAACGGATAAGCGAGCTCAGATCGAAGAACGAAAAAAGTGGAAGAAAATAGCCGGAGATCGTACAAGGCAACATCGCAGATAATTTAATTCTGAGGGGGAGCTATCTCATGGATGATGGACGTTCTATTTTGGATCACTATGCATCTTTGCCAGATTGGTTAGAAGAAACGGTTAAACAAGTAAGTGAAGAAATGTTTTTCAGCCCGATTAAGGAAAATAAGTGGTCAATAGCTGAGATTGTAGCTCATCTTCGAGTTTGGGACAACTTTCTTCTAGAAGAGCGCCTTCCTTTTATTCAAAATGAAGCAAGGCTCGAAAAAAACTCAGTCAGTGTTGAGAATACCAATTCAAAAGCAGCTAAGTACGCGAATTCAGGAAAGTCACAGAGTGAATTGATCAAGGAAACAATTTTAGAACGTCAAAAAGTTGTAGAGAAGCTCCAGGAATTTACCCCTAAAGAGTGGGAGTATACGTTTTATATCGATAAATACCCATTGTGTTTAACGAGTTATATAAAAGGATTAGTTGAACACGATCATCACCATAAGCTTCAAATAGAAGTTTTTATGACAGAGCAGGGTTTTGAGATTCCTCATTCTTCTTTAATAAGAAGTCCATAAAAAGGAGATGCTAGGAGTGGAGGTGAGTCGTATGGCAAAGCGAAAAGCAAACCCATCTACAACAGGCCTTCCTTCTTCTCAACCTGAGGGACAGGGAACTGGCATAGAGTTAGGGCAGCAACTTGATTCCAAAAGGAAAAAGAAAAAGAAATAAATAAAAAAAGTGTGTTGCGAATGCGCAACGCACTTTTTTTTATTGAACTTGGACTAGTTCGCGCTGTTCTATTTTATTCATACTTGAAATTAATCTTTGGACACCACTGAGTAAAGGCTCCTTATCAACATAGAACAACGGGATTTTAATACGGATCGTGTTGTTGATGCCGACATAGGGAAGGAGCAGCAAGTGTTCCTCAAGAAACACTTTAACTATTTCTTTGTCTGTAGCAAGTGTTTTTATGTCTAGCCATAAGGAAGTAGGGTCATCTCTTTCAACGACTTCTATCTCCTTTAAGGAAGATTCGATCATCGATAGGAGAAGATTCCTACGTTCACGGAGCTCAATCATGACAATATCCAGATGTTCGAATATGATTTCTGAACTCAAGATATTATCGATTAGCTCCAAAAGAACTGGAGGTGGTATGAGTCCAAGCTGCATTTGGACTTCTTGAAGTCGCAGCTTCACATTGGGTGGTCCAAGTATCCATCCGACACTAATTCCAGGAGCAATACCGGTAAAATGTCCAATTTGAATAACGAATTTACGGTCCCTAGCTAGTTCATAGTAAGTAGGAATTGAATTTATTTTGGAATGGATTAGGAGTGGAGCCTCAATGATCTCAACTATAGGTATTGTGGCTTGCTCGCATAATTGCAATAGATCTTTTCTTTTTTTGATCGTAGATGGTTTGTTATAGCATTGATTGTATAGTGGGCTAGTGATTACAAGTTTTAATTTTTCTTTTCGCATTAGTTGTTCAGTAAGAGGGTTATCGATAGAAAACCATATGACTTTGATCCCTGATGTTAACAACATATTGATGTGTGCAAAGTTAGACGGTGCTTCTACAGCAATCGTGTCCCCTGGGGTAAGCAAACACTTGAGTGAGATTAGGATAGCTTGTTCGATACTTGAAGTGAGAACCATGTTCCGAGGGTCAGCTTCTTCGTTGATTAGTGAACATAATGAACGAGAAACACTATAAGGTACTGATACTGCACTGTTACTTCTAATTGTGTACGGAATAAGCTCCCGTGTTTCTTTTGCTAAACAAAGGTCGGGTGCAGCTGTTCCTGTCATTAAATTAATAAAAGAGGGATCGTTCATATATTGGTATACTTGTTTGAAAACTAGGCTGTCTTCGTTTAAGTGATGATTACGTAATTTATTCCAGGTAATTGAGTGATTGGGGAGTAGCTCTTCAGCTTCTTCGCTAACTCGAGTACCACTACCTTGTTTTGATGAAATTAAACCATTTGCTCTTAGTTCCGCATAAGCAGTCGTGATCGTACTCCTGTTTACTTCTAATTGTGTTGCAAGCTCACGCTCGGTGGGAAGAAGAGTCCCTGGTATTAGGTAGCCATTAAATATGGCATTCTGATAGTATTCTACAATTTGTTTATAAAGTGGCTTTTTACTATCAAAATCTAGGATGAGTCTCGCCATTTTTCATCACCTCATCCCCTATTATAGAGAAATTTAGAGAAAATTGTATAAATTTTTAAAAAACTTTTTAGCTCTAAAGTCCTTGATGCATAAGGAAAATAAGCCATTTGCATGAATTTATAGCATATATTTACAAATTGGCTGGTGCCAATTAGACTAAATTGGATGGTTACAGAAAGTTTTTTGAAATTTACAATAAGTTTAAACATTCAGTTAAATGGTTGTTGACTTCTTCTTTCGACATGAGAATAAGGTGTACATAACAATGAGTGACATGACCTCCCTGTTATTGAACTCATGAAGGTTCCTTTTACCATTTCGAAGTGTTAGAGATCAATAACCAATTTACCTGGATGGCAAAACAAATAGGGGGTAACACAATGAAAAAGAAGTTTTCTCTATTGCTTTCTGTCATCATGTTGTTAAGCCTTTTCCTAGCAGCTTGTTCTGGAAATTCCAGTACATCTGGAAACACGAATAGCGAAGGAAAAGCATCAGGGGATTCAGAAGGCACGGAAGAAACAAGTAAAGAACAGGTATTGAATCTGACGGATACACAAGATATTCCAACGATGGATACTACACAGGCAACTGATACTGTAGCATTCAACGTAATGAACCAAGTATTTGAAGGTCTATATCGTTTAGATAAGGATAACAAACCTGTCCTTGGTATGGCTGCTGAAGAGCCTAAAGTAGAAGAAAAGGATGGCGAAACAGTTTATACATTTACAATTCGTGAGGACGCAAACTGGTCTGACGGTACACCGGTAACAGCTGGAGACTTCGTGTATGCTTGGCAGAAAATCATTCACCCTGATACAATGGGCGGCTATGCATCTATGCTAGGAACAGCTGGTATCAAGAATGGAAATGAAATCGTAACTGAAGGTGACCCACTTTACGGTAAAGTGGAAGAGCTAGGAGTTAAAGCAGTAGATGAAAAGACTCTTGAAGTTACTGTAACTCAGAAGGTTCCATATTTCTTCGATCTTCTAACATTTGCATCATTCTATCCACAACCTGCTGAATTTGCTGCTGAGCAAGGAGAAAACTATTCTCTAGAAACAGACACTATGCTTTACAACGGACCATTTACGCTTGCTGAATGGAACCATGGTGAAGGTTGGAAACTAGCTAAGAACGATGGCTATTGGGATGCTGACACTGTAAAGCTTGAAGAAGCAAACTATAAGATCGTTAAAGATGAAGCTACAAAAGTTAACCTTTATGAAACTGGAAAAATCGATCGTGTTAGCCTAAGCGCAGACTTTGTTGATCAATTCCAGGGCAGAGATGATTTCTCTACTATTCTTGATACAGCAATCTTCTTCCTTCGTTTGAACCAGAAGAATGAAGTGCTAGCAAACAACGATATTCGTAAGGCGCTATTCCTTGCTTACGATCGTGATGGGCTAGTTAACGTATTGCTTAACAACGGATCAATCGCTGCACGTTACCTTGTACCAAAAGAATTCTTGTACCTAGATGGTGAAGATTTCAGAGCACCTGCTCCAGAAGGTTATCTTGCAGACAAGTCTGCTGACGACGCTGCTGGCTACTGGACGAAAGGTCTAGAAGCTCTTGGAAAAGATTCAGTTGAGATCGAATTCCTTACTACAGACTCAGAACTAGCTTCTAAAATTGCAGAATATGCAAAAGAACAGTTCGAATCTAAGCTAGATGGACTTACAATCACAATCAACAAACAACCTTGGAAGCAGTTCCTTGATCTTGAAGATGCTGGTGACTTTGATATCTCAACTGGTGGTTGGGGACCAGACTATCCAGATCCGATGACATACGTATACATGTTTGAAACTGATGGAGCATACAACCGTATGGACTACTCTAGCGAACAGTATGACAAGTTAGTTTCAGACGCTAAAGTTGAATCTGATCAGCAAAAACGTTGGGAAATGATGCAAGAAGCTGAGCGTATCCTAATCGAAGAAGATACTGCGATCATTCCTACTTACCAACGTGGTGGCGCACTTCTAATGAAAGAACATGTTAAGAACTACCACATCCACAAGTTTGGAGCAGATTCTACACTTAAGTGGGTAACAATCGAATAGTAAACAGATTAAGAGCCAGGCATTTGCCTGGCTCTTAATTTATTTCGTGACTGTTTTAGTTATAACCTTAGGTAATCTGCGTTGGTCGGTAAGCCGCTCGAATGTATAGCCTAGTTTAATAAGCTGAGGTTCGCTATATGGTGTACCGGTAAAGGTGAGCCCAAATGGTTTCCCGTTTGAAGTGAAGCCTGCTGGTACTGTAATCGATGGATAACCAGCCTTAGCGGGGAGTGTTGATCCATAACTTCCACCAAACAAGATAGCATCTAGCCCTTCATTTTTAAATAGCGAATCAAGGCCATTTTTCTTTGCACTTGTGATGTCGTTCAGTCTACTTTTAAGATATTCTGGTTCGGTTAATGTACCACTCGTCTTGTTTGCTTCAAGCAATAGGGACTGACCATACTTTAATGCGTCTTCTTCATTTTTCTCATTGTATTCTACGATAGACGTCAAGGTAAGGTTTGTTTTGAATCTTGTTTCGTTCGCAAGGTATGCCTCTATTCCTGCTTTGAATTCATATAACAATACATTATAGTCATTTTCTAAAGCTTCCTGATCTGGTGTTATCTCGTTAACCTCTATGATTGAACACCCTGCATTCTTCAACTCTGTAACAGCAAAATCAAACTGTTCCTGTTCTTCTGGGTGCATTTCCTCGTAGTAACCATTTTTAATTACACCAAGTTTGATATTCTCGTAGGTGGGTTTGAAAAGGTATGGCGTATAATCACTTTGTACTGGTGCTGCTAGAGTAGAAGGGTCTTTATTGTCTTGCCCTGATAAAATACCGAGTAAAATCGCAGCATCCGTAATATTTCTAGTTATAGGTCCTGCTGTGTCCTGCGAGGATGAGATCGGAATGATTCCCTGTCTGCTAACTAATCCAACTGTTGGTTTTATTCCAACTGCACAGTTTGAGCTTGAAGGATTAAGAATAGACCCGTTTGTTTCAGTTCCTATAGAAGCAGTGGCGAAATGACATGCTACAGCAGCAGCAGAGCCAGAGCTTGAACCGCCGACGTCCAGTGTTCGTGGACCATAAGGGTTTAATACTTGACCACCCCTCGAGCTATATCCGTTAGGCATCGTATCGCTCATGAAATTTGCCCATTCTGTCATGTTGGTTTTTCCAAGTATGACAGCTCCTGCTTTTCTAAGGTTGGAGACGATGAAAGCATCATCATTACCAAATGAATTAGCAAGCATGGATGAGCCTGCACTCGTATGCATGCTATCACCTGTATTAATATTATCTTTTAGAAGAATAGGGATGCCATGCAAAGGGCCCCTTGGACCTTGTAAACTTCGCTCTCGATCGAGACCCTCTGCAATAAATAGAGCATCTTGGTTCACTTCTAAGACCGCATTGATTTCAGAATTATAGTTCGAGATCTGTTCTAAGTAAAAACAAACTAGTTCGTGAGATGTTAATGTTCCTTCAAACATCGCTTGTTGAAGATCTAAAATGGTTGATTTCTCAAGCCATTCGATGGTTACCATAGTAGGAACCTCCTTTTCTACTTTTTTTACGTATTCAACAAAGGATAGTAGTTTCCCTTCATATGGTAAATATGGCAATAGAAAAACGCGCATCCTTCTGGGATACGCGTTTCATGTTGCTATGCAAGTCTGGTTTGTTTCTGAAACCATGGTTTTAATTTAATAAAGAATACGATGAATATACCAGCGACGATTGAACCTTTTATTAGGTTAAACGGCGTGATTCCTTTAAGCACAAGTGCCTGGCGAGCTGAAGCTGACATCGCTTCAAACCCCATGAACCACGTGTAAGCCGGTAGTATTAATAGATAGTTCAACAATCCCATCATTGCTGACATTAAGATAGTACCGAGAATGAGCCCAATCGTAAGACCTTTTTGGGTCTGGTTAAACTTCCTGAAAATAATGGAAGTAGGTACGATGAAGAAAATTCCAGCTATAAAGTTAGCAAGCTGTCCAATTGGGACTCCCGTAAAGCTTCCCTGGATTCCGTAGTGGATGAAATTCTTAATTGCTTCAACTAATATACCAGCGACTGGTCCATAGAGGATCGCCACAAAGAGTGCTGGAATATCACTGAAATCAATTTGAAGAAATACAGGAAAACCTGGTAGCGGAAAATCTAGCAGCATCAATAGATAAGAGATACTACTGAACATCGCTACAACAATCATGCGCTGCGTCTTTGATACAGTTTTCATTTTGACATTGCTCCTTTGATTTTTGAACCATCGAAAAGGAGATGTGGCCCTATGCACGTAAAAAAACCATGAGTATGGGGCTCATGGTAGTCGGCATGGGGAAATAAGCAAGCTTATCGTCTGTTTTTCAACAGAGGGCTTGCTACTCCACCATCTTCTCCCATCCAGACTATACTGTCGGCTCTGGATTCACACCAGATCCTGCCCAAAAAACAGGCTCGCGGGCTTAAGGAAATTGTTCCTTCACCGCCGGTCGGGAATTGCACCCTGCCCCGAAGATAGTTCGTATAATGTTTTACAGCTTTATTATACATCGCGAGAGAAGATAACTCAACAAAAACATCTTGAATTCAAGCTATTCTATGATAACGCTTTCTAGATAATTAAAATCAATCTTCCAAAGATAATAATAAAAAGCTCTCTGTTAGGTTAACAGAAAGCCTTTTACCACAATATTATTTTTTTGCAGCTAGCCATTCAGCTACCATCTCAGCTTCTTTACCTTGAATTAGACCAGCTGGCATTCCGCCACCTTTACCATTCTTAATAATGCCGAGAATTTCATCCTTAGAATACTTGCCACCTACAGCTTCTAGTGCAGGACCTGCTCCTCCACCAAGGTCTCCACCGTGACAGGAAGCACAGTTTTGAGAGTAGATTTTTTCTGCTTCTCCTCCTGCTGAGTCTCCACCAGCAGATTCTTCAGTTTGCTCACCATGGCCTCCTTCAGAACCAGCGTGTTCCTCTGTTGTAGAAAGCCAGTATGTAAAGCCAACAACTATCACTAGGAACAAAATTGTCGAAGCAATATACATCGATGATTTTCCCATTCTGTTCACCTCCCCTATCCTACCTTAATCATACTTTTCGCACATTCAATTATCAAATATATTTTGCAGATATTTTGAATGTTATACGTTTCTATCTACTATTGCTATCAAAAAAATCTTCTAATGTGATTTTTGTTTCATAGACATAGAGTAAGAAGCGGGTAGGGGAGAGAAGCGTGCATGAAACAAAATACGATAAAGCTGTTTAGTAATCCTAGTAACAAAATGCTAAGAACACTTTCATTCATTATGATCATTAGCTTGATCAGTTTGTTTATCGTTGCTGGGTTTATTTCGTCATCTGAAACGAAATATCGATTCTCATCCTCAATGATGCATGATTGGGTTACGAGCTTTTCAAATGAAGCATTGATTTATGCGATGGGCACTGAAAATCATTATTTAACGCAAGTGCTGCCAGAAGGAAGTGAGCCTCCTGCACTCTCACTTGTCGCCTTTCAATTTATCACTAGTATAAAGCCAGGAGACATTCGAAGTCTTCTTGGTAGTGAGCTTCCAGGATTTGCTTTATATGATGCAAAAATCCATGTTGCGGGTGAAGGAACGAGCTTTGCGAACCTTCCTGTTGAGTCAGTTCCACCTTTAAACGATCTACTTATAGAAAGAGATGTTCCATCCGACAAGCTGATTATTCAAGATCCGAAGAAGCCTGTAACGCCACCGATTCAGACCACAAACGGCAAAGATGTCGCTTTCATCTATCATTCTCATAGCTATGAATCATATTTACCATTGCTCGGGCTTGAAGGAAACAAGAATGGAGATCTTGCTAACGATGGAAAAACAAATATTACTTTAGTAGGGAAAATGCTTGGTGAAGCGCTTGAAAATAGAGGGATAGGGACTGTTGTGGATGATTCCAATATAGGTGCATTACTCAATGAAAAAGGGTGGCAACACGGGAAGGCGTATGATGTATCTAGAACCATCGTTCAATCTGCTATGAGTAGTAATTCGGATTATGATATGTTCATCGATATCCATCGTGATGCGCTTCGGAAGAATGATACTACGGTAACAATCAATAATGAGAAATATGCCCGTACCGTCTTTGTTATAGGTGAAGAAAACCCGAACTATGAAAAGAATCTCAAACTAGCTAAGGAACTTCATGAAGCATTGAAGGAGAAATACCCTGGGCTGAGTAGAGGGGTAATTGGGAAAAAGGGACAACGTGTGGATGGCGTATATAATCAGGATGTATCCCCTAATGCGATGCTGATTGAAATGGGAGGGGTCGATAACAATCTTGAGGAGCTAAGTAGAACGGTTGATGCAATTGCAGATGTTTTAAGTGAACATTATTGGAGTGTACTAAAAGTGAATAACTAATGTAGAAAACGCTGCTTCCGTCTGGAGGCAGCGTTGTTTTATGTGGCTTCTTTTTTAATCGTTAACAAACTCGTGGCAATTCCTACAAATAAAATCGTGATAGCAGAGTACATCGTAGAGTTCAAACCAATTGTTTTTGAGCCGATAATAATAACAACACCGTCAATAAGGAAAATTATTACTCCTACATTTAAAGAGAGAAGCTTTGAAATAAACTGTGCTAGAAGGTCAGTTCCGCCAGTACTCGTGTCAAACCTAAGCATAATTCCAATCCCTGACCCTACAAAAAACCCTCCTATCATGGCACTTATCAATGAGGGATACTGAAAGGAATGACGCATCGGGGATAGGATATCGATGAAAAAAGAGGAAAGTAACAGGCCATGAAGACTGTTATAAAAGTAATGGCGAAAATAAAGGAAAGCAAAAATATAAAGTGGAATACTTAAACATATAATCGTGAGTCCTGTTTCAAAGCCCCATATATATTTAATGATTAACCCAATTCCAATCATTCCCCCATCAATCAGATGGTTTGGGACAAGAAACCCATTGACTCCTACTCCGACCATAATACTTCCAATAAGCACAGCTACTATTTTCTTTAGCATGGTGCGATCACCTGCTTGTTCAGGGTTGTTTTAATATGTATGTGTTTGAAGAGAGTTTCATAACGTGTTTGTTATCTGCAAAAATAGAAAATGCTGCAAGACAGCATAGTGTCGGGGGTTCATATGCTTTCATTAATCGAACTGTATACGATTGAATACGCATTGTACATAGTGGGTTTTTTTATATCGTTCATTGTGTTCTACGGGGGCGTATTCATATTTTTGAAATACAAACATAAACCTTTCAGAAATAAACAATGGGTTATTACAATTACTTCAATCCTAGGCGTATCTCTCTATTTAATCAATCTATTGTTTAATCTCTCTATTCCTGCATCGCATTCTCTTAATGAGTATTTGCTTCATGCAGTTCTATTGATTTTCTTAAGTGCGGTATTTTCTTTTCTCATTATCCAAACGTTCTTAAGTCGTAAGATGAAACCTCAGTTACATGTGATCTGCTCAACACTGCTTACTGCGGGTATATTAATTACATTAATAAGTGGTAATATTGCATTTTTTAGTGAGTCGATCATGATTAGACCTATATATTTTGTACTAGCTATTATTATCACCTTGGCTTTTTCTCTATGTATCGTTCGCTTCTTGTTGTTGTTAAACCTTAATGATCGTAAGCGGTACTATAAACTATGGTTATTTGTAGGAAGCTTAGCAGCTAGTATCGTCTTTTCGTGCTTACCATACTTACTGTTTTTTGGAATGATAGATCAGTCGCTTTACCTTAATCAAGGTGATCGATTAGGTTCGTACCTTATTGCGGTGGCTTTTAACTACGTATGTTTAGGGCTTCTAGTTTATGTGCCTGATCGATACGTTATTGCAAGTCAAATCGAACAAACTGATCGGCTTGTACATAATGAGCAGCAATTTAAATCTCTTTTTCATCATAATCCTGATGCTGTCTTTTCTATTGATGCAGAAGGGAAATTTGCGAGTGTTAACTATGTAGCTGCGGAGTACACAGGATATTCGATCAAAGAATTGAAAACAAAGTCGTTTCATGAAGTCGTAGCACCAGGAGAAGTGCAGCTTGCCTTGGGTATGTTTCAACGCTCCCTACAAGGAGAGGTCCATCAATTTGATATCAAAGTAAGGTCAAAGCTAAATATAATAAAGGACTTACATATTTCTACTGTGCCAATTAACGTTGGTGACGATATAGTTGGCGTATACGGGATCGCAAAAGATATTACTGAGAAAAAGCGTGCAGAAAAAACAATCCATTTCCTCGCTTACCACGATGAGTTAACAGGATTACCTAATAGACGTTATTTCAATGAGGAGTTAGCTTCTCTCATGAATCAAGAAGTTCCGCCTCCATTTGCAGTAATGTTAATTGATTTTGATAGATTTAAGCGAATTAATGATTTATTCGGGCATGATTTTGGGGATTTAGTCATTCAATCCATAGGAAAACGATTGGAAGAAGTTTTGGATGAACGCTTATTCGTTTCACGGCTAGGGGGAGATGAATTTACGATCATCCTACCTCAATATGAAAAGAAAGAGGACGTTGAACGAGTAGCGGCAGCGATTCTAGAGGCGTTTCAGTCTCCACTTATGATTGAGAATCAAGAGTGTTTGTTAACGGCAAGCATCGGGATTGCCCTTTACCCCATTCATGGAAGTAATGCAGCTGAACTCCTAAAATATGCGGATATGGCAATGTACCATGTCAAAGAGAAAGATACGAACAATTACGCCTTTTATCAGGAGGAAATGAGTAACCAAACGCTTCATAAAATTATTCTAGAAAATGATTTGCGCAAAGCGATCGAACAGGATGAACTACTTGTATACTATCAGCCGAAAGTGAATACTGAAACGGGCGAGGTTATTGGATTTGAAGCCTTAGTCAGATGGCTACATCCTGAAATAGGTTTGATTTCTCCAAATGAGTTTATCCAAGCAGCTGAAGAAACTGGGCTTATCATCCCTATTGAGAAAATAGTCATCCAACACGCTTGTGATCAATTAAAGATATGGCAACAAAATTATGGTGAACATTATACGATGTCAGTAAACATCTCACAGCGCCACTTTTATCAAGAAAATATTGTGTGCACGATAATTAAAAATCTTGAACGTTCTGGTATCGCTCCAGAGACACTTGAGATTGAAATCACCGAAAGTATGGCGATGTTTAACGAACATACTACGATCCAAAAGCTTCAGAAGATTCGTGAACTAGGCGTTGCCATCAGTATGGATGATTTCGGGACGGGCTATAGTTCCTTGCATTACTTAACGAAACTACCTATCAATCGAGTTAAAATCGACCAAACGTTTATTAGAGGGTTGCTTAGTAGTTCTAGCAGTCTTGGGATCGTCACAACAATCATCTCATTAGCCAGGCATTTACACCTAGACATTATTGCAGAGGGTGTTGAGACTGAAGAGCAAATCGAAATGTTGAAACAATTAGAGTGTTATGATGTACAAGGATTTTATTTTAGTAAACCGCTCCCGGTAGAAGGGGTAGAAGCGTTTTTGAATTCGAAAGAGATTGAGGTTAGTTTGTAATTTATAAATACACGAGAGGCGCTGCTATATGCGCGTCTTTTTTTATTAATAGGAAAAATTTTACAGTAACCGAGAGTTGTAGATTGATTATATCACCTAGACATCCCTTTTGTTATTGGGAAATGTAATTGTAAATATCGGTTATATTCCTGTTATTTTCTATACATTTCCCAATACAAACACTAAAATATCTGTGCTATTCTACTAATGTATTAAAAATTCTAAACATTTCGAATTGGAGGAAAGCAATATGAAAAAAGGAATTGCCGTAGCACTCGCAACAGGACTTGCTTTTGGATCAGCGCTTCCAACCGCTTCAGCTGCTTCTACTAAGGATCTTAATCCCGAACAGAAGAGTGCACTCGAAAAAATGGAGAATGTGAAACAAACGTGGGAGAAAGAAAGAAACGTACCATCGTTTCTATCTGGTAAACTATCAAAAGATAAGGTAGGTAACGAGAAAGCAGTTAAAGCTTTTCTGAAATCTAATGAAGGGCTATTTAATGTTAATCAAAAGAATTTAAAGTTGGTTAACGAATCTACGGATGAGTTAGGCATGACGCATTATGAATATGTTCAAACTGTAAAGGGAGAAGAAATTGACGGAGCGAAATTTATCGTACATACGGATAAAAACGATAATATTGTAGCGATTAACGGCGATTTACACCCTAATGCTGAAAAGAACTTTAAAGGAAGTAGTAATGCAAAGCTTTCTGACAAACAAGCAATTGCTAAGGCCTGGGATCACATCGATGTGAAACCTAGTAATGTTGTAAGTGATAACCCTAGCTTTGTGAGAAAGTCCAAAGTATCAGATCAAGTAGAAAAGAGCGATAAAGTTGTCATTGAGAAAGACGATAAGTACTATCTTACTTATAAAGTACAACTTCAATTTATCGATCCTTACCCAGCAAACTGGCAAATCTTCGTTGACGCACGAGATGGCTCAGTTGTAGATGCTTATAACGCAGTTACTGAAGGTGCTACAAATGGATATGGTTATGATGTACTTGGAGACTATAAAGCTCTAAATACGTACTATTCGAACGGGACGTACTATCTTTACGATGTTACAAAGCCAATGAGTGGCGTAATCGAAACAAGAACTGCGAATTACGGTACATCGCTTCCGGGTAGTTATTCTGTAGATAGTAACAATGCTTTTACAGCTTACTCTCAAGGTGCAGATGTTAGTGCGCATTATAACGCTGGGGTAGTTTATGACTATTTTGACGATACTCATAACCGCAACAGCTATGACAACAAAGGTGCCACTATCCGATCCACAGTTCATTACGGCTCAAACTACAATAATGCATTCTGGAATGGTTCTCAGATGGTTTATGGTGATGGCGATGGCCAAACATTTGATCCACTTTCAGGCGGACTTGATATCGTAGCTCACGAAATTACTCACGCAGTCACTGAAAGAACGGCTGGTCTAGTGTATCAGGATCAATCTGGGGCATTAAATGAATCGATGTCTGATGTGTTCGGTTATTTCGTTGAACCAGAAGATTATCTAATGGGTGAAGATGTGTATACACCTGGAACACCTGGAGATGCATTAAGAAGTATGTCTAATCCAGAGGCATATGGCCAACCATCTCACATGGATGACTACTACTACACTTCTTCTGATAACGGAGGAGTTCATACGAATAGTGGTATTCCAAACAAAGCAGCATACCTAACGATCCAGAGCATCGGGAAAACAAAAGCTGAGAAAATTTACTACCGTGCATTGAGTCTCTATATGACTCCAAACACTGACTTTAGTGACGCGCGTTCTTCATTGCTACAAGCAACTGCAGACCTTTATGGTACAGGCTCTACTTATAGTTCCGTAGCAAATGCATGGGACCAAGTTGGGGTATACTAAAAATTAATTTTGTGAAGAAGAGCTCCTCTGAGAGCTCTTCTTTTTGTGTAAAAACAACAAAAAAGGACACACTAACATTCGAGATACTCTCCGTGATTTTCCAATCCTAATAAAATTTGGTTATAATAGAAACAGAATAAAGAAGCGGAGGAAGGATATGGAACATTTAGACTTGCATCATATTTTTGAACTTGGTCTCATTCTCGTCATTATGGCTGCTGGAATAACGGCAGTTGCAAAAAAACTAAAACAGCCTTATCCCATCGCTCTAGTCATAATCGGAACGTTAATCGGGTTATTGAATATTCCTGTACTTGAACCGTTAAAGATGTTTATAACGGAAGGGGATATTTTTAATTTTGTTATTTTAACGATTTTCTTACCAGCATTACTTGGTGAGGCTGCATTAAAGCTTCCGTTTTCTCATTTGAACGAAAACAAGAAGCCGATCCTTGCGCTTGCCTTTGGAGGGACATTTCTTTCCTTCCTTGTTATTGGGTTTTCAACGCACTATCTCCTAGGTCTATCCATTCCTGTTGCGTTTGTATTTGCAGCATTAATGAGTGCGACAGATCCGGTAAGTGTGCTGTCCATTTTTAAGAGTATGGGTGTAAATCATAAACTCTCTACAACGATCGAAGGGGAAAGTTTATTTAACGATGGGCTTGCGGTTGTGTTGTTCAAAATCTCTGCATTTTCCCTCCTGGCTTATATGGATATGGGCTGGGGTGGACTGACTAGCGGTGTGTTAGAGTTTGTGAAAGTTGTTGCTGGTGGTTTATTGATCGGTGGAGGGTTTGGGTATGCTGTTTCAATCCTCACAAAGTACTTTGATGATTACCCACTCGAGATTATTTTTAGCGTGATTTTATTCTATGGTGCGTATATTGCTGCAGAGAGTATTCATGTTTCGGGTGTTATTGCCGTAGTTATAGCAGCTCTTACGTTCGGTAACTTTGGATCGAAGGTTGGAATGAGTCCAACGACAAGGTTAAATATTAATAACTTCTGGGATGTTGCAGCATTGCTTGCGAATTCAATCGTCTTCTTGATGGTTGGACTCGAAATTACGAGAATAGAATTTGCGGATAAGTGGGGAACCATTGGGCTCGCTCTCTTAATCGTATTAGTTGGTCGAAGTATCGCTGTTTACGGAAGCACGATGTTTGTAAAAGGATTACCAACCTCCTGGCGTCATGTCCTTAATTGGGGAGGATTAAAAGGATCATTATCCATTGCCCTGGTACTGAGTTTGCCAGGTGACTTTGACGGAAGAGAAACGATATTGATCTTAACGTTTAGCATAGTCTTATTTTCTTTAGTCGTTCAAGGCATTACGATTAAACCATTGATTAATTATTTTGGTCTACGTGCCAAGCATAGTGGATCGAAGGAATATGAAGATATCGTAGCAAACCTACATAGACATGAAGCAGGTATTGCAGAAATCAAAAAGATAAAGTCACAGCTTTTCATACCTGAACCTGTTTATGGAGAAATGCTTTCCACTTATGAAAGAGAAATCGAGGACATTCATGACAACCTTGATCGTTTGTTAGAGGAACATCCTCATCTTAAGACGAGTCAACTTATAACATTGAAGAAACATTCGTTATACGCGCAACACGCGAAGATTACAGAGCTAGAACAAGATGAGATCATTTCTATAGAAGTAGCTGAGAAGTATAAAGAAGTCTTAAACAACGACCTTGCCAATATTGAAGAAGAAGATGTACTGAAGGATTCAAAATAAATTTACTAGGCTGCCGCACGTTTGTGGCAGCTTTTTTGTTTGTCCTGCATAACCTATAAGAGTAAGGACAACATAAATAAAGAAAATTTCGTTTATTAAAGATTTGTTAGGGTATGGTTTACAGTAAGTAAATCTGTAAGGTATAGTGATAAAAGTCATTTTCACATTACTTGAAAATAACTCACAAGGAGGACTTTTGAAATAAAATGCCTTACCTTCAGACCGATCGTCTGACCATCATTCCATTTTCCTTTGATCTTATTAAAGCAATGGCAAATAAGAAAGAACTTGAGAAACTTTTACATGTTGAGGTCCCAAGAGAATTTGAGAACGTTCAGTTTGAAGATTTTCTTCCTTTTCACTTAGATGATACCGATCTTTCTAAAGTGAATTGCAAATGGGAAGGAATACTGATCCATACCTCTGATGAAAAAGTAATCGGAACCATGGGATTTAAGAATACTGGCGACGCATCAGGAAATCTAGAAGTTGGATATCACTTGATACCAGATTATCGTAATAAAGGCTACGCTGTTGAAATGGCCAATGCTCTTGTGAGCTGGGTGTTCTCAGATAAACCAAAAGATGAGAATACTGATTCTGAGAATATGGACTCAGTGATGAAACGCTTAGGTTTATCAAGACTCAAGGTTCAGCAGAATGTTGCTAAAGATAAAATTGACGAAGAGAAATTTATTAAGAAGAATAAATATATCTAATAAAACGAACCCCGCACTCGCGGGGTTTTTGTTTTGTCATCCAGTCCAAATAAAAGTTGGATCATCCAGTGTGAAACTTTACATATCGTTTATGAAAATTGAATAGGAATTTGGTAATTATTGTCGAATTATATGCTATAATCAAGAGTGTTTTAAAGATATTGTAACTGCCTTCAATGCAGTGTTAGGAGTAGTTATGAGAGCATCATCATTGAGTACTACTATTGAGGAACAAGAAAAAAAAGCAACTCAATTATTTTTATATTTATTTGTTGGAATTACTCTTGTATCTGGTATTTTTAGTTTATTTGTTGAAAGAAGAATTTCTTCTGATATTAATCCTGGAACGCCTGAAATCATTGTTGATGAATGGGTATATTTTTTTACTGAACTGTTACTTCTTTTAATAGGTTTCTACCTTCTTAAGGTAAATAAAAGTCAATATATAAAATACGTGTTTTTGCTAGTATATTTATTTGTCGCTTTAATCACAGAACTAATAATTTATTCAATTTTCGAAATGGAATATACCAGTGGAAGTGTTATGGAGATATTTTTCGTACTGTTTACTCCAATCTTCTTAGACAGGAAATACTTCTGGTGGGTGACGTTGGGGTTAATTACAAAATATTTAATTGTCGGATTGACTTTATCAATTCCGAAGGTAATCCATCCTGTTACGATCCTTGTCTTAATTTCTATTTTGACATTCATCTTTCTCAATAGATCACTATCATATGTAAAATCTATTGAAAAAGCATATGAACAATTAGCTCAGAACGAAAAATTAGCATTCATGGGCCAAGTCGCAACAAGTATAGCTCATGAGATAAGGAATCCATTGACTTCAATAAAAGGGTTCCTACAGCTGCAAGAACTTCAGTCTCCTGGTGATTCCAAACATTCTTCAATAATGATGGATGAAATTGAAAGGATTAACTTAATTGTAAATGACCTTTTGATTCTGGGAAAACCTAGTGGGTTATCTTTAAAGAGAAAGAGTATAGAAGATATTATTAAATACGTTGTTAGGTTAACGAACAACCAAGCTCTAGCAAATGATATTACCTATAATGTTGAATTGAATACTCAAAATCCATACCTTGAATGTGATGAGAACAGAATTAAGCAAGTTTTAATTAATATTTTCAGAAATGCCATAGATGCTATGCCTAATGGTGGAAACTTAGAAATAATAGCCGATAATTATAGTGATGATGAAATTTGCATTGTTTGCCGTGACGAAGGAACTGGGATACCTGAAGAGTATATCCATAGACTTCAAGAACCGTTTTTCTCCACTAAAGAGGACGGCACAGGCTTAGGCTTAATGGTGAGTTATCGAATTGTTGAGGAACACAAAGGAAGAATAGAAGTGGAAAGCTCACCAGATGAAGGAACGACATTCAAAATATTTCTACCGTCAACAGACCTGAAAATGAGGTAATAATAATGAGGAAATTTATAAATCCAACCTTAATTTTAGAAGAGAAGAGAGCAGTTATCTTATTTGTATGGTTATTTTATCTGGTCTCTTTTTCATACGACTTTTTCTACAGCATTATTCTAAAAAACTTTATTAATGGTCAAGCCTCTCAAATATTACATGGTGGGTTGGGGATATGGTATTTCGTAATTGAATTATTAATGATTCCATTTATTATTTATTGCCTAAAAAAAAGATATACATTTCGTATAAAATATATGATTTTTATCGTTTATACGGTACTAAATTTAGTAAATGACTTTGTGGTCTATTACGGAAATGAAATTCCTTACCGATCTGGCAGTATTGCCGAATTACTAATAGTATTGTTTAGCCCCATCTTTATTAATACAAGATTCTTCTGGCT
Organism: Guptibacillus algicola; assembly: GCF_020171805.1. Classification (GTDB taxonomy): domain Bacteria; phylum Bacillota; class Bacilli; order Bacillales; family Guptibacillaceae; genus Guptibacillus; species Guptibacillus algicola. The sequence continues at coordinate 13,228 of NZ_JAIVAF010000006.1, read as the reverse complement.
TGTAGCTACTGGGAGTCTACTAAAATACTCTCTTCTTGGACTCATCCTTCAAGACCAGACTCTATTATTGCCTATGGTTTTATTGATAGTCGTTTCATTAATAGCTTTCATCTTATTGCAACGTTTTAAGGCTTACGTTAATACTATTCAAACCACCTTCGATGAACAATTGGAAGGAATTGTGAAGGGTGTTGTGGCAACGCTAGAGTTAAAAGATCCCTATACAAGAGGACATAGTCAACGAGTGGCAGCATATTCGGTTATGCTTGCAAAGAAGATAAATGGATTCTCTTCTGAGGAACTAGCGAATTTCAACTATGCATGCTTACTTCATGATGTTGGGAAGGTAAATATTCCAGATAGAATCTTAATGAAACCATCTAGATTAAATAACGAAGAATTCAACGTAATTAAAACTCATCCTACTGTAGGAGCAGAGGCTTTATCAGGAATCAAGGGACTAGAGTGTTGCCTTGATGTTGTGAGGTATCATCATGAAAGGTGGGATGGAAGAGGATATCCCGAAGGTTTGAAGGGAGAAGAAATTCCATTTCTAGCGCGTATCACCGCAGTGGCCGATGCGTTCGATGCAATGACTTCATCAAGATCTTACCGACCAGCAATGTCTCTGACTGAAGCTTATTCACAGATAATTAATGGAGAGGGTACACAATTTGATCCTGAGATGGTGAAGATATTTAAAAAAGTATTCCCGCAATGGTCTGCTTATCATAAGGAACACTCTAATTCAGTTGAACCTACTATTAAAGGAGGTGAAATTAATGAAAATTCGTAAACTCAAAAAAGTGAAAACGCCTTGTTGGTGGTGTATTTATCTTCCTCCAGGAACTAAATGGTAGGGTGCAGTTTTGCACCCTTCTTTTTTTGAAAGGAGTTCTGTATGAATCTTCAATCTTCAATCCTATTAAATGAGTTTAAAATACATAATAGTCAAAATGAGTATATTGTTGAAATTGTAAAAGCGGCTGAGTATTACGAAATGAATGAGTCCGCAGTCGAAGCCTTAAAGCTGATAGATCAAGGAAAAAACTTGAAAGAAGTTGAGAGGATTCTCTTGGAACAATTTCCTTCAGACGAAATTGATGTTCTTGATTTTGTAGAACAATTAGTAGAGTTAGGTTTTATTTCAGGTGATGAAAGTCGTGAAATAAGTGTTTCAAACAACTCACTCTTTAATAAAATCTCTCCTACCTTAGCTCAATCTCTATTTAACTCTTTCTCATATAAATTATATTTACTTCTTTTCCTCGTTAATATAGCACTATTGACTACACATCTAGAGTTACTTCCTCACTATAGTGATTTTTTTGTTTCAAATAGTTTAGCAGTTTCAATGATGACATACTTGTTCCTATCTTTGATAATGATCTTCATCCATGAAATGGGACATGTAATGGCGGTGAGATCACATGATCTTCCTACGAACCTGTCGATCAGTCACAGACTTTTTCTAGTTGTCATTGAAACGGATATGACACATGCATGGCGATTGAGTAGAAGAGAAAGAAATCACCTCTACCTATCAGGAATTTGCTTTGATACAGTTTTGTTTTTTGGAGCGACCCTGACACAATTGTTTGTTGCACAGCCATGGGTACAAGCTGTTGCTTCACTCATCATGTTGGATTTGTTTATTAAGTTTATTTACCAATGTTGTGTCTATATGAAAACTGATTTCTATTATGTTTTAGAAAATACCAGTGGTTGCTATAACTTAATGGAAAGAAGCAAAGAGTGGCTATTGCGGAGAAGTGAAGATATACGATCAAAACGCGAACAGTTCATCCTCGGTATTTATGGTGTTATTTATATTATTGGAATAGGTTTCTCGATTTCGTTGTTTGTTTTTTATGTGATTCCACAGCTTCGCTATATGGTGCAAACAAGCCTAAACTATCTTTCTTACCCAGTTGGATCGATGTATTTCTGGGATGGATTTGTCGTTCTTGCACAAATTGCGTTAGGTGTCGGTTTACTTCTTTTCACCTGGTCACGAACACTGAAGAATAGGTCTTAAGCCTTTTTTCGACGTTTTCTCTCACAATCTCACGGGAAATATCCACAAAAATACGACAAATATCAAAGAATGTGAAAAAGCTCTCATATTCCATACAGACGTATTTCTAGTCGTTACAATGTGTATATAAACAGTTCAAGGGGAGAAAGGGTGACATAGTAATGGGATACTATGATGAGCAAAATCAAACAAGGAAAGATAAGAAAGTAACTCGAGGTATGAACTGGTTCTTACCTAGTACGTTCGGTGCAGTGATCGGGGCTTCTGTTATGCTTGTGGCAGGACCTTTTGTTACAAATACAGATCAACCAGCTATGAGTCAGTCAGCCGTTCAAAGCTCTGAAAACCAATCAGCGACAAATGTTTCTTACGATGTTTCAACAGATATTACGAAAGCAGTAGAAAAAGCTCAAGGATCAGTTGTGAGTATTACGAAATATGAAGATGGTTTTTCTCTCGATAACCAGGATGGTCAAGCAGACCAAGCAGCTGGATCTGGTTCTGGCGTCATTTATAAAAAAGAAGATGGCCGTGCTTTCGTCGTAACAAATAACCATGTGATCGAAGGGGCTTCTTCTCTTGAAGTGACTCTGAATAATGAAGAGAAGCTTGACGCTAACCTATTAGGGGCAGATCCTCTGTTGGATCTTGCTGTGCTTGAAATCGATGGAAGCAAAGTGGATACGGTGGCAGAGTTCGGATCTTCAGATAGCTTAAAAACAGGAGAGCCAGCTATTGCCCTAGGGAATCCATTAGGCTTTCTAGAGGGTTCAGTAACGCAAGGTATCATCAGTAATACGAACCGTTCTATTCCAGTTGACCTTGATAACAATGGTCAGGCGGACTATTCAGCAGATGTTATTCAAACGGATGCTTCGATTAACCCAGGGAATAGTGGCGGTGCCCTGATTAACATTCAGGGGCAGCTTATTGGAATCAACTCATCAAAAATCGCTCAAACCCAAGTAGAGGGAATTGGTTTTGCGATACCGATTAATGTAGCTGAGCCAATTATTAATCAGCTAGAAACTACTGGTGAAGTGAAAAGACCTGTTATGGGGGTAACCCCCGCTTCCTTAGCAGAAGTTCCGAAACAACATTGGAGTGGCACGCTAAATCTTCCTGAGGAAGTTGATGGCGGAGTCGTACTAATGGGGATATCTCCGTCTTCTCCTGCTTCGGAAGCTGGCTTGAAGGAAAGAGATGTGATCGTGAAACTTGATGATCAAGAGATCAAAAGCTCTGCGGAGTTAAGAAAGTATCTTTATTCTAACAAAAAAGTTGGAGACGAAATGAAAGTAACGTTTTACCGTGACGGTGAGGTTCAAACAACGACAATGACGCTTGCAAATCAAAAAGCACTATAAAAAAAGCCTCTGGATGCTTATACATCCAGAGGCTTTTTCGTATGAAACCTTTCTTCTCTACTTGAATCAATTTTAGTCAAAGCATAAAAAATTGGTGTATCAAGAAGAGCAAGAGCCATTTTTATAGCAAATTGCGATAGAATCATCACCCAAATGTTTGGCACTGTACCGATGAAAGCAATCGTGATGAAGATCGTCGTATCGATGAGCTGAGATGCAGCTGTACTAGCATTGTTTCGTATCCATCGATGTCTGTTCGCAGTTCTTTTCTTGAGTGCAGAAAAAATGTAAACATCAACATGTTGAGATACAAGATATGCTGCAAGACTTGCAAGCACGAACCGATAATTTTGTCCTAATAAGATTTCATAGGCAGCTTGCGTATCTGCTGCAAATGGTGCAACAGGTAGCAACATACCGATGAATATCATGATACTTGCGAAGATTTGGGCGGCGAAGCCATATCGAATCGTCCGCTTCGCTTCTTCTTGACCGAAACGTTCGTGAATGATGTCTGTGAAAAGAAAAGAGAATGCATACATTACGACAGCAGCAGGAATAACGAAACTTCCAATCATCACAACTTTTCCTGCAAGTACGTTAGCAACTACGATAGAAGTTGCAAAGAGTACATTGAACAGGACAAGACTGCGGTCGATTTGCTGAGACTTCATGTTATGCTTCAGCCTTTTCTCTTACTGCTGTTGTTTTCAATTCAATTCCTCCGCGTGCGGATTGGTACACTGTAATCGTGACTTTTAGTGGATCGATCGCATAGACAACATCATCAGCAATACGAGCAGCTAAAGTTTCACAAAAACTCCCTTCATCTCGGTAAGACCAAAGGTAAAACTTCAATGATTTAGATTCGATACACTTTTGGTCTGGTACGTAGGAAATTTCCACTCTACCAAAGTCAGGTTGTCCAGTTTTCGGACACACAGCTGTAAATTCAAGTGCATTGAATGTAATTTCTTGTACATTCGGTGCATCGAAAGATTCGTTCTTTATAACTTCACGGGCTTGTTCTACACTTTCTGGTCTTGGCATTGGACCAGAAGAAGGTAGCCAAGCGTTATCCATACTATTCATTATTATTCCTCCTTAGTTTTGTTAAAGCAGGAAGGTTTCGAACTGCTCTAATATAACGCAGTCTATTATAACAGAGGACTTTCGGAAAGCGAAGTTATTTTTGTTTCTAACAAGTTAGTTTAGCTTTTGATGGAAAGGGAATGACAGAACTAGAGTCAACAGTTAGGAAATAATTTCGTTATATAGGAGGAAGAACTCATGCAAACGACAACTGTGAAGGAAGAAAAGAACAGTAAGTTAATGAAGGGAATCGTAGTTGGAGCGATTGTTGGTGGAGCAGTCGCGATGCTAGATTCAACAACTAGACAAAAGGTGAAAAGAGCGACTGGTAGTGCGGTTGATTCTTCAAAAGGATTCTATACGAATGTAAAAGAAAATCCTTCTGAATTCAAGAACGACTGGATGGAGCGCATTAATTCAGCATCTGAAGTGTTGAAGGAAGCAGTTAATGATGCTCAATCGCTATATGAGAAAGTAAACGAAGAGGTTGTGGACCAAGTTAATCAAGTGAAAGAGGACTCCAGCGAAGTAATATCTTCTGCGAAAGAAGCTGGGGAAGATATTCAGGAAATTGGTTCTAAAGTAAAAGAAGCTGGACAAGAAGTAACTGATTCTGAAAGCACTTCTTCTGAATCAACAACAAACATTCCAGGCGGTGAAACACGCACACCAGGAAGTATGACAGCTAACCCAAGAACTAACTAAACAAATGCTCGATCATATAAAAACAAGCCAGCACTAAGCCGGCTTGTTTTTTTAGTTAATTAGTATAGCCAAGATGCTCCGATGATAATTAGCAAAATAAACAGCACGACGATTAGAGCAAACCCCTGGTTGTATCCATATCCACCCATATAAAACGACCCCTTCGTAGTTTTCTTTGTTTCAGTATTAACCTATGTCGTCATTGGGTGAAGCGGAAGTAGGCTAACGCACATTTTTAGTGAATTCGCCCTGTAGCCCTTACCGATCGCTGTTAACAGCAAGTGTTGGATAATCCGTAAAGATTCCATCGCACCCCATTCCATCAAGTTTTCGCATCTGTTCAATTGTATTTACTGTGAAAACTCTGACAGGGATTTTACGTTTTGTTGTTTGCTCCATAAGGTATTCATCTAAAACTTGATACTCAATATGGATACTACTTGCTCCGATGCTTTTCATGTATTCCCACGGATGTACGATTTTATCTCTGAGGAGGATAGCCGTCTCAATAGAATTGTTCAGCTCATAAATACGTTTCACACTATAATGATTGAACGAAGAAATAACCGACCGATCGGTTAGATGATACTTATTCAAAAGAGAATTTACTTTTTCTTCAATACCTGGGTAAGGAAGATAACCAGTTTTTAATTCGATATTAATGAGTAGAGAGGTCGTCGAGAGCCAAGTTAACACTTCTTCTAGGGTAGGAATCCGTTCACCTTGATATCTTTTCGAATGCTTCCCACCAGCATCAAGTTTGCATAAATCCTCATAGCTATAATCTTTTACCCACCCGACGCCATTAGTTGTTCGATCTACTTTTTCGTCGTGAATAACTACTGGAATGCCATCTTTAGATAGTTGTACATCACATTCGATTCCGTTAACGCAAGCTCTTTCAGCTGCTTTAAAAGAGACGAGTGTATTCTCAGGATGTGTGCCCGCAGACCCACGATGGCCGTATACATTTAAGGATGAATGCATAAGTCACCTCTTTCTATTCATATGATAGATGTACTTAATCTTCTTTCTAGTTTAGAAGCTTTTTCCCCTTCTAAAAAAAGAAAAATGGAAGAGGTGTCAGATGAATGAACAAAGGAATCACTCAACTACCTTTTGCGCATACTCATCATTATAAAACGACGACTTCAGAAAAAGAGGAACATGAACATAGTGTCGTAGGATTTAGCTTCCCGGCAAACGGGTGTGATCGTGATGAACACGTTCATAGATTGGAAGGAGTAACGCTGGTCAATGACCATCAGCATCGGTATAGTTTGAAAACAGGGCCACCGATCCCTCTATCTAGAGGAGGGCATTATCATGAGTTTGATGGTGAAACTTTTTCACATACTAAGCACGAACACTCTTTTTATGGCAGAACAAGTCTGCCTTTAGGATACTATCCACCTAATTGGTAAAGAGGCGAAGAACGCCTCTTTTTTTAATTCGCATCTGTACTATATGAAAGGCGACAAATGCACTAAGGGAATCTTTCGTCGACAAGCCTTTACATAAGCGTGTATTCAAGATAACATGAATTACTAGAATTTATAGAAAATTATAAATGGGATGTGAGTTGTTTGAAACAGTTTGAGCAATCTGACGCAATAAAAAGATTACCGGAACAATTTTTCGCAAAGCTAGCTGGCAAAGTGAATCAATTTAAAGAAGCTGGTCACGATATCATTAATTTAGGACAGGGCAATCCCGACCAACCAACACCAGAGCACATTATTCAGTCTCTACAGTCTGCTGCTGAAAAACCAGAGTTTCATAAATATCCTCCTTTTAGAGGACAACCTTTTCTTAAACAAGCAGTGGCGGATTACTATAAGCGAGAGTTTGATGTAACTGTAGATCCTGAACAGGAAGTTGCTGTGTTGTTCGGTGGGAAAGCTGGATTGGTAGAGGTTAGTCAATGTCTATTAAACAAAGGTGACAAAGCTTTAATGCCTGATCCTGGCTATCCAGATTATTGGTCTGGAGTAGCGATGGCCGAGGCGGAAATGCATCCCATGCCATTATTAGATGAAAATGATTTTTTGCCAGACTATGATGCGATTTCTGAGGAAGATTTTGAGAAAGCAAAGCTCATGTTTTTGAACTATCCGAACAACCCTACAGGTGCGCAAGCAACAGAGTCGTTTTTTAAAGATACGATCAAGCTCGCAAATCAACATGACTTCTGTGTAGTTCATGATTTTGCTTATGGCGCCATTGGCTTTGATGGAAATCGACCGATCAGTTTTTTAGAAGTAGAGGGAGCAAAAGATGTAGGGGTCGAAATTTATACGATGTCCAAAACCTTTAATATGGCTGGATGGCGAGTGGGCTTTGCGATTGGAAACCGATCTGTCATTGAAAGCATTAATCTTTTACAGGACCACCTGTATGTGAGTTTGTTTAGTGGGATACAAGAAGCTGCGGCAGAAGCGCTTTTAGGTTCTCAAAAATGCGTAGAAGAGTTGGCTCAAACCTATGAAAGAAGAAGAAGCGTCTTAATTGAAGGGTTAAGAGGAATAGGCTGGGACGTTAAGGCGCCCGCTGGATCATTCTTCTCCTGGTTGAAAGTTCCAGACTCATTTACCTCTGAGGAGTTTGCGGATTATCTATTAGAAGAGGCAAAGGTAGTGGTAGCGCCTGGAAATGGATTCGGGGAGTATGGCGAAGGCTATGTCAGAGCTGGACTGAATACCTCTGAAGCTAGATTGATAGAAGCGGTTCATCGCATTGAAAAGCTAGATATGTTTGGGTGATAGGCAGAAAGAAGGTCGCATTGTATTGCGACCTTCTTTCTTTTAAGGACAAACTGTTAAAATATCATCGATCTCGTTCCAACCATACGCTGTTTCTAGAAGCATCTCCCCTCCAATCGAAATCTCCTTTTCCGTAACAACGGAAGGATTGAAATGAAGATAAAACTGATCAGCGGGATTTCCGTTAAGCACCCAGACAAGCATAGAGTGGAATCCTTCATCCTTAAGTTCCTTTGCTACATTGCAAAAGAGTTGCTTACCAGCTCCCTTTCGATGCGCACTTTCTAATAGATAAATCGCGTAAAGTTCCCCATCATATGGAAGCTCTTCACTTCGATTTTTCCCACCATTCGCAAAACCGACAATTTCGTTTTTGTTATTTTCTGCTACAAATATACTATTTCCTGCTTCTAGTCCTTTCTTCCAGCGGGCTTCTCGAACTTTCATATCGAGTGATTCTAGAAAGATGCTAGGTACAATGCCCTGGTATGTTGTGCGCCAGCTGTTCACATGAACCCTTGCAATATCAGTCGAATCTTCTACCACAGCTTTTCGTATTTTCATAATTGTCCTCCATAAAAATAAGTCTCAAATAGTGCATATTCCTTAATTTGTTTTCTACATAAAGGGGATAATTCCCTCTCAGTCGAAATAGGTTTAGGAGGGGAAGTATGAAAGGAAGGTTAAGATGAAAGAATTCGAAATCACTCTGGATGGCCAATCCATTCATGGAGTAAAGTGGGGGAACCCTGAAAATCCTCCGGTTGTATGCATGCATGGATTAACCAACAATGCGTTAGGTTTTATTGAGGTAGCAGAAGAGTTACAAGATCAATTTCATTTAATTGCTTTTGACTTACCTGGTCATGGAAAAACGGATGCGTTTATGGATGAGAACTCCTATCTCTTCAAACCCTTTTCGGAATGGCTCAATGCGATCATAACTAAAGTATGTTCTAGCCCAGTTTATATGCTAGGTCACTCATGGGGAGCAGCAATTGCTGTTCATTACGCAAGCTTGTATAAGGAAGATGTTAAAGGAATCGTGATGTTGGATGGCGGCTACATTTGTCCTTCTGACGAGCCTTCAACAAATCTTGATGAGCATCTTCAAAACATCTCTAATTGGATCAATGATTCTAATTTTAAATCTATTACGAAATATGAAGAGAAGAAGAAAGAGGAAGTAGGAAGGTGGTCTGAGGCATTACAAAAAATGGTTCGGGCTGACATGACTGCAGATGGCGGCGGTGTAAGAATGAGAACGAGAGAGGAAACTGCGCGAGCGATTATGAAAGCGCTCTACAATGAACCCTCGAGCAAATTGTTTAAAGACATCACTGTACCAGTTTATTTGTTAAGAGGTACTTTACCAGAAGAAGCAGAACCAGTGAGAGTTGATGCGGTGGATTCAATGCGAAGTGCGATTAAGAGTGAGTGTCGAATTAGTGCAATTGAAGATGCAGGGCATGTTCTTCATTGGCAAAAGCCTACGGAAGTCATAAGTGATATTCGTGGGTGGTTAGCTGCACAGGAAGATCTTACGTCTATTGAAAACACCCCTCGATCGTTTTAATACATGAAAAGGTAGAAAAACACCACCTGAGTCGTATCGTGATAACGACCTAAGGGGGTGTTTTTTATTAAGTAAAATTGATTGGTAGGATAACTGTTATTTCGGTTCCATGACCGATTGAACTGTCTATTACCAGCTGTCCTTTATGTTTTTCGATTATTCTTTTGCAAATTGCTAACCCAAGGCCAGTACCATGTTTCTTTGTAGTGTAGAAAGGTGAGCCGAGTTTATTGATATCTTCCTTTGAAATTCCCTCGCCATGATCTCTAATTGATACTTGTATATGTTCTCCGCTAGTGTTGATGCTGATTGTGATGTTCCCACCATCATCGCTTGCTTCTATAGCGTTTTTGATAATGTTAATAAACACCTGTTTTAATTGATTGCTTTCGCAATAAACCTGTGGGAGTGTATCGGGATATTCTGTAGTTAATACAATCGATTCCATATTTGCCTGAGCGTTTAGTAATTCGATCACTTCTTCAATAATGTCATCGATACGATGGTGGCAGAAATTGATTTTATTAGGCTTTGCTAACACTAAAAATTCCTCGATAATCTGCTCGATTCGAGTGAACTCCGTATCCATCACTTTTATATAGCGCTCAATGTCTGGGTTTTTATTCTCAAAATCTATTAACTTTAAAAAGCCTTTGAGTGAAGTGAGTGGATTTTTCAATTCATGCGCAATTCCAGCAGCTAGCTGACCAACTACGGAAAGCTTCTCAGATTGAACGAGCTGTTCTTCGTTAATCCGCTTTTCCGTTATATCTTTTGCAGTCCCGATTAGGTTAGCAACAGTGTTTCCTTCTATAATAGGAACGAGGGTAATATCAAACATGCGGTAGCCTTGCTCTGGAAAGGTATAGGCTTCTTCAAATTGCAAGGTCTCTCTCCGGATGATTGCTTCTTGAAAACGTCGAATTGCTTTAATCCCTTGATCGACACCTAGAAACTCCTCGATTCGTTTTCCTGATATATCTTCTTTCGTTGTTTGGTAATTTCCTAAGTACCCCTCATTGATTGCTTCGATCTCATAATGCTGTAGATCCACAACTCTGATGAGAAAAACAAGATCTGATATATGGTGAAAGATTAGCTTAAGATTGTTTATGTCTAATGCGCTTTTCTTTTCCATCACAAATCCCCCATTTATCTCCCTAATTTTGATTGCTTAAATGGATTGTTCTTCAACTAGTGAAAATATCCTCTTAATAAAACAAAATCATATATGAAGGTAAGCCGATAGCATTCTTTAATCCTTTTTATTAATGATTGCTTTCGGGGAAGGGATACTATAAAGTTATAAAAAAGTTCCTTCGGCAGTCGAGAGTTTTAGTATGATAGCCACTTTGATAGGGTGTAGCAGAAATGCGAGTTCTTTCGGCGGAATTTTGATAGAAGGAGAAGTAGTAAAGGTGTTTCACAAGTTCCGCAGCGTGCAAAACTCGCAACAAACTGATGCAGAAATCCATTAAATAAATTACCCTGTTATGGAACATATAAACAATACGTCCGTTGAAACAAAATCATGATCATCATTAACGAGAAATTATGTTTGAACTTCCAAGTGATTGTTATTGATATTCTTTCAACATGGCAATTGTTGAAATAGTGATGGGAGGAGTAATTTGATGGACTTAGAAATAAAGGGGAAACCGATTGATCAAGAAACAAGATGTGAGCATTACCATAGTGAAAAAGACATCATTGCGATCAAATTCTATTGTTGTAACTCTTACTTTCCGTGTATAACGTGCCATGAAGAGACGGCTGATCACGACATAATACGATGGCCACCAGAGAAGTTTGATGAGTTAGCGATTTTATGCGGAAAGTGTAACACGGAGTTCTCGATTCACCAATATCTTACCTGTGGTTCAACTTGCTTATCTTGTGGTGCGACCTTCAACGATAAATGCTCGCTTCATCACCATTTATATTTTCAAATGTAGCTTCACCTGTACTTTACAGTTTTTATACTAACTCTACGTTTAAGTTAATAGGGTTACTTATCGAAAGAAGGGAAGCTTAATGAACCCGTTAAAGTCATTACTCAACCCACCACGTACACTCTTGCTCATTTTTATCGTGGTGAGTACCGTAGGAATGATTTTGCTAAAGTTGCCCCAGTCTACTACAACGTCAATTACCTGGACGGATGCATGGTTTACAGCAGTTTCGGCTATTACAGTTACTGGTCTTGCTGTCGTTGATACAGGAACGACCTATACGACGTTTGGGCAAATAATCATTCTATTGCTCATTCAAGTAGGTGGCCTTGGCATTATGACGTTTGCTGCTCTTGTCTTCATTTTAATAGGGAAAAAGATAGGCGTCTCTCAACGATTATTAATCATGCAATCGCTGAATCAAGGGAAGATGGGGGGAATTATTAAGCTGGTCCAGAGCCTTTTGCTATTTTCACTCTTCATTGAAGCGGTAGGAGCTTTATTCCTTTTTATTAGGTGGATTCCAGAACTCGGGATTAGTGAAGGAATGTATGCAGCAATTTTTCATTCTATATCAGCTTACAATAATGCTGGGTTTTCAATATGGACAGACAGCCTTACAACGTATGTTTCTGATCCTATCGTAAACCTTGTGATCACGATGTTGTTCATTCTTGGAGGAATAGGCTTTACAGTGTTGGTCGATTTGAAGAATAAAAAGCACTTTCGAGAGTTTTCTCTCCATACAAAGCTTATGATTGTCGGTACTGTTGCGATCAATATCATTGCGTTCGTGGTTATTTTGTTATTGGAATGGAATAACAAAGCGACATTGGGTTCATTAGATATGATGGGTAAAGTTTGGGCAGCATTCTTTCAAGCTGTTACCCCAAGAACTGCAGGTTTTAATTCTATCGATATTACTAGTATGGAAGAAACGTCTTTATTTTTTATGATTATCCTTATGTTTATTGGTGCGGGGAGTGGTTCGACCGGTGGAGGAATTAAGTTAACAACCTTTATCGCAATGATTCTATCAGTTAACACGTTCTTAAAAGGTAAAAATGAAATCACTGTTTTTCATAAAACAGTACCTTTCTCAATAGTAGTAAAAGCGCTAGCAATAACGGTTATCTCATCAGGAGTTGTGCTTACGGGCGTGTTTTTATTAGACTTAACACAACGTGCCCCTTTCTTACCTATTCTGTTTGAGGTTGTTTCTGCGTTCGGAACTGTAGGGCTTTCGATGGGATTAACAGGCGATTTAAACGAAATAGGAAAAGTAACCTTAATCTTCTTGATGATGATCGGTAAGCTTGGTCCCTTAACCCTTGCATTTAGTCTCGCCTCAAAGAAAGTCTCTAAAATAAGGTACCCTGAGGAAGAACTGTATACAGGCTGAACCATCTCCCATAGAAGTGGGAGATTTTTTTAGAATAAGTTATTGACGATGTTTTGAGCCCGTGGTAAGATATTACTTGTCACTTCGAAAAGCGACGCCAACCAATTTTATAAATTATAAAAAAGTGTTGACACATTACAACGTTGCTGTTAAAGTAGAAGTTGTCACTCGGCAAAACAAACGAGTAAGGCAAAATGATAGTTTACTAGAATCACAATCGATCTTTGAAAACTGAACGAAACGCCATGCAAGAAATTGTTTCTACGGAAACAACAAGTTTTAAAGCTAGATTGAACTTTCTATCGGAGAGTTTGATCCTGGCTCAGGACGAACG
>NZ_JAIVAF010000005.1 GCF_020171805.1 Guptibacillus algicola | reverse complement strand
AGCTAGGTGAAGGAGAGTTTTTTTTATATTACTAACGTCAAATTTCGAAAACACATATCTCAAATTATAAACCAATAAAAAATGCCTGTAGAGGAACATGGGGTTCCTCTACAGGCTGACCGTAGCTCAAGGCTACGGTTTTCTTCGATTTATGCTAACTTCGGTTTAACATCCGTTTCTTCAGTAACTTCTTCAGAAGCATTCTCAGTTTCTTCAAGGTTGACGCGTTCTACGTCAGCTCCAAGAGCTGCAAGCTTCTCAGCAAAGTTAACATAGCCACGATCTAAGTGCTTGAGTTCATCTACTCGAGTATAGCCGTCTGCAACTAGACCAGCTAAGATAAGAGCAGCTCCGGCACGGAGATCTGTTGCTGATACTTCAGCACCTTGTAGCTTTGAAGGTCCTTCGATAATAGCAGCACGACCCTCGATCTTGATGTTCCCATTCATGCGACGGAATTCTTCAACGTGCATGAAGCGATTTTCGAATACTGTCTCAGTAATCACACTTGTACCCTTTGCTTGAAGCAAGAGTGCCATCATCTGTGACTGCATATCCGTAGGGAAACCAGGGTGCGGCATTGTTTTGAGATCTACTGGCTTCAGCGTTTCAGGACCGATGATTCTAAGTCCATTTCCTTCTTCAGTAATCTCAACTCCCATTTCCTCCATCTTAGCAATGAGAGGGCGTAGGTGTTCAGAAACAGCGTTCTCTATAAGAACATTTCCGCCTGTAATCGCAGATGCTACCATAAAAGTACCTGCTTCGATGCGATCTGGAATGACGGAGTGTTCAGCACCGTATAACTTCTCGACACCTTCGATTCGAATTGTACCTGTTCCTGCGCCTCGTACTTTCGCACCCATCGCATTTAGGTAATTCGCTAGACAGACGATTTCAGGTTCTTGAGCAACGTTTTCTAACGTCGTTGTACCTTCAGCAAGAACTGCTGCCATCATGATGTTTTCTGTAGCTCCAACACTTGGGAAATCAAGGTAAATCTTAGCGCCTTGAAGTCTTCCTTTAATAGAAGCTTCGATAAAACCATTTCCGATTTGAACCTCAGCACCCATTGCTTCAAATCCTTTAAGGTGCTGATCAATTGGTCTTGATCCGATTGCACAACCACCAGGAAGTGCGATGCGGGCATGACCCACGCGGGCCAATAATGGTCCCATAACTAGAAACGAAGCTCTCATTTTGCGTACTGCTTCAAAAGGTGCTTCTGTTTTTAGTGGTTTTGTTGCATCTACATGAATCGTATTTCCATTTATCTCTGACTCAACGTTCAAATAACTTAAAACTTCGCTAATCGTGTGTACATCTGAAAGGGCTGGCACATCTTTTAATGTGCTCGTTCCTTCATGTGCTAAAACAGATGCTGTGATGACGGGCAAGACTGCATTCTTTGCTCCCTCGACTCTGACAGAGCCAGTCAGTCTCCTGCCACCTCGGACGATGATTTTTTCCAACGTATTCCCCTCCGCGTCCAATTTGTATATTAATATTCAGTCGTAATTATCGGTGTGCCAATTGTGACGGTAGTTGCACCGCCCAATCCTGTATCTCTTAATGCTATCTGTAAATTCATTCTCTGGTTGTTCGTTGTGATATTTGCTTTCCACTTCTTATGGTATGCGGAAAGTGATACAAACGTCTCTTCATTGACAGATTCAACTTTCGAGGCTTGAAATTCGCTTAAAAGCTTGTCCGCCTCTTTGTACAAAACAATGTTCATTTTATCATCTTTCACCCCTTTAAAACAAGTGAAGTCAGGGGCATCTTGCTGGAAAAATTGTGTCTTTTGTGACTTATAGTGTTCGTAAGCTGTTCGCCATTCCTCCTGGTGAAATCCGGAGACTTCCATATTATAAATAAGATAAGAGCTATTACGACCATTCTCCGGATACGTGATAAGGGTCAGTGTATCTTTGATCCCCTTGTTAGAATCCAGTTTTGTTCCAATGATCTTTACGATACCATCGTCTTCTTCGCTCTCAGTCCAGTTGTAGCCTGGTGAAAGGTCTTGAAGCTCCGACGTAGTTAGTCTCTTCCCTCGGGATTTACTTTTAAAACCCATTTTTTCTTTTGTGTGTAGGGACCAACTTTCAATCGTGACATCATTGGCTATTAAAACGTTCGCAATCTCGGCTGTCTTTGCTTCCGTATCTTCTTCAAACGTTACTGATGTACCATTCGAAAAGCTTCCAAGAAGCAGCACTGACAGTAAACCGATCATTAGCTTCATCTTAAACCCTCTCCCCGTTCAGGTCTCTTACTTTCATTGTGACCATTAAGGGCGGGCGCATACATGGAATTTGTAGTCATTAACCGACAAATTCCATTTGCTGTTGTGAGAGTTAGAATAAGTATTGTAGGCGGATGGACCAGTTGTAGTAATCGAGAAAGAAGCTGCTAGTGAGGGAACCGATGCTAATGGTAAGGAGTATCATGAGGACTTTGGCTTGTGGACTATTCGGCTTCTTTACAAATACATCGAAGCGAACAGTTTGCAGCGCCCACCAAGTGATCAATAAGAACACTAGATGAATGAAAATCGAAAAGATCGATTGCTGCGCAAGTGCTTCTGTCATCTTTTTACCCCCTCTCATTTGCACACTCGTACCAATTTCTATTTGCTTATTATAAAAGATATTTTACTTAATGAATATCGGACTTTAACCCCATAAATATAAGTTCTAATCTACATTTTAACATCAAATTCGACAATATTTTTATTTTTTCCTAAATCACAACAAAAAACCGCAATCCCTGTAAGACTGCGGTACTTATCGATTAAACATTTCCATGAAATGAAAGTAGTCCTGAATAAACGTTAAAGCCGTTGATGGAAAGATGCCGAGAACAAGTGTGGCTGTCGCTGCGATGGTTAGAACAGCCGTGATTCCACCAGAAACAGTGATCGGCTTCTTATCTGTAGGTCTGAAATAAATTTGAACAAGTAGCCCAAAATAATACACATATGAGAGGACTGTTCCAAGAAGCATGGCTCCAGTTAGAAAATATCGTTTCGGTTCTGTTCCAAGAGCACTCATAAATATTTCGAATTTCCCAATGAATCCTGCCGTAAACGGAATACCTGCAAGAGATAATAGAAAGATCGTCATTGCGATACCGATAAATGGGGAACGTCTAAACATCCCAGCAAACGAAGCGATCGTCACATCTTCTGTTTCTTTCGTAACAGCGTGAATGACCGCAAATGCCCCAATATTCATTAAGAGATAAGCCATTAAATAAAACCACACTACTTCAAAAACCATTTCCGATAACGCTGCAAAAGGAATAAGGAGATACCCTGCATGAGCGATACTCGAGTATGCAAAAAGACGTTTTGCATTCAGCTGTCTAAGCGCGATTAGATTCCCAATTAGAATTGTTAAAATCGCTATAATCCCAATATATGGGCGAACGGATACGAGTAACGATTCATAACTCATTCCGTCTGGTGTAATAACTTTTCCTGTTCCTGGTGCGAAAACAAACGGTACCATAAGCACTCGAAGGATGATGGCGAACCCGGCTGTTTTTGATACTACGCTAAGAAAAGCTGTGATAGGGGTTTCTGCTCCCTGATACACGTCAGGTGCCCACATATGAAATGGTGCTGCCGCGATTTTAAAAACAAGTCCGATAAAAATCATAAGAAAAGCAAAGACGACGAGAAAACGATTATCTGCTACGATGTCTCCAGTCATTGCAGACTGAATCGCATATAAATTTGTTTCTCCTGAAAGACCGTAAAGATAGCTCATCCCGAATAGTGTGATGGCCGTCGCAATCCCCCCGCTAACGAGGTATTTAAATGCAGCTTCGTTAGCAAAATGATTTGTTTTTCTTATTCCTACGAGAATATATGAAGATAAGCTCAGTAGCTCAAGACCAACAAATAACGTGATAAGATCTGCGCTCGAAGCCATCATCATCCCGCCGAGTAGCGCTGTTAAAATCAGATAATAGTATTCACCTCTCACCTGCTTTAACTCATCTGGCGCTGGAAGCCCTAGCAACAGTACAAGACCGGTCCCAATCAGCATCAAGAGCTTAAAGGCTTTCGCAAAGGAATCGAGTCGGTACGTTTCATTTAGAATCGAAACGACGCCATTGTCAAACTGAAGAAAGAGAAAGATCAATGCTAACCCAACACCTGTAAGCGCGATCCACACGAGCATCGTACGGTCTTTCTTCTTATTCATAAACAGATCGATCAGGGAGAGCGCTACTGCTGTAATCAGTATGATAAATTCAGGCATCATACTACCCCAATTGAATTGCATCAATGTCGACATATCCATTCCTCTAACCCCCTATCCCAATCGTTCCGAGCGTGCTAGTCAGTATTGCTGGGTATACACCGATCCAGATGATCATGATGAGTAAAACGCTTGAGGAAACGAGTTCAGTTGCAGTGAGGTCTGCCTTTCGATCAAACGACGGCCGCCTTTCACCAAAAGTCACAGCGAGAACTGCACGGAGTATATACACAGCCGTTAAAATAATCCCTATTACGCCGATTGCTCCGATCACAGGCATCGCTTTAAACACACCAAGGAATGCGAGAAACTCACTAATGAAGCCGCTCATACCTGGTAATCCTAGCGATGCAAGTCCGGCCGCTAAAAAGAAGCCCGCAAATAACGGCGTCTGACTCGCAACCCCCCCAAGCTCGTCGAGTCTCGTTGTGCCAAACCGGTCTACGATGACACCGATTAAAAGAAAGAGTAGCGCAGCGATGAGTCCATGTGAGATGGTTTGAAAGATCGCTCCCTGTACCCCAGCACTATTGAATGAAGCGAGACCAAGCAATACGATTCCCATGTGTGAAATGGAAGAGTATGCGAGTAGAGCACGAAGTTCCGTTTGGACGAAAGCGATGAATGCACCATATAGAAGATTGATCAGTCCAAGTATAGCTAGAACCACTGCCATGTCCTGAAGCTGTTCTGGAAAGAAACCTCCACCAAAGCGAATCAACCCATACGCCCCTATTTTTAATAATACACCTGCATGGATCATGACGACTGCGATCGGCGCTTCTACGTGAACGCGAACCATCCAAGAATGAAGGGGAACGATCGGTAGTTTTGTGCCGAATGCAACAACGAGTAGGACCAACAGCCACATTCTCGCGTCATAAGAGAGATACTCTAGTGAATCCGTGTCCTTCAACATCAATGTTAGTTCCGTAATATTCGTTGTACGCAATTCAACGAATAGCGTAATGATCACAACAAGAAGCAACACAGATCCTATGCCATTGTAGATTAAGAATGAAAAGGCAGCGCGTTCCTTGTGAAACCCTCCCCACCTGCCGAGAAGTAAGAATGTTGAGACAAGAGTAATCTCAAAAAACAGGAAAAAGAGAAACAAGTTTTCACTAGAAAAAACGCCAAGTATACCAAGCTCAAGCGCTAGGAAGATGATAAAAAATCCTTTCAAACCATCCTTCATTCGATGCGCTGTAAACGAAGCGAGAAACGTGATGAGTGCCGTTAGAAATAAAAACAGAACGGATAATCCAGTGACGCCAAGCTCAAAGGAAATGATGTATGGCTCGTTCGGACTAATCGATGTCATCAGTTCGAACCATGTATGAGACTGCTGTAGCTGCACGCCCTCAATGCCTCTTTCAAATAGAGAGAACACGATGATCGTGAGAAGAAGCGGTAATAAGGTGGATAACGTTCCAATCCATTTTATTGAGTGATGTTTAGGAGACATGAAGCAAAGTAAGATGATTCCTAAGAGAGGTGAGAATACGAGCAATGTCAGTAAGTATGACTCGGTCATTGGAAATACCCCCCTAATGCCGCGATAACGAGTAGTACGATAACGAGACCCGAGAACGCGACAGCACCATAGGTCTGCACTTGTCCCGACTGAACCTTCACACCCGTTTTGCCGAGTTGTGTAACGACTCCCCTCATTGCAGCCGCTGTCCCTTCTACGATAAAGCGATCAAAATAGCTCCAGAAGTAGCTGAAAACAAAGAGTCCTTTTACAAAAACACCTTGGTAGATTTCATCTATATAATATTTTCGATCTAAAACCTGGTGAACTTCCTTTATCGATCCATACAGCCAATTATGTGGAACGCTTTGTTTCACGTACATAAGCCAGGCAAGAGCGATTCCGCCTATCGACAAGGCACTTGCAAGAATCGGTATCCATAGCGGCGCTTCGACCGAACTGAAAATGACCGGATACGGTGTTGTTTCAAGCCAATCACCAAGAAAGGTTCCGAACCAGTGTGTCTGGATGAATCCTGAAAACACCGCAAGGACTGCAAGTACAGCCATTGGAATAAGCATTGTGCGCGGTGATTCTTTTGCCCCTCCTTTCCCTTCTCCAGCAAACACAAGAAAGTAAAGACGGAACATGTAAAAAGAGGTAAGAAACGCCGTGAAGAGGGCTAAACCGAACAGAATATAGCGTTCATCGCTAAAAGCAGAAGCAAGGATTTCATCTTTACTAAAGAATCCTGAGAAAAGCGGAAAACCAGATAGCGCTAAACTTCCTAGAAGAAAAAGGAGTGCTGTTCCTTTTAGCTTCTTACCTAAACCACCTAATTTGAGAATGTTTTGCTCATGTGCTGCATGAATCACGCTCCCTGCAGCAAGGAAAAGCAGTGCTTTGAAGAACGCGTGAGTCGTGAGATGAAAGACAGCTGCTGTATATCCTGCTGTTCCAAGCGCTAGCATCATGTAACCAAGCTGGCTGATGGTAGAATATGCGAGAATTCGTTTGATATCGTTTTGGACGAGCGCGATGGTGGCTGCAAAGATAGCCGTTACACCACCGGTAATGGCAACCGTTGTCATCGCAGCCTCTGAAGCTAGGAATAGAGGAAACATGACGGCAACAAGATAGACGCCAGCTGCTACCATCGTCGCAGCATGGATGAGGGCAGATACCGGTGTCGGACCTTCCATTGCGTCCGGCAGCCACGTATGAAGCGGGAATTGACCGGACTTCCCAACCGCTCCTACAAATATCAGAATGGCTATTATGGTTATCATTGTAGGCGTTATAGCACCAGATTCCGCTGCACTGAAAATGCCGTCTAATTCGAGCGTACCTGCTTGCCAGTAAAGCAAGAAGATTGCAACAAGCAACCCTACGTCACCGATTCTTGTTACGATGAAGGCTTTCTTAGCGGCTGCCTTCGCTTCAGGCTTATAGAAATAAAAACCTACTAATAGGAAGGAACATACTCCTACGAGCTCCCAGAAGAAATAAATCTGCAGGAGATTTGGAGACATAACGAGCGCGGTCATCGAAAAAGTGAAAAGTCCTAAATATGCGAAAAACGTCGCGATCCGCTCGTCGTCCTCCATGTAACCGATCGAATACATATGTACAAGAAAGCTAACGAGGGTCACAATGACCAGCATGAGAGCATTCAGCGGATTCACTTCGAACCCAACAGTTAATGTGATCGCATCGATCGAAAGCCAATTGGCTTCTACAAGGTAATTCCCCTCCTGAAAATGACTGAAAAGAACTATGAGTGAACCAACAAAAGCAGCGCCAGAAAACAGGGTACCAACGATGCCAGCTTTTTTATAAATGACCGGCCTGGTAAACAAAATGATTAGAAAGGACAGAAGTGGTAGAACCGGAATCAGCCAGACATAACCCATTTATAACCCCCCTTTGCTACTTTTTTAAGGTATTCATTTCATCGACATTAACCGTTCCCCTATTGCGGTACAGCGCGATAAGAATGGCAAGACCTACTGCTGCTTCTGCAGCTGCGACGGTAATGGTGAACAGAGAGAATACCTGCCCACGAATGGAAGCACCTACGCCGTATTTTGCGAACGCAACAAGGTTTATGTTCACGGCATTTAACATAAGCTCAATTGAAATCAAAACAATTACGGCATTTCGTTTCGTCAGAGCGCCATAGAGTCCCATACAGAAAAGTAACAGTGCCGTAACAAGATAAGCCGAAAGCGGAATTGAACTCATGGCTACTCACCCTCCTTCGCATCGTCTCTTTTTGCGAGGATCACCGCTCCAACGAGTGCTACGAGTAATACGACTGACACAAGTTCAAAAGGAATCACATACTCGGTGAAAAGCATGATTCCGATTTGCTCGGTATTGTTTTCATGAAGTGTTGTGGCTTGGCTCCCTAGCGATAGATTTTGGATCGCGGAAAACATGATTAGAAAGAAAATAGCTATTCCTGAGAGGACGATACCTTTCTTAGCAAAACTTGTTTTCTTCTCCTCATCAGAATGCTTCGTGAGCATGATGCCAAACAGCATGATGATGGTGATTGCCCCTGAATAAATTAGAATTTGGACCACAGCTACAAACTCCGCTGCTAGGGTCACGTATAGCCCTGCTATTCCGAGAAATGTAAGAACGAGCGCCATCACCATATGAACGACCTTTGATAGATTGAGCATAAATAGAGCACCTGAAATCGTGATTAGAAAGAGAATGACAAAGACGATCAGCTCTCCGTTCATACTTTGTTTTCCTTTCTCAGGTTCGTATCGTTTTCATCTAGCCACTCAAGATTCTTAAACAGATCGTCTCTACTATATGAAGCAAGCTCGAAATTGTTTGTCATGATGATCGCTTCTGTCGGACACACCTCCGTACAGAGATCACATAGTATACAAATTTCAAAATTAATATCGTACGTATCGATGATCTTTCCTTTTTTCGAAGGGTCTGGATGACTCTTTCCAGTTAATGTGATGCAATCCGTCGGGCAGATCGCTGCACACTGGTTACAGACGATGCATTTTTCAGGATAAAACTTCTGAATGCCTCGAAATCGATCTGGCATTTCGAGCGGTTTTTCTGGATAGCCATACGTTACTTTTTCCTTCGTTAGGTTCTTAAGGGTGTAAGCTAACCCTTTCGCTAGTCCTCGCATGTTTTGCTTCCTCCCTTTTTAAACCGAGTCCCGTTTAAAATGAACGGAATAGTTCGATCAAAATGGTCGTAATAAAAATGTTAGCCAACGCAAGTGGAAGGAGAACCTTCCATCCGAACGTCATCAATTGATCTGCACGTAGACGTGGAAACGTTGCTCTGATCCAGATCATGATGAACACGATCGAAATGAACTTGAGAGCAAACCATATAAATCCGGGCACAAAATCTAAGAACGGAATTGCTTGCCAGCCGCCTAGAAAGAGAATGGTTGTTAGCGATGCCATAGCAAAGAGGTATACATACTCTGCGAGCATGAAAAATGCCCACCTGAAGCCTGAATATTCAACATGGTAACCTGCAACGAGCTCTGACTCCGCTTCTGGTAAATCGAACGGTGTTCGATTGAGCTCAGCTACAGAAGCGATTAGAAAGATGAAAAATGCTAGCGGTTGCTTGAAAAGGAACGCAACGTTTTCCTGAGCCATGATGATGTCGTTTAAATTAAGTGAACCTGTAAGCAGGACGATTCCTATAACACTCATGACGAGCGGAATTTCATAAGAAATCATTTGAGCAGCGGAACGCATGCTTCCGAGTAGCGCGTATTTATTGTTCGAAGCCCATCCACCAGCCAGAATACCAATCGTCGAAATTCCTGAGATCGCAATATAATAAAGCAATCCTACTCCGATATTCGCAAATGTAATCCTTTCGGTAAAAGGTAAAACAGCAATGACAACAAAAGCAGGTGCAAACGCGATAACAGGTGCGATGATAAAGAGCGGACGATCAGCATCTCTTGGGATGGTATCTTCTTTTAGGAGTAGCTTTAGAACATCTGCAACGGTCTGAAGAAGTCCGAAGCGCCCACCAACTCGATTCGGTCCGTGCCTTAGCTGCATGAATCCTAACACTTTTCGCTCTGCTAAGATCGCGTAAGTCACAAATCCGAGCACGACCATCAGCATCGCTGCACCAGCAAGGAAAAAGCCTCCTGTTTGCCAGTATCCTGGTGTGGAAGTGAGCCATTCACTCATCAACCATCCACCTCCCCAAGAACGATATCGATGCCTCCTAAGATTGCGATCAAGTTTGATATGTTTTCTCCTTCAAGAAGTTCAGGAAGGATTTGTAGGTTATAAAAGGACGGACGGCGGAACTTTAGTCGGTAAGGTTCCTTTTTCCCTTTGGATGCTATGTAACAGCCGATTTCTCCGCGGGGAGATTCAATCCTTACGTACGTTTCTCCAGCAGGAGGTTTGATGATTCTAGGCACCTTTGCCATAATCGCCCCTTCTTCTGGGATTTGAGCAGCGGCCTGCTCAACGATCTTTAGTGCTTCTTCGATTTCACCCATCCGGCACTTGTATCTAGCCAAGGCATCTCCTTCATGAAAGACGGGAACGTCGAAGTTGAATCGATCATAGATGGAGTATGGCTCATTTTTCCTAAGATCCCAGTCAACGCCTGTACAACGTAAGTTCGCGCCGCTAAGAGAATAAGAGAGTGCTGTTTCTCTTGAATACGTTCCGACTCCTTTTATTCGTGCCATGAAGATTTCGTTACCAGTGACGAGGTCGTGATAACCTGCAAGCTGCTCTCTCATGTACGGAACAAACTCACGTACCTTTGTGAGCCATCCTTCTGGAGCATCCCACTTCACCCCGCCTACTCTCATGTAATTAAATGTGAGGCGCCCTCCAGATATTTCATTCAGTAGATTAATAATGACTTCTCGCTCTCGAAACGCATAGAGGAAAGGACTCATCGCCCCAATATCAAGTAGATACGTACCGAACCAGACAAGGTGACTCGCTACTCTCCCAAGTTCCATCACGATCACTCTTAAATACTCAGCTCGCTCAGGGAGTTCCATCGCCATCATTGTCTCTACGGCGTGGCAAAGAATATAATTATTCGTCATCGCAGCGAGATAATCCATTCGATCTGTATATGGAATAATCTGCGTGTATTGAAGGTTTTCAGCAATCTTTTCCGTTCCCCTGTGAAGATATCCGATTACAGGGGTTGCTTCTTTGATCACTTCTCCATCAATCTTGAGAACGATGCGAAACACACCATGTGTACTGGGGTGCTGCGGACCTACATTCAAAAGCATTTCCTCAGTACGAATCATCGTTACACCTCCACATCGTACGGCTCGTAATCTTTTCTAAGTGGGTGACCGACCCAGTCGTCTGGCATCATGATCCTCGTCATATTTGGATGCCCTTCAAAAACGATTCCCAGCAGATCGAACGCTTCTCGTTCTGGCCAATTCGCTCCAGTCCAGAGCGGGGTGATCGACTGAATTACAGGCTTTTCTCGATCGATCTTCACTTTCAAAGCAACGCTCTGATTATTTTGATAGGAATAGAGATGATTGTAGATTTCCATGTGCGTTTCAAAGTCGGTTCCATGCGTTTCTGATAAGTAATCAAACGCCAGTAGCTCATTGTATTTCAGAAACTGCGCTAGTTTAAAATATGAATCGATCTTCGCAACGAGCGTCGGTACATCTTTGGCAAGACGATTGATGTAGGCATCCTCCAATAGATCGTCGCCTAGATTTTCTCTGATAATCGCGAGATAACGGTCAAGAATCGGTTGGTTCAAAGAGGGCTTAACCTCTTCTGGTTCCTCTTCTTTCTCTTTCGCTTTTGCCTTAGCAGCAGCGGCGGCTTTTGCTTTCGCCTTTGCAGCTGCGACAGCTTTCGCTTTTTCATCATCGCCAGTACCTGACTTCTTCTTCAATGCAGCTGATTTTGCTTTCGCAGCAGCAACCGCTTTTGCCTTTTCGTCAGGGTCCTGCTCTTTTTTCTTCCTTAACGCGGCAGCCTTCGCTTTCGCTGCCGCGACGGCTTTTTTCTTTGCAAGGTCTGCGTCTGTATCTTCACCCGGAGCGGCTTCTTTCTCCCGCTTCTTCTTTAATGCTTCTGCCTTCGCACGAGCGGCGGCGGCCGCTTTTGCTTTCTCATCCGCTCCCCCAGCTTGCTCTAGTTCTTTCTTTTTCTTCAGAGCCGCTGCTTTTGCCTTTGCGGCTGCAGCAGCTTTCTTTTTCGCAAGATCAGCATCTTCTTCCTTTGGAGCTTCTTTTTCTTGGTCAGCTTCTGCCTTCTTTTCTTCACGAGCTTTTCTTAGTTCAGCTGCTTTCCGTTTCGCTTCCTCGACTGCTTTCCGCTTCTCTTCAGCTAAATCATCCGTACGTGATTCATCCGTCATTTATTCGTCACCCGCTTTCCGGTCTTCGCTTCGTAACGAATTTTTTCCTGTAGTTTATTGATCCCATAGATAAGTGCTGCCGGATTTGGTGGACAGCCCGGTATGTACACATCAACCGGTACGATCTGGTCAACTCCTTTCACGACGGCATAGGAGTTGATATACGGTCCTCCTGCAGTCGCGCAGGACCCCATCGCAATGACCCATTTTGGTTCTGGCATCTGGTCGTAAAGGCGCTTAAGTACTGGTGCCATTTTCTTTGTTACTGTCCCAGATACGATCATGACGTCTGACTGTCTAGGAGAGGTTCGAAAAAATGTACCGAAACGATCAAGGTCATAGTGTGAAGCGCCTGAACCCATCATTTCAATCGCACAACATGCGAGGCCGAATGTGAGGGGCCAAAGTGAATTACTACGCGCCCATGACTTCACTTCCTCAAGCGTTGCGAGAAAAACGTTCTGTTTCATTTCCTCGTATTCTTCTGGCGTTATATCTTCCAACCTTATATCCATTTCAACACCTTCTTTTTCCAAGCGTAGATTAACCCGATTAGAAGCATCACGATGAAGATCATCATTTCAATAAATGCAAAAAAACCGAGTTTCTGATAGGCCACTGCCCACGGGTATAAGAAAACGGTTTCTACATCGAATATGACAAATAGCAGTCCAAATAAATAGTATCGGACGTTATACTGTATCCAGCTTTGATGGAACGGCTCAATGCCGCTTTCGTAAGTTGTTTGTTTTTCTGCGGTAGGCTTATTGGGGCGGAGGAATTTCCCGGCTGTGAGTGCAACAATAGGTAGTAAGAGACTAAGAAGAAGGAACATCAATACCAGGAGGTAACTATTTTGGTACACGTTAAGCGAATCACCCAAACAGGATCTCTCCTCTCGTCATGCGGTTGAAATTACTACTCTCGTATACTAATTCAACACTTTTGCCTTTATTCTTGCTTTTCTGGAAAAGTTTTTTTAAAATTTCGAACAGAGGTGATGCTTATGTCAGACAAGGAAATGAGAAAAGTGACCGAGAAGCTCTGGGCAAAGAATAAATACAGCGTGATGGCAAAAGGGTATGAACACTACAAACACGTTTCAAACGTTTTGAAAGAAGCACAATCTGTAGAAGAACTCTATGATATCTATGTTCTAATAGGAGAATCAATACGGTTGCCCTATACTAAAAAAGGTATGCGGACGACCCTAGAGCATATGTGGGGTTATTTTAAAAACCGTGCGGATAAGGACGAGAAGCGCGAGTTTTTTAGATCGATGAATGAAATTCTAGATGGAGAAGGAGAGCTTTCTGAAGAACAAATAAAACTCTTAAAAAATCCGGTGACACACTTGGTGAATAAATACCCTTCAGACTATATCAGTCAAAGTCATTTTATAAGAGGTGATGTAGGGTGGAACGTTTTGTTTGAAGGGAAAGACTACGTGGGTATAACAAAAGAAGATTATAAAAAAGCATCAGAGAGTAACCTCTGATGCTTTGCTTATTTTTTCGTCGCAAGATCCAGACGGTTGATCGCACGCTTAAGAGCTAGCTCTGCACGGCTAAAATCAACATTATCCTGCTTTGCCTGGTTAAGGCGCTGTTCTGCTCTTTCCTTTGCTGCACGAGCGCGTTCCACGTCGATTTCAGAAGGATTTTCTGCAGATTCAGCAAGGATTGTCACTTGCTTTGGTCTTACTTCAACAAACCCACCGCTAACGGCCAGTACATGAGTATCAGCTCCATGCTTGAAGCGAACTGCATTAATGGTAAGAGGGGCAACAAGCGGAATGTGACCAGGTAAAATGCCGAGCTCACCGCTCTGCGCTTTTACACTGACTAATTCAGCTTCCCCTTGGTATACCGGGCCGTCAGGGGTGACTACACTGACTTCCAATGTATTCATCGTACCCCTCCCTGGGTCTTATTGATAGAGTTATGGGAATGGCTATTGAAGGGTGACATGAGGCGGAAAGCTATTCACCCAAGATACTTAATGTATTCGGAGATGATAAAGCTTCCTCTGTTGCTCCATGTCTAGCTGCGGCTCCTAGGTCCTTCGTCACTTCACCTTTCCACTGAAACGCACAAATCGCGTTCCTGCGGAAAGCCTCCAGTGCCGGCGGACCTGACCAGTCGCCTCCGCTTTTCTTTATGCCATTTGTTCTGCTTTTTCTACTACTTCTTCAATTCGACCAACAAGACGGAATGCATCCTCAGGGATGTCGTCGTGTTTGCCTTCTAGGATTTCTTTGAATCCTTTGATTGTTTCTTTAACAGGTACGTAAGAACCTTTTTGACCAGTGAACTGTTCAGCTACGTGGAAGTTCTGAGAAAGGAAGAACTGAATACGACGTGCGCGTGAAACAGTTAGTTTATCTTCATCAGAAAGCTCATCCATACCTAGGATTGCGATAATATCTTGAAGCTCTTTGTAACGCTGTAGCGTTTGCTGTACTTCACGAGCAGTGTTGTAGTGTTCGTCACCAACAACTTCTGGAGAAAGTGCACGAGAAGTCGAAGCTAGTGGATCCACCGCTGGGTAGATACCTTGCTCAGATAGCTTACGCTCAAGGTTAGTCGTTGCATCAAGGTGAGCAAATGTTGTTGCAGGAGCCGGGTCAGTATAGTCATCGGCTGGTACGTAAATTGCCTGAATGGAAGTTACGGAACCTTTGTTAGTCGATGTAATACGTTCCTGAAGTTGGCCCATCTCAGTTGCAAGTGTCGGCTGGTAACCTACTGCTGATGGCATACGGCCAAGCAATGCGGATACCTCAGAACCTGCCTGAGTAAAGCGGTAAATGTTATCGATGAAGAGTAGAACGTCTTGTCCTTGCTCATCACGGAAGTATTCTGCCATTGTAAGACCAGATAGAGCAACACGCATACGTGCACCTGGTGGCTCGTTCATCTGACCGAATACCATTGCAGTCTTCTTGATAACTCCGGAATCTGTCATCTCGTAGTAAAGGTCGTTACCTTCACGAGTACGCTCACCAACACCTGCGAATACGGAGATACCGCCGTGTTCTTGTGCGATGTTGTTGATCAGTTCCTGGATAAGTACTGTTTTACCTACACCTGCACCACCAAACAGACCGATCTTACCACCTTTTACGTATGGAGCGAGAAGGTCTACTACTTTGATTCCTGTTTCTAGGATCTCAGTAGATGTTGCAAGGTTTTCAAATGTAGGAGCTTGACGGTGAATAGGGTCACGACGAATGTCGGTATCAAGTTCTTCATCAAGGTCAATCTTTTCTCCTAGTACGTTGAATACACGTCCTAGTGTAATATCTCCAACTGGAACGGAGATAGGTGCACCTGTATCAATCGTTTCAACTCCACGGACAAGACCATCTGTTGAACCCATCGCTACGGTACGAACAGAGTCATCGCCAAGGTGAAGCGCGACTTCAAGCGTAAGATCCATGCTCTTTTCGTCATTGGATTCCGCTTTATAGTTAACTGTAAGGGCGTTGTAGATTTCTGGGAGCTTGCCGCTCTCGAACTTAACGTCTACAACCGGACCCATAACCTGGGTAATAAATCCCTTGTTCATCCTGTTCCCTCCTAACTTGCTGTAAGTGCTTTTGAAAGTGATTCTTTCAAATAGCAATTCTGCTTTTAACTAGTGTTGTCTAGCTACACGAGCCAAATCCTACGGCTGTTTCACCCATTCGATTGAGACACAAATCGTCTCATTCTCATGGCCTCTAACACCCTACGGATTTAAACGGCTCGTTCCGCTTTTCTAATGTCCAGCTACAGTGGCCAGCCCCTCGATCGCTTCACCTTTCAATCTGAACACAAAAATCGTGTTCATTTTGAAAGCCTCCAGCGCTTTTCGGGCCTAAACGGCCACTTTCGCTTTTCGTTATTATTCTAATGCCGCTGCACCACTAACAATCTCAGTAAGTTCCTGAGTGATTGCAGCTTGACGCGCACGGTTGTAAGAAAGTGTAAGGTTGCCGATGAGGTCGTCTGCATTGTCAGTCGCACTTCTCATCGCTGTCATACGGGATGCGTGCTCTGCTGCTTTTGCATCGAGAAGCGCTCCGTAGATCAAGCTTTCAGCATATTGAGGTAGAAGGACTTCAAGAATTTCTTCTTCAGAAGGCTCGTATTCGTAGCTACTTAACGATTTTCCTTCACCTGTATCAATATCCGTTAACGGAAGAAGTTTCTTCTCCGTTAGATCCTGCTGAATGGCACTTACATAGTGGTTATAGTACATGTAAAGCTCATCAAAGGCACCATCTTCATACATCCTAACCGTTCTGGATGCAATGTCTTTAATGTCTGCAAAGGAAGGCTGATCAGCAAGACCAACAATGCTTTCCACTACAGGCATATCGCGTTTCTTAAAGAAGGAAAGACCCACTTTACCAACTACGATGATGGCATACTCGTCTTTGGAGCTATGACGTTCATTGATTGTTCGATAGACATGGCGTAGTACTGAGCTGTTATAAGCTCCTGCAAGTCCGCGGTCTGAAGTGATGACTACATAACCTGTTTTCTTCACTTCACGGTTTTCAAGCATCGGATGACTAACGCCGCTTGATCCATTAGCAATGCTAGCTACAACGTCTTGAATCTTCTCCATGTAGGGAACGAATGACTTTGCATTCATTTCTGCACGGTTTAGCTTCGCTGCTGAAACCATCTGCATCGCTTTTGTAATCTGCTTAGTTTTCTTAGTCGATGTAATTCTCGACTTAATATCGCGTAAAGATGCCACTCATTTTCACCACCTTTTAAGCTGGCCGCGGCGTTTCCGCCGCATCCCTCTTATTCAGAAACTGCGAAGCTCTTTTTGAATTCTTCGATTGCACCGTTGAATTCTTTTTCGTCTGGAAGAGCTTTTGTTTCACGAATTGTATTGAATAGATCTTTCTTATTGTGTTCGATCCAAGTCATCATTTCTGATTCGAAACGCTGAATGTCTTCAACAGGAATATCATCAAGGAATCCACGAGTTAGTGCATATAGAATAGCAACTTGCTTTTCTACTGCTAGTGGCTTGTTAAGTCCCTGCTTCAGTACTTCAACTGTACGTGCACCACGGTTTAGCTTCGCTTGAGTTGCTTTATCAAGGTCAGAGCCGAACTGAGCAAATGCTTCTAGTTCACGATAAGATGCAAGGTCAAGACGGAGTGTACCGGCAACCTTCTTCATCGCTTTAATCTGAGCGGAACCACCTACACGGGATACGGAAAGACCTGCGTTAACCGCTGGACGTACACCCGAGAAGAAGAGGTCAGATTGAAGGAAGATTTGTCCATCAGTGATGGAGATTACGTTTGTTGGGATATAAGCTGATACGTCACCAGCTTGTGTTTCGATAAATGGAAGGGCTGTAAGTGAGCCTCCTCCTTTTGCATCACTAAGCTTCGCTGCACGCTCAAGTAAGCGGGAGTGAAGATAGAATACATCCCCTGGATATGCTTCACGACCTGGAGGACGACGTAGCAATAGGGAAAGTTCACGGTATGCAGAAGCCTGCTTTGTTAAGTCATCGTATACAACAAGAACGTGCTTGCCGTTATACATGAAGTCTTCACCCATCGTTACACCAGCATATGGTGCTAGGAAAAGAAGTGGAGCCGGCTGAGATGCAGAAGCCGTTACCACGATTGTGTAATCTAGTGCACCCTGCTTACGAAGTGTTTCAACAACACCACGCACCGTAGATTCTTTTTGCCCGATCGCAACATAGATACAGATCATATCTTCTTCTTTTTGGTTAAGAATTGTATCGATCGCAATTGAAGTCTTACCAGTCTGACGGTCACCGATGATCAACTCACGCTGTCCACGTCCGATTGGAATAAGAGAGTCAATCGCTTTGATTCCTGTTTGAAGAGGCTCATGTACGGATTTACGATCCATTACACCTGGAGCCGGACTTTCGATTGGGCGTGTTTTCGAAGTACCTAGTGGACCCTGTCCATCAACAGGCTGTCCAAGAGGGTTAACGACACGGCCAAGAAGCTCTTCACCAACTGGAACCTCCATAATACGGCCAGTACGACGAACTTCGTCACCTTCACGGATATCTGTGTAAGGTCCAAGAATAATGATACCTACGTTATTTTCTTCCAGGTTCTGAGCCATACCCATAACACCATTTGAAAATTCAACTAGTTCTCCTGCCATCACGTTATCAAGACCGTGGGCACGAGCGATACCATCACCGATTTGGATAACGGTACCTACATCATCAACTTTAATATCAGCTTGGTAATCTGAGATTTGTTGCTTTATCAGAGTACTGATTTCTTCAGCATTGATGCTCATGCATATTCACCCCTATCTTCTAGCCTTTCGCTGAAACTAATTTGCGTTCCATGCGTTTGAGTTTACCGCTAATACTTCCATCAAAAATACGATTGCCGATACGCACTTTGATCCCACCGACCAAAGTTGGATCGATCACATTTTCGATTTGAAGTGTTTTCTTACCTACTCGTTCTGCAAAAACTGCAGAAATCTTGTTCTGTTCCTCATCAGAAAGAGGCATTACAGAATATACTTTAGCTGCAGCTGTTTGCTGCTGCTCATTTGCGAACATATGGTAGTGGTTGATGAGATCGAAAACGATCGCAATACGATCACGCTCAACCAAAGTGAGAAGCGTGTTTAAAACTGGCGCTGACAGTGACTTTCCAAAACTGTTTTGGATGATGTCTTTCTTCTGCGCCGTTGTGAATTTAGGATGTGCGAACACTTCCATCAAGTCGTCAGTTTCTTTGAATACATCGTTAACGACTGCAAGCTCTTGCTTAACTTGCTCAACTGTTCCTTGCTCATGAGCAATTTCAAAAAGAGCGTTAGCATAACGTTTTGCGATTACTTCAAGGTCCCTGCTCATTTCTGACCGCCTGCCTGATAAAGGTAGTCATCGATTAGTTTCTGCTGTGAACGCTCGTCCAGTTCCTTCTCAACAACTTTGGAAGCGATCATTACAGATAGTGATGCAACCTGCTCGCGCAGTGATGCTACAGCTGTTTCGCGTTCACGAGCGATGTCAGCTGATGCTGCTTCTTTCAAGCGTTCAGCTTCAAGGCGTGCAGCTTCAATCATTTCTTGACCTTTTTGGTCAGCCATTTGCTTTTGGTTCTCAAGCATAGTTTGCGCTTCTTGACGAACACGCTTCATTTCTTCGCGCTGTTCATTTAAGTAAGCTTCAGCTTCTTTACGGTTCTTTTCAGCGGATTCGATTTCATTAGCGATATGCTGCTCGCGATCTTTCATGATACCCATCAACGGGCCCCAAGCGAACTTTTTCAATAGAGCAAGTAGCACGATAAATGCGAAAAGCTGATAAAGAATATCACCAGTGTTAAAACCTGCTCCAAGAATTAGACTGTTGAACAACGTGTTCACTCCCTTCAGAGATCATACAAAACGAATGGCGAAGGTTTCATTTCGAAACTTTCTTCGCCATCATGAAACGTTACGATTTCCCTATGAAATTCTTTTTGAACTATTGACCCATTACGATAAATGCGATTACTACACCGATGATCGGAAGTGCCTCAACTAGTGCGATACCGATAAACATTGTAGTTTGAAGAGTACCTCTTAGTTCTGGTTGACGAGCGATTCCCTCTACTGTACGTCCTACGATAAGACCGTTACCAATACCGGCACCTACTGCCGCTAGACCTACTGCAATTGCAGCTGCGATTAAACCCATGGTAAATTTCCTCCTTATTATTCATGAAAATAGATTTTTTATATAATGAAAAGTTCATTAATACTGTTGTTTAATGGTCGTCTGCCACTTTGTGTGCCATGTAAACCATCGTAAGCATTACAAAGATAAATGCCTGGATTGTACCGACAAAGATACTAAATCCTTGCCATGCGAGCATAGGAAGAAAGGCTCCAAGCGCTCCGCCGATTCCTGCTGCTCCAAGCCCAGCTAGGAGTCCAAGCAAGATCTCACCGGCAAAAATGTTTCCATAAAGACGAAGACCAAGTGTCAATGTGTTTGAAAATTCCTCGATCAACTTGAAAGGAAATAAGAATTTCATTGGGGTAAAGAATCCTTTACCATATTCCTTTGCACCTTTCATTTTCACACCATAATAGTGTGTGAGCACCACGACCATCGTTGCTAGTGTTAGCGTAATTGTCGGGTCTGCAGTTGGCGACTTCCACCATAAGTTATGATCAAACGTAATGGCGAATGGAAGACCAAGCATGTTTGAGACGAAGATATACATGAGTAGCGTCATCCCAAGAAACAGGAATCTTCCACCTGTTTGCCAGTCCATGGTGCTTCCAATAAGTCCTTTTACAAAGTCCATCACCCACTCGATGAAGTTCTGCAATCCAGTTGGACGCATTGCCAGTGAGCGAGTTGCTACAACTGCAAGGATGAAAACGATTGCGGATGCGATCGTGATCATAAGTACATTGGAAAGATTAAAAGTAAGTCCTAAAATTTCGTCAGTTGTAGGTGCATGATGTTCCAACAGCTTTTCACCTCTCTTCCTACTTAAAGCGTATTTGAAGTATTGAATCTATGAGAATGATAATGTAGGTTACCATCAACCCAATTACCACACCTAGCAAGTTGAACAGTTCCGGATACCTTGTTGCGATGGCGACAGCTAGTCCAGCCACAGCTAACCTTGTTAAGAAGCCAAGGGATTTTGCTTTCTTCCCTTCTTCAGCAGCTTGTCCAAGTCGGTTTATTTTACGGAACATGTTGAATAGGTTATAAATACTAAATATGGTTCCTAGTATTAACCCGAGGAATAATGCTTTGCTTGAGGTAACTCCCCAACCCATAACGAAGATCGCGAGCAGATACAGGGTGTATTGTAAGTAGCGGCGGAAATGTTGTTTATATTCTGTCATTTAATCTTCCCCTGTAAACTTATGTAGAAGACGAACCAGTCCATATATCCCCCCACCGAGTCCTAAAAGAAGTCCGATGACAAGAAAAAGTGGAAAAGTGTCGAAAAGGCTGTCCATCCATTTCCCAAGAAATATTCCTGTGAGTATCGATCCGACAAGGTACGACAGGATGGTTGTGTATAGTGCCATCGCCTTCAAATGAAGCGCCCCTTTACTGTTGAGGTTAGTTTAGGAGAGATGTCTCTCCCCGTGCGGATGAAAACCTTATCACTATACCCTTTGTAAGGATACAATAGGCATCCACCCATGTCAATGCGTTTCAAGGAAATGGTGTGATGAACTTCACAATGTTAAAGCATGATGAAAATCCCCGCATACAAACGAATTATAACGCTTTCACAGCTTAAGCGAAACCGGAATATGAAAACAGGTAAAAATTAGCGGATAAACTCGAATCATTTTGTCACGATTTTTTCACATTTTATGTGAGTGGGACACTTTTTAACACAAAAACCCTTCTAATTTCGAGAGGGTTAGCTTGTAAGAATTTAATGACCTCTATTCTCACTGTGTCGAGGAGGCCCGCTGCTCGCCCCGCGAAAAGGGAGCATCCTGGAGTGGAAATAACCCCAGTCATAACGAAAAACACGAAAAAAAAAACCTCTCCAAAATGGAGAGGTTTTCGATTACTTCGTTCCGTAAAGACGATCACCAGCGTCGCCTAGGCCAGGAACAATGTATCCTTTTTCGTTCAATTTTTCATCAAGACCAGCGATGAAGATGTCTACATCAGGATGCGCTTCTTGAAGAAGTTCAACACCTTCAGGAGCTGCGATTAAGCACATCATCTTAATGTTCTGTGCACCGCGCTTCTTAATCGAGTTGATCGCTTCAACAGCTGATCCGCCAGTAGCAAGCATCGGGTCGATCACAATAAATTCACGTTCTTCGATATCTGCAGGGAGCTTTACATAGTACTCGACCGGTTGCAGTGTTTCAGGGTCGCGGTAAAGTCCAACGTGTCCTACTTTTGCGGCAGGAATAAGCTTAAGAATTCCGTCTGTCATGCCGAGACCAGCTCTTAAGATCGGAACTAATCCGAGTTTCTTACCAGAAAGGACCTTGGATTTAGCTTCTGTTACAGGAGTCTTCACAAGTACTTCCTCAGTTGGAAGCTCTCTCGTAATTTCATATGCCATTAGAGCAGCAACTTCATCAACTAATTCACGAAATTCCTTCGTGCCTGTTTTTTCGTCTCTAATGTATGTAAGCTTATGCTGAATCAATGGATGATCGAACACGTATACTTTACCCATTGTACAATCTCCCCTTCTCAATTTAGTATCGTTCCACAATCTTCTTCGCAATTTTACAGAAAAACGAAAACTTATTCAAGGCTTTCTAAGATGATGAAATATTCACACTCATTGAGATAAAACATCCATAGCTAAGATTCTGTTCCTCATACGGAAACAGGTTAGTATCCTGCGCTACCGCCCGTTTAGCCCAAAATAAAAGGACTGCCGAAACAGCTTCGACAGCCCTCGGACGTGTAACCGCCCTGTTTTTCATCTATTAATAGGAAAGATCTTCATACATTGGGAATTTATTTGTTAGTTCAGCAACACGCTTCTCTGCTTGTTTCAACACATCTTCATCTTCAATGTTATGAAGAACGTCGCTCATGATGCTTGCGATTTCTTCCATTTCTGTTTCCCCGAAACCACGTGATGTAACAGCAGCCGTACCGATACGAAGTCCACTCGTTACAAAAGGACTTTGTGGATCGAATGGAATCGTGTTCTTATTCGTTGTAATCCCGATATCATCCAATGCTTTTTCTGCTACTTTACCAGTGATTTCAAGACTCTGAAGGTCTAACAGAACGAGATGGTTATCCGTACCATTCGAAACAAGGTTAATGCCTTCTTTCTCAAGAGAGGATGCTAGTTTTCTAGCATTCTTAATAATGCTTTCTGAGTATTGCTTGAAATCTTCAGATAACGCCTCACCGAATGCGACCGCTTTTGCTGCGATCACGTGCATGAGTGGACCACCTTGAAGACCAGGGAAAATAGACTTATCGATTTTCTTCGCAAATTCTTCTTTACATAGAATCATTCCACCACGAGGGCCGCGAAGGGTTTTGTGAGTTGTAGTGGTCACAAAATCAGCATATGGAACTGGGTTAGGGTGATGTCCTGTTGCTACGAGTCCAGCGATGTGTGCCATATCTACCATCAAGTAAGCATCAACTTCATCTGCAATTTCACGGAAACGCTTGAAGTCGATTTCACGAGGATATGCACTTGCACCTGCAACGATTAGTTTCGGACGATGTTCTTTAGCTTTCTCAAGCACATCGTCGTAGTCAATGCGATGGGTTTCTTTATCAACACCGTAATCCACGAAATTATATTGAACACCACTGAAGTTAACGGAACTTCCATGTGTGAGATGTCCTCCATGTGAAAGGTTCATACCAAGGACCGTATCTCCTTGATCTAGGACAGTGAAGTATACGCCCATGTTTGCCTGTGCACCTGAATGAGGCTGCACGTTAGCATGGTCTGCTCCAAATAACTGCTTTGCTCGATCTCTTGCGATGTTTTCAGCTACGTCTACATACTCACAACCACCATAATAACGGCGACCTGGATAGCCTTCCGCATACTTGTTCGTTAGAACGGATCCCTGTGCCTTCATAACAGCTTCTGAAACAAAGTTCTCTGATGCAATCAGTTCAATTTTGCTACGTTGTCTACCTAGCTCGTCTTGAATTGCCTGAAATAACTCTTGATCATGCTTTGCTAGTTGTTGCATTGATATCCCCTTTCCATCTCACACATATTTCTATCCTTTAATTGAATAGTCGTGAATCAATCTCGCTTGCATTGTATCACAGATCTTCCATACCGTATATTAAATAAAACAATATTGAAAATGTTCGGTTTTCACCTAAAAACAATGTTCATTTTTACTAGGGTACGACGCTCGTTCGCCACCAATAAGCTTTGGACGAGATCTTGCCATCGTTAAGTGGGCATGTCCGATCGCTTTGTGTTTACTTCTAACAGGGACTGCTACGTGTCTGATATGCATTCCGATAAACGTGTCACCGATGTCGATGCCTGCATCTGCAGAGATAAATTCAACGAGTACGGGATCACGCATCCTTTGAAAAGCATACGTTGCCATAGAACCACCTGCATGAATCGTAGGAACGGCAGCTACAATGGTATAGTTTCTAGCTTCAGCAGTTTCACGTTCAACGACTAGCGCTCGATTCAAATGTTCACAGCATTGAAAAGCAATGTTTACGCCCGTCTCATTCTGAAATGAACCCACGCTTTCATATACTGCTTCAGCTGCAAACGTGGTACCGGCAGTGCCTATTCTTTCTCCCATGACTTCACTTGAACTCATCCCTACAACTAAAAGATTGCGATCAGTCAAGCGAGCATCGACTTGTAAATCATCTAATGCCTCACGGGTATGCTTAGAAATCTGCTGAGCCATTTTCTCATCCACAGCTCATTCCTCCTTTAATTCGTTTCGTAAGCAGTAATTTTACCTACGCGCTTAGCGTGACGACCACCTTCATACTCTGTTTCGAGCCAAACTTTAGCGATTTCCTTCGCAAGTCCAGGGCCAATGATACGCTCTCCCATCGCTAATACGTTGGAATCGTTATGTTGTCTCGTTGCCTTTGCACTGAACAAGTCGTGAACAAGGGCACAGCGAATGCCTTCGACTTTGTTTGCTGTGATAGACATTCCGATGCCTGTCCCACATATAAGAATGCCTCGGTCAGCTTTACCAGAAGCGACGTGTTCGGCTACAGGTATGGCATAGTCCGGATAATCTACAGAATCTTTGCAGTTGCAGCCAAGATCGATGACTTCCATACCTAAATCCTCTATTACTCCTATGATGTCATCCTTGATCATAACCCCTGCGTGATCTGCTCCAATTGCAACTCTCACTGTTCATCCTCCTCATTCGTTTCCGCTGTTAAACGTTCGATCAAGCGGTCTATTGACGCTTCTATTTCATTATATGTTTCATGATAGTTTTCTAAGGAACCGCCGAAAGGATCTGAGATATCGAAAGAAGGAAGTTTCTTCTCTAGTCTTTCCAATTCCTCTAGTTCTTTCATTAATTCTTGTTCAAATGTTTTTCTTTTCTTCTCTTCTTCCTCACCACTTAGCCCATTCAATTCATGCACAAAAGTCGCACGCTTCGTTTCAAGTTCTGCAGCTTTTTTCTGGTAAGGTTCATACATCCCTTCACCAAATGCATACTCTTTTAACGTACTAACTTTATGTGAAAGTTCTGGAAAATCCCTCAATACTAATGCTTTATGACTCTCTGTCATTGTAAGGAGTAAATCTCCCCATTCAGCAAGCTGCCGATCTAGTAAGCGAGCACTATGAGAAAAGGATATGTTTTTGTCTTTCAAAAGAGTTTCAACTTGTTGGCTGGCAGGCGATCCATTAGCGGCGAATACACCTGCAGATTTCACTTCGATCTTACTGTTTTTATGTTTCACGATCGCTTCCGCCATTGGACTTCGACACGTGTTTCCTGTGCAAATAAATAAAACCTTCAACATAGCCACTCTCCTTCTACCTTTATTATGAAAGATGTCAGGAGATAAATCCACCCTGTTCAACTTTAAGGATCTATGAAATAATTTTTAATGAAATTGAAACCTTTTGTAATATGAAAGCGTATTACCTGATAGAAGCATAACCAAGGGGGGAAAAACAATGTCACAAAGAAGAATAGCGGTTATTGCAGGTTCCATCGTCCTCTTTCTACTACTCGGAGTCGTGCTTGTTACGAGTTGGTATACGGTAGATGAATCTGAGCAAGCTGTGATCATGACATTCGGGAAAGTAGATGAAGAAATTAGTGATGCCGGCTTACATTTCAAGTTACCGTGGCCGATTCAACAAGTTGATATATTACCGAGAGAGACGTTTAGTTTAACGTTTGGATACGATGAAAAAGATGGAGAAATCGTTGATTATCCAAAAGAAACGAAAATGGTAACAGGTGATGAAAACATCGTCCTTGCTGACCTCGTTGTACAATGGAGAATTACGAACCCTAAGAAATATCTCTATTATTCGGATCAACCGAAAGAAATCCTTTATGCCGCAACTTCCGCTTCACTTAGAGGGGTTATCGGAAGTTCAGAAATCGACGAAGCTCTTACTTCTGGTAAGGCTGAAATTGAAGGAAGCGTTCGTGAAATCCTGACGAAGCTCATCGATGAATATGAGATCGGTATCTCGATCCTAGATGTGAAGCTTCAAGATGTAGAATTACCGAACGATGAAGTACGAAAAGCGTTTACGAACGTTGTTGACGCTCGTGAGCAAAAGGAAACCACAATCTATGGAGCTAGAAAATATAAAAACCAGGAACTTAGTGTTGTAGAAGGACAGAAGGACGCGCGTATTTCAAAAGCGCAAGGTAAAAAAGCACAGCGTATCGAACAAGCGCGTGGTGACGTCGCAACCTTTAATGCGCTTTACAACGAATATAAAAATAGCCCTGAAGTAACGAAGAAACGTCTTATCCTAGAGACGCTTGAAGAAGTATTACCTGATACGAAGATCTACATTACGGATGAAGGTGGAGATACTGTAAAGTACCTTCCAATCCAGCCTGGTAAGACGGAAAAGCCGAAAGGAAGTGAATCGAATGAGTGATAACAACGTTTTTAATATGGATGAACACCGCAAGAATATGAATCCTTCCAAAATAATTAAAAGCGCGATTCTCATCGTTGCACTTCTCATCGTAATCGGCGGCATCTTCAGCTCTATTTTCGTTGTGAAAGAAGGCGAGTATAAAGTTATACGTCAATTCGGTGATGTCGTTCGAATCGAGACGAGTCCAGGTCTAAACTTCAAGATTCCTTTCATCCAATCGATTACAACTCTACCGAAATATCAAATGCTGTATGATGTGAATCCAGAAGAAATAACGACAAAAGATAAAAAGCGTATGACTGTTGATAACTACGCTGTTTGGTCAGTCAAAGATCCTCAGAACATGATCAGTAATGCTCGTACCATCGAAAATGCTGAAGCAAAAATGGGAGAATTCATCTTCTCAGTTATTCGATCAGAGCTTGGTCAATTAACGTACGATGAAATTATTAATGAGGAAAAATCGAGCAGAGGTAGTTTTAACACTCGTGTGCGCGATCGTGTGAACGAATTACTCGAAAGAGACGCCTATGGAATTAGCGTCACAGACGTAAGAATGAAACGTACCGATCTACCTGACGCCAACGAAAAGTCAGTATTCCAGAGAATGATTTCTGAACGTGAATCGAAAGCACAAGAATACCTCTCTCAAGGTGATGCTGAAGCTGATCGAATCAAAGCTGAAACAGATAAAGAAGTAGATACGATTCTCGCGAAAGCTGATGCCGATGCGCAAGAAATCGTTGCAGAAGGGGAATCGGAGGCTGCGAAGATCTATAACGAAGCATTCAGCCAAGACCCAGAGTTCTACGAGCTTTACCGAACACTGAAGTCTTATCGAACGACACTTAATGATGAAACAGTCATCATGTTACCTTCCGATTCTCCATATGCTCAACTATTGCAGGGAATCTCAGAATAACTTCACGAATATGATGTCGCTTCCTAGCGGCATCATATTCTATATAACGAGAAGCTTTAACCCAAATCCGAACAAGATGCACCCTCCAAACAGTTCACTATACGATCCTATGAAGTTCTGAAACTTTTTTCCGATAATTAAACCAGCCCATGTTAGCATCATACTGATCAAACCGAACAATACGATGGTGACGATGACTCTCGCCCCATAAATACCTAGACTCAACCCAACAGAAAAGCTATCCAAACTCACGCTAAGAGAAAACAATAGCAAGCCGATCCCAATCGGTTTCACGAACGGCTTATCGCTTGACGTAAAAGAGGACAAGCACATTTGTATTCCTAAGATGAGGAGCAATCCTCCCCCAACCATCGATGCGATACTCCCAAAATGAACGGATATAACCTTTCCGATCAATAACCCGGCAAGAGGCATACCCATATGGAACAACCCGATAACAATTCCGATCTTTGCAATTTGACGAATACGAAGCGGGATCATCCCCATACCTAGTCCAACTGAAAAAGCATCCATACCGAGAGCTACTGCCATCATACTCAAGGTCGCGAGCTCTCCAATAAGCGCAGTGGATATCATTCTCTCTCCTCCCGGGACGTGCTATTCCACTTTTATGCACGTCCTCTTGAAAATAGAAGGCAAAGGGGTAATAATAGGTTAAGAGTCGTAGGATAAGGGAAATGATTCAAGGAAAAGTCAAACTTTTGGAGGCTATACTCAATGAGCGTACACAAAGACATATCATCACAGCTCGGAAGAAAGAACCGAGAAATTAATCTATTTGTCCAATTAGATAAAGAACGAGAAGCAGCAATCGCCAAGGCAGTCGAACATAGTCACTCAGACGAACCTTATACACTCGACCGTGTAAACGAACTAACATCACAAATAAACGAACTCGCAAAACAAGGATCGATTCCAACTCGTTCTTATGTTACAAAAGCGATGATCGAAGAATATGTTCAGAAGAAATATAGAAATAAGTAGCACAAAATCACCCCATTTTCGGGGTGATTTTTACGTTAAACAAAGAAAGAGCGAGCTCCCATCAGGACACTCGCTCTTCATAACCTATTCCTTTATCACATTTCCGCTCGCAGCTTTTGATAATCGATTCATGACAGCAGTGCCAACACCTTGTTCTGTAAAGACCTCGCTATAAATTTCATCCACATTCGCTTCATCAAAACGTCTGAGGACATCATACAACCGATTGGCGACCGAAATGAGATCACTCCGTGAGCCACAAGGGATCACGACATCAGCTTTATATAGGGCCTCTGTTTCCTCCGTTGCCAAAACGCCAACCTTTATTCCTTCTTCCTTGCGTTTCTCAACGATTGATTGAAGAAAAGAGCTTGTACCATCTACTAGTGTGACAGGTGCAGACGGAGCATAATGTTTGTATTTCACTCCGGGAGATTTTGGTTGATGACTGTCATCAGTTAGGGCTGGATCAATCTCAACATGACCAACTACTTCTTCCAATTGTTCTTTCGTGATCCCACCTGGCCGTAAGATCGTAATCGTATCCGAAGAACAGTCCACAACTGTCGATTCTAGACCTACACCAGTAGCTCCTCCATCCACAACTCCGGCTACCCTTCCAGTTAAATCATGAATAACATGTTGAGCCGTCGTAGGACTCGGTTTACCAGAAAGATTTGCGCTAGGCGCAGCTAACGGCAAATCAGCAGCTTCTATTAATGCTAAAGCAACGGGATGATCAGGCATGCGAATCGCAACTGTATCAAGACCAGCGGTAACATTTGTTGCGACCCCTTCTCCTCCACGTAAAACAATTGTTAAAGGCCCTGGCCAAAAAGCATCCATTAACTTAGAAGCTTCATGCGGAATCTCTTTTACTAACTTTTCCACATGTGGACGACTGGCAACGTGAACGATCAATGGATTATCCGCTGGTCTTCCTTTTGCTTCAAAAATCTTAGCTACAGCCTGCTTTGAAAATGCATTCCCACCAAGTCCATAAACTGTTTCAGTAGGAAACGCGACAACTTCATTCTTTTTCAACCATTCGGCAGCTTCCACGATCTGTGGATAACTTTTTTCTATATCCACATCGTCATCCACATACCAAACATTTGTGTGGATACCTCCCACGTTATTCACCCTCTTATACACATATTACCGAGAAACCCATTGGTTTCGGGATAAAGAGAGGTTATTCAGCAGGATTCTACACGATTTGCAGAAACGTATTCTAGTCATAAAACAAACTAGTCCACATAATGTGGATAAAACACGATCAATCTGTGTATAAATATGTTGATGGTGATATCAGAAGTTCAACTGGCGCCTCATAATCACCCGATTCGAAGCATCTCCACTGAATAACCTATTTTGTTTTATGTCTACAGACAATTCTTCACGACTTATTGTCGAAAAACCAAAAACTTGAAAGAAGAAAGATTCTTCGTTTGAGGTTAAATAAAGCTCGTCCAGACTACATTTCTTTGCATAAGCGATCACTTGATCGAAGAAACGCAATAACCTTTCAGAAGTGGACTCCGCACTATTCAATACAAGTGCACGAAGAAGTCCAGAACGACCATATTTCTCAAGTCCAATGACTCCAAATAATTCTTTCGCTTCTGTTTCCGCAATCAAAAATGATTCTATATCAGGAAGCAAGTCCACTTCAAGTCCCGAACGTCTTACCATGTTTTTCACTGTTTCTTCATCTTCGGAAGTCGCCTCTCTTACAAGAAACAAATCTATCATCCTCCTTTTCCTTGCATAAAAGTAGTTATGTTAACGTTTTATGCATAAAAGAAGGATAATAGAACTCTTAAGCGAACAATCC
Organism: Guptibacillus algicola; assembly: GCF_020171805.1. Taxonomy (GTDB): domain Bacteria; phylum Bacillota; class Bacilli; order Bacillales; family Guptibacillaceae; genus Guptibacillus; species Guptibacillus algicola. Next base: position 225,033 of record NZ_JAIVAF010000005.1, on the reverse strand, counting down.
TTTTATCCAATCTATCAAATCACCAATCAATTGTACTAGAAAGAATTCTACTTCAACATCGTCCGACTCTTCCACTTCTGTGTCAGGAGCAGCTGTTTCCGCTTGAACAGCATCGCCATTCGAGAAATCTAGAAAGCATAGAGGTGGAAATAGAACACACCACCAGTTATCCCCAAGTCCTTCTCCGATCGTGATCAACACAGCCTCATAGTTTCCAGCAGGGTATACGAAATCGCCATAAAGCTTTGTAGGGAAAGCCACTTCATCGAACTCGACTTTAAACGCTTCGTTACTTCCGATCGCGTCTAGCTCTTTCTTAACAATCGCTTCGATCTCTTTCAAATGCCCCTTAATAACTGTTCTCGAAGCTTCGATCGATGTTAAGTCGGCTACCCAAGTATTGATCGATTCGTTCACTTCATCACGGATGCGGCGTTTCACGATTTGATCATCGTCGCTGTTACTGTTAGCTAATATACGAAGACGAATCGCTTCGTCTGGAATGATCTGCTGCTCAGATGCTAGACTACTTTCTGACCCTTGAAGACTTGATACAAGAATAAAAATTGAGATTAATAGATTTATAAGTCCGCTTTGTTTCATTTTGTATCCCCGTCCCTTCTAGCTCTCATTCTGGCCAGATTAAGATGTTTTAAACATCAAACTCTTCATCAGAATGCGAGCCGTTTCGACGGGGCTATTTTATTACGCCAAACACCATACGTTCTTTGCCGCTTATATCTTTTACAACTTCCACTTCGATGGTCTCTCCAAAAGAAGCACGCAACAGTTCAGCAACTGTTCTCGCTTGCTTTTCACCCACCTCAAGACCGATCAATCCTGGACTTGAAATAACGTCAGGTAAGTCGTTTGCAAGACGACGATATAAATCATATCCATCTTTTCCACCTACAAGAGCAAGAATCGGCTCGTGATCCCTTACGAGTGAATCTAATTCTTGATAATCCTCTTCAGAAATATACGGTGGATTAGATACGATGATATCGAACTTCTTACCTTTCAGCGGTTCTAATAAATCACCATGCAGAAATGACACAGGTGCGTGAAGGCTATCAGCGTTTTCTTTCGCAATATCTAGCGCATCTCGAGAAATATCAACCGCTGTAACAGACTGCTGAAGCTCAAGCGCTAAGCTGATCGCAATTGCACCGCTCCCTGTACCGATATCAGCGATAGAGGGTTTGTCACGAAATAAGGTTCTTGCACGAGACATAATGCCTTCTACTAGCTCCTCCGTTTCAGGTCTAGGAACTAATACATGCTTATTCACACGAAACGTCCGCCCATAAAAATCCTCGCGCTCAACAAGATGTTGAATAGGAACTCCAGTAGCATGAATTCTTATTTTCTTTTCGAAGCTTTCAAAATCAGGCATTTCTTCTCTCATCTTGAGCAGTAATTCTGTTCTTGAGACGTTCAGTTCCTGCTTTATTAACCATTCTGCTGAAGATGCCTCTCGTCCATGCTCTTCTAAAAAAGAAGAAGCCCAGGTAAGGGCTTCAAATACTGTCTTCATAAAGTCACTCTCCAGCTTCAGCCATCAAGCGAGTTTGTTCTTCCGTAATCAATGCATCGATAAATTCATCCATCTTACCTTGAAGAATTTGATCAAGCTTCTGAATCGTTAAGTTGATACGGTGGTCAGTTACTCTGTTTTGAGGGAAGTTATACGTACGGATTCGCTCAGAACGATCACCAGTACCTACTGCTGATTTACGATTTTCATCGTACTCTTTTTGAGCTTCCTGTTGGAATTTATCGTACACACGAGCTCTAAGAACTTTCATAGCTTTCTCTTTGTTCTTGATCTGTGACTTCTCATCCTGACATGATACAACGACGCCTGTAGGTTCATGTGTTAAACGAACAGCTGACATCGTCGTATTAACACTTTGTCCACCTGGTCCACTTGAAGTAAAGGTATCCACTCGAATATCTTTCTCATGAATATCAACTTCTACTTCTTCTGCTTCCGGTAGAACCGCAACAGTCGCAGTAGACGTGTGGATACGTCCACCCGATTCAGTAGATGGGACACGTTGAACACGGTGAGCACCGTTTTCGTACTTCATCTTGGAATAAGCACCTTCACCATTAACCATGAAAATGATTTCCTTGAATCCGCCTAACTCAGTGTAACTAGCTTCGATCACTTCAGACTTCCATCCTTGCGCTTCCGCATAGCGGCTATACATGCGGTAGAGATCACCTGCGAACAATGCCGCTTCGTCTCCACCAGCAGCTCCACGAACTTCGATGATAACGTTCTTATCATCGTTTGGATCCTTAGGTAGAAGAAGAATTCGAAGTCTTTCAGCGAGCTCATCTTCCTGTGGCGTCAGTTCAGCTATTTCAGCCTTCACCATTTCACGCATTTCGGAATCTTTCTCTTCTTCAAGCATCGCTTTTGCGTCTTTGATTCCTTGGAGCACTTCCTTATACTCACGATACACCTGTACCGTTTCCTCAAGACTTGATTGTTCCTTCGAATATTCACGTAACTTCTTCGTATCGTTGATTACTTCAGGGTCACTCAATAACCCATTTAATTTGTCATAACGTTCTTCTACTGCTTCTAACCGTTCTAACAAGATCTTTCACCTCGTTTTCGTTGCATAACATTCTAATTATAGTATAGGATAAATAGCCCGTCAAAAGCAAAAATAGCTTGAACTTTCTATAAATAGGGTAAACTAACTAGAGCCATTTTTAATATGAGAGGAGTTGTTTCCATGAAAGTTGTTATTATCGGTGGAGACGCAGCAGGAATGAGTGCTGCGATGCAAGTCGTGAGAAATGATGAAGATGCGGAAGTGGTGACACTTGAAAAAGGAAATATTTATTCCTACGGCCAGTGCGGACTACCTTACGTGATCAGCGGAAAAATAGAATCGACTGAAAACCTGATCGCCAGGAGTGTTGAAACGTTCCGTGAAAAATATGGTATCGACGCAAGAGTGTATCACGAGGCAACAGAAGTCGATAGCGAAAACAAAATCGTGAAGGGGAAAAACCTTCAAACCGGCGAGAGCTTTTCTGAAAGCTATGATAAATTATTGATTGCAACTGGAGTACGTCCAGTAAAACCAAACTGGGAAGGTATCGACCTTGACGGTGTACATACTCTGAAGACGATCCCTGATGCAGAGAAAGTAATGGAAGATACAACTGAATCGATAAAAAATGTCGCCATCATAGGTGGTGGTTATATCGGACTCGAAATGGCAGAAGCATTTCGAGAAATAGGAAAAGAAGTGCGCATCATCGAATTAGGTCCATACTTAGGCGGAATATTTGATGAAGACATGGCAGAGCACATTCACGAAGAAGCAGAGCGTAATAACGTGGCTGTACACACAAACGAGGCCGTGAAAGAACTAAAAGGTGATTCCCGGGTCAAAAAAATCGTTACGGATCAAGGCGAGTATGATGCTGACCTCGTTCTCGTCTCAGTTGGAGTCAAACCTAACACAGAGTTCGCTCAAGAGTGCGGCCTTCATACTGCTGAAAATGACGCCATCCAAGTGAACCGCTACATGGAAACAAGCATCGAAGATATTTATGCTGCGGGAGATTGCGCGACACATTATCACCGCGTAAAAGAACGCGATGACTTCATTCCACTAGGTACGACAGCGAATAAGCAAGGTCGTATCGCTGGACTCAATATAATAGGACATCCGAACACGTTCAAAGGAATCGTCGGGACCTCAGTGATCAAATTCTTTGAACTAACGCTAGGTCGAACAGGATTATCATCGAAAGAAGCAGAGGATTTAAATTTACCGTTCACTAGCTGCTCTACTCAAGCAACAGATATCGCAGGGTATTATCCTGATGCGCGTGAGCTAAATGTAAAACTCATCTATCGAGATGATAATGAGCGCATATTGGGAGGACAGTTCATCGGAAAGCACGGAGTCGACAAACGCGTCGATGTGCTCGCAACTGCCCTCTTCCATCAGATGACGCTTCATGATATCGAAGACCTTGACCTCGCTTACGCTCCTCCATACAACAGTGTATGGGATCCTCTTCAACAAGGAGCACGACGAGCACAGCATTAACAAAATAGACCCTCTCCCGTTTATGTGGGAGAGGGTTTTTATTTTGCTCTTACGTGGACTTTGTATCTTGGAACAGCTTGATATATCTTTTTAGCCAGACGTTTTCGTTGTTCATTTAAATCCATCGCTTCTACTGATTCAAACTTCACATTGACCCACACATGATTTCCATTGATTGAAACAGCACCCGCATCGAGCCCCTCTGCTTCCACCACTTCACGAATCTTGTTCTGATCATCACTGATCGTCGGCTTCTCTACACCCATGTTTCGGTAAGAGTTTGGATTCAAGTTGATATCCGTGTTCAATTGTTGCCCCTCTCCTGCTGCTCCATTCGATTCAGGTGGCTTAAGTGGTGAACAACCTGAGGCAAAAAGCACGAGTGACGCAAGTAAAACAGCGCTAACTTTCATCATCTAAACACCTCCTGTTCTTAAGGTGTCCGACTTTATTGATCTGTAAAGCAGTTAAATTATGTTAGTTGAGGGGTTTGATTGCTTGCCTGAGGTGTGAGGGCAGTTTAATGTCCAATTTATTGCGTTATTGTCTAAAATGAAGGTTTATTAGCCAAAATCGAGGTTTATTGTACAAAAACTAATTATATTGTCTATTATTGGTTTTTATTAGCTAATTAGAGTAATTATCAATTTACGGCACAGCTCTCTTCCGCTTTTCTCGGGCCAGCTGCAGTTCGCAGAAACTCCTATATTTCACTCTCTCAATGGAACACAAAAATCGTGTTCCTTTTCGAGAGTTCCAATATATCCGTTTCTAAACGCTCACTTCCGCTTTTCTTGGGCTAGCTGCAGCATCCAGACCCTCGAGGCGCTTCACCTTTTCAATTGAACACACAAATCGTGTTCATTTGAAAAGCTTCCACCGCCTTCGGGTCTAAGCGGATGCTTCCGCTTTTCTAACTAAAAAAACCCGGTTTCCCAGGTTTTGTCATTCGCATCTCTATCTTGATACTTCTTCCTGCTGTAAATCTCTCGCGGTCGGTTTGCCTGGTACCTTGTGGCAGTGGCGACAGCGTGGTTCGTATGATTCTGAGGCACCGACTAGGATGATTGGATCATCGTAGTGAGCCGGCTTGCCGTCGATTAGGCGTTGTGTTCTGCTTGCTGGTGATCCGCAGACAACGCAAATAGCTTGAAGCTTTGTAACGGACTCAGCTACTGTGAGAAGCTCTGGAACCTGTCCAAATGCTTTACCACGGAAATCCTGGTCAAGACCTGCTGCGATGACGCGTACGCCTTCATCAGCAAGCTGCTGGGCAACTTCCACAATTCCATCATCGAAAAACTGCACTTCGTCGATCGCGACCATATCTGTATCTTCATCGACACGATCAAGTATCGCAGTTGAGTCGTTTACCGGCACAGCAATAACCGACGTGCCATTATGAGACACAACGGATTCTTCACTATATCTGTTATCAACTTTTGGTTTGAAGACTTGAACTTTCTGTTTCGCATAAGTTGCTCTTCTTACACGGCGGATCAATTCTTCTGATTTCCCAGAAAACATGCTACCGCAAATGACCTCAATCCAGCCGTTGTGTTTCATGACATGCATGCAACCGCTTCTCCTTTCTCCCTATCCCGAAAAGACACTGTCTTTTGTTATCTATATTCCCCTAATGAAGGTGTTACACTCCTTAAAGTGTTAAAAAAACAGGCAAGAAGAATACTTGCCTGTTCTTATTATTAACCGTTGAGGTTGTATTTTTTTCTAAACTTATCTACGCGTCCACCAACGTCAGTAAACTTCTGACGACCAGTGTAGAACGGGTGGCACTCTGAGCAGACCTCAATGTTTACCCCGTCATGTTTTGTAGAACCAGTTTCGAATTCGTTACCGCAAGCACACTTAACCGTTACTTTTTCATAACCTGGATGAATTGCTTGTTTCATGAATGTCATCTCCTTCCGCCCTGATTCCTTAGGAAACAGAGTTATCTAAAAACCGAAAAGCTAAGCTGACGATTTCTGCACATACAGACGTATTATAGCAGGGAGAATAACACAATGCAATTGGTCATGAAAAAGTCTTTTTCAGTTGTCGACTAGCGAGAAGCTCAGTGCTTGTCGGGGCTTTACGGCCCCCTTCCGCTTTTCTGGGCTAGCTGTACGGGCCAGACCCTTGAGTCGCTTCACCTTTTCAATTGAACACACAAATCGCGTTCCCTTGAAAAGCTTCCACCGCCTGTCGAAGTCCAGCTACACAAGCCAAATCCTTCGGCCGTTTCACCCCCTCGGGTGAGACAAAAAACGTCTCATCCTCGCGGGCTCCAACGACCTGCGGATTTAAACGGGCTCGTTTCGCTTTTCAGGTCTAAACGGCCCACTCCGCTTTTCTGGGCTAGCTGCACGGGCCAAATCCTCCGCTCGTTTCGCCCATTCGGGTGAGACAAAAAACGTCTCATCCTCACGGGCTCCAACGAACTACGGATTTTAACGGGCCCGCTCCGCTTTTCTCAACTTATCGCCCTGCTCCGCTTTTCTCTTTCTCAAACAGGTTGAACATTTCTTCGTTTGTTTTTGTCTTTCTTAGTCTCTTCAAGAAGTTATCGACAAATTCATACGAGTCGTCCATGCTTTTTCGAATTGTCCAAAGCATTTCAAGCTGTTCTTTTGGAAGAAGGAGTTCTTCTTTACGTGTACCAGAACGACGGATATCGATCGCTGGGAATACACGTCTTTCAGCAAGACGACGATCAAGGTGAAGCTCCATGTTACCTGTTCCTTTAAATTCTTCATAGATGACGTCATCCATACGAGAACCGGTTTCTACAAGAGCTGTCGCTAGGATCGTAAGGCTTCCACCTTCTTCGATGTTACGCGCAGCACCAAAGAAACGCTTAGGTCTATGGAAAGCGGCAGGATCGATACCACCTGAAAGCGTACGGCCACTCGGTGGAATAACAAGGTTATAAGCACGAGCTAGACGAGTAATACTATCGAGAAGAATGACAACGTCTTTCTTGTGTTCGACAAGACGCATCGCACGCTCAAGAACGAGCTCGGCTACTTTAATGTGGTTATCAGGCGTTTCATCAAACGTTGAATGCACAACATCGCCATCAACCGAACGTTCGATATCTGTAACTTCCTCAGGACGCTCATCGATAAGAAGCACGATTAGTTCTGTATCAGGATGATTGGTTGTGATGCTGTTCGCGATTTCTTTTAACAGCATCGTTTTACCTGCCTTCGGTGGCGCGACGATCAAGCCACGTTGGCCATATCCTACAGGAGCGATCATGTCGATGATACGAGTCGAAAGGTTATTCGGCTTGTTTTCAAATTCCATGCGCTTCTCTGGATAGAGAGGCGTTAACGCAGGGAAATGAACGCGTTCCTTCGAAGAATCAGGGTCATCTCCATTTACTGCTGCTACATGGAGAAGGCCATAGTATCGTTCATTTTCTTTCGGAGGACGTACCTTACCGGATACGCGATCACCGTTTCTAAGGTCGAATCTTCGAATTTGAGAAGCTGATATATAAATATCTTCAGCACTTGGTGAATAATTGATCGGACGTAAGAAGCCAAATCCTTCAGAAGAAATGATTTCAAGAATTCCTTCCATGAACAGGAGACCGGACTGTTCCGCCTGTGCTTTAAGAATTGCAAAGACAAGCTCTCTTTTGTTTAATTTACTGTAATAGGAGACTTTGTATTTTCTTGCCTGTTCATACAGTTCTTTTAAATTCATTTGTTCTAATTCAGATAAATTTACTGCCATGTTGACACCACACTTTTAATTTATAATAATGCTAGTTTTTCCTAATATAAGGAATAAAGGAGAAGAGAGTACTACGGATATAAACAGCTTTCATTGCTGTCTTAATGAAATGAATCATGTTCATCGTACGAAAAAAAGAAAGAGTTTGTGAGATCCCATGAGAGGCTAGTATTCTTATCCATGCAGGTATCTCTTGTGTGAGAGTAGAGGAAGTGCACAACGAAGGTGTTGCTAAGCAATCGTTATTCTTGTGCTGATATAGACATAGTTTAAAATCTTATAGGTTAAACCTCATGATAGGGTTAAATCTTCTTAAAGTACAGCAAAATAATGTAGCACCTTATAGTTTTACCAGATTCTTTAAGAATATTCAACATGAAATGAGCGATGCTGTTAATCACAGCACCACTCTTTCCATAAATTAAGGCTTTATAACTAAGTCTGGTTTCTTTTTTAAGCTGTGCTTGCCGTCAATGAAACGGACCGTTCCAGATTTGGCGCGCATGACGACGGACTGTGTCGTTCCAGCAGTTCCTTTGAAACGAACCCCTTTTAACAGTTCTCCGTCAGTGACACCTGTTGCGGCAAAGATCGCATCTTCTCCTCTAACGAGGTCTTCCATTCGTAACACTCGTGAGACGTCTACGATGCCCATCTCACGGCAGCGACGCATCTCTTCTTCATTCTGTGGAAGCAACTTACCTTGAATTTCACCACCAAGGCACTTGAGTGCTACTGCGGCAAGAACACCTTCTGGAGCTCCACCTGAACCAAATAGGATATCAACACCAGTGTCTTCAAAAGCCGTGTTGATCGCAGCGGCCACATCTCCATCAGTGATGAGTTTAATTCTTGCACCAGCAGAACGAACCTCTTCTATAATCTTTTCGTGACGTTTACGATCCAATATGACCGCCACGCAGTCTTCAACGTCTTTATTTTTTGCTTTTGCTACGGCTTTCAAATTATCAAGGACTGAAGCATTGATGTCGATTTTACCAACCGCTTCTGGTCCTACCGCAATTTTATCCATGTACATATCAGGCGCGTGTAGCAAGTTTCCGTGATCAGCAACGGCAAGTACAGCCAAGGCATTCCAAGTTCCTGCAGCTACGATGTTCGTTCCTTCTAGGGGATCGACAGCTACGTCTACACGGGGACCATAGCCAGTTCCTAGCTTTTCACCTATATAGAGCATAGGAGCTTCATCCATCTCCCCTTCTCCAATAACAACTGTCCCTTTCATAGGAACGGTATCAAACACATCTCTCATGGCAGAAGTGGCAGCATCATCCGCTTCATCTTTCTTTCCTCGACCCATCCAGCGAGCAGAAGCCAGTGCGGCAGCTTCTGTCACCCGAACTAGTTCCATAGACAAACTTCTCTCCATAATGCTCTCCCCTCAAATGTTGATCCTAACAATAATAAAACGCTTACATTTTACCATAAGCAGAAAAGCGGCCTGAACCGCTTCTGCTAGTTACGTATTTTCAACTTCTTTTAACTCTTCTTGATCCAACTTCTCACGCCAAACTCGTGCCCCTAGGTCACTGAGCTTCTCTACAAGTCGTTCATACCCACGATCGATATGCTCAAGGCCAGAAACTTCCGTTACACCTTCTGCCATTAAACCAGCTACTACGAGTGCTGCTCCTGCTCGAAGGTCAGATGCGCGTACCTTTGCACCTTGAAGCCTTGTCGCGCCGTTAATAATAGCAGAGCGGCCTTCAACTTTGACGTTGGCTCCCATTCTACGAAGCTCATCAATGTGCTTAAATCTCGCACCATAGATCGTATCTGTTACGACACTACTACCTTCTGCATTTGTAAGGAGTGAGGTGAACGGCTGCTGAAGATCTGTAGGAAAACCAGGATAGACGAGCGTTTTGACATCGACACTCTTCCATCCCGTCCGTGGCGAACTGATGTACACCTGATCTTCATTCGTTTCTACCGTTACGCCCATCTCACGGAGCTTTGCGATAAGAGATTCTAAATGCTGTGAGATCACGTTATCGATGACGACCTCGTCGCCCATTGCTGCTGCCATGATCATATATGTTCCCGCTTCGATGCGGTCAGGAATTATAGAATGATAGCAACCGTTAAGTTCATCGACTCCGTCGATTCGAATAACATCCGTTCCAGCACCCTTGATCTTTGCGCCCATGCTAGATAGCAGTGTCGCAACATCGATAATTTCAGGTTCCTTTGCGGCATTTTCGATTACTGTACGTCCTTTTGCACGTACAGCAGCGAGCATAATGTTAATCGTAGCCCCAACGCTAACAACATCAAGATAAATACGCGCGCCTATTAACTCGTCAGCACGAAGGTATATAGCGCCTTGTTCATTGGTCACTTTTGCACCAAGTGCTTCAAAGCCTTTAATATGCTGGTCAATTGGACGGGGGCCAAGGTTACAACCACCAGGAAGCCCAATAACAGCTTTTTTAAAGCGCCCGAGCATCGCTCCCATTAGATAATAAGAAGCACGTAATTTCTTCACTTTACCGTTCGGAAGCGGCATAGCGATCATTTCTTGAGGGTTAACCGTTAGCGTGTTCCCATCTAGTTCAGCTTGTCCTCCGATTTCTTCCAAAAGATCACGGAGGATTCCAACGTCTGATATGTTAGGCAGGTGGTCGATCGTGACAGTGGATTCTGCTAATATAGCCGCCGGGATCAGCGCTACTGCACTATTCTTGGCTCCGCTCACCTGAACGGTCCCACTCAAACGGTGTCCTCCGGCGATCATCAACTTTTCCATAATGGTCTCCCTTCTTCGTCCGCATCTTATTCCTGGCAATGGATTTGTCGAAATGTGAAACTCCATAAGAATAGTATGGGCAAAAACAGGAAGTTCATGCCAATTTCATTCCGATTAGTCCAAGTCTTTTTGTACTTCGTTCCAGTCAGAAAGGAATTTATCAATACCTTTGTCTGTAAGTGGATGCTCTAGCATTTGTAGAACAACCTTCAGTGGCATTGTTCCAATATCCGCCCCTCTATGTGCTGCTTCTGAAACATGAAGCGGATGACGAATCGATGCGGCGATAATTTCAGTTTCAATTCCATGCACTGCAAACAGATCAGAAATCTCAGAGATCAAATCTAAGCCGTTATGTCCGATGTCATCTAATCTACCTAGAAACGGTGATACATACGATGCACCAGCACGAGCTGCAAGAAGTGCCTGGTTTGAAGAAAATACTAGCGTGACGTTTGTCTTTATTCCAAGCTCAGAGAATGCCTTTACTGCTTTAAGACCTTCTTTGTTCATCGGTACTTTCACAGTGATGTTAGGAGCGATGTTTGCAAGTTGCTTTCCTTCTTCAATCATATCCTCAGCTTTCATAGAAACAACTTCGGCGCTGACGGATCCCTTCACCAAGTCTGTGATTTCTCTCAATCGGTCGTGGAAGTCTACGTTTTCTTTCACAACAAGTGATGGATTCGTAGTAACTCCGGATACAACTCCCATATCGAAAGCTTCTTTGATGTCATTTAGGTTAGCAGAATCTATAAAAATTTTCATTACGTAAGTCCTCCTCTGTTGTTTAGAAAGCGTTTACGAAAAAAGTTTAACATAAATTGCTAAGTGATTTCCGGGTTTGGTTAAAATTAATTGAAAAATAGTCGGCAAGTATGGAGAAGGGGGAAGGGAATGGAAATTAGAAACCGCTCGGAATCGAGCGGTTTTTACTATTTCCACCTTAAAGAAGGTTTATGCTTTCTTTGAAGAACCGAATTCACGCATTTTGCCGATTACTGTTTCTTTAATCGCATCACGTGCAGGTCCCATGTATTTACGAGGGTCGTAAAGCTCTGGCTTTTCTTCAAGTACAGAACGAACTGCTTTTGCAGAAGAAAGCTGGCTTTCTGTGTTCACGTTGATCTTAGCATGTCCAAATTTGATCGCTTTTTTCACGTCAGCAGTTGGAATACCAGTACCACCATGAAGAACTAGAGGAACACCAGTCATTTTGCTGATTGTTTCCATGCGGTCGAAGCCAAGATTTGGTTCACCTTTGTATGGGCCGTGTACTGAACCAAGTGCAGGAGCGAAGCAATCTACACCAGTTTCGTTGATCAGGCGCTCACACTCTTCTGGAATTGCATAAGCAGCTTCTGCATCGTCAACGATAATATCGTCTTCTTGTCCGCCGATACGGCCAAGCTCAGCTTCAACTGAAACGCCTACTGCATGAGCAGCTTCAACCACTTTAGAAGTCAGAGCGATGTTCTCGTCTAATGGATAGTGAGAACCGTCGATCATTACAGATGTGAAGCCAGCATTGATCGCTTGCATACACTTAGCGAAGCTTGAACCATGGTCAAGGTGAATCGCAACAGGAACTGTTACGTTGTACTCTTCCATCAATGCTTCCACTAGAGTTGTAACGGTTTTGAAACCACCCATGTAGCGAGCAGCACCTTCTGATACTCCAAGAATGACTGGAGATTTTTCTTCCTCAGCAGCCTGAAGGATCGCTTGAGTGAACTCAAGGTTGTTCAGGTTAAATTGGCCAACTGCGTAGCCTTCTGCTTTAGCTTTTTCTAGCATTTCTTTCATAGAAACTAAAGGCATGGTAAATCCTCCTCGATATTAATTAAGATTGCTTGGCCGAAACCGTAAGCATCGTTGTTAACGACATACTTGTTATCAGAGCACACAAAATGCCTTCTTGAAATAATCGGTCATATTCAAGATGGCACAAACACATGTATTTTATGTATGTACCATGAAATGAATTTCATAAGCCACTCATGTAAAAACTCCAAAAACACGGTTCTATTATAGCATATCAAATTAACAAAAGAAGGGGAAAAAGCCTGATTTAATAGGATTTGTTTATGTAAGCGCTACCTCTTTCTATTAAGAGATCGCAGCTAGTTCTTTTTTTACAGCTTCTGTTATTTCATCGATATCGAACGGTTTAGGGAAGTGTGTGATCGCTCCAAGATCCATCGCTTGGTGAATCATATCGAGCTCTCCGTAAGCAGTCATAATGATGACAAGCGCCCTTGCTTCCATCTTTTTGATCCGCTTTAGAATTTCTAGTCCGTCCATCCCTGGAATCTTCATGTCCAGAATAACAAGATCAGGATCTTCATTCTTTACAATATCTAACGCCTGAACGCCGTTTGCAGCTTGGTAGGTTTGGTAACCTTCTTTTTGAAAAATTTCATTAAGGAGGATACGTATTCCGTATTGATCGTCGACGATTAAGATTTTCTTTTTCATATAAATGCCTCCCAATTTTCAGTTTCTATTACATATCAATTCGCTATACGTGAAAATTATCCTTCTAAAGTCCACGATTCGCAAGCAAGTCGCTCTCACGTTATAATGTGTATGATCTTCAATCATAAGAAAGGCAGTGACCCTATGCTAAAAATATTTACAACACAATTGATGGGTAAATTTAAACACATACAAGATAACCATGAGATGGTCATTGAAGATATTTCGCGCCTTCTCGCACAAACGATTACAGGCGGAGGTACGGTGTACTTTCAAGGTCAAAACGAACTTCAAGGCGTAGCACTTGAAGCGATTGATGGAGCGGATCGCCTGCCATCATGCGCGATACTTGAACCCGAAACAGAATTAACAGACCGCGATACGGTCATTATGTTTGGAAAGTATGACGATGATGAATCTTTCGCAAAACTCGCGACGATATACAAAGAAACTGGAGCTTCGGTTATTGGTGTTGCAGCAACACGAAAGGATCAAGCTCAAGCTCTTCGAGACTCTGTTCACTTTTATATTAACACAGGGCTCACGTCAGGACTTGTTCCAGATGAAGATGGTGAACGAATCGGTCACCCGTCACTCCTCGTATCCCTTTTTGTGTATCATGCGATCTACTTAACGACGAAAGAAATTCTTGATGAACATGGTGTCGAACTATAAACAAAAACAGGGTGCCGAGAATTACTCGACACCCTGTTTTTTTATATTATTGATTCGAAATTGATGCACCGATAAATTCTTTGAACAATGGCTGAGGACGTGTAGGACGAGATGTGAATTCAGGGTGGAATTGTGATGCTACAAACCACGGATGATCCTGAACTTCCACGATTTCAACGAGACGGCCATCAGGGCTTGTCCCAGAGAAAATAAATCCTGCCTCTTCCATTTGAGCTCTGAACTGATTACTGAACTCATAGCGGTGACGGTGACGCTCATATACCACTTCATCTTCATAAGCTTGGAACGCTTTTGTTCCTTCAACAAGCTTACAAGGGTAAAGTCCAAGGCGAAGTGTCCCACCTAGATCTTCAACATCCTTTTGTTCAGGTAAGAGGTCGATCACTGGGTATTTCGTTGTCGGCTTGATTTCTGCAGAATGTGCTCCTTCAAGGTTAAGAACGTTGCGTGCAAATTCTACTGAAGCAAGCTGCATCCCAAGGCAGATTCCTAGGAAAGGCACTTTGTTTTCACGAGCATATTGAATGGTCGTGATCTTACCTTCGATCCCACGATCTCCGAATCCACCTGGTACAAGGATACCATCGACATCAGACAGTAACTCATGAACATTTTCAGGCGTTACATTCTCAGAGTTCACCCATTTGATATCTACGTCCGCATCAAACGCATAACCTGCATGCTTCATGGATTCAACAACAGAAATATACGCATCCTGTAGTGAAACGTACTTACCTACAAGCGCAATCTTGGTTTTCTTAGATAGGTTCTGTACTTTATCTACAAGCTGCTTCCACTCTACCATGTCCGCTTCTTGGCAGTTCAACTTAAGGTGATTACAAGTGATATCATCTAGCTTCTGTGCTTGAAGTGAAAGTGGCACTTGATAAAGGGTTTCTTCATCCTGTGCTTCGATTACAGCATGTGGATCGATATCGCAGAACAGTGCGATTTTATCTTTCATATCCTGTGGAACAGGTTGTTCAGTACGTACTACAATCACGTTCGGCTGGATGCCAAGGCTGCGTAACTCTTTCACACTATGCTGAGTTGGCTTTGTTTTCATTTCACCAGCAGCTTTTAAGAATGGAACGAGCGTACAGTGAATGTACATCACGTTTTCTTTTCCGATATCACTCTTGATTTGACGAATCGCCTCAAGGAAAGGAAGACTTTCAATATCGCCTACTGTTCCGCCGATTTCAGTGATTACAACATCCGCATTCGTTTCGTTTCCTGCGCGGAAAACACGCTCTTTGATTTCGTTCGTGATGTGAGGAATTACCTGAACTGTTCCACCAAGGTAGTCACCGCGACGCTCTTTACGAAGAACAGTTGAGTAGATCTTACCGGTCGTTACGTTCGAGTTCTTCGAAAGATTAATATCGATGAAACGCTCGTAGTGTCCTAGGTCAAGGTCAGTCTCCGCTCCATCATCCGTTACGAATACTTCACCGTGCTGGTATGGACTCATCGTTCCTGGGTCAACGTTAATGTATGGATCAAACTTCTGAATCGTTACGCTGATCCCGCGATTTTTAAGAAGGCGACCTAGTGATGCTGCTGTAATCCCTTTTCCAAGTGATGATACAACCCCGCCTGTTACAAATATATACTTCTTCTGCTTTCCTGTTGTCATATTTCTGCCCCCTCATTGTTAGTATTCTACCCCTATAAAAAGGGAAAGGATTCATTCGATTGCTATTGTTTTGAAAAGACTCTTCTGAATGATCGACGTGTTCCTATTCGAATGTATTGTCAGGTGCTTGTAAAATAAAATAAAAAAAACAAAAGTGACACCTGTCCCATAGATGGGGGGCACTTTTGTTTTATATTAATCATTATTATATTCGTTTATTGGTGAAGCCCAAAAATGATTCTACCGACTTCGAGCCTGAAAGTCAAGAACTGTCGGAAATTATTTAGCTTCTTCCTCGTCATCTTCAAAGTCTTCGTCGTCATCATCATCGTCCGCATCGTTGTCGTCAAACTCTTCCGCGTCGTCGTCATCGAAATCTTCTTCGAAGTCATCATCAAGATCGTCGACTTCTAGACCTTCCAAGTCATCTTCAATGTCGTCTTCGAAAACATCGTCATCTTCAGACTTCTTGCGTTTCTTTGGTTTGATCGTAGTTGCAAGCTCTTCCTGAGATTGCTCCACAGGATACCAGCTCTTCAGACCCCACTGGTTGTCCCCTAGTGTTACGAAACGACCATCTGTATTTAGATTCGTATAAACTTCTGCAAGACGCTTTTGAACCTCTTCCGATGACAGTCCTTTCATGTCTCCAATCTGATTCATTAGAGTATAAAAAGAAACTGGCTTTCTTTCATCTTGCAAAATATAAAACATAATATCAATCATCGATGTCTCTTGAATGTCATCAGCAGACAACTGATTTAAGGTACTCATGATATCGGCACTCCCTTTCAATTCTCTCCTCTGAATACTTTACCCGAATGTTAAGTAAAACAACCTATGCTAGGTACCCAAATAGATAGTTTTTCTTACTTTATAAAAATCATACCATTCATTATAAACAAATTTCCTCAATCTATGCTACGATTTTTAAACAAATCTCGTTCAATCAAAAGATTTGCCATTAAAAGGCTTTCTTTCCCTGTAAACAAATAATAGGAGGAAGGACTATCCTTCCTCCTACAATAATATGAACCGATTCGTTTGACAAGCTATTACCTGTCTACATATTTCGACGGTATTTTCCACCAACTTCATAAAGAGCGGTCGTGATTTGACCTAGGCTTGCCACTTTGACCGTTTCCATAAGCTCCTCGAAAATGTTTCCTTTTGTGAGAGCAGCTTGCTTCAAACGGCGAAGGGCCTCTTTTGTCTCACCAGCGTTTCTTTCCTGGAAGCTTCTAAGGTTTGTAATCTGTTGTTCCTTCTCTTCCTTACTCGCTCTAGCAAGCTCCATATTCCACTCTTCTTCTGCAGGTGGATTCGGATTTTTATACGTGTTCACCCCTACGATTGGAAGATCACCCGTATGCTTCTGCATCTCATAATACATGGACTCTTCTTGGATTTTACCACGCTGATACTGCGTTTCCATGGCTCCAAGAACGCCTCCACGTGCATTGATTCGATCGAATTCTGTTAGAACTGCTTCTTCAACAAGATCCGTAAGTTCATCAATAATGAAGGAACCTTGAAGTGGATTTTCGTTTTTCGTGAGACCATTCTCTTTTGTAATGATCATCTGAATGGCCATCGCACGTCGCACGGACTCTTCTGTAGGCGTTGTAACAGCTTCATCATAAGCATTGGTATGAAGAGAGTTACAGTTATCTTGGATCGCCATAAGTGCCTGTAACGTCGTACGGATGTCGTTGAAATCCATCTCTTGCGCATGAAGAGAACGCCCTGATGTTTGAATATGATACTTGAGCTTTTGACTTCTAGCGTTCGCACCATACTTTTCTCTCATTACCGTCGACCAAATTCTTCTTGCAACACGCCCGATCACCGTATATTCAGGATCTAACCCGTTACTGAAGAAGAATGAAAGGTTAGGAGCAAATTTGTTGATATCCATTCCACGACTCAAGTAATACTCGACGTACGTAAATCCATTCGCAAGCGTAAATGCAAGCTGTGAAATAGGGTTCGCACCAGCTTCCGCAATATGGTATCCAGAAATAGATACTGAGTAATAGTTGCGAACTTCATTGTTGATGAAATATTCTTGGATGTCTCCCATCATACGAAGCGCAAATTCAGTAGAGAAAATACACGTGTTCTGTCCTTGATCTTCTTTTAAAATATCTGCTTGGACCGTTCCACGAACAGTGCTCAAGGTCATTGCTTTAATTTCTTGAAGCTCCTGATCAGTCGCTTTACGACCCTCTTTTTCTTCAAACTTCTGAATCTGCTGCTCTACCGCCGTGTTCATGAACATCGCAAGTATGATAGGAGCAGGACCATTGATCGTCATCGAAACAGAGGTTGAAGGTGCGCAAAGATCAAAGCCATCGTACAACTTTTTCATATCATCTAGCGTACAAATACTTACGCCACTCTCCCCAACTTTTCCGTAAATATCTGGACGGTAATCAGGGTCTTCACCATATAGCGTTACAGAATCAAATGCTGTACTCAAGCGCTTGGCATCATCATCTTTTGATAGATAGTGAAAGCGACGATTCGTACGTTCTGGCGTACCTTCCCCAGCAAACTGACGCTTTGGATCTTCGCCTTTTCTCTTGAATGGGAAAACTCCAGCCGTGTAAGGGAATGAGCCTGGCACATTCTCTTTCAGTACCCAGCGTACGATTTCTCCCCAGTCTTCATATTTCGGAAGTGAAACCTTTGGAATTTCAATACCAGCCAGACTCTTCGTCGTAAGTTCGGTTACGATTTCTTTGTCTCTGATGACAGATACAAATTCTTTCCCGCTATATTTCTCCTGAACCTCTGGCCAGCTCTCGATAATTTTCTTCGTTTCAGGATGCATATCGTCCGTGTTTTCGTCTTTCATCTTAGAAAGCATACTGATTGTTTCTTCGCTTTCACCCTTCTCTTTAAGCATGTCGATCGTACCTTGAATCTGGAATGCTTTTCGTGCGAGCTGCACTTGCTTCTCAACGTACTCATGATAGCGACGTACCGATCCTGAAATATCTTGGAGATACTGTTGGCGCTCAGGTGGGATGATTAAGTTCAGCTTTTCAACGATTTCACTCGTCTCAATATTTGTCGCCCAGTCGTTTCCACACTTTTGCTGAATCGTATCGATCAACGCTTTAAACAGCGTGTTCGTTCCAGGGTCGTTGAACTGACTCGCGATCGTACCAAATACAGGCATCTTATCAAGATCTTGTTCAAACAGCATGTGACTGCGCTGGTATTGCTTCTTCACATCACGAAGCGCATCTTCTGAGCCTTTACGCTCATATTTGTTAATCACGATCAGATCAGCAAAGTCGATCATGTCAATTTTCTCAAGCTGTGATGGTGCTCCGAATTCACTTGTCATCACATACATCGAAACGTCTGCAATTTCAGCGATTTCAGCATCACCCTGACCGATTCCGCTCGTTTCGATAATGATCAAATCATAGCCAGCTGCTTTGACAACAGCCATCGCCTCACGAATGGAAAGAGAAAGCTCTGTTTTAGACTTTCTTGTTGCAAGACTGCGCATAAAAACACGATCATTATGGATTGCATTCATACGGATACGGTCACCAAGAAGCGCACCGCCCGTCTTTTGTTTTGTTGGATCGATAGAGAGAATCGCAACTGTTTTATCTTCATATTCGTTAATAAATCGACGAACGAGTTCGTCTGTTAATGAACTTTTACCAGCACCACCTGTACCCGTAATTCCAATAACTGGAGCCGACGTTTCCATACCTTTTAGCTCTGTGAACACTTTTTCTGCAGTAGCAGCCGTTTCTTCAGATCGTTCAGCACCGAAGCTTTCAGCAAGCGTAATCAAGCTTGAAACAGCCTGAGGATCTCGTTTGCCAACTCGTTCAAGCTGGTTGTCGATCTGCTTGAAGGTCGGGAAGTCACATTCCTTCACCATCAGATCGATCATTCCTTGAAGACCAAGGTCACTTCCATCGTCAGGAGAGAAGATTCTTGAAATTCCATACTCATGAAGCTCTTTGATCTCTTTTGGAATGATGACGCCGCCACCGCCGCCATAGATGCGAATATGAGAAGCACCGTTCTCTTTCAAAAGGTCGTACATGTATTTAAAATATTCCATATGACCGCCTTGGTAGGATGAAATGGCGATACCCTGAACATCCTCTTGAATGGCAGCGTTTACAACTTCTTCAACAGAACGGTTATGACCAAGGTGAATAACCTCTGCACCACTCGCTTGTAGGATTCGACGCATAATGTTGATCGACGCGTCATGACCATCAAATAAACTAGAAGCCGTTACAAAACGCACATGGTTAACTGGTTTTTTCGTTTGCGTTACACTCACACTGTTTCCTCCTTCACGTTCTATTCGCTGTATTAACAGGGTTTAGCGCTTGAATGATGAACGCCTCCTGCATTTTCGTAAATTCTTCAATCGTGTAATGAGAGCGAAGTGCCCAGCGTCTGAACGCCCACATCTGCCCCTGAACGAGTATGTTATGAGATGCCCCGTAAATTTCTTCATCCGTCAGATGAAGCATGCCTTCGTCTACACAGTCCTGAATGAGCTTCTCAAAAATTTCTGCCATGCCAATTTCTTTCTTCAACACGTAAGGCAGCGTCTCCTGTGGCAGCGACTTCGCTTCTTGATACATCACGAGCACTTCATCCTGAAAGTCATCCATCACTTGATAAAATGCATGAAGCGCCTGTTTCAAGCGATCGATTCCCTTCACATCAGGTTTGATCTGCTCTTCTAATCTCTCGCGCACTTCGTCATAGATGCTGTCACACACAAGATAGAGTACGTCTTCTTTCTTCCGAATATATTCATAAAGCGTTCCGATACTAAATCCTGCGACACGAGCGATTTCCCTCGTTGTTGTTCTATGGAATCCTTTTTCTTTAAAAAGTGTCACAGCGGCTTTGATCATTTGCTCTCTTCGTTTCTGGATCAGCTTTTCATCCTTCACCATGGAAGGAACATTTTTTCTCACCGAATACCCAGCCCCTTCCTCAGCCTTTGTCTACTTTCTCTCCGTAATAGTCATCCAGTAGCCTGACTGCAGCTGAATAAGGATCGATCGACCCATTCTTTACATCTTCTACCCAGCTTTTGTTGTTCTGCTCTTCTTTCTCGACTAACCTCTTCATCATTTCAGCATGAACCACTTCGATTACTTCACGTTCAAGAGAGGTTTTCCTCCTCCGATCCCGTTCACCAGATTCTTTCATGTATTGTATGTGCTCCGTCAATCGCTCCCACACTTCATCGATTCCTTGATTCTTCACAGAAACCGTCTTAACGATAGGAGGGCGCCAGTCAGCATCATGCTTCACGATATCCAGCATGCTTTCAAGCTCTGCTAGTAACTTCGGAACACCTGACAAATCCGCTTTGTTTACGATGAACATATCGGCAATTTCCATGATTCCAGCTTTGAACACCTGAACAACATCACCACTGCCTGGATTTAATAAGACGGCTATGGAATCAGCAATCTTCATAATGTCTAATTCTGACTGCCCCACACCTACTGTTTCGATTAAAATGACATCGAATCCGAACGCATCCATGAGCCTTACTGTTTCTTTTGACGTTCGTGACAATCCCCCTAGACTACCTCTTGTACCCATGCTCCGGATAAAGACGCCCGGGTCAGTAAAATGCTCGGCCATCCGCACGCGGTCTCCTAGAAGAGCACCTCCACTGAAGGGGCTCGTGGGATCAACGGCCACGACCCCGACAGTAAGGTCTAACTTTCTCAGGTACGTGATGAGGCGATTGACGAGTGAGCTTTTACCTGCACCAGGTGAGCCAGTTAATCCGATATAATGCGCACGTCCAGTCATGGGGTGAATGTCTTTTAACAGCTCAAGTTTTCCTTCTGCGTCGTTTTCAACTAAACTGATCGCTTTTGCCAGTGCACGTTCATCGCGTTTCGAAATTCGTTCTGCAAGTGATTCCATGCTACTCATCCTTCTTAATCAGCTAATAGCATTCTTGAAATAACAAGACGCTGAATTTCGTTAGTTCCTTCATAAATTTGCGTTATTTTCGCATCTCTCATATAGCGTTCAACAGGGTAATCTTTCGTGTACCCATAACCGCCAAACACTTGAACAGCTTCTGTTGTTACTTCCATCGCAATGTCACCTGCATATAACTTAGACATCGCCGATTCTTTTCCGTAAGGAAGTCCCTGACTCTCTTTCCAAGCAGCCTGATAGGTTAGTAGTCTTGCAGCTTCGACCTTTGTCGCCATGTCAGCAAGCTTAAAACCGATTCCCTGGTTTTCACCGATCGCTTTACCGAACTGCTTACGTTCTTTCGCGTAAGCTGTAGCCGCATCAAGTGCTCCTTGTGCAATCCCAACCGCTTGAGCTGCGATCCCATTACGTCCACCGTCTAGCGTCTTCATGGCGATCTTAAAACCTTGACCTTCATCGCCAAGACGATTCGCAACCGGAACGCGGCAGTCTTCAAAAATGATTTCAGTCGTAGGAGAAGAACGAATTCCTAGTTTCTTTTCCTTCTTTCCAACAGAGAATCCTAGAGTATCACTTTCTACGATGAACGCGGTGATCCCTTTATGCCGCTTTTCTTTGTCCGTTTGTGCAAACACGATATAGATTTCCGCTTCCCCACCATTTGTGATGAAGATCTTTGAACCATTGATCACATAGTGGTCACCGTCAAGCTTTGCTGTCGTTTTCATGCCACCTGCGTCGGAACCTGATCCTGGCTCAGTAAGACCATAAGCTCCCATCATTTTTCCTTCTGCCATCGGACGAAGGAACTTCTGCTTTTGCTCTTCCGTACCAAATGCGTGTACAGGCCACCCAGCTAGAGATGTATGTGCAGATAACGTTACACCAGTTGATGCACAAACTCTTGAAAGCTCTTCAACTGCGATTACGTAGCTTAAGTAGTCAGATCCAATGCCGCCGTATTCCTCTGACCAAGGGATCCCAGTTAAGCCAAGCTCAGCCATATGTGTAAAATGCTCGCGATCGAAGCGTTCTTCTTCATCACGCTCACCAGCTGTTGGTTCTACTTCTTTCTTAGCAAAGTCACGCACCATTTTCCGTAGCATTTCATGTTCTTCTGAAAGTTGAAAGTTCATATGAGGTTCTCTCCTTTAGGTTTATGTGTGAGAAGGAGCGTTTTCTCTCTTGGTGGGGTCTAGATGTGCTCCTTTTGGGTGGTTTGTATTGATTTATTGGGCGGAAGGACGTTTTATTGTCCAATTTGCCGATTTATTAGCTAAAATTTGATTTTATTGTCTAGAATGGGATTTTATTAGCTGATTGATTCTAGGGTGGGAGGGATGTATATGGGCTCCCTCCGGTTTTTCTGTCTAGCTTCACGGGCGAAATCCTTCAGCCGTTTCGCCCCTTCGGGTGAGACAAAAAGCGTCTCATCCTCACGAGCTCCAACATCCTACGGATTTAAACGAGCCCGCTCCACTTTTCGTGTCCAGCTGCACTGGCCAGCCCCTCGGGTCGCTTCACCATATCAATTGAACACAAAAAACGTGTTCATTTGATATGGCTCCAGCGCCTGTCGGGGCTAAGCGGCCCGTTCCGCTTTTCGTGTCGAGCTGCAGCGCCCAGCCCCTCGGGTCGTTTCACCTTTTCGATTGAACACACAAATCGTGTTCATTCGAAAAGGTTCCAACGCCTGTCGGGGCTTGACGGGCGCCTCCGCTTTTCCTGGCTAGCTGCGGGTCGCAGAAACTTCAATATTTCACTCTCTCACAGGAACACAAAGAACGTGTTCCCATTCGAGAGTTCCAATATTGCTGTTTCTGAACGCTCCCCTTCGCTTTTCCTGGCTAGCTGCGGCTCCTTGGCTCTCGAGTCGCTTCACCTTTTCAATTGAACACAAAGAGCGTGTTCATTTGAAAAGGTTCCAGCGCTTGTCGAGCCAGACCAGTCGCCTCCGCTTTTCTTTACTTCATCATACCCCTACTAATCACGATCTTCTGTATTTCACTCGTGCCTTCGTAGATTTCGCAGACTTTTGCGTCTCTGAAAAGGCGTTCTACTGGGTAGTCTTTTGTGTAGCCGTAGCCTCCGTAGACTTGGACGGCTTCGATGGATGCTTTTACGGCTGCTTTTGAGGCGAATAGTTTCGCCATTGAGACTTGTTGCATGCATGGAATGCCTTGGTTTTTGAGATCTGCAGCGCGATAGGTTAATAGTTTGGCTGCTTCTACTTCTGTTGCCATATCTGCAAGCTTGAACCCAAGTCCTTGGTTTTGTCCGATCGGTTTACCAAATTGCTGTCTTTCTTTTGCATAGGAGACAGAATAATTTAGTGCGGCTTCTGCAATACCAAGAGATTGTGCTGCGATTCCGATTCGACCACTCTCTAGGTTTGCCATCGCGATCTTGAAGCCTTGCCCTTCTTCACCGAGTCGGTTCTCAACAGGAACACGTGCGTTATCAAAAATAATTTCGACTGTATTTGAACCGTTCAATCCCATTTTCTTTTCTTTCTTCCCGATGCTGAATCCTGGGGTATCTTTATGGACGATAAATGCCGTAACTCCCTTACTTCCTTTTTCCTCTGCATTCGTGCGTGCGAATGCAACGTACGTGTCCGCTTCGCCGCCGTTCGTGATGAAAACTTTAGAGCCGTTTAGCTTATAGTGATCTCCATCACGGACAGCACGCGTTTTCATGCTGCTCGCATCAGAACCAGAACCTGCTTCAGTTAGCGCAAATGCGCCGAGGTACTCTCCTGTTGCAAGCTTTGGAATATATCGCTGTTTCTGTTCTTCTGTTCCAAAATTCAGGATAGGCAGTGTGCCAACAGATGTATGCACAGATAAGATTACGCCGATTGTGGCACTAACCTTTGAAAGCTCATGAATCGCTATGATATAAGAGGTGTAGTCCATCTCCGCTCCACCATATGCTTCAGGAATGGGAATACCCATTAGACCGAGTTCACCCATACGCTTGATGATGTCACGTGGGAATTCATCGGTTTCTTCCATCTTCTCAACGAATGGCGCAATTTCTTTTTCTGCAAAATCTCTGACCATCTTTTGCATCATTTTTTGTTCTTCAGTAAAAACAAGCTCCATCTCTGTTCCTCCTCTTGATGTTAATCCTGATACTGGTAGAATCCTCTTCCAGTCTTACGTCCTAACCAGCCGGCTTTTACATACTTGCGGAGCAGCGGGCATGGGCGATATTTGTCGTCCCCAAAGCCTTCCTGGAGCGTTTCCATAATATACAGACATGTGTCGAGACCAATAAAATCAGCAAGAGTAAGGGGCCCCATCGGATGGTTCATTCCAAGCTTCATTACTTGGTCGATATCTTCTGGAGATGAAACCCCTTCGTATACCGTATAAATCGCTTCATTGATCATCGGCATCAAGATGCGGTTCGATACGAAGCCTGGGAAATCATTTACTTCAACCGGAGACTTTTTCAAATGTTTAGCGAGCGTTTCAACTGCATTGAACGTTTCTTCAGTCGTCGCAAGACCTTTGATGATCTCGACTAATTTCATGACAGGAACAGGGTTCATAAAGTGCATGCCGATCACTTTTTCTGGACGCTTTGTTACTGCGGCAATTTCAGTGATTGGAAGTGATGACGTATTCGTTGCGAGAATCGTATGGTCTTGTGCGATTTCATCAAGACGAGAGAAAAGGTTACACTTTACTTCCATGTTCTCGACAGCTGCTTCAATCACGATATCAACGTTCTTAGCGTCATTAAGATCTGTTGTTCCTTGCACAAGATCCATCCCTCTGATGAGGTCTTTTTGAGAAATTCGTTCCTTCTCTACCTGCTTAGAAAGATTGCCTTCGATTCTTGATAACCCTTTATCAATAAATTCTTGCTTAAGATCGTTCAAGTACACCTTGTATCCTGCCATCGCACAAACCTGTGCGATTCCAGATCCCATTTGTCCTGCACCGATGACCATTACTGATTTGATTTCCATGTTCATTCCTCCCTCTTAGTTATACCTGCACCATGATTGCATCGCCTTGACCGCCGCCACTGCATATCGCTGCAATACCTACGCCACCGCCGCGTCTTTTCAACTCATGAACAAGCGTGATTAGAATGCGTGAACCACTAGCGCCGATCGGATGACCTAGAGCAACTGCACCGCCATGAACATTAACCTTTTCTTCATCTAAGGAAGCAATTTTTCCGCTTGCGAGTGCAACAGCTGCAAATGCTTCGTTTATTTCAAACAAATCGATATCGTCGAGTGTCTTGCCTGTTTTCTTAAGTAGTTCATTAATTACGAGGCCTGGCGTTTGCGGGAAGTCTTTCGCTTCCACCGCGATCGCTGTATGAGCAAGAATCGTTGCCATTGTCTCTTTGCCTTCTTTTTCTGCACGTTCTTCAGACATCAATACAAGCGCACCTGCTCCATCGTTGACGCCAGGCGCATTTCCTGCAGTGATCGTTCCGTCAGCACCAAATACCGGCTTTAGATTTCCAAGACTCTCAACTGTTGTTCCTTTTCTAGGCGCCTCATCGTGCTCGACCAAAAGCGGCTCGCCTTTACGCTGTGGCACTTCAACAGGTACGATTTCTTCAGCGAAAATCCCCTCTTCCATTGCCTTTACAGCGCGCTCTTGACTTCTAAAAGCCCATTTGTCTTGTTCTTCTCTTGATACTTCATATTCCTCTGCCGTCGTATTTCCGTAAACACCCATATGGCATCCATCGAATGAGCACGTAAGACCATCATGTACCATAAGGTCGACGATTTTCTTATCTCCCATACGCATCCCAAAGCGTGCTTCTTTCATAATGTAAGGCGCATTGCTCATCGATTCCATACCACCTGCGACGATTACTTCTTCATCACCTGCGCGAATGATTTGATCAGCCATCGTGACACTACGAAGTCCAGATGCACATACTTTGTTGATCGTTTCCGTTTTCACTTCCCAAGGAATTCCAGCATGTCTTGCTGCCTGACGAGATGGAATCTGACCCTGACCACCTTGAAGGACTGAACCCATGATGACTTCACCGACTTGATCTCCGTCGATACCTGCGCGCTTCAATGATTCCTTGATTGCAATGCCACCTAGCTGTGAAGCTTCCAGAGATTTAAGTGCTCCGCCGAATTTTCCAAAAGGTGTTCTAACTCCACTCACAATAACTGTTTTGCCCATTCTAAAAACCTCCTCAATTAGTTGAAAACGCTCTCAAAAATCCTGATACATAAGCGACTGAACGCTCGTTCACCCTGTTTTCTCATAATAAAACACAAAGGAAGGAGCTCACACCGGAGTTCCCTCCCGCATAAGCTTCCTTTTGTGCCTTCTTATTGAACAATCGCTTCTTCTTGAACGATCGAACGTTCAAGGATTTCGACGATATCAAGTGTAGCAACTTCTTCTTCTGCTTCTTTTGCCTTAGTACCATCACTCATCATCGTTAAGCAATACGGACAAGCGCTTCCGATAACAGATGGCTTCACGCTTAGTGCTTGTTCAGTTCTAGTAACGTTGATACGTGAACCTGTATCTTCTTCCGTCCACATTAGACCACCACCAGCACCACAGCACATTCCGTTTTCACGATTTCGATCCATTTCGATTACCTCTACGCCAGGGATACTGCGTAAGATTTCACGTGGCGGATCGTATACTTCGTTGTACCTTCCAAGGTAACAGGAATCGTGATACGTGATTCTTTCATTGACCTCGTTTACAGGCTTCAGTTTTCCTTCTTTAATCCAGTCATATAAAAGTTCTGTATGGTGATAAACCTCTGCTTCAAGTCCAAACTCTGGATACTCATTTTTTAGAGAGTTATAAGCATGAGGGTCGATCGTAACGATTTTTGAAATGTTATGTTTCTGGAACGTCTCGATGTTTTTCTGTGCGAGATCCTGGAATAAAAACTCATTCCCTACACGACGAGGCGTATCTCCTGAATTCTTCTCTTTGTTTCCGAGGATCGCAAAGGAAATGCCTGCTTCATTCATGATTTTGGCAAATGAAGCTGCGATTTTCTGGCTTCGATTATCGTAAGATCCCATTGAGCCAACCCAGAAAAGGTATTCAAACTCTTCACCAGCTTTTTCTTTCTCTTTCACTGTTGGTACAACGATATCATCACGCATGTCGCGCCAGTTCTCACGCTCTTTACGACTGATTCCCCAAGGGTTACCTTGACGCTCGATGTTTGTGATCGCACGCTGAACGTCGCTGTCCATCTTTCCTTCCATAAGGACGAGGTGACGACGCATATCGATGATCTTGTCCACGTGCTCGTTTTCAACCGGGCACTGATCTTCACAGTTACGGCACGTTGTACATGCCCAGATTTCTTCTTCTGTGATAACGCTACCAATCAACTCATCACCGACAAGACTTTCAGCCGTAGCTGCCGTCTCCTGCTGGCCACGTGCTTCATAAGCGAGCTGATTACCAGAAGTATCTGAGAAAGCGTATGCTGGCATCCAAGGTGTTCTAGATGTTACTGCAGCGCCTTTTTCAGTTAAATGATTACGAAGCTTCACGATCAGCTCCATTGGAGAAAGGATCTTACCAGTAGCTGTCGCTGGGCACATGTTTGTACAGCGTCCACATTCTACACATGCGTAGAGATCAACAAGCTGCTTTTGGTTAAAGTCTTCAATCGTATTTACACCGTATGTTTCTTTGCTCTCATCTTCAAAATCGATCGATGCAAGCTGTCCAACCTTATGTGTACGACCAAGGAATACGTTAACTGGTCCTGCAATTAAGTGTGCATGCTTCGATTGTGGTACATACACGAGGAACGTTAACAATACGAGAAGATGAACCCACCATGAGAAAAAGAATAGCGCGATGGCTGCAGTCTCGTTAATCCAAGAGAAAACAAATGCGATGGCAGATGCTATAGGAGCACTCCAAGAATATTCGATATTATGCCAAATTATTTCCATTCCGTTTCCGAAAAGGACAGAAACCATTAGTAATCCGATAAATAGTAGGACAAGTCCTGCTTTAAAACCTTTTTTCAATCGAGCGATCGCCTCGATATATCGTCTGTAAAATGCCCAGATAACGGCTACAAGGATCATGACGGTCACAAGTTCTTGGAAGAATGTAAACGCTGGATACAATGGTCCAAGCGGTAGATGTGATCCAGGTGAAAGACCTTTGATAACCATATCGATGGCACCGAACTGAACGAGTAGGAAACCGTAGAACATCATGACATGGATGGTTCCACTCTTCTTATCCTTTAATAATTTCTTTTGCCCAAATACTTTTACAACGATCGCTTCAAGTCGTTCTTTCATGGAGCGATCGAATTCTGCTTTCTTTCCTAGCTTAATAAATTCATAACGCGTTTTAACAACGTACCCAAATAAGAAGAATGCGTAAGCGGTTACAACAATGAAAGCAATCCAGTTGATGATCAATAAAACATCCATGTTGGCAAAATCTCCTTTCATGTCATTCTTTCTTGTAAGAACGCTTTACCTTGGATGTTGAACAAGAGTTATGTCCCCCGACTGTTCGAACAACTTTATGAAAACGCTTTAAGTCAGAATGAAAGTAATTTTCTGAATAAATTATAACATATATTTCACTGAATGAGCATTCAGTCAGGGAACTTTTTTAGTTTTTATTATTTTGGGCAAACTATTTTTATGGATTTTATTTGAATCGAGGTGTGTCGAATGGTCTTTTTTATCCTTATTTTTGTAGTGTTGATCTGGATGTCGATCGATCTTACATTAGGAGCGATGAAACGAAGAAAGAATTCTGCTTCACTCATGAAAGAAATATCAGCTGATTTAGATTTCGTGTCAGATGGAGATGATTTTTTTCGCATTTTGTTAAAAGACCTCGATGCAGCTGAAAAGCACATTCATATGATGTTCTTTATCTTACGAGATGATAAAACAGGAAATGAATTCATCGATAAACTTTGTGAGAAAGCTTCCTCTGGCGTAAGCGTTAAGTTGCTGGTCGACTATATCGGAAGCAAAAATATAAAAAAAAGCACGATCAGGAAAATGAAAGAATGTGGAATCCACTTTTCGTATTCTAGAAAAGCGACCTTCCCTCTCTTATTTACGTCTCTTAACGAAAGAAATCACAGGAAGATAACCGTGATCGATGGGAAAGTTGGTTATATGGGTGGATTCAACATTGGAAAAGAGTACGCGGGGAAAGATCCGAAGTTTGGCTATTGGCGTGATTATCACTTACGATTTCAGGGTGAAGCAGTGTACGAACTACAAAAACAGTTTTTATCAGACTGGACTCGAGAAAACAATGCCACCAAACTAGATGACGACTTTTTCCCATCACTACCTGAGGGGAATGCGACCGTAAACCTTCACATAACGAATGGGAGCAACGTCGAAGGCATGTTTATTTCTCTTATCGACCAAGCAGTAACTTCAATCTACATCGGTACTCCATACTACATCCCAGGG
Source organism: Guptibacillus algicola (assembly GCF_020171805.1). Taxonomy (GTDB): domain Bacteria; phylum Bacillota; class Bacilli; order Bacillales; family Guptibacillaceae; genus Guptibacillus; species Guptibacillus algicola. The sequence continues at coordinate 195,187 of NZ_JAIVAF010000005.1, read as the reverse complement.
GCTAACGTACAGAAGAGTATTCTACGTGCTGTGGGTAGAGGCGTGAATGTGAAAATCATTCTACCGATACGAGCAGACCATCCATTTGTACAAGAAGCATCATTCCCCTACCTGGTTGAACTCATCGAAGCAGGATGTGACATTCATCAGTATATGAACGGATTTTTCCATGCTAAGGTATTGTTGGTCGACGATCACGTATGTGACATCGGAACAGCTAATTTCGATATGAGGAGTTTTACGATCAATGGCGAGATCAACTGCATCTTTCGTGACCAAGAGACGATTAGAAAAGTTAAAGAAACCATCGAACGAGATATTGTGCAATCAGAACCCCTTCACTTAAAAAGGTTGAAAGATAGAACGGTGAAAAACCGTCTTATCGGTCCGATCGCAAGAGCCCTCTCCCCTTTTCTATAAACAACGCTCTACATGCGGTTTCGTACAATCATAGCAGGGAATGTATGTAGTAACACATTTGAAAGGATGCTCACTCCATGAAACTGCGGTTTGGTTATGTATCACATGCACTTGCATTATATGAAGCAACTCCCGCTCGAACGATGACGTTTGCTCGTTACAGCAAACTCTCCAAAGAGGAACGAGAGGACAAGCTTCTATCCGTAACGGATACAAACTTAACGAACACATTACGAGCGCTGCATTACAATATTGCTCATGAAATAAAGCTTTATCGAATGTCTTCATCGATCGTCCCTTTAGCTACCCACCCTGAAGTGAAATGGGACTATCAAACGCCTTTTCGAGAAAAGTTCAAAGAAATTGGCGACCTTGTTAAAAAACATAACCTTAGAGTGAGCTTTCACCCAAATCAGTTCACACTATTCACAAGTCCGAGACAGCAAGTAACTGAAAATGCAGTGATCGACCTTGAATATCATACGTCCATGCTTGAATTGATGGGTCTCGATAACAGTGCCATCACAAATATTCACATCGGTGGTGCATATGGTGACAAAGAAGCTACGCTAGAGCGATTTCACCAAAATTTCGAAACGGTTCCAGAACGAATCAAGTCCCGAATTACGCTAGAAAACGACGATAAAACATATAACGCTGAAGAAACGTTAGATGTGTGCGAAGAAACAGGCGTGCCGTTTATCTTTGATTATCACCATCATATGGCAAATCAGGGGAATGGACTTCCAGACCGCTTTTTCGAACGCGTTGAAAACACGTGGAAAAATCGCGGCGTTTCCGTGAAATATCATTTATCCTCACCAAAATCAGAAAGTGCCTACAGAAGCCACGCCGATTATGTTGACCCTGAATTTGCTTTACCTTTTCTTGAGATGCTTAAAGAACATGGTGAAGATGCCGACATCATGATTGAAGCAAAGAAAAAAGACCTTGCTGCCCTTAAATTGGTAGAAGATCTTTCGTCGATTCGTGGAGTTAAACGATTGGATGGGAGTACGCTTTTATGGAAGTGAGAAATGCCAGTAATGCGTGATTAAATTCTCTAGATGATTTCGTTGGTATTTCATGAAAAGTATTTGATACCCTAACAGTCCTTACAGAGGGAACGGCTTTTTCATACATTGTCTGATAATGATGAAAATAAAATGCAAATTGACCGGTTAAATGTAATAAGGGAATATGTAAATCGGGAAGCTTTTCTACACAGGTGTATAAGCGCCCTTTTACATAGAACTGTTTTAATACCTCTGGATCTGTCATTTGAATATAAGAACGTAGTATTCGAAACTCAGCATCCGTTTTTGCATGGCTTTTCGCTATAATCCAGGAAAGAGCTTTCAGGTTATATGCAAGAGAAATTCCTGCTTTAAACTCCAGATTAAGAAAAGGGTCATTAACCTCAGGGAAGCCTCCACATAACACGAGGGCGACCACTCGATGTTGATGATTAATGGCAAATTCCTGAGCTATACTGCCTCCACTCGAATAACCAATAATAACAGCACGATCGATATGGAGAGCATCCATGAAGTTTTCCAGATCATCTGCTAGAAGGGAAATTGACAGCTCATCGTTACCCGATGAGCTCTTTCCATGTCCCCTCATATCAAACAGCAAAACACGAAAAAAACGTGTGAGTTCCTTTTGTTTATGGAAAACAGCATGTCCCATTCCAGGAGGATGAAGAAAGATTAATGGCAAACCTTCACCTTCGTCTTCATAAAATATTCTTGCATTTTTCAAATAAGCATATGGCATATAATCAGTCCTTATCTTGAGTAAATAAAATGCTTTCGTCAGGTTTGAGCGAAAGCATTGTTATCTTACAAAATAATTGTTAATTAAAGAATGCTCCTGAGAAATACTCATAAGCCCTAAAGCCAAGGTAAATACCAATAATTCCGGCGATTCCTGCAAACGCTGGAGGAGCAGGAATCGGTAGCTTGAAAATCGCAAATACCAAACCGACAATAAATCCGGTCATAATGGCAAGTAAAACCATTTTCATAAAATCGCTCCTTTTATTTTAAAGTATCCCCGTAGTTACTGAGGAATATGAAGACGTATTGAAGCACTCCGACTTTCAAAAGCTTGGTGTAAATCCGCTCAAAGTTGCAACTAGACTATTCTATCAAAAACATAACACGATACACCATGGAATTATTTACATAACGATGTCGCTTACACAAGATACTAACGATAGGTATATCCTCTTCTTTGTCTAATAGTTTATTACAAGGAGTGTGATGAGGTCTATGACACATGAAGATTGGTTAAATGAAGCGATAAAGCTAGCAACTACTAGCGTAATGAGCAATCAAGGCGGACCTTTTGGTGCGATCGTCGTAAAAGACGGACGAATTGTTGGTCAAGGTAATAACCAGGTTACGTCCACCAACGATCCGACCGCTCATGCGGAGGTTGTTGCGATAAGAGACGCATGTACGAACATCGGAGCTCACCAGCTTACAGGTTGCACCATTTATTCAAGCTGTGAACCATGTCCAATGTGTCTTGGAGCCATTTATTGGTCTCGACCCCAAAACGTGTATTTTGCTGCAACGCGACTTGAAGCTGCAGAGTCAGGGTTTGATGATGCGCTTATCTATAATGAGATTGAAAAACCACCTCACGAGCGACTCATTCCCTTTCATCACATCGATTTAGCCGATAGTAAAAAGCCGTTTGAAATATGGGGAAGTCACTCTGGTCGAATTGATTATTAAGTATGAAAAAAACGTCAGGAGTGCTCCTGACGTTTTTGTATGAGTTACATCTTTTCTGGCGCTGATACACCAATGATTTCAAGCGTGTTTTGGATCGTTTGCTGAACAGCCTGCATCAATTTAAAGCGAGCTGCACTCAACTGGAGGTTTTCAGGGTCAAGTACACGTTCAGCATTATAAAAGCTATGAAGTGCTGCAGCAAGTTCGAACGCATAGTTCGTAATGCGGTGCGTCATACGCTTATCAGCTGCTTCAGCGATTGCTTCAGGAAGCTCTCCAAGCTTCTTCAGAAGATCTATTTCTTTCTCAGAAGAAATGAGTGATAGATCTGCATCTTCCTTCAATTCCATCTCTTTCCCTTGACGAAGCATGCTGCACACTCTCGCATGCGCGTACTGTACGTAATAAACTGGGTTTTCATTGGATCTCGAAACAGCAAGGTCCATATCAAAGTCTAGGTGAGAATCAGAGCTTCTCATAGAGAAGAAATAACGCATCGCATCGATTCCTACTTCGTCCATCAACTCTCGAAGCGTAACGGCTTTACCTGTACGTTTACTCATCTTCATTTTCTCGCCGTCTTTAAACAGATTCACCATCTGAATAATCTCTACTTCGAGCTGTTCTCTCTTATACCCTAGTGCTTCGATCGCCGCTTTCATTCTAGGAATATACCCATGATGATCAGCGCCCCAAATGTTGATCAGCTTATCGAATCCACGGTCAAGCTTATCTTGGTGATATGAAATGTCTGGAGTTAGGTAAGTGTACGAGCCATCACCTTTAATCAAGACACGGTTTTTGTCGTCACCATATTCCGTTGAGCGGAACCATGTTGCGCCGTCTTCTTCAAACGTTTCACCGCGCTCATGAAGCTTAGCAAGGACCTTGTCGATCTTTCCAGACGTATAGAGTGATGTTTCAGAGAACCAAACATCGAATTCAACGCCAAATTCTGCTAAGTCTTTCTTCAATTTCTCAAGCTCTCGCTCAAGGCCATAGTCACGGAAGTACTGATAACGTTCTTTTTCATCAAGCTCAAGAAGGCGATCGCCATCTTTTTCAGCTAGATCTTTACCGAACTGAACGATATCTTGTCCTTGATAACCGTCTTCAGGCATCTCTTTTTCCATACCGAGTGCTTGCATGTAACGTGCTTCAAGTGAAAGCGCTAGGTTATGAATCTGATTTCCCGCATCATTAATGTAATATTCTCTTGATACCTCATATCCTGCGCGTTCAAGGATATTGCAGAGCGTGTCACCGTAAGCTGCACCACGAGCATGTCCTAAGTGAAGGCTTCCGGTAGGGTTCGCGGAAACAAACTCTACTTGGATTTTTTCATTTTTGTTGGACGACTTTCCATAATCACTGCCTTTTTCGAGGATCATTGGGATAAGCTCGTTCAAATAACTCGTTTCCATAAAAAAGTTAATAAAGCCAGGCCCAGCAATATCAATTTGCTTAATAGATGCTTTGTCCATATCTAAGTTAGCTTTGATATCTTCTGCAATGGCTCTAGGTGCTTTCTTAGCAATACGAGCAAGTTGCATGGCCATGTTCGTCGCATAGTCACCATGCGCTTTATCTTTGGGAGATTCAAGAATTACCTCAGGAATCTCACTCTCACTCGCGAGTCCCGCTTGAATGACGGCAACTTTTATCTCTTCTTTCAACTGTTCTTTCTTTTGCTCAACACTGTTCATTGACTTGCTCCTTTCCAGCTTAGCGACAGCTCATGTCGCTGCGTTTCGTCTTCTTCAAGATATAGCATATAGCGAAGGGTCAAACGCCCTTTGTTTTGTTCTCGATCGACCAGCTGCTCGATTCGTTCTGTACGAATTTGCATCGGCATAGAACCGAACGGCGTTTTATAGAGGCTTTCTGAAAGCTGCCCTGGCGCAAAGCTCTGGCGCATCGAAAGCGCCCCTCTACGGATTACCGTCACCTGCTGATTATCTATTTTTACAGTTGTAGAAACCTGTCCGATTTCAAGGTCTTCTTCGTATCGTAAGTAAAGGGAGTTCCCTTTCTCGATTAGCTTCCCTTGAATAGTATGATTAGAAGTTTCTTTTTCCTTACCAGATTGAATTCTAGATTCAATCGTCAAATTGATCGGATGATCGCTCATCGAATTCACGTCCTTACACATCATTAACTTTCTTATTATATGAGAAAAAGAGGCTGTATTCAAATTGAATACAGCCTCTGTCCAATTTTATTCTTTGTGAGTCCACCCGAGTAGCATTTCTCGAATGAATTTACTTGCTGCGATCGGCGTCTTTTCTGAAGGGTCATAAACTGGTGCTACCTCGACTAAATCAGCTCCAACAACACGCACACCAGCGTTTGCGATCAACGAGATTGCCTCTAGCAATTCTTTTGAAGAAATACCTCCAGCCTCAGCTGTCCCTGTACCAGGTGCATACGCTGGATCCAATACATCGATATCAATCGTTACGTAGACGTTTCGGCCTTTAAGTGATGGAAGAATGTTCTTCAAAGGTTCAACTACTTCGAACTTCGACATATGCATTCCGGAGTCCTTAGCAAATTGAAACTCTTCTCGCATTCCAGAACGAATTCCAAATGAGAACACATTCTCTGCACCGATCAAACCACATATTTTCCGAACAGGAGTGGAATGAGATAGCGCCTCTCCTTCGTACTCTTCTCGAAGATCCGCATGAGCATCGATATGAATAACAGCAAGGTCTTCATATTTTTTGTTGAAGGCTTTAATAATCGGCCATGTTACAAGATGCTCTCCTCCCATACCGAGTGGAAACTTTCCTTTTTCTAGCAAGGAATCAATGTATTCTTCGATAAGATCGATGCTTCGCTCAGGATTTCCAAAAGGTAGCGGAATATCGCCTGCGTCAAAATAACGGATTTCTTCAAGGTGCTTGTCCATGTATGGACTATACTCCTCAAGCCCGAGTGATGCTTCCCTTATGCGAGCTGGACCAAACCTTGATCCAGGTCGAAAGCTTACTGTCCAGTCCATCGGCATACCATAAATCACAACATCACTATCTTCAAATGAGGGGTTGCTCAAAATAAATACATTTCCTGAATAAGCCTCATCAAATTTCATAGCTGCTCTCCTTATTTCAAAAGATCCTGTACAAATTTAGGAAGTGCGAAACACGCACTGTGAAGTTCTTTTGTATAATATTTCGTATCGATTTCATGGAAACGGCTTTCTTCAACTTCTAGGGGATCTACTTTCTTCGAACCAATCGTAAATGTCCATAGACCGCTCGGATACGTAGGGATATTAGCTGTATAAACACGTGTGATTGGGAAGATTTCCTTCACATCGTTTTGAACTTGAGAAATAAGGTCTGCCTTGAACCACGGGTTGTCCGTTTGAGCGACAAAGATACCATCTTCCTTCAAGGCTTTTGAAATTCCTTCGTAAAATCCTCTTTCAAATAGCTTCGCAGCTGGGCCAACTGGCTCAGTTGAATCTACCATGATCACATCATAGTCATTCTCACTTTCCGCGATATGCATAAAGCCATCAGCTACTAGAACTTCGACGCGCTCATTTTCAAGTTCCCCAGCAATTGTAGGTAAATATTTCTTTGAGTACTCGATTACTTTTCCATCGATTTCGACTAGAACTGCTTTTTCTACTGAAGGGTGCTTCAGTACTTCTCGAATCACTCCACCGTCACCGCCACCAACGACGAGTACATGTTTTGGGTTCGGATGCGTGAAAAGGGGTACGTGAGCGACCATCTCATGGTAAACAAACTCATCCTTCTCTGTCGTCATGACCATGCCATCTAATACGAGCATCTTTCCAAACTCTTCTGTTTCGATTACGTCTAGGCGCTGGAAATCTGTTTGTTCTGTGTGAAGCGTTTGTTTAATTTTCGCTGTTATGCCAAAGCGCTCTGTCTGTTTCTCTGTATACCATAATTCCATCTCTACCACTCCTCAAAGTCTATCTCTTTATCTAAGCTGTTCCCGATTCAGTTATCTCAAAACAGGCTTAGTATATCGCAAAAAGCCCTATGTGAATCTAAAAGTTATCTTATTTTATACTATCCGTTTTCTATCCTATCATTAATCGTAAAGCACAAGAAAAGTATAGTTTACTTCTATAAAAAAGCAAGAGAATTTTTCACTTCGGTTAGAAAAGAATCATCCACACGAAGAAAGCAAGAATAAACCGGTAGATTGCAAATGGAATGAGGCGGACGCGCTCGATAAATCGGATAAATGTTACAATAGCAATAAGCGCAACAAGAAATGCTACGACGAAACCAACAGCAAACATAGGTATGTCTGCAACAGTCAAATACTTATAGCTTTTCAGAAGATCAAACCCACTTGCAGCAACCATCATAGGTACTGCTAATATAAACGAAAATTCTGCGGCCGTCTTATGCGTCGTACCAAGCAATACCCCACCAGAAATTGTTGCTCCAGATCGTGAAAAGCCAGGCCACAATGCGAGACACTGAAAAACTCCAATCGAAAAAGCTTGTTTCAGCGTGAGGTCGTCTAAATCAGAGGTTACGGAAGCTGTTCTCTTTACGTCTGCTAGAATCATAAATACGCCACCTAAAACGAGGCCAAAGACGACCGTATATGGAGAAAATAGATACGTTTTGATGACGTTATGAAGTAAGAACCCTGCTATGATAGCAGGAATCATCCCTAGGATAATGTGCATAAGAGAAAGTCCATCACCTTCTTTAAATGAAAATAAGTCGATAAACCTTTTTCTATACATCACCACTACCGCAAGAATCGCCCCAAGCTGGATAACGATTTCAAACGTCTTCGCCCGCTCGTCTACAAAGTGTAACCAGTAGCCTGTCAGAATTAAGTGACCCGTAGATGATACAGGTAAGAATTCAGTCAGCCCTTCAACCACCCCAAGAATGATCGCAATAAGGTATTCCATTGCACTCTCTCCCTCTGTACAAAATGACACTCATTAGTTGTATCCTATTCAGAAAGTGGACAATTATTTTTATAGATTGTTGTGTTTAAGAGTTTACCTATTGTCACATACTAGATTTAAACAAGAAATGTGGGGGTGAACCACATGAAATCGATGAGTGAACGCTTTGAATATTGGAAGCGCTGGGGGAAACTATTTTTACGATTGATGGTCATCGGTACACTTTTTGTCGGCCTATCAGTAGGATCGATCTATTTGCTTGCCGTTTTCGTTGGTGCACCACCTCTTCAGGTACCGCAAACAACGATTTATTATGATATTGATGACAATGTGATAGGAGAAAGCAACCAGAGTGGACAAAATCGGTATTGGGTTAAGCTTGACGATATTTCCCCTGCTTTGGTCGATGCGACGATCGCCATTGAAGATCGAAGCTTCTACGATCATTTCGGATTTGACTTTAAACGAATTGGCGGGGCAGTTCTGGCTGACCTAAAAGCGATGGCGAAAGTTCAAGGAGCGAGTACGATCACGCAGCAATACGCGAGGAATCTATTTCTAGAGCACGACAAAACGTGGAAGCGTAAAGTACTTGAAGCATTCTATGCCTATCGACTTGAAGTTCACTATTCAAAAGAAGACATTCTAGAAGGCTATCTCAACACAATCTATTATGGACACGGCGCATATGGCGTCGAAGCCGCTGCTAGGTCGTATTTTGGTAAGGCAGCTGATGAACTTTCTATTTCTGAATCGGCCATGCTTGCCGGAATTCCAAAAGGGCCAAGCTACTACTCTCCGTATGCAGATTCAGATCGTTCTAAAGAACGACAGCGCACTGTTTTGAATGCCATGGTGACAACGAACAAATTAACTAAGGCTGAAGCAGTCGCTGCTGAAAATGAAGCGATGGCGCTACAGGCCTTCAACGAGGAAAAAATAGATTCAGAAACAGCTCCTTATTTTACAGCTGAAGTGAAAAAGGAATTAAGAAATAAACTTTCGTTAGATGAAAGAATCATTGAAGAAGGCGGTCTTCACGTCTACACAACGTTAGATTCAGCCATGCAGAAAAAGGCTGAGGACTTAGTTTCAAATTCAATAGAAGAAGAAAGTGACATCCAAGCAGCACTCGTTTCCATGGATCCGAAAACTGGGGCAATCAAGGCGATGGTTGGAGGACGTGATTACACAGAAAGTAAATTCAACCGTGCGACGATGGCGAAACGAACACCAGGGTCAACGTTTAAACCATTACTCTACTATGCTGCGATGAACAATGGCTTCACACCGTCTACGCTTGTTAGAAGTGAGCCTACGAACTTTTATTATGATGGTGATAAGAAGACCTATTCACCTCATAACTATGGAGATGCATATGCAAATGATGAAATTACCATCGCCCAAGCGCTCGCACTTTCCGATAATATCGTAGCCGTTAAAACGCATATGTTTCTTGAAGAGAAGACGCTCGTCGATACAGCAAAGAAGTTCGGGATCAAGAGTAAATTATCGGCGATCCCCTCTCTTGCACTCGGAACGAAGCCAGTTGGGATTTTGGAAATGACCGAAGCTTACAGCATGCTTGCAAATGGAGGATACAGTGTTGAACCCCATTACATCGAGAGAGTGACAGATCGTGACGGCAACCTTATCTATGAAAATAATTCCAAAAATGAACTAGTGTTGAAACCGGAAGCTGCATTTGTCACAACAAGCATGATGACAGGAGTTTTTGATGAATCCCTAAATGATTATACAAAGGTAACGGGTTCTGGGGTCGATCATTTACTTTCAAGACCCGCTGCTGCAAAAACCGGATCCACCTCAACTGACAGTTGGATGGTAGGCTTCACGCCACAACTCGCTACGTCCGTATGGATTGGTTACGATGAAGGCAAGAAACTAAACCATCGAAACGATGGGTTCTACGCAAAGAAAATCTGGGCTCATTTTGTTGAGGATGCACTAGAAGGAGAGAAAGTGAAGGAATTCAAGGCTCCTGAAGGTGTGGTTGGAATTGAAATCGATCCGCAAACAGGAAAGATTGCAGATGAAGATTGTCCAAACAAGAGGCTGACCTATTATATAGAAGGAAGCGAACCTCACGAAGTGTGTGATGTTCACGTAGATGCCCATCACCAACAGGACCTTCAAGAAGATAAGAAAGGGTTCTTGGACCGTTTCTTTAACTGGATAAGGTAACCTTTTAAAAGAGTTGGTTGCTTTCCGCTCCAATCAACTAGAATAGTTATTTATATTAAAAAAACCTTCTTTTTACTATCAAGGCTAAAAAACTTCACCAAAAAAGGACGCTACTCATGGCGTCCTTTTACTTATCTCTTCACTTCTGGGTCTGGTTTGATCAATGAATCCAAATCTTGCTCGATGCTTATCCACTTTTGCTCTGTCATTCCGATCGCATCCTTCACTCCTCTGTTGTAAAAGGATGGGCCCATTTCTGACATGATGAAATGAAGGAAATTTTCTGCAGCAAGTTCACCGATCTCTTCGTCACGTTCATTATAAAAGTACATTTGAATGCGTTCGATAAGATCTTGTTTTTTCTCACGAGGAAACTGTTTCCACACGTCGATCACTCCTAACCATTATTTAGGATAAGTATATCAAAAACAAAGCAGCCCGGAGAAACTTCTCCGGGCTGCTTCGCGTCCTAGCTATATGTGCTGTGTACTCTAATTTTAATCCTACTCTTTTGAAAGCTCAAGCGTTTTCATTACTTGTTCAAAAAAAGGTCAAAACTTATTTCTCAAGTGCTTGTTTCAACTCATCACTAGAGCGATCGTAAACCTCTTTATCGAAGTCGATTAAATAATTTCGAAGCATCTCTCTTGATTTATCATCCATATGATCAACAACTACTCGCCCTTTCATGGACTTATCCATGTTGTTCACATGTTCAGGCATACTCTTCCAAGCACGCTTCGCCTCCGCGTTCAAGAAGAATTCACATGCTCCTATGCCATAATAAAGTGGTCCTTCTTCTGTTCGTTGAAGTGTGACCCAGACGATCCATGCTGTATGACCATTAGGTACCTCTTCTTTTGTTTTGACTAGCTTTTTACGCTTTTCAAGCGCGCTTCTTGCATGCAAAGCACCGATATCTACATAAACTTCGTCTGTCGTAGGGTCGATGATTACTGGTGATACGTTATCAAGGTTAATGGTTCCAACACCATATCCTCCATGACCATCTGTAGAATCACCACTCAAAATATTAAAGCTTGTTGAAGGCTTTTTCTTCGGCTTCTTTTCTTCATCTTTTGCCACGTTGAACGACCTCCTCTGTTCATTATTCTCCGCTACTATTTTATCATACACACAATAGTGTATTCATCCAGGAGCCCCTATGCTGATATAAAAGGAAAATTACTAATTTACCCTTGCTAAAAATCTCTTTTACGAATAATATAGAGATTGTGTTTAAAAATCGTTCGTATTTGCAGGAGGTATTGTATGTTAAACTCCTTTTTCCGTCTAAAAGAAAATGGAACAAGCGTTAAAACTGAATTTCTAGCCGGTATCACCACGTTCTTAACGATGGTCTATATTGTTATTGTAAATCCTATCATTCTTTCATCAACTGGAGTGCCATTCGATACGGTTTTCATGGCAACGATCATCTCAGCTGTAGTCGGTACACTTTGGATGGGTCTGTTTGCTAACTATCCGATTGCGATCGCTCCTGGTATGGGGCTTAATGCTTATTTTGCTTTTTCTGTTGTAGGAAGCCAACCAGGCGTTTCTTATCAAGTAGCATTCGGCGCCGTATTTATTGCTGGACTACTATTTATCATCCTTTCACTTACACCGTTTCGTGAAAAGCTAATCGAGGCGATCCCAACGAATTTGAAGCTCGGTATCACAGCAGGTATCGGTTTATTCATAGCGTTTATCGGTTTACGTATGACAGGGATCATCGTTGCTGACAAAGAGAACCTCGTTACGCTCGGTAACCTTCATTCTCCAGAAGTGTTACTCGCACTTGGAGGATTGATCATCACACTCATTCTGATGGCACGTAATATACATGGAGCATTATTCTTCGGTATGATCGCTACTGCAATCATTGCCATTCTAACAGGTCACCTTGAATTCAAAGAAGGGCTTGTCGGTTCACCATCTTCACCTGATCTATTTGTGTTCGGAAGTCCCCTTCAAGCTTTTAAAGACATGATCGAATATGGTTTATATGCCGTTGTTTTCTCTTTCTTACTAGTTACGCTGTTTGATACAACAGGTACGATGGTAGGTGTAGCCGAACAAGCTGGACTAATGAAAGGGAAGAAAATGCCTCGCGCACGTCAGGCACTTCTTGCAGATTCAATCGGAACAACAGTCGGAGCTATTTTCGGAACGAGTCCAACGAGTGCTTATATTGAATCTTCTTCAGGTGTCGCATCTGGAGGGCGTACGGGTTTAACATCAGTAGTTGTCGCGGGTCTCTTTATCGCTGCTGCTTTCTTCGGTCCACTCGTTGGTGCCGTATCAGGACTTTCTGCTATTACAGCTCCAACGCTGATTATTGTCGGAAGCTTGATGATCAGCGCTGTTGGTAAGATTGAATGGAATGAATTCGATGAAGCTTTCCCAGCATTTCTTATCGTATTAACCATGCCGCTCACATCAAGCATTGCGACTGGAATCGCACTTGGTTTCATCACTTATCCTATTCTGAAATTAGTGAAAGGAAAAGGACGCGAGGTTCACCCGCTTCTGTACCTATTTGCCGTCCTCTTCTTCTATCAACTAGCATTTCTACCGCATGCTTAATCAAAGGACCTGCTTCTATTGGAGCAGGTCTTTTCAGATTATCGAGAAAGACTTTAGAACCACCTGCCAGGGATTTGGTGATGATTTCCGCTCAATGATGCTCGCTTTCCGCGGCGAGGAGATTCGGGGTTCGTCCACAGGAGAGCAAGCGGTTCGAACTCCTACGGCATAGGGAACAAATGAATAAAGGCTTTCCAACATAGCTGAAAAGACCTCCTTCAAATTGAACAGGTCTTCTTTTAATTTAATTAACGTTTCAATTACCTTGATATTCCATTATAATAAATTCAAGGTAATAGTAATAAATTTCCTTCTGGAGGTATAAAGTGGACGTATTTATCGGGCGTCAGCCGATTTTAACAGTCGACAAGCAGCTGTTTGGATATGAATTATTACATAGAACCGGAAACCTCAATTCTTTTGACGGGTTTGATGGTAACCAAGCAACAGCAGAAGTCATCTCTCATTCTTATTTAACGTTTGGACTAGATAAATTATCTGACCAAAAAAAGTGCTTTATTAATTTCACGAAAGATTTGATCCTTGATGAAACACCTAAACTATTTTCACCTGAATCTATTATCATCGAGTTACTAGAAGATATTGAAATAACGGAGGAAATTATAAAGAAGTGTGAGAGCTTTAAAGCCGATGGCTACAAAATTGCCATCGATGACTTCACGGATTTTGGTAATTACGAGAACATTTTGCACGTGATCGATATCATCAAAGTTGATTTCCTTGGAACATCGAAAGAGAAACGCATCGAAATCATGGATCGCTACCGTCACCTCCCCATACAGTTTCTAGCTGAAAAGGTGGAAACGTTAGAAGAGTTCGAGGAGGCAAAAGGTCTTGGATTCGAACTGTTTCAAGGATATTTTTTCAGTAAGCCGTCCATCCTTTCTACGAAGGATCTTAAACCGATGCCGCAACTTTATATTCAGATTCTGAGCGAGATCAATCAGCCGTCACCTGATATTCAAGCAGTCGCTACCTTAGCTGAAAAAGATGTTGCTCTTTCTTATAAACTATTACGCTTGATCAATTCACTCGGACTTAGAGTAAAGGTAAGTAATGTGAAGCAGGCAATCGTATTATTAGGACTCGCAGAGGTGAAGAAATGGATCTTGATCCTAATGGTTACAAAGGATACTGAGCAATCTTCAGAAATTCTTCATCTCTCTTTAACACGAGCCAAGCTAGCAGAGTTAGTAGCAAAGAAAATTAACGTGAATCCACATCAGGCTTCACTAGTAGGAATGTTTTCGTTACTCGATACGATCTTGCAGCGACCTATGGAAGAAGTTCTAGATGAGCTACCGATTGACGACGTGATTAAACAAACTTTGATGAACTCTCAACAAACAGAATACCATCAAATCTTGAGTATCATTAAAGCTGTGGAACAGAACGATTGGCAAGAGCTTTCCTCTCATCTCAATACGTTGACAATCACCAGTGATGCTTTACAAAACAGCTATATCGAAGCTCTTAAATGGGCTGATTCTATTATTCAAGTAACAGTTAAAGGATAAGCAGTAACCAAAAGAACGAGATGGCCGAGTGGGCCACCTCGTTCTTTTTACTTCCACTCAATGGTGCGGTTTGTAGCACTACTCTTCAATGCCAGTTCGATACATTTGATCACGTTCAACGCTTCCTGAGCCGTTACAGGCGCAGCGTCGCCTTCTTTAATCGAACGAACGATTCCTTCATAATACTCTTGATAGGATCCTGGAACGGTAGGAACTTTCCTCTCCTCATTTCCTGAAGTAAGCATTCCATAATCCCGCTTAGAATCTTCACCCCATCCAGGTCCTCCTGGGATCTGCCCGTTCTTAAGCGCTTCTTCTTGAGGATCAATTCCCCACTTCACGAATGACCCTTCCATACCATGAATTTGATAGCGCGGGCCTGGTTTCTGCACAAGCGACCCTCCATGCAAGATCACTCGTTTGACTCCGTATTTTAAAATAAGGTGGAAATAATCATCCGTCTTTGCACCTTCACGCTGTGCCACTACATCTGCTATCACACTGTCTGGTTCTCCAAAAAGAGAAAGAGCTTGATCGATCAAGTGGGAGCCAAGATCAAAAAGAATACCCGATCCCTTCTTATCTTGCTCTCTCCATCTGTCACGTACTTCGGCACGATAGCGATCATAATGCGCCTCATACGTGTACACTTCACCTAGAGTATTCTCGTCTACTAGCTTTTTAATCGTTAGAAAATCGTTATCAAAACGCCTATTATGATAAACACTTAAGATACACCCATTCTCTTCTGCCACATCAATAAGCGTTTCACACTCTGAAACATTTACTGCAAAAGGTTTCTCAAGAACGACGTGCTTACCAGCTTCTAGCGCTTTTTTAGCCATAGGGAAGTGGAATTCATTCGGTGTTGTAATAACAACAAGCTCTATATCATTGTTACTTATCACGTCTTCAATGGATGGTCGAACATCTACCTCTGGAAGTGCGGACAAAACTTTCTCAGGATTAGACGAAACAACCGTCGTAATATGTAAATTCTTCACTGATTTCATCACAGGAGCATGGAACGTTGCACCTGAAAATCCGAAACCTACGATCGCAGTGTTTATTCTATCCATATTGAACACTCCTTTTCTTCTATATGAGTCTTTCGAACCTTTTTTATCAATCGACAAATTCTATTACTAGTCTCGACATTTTTCTCATAACCTTTTGTACCGGAAAGATTATACTAAACGTTAACAGGGTATTTATTGTAATACGCTCGAAATAATCGTAATAGAAAGGTGGAGATTTGTGATGAAGGAACGTTTGTATTCACCAGTATCGATCGGTGCTGGAATTGGTATAGTATCTACTCTCATTTACATAGTGCTTCTCCAACTCAGCAACTTCCAGCACAACGTAATCTATGGGATCTTAACCATGGTTCTTGCTCTTATTATTTATTCAATAGTAGCGATTGGTTGGATGCCTTCTCTCTTAGAGAGTCGAGAAAGCGTCGGGCTTTCAGCTGGTATCACCTTTCATGTGTTATCATCCTTTTCAATCGTCTTTCTGCTGGCAGAGTCGATCCCTGGTTTGCTGCAGCTTGTTCTTCCATACCTCAGCACGTTGGTCTTTTCTCTACTTATGATAGGACTCTTAATTTTATCTGGCTATATTCTCACAAAGGTTAATGTCAGCAAGCTCCAGACAACACTATCGAAAAAAATCCCTCTTAAAGGTTAGACGAAAAAGGTGCCGAATTTACTTCGTGCACCTTTTTCTATTGAACTAGTATTCTATTGAAGCAAGCTGTTAAGACCATTAATAAATGCGTAAGCCTCTTCGATCTCATCACTTGAATAATTTTGTTTTCGTTTAATCGTTTGGATCTTCTCAATCACTTCATCTTTCGTAAGCTTATCAAAGAATAATACGGTTGAAACCAGCTCAAGAAAACGCGAGCTTTCTCCGTTCATTTTTAAGATACACTCATTTAAAGAAGGAAAATCTAAATTGTAATGTCCTAGAAATTCAGTTCCTTGATCCGTTACGGAATACTTGTATTGGTAGTAATTCCCCTTGCTTTCCTTCACTTCTGCGACAAGCCCAAGATTGCAAAGCTCTTCAACTCGAAGCGTTAGTTCCTCAGAATACGGACCATAAAAATGAAATTGATACTTTTCGTTAAATGGAAACTGCAATTTCTTACAAATATATATGATTTTCTGAAGCTTTTTCCGTCCGGTAACTTCTCCCGCTTCTTTTAATACAGTAATGACTTTCGCATGATCTTCTAGCAACCTGTACCCCTCCCCATTTTTCTTTTGACAGGTTGTCCAAAAAGCTATTTATATCTACTATCGTTTTGGCCTGCAGAGGAAGCGCACTTCATCACAGCAGGTTTCTTTTTGAACAGTTAATCTAATTGTAGCAATGACCTAATGCGACGAGTGGCTTTTGTGTTCCCCTGCATGATAATATCTGCGGGATAATAGAGCTTGTGATCTGTACGCTTCTTGCCCGATATGGCTTCTACAACTTCAGATTCACGAGAAAGTTCCCTTAAATCTCCACCTGGTTTAAGGAGATGGATCGGAAGTCTTTCTTCCTCTTCTCCTGGACGGTAGAAATCATATGGAAGATCTGAAGAAGAATCGACTTCTAAATAGTAATCAGGATCGATCCCAGCTTCTTTAAAGGAGTCGTATAGCTCTCTCCAATCGTTCATTTTCTCCATCGGATTGAATTCTACGTACTTAAACAACCGTCGATTCATGAAACGCTCGCAAAGATCGCGGAGAATTGGATCGTCCTCTTCTTGCCATATTTGAAAATAGAACATCACAACAGATTCATCAAGCTTTAAGAAATCTTCAAGACTGATATTTTCTTTAAAAAGAGAGTGAAAATGTTTCGGTTCATGCTTAAATGAGTACCCTTCGAGATAAAGCTTCTTTGCTCGATGCAAAATCTTGCTTAAAATCACTTCCGCACTTCTCGTTACAGGGTGGAAATAGATTTGCCAATACATCTGATAGCGACTCATGATGTAATCTTCAACAGCATGCATACCACTTTGCTTTATGACGATTTGATCATCACCTGGTCTCATTACGCGCAGAATCCGTTCAATATCAAACTGTCCGTAGCTCACGCCAGTGAAGTAAGCGTCACGCAACAAATAATCCATACGGTCCGCGTCGATCTGACTGGATATTAAGGAAACGACTAGTTTGTTGTCATGCGTTTTTGCAATAACATCTGCTACTTCTTCAGGAAAACTTGCGCTCACCTTACGAAGGATCTGATTAATTTCCGTATCACCCAATATGACCATTCTAGTGAAATCTTCATGGTCGAATCCAAATACTTTCTCGAACGAATGGGAAAACGGGCCATGTCCAACATCATGAAGAAGTGCTGCACACATACTTAACAATCTGTTTTCTTCGTTCCAACCGTCATATTGAGAGAAGATCTCGTTGATTCTTCTAACGATTTCATAAACACCGAGAGAGTGACTGAAGCGACTATGCTCAGCACCGTGAAACGTTAAATAGGTTGTTCCTAACTGTCTAACCCGGCGAAGGCGTTGAAACTCTTTCGTTCCAATGAGCTCCCAGATTAAACGGTAGCGAACATGGATATAGCGATGAACTGGATCTTTAAATACTTTTTCTTCGTTTAATCGTTCGAGCATCTCAGCATTGGACCCCTTCCGTCAAATTCATCCCCTTATTATAGCTCAAATTATACCAAAAAGAAACCTTCCCCCACCCGTCCAAAGGACAGGTAGAAGAAGGTTTTAAAGTTAAAAAACAAGGGATTTGTCGAGAAAATTTAGCCATTGAAACCTTCAGCAGCAGTTGCTGCAGCTTTTTCTCTTTTTTCCTCTGATTTTTTAATATAAAGAGCACATGCAGCATCACCTGTAATATTAACTGCAGTTCGTGTCATATCAAGCAATCGATCCACTGCAAGAATTAAACCGATCGGCTCTACAGGAAGTCCAACTTGATTTAGAACCATCGCAAGCATGATGAGTCCTACACCAGGAACACCGGCTGTACCGATACTTGCAAGAGTTGCGGTCACAACAACGATGATGAGCTGCGTGAATGTAAGATCGATTCCAGTTATCTGTGCGATAAAGACGGTTGCAACACCCTGCATGATCGCTGTTCCGTCCATATTGATCGTCGCCCCTAGAGGCTGAACAAAACTACTGATCTGTTTAGGGATCTTTAAGTTTTCCTGAGCTGTTTTCATAGAGACAGGAAGTGTACCACTACTAGATGACGTACTGAATGCAACGGCCATTGCTGGTGAAAAAGCTTTAAAGAATTTAAGCGGATTCTCTTTACCCAGCAAGTAAATAGCACTACTATACGTAACGAGTGCATGTATAAGCAGTGCAACCAGCACGACAATAAAGTACATACCCATGGATTGCAGTGCTTCTTTACCTTGACCACCGACAGCAGAGGCGATCAAAGCGAACGCTCCGTATGGAGCAGTTTCCATAATAATTTTAACTAAATACATCATGACATCGTTACCTTGTTCCATAAGGTCACGCAGCGCCTTTGTTTTGTCGCCAAGGACTGCAAGTGCAAACCCTATGAATATAGCAAAGGCGATGATTTGCAGCATGTTCCCTTCTGTTAAAGCCTGAAGAGGGTTCGTCGGGATAATGTTCAGAATCGTATCCATTACTGGAGGTGCTTCCTCCGCCTCAAAATCACTCTGGCCGGAGAATGAGCCTTCCACACCAGGTTTGATTAGATAAGCAAGTGCCATAGCGATCGAAATAGCGATGGTCGTCGTTACTAGGAAAAAGCCTACTGTTTTTCCTCCCATACGACCTAGCTTCTTAGGATCACTGATTCCAGCTGTACCTACTACGATCGAGAAGAACACAATCGGTACAACTAGCATTTTAATTAAGTTTAAGAAGATTTGTCCGACTGGACTTAGAAAATACTGATCTACAGGTCCAAACGCACCTGGTGCAAACAAGTTAAATATTACACCAACTAAAATACCCAACACTAAACCGGCAATAATCTTAACCGTTAGCTTCATGGACACTACCCCTTTCTTGAATGGTTTCTATGCAAGTCATTCGTTTGCTGTCTCGCTTTTATGAAAGCACTTACATCTCATGTTGTTTTTCCTTTGCTCGCTCTCTTACTCGCTAACTAGTAAACACACAAATATTATTATAGCATTTTAGACAATTCTCGCAAAATTATCTTAACTTAGTAAGTTCACAAATTTACTGTGAAATAAAGGTTTTAAAGGCAAAAAGTCGTTAAAACTAAGAAGAAAGTACGAGAAGTTTTCCCGTACTTTCCAACTCTAAGGTGTTATGCTCTTTTATGCGGCATTAAATGTATTATTTCCACAACTTGGACATGGTGGTAACTGATCACTATCTTTTTAAATAGTCATTTCCTGACCACAATTTGTACACTTATACATTCCTTCTCCAGGTCTGTCAGTTGCTCGTGGCATCCCTTCACCTCCCATAATTATCTAGTAACCTATATTCCACCATTCCCATTTGGTTCAAACATAATAATATGTCATCTCCCGGGAAATATTGTCGCAATATGTAATCTGAAGATGAGTATTTTTTCGTGCTATAATAGCAAAAGATTAGCAACAGAAAGGAAATAGCTATGGCGAATGACTCAGTACTTTACCAGCCAGAATGGCGAATAATAGACCAATCT
This sequence comes from Guptibacillus algicola, assembly GCF_020171805.1. Lineage (GTDB taxonomy): Bacteria > Bacillota > Bacilli > Bacillales > Guptibacillaceae > Guptibacillus > Guptibacillus algicola. Next base: position 175,077 of record NZ_JAIVAF010000005.1, on the reverse strand, counting down.
ACTCTAGGACCCTCATTCGATGCACTACAATCTTTTGCAATGGATGATACGTTATGCAACTCAACAGGAAGCGGCGATTCTTCGCCTGTCATGCGCTCGTGGGTTCATCACGATACGATTGTACTCGGTATACAAGACACACGTCTCCCAAGCGTTGAGCGTGGGATCGAATACTTAAAGCAACAAGGCTATAAGGTCATCGTTAGAAATTCAGGAGGACTTGCGGTTGTACTGGATAGCGGTGTTTTGAACCTCTCACTTGTGTTTGCAGAGAAAGCGCAGGAAATGGGAATCGACAAAGGGTACGAATCCATGGTTGATTTCATTCAGGAAATTCTTTCACCATATGGGGTTACTATAGAAGATCGCGAAATTGTCGGCTCCTATTGTCCAGGCCGCTATGACCTTAGTATTAATGGACAAAAGTTCGCAGGAATTTCTCAGAGACGCCTTCGTGGAGGCGTTGCAGTTCAGGTTTACCTGTGTGTAGACGGAAGTGGTTCAGATCGCGCAGAACTAATCAAGGAGTTTTACGAGCGTTCCCTAAATGGCGAAGAAACTAAATTTAGCTATCCAACAATTGTTCCAGAAACGATGGCTTCATTGAGCGAATTGATTGGAGAGAGCTTGTCCGTTAGTGATGTGATGATGCGAACGCTTAAAACGCTGAATAAATACGCTGGGACATTGACGACTCAACACCTTTCGATACCTGAGTTATCTCTGTACGACTACAATTATCAGCGTGTTTTCACACGAAATGAGAAAGCACTATATAAATAATTATTAAAAGCACCCGAAAGTTGTTTCGGGTGTTTTTTTATGATGGGAAATTGGTGGTATATCAGCGATTTTCGTATTATATCCGCGCAATCTATGGATATATCCGCTAAAACAAAAATATATCCGCGAACCTACCGTGAATTGAAAAAAAGACTGCCGAACTCGTGTCGACAGTCTTTAATGAACCTTATAAACTCTGCATCGCTGTAATTAGCGCTAGCTTGTAAACATCTTCTTCACTGCAACCTCTTGATAGGTCGTTAACTGGCTTGTTTAGACCTTGTAGGACGGGTCCTACTGCTTCAAAACCGCCGAGACGTTGAACCATTTTGTACCCGATGTTACCTGCTTCAAGACCTGGGAATACAAATACATTCGCTTGCCCTTCAAGTGGCGATTCAGGTGCTTTCTTCTTTGCTACTTCAGGAACGAATGCAGCGTCGAATTGGAACTCACCATCGATAACAAGATCAGGTGCTTTTTCTTTTGCGATCCGTGTTGCTTCCATCACTTTTTCAGTTTCAGGAGATACAGCTGAACCTTTTGTTGAGAAGCTTAGCATCGCTACTTTTGGATCGATTCCAAACATCTTAGCTGTTTCCGCGCCGGAAACGGCGATTTCAGCAAGGTCATTGCTATCGGGGGCAATGTTGATTGCACAGTCAGCAAATACATATTTCTGATCGCCTTTTACCATTACGAACGCACCAGATGTCTTTTTGATGCCTTCTTTTGTTTTGATAATTTGAAGAGCCGGACGAACCGTATCGCCAGTAGAGTGAGCAGCACCACTTACAAGGCCATCAGCTTTTCCTGTGTGAACGAGCATTGTTCCAAAGTAATTCACATCAAGAAGAATTTCTTGAGCTTGTTCTGCTGTTGCTTTTCCTTTACGACGTTCTACGAATGACTCAACAAGAGCGTCCATTTCTGAATAGCTTGCTGGATCAAGGATTTGTAGATCTTGATGAAGTTCAACATGTAATGTTGATGCTTTGTCCTTCACTGCTTCTTCTCCACCAACAACAATTGGTTTTAAGATGCCATCCTCTGCAAGACGATTTGCGGCTACAAGAACTCTCTCATCTGTACCTTCTGGAAAAACAATCGTTGGCTTGCCGTTCTTCACTGTCTCTTTCATGCTTGTAAATAGATCACTCATTGTATTCACCTCATTAATATGACTTCTACTCCCTACGATACTCTTTTTTCCCTAAAAACAAAAATAAATCCCAAACTGTAAGCCTTTGCATGTAAAAGTTCTACTTTTCTGACGAATGAGCGGTGCGACATGTCCTCTCTTCTACTCATTTTGTAGAACATTCCTTATATGTGATAAGCATGAAAGAAGTGAGGCCGAGTATAAACTGACCCGATAAAAGAGTTGCCTTTCCTTCACATGATCCACACTTCAATCGCTTTTAAACAAGTACAAGTATTGGTATAGTAGAAGATGGAGATTGATTGGATACTTATTAAGGAGTGGATCATATATGAACCAAGCAGCAGAAACTCTTGATGGCTGGTATTGCCTGCATGATTTCCGTTTGATGGATTGGACTGCATGGAAGCAGCTATCTAGCGACGAACGTGACAATGCGATTAACGAATTCTTAACGTTCCTCGAAAAGTGGGAAGTAACAGCAAATCACAAAGAAGGAAGTCACGCACTATACTCCATCGTAGGTCAGAAAGCAGACTTTATGTTGATGCTCCTTCGCCCTACAATGGAAGAACTCAATGAGATCGAGAATGCATTTAATAAAACAACACTTGCTGAATATACAATACCAGCATACTCTTATGTATCAGTTGTTGAGCTAAGTAACTATATGGCTGGCAAAGACAGCGATCCTGATAACGACCCTCGTATTCAAGCACGCTTGAAGCCAGAGCTTTCTGAAGCGCCATATGTTTGTTTCTACCCAATGAACAAAAAGCGCGAAGGAAACGATAACTGGTACATGCTTTCCATGGACGAGCGTCGTGACATGATGCGTAGTCACGGACTCATTGGACGAAGTTACGCTGGGAAAGTAAAACAGATCATCACCGGTTCAGTCGGTTTCGACGACTGGGAATGGGGCGTTACTCTATTCGCTGATGATGTTCTGCAGTTCAAAAAACTTGTATATGAAATGAGATTTGATGAAGTGAGTGCACGCTTCGGTGAATTCGGAAGCTTCTTCGTTGGAACTCACCTTCCTAAAGAACGCCTCCCTCAGTTCTTGTACGTATAATACGATGTGGAAAAGCCATTGAAAACATTTGTTTTCAATGGCTTTTTTCTATTTGCATGTTTCTCTCTTCATTCTCGATCTACAAAAAGTCATAACCTCCCATATGAAACATACAATGAGTTACGAAGGGGCCATGGCTTTATTCTTTCATCCTGCTGAGGAACGTTGTGAAACCTGAGATGAGGTGGTCTTTTGGCCGTTATTCAAACGAATGACTCAGATGTTGCTCTCTTGGCACGATTAATGCGGGCCGAGGCAGAGGGCGATGGTGAACTAGGTATGCTGATGGTGGGAAATGTCGGTGTCAATCGAGTAAAAGTTACCTGTATTGATTTCGAAAACATTAACTCTATCACAAACATGGTTTATCAAAGTCCGGGGGGGTTCGAAGCTACCAAAAAAGGCTATTTTTATCAACGCGCTAGAGAAAAGGATAAACGCCTAGCCCGAAAAACGATCAAAGGGACCCGATACCACCCGGCAAGTAACGCACTGTGGTTCTTCAAACCATCTGGAACCTGCCCTGCTCAGTGGTTCGATCAATGGAATGCTGGAAGGTATAAAGCGCATTGCTTTTATCAACCTACCGAAAGTGAGTGCTCAGAGGTTTACTAAGGCTAAGGGAACGCTTAAGGAGGGTTACAATGAAAAATAAGCTATGGAACAACGGGGGCGGCGGCTATGGACAAATGCCGCAACAAGGACAAAATGGAATGGGACAAATGGGGCAGCAGATGGGACAGATGGGGCAAAACGGTCAGGGACAACAAATGGGGCAGCAATCATTTCCATCAGGATACCCAAGTCAAGGTCAACAAGTACAGGGGGCCATGACACAAGGGCAAGGTTTTCCAGCTCAGTTGGCAGTCGAACAATCGTATATCGAAAACATCCTTCGTTTGAACCTTGGAAAAGTCGCTACGATTTATATGACATTTGAAAACAACGAAAAGTGGAATGCGAAGGTGTTCAAAGGGATTATTGAAGCAGCGGGAAGAGATCATATTATTATTTCTGATCCTCAGACAGGAAAACGCTATATTTTATTAATGATCTACTTGGACTATATTACATTCGACGAGGAGCTTGAGTATAACTATCCTCTTCAACAAATGACTTCATACTCTCCAAGATAAATCAAAAACCGGCCTGACTTAGGCCGGTTTTCCATTACATTTTGAAGGTTGCCACTGCAAGAAGGATCCAAGCAATAATAAAAGCTAAGCCTCCAAGCGGGGTAATTGCCCCAAGGATCTTAATGCCACTCAAGCTCAGAACATAAAGGCTTCCTGAGAAGAGGATGATCCCAGCAAACATTAGCCACCCAGCCCAATTGATTAATCCTGCTGATTGAAGCTTGTCCGCAACAAGGGCAATACCGATCAATCCGAGAGCATGATACATATGGTACTGAACGCCCGTTTTGAACGTTTCAAGCATTCTCTCTGATAGACGACTTTCTAGCCCATGTGCTCCAAAGGCACCAAGACCAACAGCAAGACATGCGTTGATCGCACCGATTATTAAGAAAATTTTCATCATAAACCCTCCGTATTGTATCTTCCACCACCATCATAGCTAAAAGCGATTCAAGCTACAATGATTTTCCTAAATGTTCATACATCATTCACCACTGTCTTTCTTCCCTTTTTCGAGATTTATGACAAACTCTTCAAAGTCAGGTACATCGTCAATCTTGTATTTTTCTATTGCTTCGTACACTTTCATATACAAGTCTTGTCTTAAATCGTCTCTCTCAGCATAAGACGTTTGTCTTAATTCTGCTTCGATCTTTTTCTCGAAGGTTTGTAGAATGAGGGAAATTGCTTCCTCATCTTGTTTCTTTGCACGTTGTAAAAGGTTATATAGTCTACTTTCCATAGTTATCCCTTCTTATTCGAATCCTGTTCAGCAATCACATTCGATAAATTTTCTATTTTTCTCTCCAGTCTAATGAGTAAATACAGCGACACAACGATTGGAAAACCTAAATCACCGATCATCGTATTAATAATGTTTGTGATGTTCATTGGATCCCCTCCTTTACCACGTCTCTTAATTTCTTCAATGCGCGCTTTCTACGTTTGCTTACCGCCTGCTGAGATACGCCGAAATCATTTGCGATTTCTGTATCAGTAGCGCCTTCGCTATAAAAGAGATCTAACACTTCTTTCTGCTTAGCCGTCAGCCTTTTATACGCCCGAAACAGAGAAAAAGATAGAAATTGTTGATCAACATCCTTTGTAGTAGGTTGAATCGGCTCCCCCGCGACTAGATCAATCCAGGAGTCCCCGTTTTCTTTTACCGGTTGATCCAGCGTTAATGGATATCTCATGCTGTTTAATCTGTGTTTTCGGTCGAAATTAATCGCCGTATAATGGATCAACCTTGACATATATGCAATAAATCGAATTTCTGCATAATACATATGGAAAAGCTTATTTAACCTTTGAAGTGTGTCTTTCTTATGTTCTTCACTTACCTCGACGTAACATCTCCAGTTCTCCTCGTCTTCCATAAATGACCGGAAAAGGGGGTTTTTCATAAGCTCACCATGACCACCCTTTATCATAGAATATGGACACCTTTGCATCATCCTCACCTCTCCCTTCTCTTTGTGTAGGATAGAAAGTATCCTAACGTACGAAAATCACAACCACAAATTCGAACGTATGTTCTTATTTTAATTATAGAAAAACTCATGCGTTCCCACATGAGCATAAACTTCCTATTTTTTCTAGTATAAATGACCTAGAGCATGAAATCCACTAACAGTCCTTTAATTTCACCAACGAGCGATAGAACGCGCACACCGGACTTTTCTTTTGCTAGAATTTCCTCTTGAAGCTCTACAAGCTTTTCTTCAACTGTTTCAACGAGTTTATACGTTCGATTTCTTCCATGTGGGTCTGTGCTGTTCTTTTCAGATAATGAGAGACCTTGGCCTACTGCTTCTTCAAGAAATTGCTTTACTAACCGTTTATATGCTGTTAAGTTTTGAAGCGTTTTTTCTCTTCCCAAAAGCTTTCCTTGGTCTTCGATCTGATGAAGCAGCCTTTGAAGTGCAGAACCTTTTAACTCTTTTGCTGCTTCATTGATCACGTTGTTAAATGCGTTTTTAGATGATGGCTTCGTTGTATCTTTCTTTACTGAATCAAGCATCAGTTGACTTGATTGTTGAATTTTCATAGCTGTTGTGACCTTCCGTGAATATTCACGATAAGTTCGACCTCTCCAACACCGCAGTTCAGAAATTTAGCGATCTCATTCATCGTAAACCCTTCTTTATACAACCTGAGAGCTTGCTGCTTCCGATCATTTCTTACTGAAGGGTGTTGAAGAACGACCGATCCAGGTTTCTGGTGTTGCTGTACCTCTTTTGGAGGCTGCGACGGCCTCACGCTTTCCTGTGGCGCCTTGTCTCTTGATTGCTCAAGCACGCGCAGTCGTAAATCGATTTGACTCTCTCGCTTTTCAACAAGTGTCTTCACGCGATCGATCAACTGATCATTCTCATGTTCGAGCTGTTCGATATAGGACTGCATACTTTCTCGTACTTCTTCTTTTAAATTGGATCCTTTGGACTGCTTGAGAAATAGAAGTACGATACACAAGAAGCTAACTAGATGTAAAGCTATGCTGATAAAAATGAAGATTACCATTCAATTCACTCCGATTACATGGATTGGACATGTTCTTTATTCGCTCGAAGGGCACCTTTCATTCGCAGTAGTGCTTTTGAATGAAGTTGAGAGACTCGACTTGTAGACAGCTTGAGAATTCTCGCAATTTCAGTCAAGGTAAGCTCTTCAAAATAGACGAGCGAAATAACTAGTTTTTCTTTTTCTGGAAGGCGATCGATCGTTTCGGTCAGAATTTCCTTAATAAAATGCTCATGGATATGCTTTTCTGGGAGATCCGCTCGTTCATTCTCAATGACGTTATACCGTTCGATCTGCTGTTGATCTTCTTCATACACTGGTTCATCAACTGAAATCATGATTGAAAGAGAAGCATCCTGCATCGTTTGTTGAACTTCTGCTACTGTCATACCAAGGTGCTTCGCTACTTCTTCATCTGTACAAGACTTTTGATGTTCTTGCTCTAACAACGCATACGCTTCTTCGATTTTGCGCGCTTTATCTCTTACAGATCGTGGCACCCAGTCATTCTGTCTCAAACCATCTATGATCGAACCTTTGATACGCCAGTTCGCATATGTTTCGAATTTAAGGTCACGTTCTAGTTCAAACTTATCGATCGCATCTAGCAAACCATTGAATGCAAAACTACTAATATCATCCGGATGAACAGAAGAAGGTAATGTAGCCACATAACGTTTCACAGCATAATCAACAAGTGGTCGATAGAAGGAAACTAGATAGTTACCGGCTTCTTCGTTTTTCTCACTCTTCCATGCTTTCCAATATTCAATTGTCTGTTGATCCATTTTGGATTTCATGGGATTCACCACCTGATTATGTCTTCCATTTATTTATGAAACAACGTTTTCATTAGGAACCCTTTCACTCCTAGCTTGTACTGGGTAGGAAGTTCAAGGTAAGTTCTTGCGATTTGATTAATGGCTAGAGAAGCTTTTGAACGCGGGTACTGCAAAAGAAATGGCGTTTGTTCCATAACCGCTTTCCTTACTGCGTCATCGTCTGGGATATACCCAAGGACCTCAATCGGTTTATTGAGAAGCTGCTCTGAAGCCCGCAAAAAGTTAGCTGAAGCTTGTTCTCCCTCTTGATCGCTAACAGTACGATTGACGATTAGCTTGACCGGTAGATTCGCATTCTTGCTATGAAGCGCTTTTAATACAGCATAAGCATCCGTAATTGACGGAGGTTCTGGGTTGAGAACGATAAAGATGTCATCTGCAGCTTGAAGAAATCTCATACTCTCAGGAGTAAGGCCTGCACCCGTGTCTAAAATAATGTAATCGACTTTACCTTGTAGGCTACTAAACTCATTGAAGAAATGGTGAAGCTGATCATCAGTCATTGAGAAAACAGTACCGATACCATTGCCCCCAGCAATATACGTGAGACCATTCACACCTGTTTCTAATACTTCATCAAGTGAGAGGTTTTTTTTAAGCATCGAAAGCAACGTTTCTTTTGGTGTTACGCCCATAAGGACATCAACGTTCGCCATTCCGATATCAAGGTCTAGAATCATTACTTTTTTATCAAGAGCTTCCATACTTAATGCTAGATTCAAACAAACATTGGACTTACCGACCCCGCCTTTACCGCTCGTTATTGCGATAACCTTGGTCTTTCTGTCTCGAGGGGAAGACTCAGCGCGACTCGTGACCTTCTCTCGTAGTTTGTTAGCTTGATCTGTCATACATCTTATCCTCCATTACTAAATCCACAAGGGGACCTTGCGTGGTCCTCACCATATCATCAGGCACGTTCTGTCCATTCGTAATGAGGGTCACTGGAAGCTTGTAATCTTCCATTAAGTTAAAAACAGGCCCTCGAGCTTTCGTTTCATCCATCTTCGTCAAAATGACTTCTGTCACACCAACGCTCTGAAAATTATCTGTAATAACTTTTAAATCGTTATACCGATGAGTCAGGCTAAGAACGAGACTGATAGCAATGTCATTCTTCGAAACAAGATCTTCAAGTTGTGAAATATACTTGTACTGCTGGTAATTCCGTCCTGCTGTATCCATCAGAATCGTGTCACATTCAGAGAGTTTTTCAATTGCAAATGACAGGTCATCAGGTGATTGAACGACCTCTAATGGAATTCCAAGAATATCTGCATATGTCCGAAGCTGATCGACCGCAGCAATTCGGTACGTATCCGACGTGATCAATCCTACTGATTTTCGTTCATTCAAAATAATATCTCCGGCAAGTTTTGCGATCGTCGTCGTTTTGCCTACGCCAGTTGGACCAACAAAGCATCGGATCTTTTTAGCAGGTGTCGTCATGTCAGGGTATTCTTGTGTGCGCTTTTGCAGCCCCTGTCGCATCCAGATGAACGCATCTTCTCTTGAAAATCCAGGAGATAGCTTCGCTTTCATGAGTAAGTCTGCCATGACGGATGAGCGGATCGATTTAGAGAATTCATGGTCTTCCAAAAAGGCGTTGACGGGTTTCAAATGCACCGGCAACCTTTCTGTCTCCATCATCTGCATCATCATTTCCTTCATAGACTTTAATTCGCCCATAACATGATACTCTTCCTCTTGTACCGGCTGTGGTTCAGGTTCTGGAAGCTCCTCTAGTTTAGGTTTTGGAGCTTGCTCTCGTCGCTTCTTTTCTGATTCGAGAAGCGTTGCGAATTCATCCTTTTTTTCCTGTGCAGCTTTATCTTCATCTAATACAGCGAGGACTTCGAGCTTGGTCTTTTGAAAAAAACCGAGAAACCCTCCAACTTTTATCTTTTTCGTATTTAAGATGACGGCGTCTTTCCCAAGATCCTTCCGTATCATCGGCATAGCTTCTCTCAGGTGGTTCACCGTATAGCGTTTTATTTTCATGGCAGATTAATCACCCCTACACTCTGGACTTCAACATCAGGTTCTAATTCACTATAAGATAGGATTGTTAAGTCAGGCATATATCGCTCAAGAAATTGTCTTATATACATTCGAATTGCAGGAGAAGTAAGCAAGATCGGCTGTATTCCAGATTGCTGGAGTCGATTTACTTGCTGCAAGACCTCTTGATAGATCGTCTGGGACGTTTCTGGGTCAAGTGCTAGATAGCTTCCCTGATCAGATTGCTGCACTGACTCTGCAAAGCGCTTTTCAAGTCTTGCGCCAGCTGTCAGTACTTTGATCGCTTCACCAGGCGCTGCGATTTGAGCCGTAATCTGCCTTGATAGCGTCTGTCTTGCATATTCTGCTAACACATCCGTGTCTTTTGTTCGAATTCCATTATCAGCGAGTGATTCAAGGATCATATCGAGTGACCTGATCGACACTTTCTCTTTTAGTAACCTCATCAGAACTTTTTGAACGTCACCGATCGTGAGTACATTCGGTATGAGCTCCTCTAGAACAGCAGGCGATGTTTCTCTCACGTTATCTAGTAGGTTCTTCACTTCCTGGCGACTCAATAGCTCGTGAGCGTGCTTTTTGATCACTTCTGTTAAATGGGTGGAAACAACTGATGGCGGATCGACGATGGTATAACCTGAAAGCTCTGCTCGATCTTTCATTTCTTCAGTCACCCAAAGTGCTGGGAGGCCAAAGGCAGGTTCGACGGTTTCGATCCCAGTGATCGTTTCATCTTCCACTCCGCTACTCATAGCAAGATACTGATTTAGTAATAGCTCTCCACCCGCAACACGGTTGCCTTTAATTTTGACCACATATTCATTAGGCTGTAGCTGGATGTTGTCTCGGATTCGGATGACAGGCACCACGATTCCAAGTTCTAGCGCAATCTGACGACGAATCATGATGACTCGGTCTAACAAATCGCCGCCTTGCTTTTGATCTGCGAGCGGAATAAGCCCATATCCGAATTCAAACTCGATCGGATCAACATGAAGAAGTCCAGTAACGCTTTCAGGACTTTTCATTTCTTCCGCTTCCTCATCCCCAGCAGCGGTCTCTACCTCTTCTGCAGTGGTATCAAGATTCTTCTGCATCATCCAACCTGAATAAATCAGTAAACCCGCGATCGGAAAGGTTAATAGTGGATTGATTGGCGTTGCGATCCCGAGAAGCGCAATAACTGCTCCAACAATGTATAACAGTTTCGGGTAAGCAAAGATCTGACCTGTGATATCCGTTCCAAGGTTTCCGTCTGAAGCTGCGCGCGTTACGACGATACCTGTAGCCGTCGAAATCAATAGTGCTGGTATTTGACTCACAAGACCGTCGCCTATCGATAAGAGTGTAAACGTCGTCGCGGCATCTCCAACAGGCATTCCGTGGACAACCATCCCGATGATGAGTCCCCCGATAATATTGATCAGTGTGATAACGATTCCTGCGATTGCATCTCCTTTTACAAACTTACTCGCACCGTCCATCGCACCGTAGAAGTCTGCCTCCCGCTCAATCTTTTGCCGGCGTTCACGAGCGTCTTGGTCTGAAATCATTCCGGCATTTAAATCTGCGTCGATACTCATTTGCTTACCTGGCATCGCGTCTAGCGTAAAGCGTGCTGCTACTTCAGCTACACGTTCGGACCCCTTTGTAATGACAATAAATTGAATAATGACTAGAATAAGGAAAACAAGGAGTCCTATTACGACACTTCCTCCAACCACAAATGATCCAAACGTCTCAATGACTTGGCCGCCAGTTTTGTTCGTCAAAATAGACCGCGTTGTCGATACGTTAAGTCCCAACCTGAATAGGGTTGTAAGCAATAACAAGGAGGGGAAAATAGAAAATTGCAGCGCTTCTTTCGTATTCATTGCAACGAGAATAATCGTTAAGGCTAAGCTTATATTCATCATGATGAGGAAATCTAGCAATAATGGAGGAAACGGAATAACCATCATAACGACGATCATGATGACAGATACGAGAACTGCAAAATCCTTTAGTTTCATGGTTAATTTCCTCCTCCCGGATAGCCTTTAATGCTGTATACATAGGCAAGTATCTCAGCTACTGCTTTAAACAAATCCTCTGGCACACCGTCCCCTATCTCTACTTGATGATAAAGAGCACGTGCTAAGGGGACATTTTCCGACATCACGATATCATGTTCTTTCGCTGATTCTTTAATTTTGAGGGCAACATAGTCCATACCCTTTGCAACGACGGTTGGTACATCCATTTCTTCAGGATCATACCGTAGTGCTACGGCGAAGTGGGTTGGGTTCGTAATGACCACATCCGCTTTTGGTATTTCTGAAATCATGCGGTTCATTCCTAGCTCCCGCTGCTTTTCTTTAATCCGTGATTTAATGAGTGGGTCACCTTCACTCTTTTTATGTTCATCCTTAATGTCTTGCTTTGACATCCGGATGTTTTTTTCAAAGTCATATTTTTGGTAGACGTAATCAAGAATGGACAGGAACAGAAGGAGAATCGCTACTGCCAACCCCGTTTGAATGATTAACGAACCGATTAATCCTAGCGCATCTCCCATCGAAATCTGAGAGATGACCATCATCTCTTCTCGCTTTCTCCAAAGCACGATGAACGTGACGGAGGTGATAAAGCTTATTTTAATCAGTGATTTTAATAGTTCGACAAGCGTACGGGCCGAGAATATTCTTTTCGCACCTTTTATCGGATTGATTCTCTCAAGCTTTGCTTTTAGAGGATCTGTAGCTACTAGAAACCCAACTTGCATATAGTTTCCTATCACACCCATGACGAGCGAGATGCCCATCAATGGCGCTGCGATCACTGCAGCTTGCCACACATTCTCCTTCATCATAAGATCAAGGTTTTGTTCGGTTAACTTCCAATCTGGTATCCTCATGATGTTACCTCGAATCATTGCTTGAAGGCTTTCGACCATCCAACCACCGACAAAAGACATGAACAAGAAGACTCCGACCATCATTAGTGCTGAGGGAATCTCTGCACTTCTTGCGACTTGACCCTTCTTTCTAGAATCCTGCTTCTTCTGTGGGGTCGCTTTTTCGGTCTTTTCTTGAGAAAAAAACTGGAGATTCATTTTCATACGATATGTACTCATTGCATTAACCACCCAGAATTTGAATAAGCTGCCCCATCGTATCGATCATTTCTCTAAACACTCCTCTGAGTAGAAAGAAAAACGTGGGTATCGTTACTAAGATCAATACGAACCCGACAAAGATCTTTAACGGAAGCCCAACTACAAAAATATTAACTTGCGGAACGGCTCTAGCTAATAGACCAAGGGCAACATCGACAAGAAATAAGGAGGCGACGATCGGTAGCGCAAGCTGAAACGCCGAGTAGAACATGGCAGAAAATACTTCTGCAATAAATCTAGCAACCGAGTTACTCTCAGCCTGTGCTAGGAGCGCTTCTGCCGGAAGAAGTTCATAGCTTTTGACTAAACCATCGAGCATCATATGATGGCCATCGACAGATACGAGAAATAACAACGCGAGCATGTACTTAAAGTTACCGATGATCGGCACTTGAGTGCGCGTTTGGGGATCGATTACATTCGCCATCACGAAGCCCATTTGGAAATCGATGAATGCGCCAGCAACCTGCACCGTGTATAAAATTAGCGTGGCGATAAAACCAAGAGATAAACCGATAAATAACTCTTTGAAGATCAATAATAGAAAAGCGAAATCTAGCGGCATACTTTCTACTGAACCGATCCCTGCCGTTACGAGAAGCGCGATGAAAAACCCGAGACTTACTTTGAAACGCGCCGGCACGCTTCTTGTAGAGAAGACAGGCGCAATAATGAAGAAAGAGGTCGCCCTCATGAATATTAATAAAAACAGTGGCAGGGCGTTTAAGATATTTTCCATTTACCTTACCCGATGAACCTATAGAGGTTTTGATAGAGATTCGTTGTATAATCTAGCAACATCGTTAACATCCACGGTCCGAAGAGAACGATGGTCAGCAGTACCGCAATGATTTTAGGTATAAATGCGAGAGTCTGCTCTTGTATTTGAGTCATTGCTTGAAATACGCTGACGATCAAACCGACCCCAAGTGCGATAAGCAGAAGTGGTGCGGAGATAATGATGACCGTGTACACAGCGTCTTCGGCAATTGAAATAACCAAATCCGGTGACATGTCGTCCTCCTCAGAAACTTAATAGAAGTGACTCGACGACTAGATACCAGCCATCGACGAGCACAAACAGCAATATTTTAAAAGGTAAAGAAATCATAACGGGCGGTAACATCATCATCCCCATCGCCATCAGCGTGGAAGCAACAACCATATCGATAATAAGAAAAGGAATAAAAATGACAAAACCTATTTGAAAAGCTGTCTTTAATTCCGATATAGCAAAGGCAGGGACAAGTGCGGTTAATCTTACATCTTCAATCGATTCGGGTTTTTCGAGATTCGCATACTTGTAAAACAGCGCTAAGTCTTTTTCACGCGTATGCTCGGCCATAAATTCTTTGATTGGCATTTCGGCTGCATCTAGTGCCTCTTCCTGCCCAATTTCTTCGTTCATATATGGCTGCAAGGCTTCTGCGTTAATTTCTGATAGTACAGGTGACATGACGAAGAATGTTAAGAACAAGGCAAGACCGATCAGCACCTGGTTAGGTGGCATCGATTGTGTCGCAAGGGCAGATCGTACAAACGATAGGACAACTACGATTCTAGTAAAACAGGTCATGAGTACGAGAATAGCAGGCGCAATAGAAAGAACCGTAAGTAACAGGATGAGTTGGACGGTTACCGATACATCTTCTGGCGCATTCGAACCAAAATCAAGTCCAGGTACCGTTAAGCCTATTAACAAATCCATCATAGACGATCTCTCTTATCTGGGTCGTTATTATCCATGTCCTGCTGCCATTTCGAGCGTCTTGACCGCTGTCGGTTCAGACTGGATTGAAACATATCCTTCAAGTCTTCTGACTGCTTTCGATTTAGAAAAGGAACAGTCTTCTGTTCTTCAGCATGAGCCATGATGACTTTCATTTCTTCTTCATCCTTAATTTCTTTTAATAGATTGATATCTTCACCAACACCGAGCATATAAACGGAGTTGCCTGCTTTGATCATTTGGACTGATTTATTGTTTCCAAGCGGAGTACCTCCAAGCGGGGTGAAGATCGAATGCTGCTGCATCTTTTGCTGACGCTTCGCTAGAAAACGGATTAGAAGATAGATTAGACCGACGACGACAACCGTGTAGAATACAAGCTTCAATAAGAGAACAAATATATTTGAGTTCTTTGTTTCTACAGCTGGCTGTTCTTCCTTTTCTTCAGCGGGCTTCTCTCCATCTTCCGTAAGCCAATCTGTTACGCTACCGTTAACCGCTTCTACGTGATGTGGTGTAACAAAAAAACTAAGCAGCAGCATGAGTGCCATGATGCCTAAGTAACGCTGTCTCACTCTCTAACACTCCTTGTTTTACCGCAACTTTGATAACCGTTCTGCTGCACTTAATATATCTGTCACACGCACACCGAAGTTCTCATCGATGACGACGACTTCTCCTTTAGCAATAAGCTTTTGATTGATAAGGATGTCGACAGGTTCACCTGCAAGTTTATCGAGCTCAAGGATCGATCCGTGTGATAACTCTAAAATATCTTTGACGATGCGCTTCGTGCGACCGAGTTCTACCGTCACTTGGAGAGGGATATCGAGAAGCATATTAAGGTTACGCTCTTCTGAATATGGGTTTTGCTTTTGATTAAAGTTTGTAAACTGTACGTTCTGAATTGCCGGTTCAGATCTTGCTGGTTCAGGCTGTTTCACTGGTTCATCATAAGAACGCTCAGGCTCCTTCCATTCGCTTCTTTGTGTTCGTTCTGTGAGAGGTGGTTCATCGGCGACCTCATCTGTTGTTGATTGGCGAAGGTCTTCTTCACTTACGAGCAATTCTGTAATTTGCTTACCGATCGGTGCAGGCAGTACGTGGTGAACGGTTGTTTGAATGATCGATCCGATCGATAGGTCGAATGAAATATCGATCATCGAGTCTGCATGTCTTAACGCAGAGTTACTCCACTCCGATACCACTTGCAGATTCAAGAATGTTCCGGAAAAAGATGATCCAGAAGCCATACTGAGCCCTTTATGTAAGCTTTCCATAATATGCGTGACTACTGAGGTTAAGCTTTTATCAACGTTATCTTCATTCTCATCTCCACTTACAACAGCCCAAATGTCTGCAATATCCTGTGCATCAGGAGGGTTTAACATAAATCCCGATTCTCCAGACGCAGCTCCTTCATAGCGAGTGGACGCTTCTACATATGGAAAAGGTACCTGTTCCGTTATGTTTTCATCTGTAAGTACTTTGGTATGGATGTTTGATACATGAACTTCCTCCATAAAGATAGAAGAAAGTGATGTAGAAAGCGTTCCTAAAGAGACGCTGAACAACTCGTTCAATGCTTCTATTTCAACTGCTTGAAATGGTAATGTAGACCCTTCCTTACCTGCGGCGGTTTCTTGGAAAAGCGCATTTAGTTCCTCTTGCGAAAGGCGATCATCCGTCATTGCTCCTGTCCTCCTCTTCCTTAACTTCTGTTATTTGGATAGCCATCCGGCCTTTAGAAGTTCCTGGATAACCCTGAAACTTTTCTTGATCATCGACTTTTACGGTGAGCGGATCTGAGACATTTTCGTTCAGTCGTATCACATCTCCAATTTCGAGGTTCAAGAACTCCTCGATCGTTACCTCTGAATTACCTAATTCCGCAACGATTGTAAGATCCGTCTTCCTTAAACGCTTTTGCAGTGCTTCACTCTCCAGTGGTTCAGGATCTTTCTTCTGATTGGATAGCCAGTGATGTGCCGATAGCCTTGGCATGATCGGCTCAAGTACGACATGTGGTAAACAAACACGAATCGTTCCTTCCACATCACCAACGCTCACATTGATCGTAACTGTGACAACCGTCTCGTTCGGTGATACGATTTGAAGAAAATGAGGATTCACCTCAAGTTCTTTCAATTCAGTATTCAGCTTCAATACCGAATTCCAGGCATCTTGAAAACTCTCGAGTATCTTACTGAAAATACGCTCCATCACCATCGTTTCGATTTCCGTTAAGTGAGAAAGCTTATCTGGCTGAAGCCCCATTCCACCTAACATCCGGTCAAGCATGGCAAACGCGAGATCAGGCGATACTTCAAGTACCATTTGACCCGAAAGCGGCTTTGCGATAAATAGACTCAAGATCGATTGGTCTGTAAGAGATTTCACAAATTCCTCAAACGACATTTGATCTACAGACTCAACAGAAGCTTGTACGATCGACCGCAGCTGAGCAGAAGAGTACGTAGTCATGAGTCGCGCATAATTTTCATGGATTCTTGTTAGAATCCGAATATGATCCTGAGAAAAGCGAAGCGCACGTTTGAAATCATACGTTCGGACTTGCCTTCCTTCTAGCGGATCAGGCTTTTGTGGTTTATCATCGATTGCTGATAACAATGCATCGACAGTTGCTGGAGATAGCATATCAGACAAAGTTGTCACCCCCGTTCCTTCTACTAGCCACTATTTCAACAGTTGAATTTCCTGGTAAAATTCCGTTACTCTTCTTTTAACTTCTTCAACGGGCTCAAGCACTACGTAATGTTTTCCGTTCGTTAGGAAAATCATCGTATCTGGTGTTGCTTCTATTTTTTCGATATAAACTGCATTTAGAGTAAATGGTTCTTTGTTTAATTTCGTTAGTGTAATCATAAGAACAGAATGAGCCGAGAAAGATCACTCTTCCTCAGCTCCTACCCCCTATCGTTTTAAGTTGACGATTTCTTGAAGGATTTCATCTGAGGTTGTAATTACTCTTGAGTTAGCTTGGAACCCTCTTTGTGCAACGATCATTTCGGTGAACTCTTCTGTAAGATCAACGTTCGACATTTCAAGCTGACCGGATACGACGCGTGATGATTCGGGTAAACCCTGCTTGAACACTCCTGATTTTGTAGTTTCCTCGTACATAGATCCTCCATCTTTTGTTAATCCTGAAGGATTGCTTACGGTCCCCATACTGATTTTTGTATAAAAGACAGGTTCACCGTCTGCGTTTATCTTGCTTATTTCACCTTGTCTATTGATCGTATAAGGTTCATCTAGCTTAATTTTCTCGCCTGCTTCATCAAGGACGAAATACCCCTGGGACGTTACGAGTTCACTATCGTTATTCACGTAAAAATTACCTGACCTTGTTAATAGCGGGGTTTTTGTTGTGCCATTGTCTGTGGTTATTTCTCGTTGTACTCTGAAGTAGCCATCACCTTCAATCGAAAGGTCACTTTGAACCCCAGTCGTCATAAATGATCCCGTCGTGTGAAGGGTATCGATTGAGCCCTCCGTTACCCCAAGACCAACCTGAGTCGAATTCACCTGTCTGTCACCCATGTTCTGACTGAGCAAGTCCTGAAACATTACCCGGCTTTTCTTAAATCCTACAGTGTTCACATTGGCGATGTTATTTCCGATGACGTCTAGCTTTGTATTAAAACCCTTCATTCCCGATACACCTGAGTACATAGAACGTAGCATGTGTTTTCCCCCTTGGTTATAAGTCGCTGCTTCAATCGGTCCACAGCGGTAGGCCTCCATCTAATGGTCCAGCCTATTACGTTATAAAATTAACGCTGAATCGATCTTCGTTACGATTTGATTTTCCATTCGCTCTTGCTTCATCGCGGTTATGACCTTGTTGTTCTTTATACTTACAACAAACGCTAGGTCTTTCATAAGTAGAAGTGAATCTTGTGAACCCTTTTCGCGAGCTGTTTCAACACCATCATTCAGCTTCTTTAGCTGAACGTCAGTGAGTAAGATTCCTTGCTGTGCCAATCGTTGCTCTGCATGTTGACTGAAGGAGACTGGTTTTTGTAAGGTTTGCTTCAGCTGTTCAGCAAATGCATGCGTTGGCTTCTTTTTAGCTGCTACGAGCGGTTGGTTTGGATGGTACCTTTCATGGATGTGCAGGTTCGTCATCTTACTCCCCCGTTTCGATACGTTCTAACAAGGCGATATTCACTTGTTTTCCACCTTCAAGCTCTGCTAGAACAGTGCCTTCTTTATAAACGACTGCTGATACTTTCCCAGCTTGAAGCTCATCATTCTCACGCCACTTCACCTGTTTACCGATTAAATGAGCATGATCTGTTATCGAATCTTGGAGCTGGTTATTCACAAATTGAGTCAGTGAACTGTTCATATTCGTCATTTGCTCAAGCGAACTAAATTGTGCCATCTGTCCAATGAATTCAGTATCCTGCATCGGCTTCATAGGATCCTGATTCCCTAACTGTGCTACTAGAATTTTAAGAAAGTCGTCTTTTCCAAGTTGTCCTGGCAATTGTGGACGCTGCGCTGTTCCATTTGCAACACCTGTATTTGTAACTGAACCTGTATTCATATCACCCCTCCTAAACGGAATAATTAATTCCTATCGTTTCTTCTTGCTCATGTTCATGGGTTACAACAGGGTTTTCTTCAACTTCATATTGACCAGAAGATTTCTCACGGCGATGTTTTCCCTGTCCAAACTGCTGTTGTCCTTGCTGATGACTTTGGTGGTCTTGCAAAAGCGATTGACTTGATTGCTGAACGACCTCTACTTTGTCGAGTTGGATGCCCTGTTGCACAAATGTTTGTCGGAGCTGGTTAAGCTGTCCTTCGATCATTTCTTTCGCTGCTGCAGTCGTTGTGGCAATATAAGCAGTCACTTTTCCTTCAACTGTTGTTAAGCGTATATCTAACTGTCCAAGGTTCTCTGGTGCTAGTTTGATTCTAAGCTGCGATTCTTTACCGTTTTTCATTACTTGCATTCGTTCTAACAGCTGACTGAAATCATGTGTGAGTTGGCGTGCTCGTACAACTGGCAACTCTTCTTTTACTGATGTTTGCAGAAGAGGTTCTGCCAACGGTTTTGGTTGAACTTGCTCATTTTCTTCAGGTGTTTGAACTGTAGCTGTCTCGACTGAAACCGCTAGATCCTGAACGAGTCCTTTTCCAGTCATAGAGCTAGGGGGTAGGTCGATCCCATTTCGTTTCAATAAAGCTTGAAGGTCCGACTGCTGTTGTTTTCCTAACAATGGCTCGATTTGTTCAGCCATTTTCAATACTTTCAGCTGAACTTCACTTGGTTTCAGATTGCCTTCTTCACTTACTTTCACCGTAGGATCAACGAGCGATTGCTTCAGTTTAAGTTGCTGTCCAGGATCAAGTTTCAATAACTCGTCCTTCGTAAAACCATGAACCTCTACATCAGAAGACCCCTCCCCTTTTGGATTGGTCAAAAGAAGTTGCTTTGCGCTAATTCCAAGCTTTTCGACCATCACTTGCAAAGGGGAAGCAGCATTTGCTGGCAACTCTTCTGTTGCACCTTCAGTAACTTCCTCTGTTTGAAGCTCCTTAACGTCTTTCTTTTTAGACCCTTCTCCATCGGCAAGCTTTGTTAGTAGCTTCTCAAACCCAGAATTGCCTTTAGGTGTCTCTGCTTTCGCGGGCGCACTTTGCGTTCCTTTAGCCAGGGGTTGAATCGTCTTACTCACATGATCACCTCCTTTTACGTCAATTAGCTAACTCTGCTACGTAATTAGAAGAAACAGATTCATCCATTTCTGCTAGGATAAGCGTTCGCTTTGATTCATCGAGCGCTGAAAGGATTCCAATACCAACTTTCTTCTCTTCCTTATCTCCGCTCATCGCTTCTAAAATTCCTGCTGCTTTCTTTTCTTCCATCTCACTAATCTGTTTCGCAAGATCTTCGACAGCGATCGAGCTATCTTTTCGTTCGATCGCATTCATCAACAACGTAAGTCTTTCTTGCATAGCTGCTACTTCTGGTTGTTCTGCTTTATCAAGATCTCTTAGTGCAATCGTAATATCAGCAGCGACTGCACTGTTCATTTTTCCAAGGATTGCGGCTTGTTCCGTACTCCCCATCTTATCGAGCAGGAGAGCAGCTTCATTTAAGGTTAGCTTTTCAATGATTGCGGCTGATTTAGATGGGGTCATTCCTTCGTACATCGTCGCGAGATTTTGTTGTTTTTGCTCCCGTTCCTCTCGGTCTTTCAAGTCTTGCTCTATTTCTTGCTTAAGCTTTTCGGTTTCTGTCTTGTATTGTGCAAGTTCGCTTTTTTGCTCCTCAACCACCTTCGTAAGTCTATAGATCTCTTTTTCCTGATCTTTAGCTTTCCGTTCAAAGTCAGGCGCTTCCTCGATTTCATCTTCTAGCTCTGCCGCGAACGTATTCTGAATAAATGTTATAGGTTTTTCACTAACATTAGATGCGATCGCCATGAGGTCATACCCCATGAACGGGAGAATGATCAGCAATACCGTCACTACGAAAGTAAGCGGTAGAAGAATGTTGTGTATGAGTACTTCCTTAATCGATGTATGATTCCGCTTCTTTCGCACCTTCTTCACCCTTCCTACACACTATCCATTCTTTAGTTCCAAATAAGCTCTAACCGTATTGAAGCTGTCGAGTTCGTTTTGTTCGATAATCTGGATTTCTCGATTGTGTTCTTCACGTCTTTTTTCCTTGATCGATTGCCACGTTTTTTCTTCTCGTACCTTCTCTGCCAAATTCTCTTGGTGACCAGAAACTCGTTCGTTTAACTGATTAAGATGCGCTTTTTTCTCACTGAGCTTCTGATCCAAAAAGGAAAGATGAGCTTCTTCTTTTATAAGTTCTGTTATGGAAAGACCTTCGAACTGCCGTTGCTCGAGGGATTCTCGCATCGTATTCAATTTTTGTTCGAGCTTTGTTATTTCTTGTTCTAAATCGCTCTGAACTTTCAATGTCTCAGCCATTTCAAGCTGCGCTTGTTCTTTTTCGTTTTCTTTCACATCGAGAATACGCTGAAATGGAAATTGGTAACGTGCGATGACTACTCATCCTTTCCAAACTTTGATAGAAGCCACTCCTGGCTATCCTGAAACGACGCTTGTTCATCTGTTCCTTGTTTGATATATCGCTCGATCTCTGAATGACTTGCGATTGCTTTATCGATATTGCTATTTGTTCCTGATTTATACGCACCAATATTGATTAGATCCTCAGAAGAATTGTAAACAGCTAGAAGTCGTTTTAACTCATTCGCTGCCTCTATATGTTCATGAGATACAATTTCTTTCATCACCCGGCTAACACTTTGAGAGACATTAATCGCAGGGTACTGCCCTTTCTGAGCAAGTTTTCGGTCGAGAACAATATGACCATCAAGTATCCCACGAACAGCATCTGCAATCGGTTCGTTCATATCGTCACCATCGACGAGAACAGTATAAAAAGCAGTGATCGAACCATGATGTGACGTTCCGGATCGTTCTAATAATTTTGGTAATAATGCAAAAACGCTTGGTGTATAACCCTTACTTGTAGGCGGTTCTCCGATCGCTAGTCCAACTTCACGTTGCGCCATCGCAAAACGCGTGACAGAATCCATCATAAGCATGACGTTCTTACCTTCATCACGAAAATATTCAGCGATCGATGTTGCGGTTAGTGCGCCTTTTATCCTTTGGAGTGGTGATTGATCAGAAGTCGCTACGACGATAACGGATTTCTTCAAACCTTCTTCACCGAGATCTCGTTCGATGAAATCTCTGACCTCTCTTCCTCGTTCACCGATAAGGGCGATCACGTTCACATCAGCTTCTGAGTTTCGAGCCGCCATTCCCATGAGCGTACTCTTCCCGACGCCGCTTCCGGCAAATATACCGATTCTCTGACCATGCCCGACCGTTAATAAACCATCGATCGCACGTACACCTAGCTGAAAAGGCGTTGAGATTCTTGGTCTTGTCATCGGATTAGGTGGCTGTCTGTGTGTCGTGACTGATTTCAGTCCTCCTGGTAAAAAAGTTTCATCAAGTGGCTTTCCTCTGCCATCAAGAATACTGCCTAGAATCGAGTATCCTACCTTCACTTCTAGCGGCTTTCCTGTTGCCACAACGAGGCAACCTGGGCCAATTTCTGAAAGATCGTCCATCGGCATAAGCAGGACGCGGTTTTCTCGAAAACCTACGACTTCTGCTTCGATAGGTGTATGGCCGTGACCAGGATCTAAATAGCATAGCTCACCCATCTTCACCTCAGGACCCATCGATTCAATCGTTAACCCGATAACTTGCGTAACTTTTCCATACTTTTGCACAGATTGGATCGAGTTGAGCCGCGACAGATAACGATCTACCTTAATGCTCATCGCTTCCATTCTCCTCATAAAGTGCAAATAGCTGCTTTTTGATTTCTTTTAGCTGATTGTGAATCGAAATATCATAACTACCGCTCGGGGTGTGTATCATTCCTGACCCAGGAGGTAAATCACTCATCGGAACGAGTTTCAGGCTTGCATGGCCATCAAGCTGCTTCTCAAGCTCCTCTACCATCGGGGTAATATGGGTGTAATCTTCAACTGAAACGTGAAGAACAACTTCACCGCGATCTTGGACGCTTTGCAATGTTTGGCGGACCATCTGAGAAAACGTTTCAGGATGTTGTTTCAATTCACTTAACATTATCTTCTTTGCAATCTCGGTACTCAGCGAGAGAAGGAACGGTTCAGCACTTTCGATCAATTCTTCTTTCTTCTCATATGCACCGGTTAAAATTAATTCCATCTCTTTTCGTTTATCTTCAAACTCAAATTGTACTTGCTGAAGTCCAGCCTGATACCCAGCTTCAAAACCTTTGTCTTCGGCTTCTCTATACTTCTGTTCAGCAAGCTGTTTCCACTCTTGCTCTTTTTGTTGCTGCCGCTGTTCAAGACTTGATAAAACGCGATCTTCCTCATTCTGCAGCCGAGTTCGGATCGTATGGTATTGATCTTCGAGCCGGATCATCTGTTGAAGCAAGTGCGATTTCTTTTCTTCAATCGTTCCTGTTCGAGATTGTAAAACTCGTTGTTTCTTAGGTTCCACAATCTCTCTTTGACCGAGTACTTTTGGTCCATCACCTGTACTTTTGTAAGCCTTCGGAATGATATTAGACAATCACATCATCTCCTCCACCACGTGCGATCACGATCTCTCCAGTATCTTCGAGGTAACGGATGACAGAGACGACTCTTGTTTGAGCTTCTTCAACTTCACTAAGGCGGAGTGGTCCCATCAACTCGAGTTCTTCTTTCACTGTTTCAACACGGCGGTTCGACATATTCCTGAAGATAAGGTCTTTCACTTCTTCACTAGCTACCTTAAGCGCGATCGATAGATCATCATCCTTCACTTCACTGATCACAAGACGAATCGAACGATCATCTAGTAGTACAATATCTTCGAATACAAACATACGCTGCTTAATTTCTTCAGCAAGCTTCGGGTCGTCCTTCTCGAGTGAACTGAGTATCGTTCTTTCTGTACTTCGGTCAACACCGCTCAGTACTTCTACGATCGATTCTACTCCTCCCGTAAACGTATAATCCTGTGAGCCGCTGGCATTTAATTTTCTTTCGATGATGTCCTCTAGCTTGCTTATTACTTCTGGTGAAGTACTTTCCATCAAGGCGATCCGTCTAGCAACATCCGCCTGTCGCTCTTGAGGAAGTGAGGACAAGATCTTTGAAGCCTGCTGTGAATCTAAATAAGAAAGAATAAGTGCGATCGTTTGAGGATGCTCTTGTTGAACGATGTTAAGAATCTGCTCTGGATCTGCTTTTCTAGCAAATGCAAATGGCTTCGTCTGGGTACTGGACTGTAATCTAGCTAGAATTTCCTCTGCTTTCTTAGGTCCAAGCGCTTCGACCAACACGTGTCTAGCAAAGTCTATCCCACCTGCAGCAATATAGTCCTTTGCTTTAACCATCTGAATAAACTCATCCATAATGTTTTCACGATCCTCAGTCTCTACCCTACTAAGTTTTGAAATCCCAAGCGCAAGCTTATCGATTTCCTTCTCAGTCAGATGCTTGAACGTTTGAATCGATAGATCGGGGCCAAGAGATGTAAGTAAAATTGCTGCTTTTTGCGTGCCCGATATTTCCTTTGTTTTACTCACCATAGATAGCCCCTCCTAGTCTTCGTTCATCCATAACCTTAGTAATTTAACAAAATCCTCTGGATTTTCTTTTGCTAGTTTCTCAATTTGATCTCTACCTGGTATCACATCAGGAGTAAGATCGACTTCTTTTACTTCTTCTTCGCGAGGAAGATAATGGTCTTCTGACTCGCTAGGTGTATAGGTTCTTTCAAATTCTTCATACTCTTCCTCACGCTTACCTTTTCTTCTGAAAAGAAGCATCGTACCTGTTATGAGAAGAATTCCGACACCTGCTCCTGCTGCATAAATGACCCACATCGGAAGCGTATCGAGAGTACTAGAGAAGAAACTCTTTTCTGGTGCTACGTAACCAGGTTTTCCTCTGAACTCATTCGGAAATACAGAGATGCGATCTTCTAGATCTGCATCTTCAAGAGGTACGTCACTTCCACTTAAAGACGTACGGACAACATTTTTTAGTACAGTGCGAATATCTTCTACATGAGCTGCTGTTAAAGACGTTACGTCGTCGGCAATCGGAGGTTCAACACCTACATTGATCGTAATATCATCAATCACATAGGGACTTTCTTCTATCTCTTTATGAATTCGATTGACTTCTCGATTGATGCGTTCTTCGACCTTCTCGTATGAACCGTCGCCTTCGTAATTTGGGTCATCAGCGTTGTAATTTGGAATTTCTCCCTCTGCCGTACCAGTGCCATCAATAGCGGCATTAGGATAACCGGAGTAGGTTTCCATGATTTTTTCAACACTTATATCAATACCTTCTCCAGTTTCTTCATCGACAGGTTCAACTAAATCTTCGACTCTTTTCTCTTTAGTGAAATCGACACTGGTCATGACAGACACGACTACTTTGTCTTGACCAAGAAGTAAGCCAAGCATCTGCTGAAGGTCTTTTTGCATATCTTTTTCGATATCACGACGAATTTGTTCCTGTTGCTGATAAGCCGATAACGTCGTATCTAACTTATTTTCACCATAATCAAATGAGGAACCGTTCTGATCCATCACAACGATGTTTTCAATTGGAAGGTTCGGTACACTTTTACTAATAACGTGATAAAGTCCGTTCACTTGGGACTGATCGAGACTAAACCCAGGTTCTCTCGTTACCACAACCGAAGCAGTCGCAACATCGCCCTCTTCATTTAACCAAACACTTTCTTTCGGAAGGGTGATCATGACTTTGGATTGCTGAATGCCATCGATCTGCTCGATGAGATAGCTAAGCTCATTCTGCATCGCATCACGTTCAACGACATCAAAATGCTTATCTGTCATTCCCATCCCCATGTTTTCGCTAAAGATACTATAGTTAACATTACCGCTTTTAGGGATTCCCTCTGCTGCTAGACTCACTTTTAAATCAGAAGCCTCCGCTTTTGGGACACTAATGGTCGTGCCATCTGCTGAAACTTCTACTGCAATCCCTTTTTGCTCGATCGCACCCTTGATCTCTCCAGCCTCAGTTGGTGTGAGATTGGAATAAATAGGTGTCAAATTTGGTTTAGACATCCAGAAAACAAGGAATAGAAGGATTAGTAGCGTTGCTAAAAAGGTTCCACCTATTAGCCATTTCGTCTTAGCGGAATAACTAGTCCATGTTTCGCCCCAGCGGCTTTTTATTTTTTGTAATTGTTCATTCATCTGCCATCCATCCCTGAAGAACTACATTTGCATACGCATGATTTCTTGATAAGATTCGATCACCTTGTTTCGAACCTCTACTGTTAAATTGAGTGAGAGCGAAGCTTTTTTAGCTGCGATCATCACTTCATGAACGTTCTGTACTTCACCCGTTACGAGCTTTTGTGACATTTGCTCAGATTCGACCTGAGTTTTGTTCACCTGCTGAATTGCATCTTTTAACATATTGCCAAAATCCCCTGTAGCTTCTTTTGGTTGAGATGATTTAGCTGTTTGAAGCGGTGTGCTTTGAAGCGCATTAATCGTGTTCATGTTTTTCCTCCCAAAAGGCTATTAACCTACTTCCCAAGTTCAAGGGCTTTCATATACATACTTTTTGTCGCATTAAGTGCCGTCACATTTGCTTCATATGATCGTGAAGCAGACATGAGATCGGCCATTTCTTTTACCATATCAACGTTCGGCATTTCTACATACCCATCTTCATTTGCATCTGGATGAGTAGGTTGGTAGACGAGCTTATTCGGTGCACGATCCTCGGTTATCTCAGAAACTTTCACTCCTGAAGAAGATGATTTCCCTTTCCCCATCGCAGCTTGAAGCTGGTTTTCAAAAGAATTTTCCTGAAGTTGTACGACTTTTCTCTTATATGGTTGCCACTCTCCATCAACTAACTCTGACCTTGTCGTTTCAGCATTGGCGATGTTGGAAGAAACGACGTCCATTCGTAAACGATTTGCGGTAAGGCCCGAAGCACTTGTATTGAATCCATTAAACAATTTCATCTCGTTTAGCTCCCTCGAATAGCAGTTTGCAGATCACGAAACTGGCTGTTTGTTTTTTCAATCATCGAATTATACCAGAGCTGATTTTTAGCGAGCTCTGCCATCTCAACATCCATATCAACATTGTTCTTGTTTGATTTACTTAAGGTATTATTGTCAGTTTTCACTGTGACGTTTGCTGGCGATTTCTGTTCTGTACTAAAAGACACATGGTTGGGGTTTGATTTGTAGCTTTGGAAGCGCTGGCTTACGGCCTCCTGTAGGTTTTCCTGGAACGAAACGGTTTTCCGTTTGTAATTAGAGGTATCAACATTTGAGATATTTGATGTGATCGTCCGCTGCTGAGTCATCGACGCGTTCAAAGCATTTTGTAGCGGATTTATCGATTGAAATACCTTCACGAAGCATTTCACACTCCTCATGAACTAATATTATTTTTGTAAATAAATGGTATTGGTTCCATATTAATCTTCATTCGACAATATTTTCTCTGTTGTTAGCATAGCACTGTCAAAATTAATAGTAAATGAGAGTTTTAACCTAATAAACTACTTTTTACACTTATTTTTTCCAATTTTCAACGTTATAATGAGAATTAATCCAATAATTATAGTTAAAAGGGACTATCGAGGAGGAAAATATGTTTAGAGGAATGTACACTGCAACCTCGGGAATGATGGCGAGTGAACGAAAGCAGCAATACCTCACAAATAATTTATCAAATGCACAGACTCCTGGCTTTAAACAAGATCAAGCTGTCATTCGTTCATTTCCTGAATACTTATTAAAAGAACGAAATACGACATCACCACAAAGTGACAAGAAAGTCGGAGAACTTTCTCACGGTGTCTATACTCAAGAAGGCATTCCGCTTTTTTCTAGCGGCACGTTAAAGGAAACTGGCAATACCACAGATCTTGCTCTTCTTGATGAGAGTCTCCCGACAGATGAAGAGACAGGACAAAAAGGCATTGCACTTTTTGGTGTTCGGACAGATGATGACGGTATCCGATATACGAGAAACGGCAATTTCACACTAAGCGACGAAGGGTTCCTAACTACTAGTGAAGGCTATCGTGTGTTGAACACGAATCTCGAACCCATTCAACTTTCGAGTGAGGAATTTTCGGTTAAGGACGGAAAGCTAACCGAAGCGAACGGAAATGAGCAAGACATTTGGATTGGGTATACGGGGAATCCTGAGGGCTTAACTCAGCGTGGAAACGGTGTTTTCGAATGGGCTGGTGATGATAATAATGCTCCGCGTGACATCCGTACTACGGAGTTTACTCAGTATACTGTTGAGCAAGGATTTCTTGAAGGTTCGAATGTAGATTTAACGACTACGATGACAGATATGCTCAACACTTACAGAATGTACGAAGCGAACCAACGCGTTCTCCAAACCTACGATCAAAGTATCGACAAATCTGTTAATGACATTGGTAGAGTGTATTAGGAGGGTTTTGAATGAACATCCAGATGAATATTGCATCTTCATCATTGAGCCAGACGCAAAAGAAAATGGATTCGATCGCAAATAATATCGCAAACGTAAACACAGCTGGATATAAACGACGTGAAGCAAGCTTTCAGAACCTATTAACCCAGCAATATCAGAATAATACTGGTGAAACACAAGAACCAGGTAGACTAACTCCCGATAACTTACGAGTTGGTTTCGGTGCAAAAGTCGCGATGACAAACCTCCGAACTGACCAAGGCGCAGCAAATGAAACGGGGCGAAACCTCGATGTGATGCTTGAGGGAGAAAATGTGTATTTTCGCGTGCTAAACGGTGACACTACCCATTACACGAGAGACGGTGCATTTCAACTTCAAAATACCGAGAATGGCAGAGTCAACCTTGTAACTAGTAACGGTAGCAATGTCCTCGATAAAAATGGTGAAGTAATTTCTTTTGATAGTGAACCTTCCAAGATTGTGATCTCTGATTCTGGTGAAATCAGAGTTAGTGGTGATAACGAAGCAACTTTCGAGTTGAGCGTAGCTAGAATCGACCGTCCTCAGTCCCTACTTAACGAAGGCGGAAATGAATTCCGATTACGTGAAGGCGAAGGTGAAACCGTAGATTCTGGTTATAAGGTGAAACAAGGATTCCTTGAAATGTCCAACGTTGATCTTGCAAATGAAACGACAGAAATGCTCACAACGCAGCGCCTTCTCCAGTTCCAAAGTAGAGCGATGAAGATGGCTGATGAAATGATGGGCCTTGCGAATACGATTAAACGATAGCAAAAAAACACTCATCCACGTTGGATGAGTGTTTTTTATCTAAGAAAATCCATTAAAGAAGGCTGTATAATCTTTGCGCTCGATGCAAGTGAAGCTTGATACACACTTTCTTCAGACTTCAGCTTCATAATCGCTTCAGCGATATCTACATCTTCATTTTTTGAGACGAGCTTTTGTAGCGACACGTTTTCTTCTTTCAGTCTCTGTGACAAGCTCTCCACCCTCGATTGTTTCGCTCCAAGAGATGTCCACTTGTTAAGCACTTGATCAGACCCTTTTTCGATTCTACCGATCACATCACTAAGACCACTTTTATCTCCACTTTTAAGTGCTCGAGATAAATCATCGAGTGACTTAAACAAGTTGTTTTCTCCACCAAACACATCACCAGCGTGAACATTGATCGTCATTGAACTGAAAGGTGATAACCGCTGTTTGAGAGGCTGGTCATCATACATTATGTCGCCGTTTTGGCTAATTTCAATCGGCTGGTCTGTTTTCTGGCCATTAAATATATATTTACCGTCGAGTTTTGTATTTGCTAGATTCTCAAGTTCATCACGAAGCTGATCGATTTCTTTTCCAAGATTATTCAACTCATCAGGAGAATTAATTCCGTTTGCTCCTTGAAGTCCAACCTCATTCGCTCGTTGAAGAAGATTAGAAACACTGCTAAGTGACTGTTCGGTTACTTCTAACCAGGATTGTGCGTAGTCAGCATTTCGCTCGAACTGTACGTTATTCTCAAGCTCAGAGGAGAGCTTCAACGATTTTTCAGTTCCCATCGGATCGTCAGAAGGCTTGTTGATACGCTTCCCTGTTGATACTTCTTCATTCGCTCGTTCTAAGCGGGTCAAGTTTCGATTCATCTGATTCGTAACATTTTGAGTTAACATTTGTTGTGTGATTCTCATCATCTTACTCCTTTTCCCGTTAGACGCCCATTCGGTTGATGATGACATCTAAGATTTCGTCTGTTGTACTTACATACCGTGCAGCCGCATTATACGCGTGCTGAAACTGAACGAGGTTCGCCATCTCTTCATCGAGCGATACACCGCTGATTGAAAGACGGTTTGATTCAATCGACTGAAGCACGGTATCATTGTTCGCAACAGTACGTTCTGCAGACTGTGCTTTTGAACCGATATCTGAGATGAGCATGCTGTAGAAATCGTTTGTCGTCGCATCTACTTTGTCATTTGATCCAGCTAGATCGAAGGATAGTGATGTGTTTTTCAAGCCACTGATCTTTGCAGCGAGGTCACCGTTACTTACTGTGCCTTGTGTAGAAGAAGCTGCTAGATTAGCGGGGTTCGACTTGACCTCTTCGTTAACACTGATGCGCTCGAGGTAGCTTTCCTCACCCTCCGTTACATCAAAAAGAGGTTTTCCTGTTTGCATCGCGCCGTCTACTTTCACGAGAGAGTAACCAGATTCGGCAAGTTTATTGATCTCAGGAGCTAGTTTTTCAAATACAGCGTTAAGATTTTCTTGAACATTTTCTGTAAGCTCTGCTGAATCTCTGAGACCCTTGAGCTTACCTGCCTTTGCATCTGCAATATCGTATTTGACCTCTAGTTCACCGTTACTCTTCTCTTTCACTTCTACGTCTACGAGACTAGAAAGTTCATCGATCAGCATGTCGCGTTTGTCCTTAATATCATTGGAGCCCTTCGTACGAACGACTTCCTTGTTTAATTCATCGATCTGCTTCGAAAGAGACTCGATATCTTTCAGTACTGCATCAGTTTGTGATTGTAGGCTTTCTGATAGATTCTTAAGGTCTTTATTAAACGCCTTCCCTTTATCCAATACTTCTTCTGCTCGTGAAACGACGACAGAACGTGCTGCAAGGCTATCTGGGTTAGCCGAGAGATCTTCGAAAGCAGACCAGAGTTTGTTTAGTGACGCATTCAGTCCGTTCTCGCCAGGTTCTGCTGACATCATCTCGATCTGCTGTAGCGTTTCTAGCTTCATAGACTCAGAACCTAGCGTAGCGTTTCGACCACGATACTGTGTATCTAGATACTCTGAACGAATTCGCTCGATGGATTCAACGCTAACTCCAGTTCCAAGTTCAGACGATGAGCCACCGGTTTGATAAGGATTCGTGACGGATGACGTCGCCTCCATATTCACACGCTGTCTGGAATAACCCGGAGTGTTTGCATTCGCGATATTGTGACCTGTAGTCGATAGTGCCGTTTGCTGCGTATACAAACTTCTCCTTCCGATTTCTAACCCATGAAATGTAGACGTCATACTGTCACGTTCCTTTCTAAAGCCTATGCTTTTGTGTCGAAGTACCCTCTCGGTGTCGATGAGGCTGGTTTTTGGTTTGGCCTTGTGTATGTAAGAGATTGTTCTGGTGAAGCTGTCAGATGTCCGATCATATGATGTACGAAAGCCATCGCATCTTTCAATAGAACATCATTCTGTTCATTTAGTGTACGCAAGGCTTCCGCTTTCTCCTTTAAGGTAATTGCTCGGCTTTCGATCATTCTTCTTACAGCAGGGCTAAGCTTTGTGAGCACCTCTTTAAGCGTTTGACCTGATCCACCAAGCCTCTCCACAAGCTCCTGCCGCTTTTCTTCCTCAACGCTTAGAGCTTGTAGGAGTTCTCTTTCATTCTTCATCATCTCTGACAAGCTGTTCACATCTCGCTCGATGAGCGCCTCTTTCTTTAACTCTCCGAGCGACATTAGTTTCTCATGCAGAGTTATCATGTTGCTCATTGTAGCCAGTAATTGTTGCCCCATCTTGCTTCCTCCTGTTAAAACAACTGATCAAACAGTTTTTCGGCTGTTTTCTTACTGTCGATTCTATACGTTCCTTCATCAATTTGCTTCTGAATTGAATTTATCTTGGCTTCCCGCTTCTCTTCTGCCTTCATAGTGTATAGTTCTCTCGCTTTGCTTGAGATTTGCAGCTCATCTTCACGAGGAGCTTTTTTTGCTTGCTCGACTTTCGTAACAGGATTGTGCTTTTTGTAAGGGTTAACAAATGGCGGTGCTGACGGTTTATTAACGTTCAATCCGTTCACCCCTCTCCGATAATAGTAATACTACTCCTTATTCTATTATTCGTACCCTATTTTGAGCATCTTACCGTTAATATCGGAAAATTCTTTATAAATTTTTACTGAATTTTGAAATCTATGACTAATACTCTCTCTATGTCCCCATCTTGAAGTACGTCATTGATTTGTTTTCTAATGCTCTCCTCAAACGTTTTGAGACCTTCTGCACCCTTTAAATCGCTTCTAGATAAATTTGCTAAGGTCGATATAACGATCGACTTTAGTTCGGGGTTACGGACTTCAAGTTCATGGTAGCTTTTTTCCCCGTCTGCGAGTAAATTCAGCTGAACGACAGCATAATGATCAGACAGAAGGTTCGTCGTAATCGGCTCCATGCTATAACTTCTTGCTGCAAGTTCTTCTGCAGTCGGCTCTTTCTCCTCCTGAGCGAGTACTTTTCCAAGATCGATATCTAAGAAAAACACTGCTGCAAAGGCTCCCCCTCCAACCACACCAAGGGTTGCTAAAATAATCAATAGTATACGTTTCATCTATACACCTCTAACGTTAATTTTCAACATCATAAGGCAGAATCAACACTTCAACGCGTCTATTCTTTGTTCTGCCTTTTTCACTATCATTCGAGGCGACCGGACGGTACTCTCCATAACCTGTGAAACTAAAAAGCTTTGGATCTAGCTTACTATTCTTTAAAAGCTCCGTCATGAAGTTCAGCGCTCGATCTGAGCTAAGGTGCCAGTTTGACGGATACTGAGAAGTCTTAATCGGGTTGTTATCTGTATGTCCTGTTACAGTAATGTTTCTCGCAGGATCTGTTACGAGGAAACTCGAAATTTCACTAGCTAGTCCTTTTGCATCACTCGTTAAGTTGGCTTTCCCGCTATTAAAAAGAGCAGCTTCCTTGATCGTGATCAATAAGCCTTCTTCCGTTAAATCCGTTTTCAAGTACGAATCAAGACTCTGCTTTGAGATGTATTGATCGATTCGTTCCTTTAATTCTTGCAAATTATTAAGGTCTTCCTCTAAATCTTCTTCTTCTTTTTCTTCCTCAGCGTCATTACCATCGAGATTCTCTGATTCTTCTTCACTGTTGTTGTCTTGCTCTTCTTCTGATAATCCAACGAACGAGCCATCCTCAGGCTGCATGACAGAAGGCTCACTTTCAAGCACGCCAGTACCACCGTTCAACACTTCTTCAAAAGACCTAGTGATCGCTTCGTATTTCTTTGCATCGACCGTGCTCGCTGCAAATAAAACGATGAAAAGAGCAAGAAGCAACGTTAGCATATCGGCATAAGGAATAAGCCAGCTTTCATCGACGTGTTCTTCATGCTCTTCATGCCTTTTCTTACGCATCGGCTCCTACTCCTTCTCCGACTTTGACGTCACCTGATTTCTTAACTTCATCAAGATTTCGCTCTTTCTCAGGAAGATAGACGAGTAGTTTATCTTCGACCATCGTAGGTGTTGCCCCTGACTGTACGGCTAGTAACCCTTCAAGCATAATCATCTTAATCTTCGCTTCTGCGTTAGACTTTCTTTTCAGCTTATTAGCGAATGGGTGCCAAAGGACATACCCTGTAAAAATACCAAATAGGGTTGCAATGAATGCGGCTGCGATCGATTTACCTAACAACTCCATATCACCGAGGTGACTAAGCGCTGCAACAAGTCCTACAACCGCGCCAAGTACACCTAGCGTAGGTGCATATGTCCCTGCTTGTGTGAAGATTCCCGCTCCTGCACGATGACGTTCCTTCATCGCTTCAATATCTTCAATTAATATCTCTTCGATTATTTCCCTTGAATGACCATCTATGACCATCTGAAAGCCTCTTTTCAGAAAGTCATCTTCAAGGTTTTCAAGTTTATCTTCTAGTGACAACAAACCATCCCGACGAGCGACCGTCGCCCATTCACGAAACATTGGAATGATTTCTTTTGGTGATACTAACTTTTGGTTTGTAAAAATGATTTTTAATAAAACCGGAAATTTCTTAATCTCATAAAATGGAAAACCGATCAACAGCGCTGCAGCTGTCCCAACAAAAATGATAACGAGGGCAGCTGGATTAAGTAGAGCAGCTGGATTGGCTCCCTTCAAAATCAATCCGCCAACGAGGACGAAAAATCCGAGCAATAATCCGAACAGAGATGTTTTTTCCAATGCTTTCACCCTCTTTGTTTAGCGCTTATTTCTGTTCCATAGCTTCTTTCCAAGTATTCCGAAATTCTTCAGCTAACTCTTCTACTCCTTGTAGGGTCTCGATACTATTGTTGATATTCGCAGATACAAGCTGACCAATCATGAACTCATAAAGGGAATCCATCGATTTTGAAAGCTCCATATCCATATTTAACGTTGCACGTAGCTCTTCTAGAATGTTTTGTGCTTTCATAATGTTTGTATGCTTGCCTTCAACATTTCCTTTTTTCATCGCGATCGCTGCCATACGAATAAACTTGAGACAGCCGTTATACAGCATTAGTGTTAGTTCCTGTGGAGATGAAGTAGTGACTGAATTTTGCTGATAGGTTTGATAAGGATTTTGCATAGCCATCGAACGTTCCTCCTATTTTCTCTTATCGAAAAATGCGCCGTCTGTGTAAGCTTGTCCGGTATTGTATTTAGAAGCTGCCGTCTTTCCTTGCTGCAAGCGTCTCATCTGCTCAGAAAACGCTGCATAAAGATCAGATAGTCGCGGTTGGATTTTTCCTTCAAGCTTATTCAACTGCTGAAGCATTACCTGCTCTTCCTCTGACCATACAGTTCCTTCTTGCTTCATCGCCTTATCTAGAAGTTGAATCGTTTCTTCACGACGTGTAATCATATTGTTGATTCCATCAAGATCTTCAGGGCCGTTCTCATCCATAGAAGGCTTTAGCTCATCGAGCGACTTTACGATTTGATTCGTCACGACATGCATTTGATTCAAGGCATCAATTCTTTTCATGTTTACATCCCACCAAGTAAGTTTTGTTGTACCCACAAGCTTTGTTGATTCATGCGATCCATCGCGGTTTCTAGCGCGGTAAATTGCTTCCAATACCGATCTTCGATAGAGCCGAGCTTATCTTCCCAGCGATCCATCTGTTCGTTAATGTTATCCAACCGTTTCGATAGAAAACTAGTGTCCACAAGCACGCCAGGTGTGCCTGCCTTTTTTCCAAGACGATCAATTCCTTCATTCACCTTCTCGTAGATGCGGTCTCCAATTCCTGCGTCCCCTTTTGTAAAAAGGTTCATCACTTCTTCTGGCTTTTGTGAGATGGCATTTTTCAGTTTCGCGTCATCGATAAAAAGCTTTCCGCCGTCACGATAAGAGCCAGTATTGATGCCGATTTCTGAAAGCATTGAGAGCTCCCCAGCTGGTATACCGCTCACAGGATTCATCCAAGCACTTCGAAGATCGCTCGCGATGCCTCTCACCGTTGCATCGCTTTGAAGTAATCCACTCTTCGCTTTCTCTTCCCAGAGCTCGATTTCTTTATCAGAAAGGTCCTCTCGCTGCGCATCAGTTAAAGGAGGAAAATCTCTGTGGCGCTTTTCAGTAAGTAGCCCCTGTGTTTTCTCAACAAGATCGTTATATTTTTCAACGAAGGACTTAATGCTTTCAAAAGGGGCATCAGGGTTACTTTGAATCGAAACCGTCGATGTTCCCTTCTCTGCAAGGCTAAGCTTGATATTATTAATCGTCGTTTCGTTCTTTTTTAGATCATTGACCGTAATGCCATCGAATGTGACCGAACCGTACGCACCACTCGCAGTAGTCGCTCCTCCAAAGAGTCTGTTCTCGACAGTGGCATCACTGAAATTTGAAAGGGTAATCGATTCATCTGCACCCATCGCTTTTGTCGAGAGGAAAAACCGTGATGTCGTATCATCGAAATTCGCTCTCATACCAAGCGTTTCACCGGTTGTATCGTCTGTTGCCTCAGCGATCTTCGTGGCTAGACTCTTAAATGTGTCTGCAGAGGCTATCGTAATGGTTGCTTCCTGTCCTTTTCCGTTCGTAAGGGTAAACGTTGTTTCTGTATCACCTGTGTGAAGGACTTTATCAGTTCCTTTTGCAGCAGCCCCCGCTTCAGTCTTGATCCCTTGAGCTGATGTTAACTTGGCGCTCTCAGCAAGCCCGTTCACGACAACAGAATAAGATCCAGGCGCCGCATTAGGGGTAGCTTCTGCAGTAACGGCATTATCGTTCGATGAACCTGCTTTATATGCGTTAAAGGTTGACTGGAGTCTTAACTTAGAAGCCGCGCCTCTCATATCAGACATCATCGTATTCAATTCACGATACGAGTCTTTTTGCCATTCAACCGTTTGTTTTTGTTGTGATAATTTATCGAGCGGTATCCGTTCCGCTCTCATCAGATCTTTCACCATCTGATCGATATCCATTCCCGATGCCATCCCGGAAATCCTCATGAACATCTCCTCCGTTCATCACTCATACACTTACTATCGGCAAAGATCCACTACTTTTTAAGATGTAAATAGTACTATAAAAAGAGAACCCTCATTGTAGAAGGTTCTCAAAGACTCTATATTTTTTGATCCACCATAAAACCAAGTAGTTCAGCAGTTGCTGCATACCGATCGAGAAAATCCTTCGACGGAATCTCTCTGATCACTTCATCACTCGTGCTATCTACAATCTGAACATAGAACTCATTCAACTTATCGTGCAGCTGAAATTTAAGGTTCGTTTTCACTGGCATGATAAAATCATTCAGCTGATCGATCTGTTGAACGACCTGTTCTTTTGTGTGAACCTTATCTTTCTGTTCCTTCTTCTCTTCTTTTAATTCCTTTACTTCTTTACCTTCAACGGGCTGTTGAACTTGCTTCCCTATACCAGGTAGTTGATTTGAAATTGTCTTTATTTCCATGGTCCGATCCCCTTCAATAAGAGTTACGTAAAACCCGACCTCTAATGAGATTTATTTCTTAATATCGATTGAGCCACCAAGATGCGGTTGTGCGGCTTGCTCCATCATCTTCACGAGGCTGTTAGAATTCTCCTGAGCTTGGTTCATAGCGGTTTTTGTTAAGGACACACTAACCTGCTGCTGAACCTTTGCTTGATTCAACACCATTGAAAGCGCAGCAATATCCATAATAAGTCACTCCCTTCAAAGAAAAAGGCCTTAGATGAGAGATCTAAGACCTTTCGTTAAGCTAAATTAACGAAGAAGTTGAAGTACTTGCTGTGGATTCTGGTTAGCCTGTGCAAGCATCGCTTGAGCTGCCTGAGACTTGATGTTTTCTTTCGTCATTTGCATCATTTCTTTTGCCATGTCTACGTCTCGGATGCGTGATTCAGCCGCTGTTAGGTTTTCAGAAGAAGCGTTTAGGTTGTTGATAGTGTGTTCAAGGCGGTTTTGATTAGCACCTAACTTTGAGCGCTCTGTAGATACTGTATCGATTGCATTATTTATAGTAGTTATAGCTTTACCCGCTGCGTCTTGAGTGGAAATATCTATCCCTTTTACACTGACGTCAGAAGTTAATGCTGCATTTGTCGCAAGTACATTCGTCCCATCAGTATTCAAGTAGCCTGTAGAACCATCATGAGTTGCTACGACTTGTCCATTACTATCTAATAAATCATTATTTTTCACTGTGTAATTTCCTGCTTCTAGACCATTATTTGTAATTTTAGCTGTGCCAGTTGAGGTCCCACCAGTGTCTACTACGACTTCTCCTGAAGTAACAGCTTCATCAAAAACAAGCGTTTCGTCACCAGCTGCACCACCACTATTTTCACCATCTCCAACATAGGTAAGCCCATCAGTACTTGTTGCCACTACGCTCCCTGCACCATTCACTAATTCGTAATTTCCACCATTTTCATTAACCGTGTAATTACCATTTACAATACTATTAGCCACCGTACCATCACTTCCAGTGTACGTGCCAGATGCAGTTAAAGAAATATCATCTGCAACACCTAAAGCAGTGCCTCTCATATCTCCAACTGAAATACTTAAGTTTTGATTTTCATTAGCACCGATTTGAAGCTTGCTTGAAAAATCACCTTTTAGTAAATTCTGTGTATTAAATTGTGTCGTTTCACCAATTCTAGAAATTTCTTGAGATAGTTGGTTGATTTCTTCTTGAATCTGCTTTCTATCAGAGTCTGTAGAAGTACCGTTTGAAGATTGTACTGCCAACTCACGCATACGTTGCAAAATAGATTGTGTTTCACCTAATGCACCTTCAGCAGTTTGGATAAGTGAAATTCCATCCTGAGCGTTTCGGCTAGCTTGGTCCAATCCACGAATTTGACCACGCATTTTTTCAGAGATTGCTAAACCAGCTGCATCATCTGCTGCTTTGTTAATTCTTAGTCCAGAAGATAGCTTTTCCATGGCATTACTTGCTGCCCCTTGGTTAACACCCATCTGTCTGTACGTGTTCATAGCACTAATATTATGGTTAATTCTCATTCTAAATTACCTCCGTGTAATGTGTTTTCTAGAAAGTCCACATCCGTTTGGACTTCCTGATATTTTCATTATCGGCTGGAAATTTCAGTTGTTTATAGTTTTTTGAAAAATAAATTAAAAAGAACCGCTATGTGCTTAATAGCGGTTCTTTGCCTAGCGGTTCAATTGGAAACCTTTTAATTCGTTTAGACTGATTTCTTGTGAGGATGCTAGCTTATTCTCCTCTTGAATCTCTACGTACACTTCTTTTCTATGTATGCTGATGTTTTTCGGAGCCTCCACCCCAAGCTTTACCGTATCGCCTTCAATACTGATGACCTTTAATTCGATCTCATCATTAATGATGATCGACTGATCTTTTTTCCGTCCGAGTACAAGCATCTTATCTGCCTCCCTCTACCGCACTCACCAATGGCGCTTTAATTTGAAAATCCTTACTGAGTACGATTTGCTTCCCTTTTCCGCTCGAAAGATTAAGGATGATTGGGGCTTTTAAATTCATCGTTGCATCTTGTAATGATCCTTGAACGGTGAGAACGGAAAGTACCATCGCGTCCCTTGGCTCTTCGATTGATAACTCTTTCAGTAAGTTTTCTTCCAGATGTATTTCATAGTCCGGGTAGAAGGAAAATGAATCAGCTAGTATAAAGCACAAACTGCTTTCCTCCGTTGATTGCAAAAAGAAAAACGGCGACTCATTCTCTTCATCAGCGGGTAATAGACAATATGTCGTGTATTGTTCAAGTCCGGGGATTCCGTTCGTAAATGTGATGAGGCTCTCTTCATTCACTTCTAGTTCACCGAAGCGGGTCGTGAGGATTTTCATAGAAAAAACTCCTTTATCTGTAAAAGTCTATCCTCATTATAAGTCTTTTGTCGTCTTTTAACAGGTTGAATTTGTTGAAAATTTTAAAATTCGATACACTTAAAGGAGGAGCTTATGAGCGATCAAAACACGTTTCTAAAGAAACTTAAAAGCGTAGGACCTGGGGCTATCGTTGCCGCTGCTTTCATCGGACCTGGAACCGTCACGACCGCGACGCAGGCAGGGGCTGGATTTGGATTTGCGTTGATGTGGGCACTCGTCTTTTCGATACTTGCGACGATTACGCTACATGAAATGTCAGCACGTCTTGGTATCACTGCTAGAATGCAGCTTGGTGAAGCAATGAGAAAACAGTTCAGCAATCCGGTTATGAAAGGGCTCAGTATCATTCTTGTCCTTGCCGCGATTGGGGTTGGAACGGCCGCATACGAAACAGGTAACATTCTCGGCGGTGCGCTTGGACTTGCTACGATGACAGGCATATCCGTAAACATTTGGGGTCCAGTCATCGGAATTACAGCAGCACTGCTTCTATACTCAGGAAACTACAAAGCGATTGAAAAAGTTTTTGTTGTTCTCGTCCTCGTCATGAGCGTTTGCTTTGTAGCTACTGCAATCGTGATTAAGCCTGATCTTGGCGCAATGCTTAAAGGCGCATTTGTCCCAACGTTTCCTAGTGGTGGTACGTTATTTGCGATCGCTTTAATTGGAACTACGGTCGTACCGTATAATATCTTTCTTCATTCTTCTACTGTCCAGGAACACTGGCGAGGAAAAGAGGGGTTAAAAGAAAGTCGATTCGATACTGTTTTCTCGATTATCGTAGGAGGATTGATCTCACTTGCGATCGTCGTATCAGCGGCCGTTGCCTTTCCACTCGGTACAAACATTACGGATGCTTCTGAGATGGCCATTCAGTTAGAACCTCTCCTTGGTTCATGGGCGAAAATCTTTTTTGCGATCGGATTATTATCAGCTGGGATCACATCATCTATCTCTGCCCCGCTTGCAGCGGCTTACGCGATCAGTGGTGTGTTCGGATGGTCGATGGACATGAAGGCAACAAAGTTCCGTGTGATCTGGGGGGCCGTTATTTTAATCGGAATCGTCGGATCAGCTCTCGGCATGAGCCCTACTACGGTCATTTTGTTTGCACAGTATGCAAACGGCTTGATGCTTCCGATCATCTCGATTTTCTTGCTATATGTTATGAACAACAAAGAGCTACTTGGCGAATACGTTAATCGCACACTATCCAATATTCTAGGTGGGATCGTCCTACTTGTCACACTCGTTCTTGCGCTTCATTCACTCGGAATACTAGAACTGTTCCTGTAATTATGAAAGGAGTCGATTTCTATGAACATCACCTTCCACCCGCTCGGGGAAGCTGCAGTAAAGCTTTCCTACAATGAAGAAGTATCACCCTCTCTTACGAGTCGGATTCAGGCTTTTTGCCGTGAGCTTGCATCCATAAACATAGACGGGATTACAGAATGGGTGCCTGCTTACGATTCCGTTACTGTTTACTACGAACCGTGGACGCACACGTATGCTGAGCTTACTGAAATACTAGAAGATATCACAGCTGTTGCGATAGAGGAATCACATAAGAAAATGATTGTGACCATTCCAACGCTATATGGGGGTGAATACGGACCAGACCTTGAAGATCTTGCAAAACAAAAAAGGATGCAGCATGAGGACATCATAAAGATACATACAAACGAAGACTATCTCGTAAACATGATTGGCTTTTTACCTGGTTTTCCATATCTCAGCGGTCTGGATGAACGAATCGCGGCACCTCGTCTTGATAATCCAAGGCAGAAGGTTCCTGCTGGATCGGTTGGAATCGCTGAAGCGCAGACTGGCGTTTACCCTCTTGAATCTCCTGGGGGATGGAACATTATCGGTCGTACGCCACTCCAACTGTTTCAGCCCGAAAAAGATGAATCATTTTTACTAAATCAAGGAGATTATCTTCGTTTTCGATCGGTTACGGAGGAAGAATTTGAGCATATTTTAGAGGAAGTTGAAAAAGGTTCATATGAGGTGCAACGTGAGGAGGTATCGATGTGACAACAATAATCGATCTTAACTGTGATCTTGGTGAAAGCTTTGGTGCGTATTCAATTGGACAGGACGAAAAAGTACTTGAGCTTGTTTCATCAGCAAACGTAGCGTGTGGTTTTCATGCAGGTGACCCACGCATCATGAACAGGACAGTCAAATGGGCAAAAGAGCATCACGTAGGCATTGGTGCTCATCCTGGTTTTCCTGACCTAACTGGATTTGGGAGAAGAAAAATGATCATCTCACCTGAAGAAGCTTATACGCTTGTGCTTTATCAGATCGGTGCACTGCATGCGTTTTGCAGTGCTCACGAAGTTGAGCTACAGCACGTTAAGCCTCATGGCGCGCTTTATAACATGGCATCGAAGGACGCGGAGCTTGCAAACGCAATCGCGCAAGCTGTGAAGGACTTTGATTCAGAGTTGATTTTGTTCGGCCTTGCGAATTCTGAGCTTATTCAAGCTGCGAAACTCGCTGGCGTTCGGTATGCTTCTGAAGTGTTTGCTGACCGTACATATCAGCCTGATGGAACCCTTACTCCACGAACGGAAAAACATGCGATAA
The DNA here is from genome assembly GCF_020171805.1 of Guptibacillus algicola. Lineage (GTDB taxonomy): Bacteria > Bacillota > Bacilli > Bacillales > Guptibacillaceae > Guptibacillus > Guptibacillus algicola. Next base: position 132,812 of record NZ_JAIVAF010000005.1, on the reverse strand, counting down.
TAACGGATGAGAATGCCGCGATCGATCAAGTGATCTCGATGATTAAACACGGCACTGTGACAGCGGTGGATGGATCAGAAATCGCGATCGAAGCAGATACAGTATGTGTTCACGGCGATGAGCCTTCAGCGCTCGCCTTTATTCAATCATTAAGAAAAAGATTTAAAGCAGAAAATATCACGATGGAAAGGATCGGAAACCGTTGAAGTTATTTTCAGTAGAAAAACCAGGCGTATATACAACATTTCAAGATCTTGGAAGAACAGGCTATTTAAAGTACGGAGTTCCTGCTTCAGGTGCACTCGACCGCTTTGCACTTCAGGTAGGGAACATCCTTGTTGGTAATCAAAGGAATACTGTAGGACTAGAAATAACGATGCAGGGGCCAGAGCTCGTGGCAGAAGTCGACTGTGTTATTGCGATTACAGGTGCAGATTTATCTCCAATGATCAACGGTGAACGTATTCATATGTGGAAGTCTCAGACAATAAGAAAAGGACAAGTTCTTGAATTTGGTCGACCTAACGTTGGGGTCCGTGCGTATTTAACCGTAAATGGTGGCTTTGAAGCAGAAGAATACATGGGGAGCAAGTCGGTTTATGAACCTGCAGGTCTTGGACGGAAGTTAGAAGCTGGAGATGAGCTAAATGGTAATCCTCAAAATCAAATAACAGGAATCGGGCTCTTCCATACCGAGATTCCTGCATATGGGCGCGAGGTTGAAGTTCGCGTTATAAAAGGACCTCACGATCACAAGCTTAGCTCTGACGTGTTAGAGCAATTCTTTACGACTCCTCACGAGGTGTCCCCTCAATCGAATCGAATGGGATACCGTTTAGTGAGCGACGGAATCAAAACAGATCATGAAGGCGATATTATATCTGATGCTGTTCCTCTTGGCGGCATCCAGTTGCCAGCAAACGGGGAGCCGATCATTCTCCTTGCTGATCGTCAAACAACAGGAGGTTACACTCGTATCGGCACCGTGATCGGCCCAGACCTTCCACTGATTGCTCAAATGCCACCAGGCGGTACGATTCGTTTCAAGGAAATTAGTGTTGAAGAAGCTCAGGAGCTCGCCATCGATCAGGAACGAATCTTTAGGATATGGGAAAGGATTGTTCGTTAGCGCCAAGGTAACTGTGAAGCTCATCGATCACAAGCTCACCTTGATCTAGCTCTGCCATTTGGAGACGATAGTGATCGCCTTCAACCTCCGCCTGGAAATTATAGAAGCCTTTGTTATTTAAATAGTCGCTTACATCTTGAATGTTTTCTTGCTGAGAGACCAAAATTTTATTGCCGATATAATTATCATTCACATACACATTGTAGCTCTCGTGTCCGTTATTTATAGAATCATCCGAAGAATATGGATATAGATCCGGCATTCTGTCTCCCTCCTTTCTTTGGGATTACTATAAATTTGTCCCGTCAGACTTTTTTTATGTTGGAAAACTTTCACTAAGCGCTGCATCCACTGCACGAATTATATTGCTTAGGCACGAGAAAGCTGGCTATGAAAGGAGGAAATCGCTTGATTGAATTACGTGAAGAGGCAGCGAGTGAAGATGAGGAAATTGATGACATCGTAAGAAGAGCTTTCGATGGGGAAGACGAAGTTTCTTTGATTCACCGCATTAGAAAATCACCGAATTACATTCCAGAATTATCTCTTATCGCTCTACATAATCAGAGCACGCCTGTCGGTTACATCATGTTTAGTAAGATAACCATCGAGACTGACGACGAGACACTTCCATCACTTGCTCTCGCACCCGTTTCTGTCGTTCCAGAGTTACAAAACGAAGGAATTGGCAGCATGATGATAAGAGATGGACTTATGAGGGCGACTGCACTTGGCTATCGTCACGTTGTGGTGCTTGGTGACAACCGTTATTATTCAAGATTTGGTTTTGTACCAGCTTCTGAAAAAAATGTTACAGGTCCATTTGATGATGCAGGAGATGCGTTCATGGTAAAAGAACTAAAGAAAGACGCGCTAAAGAAGGGGCACGTTCGCTATCCCACTTCCTTTGGCATATAAAAAAACGCATGTCCCATGGGACATACGCTTTCAGAAATCAAAGATCGAATCTTCATTCGCATCATCATCTTCCATTGGCTTTGATGGGGATGAGATCGGCGTTGGCTGCACTGGAGCCGAGTAGGCTGGTTGCTTTGGAGAATGTTTGGGGCTAGGCTTCACACCTTCTGAAGCCTGCAGCAACATATCGCAATACGTTTTAATCGCGATCAAATCTTCTCGAATGCCATTGACATCGGCATCATTTTCTTCAACATTATAAGTAAGCTGCTTCATTTTGCTATTCATCTGTTGAACTAGCTGTTCAATAGGGATATCCTTCATTTATGCATACTCCTTTTTCGTTAAGAAGGGATTTCGTGCTTTTAGTGTACCAGAACAAATGGGAAATGAAAAAATTATCAATGTAGGAGGAGTTTATCTAATGGAAACATTAAGTGACATTCTAGAATTTAATGAGAAATTTGTTGAGAACAAGGATTATGAACCATACATAACTTCAGGTCTTCCTGAAAAACGCATGGTAATCCTCTCTTGTATGGATACTCGTTTAGTCGAGTTGCTTCCACGTGCGATGAACTTAAAAAACGGCGATGTTAAGATGGTTAAAAACGCAGGGGCTTTCGTCACAGATCCGTTTGACACTGTTGTACGCTCTATCCTTGTAGGAGTTTACGAACTTCAGGCTGACGCTGTTCTCGTTATTGGACATCATGATTGCGGAATGGGGAAAGTTGATCCTTCCAAACTTCGTGAAAAAATGGCGAGCAACGTTTCGAAAGAAGTCGTTTCAACACTCGAACATGCTGGGATCGATATCGAGGATTGGCTCCAAGGTTTTTCGACCGTTCAGGATGGCGTTCGCCAAAGTGTCGCTACCATCAAAAATCATCCTCTTCTACCAGAAGGCACGCCCGTTCACGGATTGGTGATCGATCCAAAGACTGGAAAGCTAGATCTTGTAGAAGAATAACCTTTCATAAGAAAAAGCTCACTCGATCGAGTGAGCTTTTTCTTATTGTGATGCCAATAGATCTGCGAATGCTTTCCCATAAGGCGGTAGGTCTGGCGGACGTCTTGCTGACACAAGATGACCATCAACAACAACCGGTTCATCGATCCACGTTGCACCTGCATTCTCCATGTCGTCACGAATACCAGGTGTACTCGTTACTTTTTTCCCTTCTAGAATACGTGCTGAGATCAACACCCAACCTGCATGACAAATCTGGCCAATCGGCTTCTTGTTCTCTTCCATATGTTTCACCATATTTATTACCTCAGGGAAACGACGAATCTTATCAGGCGCCCAACCACCAGGCACGAGAATCGCATCGTAGTCTCTAGGGTTGATGTCGCCGTACGCATAATCGGAAACGACAGGAACGCCGTACTTTCCGATATACTTCTCTCCTGCTTTTTCACCTACATAATGAACGGTCGCACCTTCTTCGATCAAGCGGTAGTAAGGATACGTTAACTCAAGGTCCTCAAATTCATGATGAACGAGACTAATTACTTTTTTATTAGATAAACGCATGCTTTCACCTCCGTCTTTTACGATAACCCATTTTGCGTTTATTTCAAAACGTCTGGTTTCTTGGAAATAAATGAGGGTATTAAAAAGATAATGTAAGCATTCCCTCAAAGCGTATTTTTTACCATGCTTCGTACATACCTTTAGGAATGTGGTTAGAGAGATATGGACAAACCTAATGGCCATAGTAAGGTCTTAGGAATTGGGAAGACTATATAGCATTAAAGGAGAGATAATCATGGATGCTGGTCTACTACTTGAATACGCATGGGTACTTCTTGTCCTGATTGGACTCGAAGGCATACTCGCAGCAGATAACGCTCTTGTTATGGCCATTATGGTCAAGCATCTTGAACCAAAAAAACGCAAAAAAGCGCTATTTTATGGTCTTGGTGGTGCTTTTGTTTTCCGTTTTGGTTCACTCTTCATCATTTCCTTCTTAGTTGATATTTGGCAGGTACAGGCGATTGGTGCTCTCTACCTTTTATTCTTAAGTATTAATCACGTCGTGAAGAAATTCATGTTGAGTGACGATAAGAAAAAAACCAAAAAAGAGAAAAAGCCAAGCAGTGAAGGCTCAGGATTCTGGACAACCGTATTGAAAGTTGAGTTAGCAGATATTGCGTTTGCAGTCGATTCCATTCTGGCTGCAGTTGCGCTCGCACTCACACTGCCCGCAACAAACTTTCCAAAAGTCGGTGGACTCGATGGTGCTCAATTTGCCGTTATCCTTACAGGTGGAATTATCGGTCTGATCATCATGCGTTTTGCAGCGAACTATTTCGTAAAACTGCTTCACCGTAAACCAGGACTTGAAACGGCTGCATTCCTCATCGTTGGTTGGGTCGGTATAAAGCTCGCCGTTTATACTCTCGCTCACCCTAACCTTGGTGTTCTTGAAGAATCCTTTCCAAAAGAACCAGGCTGGAAGATAACATTCTGGGGCGTCCTTGTCGCAATCGCACTAGGAGGATGGTTCTTATCCTCTGAACGAGAAGAGACCGAACGTGAAGATGAGAACGAAGATACGCTAGAAGAAGAAAGTGAAGAAGCGAAGGATTACTAAATACGAAAGAAACAGGTGCCGCCTGGCACCTGTTTCTTTAGTTTAAAAACGCCTCTCTGATTTCTTCCATCCTTTTCTTATTCACGCCCAAATCTGAATAACCAGTACGAGAAGCAGAACGAAAGTGGACTGTTTTTGATTGTTCATCGAGATAGAATTCGATATCGTCTACAAACTTTAGAAGCTTCGAAGTTTCTTCAGCTCTTATGTAGTTTTCCTCTTCCTTCACGATTTTCGTACGTTTTCTGTTCGATAAAATTTCTTTTAGCTTTGCAAGCGCTTCTCCTTCTGTCCCACTATATGAATAAGACTCCATTTTATTTTTCTCATCTGTACTCTGTGTCGACACACAGTTTGGCTTATTTGGACAAGGAGCTAACTTTCCATCTTTCACACCTAATTGCTCTTTACTCATGTCATTCGCCTCCTTTTACCGTCTCCTCTTTGTTATACCCTTTTCGAACGGATTATGCACATCATGTACACATTGAATCTGCACATCCACGAATAAACATACGTTTAATCTTCCCTTCTAGCGTCTATATTACCTATGAAATCAGATATTTAAGGAGGCATTTTGTTATGAGTAGACCATTAGTCCGAGAATATCAGAACGATGAGAAACTAAAGGCTGACATTGAAGAGCTAAGTAACATCGGTGTATCGAAGGACGATATTTATGTCCTCTCTCACGACGATGATCGCACGGAGCGCGTAGCTGACGGCGTTGATGCCAACACGATCGATAGAAAAGAAATGGGCTTAAGCACCCTGAAGAACGTATTTAGCAGAAAAGGTGACGAACTGCGTACCAAGATGAAAGAAATCGGCTTTTCGAAAGAGGAAGCGGAGCGTTATGAATCTGAAATGGACAAAGGGAAGATCTTCATGTTTGTGACAGATACAGATAAGGTAGCACAGTGGAAATAAATGAATGGCGGGGTCAGTCTGGTGACTGACCTCGTTTTTTCTTGTAGTTCCAGGTACGTACCTGGAACGGGCCTGGAACGGGTCTGGCCCCTACCTGACCCCCTCCACAAAAAATTTCTTCAAGATTTAGGACAATTACGGTCTGCCCACTCCTGTCTCTGCATATATTTGTAGGGCAATAAAAAATTCTTCTTTCAAAGGGAGTGCTGATTATGTTGGATCGTACATTGCTTTTCGTAGCTGCTATGATTGCTGGTTTTGCAATGCTTCGATTATCTGAGGCTGATTCTTTCCTATCGAGTCTGAATCCGGTATTCGAAGTTGTTGGATACTTAGCGGCGCTGCTATTTGCACTTGTGTTGATCTACAAAGGCATCAGGGCTGTTCTTCCGTCAAAATCGTAAGCGCTTTCCTGGTTTTGAAAGAGAAAGAAAAAAGCGGGATCATAGGCGATCCCGCTTTTTCGTGCTTATTTAGGTGAAATCATTTCTTCTGGGCGTACGATATCATCGAACTGCTCAGCTGTAAGATGACCACTTTCAAGAGCAGCTTCACGAAGTGTCGTCCCCTCTTGGTGAGCCTTCTTCGCAATTGCCGCGGCATTCTCATACCCGATGTGAGGGTTAAGTGCCGTAACGAGCATCAATGAATTCTTTAAGTATTCACCGATTACTTCCTCATTCGGTTCGATTCCTACTGCACATTTATCGTTGAATGACTTCATACCGTCCGCAAGCAATCTTGCAGATTGAAGGAAGTTATAGATGATGACCGGTTTGAACACGTTAAGTTCAAAGTTACCTTGACTTGCTGAGAAACCGATCGTCGCGTCGTTACCCATAACTTGAGCGGAAACCATCGTAAGTGCTTCACTTTGAGTTGGATTTACTTTACCTGGCATGATGGAACTACCCGGCTCATTTGCTGGGATCGTCACTTCGCCAATACCGCAACGTGGACCACTCGCTAACCAGCGTACATCGTTTGCGATCTTCATTAGATCAGCAGCAAGCGCTTTGAGCGTCCCATGTACGTGGACGATTTCATCATGACTCGTAAGGGCATGGAATTTGTTCAGAGCAGAGCTGAACGTGCGATCAGTCATTTTGCTGATCTCTTCAGCTACCATGTCTCCAAAATCAGGATGAGCGTTAAGTCCCGTACCAACTGCCGTCCCACCAATCGCAAGCTCCTTCATGTACTTCACGCTTTCAAGTAGCATGTTTTCACATTTCACAAGCATGCGATGCCAGCCACTGATTTCCTGTCCAAGCGTAAGTGGCGTTGCATCCTGCAAGTGCGTACGACCGATTTTGATAATGTGATCGAAATCCTGCATCTTTTGATAGAGCGTTTCTTTTAATTCGATCAAATTCGGATAAAGATGATCTTCTACTGCCAATACAGCTGCGACGTGAAGAGCTGTAGGGAATGTATCGTTAGATGATTGTGATTTATTCACATCATCGTTCGGGTGAACAGTAGCGTCACTACCCTTTTCTTTCAATATTTCATTCGCACGAAATGCGATGACTTCGTTCATATTCATATTTGACTGCGTACCGCTTCCTGTTTGCCAAACAACTAGTGGGAAGTGCTCGTTATGTTCTTCGTTGATCACTTCGTTAGCAGCTTGTACGATCGCTTCGGCTTTCTCGTCCTCAAGCTTTCCGAGACGTTGGTTCGCAAGAGCAGCACCCTTTTTTAGAATAGCGAATGCTTTTACAACTTCAGACGGCATCTTTTCGTTGCCGATTTTGAAGTTCTCTTTGCTTCGCTGCGTCTGAGCACCCCACATTTTGTCGCTAGGTACTTTTATTTCTCCGATTGAGTCGCGTTCAATTCTATAGTCCATTGTGATCCTCCTTTAAGTAAAAAACTAACAAGTTTCACTTCCATAAAAAGAAGGCTAATCCTTCTCCCATTTGATGACGACGCTTTCATCATATCATATTTTTTCAGCGTTATCGTACTTTTTACATACAAAAAAGCCGCTCGAATCAGAGCGGCTTTTCTTATTACGCGTTTGCGACTTGCTTTTTATCTTGGTCATCTCTTTTGATAACAAATTGTAGAACGAGTAGTGCGATGAAAAGACCTAGTCCGTAAAGATCAGTTGATCCTTCAGGATAAATCAGCATGATACCAGCTGCTACACCGGCAACCCGTTCGATCGCATACGTTCTTCTGTACCAGTAACCGATCATACCAGCACCGATACTGATCATACCAGTGAGTGATGTGAACAGTACCCAAAGAAGTTCTTGCCACGTTGTATCGATCATCATCAGTTCCGGCGAAAGAACGAAGATGTATGGAATGATAAACGCGGCGATCGCGAGTTTGGCTGAATTGACCCCGGTTCGGAGCGGTTCACCCCCAGACACACCTGCTGCTGCGAAGGCCGCAAGCGCTACTGGTGGTGTAATGTCTGCCACAATACCAAAGTAGAACACAAACATATGAGCTGACAGCTCAGGTACTGAAAGCACGATGAGTGCTGGCGCTGCGATCGTTGACGTGATAACGTAGTTCGCCGTCGTCGGTGATCCCATACCAAGGATGAGTGAGGCGATCATTGTAAAGAACAATGTGAGCAAGATGTTCTCACCTGACAATGACACGAGACTGTTCGCAAGCTTTAACCCAAGTCCTGTTAACGTTACGACGCCTACGATCATACCTGCAGCTGCAGTTGCAGCTGCTACACCTAGCGCAGTTCGTGCACCATTTGCTAGCGCATCGATGAAATCACCGATACCCATTCTTGTTTCCTTATTGATCGCACCTACGATGATCGATGTTAGAATCGCATAGAGCGCTGCTCTCGTTACGGACGTTCCTGACATCAAGAAGAAGATAACTGCTGCGATCGGAAGCAAGAGGTAGATTTTCATCAGTACCTGTTTACGATTTGGCATTTCATCTTCTGATAGACCACGTAGTCCGATTCGTTTTGCTTCAAAGTGGGTCATGATCCAAATACCTGTGAAATAAAGAGCTGCTGGGATTGTTGCAGCCTTTGCAATCTCCCAGTACGTGATGCCTCCACCAATAAATTCTACCATTAAGAAGGCGGCGGCACCCATGATCGGTGGCATAAGTTGTCCACCTGTTGAAGCCGCTGCCTCGACCCCACCAGCAAACTCCTTCTTGTAACCGAGACGTTTCATCATCGGAATCGTAAAGGAACCTGAAGTAACAACGTTCGCAACCGAGCTTCCGCTGATTGTTCCCTGTAATGCACTAGAGAAAATCGCAACTTTCGCTGGTCCACCTACTCGTTTCCCAGCAATCACCAGTGCAAGGTCATTGAAATACTGACCAACACCGGTTTTGACGAGAAAAGCTCCAAACAGGAGGAACAGGAAGATAAAGGTTGCCGACACTCCGAGCGGCGTACCGAGTATTCCTTCTGTTGTAAAATACATCGAACGAATAATACGATCGATGCTAAGTCCTCTATGCTGTAAGAACCCAGGCATATAAGGGCCGAGATAAGCATAAAGAAGGAAGATCGATGTAATGATCGTGATTGGCAATCCAACGACACGTCTTGTGGCTTCAAGCACAAGCACGATGGCTAGGAAACCTACGATTAAATCGAGTGTCGTCAAACGCCCAACACGAAAGACAAGCTCTTCGAAGTTTAGTGGCCAGTACATACCGACATAAACACCAACTAGCGCAAGCAGTCCATCATACCAGGCAACTTGAAACCTTCTTTTTTTATCCTTCACTCGCTTCTTTGAAGCAGGAAACAGTAAGAAGATCAGTCCAAGCGCAAAAGCTAAGTGGATTGAACGCTGTAGCTGAGCGGTAAATACTCCAAATATTGCTGTATACAGTTGGAATACAGAGAATCCTACGAGTCCAATAACTGAAATCCATCCCAGCACGCCAGTCAACGTTCGGTGACTCGCTTCAGGATCAAATTTCGCCATTAAGTCCTTCGATTGTTCTTCTGTAAATTCTTCATGTTCTTCATGATCTACTGGTTTATCTTTATCTTTGTCACTCAAGCAAATTAACTCCTTTCATCCACTTCCACAAACTTATTGTACCTGATTCGATATGAAGCCATGAGCCAGGTTCAATAACCTTGCTTAACTTCACTTCTTCATTCTGCACGAGGAGTGTATGATCAGCCACAACCTGACCTGTACGCAAGTCGATCGACGGTAGCTCACGGTTCATGTCTTTAATTTTATAGCCCTCTTCATCCTGAATGAATCGCTCTCCTTCACCTGCATTCGCCGGCATTCCAACTGCAAAGTTTTCATATGAAAGTTCATATTGAATAATAGTGCCGTTTTCTGAAATGTAGTAGGATTCTAGGACTGGCGTGCGGTGAACAGAATGCGTGTAACGTATATCAAAGCTTTCTGGGGCAGAATCGATCGGAACATAGGCTAGAAATTTACCAGTCTTCCCATTCTCAAGACCCATCACCGTAAAAAAGGGATAAGTAAAAACAACCATAATCAGAACGAGCGCCAAACTTGTGTGAAACAGAAATTGTCTGGTTGAGGTTGATAATATCATTGTAAGAAGACGCAGGCTGCTAGCAGCCTGCGTCCATCACATCCTTTTTAAATAGATTATAAAGAAGCTTACTCGCTTTTGATTCCTTTTTCATCGAAATACTTCTTTGCACCTGGGTGAAGGTCGATTCCTACACCATTAAGTGCGCTATCAGCTGTGATGAATTCACCTTTAGCATGTGTAATTTTATCTGCGTTGTCGAAAATAGATTTCGTGATGTTATAAACATACTCTTCATCAAGGTCAGAACGAGCTACAAGCATTGCAAGTACAGCAACGGTTGTCGTATCTTCTTCAAGTCCATAAGTACCGCTCTTAATCGTGTCTTTTGCATAATAAGGGTACTTCTCAATCAGCTTATCGATCATATCTTGCTCGATCGGTAGTACGTTAACAGGCTTCACTGCAGACAGTCCTTCTACCGCACCAGTTGGTGTTCCAGAAGTAATGAATGCTGCGTCGATGTTACCATCCTGGATACCTTCAGTAGACTCATCGAATGCAAGGTGCTGCGCATCGATATCATCCATTGTAATTCCATGAACTTCAAGAACTTGCTCAGCGTTCGCATATGTTCCACTACCAGGTGCTCCAACAGATACCTTCTTGCCTTTAAGGTCTTCGATTGAAGAAATGCCACTTTCCTTCAGTGTAACAACCTGAATTGTTTCAGGATAAAGCGTTCCGATCGCTTGTACATTATCAACCTTACCATCTTCAAACATTAGCTCGCCCTTTGTCGCATAAGCTGCGATATCTGTTTGAGTAAATGCCACGTCAGCATCTCCACTCTGAAGTGTTTGCATGTTTTCTACAGAAGCTCCAGAAGACTGAGCGTTAGCGCTTTCAATGTCAGTGTTTTCTTGAATCGAAGTAGCGATTTCACCACCGAGCGGGAAATATGTACCACCAGTACCACCTGTTAACAGGCTTAATTCTTTAGGTGAACCACTAGCTCCATCGCCACCTCCTGATCCACATGCTCCAAGAACCACTGAAATCGATAATAATGCTACGAACAAACTGAATATTCTTTTCTTCGCCATTCATTTGTCCCCCTTTTTGTAATTTTAGACACATTCCAAAAACAATTGTAACACATTTGTACTGTTTTTGGTACAGGCTTATGGTACAGAAGCCTTGTTCTATACTGTTCTAACACACTACCTCTATTTCCTACTTAAGCATTTCCTTTTTACAAAAAAATTATCTGCCAATCAGCCAAAATGGGGATTTTTTTTAGTGAATTAGAATGAAAAATAAACGTCCACGGCATCGCACATTGAGGTGGAATGATGAGAGACGGGTGTGTAAACTTATTTTCTGCAACCCTTATACCTTTTTCGTAATAGTGAAGGATCCTCTCGTGTAGCTTCCATTCGGATTGATATCCGTTTACGATCAACACTGTAGCAAGGAGATCTCCCCTATGGTTACGTGCAGCTCTAACGGGTGCAAATAACACTGTCTCTTCTTGAATTGGATTGTGCATATAGGTTTGGATAATGAGCTTTCGATCTTTCGAAGAAATCGTCTTCTGCCATTTATGTTCAAATTTCAGCGTCATTGTATGGACTCCTTTTGTAATGACGAAGTTCTTTTTGCTCAAGCATATAAAGATCATCTAGCACATCATTCAATGATAGAAGCTCAAAGATGATGATCATCTTATCGTCAAAGTGATGCCGCGACTTCGACGAGGTTGTTCTCGTATCATCGAGGTCATGGAAAAGCTGATCAAGCTGTTCGATTTTTTCGAGGTGCTCTTCTCTTGTCTGGTTTGTTGGGTTATGAAACGCATTTGAAATCGAGCATCCAGCCTGAATAATCGTGTCATAATCTTTTTCTTCGAAACCTTTCTTCGTGTCGACGTAAAGCATGTTTCCTAAGTGGTAGAGAATTTTCTGCAGATACTCAAGCTTCTTAAGAACGACAGAAAAGCTCCTTACTTCCTGCATGCTGTGGCGTCGATACTTCCACTCTTCTCTTTGGTATTCGATTAACTTATACGTTCGCTCAAGTTCTCGACTTACGCGTTGGTATACAAGGTTTTGTTTCCTTGCATGTGGAAGGTCTCTCATAATCTGATCAAGCAGATCTCCTGCGCTATGGTAAAGTCCTTCGACGCTCTGATTGATCATCGGATGAAATTTAGGCGGCATGACAAAGTAGTTTACAGCGGTTGAAACAAGGATACCAATTAACGTGGTACTCAACCTAATCAGAAAAGTGGTCATATAATCACCTGTCATATCAGGAATCATGGCAACAGCAGTTAATGTTGCAACAAGCATCCCCGAGTCAAGATGGAGCTTGTGGCAGGCGATGAGTGTGAGTGTTGCTGCAAGTGCATATGTAAAAGGAGATTGGTGGAGAAACGAGCCGAAGAGAAGGGCAAAGCCAGCGCCGATCGCAGCTGCTGGAAAACGAACGATTCCCTTTTTTATGGAGTCAGAAGCGGTAGGCTCGACGGTGACAATCGCTGTAATGACAGCAAAAAGTACGGGTAGCCCAAGCGCATCACAAATCCAAGCCGTAATAAATGCGGCTAAACCCGTTTTTAATATCCGTCCGCCTACAAATTTAAATAACTTTTGTTTAAGGTTATTCATCATTAATCAGTCCATTTCTGTACAATCATTATATCGTACACAAGAGTTTACATAAACAAGCTATGCGCTTACTCTTACTTTATCAAGCATAAGGAGGAACGTGATGACACTCTATATTGGCGTCGACCTGTCTGGTCCCTCGAATACGAAAGACACTTCTGTCGCCATCTTTTCTGGAAATCAAGAAGAAATGCATTTTAAGGAATTGATGGAGGGAGCGTCTGACCACGACATCTACAGACGAGTTGAGAACGAACAAGAAGTTATGGTCATCGGAATCGATGCACCCCTCTCTTATCAACCTGGTGGAGGCGATCGCCCTGGAGATCGAGCAATGAGGAATTGCATAAAAGAAGCTGGAATGAAGAGTGGATCGATCATGACACCAACGATGACGCGCATGGTCTATCTCACATTAAGAGGTATCTCATTATCAAGAGGGCTTGCAACGACTTCTGCTAGTATCGTAGAAGTTCACCCTGGAGCAGCAGTTGGGCTTAGATTGTCCGACATCAACTCGGTACTAACCTATAAATTTGACATAGCTGCAAGAAAGGCGATACACACTTTTTTAGAAAATGAGAGAGTCATAGATATTCCAGAACACACGCTTCAATCGACACATTCGTTCGATGCTTGTCTAGCAGCGTATGCGGCATGGAAGTGGCATCATGGAAAAGCTTCATTCTCGTTTCCGCCTGAGCCACCGATTCATCCATTTGAGATCAGTTGTTAAGTCAGGCGGTTACTAAATATTCTCTTAATCTATTTTTTTATGTATAAAAATAGTATCCTCTGGACAAACTAGCAAATAAGTTTAGTTCATATAGAGGAGGAAGTATGATGATCAAGAAAGCGGTGTTTACGATTGCACCATTCGAAACGTATTTAGAAAAGACGCAACACGGTACAGAAGTGTATTACGAGTATGAGAAGTATGAGCTACTGTCAGGATATCACAACGGTGAAAAAGCGTATTTTCTAATCGACTACCACACAGGACTGACTTATCAAGTCGATTATGCAACAGCAGACCAGTTACTCGAGTTGCACAGAAGTGGTAATGAACGTTCACTACTACATGAAATGACGTCAAGAATCACATCCACTGCCAATTCATACACTTAAAAAGGCCCTGCAAACTCGCAGGGCCTTTTGGTATCATCCTTTTACTCTTTGATGAACCCGTATTTATTTAATATATCAGTCGTTATTGCTTTAGCCCTCGATCCAGAGCCATTAATCTGGGTCACGAATACATATGAGTTATCCTCTGTTTCTAAATAACCAACGAACCAACCAAGGCCGAAGTCGGATAAGCGTGTGCCTGTCTTCCCGTGGAGTGTATATGTGTTTTTCTCATCTTGAATCATCATTCTTTTTACTGTTTTCATTGTAGCTTGGTCAAGAGGTAGATTCTCTTTATATAAACGTTCGACAAAGTTTGCTTGTTCCAAAGGCGATATTTTAAGTGTACTATCTAACCAGAATTGATCGATACCTCCACTACTATCACCGTTTCCATATGATAGTTTATCAAGCCACAAGTTCATAGAGTCAGATCCGATATCACGTGCAACTTCCTGGTAATACCAGATTGCGGAATCTCTCATTGCCGATCCGAGCGTATGATCCTGATTCCAACTATCAAACTCTCTTTTAACACCGTCCCATCGCTTAATATCATACTCATCTTCCACCACGCCTACCTGAAGACCTATTAATGCATTAGCAATTTTGAAAGTAGATTCCGGCGTCTCGCGAACTTTTGATAATTTTTCATTATATATGTAGGTTTTTTCTTTCTTAATATCTTTGAAAATAAATGTCCCTTCTCGATCATTGAAAAATTCACTTACATCCATTTTGTTGAGAGTTGGGTTCTTTTTTAATGACTCATTCGCACTAGTTGCCTCTGCAGAATCTCCTTTGATACCTGAGCCTGCGATCATAAAGATAACCACTATACTGAGCAACAACTTTTTCATTAAAAGCACCTCATTTTATTGGATTTAATGTAAGCTTACTCTTTGTATGGTGCCTTGGCATCCTTATAAAGTCCTCTTTAGAGGTAGTAGATTGTACTCTATATTCATCATAAAAACCCCGCGCTTTATTCGTTTCGCAGGGTTTCTTGAAAAACTTTCGGAACGATGTCTCGAATGACCATGTATAAAACACTAATGAAGAATGCTGTAATTGCCATTGCAAATGAAGGAAACACATCCCATTCTCGATCCATGCCCCAGCCACTGAGCATCGCTCCTGAAAACGTGCCTATCATATAGCAAAACGGAATCCACCATTTCATTTTGATATCACCTCAAAGGTGATATACCCAGATTCGTCAATTATTGAACCTATTTAGAGCATTTCTTCGACATCTTTCTTCAAATCTTGTGGATCTGTTTCTGGAGAATAACGCTTGATTACGTTCCCTTCCTTGTCGACTAGAAACTTAGTGAAGTTCCATGGAATATCTTTATGTTCTACTCCAGGCGCATGATGAGTTAAGTATTTGTAAAGTGGGTGTGCAGTTTCACCGTTCACATCAACTTTTGAGAACATTGGAAAGCTTACGCCATAGTTAAGAGAACAAAACTCTTCGATATCCTTTTCTGAACCTGGTTCTTGTGCACCAAATTGATTACACGGAAATCCTAAGATCTCGAATGGACGATCTCTTAGCGAATAATAGAGGTCTTGAAGTCCCTCATACTGAGGTGTTAGTCCGCATTTACTTGCGGTATTAACGATTAGAAGCACTTTCCCATCATACTCAGATAATGGAATTTCTTCCCCTTTAATCGTTTCTACAGTGAATGAATGTACAGTCATACTACCCCTCCTATTGGTTACTCTCATTTAACATGTACCACAAATGTGAGAGAATCACCAATCTCAGCGTGCTCTTGCGACGATTCCATTATGCACTTTAATGTAGCCATGCCGAAGAATATCAAACCCGTTTTCATATGCGTACAGCCCCATCTGCCTGATATCCATCAATTCGCGATACGTATGGTTCATCATATCTGCCATGATGTGATAATACAGTTTCGATTTCACTTGATTTCGAGGAGTCGTCATGATGACGTAACCGTTCTGTTTAACAAATTTCCGATGCCAATCTAGTATGGCAGGCTTATGTTCATCAGGAACGTGTTCTAGTAAACCGACACTTAACACGATATCAAACTCGTTATGAAAATCGAGATCTCGAATATCTTTTACAAGATACGTAATGTTCATCTGGTCTTTGTACCAGACTTTTGTTCCACCTGTTTCGGGATTTGTGCCTAGAAATGGATACGTTTCAGGAAAATGACCGAAACGATCGGTCTTACAAAATTCATCATAATCGACCATCACGACTTCTCCACCTGGATACATCGCATGAAGCTGCATCGCTTCATACCCTTCAGCTGCTCCCAGAAATAGGATTCTAGGGTTCGTGACATCGAGTCCTTTAAACAACGCTCGCTTCCCTCGAGGGTCCCAGATTCCGTCTTCAATCCGATGAACGTAATTCCAAAGGGATAAACGAACCATCTCACCGAGTCCGTGCTTCACATCCTGCAACCTTAAACCTTTGAAACTATTTTTCAACGTTGCTTTGAGTCGGTACTGTTCTGCCGGGACGTCCTGCATGAACAGACTGTGAAACGATCGATTAAAATGCTCCCAGGAGGTCTTAACAGGCATCGCTTGTCCATGTTCACTTTCCCAATCGACGCGCTCCTTTGCTAGTTTCTTCACTTCGAACGGTCTTCCAACCTTATCCCAGGAAAGCTCGGACCAATCACTGACCATATTGGCATTGAAAAAGCGGTCTAACCTTTCATCCTTCGCATTCCGCAAATCGACTCGATACTGTGGTAAAAGCGCCGTGTACTCAAGGTCCTGTTCTGTAAACGGGTGTTCCCTCGTAACAGAAGCGATTTCCAATACAGTTCCTCCTCGTTTTTCATTTATCATCTCACGGAGCGTTTTTCGCTTCAACTATTTTTCTGAATAATCCAACAACAAATCTTCTATTTCACTGATTACTTTCGATAGAGAGGTGCTATAATTATAAAGATTAATTATGCAGGAGTTGGAAAAATGAACGTTATTGTTAGTACGCTGAACGCCAAATATATTCATACATGTCTTGCTTTAAGGTATCTAAAAGCATCTGCAGCTCCAGAATTTGATGTGAAGATGGCTGAATATACGATCAAAGACCCTCTTATGAATATCGTTAGCGATCTTCACAGCATGAAACCAGATGTACTAGGATTTAGCTGTTATATATGGAATATCGAAGAAACCATCCCTGTTATTGAAATGCTAAAAAAGGTAAATCCATCACTGAAAATTGTTTTGGGAGGACCCGAAGTTTCGTACGATGTGTATGAGTGGCTTGATCGTATCCAGGAAGTCGATTATATCGTCATGGGCGAAGGTGAAGTTACGTTTAAAGAGCTTCTTCAATCGATTGAAAAGGGAAAAACGCCTGAAAAAGTGAAGGGGATCGCTTTTCGAAAAGACGGTAAGAATCATATCAACCCTCCAGCCACTAAGCTCTCATTAAGTGATATTCCATCTCCATTTCGCTTTGAAGAAGACCGAGCGGAGCTTGGCCGTCGTGTAACATATGTTGAAACTAGCCGTGGCTGCCCTTACTCCTGTCAGTTTTGTTTATCTTCTATAGAAGTAGGCGTTCGGTACTTCCCTGTTGAACGGATGAAAGAAGAACTCCTTTACCTGATGGATAACGGAGCAAAAACGATTAAATTTGTTGATAGAACGTTCAATATTCGAAGAAACTATGCGATCGATATGTTTCAATTTCTAATCGATCACTATCGACCTGGGTGTGTTTTTCAGTTCGAGATCACCGCTGACATCATGCGACCTGAAGTGTTGGAGTTCCTTAATCGTGAAGCCCCTCCAGGTTTGTTCCGCTTTGAGATAGGCATCCAGTCTACTAATGACGCCACAAATGAGCTTGTCATGCGTAAGCAAAACTTCGAAAAGCTCGCAAGAACTGTCACGATGGTCAAAGAAGGCGGAAAGATCGATCAGCATCTGGATTTGATCGCAGGGCTACCCGAAGAAGATTATCAATCTTTTCGTAAAACGTTCAACGATGTGTTTGCGTTTCGTCCTGAAGAACTACAGCTCGGATTCCTTAAAATGCTTCGAGGAACGGGAGTCCGTATCAATGCCGAAAACCATGGTTACCTCTACATGGATCACGCTCCATACGAAATTCTTGGGAATAACGTGCTGTCTTTTGACGATATCATTCGGATTAAACAAGTTGAAGATGTGTTAGAAAAGTACTGGAACGATCATCGTATGGATCGAACGATCGAGTACCTAGTGACGAATGTTTTCGATTCTCCTTTCGACTTTTTCCAGGAGTTCGGTAGCTACTGGGAAAACAATGGCTGGTCACGTATCGGTCACCAGCTTGAGGATTTATTCAGGAGGCTCGCTACATTCCTAAAAGATCGATCGCCTGAACACGTTGAAGAGGTGACGTCTCTTATGAAGGTCGATTACTTATCAAATGCGAAAACAAAGCCTCGCACAGTATGGTGGGAAGACCGCCTTCAGAAAACAACACAACTCTCACTGATTCATACCATCGTCGAAACGCCTCATCTATTAGGTGCAAAATTTGAGTCTATGAACCTTACTCAAAGAGAATTACAAAAGCATACGATCATCGATACGATGGTGAGTGATGGTGAAAAGAAATTTGTAGTCGTTTACTACGATCCAAAAACATCTGAGCGCGAAGTATTTCAATCCCCTCTTCCCTCTGAATACTCTGTTTCATAAAAGGATTCAGCATTTCGTATGATACGAAATGCTTTTTTAATGCTTCCGTCGTCGACAGAACCCGAGCAAATGTGGGTGGTGCCTGTCACCTGGCATTTAAAGGATTATTTGCCTTGGCAACGAATTAATACAGTAAACCATGTCGGGAGAAAGTCCGACACGATGGAGGGATAAGATGTCACTATTAGATTTGGATGCCGTTTCCCTGTCAAAGAAGATTGCAAGTAGAGAAGTTTCTTCTTCACATGTAGTCAAAACGTTTATCGATCATTTAAATGCGATCAATCCTACGCTAAACTGTCTTGTAGAAGATCGTTTTGATGCAGCTCTTGAAGAAGCGAAACTCGTCGACTACATGCTTGCAACGAAAAAGGCAGAAGGTCGTCTGTTCGGTGTTCCAATCAGTGTGAAGGAATGCTTTCACGTGGAGGGTATGGTAACAACTGGAGGACTTAGCTACCGCTCGACTCATCGCGAAAAAGAGGATGCCCAAGTAATCAAGCGATTAAAAGCAGAGGGCGCAATCATATTAGGTAAAACAAACACACCACAGCTTTGCTTTTGTCAGGAAACGGATAATAAACATTATGGTAGAACAAATAATCCGTGGGATATTTCTCGAACAGCTGGTGGTTCAAGTGGCGGAGAAGCTAGTTTGATTGCTGCAGGAGGGGCAGCCGTTGGAATTGGTTCAGATATTGGAGGATCAATTCGAATCCCCGCTCATTTTAATGGTGTGATAGGCTTTAAATCTGGTAATCGACAAGTACCACATGAAGGGACATTCCCTTATATTCAGATTCGTGAACAGGAGCGGATGCTTGGTATTGGTGCCTTAAGTAAATCCGTTCAGGACGCTCGATTGATCAACCAGATCATTTCTGATGAAACACCAGAAAAAGCAAGCCTGAATGATTTTAAACTCGTGTTTCCAATTCCACACCACCGCATCCCGATCAGTCGGGAAACATTTCAGCTCGTTTCAAGTATTCGTGATTTTTTTAGTGATGACTTAGATACCGAACAGGACAAACCGCCATTCTTCAATGACGCCGCACAGCTATGGCAACAAATCATGTCGATCGACGGTGGGGCTTCTCTCGCCAAGCTTATGAGTGAGGATGGGTCCGCCGTTCCGATTGCAGAATATATGAAAGAGAAGTTCTTCAAGAGCTCTTCTGTTCATTCGTACCTCTCATGGGCACTAGTCGGTGCTAGGCTTTTTAAACCAAATCGTAAACAAACGGATACCATCTACGCGATGATTACTCGTGGTGATGACTTGATTCAAGAGTATTTAGATCGACGTATTTTAGTGATGCCCGTCTACCATACCCCCGCTCCTCCACACGGAGAGCTTTATCAAGAGCTTTTCTCGATCAGAAGAACGTTTTTGAATTATATGCCGTATGTAGCCTATGCGAACTTATGGGCACTTCCATCACTCGTTATTCCGATCGGAACGAGTAAAGAAGAGGGAATGCCAATAGGAGTTCAGCTTGTCAGCCGCACGGGTAACGAGGAAGCACTTTTTCAATTGGGAGAGAAGCTTGAAGAGAAATTTGGTGGATACAAAAGGTGTCATACGTATGATCAACACTCTAAAGAAGAAGCTGAAGCGGAGCTTGTTTAACTTATTACTTGATTAGAGAAAGAAGGAATCCCGTTGGCTTATTCTCAACAACAAAAGTCTTATCTAGCGATTGCCATTGCGGTAATCTTTATTTCAACATCAGCAGTCATGGTGAAGCTAACGTCAGCACCAGCTTCGGTCATTGCCATGTATCGGCTGATCTTTGCAACTTGCTTGATGCTCCCGCTCGTCATTCTTCGGTATCGTGGAGAATTGAAGAGTATTAGCAAACGTGATTGGGGCTTTGGTAGTCTCGCAGGCGTCAGTCTCGCGTTCCACTTCATTCTCTGGTTTGAGTCGCTGAACTACACATCTGTTGCGAGTTCCGTTGTTCTCGTCACACTTCAACCATTATTTGCATTTATCGGCACTTATCTATTTTTTAAAGAAAAACTATCATGGCCTGCGATTATTGGTGGGATTACCGCCATCGCAGGTTCTATTGTGATTAGCTGGGGAGACTTCAGGTTGAGCGGTATCGCTCTCTTAGGCGATATGCTTGCCCTCACCGCATGTGCAATGATTACGGGTTATTTATTATTCGGCCAAAACGTAAGAAAGCGACTCAATCTTATTCCATATACGTTCATCGTATATGGAATCGCTGCACTTACGCTCATACTCTATAATCTTATCCTCACTTACCCTTTCACAGGTTATCCTGGGTCAGACTGGATGATCTTTGTGTTCCTGGCCGTCTTTCCTACTTTGCTAGGTCATTCACTATTAAACTGGTCCGTGAAATGGGTCAGTGTTAACGTTATTGCCATGAGCATCCTATTCGAGCCAATCGGTGCAAGCATTCTCGCTTATTTTTTACTTGGCGAGACCCTGCACCTCATGCAGTGGATCGGAGGAGGCATTATTTTAACTGGACTCTTCCTATTCACAAGAACATACACCCGTGAGCAGAGGCAGATTGATCAGACAAAAACTGCTCAAGGCTAATTCGACGTCGGGTTTGGTGTCTGTTACTTCATTTTCGGACAGGTTTTGCAGCAGCGGCCGTCACCTGATGCTTGATCGAAAAGACAGCATGTTTTTCGAAAGCGCAGTGGGCCGTTCGCTGTTTCTTCTTTTTTCGTGTAATACTGGATAAATGGATTTACACCGCACGTGAAGCTTGAACATTGAAACTCTCTGAGCAAGTAATGAAAGTCTTCCTTTATTTTTTGCTGCTGATCTTCTGGTGCATCTTTTGGAATCTCTGTTTCGTATAACCAGAAAAGATAGATAGCAGCATTCTCCCAAAGAATTGTAGGAGATAGTTTTGTAGCCTCAACGACTGCCTCGATAAATGGCGCAAGATTGCCATTGATCAACTCATCTGCAAGTTTCTCTCTTGCCTCACTTCTCGTGTTCATCCCGCTCAACGTATCATTACTTAACACAAAGTTCATCATCCAAGGAGTTGTACTTGTATCAATATTGTACTTAAGCATTTCTGGTCCAGCTAAAATGGGTTTATCCCATTTCGTGAACGAATATAGAAAAGGCACAAGAAGCATGAAGGCATATCGCTTAACAAACTGAGATCCTGCGACGATTAATGAAGGAAAATGACCTTCGTCAACCAATTGCTGCAGAACACCTTTTAAATAACCTGGATCGAGAAGATTCTTCACCTCATCGATTTGACCATTAGCAGAAGGGTCTATTCCAACTTGAAGCCTAAGTTTCTCTAACGTGGCTTTCTCTTCGATACTAAACGTTTGCGGTTTGGCTAGCATGAATGTTTCTCCCCTTTCCGTGCGGTACACATAATGGAGTTCCAAATAACGGATCCTCAAGTATGTTGCAATCAAGTCCAAATACATGCTTCACAAGATCAACTGTAATAATATCCTCAGGTTTTCCTTGATCATAAATCCCTTTGTCTTTTACGGCAATTATATGATCAGCGTACCTGCATGCAAGATTCAAATCATGCAGGACCATCACGATCGTTCGATTATCATGTCTATTTAACTCAAACAAAAGGTCGAGAACTTCAATCTGATGAGCAAGGTCAAGAAACGTTGTCGGTTCGTCTAACAGGATAATATCCGTATCCTGAGCTAACGTCAGTGCAATCCACGCACGCTGTCGTTGCCCCCCTGAAAGAGAATCGACCGTTCGCTCTGCTAATTCCTCAAGATGCGTTGATTTTAGTGCCTTTTGAACGGCTTCTTCATCTTCTTCAGACCATTGACTGAGCCAGCTTTGATAAGGGTATCGACCCTGCTTGACGAGTTGAAGAACAGTAAGGCCTTCCGGAGCTACCGGTGACTGAGGCAGAATAGCCATCTTACGAGCAATTTCTTTTGTCTGCATGCTAGAAATAGCCTCCCCATCAAGAACGACTCCACCAGATTGGGGTTTTAATAGACGTGCTAAACTTCGGAGAAGGGTCGATTTCCCACATCCATTCGCACCGATTAGGACACTCAATTCCCCTTCTGGAATCAACAAATTAAGCTCATCTATCACGGTGTGATCACCGTATCCCAATGTAAGGTCTTTCGTCTGTAATGCGTACATGGCTATCACCTCGTCATTTATAAGTTTCTAGAACGATACAGTAAGTAAACAAAATATGGAGCTCCGATCGCTGCTGTAAATACACCTGCTGGCACTTCAAGAGGTGAAAACAGCGTCCTCCCAATTAAATCAGCAACAACGACGAGAATACTCCCTACGAGAGCAGATGCAGGAACAAGTACGCCGAAGGACGACCCAACTAGTTTCCTTGCAATGTGCGGCGCCATCAAGCCTACGAACCCGACTCCTCCTGCAAATGCCACTGCACCACCTGCGAGTCCTGTACTGATGAACAACAGAATGATCCGATCTCTCATCAACATTGCCCCAGCGCCTTTTGCTATATCATCACCTAGTTCTTGAAGGTTAACCCGTCTTGAATACACCATCAATACTAGGAGTAAAATAGCTACCCATGGGAAAAGAGTGAGAGCATCTTTTCCATTCGTGCCATGGACACTACCTGTAATCCATATGTTTGCATCAGAAGCACGGTAGATCGGCCCTAAGATCATGAGAAGCGTCGTCAGTGCTTGTAGCACAGCCGAAAGCCCAATTCCTATCAAAACGAGTCTGATCGGAGATATTCCATTTTTATATGAAAGGATGAACACAAGAAATCCGGTTGTGATCGCACCGATAAATGATGCGAGAGGCATCCATTGTATACTCACCGTTAATGCGTCTGCTCGATCACTAAATATCGCCAAAAATCCTGTCGTTGCAAGGGCTCCGCCCCAAGTTATCCCAAGTATATCTGGTGATGCAAGTGGGTTTCTAATCATCCCTTGCAAAATGGCGCCTGAAACAGCTAGAGCACCACCTGCGAGAATGGACATCGCCACTCTAGGAAAACGAAACTGTTTTACGACGAGTTCATTCATGTCAGTTCCATATCCCATTAGTGCTTTTCCAACTTCGATAGGAGTCATAAAGATCTCACCGACTCCGATGCTAACTAGACCTGCTAAAATAACAAAACAAGCGAGTGTAATCGTAATCCATACGGCTTTTCGATCGATTAAATAAGAAAACAATCTAGTTCTGAAGGAAGCATATTTCGTCATAGCTGATTAAACTCCCTTCGAGCAATGTAAATAAAGAATGGCGCGCCGATAACAGCCGTCAGTACTCCGACTGGTGCTTCTAGCGGCATAATGACAAAACGCGCTGCAATGTCTGCTGATAACAGTAGAATCGCTCCGAGAATTGCGCTATACGGAACGACCCAGCGATAATCATACCCGGCAACATAACGCGCCAAGTGCGGCACTACGATTCCAACTAAGCTAATTGGACCCGCGATTGCAACTGATCCTCCTGCTAAGAAGACGATAAAAAGCGCTGCGATCATTTTTACTAGAAGCGTCCGCTGTCCGAGTCCAACTGCCACATCTTCCCCCATGACGAGCGTATTAATTTTTCCACTGATTAGAATAGACCCGATCAACCCTACCGAAATATATGGTAAAACCGATACAAGAATCGCTAGACTGCGGCCTTCTACTGACCCGGCGAGCCAAAAGAGTACGTCTTCGAGCGCTTTCTCATTTAGAACGAGCATCCCTTGCGTGAGCGATGAAAACATCGCAGCGATCGCTGCACCAGCGAGCGTCAATTTCATCGGTGTAAGTCCTTCTCTTCCTAATGAGCCAAGCGTATACACAACGACTGATGCAATCGCCGCCCCTAGGAATGCTAGCCAGCTAAAAGCAGTAAGCGATGAAACGGAAAAGAATGTCACTGCAATCACGATCATAAAGCTCGCTCCGGCATTCACTCCTAGAATAGATGGAGAAGCGAGAGGATTTCGTGTGATCGCCTGCATCAGTGCACCAGCGACGCCTAAACTAGCCCCGACTGTTGCTCCTATTAGTGCTCGTGGCACGCGGTTTTCTCTTACAATAATATGTTCATTACTTCCATTAAATTTAGTGAATGACTGCCAGGCGGTTTCCCAGGAAATGCTTGTGAGGCCATAAACAACGCTTAGAGCCATCAATATGATTACGGCTACTATTCCAAAAGCCACCCCTATCCACCTTAGCGTCACGGGTTTTATATTAGTCATTTATTTATCCCTTTCTACACCTTCCAATTAAGTGTAGAAAAAGTTTGAAAGCGTGTCAATGATTTTGAGAATCAATATCAATTAAACATTGACACATGTTTGACAATTCAGTATGATTACATCGTAAATGAAAATGATTATCAATATACCAAGGGGGTACTACATATGTTTAAAAAAGGTTGGATGATAACATTACTTGCAATTGTAATGATCCTTGCAGCATGTGGTAATAACGGAGGAAATACAAATAACCAACAGGAGTCAACAGATGATACTAGTTCTGAAAGCTCTGAAACGCGCACCGTGAAACATGCGATGGGTGAAACAGACGTACCTGCTGATCCCGAAAAAGTCGTGATTCTAACAAACGAAGGAACGGAAGCTCTCCTTGCACTTGGAGTAACTCCAGTCGGAGCAGTTCAATCCTGGCTTGGTGACCCATGGTATGATCACATCTCTGACGACATGCAAGACGTTGAAGTCGTAGGAACAGAGAGTGAAGTGAACCTTGAAGCCATCGCAGCTCTTAAACCAGATCTCATCATCGGTAATAAACTTCGTCAAGAAAATGTATACGACCAGCTAAGCTCAATCGCTCCTACTGTGTTCTCTGAAACACTTAAAGGCGACTGGCAAGAAAACTTCAATTTCTATGCAAATGCATTGAATATGGAAGACAAAGGTAAAGAAGTAATGAACGCGTACAACGACCGCATCGAATCGATGAGTTCTGATCTAGGTGATCAACTTGATAAGGAAGTTTCAGTTGTTCGTTTCCTAGCTGGAAAAACACGCATTTACTATAAGGACTCTTTCTCAGGCGTTATCCTTGAACAACTTGGCTTTGCTAGACCTGAATCACAGCAAAAAAATGAGTTTGCTGAAGAAGTAACAAAAGAACGTATCCCAGAAATGGATGGAGATGTTCTGATCTACTTCACTTACGAAGCTGGAGATGGTGAAGCAAGTACAACACAAGAAGAATGGACGAACGATCCACTTTGGAACAACCTTGAAGTTGTGAAAGAAGGAAATGTCCATGAAGTTAGCGATGCAATCTGGAACACATCAGGCGGCGTTATTTCAGCTAACAAAACGTTAGACGACATCGAAAAAATCTTCATGAAATAAAACGAAACCCGGTCATGTACCGGGTTTTTTGTTTGTTTTGAATTCTAATTTCAATTAAAAGGGAAAAGAAAGAAGAGCCTTACTCATTTTTCTTTTCAAAATATAGCAAGAAGACAGGTATATCTCAGGTATAATAGAAGAAAGACTTCAACAGGAGGGGGACTACAGATGCCGAATGTTTGGACGCATATTTTATTTGGTGAAGAAGCGATCACTGAAGCCGGCATATGGAATGCGGTCAAAAGCCACCTTCCTTATTTCCGACTCGGAGCTCAAGGACCTGACCCCTTTTTCTATCATAACTTTTGGCCATGGAAAGAAACTCCCGTGCAAGAGGTTGGTGAAGTCCTTCATAAAACGAAATGTGGTCCATTCCTTATAGATATGATCGAATATGGGAAAACCGATGATCCACGTATTCAGTCCTATATACTTGGCTTTGTCACTCACCATATCCTCGACCGAAACACCCATCCGTATATTCACTATCGAGCTGGCCTTGAGGGCAACAAGCATCAGCGCCTTGAAATTATCATCGATACACTCCTAATGAAAGAACATAAAGACGTCGACACGTGGAAGACACCTGTATACAAAGAAATCGATGTTGGTCCCACACTCTATAAACCAATCGAGAGTATGCTTTCTGAATTGATCCAGCGATTTTACCCGGATACTGCAGAACGTATGCCAGATGACTACGTCGACCAATCTTACCACGATATGGTTCTTGCCCTTAAATTATTATTCGACCCTTATGGATGGAAGAACAAAGTATTGAGAAAACAGGTTTCTTCTTTTTCATATAGGAGAGAAATCGGAAACGAAGACTATTTAAATGAAGAAGGAAACGTCTGGCTCCACCCTTCTGTAAAAGAAGAGCAATCGAACGCTACTTTTGAAGAACTACTAAAACAAGCATCCGATGAAGCAACGACCATCCTTCCTCTCATTTATGATTATTGGCATAACGAAGAAAATTGTGTCAGAGATTTAAAGGATCAGATCGGAAACCGCTCCTATGACACAGGAAAGGACTGCAACCTACCTTTACCACTAAAGCACTTTAGTCCAATCGTCTAAAAAAGCGCCACTCCGAGATGCGGGGAGTGGCGCTTTCATTTACAATGGAATCCCATCTTGAACCATTGCTTCCTTCGCTTCTTCTTTTCCTTTGTCGATGTTCACTTTGTGTAATAGGTAAATCCCGCCTATAAAGAATAGCACGATAGAGAAAATTCCAAGTCGACTGGATCCAGTCATTTGTCCAACGAACGCAAATAAGAAAGGCCCGAATATTGCTGAAAACTTAGCCGAAATTCCATAGAAACCATAAAATTCTGCATGTCGATGTTCAGGAACCATACTCCCAAATATTGAACGACTCAATGCCTGAGCTCCTCCTTGCACGAAACCAACCATAAAGGCAAGAATATAGAAATGCAGGGCTGTGCTCATAAAATAGCCAAGAAAGACGATGACGACATATATCCAAAGTGCGAATAGAAGAGCTTTTTTGGGGGTTATTTTTCTTGCCAACCAGCCAAAGAAGAATGCACATGGTATCCCAACAAACTGAGTGATTAATATAGCTGCAATAAGGTCATTCGCATTTATTCCGATATCACGGCCGTAGATGGTTGCCATCTTTATAATCGTGGAAATACCGTCGTTATACAGCCAGAATGCGAGAAGGAAGATCAGTAAATGTTTATACTGTTTGATTTCTTTAAACGTGGTACCTACACGCTTAAACCCTACGGACAAATAAGACCCAGAACGTTCAGGTTGAGCTAGCTTTTGTTCCTTCACATTTTTGAACATTGGAATCGAAAAGAGAAACCACCAAATCCCTACCGTTACAAAGGAAACTTGGGTAGCTACGAGGGTGTTCGGTAATAAAAACCATGATGGGTGTAGAATCATCATGAGATTAATAAGAAGTAAAATCCCCCCACCAATGTATCCGAATGCATATCCTCTTGCAGAAATTCGATCGATTTCCCCTTCTTTTGCGATCTCGGGTAGAAAAGCATCATAAAACACATTACTTCCGGAAAAGCCGATCGTTCCAAAAATAAGTAACAGTGAGGCTAGAATGTACCCACCTTCTCCAACAAAAGCCATCAGTATACTCGCAAGGATCCCCATGTACGCAAAGAATCGTAGAAACATCTTTTTCGAATTAGAATAATCTGCAATCGCACCGAGTACTGGCGCAAGAATCGCCACAATCAGGACTGCAATCGATTGAGAGTATCCCCAATAAGAGGAAGCAAGACTCTTATCAATGTCCTTTGCTGCGACATCATAATAAAACACTGGTAAAACAGCTGCCATCATCGTTGTGGCAAAAGCAGAGTTCGCCCAGTCGTACATCATCCAGCTTCTTACTTCCTTCTTGTTCATCTCTTTCCCTCCATCGTCGCAGTTTCGAAATAAACCTATCGAACTATTATATGAAATGAGTAAATCCACTTGTCATGCCTATACAGTCCGAGTACACTAACGGTAGATTAGGGAAACGGAGGGTTCTCATTGGACCGAAAAGATATTGAAAAAAAAGTAATAGAAAACTATCAGCGTGATGAAAATATGATGATTCTTGTTTTTGCGCAGTGGTGCGTAAATAACGACCTTAACCCAGAAACACTCTATGAAACAGCTTATCCTGATCAAATAAAAAATCCTGCATTAAAACAAAGTCTTGATCTTATCGTTGCGAAAGAGGAATCGGAGCACATCCCTGACCAAACCGTTCTCAGTGTGCTCTCATTATACGGAAACGATGACCTTGCGTACGTCGTTTCTGAAGAAATCGATAAAAGAGCAAAGAAAAAGTAGCTTCAGAGTAACTGATTATTTCCCTGAAAATACTAATCTCTTGTTATAGTATTCGGCCATCCAAGTAAACATCCCTTTACAAGCCTAAACAGGAACCTGATCAACTCAGGTTCCTATTCATTTCGAAACAACGTAACGAGGGCATGTGTCCCGTTGTCTTCTCCTCCACGTTCAGCTAGATCCTCATATAACTTTTTCGATAATTCTAATCCTGGTGTCATCATTCCCAACTGTTTTGCTGATTCTAGTGCAATGGTCATATCCTTAATAAAGTGTTTTACATAAAAGCCAGGCTCGAGTTGATTTGAGATCATCCTTGGTGCAAGATTACTTAACGACCAGCTACCTGCAGCGCCGGATTCGATACTTTTTAGGACAGTGTTAGGGTTTAGACCAGCTTTTTCAGCATAAACGATTGCTTCACACACACCGATCATATTAGTAGCAATCGCGATTTGATTGCACATCTTCGTATGCTGACCAGCACCTGCTGGTCCCTGCAAGATGATATTTTCTCCAACGACTTCAAAGATTCCCTTCACTATTTCAAACACTTCTTGTTCTCCCCCGACCATGATGGAGAGCTTACCATTCCTCGCTCCAACGTCTCCTCCTGATACAGGAGCATCAAGCGTGTATAGCTTTCTTGATAAACCAAGTTTATAGATTTCTTCAGCTAATGTCGGGCTTGAGGTAGTAAAGTCAATCAGTACCGATCCAGAACGAGCATTGTTAATGATTCCCTCATCTCCAAAATAAACTTCTTCGACATCAACTGGATACCCCACCATCGTCATGATCACATCCGATGCTCGGGATAGTTCCGCAACTGAGCTTTGCCATTCGGCACCTTCATCTAAAAGCTCTGCAGCCTTTTCCTTTGTTCTCGTGTAGATGAGCGTACGATACCCTTCTTTTAGTAGATTTCGAACCATGCTTTTACCCATTACGCCTGTACCTATGAAACCGAGAACAGGTTGTTGTGTTGAAGAATCCATTTTTTTCGCCTCTCCCCTATAATTTTCTTTCTTCTATCCTCTCTTCATCGTACACTAAAAGAGAGGTGAAATCATGATGAAAACTAGTAGTTTTGCGGGTCTATTTATATGGGTCGCGTTTGTCGTAACAAAGCTCATCACAACGCCGATCGATACGCTTCAGTATGTGATGATGCTGCTGATGTTTGCCTATCTCGTCCTTGTGCCGCTCACGCTTCATTTAGTTCAACAAAAGAAAAATTCATTCTACCGCTATGCAGCTAACCTGCAGCCGATTGCAGCGGTGTTGGCAGGAGTTTCGTTTTTCTTAGAGCAGGGCACACTTGCTGTAATATTGGCTGTTCCATGGTTGATTACAACGATCTTCATCGCTATTTTTGGAGTTACGAAAGTCTTGCAAACCTGGAAGAAAAGTAAGATCTATGACGTATTAATTCAACTCGGTCTTATGTATATCAGTATCGGAGGAATGTGGCTCGTCCTTCATAGATCAGGTATTCAAGTGCTTCATTTTAGCGACGTAATCGTATTGCTTACATCGATCCACTTTCATTATGCTGCCTTTGTAACCCCTATTACGATGGCTTTCCTTGGAAAGTACTTACTTACATATGCACCAAGCTTGAAACCGTGGTTCACTTTACTCTCGTACCTTGTTCTTTTAGGACCACCGTTCATTGCTGCAGGCATAACATTTTCAGAAACACTACCTGTACTAGAATTCATTTCTGTCATTGAATTTGTAACACCATTAATTGTTTTTGCTATTCTTTCGCTTGTATATCTCGTTCCGAGGCTTGAGTTTTCTGTTCGGATGCTATTGTCGATCTCATTCATGTCTCTTCTCTTTTCAATGAGTTCTGCGATGATCTACGGCTTTGCTCATTTGAATGAGACCGTCATTCTTGGTATTCCACTGATGGTTTTCTTCCACGGCTTTGTAAACACGTTTGGTTTTACGTTATTTGGGCTTCTCGGGGTAACCGTACTCCAAGAGGAGAATACGAGGCCTATCAAAAAAAACAGCATTTCTCTCTAGCAGTTTGCAGGCTAACTTGTGTGGTGGTGATTTCCGCTCCAGGACGCTCGCTTTCCGCGGGGCGGGCGGTGAGCCTCCTCAGGCCAAAAACTATTGCGCCTCCAGGGTCTCACCTGTCCCGCTCATCCTGCAGGAGTCGAACATCCTTCCACTGCAATCTACGGTACTGTGTAGATGTTTTATCTAAAAACGGTCATTAAAGATAAAAACTATTTCATAAAGGCTATACACATAAATAAGAAACTTCTTTTTAGAATTTATAGCAGTCTATTAAAAGTTAAAGACGGTTTTCCACCCGAGCGGTATTCAAATTCGATAGCAGCGGGAGCACAATCATCAAGGTTATTCTACAAACTAAAAACCAGCACCTCACTCTGAGATGCTGGTTTTGTCTATTTATACGTTCTTCAATGCTCCCGCTACCTTTGCAACGCGTGCACCAAGTCTTGCTGCCATCGTTAATTCTACATCGGCCGGTGTTCTTGAGCCGTCTGTTCCTGCAACCGTTGATGCAGAATATGGTGAACCACCAATCCCTTCAGTTGAGAGCTGCTCTGGGTTTTCACCATATGGAAGACCAACGTAGATCATACCAAAGTGCATCAATGGTACGAATGTCGTTAGTGCTGTTGTTTCCTGTCCTCCGTGAATGGAACCAGTACTTGTGACAACAGCAGTTGCCTTTCCTTCAAGTTCACCATTCATCCAGAGGGAGCCAGCAGAATCTAGGTATTGCTTCATTTGTGCCGGCATGGAACCATAGCGAGTTGGGATGCCCCAGATAATACCGTCAGCCCAACGAAGATCATCATGCGTTGCTTCTGGGATATCACCTTGCGCCTCTTGTGCTTCCACGTAAGGTGGCTGTGCAGACATCGCTTGCTTAACACCTTCGAATTCTGGAATTTTAACCAGTTTTACTTCAACATCGCCAGCACCTTGTGCACCTTCTGCTACTGCCTGTACCATTTCATAAATATGTCCATACGCACTGTAATACGGAATCAAAATTTTTGTACTCAAAACAAACACTCCCTGATAATTATTATTTTTTTCAGAATAGCTCAAACTAAATTATCTCTACTTCAAGACACTTTCCCCGCAATACCATTTTTAAACATTCACCATTAATCCTAAACTCAAGAATCTTCACTTCGAGATAAAAGGGCGAAAGAAGCTTAAAGCTTCTCTGCATAATGACCTAGCTTCTTCATCAATGAAATGGCCGTTTCTTTCTCCGCTTCATCCAGCCCAGCAAAAATCTTCTGGAGCTTCATCTCATGTTCAGGGAAAATACGATCCATTAATTCCTTCCCTTCATCTGTTACAACAGCATGAGTGATGCGACGGTCATTCGGGCATGGATTTCTTTTCAAATAACCTTTGGTTTCTAGCTTATCAACCACATAAGTAATACTTCCACTAGCAAGTAGGATTTTCTCTCCTATTTGTTGAAGTGGTTGACTACCCTTGTGATAAAGAAGTTCTAATACTGCAAATTCTGTTGGATTTAAGCCATGGTTTTGAATGTCGATCTTCACTTGATCGGTCACAGATCGAGTGGCCCGTGCCATAACAATAAACAGTTTTAGTGATAATTCTCTGTCTAGCGATTCATTCATACAGTTCACCCTTATCAGTTCATGCGATTATCTTGAATTCAAGATAATTATACAAAGATTAAAATCTTATGTCAAGAATGTCTTAGATAGCTTTTTATTGTTCCAATTAAAGCTATACTAGGTAGTAGAAGATTGAAGGACGTGATGTGCATTGCTTTCTGTAACGAACAAAGATGATGTTACTGCAATAAAAGGATCTGTAAAACGAGGCGGGATATCCATGAGTGTCTACCTATACATTGTGGACCACGTTCTTATCGATACAGGCCCTGCCAGATTGCAGCGTGAACTCACCCATCAGTTAGAACAGCAAGACTATAATAAGATCATCTTAACACACCATCATGAAGATCATACGGGGAATGCCCATTCACTTAGTAAAGGTGTACCAATTTATTGTCATGCATCCGGAATAGCGCTTTGCAAACAGCAATCAAAACTCCCATTCTATCGAAAAGTGTTTTGGGGAAATAGAAAACCATTCTCCCCAAAGCTACTAGAAGATCAAGTTCATTCTTGCCACTATACGTTTGACGTGATCCATACGCCAGGCCATGCTCCAGATCATGTATCTCTTCTCGAGAAAAACAAAGGATGGCTTTTCTCTGGTGATCTATACGTGATGAGTCGACCTAAAAGTATTTTTGCCTTTGAATCGATACCAGACATCATCAATTCGATTGAAAAGGTTTTGCAGTATGACTTTGAAACTGTGTTTTGCTCCCATTCCGGGATTCTTCCAAACGGACGAGCTCGACTAGAGGAAAAACTTTCGTACTTAAAATCCGTGCAATATGATGTTCTTAGAAAGCACCAAGAAGGGAAATCTGCATCCGTGATTCAAAAAGAGCTCTTTCCTTCAGCACACCCTCTCAATTACTTTTCACTATTTGAGAATTCTCCAAAACATATTGTTACATCGATCATAAATGGAAGTTCTCCGCAATTGAAAAAGGTCTGACGAACCCGTCAGACCTTTTTTACTTCAAGTTGAAGCGCTTTGCAGTCTTTGTATCATTTCACTTGCAGCCGCAAGTCCTGATCGTGCTGCAGATTCAATTCTTGTTCGACCAGATTGATCGTCTTCATACAAGAATGCGTCACCCGCTACTAGCACATTCTCTTCATCTGATAGAGAGAGAAATGGGGACGTATGCACGTGGTCTGCCTGTGCATAACGCCATTTTTTTATTACAGTAGATAAGATAGCCCTAGACGGAATAATAGGTGCTGAAAGCTTTACTAACTCATCCCTTATGATTGCGTCGCTTTCTTCATACAAAGTAGTAGACAGCTCAGGCGTAGCATAGATGCTAATAATTCTTTCTTTCGAGATACCTTTTGCATAGCTATCCACGATTCGTTCTAGTCCTTCAGATAATTGAGTATCTTGATGACCTGAATCAGGCAGCCATGTGCGAGCATTTTTTTCGAGTGTTACTAAAGCTACAAGCGCAGGACTAAACGTCAGAGTTTGAAGGGTCGCTTCTGCTTCTTTCGACACTCTGCAGTCACTTTGATTTAGCAGTTTTTTCGTTTGGGGTGCAGGAGGGGTTAAAAGAATTGCTTTTGCTGATATCTCCTGTTTGTCCTCAGATACGATCACATACTCACTGTTTCTTTTGTTGATGTGATGCACTTGGAAATTCAGCTTCATCGGAAGACCCCGTGATAAGTTCTTCACAAGCTGATTCATCCCCTCGATCCCCTTATACCTTGCATATTTTTCACCAAACCAGCTTTCAACCCAGCCGTTTTGCACCCATTCATCGACGTGTGACTGAAACTCTTGTGACCTGACAGTGAAAAATTGTGCGCCATGGTCGGCTTTCCCACCATCATGACGCCTCGTTGCCATTCGACCACCAACACTTTTACTCTTATCGATCACAATTACGGAGACGCCTTTTTTCACCATCGTCCTCGCAGCAAGAATACCCGATAATCCACCACCTACAATTGCGACATCATAGGTTTTCATTGGAACAACACGCGAAATTCACCGTAGCCTTCTTTCTCTAGCTTATCTTTCGGGATAAATCTCATCGCTGCAGAGTTAATACAGTACCTTAGCCCGTTCTCTTTAGGTCCATCATTAAATACATGACCGAGGTGAGAATCAGCTTCTTTACTACGAACCTCTGTACGAATCATGAAGTGACTGAGGTCCTTCTTCTCTTTAACGAAGTTTTTGTGAATCGGTTGAGTGAAGCTTGGCCAACCACAGCCTGCATCATATTGATCAGTTGAACTAAACAACGGCTCGCCTGAGACAATATCAACATAGATGCCTTCCTGTTCATTATTATAATATTCGTTTTGGAACGGTCGTTCCGTACCATTTTTCTGTGTCACATCGTATTGAATATCAGTTAATCGCTCGCGAAGCTCATCATCGTTCTTTTGGAACGACCAGTTATCTTCAATAAATGCTTTTCGACCTGATCCTTTTTTGTAACGCTTATAGTGACCAGGGTTTTTCTTATGATAATCCTGATGATAATCTTCAGCAGGGTAAAATGGTTTTGCAGGTAAGATCTCTGTGACGATCGGTTTTGAAAATCGCCCACTTTCAGCCAGTGCAGTCTTAGACTCTTCTGCTAACCTTTGTTGCTCATCATCGTGGTAATAAATCGCTGTCTTATACGTATCACCACGGTCGAAGAATTGCCCTCCATCATCAGTAGGGTCAATTTGACGCCAGAATAAATCTAGCAGCTTGCTATATGGGAATACCTCAGGGTCATACGTAATCTGTACCGCTTCCACATGACCTGTCTGTTTGGATATGACCTCTTCATACGTTGGATATGGTTTATCTCCACCCGTATATCCTGTTACTACGCTTTGAATTCCTGGCATTTCATCAAAAGGTTCAACCATACACCAGAAACATCCTCCGGCAAATGTTGCGACTTTACTTTGTGCGTTACTCATTCTCTACCACTCCAATACAGAGGATTTACTTATAAGATATCCTGAATGGCGTGTAAATTTCCAGAAACTTGTTTCAAGATAGCGCTTTCAATAAATATTCACCGATGTACTTTATATCTGATAAACTTAACTTGTATGATTACAATTGGACAAAGGAGACTGTTTATGACCACTTTTCATGAGAATTTACAGAAATATGCTGACCTTGCAGTTAAGGTGGGCGTCAACATTCAAAAAGGACAAACCCTCGTAGTCAATGCACCACTTACTTCGGCCGAATTTGTTAGACGAATCGCTGAAAGTGCTTATGACGCTGGAGCTAAAAATGTTCATGTTGAATGGAATGATGAAAGTCTAACCCGTATTAAATTCGAGAAAGCTCCAGATGAAGCATTCAAGGAATTCCCTATGTGGAAAGCGAAAGGGTTTGAAGAATTAGCTGAGAACGACGCAGCTTTCCTCTCCATCGTTTCTTCTAACCCTGACCTCTTAAAAGGAATTGACCCTGAACGTATTTCCAATGCGAGTAAAACCGCTGGAAAAGCGCTTGAAGGGTATCGTGACTATATCATGTCAGATCACAACAGTTGGTCCGTTGTGGCAGTTCCATCAAAACAATGGGCAGAGAAAGTGTTCCCTGAAGCACCTGAAGAGAAGCAAGAAGAGCTCTTATGGGATGCGATCTTTGATGCAACGCGCGTTTCAACGGGTGACCCTGTTCAAGCTTGGAAAGAACATAGTGCAAACCTTGAACAAAAAGTAGATTATTTAAATGAAAAACACTACAGTAAGCTCCACTACCGTGCGCCAGGTACTGACCTTACGATTGAACTTCCAGAGGCTCATCAGTGGGTTGGGGGAATTAGTGAGAACGCCAAAGGAAATCACTTTGTAGCGAATATGCCAACTGAAGAAGTCTTCACAATCCCTTATAA
This sequence comes from Guptibacillus algicola, assembly GCF_020171805.1. Lineage (GTDB taxonomy): Bacteria > Bacillota > Bacilli > Bacillales > Guptibacillaceae > Guptibacillus > Guptibacillus algicola. The sequence continues at coordinate 96,510 of NZ_JAIVAF010000005.1, read as the reverse complement.
ACGAGGCGTTAACGGCGTAGTGACTTCAACGAAACCATTAAGCTATGGCGGGACTGTAATCGAAGAGTTCTCATTAACCTTTGAAGAAGGTAAAATCGTAAAAGCAGAAGCGAAATCAGGCAATGACACCCTACAGCACCTACTCGACACGGATGAAGGCGCACGATACCTTGGAGAAGTAGCGCTTGTTCCTCACGATTCTCCAATATCAAATGCTGATACTATATTCTTTAACACGCTTTTCGATGAAAATGCTTCGAATCACCTTGCAATTGGTAATGCTTACTCCTTCTGCTTAGAAGGCGGTAAAACCATGTCCAAAGAGGAGCTAGAAACCGCTGGTGCCAATGAAAGTGTGACACACGTAGATTTTATGATCGGTTCAGAAGAAATGGACATCGATGGAATTAAGTCTGATGGAACTAGTGAACCGGTATTCAGGAGCGGTAACTGGGCATTTTAATAAGTTAGACTCTCAAGCTAGCGAGAATATCTCGTTAGCTTGTTTTCTCTTAAACTGCTGTTTCTGATACACTTTCTTCACTATTACTCCTATGCACTGGGAATTCTATTCCTTCTGCTTTATACTTGAGTAAATCGATTGGATTTTCCGGTTATTATAAAAGGAGGCTACACCATGAGTTCGAAGGTTTATATTTTACATGAAAATGAAGAGTGGACAAAACCACTAAAAGTCGAGCTAGCGAAGCTTGATGTTCCATATGAAGATTGGTTTTTGGATAAAGGAAACCTGGATTTAACCGAAATTCCTCCAGAGGGCGTCTTTTATAACAGAATGAGTGCGTCTTCACACACGAGAAACCATCGTTATGCGCCCGAATATACGGCTGCAGTCATTTCCTGGCTTGAAAGCCACGGTCGTCTTGTACTAAACGATCGTCGTGCACTCGCACTTGAAGTGAGTAAAGTTGCTCAATACAATGCATTAAGAAAACACGGCATTACCACTCCTAAGACGATTGCTGCAGTTGGCAAAGACCACCTTATCAGTTCAGCTGACTCTTTTGATGGGCCGTTTATTACAAAACACAACAGAGCTGGAAAAGGACTTGGAGTTCAATTATTCCAAAGCAAATATGCATTAGAACAGTACGTAAACAGTGATGACTTTGGTGAATCGATCGACGGGATCACATTGCTCCAAGACTATATTCAATCTCCTGACGCTTCGATCACGCGTTGTGAATTTGTGGGAGGCAAATTCCTATATGCCGTTAGAGTAGATACGTCTGAAGGGTTTGAACTCTGCCCCGCTGATGTATGTCAGGTTGGTGATTCTTACTGCCCAACAACACCAACAACCGAAAAGCCAAAGTTCGAAATCATCGAAGACTTCGACCATCCTATTCTTAAAAACTATGAAGAATTCCTAAAAGCGAACGGAATTTCTTTTGCTGGGATCGAATGCATACAAAATGAAAATGGTGATTTATTTACGTACGATGTGAATACGAATACAAACTATAATCCTGACGCAGAGAAAAAAGGAAACAAGTCTGGAATGAAAGCCATCGCAGAAACACTTGAAAAAGCACTGTTACAATTACAGGTAGGTTAATAGAAAGGTTACAATCAAAGCTGCCGAGAAAAATCCGGCAGCTTTCTTTACATAACTAGCTGTCTATACCTCTAGACATGTAAAATTGACTGTTCTGAATTCACCTCTCACCTTCTCTCTCGTAAAAATCTGCATACATATTAAGAGTGAAGGAGGTGGAACTTTGTTACCTATATTGAATCATCTACCAAAGAAAAAAACACCTTCCTACTGGAAGCAGGTGAAAAAGGATTTAAAGTCAGCATGCCATGAAACCCAACAAACGAAGCCCCATCTATCCTTAGAAGATCACCAGTTGTTACAGGAGATCAGGCTAGAAACCTCTCTTCAAAACCGAGACAATGTAACACGCACGAAAGCATATTTAGATTTTTATATGGAGCATAAGGAAATTCACTGGTCCCTTCTTGCTCACATGGTTTCAAGAAATGCAGGATGGTCGATGACGGATTTAAAGGGCGAGTATTTGCCTACTATTCTATCTACGTCCAAGCAAAAAGCTTTTTTCTCATTCCTAGAGAAAGGAAACTGGTTGATCTTCCAAGACGCTTACCCTCAACTACTGCTATATAAGTATAGTACGATTCAATCAAAATCTCTTTTTCACCTTTTACCTCACCTTCACGTGTCAACGTTCATGGAAGTGATCTGGAACTGGTATGTAAAAACAAAGGACGCTTCCTTACTTACGAGTGCATTAATCATTAATGAACAAAACTATATAGAGTCACGCTTGATTCAGAATTTCCATTTCAAGAATTCTGTATTAAATACGCTTACGTTCCAACTTCAAGATTTGTTAAATACGAATACCATTCTCTTTCCTATGATAGAGGATGATAAGATACGTTTAATAGGAGCGACAGTTCATCATTTTTCCGAGTTGAATGAGCGTATTAAGCTTGGAAAGCATCTCTACCAGCTTCTTTTTTCAACAGAAGCTACCTTGAAATCAATTCTTAATTGGGGGCTGAAACACCCACATACAGGCTCTAGAAAAGATTACTGGGACCATCTTTTTCATTCTATAAAAGAAGGAATTCCAGGGGAGAAAAGGGTATTAACTAATTGTGAGGTTCAATCTGGCCCACGTATATATAGTCCAGATCTATCGATTTGGAAGAAAGTTGCTCATCAAACTCCTGACCATCAGGACTGGTTTACTAGTGATAGCTTCATAAAATTTCTTATTCCGTCTGAGAGCGATTCAACTGGTGATGTAAAGCGGATCCACTGTCGCACCCTTGAAATGCTCGAGCGCCTAACATAATACATACGATTGGGTTGATTAAATGACGTTCGCTTCGTTAGGATTCGAAATTAAGAATTTACGTAAATTTAGAGGATTTTCACAGAAAGAACTGAGTAGAGGCATCTGTTCACAAGCTCAGATTAGTAAAATAGAAAAAGGAGACGTTTATCCTTTAGCACCTACGCTTTATGAGCTTTCAAATCGACTCGGTGTAGATATTAATTATTTTTTTCAGAGAACGTTAGTTGAAAGAATCGATTATGTTCAAGAAGTGTATCTTCAAGTAAGGAATGCCATTAAAGAATTTGACTATCAAAAGGTGGAGGAAATCGTTCGAATCGAACGGAGTAACCCCTTGTATCATCAAAACCTAGAATTCAAGCAGTTCATCATGTGGCACCATGGAATATGCCAATACCACTTATACAAGGATGAAGAATCAGCAATTTCTCTCATAAACGAAGCATTCAACTTAACATTTACAGGCAAATATTATAGTGAAAGAGAAATAGAAATTCAGAATAGTAAAGGCGTCATACTTTTATTATCTGAAGAATACGCGCTTGCTATCGCTTTGTATAATGAGTTGATCGAACAACACACGAAATTAAAACACGTACTTGATCATACGGTTAAAATTCGTTTGTTTTACAACCTCGCAAAAGCGCTCAGTTACTATAACGTAATAAAAGAATCGATAGCAATCTGTAATAAGGGGATCGAGTATTGTATCGATACAAGCAGCATGTATTTATTTGGGCAGTTGTACTTTCAAATCGGCTATAATTACCACCTAAAAGGCGAACAACAAGAAGCGCTACCGTATTTCAAGAAAGCACACACCATCTTCGATCTCCAGCAGCAGCACAATTTAAAAGCTCATATAGAAAAAGAGTTTCTTTTAGACCAAAGGCTATCTATATAAAAAGCAGGCGGTTATGGAAACCGCCCGCTACCTTTAAAAGAAGTCCATGAAATTCGTTTCTTTCTTCGATATCATCTTTTTTAGCAAGAATAAATCTTGTTCTGGTCCTTCAATTAAACCTGATTCACTTAGAAATTCTGGTGATTGGTAACCCGTTAGTAGGGCTGTCAGTGTATTGATGTTACACCGGAGGCCGCGCTTTGGTGGATGAGTACAGAAACTGTTTTCAGAATTACCTCGGAACACTTTCACCTCATCTTGACCGATATGAAACGTCCCATTGTTCCATTCTGCGTGTTCATCATGAATGTGCAAGAAGAGAAATTCCCCCTCGTCCAATATGAACGGGTAGTTGATAAGGAAGTTCTCTACATCCACGATTCTTGCCATGAAGTATGCTTCTACTTCACTTTTGATCTTAGGATTTTGAAGTAAAAACGGAAGTTGATCTCCTTCATTCGTTAAGAGAGTTCCTCCATCGATCATCGAATCGTGTTGACATAAGTAATTCCAAAGACCTTTTCTCGCATCTCCATCAAGAGCAACAAACTCTTCGACTTCAAGGTTACGTTCTTTCATTTTGTAATAAACGTAACCGGTCAGCTTACCATCACTATTTTGATAGGTAGCGAACAGATCGCCTTCTGAATAAACCCGGTTCCTCCACCAAGATTCATCTCGTTTGAGCATCCCATTGAATTTATTCGCGAACGTTTCATACACAGGATTCAATTGCTCGAACACATCATCTAATTGAATTCTTCGAACTTTTCCACTCGCTGGAGAGAGCTTGACGAAATCCTCTTTCTTTAGCGTGAGCTTTTTCCAATTACTAAGAATCTCCCAACCAAACTTACGATAAAATCCTATGCTAAACGGATGAAGGAATGAAATGGTTTGGCCATTCTCTTTCATCTCTGATAATGAGTGGCGAAGCAATTTCGCAACTTTTCCACCCCTTCTATACTCTGGATAAGTCGCTACAGATGCGATGCCTCCCATCGCAAATTTCTTCCCTGCAATCCACGTATGTAAATCGATGATGTGGAGCTTGGCGGCTAGATTTCCATCTTCAAAATCTCCCCACACCGTATGCTCACCGTAGGCTTTTAGCCTTTTCTCTAAATCCTCTTTCGGCACATCATATTGAAACGCATATTCGGAAAGGCGAATTGCATCGATCATTTCATGCTCATGAAGTTTCCTCATCATATCTCCCTCCATTCTATAGACTACCTAATCATAGTAAGCCATCTACGAGTTATTTAAATGTGTAGAATTTTTGAACTTTTGTGGTATACTAATTGTAACAAAACATTCACAAATAAATCTTACATTTGTCACAAAGATAAATTTGAAAGCGATATCAATTAAGGAGTGGATCTCATGGATGTCTTTATGGTTTATCTTTTTGTAATCACAGCTACACCACTATTTCTTTGGAAAGACTATAGAAAGCTTGCTTATGTACACATTCCATTTATCATAGCTAACTGGGCTCTTCTCATTTTCTACATTGGTGGAGGAATGACGCCAGCTGCTAATACGATATTCATTTCACTATTTGTAATCAACGTTTTATTTGCTCATCTAGCGGCATTTCTACTGTTTGCTCTGCCAATTATACGCGAACGTGCAGCTGCAAAGAAAGTATCTTCAATAGAATAATAAATAAACCCGTTCACCTCTCTCTCTTGAGGTGAACGGGTTTTTGGTTTTACATATGGCTCATACCAAATGACATAACCCAGATCGTGCCGACCACTACTGCAATCGCGATGAACAGGGCATACAGAATCGTACCAGTTTGATACTTACTGTCTTCGCTCTCAGTCATGTGCATAAACATGACTAATTGAATTGTCGCTTGAATAAGAGCGAGTCCTACGACAACTACTACAATCATCGTATTGCTTAATCCAGATTCAAAACCGACCCAGAGTGCAAACAAGGTCAGGATGATTGATAGAGCAAATCCAATGACGTGACTCCATGGGAAATGGCTGTGAGTTTGCTCATTGTTAGCCATCTTACATCACCATCCCTAGTAAATATACTGCTGTGAAAATAAAGATCCATACAACATCAAGAAAGTGCCAGTATAGACTTGAAATGAATACTTTCCTTGACGTATCGGGAGTTAGTCCACGTTGTTTTAATTGAATCAATATGAGCGCGATCCAGGCAATCCCCATTGCTACGTGTGCACCGTGTGTACCCGTTAGTACAAAGAATGCAGACCAGTAAGCGCTCGTTGTTAGTGCTGCGCCTTCATGAATGTAATGAACGAATTCATATATTTCAAAGCCAAGAAACGAAAGTCCTAGAGCAAGGGTAATACCAATCCATAGGAATAGCCCCTTTAATGAATGACGTCTCATATAATGAATTGCTAGTCCACAAGTGAAACTACTTGTTAACAGCAAGAATGTCTCGATTAGTACGCCTTTTACTTCAAATAATTCTGCTGGTACAGGCCCACCGGCTGTACGACCATCTAATACAAAGTAGGTCGCGAACAGCGTAGAGAAAAGCGCGATTTCTGCACCAAGAAAAATCCAGAAGCCGAGGATATTCAGACGACCTGTTTCCGACTGATATTCCAAAGGCGTATTTGGAGAATGTTCAACTGCATCCATATGTCACGCCTCCTTTATTCGGTAGTCTGTTCATGTTTTTCTATTTCTTCTACGCTCACGTAGAAGCCTTTGTCGTAATCAAAAGAACGAATAACCATCGTTGCAAGAACTCCGATAAGTCCCGCAATCGACATCCAATGCCATGAGAACACCATTCCGAAACCAGAGATGAAGAAGAACGTGCTCATGATTACCGGTACACCGGAGTTACTCGGCATATGAATTGGTTTGTATGGTTTTTTCTCTTTTGCTCTTCCTTCTTTCTTTGCGATCCAGTAAGCATCGTGGCCTTTTACTTCAGGCACATGTGCAAAGTTATAGAATGGTACAGGTGCTGCAGTTGCCCACTCAAGCGTTCTGCCATCCCAAGGATCTCCAGTTGTCTCACGTGGTGAGTAACGGAAGCTAAAGTAGATGTTGTAAACAAGAATCAAGAATCCGATTCCCATCAGAACACCACCCATAGTCGCTAGAACATTCAAGCTCATCCATCCATCAGCAGCGCCATACGTATAAACGCGACGCGGCATACCTGCGAGACCAAGGAAGTACATCGGGAAGAAACAAAGGTTAAATCCTGCTACGAAAATCCAGAACGTCCACTTTCCTAATTTCTCATTCAAACGATGGTTGAACATTTTTGGATACCAGAAGTGAAGACCTGCGAAACAAGCATACACTGTACCTGAGATCAATACGTAGTGGAAGTGAGCGACAAGGAAGTACGTATTATGGTACTGGTAGTCAGCTGCAGCCATTGCAAGCATGACCCCTGTAACCCCACCTATAACAAAGTTTGGTATGAAGGCAAGCGACCACAGCATTGCTGTAGTGAACTTTATCCTTCCTTTGTATAAAGTGAATAGCCAGTTAAATATCTTAACACCGGTCGGAACGGCAATTAGCATCGTCGTAATAGAGAAGAACGAGTTAACTGCTCCACCTGCACCCATCGTGAAGAAATGATGCACCCAAACGAGGAAGCTAAGTCCAGCGATCACGACCATCGAGTAGACCATCGCTTTATAACCGAATAGTGTTTTACGTGCAAATGTACTGATGATTTCAGAGAACATACCGAATGCCGGTAGAATAACGATATACACTTCAGGGTGACCCCAAATCCAGAATAGGTTCGCCCAAAGCATCGGCATACCACCATCCATCAATGTGAAGAAGTGGCTTCCAAATAGACGGTCAAATGTCATAAGAGCAAGTGCTACTGTAAGCACTGGGAATGCAAAGACGATGATTACAGATGTAATCAATGATGACCAAGTGAAGATTGGCATCTGCATAAGTTTCATTCCAGGTGCTCTCATTTTCAGTATCGTTACGAGGAAGTTAATCCCTGTTAATAACGTACCGATACCTGCGATCTGTAATCCAAGCAAGTAATAGTTCTGTCCTACACTCGGACTTAGCTCTAGTCCTGCTAATGGAACATAGCTTGTCCACCCTGCAGATGGAGAGCCTCCGATAACAAATGAAATGTTAAACAGCATCGCTCCCATGAAAAATGTCCAGAAACTTACTGCGTTTAGAAACGGATATGCTACGTCACGAGCTCCAATTTGGAGAGGAATGACAACGTTCATTAAACCGATCAAGAACGGCATAGCCATGAAGATAATCATGATCGTACCGTGAGTTGTAAAGATTTCATTATAGTGAGTGGAGTCCAGGAAACCTGCATCTGGAACCGTGAGCTGCGCTCTCATCAAGAGTGCATCTACACCTCCACGAAATAGCATCATAACGGCAGCCATCACATACATAATTCCTAATTTCTTATGGTCAACCGTCGTGAGCCACTCAGTCCATAACCACTTCCACTTTTTGAAGTATGTTAGAACGAATATAACACCGATCAACGTTAGTGCGATCGAAACATCGGCACCATATATGAGCGGATCACCTGTGACGAAAAATTCATCCCATTTCATGGTGTCTTCCTCCTTCCTTAGTGCGACTCAGAGTGAGTGTCTTTATCTTCAGATTTTGAATGGTCATCATGGTCACCATGTCCTTTGTGACTGTCATGATCTTCATCCTCGCTATCTTCATGGTCTTCATGTGAACCGTGTGAATTGTCTTCATCAAGTGGGAGACCATTACGTACTTTTGTTGCATATTCTGCATCCATTGCATGATTTACCCATTCAAGATGCGTCGAGGAGAACGTCATTTCATCTGCATGACCTTTCAACATCAACTCGTTGTATTTTTCTTGCGTTAATTCTGGTGCTTCTTGTGCCTCTTCAACCCATTCAGCATAATCTTCTTCTGTTTCAGCTGTAACGGTAAACACCTGATCTGCAAAGCCTTCACCTGTAAAGTTAGAGTTACGCCCTCGATACTCACCAGGTTCATCTGCTTGTAAGTAAAGTTCAGTCATCATTCCAGCCATCGTATATTCCTGACCACCAAGTGATGGGATCCAGAATGAACCCATGGAATCAGCAGAAGCTAATTTAAACAATATCGGGCGATCTTCTGGTATATGGATATAGTTAACTGTTTCGATATCCTCTTCCGGATAGCTGAACACCCATTTCCAATCTACTGAAGTCGCATGAATGACAACAGGCTCTTTGTGCGCTGTTGCTTCAGGTGGTTCTTCTAACGCATAGATTGTTTTAACGGTAGGGATTGCAAGAGCAATCAGAATAATAATAGGGATAACCGTCCAAATGATTTCAAGAAACGTACTTCCTTCGATATCTGGAGGTTCATAATCAGGGCCACTTTTCCGTTCTCTATATTTCACAAGGATTAGTGTAAATAGAACGAATACGACAACAACGATAAATAACATCAATCCTATGGAGAATAGGATAAGATTTGCTTGTTGCTCCGCTACAGGTCCTTTTGGATCAAGCACAGTTAAGTTGCTACAACCGCCGAGAACAAAAACAGACATGAACATGACGAATGCTAGCATCGACTTTATTCGCTTCACCGCAAGGCCACCTTCCTTTCTTTTCTCTATAGTAAAATCATAAATTCAACTGCTAAAAGACGCTTAATGATAGGGTTTTGCGTTGTTAACTATTATTCTAGCAGGGTGTTTTAAAAAATGTGATAGATATCACAATGTGTCAAAAGTTGCTCAAGTTTTCATCACTTTTTCGACACAATTCATACATACTTTGGTCATATTTGTGGAAGATTTTAACCTTATTGAATAAGATAACGCTTACTAAAAACCCTATCGATATCTTGAGCAGAATCACTCGCTTTATCTAATTACAAACAAAGAGCCTGGTCCATTGACCAGGCTCTTTCTATCTAAACTTTTATATGATTGGAAATATCCCATTTCACAGCCTCGATGTCAGCCTTTCCGTTTGATTTAAAAACAAGGCTGTCATCCTCTTCAGCAGGGAAATAGCGAGATGTGAATACTTCCTCTCCACCGTTTATGAACACTTCGATCGATGAAGAGTCCACATAGAAACGCAGCTCTGAAACGGATTCAATGTGGCAGCTTCTAGATTCTTCACTTCCATCAACAAATCTTCGACGTTTCAACGTAAGAAGCTTTTCAACCGAATCGAACACAATGGCTGCATTATTTCGAAAAGTGATGGAGAAAGAGCCTTCAACATCTTTTACTTTCACGAGCAATTCATAAACTGTTGTATTCCCCTCTTTCCACTCCATTTTCTCATTGGAAAGCGTTGCTTTTTTTACTACTTCGTTTTGGCGCATGTCATCAAGCTCAGCTACTGGCTTTTGAATCAGTTTACCGCCTCGATAGCGAAGCTCTCGTGGAATAGTCAGCGTATGGAGCCAGTGGTGTTTTCTTGTAGGTTGGTGTGCTTCTCCTTGTTCTGGCACACCCATCCACCCTATTAGAAGACGTCTTCCTTTTTCGTCTTCCGTTGTTTGAGGAGCATAGAATTCAAAGCCACGATCGAGCTCCCTAAACGTGTCATGATTAAGGATACCTGTTTCATAGTCAAGCTCCCCAGAGAGATAGCCAGTTTGATAGACGTTTTGATAAGAATAGCCCTCTGCCTCAATGCCTTGAGGTGAAAAGAGCAAAACATCACTACCATCTAATTCAAACAGGTCAGGGCACTCCCACATATATCCGAACTCTCCAAGCTTCTGATGTCTAGAAGCTGTTACATCCCCTTTATACTCCCATCTGGTCAGATCTAGTGATTCAAACAGAACAACTCGACCTTCTTCTTCACTATTCTGCGCGCCAATCACCATAAACCATTTGTCTTCATGCTTCCACACTTTGGGATCTCGAAAATGTGGCGTATATCCTTCAGGTAACTCTAGCACGACACCTTTTTTATCAAAGGTAATCCCGTCACTCGATTCAGCCATACACTGGTAACTTTCACGATTTCCACCTTCGTCCTTTACGTTCCCTGTATAGAAAAGAACCATTTTATCGTCATGAGCAACGGCACTGCCTGAGTAACACCCGTTTTTATCAAACCAGTCACCAGGAGCTAGAGCTGGTGAACGCAGTGTCCAATTCACTAGATCCGTAGATGTGTAATGTCCCCAGAACTTTGCTCCATGTTCTGTTTTAAACGGCATCCATTGAAAGAATACGTGGTAGACGCCATTCCACTGAATAAATCCGTTTGGATCATTCAGAAGTCCGACCGGTGGCATTAGATGAAAAGAAGGAAGATGAGGATCGGATTTCACTACTGCCCCTGCTTTCTCAATTTCTTCCATCGCTAACGCTACTAGTTCCTCATTTCTACTCGTCATATCGATCACCTAACTTGTTCATATTTGTAAAAGGGGAGCCACATTGGTAGACCCCCCTCAGAAATTCGATTTATTTATCTAGCATGCTGTCTTTAAAGCCAAATAACCATGTTAGGACGAATGCGATTGCGATCGCAATTACGTTCACAAGAATATAAAGGAAAATTTGACTGTTCAAGAATAGTAGAGTACCTGGAATAACTGTTACAGCAAGGCCCGTTGCTTTTAATTTAAATAACGAAGCAAGGAAACCTCCAACTGCTCCCCCGATAAGTCCCATAACAAATGGCTTCATGTAACGGAGGTTTACACCAAAGATCGCTGGTTCTGTAATCCCTAAGAATGCAGAAAGTGATGAAGGTAGAGCAAGAGCTTTAAGTTTCTTAGACTTTGTCTTCAACCCAACAGCTAGTGCTGCACCACCTTGAGCAGCTATAGCCGCTGAAATAATCGGGTTAAACGGGTTGTATCCTAGATTCTCAAATAGCTGAATTTCAAGGAAGTTAAAGATATGGTGAACACCCGTAATAACGATAATCTGATGGAAGAATCCAATGATCAATCCACTTAAACCGAATGGAAGATCAAGTATAAAGACTGTACCATCCATAATGTACTCTTCAACAGTGTGGAAGATCGGTCCAATTGCAAAGAGTGATAGTGTAATCATAATCAGTAAAACTAGAAACGGTGTTAAGATTAAATCCAATGATTCAGGGACCATTTTTCGAATACGTTTTTCAAGTTTCGCACCGATTAAACCAGCAACAAACGCTGGAATAACAGAACCCTGGTAACCTACTACCGGAATGAACCCAAGAAATTTAAGAGGCTCAGCATTTCCAGCTGCTACCTCCCAAGCATTCGGGAGTGCTGGGGTTACAAGCATTAAACCAAGTACTAGTCCAATCGTCGGATTCCCGCCGAAGACCCTAAACGTTGACCATGCTACTAGTGCTGGTAGAAAGATAAATGCTGTATCTGTAAGAACCTGTGTGAATAAAACAAAGTTATCTGAAATGTCTCCAGGCGTTAATCCAAACAATGCGAGAATTTCTTCTTGAAGAACAAGTCCGCGTAGACCCATGAATAGCCCAGTGGCAACGAGAGCCGGAATAATTGGAACAAAGACGTCTCCAAATGCCCTGATCGCACGTTGGAATGCAGTTCCCTGTTTCGCCGCTTCTTCTTTTTGTTCTGATTTCGTTGATTCTGCTAAACCTAATGCAGAAACCTCATCAAAAATACGATTGACAGTACCTGTCCCAAAAATAACTTGATATTGACCAGAGTTGTAAAATGCGCCTTTTACTTTCTCAACATTCTCTACTCTCTCTTGGTCGATTTTCTCCTTGTCTTTGACCATAATGCGAAGTCTTGTCGCACAATGAGCCACGGATTGAATATTATCTTCTCCCCCAATGGCTGCAATGACTTCTTCTGCAATCTCACGATTAGTAGCCATTTTTCTAGCCCCTTTCTAATTATCATTAATGTGGTATCGATTCCACGTCGGTCATTTTAATGCGAACGCTTTCAAACGCTCGCTACATTCTTATGAATAAATTCTATATGTGCTTAATGTGTGAACGATTCCACATCGGTAAAAAATATATGACATCGTTTTCATTTGCTACTATACACTATCTCTTTCGATAAGTCTATAACTAAGTTTGATTTTTTTGTCTTCCAAAGTTTTCCCTTTCAACTGCTGTAAGATCAGCTGAGCTGTTTGGCGGCCAGCATCTTCATTAAAGTAATCAACAGTGGATAGTGCTGGTGTTACATGTTTTGAAAGATCAGAAGCACCGATTCCGTATACGGCCATTTCTTCAGGAACCTGAATGTTTCTTTCTCTCAAACATCCTAATGCACCGATCGCCATTCTGTCTGTTACTGCAAAAATAGCAGTTGGCATTTCCGCACATGCCGTTAACCGTTCTGCAGCTTCGTATCCAGATTCGAACGTGAAGTCACCATACTGAATCCAGTTATTATCGACAGTAAGGTTATGTGTCTTCATCGCATCTTTGTACCCCTCTTTACGAAGTACACCTACTGCGTGATCACTTTCTTGTACACCAATGAACCCAATGCGCTCGTGACCTTTAGATATAAGTGACTCTACAATAGAATACGACGCATGATAGTCATCATACATGACAGAAGTCACTCCTTCTAATTCTTGTCCAAGAGCTACAAAAGGAATATTCGTTTCATTTATCGTGTTCAACAGTTCTTGATTGCGATTTGTAGCGAGTAATATTATCCCGTCTACTTGTCTGCTTCTTAAGAGCTTAATATTTTCGATTTCTTTCTCTGGTTTTAACTGTGTATTCGTAAGTAAGATTTGATACCCATTATCAGCTAATTCTTCTTCAATTCCATTGACCACTCTACTTGCAGTTTCAGTACTGATCCTTGGAAGAATGACACCGATCACACCAGAACGCTTCGTCCTCATCGTTTTCGCATGGGCGCTCGGAATATAACCCATTTCTTGGACTGCCTTCAAAACCTGCTCTCTTGCTTCCTGACTTACGTAGCCATTGTCATTTAATACGCGAGATACGGTTGTTCTAGAAACGCCTGCCCGTTTTGCTACATCTTTGATGGTCGTCATATTCTTCACCCCTTCCGCCTGAATTTCCATTCTAATCATAATAGATTATCTGTTTTTTGTCTATAACTGGTAAAATCGTTTCCATGAGGCTAGTTAATTTACATCAGTACCGTTCCATTCTATTATAAGGTGGGTCATTATTATTTCGAGTTCCTAAATAGAAAGAAGGGTATTCATGCCAGATTCACATATAGGGAATGAATTCACACCAAGTGAAAGAAAACGACTGATTATCTTGGTGTGTACAATTCTTGCCTTTGCCGTTATGAACGGAACGATGTTTAACGTTGCGATTCCCGATATTGCGGCTGCATTTGACTTAAGTCCATCTGAGGTAAGCTGGGTTCTAACAGGATATATTTTAGTTTTCGCTATAGGATCACTTATGTATGGAAAGCTTGCAGATATTTATCCTATTAAGACATTGTTCACGATTGGCATCGCCATTTTTGCCACCGGAGCATTTATTGGTTTTATATCGCCGAATTATGAAACGCTCCTTCTCGCTAGACTTTTACAAGCTGCAGGTGGCGCCACGATCCCTGCTTTAGCATTTATTGTTCCCATTCGCTTTCTTCCAAATGAAAAAGGTCGAGTGTTTGGACTAATCTCCTCAACTGTTGCATTCGCTTCAGGTGTAGGTCCTATTATTGGAGGTGTTGTGGGAGGAACGATGAATTGGCGTTTCCTTTTCCTCTTCTCGGTAGCAACAATTTTTGCTATTCCATTGTTTCGTAAATGGTTACCTCATGAAGAAAAACGAAAAGGCACAGTCGATATACCTGGAGCGTTATTGATGGCTGCTTCAGTAGCAGCATTGCTCATCTATATTACTACTTTCTTCTGGTACTTACTTGTATCATTCGTAGTATTATTTGGAGTGTTTCTTTACAGGACATTCACAATCGATAAACCGTTTATCGATCCACTCATTTTAAAAAATACAAAATACACAATCACAGCACTTACAAGCTTTCTCGGGACTTCTGCACTCTTCGGTCTGATTTTCGTTATACCAATCATGTTGAGAGACTTAAACGAGCTATCGACTTTAGCCATCGGTCTCGTCCTGTTCCCTGGTGCTATGGCTGCCGGGTTAATTGGCCAAATTGGCGGTAAACTTATTGAACAAAAGGGTGCTACGACCGTTGTGAGGATTGCACTGGTTCTCATCGCCAGCGGAACCTTTTTCATATCGACCTTTTCAGGCTACGCAGCTTGGGTGATTGTACCTTGTCTCCTTATTGCGTATCTTGGGTTCCCTCTTATTCAAAGTTCAACTGCCGATTTGATTTCGACGATTTTACCTGATCACCAAAACGGCGTTGGAATGGGAGTTTTCAACTTACTCAACTTTATGGCTGGCGCCTTTAGTTCAGCTATTTTTGGTCGCCTGCTGGACATGTCTAACGTGTCCTTATCGCTCAATCCACTCTCTAAATTAGGAGACAACCTTATCTATAGTAATCTCTATATCGGTTTAAGTCTTATCGCTTTAGTGGCTTTGAGTGTATTCACCTTGAAATTCCGATTAAATAAAGAAAAGAAACTGTCTGAACGACCAGTTTCATAATCCATTAGACCGGCCTAAATTTGGCCGGTCTTAGGTTGTCGAAAAAGTATTAAGGACCATTCGCCACCGATAGGGTAGTGATTTCCTTTTCAGGATGCTCGCTTTCCGCGGGGCGGGCGGTGAGTCTCCTCGTCGCTTTCAAAACGCTCCTGTGGGGTCTCACCTGTCCCGCATGTCCCGCAGGAGTCGAGCATCCTTCCGCTCCAATCAACATTAATATGTGTTCCTGAAAACAAGACAAAAGCAAAGTAAATTACTTCAGAGAAATAAAGCGAAGAACTACTTCATTATAATCGGTCGGAACGTTTGCTTCGATTGATTGCAACCTAGTAGGAGTGAATACCACTTGACCCCCGTGGAAAACGGGCGTTCGAGACTCGGAGTGGACGGCTTTTTGTCCGCGACGAGGCTCGGGCGTTCGTCCACAGGAATCTTGTGGTATTCAAACTCCTACGGCATAGGGAACACAATAATCAGGTTTTTCTACAAACTGAGACCGGCCTAATTTTGGCCGGTCTTTGATATATGTTCCGCTGTATACAGACCACTTGCTGCTGCCTGCGACAGTGAATGTGTTTCCCCTGAACAATCACCGATTAAATATAGGCCGTCCACCTCTGTTTGAAACCAGCGGTTTGTTTTGATTTTTGGCTCATAAAATTTACCGTCCATTCCATAAAGTAGTGTATCGGGATCGATCGTCTCACCAAGAAGACTCTCTAATGACCGTAAGAATTCTTGTATGGCCGTTACATACTTACTAGGAACTTCTTCATTCAGAATCCCTGGTTCTGCTGACAGTGTTGGTTTGATCCTGTTACGCATTAGCTTTTGATCATCCGTTTCGACGCTATTATGCAAATCTTCAAGACGCTGTACAACGATTCGGTCTCTCCCTCGATTAATTCCACCAATGATACGCTTGGCAAATTCATCTGCTTCATGTTTGGATTTAAAAAACGAAGGCACGAACAGAGTGAAATTGAGGTTATTGCTCAACCCTTTTTCACGTTGATTCTGACCATCCGCCATCACGAGGCCATGTTGAAACTTCCGAATGATACGACCGTTTGGATTCATGCAATATGTCGTAGCTTCATAAGTAGATCCTTTTACATAAAGCTTCGTTTCAAAGGTTTCCTTTAGAATATGCTGAAGCTGATCTCCTCTCATCTCAACGCGAATACCTAAGTCAACACGAGAAGGACCAGGCTTCAATCCCAACGTCTCACCCTTTTCCAACATCCATTCACTACCACTACTGCCAGTTCCGAACACAACTTTATCCGAGTGGAAGGTTCCTCGACTCGTTTTGATAAAAAACTCATTATGCTTAGTAACTTCTATCACATCAGCTTCAAATACGAAATCAATTTTACTTTTCAAATAGTCATATATGTTTTGGAAAACTTCAGTTGATCGTTTTGTTCCTAGATGCCTAACAGTAGTTGTCAGCACTTTTAGACCATGTTGTTCAGCTTCTTCAGCTAATTGGGGATTATGGGTACGATAACTCTCTACAGCATTTCCTCCATACGTACAGATCAGCTCATCTACTTGCTCCATAAGCTTCATGGCTTGCTCACTTCCAACCTTCAGACCAAGATTACCTCCAAAGTCATTCGTATAGTTGAATTTTCCTTCAGATTTTCCTAGTCCAGCAAATCCTATGTATTGGTCACACACTTCACATCCGCATCCATCACCTTTACAAGAACGCTCATGAAGCTTTTTACCTTTGTCGATCATCACTATCTTATAATCAGGGTGTAGCTCCGTAAGTTTATGAGCCATAAAGATTGCGCTTACTCCTGCTCCAATAATAACGACATCATACATATTACCCCTCCGCTGCCTTCTCTTTACATCAGCATACCATAAGGTAGTTTTCCTCATTCTATAAGTGATTAGGTGACTAGGGATTCTTGATTAAAAAAAAGATTCAAAACCGTCATTCCTGACGGTTCTGAACCTTATCCTCTTCATTTCGTTGTTTTTCAAGTTTTTGTTGAATCCGATTAAACTCTTTACTAGGAGGCATTAGACTAACAACAACATCTCCTGCCTCACCTCTTACCTCTGAGTCATGTGAGAAGAAGTCGAGTTTTCCTGAAGGTTTCTTGATGAACAGTTGGACTGTTTCTTCATCAATCTCCTCTAAATATTGATCATAATTATATTGCTGAGTAATGTTTGTTTTACGAAGGACGTAGCCACTTTCTACTTTTCTATTCAAGTGTTCCCACGTAGCACCTTCTTTGAATGCAATCCGTCCTCCAATTGTATGAACGAGCTCCTCAATATCATCGCCTCTATCACTTCTTAGGCTGAGTTGATATAGATTGTTTCTCCCGATTTCTGGAACAAACGTGGTGCAAACTAATGCATTGTATGAATCCAGTTCAGTAGCTGCAAGCATATATTCATACGGAGTCAAATCTAATCGATATTCAGTTTGCTCGGAGAGAATTTCTCCTCGATAAAAAGGAACCCCTGCTTTTCTAGCTGTTATCAACCTTTTCCATGACGAATCGGTGATTAACACAGGTATTTTCAGCTGCTGAAGCGTGCGTGAAAGAGCGGTACTGAAGGAGCTTCCTCCAACAATGACCACACCTGGCTGCTCATCACTTGCGAGATTTAGTTTTTCAGCTGTCCATCGAATGGAGAACCCATGGACAACAACTGTCGCAAATACGAGCGCAAATGTAAGTGAAATCAATATCTTCGCATCTTCAAATCCTGCTTCAAGAAGGACGCTCGCAAAGTAACTTGCAACTGTTAAGGCTACGATACCTCGCGGTGCAATCCACCCGACAAGGGTTTTCTCCTGCCAGGAGAGATCGGTCCCAATCGTGGACAGCCAGATGGAAAGAGGTCTTACGATAAAGAGCATCAATAATACAAACGCTAAGATTTGCCACTGGAATATTTCTAACAGTGTTTCAACAGATAGCGATGCCGTTAGCATGATAAAGATTGTTGAGATCAATAAAACAGAAATATTCTCTTTAAAGTGCCTCATATCATCGATCGACGAGATATGCATATTGGCAATCGTAATCCCCATTGCCGTTACTGCCAGTAATCCTGTTTCGTGTGCGATTTCATCCGCTACGGCAAAACACAGAATAACGACACCGAATACAACCGGAGATTTCAAGAATTCAGGAACGTACCCCTTCTCGAACATCCACCCTATTCCACGTCCGCATAAGAACCCGAATAGTGTCGCGAACAGTGATGCTAGGAAGAAGAGAAGAAGTACAGTTGGCGTAGCTTCTTCAAATTGAAGAAACTTGATGATTTCAAACGCAAATACCGCAAGTAGTGCACCGAGCGGATCTACGATGATTCCTTCCCATTTTAATATCTTAGCTGGCCTTGGCTTAAGCTTTGCCTGTCTTAATAGCGGAAGGATAACCGTTGGACCGGTCACAATGAAAAGTCCTCCTATAACGAAGGCAACTCCCCACGATAGTCCAGCTACATAATGGGCTGACAGTGATCCAAGTAACCATGCGAGAAATGCCCCGGCTGTGACGATTCTTCCAACCGGTCTACCTAGCCCCTTTATTTCACGAAAATCTAAATTCAAACTTCCTTCAAATAAAATAATAGCGACTGCGATAGAAACAAACGGATCAAATAGATCACCAAACACGTTATCGGGATGTAATATACCAAAGATCGGACCCACAAGCAGACCGATTATTGACATCACTACGATGGCTGGCATGTTAAATCGCCATGCAAACCACTGTGAAAATACACCGAGGACGCCAACAAGCATAATATTAAACAAAATTGAATCTACCACAGGCAGCCTCCTTATCGAAACAGGTTTTCTGTTTCTTCTCTATTTAAGTATTCTATAACTTTAAATGATTTCAGTAAACTTGTATGGATTTCTGCTCATGAATTCCTAAAATTAGTAAATATTGCTCCTACAACGTCTTTCTTTTCAGTCTGATTTGTAGCGACTTTTCAATCGTTAGAAGCAATTGTTCATCTGATGGAGTGGCAAGCGTAACAGCGATTCCTTGGCCACCTGCTCTAGCAGTCCTCCCAATACGATGAACATACCCCTCTACATCATGGGGAACATCATAATTGATTACATGTGTGACTCCATCAATATCAAGGCCTCTAGCGGCTATGTCCGTTGCAATAAGGAACTGAACCTCATCGTTTCTAAATTGTGCTACGACTTGTTCTCTCTTAGCTTGAGAAAGGTTTCCGTGAAATATCCCACATTGATACCCTTTTAACGTAAGTGCTTCAGCTAGGCGATCTACCCTCCTCTTTGTTCTACAGAATAGTATCGCTTTGTATGGACGAAATTGATGAAGAATGGTCACTAATGTTTCCTGTTTTAACCGAGCTTTTGTCATAAAGACGGTTTGTTTTATGTCCGGAATCGTGATGGCAGCATCATCGTAACATTCTACAGGGTCAGTAAGAAATCGACTAGAAAGCTCCTTAATAGGTGCTGGCATCGTTGCTGAACACAATACGGCTTGTCTGTCCTTAGGGAGAACTTCCATTAATTCAGATACTTCAGGTAAAAAGCCGATATGTAGCATTTGATCTGCTTCGTCCAGTATGGACATAGACACGGAATGCAGGTCGATCGTTTCTCGTCTAACGTGATCGAGCAACCTTCCAGGTGTTCCAACAGCGACCGTCGCTACTTTAAGGCGACTGATTTGAATCTGTATATCTTGTCCTCCATAAATCGCAACTGCTTTCTCTTCTGAGGGCAAAAGCCTTCTCACTTCATCTGTTATTTGTAGAGCTAACTCTCTAGTAGGTGTAATAACAAGGATTTTTACCCTATTTTCATCGGCTCTAAGCATTTCAACTGCAGGCAGAAGAAATCCAAATGTTTTTCCTGTACCCGTTCTACCTCTGACAAGGAGGTCCTTCCCATCCAATAAAGGAGGGATCATTTTTTCTTGAATCGTGGTAGGAGTGTCGATTCCATATTCCGCTACTTGTTCAATCAATTCCTCGCTCAATCCAAATTCATTAAATCTTTTCATCAACTACCCTGCTTTCTATTTAAAAAGAAGCAGGCGTACCTGCTTCTTACTTATCTTGATCCAGTTTCAACTTGGCCAGCGCATCTGCTAATGCTGTATTGACAGGCTCATCTTTTTGTTGATTCTTCATATATTTCGAAACATCCCGTTTGGATGCTTTATGATTTTTTTCTTTACTCTTACGTTCATTGAATGAAGAAAGTTTCTCTCGATGACCACATTTACAAATAAATGTCTGCGCTTCTCCCTGGCCATGTAGTTCTAGTTTCTTCTTACACTTCGGGCACCTGGCATTCGTCACTCTGCTCTTACCTTTTCGGTAGCCACATTCTCTGTCCTGACAAACGAGCATTTTGCCTTTCTTATTCGACACTTCTAACATCAAGTTGCCGCAATCTGGACACTTTGTACCAGTAAGGTTGTCATGCTTAAATTTCTTTGTGCTCGCCTTAATATTTTGTACAGTTTCTTCAGCATAAGCCTTCATTTCTTTAATAAACGCTTGTTTCGTTAACTTTCCTTTCGCGATTGCTTCTAGCTTTTGTTCCCATTCTGCAGTGAGTGCAGGAGATTGAAGCTCTGGTGGTACAAGTTCTAGAAGCTGTTTTCCTTTCGCTGTTATCGTTAAATCCTTCCCTTTCTTTTCGATGAGGAAGCTGTTAAATAACTTTTCGATAATATCAGCCCTAGTAGCGACTGTCCCTAGTCCACCTGTTTGACCTAGCGTTTTTGCAAAACGTTTGTCTTGCTGCTCGAGGAACTGTGCAGGCTTCTCCATTGCTGTTAATAATGACCCTTCATTAAAACGAGCCGGTGGATTTGTTGTACCTTCTGTCCTGGTGAGGGAAAGAACCTTCAGCTTCTGGTCCTTCTCAAGCTCTGGTAGGACTTCGTCTGTCTCTTCATGACCATATACTTCTTTCCAACCTGCTGAGAGTACTCTTTTACCTTTTGCTTCAAAGGCCTCCCCATTGATTTGAGCATGAACCGTAACTTGTTCATATTCATAAGGGGGATACAATGCAGCCACAAAGCGCTTAACGATCAACTCATATACCTTACGATCCTTATCACTCAACTCGCGAATAGCAGGGTGCTGCTCGGTTGGAATAATCGCATGATGATCAGATACCTTACTATCGTCGATGATATGCTTACCAGTCCTGAGAGGCTGTGTTGCAATCTTTCTTGCTGATCTTTCATATGAAGAAACAGCTTGGAGTCGTTCTTTCAATGTATCCTTCATATCTGATGATAAAAATCGAGAGTCTGTTCTTGGATATGTAACAAGCTTATGCTGCTCATATAGCCTTTGCGTTGCTGACAGCGTCTCTTTTGCTGAGAAACCATACCGTTTGTGTGCTTCTCTCTGAAGTTCAGTCAGGTCATAAAGCCCAGGAGAATATGTCTTTTTCTTCGTTTTATCAACGGATTCAACAATCGCGTGGTTGTCGGCTAGTTTCGCCTTGATATTATCAATTTGATTTCGATCAAAAAGGTGAGATTCTTTATTTTGCTTACTTCGCCATTTTAGTGAGAAACCATCTACAACAGCGACCAACCCATAATAGCGTTCTGGCTGAAATGATTTGATTTCGTCTTCACGATGAGCAATCATCGCAAGGGTTGGCGTTTGTACCCTTCCACTCGAAAGTTGCGCATTAAATTTCGTTGTTAGCGCTCTTGAAGCATTCAATCCAACATACCAATCCGCTTCTGATCTCGCTGCTGCCGATTGATAAAGGGCTTCATAGTTCTTAGCATCTTTTAAATTCTTAAACCCTTCACGAATTGCCTTATCCGTAACGGATGAAATCCATAATCGCTTCATCGGTTTATTCACGCGAGCCTTCTCAATCGTCCATCTCGCTACGAGTTCGCCTTCACGTCCTGCATCTGTTGCAATGATGATTTCATTTACATCCTTGCGGTTCATCTGCGCCTTAACGGCACTGAATTGCTTCCCACTTCGTTTAATAACGACAAGCTTTAACGGAGAAGGTAACATAGGAAGATCATCTAAATTCCACGTTTTGTACCTTTTATCATAAACCTCTGGATCTGCCAGGGTAACAAGGTGCCCTAGTGCCCATGTCACGATGTAACGGTCTCCCTCTAGATATCCGTTACCTTTCTTTGAACAATTCAATACTCTTGCAATATCTCGTCCTACTGAAGGTTTTTCAGCAAGGATTAGTCTTTTACTCACTTTACCAATCTCCTCAATTCAGCCTTTCCTCTTATCATACCAGCTAGAATGTTGCACGTGAAACAATGGAGTGAAATAAGTTCCTCGTCCTGGCGTTCCTATAGGCGGACCGGCAACTTTAGCATGGTAGAAAAAAAGCTGTCGAAGGCTTATTCGACAGCTTAGTTCTATCAATTATATGCGATATACTCTAGCCTCATATGGCTTAAGTACAAAAGGTGTGCTTTCGTTCTTTTCAACTGTGTAATTATGAAGCAGTAAATTCTCACCCTTCAGTGTAAGGTCAGAATTGAATGCAGCTGGTTCAGTCGAAAGGTTCGTTATAACGATAACCTTATCATCCTCAGTTGTACGCGTATAAGCGTAAATTTGGGTATGATCTTCAAGGATCAAATCATAGATTCCATACGTGAAAACTGGATTATCTTTCTTCAGGGAAATCATCTCTTTATAGAATGATAATACTGAATCTTTGTTTTGCTCTTGGCTTGCTACGTTGATCTCTTCGTAGTTAGGATTCACTTTCATCCACGGTTTGCCGGTTGTAAAGCCAGCGTTTGAATCAGTATTCCACTGCATAGGAGTACGGCTATTATCACGTGATGATGCCCAAATGACTTTCATAATGTCCTCATGAGCAACACCCGCTTCACGTTGAATACGATAGCGGTTTTTATCAGCAACATCATCATAGTCTTCTATAGAAGGAAACTGAACGTTCGTCATCCCGATCTCTTGCCCCTGGTAAATGAAAGGTGTACCTTGCATCAGGAAGTACATCGCACCCATTGCAGTAGCGCTTTCCTTCCAAAACTCTTCATCATTTCCCCAAGTAGATACTACGCGAGGTTTATCGTGATTCTCTACGAAAAGTGCATTCCACCCGTCACCCTCAAGGCCTTTCTGCCAACGGGTCAATACTTTCTTTAAGGCTACGATATCTAAATCAGTGTTCTCTTCGGCATCCCAAAGCCCAAGATGCTCGAATTGAAAAATCATATCCATCTTACCTTTTTCTTTTCCAACCCACTGATCCGCTTCCTCTATCGATACGCCGTTTGCTTCACCAACGGTCATGACATTGTAGTTCGCATACGTTTTATTTTTAAACTCTTCAAGAAACGGCTGAATTCCATTTTGATTCATATGCATGTCAAAGGATGAAACATATTTTTCATTTTTCGGGTTTGGCATATCAGGTAGGCCCGGACGCTTTTTAATATGGCTGATCGCGTCGATTCTGAACCCATCGATCCCTTTATCAAGCCACCAGTTGACGGTATCATATAGCGCATCACGAACATCGGAGTTTTCCCAGTTCAAGTCAGGTTGCTTCGTTGAGAACACATGAAGATAATACTGATCTGTTTTCTCATCATATTCCCATGCAGAACCTCCAAAGATGCTCTCCCAGTTGTTTGGTTCATGTCCGTCTTTTCCGTCTCGCCAAATATACCAATCACGTTTTGGATCTTCTTGTGAAGAACGAGACTCCACAAACCACTGGTGCTCGTCACTCGTATGGTTGAGTACAAGATCAATAATCAACTTCATTCCACGTTTGTGCACTTCATGAAGAAGAAGATCGAAGTCTTCCATCGTACCGAAGTCTTCCATAATATCTTGATAATCAGAAATATCATACCCGTTATCGTCATTCGGAGACTTATACATCGGACAAATCCAGATCACATCTATTCCTAATTCTTTTATATAGTCTAGTCGTTGAATGATCCCTTGCAAATCGCCGATGCCATCACCGTTAGAGTCTTGGAAACTGCGGGGATAAATTTGATAACCTACTGCTTCTTTCCACCAAATTCTATTCATTCTCATACACCCCCATCTATTTATTTGAAAATGAGTCAACTTTTTAAGTGCAAACGTTTGCTCAATTGTGCAATAAAAAAAGCCCTCAAATGATATCGCTTACTTAAGTTTACTCGGAATCTGCATAATTATCAATATACTTGTCAAAGTAATTTTAGAAGCATGAATTGACGAAAGTATGGAGAATGTATATTATATCCTATTAATATAAGTAAACGTACTTCGTATTGGAAATATGGTCCAAATGTTTCTACCAAACTACCGCAAATGGTTTGACTACGATGATTGCATAATAAGGATCATCCTCTGTCAGGCTGGAGAATTCCAGAACGAGAGGAGCTTATCAACTTGGATCAACTAGTAAAAAGAATTCATACGGCTTCAGGAAAACAACCTGCAGATATAGTGATTAAACATGCGAAGGTTTTAGATGTGTATAATTTGCGCCTCATCACAGGCGATGTCGCAATTAGTGACGGGAAGTTTGCAGGTATCGGAGAGTATAATGGGAGGAAAACCATTGACGCAAAAAATAAGATTCTCGTCCCTTCCCTTATCGATGCGCATGTCCATATTGAATCTGCAATGGTCCCGCCGTCACAATTCGCAAGGGCGGTGCTTCCCCACGGAGTAACTGCTGTCGTAACAGATCCTCATGAAATAGGGAATGTACTCGGTGCGGAGGGTATTTCCTTTATGATTGAAGACTCAGAACAAATTCCGCTGGACGTTTTCTTTATGCTTCCTTCTTGTGTCCCTTCCACGCCATTTGAGAACGCTGGAGCTGTACTAACGGCAAAAGAGTTGAAATCCTTTTACAGCCACCCTCGGGTCCTAGGACTTGCTGAAGTGATGGACTTTCCCTCCGTTAGAAATGCAGAGCCCTCAATGATCCAGAAGCTTCTTGATGCTCTTCAAAACGATAAGAAAATAGACGGACATGCCGCGGGTCTTACAAGTGATGCCCTCAATGTCTATAAGTCCGCTGGTATTAACACGGATCACGAATGTGTGAATGCTGAAGAAGCACTAGAACGCATTCAGAGGGGCATGTATGTCCTCATTCGTGAAGGGTCAGTTGCGAAAAATTTGGAGCAGCTTCTTCCTGCGATTAATACTCACAATGCAAGGCGTTTTATGTTTTGTACTGATGACAAGCATTTGGACGATCTGATATCAGAAGGTAGCGTCGATCACAACGTTCGGCTAGCTATTAAGCATGGAATCGATCCGTACCTCGCTATTCAGATGGCTTCACTCAACGTAGCTGAATGCTATGGCTTGAACAAAGGAGCTATTGCCCCTGGTCTTGATGCAGACTTTCTTTTATTGAACGATCTTGAAGAGTTCGATATTCATCACGTCTATCACGGCGGCAAACTCGTAGCTGAGAACGGTATTACTCCTTTTGAACCTACACCTCTACCTCCACATGACATTCGTAACACTGTTCATGTGCCAGAGTTAAATAAAGAAACCTTAACCATTACACTTGAAAACAAGTACGCTAATGTTATTGAAGTCATTCCAAACCAAATTGTGACAAAGCACCTTAAACTGAAGGTAGAAACAAATACTGACCATAATTTTATACCTTCAGAAGAAAATGATCTTATAAAATTAGCCGTTATTGAGAGACATCATGATACAGGAAACATAGGCCTTGGTATTGTAAAAGGGTTAGGGGTTCAAACCGGCGCAATCGCTACTACTGTCGGTCATGACTCCCACAATGTCATCGTTGCAGGTACGAATGATGACGACATCATCACAGCAGTAAATACCTTAAGGGACATTGGTGGTGGCTTGGTGGTCGTGAATGATGGAGACATCGTTGGCGAGCTCGCACTACCGATTGCGGGCCTGCTCTCAAAGAAGGATTATCAGACGGTTAACCAAGGGTTGCTAAAGTTAGATAGTGCTCTCGAAAAGGTAGGCGCACCAAATCACTTCAATCCTTTTCTAACCCTCTCATTTCTAAGCCTTCCTGTTATACCAGAACTAAAGCTTACGGATATGGGGCTTTTCGACGTTACAACATTTAAACACATCTCGATTGAGGAATAAATTACGATAAGAGAAATATAAACCCAAAAAGAACCCGTCCAGATAATGGGCGGGTTCTACTATTCTTCATTTATCATTTAATTAAAGCTACGAGATAATCGTTACCTCAGACTCTTCCTGTTCTGATCGATAGGACGCTTCCATCAGAACGGTTAAATCGAGTGCGAGTGCAATGTTTTCATCGGTATCTTTATTATGTTGAACATGATCGACCCACTGACTGAACGGAGATGGTTGATCAGTTGGAATCGTAACTCGTTCGAATCCTTCTCCTTTATTCAATAGGATGACATCATCAGGCATCCCATACAGAACAGAACCCTTCGTGCCATGTAATTCAATAGTAAAAGGAGAATGCGGGTTCACAAAACCAGTTTCAACGATGCCATATGAGCCCCCTGAGTAGTGAAATGTGACTACCGCCTGATCTTCAACAGGCTTTTCCGTCACATACCCAAATTGTGCTGAGACGCTTTTTGGCATTCCTTGAAACAGCCTTGTTAAATAGACTGGATGGCACCCTAAGTCAATTAGAGCTCCTCCCTTGCATGCTTCTTTATTATAGAAATGATGAGGTAACCAACCTGCGGTAGCACCGTCATGGGCAAGTCGAACTCTAGACTGTGTGATTTCCCCAATTTCCCCTGTATCGATGATGTTTTGTATAGCTAAGGTGTAACCATCATACACCCTTGGTAACGACACAAATAGCTTTACACCCTCACGTTTCACCGAATCGATGATCGCTAAGGCTTCCTTTTCTGTTGCTGCTAGAACTTTTTCGGTGAAAATGTGTTTTCCTGCTTCGGCGGCTTTTATCATAATCTCTTTGTGCATATTCGTAGGGCAAGTCACGACCACCCCATCGATCGAATCGTTAGCAAGTAGTTCATCGAGACTACCTATGTATTCTGCTCCCGACTTACCAGCTTCTTTTCTTCCTCGTTCTTCATCCTCATCCCAAATTGCAGTTATGGTCGTTTCAGGATGTTCTTCGGCCTCTCTAGCATAATCTTTTGCGTGAACGTGCCAAAAACTAAGAATACCAAGATTCAATATGATAGCCTCCTATTTATACGAAATGACAACGCTTTTATTAATTGTATAAGAGATTATAACAGGCTATCAAATTATTAGGTAACGAATTTAAAATAAATTAAAATTAGTGTACATTTTCTATTTATGATATAATAGTAGTTGTGCTATAATTAATTATTTTGGAGGTGGGCGCTTGTTTGAGGTAGGCGACAAAGTTTTTTATCCCATGTACGGTGCAGGTGTAATTGAAGCTATCGAAGAGAAAGAAATTCTGGGCGAAACACAGCTCTATTATATTCTTCATATTGCATTTCGTGATATCCAGGTGATGATACCAAAAGGCAAAATGGAGAACTTGAATATCCGTGAAGTTTTGGATTCCAATAAAATGGATGATATTCTAACCACCTTTCATCATGACGCTGAGTTTGATGAAGAACCGAATGCAAACAGAAACCAGCGATATCGCGATAACATGAATAAGCTGAAAACCGGGGATATCCGCAACCACGTAGAGGTCATTCGAGAACTGGTTACCCTCAACAAGAAAAGACCACTAGGAACAGACGACAAAAAGCTGCTTGAAAATGCCCAGCAGTTTCTCATAAGTGAAATTGTACTAACAAAAGATGTAGAGATCGATCAGGCTACGACGATGCTGAATGAAGCGATCTATCAATAGGTAATATAACAAAAGGACAGCTCCAGAGCGGAGCTGTCCTTTTTGTTTACTTTCCTAATACATTCGTCTGAAATGCTGAAATAGCTTTATATTCCTCCGTCAACTTCTGAGAAATACTCATATAGATCGGTAGTAACTCTGAATATAGTTTCACACTTTCTGCTTCAGGCTGGTGAGAGTACGTACTGCCAACAAGGTTTGATACGATACTATATGAATCGATATCACCTAGAGCTTCCATTCCTAGAACAATGGCACCGAGACATGAGCTTTCATAGCTTTCAGGAACAATTACTTCCTCATTAAAAATATCTGCCATCATTTGACGCCACAGAGCTGACCTTGAAAAACCACCAGTTGCTTTGATTTGTTTCGGTTCACCGATAAGTTCCTTAAGTGCCTCTAGCACACTATAGAGGTTGAATATAACACCTTCCAAAACTGCACGAATCATATGTTCTTTTTTATGATGCATCGCTAGACCGAAGAAACTTCCTCTCGCATCTGAATTCCACAATGGCGCACGTTCTCCAGCAAGGTACGGATGAAAAATCAATCCATCTGAGCCTGGTCGCACTTGTTCTGCAATTCTAGTCAAGATTTCATACGTGTCGATACCGAGACGCTTTGCTGTTTCCATTTCAGAGGCTGCAAACTGATCTCTAACCCATCGGAACGTTATGCCACCATTATTGACTGGTCCGCCAATCACCCATTTGTTTTCAGTAAGAGCGTAGCAAAAGATTCGTCCGTGGGGGTCTGTCACAGGACGATCCGTTACGGCGCGGATGGCTCCGCTCGTTCCAATCGTTACGGCTACAACGCCTGGATCGATTGCATTCACACCCAAATTCGATAAAACACCATCGCTTGCTCCGACTACAAATTTAGTCGACTCGCTAAGTCCAGTTTCTTCGATATATGGCTCTTTCAAACCGTCCAAGATCGTAGTCGTTGAAACAGGTATCGATAGCTCATCTTTTGTAACACCTGCGACTTCTAGCGCCTCCTCATCCCAATCAAGCTTCTCAAGGTTAAATAACCCCGTCGCAGAAGCAATCGAATAATCGATAACGTATTTATGGAAAAAGCGATAGAAGACGTATTCTTTGATTGAGATGAATTTACTTGCTTTCGAAAATACATCCTCTTTCTCGTTCTTCATCCATAATAATTTTGATAAAGGGGACATCGGATGGATTGGCGTACCTGTACGCATGTAAATCTCGTGACCATTCATTTCTGACTTGATCTTCCGAGCCCACTTTGCACTTCTGTTGTCTGCCCATGTGATACAGTTTGTTATCGGTTTCCCCTCTGAATCTACAGCGATCAAACTATGCATAGCAGAACTAAAGGAAACAAACGATATATTTTCTGAAGAAAGATGCTGCTCAGTTAACACTTCTCGGATGGATTTCACCACAGCAAGAAGAATCTCTTCAGGGTCTTGTTCTGCTGTACCCGGAGTTGGAGTTAAAAGTGGATATTCAACATTATGCTTTGTAACGGGATGCCCACTCTCGTTAAACAACACCGCTTTCGTACTCGTTGTACCAATATCGACACCAATCATATATGTCTCTTTCAAAGTAATCTCCTCCTGCATTCAGTATAATAACAAAATGCGAGCATTACGATGCTCGCATCCAACACTATCCAATAAAGAAACTACAAACAAAGACAACAGCGAACCCAACAAGACCGATCAAGGTTTCCATGACAGTCCACGACTTTAGCGTGTCTTTTTCATTCAACCCTAAGAATCGGTTTACTAGCCAGAAGCCAGAGTCGTTCACGTGAGATAGCACAGTTGCACCTGCTGCAATGGCAATTACCATCATTCCAAGTACTGGTCCCTGCATATCCATGCTCGTAATGAGTGGAGACATAAGCCCTGCTGCGGTTACCATCGAAACCGTTGCAGAACCTTGTGCAACCCGAACAGCTGCAGCAATTAAGAAAGCTAATAGAATAGGAGGCAAAGGTGATGAAGCCATCTTCTCACCTAGAACTTGTCCTACACCTGAATCGATTAAGACTTGTTTGAAAACCCCACCAGCACCTGTTACAAGAATAATGATACCAGCTGGCTCAAGAGCTTTGTTCGCAATACCCTGTACATCTTCTTTCGTATAGCCGCGCAATGTACCAAGTAGAATAAATGCTAGAATCGTTGCAATCGTTAACGCCACGAAAGGATGCCCCATGAACGTTAGGAAAGAACGTACAGGAACGAGTGAACTTCCATCCTTAATAAGTAGATCAGATAGCGTGTTTGCTAAGATCAATACTAGTGGAATCGATATCAAACTAGTAACGAGCCAAAAACCAGGAAGCTCTTTATCATACTCTTTCTCTTTAATTTCCATGTAATCAGGAACTGTTGCATGAATTTTCTTACCGATATAACGTCCAAATAGTGGACCAGCGATAACCATTGATGGAATACCCGCTAGGACCCCAAAGAGAATAACCCAACCAAGATCCGCACCAATTAAATCAGCAACTGCGATCGGACCTGGGGTCGGCGGGATAAAGCTGTGTGTTACTGCTAGTCCAGCTAAAAGTGGAATTGCGTAATGCAGCAAGGACTTCCCAGTTTTCTTTGCAAGACTATATACAAGTGGAACAAGGATAATAAAACCAACATCAAAGAAAACAGGAATGGCTACGATAAAACCTGTTAACCCCAGTGCCCACTGCGCTCGTTCTTCTCCGAACTTCTTAATGAGCGTTTGTGCAAGTCGTTCAGCACCACCGGATACTTCTAGCATCTGACCAAACATCGCACCCAAACCAACGACGACAGCGACGAATCCAAGCGTTCCACCCATTCCGTTCTTGACCGACTCGATGACGCCTTCTAACGGCATTCCTGCCGCAATTCCTACTAGTAAACTCACTAATAAGAGCGATACAAACGCATGTAATTTCGTTTTAATAACTAGAAATAAAAGTACAAAAATAGCTAGAACCGCTAACAAAATTAACATATTACCTGACATGTTGTTTCCTCCTTCATTTTCATATGTACTAACCTCTTCGATGAATTCAACTATAAATGGTGGTTAGATAAGGAACCGCTTACATAATTGCGCTGATTTTCGATGTCCAAGTGACTATATGTAAAGAATCATAACTGTTCAGGAAAAAATATTTCCTACAAACGAATTATACAATAAATATTTTTTATTGCAACCGCTTCCAAGAAATCTATTTTCATAAGTTTTGTAATCGGTTACAATAAGAAGAACAGAGTAAAAGTGAGAGGAGAATGTTAATGTCTAGCACTGAAACCCGTCACTGTCTTCCTAGAATTCGCTCTTCATATTCTCAGTTTAGTGAAAAAGAGCGTCAAGTAGCGGATTACATAATCAATCATTCGAACAAGATCATCCATAGTACAATAAACCAGGTTGCGGAGGACTTAGGTGTAGCAGATGCAACCGTTTTTCGTTTTTGTAAGAGAATTGGCTTCAAAGGATTTCAAGCGATGAAGATTGCACTTGCTGCAGAAATCGTGAACCCGATTCAAGATATCCACGAAACGATTTCAGAATCTGACTCGCGAAAAGTTGTAGCTGAAAAAGTTCTGCGCTCTAATATTAGAACGCTTGAGGATACGCGTCACATTCTAGAGAGTACGAGTATTGAGAAAGCTGTAGAAGCGCTTTTGACCGCTGACCGAATCGAGTTTTACGGGAACGGCGGGTCGGGGATCATCGCGATGGATGCACAGCATAAGTTTATTCGAACAGGACTACGAACGGCGGCTTATAGTGATGCGCACCTGCAAATTATGAGCGCTTCTCAGCTAACGAATCGGGATTTAGCTATTCTCATCTCTCACTCAGGAACAAACAAAGACATCATACGAGTAGCTGACATCGCAAAAGAAAGTGGTGCTACCACGATTGCAATTACAAACCTTGCTACCTCCCCGTTAAGTAAAAAAGCAGATATTTCGTTATACACTGTTTCACAAGAAACAGAATTTCGCTCTGAAGCATTCGCATCTAGAATCGCTCAATTAAGTCTCGTCGACGCTCTTTATGTGAATGTGATGATCGCAAGAAAAGAAGAAGCGAAGGACTCGCTTCAGCGGATGCGTGAAGCAATCTCCTCAAAAAGGCTTTAATAGAAAAGCCCCACATCGATGGATGCGGGGTTTTAAATGGTCTATTTAGTCTTAACCTTTTATCTTCTCGATAAAAACTACTTTTAAATAATTTCCTTCTCTGAACTCTTTTGTGGTACGGAAATCTTCTGGTAACGTGTATTCTTCACGTAATCTATACTTTCCTCCACTCTCTTTGAATGCTTGATCAACAAACCCTTTGAACTTCTTCATATCATAGCCACTATAATTGGTTGAGGCAACAATGATTCCAGTGTCCTCTGTTATGGCAATCGCCTCTTTCAAGAGATTCTTATAATCTTTAGCAGCACTAAATGTGTGTTTCTTGGAACGTGCAAAGCTAGGTGGATCAAGGATTACCATATCGAACGTAAGGTTCTTTTTCAGAGCGTACTTAAAATACTTGAAGACATCCATCACTAAAATATTCTGCGCTTCATAGTCGATTCCATTCACACTAAACTGTTCGATTGTTTTATTTAAGCTCCGATTCGCAAGATCAACACTTGTTGTGTGAACTGCCCCACCTAATGCAGCGAAAACAGAAAACGCACCCGTGTAGGAGAACGTATTCAATACGCTCTTACCTTCCGCGTATTTATCACGGATCATTTTTCTCACGGGGCGCTGGTCTAGGAATACGCCTACCATAGCGCCTTCATTAAGATAAACAGCAAAATTCACGCCGTTTTCTTTTACAATGATAGGAAATTCACCGCGTTCCCCAGCTACGAAGTCATCATCTTCGACATACTGACCTTTAGAGTCAAAGCGTTTTTTCTCATATATTCCTTTAAAGTCCACCAGTGTTTTCAATGAATTGACGACCTCATTCTTAAATGAATAGGCACCTTCACTGTACCAATTGATCAAGTAGTAATCATTGAAACGATCGATGGTAATGCCTCCAAGTCCATCACCTTCACCATTAACAATACGAAAAGCAGTGGTATTCGGATCTTCAAAGAAAGCTTTTCGATAGGTAAGAGCTCGTTGAATCCTTTTGGTAAAAAACGCGTCATCGATCGATTCATTTGCATCCTGGGTCAAGACCCATCCATATCCTTTATTCTGTCTTCCATAATACCCTTTTCCTATAAAGTCTCCGTTGTTATCTACGAGATTTAAAATCGCACCCTCTTCTTTTAACTTCTCAGGGTTTGCGAGTGCTTCTTTAAATATAAGGGGATATCCGTTCAGAAACTTCTTTTTGTGCTTTGATTGAATCTGCACGCGCGTTTCGTTTCTCATCATGTCATCCTATCTGTTCGAGTTTTTGATTCTGTTTGCATTATAACATGTTGTAATTTCTCTACATAAAACGGTTAGAACGTTCAAAAGCTAATGAAAAGGTGGTGAATACGATGAAATCGAAATCAGGAACTGATATTGATGAAGTAAAGAAGCTAAATGCAAATTCAGGCCTTACGTATAACCAAGCGAAACAAGAACTCGCAAAACGATTTGAACAAAAAAAGAAGGGTCCATCCCCATCATAAACGTCAAATGGGACTTAACCGGGGGTAATGGTTTACAATAAGCTGGTGTTGTTTTTATAGAGCAGCATCAGGAGGTTTAACGATGATGAATGAAAAGAACTATTTCCGTACTATTCTCATATTAAGCGCAGCTGTCTGGCTCGTTGTGATGAATACAACGATGTTCAACGTCGCGCTTCCTAACATATTAAATGAATTTGATTTAAGCCCATCTGACGGGGCGTGGATCGTTTCTGGCTACTCCATTATTCTTGCAGTGTTCACGATAACTTATACAAGATTGTCTGACTACCTTCCGATAAGACGTCTTCTTATAATGGGAATCGTCATATTCGGTATCGGTTCAATCCTTGGTTTCTTTGCTGAAAGTTTCGCTCTCCTTCTTACCGCAAGGCTTTTACAAGCTACAGGGGCATCAGCGATTCCAGGACTGTCGATGGTCTTTGCTGGTAGATTTATTCCTCTTGAGAAACGAGGAAGGGCGATGGCGTTCATCGCTTCGGCATCTTCTCTAGGATTTGGGCTTGGGCCAGTTATAGGTGGTATAATAACGGAATACTTGACTTGGAATTATCTCTTTGTTGTGACGTTATTCGTGCTATCCCTAATCCCAATTCTTTTTAAACGATTACCTGAAGAGGCGGTAAAGAGAGGTTCGTTTGATTTCCTCGGTGCAATCCTTACAGGAGTATCTGTTACTAGTTTCTTGTTATTGATCTCAACGTTTAATTTTCTTTATCTATTCATAGGAGTCGTTGCTATCTTTCTCCTTTGGTTACGGCTTACAAAAACAGCAATACCATTTGTTCAGCCTGCACTCTTTAAGAAGCAAGGTTATCGACTTCTTCTTTATATGAGTTACCTAGGTTTTACAACGCACTTTGCTATATTGCTCCTCATGCCACTCA
Source organism: Guptibacillus algicola (assembly GCF_020171805.1). GTDB lineage: Bacteria > Bacillota > Bacilli > Bacillales > Guptibacillaceae > Guptibacillus > Guptibacillus algicola. Next base: position 61,754 of record NZ_JAIVAF010000005.1, on the reverse strand, counting down.
TGCTACAAAACGTATTTGATAAGGGCCCATCTGTCATTGGCTATATCATATTTCCAGGAGCTATGTTGTCAGCCGTTGCCGCTGTTTATGTAGGAAAAATAATCGATCGATATGGAAACATGAAAGTCATTTATCTTGCACACGTGTTACTATTGATTTCCACGATCATCTTTTACTTCTTATCTCCTCTTAATCCTTATATGACCATGTTCGGCTATATGTTTACTAGCTTCGGATTCTCTAGCCTTTCTTCAAGCACAACGAATGAGGTATCGCGTATTTTACCTTCATCAGAGACCGCTACCGGAATAGGCATGAAACAACTCGTTCAGTTTGTCGGCAGTGCTTCGGGAGCAGTTCTGGGTGGAATCCTCCTTGAATTAAACGGATTGACATACAGTTCAAAATCGTTTCAATTAACCTATCTATTCCTACTCGGAATAATGATCTTATCGCTAGGAACCGCTTATTACTATGCAAAAAAACACGTCTACGGGTAGCCCTCTCCGAAAGTCGGAGAGGGCTTTATGCTTAACCTGAACTCATCGTAATACAAATTGAACAGCTTCTTGAAACGTTGCTGGAAAGTCTTCAGGAAACTTGTGCCCCATACCTTCTATCACGATTAGCTTGCACGGAATGCTATGCTTTTCAAATATGGAAACCGCTTTCAAAACATCTTCATAAAAAGGGTCATGATTTCCAGTTATGATACACCCTCGCACTTTGCGATTGTTTGTTCTCGCTAGATCTTCTAATCTATTCAAGTCTTCAAATGCCGGCACCACAGCAATAAACGATTCAAATAGCGCTTCTTGGCCCAAGCTTAGTTCTATAGCTCGCCCTCCTCCTTGTGAAGCACCTGAAATGATAACCTCAGACTCACTCTCTCTGTTTTTTGTAAACCTCGAATACGTTCTTCTTACATCCTCCATAGTTTGATCAAAATCGTCCCATGAGAAGCAATTATAGCTGAACATCTGGGATGACTGCGGAAATCCAATAAGGTAATCGGTTAATAGTCTTTTATCTCTCCATTCTAATGAGAAATCTTCTACGTTAGAAGCCTTCCAGTGCAAGGAGAAGATCGCCACTTCAGCACTTTCGTTTCCGTCAACTTTTAGCAATGGTTGAGCTGCTTCTAGATTAGCTCGATAGGAAGTGTCACATTGCTCAAGGAGCTGTTTGAATTCGTTTGTTTCTTTTACTGCGTCCAGCTCAGGGTCAGACGATAAAATCTCCGGGTTCCACCATAATCCTCCTTCGATAACTTCTTGTAACTCAGCAAGTGCCTTATTTCCTTTACCTTGAAGACAATACACATTGGCTTTCCAATGGCCTAGCCGATCACATTTATCAGGAAATAGCGCTTTAGCCCTTTCCATTAGTTCAAGTGACTCATCATACTGTTTCTTACCAACAAGATCTATCACACTAGTTTGGTAGTCTACAAATGCATTCATAAGCAAAAACCCTCCTCCTTTAATTAGTTCAATATTAATTGAACTAATTATATTAGTCAATTTATTTATAACAAACCATTATGTTTTAAATATTTATAACTACTATGGTAAGATGAAAAGAAAAATGGGGGATTTTCTGTGGCTTATGAATTGAAAATGTTTTATTCTCCTGTACATGAATTATTGCTAAGTATTTCGTTATATAAGAGACAAACACAAATGAAATATCTATCTTTAGGGACTACTTGGTCCGAGGAAGTAGATGACCTAATACCTCCATCTCTAAAAGACCGTATCGCATCAAAAACCAGCCTCTTCTTTGAGGACTTATCCGTACTATTAATGAAACAGTGCCCAATCGAAGATGACATCGATGGTTTCTTTGAATGGTTGCAATCCAAATCATCAGGTGAACTTTACGAGCTTCTTTCACCTTATCTTAAGAGCTCGCTCCCACCAGATTTAGAGCGACAGAGAGACCAGTTCATTTCACTACTAAAGGAATGGAAAGTACACTATTTTGATAAGATCGACACGAGCATTTTTGAAGATTTACAATCTGATGCAATTGAAAAAGAAAGATTGCTCGAAACGTCAACACAAGCTGAAGTCGTACATAAAGCTAGTAGGTTTGTCATCACAAACGAAAATGTTCAAACCGTTTACTTGATACCAGGTTTTCACTTCTACCCCATGTCTTTAATCGATCAGTTTCAGAACACGCTGTTTATTACATATCCAGTTCGATCGAATAAAAATGAACAAAAAGAGCTTTTAAGGATCACTAAAGCATTAAGCGACGAAAGACGGATGAACATCCTTCGCTTTCTCTCGAGTGGAATCCATACGTTCACGAATATCGTCTCAGAGATTGGGATGGCAAAGGGGAATATTCATCATCACTTATCGATTTTACGAGCAGCAGGACTCCTGAACATTCACATTACTGACGACCCAAATACGTTTTATTACAGCACGAACCGTGAATTTACGACAGACTTAACATCGAAACTAAATGCACTACTCAAGTAAGTTATCTAAACCTCAATCATAAAAAAGCCCCTCTTGCTTCTCAGCTTGGAGAGGGACTTTGAATTTGGTGCTCCCTATTTCGTAGGAATTTCGAATATACCTTCAATCCTACTAGTTTAAGGTGAACAAAAAGCGAGCATCCTGGAGCAGAAACCCTCCACTTTCATGGAAAAAACAGCCCCAAAAAATTGTCGACAGCTTTAGAAGCTCCTCATACAGAGGGGCTTCTTTTCAGTCCTAGCTTCCAAATGAGAGGTGTCATCACTATTGCAAGCAATAGATAGATCCACACCCCAAAAGGGATAAATGTTGCTCCAAGATGAATCAAACCAAATATAGGGATCAACAATACGAAAGGTAATGTTTTCCACCCATCGCTTTGAGTTGAACTCTCGAAAGGTTCAGAGAAAGGTAGTGTTCCTTTAATTAACTTAAAGCATAGAACACTATAAATGAAAGTGACGAGAAAAACGATTAGAAGATCAGGTACAATACGAATACCAAAAATCACTGTATAGATGATACTAAGCACGGAAAACAAAGGTAGAAACAAACGAATGAGGAGAGCTTTTAACGTCCCTTTAATACTATTCGTTAAATCTGTTACCGGCGTCACATGGTAAATCCACGCTCCTTTGTTCTTACTAGAATATTGAAGCATGATGACGACCCCTGGAATCATCATTAACGCAGCATAGATCGATAGATACGATCTACCCTCTCCTAACACGTCGAAGGATCCTGCTGCTGAATAATTATTATAAAGAAAAACAAAAGGAAAGATCATCGCAAATCCTAGCGATGGATAGATCTTTAGTTTTAACTCTCTTTCATTCTTAAGCATCTTCTCTGCGAATCGATAAAATGCATGTTCTTCCTTACTTCGAGTAGCCAAAGAGGCGATACGCTTAAATAGATCAAAGCGTTTCTGTTTTGAACGTTTGGTCGTTTGGTCCATCAATTTCACAAGATTTTCTTCGTACCTCGGGAGGATTTTTGCATATGCCACAAATGAAAGTACTGGAACTATGACTGCAAGTGCTGAAAGTATAAAATAGTACGTTCCTGTCTCACCGTTCAACACGACCGCAAACGGCGCACTGAACCATACAGGAGGTAATAACAGCGTCCACCACTCAGGCGTAAACTGCGCTTCAAGCTCAACGAACTCAAACGCACGCGCAACGACTTGATAGCCAAGTACGATCGTAATCGATAATCCGATCTGAACATAGTTGATCATATCCCTCAGCCGCTCTCCCCCGAAGAACTTTAAGATTACATAATACAGCATGGCTGTGATCGCTAAGATAAATAGGTCGCTGAATAGGATGGTCAGTACCATCAACACTCCAAATAAAATACCATGTCGAATCGTACCAATGATAAGAGATGTGCTAATAATCGCAACCGTTATGAAAAACAGGTAAATCGTAACATGCATCGCCTTTGATGCACTGATCGTTTTACTATTAACTGGCCTTGTTCCGAGAATCGTTTGATCACGTACATCTAGTAGTACCGATGAAAAATCAGAAATCATCGTTGTCATGATCAAGAACATGAATACCCCGGTGATGACGCTCACCTGGAACATGTAGTTGTCGCCTACAAAGAGGATGGGTACAAGAGTAAGCCCAATAAAGGCATAAAACCAGAGAGATTTTAAAAACTGGTTTTGATCACTCTTTTTATTACTGCCCATGTTCTGACTCATAACGGTGGAGGTTCGCCTCCCATCCATTGTAAGCTTCACTTGGAGAATACGACGCATCATACGATAATCGATTCCTGCTTTCTCAAAAAACACCTTAAATAGATCCAACAGCTTCAACGTGTTGAAATTCTTCATGTTTTATCACGTTGTACGATTTGCACAAACTCCTCAGATAGATCCTTATACTCCTTAAATCCGGTTAATTGATTAAAAATCTCCTCTAGTGACCCTTCTTTATTCTTCTGTCGAAGTTCTTCAAAACTCCCGTCCGCAACAATCTTTCCTTCGTTAAGGAGCAAGATGCGGCTGCTGATTTTCTCAACGACCTCCATGATATGTGAAGAATAGAAGATCGTTTTCCCTTGCTCAGATAGTTTGGCAAGAATCTCTTTGAAAATCATCACACTGTTCGCATCCAGACCATTGATCGGTTCATCTAAAAACAAGAGATCTGGGTCATGCAACAAACTCGAAATGAGCAATACTTTTTGCTTCATTCCTTTCGAATATGATGAAATACGAGAATCATAGACTTCTTCAAGATCAAAGATCTTCATTAACTCTCTTGCTTTTGTTTCTGCTTTCTCAGGCTCCAATCCATACAACTCACCAGTAAAGGAAAGATATTCTCTAGCTGATAAATTATCATAAATGTCTGCCATTTCTGGGACATAGCCAATTCTATATTTGTAATCTACGTTATTTTCTTTAATACTTTCACCAAATATCTCTACGTCACCTTCGTAAGAACCTTCAAGTCCGAGCATAATTTTCACTGTCGTACTCTTACCCGCACCGTTTGGGCCTATATAACCAATAATCTGTCCTTTGTACACATCTAGATCGATCTCATCTAAGACAAGTTTGTCACCATATCGTTTTGTTAATCCTTTTATAGAAAGCACCTTATCTGATTGTTTTTCCACCTTACTTCCCCCTGTTTTCTTGTGATTGTTAGTATGTAATACGTATTTTGCAATAAAAGGTTTCAGGAGCGCTTTTCTTTCTTTCCTAAAAAGGATTAACGCGCACTCCTTAGGGTATAAGAACAGTAAACAATTTCGAGGAGTCCGCCTAATGAAGAAAAAGTCATGGTATAAGAAAAAACGCTGGATTGCATTAAGTATCTTTCTTCTTATTTATAGTGGTGTGTTACTTTATCATCGTTTCAAACCTCTACCTGAAGGGATATCTTACGCTTCAGACGTTCACTCTTTGCAAGAAGATGAAATTGAGTTTTTGTACGATTTAACATATGACAAAGGCGATAAGGAAGTCTATGATCAGTCCATTTTCGATGAAGTGAATAAGACCATCAAAGAATCGGACGATTTTCTTGTGTTAGACCTTTTTCTTTTCAACGGATTTACAGATGGGAAAAGAGATTATCCGAAAATCAGCGAGCGATTAGCAAATTCAGTTATAGATGTGATGGAGGAAAACCCCTCACTAAAGGTCGTTTTGATCAGTGATGAGATCAATACATCCTACAATTCCCATAAGGCTCCACAAATCAACGAATTAAGGGAGATGGGAGCAGAAGTTATTTATACGGACTTGAACCGTTTACGAGATCCTAACTTGTTCTATTCAGGACTATGGCGCATGACGTTATCATGGTTCGGTCAGAGTGGTCCTGGATGGATACCTAATCCTCTTGCATCTTCTGCTCCAGAGGTCACAATGCGCTCGTACTTAGATTTATTCAATATAAAAGCAAATCACCGAAAAACGGTTATGAATGAAGACGCGGGTATCATTATGTCAGCTAATCCGCATGATGCGAGTGGATTTCATTCCAATATCGCATTTAAAGTGAAAGGATCTATACTAAATGATTTGATTCGATCTGAAAAAGCGGTCGCTGCTTTTTCTGGAGGAGACTTATCGACGTTTCCAGAGCTCCCTGCTGTACAGGCAGCGGAAAAAGAAAAAGAAGCTACTGTTAAAGGACAAATCGTCACTGAAAGTAAGATTCAAGATAGCGTTGTTACCGCAATTGACGATGCAAAAGAAGGCGATGAGATCAACATCGGTATGTTCTATCTCGCTGACAGGGATATTATTGACGCTATCGTTGATGCCACAGAGCGGAAAGTAAAGGTTCGAATGGTTCTTGATCCTAACCAAAACGCATTCGGTCATCAGAAGATGGGGTTGCCAAACCTTCCGATCACAGGGGAACTGCACAAACAAGGTGACGACTATTTAAAGATCCGTTGGTATGACACGAATAAGGAGCAGTTTCATACGAAAATGTTGTATGTGAAAGGGAAACAGGAAAGCACAATTATAGGAGGATCGGGTAACTATACATCAAGAAATATGGATGACTATAACATGGAATCAAATATTCACCTAAAAGCCTCTAATGATTCTAAGGTCGTCCAAGATGTTGATCGTTACTTTGAACGTATTTGGAATAACGAGGACGGCGTTTACACGGTTGAGTACTCAACATATCAAAACAAGTTATCGGCATTTAAATACATCATGTATATTCTACAAAAACTATTCCAGGTAACAACTTATTAGTTTGTGGAGACAGTCTTAAGGACCATCTGCCAGGGATATGGTGGTGATTTCCGCTACAGGATGCTCGCTTTCCGCGGGGCGGGCGGTGAGCCTTCTCAGCGCACAAGAACTTGCGCCTCCGGGGTCTCACCTGTCCCGCACATCCCGCAGGAGTCGAGCATCCTTCCGCTCCAATCAACATGTAAATGTATTATATCAAAACGAGACAAAAGCAAAACTGATTAACAGATGAATACTTATAATTGGCGGAAAGTTTATTGTGTTTATTGCGTTCTAGTAGGAGTGAATATCGCCTGCTCCCGTGGAAAACGGGCGTTCGTCCACTGGAAAGCAAGCGGTATTCAAACTCCTACGGCATAGGGAACAGAAAAATAATGAGTGTTCCAAAAAATGAAACCCGGAGAATCTAGAATCCTCCGGGTTTTTTTACATACGTTTTGCTTTACTTTTATTTCTCATCTTTCTTACGATTGGATAGATTATGGGACCGTACTTGATTGCTCGTTTGATTAATTTCTTCATAACGAATGCCTCCCTCTATAAGGATGCTATTCCCGATTTTAGAATTCATAAACGGCATTACGTCTAATACGGCTACCCTTGAAAATCAATCTTCGTCTTTCACATCTGGGTCTTCTGGAAGTGGTTCATTCATCTCTTCTTCCATCCGTTTCTTGTATTTCTCTAATTGTTCTAGGTGAGTATTGAATTGTTCTTTATAAATCAGATACTGTTCGCCATCATGAATGACTCGTATCCGTTTTTCTCGTATCAACGTTTCAATATACTCTTCCGGAAGTGATAAATATTCAGCTGTTTCCTTTATTGAGAGATACAAAAATCTCTCCTCCTTTTATATGTGCATTATGCCGAGAATTACAGAAGTGAAATTCTTTCTTGATAGGCCTCGATCAATTTTTTATTATGAAGGTCTGAGCCATCGATATTGCCACTACGAAAGACAGGAGGTTCTCCTCCAGAAGCAATCAGTCCATCAATGACTTGAGCAACGATACCATTGAGTAGCGCCATCCCTATAACAGATGAAAGAGGTGCATAGGAAAAGCCTTTGCTTTCAAGCGAAAATACCGCGTCACCCGGTTTGATGTGGTTATCGAGTACAAGGTCTACAGTATCTTTTAAATAAAGTCCTTCTTTATGGCGTGAGGGTTGGTCCTCACTTGCTTCTAAAGACGTTAACCCTATTACGAACGCCCCCTTCTCTTTGCTGATACGGCCTACATCTACCGGTACAGGATTTCGGCCTGAGTTAGACACGATGATAACGGCATCACCATTCCGGATATCTTGCTTTTGCATAAAGGTATCCGCAAACCCATTCATCCGCTCGTACTCTGAAGATTTGCTACCACCTTGATGAAGCATTAATTCTTCTATCAAAATAGGGCGAACAGCAGCTAACCCTCCCGCTCGATAGAACATCTCCTCAGCCATCATATGAGAATGTCCACAACCAAACACATGGATGATGTTACCTGATTTCACCACTTTGGTAATTACCTTAACTGCTTTATCTATCTTTTTACGTTCATTATTTTCAACAGCATCTAGTGCATGTTTTATTTCTGAAAAGTATTCTGAGAGCATACGAATGCCTCCTGTCGATTACCTCTTCAATGTGATCATAAATTTGTAACGATCGGCTCTATAAGATGATTTCACAACCTCTAGAGGAGTTTCATCTGCAAGTTTCGTGTTTCTTTGTATAAGCAGGATGGGAGAACCCTTTTTGATCTTAAGGTACTGAGATTCTTGCTGTGTTGCAATAGAAGACTCTAATACTTGTGTTGCCTCGCCAATCTTGATGGATAATTGTTTCTCAATATAATCATAGAGTGATTGGCTAACAGTATCCTCCGTTATTCCTTTCACAAGGTTTGCAGAAACAAACGTGGTTTCTAGTGCCATCGGTATACCATCCGCAAGTCTGACTCGCTTGATTTCATAAACAGGAGCATGCTCTTGGATGTTCAACTGTTCAGAAATATATGCAGGAGACGAAACGATTTCAAAGCTGATCAATTTGCTACTAGGGACCATCCCCCTGCTCTGCATATCCTCAGTAAAGCTGGTGAGTCCTAAAAGCTGTTGCTCAATCTTTTTCTCAGCGACAAATGTACCTACCCCTTTTTGACGAAATAGATAACCTGAATTTACAAGCTCTGTAATCGCTTGTCTCACTGTCATCCGGCTGATTTTGAACCTTTCTGCATATTCTCGTTCAGAAGGAAGTGAATCTCCTGGCTTAAGCTCTCCCTTTTCGATCATCCCTTTGATCAGTTCTACAAGTTGATAATATATTGGTAAAGGGGATGTTTTATCAATCATTCGTATGATTCTCCTTTCAGCCGTTTACAGGAATTCCTGACAATGCGCTTCTGTCAGCAATTATTGTAACATGAGGGTGTTTCGTTAAAACCGAAGCAGGAAATCCCTCATCGCTTTGTCTGATAAGTAACTCTTTGAGCGCATGATGCTTCGACTCTCCTGAAACCAACAATACGATCTCCTTACTTTGCATAATCGTAGAAATGCCCATTGTTATCGCTCTCTGTGGAACTTCGTCGGCATGATTAAAAAAACGCGCATTTGCCTGGCGCGTCGATGGTGCGAGCTCCACTACATGAGTCCTAGTCTCAAAAGCAGTGCCAGGTTCATTAAATCCGATATGCCCATTGCTTCCTAATCCAAGAAGTTGCACATCAATTCCACCAGAACGTTCGATCGCTTGTTCATATTCGATACATTCTTTATTAATATCTAAAGCAATCCCATTTGGAAGATGCTTTTGAGTTGAAGGAAGATCGATATCTTTAAAAAGGTGAGTCTCCATAAATTGATGATAACTATTTGGGTGGTCTGAACCCAGGCCAACATATTCATCTAAGTTAAATGTTGTTACACGACGATAAGAGGTACCATGTTTGGCATGATCCTCCACCATTTTCTTGTAGGTGCCTTTAGGCGTTCCGCCAGTTGCCAATCCGAGCGTTATTTCTGGGTTTTCTTTTATTTTATTAATAAAGTAGTCAGCTGCGAGATTACTGAGTTCCTGATAATCCTCTGCTTCTATGACTCTCATACTGCCCCCTCCTTATTTTGTTTCTGAAAGCACACCTTTACAGAATGTCGCAAAGATTTCTCCTTGATTATCGAGTAGGATGAGGTCTGCGTCCTTTCCAACAGCAATACTACCTTTCCGATCATACACACCGATTTGTCGAGCGGGATTTTCTGCCGCCATTTTGATCGCACTTTCTAGGGAGCAGCCAGTGAACTCCTGAATGTTACGCAAAGCGTCGTTCATTTTCAGAACACTTCCTGCTAACGTTCCATTGTCTAATACCGCTTTCCCATCTTGAACGAAAACGTCCTGACCACCAAGGTCGTAGCTTCCATTTTTTAAGCATTTTGCACGCATTGAATCTGTTATCAATACAATTCCTTCATCTGTTTTTTGGCGGTAAGCTAAATCAATCATTTCCGGACGTACGTGATAACCATCCGCAATGATTTCCGCTCTAAGTTCACCGAACAGTAAAGCAGCTCCAGCAACCCCGGGCTCGCGATGATGTAGACCTCTCATTCCATTGTAAAGGTGTGTCACATGAGTTGCGCCGTTATCAACTGCTAATTTAACCTGCTCATGCGTTGCATCAGAATGGCCAATCGAAGCAACGATTCCTTTTTTTGATAAGTATCGCACCATCTCTACTCCACGATCAAGCTCAGGAGCTAATGTTACGAGCTTTATTGTTTCACGTGCTAGTTTGTTCCATTTCTTGAACAAGTCGATGTTTGGTTCCTGAATAGCATCAGAAGGTTGTGCTCCCGCCCTAACGTTATTGATAAATGGACCTTCTAAATGAATACCTAAAATTTCCGCATTCCCTGGTTTTTGGTGATTTACTAGAAAATCTGAAGCATTGTCCAATGCTTTCTCAATTGCAGCGGCTTCGTTCGTAATCGTGGTAGCAAGGAAGCTTGTTGTACCTTCTGATGGTAGCGTTCTAGTGATCGTATCTAGGGCTTCTGGAGTGGCATCCATCGTATCTGCTCCACTCACACCGTGGATGTGCACATCGATCATCCCCGGCAATAAACTCAAGCTGTCTGAAACAGGAAAGACGCTCTCATCAGAATCGATAGTGAGAGTACTAGAGTGACCAACATCCACAATTTTTCCATCTCTTACTCTAATATATCCATTACTTATGGTTTCATCTTCAGCATATATCCGTACGTGATCAATAACAAAGCTGTCCTCATTCATACGATCAAACTCCTTATCGTTGGCTTGTTATATAAATTTTATCACCTTAAAGTACAGTTGTCTATACCAGAGGAAGAACACAAACTTCGAGTGCGTATAAATTGGTATAGACAACTATATTTAATTGTTGTTATGATTGGTTTGGAGATAAAACGTTTTCAAAACGACCATAAGGAGGTTGAAAGTATTATGCTAGGAGCTTTGCAACGGGTAGGAAAGTCGTTGATGCTACCGATTGCGGTTTTACCTGCCGCAGCATTATTGCTTCGTTTGGGGCAAGATGATTTGTTAGGAATTCCGTTCGTAGCAGCTGCAGGTGGAGCTATATTCGATAATCTTGCACTTATTTTCGCTATTGGAGTCGCTATAGGGTTTTCTAAAGATGGAAGCGGGGCTGCCGGATTATCAGGTGCAATTGGCTATCTTGTACTGACACAAGGCGCACAATCGATTGATAAAGAAATAGAAATGGCAGTGCTAGGGGGAATCATCTCAGGGATTGTCGCTGGCTTATTGTATAACCGGTTTCATGATATAAAATTACCGAGTTGGCTTGGGTTCTTTGGAGGAAGACGTTTCGTACCGATTATAACTGCTGCCACAATGGTTATACTGGCTGGAATATTCGGGTTTGTGTGGCCGCCGATTCAGGATGGTATCAATGCACTCGGACAGTGGATTATCGACGCTGGTGCACTTGGAGTAGGGGTATTTGGGTTCTTAAATAGACTCTTAATCCCATTTGGACTTCACCACGTGTTAAACAGCTTAGTATGGTTCGTTTTCGGAGAATATAACGGGGCAACGGGTGACCTCAACCGATTCTTTGCGGAAGATCCATCAGCAGGTATCTTCATGACAGGGTTCTTCCCAATTATGATGTTCGGCTTACCAGCCGCGTGTCTAGCAATGATTGCTACTGCAAAAAGAGAGAGAAGAGCTGAGGTAAGCGGCATGCTGATCGGGATTGCTTTCGCCTCATTCCTAACAGGAATTACAGAACCGATCGAATTTGCCTTTATGTTCCTGTCACCGTTTCTCTATGTTATTCACGCGCTATTAACCTCAAGCTCCATGGTTCTAGCATATGTATTGGACATTCATCATGGATTTGGGTTCTCGGCAGGAGCAATCGATTACTTCCTAAACTTCGGACTAGCCCAAAAACCTGTTCTATTGCTTATAATTGGGCTAGCATACGGAGTAATATACTTCATCATCTTCTACGTCCTTATTCGTACTTTCAACTTGAAAACACCAGGGCGTGAAGATGAAGATATGACTGCACAGGACGACGCACCTGCTGAAGGTGATAAATACGACCTCATGGCTGGTCACTTTGTAAGAAGCATCGGGGGAATTGATAACATCTCCTCGATCGATTACTGCACGACTAGGCTCCGCTTACAAATTAAAGACGCATCGGCTGTGAATGAAGCTGAATTGAAAAAACACGGTGCAAGAGGAGTAATAAAAGTTGATAGCCGCAATCTCCAAATCATTGTTGGAACGGACGTAGAGTTCGTAGCAGATGCTATGCGGAAACTTTAGTCACTATTGCCCGGAAAATATGATAAAAAGAGGCAGAAGAGAGCGTATCTCTTCTGCCTCGTTCTTATTTATTCATCTTGTCTAAGAAACCACCAAGCAAATCATCATCGTTATCTTCAGCATCTTCTTCGATCGATGAACTTTGCTCTTGCTTTGCTTGATCCCAATCGAAATTCATTAAATCATCATCATTAGGTTGAATCTCTGACACAGATTGATCTTCTTCATCACGTTCAGGTTTATATGCGGCTAGAGAGCCTTTCTCCTGCCAGTATAAAGCTTCTTCAATATCAAGAGAACTACTAGTAAACGTGGCTAATATGGAAGCAGCACGAAGAGGATCTGATAAAATCTGATAAACAATATTGCCTAGAAGAGCCTCAGAGTGTTCATGCTTCAACCAATCACGTTGGGCTTTACTTAAACCCTTTGGCAGAGGAACAGTAATCGCCTCGTTATCTCTTTTGATCGTTTGAGTCACACCCTCAAGTACATACTCTGCAATGCGACTTGAAAAGTTTCGCTTCTCTTCTTCTTTTAATTTTTGCAATTGTTTCAGAATATGATCAGGCGTGTCAGAGGGCAGCCGAAAAGTGATCGCCTGTCCCCTTTGAACCCCTGTCATCCCCGCCTTTTTCATCAAATCACCCTAGCTTTTGACCTTATGCTTATCTTCCTTCTTATCTTTAGATGCCTCTTTCTGAAGCTTTCTTCTATAATCAGAAATGAGCTTATAATAAGCATTAGACATCATCCAGATGCTTTCTTTTTCGTCCTCGAAAAAGTCGATATTATAGCCATCAAGGTTGTTGTTAAGTGTTTTAAGGTAATCTTTAAGAACGATTGACCCTCCACCTACGAAGTAACAAATTTCTGTTTGAGAATTCTTCTGCCAAACGTTACGAAGGTGACGATATTGCTTTTTAGCAAGTTCAAGAAGAATACGATCCGTAATATCATGAACGCTCGTACGACTTCCGCGAACCATAATGTGATTACGATCGTTTTTCTTCGTGATAATATCAACGACGTCACGTCTGCTATCTAGCTCAACTCCATGCTTCGAACGAATTTCTTCACGAATTAATTCTAGTGATTCCGCTACACCGATATTAAATCCTTGTGCTTTGTCATCATCAACGTTTCTGTTTTTAATAACAGCGATATCAGTAGACAATCCTCCGATATCCTGTATCAGAATACGCTTATCGATTAGATCTTTGTTAATAACGTTAAGGTCATTATCCATTACTAGGTTAATATAAGCAGCAAATCCTTCAGGGTATACCTTCACTTCATCAAACTTAATGTTAACTTTCTTACCTTGATGTTTAGGAGTTACTAAGAATTCTACCTGGTGCACAGAGCCAAGAAGTCTAGAACGATAACCAACGTCCTTTCCTTCCTTTACTTCACGAAGGGGAAGTCCAGTACCTAGTGTGTAATTAGCATCGATGACACCATTCTGATTCTTAAAGTTAGCTGTATTGTTTTCATTAACAGCATCCAAAGCTAGTGATGCAAATAGCATGATCAGCGTTTGATCTTCTTCTGATTTAGCGCTACCTGGATCAAGCTCAGTAGGGTTATCACTCGTCGTCGCAAGGTTCCCCACTCTGTAAATTGCATTGTTGTCCTGGAGAGCAGGGGAGTGTACTTTAATGTGAATACCATCGAGGGGATCCTTCGTATCAAGTTCCTCAATTCCAATTACAGGACGGTCTTCAATGTCTCTTGCAATAACGTTTGGTATGTATAAGTCGGATTCAAGTTTCCCATAGATTCCTTTTAAAGAGTCATTTCCAACATCAACAGCAGCGATTCTTGAATTACTCATAAATCAATCCACCCTTTCAAATTAAATTCAATCTAGTATTTCTACTATTAAATTAAAAGTTATAGAAGATTTCTCCATTCGTCAATAAGTCTTAGTATCTAGTTTACAATTACGTATACTTGTTTACAAAAATGTATACATGTAAACAACATTTGTATACTTGTTTACAAATACGTATACATCCCTCTGTAACAGCATGTGTACATTAATGTAAACTTGTATACATATTATGTGTACATGTAAACGATATTGCAAACAAGTACACACTTTTGTGTACATTAAGTTTTATTACAGAAAGCCCACTTTCCTTCTATCTTTATTATGCTTAGCGGTTGGTTACATACGACCTATTCACACAATAAAGCTAAGCGAACAATACGTTCGCTTAGCTTTTGGTTCCAGCATATTAACTATAAACAACTTCGTTTTTATTTAATCCTAATGTCTCTGCTGTAGAGGTATGAATCTCTTGAAAGAGATCAGGGTTCTCAGCTAACGACTGACCATATGAAGGGATCATTTCTTTAATTTTCGGTTCCCAATCTGCCATCTGTTGAGGGAAACACCTTTCGAAAAGATCAAGCATAACGTGAACAGCTGTAGAAGCACCTGGCGAAGCACCAAGTAATGCGGCAATTGAGCCATCAGAAGCGTTAACAATCTCAGTACCAAACTGAAGTGTCCCTTTGCCTCCGCTTTCAGTATCCTTAATAACTTGAACACGTTGACCTGCAACGACGATTTCCCAATCTTCTGCTTTTGCATTAGGAATAAACTCTCGAATATCTTCCATACGCTGTTCATGGGATTGCATCACTTGTTGAATTAAGTATTTAGTAAGCCCCATTTCTTTTAATCCAGCTGCCATCATTGTAAACACGTTATTTGGCTTAACTGAGCTAATCAAGTCGAGGTTTGAACCACCTTTTAAAAACTTTGGTGAAAAACCAGCAAATGGACCGAAAAGAAGCGTTTTCTTGTTGCCTATATATCTTGTATCAAGGTGTGGAACAGACATCGGAGGTGCTCCTACCTTCGCTTTGCCATATACCTTTCCATGATGCTGCTCTACAACATCTGGGTTTTTACAAACCATAAATAGCCCGCTAACAGGAAATCCTCCAATATGCTTCGATTCAGGAATACCAGTCTTTTGTAGCAGATGGAGACTACCACCACCGCCGCCTATAAAAACGAAGTCAGCAGAATGATACCCTAGTGTATCGTTTTCCATATCCTTAACCTTTACTTCCCACAGACCTTCTTTTGTACGCTTAATATCTTCAACACTATGCTTATAGTTGATGGCAACGTTTTCACTTTCCAAATTCTCAAACATCAGGCGAGTTAGCGCACCAAAATTAACATCAGTGCCCGAGTCGATTTTTGTCGCTGCTATCGGTTCATTCGTTGTACGACCATTCATTATTAATGGGATCCATTCTTTTAGCTTTTCGGGATCCTCAGTAAATTCCATGCCTTGAAACATTGGTTTCGTTGACAACGCTTCCATGCGCTTTTTCAAAAACGCGACATTTGCTTCCCCGTGTACAAGGCTCATATGTGGGATTGGCATAATAAAATCTTGAGGGTTATCAATTAAACCTTTGTTTACTAGAAATGACCAAAACTGCCTTGATAGCTGGAACTGTTCATTTACTTTTACAGCCTTACTAATGTCGATCGATCCATCAGCTTTCTCAGATGTATAATTCAGCTCACAAAGGGCGGCATGGCCTGTCCCTGCATTATTCCACTCGTTGGAGCTTTCTTCGCCTGCACTGCCGAGCTTCTCAAATACTTTTATATTCCATTCCGGTGCTAACTCTTTCAGTAATGATCCCAAAGTCGCACTCATGACTCCAGCACCAATTAAGATAACGTCTTTTTTGTGATTGTTACTCATGGTATCCTTCCTTATCTTATTAATTTTAATAAAGAGTAGGCGCACAAGCTTACGTCTCGCAAGGCGTCACTTTGGAACATTCCGTTTCTATCTCCATTATAACCATATCATATTTGAAATTCACAATTGTTAAAAATATCTATTCATATATGTTCCCTTTTTATAAAGAGTTTAGACAGCTATGTATGCAAACTAGAGTTTGTGATTAAAGTGAGTATTCTGATAGTTTTGTGAGGACGGTACGATTACCTAACCCTTATGAAAGCGTTCCTCCTTAGAAAGAAACGCTTTGCTCAGAGCATATTTACTTATGATACGGCTCCCCGCGATTAATCTTAAACGCACGATAGATCTGTTCAACGAGAACCAGTCTCATAAGCTGATGAGGGAACGTCATCTTCGAGAAGGATAGTGTATCATTCGCCCTCTTCATAACGTCGTCGCTTAAGCCTAGAGAGCCTCCTATCACAAACGCGACTTTACTTTTTCCATATGTAGCGAGCTGATCAAGGTCTTTTGCTAGTTTTTCAGAGGTTTTCATATTCCCCTCTATCGCTAGAGCTATTACGTGAGCATCCTGAGAGATTTTTGAGAGGATGCGTGTGCCTTCTGCATTCTTCACCTGCTCCATTTCAACATCACTAAGGTTCTCAGGGGCTTTTTCATCTGGCACCTCGATCACTTCTATTTTGGCAAAAGGACCGAGACGTTTCGTGTACTCTGCTATTCCTTGCTTCAGGTATTTCTCTTTTAATTTACCAACCGTAATGATACTAATATTCATGTTAAACACCTTCCCCCAAGTCGTTCTTTATATAGTACATCCACAGTTAATAAACATGTTATCAACAGGACTTATCCACATATACACATTTTCTATCCACATATCGTGACCGAATATTAGTTCGACACCATATATACGGCAGTTTCACTGCAATATTCGCATGTTGTGGACAAGTTTTCGTTGTTCTCTTCGAGCTTTTCTAACACTGGAAAATGCTCTGTTTCATCCACTGTCACATCAAGAGCAAGCTCTACATGTTCTTCGCAACTATAGATCTTCATCATTCTCATCCCTTCTAAGTTATCCACTGTGCATAACTCATAAACATAGTAAACAGGAGAGTTTCCTCTCCTGTTCATTGATTATGAGGTTTGTTGCTCAGATAATGTCACTTTTACATTTTGTTTCTTTCCTTCACGATAGATCGTCATCGTGACTGTATCTCCAATTTCTTTTTGAGAGTATAGGAATTTTCGTAGGTCGATTGAATTTTTGATGGTTTCACCGTCCAGAGCTGTAATCACATCTAGTTCTTTTAGACCCGCTTGGTATGCGGCTGATGTTGGAAAGACACTCATAATGACTACGCCGTAATCAATATCAACCGGAAGTTTCAAGGATTCACTCCAATGGTAAGTTGGAATTTCAGACAGCGATTTCGTTCCAACCCCAATTTGCGGTCTTCTCACTTCTCCATACGTTTCTAGATCATTAATGATAGGCTCTGCAATGTTGATAGGAATCGCAAATCCGATGCCCTCAACACTTGATTTCGCTATTTTCATCGAATTGATTCCGATTAACTGCCCTGAGATGTTAATTAGAGCGCCTCCGCTATTCCCAGGGTTAATCGATGCATCCGTTTGAATAACATCAGCATTCCAATCGATCGTACCGTTTTGGTCTGTATCAACAGGAAATGAGCGCTCAGGGTTACTTACGATGCCTTGCGTAACAGTTCCTTCAAGAAAGCCTAAGGGATTTCCAATAGCAACGGCTGGCTCACCAGGCTTTAGCTTATCTGAGTCTCCAAAATCAGCCACCATCGTTACATTTTCTGCTGGAATCTTCAAAACCGCAAGATCCATGAGTGGATCCGTACCGACCAACTCAGCAGCGACACGTTGCTCAGCATTTAAACTAACTTCTATCTGACTTGCACCCTGAACAACATGATTATTTGTGACAACAAACGCTGTATCACCCTGCTTTTTGTAGATAACACCTGAACCTGCACCGGCTTCTCCATAATCTTCAGCCCAGAAATCAGTCTTCTGGAGATTAATAACCCCTACAACAGCCTCATTAACCTTCTCTACCGCTGTAGTAATGTCGTTCGTTACATCGACACTGATGCTCTTTGTAATGGGGTCTTGAGCAAGCTCATCGTTTAATTCTTCTTCAGGTGCGGGAGATGTCACCTCTGGCAATACTCCTAGATCAGATAATGCCGGAATCGTAAAAAGAATGATCAATGCTCCTAGAATAGCACCAAGAAATCCAGCAACTAATGCACCACCACGATTCCCCTTCTGTTTGGTGGTCCGGCTATAATCCTCACCATCATAAAAGCCCAATTTTCTCACCTTTCCTTTCCTATCAAAAAGGTGGACCTTAGTGAGACTATCCTTCCAACTTCAACCCTTGAACGTTTATCATATTTTCGTTAGAAGCGTAGGGGCTGTAGGATCTGTGTCATAGAGATCAAACTGTTCACCTACACCAAAGCCATTTTGTTCAAGAGACTGTTGGACTGACAACCTTGCCAGGTCCTTCATGTTATTATCTTTACTTAAATGGGCTAAATAAATACGCTTCGTTTTTTCACCTATGATATCTGCAAGGGCCGCTGCTGCATCTTCATTCGAAACATGCCCCATATCTCCAAGTATTCTTCTTTTGACGTTCCAAGGATACCTTCCCATCATCAACATGTTGATGTCATGATTTGCCTCAAAAATAAGCATATCAGAATTACGAATAGTTCCCTTTATCCGTTCACTAACGTATCCAAGATCAGTTGCTAGACTTAATTTCTTACCTTCATGGTGAAACACATAAAACATAGGTTCAGCTGCATCATGAGACACACCGAACGTCTCTACATCTAAATCATGAAACGTTTTAACAGTTTCCATATCAAAATGAAATTTCTGATCGAGAGGGATTTCACCAATCGACCGCTCCATCGCCTGCCATGTTTTTTCGTTGGCGTAGATCGGTAGTTTGTAACGGCGTGCAAAGATGCCGAGACCTTTGATATGGTCACTGTGTTCATGAGTTACGAGCAAACCATCTATTTCCTTTGGGTCGATGTGTGCTTTCGCGAGGAGTTCTTCAAGCTTCTTCCCGCTCAACCCGGCATCAACCAAGAATTTCTGTTTTTCGGTACCTACAAATAGTGCATTTCCTGTACTACCGCTTGCAAGCACGCTGAATTTAAGAGACATATTACATTCCTCTCCTATTTTTCCCCTGTCGAAGGTTGTGGTGTAGATGGATCTATGATGGATGTATCGTTCGTCTCATCATTGCCTTTCTCACTTTCTTCGACCTCTTCATTATCTTTCGGATCACTGAAAACATTCTTTTCTATTGCATCTACGTAATAAACCTCAGGCTCTTCATCTTCCTTCTTTGAATTCGTTAGTACAACACGCCATGTTGGAACAAAGACAATCTTCTCTCTTTCATCCTCACTCGTCACCGTATAGTACCCTAAAGAAACATCTTCCACAACGTCATTTAACTCTAATTCTTGTTGATTTAATAACACTTCTATTGCGTCTGAAGCAGGATCTATCTTTCTCTCATCTGTAATCGCATCAAGATTGAGGTATGTTTGCGTGTAGGAAATTACCTTATCGTCTTCCATCGTAACGATTAGCATTCCAGAACTCTGATTATAAATCGGTCGATCATCCTCATACGTTTCCACAAAATAAATGATGTTTTTATCATTTGCAGAATGAGAATACTCGTATTTAGACCCTTCATAAACGTAGGTTTCTAAGAAAATAGAAAAGGCTGAAGGTAGGGTTGGATCCTTGATTGGATATGGCTTTTCCAATGTAGAGATCAACTTATTACCATCTAGTTCGATTTCTTGACCCGTGCCTTCTTCAAGCGTTTTTTCTTCCTTTTCATTAAATTCATGTACTTTCCCACTAATGAAAGGCATGTTCTGAGATTGTATAGATGGCTTTTGTTTGTAAGTCACATTGTAGCTAGCAAGCTTTTCTTCTAGTGTTACCTGCTTTAATTGCTCATGACCACTCATTGCGGTTTGTTTCTTAATCAAGTTGCTCAAAAGAAAAATATTAAACACAAGGAAGGTGAGAATGAGTATTGTTTTTGTTCTATTCCAATCCAATATCGTCCCCTCCTTGATCTACATTCTGAAGAGGTGTCCACGTTTGATTCAATTTAATGTACCACTGAGGGACAATCTCATAATCATCATACAAGCTGTCTGATCTGTTGGGAGTAATCGTATATCCAATCGTAAAATTCGTGATCGCATTCTTTTTGAAATTTCCCTCGTCTAATAAAGAAATTACTTCATCATAGGAAGGGATGTTACTCGTATCGGTATCATTTGCGTATTGAATGACTTTAAGCATGCGCTTATACGTGCTAATTTCATTGTTTTTTAAGGTCACGACGATCTCATCTAAGTCATCCTGAGAAGGACTGAATACTGGGTATCCTTGTGTATTCAACCTAAATGTTATACGATCCGTTTTAGTTTTTGATGATGTAACCCACTCACTAAGAAAATAATCATCGTTTGGATCACTTACCTGAAAGCCGAAATGCTTGTTGATAAATCCATAGGCGTTCATTATTGGTGCTTCATTTGCAACAAAGTTACTCGATGTAGATGACGGGTTTTGAAAAACCATATAATCGCTCGGTTTATCATATTTCAAATCACGGCTTCCATCTGTATATAGAGATGATGAGTTGATAACGGTATTTTCTTCTACCGCATTCTCATCAGGAAATAGCGCCGTGATGAATGAGTCAATATTCGTCAGTTCATCCGTGCTGACACGATATGATTTCATCTGAATTTCATTTGTAGGCAAATAGAAGACCGGAGTATTGTCACTGATTTGATACGACCTAGCTCTTGTCACTTTCGATTCTGAAGATTCTAGAGTTGAAAAGTTATCACTGAACCAAGCTTTCATATCGCTAGACACATCAACCGTTGCTCTCATCCCATTCTGGTTTGAGCTATTTAAGAAGATGACTTCATTGTTTTTCCCCGATTGAGCTGAAGGTATAATAATTCGATCAAAAACTTCGAGAGGAATATCACCTTTTGCGACACTAACAAGGCTTTTCAATACATCGTTTGATAGAGATGTAGGAAACACAAACTCAATACTTTCATTACGATTCACTAAACTATCGATGTTATCTACCATCATCACTGATTTCACTCTAGTGCCTGAGATGAAGTCAGTATAATAGGAATCGATTGTTTTCCGTTCAAATGATGTGAAATGCCGATCGTCTTGATGAAAGACAACTTGATTCGGCTTTATGACTTGATTCAAGTCCACTTCCTTTACACCGACTGTCTTATTCTCAGTAGGCGTAGTTTCTTTCTCATAATCCTCTTCAAATGTCCAGATTTGCCAGGTTAAGACGAGACTTAAAATAACTAAGACGTTCAACAGAATGGTCTTAATCGTCTCTAAATGCTTTTTGGTCATTCTCATTCGTCTTCGGCCTCCCTTATGCGCTTATAAGGAAGTGTAAAGTAAATAGTTGTCCCTTTACCCCACTTACTTTCTGCCCAGATGTCTCCATGATGGGCATTGATCATTTCCTTCGCAATTGCTAACCCTAGTCCAGTACCACCAAGTTGGCGAGAGCGTGCTTTATCAACACGGTAAAAACGGTCGAAGATTTTGGATAAATTGTTCTTAGGAATTCCTACACCTTGATCACTAATACTAATACGAACCTTTTTACCTATCGTCCAACATCGAGCTGTAATCGTACCACCTTCTGGAGAATACTTAATCGCATTTGAAATGATGTTATCAAGAACCTGCGTCATTTTATCTCGATCGATTCTTGTATAAATTGCGGCAGTAGGTAGCTGACGAACGATCTCAATGTTCTCCCGCTTCGACATTTCAAACCGATCTAGAACTTCATCAAACATTTCCACAAAATTGATTTCACTAAATTCAAGACGATATTCTTTTTTATCCATTTTTGATAGTTGAAGTAGATCATTTACAAGTCTGATCATACGTTCCGTTTCATTTTGGGTCACGCTTAAGAAACGTGGCGCAATCTCCGGATCAGAAAGGGCTCCTTCTTGAAGAGCTTCAAGGTAGCTTCTCATCGTTGTAAGAGGCGTACGAAGCTCATGAGAGACGTTCACGACGAATTCTCTACGTTCTTGCTCTAGCTGCTCTTGCTCTGTAATATCGTGTAGAACGGCAATTAAGCCATTTATAGGGCCATCTTCTTTGTGAATGATAGAGAAGTTCACTCGGATGATAAACGTTTGATGGTCGTTGCTTAAATCGAGAATGACTGAGTCTGGACCATTGTAGAGATCATCCCACGTCTTCTCTTCAGCATATTGGAGCACTTTATTTATAGGCGTACCTAGAGCTGTTTCACGCGAAACATCCATCATCTCTTCAGCTCGATCATTCATAAGGATGATCATTCCTTCACGATCAGTAGCAATAACGCCATCTGTCATATATGCGAGGACTGATGTTAGCTTCCGGCGTTCACCCTCAGTAATCGCATTAGCCTCCTGCAGCCTTCTTGTTAAATCATTAAAAGCTAACGCAAGTTGACCAATTTCGTCTTCTCCATATACTTTTACCTTACGGGTGAAATCTCCCCGTGCCATAACAAGCGCTTGTTTACGCATATCTGATATAGGCCTCGTAATCGTACGAGAGATTACGATTCCTAATAAGCCGGTTAATACAAGCGCAATAAGTGCGGATTGAGCTAATAGCTTGTTTACTTCGTTTGCTTGTTTAAATACATGCTCCATATCTGCTTGAATGTAGACAGCGCCTACAGTGGAATTTGAATCCCCTTCAACCGCCACGCTGTAAACGAAAAACCGCTCTCCATCTTCATCTACTAATATATCTTGATCATCAATTCCGTTTAGAGCACTGTTCACATAATCATTCGTTGAAAGTGACCCGACTAATTCGTCGTCGTAGAGAGACCCTACAATCTGACCGAGTGAATTGATGACATAGATTTGGCGAATTTCCTTTTGATTAAAATTCGCTATTAAATCAGATATAGAATTACTTTCTTCATCACTCTTACTGTTTATTTGACCAGAAACATTTTCAGCAAGCAGTTGTGCGCGATCTTTAACGGAATTAACATAGTTTTGCTCAAACTGTTCTTCAAGCTTATCGTTGAAATACACCGAAATAAATTGGATAGCGATAAGAATAAGCAGAACATATACAATTGCAAACTTAAAATGTATGGATTTAAAAAAGCCGACTTTCCCCATTTATATCTAACTACTCCTGTTCCGGCTCACGCATATAGTAACCAACCCCACGTCTAGTAATGATCCATGATGGATGGCTCGGATTATCTTCTACCTTTTCCCGAAGTCTACGCACTGTTACATCTACCGTTCTTACATCACCAAAATAATCATAGCCCCATACCGTTTGTAAAAGGTGCTCACGTGTCATGACCTGTCCTATATGCTTAGAGAGGTAGTGTAGTAGCTCAAACTCGCGGTGTGTTAATTCGATTGACTCTTCTCGTTTTGTCACTAAATAAGCATCAGGGTGAATCGTCAGAGCTCCAACATTGATTACGGAGTTCGTTGATGATTCTTTCTCAGGCTCTTGCTGACGACGTCTTAAGTTTGCTTTAACTCTCGCAATCAACTCTCTCGTGCTGAAAGGTTTCGTAACATAGTCATCTGCACCAAGCTCAAGTCCAAGAACTTTGTCTATTTCAGAGTCCTTCGCTGTCAGCATGATGATTGGCATTTCGTATTTCTTTCTCACTTCTCGGCATACTTCCATACCATCACGCTGTGGCAGCATGATATCAAGGAGAATCATATCAGGATTTTCTTCTTCAACCTTTGCAATTGCTTCATCTCCATCGTAAGCGCATACAACAGTAAAGCCTTCCTTTTCAAGGTTAAACTGAAGTATATCAGCAATGGGTTTTTCATCGTCTACAACAAGAATCTTCTTGTCCATTATGAACGCTCCTTTTTAGTAATACAGATTTATGTATTTTCAAGTAAAAGTCATGTCTTATTTCGTCTATTCTATCATATTATAACTATTTTATTTATCATCTACCCTAAAGCGGCACATGTAAAAAGAAAACCTCCAGTAAGAGCTGAAGATTTTCAGACTGTCGAGACAGTTTAGAAAAAACAGTACTATCCAATAGTATGGTGGAGATTTCCGCTCCAGGATGCTCGCTTTCCGCGGGGCGGGCGGTGAGCCTGCATTTGCTACAAATGTAGGAGGAGTACCTTTCAAATAAACTGAAAACCTTCAGCAACAACTGAAGGTTTTTCTTCTTAAAGGTATTTCATTGGGTTTTGGAGCTTACCGTTTTTGTACACTTCAAAATGAAGGTGGATTCCTGTAGATTTCCCTGTAGTACCCATCACGCCAATCTTGTCGCCTTTCTGCACTGTGTCTCCTACAGAGACAGAAATAGAAGAAAGATGAGAATAGGTCGTTTTCATTCCATTGTTATGATTAATGGTTACTTGATTGCCATAACCATTTCGTTTACCAGCTGCAGTAACTTTACCATTATCTACAGTCTTAATCGTTCGATCTGAGACGCCTGCGATATCGATTCCTTTATGGAAAGATCCCCAGCGCTCTCCCTGTTTACTTGTTATCGTACCACCGACAGCTGGCCATGCGAAGGATCCTGTACCTTTCGAAGGAATCTCTTTCGTGCCAATCATTACTTTCTTCTTAACTGGCTCTTTCGTAACTTCCTCTTTGATGATATCTTCCTTTATTACCTCACCGTTTTCTTTAGAAACGCTATATGTTACCTTCTTCTCGCCTTTTTCACCAGACTGGGTAACTTCCTTCTTACCTTTTAAAAGCGAATCACTTTCAGTAGTTTCTGTATCAAAACCAATTTCTTCATCTTTAATCACTTCTTCAGTTTCAAGTACTTTTACGATTTTCTTTTCAAGTACTTTCACCTGATTAAGATCTTCTATTGTTTCTTCATTTGAGAGATCGTTAAGTTCTCTAATCTCTGATTCATCCATATCGAATTCCTCAGCGAGGTCAGCTAGTGTTTCACCCTCACCGACTTCTTTCTCCACTTCCTTCGTGTAGCCCTCTTCAATTCGAGTTACGCCTTCTTCATCAGTTAACACATTCTCTTTCTTTGTTTCAACTTCTTCAATGGAAAAAGTAGTAGAAAGCTCTAAGAAATCAGCTGGATGTTTATTATCATCTTCCTCAACCTTGCTCTCGATTTCTTTCACTTTGTCTTCTGATAGAAACGGCTTTGCATATTCCCAAAGTGATTGTTTAGCTTGGGACTCATTCGGGAAGACTCCTACAGATTCATTGTTAAATGATAGTTCATATCCCTTTGCTACAAAGGTTAATTCATTATCAATTTTATTTAAGGTTTCTTCATTATCATATGAAGGCTGAAACAACCGTTTCGGGACTATTTCAAGATCGTTTTTGACCATTAAGGTTAAATCGTCTGTTTGTCTTTCTTCTTTCATCTTATCTATTTTATTTGTAAAAAGTTCTTTATCATCGATCGTTCCTACATTATTACCATCTATGTATACGTGATAGACTGGTTTCATCATATTATATACAGTAGCACTTGCTGGCTCGACACCAGTAAGCATGCTAACACTTATTAACGAGAATAGAGCTACGGATTGACACACTCTTTTTACTAGCTTAGATGTTGCCATAATGTTTCCTCCTGCGATTTGCTTACGCTTATAAATTTACTCACGATTTGAACTTTAACATACATACAAAGTCAATAGGGTATTACTCCCCATTTTGTAACACAAATGTAGTCTATTCGTCATGATTGTGGTATTCCTTGGTAGTAATGCTATAAATTGCAGTGTTCTGTAAACACAAAAAAGCACATCTCCGTAGAGACATGCTTGTATATAGTCATATTAATAGTTAGAAATGGTGGCTCCGGACGGAATCGAACCGCCGACACGTGGATTTTCAGTCCACTGCTCTACCGACTGAGCTACAGAGCCATGTTTGTTTAAATGTCCATCAGGTTATGCTGAGTAAAACCACTGTCCCTTCCTCTTCTAGCAACGCTTCGCAGCTTGCTGTGTCGGGACAACTCGTCGGATATTCAGTGATGCTTTGCTCGTTGCTCTACCGACTGAGCTACAGAGCCTTAAAGATTAAATGGCGGTCCCGACGGGAATCGAACCCGCGATCTCCTGCGTGACAGGCAGGCATGTTAACCGCTACACCACGGGACCGTACTATTACGTAGTAAACTGTAAACTATTAATTATGAGTTTAGGTTGCCCTAAAGGACTACCATTAAATTTTAACTTCGAAGCATAATCGACGTAGTTAAAATTTTATTTTGGTTGCGGGGGCAGGATTTGAACCTGCGACCTTCGGGTTATGAGCCCGACGAGCTACCGAACTGCTCCACCCCGCGACGGTATGAATGAAAATGGTGCTGCACCTGCTTCTATATGCAGTGCTGTGTTTCTTCCTCTACAAGGTTATGCTACGATGCGTATCCGTCCAAACAACTCGATGTTGGTTCATGGAAGTAACGCTCGTTGCTCCACCCCGCGACGGTATAAAATTGATCGTGTTAACTTTCTTTTCAGCAATTTATGTATCTCTGCGGAAAGAAAATGGTGAGCCATGAAGGATTCGAACCTTCGACCCTCTGATTAAAAGTCAGATGCTCTACCAACTGAGCTAATGGCTCATTAAAGTGTTCTTTAATGACGACAAGATTTATCTTATCATTGCTTTTTGAAAAAAGCAAGGATTCTTCAAATAAAAATAATAAATGAGAAGATAACAGGTAGAACTGTTACCTTGTCTCACCTTTTTGTCGTAGCTTTTCTTTCATCATTTGGCGAATTTCTTGTTTTCGCTTATGACGCTTAATAGCAAAGCGATTCACTTCCTGGAAGACAAGGGAGTATTGTTTTTCGGTTTTGAGATAGAATTTTACTCCGTAACTAAAACTAGCCCTGGTATTAGGATCCTCTGGGTTGTTTGCCTTTAGCCATAGGACTTCACCAGTTACTCGAAATAACGTCTCGTTTAATTTTAATTCAAATTCTAAGTCCGTATGCTTTGTTAACTCAGGATCAGTAGAGAAGCCAATACCTTCAAGACCGATGTCATGTATATAAATTTTATGATTACATTCTTTACTATCAGGTTTGTCACCCGCTTCTATTACTCTCATTTTAGCTGCAAGAGGAACAGAGAGTTGATGACGAAAGACTTGCCTTTTATCCCGATTCATTAAGCCCACCTCATAAAATATAGGAAATTCTAACAGTATTAATCTTATCATATAAAGACGATTCACGCTGATTTTTTATGGTAAGATACACCAAAAAAAGCTGGCAGTCATCACTGCCAGCTTCTTGTTATGCAAATACGCCACGAACCATATTTGTTTGTTTACGATCTGGTCCAACAGAGAAAACAGACAACGGAATACCAGTAAGCTGAGATACACGTTCAATATAGTGTCGAGCGTTTGGAGGAAGTTCTCCTAAATCTTTCACACCTGTAATATCTTCAGTCCAACCAGGCATTTCTTCGTATACTGGTTCACATTCTGCAAGTACTTTTAGGCTTGCAGGAAATTCCTCGATCACTTCACCTTTGTACTTGTATGCAGTACAAATCTTGAGGTTCTCAATACCAGTCAAAACGTCGATCGAGTTAAGAGATAGATCCGTGATGCCACTAACTCGACGAGCATGACGCACAACTACGCTGTCAAACCAACCTACACGGCGAGGGCGTCCTGTAGTAGTCCCATACTCGTTACCTACTTCACGGATTTTGTCTCCAATTTCATCATGAAGTTCAGTTGGGAAAGGTCCGTCGCCAACACGAGTTGTGTAAGCTTTCGAAACTCCTACAACGTGGTTAATCTTACTAGGCCCTACACCAGAACCGATTGCTACGCCGCCTGCAATTGGGTTAGATGACGTTACATACGGATAAGTCCCCTGGTCGATATCAAGCATTACTCCTTGAGCACCTTCAAATAAAACGCGGCGCCCTTCATCAATAGCATCGTTTAAGACTACTGATGTATCCACAACGTATTTTTTAATCTGTTGCCCATATTCATAGTATTCCTCGAGAATATCTTCTTTCTTGAACCCTTCTGCTTCATACATACGCTCAAGAAGACGGTTCTTATCTGCAAGGTTACGCTCTAGCTTCTCTTCAAACACTTCTTTATCGAGAAGGTCGCAGATACGGATTCCGACACGTGCGGCTTTATCCATGTATGCAGGTCCTATCCCTTTTTTAGTCGTACCAATTTTATTAGCACCTTTAGATTCTTCTTCAACTGCATCTAATCGTAAGTGATACGGAAGAATGACGTGTGCACGATTACTAATGCGAAGGTTATCAGTACTCACGTTACGTTCGTGTAAGTATGCAAGTTCTTCTACGATTGCCTTCGGATCAATAACCATTCCATTTCCAATCACACAAATTTTATCATCATAAAAAATACCTGATGGAATCAAGTGAAGCTTGTATTTGGTATCGTTGAATACAATTGTATGTCCAGCATTGTTACCGCCCTGATAACGAGCAACAACTTCTGCATTTTCAGAAAGGTAATCGGTAATCTTTCCTTTACCTTCATCGCCCCACTGCGTTCCTACGACTACTACTGATGGCATTTCAGCACCTCCAGATGCTTCATTCGAATTCGCTCGTTGAAGCATGCTCTTTTTAAAAAACCCAGAGTAAGTGTACCAATTCATCTTAATTAAGTCAACAAAACCGAACGATTTACTCATGGAGCCTTTTTATGTTCGTTATTAGGGTTAATTTACCCATTTTTCATCACATACATGCAAAAGAAAAAGCCCCAAATTGGGACTTTTTACGCACCGGGAGGAATGTCACTCTCATCGTGACGTCTCTCGAGGTTTACGAATTTATTATATTCTTTCACGAAAGCAAGCTCTACCGTGCCTACTGGTCCGTTACGCTGCTTCGCAATGATGATTTCAATGATGTTCTTATTCTCTGATTCTTTATCGTAATAATCGTCTCGATATAAGAATGCAACGATATCCGCATCCTGCTCGATACTTCCTGATTCACGTATATCAGACATCATCGGCCGTTTATCCTGTCTGGATTCTACCCCACGTGAAAGCTGAGATAGCGAAATTAAAGGAACTTCAAGTTCCCTCGCAATTCCTTTAAGTGAACGGGAGATCTCGGATACTTCCTGCTGACGGTTTTCAGTAGAGCCGTCCCCTCTGATTAACTGCATGTAGTCGATCAAAATCATGCCGAGCCCTTTTTCTTGCTTTAAACGTCTACATTTCGCTCGAATATCTCCGACCCTGATACCAGGCGTATCGTCGATATAGATACCTGCATTTGATAAACTCCCCATAGCCATCGTAAGCTTCTGCCAGTCATCTCCTGTTAGTGCACCAGTACGGAGGCGTTGTGCATCAATATTTCCTTCTGCACAAAGCATACGCATAACAAGTTGTTCTGCACCCATCTCAAGACTGAAGATCGCTACATTCTCGTCTGTTTTCGTTGCGACGTTCTGAGCGATATTCAGGGCGAAAGCAGTCTTACCTACAGAAGGACGTGCAGCTACGATGATCAAATCATTTCGCTGGAAGCCTGCCGTCATACGATCAAGTTCTGAGAACCCTGTAGGAATACCTGTAATATCTCCTGTGTTGTTCTGAAGCATTTCGATATTATCGTATGCATCGACTAGAACGTCTTTGATAGAGATAAAAGCACCTGTGTTCTTTCGCTGCGATACTTCCATGATTGATTTTTCCGCTTCAGACAAGAGGTTCTCTATTTTGTTCTCTTTTGCATAGCCGTCTGAAGCGATATCGGTTGCAGCCCGAATCAAACGTCTTAGTATCGATTTCTCTTCTACAATCTTTGAATAGTATTCAACGTTTGCAGCAGTAGGTACCGAATTAGCTAGGTCACTTAAATACGAAACTCCGCCAATTTCCTCAAGGAGCGAGCGATCTTGAAGTTCAGATGTCACCGTTACTAGATCGACAGGTTCACCTTTTTCGGAAAGCTCGATCATGACAGAGAAGATCTTTTGATGCGCTGCACGATAAAAGTCCTCTGGTTGGAGAACTTCAGTCGCGGTAGTTAGCGCATCTGTCTCTAAAAACACCGCCCCTATAACGGCCTGTTCTGCTTCTATATTTTGAGGTGGCGTACGATCAGCAAATAAATCACTCATGTTGTTTTCCCCCTGAGCATTTCGCTTTTTCCACCCGTTAACACCTATTATTGCTCAACGACATGTACTTTAACTTTTGCTGTCACATCTTGATGCAATTTAATGGGTACATTTGTGTAACCAAGTGAACGGATTGGTTCATCAAGTTCGATCTTTCTTTTATCGACTTTAATGTCATGGTTCTTAAGCTCTTCAGCAATGTTCTTGCTTGTAATCGACCCGAATAGGCGGCCGTCTTCACCAGATTTTGTTGAGATTTCCACCTCAAGGCTTTCGATCGTTCCTTTAAGTGCCTTCGCTTTCTCTAATTCTTCTTGCGCTTTCTTTTCATCGCTGCGCTGTTTTGCTTTCAGTTGCTTCATATTTGCATTATTTGCTTCCACAGCAAGATTATTCTTTAGAAGGTGATTCCGAGCATACCCGTCTGCTACATTCTTAACTTCACCCTTTTTACCTTTACCTTTTACATCTTCTAAGAAAATTACTTTCATGACTCTTCGTCTCCCCCTTCTAGATAGTCATCTATGACTTCTTTAAGCATACTTTCTGCTTCTTCTATTGTATTTACGTCTAGTTGTGTGGCTGCATTCGTTAGATGCCCTCCGCCTTCTAGACCTTCCATAATGATTTGTACGTTCACATCGCCAAGAGATCTTGCGCTAATGCTGATCTTCCCATCGTCTCGCTTTGAAATAACAAAGGAAGCAATAACACCACTCATCGATAGCAGGGTGTCTGCAGCCTGGGCAATCATAACTTGGTCATACGTCTTATCGTTTTCACCTAGAGCGATCGCAATGCCGTTACGATAGATATTGGCATTCTCTATAATACGGGCTCTACGAATATACTGTGCAATATCCTCGCGAAGGAATTCTTGTACAAGAACTGTATCGGCACCATGCGCTCTTAAGTAAGAAGCTGCATCAAACGTTCTTGAGCCGGTTCTAAGCGTGAAACTCTTTGTATCTACGATGATACCTGCTAACAATGCTGTCGCTTCTAAGATGTCCATCTTAAGACGCTTAGGCTGATATTCGAAGAGCTCAGTCACAAGTTCAGCTGTGGATGACGCATATGGCTCCATATAAACAAGAACCGGATCTTCTATGAACTCTTCTCCACGTCTATGATGGTCGATCACCACAACACGATCAATCTTTTGAAGGAGCTTTTCTTCCATTACTAATGACGGTTTATGAGTATCGACAACAACTAGAAGTGTGTTCGAAGTAGCTTTCTCAAGGGCTTCTTCTGGGTCTCTAAAACGAGCCCATAGTTGCTCATTTTGCTCGATCTCTTCAATTAACCTCGATACACCACTAGTCTTTTGATTTTGATCGAAGACGATGTTTCCTTCTTTACCATTCGCCTGAGCTACTTTCAGAATACCGATGGATGCACCGATCGAATCCATATCAGGATTTTTGTGACCCATTATAATAACTTGATCGCTATCTAATACAAGCTCGCGAAGAGCGTGAGAAATAACACGCGCTCTAACCCTTGTTCGTTTCTCGATCGGATTCGTTTTACCGCCATAGAATTTAACCTTACCGCTGGTTTGCTTAATCGCTACCTGATCACCACCTCGACCAAGTGCTAAGTCTAGACTAGACTGTGCAAGCTGTCCGAGCTCTGTAAGGGTACTATGACCACTACCGATTCCTATACTCAACGTGATATGAATGTTTTCTTTAGACGTCACGTCACGGACTTCATCAAGAATGGAAAACTTATTCTTTTCAAGTTCTTGAAGGATTTTTTGGTTGAGTACTGCAAAGAACTTTTCTGAAGAACTTCGTTTAAGAAATACGCCATGTTCATCTGCCCATTTATTCAAGATAGACGTAACAGCACTATTCAAATTACTACGTACCTGATCTCCTAATCCTTGCGTTACCTCTTCATAGTTATCGAGGTATATAATACCTACAACCGTTTTTTCTTCATTGTATCTTCGCTTAATATCAATCTTCTCAGTCACATCAAAGAAATACAGAAGGCGCTCTTCCTGTTTGAAGTATGTCTTATACATACGCTCATTAATGGTCAAGATTTCATCCTCAGCTTCTGATTTCAAAAATGGAATGATCTTCTCAGAAATCTCGTTTAACGAAAGCCCTATCAGTGGTTCTTGCTTCGTTACTGTTGGCATATAAGGATTCGTCCATTCGATGTGATAATCCTCATCATACAACAATATACCGATTGGCATCTCCATTAATGCTTCATCGCCCACTTTTTTTACCCGATGTGAAAGAGTGGAGACATAGTCGCGTAGATCATCCTGAAAATTCGACTCAGCTCGTATAGCTGTATAAATAAGGAGCGTTGTGACGAGCACGCTTCCAATTCCAATTATCCAGTTGTAATAAGTAATAATGCCGATAAAAAGGATGGAAATGACGAACAAGGCTACCACATGATAACCATGCCACCGTTTCGTTAAAAACTTTGGCATATTTTCAGCTCCTACCTATGATTTCATTCTCCTTCGCAGTTCAAAACCTAAATCAATTATTCCAATGATAACAACAAGCGACGTTAGTGCGAAGCCAAGAAATGTTAAAAGTATCGGCACAGCGATTGGCCAACCTTTCTTATGGCTATAAAAGTATATAACTGCTAGTCCTTGCACAAATATCAACGCATTCAATACTGAATAGACATTAATAGAAGCTACATAAGCAGCAGAACCTTCTTCTAAACCGACCATCATTAGAATGGTAACAACTAAATAATACCATAAAAAACTCTTAGGAAATGCCCATTCTCGAATCGGTTTAAACACTGGAGGTTGAAATCCGCCTACCCTCTTTAGGACAGGAATAGAAATGAGCTGCGAGATCAAGGCCATCGTGACTCCCAAAATAACAAGCACTGTAGGAACCAGATATCGGATAACCTCAATTTGTTCAAACATTAGATCGAACTGTTTAGTATCTTGCCCCAATGCATCGGTAATTGATTCGGCTTGCGAGATGGACTGATTTAACATCGTGATCGCCACATCGACCGGGTTCTCACCTATCAGTACGATACTTCCGATAAAGAGGAATAACATGGTGATAACATAGCTGATTCCACTACCAATCAAAACAGCCAAGGCGGACTTACGTTTGGCATAAAGATATCCTGCTGTTAATCCTCCAACTCCGAACGGAAAGGAAGCGACAACGGATGGAAATCCGGCAATAATTAAACCAAGAACAGTTGCAACTCCCCACATAATAAATCCGCTTCCGATGCCATTTCGAACAACCATTAGTATGAACGGAATAGGTAAGACCCAAAAAGTAATGGACCCTAGAATTGGTACGAACGTTGTGATCAAAAATAATACAGCAAAAACGGCTGCCAGGGCAGCACCTTCCACTAATTGCTTTACGGTTTGATTTTTCAAGTTTTTTGACCTACCTTATGTCTAATAAAAAACGGGTCGAAATCCCCTTACTATATTGTAAGAATTTCTGCCCGTAACAGCAAATTTTTCATTTATAAATAAACTAACATATAAAAAAGGCTGTTTCCACAACAGCCTGATCAACTACATGAAAGATAGTGGTTGGTCTGTAGCACTCTGTTCACTTTCTAGCAACTCACTCAGCGTCTCGGTTGCATTTTCTGCATCTGGACCTTCTGCAATCAATAGGATCGTATCAGCCTCACTTACCATCAAATTAAACGCAATGACGCTAGTAAGACTTTTACCATTTATGCTATGTCCATCATGATAAAGTGTAATATGGCTGTCGAATGACTTTGCTTGTTTCACAAAAGAGATGAGCGCATTCATACTATGCTGTTTATGTACTGTTAGTTTAGTGGTTTTCATCATCGTGAGATAGTTCCTCCTTACAGTCGATTGTAAGGAATATATACCTTTTTCTGTATAATGTTAAACCACTTTGCTTTTTCCAATATAAAGAAAAAAGACAGCAAGATCAAATCCTGCTGTCCCTTCCTTTATCAACTTACTCTCCTACAACGTAAGGGAGTAGTGCCATTTGACGAGCACGTTTAACCGCACGAGTCAATTGACGCTGATATTTTGCGCTAGTACCTGTCACACGACGTGGAAGAATCTTTCCACGCTCAGATACGAAACGCTTAAGAAGATCTGTATCTTTATAGTCGATGTAAGTGATTTTGTTTACTGTGAAGAAACAAACCTTTTTACGACGACCTCTACGTCCACCTGGTCTTGCCATGGTTAGTACCTCCTTTGCTTTTAAATTTGGTTTCTCTGTTTTCACCGCTCGAAACAGAGATTATTAGAACGGCAAGTCATCATCCGATATATCAATCGGCTTGCCATCGCTCGCAAACGGATCATCTCCAAAATTGGATTGGTCGCGATTGTTATTGCGATCTTGGTTCTGATTTCCGTAACCGCCGCTATCTCTGTTTGGAGAGCCGCCACCGTAGTTGCCGCCTCCGCCGCCTTGGCTTGCGCCTTTAGGCTCGAGAAATTGGACACTTTCAGCCATTACTTCTGTCACAAACACACGCTGTCCCTGGCTATTATCATAAGAACGAGTTTGAACTCGTCCATCTACACCAGCAAGGCTGCCTTTTTTCAAGAAATTGGCTGCGTTTTCTGCCTGTCTGCGCCATACAACAATGTTGATGAAATCTGCTTCACGGTCTCCCTGTTGGTTAGTAAACGGGCGATTCACTGCAAGAGTGAAGTTCGCAACCGCTACGCCGCTAGGGGTATAACGCAATTCAGGGTCTTTTGTTAAACGCCCAACTAATACGACGCGATTCAGCATCAGAACCCCTCCTATTTATAAAACAATTACTTTTTAGCTTCTTCAAGGTTAAGCGTCATGAAACGAAGAACATCGTCGTTGATTTTCATCAAACGGCTGAATTCATCAATCGCTTCAGTGTTACTGTTAATGTCAAGTACAATGTAGATCCCGCTGTTGAAATCGTTGATTTCATAAGCAAGACGCTTTTTGCCCATTTGCTTGACTTCATTAATTTCCGCACCATTGTCAGTTAGGATTCCGTTGAAACGCTCAACAAGAGCTTTCTGTGCATCCTCTTCGATGTTTGGACGGATAATGTACATAATTTCGTAGTTACGCATTCCGTTCACCTCCTTTTGGTCTAACGGCTCTTATAAATAAGAGCAAGGAGTAAGTATACAAAGATAATTACTCACAGCTTTAGATTATATCAAAATGCACCTACTTTAGCAAGGTGTTATTCATTATACGTTGAAACGGAAGTGAATAACGTCTCCATCTTTCACGAGATATTCTTTTCCTTCTAAACGTACTTTTCCTTTTTCTTTCGCTGCTGCCATCGTTCCTGCTTCGACTAGATCATCATACGCAACGATTTCAGCTCTGATAAAACCACGTTCGAAATCAGTATGAATGATACCAGCTGCTTGAGGAGCTTTCATACCAAGACGGAATGTCCAAGCACGAACTTCTTGCTCACCTGCAGTAAAGTAAGTAGCGAGCCCAAGTAAATCGTATGATGCTCTGATAAGCTTGTTAAGACCTGGTTCAGCGATTCCGATATCTTCTAGAAACGCATCCTTCTCTTCACCTTCAAGCTCAGCGAGTTCAGATTCGATCTTTGCACAAACAACAATCACTTCTGCGCCTTCTTTTGCAGCATATTCACGCACTTTTGCAACATATTCGTTATCTGCTGGATCTAGCAAATCATCTTCATCAACGTTTGCCACATATAGTACAGGCTTTTTCGTAAGAAGGTGTAGACCATATACGATCTTCTCTTCTTCTTCTGTTAGTTCAACACTACGAGCTGATCTTTCATCTTCTAGTGCTTCTTTAATCTTTTTCAATACGTTATATTCAGCTAGGGCATCCTTGTCTTTCTGTTTCGCCATCTTTTCAACACGGCCAATACGCTTATCAACACTTTCCAAATCAGCAAGGACGAGCTCAAGGTTAATTGTTTCGATATCAGAAATAGGATCGACTTTACCTGATACGTGAGTGATGTTCTCGTCATCGAAACAACGAACAACTTGAGAAATTGCGTCTACTTGACGAATATGTGAAAGGAACTTGTTCCCAAGACCTTCACCCTTACTTGCGCCTTTAACAATTCCTGCAATATCAGTAAATTCAAAAGCAGTAGGGATGGTTTTCTTAGGTTTAACAAGCTCAGTTAGCTTTTGAAGACGCTCGTCTGGAACTTCAACGATACCCACGTTAGGGTCTATCGTACAGAATGGGTAGTTAGCAGATTCTGCTCCTGCTTGTGTGATTGCATTAAATAAAGTTGACTTCCCTACGTTCGGAAGTCCTACAATACCGGTGGTTAAAGCCATCTCGGTCACTCCTTCAATAAATCAGCCGTATATAGGCATCTATTTTTATAACAGTTAACAGCTTACAAAAGCTGTCTTTAATATTACTTTTCAACGAATAAACTAGAGACATACCTTTTCCAATTATAGAGATTGAAAGGGGAAAATACAAGCTTCGTCAACTGCTTCGCACAAAAAAAGACCGTCTCATCAACGGTCAAGAATCAGCACGCTCTAGTACTTTTTTTATTTTTCTAGTAAATTCTCTACGAGGTAGCATCACACTGTGATTACAGCCGAGACATTTAATCCGAATATCTGCACCCATGCGAATAATTTTCCATTTGTTTTCACCACATGGATGGGGTTTTTTCATTTCGACTACATCGTTCAGCTCAAATTCTTTCTCATTCACAATGCTCCATCCCTTCTATACTTTTTCCTGGACCTCTGCTTGTTCATCCCGCTGATACATAACGAGACGAGGGAACGGTATTTCGATTCCTCTTTCGTCAAGACGCTGCTTGACTGCTTTACGTACTTCTCTTCCTATACCCCAGTGTTCCATAGGTCTCGTTTCAGAAATGATCCGAAGAACGACTTCTGAAGCGCCTAATGTCTGTACACCCAAGTACTCAGGCTTAACGATCATCGCTTCGAACTGATCATATAGCTCGTCCAACAATTCGATAATGATTCCCTCTGCTTCTTGAATCTGCTCTTCATAAGCAATACTAACATCAACTACTGCGATACTATTATGAATAGAAAAGTTTGTAACCTGGTTTATGTTTCCATTCGGGATGATATGGAGTTCTCCTGTCCAACTCTTAATCTTTGTAACTCGGAGACCAATTTCTTCTACGAACCCTTCAATTCCAGTGATGCGAACATAATCACCAACAGAAAATTGCTTCTCAAAAATAATAAAGAACCCTGTGATGACGTCTCGAACGAGGTTTTGAGCCCCGAAACCTACTGCAAGGCCTACAACACCAGCACCTGCAATCAGTGTTCGAACATCAACCTCAAATTCGCTCAAAATCATGACGAGTGCTATAAAGTAAGTTACGTACGTTAAGACATTCTCAATCAAGCGAATGAGGGTTGTTTCTCTTCGCTCTGACAATCGGAGTGGGCTTTTCAAACGAATGGCAAAGATGTGATTCAAAGCTGTTTTGGCTAAACGAAGAAACACCCATGTTCCAACTAGAATGGCGAGAATTCTAAAGATTCTTCCTGAGATGTCGATCCATAATTCGCGATCGGCTAAAAACTCGTAAACCTGGAGCCACAGTACTTCTACCGCACCCATACCTCATCTCTCCCGTTCCAAAATTAATCCTACTGTTATGATAACAAATCATAACGCTTCAGAACCGGAAAAATCAAGATAGAAGCCAAAATATAAAGGTTAAGTACGCCGTAGAGAGGGTATAAAAAAGCAACTAATGCTGAAAATCCGAACGTTGTAAAAGGAATCATGACAGTTACGGTAATACATGCGATGATCCAAAGAGGCAGATTGACCAAATCACGGAATCGTGCAGTAAGACCAAAAACCCCGCTGACAGCTGTTGTATAGATCGCTGTCCATAATAAGAATGACATGATCAAAACCATATAGTAAGGATAGTTTTTTAGAATAGCAAACAACGGAATTTCATAAACAAGTAAATCATGCGCCACCTGTATTAATGATTGATTGTATAGAAATGATAGTCCTCCGAGTATTAATCCGCTTCCTATACTTGCTATCCAAATTTCGCCTTTGTGTTTAATCTGGTGACCAATAGCTGAAAGAACGGCTACGAGAGGTAATATATTCAGAGCTGTGAAGGTGAATGCTGCTGGCCAATTCGATTGCTTCATCCAATCGAACATCATCGCATTCATATTTGATTTTATAAATAGTAGAAGGACTGCTAACAGCAAAATGATGAGTAGAGGTAGGATGATCGCATTCATGGAAAGCATGCCATTTATATCCCAAAAGAATAAGACGACGACTAGGACGGCAAGGATTCCAATACCTAGCCAATAAGGGAAATGCAACACTTCCATTGTAGCACCACCGCCTGCAAGCATGACGATCGTAGTGGTGAACAAATATAGGATGATTAATAGATCGTAAAGCCCAGTGAGTTTCTTTCCTACTAATCGTTCGAGTATCGGTAAATAATGTGATGATTGTGTTTCAAAGCTAATTTTCATGATGACATAGCAACAGATACTGAACATGACTGTAAACAGAGCGATAGCTAGGACACTTTCATGACCAAAAAACTGCCAAAGCTCTCTTCCAGAAGCATACCCCGCTCCGATCATCGTACCAAGTATGAGGAACATCCATTTCATCCCACCGTTTAACAT
This sequence comes from Guptibacillus algicola, assembly GCF_020171805.1. Taxonomy (GTDB): domain Bacteria; phylum Bacillota; class Bacilli; order Bacillales; family Guptibacillaceae; genus Guptibacillus; species Guptibacillus algicola. The sequence goes on along the minus strand of NZ_JAIVAF010000005.1, from coordinate 22,434 downwards.
GGCATTCCCTCCTTTGCCAGTTCTTCAACTTTATTTCATTTATGTAGAAGAAAAACTAAGCTTTATGTATAGATCACCTTAACTTTCCGTATACTGTTACTACTATTACAAAGGAGAGAATCCTATGAATCTTCGAGACAAGTTTTTTCAAAAAAAGCCTGTAGCATATCGAATCCATCATGAGGATGCTCTTGCCATAAAAACGACTGGGGAAAAGATTACGAATATGCTCCCTAGAAAACGAGCCGAGGAGATTGTAATCGTTTGTATCGGTACGGACCGCTCTACAGGAGATGCGCTTGGCCCTCTCGTAGGAAGCAAGCTGAGTAAGCTTAATTTACATGCTTCTGTATATGGTACGCTAGAGTCTCCAGTACATGCTGTAAATTTAAACGACGTGATGACAACAATCGAGAAGACTCATCACAATCCTTTTGTGATCGGAATTGACGCTTGCCTTGGCCGTCTTCATTCAGTCGGTATCATTACGGTTGGAGATGGGCCAGTGAAACCAGGAGCTGGCGTGAAGAAAGAACTTCCAGAGGTAGGTCATATCCATTTAACAGGGATCGTAAATGTGAGTGGGTTTATGGAATACTTTGTTCTACAGAACACACGCTTAAATCTTGTCATGAAAATGGCCGATATTATGGCTGAGAGTCTCAACGGTGCAATAGGAACTTATTACTCTTCGACAGAGCAGGAAAGTAAAGTGAATAAGCAAATCAAATCATGGAGCGATGACCTTTTTCAAATACCATAAAAAAACCCCTTTTCTCGGAACGCTAGTCCGGAAAAGGGGGTTTTTATTGAATGTAATAAAGGGACGTGACGAGTGACACTGCCACAAGTAAGCCCGGAAGGAAATTGGCTACTCGAATTTGCGTTAATCCTAATAGGTTCAATCCGATAGCTAGGATCATAATGCCACCTGCAGACGTTACTTCTGCAATGAATGCATCAAGCAACGCTTGAGGGACAAAGCGGTCGATTTGAGATGCAAAGAGAGCAATAAATCCCTGGTAGATCATGACGGGGAATGCAGAAAACAGCACACCATACCCAAGGGTAGCCGTGAACATGATTGCCGTGAAGCCATCTATCAGTGATTTGGTGAAAAGCACAGAGTGATCATCACGAAGCCCACTGTCTAACGCTCCAAGGATCGCCATCGCTCCAACGACATAAACAAGCGTCGCCGTTACAAAAGCTTGTGCAACACTTCCTTCAGACGCAGCCCCTGTTTTTATTTCGATCCAGCGACCTAAGCTTTTAAGCTTCCCTTCAAGGTCCCAGTACTCTCCAAGAATTCCCCCGACTACTAAACTACCGATCACTACAAGAAATTGTTCACTCTTCATAGCCATTTGAAGCCCGATTACAGCAACAACAAGTGCTAATCCCTGCATGATCGTCGTTTTCATTCGTTCTGGTATTCTTCTACTAAACGTTCCGATCAATGTTCCTAGTATGATTGCAAGACCATTAACTACTGTACCTAATAGGACCATCTTACCTCTCCTTAGCCAAAATAACCTTCTACAATTTCTTCAATCGCTTTTAAAGCTTGTTCGATTTCTTCTTCTGTATTGTAAGGACCTACACTGATCCTTACAGCGCCACTTTCAGATGTTCCAATCGACTCATGGCCGATTGGAGTGCAATGAAGTCCTGCACGTACAGCAATATTATAGTGCTGGTCCAAAATAATCGCAATTTCTTGACCGTCGATTCCTTCAATTGTAAATGGAACAACACCAAGACGATTCGTTTGTGGACCATAGATTGTTACATAATCGATGGCACGTAATCCTTCGATGAGTTTTTGGGTTAGTTGCAGTTCATGACTATAGATAGAGTCGAGTCCTAATTTCTTTACAGTTTCAAGTCCAGCCAGAAGTCCTGCAATCCCCGGCGTATTTAATGTGCCGCTTTCTAGGAATTCAGGGTAAACTGCTGGTTGTTGGGTGGACTCTGATCGACTGCCAGTCCCCCCTTGAAAAATCGGGTCTAATTCTACCCCTTTTCCTACCATAAGAACCCCTGTTCCTTGAGGACCAAGCAATCCTTTATGACCGGGAAATGCGAGCAGATCAATATTCATTTCCTCTAAGTTAATCGGTAGTACACCTGCAGTTTGCGCAGCATCTACGAGAAATGCGATCCCACTTTCCTTTGCAAGCTTTCCAATTTCATCGATTGGGGTGATTTTGCCTGTTAAATTCGAGCCATGTGAGACAACAATCATTTTTGTATGGGGTGTGATTGCCCTTTCGAATGCATCCATATCAAAGTTCTCACCTACTCCAGGATCAAAGTAGGTAATCTTAATCCCCGTCTTCTCTTTTAGATTCTCAAGAGGACGACGTACAGAGTTATGTTCATAAGATGTCGTCAACACGTGGTCCCCGCTTTGAAAACGAAACCCTTTTAGCGCCTGGTTAAGCGCAGACGTTGCATTGGATGTAAAGCAGACGCGATTTGGATACGAAAAACCAAAAAAGTCAGCAAGCTGTTCTCTTGCTTGACTGATCACCTCATTCGCTTTCACAGACATCCTATGCCCGCTTCGCCCTGGATTTGCAGCGTATTCTGTTAGCGCCTTTGTCATAGCTTCTACCACTTCTGGCGGTTTTGGAAATGACGTTGCTGCTTGATCGAGATACATAACACAAACACCTCCGCTTTTTCACCTATAATAAAAGCATAAACTGCTCTTCAGTTTATGCTGACTGCTATTGCTCACCTTTTTCTAGTACATCAAGAATGCGATCTAAATCATCCTGTGAGAAGAATTCGATTTCGATTTTGCCTTTTTTCTTCGTTCTTTTAATTGAAACGGACGTTCCGAACCGTTCTCTAAGCACATTTTCCTTGTCTTTTAAGAAAGGATCTGGCTTCTCATCCTTTGTTGTTTCACGTGGAACGTTATTATTCATCCCATTGATAAGATGTTCAAGCTGTCTGACATTTAGCTTTTCATCGATTACTCGTTCCGCTAATGCTTTTCTCGCTTCTTTCTTTTTTAAGCCTAATAGAGCTCTGCCATGCCCCATCGTTATCTTACCTTCTGCTATATAATCCTGTACTTCAGGAGAAAGTTGGAGCAACCGAAGAAAGTTCGCTAGATGAGGTCTGCTTTTACCAAGACGCTTCGATAGTTCTTCTTGTGTAACGTCTGTTTCTTCCATTAATTTCTGATAAGCCAATGCCTCTTCGATTGGGTTCAAATTCTCTCTTTGTAGGTTTTCAATCAAGGCAATTTCCATCATTTTTCGATCTGTAAGGTCTCGCACAACGGCCGGGATTGTTTTCAGCCCCGCTTCTTTTGATGCGCGATAGCGTCGTTCCCCTACAACAATTTCATACCCTTTTATGCTTTTTCTCACGATCACAGGCTGAAGAACCCCGTATGTTTGAATAGAGGAACTCAATTCTTCGATCGCTTCCGCATTAAACTTTTTTCTTGGTTGGTAGGGGTTAGGACGCAGTTCGTTCAAAGGAATATCTTTAACCGTTTCATCTTCCTTTTGGGAAGGAAAAAATGCATTGATCCCTTTGCCTAATCCACGATTAGTCATTACCTAACACTTCCTTTGCAAGTTCTAAATAAACTTCCGCTCCTCTAGATTTAGAATCATACGCTATAATCGGTTTGCCATGGCTTGGCGCTTCTCCTAATCGAACATTTCTTGGAACGATCGCTTTATAGACTTTCTCTTGGAAGTACTTCTTCACTTCTTCAATAACTTGAATTCCTAAGTTTGTTCTAGCATCTAACATAGTAAGTAGAACACCTTCAATTTTCAAATCAGTGTTTAAGTGTTTTTGTACGAGTCGAACAGTATTTAATAGCTGACTTAACCCTTCCAACGCGTAATATTCACATTGGACTGGGATAAGAACTGCATTAGCCGCTGTTAGAGAATTGATTGTAAGTAAACCTAGTGATGGAGGACAATCTATTATAATATAATCATAGTTTTTTTCAACTTTCGCCAACGCTCTTTTTAAGCGAACTTCTCTTGATATAGTAGGTACGAGTTCAATTTCTGCTCCAGCTAGCTGAATTGTTGAAGGAATAACGTGTAGATTTTCAATCGAGGTCTGCTGCATAATATCGATGGCATCTTTATCATCCACTAGTATATTGTACACACAGTGATCGATCGCACCCTTCTCAACACCAACACCACTTGTTGCATTACCCTGTGGATCGATATCTACGAGAAGCACCTTTTTACCAAGTGAAGCTAGACATGCGCTTAAATTAACAGAGGTCGTCGTTTTACCAACTCCGCCTTTTTGATTCGCAACAGCAATAATATTAGCCAATGTTTCACCTACTCCTTAGAACGACATTTCTACCTCATATTTTATCATGATTAGAATATTTTGGATGTTGTTTTGACAAATAAAAACACCTTACCCAAACTAAAAACTCATCCTGCTCGGATGAGTTTTACTTCTTTTTCGGAATGCGAATTGTAAACTGGTAATATTCTTCGTGCTCTTCTTCATCGGTATCGATCGATAAACCACTTTCCGTAACCATATCAAGAGATTGGCGAATGGTGTTCACAGCAAGACGCATGTCTTTACTAAAGGACTTCTTTGTCGGCTTTGGCTTTGGAGTGGTGCCTTCAAGCATCCGCACGACTCGTTCCTCCGTTTGTTTAACGTTCCATTGCTTCTCGATCACCTCTTCAAGTACCTTCACTTGATTCTCGGGATTCTTTAGGGGGATCAATGCTCTCGCATGTCTTTCAGTAATTTGTTTATTTAAAAGCGCTTGCTGAATAGGTTCCGGCAGTTTCAATAACCGAAGCTTATTAGCAATTGTTGATTGTCCTTTTCCAAGTCGTTGCGCGAGGCTTTCTTGAGTTAAATTATGAAGCTCTAGCAGCTGAGAGTAAGCCATTGCTTCTTCAATTGCCGTTAACTCTTCCCTCTGTAAGTTCTCTATTAAAGCGATCGAAGCTGTTTGAGAATCATTAAATTCTTTAACGATTGCAGGAATTCGCTCCCACCCGAGCTTTTTCACTGCTCTCCAGCGGCGTTCTCCGGCAATAATTTCATATTTGCCTTCACGTTCTCGCACCACAATTGGCTGGATAATGCCATGTGTTTTAATAGTCTGAGATAGTTCAGCGATTTTTTCATCTATAAAAATTGTTCGAGGTTGGAAACGATTCGGAATAATTTCTTCAACGAGGATGTGCTTTACTTCGTCCTGGTCAGATTCCATCGCCTCATTTTTTTCTTCGTTCAATCCGAAAAGACGTGAAAACGTATGTTTCATCGCCCAACACCACCTTTAATCGACTCCTTAACTGATTCGTTACCCTGAACTAAAAATCCTTCTAGACATAGCGTTCCACGTGAAACACTTTTCCGTTCAAATGCAGACCATTTCTATTATAAAGGATTTTTGTTGGGTGTGCCTGGCTTTCTTGGATATTTTTTTGGTGTCGATTTGATTTTTTTAATAGTGACGATATTCCGCTCGCTTTCTTCGATAGGCAGAGAAAGCTTGTCGATCTTTTCTATTTTACCACCAAGTAAGGTTATGGCTTGTTTGCCAGCTTTAAGTTCTTCTTCAACATTTGGTCCTTTTAGTGCAACAAAATACCCTTCTGGTTTCACTAGCGGTAAACACAACTCACCAAGAACAGACATCCGTGCTACAGCTCGTGCTGTGACAACATCATACTGTTCGCGATACGTTTTGTTCTTTCCAAATAGTTCAGCGCGATCATGACAAAAAGAAACACCTTTCAGGTTCAATTCTGATGCTAAGTGTTCTAGAAATCCAATTCGTTTATTAAGTGAATCGACGATTGTGACGCGTAGGTGAGGGAAGCAAATTTTTATTGGTAAACTTGGAAACCCTGCCCCTGCTCCTACATCGCAAATATGTAAATCAGATGAAAAATCAAATGAAAATGCTGCCATAATAGAGTCGAAAAAATGCTTTTCATACACTTCTTCTTTATCAGTTATGGCAGTTAAGTTCATTTTTTCGTTCCATTCGACCAAAGTATCATAATATGTTTGAAATTGTTGAAGTTGCTCTGAAGAAAGGGAAATCCCTTTCTCCTCCAGCAACTCCATGAATTGTTTTTCGTTCATGGCTACCTCACTTTATCGATTATTTAGCAATCTTCGCTATTTTGCCTTGCTCAATATAGACAAGTAAAATAGAAATATCTGCCGGGTTAACTCCAGATACGCGTGAAGCCTGGCCGATCGATAGAGGACGAACCTCGTGTAGCTTCTGTTTCGCTTCATTTGCTAGTCCATTGATTGCAGCGTAATCAATATCTTCAGGAATCTTCTTCTCATCCATCTTCTTCATACGCTCAACTTGTTGCAAACTCTTAGTAATATAGCCTTTGTATTTAATTTGGATCTCTACTTGTTCTGCTACATCTTCTGGTATTTCTTCGTCAGCAGGAGTAAGCTGTTTGATCGCTTCATAGCTTACTTCAGGACGTTTGATTAAGTTAGCCGCATGTGCAGCTTCTTTTAGGTCAGTACCATAGTTACTTAGCACTTCATTTACTTCTTCAGTCGGTTTAATAACAACAGATTCAAGACGCTTGATTTCTTTTTCAATAAGCTGCTTCTTAGCTGTGAAGCGACTGTATCGATCTTCTTTGATCATACCGATCTCATGACCAATCTCAGTTAATCTTAAGTCAGCATTATCATGTCGAAGTAACAACCTATATTCTGCACGTGATGTTAATAAACGATAAGGTTCATTTGTACCCTTCGTTACAAGGTCATCGATCAATACTCCGATGTAAGCTTGAGAACGATCTAGAATAACTGGTTCACGGTCCTGTGCATTTCGTGCCGCATTGATTCCTGCCATAATTCCCTGACCTGCAGCTTCTTCATAGCCTGACGTACCGTTAAGCTGCCCTGCAGTGAATAGATTCTTCACTGTTTTTGTTTCTAAAGAAGGCCAAAGCTGAGTAGGGACGATGGCATCATACTCGATCGCGTAGCCTGCACGCATCATCTCTACGTTTTCAAGGCCAGGTACCGTCTTAAGAATTTTACGCTGCAAATCTTCAGGAAGACTCGTTGATAGCCCCTGCACATAAACTTCTTTCGTATTGCGACCTTCAGGCTCTAAGAAAATCTGATGACGCGGCTTATCATTGAATCGGACGATCTTATCTTCAATCGATGGACAATAGCGTGGACCTGTGCCCTCAATCATGCCGGAGTACATAGGGGAACGATGAAGGTTATCGTTGATAAGCTTATGCGTTTCCTCACCTGTATACGTTAGCCAGCACGGAAGCTGATCAGTGATAAATTCCGTCGTTTCATATGAAAAGGCTCTCGGCTTTTCGTCACCTGGTTGAATTTCAGTCTTACTATAATCGATTGATTTGTTGTTCACACGAGGTGGTGTTCCTGTCTTAAATCGAACCATATCGAAACCAAGTTCTTGTAGATGATAAGAAAGGTTCACAGAAGGTTGCATATTATTCGGACCACTCTCATAAGAAAGGTCTCCAAGGATAATACGGCCGCGCAGGAACGTACCTGTTGTAAGAATGACTGACTTCGCTTCATATTGAGCACCAGTCTTTGTTTCTACACCAGTACATACACCGTCTTCAACGACTAGCTTTTCAACCATTCCTTGCAGTAGCGTTAAATTATCTTGTTCTTCTAGTGTTTTCTTCATTTCGCTTTGGTAAAAGACTTTATCAGCTTGTGCACGCAGTGCTCGTACAGCTGGTCCTTTACCTGTGTTTAACATTCTCATCTGAATGTGTGTTTTATCAATATTTCGCGCCATTTCGCCGCCTAGTGCATCAATTTCCCTAACAACGATCCCTTTTGCAGGACCCCCTACACTGGGGTTGCAGGGCATGAATGCGACAGAGTCAAGATTAAGTGTAAGCATAAGTGTCTTTGCACCCATTCTTGCTGAAGCAAGACCTGCTTCTACACCGGCATGACCTGCGCCAACGACGATTACATCATAAGAATCGGCTTTGTAACCCATTGCCGTATTCCTCCTTTTATATTCTTATTTCCCAAGACAGAATTGTGAGAATAACTGGTCGATCAAACTCTCAGATACCGTATCGCCGATAATCTCCCCTAGTAATTCCCATGTTCGAGTAATATCAATCTGAACCATATCAACCGGCATCCCTGCTTCAATCGCACTCAATGCATCCGCTAGTGTTTTCCTTGATTGCTCAAGCAATGCAATGTGCCTGGAATTCGATACGTAGGTTAAATCCTGTGATTCAACCGCTCCTTCAAAGAATAGTTCAGAAATAGATTGTTCTAACTCATCTACTCCCTGTTCATTTTTTAAGGAAGTCGTAATAACCGGGTGCTCATTCGCTAACTGTTTGACTTTCTCTATATCAAGCTTTTCCTCTAGGTCTGTTTTGTTCACAATGACAATGACATCCATACCCTCGACTGCTTTGAAAAGCTGTTCATCTTCGTGAGTAAGTTCATCATTATAATTAAGAACGAGTAATATGAGATCTGCTTGCTTCAAACGCTCTCTGGATCGTTCTACTCCAATTCTTTCGACAAGATCTTCGGTTTCACGTATGCCTGCCGTGTCAACGAGTCTTAACGGAACTCCTCTCACGTTCACATACTCTTCAATCACATCTCTTGTTGTACCAGGTACATCTGTGACAATCGCTTTGTTTTCATGAACAAGACTGTTCAATAAAGACGATTTACCAACGTTTGGTCTTCCTACAATAACAGTAGAAAGTCCTTCTCTTAGGATTTTACCTTGTCTCGCTGTGACGAGGATGCGTCTGATCTCCTCTTCTACCTCTTTTAACTGATTTGTTAAAAGCTCCTGAGTCATTTCTTCTGCATCGTACTCTGGGTAGTCGATATTTACTTCAACGTGTGCGACAGTCTCGAGTAATTGCCTTCGAAGTGTTGAAATCAATGAAGATAAACGACCTTCCATTTGATTTAAAGCCACGTTCATCGCTCTGTCAGTCTTTGCTCGAATAAGGTCAATGACACCTTCTGCTTGAGAAAGGTCGATTCGGCCGTTAAGGAATGCTCGTTTTGTAAATTCCCCTGGCTCAGCAAGTCTTGCACCACTTCTCAATACAAGTTCTAGAACGCGGTTGACTGATACGAGCCCCCCATGACAATTAATTTCGACAATATCTTCCCTTGTGAAGGTTCGAGGTCCCCTCATGACAGAAACCATGACTTCTTCAGCTAACTCGTTTGTATCCGGGTCGATAAGATGTCCATAGTGAATGGTATGAGAGTCTACGTTTTCGAGCGGCTTTGAGCCTTTATAAAGCTTATCGGCAATCTCTACCGCTTCAGAACCACTCAACCGTACGATTGCGATTGCCCCTTCACCCATAGGAGTGGATATCGCTGCTATCGTTTCATATTCCATTTTGTTCACCTCTCTTATCTATAAAAATGAAGATCTATTTACTATATTTCTTATATGATTGAAGACTAGTATTAGTTTAACCAATTATCCACAGTGGATAACTCTTTCAAAAAAGACAGAGATTAATCCACAATACCTTTTAGTGTAACCCATTATTAAGAAAAAAGAAATAACAAGGCTCTAGAATTGGGACTAGTTCCTAAACTGTCTTTCGGTTCCTAATGTAGTGAGTGAAAAGCATAAAAAAACCTTCGGACAGTAGCCCGAAGGTTTGAAATTATTTATTACGTGGAACAATAACCACACGTCTGTGCGGATCGTTACCATCAGAGTGAGTCGTGATTCCCTTCTTGTCCTTTAAGTAAAGGTGAATCACTTTCCGTTCTAGCGACGGCATCGGTTCTAACTGCACGTCCCTTTTCGTATGGATCGCTTTATCAGCAAGACGATCAGCTAACTTCTTGAGCGTATCTTCTCGTCTTTCTCGATAGTTCTCTGCGTCGAGAACTACTCTCACAAAGCGATCTGAAAATCGGTTCGCGGCGAGGTTTGTCAAATATTGCAGCGAGTTAAGAGTTTGGCCGCGTTTCCCTATTAGTATAGCAATTTTTTCACCAGACAACGTAAAATAAAGATCTCGATCTTTCTTTACTCCTTCTATTCTGGCTTCAACACCCATATTACTAATTACTTTTTCTAAGAAAGCTTTTGTTTGCTCAAGCACATCAGGTTTTTCAATAACCTTAATACGTGCTGGTTTTCCTCCAAATCCTAAAAACCCTTTTTTGGGCTCTTCAATCACTTCAATTTCAACTTGTTCCTCTACAGTTTCAAGTTGAGATAACGCGTCTTTCAACGCTTCTTCAACTGATTTCCCCGTAACCGTAACGCTTCTCACTTCTTCGCTCCCTCCGTATCCGTACTAGCGGTTTTCGTGGCAGGTCTCGTAATAAAGTAAGTTTGAACAATCATAAAGATATTTCCCACTACCCAGTAAAGCGCTAGAGCTGAAGGGAAATTGATTGCGAATACGATAATCATGATCGGCATAACATAAAGTAGCATTTTCATTTGAGGCTGAACTGCTCCACCGCTACCCATCATGATTTTTTGTTGAATAAAGGTTGTAACACCAGCTAGTAATGCAAGCGTAATATCTGCATCGCCTAAGCTGAACCATAAGAACGTATGCGTTTCAATTGCAGTGGTTCTCATAATCGCATGGTAAAAACCTAGTAGTATTGGCATCTGGACCAAAATCGGAAGACAACCCGCGAGTGGATTTACGCCATTCTTTTGGAAAAGCTGCATCATTTCTTGTTGAAGCTGCTGCTGAGTCTTCTGATCTTTACTACTATACTTCTCTCTCAGTTCTTTCATCTGAGGTTGCAAATCTTGCATCGCTCTAGAACTCTTCGTTTGTTTAATCATTAATGGTAACAATACTAAACGAATAATTATCGTTACAATAATGATAGACAGACCGTAATTCCCATCACCCGTTAGGTCTGCGAAAAACGTTAAGAGCTGTGATAGAGGTAATACGACATATACGCTCCAAAATCCTGTGCTGTCTGCATTAATTGGTTCGTTGATATTACATCCGGCCAATACCGCAACGAGACCAATCAATAGAAATGCGAGGGTAACTTTTTTCCTCACGCTTCATCCTCCTTGCAATCAAACTCGACAATGACAATACCTTATGTAAGGAAAGCAATGCCTTAATTCTTTTTATCTGGAACTGGATCAAATCCTCCAGGATGAAACGGATGGCACTTCGATATTCTCTTAACCGTAAACCATGTACCTCTTAGAAACCCATGCTTCTGATAGGATTCCAAGCTGTAGTGGGAACAAGACGGGTAAAATCGACATGATGGAGGAGTCAAAGGTGATATCAACTTCTGGTATCCGCGAATTAGCAACATAGCCAGTCGTTTCATCTTGTACCCCTTCCTTTCCCATTCCGTTTTGCACCTTTATAAACACGTGCGCGTTTCAACACGTGAATCAAGCTGCTCTTCACTTCTTCTAAATTCATTTCCGATGCAGGCTTTCGAGCAATTACGACAAAATCATACGGTACCTGAATATCATCAGAAAGTTGGTGAAATGATTCACGAATGAGTCGCTTCACTCTATTTCTCGTTACAGCGTTACCGATTCGTTTGCTAACCGAAAGACCTAATCGAAAATGAGGTTGATCATTTCTTTTCATTACATAAACAACAAATTGCCTATTTGCAGTAGAGTTCCCTTTTTTGAATACACTCTGGAACTCCGAATTTTTTTTAATCCGGTAGTTGCTATTCAATCCGCACACTCCCAGTGTTGCTTGGATAAGCACATTATAAACCTTATCTTGAAAAAAGACCACTGATGATCAGTGGTCTATGCAGACAATACTTTTCTACCTTTACGGCGACGACGAGCGAGAACTTTACGTCCGTTAGCTGAGCTCATACGTGCACGAAAACCGTGAACTTTTTTACGTTTACGTGTGTTTGGTTGAAACGTTCTTTTCATTCTATTACACCTCCCTGAGGAAAAACTGTATAAAGACAGTCTAAATCATTATAAAAAGAGAGGCTATATATGTCAAGTTCTATTGAAAACTCTTCGATATTTTAACATTGATCGTCGTCCTCTTAAGAAGTTCTATCAGAATCTTTACTCCCTCCAGAATCATTCTACAGCATCCCCCATAAAAACAGTGTGGATAACTTTTTTCGACACTTTTCACTTATTCACATATGTTATCGACAGCTTCTACACAAAATCTAGCGCTGTGGACATCTCAAATCCACAAGATATGCTCTCTGTGGATAACTAATTGAAAAGCATTGCAATAAAGGGATTCTTTTGTTATGATATTTGTGTTTTAACTCGTTGATAAGACTATGAGCATTAAATTAAATCCACAACTTGTGGATAAACATGTGGACATTTATTCAGGGGTGTTTATGAGCCTGTCCACAAACCTGTGAACACAGTCGATAATTCGACTTTCTTCTATATTATATGACTTACCTAAAAATTGTGGACGGTATATTTATTACTTTATATTCAGACGGTTGTACAAAGGTTGTACGTTGGCAGATAGGGCGATAAGCGCCAGCGGTGACAGCCTGTTTTTATTTTGCAAACAGAAGGAGGGACTTCGTTGGAAAACATCACGGATCTCTGGCAACAAGCGCTAGCGGAAATCGAAAAGAAACTTAGTAAACCAAGCTTTGAAACGTGGCTAAAGTCAACTTCCGCCAACAGGATGGAAGGCGACACCATAATTATTACAGCACCCAACGAGTTCGCAAGAGATTGGCTAGAATCTAGATATTCAAGTCTAATTACGGAGACACTCCTCGAATTGACCGGTAGTGAACTTAGGGCAAAATTCATCATTCCTCAGACAAATTCTGATGATGACCTTGATATTGAACAAACTATGAAGAAAAAACCAAAAGCAAAGCCTGCTCAGGAAAATCCACAAAGCATGCTTAATTCCAAATATACGTTCGACACGTTTGTAATTGGATCTGGAAATCGTTTTGCTCATGCAGCATCACTTGCAGTTGCAGAAGCGCCAGCAAAAGCATACAATCCATTATTTATTTATGGTGGTGTAGGATTAGGTAAGACACACTTGATGCATGCGATTGGGCACTATGTAATCGATCATAATCCTAATGCAAAAGTAGTCTATCTATCTTCTGAAAAGTTCACTAATGAGTTCATTAACTCGATTCGTGACAACAGAACAGTAAATTTCCGCAACAAATATCGAAATGTAGATGTTCTACTAATCGATGATATTCAGTTTCTTGCTGGAAAAGAACAAACACAAGAGGAATTCTTCCATACATTTAACGCTCTTCATGAGGAAAGCAAGCAGATCGTCATCTCTAGTGATAGACCTCCAAAGGAGATTCCAACACTTGAGGACCGACTTCGGTCCCGCTTTGAGTGGGGATTGATCACAGATATTACTCCTCCTGATCTCGAAACTAGAATTGCAATCTTAAGGAAGAAGGCAAAAGCGGAAGGTCTCGACATTCCGAATGAAGTCATGCTTTATATCGCTAATCAAATCGATACGAACATTCGAGAGTTAGAAGGGGCATTGATACGCGTAGTTGCTTATTCATCTCTTATCAATCAAGACATGAACGCTGATCTCGCTGCTGAAGCATTGAAGAACATCATTCCCTCTTCACAGCCAAAAGTGATCACCATCCATGATATTCAAACGGTGATTGGAGATCATTTCTCTGTTAAGCTCGAGGATTTTGCTGCAAAGAAAAGGACAAAATCAGTCGCATTTCCTCGCCAGATAGCGATGTACCTATCTAGGGAGCTCACTGATTTCTCTCTTCCTAAAATTGGAGAAGAATTTGGTGGCAGAGATCATACGACAGTCATTCATGCACATGAGAAGATCTCAAAACTACTAGATACTGATCAAGATCTTCAGAAAAAATTGCAGGATATTGTGGAGCAACTAAAAAACGGTTAACCCTCGTTATGTGGATACTACTGAATAACGTGTGCACAGAATGGGAGAGTTACTAACACTCTATCCACAGGTGGATAACTTTCGTATCAAGGGGTTGTGTATACTTATCCACACATTCACAGCCCCTACTAGTAAGACTACGACATTTTTAAATAATAATTATACTAATCAGGTTCATTTATTTAGGAGGTAAATTATGCGTTTTACGATTGAAAGAGATCATCTTGTATCGAACGTATCAGATGTAATGAAAGCCGTATCTTCAAGAACGACGATTCCTATCCTTACGGGAATCAAAATTGTTGCTAGTGATGAAGGGGTAACATTAACAGGAAGCGACTCAGACATTTCAATCGAATGCTTTATACCATCAGAAGAAAACGATAAACAAATTGTTGAGATTTCACAGATGGGAAGTATTGTACTTCAAGCTCGTTTCTTCTCTGACATCGTTAAGAAACTACCAGGTGATCAGGTCGAAATAGAGGTATACGATAGCTTAACGACTAGAATTCGTTCTGGATCATCAGAATTCAATCTAAATGGACTAGATCCAGAAGAATATCCACGCTTACCTGAAGTAGAAGCTCAAGAAGGATTCCAAATCCAAGCTGATCTACTAAAAAACATTGTTAGACAAACGGTTTTCGCTGTTTCTACTTCTGAAACAAGACCGGTGTTAACAGGTGTAAACTGGGAGCTTGAAAACGATGAGTTGAACTGTACTGCAACAGATAGTCACAGACTAGCTCTACGATCTGTAAAGGTAGAGCCGAACAGCAATGACTTTTCATTTTCGAATGTTGTCATCCCAGGGAAAAGTTTGAGTGAGCTTTCCAAAATCATCGATGACACTGAAGATTTAGTCGATATTACGGTTGCTGAAAACCAAATCCTTTTCAAAGCTAACAACCTTTTGTTCTTCTCAAGACTATTAGACGGCAACTACCCAGATACAAGTCGCTTGATTCCAAATGATAGTAAAACGAACGTAACGGTTTCAGCGAAAGAATTACTTCAAGCGATCGATCGTGCGTCTGTTCTAGCTAGAGAAGGTCGAAACAACGTAGTAAAACTTTCAAGCCTTGAAGAATCATCGCTAGAGATTTCCTCCAATTCACCTGAGATTGGTAAAGTAATTGAGCAAGTTCAAGCTCATTCTTATGATGGTGAGGAACTAAAAATTTCATTCAGTGCAAAATACATGATGGATGCTTTAAGAGCAATGGACTCTAACGAAGTAACCATCAGCTTCACTGGAGCGATGCGACCTTTCTTGATTAAACCGATCGAAGGTTCAGCGATCATGCAGCTGATTCTTCCGGTAAGAACTTATTAATTTTTCGCAACTGAAATAACCAACAAGCTGTCAGGGTTTACATCCTGGCAGCTTGTTTTGTATTCTAAATAAATTTTTCGGCGTTTTTTCATGCGTTTTTGGTGAAAAAGAGGTATAATAAACTATTGGCATCCTTGAATCTGAATATGGAAGAACATATTCAAAAGGACAATTGAGGTGAATGGCATGGAACAAGTTAAATTGATAAAAGAACATATTACACTCGGACAACTTCTTCAAGAAGCCGGGGTTATAGATACTGGCGGTATGGCCAAATGGTTTTTGTCAGAGTATGAAGTGTATGTGAACGGAGAATTAGAAGATCGTCGAGGAAAAAAACTCTATAATCAGGACAAAGTTATGATTCCTGGAGTAGGAGAGTTTGTTGTAACTAGCTGAATGGGGGTATCCCGTTGCATCTAAACACGTTAACAGTTACGAACTACCGTAATTACGGTAAGCAGGAGCTTACATTTGAAAACAATGTGAATGTTTTTCTTGGAGAGAATGCTCAAGGGAAAACAAACATCATGGAAGCAATTTATGTACTCGCGATGGCAAGATCCCATCGAACACCAAGAGATAAAGAATTAATCAATTGGGATGAGGAGTATGCTAAAATAGAAGGTAGAATAGAAAAACGGAACGGTCCCCTATCCCTCCAGCTGGTCATTTCCCATAAAGGTAAAAAAGCTAAATTAAATCAATTGGAACAACAAAAGCTAAGCAACTATATAGGCGCATTAAATGTGGTTATGTTTGCACCTGAAGATTTAAACCTTGTAAAAGGAAATCCAGGTGTTCGTCGGCGTTTCATTGATATTGAGCTTGGACAGGTTCAACCTGTCTACCTTTATCATCTTGGTCGGTATCTAAAATTACTTCAACAACGAAACAGTTTGTTGAAAGATCTTCGCTATCAGAAGAACCCTGATTTTGTAATGTTAGAGATTCTCACCGATCAATTGATTGAATCAGCTGCGAATATCTATGAGAGAAGAGTGAAATTCGTTCGACTCCTTCAAAAATGGGCTGAACCAATCCATCATGGAATTAGTAGAGGGCTTGAAAAGTTAGAAATCAAGTATAATCCTACGGTTGAGGTATCAGAACCTGCGGATTTGTCGAAAATAGTAGATGGATATAAAGAAAAGTTTGATAAGATAAAAGAAAGAGAAGTGGATCGCGGTGTCACGCTCGTAGGTCCGCATAGGGATGATTTGTCGTTTTTTGTCAACGGAAAAGATGTTCAAACCTATGGCTCTCAGGGGCAACAGCGAACAACTGCTTTATCGTTAAAGCTTGCCGAGATTGAATTGATCCATAGTGAAGTTGGTGAATACCCATTACTTCTTCTCGATGATGTACTGTCAGAATTAGATGATTTCAGACAGTCTCATCTTTTAAATACAATTCAAGGTAAGGTCCAGACGTTTGTCACAACAACCAGCGTTGAAGGAATCAATCATGAAACGTTAAAGAAAGCAACGACTTTCGAGGTTCATGAAGGACTGATCGATAAAGTGAAGTGAGGTGAAGATGTGTTTATACACTTAGGAGAAGATGTCGTCGTGCAGTCCAGAGATGTTGTAGGAATATTCGACTGGCACGTAATGGAGGAAGCTGAAATTACGACCGAATTTCTTCATCGGCATTCGAAGGATAAGCTTGTTGAAGATATCGGTGGCGATCTAACGAAATCAATCGTTATTACGACGGATATGGTGTTCTTATCTCCACTATCTTCACTAACGTTGAAACGAAGAGCGTACACCGTATCAGACAGTGTTGAAACAACGATTCGAGGAGAATCATCATAAAGCCAGTAAACAAACTGGATCAGAGTCTATCTTTGATAGAGAAATGTAGGTGATCGATATGACATTAGAACAGCAATCTAATAAACAAACATATGATGAAACCCAGATTCAAGTTCTCGAGGGGCTTGAAGCTGTTCGAAAACGCCCTGGTATGTACATTGGTTCAACCAGTGCACGAGGACTGCATCATCTTGTCTGGGAAATTGTTGATAATAGTATTGATGAAGCACTTGCGGGTTACTGTTCGGAAATAACCGTAAGTATCGAGAAAGACAATAGCATAACCGTTCAGGATAATGGACGAGGCATTCCGGTTGGTATCCATGAAAAGATGGGTAGACCTGCTGTTGAAGTCATCATGACTGTACTGCACGCAGGTGGTAAGTTCGGCGGCGGAGGTTACAAAGTTTCAGGTGGACTACATGGAGTTGGTGCATCTGTTGTTAACGCACTATCCTCTAAGCTTGAAATCACTGTGCAGCGAGACGGAAAGGTATATTACCAAAGCTTCACAAGAGGTGTTCCAGACGAAGACCTTAAAGTAATTGGTGAGAGTGACATTACAGGAACGATGATTCACTTTATTCCTGACACCGAAATCTTCACAGAAACGATTGAATACGATTTTGATATTCTTTCACATCGTTTGAGAGAACTTGCTTTCTTAAATCGCGGCATTCAAATCAATGCTGAGGATAAGCGTCCAGAAGAAGTTCGTCGCTTCGAATACCACTACGAAGGTGGTATCAAATCCTATGTAGAGCATTTGAACCGTACAAGAGAAGCCCTGCATGAAGAGCCTATTTTTGTTGAGGGTGAACGTGAAGGAATTTCTATTGAGATCGCAGTTCAATATAACGATGGTTTCTCGAGTAACATTTACTCGTTTGCTAACAACATCAACACACATGAAGGCGGTACGCATGAATATGGATTCAAAACCGCTTTGACGAGAGTGATCAATGACTATGCACGTAAAAATAGTTTATTTAGAGAAAATGACCCGAACCTAACAGGTGACGATGTGCGTGAGGGATTGACTGCAATCATCTCGATTAAACATCCAGATCCTCAGTTTGAGGGTCAAACGAAAACGAAGCTCGGAAACGCTGAAGCAAGAACGATTACGGAATCTGTTTTTGCAGAGAAGTTTTCTACGTTCCTTTTTGAAAATCCTCTTGTAGGTAAGCAGATTGTTGAAAAAGGATTGATGGCTTCTAGAGCTCGTGCAGCTGCAAAGAAAGCCCGTGAACTAACGAGAAGAAAAGGAGCACTCGAAGTTAGCTCATTACCTGGTAAGCTAGCTGACTGCTCATCGAAAGATGCTTCTATTTCTGAGCTTTATGTCGTTGAGGGTGACTCCGCGGGAGGATCTGCAAAGCAGGGACGTGATCGTCACTTCCAAGCAATCCTACCGCTTAGAGGTAAAATCATTAACGTTGAGAAGGCGAGACTCGATAAGATTCTTTCCAACAATGAGGTTCGCGCTATTATCACGGCACTGGGAACTGGAATTGGAGAGGACTTTGATATTTCAAAAGCTCGTTATCATAAAGTGATCATCATGACAGATGCCGATGTTGATGGCGCGCATATTCGTACACTACTATTAACGTTCTTGTATCGTTATATGCGTCCATTGATTGAAAATGGCTATATATACATTGCGCAACCACCACTTTACAAAATCACTCAGGGTAAAAAGATAACCTATGCTTACAATGATCGTGAGCGAGACATGATTTTTGCAGATATCCCGAAAAATCCTAAGCCCGGCATACAACGCTACAAGGGTCTTGGTGAGATGAACCCTACTCAGCTATGGGAAACGACGATGGATCCTGAATCTCGTACTGTACTGCAAGTAACTATGCAAGACGCAATCGAAGCGGATGAAGTTTTCAATATGCTGATGGGTGATAAAGTTGAACCGCGAAGAAACTTTATTCAAGACAATGCACATTACGTTAAGAACCTTGATGTATAAGCAAAATCTAAAGGGGATACACTCCCCTTTTTCTTCTTGTAAATAGTATTTACTACTATTACCAATGGATTTGAGGCTTTAAAAGATTGTGCAAAAGTCCAGTTTTAACTGAAGAGCAATCTTATGTAAAAGATGAACAAGAGTACAATTGGAGGTTTTCCGTATGTCTGATATGGAAAGATCGAGAGTAAAAGAAATAAATATTAGTCAGGAAATGCGCACCTCCTTCATGGATTATGCGATGAGCGTTATCGTTAGCCGCGCTCTACCTGATGTGCGTGATGGCCTTAAACCAGTTCACCGTCGTATCCTGTATGCGATGAATGACCTTGGGATGACGTCAGATAAAGCTTATAAGAAATCGGCACGTATCGTTGGTGAAGTAATTGGTAAGTATCACCCACACGGTGATTCTGCCGTATACGATACGATGGTGCGAATGGCGCAGGACTTCAGCTATCGCAACATGTTGATCGATGGACACGGTAACTTCGGTTCCATCGATGGTGATGCAGCTGCTGCAATGCGTTATACGGAAGCGAGAATGTCGAAGATTTCAATGGAAATGGTAAGGGATATCAATAAAGATACGATTGATTATCAAGATAACTATGATGGCTCAGAACGCGAGCCAATTGTACTTCCTGCTAGATTTCCTAACCTTCTCGTTAACGGTGCTTCTGGTATTGCAGTTGGTATGGCAACGAATATTCCACCTCATAACCTTGGTGAAGTAATCGATGGACTACTTGAACTAAGTAAAAATCCTGAGATGACGATTCCTGAACTTATGGAGTATATACCGGGACCTGATTTCCCTACTGCAGCTGAAATTCTTGGTCGTGAAGGAATTCGTAAAGCTTATACCACTGGAAGAGGATCTATCATACAGCGAGCAAAAGCCGAGATCGAAGAGTACGCTAATGGCAAGAAGAGCATTATCGTAAATGAACTTCCATACCAGGTGAACAAAGCTCGATTAGTAGAAAAGATTGCTGAACTAGTACGAGATAAGAAAATAGAAGGTATTACGGATCTTCGAGATGAATCCGACCGTAACGGTATGCGTGTCGTGATTGAAGTTCGTAAAGATACGAATGCGAACGTTCTATTAAACAATTTATACAAGCAAACGGCACTGCAAACGAGCTTCGGAATCAATACACTTGCTCTAGTAGACGGACAGCCGAAGGTGTTGACGCTAAAGGAATGTCTTGAACATTATCTTGAACACCAAAAGGTCGTTATTAGAAGAAGAACTCAGTTTGAACTTAATAAAGCAGAAGCGAGAGCACATATCCTTGAAGGACTTCGAGTAGCACTTGATCACCTTGATGAGGTTATCGCACTAATTAGAGCTTCTGAGACAACAGATATCGCAAGAGAAGGCTTAATGACAAAGTTCTCACTCAGTCATGACCAAGCACAAGCTATCCTCGATATGCGACTTCAGCGACTTACTGGACTTGAGCGAGATAAGATCGAGAATGAATATAAAGAACTGATGGCAAGGATCGCTGAACTAAAAGCAATTCTAGCTGATGAAGAAAAAGTTCTTGAGATCATCCGTGAAGAACTTTTAGAAGTAAGAGAGAAGTTCGCAGATCCACGTCGTACTGAAATTACAGTCGGATTCGATATGATTGAAGATGAGGACCTCATTCCGAAACAAAATATCGTTATTACGTTGACTCATAATGGCTATATTAAACGTCTTCCTATCGACACGTATCGCAGTCAAAAACGTGGTGGTCGAGGCGTGCAGGGAATGGGGACGAACGATGGTGACTTTGTAGAGCACCTCTTCACAACGTTAACTCATAATACGATTCTCTTCTTTACGAACAAAGGGAAAGTATACAGGTTAAAAGGTTATGAGGTTCCTGACCTTAGTAGAACAGCTAAGGGAATTCCAATTATCAACTTGCTTCAAATTGAAAAGGATGAGTACATCACAGCGATTATTCCAGTAGAAGAATTCGTTGATGACTGGTATGTATTCTTTGTTACAAAGCAAGGTGTTGTAAAACGATCTCCACTATCAGCGTTTGGAAACATTCGAAAAGGCGGTTTGATCGCGATCAACTTCAAGGAAGATGATGAGTTGATGGGGGTTCGTCTTACTAATGGATCTAAAGAGCTTATAATAGGTACAAAACAAGGTATGGCTATTCGCTTCCTTGAAACAGACGTACGATCTATGGGCCGAACTGCAACTGGCGTTAAAGGAATCACTCTTCAAGAAGACGATCGTGTCGTGGGTGTTGGAACGCTAGATGAAGACCAAGATGTACTGATCGTTACCGACAAAGGTTATGGCAAACGAACTCCAACAGATGAGTATCGTGTTCAAACTAGAGGCGGTAAAGGGATTAAGACTTGCAACTTAACAGATCGAAACGGATTGCTTACTTCATTAAAGACTGTCACTCTTGATGAAGAATGTATGATCATTACTGAAAGTGGTGTCGTAATCAGAATCGACGTTAAGGACATTTCTCAAACAGGTCGTAATACTCAAGGTGTTAAATTAATCCGCGTAACAGAAGGCGACTCAGTCGCAACTGTTGCTAAGGTAGAGATTAATGAAGAGGGTATCGAAGGTGAAGATCTAGAAGAGGAAGCATTAGAGTCCGATTCTACAGTAGAAACAATTGAAGAAAGTAATGAAGAAGATGAAAATACAACTATTGAAGGAAACAATGAATCCGACGATAGTGAAGAATAACGAAGAGATAAGAAGAGGGGAAACCTTCTTCTTATTTTTTTGTATTTACCCCTTGCGTCCACTAAATGCACGTGGTAAGATGTAATTCCGTCGCTTTGAGAGGCGTTATTGACTCCTTTCAAATTGATTATAAAAAACTTGTTGAAAGTTGTTGACGGGATCATGCTTACCATGATATATTATTTAAGTCGCCGATAAAAAACGGCGAAAACGAAAGAAACAAATCGATCTTTGAAAACTGAACGAAACGCCATGCAAGAAATTGTTTCTACGGAAACAACAAGTTTTAAAGCTAGATTGAACTTTCTATCGGAGAGTTTGATCCTGGCTCAGGACGAACGCTGGCGGCGTGCCTAATACATGCAAGTCGAGCGGAGAAATGGGAGCTTGCTCCCATTTCTCAGCGGCGGACGGGTGAGTAACACGTGGGCAACCTGCCCTACAGACTGGGATAACTCCGGGAAACCGGAGCTAATACCGGGTAATACATAGCATCGCATGATGCAACGTTGAAAGTTGGCCTTTGGCTAACACTGTAGGATGGGCCCGCGGCGCATTAGCTAGTTGGTAAGGTAACGGCTTACCAAGGCCACGATGCGTAGCCGACC
>NZ_JAIVAF010000004.1 GCF_020171805.1 Guptibacillus algicola | reverse complement strand
CACACCGCTGGTGTACCAGTTGTTCCGCCAGGAGCATAGCTGGGTAGCTACGTGTGGAAGGGATAAGTGCTGAAAGCATCTAAGCATGAAGCCCCCCTCGAGATGAGATTTCCCACAGCGTCAAGCTGGTAAGATCCCTCAGAGATGATGAGGTTGATAGGTTCGGGGTGGAAGCGTGGCGACACGTGGAGCTGACGAATACTAATCGATCGAGGGCTTAACCAAACGAAAAGTAAAGCAGGCTTGGTCATATTCGTAGACCATTGGAGCTCTTGAACGTAAGGCGTTTTCCGCCTGAAGTGAAAGAGTGAAATGGGCAAGAATATAGCCTGCGGCACTAGACATCGCGAAAAATATTATTGGAACACGTTGTTGCGTGCTATCTAGTTTTCAGGGAATACCTGAATAGTCTAGTGATGAAGGCGAAGAGGTCACACCCGTTCCCATGCCGAACACGGAAGTTAAGCTCTTCAGCGCCGATGGTAGTTGGGGGCTCTCCCCCTGCAAGAGTAGGACGTCGCTAGGCGAGTGAGAAGTCAGAGCATTGAGCTCTGGCTTTTTTATATGCTTTTTTGGTTTGTATCACGGGACCGTAAGGTGAGTACCTTCATTGAGAAGACAGAAAAGGGCATCTCCGAAAGCTTCGTAGGGGTGGGAGAAGCAAGAAATTCGAGGAAGCAAGTGAAACTGGACCGGAGTAGATAGTCGGAGATCTATGAGGATCCAGGATCGCGCAGCTGGCGAGTTCGCCGCTTATCGCGCCCCGTATGAGAACACGGAAGTTAAGCTCTTGCGCCGATGGTAGTTGGGGGCTCTCCCCCTGCAAGAGTAGGACGTCGCTAGGCAAGTGAGAAGTCAGAGGTCATTGTGATCTCTGGCTTTTTTTGTGTTGTCTGAATGTGGTTTGGTGTAAAAAATGGTTGGAAATACGGTAACGCGGATATATTGTTTATTTCGCGGATAAACAACCAAAAAGCGCGGATATATTACCAATTTCGCCGATATCTCCAAATACCCTCTTGTTTTCTTGCCTCAAAACCATCAAAACCATCAATACCATCCATATACGCGAAAAAACACACTATAACTATTAGCAAATCACCATTTAGGGAATAAAAAAATATGAGCGTTCCTAGAGAGGTGAGAAAATTGAAGGATATTGTTATCGTGTGGTTTCGAAGAGACTTCCGATTAGAAGACCATACAGCTCTACAAAGAGCGATCGAGTATTGTGAAGAAAATGATGCACGGTGGGTTGGTTTGTTTCAATTGGATCCGCACTTTACTCAAACGATCGATTCGCATCATGATTACTTTTTTCAGACGGTAAAGCAGTTTCAAGACCGTTGTTTGGATATGAAGTACCCTTTTCAAGTGGTTTTTGGAGATGCAGTTGATGTATTCCAAAAGGTAACGGATGCATTACCTGATGTAAGAGCTGTTTTTTACAATAGAGATGATGTTGGGTACGGTGCAAGTCGAGATGCTGAGGTTAATGACTTTTTAGTACGTGAAGGAATTGAATTTCACTCTTTTCAAGATTATTATCTACATGGAGTAGAGGAAATTAAAAAGGGTGACGGGACAATGTACAAGGTGTTTTCCCCATACTATAAGCAATGGAGAAAGCCTAGTAAGCCTAGTATTTTACGAATAGATAAAGAGAAGTTATCGTTGTATGCTCGTTCATTTAATGAGGATATTGATGATACGTCAGCTAAAGAATTTAGGTTAGTGTTGAGACAGTGCGAAAGAAAGTGGCAAGGAATAGGGGAAGAACATGCACGTATACGTGCAAAGGATTTTGTAAGCGATCGTTTAAAGGATTATGAGAATAATCGAGATTTGCCATATGTGATTGGAACGAGTAGGCTTTCACCTTATTTAAAAACAGGTTGTCTATCTGTTAGGACATTATATCATCTTGTTGTTGAGCACGATCATTCAGGAGTGGAAGCATTTATACAGGAACTTGCCTGGAGAGATTTTTATGGAATGGTCCATTATCATTTTCCTACATTAAGAGAAGAAGAGTTTCATTCGAATTATCGTGATCTGCCATGGGATAATAGCGATAAGGAAAATCTACAGAAATGGAAAGAGGGGAAAACAGGTTTTCCAATCGTGGATGCTGGGATGAGACAATTGAACAAAGAAGGATGGATGCATAATCGCCTTAGAATGATAACTGCATCATTCCTCACAAAAGATTACATGATCGATTGGAGACTTGGAGATCAGCACTTCGAGAAGAAGTTAATCGACCATGATGAGTCATCGAATGCAGGAGGGTGGCAGTGGGCGGCATCGACAGGAACAGATGCTGTTCCATATTTCAGGGTGTTTAATCCAACTACTCAAGGAGAGCGTTTCGATCCTGATGGGACATTCATCAAGAAGTATGTAGAAGAGTTAAAAGACGTCCCGTCTACATTTATTCACAACCCTTCTAAGATGACACATGATGAACAAGAGGAAAGCAATTGTGTGATCGGGACTGACTATCCACACCCATCGGTTGATCATAAGGAGCAGAGAAAAAAAGTATTAGCTATTTATAAAGAACATTCTTAAACCAGGCAAGGTGCCTGGTTTTTGTATTGGATAACGAAGGTAGAAATGCACATGCTACGAAAAAGAGACTTTGGCAGCGGAGCTGATCGATGTGAAGTGGTTTCAGAAAACAGAAAAAGAGATGACTCTAGATGATGTATTAGATGATCTGAGTCAGTCTGCAGATTTTGTCATTTACCAAAACAAAGCAAGTAGGATTCCCTATACCCTTATTTATTTTGCTTCCATCATCGACCCTGCAAAGCTTCATCGTGTTGTACTGACTAAGCTAAATGAAAGTGAGACAAAATCTTTAGAAGAGCTAGAGGGTATTATTCCGATAGAAAACCTTGAAATCTCATCTGACCCGATAAAAGTTCAAGAACGGTTGATGTCTGGCTATTTAGCAGTACGTTTAAATAAAAGTCAGAAAGTATTGTTAATGGATTTAAGTCTAATAAAATCAAGAGATTTATCACCACCTGAGATTGAATTCAGTGTAATGGGGCCAAAAGAAGGGTTGATTGAAGACCTCCAAACAAACATGAATTTAATAAGAAGGCGAATTCCTCATCCGAAATTACGGATGAAAAAAGTAACGGTCGGAACAGTTTCAAAAACGAAAATAATTGTAACGTATATAGAAGGTACGGCGTCAGAACAGAATGTGAATACGGTCGTTCAAAGACTTGAAGACTTAGATTTTGATTTAATTGCTGATTCCTCAGTAATTGGGCAAATGTTAGAAGATAATTCGTTATCGGTTTTCCCTCAGATGATCGATACGGAACGAACAGACCGAATTACGGGGCATTTGAATTATGGTGCAGTAGCAATCCTTGTCGAGGGATCTTCTAATGCGTTGATCGGTCCGATTAATTTTGGGCAACTTCTTGTATCGTTTGAAGATTACTACCTAGGCTGGAATATCGCCTCGTTCTTTCGGATTATTAGAATGATGTCGATCTTAATGTCGATCGTCGCAACACCTCTTTATGTGGCGGTGTTAACGTATCATTTCGAACTGTTTCCATCTAAGCTCCTTGCAACGTTAATCTCTTCAAGGAGTGACATTCCATTTATTCCTGTAATCGAAGTACTATTTCTTGAGATAACCATCGATCTGTTGCGTGAGGCTGGAGCGAGGATGCCATCTAAAGTTGGGCAGACTCTAGGTATCGTGGGAGGTATCGTAATTGGTACGGCTGCTGTAGAAGCATCTCTTACGAGTAATATATTACTCATTATCGTTGCGTTGTCTGCACTTGCTTCATTTACTACTCCAGTTTACCGAATGACAAATACAATCAGGTTCTTAAGGTATCCATTAATATTATTTGCCCAGTTTCTAGGCTTGATTGGGATTGCACTATTCGGATTGTTTGTGATGGTTCATTTAATAAGGCTTACTTCATTAGGAAGTCCATATCTTGCACCACTTTATCCTCCAAGAGTGAAGGATTGGTATGACTCGTTCTTTCGCTTACCGTATGTACTACAAAAAAAGAGGTCTCATTTCTTTCGAACAGAAAAAGTCTCTCGATTCTTCGATAAAAAAGAAAAAAAGCCTAACTCACTTGACTTTGATGAGCAGTAGAGGGTGATGAAAGTGGAAAACAGTCCAAGAAAGGAAATTCTTGTTTCTTCTTTTCTTATCATGTTTATTATTCATAGCAATCAGGTTGGCGTTGGAATCCTTGGGTTCCCAAGGTATATTAATCAATACACTGGTCAAGATGGATGGATTGTTGTATTGATTACGGGACTTATTTTTCACGTGTTCGTTTGGATGATGTATGTCATTCTTGGTGATGAACGGGAGGATATTATCGATTTACAGAAAAAGTGGTTTGGGAGCTGGATCGGTGGATTGCTAAACCTTTTAGTAATGATTTATCTTTTGCTTGGTGCTGTCGTGATTCTTAGAACCTTCATCGAAGTGATTCAGGCATGGATGTTTCCAGAACTCAAAACGTGGATTCCTGTTCTAATGTTTCTGTTGTTAACTTACTATGTGTTGGCTGGAGGCTTTCGTACAGTAGTCGGAGTTTCCTTTTTTGGGGTGATTTTTCCACTGTGGTTGTTGATTACTGCTGTTTCACCAGCTAAATACGCTTCGTTTACTAATCTACTCCCGGTATTTGATCATTCACTCAAGGATTTTGTGATGGGGACGAAGCAGATGACATTAAGTTTCCTTGGAGCTGAAATTCTCCTTTTTGCTTATCCGTTCCTTAAGAATCCCAAATCGTCTCGGGTTTGGGCTCACATTGGGATTGGTGGCACAACGATTATTTATCTCATCGTCATGATCATTTCGATTGCTTTTTATAGTGAAGAACAGCTCCAACAAACCATATGGTCAACATTGATATCGTGGAAGATGGTTGAGCTCCCATTTGTGGAACGGTTCGAGTATATTGGGATTACGTTTTGGTGTTTTGTTATCTTTCCTAACGTGTGCTTAAATATTTGGGCAGCTACTAGAATCGGAAAAAAGACGTTACATATTAAGCAAAAGTATTTTTCAATAGTCCTGCTGATTGTTGTTTTTATCTCATGTGTTCTCATAACAACTCGTGAACAGGTCGATATGATAAACACGATTACAGCCTCAATCGGTACGTATTTTTTCTATATTTATATTCCAATCATCTTCTTATATGCTGTGGTCCGGAGGAGGGTGACGAGATGAGTTATAAGAAAATACCCATGATACTCTTGATGTGCATAGTCCTGACAGCTTGTGTTTCCACTGAGATTATCGATGAAGTACCTGTTGTGTTTATTGCAGGTTATGATAAAGGAAGCGACGATAAGAT
Organism: Guptibacillus algicola; assembly: GCF_020171805.1. GTDB lineage: Bacteria > Bacillota > Bacilli > Bacillales > Guptibacillaceae > Guptibacillus > Guptibacillus algicola. The sequence continues at coordinate 326,681 of NZ_JAIVAF010000004.1, read as the reverse complement.
TAAAGGAACCATTTCTCTTCAAAGGTTTAAACCAAATCAGGAGGTTGAAACAAGGACATTCCAAGCCGAAGCTCGAACGTCAAAAGGGCTCAGAAACCAGTTGAGTGGGGTGCCAAAGCCCATTACAATTGGCAAAATGGCTGTGATGCTGTTTGGTGAAGAAGAAGCGGAACACGGTGTATTGAGAGTGTTGGATAGTTTTCTTCGTGACCCTGCATCTGGTCGGTTAACGTATGTAGGCGTAGTAGAAGGAAGCGCAGGAGACTTGATTAAAGAAGAGGATGAATATCTTCAAGGAATAGGACCGTTCCTCCAAATATTAATCAGGCAGTCGATTGAGTACGGCAATATGCCACAAAACAACCTGCATTTTTTCGACTATAAATATTATGGTAAAGGGATGGACCCGTATATGCCCTTACTAAAAAAAAATGAAAATGAAATCGTGATTTCAGGTCTTGCTCTTTTTAAAGGTGAGAAAATGGTTGGGAAGCTAGACCTAGAAGAAATGTTTATGTTTACGTTAATCAATAGAAAACATAAAGCAGGATTATTTGAAATTACTCTCCCAGACGGAAATTATGCGACGCTTTATAAAGTCATTTCAGATGTTTCTTATAAAGTAAGTGACGGGAATAAAACCCCAAAAGTGTCGATAGAAGTGGATATCAACGCTAATATCGCTCAATATACTGGTGATAAACTAGACAAACGGATTAAAAATGATATTGTGGACGCATTCGAAAAGAAAATTGAACAAGATAGTATGAAATTAATAAAGAAATTTCAAGAGTTACAGATCGATCCTTTAGCGTTAGGAGATCGCGCAAGAAGTCAGACAAGGAAATTTGATTTCTCGAATTGGGAAAACCACTATCCAACTTTAAACATTTCGGTTAAGGCGAACGCAGATATTATGGAATCTGGAGTTATTGATTAATCAGAGAACAACGTTAGATTGTATTAAGGATTTAACGCATTGACTCATCAATGAAATAACGGCAAAACCATGATATAGTAGAAAAAATGCAGTTTACTGGGGGAATTGAAATGAATGAGAAAGAAATTGAAATCCTAGAAATTTTAGAAGATAATGCACGTATTCCATTGGATGTTCTTGCTGATATGGTTGATTTATCTGAGGAGGAAGTGGAGAAGACGATAACTTCACTTGAGGAACAGAACATTATTCTGAACTATTCTTCCGTTATTAATTGGGATAAAGCCGCAGGAAAAGACGGCGTTGTTGCGATGATCGACGTAAAAGTGACACCAAAGCGCGAGGTTGGTTTTGATGATGTAGCAGAACGTATCTATCGCTTTCCTGAAGTGAAAACCGTTTATTTAATGTCTGGTGCATATGATCTTTCTGTTCAGATCGAGGGTAAAACAATGAAAGAAGTCGCTTTCTTCGTTTCAAATAAACTCTCCACCCTTGATTCTGTCCTATCAACCACAACACATTTTTTATTGAAGAAATATAAGCATGATGGCGTGATCTTTGAGCCTGAGCAGAAAGATAAACGGATTGTGGTGTCACCATGAGTCAGGTTCAAAGTGATTATGTTTCAAAAAATGCTTCGAAATTAAAACCATCTGGCATCCGAAAATTCTTTGATTTAGCATCTCAAATGGAGAATGTTATTTCTCTAGGAGTTGGAGAGCCTGATTTTGTAACACCATGGAACGTCTGTGAAGCGGGATATGCTTCATTAGAAAACGGCTATACGGCTTATACACCGAACGCAGGATTACTAGAGTTACGTGAGGGAATATCCTCTTATCTTAATGAGCAATTCTCATTGTCTTACGATGCTAAATCAGAAATCATTTGCACGGTCGGAGCAAGTCAGGCAATCGATTTAGCTTTCCGTTCGATTCTTGATACAGGTGATGAGGTAATTATTGTTGAGCCTGGTTTTGTCGCTTATTCACCTGCAGTTACACTTGCTGGAGGCACACCTGTACCTCTAGAAACGGTGGAAGAAGATGAGTTTAAGCTAACATCTGAGAAGTTAAAATCAGCTATTACGGACAAGACGAAAGCGGTGTTGATTTGCTTCCCAAGTAATCCTACAGGTGCGACGATGACAGAAGAGGAACTAGAAGACGTTGCACAAGTCATTAAAGATCATGATTTATTAGTTCTCTCAGATGAAATCTATGCAGAGCTAACGTACGATCAAACCCATTACAGCATTGCTCGTATTCCAGGAATGCGAGAAAGAACGATCCTTATCTCTGGATTTTCTAAAGCGTTTGCGATGACAGGATGGAGACTTGGTTATGTTACGGGGCCAGAAGAAATATTGAGCGTGATGCTTACGATTCACCAATATACGATGATGTGTGCTCCTACGATCGCACAGCACGGGGCGCTTGAGGCTCTCCGAAATGGGCGTGAAGATTTGGAGCGGATGAAGCGTAGCTACCGCCAAAGGAGAAACTTCATTGTAAAATCATTTAATCGAATGGGGCTATCCTGTCGCATGCCAGGAGGCGCATTCTATGCTTTTCCATCGATTCAATCTACTGGCATGTCCTCTGATGAATTTGCAGAGAAACTATTGCATGAAGAACGTGTTGCTGTCGTTCCGGGCCATGTGTTTGGTGAAGGTGGAGAAGGGTACGTACGCTGCTCATACGCAACTTCTCTTGAATCCCTTCAAGAAGCTGTGAAACGAATCGAGCGGTTCGTAAACAAAAACACCGAGTAAATAAAGCAAAGCCATCCTTATTGGAAGGATGGCTTTGTACTTTAATAGTTAGTGGAATCCTCATCGTACGATTTCGTTTGTTTTGAAACGAGTTGACGAAGAAGTTCATTCTGTTCTTGATCAGATGCGGTCTTTCGCTTCATGAATCCCATTGTTTTAAAAATAAATACGATTGATAAGATCACGATAAATAACATGATTGCCATGTAAAGGAAGCCGAATAATCCGAAGAGTATTCCCATTCCTTCCATCATGCCTTGATTTTGTTGTTCCATCATTTGTGTTGTCACCCCCTATTTCTATTTCCATCTACAAGTGTACATGATTGAAAATCAATTGTAATGCGAAAGCTTCTAACTACTATACTCTTATAGGGGAGAGATTTACCAGAAGCTTTTCTCCGAAAACATGTTATGATATTATTATCAGGTTGGAGAGTTCGGAATTCCCTCCTCTCGTAAAACAAAACTAGGGACGATGAAATGGACAACGCCTTCTCTATGGAAGAAGGTTTTTTCATGCGTCTCCCTCTACAGTATAAAGAAGGGAGCTTTTTTTATGTCTTTTATGATTCCAAAAAAAGTTGAATTGCTTGGAGAAGATATTCAAAAAAGCGAATTAAAATATCACAATAAACGTGTAGCTGTAACAAAGGAATTTACATTTGATGCTGCACACCATTTGCATTGTTACGAAGGCAAGTGTAAAAGTATGCATGGTCATACGTATAAGTTAGTTATTACGATAAGCGGATATGTGAATGAGATTGGTATTTCTGTTGACTTCGGTGAAATCAAAGCATTGTTCAAAGACGTAATCGATTCTAAGCTTGATCACCATTATTTGAATGAAGTCCTACCAAATATGAATACAACTGCTGAAAACATGATCGTCTGGATCTGGGAGCAACTTGATCTTGCGCTTGATAGCAGAAATATGAGAGACAATGGGCAACGTCTAGAAGAGCTTGTCCTATATGAAACACCGACAAGCTACGCGACATTGAAGCGGGAATGGATGGAGTCAAATGAATAAGTGGACATTACCTGAACGAGCAGAATACATGGGCTGGAAGCTTCCGATGGTTGAAGTGTTTGAAACGGTAGAAGGGGAAGGCACGCGCGCAGGATTCCCGACTGTATTTGTAAGAGTGTTTCACTGTAATCTACGCTGTACCTGGTGTGATACGCCTTATAGCTATGCGCCAGACAAAGCTGAGTATACAGCGACAATTTCACACATTATTGACCAAATAAAACAGTATAAGAGCAGACATATTTGCTTTACGGGCGGCGAGCCGCTGATCCACCGAGAAAAATCGTATGCTCTTCTTCAAGCGATGGTAGACCTCGAGCATATTGAGGATATCCACATTGAAACGAATGGTGCGATTGATTTGGCACCATACGAAGAAGTAAGACGTGAAAATGAAGAGTGGCAAAACAAAGTGCGATTTGTAATGGACTATAAGCTGCCGGATTCCGGTGAACAACATCGTATGCTTCATGAGAATTTCTCCCTTCTTGATGACCAAGATGAAATCAAGTTTGTCATTGGTTCTGATGAAGACTTTGAAGTAGCAACGAACGTTGTGGCAGAAAATCATGGTAAAGGGCAAGTTCTTTACAGTCCAGTGTGGGAAACGATGCCTCCAAACAAATTGGTCCAAAAAATTCTCGAAGCTGGATTAAGTAAAGTGAAGCTCAGCATGCAGCTTCATAAAATCATTTGGGATCCTAATAAAAGGGGTGTGTAGAATGAGTAAAAAAGCAGTCATCGTGTTGAGTGGTGGACTTGATAGCACCACTTGTATGGGGATGGCGAAAGAAAAAGGATATGAACTTTATCCGATTACTTTTCACTATGGCCAAAAACATAACCGTGAAGTAGAGCAGGCGAAGAAGGTGGCGGAGTACTATGACGCTCCTGATCATCGCATCGTGAATATTAGCTTTTTAAACCAAATTGGTGGAAGTGCTCTAACGGACCAGTCGATCGATGTTCCGACTGATATCGATGAAGATGAAATTCCAGCAACATACGTACCAGCTAGAAATATGATTTTTCTTTCTTTAGCATCAGCATACGCTGAGGTAATTGGAGCAGAAGCGATCTATATCGGAGTATCAGCGGTAGATTATAGTGGTTATCCAGATTGTCGTCCAGAGTTTATTGAAAGCATGAATGAAACGGTTAATCTTGCAACAAAAGCAGGGGCAACAGGAAGTCGCATGGTGATCGAAACACCATTAATAGGGCTTACGAAAGCTGAAACGGTTGAAGAAGGCCTGAGGCTAGAGGTTCCATATGAGTTGACTACTTCATGTTACAACGGGGAAGAAGAAGCATGTGGCGAATGTGATAGCTGCCGTCTTCGACTAAAAGGATTTGAAGAAGCCGGATCAAAAGACCCGATTCCTTATAAAGTGTAATAGATGAAAAGAAGCGCCGATCTGGCGCTTCTTTTTTCGATACTATGTGGAATGAAACGGGTGGTGCTTGTCAGTCCGCTGGTATGTCCCCTGTATAAGTTGATGATGGACGGATGATGCTGTTGTTTTCGTTCTGTTCAAAGACGTGCGCGATCCAGCCCGCACATCTTGCTGCGGTGAAAGTCGGTGTGAATAGTTCTGTTGGGAGTTCGATGGAGCGTAGAATAGCTGCAGCATAGTATTCTACATTCGCATAAAGATTTCTTCCAGGTTTAAGTTCTTTTAGCAGTTCAACAGCCTTGTTTTCTACTTCATGAGCGAGCTTGAATTCTTCATCATCATAGAATTCAGAAGTGATATCACTTAGGGCAGACGCTCGAGGGTCGCGTGTTTTATAGATTCGATGTCCGAATCCCATCAGCTTCTCCTTGTTTTCTAACTTCCTTCTTAATACATGGTCAGCACTTCCATCACGTTTTATCTCGTCAAGTAGGTCGATCACTCCTGTTGGAGCGCCACCATGTAACGGGCCTTTCATCGCTCCGATTGCTCCTGTAATTGCAGAAACTAGATCGCTTTCTGTTGAAGCAATCACACGAGCAGCAAAGGTTGAGGCGTTCAGGCCATGTTCCATCGTTAAAATGAAATACGCTGATAAAGCTCTGACGTGATTTTCAGCAGGTACGTTTCCTTTTAACATGTACAGAAAGTTTGCAACATGGGAAAGGGAAGCATCTGGTTCTACAATTGGATCTCCATGTAAGGATCTGTAACGATACGCGATGATGGTGGGAACGAGTCCTACTATACGAATACCTTGCTGTTGTGTGGAAGGGAATGTAGTATCCTTGTCAGCCATCGATGAGATTACGGTACGAATCACCGACATCATGTCCATATTTTCTGGTAACTGAGCTAGAATTTCTTTCTGATAGGGTTTTAAATGTCTTGCTTCTATCAGCCTTGTAGAGAATTCTTCTAAAAGCTTTTTATCAGGCAACGTACGGTTCCATAAAAAATAGACAACTTCTTCAAAGGACTTTTCTTTTGAGAGGGTGGCAGCCCATTCTCCCCGATACACAAGCTGTCCTTTTTCACCGTCAACAAGACTGATTTCTGACTCAGCAGCAATAATTCCTTTTAAACCAGCATGAACCATATCATCAACTCCAATCATTGTTCTTGTATTCAGTGTATCGTTTCGCTATCATTATGACTAATAAATAATTAGTGTTTAATTGATAGAGAATCGTTATTGATTGGGATGAGAAACAATGAATGTAAACTGGCTAAGAACGTTTGTAGCTGCTGCTACGTATGAGAATTTCCGTGAAGCTTCAGAAAAATTGTATTTAGCACAACCGACGGTTACGGTGCATATTCACCATTTGGAAAAGTCTCTAAATAGTAAGCTTTTTGTAAAGAGTGGAAGAAGAGTCATTTTATCTGAAGCAGGTAGACAGTTTTTACCTTACGCAAAAACCATGGTTGAACATTATAATAGTAGCCTTCAGCATATGGCAGGTTGGAATCAGGGATACGACAAGAAGTTGACGATCGCCGTCTCTCCGTTACTTGCAGCTACTCTTTTACCGTACGTCTTGCAACAATTTATGAAGCAACATCCTTCCATTGAGGTTGTTGTGAAGGTTAGTGAATCACAGGATATTGGTGACAGCGTTGCAGAAGGCTCAGCTGATTTAGGATTATCGCGAATGGCAGCTATTCAGCAGCACCTTACTTCAGAAAAAATGGGCCCTGATCCCATCGTGCTTGTTGTCCCCCACGACGGTGGTGATGCTGAATCAAGCTTGCCGTTAAGTCTTGAGGAGTATTGTCGGAATACAACATTACTTACCTATTCACACCCAGGATATTGGGAAGAGCTCTTGATCGAATTACGTGCAAAATATGAAGGGATTCGAACGATGGTGGTGTCACAGGTGCACGTGACAAAGCGGTTTATTGAAGAAGGGCTTGGATTCTCATTTTTACCGAGGTCGGCCGTTCAGAGAGAGTTGCTTGAAGGAAGGATGATCGAGGTCGAGACAGATGAGGTCAGACTACCCACTGTATACACATATATGGTGTATCTTCATATCTCACGTGAAGCACAGCTGTTCAAACAATTTATTGAGAAATATATGCATTGAAAAACCCGACCAGAGTATTGATCGGGGGATAAGCTGCACGAATTCAATTTGATAGAACACTTTAGGCCTTAGTAGCTAGTAAGTCCCCAGATAAGCCATCCCTTTTTCACGCTGTTCGTTGCAAGCAAGTGGATGTGTAAAGGAAAGTTAGTGGACTTCTTTGTAACAAGAACATCAATGAGATAGCTCTGGTCAGCTGTTTCTTTGTTGCATGCTTTGACTGCTGATTTATAGTAAGGAGAAGAGCGGTTTAGTTTTGTGGTGGATAACACTCGCCAACTTTTCGAATTGGGATCTTGTGCCATCATAGATGGGACGACAACTTGTAACTTTGCTTGCAGTTCTTGGACGGAGCTTGGATTCTTTATTTTCTGAAGCTCCGGGCATTCTTCTTGAAGTAATTTAACAGGCAGGGCAGCTTTCGTTTCAGTTGGAGATAAGATAAAACAGATCAGGACTAGGGGGAGTAATAACTTTTTCATTACCGTAACCACCTTTCCATGTTTAGTTTCTCCCAATTCGGGGATTTTTATGTAGTATAAGAACCTATGTTCTCGCTAAATGAAGGAGGATAATAAATGAAGCCTTCAATTAAAAACCGCACATCTCGCACGATTTTAACAAAAGGGAGCGGTTTTCTAAATGGATACAGTCATACATTGAACCCTTACGCTGGCTGTGCGTTTGGGTGTTCCTATTGCTATGTGAGAAGAATGCCGATCGCACTGTTTCGTGAGGAAGATTGGGGAGAATGGGTGGACATTAAAGAAAACGGTGTTGCTTTATTAAAGAAAGAAATACCGAAAGCTAAGAAAAAAGGAAAGATTTCAATCTTTATGTCTTCTTCCACTGACCCTTATCAACCGATTGAATATAAAACGGGGTTAACAAGAAGTCTTCTTGAAGCAATGGTAGAAGAGGCGCCCGATTTCCTATTTCTCCAAACGAGATCACCACTTGTAACGAGAGACATTGATCTTCTAAAAAAACTTGGAGATAAAGTATTGGTCAGTATGACGGTTGAAACAGATCTTGAGTCAGTTCGAAAGATCTTTGCACCACAAGCACCCCCAATCCCAGCGCGTTTAAAGGCGCTTAAGGAGTTAAGAGAAGCAGGGATACCCGTTCAGGCCGCTATTGCGCCACTATTGCCTTGTTCGGAGGAGTTCCCAGAGAAACTCCATCAGACAGTAAGCCGGATTACTCTTGATGACTTCTTTATGGGTGACGGCAGTGGTGGCAAAAGAACAGAGCAGCTCGGCATCCGTAAGCTGTTTGAAGAACATGGTCTAGGTGATTGGTATGACAGAAAAGCCTATTTGAAGATAAAGAATCGGTTGTTGGACAAATTCAATGAAGGGAATATCTTTATTTCTCAGGAAGGTTTCTACCCGCCTGAATAAAAAAGCTTGAGGTAACGTTACCTCAAGCTTTTTTCATAATACTTAATTTAGTTTCTTTGCTGTGCCACTAAGAATTTTGAGATGATCATTTTCATAACCAACTTGATACGTGACGTTGTACATAGAGGTTTTCGTTTTCTGATCCTCTGTTCGTTCTTGGGCTTCAATCGTTGCCGTTACTTTAACTTCTTCATTGTTTTCGTTCAACGTTCCAGCCATATTCGATACTTCTACATCTAGCGTACGAATATAGCCACTTCTAAATTTCTCGTAATCCATTTCGCTTTGCCATCTACTGCCGAGTAGAGAGTAGGCTGTCACATAGTCTTGGGTCGCAAGACTTTCATAAAAGTAACCGATCAAGTATGTTGCATTTTCTTCAAAATCTTCTCCGGTCAGTCCTTGTGGAGTAGAGACGGATTCTTGGCTTTCAGCGTCTACCGTTAGCTCTACAGGGTCGTTTGACCATGTTTTCAGTTGTTCGATGACGTTCTTCATCGGGATGCTGAAACCGATGGCCCCTGATTCTGTACCTGCTGAGTTGATGGCAATTGCTTCACCAGTCGTCGCATCGATAAGAGGTCCGCCACTGTTCCCATCTGTGATAGGTGCAGAAATCTGGTAGATGTTTTCATAGCGATAAGGCTCTAGAATAAATTCTCGATCCAACCCACTAATAATACCGGTCGTTACGGTGTTTTGTAATCCAAGAGGACTTCCGAGAGCGATGATATTGTCACCTACTTCGGCAATTCTTTTTTCTGCAACTGGTAATGGAGCAGTATCTTTCAAACCAGGAACTCTTAATAAAGCGATATCGATCGTCTCACCCATACCTATAACTTGTGCTTCGAATTGTTTGGCATCGGATGTTTTCACAATAATTTTTTCTGCTTCTTCAACAACGTGTGCATTCGTAATCACGTCACCTTTGTTGTTATACAAAAAGCCCGAACCGGATGAGGTGCCATCTTTTAATTGGACGTTGATTTGTACAACACTCTTTTGGGTGTCATGAATAATAGACTTTAAATCTTCACTATCTTCGTTAGAAGTTTGCACTTCGTTTGGTTCTCCGAGTGAAGAAGAGGCGTTAACAGTTGTACTGTCATAATGCTCATATAAATAATAAAAGCCCACGCTGCCTCCTGCTATTAATAGAAATGAGGCAACTAGGGAAATAATAGCAGACTTATTCATCATCCAGTTATAAAACTCCTTTCTGCTATTCCACATACCATGTAAAATGGTCAATCTGTACGGTGTATTCGTCTAGGTTTTTGACTTCTTTATCAATTTCATAGATTGTAAAATCAAACTTACCTTTGTCTTCGGGGTAGAGTGTTTCAGGGTTTATGTATACTTCACCCTTACGGAAAACCTTCCCCTTGCTATCAAGCACTTGATAAGATGCCCCGATTGAGGAAACTGGGACGGTCGCTTTACTTTTAACGCTTCCCGTAATTTTAAGCTCGTTATACTCCGTTACGGATGTTTTGGCATCGATTAGTTCTATGGCGTTAGTACGATTCATTTCTTCTTCTTTTGCTGCTGCTACCATTGCCTGTTCAATACGTTTTTGTTGTTCTTCTTCGAATGCGTTTTTACGCTTTTCGATAACAGTTTTTAAGTTTAGTAGTTTTTCATTTTGACTGTTGAACTGTAAGCCATCTTCTACAGCATATAACGCTTTAGAAAAACGGTTATCTTTAAGATGTTTATTTGCTTCATTCAAAGAAAACTCGATGATTTGATTACGAATTTGATTCGCTACTTCTTTCGCTTCATCGACTTCAAGTGTTTCTGCTCTTGTTAAAACCGGCTGAAGTTCTTCGATCGATTTCTTGCCTTTCATATCGAATTTCAGCTCAGCAACCATAACTGTCGTCCTTACGGATGCTATGTCATTCTGTAAGTCGGTCATTAAAGGCCCTTTGTATTGGTTCAATTCTGCTTCTGCATCATCAACTAATTCTAGTGCATCTGTGTAATTATCTTTCTTACGGGCTTTCTCAGCTGAATCAAGAGTATCCTCTATAGTAACCGCGGAGTTCATGATGTTCTGATTTAATTCTGCGGCAGGGAATTGAGCGCGTTGTGCTGTAGCTTTCTCGAATTTATTTTGAGCTTCCTTATAGTCGCCTTTTTCTGCTAGTTGTTCTCCTTGTTCAAATGAACGAATGGCTGCATTTGTGACAGACTCTTCATAATAATAGTAACCTGTGAGACTACTACCGATAATGAAGAAAACCAGTACTGGTAACCAACGAACGATGAAAGAACGAATCCCCTTTGGTTCTGAGACGAGCTCTTTTCCACAGGAGATACAAAATTGGTCGTTTTTATCTCTTTTTTTTCCACAATGTGGACAATACATGTTTGATCTCCACCTGCTTTCAATCTCTTTACAATAACTATTTTGACACAAAAGCTACAAGAGGGAAATATGTTTTGAGAGGTTGTTGGTAAATTGAAACATAAAGAAATTTTCGAGAAAATATCATTTTCTAATAATTACTAAATCAAAAGGCTTATTTATTTAAAAGTGCAAGAGTATTGATCTAATAGTCCTGGATAATTAGGATTGATTTTTAGGTTTTGAGGGCGACGGGTCCAAATGGAATGGGTGTTCTGTCACTGTTCACGTATAAGCGCCTTTGATAGTCTATTACTAGACCCCCTTTCAAATATTCCGTTACCAGGAAGACCGGCGATATGCCGGTCCTTTTTTTGTGCTTTTTTTTAAATTGAAATTGCAGTGAATTGCGTGATATGTTATACTAACTAACGGACGGTAGGCAGCTGTCCTTTTGTTTTGGGTGTTGCCTAACGATTGGTAGGGAGGTTATCTAAAATGGCACAAGAAACTCAGAAAGTAATTAAAGAAAAGGCATTGATGTTATTTGCTCAAAAAGGATTTGAAGGGACCTCTCTTAACGATATTGCAGATGAAGTGGGAATCAAAAAACCTTCCCTTTATGCTCATTTCACAAATAAAGAGGATCTCTTCCTAGGCGTGATTAATAAGGTGACTATCGATTATAATGCTTTCTTTGAACATACAGCAAAGGAAATTGCATCATTAAATCCTGAGGAACAACTTTACAGGCTATTGATTAAAAACACGGCTTACTTACAGAATCATGAACTTGGTCTAATCTTCAAACGCATGATGCTGTTTCCTCCAGAGTCGTTAAGAAGTAACATCTCTGAGATGTTTCTAGCGACTGAAGAGGTTATGAAGAACGTTGTTTATTCTATACTTGAAAAAATGGATCCTGATCTTGATCAGGATAAAATATTCGATGCGTATTTATGTTTGTTGGACGGAGTATTTGAACAGCTCTTCTACTATTCACAAGAAGAACATAGTAAGCGGGTCGAAAATTCTTGGGCATTATTTATCAATGGCATTAACTATATGAGAGTAGGTGATTGAGATGGCATGGATCTTTCTTGTTATCGGTGGATTAATGGAAGTGGGATGGGCTTTAGGCCTGAAGTATTCTGACGGGTTCAGTAATCCAATCATCAGCTTGTTGACCGTTGTTGGGATCGGAGTAAGCTTTTTCTTTTTTGGAAAGGCAATTAAGTATTTACCGATTGGAACAGCTTATGCAATTTTCACTGGTCTCGGTGCAGCCGGTACAACAATCGTAGGCATGGTTTACTTGAATGAATCAGTTAGTATATTCAAGCTGCTTTTTGTGTTGTTACTTATTTTTTCAATCGTCGGTTTGAAGTTAACTTCTGCCGAGGAAGCTTAGGAGGGACTCTGATATGGCATGGATCGCGTTGTTGATAGCTGGTCTAGCAGAAGTTGGTGGAGTGATCAGTTTGAAGTTATCAAATGGGTTTAAGAAACTCAAGCCATCAATCATGACGATTGCATTTGGTGGACTAAGCTTTTTCATGCTTTCTGTTTCACTAAAAGCATTACCTGTCGGAACGGCTTATGCAATTTGGACAGGAATTGGTTCAGCAGGGAGCGTATTGATAGGAATGTACTGGTTCAAAGAGCCACGAAATAGAATGCAATTAGTATTGATCTCGTGCATTGTAATTTCGGTTGTGGGTCTTCGTGTGACTGAGGGTTGATTTTTTCAGAAACTTTAGATAAAGTAAAGGTATTAAATGAAGGAGGTGAGGTAAGAGATGTTAAACGCTGTCGTTCGTACGGAATTTGAAGATTATGCTAGTTGCTGCCGTGCGATTATTCATGATGGAGCTGCTAACGGGACACGTCTGCCCTTTTCTAGCAACTTCATATGGATTACGATCGCGTAAGGCGCTCTTACCCTACTTCAAACGGAAATGATATAAGTGGAAGGAGCGGCGTAGTTTGCCGCTCTTTTTTTATGCAAGAAGTAGCCACAGGTGAGGTGTATCCTTACCTGTGGTTTTTTTTATTAAGGTAAAAGGATGGGATTAGAATGATGGTATGTACAGCACAATCGATAAGCAAAATGCTCGGTGGGAACACCGTCTTTGAAGATATAACTTTTGAGATCAATGAGGGAGACCGCGTTGGCATCGTAGGACGAAACGGAAGTGGAAAAACAACGCTATTCAAACTACTTGCTGGCCATGAAAGTCCTGATGAAGGAGAGATTCACTACAAAAAAGGAACGACGATCGGTTATCTTGCTCAGATTCCTGACTATGAGGGACTATCAGCACTAGACGTTTTGAATGAAGCGTTTCGTGAGTTGGATGAACTAGCAACGCGAATGAAGAAGCTAGAGAGTGAGATGGCAAGTGGAGCTGATGAAAAAGCATTGAAAGAATATGGTCACGTTCTCGATGAATATACAAGGAGAGGTGGTTATGAAACAGCATCCAAAGTTCAAAACGTAGCGAATGGTCTCGGAATACAGAAATTACTGGAAACTAGTTTTTCAGCGCTTAGTGGTGGTGAGCAAACGAAGGTATGCCTCGGACTTATCTTGTTAAGAGAACCAGACCTTCTATTATTAGATGAGCCGACGAATCACCTGGATATTGAAGCGGTCGAGTGGTTGGAGGAGTTCTTGAGAGGGTACAAAGGAACCGTTTTGATCGTTTCACATGATCGCTATTTTCTAGATGAAGTGATAACGAAGGTGATGGATCTCGAAGATGGCGAATTAACGGTCTACATCGGATCGTATAGTCACTTTGTGAAACAAAAGGAAGAATTGCTCTTAGCGGAATTCGCAGCATTTCAAGAACAGCAGAAGAAGATTAAGAAAATGAAAGAAGCGATCAAGCGACTCAAAGAATGGGCAAATCAGGCGAATCCCCCAAATGCAGCGCTTCATAAGCGGGCACGCAACATGGAAAGAGCACTAGAACGAATGAACAAAGTAAAGCGCCCTATTTTAGAGAGAAGAAAGATGGGATTAGAATTTGATATGTCTAGGAGGAGTGGGAAAGACGTTATTACATTTGAAAATGTAACAGCTGGTTTTAGGGAAAAGCCATTATTAAAAAACATCGATTGGAACATACGTTATCAGGAAAGAACTGCAATCGTTGGTAAAAATGGGAGTGGTAAGACAACCCTTTTGAAAGTGTTGTTAGGTCAGCATGAACCTGAGAATGGAAAGGTCGTTCAAGGTTCTAGTCTTAAGATTGGCTATCTTTCTCAGCATGTATTTGAAGATCTTGATGGTGAACGTGTAATCGATGTGTATCGCGAAACAGCGAAAGTTGCAGAAGGTGAAGCCCGTCAAGAGTTGGCTCGGTTCTTGTTCTATGGGTACAGTGTCTTCTCAAAAATCTCCTCTTTAAGCGGGGGAGAGAAAATGAGGCTTCGTCTTGCTCAGCTCATGAGTAAGGATATAAACCTCCTTGTATTAGATGAACCTACGAACCATTTAGATATCGATTCTAGAGAAGTATTAGAAGATGCGATCGATCGATTTCCCGGCACGATCATTTGTGTATCTCACGATCGCTACTTATTGAATAAGTGCTTCCCAGTTACGTACTGGCTCGAGGATGGGGAGTTACATCATTACTTAGAGCCGTACAGTCTTGCAAGGGAGAAACATATCGAATCTCGGATTGTAGATAATAGTGGTGATGAAGTAAAAGAGGTTCCAGAACCAAAAAAGGAAAAAAAAGAGCCAACCGTCTCACTTGAGGAGAAGGTTGAACGAATCGAAGAAGAACTTTTTAATATAGAACAAGAGCTGTTAACGAGCAGTGATCAAGCTGTTCTCGAATCTTTGTATAAGAAGCAGGAAGAGGTCGAAGAGAAAAGAAATCACTTATATGAGTTGTTAGAGGGGGAAATAGAATGACAGAGAAAAGAACGACAGAAAGCATGATCGAACCACATACAATCACTAGTTTAGTAGATGATTTTCGGGGCCTAGGTGTAAAAGAGGGGATGACGATCCTTGTCCATTCTTCCCTCAGTTCGCTAGGTTGGGTATGCGGGGGGCCTGAAGCAGTAATCCGAGCATTGATCGAATCAGTTGGTGAGGAAGGCACAATCGTAATGCCTGCACAATCGGCGGGTAATTCAGACCCAGCGAACTGGATGAATCCTCCTGTTCCTGAATCCTGGTGGCAAATTATCAGAGCGAACATGCCTGCTTATTGTAAGGATACGACTCCAACACGAGGAATGGGCGTCATAGCAGAATTGTTTCGAACGATGCCAGGTGTAAAAAGAAGTAATCATCCGACATATTCCTTCACTGCGTGGGGAAAACAAAGTGACTACATTTTAGAGGAACAGCCTCTTGAAGCGGGTTTTGGTGATCGATCGCCACTTGCGAAAATCTATGAACTCGATGGCATGGTTCTTATGCTTGGAGTGGGGCATGATAGCAATACGTCGCTCCATTACGCAGAGCATGGTATTCCTAACCCTCCTTTACAAGAGAAATCAGCAGCACTTATAGAGAATGGTGAGCGAGTTTGGAAAACGTTTAAAGAAATTGACTATGATTCTGATGTATTTGAACAGATTGGTAAGGAATTTGAGAAAAGCGGAGACTATTACTGTATGAAGATTGGAAAAGCCACATGTAAACTGATAGAACAAAGAAAAATAGTTGATTTTGGACGAGAGTGGTATCAAAAACAATCAATGTGAATGTGATTTCAGAAGGAGCCTAGTCAAGGGCTCCTTTTTGTGAATAAACGTTTCTATCCCCGGGTAGATAAAAATAGAGAGACGTACGAAAGGGTGGAAAAATGAAGGTTATTAACAACGTTAAAGTGTATCGACCTGGGAATGAAACGATAGAAGGGCATGTCATTATTGAGAATGGGATAATCACTTCAGTACAGAAAGGCTTATATAAAGGCGATGACAATGACATTGAGATTGTAGAAGGGGAAGGTAAAGCGATTGCTCCGTCATTTAACGATACGCACATGCACTTGCTTCGCTACGGACTAATGAAGAAAGAACTTGATATGCGCGAAGTATCCTCTTGGAAAGAAATGAAGGACATTGTAAGGAATCACTATACGGAAGAAGAAATGGAAGAAAATGAATGGATAGTAGGGCGAGGTTTGATCGATAGTAAGTTTTCGGATATAGACCATTTATTGAATGCTAGAGATCTTGAGGAACTAGAGTACAAAAAGCCGATGTTTTTTCTTCATGAAGATGGCCACGAATGTATTGTAAATGAAGAGGCTTTAAAAATAATTAAGAAGCACGATCACCTCGAAGAAAAGCATGAAAGGTTTATTGAAAAAGATGAGGAAGGCAAGTGGAATGGTCGATTTAAAGATACAGCAGTCCATTTCATTAAGTTTCATTTTAGGCAAAAGACAGAGGATGAAGTGTTTGAAGCAATTCAAGATGCCGTTCCACACTTACTTGAGAATGGTATATCCTCCGTACATACCGATGATTTAAATTACACAGGTTCTTTCGATCGGGTATGGAAAAGCTATAGAAAGTTAGAAGATGAAGGAGGACTACCACTCCAAGTACATCTTCATCATTATGTTTATAACCAGAAAGATATGGAGGATTATTTGAATACTCACGATAGAAGAACTGGGGAGGGAACGGATAGGGTCCGCATGGGTGCATTTAAGATATTTCTAGATGGAACGCAGCGTCTTCATACAGCAGCTTTGAGAAAGCCATACCATGATAAGCCGGAAACAAGTGGTACTTTAATTTATACGCAAGAAGAGCTTAACGAAATGGTGAGAACAGCGGACGAAAATAACATGCAGGTAACTATGCATGCGATTGGAGATCGGACAGTAGAGCAAGCGATTAATGCGATCGAAAAAGTTGGCGTGAGAATGCGTCCCAGAATTATTCATGCGCAAATACTTGCACCAGATTTACTAGAACGATTAAAGAATATTAAACCATATCTAGAAATCCAGCCAGGCTTTATGATGAGTGAGTATGATCAATCAGCGGATTGGGTAGGAAAGAAACAAGAGAAGTATTGTAACCCGTGGAAGACGGTAAGTAGGATGGGTATTCCTTTTACCGGTAGCTCTGATAGTCCGATTGGACACCTCAATCCCTTTATGCACATGTATGCTGCAGTAACAAGACAGGATGAGGAGGGTATGCCTGAAGGCGGGTGGCTTCCGAAAGAGCGTTTGTCGATTGGTGAAATTTATCAAGCCTACACAGCTACAGGTGCTGAGTTAGAATTTCAAGAGCATCAGAAAGGGAAATTAGAAGAAGGATTTACGGCAGACTTTGTTTTCTTATCGGATCATCCTGAAGAAATTCAACCTCACAAGATAAATCAAATAAACGTACTTCAAACATGGATTAAAGGTAAAAGAGTCTATTAGCTTGATCATAAGGAAGGATCTCATTATTATGAGAATCCTTCTTTTTCTGTATTTTTTAGCAGGAAATATCCATTTAAAGAAGAAAGTATTGTATAAGTTTTATCGTTCAAAAGTCCTGAAAAATCTAAATCGCATATCGGGAGGCCCTATGACTAGAGTGAATCACTACCCTATTGAACATGATGCCGAGCGACCTCCTCAAACGATGTCTAAACCAATGGATGAACGCAAAGCTTTGGGTGATATTATAGATTACTATAATAGATCTTCATCAGCTGTAGTGATCCAGAAGGATTGGAAATGGGTATACCTGAATGGAGCAGCTTTAAAGCTATTAGGTTACTATACACTTTCTGAAATAGAAGGAAAATCAATATGGGAAACGATTGATGAATCCCAAAGAACAGCAGTAGCAAGTAGAATTCATTCTTTGCAAAATGGGATAAATACAGGACCTTCGACCCAAAAATGGATTAAACAAGATGGGTCTTACGTTTATGTAGAAGTAATGGGAGTCCCAATTGCGAACGAACTCGGTCAAACCGTTGCTTTAATCGAAGAAAAAGGGTGTGAAGAAAAATTAGTTGAGGAAACGTTATACCACTATAAGCTGATTACAGA
This sequence comes from Guptibacillus algicola, assembly GCF_020171805.1. Taxonomy (GTDB): domain Bacteria; phylum Bacillota; class Bacilli; order Bacillales; family Guptibacillaceae; genus Guptibacillus; species Guptibacillus algicola. The sequence goes on along the minus strand of NZ_JAIVAF010000004.1, from coordinate 308,574 downwards.
AAACATGAGTGAGATAGTTAGCTTATTAGATCATGAAGGGAGTTTTTTATATGTATCTCCTTCCTATCGTGATTACTCAAGAGATGGAATAGAAAATGAAATTGGCGCAAGTTCTTTTAAGTACGTTCACCCTGATGACGTTGCAAGGGTAAAAGAGGTATTCGCTCACCTCGTTAAATACAAAAAGCCTGTATCCGTGAAATATAGGCTATTACGAATCGATGGTCAATATCGCTGGTTTGATTCACGAGCAATCAGCGTACAAAATGAGGAACGATACCACTATATCGTGGTCTCAAGAGACATAACAAAACAGAAGTTAGCTGAGAAGAAGTTGAGTGTGAGTGAACAAAAGCATCGCATGATTGTAGAGCATAGCAGTGACTTAATCTGCCTTTTGGATTTGAACGGGGTTATTGTCTATGCCTCACCTTCTTATCATTCTCTCTTAGACTATCGTCCTGAAGATGTCGTAGGGAAAGATATATTAGCCCATGTTCATCCTGATGATTGTGACTTATGCATGGACGTGCTTACGAAACTTCGCAACTTCAGAGAGCCAGTAACAGTAACCTATCGTAAACTTCATGCTTCAGGTGAAGTGTTAACATTTGAAGGTAAAGGAATGCCTGTGATTGGGGAGTGCGGCGAGGTTAATCGCTTTGTTGTCATTTCAAGAGACATTACTGAAAAAATAAAAATCGACCAATACAAAAAGAATATTGAGAAGCTTTCTGTTGTTGGTGAGTTAGCAGCTGGTTTTGCGCACGAAATTCGAACGCCATTAACTTCAATCAAGGGATTTCTTAGTTTACTTTCAAAAGACAAAGATGATAAGGAGAAAGAATTTCATCGCATAATTAATGATGAACTGAAAAAGCTAGAAGAAGTTGTGAACGGATTTATTTCTCTCGGAAAACCGGAAGCGATCAATACATTTGAGGTGAATCTCAAAATGGTGATGGAAAACGCCATCTCAGATGTACAACTCGCTGCGAATAAAAGAAATATAACCGTAACGAACCATGTGAATAAGCCGATATTTACACAATGTCGAAGTGATCAGATCAAACAAGTATTTATTAATGTATTACAAAATGCGATCGATGCGATCGAACATGATAATGGAGAAATTCTCATTTCTATAACTGTAACAAGTGAAAATATTTCTATCACTATCGAAGATAATGGAAAAGGAATCGATCATGAGCGTATCGAGTATATAGGTACTCCATTTTATACGAATAAAGAAAAAGGAGTAGGGCTCGGTATGACAGTAAGCAATAAAATTATTTCCGAGCATAATGGTCATATTGAGATTGAAAGCGAAATGGACAAAGGTACGTGTGTGACTATCCTTTTGCCAAATATGATAGATAGAGAAGATGTAACCCGCTGGTGAATCGTCACCAACGGGTTTTTTTGAGGGTTTAAAGCAAAACTTACGAGAATCCAGGGAACAGAATAAAAGACTGCCAGATCTCTCTGGCAGTCTTAAGCGTAACTAGGTTTACTGTGTGACCAACTCACTTAACTCATTTGTTGAGCACACTCTATTACGTCCTTTTCGTTTAGCGGTGTAAAGAGCCTGGTCTGCTTTGCTGTAAAGTTCATCACTCGAAAAGACAGTTTCTGGATAGGTGGCAACACCGAGAGACGCGGTAATGTGGAGCGTCTCCATATGAGATGCTTTGAAAAGCTGTTCTTCTATAAAGGATCGAACGTATTCGGCTGTCGTTAATGCTTCATCATGTGAAGTGTTTTTGAGAAGAATAGTGAATTCTTCTCCACCGTTCCTCGAGACGATATCTTCTGGTCCGACCGACTTTCGAAGCGCAGTGCCAAACTGCTGTAGAACGGCATCTCCTGCTGTATGACCGTATGTGTCATTTACTTGCTTGAAGTAATCAATATCGATGATCAAGAGTGACAGTGGCTTTCTTTTAATGTTGCTTTCTCTAATTGCTATATTCATTGCTTCATCGAAGCTCCTTACATTGTTTAATCCAGTAAGAGGATCGATTGTCGAACTAAGCTGGTATTGTTTGAATAAATGGTTGATCCTTCGTAAATATTCCGATGTATAGATTGCCATCATTCCGGAAGCCAAAGAGGTGATCCAGAAGAGAAGGTTAATCTTATAGAAAGACTCTATGTCGAGCATGAGTGTTATGACTACTGTGAACGTAATATTAGAGTAGATGAGCATGAGGAATACTTTTAGCATAGTCCCTACCTGCCATCTTCGGAACAGTAAATATCCAATGAATAACGTAATGAGCAAGACGAGAGAAGCAAAAGAAGAAATTGAAACTCCAATCGCAAAACGCACAAGCTGAATGACTATTAGAGCAACAGCACCTGGTAGAAAGCCACCATACAGCGTGACAAGCAGAAAAGGAACATGCCTCATGTCAATGATGGTACTTGTGCCGATTTCAATCCCGAAAAACATGAGTAGGCTGCCTGCTAGCCCGGCAAAAAAACCACTTGTCAGTTTGCGTTTTATGGAAGATGTATCAACGAGGTTTTCGTCTTTGTAATGCTGATAATAGATAAATAAAAGAGCAAGCATCATCATCATGTTGCTGAAATAATCCTGAATCAATTGCATGTGTAACCACCTCATAAAGCAGTAAGTAGATATCTATAGTTTACCATGATAATCAAATGATGGGAGAATCTTCTTGAAGGGAACAGTGTCCAAGTCTTTTTTAGATTTAAGCGAAGTTTGGTATGATAGCACGTGTAAATCTATAGAAGGTGAGGTTATTGAATGCCTTGGATAAAACCAGCAAAACAATCTGACTTAAAAGAAATGGAAATCTATCACGAACTAGAACAACCTGTGCCTGTGTTCAACCGCCTTATTGCGAAAAGTCCCGAAATCTTTTCAACGTTTATGCCACTTGCAAAAGCTGTGAAAAATGGAGTGTTGAATGAGTTTGAAACAGAGGCCGTCGTTGTCTTCGTATCCAAATTGAATGGCTGCGACTTTTGTTATGAGGGGCATCTTGCTTTACTACAAGAGATCAGTGGAAATGACAACATTGGATATGAGTTAGAGATATACGATACTTCTGATTATATCCCTAATAATGTGAAGGACATTTTGCACTATGCAGAAAAGCTCGTGGCGAACCCGAAAGAATTACAAAAGAAAGATCTTGAGAACTTACGGGAGCATGGTTACAGTGATAAACATATCTTAGAGATCAATCAGTTGATCGCCTATACATCCTACACCAATCAAACGTCGATCGGATTGGGGTTATAGGAACGAAACGCTCAAGTAAACGTTACTTGAGCGTTTTACTTTGCACATCTTATCGAACGATGTTACATTTATCCTGTACCAACCGGTTGGTTTTTGATAATCGAATAGAACGTATACGATTCAGCCTTCTTGTTATGAGCAGACGATGCATGTCTAATAGGTCAGAGCCTATGGTAAAATTACACCAGCTAGTTGGACTTAACAACGATTAGAAGGTGATATTTATGACAAAGAGAGATGAAATCATCAATGTGACTGCTCAATTAATCCATTCTAAAGGTTATGAAAGTACAAGCCTTAAAGATATTCTTACTGAAGCAGAAATCGGAAAAGGTCAGTTCTATCATTACTTCTCATCAAAGCGAGAGCTTGGGATTGCTGTGGTTGATCACTTTGTTGAAACATGGGAACAACATCTGATAAAAAACATTCTTAATACAGATCAAACCGGACGACAAAAGCTCGATACCATGCTGAATTGGGCTGTGGATTATCATGAAGCACAGGCAAAAATGCACGGCTGTCCATTTGGAAATCTTGCTCTTGAGATGAGCGAACACGATGAAGTCTTTAGGGAGAAGGTGAACGGACTCCTTCATTCTTGGATCGAGAGTCTTCGGGATGCACTAGAAGAGTTTGTCGAAGGTGATGCAATGAAACATGCGCAAACCATTGTAGCTCAGTTAGAAGGCGGAATTCTTTTAATGAAAAGTTACCAGGATGTAACTATTCTTAGAAACATTGCAGACACTATACGTGTTTACTATTTAAATAATAAGGAGTTTTATAAATGATCGAAAAAATTACAGCAGTATCTAAAGGTATGAATACAGAAAGTCTTTCTCATGGTCACAAAATCATTATCGATGAACCTGCACAAATGGGTGGTACTGACGAAGGTGCAAATCCACTTGCGACACTTCTTGCTTCTCTAGCTGGTTGTGAAAATGCAATTGCTAACTTTGTAGCGAAAGAAATCGAGTTCGACCTACAAGGAATCGAATTCACAATTAATGGTGAGATTGATCCAAACGGAATGATGGGGAAAGAAGGCGTTCGTCCTTACTTCCAAAAGGTCAACGTAGAAGCACAGGTGCAAACTTCTGAAACTGAAGAGCGTGTTCAAGAACTTCAGCGCATCGTAGATTCTCGTTGCCCGGTGTATACAACGCTTGAAGCTGCAGATGTTGAAATGGTTGCTAATTGGACAAAAGCATAAGTACAAAAAAGCGTACATTCCAGATCATCTGGAATGTACGCTTTTTTTATTAGTTTTTGTAGTAATCGATAACGCCCTGGTAAATACCATCAGCAAGTTGTTCTCTGTAGGATTGACTTAACAAAAGTTTGTATTCTTCATTATTAGATAAGAATCCAACCTCTACAAGAACAGCCGCCATCGTCGATTCTCGCACAACAGAGAAGCTAGCATGTTTAACTCCGCGATCTCTAGCATTGGTCACTTCGATCAAGCGTTTTTGAATACTTTCTGCTAGGGCTTTACTTTCTGCAGAGCTGTATTTACTGTACCAATATGTTTCGATACCGTGAGCCGCTTCAGGACCTGAGTTTGTGTGAACACTGATGAAAGAATCAGCATCGATTTTGTTTGCCATCTTTGAACGATCACCAAGCTCGATGAAAGTATCGTCTCTTCTAGTCATAACAACGTTTGCTCCTGCTTGCTTTAACTTCTTCTCTAAGTAAGTGGAGACATCGAGGTTAATGTCTTTCTCTAGAAGATTCCCTCTGCTTGCACCAGGATCATGGTCCCCGTGTCCTGGGTCGACCACAATCGTAAGACCGTTCAATACATCACTTGTTTTCATAAGGAGATAGGCACCATGAACGTAAGCATATTGGCCACTGTATTTGATTTTCACCCAGTCACCCTCAAAGCCATAAATGGCAACTTCAGAATGTCTTGGAAGAGCTCCAATTCTTGTTCCAGCCGTAGTAGGAGCCGTTCTAACATTCAAGCTTGATGCGGTTACAACCGCAGTACCAAGAGCGACTTCTTCAGTCGCTTGCTTACTTTCGTAAGAGCCAACGACTTTTGAAGGAAGTGCTCCTTCTCCACCTAACACCTTAATGGATTTTGCATTGCTCTTTAAGTAAGATTCAACTTCTGAGACAACAGTAGAATGGTGAGATAACACGATAGGAGCGGAAAGCTTTTTGGATAATCCAGATGCCGCAACAGCATCGGGATAATCTTCTCTATCGTTTTGAGTTGATGTCCCTCTCACCACTAAATAGGAAGAGCTTGATGAAAAGAATGCTTTATTGATTGCAAGGTTCGTTTGAAAGCGGTCATCTCCATACAAACGAGTAACGCTTTTGCCCTGCTGTTCTAAAGATGTCTTTACGGAATTTGTTAGCACAGATTCTCCACCGACCAAATAAACTTTTTTGATGCTTGATGGAAGAGAAGGCGTTTTTGTTTTTGTAGTTAAGTAGATCGGGTACTGTTTGATTGCAGCTACACTTGATGCTGATAAGGCATCAGCAACCGTTTGTCCGTTTACAACGATGGCTGTGGTGGAATTATCAAGCCCTGCTGCTTTATTGATTGCTTCTGCAGTACTGAAGCGATTCGATCCTTCTAAGCGAGTGACAGAATAGCGTTGTTTTAAATTATTTTCTATTCCAGAACTGATTGCAGCAGTTCCACCTAGAATATAAACTTTCTTTGCATTCAGACGATCCATTTCTTTTTCTACTCGATCGTCAAGATGCGTTGGGTTTGTGAGTAGGATTGGAGCTTGTTTTACTCCAACTAACCCTGAGCTTGCCAGTGCGTCGTATGGCATATCTGCTCGTGTAAGAATGACTGCCTTTTCAGATGTTGTAAGTTGAGTTGGCCAGGATTTCTTTGATACCTCAATAGCTGTACTGATTCGGTCTTGCCCGCTGATTCGATCCATATTACCGTTAGCCGATGTTTCACTTGGTAGAGAAATACCAACGAGCAGTGCGATGACCGCTAGAAATAGAATAATACGCTTTTGCAACATAATTCCCCCTAATTTATTCCTTTTCCCATTGAGCAAGTGACGATGGTGATGACAGTATGTAAACCGATCCCCCTTTTCTTCGTAAAACTGTAGCGATGTATTGCCATAATGTTTATATCGGTGGGAGATTTAAGGGTTTTTAGTAGACCATTGTACTAATTACGAGTTTTTTATCGAATTTTGTTTGTAGTAAAATGGGTTTGAAGGATTGACTAAATATTTTTAATTCTTTAAACTGAGTTCAATACCTAACGGAGGGAATGGTTAAGGAGCGATGAAAAACTAATCTTATTTATCTAGATCACTTTCGAATATTGAAATTGATAATCTGGAGAATAGGATTAGTCTGCCCTTTTTTACCATTCGTTTGGTTTTGGCATGCTTATTTAGCAATGCTTAACCATGTATTGAACGTATGTGAATAGGTCTGACATGCCTCTCCAGAATTGGGGAGTTTTTTAATTCCCTTATAAATTAGGGGGCGTTATGATGAATAATGTAATATCAGTAAGGAATTTGAAGAAGGCATTTGAAGAAAAAATTTTATTTGAGGAAGTAAACCTTGATATTCAACATGGTGAGAGAATTGGAATCGTTGGAGCGAATGGAACAGGCAAAACTTCTCTTGCGAATATACTGACTGGGTATACCGACCAGGACACAGGGTCAATTGATGTGATGGGTTCAGTTGGTTATTTGCAACAATCAACAGAGATGAATGGTGCAGATGAACAAATTGCGGTCGAGGGAGAATTTCTGAAGAGAACGAAGGAATTAGGTATGCTAACTGATTGCACAGGAAGCGAAAGTTATTTGAGTGGTGGAGAAAAGCTGAAAATCTCTCTTGCAAAAATATGGACATCACAGCCTGACATCCTCTTGTTGGATGAACCGACAAATCACTTGGATTTGAAGGGGATCGATTGGCTTATTAGTGAATTATCTTCTTTCAAAGGAGCGGTCCTCATCATCTCACATGACCGTTACTTTTTAGATCAAACAGTAGATAGGATTTTAGAAATAGAAGAGAAACAGATTCATGAATACGTTGGAAACTATTCTGACTATCGAGCTGAGAAGAAGCGAAGGTACGATTCGAAGCTTCATCATTTTCAGGTTCAGGAAAATGAACGGAAAAGAATTGAGAAGCATTTAGCATCGTTAGAGAATTGGTCAGAAAAGGCACATAATCAGTCTACAAAGCAAGAAGGAAAGAAAGAATACTATCGAATGAAAGCCAAGAAGATGGATAAACAAGTGAAATCTACTAGGAAACGGCTCGAAAAGAAACTTGAGGAAAGTGGGATAGAGCGACCAAAGGACGAGAAAAAGGTTCACTTTCAATTTCAAGAGGATGTAGGTCACGGGAAAAGAATCATCGAAGCGAGCGATCTAGCCATGAAATTTAGCGCTCGGACGCTTTTCGAGAGAACCTCTTTCTATATAAAAAAAGGAGAACGAGTTGGAATCATTGGTGAAAATGGAAGCGGAAAAACAACTCTGTTACGGCTCTTTGTTGGAGAGAAGAATCCTTCAGAAGGAGAATTATGGCGAAGCCCTTCGTTATCAGTTGGCTATCTCTCTCAAGATGTTCATGATTTACCTGAAGAACAGAATGCGATAGAAGCTTTAGGCTATACCACAAGGGACGACGTTTATCAGGCGAAAACGATTCTAGCGTCTATGGGGCTTGAGCGGACGAGGCAAGTTATTCCGATAAGAATGCTGAGTCTTGGCGAGAGAACGAAAATAAAGCTAACGGGTATATTGATGAGCAAACATGATGTATTAATTTTAGATGAGCCAACCAATCATCTGGATCTACCTTCAAGAGAAGCGTTTGAGGAAACGATAATGCAATTTTCGGGAACAGTGATCGTGGTATCTCATGATTACTATTTCATGGACAAGATTTGTAATCGTCTGATCGTCCATGATGAGAAAAGGTTTCGAAGAGTTGAATTGAGGTTATCGGAATACGAAACAAAGAAAAAAAGCACAACTGATCCTACGACTGAGGATCAGAGGATGCTTATAGAAAATAGTATATCGGCTATTATTAGTGAAATCAGTGTATTGCCTCCCGGTGACCCGAAAATAAAAGAGTTAGATGCTACACTAGCGAGGTTGATGAAGAAAAAAAGAGAGATTTAGACATCTTCCACAGCGTAGAACCTATCGATTGAATAGAGGTCAGCTTTAGGATTGTCACGGAGAAGCAGGAAGCCTTCCCGGTGAGCTTCTTCGAAATTATCATATTCATCCTCGGATTTGTAAATTTCTCGACGGCTTTCGTTATATAACGTAATAGAGTAATATTCTTTTATTTCCATCTTCCTCATCTCCTTCCTATTTGTTATTACTAGTTTTATTCAAATCTAGTAATGTTTATACTAGTTAAATAATGAAAGATCGTATTTTATCTAGCTGGGTATACTAAAGAGCATAGAAAAGGAAAATAGCAAGGAGGATACCAAAATGCACGTAGGTACGATTTCAGAGATTACCCGTCATCCTGTCAAGTCGATGCGAGGACAAAAGGTGAATGAAACGAAAGTGATGAACTACGGCTTGTATGGTGATAGAAGTCATGCTCTTCTTGATGAAAACGAATCTTTCTTGACGATTACGCAATTTCCTGACATGGTCACATACAGAGCGTCCTTCGAGGAACCGGATTCGCTTGAATCGTTCCCTGAGCCAAAGGTAACGACTATGTCAGGACATACCTATAAATGGTCTGATGAGGAGTGGCTTGAAGAAATCGAAAGACGATCTTCCAAAAAGCTTACACGCATTTCTTATCATCCAGAACATGTGCCGTTCGGAGCAATCGAGGAGGCGAATCTCTTATTGGTCACTGACGCTTCTCTTCAAGCGTTGTCTGAATCATATGGAAGTAGTGTCGACGATCGGAGGTTTCGTCCTAATCTGCAAGTTTCATTAACGAATCAAGAAGCGTTTGTGGAACAGGACTGGGTAGGTAAGACTCTCCAAATTGGAGACAATGTCAAAGTTGATGTCACAGGTCCATGTGAACGATGCATGATTATTACGGTGGACCCTGAAAGTGGCTCAAGGCAACCAGATTTACTAAAAAAAGTTGTGAAAGACCATCGTAATCAGTTTGGCATCTATTTACGGGTTATTGAGACGGGCTTGATAAAAGTTGGGGATGAAGTTCACGTGATAGATCGTCGATAGCTGGTCGTATTTTGCTAGTAGAAAGAAGGAATAACTTGAAGAATTTCGTATTATACGGTGGGCTGCTTTTACTCATGGTCATATGGGGATTTAACGTCGTTGCGATTAAATTACTGGTTAATACGTTTACCCCAGTAATGATGCAATCGATACGAATTTTCGCAGCTGGATTAGTCGTTCTCGCAGTCGTTATTATCGGTAAAGACATTCGAAAGATTTCTCGAAAAGAAGCAGCATATATAGGTGGAGGTGCGATTACTGGAGTCGTTTGCCACCATTCCTTTCTTGCGGTAGGGCTCACGAGCACAACCGCTTCGAATGCGGGTCTTATATTGGGACTAGTTCCCTTAATGACCGCTCTGTTTGCAGTACTGTTCTTGAAAGACAAGATGACGTTTTCAAAAGGTGCTGGTATATTAATCGCTCTCGTCGGTGTTTCATTTGTCGTGTTGAGCGGTCAATCCGAGACAGGCTCTGTGTCGATGGGAGACTTATTCGTCTTTTTATCAGTGGTTGCACAGGCAATCAGCTTCATTTTTATCAAAAAAGGAACAGAAACGATTGCGTCTCGCCTCATGACAGGATGGATGCTTCTACTAGGTTCCTCAACGTTATTTATGATAGGGTACGTCATTGAACCAAGTGGTTTGAATAGCCTTACACAATCGGAGTGGCCAATATGGAGTGTTTTCGCTGCCTCAGCAATTCTTGCTACAGGGTTAGGGCATATGTTTTATAACAAAGCGATTTCTCATATAGGGCCGGGTGAAGTAGCGATATTTAATAATCTAACTCCGTTTTTTGCTTTGATTGGGTCAGCGATTTTCTTAGGTGAGAAGATCGGTCTCCCGCAGATTTTAGGTTTCGTACTCATCGTATGTGGTGTCATGTTAGGAAATGGAACGGTTCAATACGTCATGAGAAGAAGAGAACAGGCGTATTCTAGTCTGAAAGGATAATATTTCTAGTCAATCTGACGTTAGGTCAGACTCATAACCGGGTACGAGCAGTAATGAAGCCCCGTCCCATGGATGGGCTGCTTCGATTTCCACACAGGAGGGAACCCATCCATGGGATGGGCTCCCATTTTTTTTGCCGCCGCAGGCTGTCATATACTGTCAGAATTTTCTGTGGTAAACTAGTAGGTGCGTTAATACGGAATTGCAGAGGGGGAGACAGATTGAGTACTTTTTATGTAGAACGGTTTGATTTTACAAAGCCCGACCAATTAGAAGAACGTTTTGAAAAGCTATTACAAGAAAATATAGCTTCAGTAGATGAGCTTGAGAAATGGGTATTGCGTCTGTCAACGTTGATGGATGAAATAGCTGAGGGATTGAATGGCCATTATATTGATTTCCAATGCTATAGTAGCAGTGAAGAAGCGAAAAAGAAAATTGAATATGATCAAGAATACATAGAACCGATCATCAAACGATATGAAGGGCTTTTCGATAAGAAATTTCAAGACTCCCCTTATCGGTTGGAGCTTGATCAAGATTACTATAAGCAGTTTCTATTGAGTAAGGAAAATGCGATTGAGCTTTTCAACGAAAAGAATATTGATCTTGAAATTGAAGAAGATAAGCTAGTTAATCAATACTTTGAGCACACAGGCTCCCTTTCTTTCATGTATGAAGGTGAAGAAAAAACGCTGAGTGAGATGGGACTTTTCCTGCAAGAATCGGATAGAGAAGTCCGTAAAACAGCTATGAATGAGATCTATACAACACTGTTAACAAAGAAAAACGATTTGCAAGACATTATGGATCAGTTGATTCAGCTTCGTCAACGTAAAGCGGAAAATGTGAATTTAGAGAACTACCGTGATTATATGTTCAAGCGTTACGAGCGATTTGATTATACGCCAGATGATTGCAAGGATTTGGCGGAAGCAGTAAGAAAGCATGTTGTACCTCTAAAAGAAGAGCTACAAAAAGAACATCAGAACGAGCTTGGTATTAGTGACTACAAGCCATGGGATATGAAAGCTGTACCCCTAGGAAAGAAACCTCTAAAGCCTTTTGATCGTACAGATGAACTCGTAAAAGGGACATCTGAGATCTTCATGAAGCTTTCGAACCGTTTCTCTGAGCTTTTGTTAGAGATGAATGAAAAAAGCGCGTTAGATTTAGAAAGTCGAAAAGGAAAAGCGCAAGGAGGATTCTGCGAATACCTTCCTGTTTCCGAGCTGTCGTTCATTTTCATGAATATCACGAGCTCTCAGGATGATTTTGTAACCCTTCTTCATGAGATGGGGCACTGTATTCACAATGACTTTAAGCGTAACCAGATGCTATCAAACTATCGTGATACGCCGATGGAGTCATCTGAACTTGCTAGTATGACGATGGAACTACTAACAATGGATTATTGGGATATCATGTATAAAGATAGCGATGAGTTACTTCGTGCGAAAAAGGAGCAATTGGAAGGAATCATTCATTTCTTACCAAGCGGAATCGTTATCGATCAGTTCCAACACTGGATGTATGAAAATCCTAATCATACAATGGAAGAGCGTAACAATAAGTTTATGGAGATTTCTGAGACCTATGATTCTTCATTCGTGGATCGAAGTGATGAAGAAGAATGGATTAAAAATAAATGGTTGATGACGTTACATATTTTTGAAGTGCCGTTTTATTATATCGAGTATGTGATCGCACAGCTTGGGGCTATTCAGATGTACCGTCAATACCGAGAAAATCCAGAAGAAACGTTAAAGAATTACAATCGTGCGTTATCCCTTGGTAGTTCTGTATCTTTATCAGAAGTATATGAAGCTGCTGGAATTAGCTTTGACTTCTCGGAATCGATGATAGAAGGGTTAATGGAGTTTGTTTCAGATGAATTAAAGGATCTAAAAGCATAAGTGCCTGAGCCCCTCAATGGAGGGGCTTTCTCATGTCTCAGAATCGATCGTCCAGATATTGCATGTTGGACATTGAATGATTTCAAACCTTTCCTCTTTCAGTTCATTCATCCAATCTTCCCATGATTCATGTTCTGGATTGATTTCTAAGGTCTTAACCGTTTGAAGTTCTTCACCATCCGAATTTGTACACGTGCATTCTACGATGGCCATTTGTGAATCTTGGAATTCTTCTTCTTTCGTGTTTTGTACAGACCAGTTCATTAACCTGGTGTCTGTCCTATTACGTTTTTTGTAGTCTTTTTCTTTTAACATTCGATCGCCTCCTTCTTCTATTACAGTGATACCCTATATTACTCAAAAAAAATCTTCCGATCTATAGGTTCCTTACCCTGTATGATATATACTGACAGCATAATAGAAAAAGATAGGAGAGTTGGATGGAGACGATACAAGCAACGTTGTTATCGATGGTCGTTGTACATAACGAAAAAACTGATGAAATCCTATTATTAAATCGTCCTGCAAAAGCAGGCTTTCCAGGTTATATTGGAGCAGGTGGAAAGATTGAGATGACTGAAAGCTTCGCTGAAGGTGCGGCGAGGGAGTTGTTTGAAGAAACAGGTTTGGTCGTTAGCGAATCAGATCTGATCTTTAAAGGGGTAGACGAATTCATTATTCAAGAGGATAAATACAGATATATTGTCTTCAATTATTTAGTGAAAACGTACTCGGGTGAATTACTACTTGATCCTCCTGAAGGAGAATTAAAATGGGTCTCACGACATAAGGTGATGGATCTTCCTATGCAAAGTTGGTTTAAACGGAGGCTGCCAAAGTTTTTTGAGGAAGGGACGTTCGAGGTTTCTGTTGAATATGAGAAGGATAATCATTTGCCAGTAAAAGAAACGATCCGAAATCTTAAATGATGAAAGGGCAGAGAACATGATTATAAGACAAGATGAAGCGAGTCAAGAAGTGAAAGATAAACTGATTCAATATAATATGTCCAAGCTCCCAGACTCTGTAAAGACACCACTAGAGTCGGTTACGTTTGTTAGTCGTAAAGGGGATGACCTCGTTGGAGGGATTACTGGTACGATGTTCTGGCGTAATCTTCACATCGATTTTTTGTGGGTAGACGAACGGGAGAGAGGTAGTGGTCTTGGGCGAGAGTTATTACGGAAAATAGAATCTTACGCGAAAGAAAAAGGCTGTCATTTAATGTTATTAGATACATTCAGCTTTCAGGCTCCAGGATTTTATTTACGCGAAGGGTTTGAAGTATGCGGAAAAGTAGACAATCATCCAGAAGGTCACACCTTATATTATTTACTTAAAAGACTGACTTAAAAGGAGTGAAGATATGACATCTATTAAACTAAGAGAGTTCCGTTCTGAAGATTGGGAAGCTGTTCATCAATACGCCTCACTTGATGAAGTGTGCAAGTACCAGCCATGGGGACCTAATTCTGTTGCTGATTCGAAGGCTTATGTAGATGACATCATCGTCGCATCCAAGAAAACACCAAGAACGCGCTTTGCCTATGCCATAACAAATAAGAATAAGGTCATCGGTGCTTGTGAAGTGAATGTTCGTGATCCTCATATGCGCACTGGTGAACTCTCCTATATTCTTACCCCGGAATGGTGGGGGAAAGGAATCGCTACTGAAGTAGCAAACATGCTTTTAACTTTCTCATTCAAAAATCTTGGCCTTCACCAGGTAACTGGTACTTGTGACGAGAGGAATATTGGCTCTAGTAGAGTGCTAGAAAAGATTGGGATGAGCCAAGAAAGTGTGATTGAAAACCACCTCCTTATTCGTGATGGGTGGAGAAATTCCCTTATATACGCATTCTCAGTTGATGAATGGACGCGCGAACATTAAGCGTGGTTTCGTTTCTTCCACACTAATAATAGGCAATAGCAAACTAGGAAGAAGGCAGCGCCTAGACTTAGAGGTAGTGTATAAATCTTCGCTGCTGTGTGAATGTGTTGCCAGTTCTTACCGAGCTTTAAACCGATATATAGAAACAATATGGACCAAGGGACCATTGCGAGCATGGTATAAAGTGTAAAGCGAACGAGAGACATTTTTGCAATGCCAGCTGGAATGGAAATCGCGTGTCTTACAACAGGAATAAATCGAGCGGTGAAAATCACGCTAACACCGTTCTGTTCGAACCATCTCTCTGCAAGGTCCATATGCCTCTTTGAAATGAATATGTATTTCCCATACTTCTCTAGAAAGGAACGGCCACCATATCTTCCTAACCAGTATAAGAAAAGCTGAGCGAGCGTTCCTCCAATAATTCCAGCAACGACAGCCCCAGTAAAATGAATATGTCCTTTAGACACCATATATCCGCCGTATGCTAGGACGAGTTCGCTCGGAATCACTTCAACCATCAAAGCAATTGCGATCCCAGGATAGCCTAGCGTAAGCAACCAACTCAAACATTGAACGATAAACGATTCCAATCGAATCCTCTCCTTTTTACCTTCAGACCCCTGTCCTTATTTGTATTTTAGGAGATGAGCAGTTATTCTACTAATTGAGTCGTGATCCTCATAAAGAATAAGGGTAGGACGAATTATATATTGCCCGGGTTCTATGCAATCCGGGTACTGTTCGTTCTCATCGAGAATGACAATAAAGTAGAGAGGTGAAATGTTAGGATGTTAACATCCATGAAGAAGTTTCTAGGTACGTTAGATCAACCCCTTGAAGCAAAAACAGGTAAGGAAAAAGCACTAACAGTACTCTCAATAATAGGATTTATTTTACTTTTATACGCAGTAGCTTTTTCTCCTTTTTTGTTTAGATTATTTCTCACATGCCTTAGCGTAGGTGTGTCGTTATATGTTGTGAAGAAGATTCAAGATTTTGATCGCGTACTTAAAGGGAAAGAAAGCGGCGAAGAGGACGTTGTTCCAGAAGCTCAGCTTTCTTTCGATTGGCAGCGTTCAGAACGTGATGACACTGCGGAAGCAGAGAAGGAACTTGAATTAGAAAGAATCAATAGTGACAAAACGCAGCTCTTCGAAGAACTTCTCACAAAAGCTGATTTAGATGAGCTAGAAAAAGCGACGTACCGTGAACAATTAAGGCAAAAAGAAACCGACAGCAACCGTATTAAACAGGAACTTCTAGTCCTAAAAGACAAAATTCAGCAAGTGGTGAATGAGAAGAAAAACTTGTTTATTAAAGAAACACCCGATATGAAGCTTGTTGCAGAATTAATCGGTGTGCATGATATCGAATCTAGCTCTTTCCTTGAGTTAAATGCAAGGTTACAAGAGATCTCACAAGAAATTCCTCAGCAAAAAAGAGAAACACTGCAAGAGCATGAAATGGTTAACGAAGATTTTGAGTTAACGAGGTTAGGGTATAAAGAGCTTATGAAGGAAGTAAGAAAGCTCGAGAAAAAACCGAAGTATCAGATTAATGATGAGAAACCTGTCCAATAATGGGCAGGTTTTTTTCGTTTCAGAGAAAAAGAGTAGACCAATTAATAAAATACACTCTATTATATAGGAGTTTGTCCCTTTCAGATTCTCGCTCGTTACATACAGTAAACTATATTGATTAAAAGCAAGGGCGTGAAAAAAGATGATTGAACCACATGGAGGGAAATTGATAAACCGGTATGAACCAGACTTTGATCATCGTTCACTTACACTAGAAGTCGAATTAGACGGAGTGTCTCTTTCGAACTTGTACTGTATTGGCATCGGAGCGTTCAGTCCTCTGCATGGGTTTATGGGCCGTGATGATTATATGAGTGTGCTAGAGAAAATGAAATTAAAAGACGGCACGGTGTGGAGTCTACCGATTGTTCTTCCAATAAGAAAAGAACTAAAAAAAGAGCTTTCTAATGGAGCGAGAGTGAAGCTTATTCATGGTGAGCAGGTTTACGGAGTGCTGGAGGTTGAAGAGACGTATGAGGTGAATCTTGAACTTGAAGCGCAAGCTGTCTATAACACTCGTGATGAGAACCATCCTGGCGTAGCTCGACTCATGAAACAGTCAAACATATACGTAAGTGGACCAGTCACTCTTACGAAGTTGCCAGAGCTTCAATTCACGAACTATCAGCTAACACCTGCTGAGGTTAGGTCGAAAATTACAGAGTTAGGATGGTCCACAGTTGTCGGGTTTCAAACGAGGAATCCTGTTCATCGGGCACATGAGTATATTCAAAAATGTGCACTAGAGATGGTAGATGGGTTACTTCTACATCCGTTAGTTGGGGAAACGAAGGCGGGCGACGTGCCAGCTGATCTGCGTATGAAGAGCTATGAAGTTCTCTTGAACAACTATTATCCATCGGATCGGACACTGCTTTCTTGTTTTCCTGCAGCTATGCGATACGCAGGACCAAAAGAAGCTGTCTTTCATGCGATTGTTCGTAAGAATTACGGATGCTCACATTTTATCGTAGGTCGGGATCATGCGGGAGTTGGCGACTATTACGGAACATATGAAGCACAAGAGATCTTTCGCAACTTCACAAAAGAAGAAATAGGGATCGAGCTGCTTTTCTTTGAACATGCCTTTTATTGTAACGTTTGTTGTGCGATTGCAACCTATAAAACATGCCCACACGAGGATAGCGACAAACTCATTCTCTCAGGTACAAAAGTAAGAGAAATGTTACGAAAAGGGAAGACGCCTCCCCCTGAGTTTAGTAGACGGGAAGTCATTGATGTACTTATAGAAGGAATGAAAGATTCTTGATGATAATGACATCTGGTCACCAGAGAGGAGGGTAAGGATGGATAAACATATTCATTGGCAAAGTCATTCCATACAAAAGAAAGATCGTCAGCTTTTGCATGAGCATAAAAGTTATATTGTATGGTTCACTGGGCTTTCAGGCTCTGGGAAGTCAACGATCGCTAATGAACTAGAAAAAGCTTTGCATTCAAGAGGGCTTTCGACATTCCTATTAGATGGAGATAATTTACGACACGGTTTAAATGCCGATTTAGGATTCCAGGAAGATGACCGCAAAGAGAACATAAGGCGTGTTGGTGAAGTTGCGAAACTTTTTGTTGAAAGCGGCACAGTTGTTCTAACCGCATTCATTTCGCCTTACAATAGTGACAGAGAAATGGTTAGAAATCTTGTAGGAGCGGATGAATTTATTGAAGTGTATATCGATTGCCCGTTAGAAGAATGTGAGAAAAGAGATCCAAAAGGCCTTTATGAAAAGGTTCGAACCGGGGAAATTAAAGAGTTCACCGGTATAAGTGCTCCATACGAAGCGCCGCAATCACCTGACGTGACGCTATATACAGCAATCTATAGTGTTCCAGACTGTGTGCATCAATTAGTGAATTACTTACGTTCGAAAGGATTATTAGCGCAGTAAGCGAAATAAATCATAGAGAAGAGCTTAAAACGCATGGTCACATGCGTTTTTGTTGTGTTGCATGTTAGTTTTGTTTAGAGGATCGCTAAGGTAAAGTAGAGATAAAAGCTAGGCTGAAAGGGGAAAGAGAATGAGTAGATGTGGATGGGTATCAGATGAAAAGATCTATATCGAATACCACGATTTTGAGTGGGGAATTCCAGTTTATGACGACAAGAAACTTTTTGAAATGCTGATCTTGGAAGGGGCTCAGGCGGGTTTGAGCTGGATCACGATCTTGAAGCGCCGTGAAAACTACCGAGAAGCTTTTGATCATTTCGATGTAGAAAAAGTTGCTTGCTATGATGAAGACAAGATTCAAGAGTTGTTAGCAAACGAAGGGATTATTCGAAACAAGCTGAAAGTTCGAGGTGCAGTGAAAAATGCGAACGCATTTCTTCGCATACAAAAGGAGTTTGGAAGCTTCTCATCTTACATTTGGAAGTACGTAGATAATGAGCCGGTCATCAACAGGTGGCGTTCGACTGAAGAAGTTCCTGCGCAGTCAGAATTAAGTAAATCAATCAGCAAGGATTTGAAGAAACGAGGATTTACATTTGTAGGTCCAGTCATCATTTATAGCTTCATGCAGGCTGTAGGGTTATTGAATGATCATACTACGAACTGTTTTCGCCATCCGGATCAGAAATAGATTGGAGCAATCATAATGCTTTTGAAAAAAATAATCTGCACAGTACGAAGTGGTCAGGAAGAAACATTTTCAATTGGTCAAGAACAGTGGAAAGCGATTGAGAACTGTCCTGGATTCATCGCTCAAATTGGAGGGTGGGTAAAGGGTCGTGAGAACGTAGCGATGATTGCGGCTGCTTGGGATGATCTTCCTTCCTACAAAGAATTCATGGAGAACGCCCACGACCCCATCTATGAACGCACTGGTCAAGAAGGTACGATCGAGAAGATCGAAGTACGCTTAGATGATAGTGACGGTCAAGGAGAGACAATATTGAACGAGTGGCTCAAATCACAAAACGTGAGTCTTGAACAAGAGTGGTCTATTGGTACATAAAATCTTGCTGTGAATGTTAGCAAGATAAAAGAAGAATGAACACCTCCTATTCACTATGCTGAAGAAGGAGGTGTTCGTTTGTATAAAGCTGTTTTTCTAAATAAGACGATTCGATATTATCTGCTAGGTGGAGGGATTTCAAAATTAGGTGATGTTCTCTCAGGAATGGCTTTCTTGTTTCTTGCCTATGACTTAACTGGCTCGAAAGCGTTAACGACAGGAATGGCCATAGCTGAAACAGTACCATACCTTATTTTCGGTTTGGTAGGGGGAGTGATTGCTGATTGGGTGCAAAAGAAAAGGATGTTGATCCTTCTAGATTTACTGAGGATACCACTTGTGGGGTCAGTTGTCCTTCTTTACTACCTGGACGGATTGAATTATCTCTACTTACTTTCGATTAGTTTCCTGATTCAAACGATCGGTTGCTTTTTTAACCCTGCTCATCGTGCACTACTTCCGCTTATCACAGAAGAAGATCAGAGGACAGTCGTGAATAGTTTAAATGATACTCTCGGGAGAGGCGTAACAGTACTAAGTCCGTTTATTGCGATATGGCTTCTTTCTTCTTACGGGGCTGTGCATTTCTTTACGATCGATGCGTTAACTTATGCAATTAGCTCATTTTGTTTAATGAAAGTGAATGTAACGGAAGTGAAGAATGCTAGTGTGAAATCAGTAAAAAAGGCAATTCGTGCGATAGGTGCTTTTAGTAAGTGGGCTAGTAAGCATGCGTCTATTCGCAACTTGTTTTTGTTTACTTTTATGATCGTTTTTCTGAATACATGGGTGTGGGAAGTTGGACTGTTACTTGCATTATCAGAAATGACAACGAAAAGCGAAGAAGTATTTAGTATGATTCAAGGTGTCTTTGGTGCAACTGTCATTATTGCTAATAGTGTTATTCCGTTTCTGTTTAAAAGGATGAATCTAGGTACATACATGATCGGTTCATTCATCTGGGGAGGAGGCGTGCTCTACTACGGGGTCTTATATGGAGTCGAGCATTTCTTAATCGGAGCTATTCTAGTTGGAATTGGTATTCCAATCGCTGGGTTAGCTCGGGTCTATATCCTCCAAACAATCGTTCCAGAAGAGATGCTTGGGAGAGGATTTAGTACGAACGCTGTTCTCCTGTATCTCGCTAACACGCTCTCACTTGCATTGTTTGGGGTTCTTGCAGCGTTTGTCCCTATCCAATCGCTCATGATAGGGAGTGGCTGTCTAATGGTTGCTGCAAGTGTTGGCTATTTAGTTACGGTTAAGGCGAAAGTGAGATGGCGTTCGTCCATACAGCTTTTTAAATAATTTATTATAGGAGGAAAGGTTCGTAAAGCCTGAATCCAAGGCGATCTGTAAGATCGAATCATCTGAGTGATAGAGTGCATCCTGGCTCCGGATGATTCGGTATAGCTGTAACCAAGAATAAGGTGCAATCCCATAAGTTTCTTTAAACACGTGGGCAAATTGATATTTTGATAAATTACATAGTGCAGCGAGTTCAGCTAGTGACCAGTTCGCTGAATAATCGTCTCTAATCGCCTCGATCGCCCTACTAAGTGAAGGTGAAGAGTGGTATGAAAGTTTCGTTTGATGTGAACCTGGACCGTGTTTCATGAGTAAAAGAACAAGTTGAGGAACGCTATGTTCAAGGAAATACGTTGCTTCATCTGCAGTAGCATCCTGTATCGCCTCTCTTACAAACGATGCCCACCGTTGGATTTGAGGATGATAATAGTTTATTCCGGCAAATTCAGGTGGGTTTTTCTCCGTGTAAAGGTCCTGGGTAACGTTCCGAAAAAGAGATTCATCGAGCTCGATCAAGAACTTCTCATCTGTAACCTCTAGCTGCTGATGGGGTTCGTTAGGATTAAGGAGATAGAACTGTCCTTTATTGATCGAAACGTCACCTCTTTGAGTCGCATAGCGACCTTTACCTTTAGGCGAATAGATAAACTTATAGCAGTTATCACTACGCCAATTTCGTTCATGAAGTAAATTGTTTCGTAGCAGTAGAATTCCGTGCTCGTATGGGGTAATCATCGTTATACTCCTTTATGTATAAGAACTAGTTAATCGTAAATGACCGGTTTTGATGGATCATTAAGGTAATCGAACAAAAGGGCAATCTGAGATGTGGTGGTCCTGCCAGTGGAAAGTGGAGGAAGATTAATTCTGTTGAAAAATCCACTTGCGCTTGTTTCGATGCTTTCGGACGGACTGCCACCAACGATTTCACATTGGAAAATAATTTTGTATGTATGGTATGGAGACGCGGGGTGGGGATGTTTTGACTTATCGAGGACAGCGAGCAGCCTTACTACCTTCACGATGTAGCCTGTTTCCTCATATACCTCTTTCACCGCTACTTCTGCTGGTGTATACCCTACATCACCCCAGCCTCCAGGGAGTGACCATTTCCCATCTGCTTTTTCTTGAACGAGTAAAAGTTCACCGTGTTGAAAGACTGCAGCGCGAATGTCGACTTTCGGCGTCTGGTAGCCGGTCTCGTTCGCGAATAGGTTTTCGATCATGTTCATGTCATATTCTGTGTACGTGTTCATAATTTCGGTACTTAGTTTACGCAGTTCCACATAACGCTCATAGTCGTACGGATCTTTCGTATACGTTAACCCTGCTTGGGCAATAGATTGCAATTCCTTTGCCCAGTCTAACCATTTCTCGCTCATGTAGGTTCTCCTTTTGTGATGGTTTCCTCTTACATCAACCTAATTCGAGAAACAAAGAAAAAAACCTGCTTATGAAATCAATCATAAACAGGTTCAGGGTAACGTCCAAACCATTCGTATCGATGAGTTGAAAACCATTTATATAATGGTGCTCCGATACGGTCAAGGAATGGTAAATATAGAAATAAGCTCAATGGAATTGTAATCGGCAATGCAAGGAACAGCCTTCTGACTGTAGAAAAGCCTGAGTATAAGCGGCCAGATGCCGTCAGCATATGTATTTCATCATACATAAGATCATGGCGATATTGCATGTAGGGATAAGCTTCTGGATTGTTTTCTACTTCTTGAACAGCTATCCATTCAACCTGCCCTCTCCAGTCAAGCTTTTGAAGAATCTTCTTCAGATTAAAGCAGAAAGGACATTCAGCGTCATAAAATACGAGATGTTTCATAAGGGGAGCCTCCCAATTAGAATTTTCAGTTCCTATTCTATACATTTCACTTTATTGAAGGATATTAAACAATAGAACCCTCTTACGTAGTAAAAAAGTTTCGTATGATCACGAAAAGGGAAGGTGAATCATTATGAGATGATGCGGAGGAGGAATAATAATGTTTGATAAAAGTACAGGAGAAATTCTTGTAGATACACTATCTGATTGGGGAGTTGACCATGTTTACGGCCTTCCGGGTGATTCGATCAATCACTTTGTAGATAATCTTCGATCTTCAGAAGATCGCATGAAATTCATTCAGGTTCGTCATGAGGAAGTTGGTGCGCTTTCAGCTGCTTCATATGCAAAAATAACTGGTAAGATTGGCGTTTGCTTATCGATAGCAGGTCCTGGTGCGATCCATCTCCTTAACGGTCTTTATGATGCAAAAGCTGATGGGGCGCCTGTTCTTGTAATCGCAGGCCAAGTTGATAGTACCCAAGTAGGAACCGATCAGTTTCAGGAAGTGAATCTCGAGCGGATGTTTGACGATGTAGCTGTTTTTAATAAGCGCGTACAATCAGCAGAATCTTTACCTGACATAACAAATCAGGCGATTCGAACTGCTGTTGAGAAGAAAGGGGTAGCTATCCTTACGATTCCTGATGACCTTGCAGCTGAAAAAGTGAAGCAAAAAGTTAAGAATACATCACTTATACGTTCACAAGCTGTTGTTCATCCCGATCCTTCAAACTTGCAAGAAGCACTACAGCTAGTGAACGAAGCAAAGAGACCAGTAATTTTAGCAGGGAAGGGTGCTAAGCATTCAAGAGAAGAACTTTTACAGTTCGCTGAGAAGGTAGCTGCACCGATTATTCTTAGCCTCCCAGGCAAGGGGACGATTCCAGATGTCCATCCATATAACTTAGGGCAACTCGGTCAAATTGGAACAAAACCTGCTTACGAGGCGATGGAAGAAACAGATCTTCTTATCATGGTAGGTACTTCGTTCCCTTACCGCGACTATTTACCTGATGATGCTAAGGCGATTCAGCTTGATATCGAGCCGACACAAATTGGAAAACGGTATCCTGTGACGGTAGGATTAATTGGGGATGCGAAGTGGACGCTCTCCCACTTAGCTGAAAATAGTCACTACCAAGAAGACAGAGACTTTATAGAAAAGTGTCAGGAGAATATGAAGAATTGGTGGTCTCATTTAGAAAGTATTGAATCTGAGCGATCAACACCGATCAAACCACAAGAAATCATGCCTGAGCTTCAGAAAGTCGTTGAAGATGATGCGGTTCTTTCAGTGGATGTTGGTAATGTTACAGTCTGGACGGCGCGACACTTTCGTGTAACAAACCAGAAGTTCATTCTTTCGTCCTGGATGGCGACGATGGGGTGCGGTCTACCAGGTGCGATTGCAGCAAAAATTGCTCACCCAGAGCGTCAAGCAGTAGCGATTTGTGGAGACGGAGGATTCTCCATGGTGATGCAGGACTTCTTAACGGCTGTAAAATATCAGCTGCCTATGATGGTCGTTATCTTCAACAATGAACGTCTCGGAATGATTAAATACGAGCAGCAAGCAATAGGGAACCTTGATTATGAAACAGAGCTAAAAGACTTTGACTTCGCAGCTTTCGCTCATACAGCAGGTGGAGAAGGGTACCGTGTTGAGAAACACGAGGAACTGTTACCAGCTCTTGAAAGAGCGGCTAAATCTACAAAACCTGCTATTGTAGATATTGTGATAGAAGACCAAGCACCTCTTCCTGGGAAAGTAACGTATGAGCAAGCATCAAGTTATTCAAAATACATGTTGAAGAAAGCGTTCAAGGAGCAAGAGCTCGACATGCCACCGCTTAAGAAAGCGTTGAAGCGTATTTTCTAAGGATACAAAGTCCGCCCTAGGAAGGCGGGCTTTATTTATAGGAGGGTCATTTTCATGCATATTGTTTTTGTGTATGGAACGTTACGAAAAGGAGAAAGCAATCACCATGTGATCGAAGGCGCAACATTACTTGAAGAGTATAGTTGGACAAGTGGAGCATTGTATGACACGGGTGCAGGATATCCTGCGATGTTTGGATCAAGTGAACATGTTGTATATGGAGAAATCTATGAAGTGGACGACACGTATCTTTCACGTATTGATGTGCTTGAAGGATTTCAAGAAGGACGAAGTGCAAACCTTTATGACAGAGTGATCCAAACCGTTCATTCCAAAGAAAAGACGTACGATGCAATCACGTATATTATGAAAACGAGGTCATCGTCGTTTGGACAAATCGATAGCGGTGATTGGGTGATATATAGGTGAGAAGGATAACAAAACAGGTAGCGCCCTGAAATAGACGCTACCTGTTGTTTAATCTGATGTTCGAAAGGCTCTTTTCTCAATCTTCGCTTCATGATTATTCCGTAAAAACATGTAGAACGAAGCGGAGAAGATGATAATATAACCAAGTATACTCAGTAGGTCAGGTACTTGTCCAAATAGGACGATACTGATCAGTGCTGAATAGACGACGGTTGAATAGAAGAAGATCGAGATCTCTCTTGCTGGGGCAAATTTATATGCCATCGTAATTCCAAACTGACCAAGTGTTGCAAAGACTCCTGCAAGAAGAAGGTATATGAGCTGTCTCGTTTCCATCGGTTCATAAAACATAATGACGAAAGGTAGTAAAACAACCGTTGAGAAGAATGAAAAATAAAAGACGACCGTATAAAACTTCTCCTTTTGGCCAAGAACGCGAAGAACGGTATACGCTCCTGCAGCAAATACCGCAGATAATAACCCTGAAATATATGGGATGGTTTCAATAGAGAATTGCGGTTTAATGATCAATAATGTACCAATGAATGCAATGATAATCGCCACAATCTGAAACGTCCTCGCACGCTCTTTCAGGAATAGTGCAGAAAAGATTATGAGCAGAAAGGGACTTAGCTTGTTTAGCATATCTGCATCTGATAGAACAAGATGGTCGATCGCATAAAAATAGAAAAGAATTCCGAGCGTTCCAAGTGATGAACGTAGGAGTAAGAATTTCTGATTTTCTTTCTTACCAAATAACCGTTCTTTGTAGTACATAACAAAACCAAATGATATGACTGCTGATACTGCGTTACGAAACATCGTCTTTTGTACCGTTGGTAAGTCACCTGAAAGCTTGACAAAAGCCGCCATCATCGCAAAACCGAACGATGAAACGAGTAACAAAAGGATGCCTTTATTTCGATCACTCATCAAATTCCTCCAGTGTATAAAATCAAAAATCACCTCTATCACTTTACTGTATATGGCGGTAGATAATCAACTGATGGCATTTTTGTGTAGGCAGAAAAAGATGATTTGTTTCGAATGGATACGTGTAGGATTAGGATAACCGATTGTGACGAGTAAAAACCAAAGCTAACTCTCCTTGAGGGTTATGATTGCATGCTTGGAGGGTAAGGAACTATTACATAGATAGATTAAAGGAGAAGTATGAGATGTTTAGATGGAAGAATATATATAGAGGGCTGTTAATGGGAATCAGTGATTTGATTCCTGGTGTTAGTGGCGGAACGATAGCGATGGTACTTGGGATTTATAAACGTTTGATCAGCGGAATCAATGGACTGATGAGTAAGAATTGGAAGAAGGAACTTGGCTTCTTTATTCCTTTGCTCATCGGAGTGGTTCTTGCGATCATATTAGTAAGTAAGGTGATGGAAAAGCTTTTAAACAACTATCCACAGCCTACATTTTACTTTTTTATTGGATTGATCATTGGGGTTATTCCATTCTTATTGAAAACGGTGGAATTTAAGAAAACATTTAAACCGGTTCACTATATGCTCCTTGTGATTGCGGCGGTATTGATTGCTTTTACGGTCGTATTCAAAGGAGGGGACTCAGGAACTGTAAAAGAAGCGTTACAGCTTAAGGATTATGTGACACTATTCTTTTCAGGCTGGCTTGCTAGTACTGCCATGATTCTGCCTGGCGTAAGTGGTTCATTCGTACTGCTATTGCTTGGGTCTTATCAAACGGTTATACATGGATTATCCTCATTCCAAATCCCTCTTATTTTGACTGTAGGGGCGGGAATCATAGTAGGATTAAGTTTAACGGGTAAAGCTATTTCATTACTGTTGAGCAAATACACGGTTTCAACGTATGCGGTTATGATCGGGCTTGTGACAGGTTCAGTGGTCGTTCTTTACCCAGGATTTAAATCTGATTCAGGCATTGCCATTGCAAGTATCATGACATTCCTCCTTGGTATTGGAGCAGCATTCTTGTTAGGAAGAATCGAGCATAAACAAACGTAACAGACAGTGAAAGCTGTCTGTTTTTTCGAGGGAGGAAAATACTAAGCATATATGGAATCATTTGAAGAAGCATAATGATGGTAAGGAAGGAGACGCACATGAAAATACATTTTAGTAAAATTGAACATCCAACAACTGTTCTTGTTGATATGTATAATAGATGGGAAAATGATCGTTCTTTAGTACCGTTAATTCGACCGAATAAGAATGCCGAAGAATTTGATCGGCGCAGGAAAATAACGATGATCGATATAACAGAGCGATTGAATTACCTACATATTTATTTGATTTACTTCAATGATCAGGTTGTAGGAGAAATGAATTATATGGTTGACCCTAGTCATCTCTTTAAGAAAGTACCGAAAACAGCTTGGATCGGAATAACGATTGGGGAAGATGAGGCTCGTGGTCAAGGCGTCGGCTTTGAAGCAATGAGCTACTTAGAAGAGCAAATAAAGAAAGATGGATTAAAGAGAATTGAACTTGGCGTGTTTGAGTTCAATACAAGGGCACAGCATTTGTATAAACGATTAGGATATAAAGAGATTGCTCGATTAGAGGATTTTACATATTGGAAAGGGAAGATGTGGGCAGATATTAGGATGGAAAAGTACGTGTAGAGGAATTGTTATAAAAAAGTTAAGCCCCTTAATAAAGCGAGCATCGTAGTGTTTGACTAGGACAATTAAAAACAAGCGAATCCGATTATGGATTCGCTTGTTTTTTGGTTAGCGACTTCGTTCTTGCCCAGGGGACCGGTGAGTCCGGGGGAATACAATGTGCTTCATCATAAAGAAGCTTGAAGCAGAGGATAGAAACATTGCTAATCCCTTCGCTATATTTCGTTCGATATAATTCGCAATAGATATCCATTCGAGGTCAAACAGGTACAAAGCGCCATAAAATACGAGGTTACTGACCGCAAGTGCAATAACAGCCTGCACAATAAACAGGACGATCTGTTTACGATCGTGGATGGCTTTAGATGGAAAGGTTAGCTTCGCATTCCAAAAGTAGCTGTTCGTGATCGCAAGAGTATATGCAATTGTGTTATAGGAAATGAGCTGGATTCGATCATCTGTTGGAAATAACAGCATGAGCAGGTTTAGCGCTCCTATATCTACAAGTGCGTTCATAATACCGATCGCACTAAAGCTTATCACCTGCTTTGAACCTTTTCCTTTCTGACTCTGTTTCATGTTTTTACCTCTATCTATTGGACCGCCTGCTGTCCTTCTTCTTGTTCCTGCTTTACGTCTAGAGCGGATTCATAAATATCGAGAAGCTGCTTTGCAGGACCATGCCAACCAAATGCGCGTGAATGAGAGAAAGCGCGTTTGGACATTTGCTGCTGAAGATTCTTATCTTCTAATCGAGCGATAGTCTCGGTCAAGTTTCCGTCTTCACCTGAGCGGTAGAGAAGTCCTGTAGCACCATCGTCGACTTGTTCGTTCGTCGGACCAGACGCTGCTGCGACAACGGGGAGACCGCTTGCCATTGCTTCTAGAATAACGAGTCCTAGTGTTTCCGTTGTTGATGGAAACATGAACGCATCTGATGACGCATAAGCGGTTGCTAATTCTTCTCCGTGCATAAACCCTGTGAAGGTCACATTGTTAAGGTGTGAGAAATTCTTTTCTAGCTGTTCTCGGTATGGACCATCTCCAACGATTGCGAGATGAGCGTCTTGCTTCTCTTCTAACATGGGGATGAGCGTGTCGATTTCTTTCTCAAAAGCAAGTCGTCCAACAAATAAAAGAAGTGTTTTGTCAGGATTACCTTCAGTCAATCGCTCTCTCATCGACTCATCTCGTAACTCTGGGTTAAAACGTTCTGTATCTACGCCTCGCTTCCATAAATGGACATTGTAAAAGTTCTGTTCATTGAGCTCTTCTAAAATAGCTTGAGATGTACATAGGTTCAAGTCAGCTTGGTTGTGCATCCTTCTAAAGTGCCACCAAAGAAGTGGCTCTGCCCATGGAACTTTATAATGATCTGCATATTTTGGAGCATGTGTATGATAAGAGGCAATGAGTGGGACGCCTAGCTTTTTGCCATATTTAATTCCTGAATACCCCATAAATGCAGGGTTTACGACATGTACGAGATCAGGGTTGAAGTCTTCTAGATATGTTTTGATTTGTCTTGTTGGCATTCCAAATTTCCGGTGCTTGTACAGGAAAAATGTCCGAGGCTGAACCCCATCGAAACGAATATTCCTATAGCTTTGTACCCCTAAATCTGGAGCAATCACTTGGATTTCATGTCCTTGATCGATTAAATAATCGATGGAAGCACGCAATCGGGTTACGACTCCATCTGTTGAGGGGAGGAATGTTTCAGTTACGATGGAAATTTTCATAGTTACACCTCTATTTGTTTTGGCTTCGTCTTACTTCCAAGTAACATTAGGAAGTACGTTTTCTTTAAGAACGCGATCTTTGTATTTTAGCGCCGTATCAAGCGTATTCGAGATATGTTCATCAGTTAATAAACAAGGTTCAAGACCAAGGTCGATCAAGTTTGTGTTAACTGCATGATAATAGTGCTCTTCTTTCTCTACACGTGGATTCTCAATGTGGTCGATCGTAATATCAAGCCCTTTGGACTCTGCTACTCGCTGAACTTTTTCAGCTAATTCAAGCACAGAAAATTCTTCTGTGAACTGGTTAAACACTCGAAATTCGCCTTTGTCAGCAGGGTTTTCAGCAGCGATTTCAACGCAGCGGATCGTATCCTGAATATTAAGGAATGCTCTCGTTTGTTTTCCTGAACCATAAACCGTTAAGTTATGTCCGATTGCTGCTTGGATGATGAATCGGTTAAGAGCTGTTCCAAATACACCATCGTAATCTAGGCGATTAATCAATCCTTCATCTAGATTAGCTTCGTCTGTATGCAGCCCGTAAACGATACCTTGATTTAAATCAGTTGCTCGAATTCCCCAAATCTTGCATGCGAATTGGATATTATGGCTATCATGCACTTTCGATAAGTGGTAGAACGAGCCTGGTTGCTTTGGAAATGGAAGAACGTCTTCGCGACCTTTATGTTCGATCTTTATGTATCCTTCTTCAATATCTATATTAGGCTGACCGTATTCGCCCATTGTGCCCAATTTTATTAAATGACAGTCAGGTGTTACTTCTTTGATGGCATATAATACGTTCAAATTACCAACAACGTTATTTGTTTGCGTAAATACAGCATGTTCTCTGTCGATCATAGAGTATGGAGCAGAGCGTTGCTCAGCAAAGTGAACGAATGCTTCAGGCTCAACTTGTTTGAAGATCTCTTTAAGAAAATCGTAGTGCATCAAATCGCAATCGTAGATCTGGATGCTTTTACCACTCTTTTCTTTCCAGAGTTTTACGCGTTCTTCTAAGGACAAAATAGGTGTAAGTGAGTTAGAGCGAAGTTCTTCGTCCCATTTACGACGCACCATGTTATCTAAGATGGTTACGTCGTGCCCTTGCTTTGATAAATAAAGCGCTGTTGGCCATCCGCAAAAACCATCTCCACCTGCAACAATAATTCTCATACATTTTACCTCCATCACAATGGTCAATTTTGTACTGAAATGCTTGCTATATCACAATTTACGATAGCACTCATCATGTGCTGATTCAACTAAGGACCCCTAATTTACGAAAATTTTAAGGAAATCAGTTAATTGCAGACAAAACCATTATCGTGATGAAGATAGAAAGAAAAAAGTTGGATTAACGATCTTCATCCTTATTCCCAGTTACATCAATAGCTGCAGTATTGTTGTACAGATATAAGGTAGGGTTAGAGTCGTTTTTCTGGTGGTCCGAATAGAAAACTTCATTAATCGCTTCATCTACGTTAAGATGTTCGTTTCCCTTCTTATCCACTTTTGTATGCTTCGATTTACTATTCCTCATGAATATTCCTCCTCTAATATGACATTAGCGGTAGTTTATGTTGATAGTAGGGAGATTAATCATCTTCATATCGATATCATAAATACCTATAAAATTTACTTGTTTTTCAATGATTAAGAGGACTTAGAAAAGGGAAACAGGTTAATGTGAGCCAAAGGGAAAAGGAGTCGATCGATATGAGTAAAACATTACAAGCCTACTTTCCAACAGAAAACGAAGCGGAAAGTGCAAAGGCAGACCTTAAAAATTATTCAGTAGATAGCGTTTCAGTTGAGGAACTCACGGAGGACAATAGCCCATCTGTTGACGCACCTGATTCAGGGCAAGGATCAGCAACTCAAGCTGGTGCGAACAACGATTTGTTCTTCTCAAACCAAACACCAACAGGGAAGCAAGAAGAAAACGCAGATCCTGAACAAGGTGACAAGCAGTTTAGCTATGTGCTCTCTTTTGAGACAACTGAAGATGATGATACAGAGCTCCGTGAAATCGTAACGAAGCATAATGGAGCGATGGAGAAATAAATAATAAAAGGGGTCAGGCACGTGCCTGACCCCTTTTGTAATGAACGACACAAAACGTTACCATTTATATTGTTGCTTACCCTTTGAATCGATTGATGAAAAAGAGTATACTTCAAACTAGACGATAATGATTATAACTAGATATTCAATTTAATTCGCAAAATTTGAGAGGGGATACACTCATGGCAAAGAAAACGATGGGTTTACTTGTGATGGCATACGGTACGCCATATAAGGAAGAAGATATCGAACGTTATTACACACATATTCGTAGAGGAAGAAAACCAGCTGAAGAGCAGCTTCAAGATTTAAAAGACCGCTATCAAGCGATCGGCGGTATTTCACCCCTTGCAAAAATTACACAAGAGCAAGCATATGGCCTAGGTGCTCATCTGAATGAGATACAGGATGAGATTGAGTTTAAAGTGTATATCGGTTTGAAGCATATCGAACCATTTGTAGAAGATGCCGTTCAACAAATGCATGAAGATGGAATTGAAGAAGCTGTAAGTATCGTATTAGCTCCTCATTTCTCTACGTTCAGTATAAAATCATATAATGGACGTGCTAAGGAAGAAGCAGAGAAAATTGGTGGACCAACCATTACTTCTGTTGAGAGCTGGTATGATGAACCGAAGTTTATTTCCTATTGGGCTAAACGAGTAAAAGCGATTTTCGATGGAATGTCTGAACAAGAGCGTGAAAAAGCGGTACTAATCGTTTCTGCGCACAGCCTCCCAGAGAAAATCATCGCAAATGGAGATCCGTATCCTGATCAACTAAAAGAAACGGCTGACCTAATTGTTGAGGAATCCGGAGTAAGAAACGTTGCGATCGGTTGGCAGAGTGAAGGGAATACCCCTGATCCATGGATTGGTCCCGATGTACAAGATCTAACGAGAGACTTGCATGACAATCATGGGTACACATCATTTGTCTATGCACCTGTTGGCTTCGTAGCCGATCATCTTGAAGTTCTCTTTGACAATGACTACGAATGTAAAGTAGTGACAGATGATATTGGAGCAAAGTACTACAGACCAGAAATGCCAAACGCAAAAGAAGAATTTATCGATGCGATGGCAACGGTCGTAATGAAGCAATTGAATAAATAATGTGAACAGCGGTCTTTGACCGCTGTTCTTTATTTTGCTATTAAAAACCATTGACAATATTGTCCCAACAAGCTAAAGTTATTTAAAATCAATGAAACAGGCGAAGAAAAGGAAGCAGTAGCGTATTGCGACGTGTAGTGTCAGAGAACCAGTGGGTGGTGAGAACTGGTACAGCGTAATCGTGAATTACCCCTTAGAGCTTTTCTGACGAACGAATTCTCGAGTAGTCAGAAACGGTGGATTCCGTTATCGTATATGAGCCGGAAGACGGGTGTGTCTTCAATCAGGGTGGTACCGCGTGAATAGCCACGTCCCTACAGAGATGTAGAGACGTGGCTTTTTTGCATATTATGTAACAATAGGAGGTCAAAAGGGATGGACATGATCGATAAGTTAACGAGTGAACAACGAAAGGAAATGGAAAGGCAGTATGCCGTTTATACTCACGGCACGAGCGAAGTCATTCCTTTAGACGAATTGAAAAGTAAAATTGCAAAGTCGATCATAACTGGTCGCCCGTTAAAGGTGAAGCTCGGTCTTGATCCAACTGCACCAGATGTTCATATCGGGCATACGGTCGTATTAAACAAGCTGCGACAGTTTCAAGAAAATGGCCACATTGTTCAGCTCATCATTGGAGACTTCACAGGAAAGATCGGTGATCCGACGGGTAAGTCTACGGCGAGAGTTCAACTTACAGATGAAGAAGTTAAGCAAAATGCACAAACGTACCTTGATCAATTTGGTAAAGTCATCGATCGAAGTAAAGTAGAACTATTTTACAATGCAGCATGGCTATCTGAATTAAAGTTTCAAGATGTCATCGAGCTTGCAGGTAAAATTACGGTTGCTCGGTTAATCGAGCGAGATGATTTTGAGAAGCGGATTTCAAATGGTAAGCCTGTTTCACTTCACGAATTCTTTTACCCTCTTATGCAAGGATACGATTCAGTTCATCTGGAAAGCGACATTGAGCTTGGGGGTACCGATCAATACTTTAACGTCTTGATGGGAAGACACTTGCAAGAACAGTTTGGAAAAGAAAAACAGGTTGTGCTGACCATGCCTCTTCTTGAAGGTTTAGATGGCGTCGACAAAATGTCCAAGTCAAAAGGGAATTACATTGGGATAGCAGAAAAGCCAACCGAGATGTATGGGAAAGCGATGTCGATTCCAGATGAGTTGATTTCGAAATACATCGAGCTTAGTACAGATTTACACCTAGAAGAGAAAGAAGCGATTCGAAAGAAGCTTAAAGAAGGAACCATTCATCCAAAAGAAGCGAAAATGACTTTGGCAAAAACGATCGTACGGATGTTTCATGGAGAAGATGCTGCTACAAATGCAGAAGAGCAATTTCAACATGTATTCGGGCAAAAACAGCTACCTTCTGATATAGAGGAATTCAGTTGGAGTGGAGAGCAAAAAGTAAGTGTGCCAGCTCTTGTTGTGGCTTTAGGCATGTTGCCATCAACGAGTGAGGCAAGACGCATGGTGAAAAACGGTGGAATTAAGATTGACCAACAAAAAGTGACGGACAGCTCTGCTATTGTTGATATTGTAGACGGTATGATTGTTCAAGTTGGTAAACGTAAAGTGAAGAAAATCAGGACATAAAATTCAGTCTGTTAATAAAGTTTCGAAATCTACTGGGTGGTGATTTACGCATCCAGGATGCTCGCTTTCCGCGGAGCGGGCGAATAATCTCCTTCTGTATAGGGAGCACAATACTCAGTGCTTCTCTAACAACTAAATCCCCCATTCAAAGTAAATGGGGGATTTAGTTTATTCTGTGACTGTTACTGTTTCTTCAGTGTGTTCATGTAAGCCATTATCGTTTTCGGCATGGATGGTGACGGTGTATTTTCCTGCTTCTTCGAATGTAGCGGTTCCTTCATACTCGCCATCTTTTGTTTCCTCTGTGTCTATCCATTGTGCTTTTTCTTCGCCATCTTTTGAAATTTCAAAGCGGACAGATGCTCCAGCTAGTGGTTGATCGTCTTTTTGTAGGTGTGTGACTAAAGAAATTTCTTCGCTTGCTTTAATGGATTCTGGTTTCATCAAGTGGAAAGATACAGCACCTCCGTGATGGGCGTGTTCTTCGCTATGCTCAGATGATTCTTCTGACCCTGAACCTACTGTTACTTTGTTTTTCGGCATCGTGTGTAGGTCTCGTGCAGTTACGTGCGATTGAACAACAAATGTTCCATCTTCTTCTAGCGTTTTTTTAATAGAGTAGACGCCTTCACCTTCGTGCTCGGCTTCTACCATTTCGCTGTTATCTTTGTCGCCTTCTTTCCAGATTTCAAACATTACTTCGCTTGCATCTTCAACCGCTTCGTCTCCTTGTGTAACTGTTGCGCTAAAGGTAAGTTCTTGACCTTTTTCGGCAGTTTCAGGTGTATCAAGTGACACTTCCAAAGGTTGAGGTTCAGAAGCACCGCTTTCTTCTTTATCTGTGTTATCGTTTTGTCCACAAGCTGCGAGCACGAGGAAGAGACACAGCATAGATAATAGGATACTTATTTTTTTCATATACTTCATCCTTTCATTATTACTAAACATATGTAAGGCTTCATTATTGCCAGAAGATGTGATTGGCAAACAAGCTTCCTACTGATAATAGTAGAAAAGATGTTGGAGCATCTCAAGTGTTTACAAAGGTGAGTTGTGTCGACTTGATGACAATGGATGTTCGATAACCAGACAAAGAGATTGCGTGTTGTATGCGGTCCATTCATTTGTTTACTGCACAAGTTTTTCATAGATAATATTTAAACCCACAAACGATATCCTCATCATCATAAAAGCGGTCCCTCAGTAGGGACCGCTTTCTCTATAGGCTCATAGCATAGTTTGTTTCGAAGTAAGACATCGTCCATTTTTCGATATCACGAAATCCGATTCGTTTATAGATGTTGCCTGCTTCTGGATTATCATAGAAAAGACAAAGGTCCTTTCCTTCTGTTAATACGTCGTAACATAGTTTCATCATGCATTTCGTTGCATACCCTTTGCGCTTGTAGCCAGGGCGGGTGCATACTCCCACTATCATGGCAGATTGAGAGTTTTCGGCTGCTGTCGAAGCGGCCGAAACGACTTGCCCATCTAGTGATAGATAGTAGGTTCTCGAAATCCCTTTTTCTAAATTTCTTTGTTTTTCTTCTACCGTTTCGGAAGTGTTGAACTCATCGATACTATTATGAAGCTCATGAATACTTGGGATGTCTTCTGATGAAGCATTCATCACTTCTTTTAAATTTGTGAGAGAGAGCTTTTCAACATTGTCGCATTTCGCATAATACAACTTCCTTCTTGATTGAGAAGGATGTTTGATATAAGCTTCGACTTGCTCTGTTACATGTTCTAAGCCAGACACCATAAGAAAATCTTGATCTTCTGAAATAATGGATGCAAAGCCTTCAGCATCAAAGGCAGTTGAAGCAAAAGGAATGTAGTTCTTTTCATACTTCATAAGAACAGCTCGTAATTCTCCGTCATCAGAAAAGTCGCCCCATAGTTTCTGAAATGGTTGGTCGTATCCGAAAGCTTCAATGTCTCCAAGAATAAATAAATTTTCAGCTGCATACGGCGTTAATAGTGAAATACACTCCGTATGGTCAGCTTCTGTTAATCTTCTAATCAATATGATGGCCTCCCTTTCCTTCTTTAAGGAACCATTTTACAGTAGATTTTTCAAAAGTAAATCGTTAATTCAAACAATACAGCCTAAATGAAAACGTTCTATCTGAAGGATTAGTTTAAGAGTAGGGATATAGAGGTAAAGAGAGGATGTATACTTAATTAAGGAGATGATGTTCGATGAGTAAAGTATTTTTCACTTCAAAGGCTACTGCTGAAGGTGGTCGTAACGGAACAGTAAAATCTTCTGATGGTTTGATCGACATGAACCTTGTTATGCCTACAGAAAACTCTGATGAAAAAGGTACGAACCCAGAGCAGCTATTTGCAGCAACTTATTCTGCTTGCTATGATGGGGCACTAAATCTTGTGGCTTCAAATAAGAAGAAAGAAATCGAGTCAAAAACGACAGCTGAAGTTAGTTTCTTAAAAGATGAAGCTGACGACGGATTCAAAATTGGCGTAACACTTAACGTCGAAGTAAAAGGCGTTAGCCAGGAAGATGCTGAGATGTTAACGAAAGAAGCGCATCAGGTTTGTCCTTATTCAAAAGCAACACGAGGAAATGTTGATGTGGAGATAAACGCGAAAGCCGTCTAAAAGTAAAATAGTTTTCAAAAAACAGGCTGCCCTAAATGGACTGCCTGTTTTTTTATTGTTTATTTTTGATGAAGAAAGAGCAATCGGCACTTATGTCAGTTAATACCGAATCAAATGAGACCAAATATTAATTCTAGTTGTTCTAGAGAACAATTTTTCCAGTTTAGTTTATTTTCTAAAGGGAAAGCAAATCATAAACCCTGCTCCCTCCAGGAGTTCAGGTTAGATTAGTTGAAAGGGGAAAGGAGCCGTGAAGCAATCCGTGGGAACGTTTAACCACAGGTATTCAGTGGTGCTTTATCAGACCGAAACAGCTGTCAAAAAGTCTAAGAGTTTGTCCCAGAAGAATGTGGATATTCGGAAGGTGTCACAGATGACAGGCTTTTCGGAAGAACAGATTCTAGAGGCAATGGAATTCGGAGACCCTTCATTCAAACTTAATCGGCCATCTCTTCCAAAGCAAAATATCCATTTGCAAGTTTGAAAGATAAACTTTTGGAGGGACGGGTCATTCTTAAAATAAAAATCACTACACTACACTTAAATCGGCCACATGGCCGATTTTTTATTTTCATTAAAAGGGGGAGTATGGAAGTTTGTCGAATGGAGATTAGTAGAGAATTGTAAGTGGAGGTATGTAGATGGAAAGCACAATGGATATCAAGACGAATGCTGATCTTATGAATCTGCTAGATTCGTTGTTAAGGGAACCTGAAACATTCTGGGATCAGTTTTATGAAGATCGAGAAAAGCCGATTCCATTTTTCAAGCAAGTACCTGATGAGAATCTTGTTTCATACTTAAGTGATTATGATATTCCCCATGGTAGAGTGCTAGAGATTGGCAGTGGTCCTGGTCGCAATGCCATATATCTTGCTAAACAAGGTTTTCAAGTAGACGCGGTCGATTTGTCACAAAAAGCAATTGATTGGGGAAATGAGAGGGCGAATGAAGAAGAGGTTGAAGTGAATTTCATCCATAGCAGTTTATTTGATCTAAAAGTGGATGCAGAAAGCTATGACTTCATTTATGATTCAGGTTGTTTTCATCACCTCGCACCTCATCGGAGGGTAAGCTATCTTTCGTTCATCAAAAATGCGCTGAAGGTTGAGGGTTACTTCGGCCTAACTTGTTTTGTCCCAGAGGGGCCACTCGGGGGAGCGGTAATTAGCGATCGTGAAGTGTATGAACAGCAAACGTTACATGGGGGGTTAGGCTATTCAAAAGAAAGACTGCTCTCACTATTTAATAAGTTTAATCCAATAGAGATAAGAGAAATGAGAGAAACGCAAGATCCGACTTTGTTCGGTGTGAATGGTTTAATGACGGCATTGTTTAAGAAGTAGCGAATGAATTATCTGAATGATTCAAAAACAAAGGTTAGTTCTTTATGGTAAAAGGGTACTAATATTTAGGAGATGTTGCTACATATTTTGGAAGTAAACTGAAACGTATTTCATTCAGTTGGAAAGGACGAGGTGATGGATAGAAAAAAAGCACAAAGAGGACCAGTTTTTTGGGTTTCAGCAGTTGCAATCTTACTACTTGTTATATGGGGTGCGGTCGTTCCTGAATCGTTTGCGTCAGTCGCAAACAGCGTCTATTCATTTACAACGAACGCGTTCGGATGGTTTTACTTACTTTCAGTCGTATTCTTTGTTCTGTTTTGTATTTATTTAGCTCTCAGTAAGTACGGTAAAATTCGTCTTGGGAAAGACGGAGAGCGTCCGGAATATCCCTTCTTCACCTGGATTGGAATGTTGTTTAGTGCAGGATTTGGTGTTGGACTTGTGTTTTGGGGAGTAGCAGAACCAATGACGCACTTTGCGAATCCTCCAGCTGGTTTTGGCGTTGAAGGTGAAACAGAACAGGCAGCGAAGCTAGCCATGAGATACTCCTTTTTCCATTGGGGTGTACATCAATGGTCGGTATTTACAGTCGTCGGTCTTGTGATGGCATATTTCCAATATCGTAAGGATCGAAAAAGCTTAATAAGTGAAACGATCTCAACGGGAACGCAAGCTAAGAGAAAGAAATCCTGGAGAGGGCTCATCAATATTCTTGCTGTTATCGCAACAGTAATGGGAGTGGCAACTTCACTTGGATTCGGTATCCTTCAAATTAATGGCGGATTAAACTACATGTATGATCTACCGCAAAATTCGACGATCCAAATCGTGATTACTGCTCTATTGCTCGTTTTGTATATGACTTCGTCTACAACGGGCTTGAATAAAGGAATTAAGTATTTAAGTAATCTGAACTTGGCCCTTGCATTAGGCTTGATGCTTTTTGTTTTGTTCCTTGGCCCAACCGTATTTATTCTTGAAAGTTTCACAGTAGCAGCTGGAGGTTATATTCAGAAGTTTATTGAGATGAGTTTCTATATGACTCCATATGAAGGCGGAACATGGGTGAAGGATTGGACCGTTTTCTATTGGGCTTGGGTCATCGCGTGGTCACCTTTTATTGGGTCATTCGTAGCGAGAGTGTCGAGAGGACGCTCGATTCGAGAAATGATTTTTGGAGTGTTGATCGTACCTCCGTTCATCGCGATGGTGTGGATTGCTGTCTTTGGTGGAGCAGCGTTTCACCTTGATCTGTTCCAAGGGACTGCGATTGCTGATGCAGTAAATGAAGATGTAACAAGTGCACTATTCGTTACGTTGGAAGAGTTTCCATTAACGACGATCCTTTCGTCGCTTTCAATCTTCTTGATCTGTATTTTCCTCGTCACATCTGCTGACTCTGCAACATTTGTTTTAGGAATGATGACGTCAGATGGTGACTTGAATCCATCGCTTTTCTCAAAGCTTGTGTGGGGAACGCTCATCGCTGCAATTTCTGCAGTTTTGATCATCAGTAGTGGACTGCAAGGGTTACAAACAGCATCACTTGTTTCGGCCTTACCGTTTACCGTAATCCTAATTATTATGTGTGTTAATCTCTTTAAGTCGGTAAGACAGGACGTAAAGTCCTATGAGGTACAAAAAGAAAGAAACCTTCTAAACAAACTACAATCTACATCGAATAAGCAAAAAACAAAAATAAGCAGACAGTCGAATGACGATACGCATCATATGTAAGAAAGTAAAAAGCCCCGCGTAAACAATTGTTTACGCGGGGCTTTTCCTTATCCTAGTGCTACATCTAAGACCATCATCACTGAGAAGCCAACTAACAGTGACATCGCAGCGAGTTGCACGTGACCTTTTTCTTGTGAACCAGGAATAACTTCTTTTGCTACAACGAATATCATAGCCCCGGCTGCGAAACTTAATGCATAGGGGAGAAGTGGTTGGATGACGATAACAGCAAGCGCACCGATTACAGCTGAAATCGGCTCGACCATCCCTGAAAATTGACCGTAGAAGAAGCTTTTATTCTTCGACATGCCATCCCGTCTAAGAGGCAATGAGACCGCTGTTCCCTCTGGGATATTCTGAATACCGATCCCGATGGCAAGGGCGATTGCACCTGAAAGCGATGCTGTTGAGAAATTGGCAGCAAGCGCACCGAACGCGACACCTATTGCAAGTCCTTCAGGAATGTTGTGAAGGGTAAGTGAGAATACAAGCATTGCGGTACGGTGTTTTGCCTTTTTATCTTTAATGTCTTTAAAGTATAAATTCTCATCGATCATTGGTAAGAGCCTGTCAACTAATAGTAGGAAAACGCCTCCTAGTAAAAATCCTACTACTGCTGGAATGTAACCAGGGACACCTTGTTCTTCCGCCATTTCGATCCCAGGGCTTAATAGTGACCAGAAGCTTGCTGCAATCATAACGCCCCCTGCGAATGCGAGCATCGAATCAAACAGTTTCTGATTTACAGTTTTTGTGAAGAATACGACTGCGGCACCAAGTGCTGTCGATCCCCATGTAAATAAAGTGAAAATTAACGCTTGGAAAACTGGGCTTAAATCCATAAACCAGTTAATCATCGTTAAGCCCTCCTTTTATAATCCTTGTTTTCATATCAACATATTTTTTGCATATAGGAAAAATCTATACATCACAGTGTAAATGCCTTGTTTCTTCAGTGTCAATTTAAAGGGTTTGTTAAAAGGACAAAGCACTATAGAGAGTTAGTATCTGTTTTATTAACGTCGATAGAGGGAAGATTTTAAGATATGATATAAAAAAGAAGGGTGCGTTCTATGCCAGAAGGTCCAGAGATTAGACGAGCAGCTGATGAAGTTGAGAAGGCGCTTAAAAATAAAACAGTCATGGAAGTGACATTTGCATTTCCGCATTTAAAGGATTATGAAGCATTCTTCGAAGGTGCTGAAGTCGTGCGGGTGGATACGAAGGGAAAAGCAATGTTAATCCGATTTAACAATGACTTTACAATCTATTCGCATAATCAGTTGTATGGAAAGTGGTATGTAAGAAATGCTTATAACTACCCTAAGACGAATCGACAGTTACGGCTTGCCATACATAATGAAAACAAATCTGCATTACTTTACAGCGCATCTGATATAGAAGTATTGAGAAATGAAGAAGTGGCTTATCATCCTTTTATATCGAAAGTGGGCCCCGATCTCTTGAGTGAAGACGTAACGATTGATGAGCTGAAAGAACGATTCACATCAAAACGTTTTTATCGGAAGAAGTGGTCTTCGTTATTATTAGACCAATCTTTTGTCGCCGGTATAGGTAATTACTTAAGAAGTGAAATCATGTTTGTGGCTGGCATTCATCCTGACTTAAGACCAGTTGATTGTACAGAAGAGATGCTTGAAAAAGCAGCTTCTGCAACCATTACATTAGTTGAACGTTCTTATGAGCATAAGGGAATTACGAATGATGTGGAACTCGCAAAGAAGCTGAAAAGAAATGGAGAAACGCGTCGTGAGTATCGACATTGGGTGTTTAATCGAGAAGGTGCATCTTGTCGAATCGATGGAACTGAAATCAAGAAAATCAT
Organism: Guptibacillus algicola; assembly: GCF_020171805.1. GTDB lineage: Bacteria > Bacillota > Bacilli > Bacillales > Guptibacillaceae > Guptibacillus > Guptibacillus algicola. The sequence goes on along the minus strand of NZ_JAIVAF010000004.1, from coordinate 267,574 downwards.
AGCAGGATCGAGAAGGTTATACTATTGCACTACATGTCAGTCAAAATAGATCACTTCTAGTAGAGATAATCTCCTAATGAAGGAAAAAAGTTGGTTTATGGTGAATGGATAGAAAGAAGGTGAGGTGAAGGTGAAAAAATGGAAGCACCTGTGGAGAAGTGTTTTAATGAATCGGTCTTGCAACGCGCTTTAGCGAAGTTTGGTGCGAACAGAAATCGCTTCAAAAAGTTAGGCGATTTTGAGAACTATGTATACGAAGTATTCATAGAAGATGTCCCATATATTCTAAGGTTAACCCATAGCTCACATCGTTCAAATCAAGATGTAGAAGCTGAAATACACTGGGTTAATTATTTGGATGACAGAAACATAAATGTTGCAAGAGCTCTACAGTCGAATGAGGGAAATGTTGTTGAAGAAATCGAAGTTGAGTATGGTTCATTTTTTGTATCGTTATTTGAAAAAGCTCCTGGTCGACAATTGAAGAAGAATGACCCGTTATATGGACCAGCATTATATGAAGTTTGGGGAAGAACGATCGGGAAAATGCATCGAGCGACAAAGGATTATCAGCCTCTTGAGCATTCGCGTGAGCATTGGGATGAAGAAGACTTGTTGCGATTTGAAACATATTTATCTGAGGAACAAGATGGCGAGATCATACGTCATGGAAAAGCATTAGTTAACGAAATACAGGCTCTCAAAAAAGAGCGAGATTCATATGGTCTCGTTCATTCTGATATACACGCAGGCAACTTTTTTTATGACGAAGGAAACATACATGTATTCGACTTCGATGATAGTTCCTATCACTATTTCGTGAGTGATATCGCAATCCCGCTATACTATACAGTATGGGGTGGGCTTCAAGGGGAAGATCGAGAAACTAGGGCACAATTTGCCGAAGAATTCCTTTATTTCTTCTTAAAAGGGTACTCAAAAGAAAATAAGATCGATCCTGAGTGGATTAAGAAAATGCCGCTCTTCTTACGGTTGAGGGATTATATCCTTTATACAGTTCTACATAAAAAGTTTGATGTCACAAGCATGAATGATGATGAAAAATGTATGTTACATCAAATAAAAAATCGGTTGGACGAAGGCGAGCTAATCGCTGAACCATCTTACGGACGAGTTCTGCAGCGTCTAGTAGGTGGAGAGTAGAGGATTATTTTTAAGAATTTAGGGAAATGAGTCTGAAGTACTACATTTATGATTTGAACAATCTTATAAGGGCATACCCTTTCATTCTTGTGGAAAGAATACTATAATGAAAACTGGACTGGGAAAACAATGTTCTGGTCTAAAAAGAGGATGAACGTAATGGAACTTAAATCAAAAGAAGCTGAGATTTCAAGTTACGTAGGAAAACTACTGCGTGATAATTTCGGGAAAGGCCCGTCATCAGTTTTTGTATCGATTGAAGAACCTTATATCACCATCTATTTCCGTGACTTTTTAGCGCCGATGGAGCGGGTTCTTGTTGATCAGAAAGAGCAAAAAAGGGTTGAGGAGACTCGAGATCTGTTAATGGTCAAATTGTTTCCTGAAATAAAAGCGTCATTGGGTGTCATAGCTGACATTACTATTGAATTTTTCTATCATGATTGGTCACTTCCTAATCGTACTGGTTTGTTTCTTGGAGTAATGGATCAAAGCCAGTGTGATGAGGATCACATTCCTGGTGGTTATGATACGAAGGAAAAACTCCATGAAGAAATAGCACGGATCAGTAAGCAAGCAGAAAAGATTCCTGAACATATCGACTCTTGTTATTTAAATGACAGAACGATCGTCGTAATAAGAGATGGAATATTAGTACGCATCGAAAAAGAACTCATCAGAGATGGGCTTGAGGAAAGTCTTAAATTAACCAAACGACGACTTGAGAAAAGTCTAATGCATAACAATAATTTTGAATCTATTTTATCCACTGAAATCCAGGATATTTTTGTAGACTGGGATTTCAATCAAGATAAAAGTTATATTGTTTTCATAGTGAAACCAAATAAATCGTAGGTGGAAATGAGCTGGGCAATAGAACCAGACATAAGCCGAAAGGACCCTAATGTGGGGATCTTTCGGCTTTTTTGTTTTTAATTAGATTTTTTCTAATCCTTGAGCTCTAAAAATACGAGGACCAGATATCAAAGGGGGAGAAAAAAAGAATGAAATATTTAATAGACCATTCGAAAAAGGTCATTCATAGAACGACATTTGCTGGAGACCAATGCAAATTTCATACAACGCCAATAGACCGACGAGAAGGAACGCTTGATAGTCCTTATCTCGATAAATTAGTAGCAGAAAAATCGTATAGAATTTGTGAGATGTGTAGTGGGAGTATGAAAGAAGAATAAAAGAAAGACGCCTTTTTTTGAGGCGTCCGTGCTTACATCAAAGCGTTTAACACCGCTCCACCTGCTACACCGATGATTACAACCAGCCATGCAGGCGTTTTTTAAATGGACAACAATGCGAACAATATAGCTGCAAGAGCAAAATCGGCAGCTGATAGGATAGAGCTCTTAATGACAGGATCATAAAAAGCAGCAAGCAAAATACCAACAACACTAGCATTAACACCCATCAAGATCTTCTGGAAGAAACGTTTCTTCCTTAGTTCGTTCAGGAAAGGTAGTGCTGCAATGATTAGTAAGAATGAAGGAAGGAATATTCCTACTGTTGCAACTAAGACTCCTGCAAATCCTTCTATCATCATTCCAAGGTAACTAGAAAAAGTGAAGAGTGGTCCCGGTACAGCCTGAGCCATACCATATCCTGCTAAGAACTGATCGGGAGAAAGTAGTCCTGTCGGAACGAGTTCGCGTTCAATCATCGGCAATACAACGTGCCCGCCACCAAAGACGAGAGCCCCTACTCGAAAGAATGTATCAAACAAATCGAACAATCGATTATCTGTCATTCTAGCTAGAATAGGTGAACTGACAAGAATGGCTACTAGTAACGAGAGAGAGAAAAAGCCTGTTTTCTTAGAAAATGAAATGGGGATAGTGACCCTATCGCTTTCATTCATTCCTTTAAATAAAAACAACCCACAGACTCCAGATCCTGCAATAATAAGAAATTGTAGCCATGCCGATGGATATAACAAGAGAAGAAATGCAGACGCGAGTGCAATCGCGATCCTTGTTTTGTCTGGAGTAAGTTTCTTACTTAAACCGATAATGGCGTGAAGGACAACCGCAGCAGCTACAACCTTCAAACTGTGTATAAATGTCGCGTCTTCTAATGAAAACGTCTGATACAGCATCGCGAAAATCGTTAAGAAGATAACCGACGGTAGTGTGAACCCAATCCAAGAAAGAATTCCCCCAAGAAGCCCTCCTCGGATCATTCCGATTGAGATGCCAACCTGACTACTTGCAGGTCCTGGTAGGAACTGGCATAACGCAATGAGATCAGCGTACATCTTTTCGTCGATCCACTTTCTTCGATCGATGTATTCCTCTTTAAAATAACTTAAATGAGCAACTGGCCCACCAAAAGAAGTTAACCCTAGACGAGTTGATATAAGTAAAATCTCTAAAAGTCTTTTCCAATTTTGATTTGCTGACATCTGAACATCCTCCAAATTTATCTTTACCGTTTTTATGCTATCTATTTTCATACTTATAAACAAGGTTTTTTATGTTAAGAAAAAGATAAGATTTTTCACTCTATTAGTAATATTAGGATAAATAGTTTATAATTCCCTTGTAGTTAAGGGAAGGAGAGAGTAAATGGAGCTTGTTATCTGTACAACCTGTGGCACACAGTACTCACAACAGGATCTCGAGTACTGTACAATCTGTAAGGAAGAAAGACAGTATGTAAATCCGAATGGACAAGAGTGGACAACTCTCGATAAGATGAAGGACGATGTCTATCAAAATCAAATTATTCTTGAGAAACCTGGTCTTTATAGCATTACGACGTCTCCTTCGTTTGCAATTGGCCAAACAGCCTATTTGGTTCAGGCGAATGAAATGAATGTATTGTGGGATTGCATCACTTATTTAGATCAACAGACTATCGAAAAGGTACATCAATTAGGAGGAATCGATGCGATTGCGCTATCGCATCCTCATTATTACTCAACACAAGTTGAGTGGGCGGAAGCATTTGATGTTCCAATCTATATTCACGAAGATGATCGTGAATGGGTGATGAGAGAAAGTAAGCACCTATCGTTCTGGAGTGGAGAAGAACTAGAGCTTTGCTCCGGAGCGAAGATCATTCGGTTAGGTGGTCATTTTAAAGGTGGTGCTGTTTTGCACTTAGAAGATGAAGGAAGAGGTACACTTTTAACTGGTGACATTATTCAAGTTGTCGCAGACCAGGAGTGGGTGAGCTTTATGTACAGTTACCCTAACTTGATTCCTTTACCTGCTTCAAAGGTGCGAGATATGGCAGAACGCGTGAAACCACTAGCGTTTAAGCAAATCTATAATGCCTTCCATAAAAAAGTGGACAATGATGCGGATCTTGCGGTTCAACGTTCAGCCGAACGATATATTATGGCTTTAGAAGGAAAGTTATTTCATACATAGAAAAGCACGGCCTTGGCCGTGCTTTTCCAGAATAAACAAAAAAGCTTTCCCAGATGGGAAAGCTTTCTTTAACTACTAGTTACGCTTTAACAACGTTAGTAGCTTGTGGTCCGCGGTTACCTTGCTCTGTTTCGAAAGTAACTGTTTGACCTTCTTCTAGAGTTTTGAAACCTTCACCTTGAATTGCAGAGAAATGTACGAATACGTCGTCTCCACCTTCAACCTCGATGAAACCGAAACCTTTTTCTGCGTTAAACCATTTTACTGTACCTTTGTTCATGTGTAATTCCTCCAGTGCTATTCGCACAAATATTACTATTACTGCTCTACATAATGATTCAAGATGTAAGGTCGCTTAAGGAGCTTATTCTAAACTAATCATTGACCCGAACAACAATAATTAACCCTAGTATAACACGTGAGAAAAATAATGCAAGTATCAAAGTGAAAAAACTCGATGATGTACGGACCTAATTATAAGCCTAGCGTGATCAACGTACCTAAAGGTGATTAGCGCCCTCGAATATATTTATAGTATTTTACTTTCATTAAACATGGTAATGTAAGCTTGTATAGTTTTTTTTATCATATATTTTTTAAACTATTATTCGGAGGTATGATCAAATGCCTGTAAACGAACCGATTCTTAAAGAAGAAGTGTTGTTAATAGGAAGAAAGTTAGAAGAGTCAAAGCTAGAAATGGCAAAGGGACTAACTTCTGACACGAGTGAACCGCAAGAGGCATTGCGCTTAAGGGTAGAGTTATTACAGTTGTTTGCGGACGGTTTTAAGTATGGGTATGATGCAACACGACCTCGCATTGAGGAATGGGGTAAGCAAACAGGAGAACTAGCTGTACGTTTGGAAGTAGAGCTGGATGAATCTCTAAAGAACACCTCTGAATTTAGGAATATGATCTGGAGTAAGATTGAAGAAATCAGCAATGAAGAAGGCGTATCTTTAAAAACGATTTTTAAAGTAGCACGCATTATTGATCCACTTTTAGATCATGTAGTGTATGCGTACAGCACTGCATATGTAGAAGCGTATAAAGATAATATCAATAAAGCGCGGGAATCGTTCCTTGAGCTGTCGGCTCCCATCGTTCCTATACTAGAAGGCGTTGCGATTCTACCTATTATAGGAGATATCGATACGTATCGTGCTAGCCTAATATTGGAGAAGTCTCTTGAAGGAGCAACTTCTAAGAACCTAACTCATTTGTTTATCGATCTTTCAGGAGTAACAATCGTTGATACGATGGTTGCGAACAATATATTCAAAATCATTGATTCCTTAGAATTAATTGGGGTTAAAGGTATTTTAGCTGGCATAAGACCAGAAGTAGCGATGACGATGGTATCGTTAGGAATCGAATTTAAAGGTGTTCAAACACATAGCACGTTAAAGCAAGCATTGGCAAAACATATCTTATAGAAGTGAACAAAGGTGCTACCTTACAGGAGGTAGCACCTTTTGTTTTTTCCATATTTTATTATAGTTAAAATGATTGACGTGTAACTTCATCGCTAATAAAATGGGGAACGAAAATTTTGAGAACAGCCTCTGTTATCAAGTTTTTAAACTTAGAGGAAGGGAGGGAATCGTAATGGCTTATCGTATTACGGTTTACCTTCTAGGTATGTTCATAAACTTCTTTGGTGTAGCACTAATTATTCACGCTACCATTGGAGCAGGGTTCTGGACATCCTTTTTTATTGGAGTTTCGGACCTATTTGGATTAACTGTTGGTTTTTGGTATGGTGTATTTCAATTTCTAATCATCTTTTTGAATGGGTGGTTAATGAAGCAAAATCCTGAATTCAAGGCGCTTTTGCCTGTTTTTCTTGAAAGCTTTATTCTCGACTTTTGGTTAGAAATCGTATTTGCTTCTGTTAATTTGTCAGCAGCACCAGTTGTCGTAAAAGCTCTTACACTTGGACTTGGAATGTTCACGATTGGACTTGGTGTCGCAATTTATATCTTGCCGCAATTTCCACGAGCACCAGTCGATCAATTGTTTCTCGCAGTCAGCGCACGATTTAATGTCAGTCTCCGTATGGGACAAACACTAGTTGCAGTAGCTGTCGCGACACTTGCTGTATTGATCGGAGGTCCTGTTGGTATAGGTACAGTCGTACTCGTACTGTTTCTTGGACCCGTGATTCAATTGTGGTACACAAGGGCTTATCCAATGTATTATATGCTCAAACCAGAAAATGCACCGCACGAAGAATATTTATAAATCTTTAATCATTAAGCGTTCCTGTATTGTAGCAGTGAGCGCTTTTTTATATTGGCGTGGTATAATAATTGAATTCGGATGACTTTAACTACTATCCCTAAGGAGGTACATCTTATGACTGGAAAACGATTTAAACCTGGTAAGGCGGATCGGCTTCTTGATCCAAAGCGGAAGGAAATCATTTCTCCTGAAGAAGTCATATCTACTCTTCATTTGAAGAACACAGATCATGTAGCTGATTTCGGCGCTGGGAATGGTTATTTTACTTTGCCAGTAGCTGAAGCGGTACAAAAGGTGTATGCAGTGGATATCGAAAAGCAGATGCTAGATCTTCTAGAAAAACGTGCTTCAGCTCATGATAATATAGAATACGTCGTAAGTGATTTAGAAGATATTCAGTTGCCAGACCACACGGTTGATAAAGCGATCGCAGCCTTTGTGCTTCATGAAGTTCCTGACTTGACGAAAGCTTTCGCTGAATTCAAGCGGATTATTAAGCCAAGACAAAGACTACTTGTGCTCGAGTGGGAAAAAATCGAGATGGATATGGGGCCACCTGTCCACGAGCGAATGTCATCAGAGACAATGAAACAAATTTTTATCGATAACGGACTAGAACCAGAAGTACATGATTTTCATGAAGCTGTATACGGAGTATCAGCTGTTATGTAAAGGGATGAAGCACCTTCCTAAAGGAGGTGCTTTTTACATATACATATAATAGGAAAACTTTAGGTTGTTGGGAAATAAAAGCTTTATATAGAGACTTTATCAAGGGTAATTATCTGAACTTTCCCAATACAAAAAAGGTATGATCTCCTTTATCATTTAGAATAGGCACTCACAATGAAGTGCAAATTCGTGTTGATGGAGGTATTCAATGAAATTCTTCAACAAGATCGCGTTAATTGTGTTATTGATTGCAGCCATGGTAATACCAGGGCAAATGAAGCCAGCAGAAGCTAGCTCATTAAAAGTTGATCAGGCGTTAACGAATTTACTAGCTAATATTACAAACTTTAGTGAAGTAGAGGCCATCATTACATATGACAGCATGCCTACAGTTGAACAATTGGATAAGTTAAAATCATTTGGACTATCCGTTAAAACGTTCAGTGAAATTCCTGTTGTAGGAGTTTCTGGTACGGCTCTAGAAATCAATTCTTTATTAGACAGCGGATTGAATGCTCTTGGAATCTATAAAAACAAAGAGCTAGATTATCTAATGAAGGATAGCCGTAAGCTTATCGGTGCAGAGAAAGTTTGGAACGACCTCGGCTATACTGGTAAGGGTACGACAGTTGCCGTTATCGATAGCGGAATCGATGCAACGCATCCAGACCTTCCGATGGGTGACAAGGTTGTTCAAAATGTGAAGATGTTAGTTGGAGGAAGCATTTTCGGTGGAGAATCTCTCTATCTTGAAAATGTACCGAATACGGATACAACTTCAGGTCACGGTACTCACGTAGCTGGAACGATTGCTGGTAATGGTACAGCGAGTGACGGTCTGTATAGTGGCGTTGCTCCTGATGCGAAATTAGTAGGAATCGGTGCTGGTGAAGCAATCAGCATTCTTTGGGCACTTGAAAGCTTCAATTATGTTATTGAAAATCAAGAGAAGTATGGAATCGACGTTGTAAGTAACAGTTGGGGAACTACAGGTGAGTATGACCCTAATTCTCCGATTAACGTAGCAAGTAAAACTGCTCATGATAATGGTATCACTGTAACGTTCGCAGCAGGTAATGAAGGACCAGAAAATGATACGCTAAATCCTTATTCTGCAGCTCCTTGGGTTATTTCTGTAGCTGCTGGAACGAAAGACAAGCAACTTGCTGACTTTTCTTCAAGAGGTGTACCGGGGGACAACCTTCTACACCCTGATATCACAGCACCAGGTGTTGATATCGTAGCGACGAAATCTTCTACTGGGGTTGTCATCAACGCTCTTGGTACAACGAAGGACGTTAACTACATTGACCCTGAATACATTCCGTTCTACACGACTTCTAGTGGAACAAGCATGGCGACACCACATATTTCTGGGATCATTGCGCTAATGGAAGAAGCTGCAACAGATCTTTCACCAGATGAAGCACTTAGTCTTCTTGAACAAACGGCTGAGCCAATGTCTGGTTATGAGTATCATGAAGTTGGTGCAGGCTACGTGGATGCATACAAAGCGGTACAACAGGCTGCAACAAAATAATAGGTTATAAAAAGGAACGGCTCCATTGGAGCCGTTCCTTTTTCATTTAATTTCCTACAATCTGAAGTTCTTTTGGAAATTTTGTTAACGTTTCATAACCATCAGCCGTAACGAGGACATCATCTTCAATACGTACGCCACCGATTTCAGGTACATAAATACCAGGTTCAATCGTGTAGGTCATGCCTTCTTGTAGAGTGTGATCGTTATTTTCGCTCATGGATGGATATTCGTGTACTTCAATGCCGATTCCGTGTCCAATTCGGTGAGGGAAGTGATCGCCATATCCTCCGTTAGTGATGATGTCACGAGCTTTCTTATCCAAGTCACCGAGGCGAGTCCCTGGCTTTGAAATGTTTAGCGTTTCAAGCTGTGCATTTAAAACGATATCGTAGATTTCTTTTTGCTTTTCATTCACTTCTTTGTAAGCAACTGTTCGAGTGATGTCTGAGCAATAGCCATTATGAACAACACCGAGGTCGAATAAAACGAGATCGCCTTTTTTAAGCTTACGATCTCCAGGGTTTCCGTGTGGTTGTCCAGCTTTTTCACCGAATAGCACCATTGTTGAGAATGACATTTCGCGAATGCCTTTCTTCTTCAGTTCGTATTCGATCGTTGCAAGGACTTCCATCTCAGTTACACCTTCACGAAGAGCTTTAATACCAGTTTCAACACCGAAATCAGCAAGCTCTGCAGCTTCACGAAGTACTTTTAGCTCTTGATCATCTTTAATTAAGCGAAGCTCATTAAGTTTTTCTTCAGCACTTGTGAACGTTAGTCCGGGGTAGCGATGCATGATTTCTTCCGCACGCTCATATGCTAGCGTTACTTTTTCAATCGCAACCTGGTTTGCTTCAGTTATACCTCTTTCTTTTAGAGCAGTATGGATAAGATCCCATGGGTTATCAGCATCTCCATGGCCGATAATGTCATGCTTCCATCCTGCATCTCTTGCTTGAGAGACTTCCATGCCAGGTGTAACGAGGAATGGATCTTGATCAGGGAACACAAACAGACCTAATAGACGCTCGTGTGGGTCTGTATGGAAACCTGATAAATAAAAGACGTTCGAAGGAGTATGAACAAATGCGAATGTTTGTCCAGTTTCCTTAAGCCAGTTAGAGAAATTAACTAATCGTTGATTCATTAGGACCACAACCTTTTGACGGTATTCTGTTTCTTACTTATTCTTGCTTACCTTTCGAAGTCGCGAGAGTCACGACGATCAGTACGATGACTGCGACTGGTACGGCAAAGAGAACACTGTTCAGATCAAACGGTCTTGCTAAAGGAATCTCCCAGACAAGTGTCGTTACAACACCTGCGATCATGGAAGAAATACCACCGTAATAGTTCACGCGTTTCCAGAAGAAAACGGCTAGTACGGCAGGTGTAATTCCTGCTCCGTATACTGTGTAGGCATACATTTGAACGGACAAGACTGTTGGGAAAAAGCTAATGATGACATAAGCAAGCACACCTAGAATAACGATGAACCACTTTGTCATGTTCAACAGTTGACGATCTGTCGCGTCTTTTTTGACGTACTTCCCAACAATATCATACGTTACGTTCGTTGCAGCTGACAATAGATACGAGTTACCAGTTGTAATAATAAATGCAGTAGCAGCAGTTAAAAGAATACCACCAACTACAGTCGGCATGGCAACTGTTGTCGCCATTAGGGCCATTCCTGGATCGATGTCAGGAAAGATTGAACGTGAAGCGAATGCAATTAATGCAATTGTAGGTGAAATGAGTAACATCGCAACAAGCCAGCCGATTTGTGCTCGCTTTGACGACTTATCTCCGCTTGAAGATGCCAGACGTTGATACATGTTCTGGTCTGCAAGTAATAAGAATAGTGACGGCAGCAAAAATCCAAGCAATTGAATATTTGATAATTGTCCACTAAACGTTAGGTGGTCACTCGGTACATTTGCAATAATTTCATCCCAACCACCAGCAACAACGAAAATGGTCGGTAGTGTAACACCAAGACCGACTACCATCAAGATTGCGCTGATCGCATCAGTTGGAGCTACGGAACGAAGTCCTCCAATTGTTGCAAGAAAAATAATAAGAGCGGCTCCGACTATTGTTCCGAGTTCAACTGAAATTCCTGTTGTTAAATTAAGAATAAATCCAAAGCCTTTCATTTGATAAGAAACGATACCTACATACGCAAGGATAATAATGATTCCGGCAAGCATACGAGCGAATTGGCCATACTTTTCTTCAAGGATAGAAGAAACAGTATATTTACCAAATGCACGAATTCGTGGAGCGATGAGGTATAGGGTTCCGATACCAATTAGTGTTGGAATCGCCATCAAAAATGCTGGGATAATACCATAGCTGTACGCCATAGACGTTTCCCCACCAGATATACTTCCACTACCTGTCCATGTTGCTAATAGGGTACCCGTAAGTACGAGTGCTCCGAGTCCTTTTCCAGCAAGAATAAAATCCTCACTACTCGAAACCTTCTTAGAAAAGTAAATTCCTAAACCAACCATGAGAGCGCCATAAGCGACGACAAACCAGAGCAGGTTCGGATTATGTGTAATTTCCATTACTAAATGTCACTTCCTTGTTGTGTGATTTTCTGAGGTGCGCACCGTTTTGTATCCTATCATAAGACGAGATGATTATAAAAAACGGTACTAATAACTGATGGAAACGATTTCTAACTGTTATTAGAATGCGCGGAAAAACGAAGACTATTATCATGTTTTTGTGGAAAAATAAAGATTATTTTAGATTAATATGGAGTATTTATAGTTCTTTAGTACCTATTTATAGTTTTTGTAAGCGGTGATAAAAGATCTATTATTTAGAATTTTAGCTTTGTTTTGAATATGAATGAGTTTGTCAAATATAACGGTTCGAAGAAAATCATAATTTTAGCCGATCCATTCTTAGGTTAGGGAATAAATAGTAAGGGTAGCGGAAATATGAGAACTATAACGGCTATGAGTGAAGGTCTTTACTATTTTAGGAGTTATTAAGAGGAGTTAGGAAATGTTATAGAGAATGGTGTATGGGGTATAAAGCATTAATGTTGATAAAGAATACTATAGTAGTTATCATGGTGTTAAATACCCAGTGGGGTAATTTATTAAAATTTATTTGGAGGGTTACGAAATGTATCTACGCACATTCTTTGATGAAAAGCTAGCGCAATACTCTTATATGATTGGATGTCAACGAACAGGTGAAGCACTTGTGATCGATCCAGCTCGAGATGTGACCCCATATATAGAAACTGCAAAAAAAGAAGGGTTTCATCTAGCAGCTGCAGCCGAAACGCATATTCATGCTGACTTTGTTTCAGGTGCACGCCAGCTTGCAGAGAAACATGATGTGAAATTGTATTTATCTGATGAAGGTGATCAAGACTCAAAATATGAGTATCTTGAAGGCTTGAATGTAGATTTAGTGAAAGATGGATCTATCATTAAAGTAGGGAACATTGAACTAAAAGTTATGCATACTCCAGGACATACCCCTGAAAGTATTTCGTTCATGCTAACAGATCTTGGCGGAGGCTCTGAGGTACCAATGGGTGTATTTACTGGTGACTTTGTCTTTGTTGGTGATATCGGACGTCCTGACTTGCTTGAAAAATCAGCTGGTCAAGAAGGAACAGCTGAAAAAGGCGCAAAGGACATGTTTAAATCACTTCAAAAATTTAAAGAGCTACCAGAGTTTCTTATGGTATGGCCAGGACACGGTGCAGGAAGTGCATGCGGTAAATCACTCGGTGCGGTTCCACAATCTACAGTTGGCTACGAACTCCGAAATAACTGGGCATTGAAGGAAGAGAATGAAGAAGCCTTCCAAAAAGAATTATTGAACGAACAGCCAGAACCACCGACGTATTTTTCTGTTATGAAGAAAGTAAATAAAGAAGGTCCTGCAGTTTTAACAGGCGAGGAGCTTCAGAAGGTCACCAATGCTGATGAATTTAAAGCATTTGCAGAGCAAGAGAATACTACGATTGTGGATACTCGTCCTGCAACAGACTTTGCAGAAGGTCATATTGAAGGTGCAATCAACTTACCTTACAATAAAGCATTTACAAACTGGTCCGGCTGGGTGCTTGATTATGATAAAGATCTCGTACTGATTGCCAAGGATGAAATGAAGGATGAGGTTGTTAAATCACTTCATTCAATCGGTATCGATAATATCAAAGCGTACGCAAGCCCTGAACTCCTTTCTCAGTGGAATGATCTAGAGGGATACACCTTCATTTCAACTGAAGAGCTGAAGGATGTATATGAAAAAGAAGATGTATACGTAGTCGACATCAGAAAAGAGAACGAATTTAACGAGGGACACATTCCTGGTGCAGGCCATCATATGCTTGGTTATATAGAAGATCAAGTCGAAGATATTCCAGAAGATAAAACGCTCGTAGTTCATTGTCAATCAGGTACACGTTCTGCAATTGGAACGAGCTTGTTACAATCACTTGGGTTTAAGGATATCTTGAACTATAGCGGTGGTTTTGCTGCATGGGAAAAAGAAGGCGACAAGATCGAGAAAGAATAGTACCAAAGAGCGCAAAGTGAAGTCTCGCTTTGCGCTTTATTTATAGACGTATTGACGGAAAATTCTAATTGTTGTACGCTTAGTAAGAAAGCAAACGCTTCCATCTAGAAAGGTAGTCCCTTTTAAGAACCGGATGCGATGTGGATCAGTCATTATATGAACAATACTGTGTAAATTGCCTAAGCTCATATAAGGAGCTATCACGCGATTACGAGCCAGTGTATCGATCTCGATTTGACGGGAGACGTATGCTGGCTTTTTTTAGTGAAATAAAAAACAAGGGAGAGAATGCGAATGCTTAACACTGCGAACGTAGAACGTCAGACGATTAAAGGAAACGGCTATGAAATTAAGCCTTCTTTGGATCATGACAGGCTTTATGAAATCGAATTTGATCATGAGGTAGTAAAGCGCTTCTTTGAAGAAGTGAAAACGATCAGCAGTCAACAGCTCGATTATATTCCTTATATGCGGTTTATTATGACCGAAAAACTAGTTACGTTGCTTGATGGTGACTTCCAGAAAACGGTGCGAGGCATTCTTCACGATCGCTCGAGCGGTGGCTTTACCGTGGGCGTCAACGGTTACACGAATGATAAGGAAGAGTACGTTAAGTTTTCTACTGCTTTTTCTCATCTTGTCGGTATCCCTAATTTCGATGCGATGTCAGGCAACTACTATGCTCGCTTCTCTGTAAAGCATACGGATGATAGCGACTCATATTTGCGTCAAGCGTATCGTCTGTTCACCCTCCATACGGACGGAACGTATGTTGACGAACCGACAGATTGGCTGTTGATGATGAAGTTTGGGGAGAAGCATGCTGTTGGAGGAAGATCACGCTTACTCCATCTTGATGACTGGGAAGACCTTGAACACTACTATCATCATCCGTTGGCGACTCAAAAGCTCGTTTATAAGGCACCGCCAAGCAAGAATGTCGTAAAAGAAGTATTTCGTACAACGTTCTATGAACGGAATAATGAGCCTTGTATGTGTTTTATCGATCAATTTGTTCATCCATCAACGATTGAAGAAGCTACCTATTTGAAGGACCTTTCTCACTCTATGGAGAATTCTTCAGAAACAAAAGGAGTCGACCTACCTGAAGGGAAGCTTGTAATGTTGAACAATCATTTCTGGCTACATGGAAGAGAAGCGTTTGAAGAGAATCCTGATCTTCGCCGTGAACTTTTACGTCAGCGTGGTCGATTTGCGTAGGTAAGGAGAGGTGCCGATGTATGATTATCTTGTAATAGGAGGGGGCATCGTCGGATTATCGACAGCTCTATCTCTTCATAAAAAGTATCCAGATGCGAAGATGGCAGTTGTCGAGAAAGAGAATCACTGGGCAAGCCATCAAACAGGTAGAAACAGTGGTGTGATTCATTCTGGCATTTATTATAAGCCTGGTAGTATGAAAGCCGCTCTTGCGAAAAAAGGAAGTCAGTCTATGGTTCATTTCTGTCAGGAGTATGGCATTCCTCATGATGTGTGTGGAAAGGTCATCGTTGCCGTGGACGAGACAGAGAAAGAGAATTTATCGAAGCTTTACGACCGAGGGCTTCAGAATGAATTAGATGTAACGAAATTATCGAGAAGTGAATTGTTAGAAATAGAGCCATATGTTAACGGTGTTGAGGGCATTCGGGTTCCATCAACAGGCATCGTTGATTATAAAAAGGTAACAGAAAAGCTAGCGGACATAGTACAAAGCCTGGGTGTCGATCTCCTCTCGAGTACGAAGGTCACGAACATAGAGGAAGATGAGACTGAAGCTGTTGTGGATACGACTCGAGGTACCTTCAAGGCTCGTTTTCTTGTTAATTGTGCTGGTCTTCATAGTGATCGAATGGCGAAGCTTGCCGGTATGTATACGGATGTGAAAATCGTTCCATTCAGAGGAGAATATTTTGAGATTAAGAAAGAGAAGAGCTATCTTGTTAACAACTTGATCTATCCTGTACCGAACCCGGATTTTCCGTTTCTCGGCGTTCATTTAACTAGAATGATGAGTGGTGGGATTCACGCGGGTCCGAACGCGGTGCTGAGCTTGAAGCGGGAAGGATATAACAAGTTGTCGTTCGATCTAAAAGATACACTCGACGTTCTTACGTTCGATGGGTTTTGGAAAATGGCGGCTAGTAATATGAAAGAAGGAGTCAAAGAGATGAAGCGCTCCTTTCACAAGAAGTCTTTTGTGAGAAGCTTACAGCGACTCGTTCCTGAGATCCAAGAAGGAGACGTGATTCCAACTCATGCTGGCGTTCGTGCTCAAGCTCTTTTGAAAGATGGAAAGCTCGTTGACGACTTTTTTGTTTTTCCAGGAAAGCGATCGATCCATGTATGTAACGCCCCTTCACCAGCAGCGACTGCCTCTCTTGAAATCGGGAAGGTGATTGCTGATAAAGTCCCGGGTGTTCGAAAGAGTAAACTCTATACGTAATGAGAAAACTGCTGAGTTATGCTCGGCAGTTTTTCTTTATGAAAAAAGGATATGTGCGAGCTTTACAGAACAGCTATAGAGTACTAGACCAATAGAGTGGTAGGGAGCGAGTGTTTTCTGATGATGAATGTCTTTAGTCTATATATTCCGGTGTTTGAAGAAGAAAGAAAGATAAGAATTTATTTACCAAACGATTATCATGAAACTCTTGAGCGTTATCCAGTCATCTATATGCATGATGGACAGAACGTTTTTGATGACGATGATGCGGTAGGGGGAAGGTCGCTCAGGTTAAGAGAGCTTCTAGAACATGAACGGATACAAGCGATTGTGGTAGCCATTGATTCGGGCGAGCGGCGCATGAGTGAGTACTGTCCGTTTCCTACAGGCGAGATCAGTAAAGAGCTTACAGCTACTGAACCAATGACGGATGTGAAAGGAAAAGAGTATCTTGATTTTATCGTGAGTGATTTGAAACCATACATCGACCGAACGTATCGAACGCTCAAACAGTCGACTTTGGCTGGTATATCACTCGGAGGTTTACTGACGGTATATGCTATTTGTCGCTATCCTCACGTTTTTACTAGAGGAGCAGCGATTTCTTCAGCATTCTTTCGGAACCAAGAGGAAATCGAACGGTTTATCGGAGAGGCGGACTTATCGAACGTAGAGAAACTATATTTAGATTGCGGAACGGTTGAATCAGGTGATAGACGAGTGGATCGCGTTTTCTATGAAACGAATCAAGGCATTAACATGCTCCTAAGCGAGAAGGTTACTGAAGTTGAGTTCAATACCGTGCAGGGTGGCGCTCATACATATGAAGCGTTTAGTGAACGAATTGGTCGTGTTGTTACGTTTTTAATGAGCTGAAGGAAAAGTTAAATTAATGATTTTAGAGTCTGATAGGAGGAGATGAAGGTGAACAAAGCCTTACTAGTCGTAGATGTTCAGAAGGCATTTTATAATGAGAAATGGGGAGACCGCAATAATCATGATGCTGAGGAGAAGATGGCGACGCTCATCGATCACTGGAGAAAGAAAGGGTTGGAGGTGATTTACATCCAGCATCAATCAAATGATCCTGAATCTGTCTTTTATACTAAGCAAGAAGGCGTTGAGATAAAAGAGTCTGTTAAGCCGATTGGAGAGGAACAAATTTTCACGAAGACGGTGAATAGCGGATTTATAGGGACGAATTTAGAAAGTTATCTCAGAGAAAGAGAGATCAATGAAGTCGTAATTGTGGGGCTAACAACTCCTCACTGTGTGTCGACAACTGCTCGGATGAGCGGAAACCTTGGCTTTCATACATATGTTGTTTCAGATGCCACGGCTGCATATGGAATCTATGACCAAGATGGAAACTATGTGGAGCCAGAGAAAGTTCATACCGTTTCACTCGCAACGATTCACGAGGAATTTGCTTTGGTGATGACGACTGATCAGTTGATAAAGAAACTAGCTTTATGAAGGTGATGTGACAACATGAATACAGGATTGAGCAAACTCTCCTGTTTGTGCTCTTCTTCCTGCTACAATAGAAGTATGGAATCGGTTTGGCGGGGAGTGATAAAGAGTGAAGATCATATCGAAATTTGTCAGCACGTTTCTCGTGTTGTTATGTATAGGTCTAGTAGGTAACTATTTAATAGCGACTTATTTTGATACTAGTAGTGTAGTAGTTAAGAAAGATGTTCCGTTACCAGACGAACTGCACCCTGAAGTGAGGGATGCGAAGGAAGAACTGATCGCGAAGTCTGCCAAAAAGGGCATTGATGTGGTTATCACAGATGGTCATCGATCGAATGAAGAGCAGAACGAACTTTACGAGAAAGGTCGCTCCGATGGAGGGAATGTTGTCACTAATGTGACCGGTGGCGGTTCGTATCACAACTATGGTTTGGCGATAGACTTTGCGCTGAAACGAGATGACGGAGAAGTCGTTTGGGATATGAAGCGAGATGATAATGAAAACGGAGAGTCCGATTGGATGGAAGTCGTGAGCATTGCGAAAGACCTCGGCTTCGAATGGGGGGGAGACTGGTCATCCTTCAAGGATTATCCGCATCTACAAATGGATTTCGGTTTGACCATTCGAGAGTTGAAGAATGGCCATAGACCTGAAAAAGCGTATGCGAAAAACGAATAACAGCGAGGTGTGTTCGTGAGAACGAGAGGCTCAGCAATCATCATCCAAAATGATAAGGTAGCGGTAATTAAGAGAGTTAGAAATGGTGACGTTTACTATGTGTTCCCAGGTGGAGGAGTCGAACATGGTGAAACGCCAGAAGAAGCTACCATTCGAGAAGCATATGAGGAATTAGGCGTTGTCATTTCAGTGATAGCGCCTTTTATAGAGGTTGCATATAACGGAAGACAGGTATACTTTCTTGCTCAAATTCTTAAAGGGGAATTCGGCACTGGAGAAGGTGAAGAATTTCAGAACAATGGAAATGGTAGAGGAACGTATGAACCGATGTGGATCGATCTTGATTTACTCTCTACACTCAATATTAAGCCTCAGGAAGTAGCAGAGGTATTGCATAGAAAAGCGGCAGGTACTGGATTAAACTAGTCTGCCGCTTTGTTTCTTATTTGCTTA
Source organism: Guptibacillus algicola (assembly GCF_020171805.1). GTDB lineage: Bacteria > Bacillota > Bacilli > Bacillales > Guptibacillaceae > Guptibacillus > Guptibacillus algicola. The sequence goes on along the minus strand of NZ_JAIVAF010000004.1, from coordinate 248,947 downwards.
GTGCGCTTTGTTCAGGGTACATGTCGTACTGCTTATGTGCATCTTTCAATGCTGCAGCAAGTGCATTTCCTGCTTTCCCAAGATAGCCTTCTCTTAATTGGGTTAGTGGTTCCTCAACGCCATCTTGTAAACTGAAACCTTTCAAAAGTTGTCTCACAAACTGCTTGCTGTGCTCGGTCATCAGCGTGCACGAGGCATCGACGATCACTCCATAATGCTTATCTACTTCAAGCGTGAGCGTTAGTGTATCTGAGATATTGTTAGCTGCCATTCCGCCAGGTAGTTTTGAATGCCCAGCTACGAAAATTGTATTCATCATTTACCCTCCTTATTATGGTGAATGCGTTTGTTGGATGCGCTCCAGTTCTTGTAACAATTCATTTGAGATGTTTTGTTTTGCTTTAAGGTAAACTGGCTTAAATGCTTCTCGCCACCTCTTTTGTTCTTCAGTGGTAAGTACATCGATCTCCATGTCCGATGATCGTTTAATCTTCCGAATATGAGCGTCATTGATTTCGATCGAATGCCTTCGAACCCAATCCGTTGTTTCCTTCATTGCTTCAGTAAGGGATTGTTGATGAGTGTTAGACAGCCCTTCAAAGAATTCCTCATTGATTACGACTGCGTAACCGAGGTATGCGTGATTACTTAACGTCATATACGATTGCTGCTTATAAAATTTCTTTGAGTAAATGTTTGATATCGCATTTTCCTGACCATCGACGAATCCTACTTCAAGGTTTCGGTAGGTTTTGTTAAATGAAAGTTCACTTGTGCTTGCGTTCAGAGCTTGAAACTGAGCTTCGATGACTGGTCCTGGCATCACTCTGAAATGAAGTTTATTCATATCAGAAGGTGATTGTATGGGCTGTTTGTTATTTGTGAATTGTTTGAAGCCGTTATACCAGAATCCTAGCCCTTTCACATTCGTGCCCCTTAGGTCGTCTAATAAGGTTTGACCGATTTTTCCTTCATACGCTTCTTGAACGGCAGGATATCCCTGAAATGCATAGGGTAAGTCGAGTACTTGCCAATCAGGGAATCTAGTTGAGAGCTTCGTAGTAGCAGGTGCGATCATTTCTACATTTCCGTTCGCAACGGCTGCCCACTCATTCTGGTCTTGATAGAGCTCTCCATTAGAATAGATTTCTACTTTTATCTCATTATCGGTTTTTGCTTGTATACGTTTCGCAAAATCCCGTGCTGCCATCCCTTTAGGCGTGTTCTCAGCAGCGACATGGCTGAACCGTATGACGAGCTGCTCTTCTAACCCTTCCTGCTCATCATCATATTCTAATTTCCCTGTGCTTTCGACCGGGCTGAAGCCAAGAAAAAAAGCAGTCAGGATACCAGCCAAAATAAATGATGTGATGATCGTAACTGTTTTCATAGTATCTCCTGTTTCGCAAGCGTTTCCAATAGTTTATCATAGATAACAAGAATCTAACGAGAAGGTACTAGTATATGAGCTAGAGATGCTTGGAAGGACGTACGGATTATGGCAAGGAATATACCGATAAAATGGAAGATCATGATATTTTCTTTCGGAGTTGTTTTCTTTTCCATAATCATTGCGGGGATTATTGCATCGGGAAAATTGTATGATCAAACAGAAGAGAGGTTAGGGGAACGAGGCCTTATAACAGGACGTACCGTAGCCAATTTACCCGAAGTGCAACAATCTTTAAATGAAAGTGAAGGATGGGAGAAAATCAATCCGATCGTAAATCGAGTCAGAACGATAAATGATTCAGATTATATCGTCGTGCTCAACTCAAACCGCATTAGATATTCTCACCCTGTTGAAGAGAAACTTGGAACGGTATCTGCGGGAAAAGACGAAGGAGCGGCATTCGCTGAACATAGCTATGTTTCAAAAGCAAAAGGTGAAATCGGCGTGGCAATTCGCTCATTCGTTCCAATCATGAATGCCGAACATGAACAAATCGGTGTGGTAATTGTAGGAAACATCATGCCTGAGCTTGGAACTGTTCTTTCTAGTATTAAATCTGAACTAGCACTGATCGCGATACTTGCACTTGGATTTGGAATTGTAGGATCTTGGCTTCTTGCAAGAAGAATAAAGAACGAGACGTTCCACCTAGAGCCACATGAGATAGCGAGAATGCTCGTGGAGCGAACGGCAACGTTTGAGGCAATGAACGAGGGTGTTATTGCGATTGATTTAGATGGAAAGACGTTGATCTTCAATGAAAAAGCGAAACGAATCTTAGATATCACAGATGACGCTGCTGGCCTCCCGGTGAGCAGTGTGATAAAGAGCAAACAACTGCTATCCGTGTTAATTGAAGACCACCGTCTTCAAAATGAAGAGATGACAGTAGGGAAGAAGGTTTTGTTGATCAGCAAAGTACCGATCAGGGTTGAGGGGCAAAAGGTCGGAGCTGTCGCCGTCTTTCAAGATCGAACAGAAGTGGCAGCGATGGCAGAAGAATTGACCGGTGTGAAAAACTTTGTAGAAGCGTTACGAGTACAAAACCACGAGTCGTTAAATCGTCTTCATACGATTGCAGGCTTGATTCAGCTTGACGAAAAAGAAAAAGCACTCGACTATGTGTTTGAGGTTTCACAACAAGATGAGGATCTTTCGAACTTTTTGAGTAAACACATCAACGATTTTCGTATTTCAGGATTAATCTTAAGTAAGGTAAGGAGAGGGAAAGAACTCGGTGTGGATGTGACGATCGATCGTAATAGTATCTATACGAAGAATCCTGATTTAATGGATAGTCATGACCTCGTATTGATCATAGGCAACTTGATCGAGAATGCCTTTTATTCGTTTAATCGAGTGAGTAAGGAAGAGAACCTCATTCATCTTAGCCTCATTTCAGATGATCATTTTCTATATCTTTCAGTAGAAGATAATGGCTGTGGTATGAAAGAGGAAGTTCAAGAAAAGGTTCTGGAAAAAGGTTTTTCTACAAAAGGGAAAGACGGGAATGGTCTTGGTCTTTATCTCATAAAACGAACTGTTGAACGAGCGAGTGGGAAAATGACGGTCGTATCGCATGAGGGAGAAGGCACGAGTATTGAGCTTATTATTCCGATGAGTACGGAGAGGAGTGAGCATGATGACGACTAGCATTCTATTGATTGAAGACGATCCGATGGTGCAAGAGGTCAATAAGCAATTTATTGAACGCATCGAAGGGTTCCAAATTATTGGCGTTGCAAGTACAGGGGAAGAAGGACTGAAACTTGTTAAGGAAATGAAGCCAGATCTCATTCTACTCGATGTCTACATGCCTGAACGGAACGGATTAGACATGCTGAAGGCACTTCGATCTTCAGGAAATCATGTGGATGTTATCGCCATCACGGCAGCGAACGACCGTGAAACAATTCGGAAAATGCTTCATCATGGTGCAAGAGATTATCTTATCAAGCCTTTTAAATTTGAACGGTTTCAACAGGCGTTAAAAGACTATAAAATATATAATGACCAATTAAGTGGTGAAGGTACTATTTCTCAAAGCGAGTTAGACTTTGTAAAAAATTCTAGAAGCAATAGAAACGATAGAGTTATGGAACCACCATTACCAAAAGGTTTAAATCGACAAACTCTTGAACAGATTACAAGTTTTCTCAGTCAACATACTGAGCCAATTACAGCTGAAGAAACTGCTGATGGAATCGGTCTTGCAAGAGTAACGGCAAGAAGGTATTTAGAGTTTCTTCAAAAGTCAGGGCATGTAAAATTAGAAATTCAATATGGAGGCGTTGGAAGACCACTAAATAGGTATTTGTTTGTAAAAAAGAATACAACAGAAATATAAAACATAGGTAATTGTTGTAGTAAAAGAAGTTCGTATATAAAAGTTTAGAACAGAAATATCTTTATTTTCTGATAAATAATTGTTACTATTGGCTATAAGTAAATAGTTTGTAGGTAATGGTGCCTAATACATTGGAGGGAATCTAATGTTTTAGGCACCTTTTTGTGTGTGAAAGTATAATCGAAAAGTAGGTGAGTGGAATGAATTTTTCTTGTAGTTTAAGAAATGATGTATATCAGTTTGATTCTGTAAAGGATGTGTTAGCAAAAGCAAGTGAAGAAAAGTCTGGAGATACAATGAGTGGTATAGGAGCAAACTCTTCATTGGAACGTATGGCTGCAAAATATGTGTTGAGTGAAATTCATCTAAAAGATATATATGAAAATCCAGTCATTCCATATGATACAGATGAAATAACTAGATTGATCTATGATGATATGAGTCAACCTATTTATAATGAGATTTCGAGTTGGACGGTAGGAGAACTAAGAGAATATATTTTATCCCACACCACAACTGGATCTGACCTGAAAAGGTTAAGTAGAGGGTTAACAAGTGAAATGATTTCAGGAGTAGCAAAGCTGATGTCTAGCATAGATCTTGTTCTTGCCTCACAAAAAATGAAACACCAAGCACATTGCAATACAACGATCGGTGAGCCTGGAAGACTAGCATTTCGTTGCCAACCCAACCATCCAATCGATAACCCTTCTGGCATATTAGCATCAATGAAAGAAGGCTTATCATATGGTTCCGGAGATGCGGTAATCGGAATAAACCCAAATAATGAAGCTGTTGAATCTGTACGAGAAATTCTTTCGATGAGTCATGAATTTATCCAGAAATGGGGGATACCAACTCAGAATTGTGTACTCGCTCATATAACGACACAAATGAAAGCGCTTGAAAAAGGTTCTCCAGTTGACTTAATGTTTCAAAGTTTAGCAGGCACACAATTAGCGAATGAAGATTTTGGTGTATCTAAAGAAATTCTAGATGAAGGTTATATCCTTATGAAGGCAAAAGGCACTTCAACAGGTCCCAACTTTTTTTATTTTGAAACAGGTCAAGGATCTGAAGTTTCTTTAGATGCTCATTTAGGTGTGGATATGCAGACACTGGAAGCCAGAACTTATGGGTATGCAAGACATTGGAACCCTTTTATGGTTAACAATGTTTCGGGGTTTATTGGACCAGAAACTCTTTACGATGGTAAACAAATGATTCGGTGTGATCTGGAAGATTTGTTTATGGGTAAACTACATAATCTTCCAATGGGAATTGCTCCAACCTATACGAACCATATGAATTCAGACCAAAATGACCAGGAAATTGCTGGAATGTTGACGACTGTAGCAGGTGCTAACTTTTATATGGGCGTTCCGGGTGGAGACGATGTCATGCTAAGTTACCAGGATACGAGTTTTCATGATGATGCAAGCTTAAGAGAAATGCTAGGATTGCGCCCACTTCGAGATTTTGAAAAATGGCTAGAAGAAATGGGAATTATGGAAAATGGTCGCTTAACTAAAGCAGCAGGAGACCTTTCCATCTTTGATTGAATCATCCATAAGGGTGATGTGAAGCGTTAAAAAAGAAGGGAAGTGAGCATGTGAATATTGAACAAATCGTAAAAGAAGTTATAAAAGAAATGGAAGTAGAAGCGAGAAGTGAAACAAAGAAACGATCCAATAATAAAACAAGAGAGTTTGTTTATAGTGCGGAGAAACGTGTAACAGTTGATTCTCCAGTCAATCAGGATTCTATAGAACTAGCACAGAGTCAAACGCCAGCTAGAATTGGTATCGGACATAGTGGTACTAGAATGAAGACGAAAAATTATTTAGACTTTAGAATCGATCATGCAGCAGCACAAGACGCAGTTATGAAAGATGTATCTACTTCTGTACTAAAGGAAATGAAGCTTCCAAATTTAAGTTCTAAGGCCTCTAGCATGGAGGAATATTTGATGAATTTAGATGTGGGGAGATCATTAGACGAAAATTCGGTCGAGTGGCTGAAGGAGAATGGAGTGAAAGGTAAGCAAGTACAAATCATTATTTCAGATGGACTAAGTTCTACAGGAATCGAGGAGACTGTACCCGATTTACTTCCGGCTTTAATACAGGGACTTGAAGGAAAAGGCATTACCATAGGTGTTCCTGTTTTTATTAGGAAAAGTAGAGTATGGATACAAGATGAAGTAGCAAGATTAGTAGATTGTGACCTCGTTGTTTCGTTGATTGGTGAGAGACCTGGGCTAGCAACATCTAAAAGCATAAGTGCCTATTTAATATACAGACCGAATGAGAATAGTGTAGAAGCTGATCGAACTGTTTTCTCGAATATTCATAGTGGCGGTGTCCCGCCAATTGAGGCTGGAGCGTACCTTTCGGATGTCATTGAAGAGATGCTTAACTACCAAGCGAGCGGAGTGAAATATTCTCAGATGAAATAATTTGACGGAATATATGTAAAATTGACAAAATTAATATTGCTCATTATAATGTCAGGTAGTTTCTAGGCTAAACATACCATTTAATAAATGGAAAAGTTGGTGATTTATACCTAATGAATGATGCAGTATCGATAAAGTCAATCTGTGAGGAACACACAAGTCTTTCACCAGTAGAAATTCAAACGATCATTGAAGTAAGTAATACTCTCCAATACACAGCAGATTTATCTAAAGCGAATATATTTATCGATTGTCTGATGAAAGATAACAAGCACGCAATTGTTGTTGCAGAAGCAGCTCCGACTACAACTAGACCGATCTACGAAAATCCAGTCGTAGGAAAGAAGGCATACGAAACGTTCGAGCCAGGAGTGTATTATTGTCTTCGGTCTGGAAATGCTATGACTTCAAACAGAGCAATTACACAAGAAAGAACTCAAGTGGAACAGAGTGTAGTTCCTATCCATAGTTCGGAGAATCGCGTTATCGGAGCTTTGGTAATGGAAAAGGACATAAGCGATCAGCTTAAAGAACGAGCTGAATTGAAAGCGTTGTCAAAAACAGCTGAGTCGTTGAGTGATGTTCTATTGGGAGTTTCAGAGAAACAACCTATGATTCCTGATTTAATAGAAGAAGCATTTTTCTTTGTAGAAGAAGAAGGGAATTTGCTGTATTCAAATCCAGCAGCAATCAATTTAGTTCATGGTTTGACTGGGAAGGAATGCAAAAGCGGGGAGAACTTAATTCACTGTTTACCTTTCTTAGAAGATATTATTCTACACCCTGATGACTTATTTGTAACTGAAGTTGAAATTTCTAATAAAATTTTTAAAGTGAAGAAAATTTTATTGTCTCAACATGACAAATACAATGGTAAGTTTATTGTATTAAGAGATATGACGGATTTAAGAGATAAAGAAAAAGAGTTAATTATGAAATCTGTGGCAATACAAGAAATCCATCATAGGGTGAAAAACAATTTGCAAACTGTTGCTAGTTTATTGCGTTTACAAATGCGTCGAGGAATTCCAGAAGAAAGTAAGGTATACTTTCTAGAAAGTTTGAACCGTATACTCAGTATCGCTTCAGTGTATGAGGTGATCCTTTCCAACAGTAGTATTGATGAAGTAGACATCTATGAACTAATTGAAAAAATCGGTACGATGCTCGTATACATGGAAACATCAGCCGAAACGAAAGTCGGAATTTCATTCGAGGGAATTAATCTTACTATAGAGTCAAAAAGAGCCGTATCTGTTGCATTAGTAATCAATGAGTTAATTCAAAATTGTATGAATCACGCGTTTAGAGGACGGAATTCAGGTAAGATCTTAGTGTCATTTCGACATGAAGAAGATTATATAAAAATTAGCGTGAAAGACAACGGGATAGGCTATATTCCTCACACAAAGCCTTCATTAGGATTAGAAATTGTTAATATGATGGTTGAAAACGATCTTGCAGGTGAATTTCAATTACAAAAAGTCGTTCAGGGTACAGAGGCAAGTATTGCATTTCCATTTAAGGGGATGATGTAGGTGAGTAAAAGAATCGTACTCGTAGAGGATGAGTCCATTGTACGGATGGACGTGAAAATGATATTAGAAGACGCAGGATATGATGTGGTAGGTGAGGCAGGTAATGGCGAAAAAGCAATTGAGGTTGTCGATCAAGTAAAACCAGATCTTATTATCATGGACATTAAAATGCCAAAGATGAATGGTTTAAAAGCTAGTAAAATAATATCTCAAAGGTTTAAGACTCCAATATTGTTACTCACTGCTTATAGCCAGAAAGATTTTGTTGATAAAGCAAAAGAAGCGAACATTGTCGGTTACATCGTTAAACCAGTTTCGAGTGATCGATTGATACCAGCTATAGAAATTGCTTTACATCAGGCTGAGGTTTCAAGACAATATGAACAGAAAGTAGTAGAGGCAGATAGGCAATTACAAGAGAGGAAATTAATAGAAAAAGCAAAAGGGATCTTGATGGAGCGATTTGGATACACTGAAGAAGTTTCCTTTAAGAAAATGAGAAAAACAAGTATGAATAAGCAGGTTACACTTGAGAAAGTTGCGAAGTATATCATTAAGAAATATTCTAACGCAACAGAAGTACAAGCCATAAGTGAATAAATGTAGCAAAGGTGCTAAAGGAAGGGAGAACTTGCCTTCTTTAGCACCTTTTTGTCTTTTTCTGCCTAGGTTAGAAAATATACTGGAAGTGGGGAAAAAATATGGTCCTAATCGGTAATATAGTTATTTATATCATAATGATCTGTGCAATAGCAGGAGCGATTGCTTCAATAAAGAACAGTGAAGAGGGTATTGGTGGCCAATTCATGGAAGGCATACACTCTATTGGGCACATTTTTGTCCCAGCTGCTGGAATTATGGCTTCAATTCCTTACCTTTCGTGGTTAGTTAATACATTCGTAGGCCCTTTTTTCGAAAAAATAGGTGCTGATCCTGCAATTGCGGCAACGGCAATATTAGCTTCAGATATGGGAGGGTACCAGTTAGCAGAAGCGCTTCAGCAATCTTATGAAGGATGGATCATGGCCTTAATCGTCGGATTTATGGCAGGGGCAACCATAGTATTCTCTATACCAATGGGACTAGCTATGCTTGATAAGCGAGATCACAAATATATGGCTCTTGGAATTATGTCGGGAGTACTCACGATTCCAATTGGTGTACTCATATCTAGTGTCATCATAACGATGACTAATTCCAAAGTAAGAGATGTGATTTCAACGAACACTGAATCCACATATGAATTCACAATAAGTTATCTTAAAATATTTGCAAATCTTACCCCACTACTTATATTTGTTATTGCGATTGCAGTAGGATTATATTTCCTTCCAGATTTAATGATTAAAGGATTTATGTGGTTCGGTAGAATTTTAGATGCGGCTATTAAACTAGTGCTTGTATTTTCCATCGTCGAAATATTTACGGGTGTTTTCACCAATGTTTTTGGAGGATGGGGTTTCGATCCAATCATGGCGGATGCAGATGATCAATTTAGAGCATTAGAAACCGCTGGTTATATTGGAATTATGCTTGCAGGTGCATTCCCTATGGTTTATTTATTGAGGAAGTTTGCAGCGAAACCACTGGAATCCTTGGGAAGAAAATTAGGATTGAGTACTGTAGGAAGTGCAGGGCTTGTCGCAACAATTGCGAATATTCTTGCCATGTTCAAGCTAATTCGCTCTATGCCTCCTAAGGATAAAGTAATAAATATTTCTTTTGGTGTTTGTGCGGCATTTCTTTTAGGCGATCACCTTTCCTTTACTGCAAACTTTCAGCCAACGTTAATCTTACCAATTATTGTTGGTAAACTTTCTGCAGGTATCATCGCAATTGCCATAGCAAATTGGATATCCGTTCCAAAAGCAAGAGAACTTGAACGTCTAGATCGAGAAAAAGGCATCATTGGAGAAAAAGAATATCTAGAAAAAGAAGTGGAAAATGAAGTTGCAGTTGCATCGGAGGCGAAATAACATGAATGAAGAAAAAAAGAGGTTCATCCAAGAATTCGTTCCAGGAAAACAAATTACGTTAAGTCACTTGATTGCGAACCCAGATGAAGACATGTTTGAGAAATTAGGAATTGAAGAGTCTGGAGCCTTAGGAATACTTACACTAACACCGAGTGAAACAGCCATTATTGCAGGGGATTATGCGACGAAAGCTGCTCACGTCAAGATAGGCTTTCTTGACCGTTTCACTGGCAGCCTGGTATTGCTAGGGAGTGTTTCAGAAGTCGATATGGCTATGCAAGAGGTGAATAGATTTTTATCAGAAACACTGGGTTACACTCCCTCTAATATAACGAAATCGTAGTAAACGAAGGATGGGAGAGGGATAGGATGACTAAAAAAAATCGATGCATGATTTTGGGGTCTATTGGAGCTGGAAAGTCTACTCTAACAAAAGCTCTATTAGGGAAAGAAGAAAGAGCTTTAAAAACACAAAGTCTTACTTATGATGACTGGATTGTTGATACGCCAGGTGAGTATACTGAAAATCCAATGTACTATAAAAATATCATGGCTACTTCACTAGAAGTTACACATGTCGTGTTTATCCAAGATGCTACGAAGAAGAAAACGATTTTTCCACCAGGGTTCAGCACTGGAATAAATAAGCTGCCTATAGGCGTTGTAACCAAAGCTGATTCAGAGAAAGCAGATATTAATAAAGCGATCGAACAACTTAAACGTGTGATTCCGAAAGGGCCAATTGTCATTACTTCTGCTGAACGTGGGACTGGATTAAACTTTTTACGCGATTTAGTTGATTTTAATAGCACTGAGGAAATGAGACGTTATGTAGAAAATGAGAGCATCGATACTCTCATTTTTAATGAAACCCTTTACAAGTAGCCTTATTTGATTTAATATTCAGAATAGATGAAGCTTAAAAATGAATGAAATTCAGGCAAAGGCGCCTTATACTTCTATCCTAGCCGGATAGCATGTATGAGGTGTCTTTTTTTGTTGCAACGGAGGAATGGTATGGACCGTAAAAAAAGGGAAGAACTGCTGAGTGCAGGAATTGATATTGGAACAAGCACAACGAAGCTCGTAATAAGTAAGTTCTCTTTAACGAATACAGCGGGAAGTACGCACATGCCCCGAATCGAAATAACTGATACTGATGTCATTTACAGAAGTCCGATTTTTAGAACTCCTCTAAAGTCAGGGCATGAAATCGACATGGATGAAGTAGAACGTATCGTCATATCTCAATATCAAGAGGCAGGCATTTCTGTTGATGATATTCAGACTGGAGCAGTTATCATCACCGGTGAAACAGCTACAAAAACAAATGCTGAAGAGATGATCAATCATTTATCAAACCATGCTGGTGAATTTCTGGTGGCAACTGCTGGTCCTGATTTAGAAAGTATCATTGCTGGAAAAGGGTCAGGGGCTCATGCATATTCAAAACAAACTAATCGAACGGTTGCTAATATCGACATTGGTGGTGGAACAGCAAATGTAGCTGTATACAAATATGGAAAGCTCCTTGGCACTTGTACTCTCCACATTGGTGGTAAGTTGATTGAATTCAAAAATGGGGTGGTCAACTATATTGCACCCTATATAAAGAGGATTGAAGATCAACTAGACCTGCAGTTGGAAGTTGGGAAGAGTGTCGTTGATAAAGATATTAAAAAGCTGACAGATTATATGGCTCAAACAATTTCCAACATGCTGGGACAAAAATTGAATGAATCTGATGAATTGCTATTGGGCCATAAACCAAATTGGGAAGGCAAGGTCGACGCCATCATGTTCTCCGGCGGCGTTTCAGAATGCATCTATCATCCTGACAAATGCAGTACAACAGGGATATACGATGACATCGGTGTAAGACTAGCTAAATCGTTAACAGATCACCCTGAGCTTTCATCTTGGGAGTGGCTAGAACCAAACGAAACAGTCAGAGCAACGGTTCTAGGAGCTGGAACACAAACTACAGAAATTAGCGGTGCAACAATTCAGGTAGATAATCAGACTTTACCAATAAGGAATCTTCCGGTGTACAAGATTTCATTTAGCGGGGATTTTCAATCAAATTTATCACTTCTCCCTCAATTGATAGAAGAAGGAATTCAAATCTTTGATCCTAAAAAGGAAGGGCAAAATTTTGCTTTATATTTAACAGAATTACCTTTATTAGGATTCAAGGACATGCAGCAGTTATCAAAAGCTCTCATAAAAGCAGTTGAAAAGAAACGTTCACCGCAACCCCTGATTATCGTTTTAGAGCGTGATCTTGCGAAATCCCTCGGCCAAACTTTACGCACTATAAATAATAAACAACCAACAGTGTGTATTGACCAAATAAATATCGAGCATGGTGACTATTTGGATATAGGAAGATTACTAGAATCGGGCGTCGTTCCGGTAGTAATCAAAACATTGACATTTCAGAAATAGGAAGGAGGCAGAATGTTGAATTTAACAACCACTTATTTAGGGCATACCTATCAGTTCTCATCCTTAAAAAGCCTTCTTGCTAAAGCAAATGAGGAGAAATCTGGTGACCGACTTGCAGGTATAGGAGCTGAATCGGTACAAGAGCGAATTGCAGCCAAAGAAATTCTTAGTGAATTGACGCTCCAAGATATTCGAAATCACCCTCTTCTTTCTCAAGAGGAAGATGAAGTATCTAGAATAATAGAATCCGAAGTGAATGAAAAAATTTATAGCTCCATCCAAAACTGGTCTGTAGCCGAACTGAGAGAATATATACTAGCCACTGAAACATCGGGTGAAGATCTTAAGCGAATTAGTCGAGGTATGAATAGTGAAATGATTGCAGCTGTTGGCAAAATTATGTCTAATTTAGACCTGATCCATGCTGCGAATAAACTCGAAGTTCAAACGAAATGTAACACGACAATCGGGCAAAAAGGTGTATTGTCTTCACGCTTACAACCGAACCATCCTACTGATAACGTCGATGGCATGATTGCATCGCTCAAAGAAGGCTTATCTTACGGAATTGGAGATGCGGTAATCGGAATCAACCCCGTTGAAGAATCCGTAGAAAGTGTGAAACGTCTTCTTCATGCCACACATGACTTTATAGAAGAATGGAAAATTCCCACTCAAAATTGTGTGTTGGCTCATGTAACCGCTCAAATGAAAGCCATTCAACAGGGAGCTCCTGCTGATATGATTTTCCAAAGTATAGCAGGGACTGAAACGGCAAATCGGTCCTTTGGAATCGATGCGAAGCTATTAGAAGAAGCAAATGAATTGGCGAAGGTAGAAGGGACTGGAACGGGGCCGCAACGGTTGTATTTTGAGACAGGACAAGGATCTGAGCTGTCGGCAGAAGCTCATCATGGGATTGACCAGATGACTTTAGAGTCAAGAAATTATGGTTTTGCGCGCTACTATGATCCGTTCATTGTAAATACCGTTGTCGGTTTCATAGGACCAGAATATCTCTATAACAACAAACAAGTGATAAGGGCAGGTCTTGAAGATCATTTTATGGGTAAAATGCACCTCATTCCGATGGGCGTTGACATTTGTTATACAAATCATACGAAAGCGGACCAAAATGATATAGAAGATTTGGGTGTTCTTCTCACTACATCTGGTGTGAATTTTATTATCGCTACTCCTATGGGAGATGACTGTATGCTGAACTATCAGTCTATGAGTTTCCATGACGTCGCCACGCTACGTCAAACTTTTAATAAACGCCCTTCTCCATTATTTGAAGAATGGCTTGAGAAGATGGAAATAGTAAGAAATGGGGAACTGACTCAATTAGCTGGTGACCCTACGATTTTTACAAGATAGGAGGGTCTAAATGGATACAAATATGATAGAGAAGGTCACAAAACTAGTTCTATCGAGGATACAGGAAGAGTCTCATTCAAAAACCAATGAAGAACGAGTGAATATTTGGGACCATACGACTTCGAATCCGAAAGCCAAATCTATTGTATCTTCGCCCGAATCACATGAAGAAGCTGGAGGAAGAGTAACCTTCTCATCTTTTCCTTCAACAAAAAAGGAAGAGGAAAATGGGACGAAGTCAGTAGTGAAGACATTTCCTGTCAGCTCAAAAAAGCAAAAAGAAAACAAAAGTAAAAACAGTGATGATTTCAAACAATTGACGAATAGTACACCTGCACGTATTGGGGTAGGCCGTGCTGGTGTGAGACCTAAAACAGATGCTTGGTTACGATTCAGATATGACCACGCAGCCGCAGTTGATGCTGTCTATGGAAATGTGGATAAAAGTCTCTTAGATGCCCTGGACCTATTTTCAGTGAATACAAAAGTAACGGATAAGGAGACGTATATCAGGCGGCCAGACTATGGTAGAAGGTTATCAGAGGAAGCCAAAAAGAAAATTAAAAATAAGTGCATGCATTCTCCACAAGTTCAGATCATTGTTTCCGATGGATTAAGTTCCAAAGCGATCGATGAAAATCTTGAGGACGTTTATCTTTCCTTGCAGCAATCTTTGGATAATCTAGGCTTTAATGTTGGAACACCATTTTTCATTGAAAAAGGCAGAGTTGCAGTGATGGACGATGTTGGAGAGGCTTTAGAACCTGAAGTAGCAATTTTACTTATCGGGGAACGACCAGGATTGATAAGTGCAGAATCACTCAGCGCTTATTTATGTTATAAGCCTAGGCTAAACACAATTGAATCAGATCGAATGGTAATCTCCAATATTCACAGTGGTGGTATTCCTCCGGTTGAAGCGGGAGCTTATTTAGGAAGTGTGATTGAGAAGGTATTGAAATATGAAGCAAGTGGTGTCGCCCTTGTGAAAAAGGAAGGATAGGTGAATCCCATTAATTTATTACCTATTTTTGCGAATGTCCTGTCAGTTCGAATCATTCCAAATGTTGAACCGCTCTTAGCTAAAAAGTTGAAAATTAACGATCGTCATCGGAGTCTTGGTATCTTTACAGTGGATATGGATGACATAGGTGTAACGGCGTTAGATGAAGCAACGAAACGTGCTGATGTGGAGGTTGCGTACGCTCAATCATTTTACGCAGGCGCAGATCATTCATCTGGTCCGCTTTCAGGTGAATTTATCGGTATTCTATCAGGTCCCAATCCCGATGAAGTGAAAAGCGGTATACAAGCTGTTGAAGATGTGGTTGAAAGCGGAGCCCATTTTGAAGCGCTTAACGAAGAGAAAACACATGCTTTATATGCACATGTCGTCTCAAGAACTGGATCATTTTTGTCAAAGGAAGCTGACATAGAGCCAGGACAATCACTCGCTTATCTTATTGCTCCACCTTTGGAATCAACATATGGAATAGATGCAGCTTTGAAGTCGTCTGATGTTAAGCTTTCAACCTTTTATGGTCCGCCAACTGAGACTAATTTTGGTGGTGGGCTAGTAACGGGTTCACAAGCATCTTGTCAAGCAGCAGCTGATGCTTTTAGAGACGCTGTAATAGAGGTGGCCAATGCACCGAAGCACTATTAGATTCAACAAGAAGGGAGAGTACAGCATTGAACTTTGATCATGATTTACAATCTATCCAAGAGATGAGAAGTGCAGTTCAACGAGCGAACGAAGCACAGAAAAAGTTTGAAGAATTTACACAAGACCAAGTTGACCATATTGTAAAAAAAGTTGCAGATGCAGCATTTCAACAGTCTTATAGACTTGCAGAAATGGCAGTTGCAGAAACAGATATGGGAGTTGTGGAACATAAGGAAATAAAAAATCAGGTTGGTTCTAGGGATGTATATGAATCAATAAAAGATGAAAAAACAGTAGGCATCATCCATGAAGACAAAATGAATCAAGTGACTGAATTTGCTTACCCATTCGGAGTAGTAGCAGCAATTATTCCGACTACTAATCCGACATCTACTGCTTTTTTTAAAACGTTAATCTCGTTGAAATCACGAAACGCGATTGTGGTAAGTCCTCACCCTTCAGCCGTCAAATGTACGGTAGAAGCGTTAAAGGTTTGTCATGAGGCAGCTATCGAGGCTGGTGCTCCAGAGGGAATCATCGGTTGGATCTCAAAGCCTTCAATGGCCGCAACTACAGAATTAATGAGTCATAAAGGGATTAATGTGATTCTGGCTACGGGGGGAGGTGGTCTTGTAAAGGCTGCCTATAGTTCTGGAAAACCAGCTTATGGAGTTGGTCCGGGTAACGTACCTGTCTATTTGGAAAAATCCTGTGATGTAAAACGAGCTGTTGAAATGGTAGTAGCTAGTAAAACGTTTGATAATGGCACGATCTGTGCTACAGAACAGGCAATCGTAGTCGATCAAAATGTTAAAGAAATGACGATTCGTGAGCTTAAAAATAACAGAGCATACTTGTTGAACAACGAAGAAAAACAAAAGTTGGAAAATACGATTTCTCCTATTAAAGGCAAATTGAATCCGAAGATTGTAGGTCGTTCTGCTTCAAGAATTGCAAAGATGGCAGGTATTGAAGTGCCTTCAGATACCAGTGTCCTAATAGCAGAGGAAGATAAGATTGGAAAAGAAGTACCTTTTTCAATAGAGAAACTTTCTCCTATCTTCCCTCTATACACTTCCAAAAACGAAGATGATGCAAAGAGGATTTGTTTAGAATTGCTGAATTTAGGAGGTAGAGGGCACACTCTTTCATTGCATACATCAGATGATGGTGTAGCCAAGAGGTTTGGAAAAGAAATGCCTGTATCGCGTTTGGTCGTTAATACATTATCAAGTATCGGTGCGGTTGGTGGAACAACAGGCCTAAAACCTTCTTTAACGTTAGGTTGTGGATCGTATGGAGGGAACATTACCTCTGATAATATTACTGCTCGTCACTTGATGAATACGAAGCGTCTGGCATATGGAATCAAAGATATCGATATCCCGAAACCATCTTCAACTAGTTCTTCTAAAGGAAAAGATTCAATGAATCCAAAAGCTGACGATATTGAAAAGATTATAGAGAAAGTACTTAAGAATATTGATACTCAAGAGGTAGATACAGAACAAGTATCTTCCATTGTAAATAGAGTTGTAAGTCAATACCAATAAAAATTAGGAGGAATTTATAATGGCAATTAATGGAGCACTAGGAATGATCGAGACTAAAGGATTAGTAGCATCAGTGGAAGCGGCAGATGCAATGGTAAAGGCTGCAAATGTTAATTTGGTTGGTAAAGTACATGTTGGTGGAGGAATTGTAACGATCTTAGTGAGTGGAGACGTCGGTGCGGTAAAAGCAGCTACGGAATCAGGTAGTGCTGCTGCTCAACGAGTAGGAGAGTTGCTTTCTGTTCACGTAATCCCACGCCCTCACAATGAATTAGATGGTATTCTACCAAAACTTGAAGGAATCAATCAATAAACCAAATAGTTTGCAATTACTTTCTGAGAAAGGGCTTTAATGGAAAGTGAGGAAAGCCGTATGGATGTACAAAACCTTGATAAAATTGTAGATGAAGTGATCACTCAACTTCGCAAAAAACAAAGTTCAGATATTCCTATGGCGGTGTCAGCGAGACACTGCCATTTGGATAAAAACGCAATGGAAGCTTTGTTTGGCAAGCGAAGTGAGTTGACCAAGAAAGTAGATTTATCTCAACCTGGTCAATTCGCAGCTAATGAAACCATTACTATTGTTGGACCATCAGGAAGTATTGAAAGAGTGAGAGTATTAGGTCCGCTAAGAAAAGCTACTCAAGTAGAAGTAAGTCAAACTGATGCAGTCAAATTAGGTTTAGCCCCGCCTATCCGTGAGTCTGGTAATATTGAAGGTTCTTGCCCCATAACGCTCGTAGGACCAAGTGGGAGCATTTATTTGAATGAAGGACTTATCATCGCCCAATCACATATTCATATGGGCACTGAAGATGCAGAAGATATGGGGTTACAGGATGGAAATTATGTGAAAGTCCGGGTAGATGAAGGAAAAAGGCCAATACAGTTTGAGAATGTATTAATTAGAGTCTCCTCGAAATATCGATTGGAAATGCATATCGATACCGATGAAGCAAATGCAGGTGCTATCAAATCAGGTCAAAAAGGGATCTTGATAAATGATTGATAGAACTACTATAGAAAAAATCGTTGTTGATATCTTAAAGGAACAGGGATTCACGAGTAGGGGTGCCAAACCGACCTTACTCGTGATTTGTTCAAAAGAACCAGAAGCAAAAACTCTAGCGACACTCCAGGATTATTGGGAACCGATCGTCATTAATCCAAATACGGATGATCTACCTAGTAAAGTAGAGGAAGCAGTTTTTCTAAATGTGGATCAAGACCTTTTAGTTAAAAGCGCAATAGGAATTACAGATACAAATATGAGTTTTACTTTTTCAGAGTTGATGATGAAAGGTAGTAGAATCTACTTTGAATTAGACACGTTATTGGATCGTTTCATTAATGATAGTAACGTTGGAACAGTAACTTCATACTACAGAGAGCAACTGAAACAATACTACGAAAAAGTAGTGAAATATGGCGTTTCTTTTACAAAGCTAGAGGAAATTAAACCAATGAATTCACCGTATCACTCACCTGCTCATGAGGATATGAGAAGATATAGTGAAAAACTTTTAACACAATCGATAATAGAATCCTGGGATAATGAAGAAATCATCATTTCCAATGATACGATCGTTACTCCTATGGCCCGAGATGCAGCAAGAGAACGAAGTATATTGATTCGAAAACAAGAGTCACAGGGGGGCGAATAATGATCTTAGGCGAAGTGATAGGGAATCTATGGGCAACGAGAAAAGAAGAGGGACTTACTGGGCTGAAATTTTTAGTTGTTCGGCCAGTTTCATCTATACAGAATACTAGTCAATCAAACCTAGTTGCTGTTGACCGAATTGGTGCAGGTGTAGGCGATAAAGTCATGGTTACAAGAGGGAGTTCGGCCTCCAATATAGAGGTAGACAATCCGATACCGATAGACTCTATCATCATTGGCATTGTAGATGCTGTAGAAGTTGAAAGAGGTGAAGAGAATGGCTAAAGCTTTAGGCATGATTGAAACAAGAGGTCTGATTGGCTCAATTGAAGCTGCAGATGTCATGGTTAAAGTAGCAGATGTTAAGCTGATCAACCAAGAAAAGATAGATGCAGCATTAGTCACCGTTTTTGTAGAAGGTGATGTTAGTGCAGTTCAAGCAGCTGTAGATGCAGGAAAAGAAGCTGCTCAACGGGTGGGAGAGCTTGTTGCTCATTATGTGATTCCTCATCCTGATGAGGGAACAAGCAGCATACTAAAAAAAGCAGACGAAAATAAACAAGAGGATAAAGAAAAACAAGGTAATACAGAAGAACAAGATAATGCCGAAGAACAAGCTACGAAAGCTAAACCTAAATCTTCTGGTAGAGCTTCTAAAACGACTCAAGAGCCAAAAAAGGAAACAAGTAAAACGTCTTAGTAATTCAATTCGTTGTATGGAGGTGATGGAATGACTTTCAACAGAAAAAAATTTGCAGTTATTGGGGCGGGATTCACAGGAACAACTACAGCACTGATGCTTGCACAAAAAGAACTTGGTGATGTCGTTCTAGTAGATATTCCTTCAATGGACAACCCTACAAAAGGCAAGGCATTAGATATGTTAGAAGCGAGTCCTGTTCAGAAATTCAATTCTACTATAACGGGTACATCAGATTATAAAGATATTAAAGACGCAGATATGGTAATCATAACTGCAGGTATACCTAGAAAACCAGGTATGAGTAGAGATGACTTAATCGCTACTAACTCAAAGATAATGAAGGATGTTTCTGAGAAAATCGTTCAGTATGCACCTGAAAGTTATATTTTAGTATTAAGTAACCCAGTCGATGCGATGACTTATGTTTGTTATAAAACGACTGGATTCCCAAAAAATCGAGTGATTGGACAATCTGGTGTGTTAGATACGGCGCGTTTTAATACGTTTGTTGCACAAGAACTAGGTGTCTCGGTTGAAGATGTTACAGGGTTTGTCTTAGGTGGACATGGTGACAGTATGGTGCCATTGGTTCGTTATTCTCATGCAGGTGGTATTCCATTAGAAAAGCTAATAGCTGAAGAGAAAATAGATGCCATCGTAGAAAGAACACGAAAAGGAGGAGGAGAAATAGTATCCTTGCTTGGACAAGGAAGTGCCTATTACGCTCCAGCAGCCTCTCTCGTGGAAATGGCCGAAGCAATTGTAAAAGACAAGAAAAGAATATTGCCATCTATCGCTTATCTAGAAGGTGAGTATGGATATGAGAACATCTATCTTGGTGTTCCAACAATACTTGGCGGAAATGGAATAGAAAGTGTCATTGAACTTCCTCTACATTCTAGCGAAAAAGAGGCACTTGATCGCTCTGCGGAGACAGTAAAAGAAACATTAACATTGGTATAATGTAAAAAGGGATAGTATTTAAAAGGGAACCTCCAATAATGGAAGTTCTCTTTTTTGTTGTTTCTTTTCTTTTCTTTTCTTTTCTTTTCTTATGTGTAAAATTCTATGACCAAAAAGACCAAAACGTCCAATATGTTCTAAATATTCAAAAACAATAATGTAAACGTTACCATAAACCTAGCAAATAAGAAGCGGAGGGGTTTAATTTGAAATCAAAGGTATTAGGTATTGTTTTACTGGCGCTCGCTATGATTATTTCTGCTTGTGGCGGTGGTAGTAATTCAGCAGGCGGAGATAATGGTGACAGTTCAGGTGGCTCTTCTCAATCTCTCGTATTTGGTACGGGTGGAACGTCGGGTACATATTATCCAATTGGTGGCGCACTTAAGCCGATTTTTGAACAAAGTGATTCGATCGGGAACATTACAGTTGAGTCTACTGGTGCTTCTGTAGCAAACATTCAGAACATCAAGGATGGTTTGAATCAAATGGCAATCGTTATGAGTGACGTTGCGTATGATGCTGTTGAAGGAAAAGGACAGTTTGAAGGGAAGAAGGTAGATGTTCAAGCACTTGCTGGCATGTACCAGAACGTTGTTCAAATCGTTGCCACAGAAGATAGTGGGATCGAATCTGTTGAAGATTTGAAAGGGAAGAAAGTAGGCGTAGGTAAGGTAGGCTCAGGAGTAGAACAAAGTGCACAAAAAGTACTTGAAGCAGTGGACTTAACGTATGACGATATGTCGAAAGTAACGCACACAGGCTACGCAGATAGCGTTCAGGAAATGAAGAATGGAAACCTTGATGCAGCTTTCTTTACTTCTGGTGTTCCAAATAGCAATATCACGGATCTTATGCAGCAAAATGACATTACGTTCGTTGAAATCAAAGGTGAGACGGCAGAAGCTCTAAAAGAAAAATATCCGTTCTACAAAGACTACATCATTCCTGCAGGGAATGAGGCAAAATATAATCTTGATAATGAAGTAACGACCGTTGGTATTCAAAATATGATCGTGGTTTCAAAAGACCTTGATGAGGAGACGGTAAAAGATTTAACAAAAAGGTACTATGACTACCTTGGAACTGATGAAGTAGCAGTTGGAGCATTAAAGCAGCTAGACCGAGATGAAATTGCAAAAGGTCTGATTGCACCGCTTCACCCAGGTGCAAAAGCTTTCTATGAGGAACAAGGCATACTTGAATAGAACAAAATGGGGGCATCGTCAAGGTGCTCCCATTTTTCTAAAGTGGTTCTTTCTTTTCGCAATCGTTCTTGCTCTTTTTGCTATTCCAATGAATGTGCTGGTGGTTGAGGAAGAGAAAGAGGTTATCGATGTTTTCCTGAGAGCGGATACGTTTTCAGTGAGGTGGGAGCATTCGGTGGAGAAGGAAGAATGGGAAGAATTTTTTCAAAGAGAAGGTTCTGAACTTATTTTAACTCATACTCGGTTTAAGACGTTTGGTGCTGGTGTCCCTAGTCATGCAGGTAAAGAGACGTTTATAAAAGAGGGTTGGGTATACATGACAGGTATTGATCAGTCGATCGATGATAGTCTATTTGTTCGTACCGGTGACGTGACGAAACACCGATTAACAGTAGCTGGACAAAGCGAAAAGCTTAAGGCAAACAGTTCCTACCATATAACTGTTAAGAAACTTAATCTATTTAGAGCTTTGCTAGTAAAACTTACATGTTAGGTGAGGTGCATGATCGTGAAAAAGAAAAATGTAGAAGAATACGACCGCGAGAGTAATGTGCGATCGTTCGATAATTCTTTATTAAAAGGTATCATTACAGTGTTAGCAGCTGGGCTTGCACTGTTCCATTTATATACGGCTTACGCGGGATCTCTTGTAGATATCCAACAACGAAGTATCCATTTGTATACATTGATGGCGCTCGGTTTTCTCATGTATCCGTTCATTAAGAAAAAAGCGGGAAAAGGTACGCCCTTCTATGATTACATATTGTTTGGACTAGCCATGTTCGCTGGTGTATACATGTTGTTGACTGCAGAACGAATCATCCAATCGGGTGGCCAGATCAACACGACTGATTTTATCGTCGGTATTCTAATCGTTATTCTTCTGTTCGATATAACTAGAAGAGTAACAGGTTGGGGGCTTACTTTACTAGGTTCGGCATTTCTCGTGTATGGGTTTTATGTAAAGCTCTCCATCTATCCGCAGTTAACGGAACAAGTCGTCTTCAGTGTATCAAAACAAATCATTTCTCAACTTGTGTTCATTACGGAAGGAATCCTCGGTACAGCGATAGGCGTATCAGCGAGCTATATTATCCTTTTCATTCTGTTCGGGGCATTCTTAAGTCGGTCAGGCATGGGTCAGTTATTTAATGATCTGGCGCTTGCTGTTGCAGGTCATACAAAGGGAGGCCCTGCAAAAGTAGCGGTCATAGCAAGTGGTTTCTTAGGGTCGATCAATGGATCCGCAATTGCGAACGTTGTAACGACAGGAGCGTTTACGATTCCGTTAATGAAGAAGATTGGTTACCACCGTAACTTCGCTGGGGCGGTAGAGTCTGCAGCGAGTGTGGGTGGACAGATCTTACCCCCGATCATGGGTGCAGCTGCATTTATTATGGCAGAAAACTTGAATGTTCCTTATACAAAAATCATTCTTGCGGGAATTATACCGGCACTATTGTTCTATATCGGTATTCTTCTTCAAGTACATTTCCGCGCAGCAAAACGTGGCTTAAAAGGGTTACCGAAAACGGAATTACCAACGGTAAAAGAAGTACTCGCTGAGAGAGGGCATTTAATCATTCCAATGCTAATCTTGCTTTACTTGCTTTTCTCAGGAAAAACACCTTTCTTTGCTGCATTTTGGGCAATCATTGCAACGGTTGTCATTTCTGCATCAAAAAAGATGCTGCCTGTTATCACAGTACTAGGGTTATTCTTGATTTTCCAACCTCAGATTACCGCAGTTCTTTCAGGGAACGCTAGCCCGAATTTACGCGGGGACTGGTGGGAGCTATTGTTGATCATTGCCGTTCCGCTTGTTATCAATGTGTGGAGACGCATGCTCAACTTACAGGCTGAAGAAATCGGAATTGTGGATAGTGTTCAAGCATTAGAAGAAGGTGCGAAAACGACTGTACCCGTTGCAATTGCATGTGGTGCTGTCGGAATTGTTGTTGGAATAGCATCGCTCACAGGTGTTGCGCTTGAGATTGCGAATAGTATCGTAAGCATTGGTTCGATGGTAAATAGTCCATTGATCCAACTTATTATCACCTTACTTCTTGCGATGGTTACTTCAATCATTCTAGGCATGGGACTACCAAGTATTCCTACTTATATCATCACAAGTACGATGGCAGCACCGATATTACTTCAGCTTCCATTGTTTAGAGAACTTGCAGGTTCACCAGAGACGGCTATTTTTGTCGCGCATATGTTTGTGTTCTACTTCGGTATCTTTGCAAATATTACCCCACCGGTTGCACTTGCTGCTTTTGCGGGGGCAGGTATTAGTGGAGGAGATCCAAACAAAACTGGTTTTCAGGCAATGAAACTAGCGATCGCAGGGTTTATTGTACCGTTCATGTTCGTATTCTCTCATGAGATGTTAATGGTTGATGCTACTGTGATGAACATTCTATTAATCGCGATCACTTCACTCATCGGTGTGTTTCTATTATCCGTTACAGCTGAAGGGTATTTCCTTACGAAACTATCTGGCTGGATGAGGCTCATTACGGGCATTGGCGCTATTCTACTCATATACCCTGGGCTCGTCACAGATGCTGTTGGAGCAATTGTGTTTATTCTAGTAATGGTGATGAATGTAGCTAGTAACAAAGCGAACGAAGAAACAATCTCTGCATAAGAAAGGAATGATTAGATGGATTTAGGATTAAAGGGAAAATCTGTTGTAGTCACAGCATCAAGTAAAGGGCTTGGAAAAGCGACTGCCCTCGCATTCGCAGAAGAAGGAGCAAAGGTGGTCATCTCCAGCCGTAATCGTGAGGAATTACAAAAAGCATGTGAAGATATATCTCGAGTAACGAATAACGACAACGTTTCCTATAAAGTCTGTGACGTGAAAAATGGAGAAGACATCAAGGAGTTAATGAACTATGCCAAAGAGAAGAATGGTGCGATTCATGTTCTTATCAACAATGCCGGTGGACCAGCTGCTGGTGGGTTTGAGAAGTTCTCAGATGAAGACTGGCAGAGTGCATTCGAACTAAATCTATTAAGCTTCGTCCGAACATCTCGAGCGGCTATTCCATTTATGAAGAAAGCAGGCGAGGGACGCATCGTGAACATTGCGTCTTCTTCTATCAAACAATCACTGGATAACTTAATCCTCTCTAACACGTTCCGTGCAGGAATCGTAGGTTTAGCTAAAAGTTTGTCACAGGAATATGCCGAAGATAACATTCTCGTAAACACCGTAGGTCCAGGCCGAATCGCGACTGAGCGTGTCGAGCAACTTGACGGCTTACGGGCAGATAAACTTGGAGTGTCAGTAGAAGAGTTAAAAGAAAAAACGGAAAGATCGATCCCAATTAAACGGTACGGCGAGCCAGATGAATTTGCGAAGATGCTCGTCTTCCTAGGGTCAGGAGCAAATACGTACGTTACAGGTCAGTCATTAGTAGTAGATGGTGGATTAGTAAAGGCGTTATAGAGAAGAAAAAGAAGACTCAACTAATGTTGGGTCTTCTTTCATTCCTTGCATCATAAGGAAGTGTAATGTGAATAGATGTGCCGTTTTCGTCAGACGAATTGACGCCAATACTTCCATTGTGAGACTTAACGATATCAGAACAAATCGAAAGCCCAATGCCTAGACCTTTATCTTTCGTACTGTAGAAGGGTAGTCCGAAATTCTCAATCTCTTTTTGTGACATGCCATTTCCTTCATCGTTAATCGTAATGACAACTTCAGTGTCGTGGACACCAAGATCGATTGAAACATCTCCACCTTCTGGCATCGCATCGATGGCATTATTGATGAGGTTGATCAGAACTTGTTTAAACTGAGATTCATCAATATAGAGAGGGACATGGTCACTAGGCTTATTGAAATAGAGGTTTGCATGTTTCTTTTTTGCAGAGCAATGCATAAGCTTAACCGTGTCGCTGATGATGGAAACGACGTCGCACGTCTTTTTTTGAGTTCCAGCGGGTTTCCCATACATAACGAACTCATTGACGAGCTTATCTATTCGTTCTAGTTCAGATTTAATGATTTCCATGTACTTCGTTTGTTTTTTATCTACTTCTAATATCTTGGTAAGTCCAATAATTGACGTTAAGGGATTTCGTATTTCGTGTGCAAACCCTGCACTGAGTTTCCCGATTGCAGAGAGTTTCTCGGATTGCACGACCTGGTTCTGAAGTTCGATATAAGATGTAACATCTTTGAATTGTCCATAAGCACCGGTCAGGACACCATCATTAAAAAGCGGTAGAATATCGATCAAACACGTTTTTTGTTGTTCAGGAAACGCGAGCTCAATGTTTTCAACAGGCTTCTCTTCTTTGAGAACGTGATGGAAGCAAGGAGATATATCAGGTAAAACCGTGATCCTATTTCCTATTGCTAGTTCTTGTTCCAAGCCGGTTATCATCTGTGCGCTTTTGTTAAAGTCACTAATCATTCCATCCTTATTTGTAATGATGATTCCAAGTGGTGTGGTCTCCATTAACACCTGGTTGTTTACATGTAGTTCCTGGTTTTGTTTCTGTGTATTTATTTCTCTTTCGATCGAATCGACGGCAGAGGAAAGAAGTCCCAAGTGAAACTCAGACGCATGCTCTTTACTTGTCATTAACGAGACAGTTCCTGCTACTTCTCCCTTTGTAATTGAAAAAGGAACTGAAAAACAGGCCACGTTTTCAAAGCAATCATGATAATGATCGTTACCTATTAACTGAATTGGCTCGCCATATTTAATTGCAAGAGTAATAGAGTTAGTGCCTGCAGCTTCTTCGTAAAACTGTACGCCGTTCTCAACGCCAAGGGTAGTTACCATCCTTTGAATGCTATCATCTCCATAAGAATCCAATACATGTCCCTCTTTATCTGTTGTCACGATATAGGTAGGCGTTCCAGATAAAAAACTGATCAATTTCTGCATGAATTCTCGTATCGTTGATAGCGATTGTCCATATTCTTGTTGTCTTTCTCTGAGCTGTTCCTTAGAAAGAGATCGTGTGAGAACAGGAATCGATGTAGGATCTAGTGCGAATACGTGCTGGCACTTATATTTAGATGTTTCGATGTAGTGTGTAGGATGAATCATGGTAATCCTCTTTCCTTCTGAACTGTATTACTACTATTGTAAATGAATTTACGGTGAAAGAAAAACACTACCGATTGGATTGGAGAAATAGGATAGATAAGATGATGAAATTGAATCAGGAGGTATAATAAAGACATGATTATCCTGTACCCTTTACTAGCAAGTATAAAAGCTTATACACGTAAGACCAAAAGGGTAAGAAAACGGAATTATACTACGTAAGTACTACGATATTTATATCTTTTGTCGAATTGGTTGAAGTCATTTCTTCTGACATAATGTAAAGTAACGAACCCGCTCTAAATGGGTTAGGCCCGGGATTGGTTAGTGGTTTACTCCATTTGACCAGTTTCGGGTTTTGTTTTTTATAGTGGGCACTTCGAATCTAGGATCTATCAGCAGATCCTTTTTTTGTTGTTATAAAACTTTTGTAAACAAGGATTTCTTTATAAACTCTCTCGAATCATGTAAAATGAAAGATATAGAAAATTCAGATACATAGAGTGAGGGGATACGTTATGGGACAACCGTCTCATCTTCAAAAGAAAGAAAAATACGCGAAGTGGTTCATGTACGTGGTCTCTATCGTTGGATTAGGCGCATTAGGTTGGATGACGTTCCAACTAACTTCACCAAACAATTGGTGGGTGTTCCTTCTTCTTGCCTTTTTCATAGTTGTAACTGAATATTTCCCTATCGCTATATGGAAAGGCTTCACTTCTCTTAGTTTCCCACTTCTCTATACATTGTTTATCAATGAAGGACTTCCGATTGCGGTTGTTACATACGCACTGTGCATTGTACTCGTGAACATGATACAACGAAGGCCGCTTCGAATTATCTTCTTTAACCCTTCACAGTTGATTATCAGTTTGATTGGAGCTTCCGTGCTTGCACGATTGTTTCAGGAACAAATTATGCAAATTGAACTCTACTCGTTTGGCTATATTTTAGTATTGACGCTATTTTTCTATATGATTAACAATCTTCTTGTGGATCTCGTCTTACTCATCCGCCCGCAGCCATATACCTTTAATCTGTGGCGAAAGAAATTCACCTCTGAAACAATAAGTGCTCTAATCTCGATTGCTTATATCGGGATCATGTTTTATATCGGAAATCAGAACAGAGGTGTAATCGATGTCTTTTCTTACTTTTTCTTCTTCTCTCCATTAGTTGGTTTAGCTTTATTAAGTTCTATTATCGTAAGACTTCAAGCTGAGCGAAATAGGATGACAGCTCTCTTTGACATCTCCACTGAATTGAATAAGTGGTTACCGACGAAGGACTGGGTTCATTCAATTAAGCCTAGTTTGAATAAGTTTATCGATGTTGATGCTAGCGTTCTATGGGTGAAGGAAGAAGGGGAATGGATCGTGCGTTTTGAAAACGGACAAGTTCAAAACGATCGACCGTTATCAAACCAGGAAATTGCAGATTTTGAATCGTTTCAGGATATTGTGGTCTATCAAAACAAGAAGAATGAATCAGGGCTTATCCCATCATGTTTTAATAAGGCACTCAATGCTTTCGTCTTCGCACCGATCATTCTAGAAGGTAAATCCCTTGGAATGTTTGCTGTAGCGCGAAGTCGAACGAAAAGCTTCAGACAAGAAGATATCCAATCGGTTGCCACCCTTGCTAACCAGCTTGCTGTGGCAATCAAAACAAGGATGTTGATTTTTGAACAGGAAAAAAGAACGGTTCTTGAAGAACGAAATCGAATTGCGAGAGACATTCATGACGGAGTGGCACAGTCCCTTGCAGGTGCAGTGATGAAGCTTGAAACCGCTCATCGTAAATTTTATCAAAAACCCGCAGAAGCAAATGGCATCATACTTGATAGTTTAGATAAATTACGTTTTAGTTTAAAAGATATTCGAGAATCGATTTATGCGTTACGTCCATATGAAACAGAAAGAGTGGGGTTGAAACAAGCAATCATAAAGAGAATCGATGTGGTCAAACGAGACTTCGGGCTCGATATTAGATTTGAAGAGAGAGGGAAGCAAATATCGCTGAGTCCTATGGTGGAAAAGGTTATGTTCGATACGTTTCAGGAAAGTGTTCAGAACACGATTAAACATGCTGGTGCCACAACGATTAGTGTTCTTCTAAGTTATCAGAAGGAGCATGTGTTATTGAAGGTAACAGACGATGGGGTAGGCTTTTCACTCCTAGATGCAATGATCAAAGCCAAGAAAGACCCGCATTTTGGGATACTCAGCATGAATGAACAAGCAGAAAAGATTGAAGCTTCTCTGCAGATCGATAGTAAAGAGAGAGAAGGAACTGAAATTACGCTAACGATTCCGAAGCTAGGTCTTGAAGGGGGGATGGATCATGATCAACGTCTTGTTAGTGGATGATCATGCTGTATTAAGGGATGGGATGAAAAACATATTAGAAATGGAAGATGATATAAAGGTTGTCGGTGAGGCCGTAAATGGAAATGAAGTGATGACTGAGCTTCAGAAGTGCAATCCTGACGTGGTGCTGATGGATATTAACATTCCAGATAAAAACGGAATTGAGCTTACCGCCATCTTAAAAAAAGACTATCCAGATGTTAAGGTTCTCGTCTTAACGATGCATAGCCACGATGAGTATTTTATGGCAGCTATACGTGAAGGAGCAGATGGGTATCTATTAAAAGACTTACCATCTGAGCAGGTGGTAGAAGCGATTCGCACGGTAGCAATGGGAGAATCGATCATCGATCCCTCTCTGACAAAGAAATTACTAGGGTACTATAACCAAAAGCAGGAATCAAAGAGTCAATCTGAACTCACCGAACGTGAAAAGGAAGTCTTAATTTGCCTGGTTAGTGGAATGAGCAACAAGGAAATAGGCGAAAAACTGTATATCAGTGATAAAACTGTCAAAATCCATGTTAGCAAAATCTACAAGAAGCTAAATGTGAAAAGTCGTTCCCAGGCCATCATCCACGCAGTACAAAATCAACTAGTACCTTTACCATAGAGATGGTTATCTATCGAAAGTCAGGACGTATCCTATTTTTGTGAGGATCGCGTACCTGGCTTTTCGTATGCATACCTGACTACGTCCTTAGTACTAGTTGGATATAGTCCATCTAGATTGGAATTTATATCTTAAGTGGAATAGCAAAATAGTCTCCCTTTCAGGATAATAGAAGAAAGAGTAATATTATTCTGAATAGGAGGGAATTAAATGAAATTTAAATCACTATTACTAGCAGTTTTGTTAGTTGTTTCAACACTGTTTGGCTCTATGGTAACTGCATCTGCTACAGAAACGAATGAAAAAGCTACGATCGGATCTAAGCTTCAAGAAATGATGCAGAAACAACTTACTGGACTGGAAGTAATCGTTACGTTTCACGGTGATGGGGGAACTACTTCATCTCAATTAGATTTGTTGAGTGATCTTGGAATCGCAAAAGGATTATCTTTTAAGAGTCTACCAATTGCAGGAGTTGTGGCAACAGCTGATCAAATCAATGCGCTTGCACAACAACCTGAAGTTCGTTCAATTTATTTTAACGCAGAACTAGAATACGACAATGCAGAATCAACAGCGCTAACGGGTGTTGATAAAGTAAGACTCGACGACGCGATGAGACAGGCAAACGGTGGAATGCCGGTATCAGGTAAAGGCGTCGGAGTTGTTGTGAATGATAGTGGAGTAGATGGAACTCATAGCGATATCAAATTTGGTGATCATCTAGTACAGAACGTGCTAGCTTCTACGAACCTTAACGCACTAAGCGATTTAGCTCCTGTTACATATGTAGAGGATGTACCGAACACTGATAATAACTCAGGACACGGAACTCACGTTGCAGGAATAGTTGGAGGCAATGGTTCAAAATCTGCAGGTAAACATGAAGGTGTTGCACCTGGAGCAAACCTGATCGGATATGGTTCTGGTGCAGGTCTAGCAATCCTTGATACGATCGGAGGATTTGATTACGCGTTAACACATCAAGCACAGTACAACATCCGTGTTATCACGAACTCATGGGGAGCTACAAGTGATGCGGGGACAGCGTTCGATCCTGAAGATCCAATCAATATTGCGACAAAGAAACTATACGATCGTGGAATTGTAACAGTATTCTCAGCTGGTAACTCTGGTCCTGCTGAATCAACAATCACTGGTAACTATAAGAAAGCACCTTGGGTAATCACAGTTGCTGCTGGAGATAAGCAAGGCAAGTTAGCAGACTTTTCTTCAAGAGGTGTAAAAAATAAAGGTGGAACGGTTATAGTCGATGGCGAAACATTCGAATGGGTAGATGCACCAACAATTACTACACCAGGTAAAGATATTATCTCTACGCGAGTAATTTCACCTACAACAGGACTTTCTGCTGATAAAGATGCAGAGATGATCGAACCAGCATATCTTCCTTACTATACAACGATGAGTGGTACGTCGATGGCAGCGCCTCACATGGCAGGAATCGTAGCACTAATCTTGGATGCGAATCCAACGCTTTCGCCAATGGAAGTAAAACAAATCGTTCAAGATACTGCAACAAACATGCCAGGATATGAATCATGGGAAGTTGGAGCTGGATACGCAAACGCTTATGCAGCAGTAGATAAAGCATTCAATACGACGAAAGAATATGGCCAAACGCTTAATGCTGCAACAACGTACAATGCAAACGTAGATATGGAAGTAAAGTATGAGCCTTTTACAATCGATTATAGTGCAGCGAATGACAATACGCATGAGTTTGAAGTAAAAGAAGGAACAACTGAAATTGTTGCTCGTGCGAACGCAAAGGGCTTACTTGGTGAAACAGGTAATACAATCAACTTAGTAGTGACAGCGCCAGATGGTACAGAATACAGATCGGGTATTTCAGCGCTTTTCAGTCTTTACACAAACCGTACTGTTCAAGTAACAGCACCTCAACCAGGAACGTGGACAGTTGAACTTCAGGGACTTAATGGTCTTGCTCTTCCTGAATCGATTGATGGTGAGCTTACGTTTAAGAAAGCAACTGGATTCAGTGGTTTATATGATATCGCTGGACATCCTGCAGAAGAAGCGATTAAAGCAGGTGTATCTGAAAGACTTCTAGATTCAGACAATAAAGGTAACTACAAGCCAGATAACAACCTGAAAAGAATGGATCTAGCTGAATTTTTAACAATGGGCGCTGGTGTTGTGCAAACACTTCCAGTCGAAAATAGTTTGACTGACGTTCGTGCAAAAGATCTTGCATATGCTGAAGCTGTAACAGCTACAGGCGCTGCTTTGAAGGACATCGAGCAAGACGATGCAGGAGTCATGCTTTCAGATAATGGAAAGTTCAACCCTAAAGGGACTGTTTCAAGAGCTGATCTTGCATACTCTCTTGTTCAAAGCCTTGGTCTTGAAGACGAAGCGAACGCTGTTAATGAACCACTTACTGTAGAGTACCAGGGTGAAAGAATTCAATTAACTGACGCATCAGACGTTCCTGCTGAGTTAAAAGGACACGTTCAGCTAGCTCTGGATCTGAATATCCTAAATGCATACTTCGATGTAACACAGGGTCCTTATGATCTTGAGCCAACTGTAACAGCATCATTTGCGCCATCTAAAAACGTTACAAAAGGTGACTTTGCAGTCGCAATCACGCGCTTCTATGCAACATATCTCATGCCGTAAAGTGCGGATAAGACTAGTTTACCAAGCACGATTCCTATTGTAGGGATCGTGTTTTTTGTTAGTTGATAGGTATAGCTATTTCGTTCGAAAAGAAAAAGGGAGGTTACTTTCCTACATTGGAGGGTAGAAATAGAAGTGTTTACTACTTTGAAGGATAGATTGGTGATCATATGGGGTTCTTTTACTATATAAAGAAATATTTAAAAATGTCGAGACGTCAACGGAAAATTGAATTGAAATCAACGCTTTGGTTTATGCCTCTTTGGTATATTCTTGGAGCGATCGGTTTATCTGTTTTCACCTATTTTCTTGATTATATTATCGATATCAGTTTATATCTTCCTTCTGCAATCGGGTTTAGCGGGCAGACCTTGCAGGTGCTTCTAAGTGCGCTCGTAGGAGGGGTTCTGACCTTAAGTGCGTTTACGATTAACTCTTTACTCGTCGCACTGACCACGTTTAGCGGACAGTTTTCTTCCAAAATGCTTGTGAATTTTGTTAGTGATCGAGCGACTCAGCACGTACTCGGTATTTTTAACGGCAGCTTCATTTATGTTCTCTTAAACTTTTTATACGTTACACATGGAGAAGAAGAGTTTATTGTTGCGACACCAATCTTATCCATATTGACAGCTATTACGGCAGCTGTAACGTTTATTTATTTTATCAACCATACAACGACTTGGATGCAGGTTCATAATATTAGTTCTAATATGAATGAAAAATCAAAGTCCGTTCAGGCATCTCTTGAGAAAGAATTACAGTCATACCATTTAGAAAAAGAGGTAGAGCCAGAATCGTTACCAACTGAAACGGATGGAAAGGTAATAAAAGCGAGTCAATCTGGTTACTTGCAAGTTGCGGACTTTTCAAGATTGATTAAGCATTCGAAAAAAGATGATATTCTTTTAAAGTTCAACGTAAGAATTGGGGAATTCGTATTAGAAGGTACGCCGCTCTTTACTTATTGGGAATATGGAGAGAGTATTCGTCCTGAGCGTTATTTAAAGTTTGTTGAGGTAGGCGTGAAGCAAACTGAAATACAAGATCTAGAGTATGGACTGAATAAGCTTGCTGAAGTAGCGATCAAAGCGTTAGGTCATAATGATCCTCTAACAGCAACGAATACGATTCATCAGATTGCTGATTTGTTGAAGACGATTCAACAAACGAGGAATTTCTCTCCTTACCTTTTTGATGAGAACCAAGAACTTCGGATCATGTTAAATCAAAAGAATTTTCCTTATTTTCTCCATAAGGGGTTCGCTTCCATTCGTGAGTATGCTGACCAAAACTCGACGATTATGACGGAGCTATTAACGATGATTGCCCTCATGAGTAAAACGATGGATAAGGTAGTCCATCAGGATCTATGGGAATTTGCCCGCCAGACGATTCTAGGATTTGATAACTATAGCCTGTACGAAAATGATTGTTTGTATATACTAGAACAATTATCTGAGGTTGCGAAGAATACAGGTAATCAGAAAGATTATCTCTTCCTCCTTGAATACATGTTGCAACGAGTCAGTTCGAAAAGTGCGGCAAACGTGTCATCGTTAAGCTATCTTGAAAAAGATGGTCCACGTTAAGTATTGTTTTTTTGATGGGAGCTCTAGTAGTTTTGGTAGGTATGTCCTTGATACCAATAATAAAACACTTAGTCTAATTTTTACATCTGTTGCACTCCTTTCTTGAAAAAAACAGATTACACTCACGGTATAATTAAGAAGCGAGCTCGAATTTCGAGCTCGCTTTTTATTAGATTAATAAGGACTAGTAGCGGTTAGCGTGAATGGGACGTTAGCGCCTGAATAGAGTCCTACATAGACGTACTTTGTGCCACCAGGGATGACACCTGATTCATTCGCGCCGGATGTTGCAACGCCGCCTATTTGTTCAAAGTTCTTGTTGTAGAAGAAGATATCAAAATCATAATCTGCAGCTGTGCTTCCACCTTCTACAGTGAAATTGTGGATTCCATCTCCATATTGTTCGGGTAGAGTAACCACATAACCGTCAGTACCTTGAGAACTTGGTTCAGGATTTTGTGTAGTTACAAACTCATTTTCTGTAACTGCTAGCGTAGCAGGCACACCTGCGAGACTGCCGACTCCAGTTCCTGCGTTCCCTACTTGAACCGTGCCTTCCGCAACGAATGGCTCTTCAGGAGCTACAGTTACAGGTTCGATCTTTGCTTTCTTAGTTGCAAAAGCTTGAATCTCAGCTACCTGTACATAGCCTTTTGAGTTATCTTGAGAATCGTGAGCGATGAACTTCAGGTATTTCGCTTTCACAGGCTGATCAAGATCGAAGCCTTTGTAATGAAGGTCAGCAATCGTTGGTCTTGGGTCTTGAGCAGTGAATTTCTCTCTAACAACTGTTGTCCAGTTCTTACCGTCCATTGATGTTTGAACAGAGAAGTTTTTAAGAGTTGCAAAGCGTGCCTTTGAAACGTCTTTTGCAGCACTTACTTGGATGTGAGAGATATCAACTGCATCGTCTCCTGCTAGATCTACAACGAAGTCAGATCCTTTGAATCCATTTTCTTGCGTATCAGATGCATATACACTTGCTTCTGTATCGTCGATTGCTAGTTTAACAGGGTTGCTATCAGATTCGCCTGATACATCTGTAACAGTTGCGCCGTTAAAGGATGAAGCTACGTTTGGTGCGAGCTTAAAGTTCAGGTTATTCACTTTACCTGGTTCGATCTTCACGTCACGAATCGTACGAGAGCCATAGCCACGTGCCTGGATCGTAATGTCATACGTACCTTCTACAACGTATGTGGAGAAGCCGCCCTTATCTTCAGTTACTGAAACTGGTGACGTTCTTGCTTCGAATTCTCCAATCATAATACGAGCGTCTTCAATCGGTTGCTTAGTAGATGCATTGATCACTTGTCCAACTAGCTGACCATTACGATCGCCATCCGGGTGATTAAATGCAGGAATTGGGTCTGTGTCGTCTCCTCCTTTAGAGAATGCGTCAGAGCCAAGTCCACGCTCGGCGAATGCTGTCCATAAAGCATCGTAATGATTTCCTTCATAACGCTCAAAATCTGCAGCGATAATCGCTGTTCTCATTTCTTCCATAGAAGGATCAGGTACGGAAATCGGCATTGCATCCATAACAAGCTGTTCAGCAACGGCTTCGCCTTCTTCTTTACCGAATTGCTCGATTAATTCTTCTCTCACTTGCCAGAGGATTGCAGCCCAGATGTCTCCATCAGAGTGAACTTCTGGTCCAACGATGTCATAACCGATATCACCATAGTTATAAGGTGCATCATCAAGAGAGTAGCTTCGGATACCGCGCTCTTCGTTTCCAGTTACGTAAGCTCCTACAACAGGTTTTTCTTGAAGACCATTTTTAATGAGATAATGCATGCCGAACCAGTCTCCCCAACCTTCTCCCATTGATCCAGATTGGTGACTACCTAGCGCTTCACCACCTGCTACATAGCGGTTTGAAAGCGCGTGAGAGTATTCATGGTAGATGATTCCTGCATCAAAGTCGCCATCAGCATACTGACCTTCGAATGCTCCTTCGATCGGTTCCCATAGGAACATACCACTCCATGCTGGAATTCCGTCTGGAAGTGTTAGCATGTAGGCATTGTCACGGCCAGTATAAGTTGGTGCACCACCTGATGCTGCTCCTGCTTGAACGAGTCCAAGAATAGCGTCTCCACCTAGACCGCCTTTGCCGAAGTTAGATGCCTGCAGGTTACCTGCTGCTTCTACCCAACCAAGATTGTAGAAGTAATCATGGAACAGATTGTGATGGTAGAACAGATTTGTCGATGCACTATTTACATCATCCGCATAGGAAGGAGGAAGGATTTGACCATTTGTCTTATTCCATGAATCTTTGAACGTAAAGCTAAATTCACCAAGTGGTGCAACAGGGCGGACCGCTTGATCAGCAGGTGCGATAAAGTTACTCCAGTTCGCGTAACTATTTGCGTTGTTACCAAATGTTGTTACACCAAGAGGACTACCAGGAAGCAACCAGCCATTTGGAGATGCATTAGGGTCACCGTTGAATGACTTAACGACTTGCGTACCGCCTTTAGCAGCTCCAGGATAGTTTTCAAAAATAAGTCCTTCAGGGTCGGCTATATAATCGACAAGAGAACGTTTGTATAGCTGTTCACCAGTTACAGCATCGACAACGATTTCATGCCCTTTATCGATTTCTTCAATAAATAGCACACGGTAAGCTGGACGGACGCCTTCTTCAGTGATGAATGTAGCTTTCTTCACTCGTTGAACAGTAGGAAGGATATCAGTACCATCAAAAACATCCCAGCCGTTTTCTGTGCCCGTTAATTCTGGTGTATAGGAGAGGGAAGCATTTTCATGTGATATCGCTTTGCTTAACGCTTCGGCTGAGGATAGTTCAAAGCTATCTTTCATTGATTTCGAACGGCTCATGTTGCCTGTTACGGATAGGATCTTACCTTCTTTGTTAACAGCAACGATCACTCGTCCTCCATAGACAGACCCGATTCCATCGAAAGTTTGCTGGAACGTGACAGGTTGTAGTCCAGTTCCTTTCATCGCATAGTTACGTGTCACATTTAGATTGTCGATATCAGATGCTGTAAGACCGAACATCGCAGCGTTGTCTTTTAACCAATCACGAGCGATCGTTTCAGCGTTTTTATTCGAAGCGTCTGTTAAGTATCCTTGTTCTTTAATAATCATGGAAGGTGTTCCGAAGAGAGAGTTCCATTTGATTTTCGTTCCTGTACCCGCTGTGTTGATGAACGAGTCAGCCGCATTGAGCTGAGCAGCAGTAGGCATCACATTATTAAGTACATTTCGAATGTCCATCAGAGAGGAATGGTGTTCATGATCCGTTACACTTTTCTCGACGATCGGACCTGTAACGTCTGAAGCACTAGCTCCCCCTGAAACGAGTAGAGATCCAGCCATCAAACCGATCCCTAACATAGACGTGAAGTTTCGCTTTTTCATATTAGTTGTAGCCTCCCTATAATAAAAGCATTGATACGAATTTCTATCAGTCTATCAGTGTTCCCTCTACAAAATGTGTGGTTTACTGACAAGAGCCTATAGGGTTTGTTTGTTTGACCTAGAGGTGACTACAACTAAAGGAGTAGGGGGGATAGTCTAATCGGGAGAGTTAATTTCAGCAGTAGAGGAAGGTATTACGATGATGAAAACAGAATAAGTGTTGTTGGAGTGAAAATCATGACATAAGGGGGGAGTCTACATGAATGTGTTTTCACATAATAGTCAGGCATGGGATAGAAAAGTGACGGAAGGTGTCGCTTATACGAAGCCTGTGAGCACTGAACTAGTTGAGAAAGCGAGAAAGGGAGACTGGGAGATTACGGTTACGACGGAGAAAAGTGTGCCGAGAAGCTGGTTTAAAGAATCACTGGTAGGTATGAACGTACTTTGTCTCGCCTCAGGAGGGGGGCAGCAGGCACCCATCCTTGCTGCAGCAGGAGCAGACGTAACGGTTGTCGATCTCTCAGAAAAACAGTTAGGGCAGGATAAATTCGTCGCAGAACGAGAAGGATTAGACATCGTAACGATACAGGGGAGCATGACGGACCTTCACTTTTTTGAAGATGAAACGTTTGATCTTATCGTTCATCCCGTGTCGAATGTATTCGTTGAAAACGTTCGGCCTGTTTGGAATGAAGCTTCACGTGTATTGAAACCAAACGGCACGCTGATCTCGGGCTTTACGAATCCGATACTCTATCTTTTTGATGACGAACAAGAGGATAAAGGAATTCTTGATGTGAAGCATTCGATTCCATTCTCCTCGATCGAGCAATTGAGTCAAGAGGAGCTTATGAATCAAGCGCTCGAATTTGGTCATACGCTAGAAGACCAAATTCAAGGCCAGATCGATGCAGGGCTTTTGATCGCAGGTCTGTATGAAGATGATTTTGGAGGAAGACGAATGATCGATCAGTACATCAAGACATTCATTGCAACAAAAGCGATAAAGCTCAGCCTATAAGAAGGGAAGCGGTCGAATGGAATTTGAAGGATCAGCGGTTTACGAGAATAAGGACTTTTATGAGAATTACATGAAAAGAAGGCACCGGGATGAGAGTCCTAATGCGTTAATCGAAACACCTGCTTTACTAGATTTACTAGGATCTGTAGAGGGAGGAGATATCCTTGATCTCGGGTGTGGAGACGCCACGCTCGGAACAATGCTGCTCGACTTTGGCTGTCAATCATACCTTGGAATCGATGGATCAGATAACATGTGTGAGCGTGCTAACCTTAAGTTAGATGGCCTGAATGGTCGAGTCGTTCACTCTTCTCTTCAAGCGTTCCACTATCCGAAAGAAAGCTATGACATCGTTGTGTCTCAACTTGTTCTACATTACATAGAGAACCTCGATGATCTTCTGAACGATGTGTTTCAGAGTATAAAGGAAAATGGTCGATTCGTCTTTAGCGTTCAGCACCCGTTGTTAACGGCTTCTTTTAAAAGTATGGAAGCGGGTGGAAAGCGTTCGAACTGGATCGTGGATGATTACTTTGTGAGCGGGAAGCGTGTTGAGCCGTGGATCGGAGAAAAGGTGGTCAAATATCATCGCACGATAGAAGAGTATTTCAAGAAGTTGCAGCGCGCTGGCTTTGTGATAGAAGGCATTCGAGAAGCAACGCCGAACGAAGAGAATTTTGCAGACAAAGAAGAATATGAACGTAGAAGGAAAATTCCATTGTTCCTGTTATTTTCCTGTGTGAAAAAGGCATAAGCTGGCGATTGATCGCTAGCTTTTTTTATGAATTTTACCACCTGAATTGTTATGATTAATTAGATGATGGTTGATTAAAACATAGAATTTGAAACCTTTTTGTCTCTCGATCGTATAGGTAGAGAGTTTTTGACAGGAGGCGGTACGATGACAGTTTTGGGAATGATTCTATGGGGATCACTTGCGCTATTAGTGATTCTAGCGTTTGTTCTAGAGAAGATATTTGGAATGAAGAAACCAACGAAGTCAGATCGACAGAAAAATGAAAGTGTTCATATTATTGATCGAGCGAATAACAATAGTGGTCCGCCCGTGTGATAGCTTAGTATTAATAAAAACCTGCATATCCCCAAAACGGGGATATGCAGGTTTTAACTTTGTATTAAATCAGTGTGACGAACACACCACCTATTATTGCGATTGCTAAGATGATAAAGGTGATTTGCACCACCGACCATGGTAAGAACTTTAATAAGTATACGATTGTATCTGTATAAAGACTTCCGCCACCACTTTCGTATTTTGTAATAAACTTCTCTTTACTGAACTTGAATAAAAGAATATACAATGAAAGCATGACGATAAAGGGTTCCGAAAACTAGATTCATATGTTCACCTCTAAGCTGAATGTTTCATTCTTTAATTTATACTAACAAATACATACTAGTCTTTACAGAAAAATAGCCGTTCAGATATATTCTGAGCGGCTGTTGTTTGTTCATTATGATCTTTTTCTATTATTTGATATGTTGAAGATCATCGTTCAGTTTTTTAGATTCATTTTTGAAGTATAAATAGAACGAAATCCATAGGACTGTATAGATTATAATAGCGAATGCGATGAATAGTAAGAAATTTGTTAACCCTTGTGGAATCCAACCGATTCCATAGGCAAGGATGAAATAGAAGATCGAGACGGTTGTGAAATGTAAGGCTGTTTGCTGTGAAAGCTTGAGTGAATTGATTTCAAAATAGAGTGGGGTAACTGTAAATAACCATCCGCAAAATAGGGAACCTAAAGAGTTTTTCACAAAGAGGCTAGAGTCTAGTGTTGGTTGATCACCGAAGAAAATGACAGCGTATGTTAGTAACACTGCAAGAAACCCTCCATAGAAAATACCGATTACACTTCTAAACAAAAATGTTTTCATTTATTTGCCCTCCTGTTCATTTTTAGCACTTCTTTTATCTTTCCTACATAGTGCCTTGACGCGTATTCTTTTCCGCCAGATTGAAAGTTGACGGAGAGTGTGCCGTTGAACGATGGTTCAAAGTGACTAATTTTGTATAGATTAGCGAGTACAGATTTAGAAAGCCGGATGAATGTGTGAGACGGAAGTAATTCTTCCAATTCATACAATTTTTCTTTCACTTTAAAATCTCCTTGGAGCGTAGTTGCGATTACCGTATCCCCTTCCGAATGAAAATAATGGACGTCTTTAGGTTTAATAATGTGCTGCTCTTCCCCCTTCTTCCCAACGAGAAAATCGGTTTTCTTTTCGTTTAAGTAATCCAAAATATCTTTAATTGAATCATCCATTTCACCACAGTGAATGGTAACGCTAGTTTCTTCATACTTACGGTCAACGTCTAGCAAGACTTTCATGTTTTCTTCATCCTTTACTTTGTGGCTTTCTTAAGAATAGTATAGAACTGGAAATGCAGGAAGTCATTACTTAGAAGGTAAGGAGTCGTTCTGGACCGACAAGTTGCAAATACTCGATGATGTGTTGCATGAAAGAACGGAGAAAGAATCAAATAACTATGGAAACAAAAAAGAGCTTGGATTGGCTTTTCGCCTCCAAGCTCTTTTGTATGAGAACAAACCGTTTATTTTACAACGTGAACAGGACAACTCGCTTTTTGTATGACCTGATGACTGACGCTTCCTAGGACCATTTCCTGTAAGACGTTCAGTCCTCTTGTTCCCATTACGATGAGATCGATGTCATGTTCTTCTGCATACTTCACGAGAGTGACAGAAGGGTCACCACGAAGCATGTTGATTTCATATGTTAAATTGGCATCTGCTGCTTTTTGTTCGACAGCACGAAGCTTATCTTTACGCTCTTCTCTAATACCGAGAGAATCCCAATTTCGTAATACATCGTGTTTTGAGGTATCACCGTCCACCACATAGACGACATCCACCTGTGCACCAGTTAATTTAGCTAATTTGATCGCTTCTTCTGCTGCTGTTACAGAATCTTCTGAGCCATCGGATGCAAGCATAATCTTATTGTACATAGTAATACTGCCTCCAGTATAAAAGTATTATTCCATTTTATACTCATACCCTTTTGCAACGAGTACTAACCGTGCTGACTAACAAAAAAACAGAAGAGGGTATACCTCTCCTGTTTTATGCTTGTTGTAGAATTTGCTCAAGTTGAAACGCTCTTATTTTCCGTGGAAGAAAGCTTCTGATTTCATCTTCATGGAAGCCTACTTGGAGACGTTTTTTGTCTAGTAAAATTGGTCGTTTTAGAATACCTGGGTTTTCTTGAATCAAACTATATAGCTCTTGAAGAGAAAGCTCATCAAGTTCTTGTTGAAGGGCATCGTATGCTTTCGAACGTTTTGAAATGATTTCTTCTGTT
Source organism: Guptibacillus algicola (assembly GCF_020171805.1). GTDB lineage: Bacteria > Bacillota > Bacilli > Bacillales > Guptibacillaceae > Guptibacillus > Guptibacillus algicola. The sequence goes on along the minus strand of NZ_JAIVAF010000004.1, from coordinate 207,492 downwards.
CCTTTTTCGGTCATTCTGATAATTGACTTAATTTCTTCCTCAGTGAGCGGTTTTGAAAAAATGTTGCGCTGCTCATATGGAAGATCATGCTCTTCTAGCCATGCTTTGGCTTTTCTGCACGATGTGCAGCTTGGCGATGTGTAAAGTGTGATCATGTGATTAACCTCCAAAATGGATTTATACATTGATCTGAATACAGCGTACCACAGTCATCGCTTCGATTACTGTAAGCTGCATTACACCTCTATTTTTATAGAGGGTTTTTGCTTAAGTTTGTTTTGCGCTCATCACTATCATAATTCGCTTCTTTGAATCTGTTTCCTTTCGTTGCTTAAGGAAAAGAGTTGACAATTATATGTCTGGTAATGTTTAGGCTGTGGTTAAAAAGGGTAATGTACATATTACCAGCACATCGGGAGCACTACTTAGTAAACGAATAAAGGAGAGAAATAGATCATGGAATTTGAAATGATTTTGGAAATTTTATTATTAAGTGTAGGTTTTATCGCTCTTGCGGCGTTATTCCTAAATGTAGATAAAAAGCGTACACAAAAACGCTTGAATCTTGAGCTTGCTCAGTATAAGCAGTCTCGCAAAATTCAATATAGTAATCAAAAAGGATGATAGCTTACTTTAAGCTACCATCCTTCTTTTGTTTTATGATCCTAATGCTGTTTGCACTTCATTTACCTGCCCCTCAATATTAAGCGGCTTGTCTTCGCGATCTTCGATTTTAATGTTCGTAACCACTCGCTCAGACCCGTTCTTTAAAGCTTGTGTATGGATATCTCTTGCAAGCTCAAAGAGTTCATCGACATTTCCTTCAAAAACTGTGGAGGTTGGGCTAATATGATAGTTGAAGCCTTCCTTTTCTGCTAATCTTATTGCATCTGTCACAAATTGACTCATACTTGTTTGACTGGTTCCAATTGGCGTGACGCTAATTTCTAATAATGCCATGTTCGATCTCCTCCTATCTTGAGGTTATATAGGTGTCATTGACGAATTGGTCGAGATCGAAACATTTTGAAGCGTTTTCCGTTCGAAAGTACTAACGAGCTTTAACGATAGTAGGGGAGTGAACACATGAAACGTCCTATAGAAGATACATACAACAAATTAGCACGTACATATGAACTGAGTACGGATGAGGGCTCTTCTTATAACGCCTATTATGAGCGACCTGCTTTGATGAGTGAAGTCGAAGAAGACCTTAAAGGAAAGAGAGTGTTAGATGCTGGGTGTTCAGCGGGATGGTATTCAGAACAGCTTGCAGAGAGAGGAGCATCTGTTACTGGCATCGACATCAGTGAAAAGATGATCGAAGCTGCGAACCGAAGAGTGGGAGAACAAGCTGAATTTATCCAACATGATTTATCAAACCCACTTCCTTTTGAAGAGCAGTCGTTCGATCTTATTGTCAGTTCTCTTACTCTCCATTACTTAGAAGATTGGGAACCCATTTTTGAAGAGTTCAACAGGATTTTGAAACCGGGTGGGAAGCTTCTATTTTCAGTGCATCACCCGTTTATGGACTTTACGAAATTTGGAGCAAAAGATTATTTCCAAACGACACTCCTTACTGATACGTGGGAAAAACCAGAAGTTACGCTCGACGTAACGTTTTACAGACGAGCGATGCAAGATATTGTAAATGTTGTGACAAGGCACCTTACGCTTGGCGAAATCATCGAACCGAAGCCAGCTGAAATCATGAAGTTGAAAGAACCGAAGTCCTATGATTACCTGATGAAAAACCCTCATTTTCTCATAATAAAAGCTTATAAGTAGGAAGAGAGTGAAACTCCTCCCAGGGCTTATTCGTAAATATAGTAAGACAAGGGGAGGGACATCCTATGGAACTTTGGACATTATTGCTTATGATTCCTGTCTTCATTTTAGTGCTGATGGGATTTAATTTTCTAATGGGATATCGAAAGGGACATATACAGATCGACTTTGAGGAACGGTATACAGACTTTAACGAGTATGTACAAGCGATTACGAAACAGCTCAAAGCTGAGGGACGTGAGGTAGAGTATACGGGATACCGTCGTTTTAGAATCGATGGTAAAGAATATATTTTCATCGAGCGGAATGTGAGCATGGGCGGAGTACCGTTGCAGCGGACGATCCTTAAACCAGCTAAGGCTTGAACTCTTCGCATGTTTTTCGATCGTTATGTTCACTCTATAGAATGAAAAGATAAGATATGATAACGAGGTGAACATACAATGGATGAAATCGTGATTACGGCTATCCTTAAGCCAATAGAAGGTCATGAAAATGAAGTGTACAATGTTTTAAAGAGCGTAGGAGAAGCATCACGAAAAGAAACAGGTTGTATACAGTACGATTTACATCGATCGATAGAAGATTCAACGTACATTATTCAGGAAGTGTGGCAGAATGAAGAAGCAGTTAAAGGGCATATAAATTCCACTCATTATCAAGAGTATCGGGATAGCATTCCTGACTTCATCACTTCGAGGGAAGTATACAAGATGAAGAAACTAGATTAACGATTGAGCTGGATTTGGGGGAAGCTCAGATCTTTCAACTATACAAAAAAAGCACTCGCTCTACAAAGACGCGAGTGCTTTTCTTATTCGTTTTCTTTTTTAGAATTCAGATAGGTTTGTTCTAAGAGTGCATCTACGACTTGCTTCCGAAGCTTGTCATCAAGCGGTGCAAGGCCGAAAATTTCAGAGAACCACAATCCATCGACTGCAAGTCTTAAAATAGTTGCTTTCACAGGATCTAATCCGTCTGCCTCGATGTTTTCTTGCCAATTCGCATACGTTTGTTGCAACGGTTTCAGAAGGTCAGGATTAATTCCTTGAGCTGCAAGCATTCCAGCACTCGTTTCGGTGTCTTTTTGACTTTGGTCGTGCGTGGCTTTCACAAAAGCTCTTGTCCATTTGCCATCTTTATTAATATCTTCTTGTACAGCACTTTCAACATTAGATCGGTAGAGGTTGTTCATATGGAGTACAAGTCCTTCAACTAGAGCTTCTTTGCTCCGAAAATGATAAAGGAGTCCCCCTTTACTCACCATCGCCTCTTCTGCTACAGCATCCAACGTCAGCGCATCTATGCCACGCTTATGAACAATTAATGCCGCAGCTTCTAATATTTTATGCCGTTTCGACTCTCTGGGCATTCATCTAATCCTTTCGACTAAATAATTTATTAATCTTAGCACATCTTAACACTAGAGAATGTTGGAAACAATTCCTTCTTCGTTTCAAGTAATATATTTAAAGTATACTGTTTAGACGGTTTTTAATCAAGTTATTAGTCAGTGTAGTAGAGGAAAGCAACAAGTTATATCATGAAAAATTCCTTGCATAACTAATCTGCGGAAGGTTGAAAGTAAACAGTCCGGATGGTATAGTTTAAATTGTATTTAAAAAGTAAGCACTAATGTATAGGGATATAAAGGAGGACATAAGGATGAAAGGAAAAGTATTGTTAACAGCAGCAGTAACAGGTGCAGGAGATACCATTAAGAAAAATCCACATGTACCTGTCACACCGAAAGAAATTGCAGAATCTGCAATTGAATCAGCGAAAGCAGGTGCAACAATCGCCCACGTTCATGCTCGCAATCCTGAAACAGGTGGAATTAGCCATAATGTAGATCATTACCGTGAAATCGTCGAACGTATTCGTGAATCTGAGACAGACGTGATTATCAACATCACATCTGGAGGCGGTGGAGATTTCATCCCTAGTTTATCCACACCGTCTGCGGGTGGAGAAGGTACAGATATGCAAACACCGAGAGAACGCCATGAACCTGTAGGACAGTTATTACCGGAAATGTGCACACTGGATTGCGGTAGTACGAATTTTGGTAACATGATCTACATGAGCCCAACTGACTGGTTGCGTGAACAAGCAAAGCTTATTCAAGAAAGTGGTGTAAAGCCTGAACTTGAGTGCTTTGATACAGGTCACGTTCGCTTTGCAAAACAATTGATCGATGAAGGTTTAATCGATGGCGATCCAATGTTTCAGTTTTGCCTCGGTATTCCGTGGGGAGCTGAAGCGGATGCAGAAACGATGCTGTATATGAGAAATCGTCTCCCTGAAAATGCGCACTGGTCAGCGTTTGGAATCGGCAGAATGCAAATGCCAATCGCAGCGCAATCAGCAATGCTTGGAGGGAATGTGCGAGTAGGGCTTGAAGATAACATTTACTTGAGTAAAGGCGTTCCTGCAACGAATGAACAGCTTGTTGATAAAGCCGTTACGATGCTTAATGGTCATGGACTAGAACCAATGACTCCAGAAGAAGCAAGAGACTATCTACAACTTAGAAATCCGCACGGAGGGCAATAAAGATGGCAGATATCAAAAAAGTTGCAGTCGTAGGGACAGGCGTAATTGGCAATGGGTGGATTACACGCTTTCTTGCTAATGGGTACGATGTTGTTGCAACTGATCCAGCAGACGGCGCTGAGGAGAGAATGCGTAAAGCGGTCGATCATGCATGGCCATACGTAAAGGAACTCGGACTAGCAGATGGGGCATCAAGAGATCGATTGTCGTTTGAGCAAGATCTTGCGACTGCAGTTGCAAATGCTGATTATATTCAGGAAAATGTTCCTGAGGTTGAAGATTTGAAGGAGTCTGTACTAAAGAATATCGATGCACATGCCAAAAAGGATGCGGTCATCGGATCAAGTACTTCAGGAATTAAGCCATCCTATTTACAGCGTGGACTAGCACACCCTGAACGTTTTGTTGTAGCTCATCCATTTCATCCTGTTTACATTTTGCCATTAGTAGAAGTTGTCCCAGGACAAGGTACCACAAAAGAGTACACTGATCGTGCGATGGCGTTCTTTGAAGGTATGAATATGAAGACGTTACTTGTGCGCCATGAAATTGAGGGTCACATTGCGGACCGTCTACTCGAGGCAATTTGGCGTGAATCGCTTCATATCGTCAACGAAGGGATCGCAACGACAGAAGAAGTGGACAATGCGTTTATTTATGGCGCAGGACTTCGTTATGCACAGTACGGTCCTTTCCTTACGTTCCATCTTGCAGGGGGGGAAGGCGGCATGCGTCATATGTTGAAACAGTTTGGACCTGCACTTAAGAAGCCATGGACAAAGCTTGAAGCTCCGGAGCTAACGGATGAGCTTCACGACCGAGTAGTAGAGGGGTGTGAAGATCAGTCTCGTGACTGTAGCTTATCGGAACTTGATAAGAACCGAAACGAATTTCTTGTTAAACTTCTTGATCTTGTTAAGGACTATTGGCCAGAAGCACAACAGTCTAGAAAGACAAACGAATAGGAGGGAATGACGTGAAGCCTTCTTTCAAACTAGAACAAAAGGTACTTAATGAATGGGTCGATTACAATGGTCATATGAATGATGCTGAGTATGCGAAAGTATTTAGCATCGCTGTCGACGAATTTATGAACTATATCGGCTTGCACGAGGAAGCACGCGAAAAATACAGTTACACGATTTTTACTTTGGAAACGCACCTTTGCTACTTGAAGGAAGCACATGAAGGTGAGAAATTGATTGTTACTAGTCAATTGTTAGATATTGATCAGAAACGTATTCACATCTTCTTCATGATGAGCAATGAGCAGGGTGATTTAGTGGCAACGAGTGAACAGATGCTAATGGGAATGGATACGACAGAGGGAAGACCTGGAGCATTTCCTGAAGCTGTGGGTGTCGAATTAGAGCGACTGTACTTGATGGATAAAGAAAACGAAAAACCGAAGCATGCTGGAAGAACAATCGGTATTAAAAGAAAAAAAGATTAGCATATGAAAAGGCATCCCCAATCGATGGGAATGCCTTTTTATGTTTACTGCTCTTCTTTTGCGAAGCGTTCGATGCGTGCATCGATTTCATCGCGAACACGTTGGAAGAACGCCCATTTTTCTTCTTCTGTTCCTTCAGCTTTGGCTGGATCGTCAAAGCCCCAGTGCTCACGTGTTACATGTGGAGGAGTCATAGGGCATTTATCGTTTGCATCACCGCAAAGCGTTACGACCATATCAGCATTGTTCAATAGCTCGGAATCAATGGTGTCTGATGTTTGGTTTGTGATGTCGATGTCCACTTCATTCATTGCTTTAACGGCATTCGGGTTTAAGCCATGCGCTTCAATACCAGCTGAATAAACGTCGTAGCGATCGCTTAGGTGTTTTTTTGCGAAACCCTCAGCCATTTGGCTTCTACAAGAATTACCTGTACATAGGAAATAAATCGTTTTTTTGTTAGACATAATTAGCAGTCTCCTCTTTGTTGAAATGTAATTTTAGAGAATCAATAGCCATAGATAAAGGCCAAAGAGTGTGATTAACAGTGTTGGTACTGTTAAGATGATTCCAATTTTGAAATAGTATCCCCAGGAAATCTTCACACCTTTAAGGGAAAGTACGTGAAGCCATAATAATGTAGCAAGTGAACCGATCGGAGTGATCTTAGGACCTAAGTCAGAGCCGATGATGTTTGCGTAAATCAGTGCTTCTTTTAGCGTGCCTGTCGTAGATGTTGCTTCAATAGCAAGGGCATCGATCATAACCGTAGGCATATTGTTCATGATTGAAGATAAAATGGCGGCAATGAAGCCCATCGAAACGGTCGCTGCTAGTAATCCTTGGTCTGCAGCACCTTGAATGAGGTCTGCGAGTATGTCCGTTAAGCCAACATTACGGAGCCCGTAAACGACAACGTACATACCGATCGAGAAGAACACGATCGCCCAAGGCGCACCATTAACGACTTTACGTGTTTCAACTGCGGAACTTCTTCTAGCCATCAGCAGGAAGAAAATGGCTACAATCCCTGCGATGATCGAAACAGGAACGCCGATAAATTCACTTGCAAAATATCCTACGAGCAGGACAGCAAGTACAAGCCAGGACAGTTTAAACATCTTCTCATCACGGATCGCTTCTTTCGGTGCTCGAAGCATTTTTAGATCATAGTTTCCTGGAATATCTTTTCTAAAGAAAAGGTAGAGCACAAGGATACTTGCGCCTAGTGCGAAGAAGTTTGGAACGATCATTCTTGAAGCATACTCAACGAACCCAATATCGAAAAAGTCCGCTGATACGATATTCACAAGGTTACTAACAACGAGTGGCAGTGAGGTTGTGTCTGCGATAAATCCACTCGCCATAATAAACGGGAAAATCATTCTCTCTTGGAACTTAAGGTTCCGAACCATCGCGAGCACGATTGGTGTCAGAATAAGAGCTGCGCCATCATTTGCGAAAAGTGCAGCAACAACAGCTCCAAGAAGTGTTACGTAAATGAACATTCGAAGTCCATTCCCTTTTGCTACTCTTGCCATATGAAGAGCAGCCCATTCGAAGAACCCGATTTCATCGAGGATAAGTGAAATTAAGATAATGGCAATAAAGGCGAATGTGGCGTTCCACACAATTCCCGTTACTGTTATCACATCTTGAAAATCAACGACCCCTACAAGAAGAGCTAGAATCGCACCACCGCAAGCCGTCCACCCAATTCCAAGGTTCTTCGGCTGCCAGATGACGAGAACTAGCGTAAGTATAAAAATCATGATTGCAAGTAGTACAGAAATCAAATCAATTCCTCCATTAATCACAGCGAATGCGACGGCCGCTTATTTCTAGTTGGTGAAGCTTTTCTTTTTGGTCTGGTATGAGCTGAATGACGCTTTCGATGATAGAAAAAGCTTCATGGTCCTTATTAAGCGAGTAGAAAATCCACTGGCTATTTCTTCGTTCTTTTACTAACCCCGCATCCCGAAGTTTCCTAAGATGTTGACTGACTGAAGGTTGACTCATATTAAGTAAGTCAACAAATTCACACACACAGCACTCGCCATCTTTTAACAAACCGATGATCGTGAGCCTTGTTTTATCTCCTAATAGTTTAAGAACGCTAGCAGCTAATTCCATCTCAATGGCTGTTCGATTCATTGCATCACCCCCGTCATTAGTATATAAGCATGTGCTTATATATGCAATGGATTTTTCTTCGTTTCTAGTATTTTGTAGTGAGAAGAAGGTGAATTCTTCTTTTACTCGAAAAAGACAAAGAGAGACGGGAGCTCTATGACATCACAAAGGAGAGATAAAGGATGAATGCAAGAATTCACATGGTGCCATATGATGAGGCAGAAGGTAAGTTAAAAGAGCTTTATGATGCATTTAACAATAAGATGGCCAATATACTGCGCGTTCACTCACTCAATCCACGATCACTCGAAACGCATTTGAACTATTACAAAGTGATCATGTTCTCCTCTTCTCCTTTATCACGGAAGGTGAGGGAAATGATCGCAACCGTTGTTTCTGTAGAAAATGAGTGTTTCTACTGAATGGAACATCATGGGGCGGCGCTCCATTTCGTGACGAAGGATCATGTTCTAGTGGAAGGATTGAAGAGAAATTATCGTGAGGTAGAATTGGATGAGAAAGAAGTAGCTATCCTTGATTATGCAGTAAAGTTAACGAGGAAACCCAGTAGTGTAAGAGACGTTGATGTTGATGAACTTAAAGAAATAGGGTGTAGTGATCGAGAAATATTGGATGTTTGTCAGATCGCCTCATACTTCAATTTTGTTAATCGTATGGCAGAAGGTCTAGGTGTCAAGCTAGAGGATCCAGAGAGCTAAAACAAAGAATAACCCCCTTCCTAAACGGATGCCCATCCAACATGGTAACTATAGCATAGGATATAGTAATCCATGATGGAAGGGAGGCCAACTCCATGGGATATGGTTACGGCAGCGGGTTCGCTCTAATTGTAGTGCTGTTTATTCTCCTTATCATCGTAGGTGCAGCTTTTGTTGGAGGCGGGTACTAATACTCGATTCATAAAGCTGCATGCTGCAGGGTAATCCTGCCTTAAGCATGTAATGAGAACAAGTTTGCAGGGAGGGCTTTTGGTCTTCTCTGATAACTAGAAAAAGCAGCCCGTTTTTGGGCTGCTTTCTATTTATTTCTTTGTGAGTTTTCGTGGCAAAATCGAATGTGGATTCAGCTTGTTTCCTAGTGATCCAAATGCGTTTCCGCTATTTGGGTCAACCAGTTCATTGTGATCAAAGTAAACACGCGGCGTTTTCCATAATGCGATCATCGCTCTCGTCATCGGCATTTCATGATAACGATCAGGCCACATATCTTTAATATGTTTTTTAACGATCGGATAGTATTTCGGGCTCATACCCGGGAATAAATGATGTTCTGTATGGTATGAGAAGTTAAAGTGAATCTTATCTACCCATTTAGGAACCGTTACAGTTAAGCTGTTTGCAAGCGGATCATTTACAGGTGTTAATGGATTCAATCGGTGGTTTGTTGAAATATAAGCCATCACGATAAAGTTTGCAATCAATAATGGGATGAAGAACGCGAAAATCCATTTTTCGAATCCCATAATGAATAGTAAACCGATCCACGTTACCCAAGGAAGAACAACTTGAAGCCAAACTTCAGTCTGCTTTCCGGATTTGAATTCTTTTACATATACGAAGAACATTTTCATAGAATGAGCTGTGAACTGTAATGTTAAGGATGCAAAACTAAAGAATGCTCTGATGAAAAACGGAAGCTTGTAAATCCACTGGAAGATTTTCATCTTTGAAATCTTTTCGAGTGTTGGCCAAGCATCAGGGTCATTTTCATCATGCTGTGTGTGCACATGGTGATTCATATTGTGCCATTTTCTCCATAGCTTTGGTCCAGTACTTAGCGGGAAGAACGCGATCGCACCTAGTGTATCGCGAAGCCAAGGCTTCCGCACTACCGTGCCGTGCAGGATTTCGTGACCAAGAAACCCTAGTCCAGCAAAGCTTGAACCAATTACAACAGAGAGAGCTAAATTGATAAGTGGATGTAAGTTAAACAGTCCTATGATTAGGAAACTGGCAATTGTAATCAACAAGTAAATAAGACCACCGAATAATCGGCTTGGTACGGGTTTGAAGGCATCTTTTGGCAAGTGTTTTTTGACACGAGCGGCATACCAACTGAATGAATGTAGATCTTTCACTAAATCACCTTCCAATAGTCATTTGGGCAGAATTTTCAATAATTTTTGTTTGATTCGCAGTTAACTCTAACAGCACCCTTAAGGCATGTCAATGGGATTTATGACCAAAAGTTATGACCAGGTACTAAAAATTGTTGTTTAAAATGGTGAAAACCTTGCTATACCGTACGAAACACCTCCATACATTCACATGATAGTAAAAATATTTTGAGCAAAAATATTTTTGGTCATACATCGAAAGAAAAATGTAGAAATTTCTAAAAATACCCTTTTTATATAGAATATTGAATAATCTGATATATGAGGAACTTGGGATAGAAGGGAAGGGGGGAACAGAATCTTGCTATTTTCTATCTCTAGTATAACGCGTATTGAAAGAATTAGATAATTTGAAGGTGCATTTTAGAAAATAGTTAACTACTAATGATATGGGGAATATTTCTTGACTTACTCGTTATATAGATTTAGAATAATAAAAAAATAAACGTGCGATGATGAAGAAGAGTAGTCTTGAGCGTCACGACAGAGAGCTGATGGTTGGTGTGAATCAGTGTGCGCAAAAGGTGAATGGGCTTTTGAGCTTCTGGGCTGAAAGATGAGTAGGTTCCGGCGGAGCGTCTTACCGATACAAGAGACACCTTATAGAAAGGGTTTCTTATTTCTGTAGGAGTTAAGAGCGTTTATTTACGTAAACGAACGAAGGTGGCACCACGGGTTTCTCGTCCTTTTATAGGATGGGGGACCCTTTTTGTATTGAATTGAATGGAGGAGTAATCATGAAGAATACCGTGTTAACTGGCATTAAACCAACAGGAAGGATTCATCTTGGAAACTATATCGGTGCAATCAAGCCAGCGTTAGAGCTTGCGAAGCATGAGGAACCCGTATACTTTGTAGCGGATTATCACGGTCTGACGAAAATACAAGATGCGAAACAAATGAAGGAGCTTTCATATGGGATTGCGGCAACATGGCTTGCATTAGGTCTAGATCCTCAGAAATCGATCTTCTATCGCCAATCTGACGTTCCGGAAATTTTTGAACTATCATGGATTCTTGCATGCTTTAGTTCAAAAGGCTTAATGAATCGTGCGCATGCTTATAAAGCGATCGTAGATCAAAACCGAGAAACAGGGCGCGAACAAGATGATGGGGTTAACATGGGGCTTTTCACGTATCCGATATTGATGGCTTCTGACATCTTGTTATTCCAATCTGATCTTGTGCCAGTTGGAAAAGATCAAATTCAGCATGTTGAAATCGCACGTGATCTTGCGGAAACATTCAACAGACAATTTGGTGAGACATTTAAATTACCTGATTATGTTGTTGAGGAGGAATCAGCTGTACTTCCGGGGCTGGATGGGCGGAAAATGAGTAAGAGCTATAACAATACGATTCCAATTTTCGAGGAGCCGGATAAGCTTAAAAAGTTAATCAACAGAATCAAAACAGACTCTACAGAGCCACATGAAGCAAAAGACCCTGATGAATCGATTGTGTTTGCCCTCTATCGAGAGTTTGCAAGCGAAGATGAGATCGCTACGATGCGTGAGCGATTTGAAACGGGGATTGGATGGGGAGAAGCGAAGAGAGAACTCTTCGATGTAATGAATCTTGCTCTTCGCGAACCGAGGAGAAAGTACAAGTATTATATGGAGAACCTTGAAGAGCTCGATCGAATTCTCGCAGAAGGCGCAGGAAAAGCACGAGCTAAAGTAATGCCTCTTCTCACTGATGTGAAGCGGAAACTTGGGATCTATGTATAAATAGTAGTTGAAAAAGGAATATGATGAATGAAAGAGAAGGTGGATAAGTGGGAATAATAAATGGAGGAAGTGAGGTGTTGCAGTGAAGTACGAACTGTCAAAAAATATTGGTTTACAGGTGGAGAATGTCGCTGAAGCAAAATCATTTTATGAAGAAGTGTTAGGTTTAAAGCACCAAGATCATAGCACGGTAAATGAAGTTGAATTCAAAAGTGCTCACAACCATATCTTCTTAATCGATGGCGAAAAAAACCTCGGTCCTGTCTTGGAGTTGGAAGTGGAATCGTTAGAAGAAGCAAGGAATGACCTGCTGAAGAATGGATGCAAAATCATTCGGTGGGAAGGTAAAGGAAAGGATTGCTATGTGCAGGATCCTTATGGAATGACGTTTAATATTTGGGAGAAGTAGGCTCAGTGTAAAGGTTGGAATTGATAGCAGGAATCAAATGATTAACAAAGAAGGAGGTAGTAACTCAATCTAAGGTGGTGCTTTGATGTCAACTGAATTACAAACCCCGGTTCTTGTAGAAATGGGTGAGATGACATTAATCGGTATGAAGTGTGATACTACAATGAAGGAAAAGGATAAGAAAATTCCAGAGATGGTAGAGTCGTTTTATGCTAACCATGTAGATAAAATCCAAAGCAGAATTGACCCAAATGTTTCTTTTGGGATATACGTAGATCCTCCGAATTGGGACCCTGATACTGAAGAGTTTAGTTGGATTGCTTGTGTAGAAGTCGAGGAGGATGCAAAGGTACCTGAAGGAATGACAAAGATTGTCTTACCACCGAGAAGGTATGCAGCAGTACAGCATGATCCAACGTCAGATGAGTGTAATCCATATTCTTATCTTCACAGATGGGTTCAGGAATCCTCTTATGAGCGGACAGGCGATTTGTATGGTTTTGAGAAATATACCCCATTTATTGGAACAGAATCTAAGTATTTATTACATCTACCAATAAAATAACGAAAGAGCTGCCTCTCGTTGGCAGCTCTTTATTTACGTAGTGGCGTTTCTGTTGAAACGAGTTCTGATTGAATGATATATCGTTCTGGAGCAAAACCGATATAATCAAATGGGTAACAAGTTGTTAAGGTTAAGGTCGACTTGTCCTTCTTTACGATAACAGAACGGTCATCCTCATCTGTTATCCAGATCTTTCTCACCTGATAGTCATAGACAGTCCCTTCAAATTCCACATAGAGATGGTCACCTTCTTCTACTTGATCCAGGTTGTGGAAAACGGTATCTCTATGTCCAGATAGTACTACGTGGCCCTCTTCTTCAGGTGTTACGGTCCACTTACTGTCATGTAAGCCTACACCTTTCTTCAACGAATCTTCGTCTGTGCCATAATAAACGCTGTACTTACTACCGATTCGGGGAATCGAAAGCATCGCAGCTTTTTCACCATGCTCAAAAGTAGGCTTTAATTCTTTGTCATCCCCAACAGATATCGTCTTTTTTTCCACAGTAGAATCCCAGCCAGGATGGTTTTCTTGGATAGCTTCAGGCTGATGTGTCACAGCTTTACTCTGATTCCAGAACGAATAGCCACTCCATAAAACGATCAAGAAACCGGCTGATAAAAGTAGCAGCCCAACTTTCTTCATAGAGATTCCTTCCTTTTTAAGTTCACTAGAATAAGTCTCATCCTAACTCCCCCCTAAAACAGTCTCTCTTAATTTTGTTCCTCATGAAGAGGGATGTAAACACATTTATTCTAAAATAGTAAAAAATCAATGGATTGACAGGTGTTTCCACCGGTGGGATATCTAACGTTTAAAAAAGCTGCCCTCGAAGGCAGCTTTTTGCTAGTTAATCGATAGGATCTTCTGCTTTTCCGTAGCGGATAACATCAAAAACAGCAAGGCCATCACTTGGCTTGCCTGCATCGTTTCGATAAGGCATTAGTGAAAAGAAGATAAAGTAAACAGAGAAATACGAATACTGATAGAAAAAGAGTGCGGCGGGTAACACGTCTAGGTTGATTAATAGGTTAATGATCAAAATAACAGACAAGTTAAAAAGACTACCTGCTAAATAAATCGCAACATGAGCCCACGTTTTGTTGTATGTCAGCTTTTCATACTGACACCAACCTTCCATAAAATACTTTTTCTTCACTTCGAGGGCACCGATATGAAAGAGCGTCTCGCCGGTACCTATACAAAACTTTATTTTTCCTCCGAAAAGTCTCGCTGTTAGAACATGTCCAGCTTCATGTACTAACGTAACGATCGGTAGAATTAAAAAGAAATTTATTAAAAACATCGGTAAATCACTTAATGTAAACAATATGTTTCCTCCTGAACGGTCTTAGTTGTAGACTATTTTGTGCAATGATACAGAGGTTACCCGATTTCATGGGGGAACTAACAAGATTGAAAAAAAAATGTGGATTAAATAAAGGGTAATCAGGTGGAATATGGAAGTGTTCATATGGAAACTAGATTTATTGTATGATAGAGAAGCAAGTTGCACAGGATAGAGGAGCATTAATTTACATATTGAAAGGTGTGTTTCGTATGGAAAGTATTATGCAACAGATGGATATGACGCGTACATTTCTGCTTATGGGGGCAGAGAAGATCACAGAGGAGAATGCGGATATCATTCCAGAAGGGTTTCCGAATTCGTTACGCTGGCAGTTAGGTCATGTGCTTGTATCGTTTGAATACATCGTGTTCCATATGGCAGGAGAAGGAGTTAAACTCCCTGAAGGGTATGGGGAACTGTTTACTAGAGGAACTAGCCCGAAGGATTGGACCGTTGATCCTCCAAAGGTTGCTGAGTTGAAAGAGCTACTATCTGAACAAATGGGACGATTCAAAGATACGTTTGGAAGTCGTCTGGATGAAACGATCGAAGAGACGTTCAAGGCTGGTCCTGTAGAATTGAATACAATCGGTGAATTAATTCTTTTTGCACTGTTTCATGAAAGCGAACATGGCGGCTGTATCAAAGGTCTACACCGTGCTATTAAAGGTGCAAATTAATATAAGAGAGGCTGACGTTTGTGTTAGCCTCTCTTTTTTTAGCTAGCGCTCTCTTATTCCTACGTATAAAAGGAATTCGAGGAGTGCTATTGAACATACAAGGTAACAGTATAATAGAAAGAGAGAGGAGCGAGGAAACATGCAACCAGTAATCGGCCAAATTGAGAAAAAGATAAAAGAAGAAAAGTTCTCTGGCGTCGTGTATGCACGAAATCAAAACGATGTCATTCTCGAATCTGCATCAGGCTTCGCTAATCGAGCAGAGGAAATCGAAAATAACATTCACACGAGCTTTGGAATCGCATCTGGTTGTAAGCTGTTTACAGCGGTAGCAATCTGCCAGCTTGTTGAAAGAGGTCTGTTATCATTCCAATCTAAAATAGGAGACTGTTTTAAGGTACCATTCCCTAATTTCGATAACGACATAACGGTGCATCAACTGTTGACGCATACGTCCGGGATCGAGGATTACTTTGATGAAGAAACGATGGAGGACTATGAAGACTTATGGGTTCAAAAACCTTCGTATACGATGAACGAACCAAAAGATTTCTTACCATTGTTCCAGGATGGAGAGATGAAATTCGCTCCAGGGGAGAGGTTCCACTACAATAACGCGGCGTATATCATATTGGGTTTAATCGTGGAACAACTATCAGAGCAGTCTTTTACTGATTACGTTTCATCAAACATCTTTGAACCTAGTTGTATGAATGACTCCGGCTATTTCCCTCAGGATGCGCTCCCTAAGAATACGGCAAAAGGGTATATCGATTTCAAAGATGGTACATGGAAAACAAATGTCTATTCCATCCCAAGAGTAGGTGGACCAGATGGGGGTGCATATATTACAGCTCCTGACATGATAAATTTCTGGGAAAGCCTCATAAATGGTAAGTTGATTAGTAAACCAATCGTGTTCAATTTGTTAACCCCCCATGTCCATGTGAAAGGTAATACCTATTATGGCTATGGAGTTTGGATCGATAAAAATGAGAATGAGGTTACGAAATATCATGTGATGGGGTATGACCCTGGGGTGAGTTTCCACTCTGCTTATTATCCATCCACAGATGTCATGATCGCGATTCCATCTAATAAGGAAAGAGGCCCTTATAAACTATTAAAGGCACTAGAACAGGAATGGGATATGCAATAAAACAACAAAGCCAGTGCCTTTAAGGGTAGCTGGCTTTGTTGTTTCGGTTCTCTAAAAGGTATTCGCTATCCCTGTTGCTAGTAAGTAAACCGCAAACACGACCAATGCAATGCTAGTTAGTATATACGATCGTTTTGATTTAAAATCAATCGCTATCCCATTATTTGTATCGAAAAACCAGCTGTACTGAACGATTGCGCATACAATTAATAGCGCAATACCAAATGCTATGTTAATCATCGTCATTTCCCCTCCTCTATTCTCTACGTCCGCAATTCTCTTACTTATGTATACGGTTCTTATTATACGAAGTTTCAAGAAAGCCGCAGTTTCATGGTAAGAAGACTATGAATCTGTTGCAAGGGTGCAGAATGTGGTGAACTGAATGAAATAACAGGAAGTACTATTCATTTGTTAGCTGACTAATTTAAATATGTGAGTCTTAATCCTTTCAACTCGCGATCCGTTCTTTTATACTAAAGGAAAATAAAGGAACAAAGGGGAGCTAGTTTTGAATCTAAGATCATTAATCGTGATGGGGTTTTTCGTCTTGCTTCTTGCAGGTTGTTCTTCGCCTCCATCAGCGATCGATGCGTTCGATACATATGTAAAGGACTGGAACGAACAAGAGTTTAGTAGTATGTACACCCAATTGTCGCAGGATACCCAGGAGTCGATTACGAAAGAAGAATTTGTAGAACGGTATAAATCCATTTATGGCGATGTGGAAGTTCAAGAGTTAAAGGTTACATTCGAGAAGCCAGAAGAAGAACCAGAACCCAATGAAGAAGGAGTAGTCACGCTTCCTTATTCTGTGTCGATGCAAACACTTGCGGGAGAAGTCGCTTTTGAAAATAAGGCAACGCTAGTGCTGACAGAGGAAGAGGATTCAGAAGCATATAAGGTGAACTGGAATCCCTCCTTTATCTTTAAAGAGTTAAATGAGGGCGAGGAAGTCGCAATTACTTCTGAAGTTCCGACACGAGGAAATATAACGGATCGGAACGGTGTAGAGCTTGCGGTGAATGGCACTGTTTCACAGATCGGAGTCGTACCCGAAAAAATCGAAGCCGATAAAGAAGCGATTCTTTCACAGCTAAGTGAAGTATTGAAAATAAGTGTAGAGGATATTGAGAAAGAGTTGAGTCAGGGCTGGGTACAGTCGAATTCTGCTCAATTTGTACCAATTAAAAGTGTAATGAAAACAGAAGATGATTTGATCGAAGAAGCAAAACAGATTACTGGTGTGCAAGTGAATAATAAGACAGAACGGATTTACCCACTCGGCGAAAGTACCGCGCACCTTACTGGCTATATCCGTAACTTGCTGAAAGAAGATTTAGAAGAATATGCGGAAAAAGGCTATTCAAGTTACGAGAGGATTGGTGTAGCTGGCCTAGAAGAAATCCATGAAGAAAAGCTTCACGGTGAAACAGGCTGGACCATTAAAGTGAAAGGGACAGAGAAAGTGATCGCGAACTCTCCGAAAGTGGATGGTGAGAACATTCAAGTAACGATTGATTCAACCGTGCAGGAGAAGCTCTACAAGGAACTTGACGGTAAAGCGGGAACAGCTGTGGCACTCCACCCAACAACAGGAGAAACGCTTGCTTTAACAAGTTCTCCTTCGTACAATCCAAACGATTTCACGCTTGGGTTTGATGAAGGTGAGTATGATGCGCTTGCTGCTAATAAAGATCAGCCTTTCTCCGCAAAGTTCAATAAAGCTTATTCTCCAGGGTCCACGATCAAGCCGCTTACTGCTGCGATCGCCTTAAAGGATGGTCTCGATCCGAATGCGGTAGAGGAAATTGACGGATTGAATTGGGGAGCTGACTCGAGCTGGGGCGGTTATCAAGTTACTCGAGTAAAGCCAGCCGATCCTGAAGTAACCCTTGAAGAAGCGCTCGTTCACTCCGATAACATTTACTTTGCGAGAAAAGCGCTTGATCTTGGAGACGAGAAGTTCCAAAAAGGGCTTAAGTCCTTTCTCATCGGGACAGAAACTGACTTTCCCTTTCCGACTGCGAAGTCTTCTGTTTCGAACGATGGATTAGGAAACGGCATCCTGTTAGCAGACTCAGGGTATGGACAAGGAGAATTGCTGGTCTCACCTTATCACCTTGCGATGACGTATACAGCGTTCGCTAATGAAGGGAAAATGATGAAGCCTTCGTTACTGATGGGGCAGAGTAGCGAACCGATGGAGGTTGTCTCTACGGATATTGCTTCAATTGTTGAGAAAGCCCTTGAAAAAGTCGTATTAGATCCAGACGGAACCGCATACGAGCCTGTCGTTGAAGGAATCAGGATTGCAGGTAAAACAGGAACCGCTGAATTAAAAGGTGCCGGAGAAGAAACAGGGCAAGAAAACGGTTTATTCGTAGCGTACAATACAGATCGAAAAGATTTACTTATCGCAATGATGGTTGAGGACGCGTCGAGTAAGGATGTAATAGGTAAAGTTAAGAATGTTTTTGATCAGATGTAGCAGTAAATCGAAACGAAAAAGCCACATCTTATTCCATAACGGATTAAGATGTGGCTTATTTTATGCTCTTGCTATTTAGATTCTTTCAAAGGAACGTCAGGATTTTTCTCCTGGAACCAGCGAAGCGCAAAGTCATTTGTAAATAAGAGGACTGGGCGTTTTTGCTGATCGTAGACGAGAAGGTTTCTCGAGTTGTCGACAAGGTTTTCTGGCTTGTCAGCTTCGATCCAACGTGCATGCTGATGAGGCATCGTATCGAACTGAATATCCGTGTTGTACTCACCTTTCATACGGTGTTCGAAGATCTCAAACTGAAGTCTTCCGACAACGCCGACGACGATTTCATCCCAGTGCGCGGTTTTGTAAACCTGAATCGCACCTTCTTCTGAAAGCTGTTGCACGCCTTTGTAGAAGTGCTTTTGCTTCAATGCTTTTTGAGCACGAACCTTTGCGAAATGCTCAGGCGGGAAGGTTGGAAGCGCGCCGAATGAATAGACGTTTTTAGAACCGACAAGCGTATCACCGATCTGATAGGTGCCGGAGTCGTAAAGACCGACAATATCCCCCGGATAAGCTTTGTCTACATTACCTCTAGAAGAAGCGAAGAAAAGCTGTCCTTGAGAAAGCTTCATGCTCTTATTCGTTCTTTCAAGCCATGCTTCCATGCCTTTTTCAAACGTGCCTGATACGATACGAAGGAATGCAACACGGTCACGGTGAGCAGGGTTCATGTTCGCCTGGATTTTGAAAATAAATCCTGAGAACGTTTCGTCTTCTGGCTTCACTTCTCCTTCAGAGCTTTGTCTAGGTGCTGGAGGTGGAGCGAGCTCTAGGAAATGATTTAAGAATGTCGGAACCCCGAAGCTTGAGATCGCACTTCCGAAAAATACCGGTGTCTGCTTTCCTGACTGTAAAGCTTCATCGCTATACTCTGAACCTGCTTCATCAAGTAACATGACATCTTCTTGAAGCTGATTGACGAGGTCTTCTCCAGCTTTTTCTTTTAGGACAGGATCCTCGAGGTCTGAAATGTATACAGCCTCTTTATCCTTGTTATCGCCGTCTGTATCATAGAACTCTACAGCTTTTTTGTGTCTGTCATAAACGCCCTGGAAGTCTTGCCCCATACCGATTGGCCAGTTCATGGGATAGGATTCAATTCCAAGTACTTCTTCAATTTCTTCAAGCAGTTCAAGAGGTTCACGTCCCTGGCGATCCATCTTGTTCACGAATGTGAAAATCGGAATACCATGTTCACTAACAACTTTGAAAAGCTTTTTCGTTTGGGACTCGACACCTTTAGCGGCATCGATGATCATCACGACGCTATCAACAGCAAGAAGAGTACGATACGTATCTTCACTGAAATCTTCGTGTCCAGGTGTATCGAGGATGTTGATCGTATGCCCCATGTAGGTAAAGTTCATCACACTGGACGTTACGGAGATTCCACGCTGTTTCTCAATTTCCATCCAGTCAGATGTCGCAAACTTGGACGATTTACGGGATTTAACCGTACCAGTCGAACGGATTTGTCCGCCAAGAAATAGTAGCTTCTCAGTCAAAGTCGTCTTACCCGCATCGGGGTGAGAGATAATCGCGAACGTTCTTCTTTTATTTATTTCTTCTTTTAATTGGTTTTGGTTGCTCATAAGGCTATTTATCCTTTCAAATATCACTTCTTATGTAATATAACATAATCCCATCTCTCTTCCTATTGTAGAGATGAAAGGATTCTGTCGATGCTTGTTGAAATAGAGTGATGGGGAGGGATTCTTATGAAAAGTTTTGAGGAGTTTCTAGACGAGTTTCTAGAAAGCTGGAGCGGGTCAAACATCGATGGTGTGAAATACAAAATCAGTGATAGCTACCAGGCTAGAGAAGTAACAAGTCAGTCTGAGATTTATGATTTTGGGTATACAGAATCAGTTCAGGGATGGGAACAAGCTTTTTCTACCTTTAAGAAGGACGGGACACAATGGGTTTTGAAAAAAGTGTCCGTCACCCCTCTTAGACGGAATGAAGTGCTTGCCGTCATTTGGGCTTCAATTTCGACTGAAGGAAAGCGTAGTGAAACAGGTAACCTTTTTTTTAATACGTTTCGAAAGGGCGTGCAGGGGGACTGGAAGCTTGTAAGAAGTTATATAGAAGCTGGAATTCCGCAAGAAAATATCACTAATGAAGATGAACTCTTTAAATGGTAGATCAAGAACTGCTCGATGGTAATCGGGCGGTTTACTTATGTGATTAAGGGTCTTTAGCACTGTATCTGTTAATTCGAGACGAGGAAAATGAATCCTTCATCCTGATTTCATGAGGGACGAGTTCGTTTAATTGACTTTGAGCCTGTATTCAGAAAAAATAGTGATGAAGTGATTCAATTTTACAAAAGAGGAGTGAAGAGTTATGAGTAAGATGACACTATCAAAAACGATAAAGCTAAATAATGGCGTCGAAATGCCGCAAGTTGGTCTAGGTGTTTTTCAGGTGAAAGAAGAAGATCAGCTTATAGGTGCTGTTACTGCTGCTATCAAAAATGGTTATAAAAGCATAGATACTGCTGCGATCTACGGCAATGAAGAGTGGGTTGGAAAAGCGATCAAAGAAGCTGGTGTCCCTCGAGAAGAGCTCTTCATCACGTCGAAGGTTTGGAATACAGATCAAGGCTACAACGAAACGATCCAAGCTTTTGAAACTTCTCTTGAGAAAATGGACCTTGAATATTTAGATCTATACTTGATTCACTGGCCTGTTGAAGGGAAGTTCGTTGATACTTGGAAAGCGATGGAACACCTTTATCATGAAGGGAAAGTCAAAGCGATAGGTGTAAGTAACTTCCATATTCACCATCTCGAAACATTAATGAAAGAAACAACAGTAAAGCCTGTTGTTAATCAGATTGAACTTCATCCGAAGCTCAACCAGAAGGAACTACGAGAATTTGGTGAGAAGCACGATATTAAGATTGAAGCGTGGTCACCTCTTATGCAAGGTGAATTGTTGGATAACGAAGTGCTTAAGGAAATTGCAGAAAAACACAACAAATCTACTGCTCAAATTATCCTAAGGTGGCACCTGCAAAACGATGTAATCATCATTCCGAAATCTACGAAAGAACATCGTATTAAGGAAAATGCAGATTTATTTGATTTTGAGCTTACAAGTGAAGAGATGGGCAGGATCAACGGTTTGAATGAAGACAAGCGAGTTGGACCAGATCCAGATAACTTTGATTTTTAAAACGAAGCCGGTAGGAGTTTTCTCCTATCGGTTTTTTTAGTTTAGTAAGGTCAAACGATGGATTTTTTTACCTTTGAAGGAAAAATTACGATTTCCGACATTGTAGTGTTGGACGAAGTCTTATAGTATTAACTATTTAAGGAGTTATTTAAAATCGCCCTTGTTTTTAATAGGAGGCATTATATTGGAAAAGTATAAAAAGAAGTTTGCTAGTAAACTAAGAGACCAGATCGATGCGATCAAAACGATGAACAAGAGTGTTCCTGAGAAGGAAATTTATCAGCTTTTGCACACCATAAAAGGCACAGCAGGTACAGTCGGATACCATGATGTAGGAGAGCAGGCAGAGGCGGCTTTAACACAGTTTGATGAAGAAAGTGACAAGACTTACTCTAATGACTATACCGTGAAAGTGCTTGAAGAGATAGTCGAAGGAATCCACGATGTAGATGCAACAAAGCAAAAGGAATTTACTGATGAAAAAGAAGTAGTCATTCTTATTCATCCTGATCCTATGTCCTTGATTGAAATGAAAAGTTACATAGAAAACCAAGGTTTTATCGTGTTTGCGTCATTAACACTTTCTAAAGCAAGGACAGTTATTTATGATATGAATCCTGATTGTATTATTTTGGAGCGTTCGTTAATGGAGCAGGATAACGATATTGCTGGTGAGATTAGAGAAAAAGCAGAAGTGCAGTTTATCCCGTTAGTCATTACGGACGGGAATAGCTCTGCAACGAATCGATTGAACAGCTACAAACTAGGCGCAAGCGACTATTTTGAACGTGACATCTCTCATGAAGAGTACGTCGTAAGAGTGCTTGATAAAATAAAAAAACGTAGGATGGTCATGACGTCTGTTTTAACAGATGAATTGACGGGTGCTTATAATCGTAAGTTTCTTGAGAAACATTTAAATCACCTTAAGTCTGAGATTGTGAGAACGAAGGAGAAAGTTTGTCTAACTATCCTGGATATTGATCATTTCAAAAGTGTGAATGACACGTACGGTCATTTGATAGGAGATCAAGTGTTAAGAAAGTTATCCCATTTTATTTTGAGTCGTAAGAAAAGAAGAGATACTCTAATTCGATACGGAGGAGAAGAGTTTGTTGTTGTTCTTCCAGGACGTAGTCCTTCTGATGCAATCACGTTTATCAATGAACTTCTAACAGATTTTCAAAAAGAAGTATTCGGACCACAAACAGAACAATTTTCGGTTACCTTTTCAGCCGGGATTGTAGAGCTCGATACGAAATCAACCAATCGTGAGTTATTAAATCTAGCTGACGAAGCTCTCTACCGTGCAAAATCTAACGGTCGAAACCAAGTGGTTTTCTACGATCATGTCCCATCTAGCGAAAACAATAGTAAAACTATCCAAATCGCAGTTGTTGATGATGACGAAATTCTTAGAACGATGCTTACATCAAATCTGAAAGATCTTCAAATGGATGGCAACTATCATATCGAAGTAAAAGCGTATCGAGAAGGTGAAGCGTTCTTTGAAGATTCATGGCATAGGACGAGCTCCCCTTGTCTCGTTTTACTCGATGGCATCATGCCACGTATGGATGGGATCGAGGTCCTGCATCGGTTGCGCCATGAGCAGGAGCAAAGTCGTTATACGGTAATGATGTTAACGGGCAGGAAAACAGAACGAGACATCGTGAAAGCACTAGAGCTCGGAGCCGATGATTATATTACGAAGCCTTTCAATATGCTCGAGCTTGAAGCTCGGATCCGTAGACTTATTGAAAAGGTCGTTTAGTAGGACGGTCCATGATATGAATGCTGTATTTGTTGTATTTCAACTTTTTCTTATTATGTTGGTCGTACTTACACTGCTGTTTTGTTTTCTTATTGTTAGAAAGTATCGATTCAATCGATTTGAAGAGAAGAAAGAGTACTGGAAGAAACAGTATTTAAACATGCTTTTGGATGCGCTTAAAGGAAATAGAGAGATTCCACCACCAGAATCCAAAGCGATGAGAGAAGCGCTCGAAGACGTTTTGACCAGGTATTACTCCTTGATGAAAGGAAATACGCTCATGATGGCGGAAATTGAGACCATCGCTGAGAGGTACTTTTACTCACATTATCAAAATGAACTAGTTAGCAGTAGTTGGAGTACGCGTATGAACACTCTTTATCGTATCGAAAAATTTCGAATGGCTTCATTGGCTACAGAATGTTTAGCAATCTATGAAAGTAAATACGCTACAGAATTGGAAGCTATACAAGTTTTTCGGATTCTAGCAAACGTCCAAGATGATCGTATTTATACGATTCTCTTAAAAGAGAAAAAAGAGTATTCAGGCTTCTATTATCTTGACATCTTTTCGCGCCTCGAGAGGCCGTTGTTTGAGCAGTTTGTTGAATCGATCGATCAATTCCCCCTGTTGATTCAGCAGACGTTGATCGAAGCAATGGGAGAAAGAAAAGAATATGAATACTTACCATATGTCGAAGCTTTTTTGGGATCCTCTGTAGCAGAATTTAGGATACGTGCATTAAAAGCCTTATCAAAAATGGGGTATGTGTCGAAGGTTGACAAGATTATTCCTTCTCTAACTTCTGATAGCTGGCAAGAGAGAATGATGGCAGCGAAAGCTGCGAAATTGCAAAGAGAAGATCGCTTGAATCATTTTCTGTTGCGACTACTTTCCGATAAAGAGTGGTGGGTTAGAACGGCTGCAGCTGAATCTCTTTCATACCAATCGAAAGGTAGGACGTTATTAAAAGAGGTCTCCGAAACGCATGAGGACCGATTTGCTAGAGATATTGCCCATGAATGGCTTTTGAGGAAGGAGTACACACGTGACCCTCGCTAACATCTTCACAACGTTATTAATTATTTTCACAAGTTTTGTTGCAGTATATCTTATAGGAATTATATTGTTTTACCTCATTCTTTTTATTATCTCTGCGATTCAGCTAAGAAAAGATCATAACATTGATCAGTTTGAACAATATGAAGAGATTATTGATTCATCCTTCTCGCCCCCCGTGTCGATCCTTGTGCCAGCATTTAATGAAGAAACAGGAATCGTGCCAAGCGTTCGGTCGTTACTTAGCATTAATTACCCGGAATTTGAGGTAGTCGTCATAAACGATGGTTCAAAAGATGACACCCTTCAAGCAGTGATTGATTCATTCAGCATGGTGAGGGTTGAAAGAACAGTGCGTAAGGTGGTGGATTCGAAAGAAATCAAACAAGTCTATCAATCTACGCTTTATGAGAATTTATATGTAGTTGATAAGATGAACGGCGGTAAGGCAGATGCGTTAAACGCTGGGATTAACGTCGCACACTATCCCTATTTCTGCTCGCTCGATGGTGATTCTATTATTGAGAGAGATGCATTTGCAAAGGTGATGAAACCCATCATCGATTCCAAGCAACAGGTTATTGCTGTTGGAGGAAGTGTCCGTATCGCTAACGGGTGTGATATTGAACGAGGAGAAGTTATGAAGGTCGGTCTTTCTAAAAGTCCATTAGTTGTGATGCAGGTGATTGAATATTTACGTGCTTTCCTAATGGGACGAATAGGATTATCTCGTCATAACTTACTTCTTATTATCTCCGGTGCCTTTGGGGTTTTTCATCGTGAAAGTGTTGTTCAAGTGAGCGGTTATCGAACGAACACGGTTGGAGAAGATATGGATTTAGTGGTCAGACTTCATCGATTAGCAAAAGAATCGAATTCTGGGAAGAGGATTGTATATGTGCCAGATCCAGTGTGTTGGACAGAAGCTCCTGAAACCATGCGGATTCTAAGGCGACAACGGAGCCGGTGGCATAGAGGACTTTTCGAGAGTCTTTGGTACAACAGGAAAATGCTACTTAATCCTCGGTACGGATTGGTTGGTATGATCTCGATGCCATATTTCTTAATCGTTGAATTCCTAGGTCCCCTTATCGAACTCATCGGGTATGTCCTTATTATTCTTGCCCCTTTCATAAGCGGGTTTTATACGTCGTTCGCGTTCATGTTGTTCTTACTAGCTGTTATTTACGGTTCGCTTCTATCGATGAGTGCTGTTTTACTAGAGGAGTGGAGTCTTCGTCGCTATCCAAAAGTAAGTGATTTAGTGAGACTCTACTTTTATTCTCTTTCAGAAGCATTTTGGTTTAGACCAATGACGGTTTTATGGCGTGTGGAAGGAATGCTTCAGCTTATTAGAAGAAATCACGGCTGGGGAGAAATGAGCAGAAAAGGAGTATCGAAATAAGTGTTTATTTTCAAAAAGTTAACTTCTATCGCTAGTCTTGCAACTGGCATCGTAGTGTTGATCGGAATCGTCTGCATTCCGATCATCATATGGTTTTTCCAAGGTGAGCATCGTCACGACGTGTTTATTATTGATAAAACGGTTCCCGATCAAACGTATCGCGAACACAGAGGATTAACATGGATACTTAATCATCAGAAATGGGTAAAGGAAGATGGTGCTTACGATGCTTCGAAAGACTACACCGGTTTTCACCCTGGTCGTGAGCGTGAATATGACACCTCTTCTTTTCCAGAAACCTTAACGGATTACGACCTGATCTACCTTGCTGACTCATACGGTGTTTATGAAGATGAGTATTATGGTGGTACTTCAATCGGAGACCGCTCTTCTTCTCTTTATGGTGGCATGGATGTAGGTGAAGTCGACAAAATTGCTGAAGCTGTACAAAAAGGGTCAACATTTATCGCTGAATTTAACGCGTTTGGTAGTCCAACGGAAAAAGCAGCGAGAGAGCGCTTATACTCCGTTCTCAACCTTGAATGGTCAGGTTGGATTGGGCGTTACTTTAGTGAGCTTGAGGCAGGAGGAGAAGTGCCAGCCTGGGCCGTGAAAAATTACGAAAAACAAACAGGGGTCAAATGGAAGTTTCAAGGAGAAGGATTGCTCCTAGTGGATGAAAACGACCAGTTGATCGTGATCGAAGGAAAGGATATAGGAGATGAAACAGTCCGATTCTCTTTCACAGAAAACGGTAAAGAGCATTTCGATGATCACATTGTGGAAGAATCGAGCTCCTATCATTATTGGTTTGATATCGTCACCCCTGAAAACGACAAGGAAGTATTGGCTACATTTTCACTCGATGTAAACGAAGAAGTGGAAGAAAAGCTTTCGAACAATGGCATTCCAGTTTCGTTTCCTGCTGTAGTCAATCACCTTGATACGTATTATTTTGCTGGAGATTATGCAGACCGTCCTTCATCGCTCGAGTATTATCAATATAATGGAATACCATTGATCAATCGGTTGCTTACCTTTGGTGATAACACGTCGATCGATGCGTTCTACTGGAAAATGTATTATCCAATGATGGAAGCTGTACTCGAAAAAGTGGATGAAAATGATGAAGAAGCTCAAAACCCTTCGAGTGACAGCTATACATCTGATGGCGTGAGTGTAGCTGGTCAAGTAAGCGATAATAAGATTCAAATCTATCAAGATGGTAAATGGGAAGACATGTTGATTAAAGGTGTGAATATGGGGATCGCAAAGCCTGGCCACTTTCCGGGAGAAACTGCAATCACAAAGCGTGAATATAAGAGGTGGTTCACTCAGATCTCTGAAATGAACGCCAATGCGATCAGAGTGTATACGATCCATCCTCCAGGCTTCTATGAAGCGTTACTCGAACATAACGAAGGAGCTAGGGAGCCGCTCTATCTCTTTCATGGCGTATGGGTTGAAGAAGAGCCGATGCTCGAGTCACAGAATGCTTTCGCCGATAAGAATATTGAGCTTCTCGATCGAGCGATCGAAGACACTGTGGACATCATTCATGGAAATGCACGGATCGAAGAAAGAAAAGGTCATGCGGGAGGTATCTATTCCGCTGACATTTCTCCTTATGTACTTGGCTGGATCCTCGGAGTGGAGTGGGATCCTGAAGTCGTCGTTTCAACGAATCAAAAAAATAAAGATGTTGACCAATATAATGGTGACTATGTCTCTACAACGGATGCTAGTCCTTTTGAGATTTGGCTTGCAAACATGATGGATAAAACAATGCGTTATGAGATGGAGAAATACCAGTGGCAACGTCCAGTTAGTTTTACAAACTGGGTGACGACAGATCTTCTTGAACATCCTTCAGAGCCTTTAGAAAAAGAAGATCTTGTCTCCGTAAACCCAAACATGATCAAACTGAAAGATGAGTATCAAGCTGGTCAATTTGCTTCCTATCATATCTATCCGTATTACCCAGACTTTCTGAACTTTGAAGAGAAGTACGTGAATTATACAGATCATAATGGTGTGAAAAATAATTATGCCGGCTATCTGAATGATCTAAAAAATGAACACGACATGCCTGTTCTTGTGGCTGAGTTTGGTGTACCAGCTTCGAGAGGAATCACACACCGGAATGTCTATGGCATGGATCAAGGAGGACATTCTGAAACAGAACAGGGTCAAATCGACGCGAAACTATTCGATTCAATCGTTGCAGAAGACTATGCCGGAGGCCTCATCTTCTCCTGGCAGGATGAATGGTTCAAACGGACATGGAACACGATGGATCATGATAACCCAGACCGGCGTCCATTCTGGTCAAATGATCAGACCAATGAGCAGCAATTTGGATTACTGAGCTTTGATCCTGGTGAAACCTTAAAGGTGAAAGTTGATGGGGACGTGAGCGATTGGGAAAATGCCGGCATTGAGCCGATCGTCACATCTGAAGATAATAATTTTGAAAAATTGTTTATGACAAGTGATGAGAAGTATATCTATTTTCGTTTAGATTATCAGAACATGACGGCTGAACGTTTAGAAGAAGAGTCTACGATGCTATTATTCGATACAATCGATCAACAAGGGAGCACTGAACTTTCGGATGACCCTGCCCTTTCAACAAGCAAGGGAATTGATTTTGTATTGAATGTAAGCGGAAAGATGAATTCCCGTCTTCTCGTTCATAGTTACTATGATTCTTTTTATTATCAATATGGTGAATCACTAGGTTTGATCGATAAGAAAGGATATGCTTCTGATCCGACAAACGATGTGTTCCACCCGGTCCGCTTAGCGTTAAACAAAGAGCTCTTTATCCCAACAAAAGAGACAGTAATTCCATTTGAAGATTACGAAGCAGGTCTTTTAACATATGGCAACGCAAATCCCGAAGACAAGAATTATAACTCAGTTTCTGATTTTATCGTTGGTAAAAATAGCATCGAAATGCGTATCCCATGGGCATTGTTTAACGTAAAAGATCCTAGTACCAAAGAAATTCTTGGAGATGCATTTAAAAATGGCTTGAAGGCATCACAGCTTTCCAATGGCTTTGATATTGGCGTCGTCACTTATAGTGGTCAAACAGGGCAAGACGAAATCGATGTGAAATCGATTATTGATTCAGAGCCAACCATTGAAGAAGGCACCCTGAACGTTGATCGTTTTGAACGCTTTGAATGGGAAAAATGGGATGAGCCAACGTATCATGAACGATTGAAACAATCCTACTATATTATTCAAGACACTTTTGGCCGATATAAGAAGTAGGGGGGATGACCCTCTACTTCTTCCTCTTAAAAGAAATGAGTGAAGATAACTGATAAAGGATGTGTGCACAACATGAATACGAGAATACTTGTAGCGGATGATGAAGAGATCTTGCGTATGCTGATTGTAGATACTCTTGAAGATAATGGCTATGAGATCGATGAAGCAGAAGATGGCCGCGAAGCACTGAATCTCATCAACACTCATACATATGATCTTGTCTTACTAGATTACATGATGCCTGAAATGACAGGGCTAGAAGTGATCGAAACCGTCAGAGCGGCTGGTAAGGAAGATGTGAAGATCATGATGTTAACTGCGAAGGCTCAGAAGAAAGATGAGGAGATCGCAAAAGATGCAGGAGCCGATTATTTTATTTCAAAACCCTTTAGTCCAATGAACCTATTAGAAACAGTTGAGGCAATCCTAGATGAATAAACGTTGGAAGAATAGCCTTTCGAATGAGTTTGTAAAGATTATGGGTGGGTTTTTAGTCGTTATCGTCCTTGTAACGATCGCCCTTGGTGTGTACACGCACCAAATTGAAGTGACGTATGAAAATAAGACGGATGAACTTCGGAGTAAGTATGAATCAGCGATTGAACTTGAAGATAGTTTGAATCAGATGTTTTTTGAAGCTCGCGGGTATTTGGGGTTCAGACTTGAATCGCCGTTTTTATCCTCTTATGAAGTCGAAAAAGCAAGGATTGAGGAGAGAATATCGGCTTTAAGTCCGAAATTAAGCACTCAAGAGGAACGTGAAAAAATCGACGATCTTAGAAATTATCTTATTCGCTATAATATATTGTTTGAAGATGCAACAGAATTTGTAGCATCTGATAATACAGACGAATTACAAAACCTTTCTCAAAATATGGGCGGAACTGATCTCGTCTATACTGCAAAAAATTCAATTCGAGAGCTCGTTAATTCGATCAGAAATGATATTCGAGAAACAGATGAAGAGCTTGTTACACGACTATCAAACATACAAGATCTATTTATTGCGTTCGTTGTGTTTCTCTTAGTGGTTGCTACTTTCCTTGTCGGGGTGATGGCAAAGAAAATAGGTCGGCCATTACATGAGCTCGCAATTGCATCGAGTCAAGTTTCTGCTGGTGAGCGTGTTGAAGTCCCGCATGAGAAGAGGTTTGATGAACTCGGTGAATTAGCGAGAGCTTTTAATTCGATGGTAATGAGCATTCAAAGTAATGAAAGTAAGCTCATCAGTACGAACGAAGCGCTTATGAAGCAACGTGAAGAGTTAAAGGTAAACAAGGATGAATTAGAGCAAAGTGTAAAAAAGATGAACTATCAAACGAAAGTTCTTGAGCACCGGAACCAATTAAATCGATCGTTAGCATCAACGTTAAGCAAGCCTGACTTGCTTCAAAGTATTATTTCTAACTTAATCGAGATTTTGTCCGCTGATAGAGGGTTGATCGTCCTTCTTAATCAGAGGAGAGATCATTCTTCAGTCGGATTAGGCAGTGATAGAGTTAAACGCTGGATCGACCATATTGAAGATGGTCCTGCATTAAAAGCAATCACTCAGAAAAAGTATCACATCGTGAGTAGAGAAGCGACTCCAGGAGAAGCAGGTTACCATGAAGTAGAAGAATCCGTCTCGTATGATATGTACTTGCCCATCCTTTCAGAAGATACGGCCGTTGCGATTCTTTGTATCACGAGAATCGGAATCATCTTTACAGACAAAGAAGTAAGCGAAATCAACGACCTTTGCCGTCAGATCTCTCTGTCTTTAGATAAGTTACGTTTGTATGAAACAACGGAAAATGATCGCAAGGTTACGATGGATGTATTAAATACGATTCGTGAAGGCATTCAGTTAGTCGATCGAAATGGTAATACCATGTCAGTAAATGGACAAATGTGTTCGATGCTCGATGCTTGCATCTCTGATGATGAACGTGAGAAAGATTTTGAGGTGTGGAGCGAGACGTTTTTAGGAAAAGTTAACGAGGAATATCGAGACGAAGTTCGCACGTATATTAACCGAGTGATAAAAGGTGTTAAACCAAAAGAAAGTGAGCTCGTCTACCAAACGAATCACGAAACTCCTCGATTTATTCGGATGTATTATGAGCACTTGCGTAATGCAGAGAAATTTATCGGCTCGATTTTCGTGCATAGAGATATTACGAGAGAGTACGAAGTCGATGAGATGAAAAATGAATTCGTAAGCACGGTTAGCCATGAACTACGTACACCACTCTCAAGCGTTTTAGGTTTTACAGAACTGATGATTTCAAAGGATCTTAAGCCAGAAAAGCAGAAGAGATACCTACAAACGATTCACAAAGAAGCGAGTCGGTTAACCGTCTTGATCAATGACTTTCTTGATATTCAGCGGATGGAGTCTGGAAGGCAGACGTACGAGAAGGCGGCGATTGACCTTAAGCCGATTGTTTCTGATGTGTTGGAGGGGTACTTGGAGACTTACAAAACTCACACGTTCACCATTGAGGATGATAGTGACCAGCATAAGATTCTTGGTGATTCGGACAAAGTCACACAATTGCTTAACAATTTGATTGGTAATGCAGTGAAGTATTCTCCTGAAGGAGGTAAGATCACCATCCGTTTTGAAGAAAAACGTGATGGGATGCTTTTCCTACACGTAGAAGACGAAGGATTAGGAATTCCTGAAGAAGCGAAGCCTCACTTGTTTGATAAGTTTTATCGTGTTGATAACAGTGACCGTCGTCAAATTGGAGGAACAGGTCTCGGGTTATCTATTTCACAAGAAATTGCAAATGCTCATGGAGGAGATCTTTCAGTCACGTCAGCCTTAGGACAAGGGAGTACATTTACGATTTCTTTCCCTATACTTGGTAAGGAAATGGACGTGCCAAAAGATGGTGGTGTGCTTATTGTTGAAGATGATGATAGTTTGGCCCTTTTATTGATGGAAGAATTAAAAGCAAGTGGCTTTGACGTTTATCATTGTAGAAGCGGTGAGTCTGCGATTCATATGATAGAGAAAATGACACCGCGTGGTATTGTGCTAGACATCTTGTTAGATGGCAAGCTAAGTGGTTGGGACGTTCTTAAAGTAGTGAAGGAAACGGAACGAACAACTGATATTCCGATCGTCGTGTCAACGGTGACGGAAGATAAACAGAAAGGACTCGATCTCGGAGCGAAGGATTACCTCATTAAGCCCTATCCTCCACAAGATTTATCAAGGTCTGTGATCAAAGCGTTATCCAGAGAAGAGTCTGGCGAAATACTCGTTCCTGAGTATGCAATCGAGAAGGAACGAAAGCGGAGAGAAGAAAGAGGTAAGTAAGACAACTGAGTGAGCTTCTGAAATTTTGTAGGGATGTGCGAATGAGCACATCCTTTTTCTTTTGGAGAAGATAATGCGGCATACTTTTTCTAATTCCGACAAGAATAAAGGAATTTCAAGCTAAAAGAAGAAATCATATCATGTCTGACTTTAAATAAAAGGGAGGCGTACAGATGAAACTTCTTATCCTAGGTGGTACGCGGTTCATTGGTAGGTATATAACTGAACGAGCATTGAATAATGGACATGAAGTTACTCATTTCAACCGAGGAAATCACGCTTTTCCTGAAGTCGAAACATTGATTGGTGACAGAGACGGAGATCTTTCAGCGCTCGAAGGGCGATCGTTCGATGCCGTCATCGATACAAGTGGATTTTTTCCTAGAACCGTCTCTGAATCAGTTTCACTTTTAGCAAAAGTCGTGGATCACTATACGTTTATCTCGACCATTTCTGTTTATAAAGAGTTTGGAGAAAAGCCTTGTACAGAGGATTCACCTGTTCAGGTGATTTCAGAAGAAGAAGCTGAGAGAGTAACCTCTAATGGCAATGGGCCGACCGAACATTACGGTGCACTTAAGGCTCTCGCTGAGAAAGAGCTTGAGAAGCATATGCCTGGTAGAGTACTGAATATAAGGCCTGGTTTAGTCGTGGGACCTCATGATTATTCAGACCGCTTCACCTATTGGGTCAAACGCTTAGACGATGGTGGGGATGTCCTTGCTCCAGGAAAACCACAGCGTCCGATTCAATTCATCGATGTACGCGATCTCGCAAACT
This sequence comes from Guptibacillus algicola, assembly GCF_020171805.1. Classification (GTDB taxonomy): domain Bacteria; phylum Bacillota; class Bacilli; order Bacillales; family Guptibacillaceae; genus Guptibacillus; species Guptibacillus algicola. Next base: position 174,181 of record NZ_JAIVAF010000004.1, on the reverse strand, counting down.
GTATCGTAGACATGACAGAGAAAAAAGTTACAGGAGTCTATAATGTAACTGGGTCTGAACGCCATTTGACGATGGGAGAACTGCTTGATACGTGTAAACGTGTGAGCGGAAGTAAAGCATTACTTCACTGGTTAGATGAAGAGTTTTTACTCAGCCAGGGCGTGACACCATGGAGTGATTTACCTTTATGGCTACCTGAATCTCATAATGCGGCTGCTGATATCAATGTGGACAAGGCGATTGCTCAAGGACTAACCTTTCGACCGATCGAAGAAACCGTTTCAGATACGTTAGCATGGTTGAAAACGAGAGACCCGTCACTCGACTGGAAAGCTGGACTCGATCGCGAGAAAGAGACGAAATTACTGAACAAAACAGATCGGATGTATTCATAGATTAAGGCACTAAAAGGGAGAGATCGAAATGGCTTACGAGCTAAAGACGAGAGAAAATGACAAAAGCGTCATCGAGTTTATAGAAAATGTTGAAAGTAAGAAAAAGCGTGAAGATGCGTATCGTTTGCTAGATATTTTCACTGAAGAGACAGGCTACAACGCTAAGATGTGGGGGGAAAGCATCATTGGATTCGGTTCGTATCATTACAAGTACAAAACGGGTCATGAAGGCGATATGATGCTTGTTGGCTTTTCTCCACGTAAAGCAAAAATTAGCCTGTACTTCGCAACTGGCGAACCAAAGCGAGAAGAAATTCTTGGGCGGTTCGGGAAGCATACATCTGGAAAGGCCTGTGTGTACATCAACAAAGTGGACGATATCGATATTGAGGTATTAAAGGAGCTCATTCACGAGTCGATTACATTCCTACGCGAAACATATCCAGAACAATAACGCATACAAAGTGGTGAAGGTTTGAAACGAGTACATTATAGCTGGATTATTTTAACCATTACATTCTTCACAATCATCGTAGCTGGTATCATTCGTTCATCCTCGGGCGTTTTTATCATCCCTTTTGAGAACGAGTTTGGCTGGAATCGTTCAATTATTTCTTTCGCGTTCGGAGTGAGCTTGTTTCTATACGGCTTTTCAGGTCCTTTTATGGCTGCTTTAATCGAAGTACTCGGACTGAAGAAAATGATGCTCATAGCCTTGTCGACCCTACTCGTAGGCTTAGGGTTAACCTATGTGATGGAGCAGTCGTGGCAGCTTATCTTAATATGGGGTGTGATTATCGGACTTGGATCAGGGTTGTTTCTTACTGTTCTTAGTCCATATGTAGCGAACCGGTGGTTTGAAAAGAGACGGGGATTAGCAATCGGAATCCTCACAGCGAGTACGGCAACTGGCCAATTAATTCTTCTGCCAGTTCTTGCGATCATCATTGAAAATTTTTCGTGGCGTTTTGCCGTAGGGCTCATCCTTCTATTAAGTGCGTTGATGTTTGTGATCGTTCTATTATTCATGAAGAGTTCACCACGTGAAGTTGGTCTTCTTCCCTATGGACGTGAAGAAGAGCGAGAGGAGTCTGAAGGGTTACAAAAGAAAAATCCGATCGCTATGGCATTTGGCTCTCTAGTAGATGCTGTGAAAGTAAAGGCTTTTTGGCTCTTAGCCGGAAGCTTCTTTATATGTGGTCTCTCGACAAGTGGATTGATAGGCACACACTTCATTTCGTATTGTATGAGCTTTGGTATTTCTGTCGTGACGTCAGCAGCTCTACTCTCATTCATGGGCGTATTCGATTTGATCGGTACAACGTTGTCTGGGTGGTTGTCAGACCGATTTGATAATAGATGGCTCTTATTCTGGTATTATTCGCTTAGAGGCGTGTCACTATTAATCTTGCCATCCGCCCTGATCGAGGGCTCAGTCACACTGCTCGTCATTTTCTCCGTTTTCTACGGATTAGATTGGATTGCAACTGTCCCACCGACGATTAACATTTCGAGGCAAATCTTCGGAATAGAAAAGAGCGGGATGATCTATGGATGGATTTTTGCGTCTCATCAAGCTGGGGCTGCAGTTGCTGCATACGGAGGAGGCCTAATCTATAACGTATTCTTTTCCTATACGTGGGCGTTTTTGTATGCCGGAATGTTCTGTTTGCTTGCGAGCTTATTTGTCATCGTGATAAAGAAAGACCACGCCATAACGAGTATAGACCGATTGAATGAATCTATTTGAAAGAGTAATAGAAAAGGAGACGGGATTTCCCGTCTCCTTTTCTATATTGATATGACCTGTCAGCCTGTATTTTGAAGGAGATCTTTAATTCGAGCAAAGGCTCTCGTTCTTTTAACAGGTGGTCGATTAATAAGAGTGACAAGTTGGATTAACAACAACGGAACAAATGACTTTTTGTGTCCAATATATTTAGGTTCAAAAGAATCTGTGAACTTTCCTTTGAATTCCCTTAGTCCTTTGAAATTATAGAGATGGTTTCCATGATGGTAGGCCTGGCGCATGATGCGCTCACACATCTGTGAATCTTTGTGATTTCCAACGTTTGAGAGTGGTGCCATCCCAAGGCTGCACGTTTCATATTGCTGTTCTTTCAACCACTTAAATATATTGATGAACAATACATCCATCGTTCCATGTGGACTAGTTGCCGTCTTTCTCATCAAGTCGATACATGTACTTTTGGAACTAGAAATGGCGATGGTAGCAAAAGCAATTATCCTACTTTCAGAATCCTTCAACAGTGCGATCGGGAAGGATGAAACATAGTCTTCGCTGAACGAGACGACAGAAAAGCCCTTTTCCTTTTGAGAACCAAGCCACGATTTGGAGACCTCTGCTACTTCTCCGAGAAGTCGAGTAGAGTAAGGAGGCTGCAGGACGGTAAAGGTGAATCCATTTCGATTAAATTTATTGCATCTCGTACGGAGCTTCGCCCATTGCTTGCCAGCAAAGGTAAGATCCTGCAAGTTCACGATCGCTTCTTCACCGACCTTCGTAAATCGGTATCCATGTTCATGGTAATGGTGCATGTAGTGTGATGAAACCTGGTAAAAGATTGGTGTCAATCCGAGTTCTTCACCGTAGTTACAAAATTCATCGATAGCATCCTTTAGTCTTGATTCCTCACCAATTGGATCCCCAAGTACCATTAATTTATTTCCTGTTCGTCGATAAGCGATTAGGACTTTGTTTTCTTGAGCCCAGAAAACCTGCTTATCTTGTAATAAAATCAGGTGTGATAAGTGATGGCCGCCATATTCCTTTAGAAACGAGACAACCTGATCCATATCAACATCGAGTTCATTATCAAACATGTACGCTCTTCCTCCTGCGTGTTTTGCATCTATATAAAGATAACATATGTTGATCGATGACGTTGCAGTTATTTTTTGAACGGTTAACGAAATTTTCGTAACGGTTTCTATAAAAGTGAGGTTGTAGCTCATGAGTTTGTATACGTTCACCCTCAAATCCAATCAATAAAACAATATTTGATATAAACATTTTATTCGAGTTGGTGGTTCACTTATTACGCAGTAATGGTAAAAGAGACACATAATCGTTTGAGATGAGCCAAAAGGCACAGTAAAGGTCTCAATCCTAGTGTAAGACAGATAATGGTCGTATACATTACGAAATTGCAAAAGGGTGATTAGAATAGGTCAAAAGATACCGCCCATAATCAGGATGAATGGTATATACAAATTTAGGAATAAAAATACTAAAATTAGGAGTGTTGCTAGTAAACTGAATAGGGAGGTACCGCATGAAACATCACATTATTACAGGAATCACAGCGCTTGGGTTATTAGCTGCACCGATGGCTGGTTCAGCAAACACGCATAAGAGTCACCAGGTTCACTCGAATGAAACCTATCAAGAGGAAGATGGTAGTCTTTTTAATAGTGAAAACTATGATTTTGTTAAGTATTCTAAGATCGGGGATAAGCTTCAAGAAATTGAACAACGTAGTAATCGCATGAAGGTAGAGACAACTTCTAAATCTGTAGATGGTCGTGATCTCTACGTGGTAACCATTTCTGACCCCGATACGAATGGAAAGTACGGGCATCAGAAAGCGTTAAGAAAGAAAATGTTCAAAAACCCTGAGAAAGCGCAGAAGTTTATTGAAAAGCACCCTGATTTTAAGGTCCCCGTCATGATTAATGGATCTATTCATGGGACAGAATTTGTTGGAACGGATGCCTCTCTTCAGTTGATCGAACGATTCGCAACTGCAGATGATGCGAAAACGAAAGAGTTACTTGAAAATCATATCCTTATTTTCAACGTTGTTCAGAATCCTGATGGACGAATCGATGCGACGCGCTTTAACGGAAATGGCTTCGATTTAAATCGTGACTTCATCACACAATCACAGCCTGAAACAAAACATACGGTCGATTTGATCAAAGAATGGCATCCAATGATGTTTCTTGATCTTCACGGCTATGTGAAATCGTTTGGTGGACCGGATCATCCCGGCTTGATCGAACCGTGTACGCCACCACATAATCCAAACTATGAATATGATCTTTATTCAAAGTGGGCATTGGATCAAGCTGAAGCGATGGAAGGTAGTATAGTAGATAATCGTGAAGAGTACGAGAACGCAAACATCGAGAAATCAAATGTTGATTATCAATCGATGACAGGTACATATATTCCACAGCGCGATGATGAAGCAGGTTGGGATGATTATCCTCCTATCTTCACCCCGATGTATGCCATGTATCACGGTGCATATGGCTATACGCTTGAAGCGCCAACAAATGATTGGGACGGCGTAAAATGGCACTATGATGCAGTAATGGGGGCGCTTGAATTCTCAAACGAGAATAAAGAAAGCATGATCAAAGACCAAATCGAAGTGTTCAAGAGAGGTATTCAATTTGATCATCCCTACCATAACGAAGGATTCTTCCCGAAAGCATATATACTACCTGTAGACGAGAAGGACCCTACCGCTACTGAAAAGGCAGTAAAGCATCTTGAATTTAACGATATCACCGTATCAGAGGCGAAGAAGGACTTTGAATACGATGGACAAAGCTATCCAGCAGGTACGTATGTTGTTGACATGAGTCAGGCGAAAGCAGGACTTGCGAACACGATGCTGTGGGATGGAGAAGATATTACTGACATAACACCTGCCATGTATGATATTTCAGCATGGAACCTCCCTGAACTTTGGGGCTTTGAAGCGATTGAGGTGGAAGCTGAGAGTGAGTTTGATGTGAAGTTAAAAGACACCAAGAAGATTGATACCACTGGCGACCTCATTGGAGACGGACCTTATGTGATTCCAAACTCATCAGTAAAAGCTGTTAATCTAGCAAACACTCTAATACAAGCTGGGTATGATGTGAAGAGAGGGAAGGATGGCGAATATTCTATCCAATCTGAGGCAACTCCAGAGCTGAAGAAACTTGTAAAAGAATCAGGCATTGGAGTTGTTAGTAGTGAAGAAATCCAGGGAGATAAACTGACTACTCAGAATGTAACTATTTTAAAAGATGGTGGGATAAGTAAAGCACAATCTCATGCTGGAACGCTAACAGCGCTCGAACGATTAGGATTTAACGTAGACGAAATCACACCTAAACAGCTTGCTGAAGAAGGATTGAGCGAAGGAACAGATGTATTTATCTATAGTGGTACATCTAGACTGTTGTCTTATGATCTTTCAAAAGCGAATGCAGAATTCGGACTTGAGAATGAGGGGCAGTTTGAGGCTTTTAAAGCGAACATCAATGAGTTTGTTGATACAGGTGGAAAATACATTGCGGTTGGTGCCGGGGCATCACAATCTACGAAAAAGCTAGGTCTAACGGATGTAACCGTAAATACAGGGGGATACAACAGCAATGGTATTGTCCGTGTTGACTATAGCTCTTCTCCATTAACAGCAGGCTATGATGCTACTGACTACGGTTTTGTTTATCAACCAGTCTGGTACACAGACGTTGATAGCGTAGAAATTCATGCTTCATTCGATAACAACAAGGAGTTCTTTGTTGCGGGTCACTGGGAAGACCGTGAGCCTGCCGAGGGCAAACCGGTACTTATTAAAGAGAAGGATGAAGATGTGACGTTGATTGGAATTGAAGCAGGTTTCCGAGATCATACGGATTATCTATACCGATTGCTTTCGAATGCGATTTATAGTGAATAAGTAATAAGAAGAAGCTGACCTATTTTGGTCAGCTTTTTTCTGAGAAAAAGTTCCTAGTAAAAGTGTTTGATAACGAACCATGAACATCGATAGTCCTAATGGGGAAATAAAAGCAGTAGGATAAAGTAATTATTTTCCACTAAAAACCTTTTAATGGAAATCAACCGTGATATTATTTAAAATGTCAAATAATTTTGAAAATGGAGGTTGTTCGATTGAATACTAGGTACATAGTTAATACGGCATTATCTGGTGTGCTAGCTTTTTCAATTATTCTTCCAGGCCAGGTACTTGCTCACGATGAGCTCGGTGATGTGAATATAGAGAAAGGTGAGGAAGCGAATTATCAGGACGTTGCGGTACCCGTAATGGAAGGAAGTAAAAATTTAAACCTTTTAAAAGAAGTTGCGGCACCTGAAATGGATATCGTTCGGGAAGATGGGAAGCAGAATTCTTTTGCTGATGTTTATGCGCACAAAGGATACGCCTATATGGGGACACATACAAAGAATGGTGGAAACGGTGGAGTTCGTGTTTTCGATATGAAAGACCCGGCAAATCCTGAAGAAGTAGCTGTGTTTGCAAATGACGATATTCCAGGAACATGGCAGGAGAAAGTAATCGTAAAAACAATTAACACGCCTGATTTTAAAGGTGATTTAGCGGTTGTTTCTGTTCAGCAGCTTGATAAAAAGAACCCTGATTCTAAAGGCGGTTTCTTGCTTTATGATGTTACTAACCCAGAGAACCCTAAAAAGCTAGGTTTCTGGGAAGTGACGAAGAAAACGCGCGGTACTCATGAATTATACTTAACTACACAGCAAAACCGTGCTGTGGTTGTAGCTGCAAACCCTTATGCGGATTATTTCAGTCATGGTGAAGAAAGGGATTTTCAAATCGTTGATGTAACCGACCCAACAAATCCTGAAACGCTCTGGCAGTTTGATCCAAGAACACTTCCTGATGTTGCAGAAGATTTCGATGGGTATTTTTGGAATTCTCCAGATGGAAAAACGCGCCCAGTTTTCAACCATAGTACAATGGTGGACGAAACTGGAAAGTATGCGTATGTGTCTATGTGGGATCTTGGAACGCTAATGTTTGATATCTCAAACCCTTCTGATCCTGAATATCTTGGCAGAACTGACTTCGCATCTGAGCAACAAGGGTCTGCTCACTCTGCTACACTTGCGAAAGGCGGTACGATCTTAATTGAAACACGCGAAGTGTATGATCCTGTAAAAGAAGGCTATGAAGAAGCATATGGTTATACACGAATTTTCGATATTAAAGATAAAACGAATCCAAAGCTTTTAAGTGAGTTCAAAACAGAATTAACGAATGATATTTCAGAAGAAAATAACGTAACGTTCGCAAAGACGGTTCATGATCCAAAAGTACGTGGCAATACCCTTTATCTTTCTTACTATGCAGGGGGAGTGATTTCGGTAGACATCACAAATCCATCTGAACCGAAAGAGATCGCTCGTTATACGCCAGAACAATCGTATGTCTGGGGAGTGTATGTAGATCGAAACTACGTTCTAGCATCAGACATGGGAAGCGGATTAAAAGTGCTACAGAAAAAAGGAAATGATAAAGAGGGTCAAGCAGTGCCACAATCTTAAATTGGTTTACAAAGAAGTAAGGGAACTTCCTTAATTTAAGGAAGTTCCCTTTTAATGCTCTTAGAATGGATTCGTCGCCCACTGTAGGGACTGCTTGATAAAAATACGAGGATGCAACTTTAACTGGCCAACCATGTACTCAGCAAGATCCTCTGGCTGCATGTACTTCTCTTTATCATTCTTTTCAGGATTATCTCCAAACGCAAGCTCAGTTGCTACAAGACTTGGATTTAATGTGAAAACGCGAATGTTGTTACGTCTTACTTCCTGCATGAGTGCTTCTGTCATGCCTTGAATGGCAAACTTCGATGCATTATATGCGCTAGCACCTGCCGTTCCCTTTAGACCACTACTAGATGAAATGTTGATGATGTCTCCTGCATCCTTTTCAATCATCTGTGGTAGGACTGCTCGGGTTACGTGGTAAGTTCCGTATACGTTCACCTCGATTGCGCGTTTCCATTCATCTGGTTCTAGTTCTAGGAATGAGCCGTACACACCTATTCCGGCATTGTTGATCAGGATGTCAGTAAAGCCTAATTCGTCATGTAATTTCTTTACTGCGTATTCAACTTCCTCAAGATTTGCGATATCAGCAGGTGAAACAACTGCTTTTACCCCAAATTCTTCAACTTCCTTAGCTACTTCGTTAAGCTTGCTTTCAGTTCGCGCGATCAATCCAACGTTAACGCCTTCTTTTGCGAGTTCAAGTGCAGTCGAACGACCGATTCCGCTTCCTGCACCGGTTACGATCGCCGTTTTACCTTTGATTTCTTGTCCCATTTCACATCATCCTCTCAAAGTTTTCCTATCTTTTAGTGTAGTGTTAGTCGAGGAGAGAAGCAAAGAAAAGGGTTTTACGGCTTGAAAAAACATCACCATGTTTGAACTTTGCTCTGAGCGGAAACAGTCATGGTGTAAACAGAAAAGCAAAAAACTGGAAATGTAACGTTCCAAATCTGATTGACTAAAGGAGTTTTTTACATCATGCGTAACCATCTAAAACATTACATTAACGGTGAATGGATTGAATCTACTGGTTCAGAAACACATGAGGTGATTAATCCTGCTACTGAAGAAGTCATCGGAAAGATTAGCTTAGGAACAAAAGAAGATTTAGATAAAGCGGTAGCTGCCGCACGAGCTGCATTTCCGTCATTCTCACAGACAAGTAGAGAAGAACGCGTAGAGATGCTAGAGAAAATCGCAGAAGAATATGCGAATCGTAAAGAAGAAATTATCGACGTAATCACAGAGGAGCTTGGCTCTCCACGTAAGATTTCAGAAAACGTTCACTACAACATGGGCTATAACCACTTTTCTGAAGCGGCGAAAGTCCTTAAAGACTTCACGTTCTCCGAAGATCGTGGCGATCACACTGTTGTAAAAGAACCTGTCGGTGTTAGCGGACTTATTACGCCGTGGAACTTCCCAACGAATCAAACGTCAACGAAAATCGCGAGTGCATTCGCTGCAGGAAGCCCGGTTGTACTGAAGCCAGCAGAATTAACGCCGTTTGCAGCGATCATCTTGACTGAAATTTTTGATAAAGTCGGTGTCCCGAAAGGCGTGTTCAACCTAGTAAATGGTACTGGTGAAACAATCGGGGATGGCATAAGTTCTCACCCTGATATCGACTTCGTATCCTTTACAGGTTCAGCAGCAGTAGGTGAAAAGGTAATGAAGAACGCATCTGAAACGATTAAGAACGTTGCGCTTGAACTTGGAGGAAAATCGCCACTTGTCGTTCTAGAAGATGCTGATGTAGAGAAAGCAGCAAAAGCAGCTGTCAGTCACATCGCGACGAATACCGGCCAGGTGTGTTCCGCAGCGACAAGAACGCTCATCCCAGCTTCAATGAAGGAAGAATTTGAAGAAGCGCTTAAAAATGTATTACCGAAGTTCCCGGTAGGTGATCCTCAAGGGAAGAATTACGTCGGACCACTCGTTTCAGAGAAACAGTGGAATACGGTTCAATCGTATATCCAAAAAGGAATCGATGAAGGTGCGACACTCCTCGCTGGTGGCACAGGTAAGCCAGAGGGTCTCGATAAAGGTTATTACGCGAAACCAACCATCTTCACTGATGTGAAGAATGATATGGTTATTGCACAGGAAGAAATCTTCGGTCCAGTGATGTGCGTCCTGACGTATGAAACGATCGATGAAGCGATCGAAATCGCTAACGACACTGTATATGGTTTAGCAGGCTATGTATTCGGTAATGACGGAGATACGCTACGTAAAGTGGCAACTAGTATCCGTGCAGGCCGAATCAAGGTGAACAATGCAGAACTCGACCCTGCGGCACCATTCGGAGGCTACAAACAGTCCGGAATCGGCCGTGAGTGGGGCGATTATGGTATAGAAGAATATCTAGAGAAAAAAGCTATTCTCGGGTACCCAGCTTAATAAAGAGATTGATAGTGAGGTCAGCTACTTTTAGTAGCTGATCTTTTTTATTAGGGAGAGAGGGGGTATAGGGGCTTATATCGGCGGAAATGGCGATTTATCAGCGGGATTTTGAGTATATCAGCGGAAAAAAGCGGTTTATCAGCGGGATTTTGAATATATCGGCGGAAATAGCGATTTATCAGCGCTATTCTGAGTATATCAGCGAAAAAGGCACGGTTATCAGCGAAATTTCATTTTTATCAGCGATACAGTAATAGAAGGTTAATCGCTTTCAAAAGGAATACACGGTTGCGATATGGAAGAGTATGACTATCATTATCTATGGTAGGTGATTTCATGAGCAATTCTTCAAAAGAGTTCCCATTTCCATTTACAAAAGATAGCTATGCTTATTCTAATAATTCCATACTGCTAGATCCAGCAAGATCAGTAGCTGTTTCAAGTCATTACATAGAAGAAGTGAAATTGAAACGGAATCTGCTAAACCAAAATCATGAACGTTGCTTTCGCGCGTTACCTCTTTCTCTTGAAGCGCAGTGGGAAGTTCTTTTGCTTGTATTCAAAGAGTTATCAACATGCGAACCACAGTATTTCACTCTCGAACAGCGAGGGAATGCATATCAATTTACGAACCATTTGCTTCGGGAAGTTGAATCGTTCTCCTTTAAAGATTCATCTTCGATAGAAGTAGAGCCTCTCGATCTAGCAGGTCGGCATGTTCAGGAAGATTTGATCATCATGGGAGATCGGCACGATGGACTGTTCTTAGAAGCGGGACAGCTATGCTTTCCTTCAAATTGGTCGTTAACGTTTGTCCTTGGTATGGAGTTTAAGGCGATTCATACGCCAGTTCCCGGGATAACGGACAATCGCTTTATTGAAAAAGTAGAGCGATTCATCACGAGGATTCGTCCAAACTCAGCTTGGGAACGAAAAAATTGGTCTGTTACCATAACAAATAAGCTGGATACCCCACTTGAGACTTATTCAGACTGGGGGAAGCTTCGGTATAACGTAACAGAAGCGAATGCTGGTGAATTGGTAAATTTACGCGTTGAAGTTCAGAGGTTATATCGATTGCCAGTGACGAACGACATTCTCTTTTCGATTCATACCTATTTGCTCCCACTTAACGAATTAATTTCAAATGATGAATGGCTCAAGAAGTTTTACACGAACGTAAAAACTCTGCCTAAAGAGATAGCTGACTATAAGGGAATTTCCTTGTATAAGCGTGAGTTGATGACTTTTCTTGAAAGAGCATTAACGCAAAGGAAGATTGAAAGATGAAGGAAGGCCTCGAGAAGTATCGTCACGTGCTGGTTATTACAGATAAAAAGCATGAAGAGAAAGCATTACGCATGCAACGTGAGTTACAAAATAGAGGGAAAAGTGTTCAGCTTGAGGTAATGGCTAGTCTTGATGTCCTGATTGGAAAAGAGTTGGTATCAAATCAACCTATAGGAAGGGGACTCATTATCTTCGGAGAAGGAACGCTTGGAATCGAACGTGTAGCCGTTTCGGCAGGGTACTCGAGAGATGATATTTTCATAGATTCCTCTCAAGAAAGTAGGGCTTTTTGCTCGCAGTGTCATCACATTACTATCATAGGGAGCGATGAGAGCTTCATTTGTGAAAACTGCCTTCAACAGCTAGAGCCTTCAGAGCATTATTCAACTTATCATAGAGCGAGTCTCGCTTATCCTGTATTCAAAGAAACTGATGGTAAAGGGTGAAAAAAATGAATGATCGATATGTAGTACGAGTAGAGAAGATGGAACAAGTGACACCTACGATTAAGGCATTCACACTCTCTTCTAACACAGCTACCCTCGAACAGTTTGGGGCTGGAGCGCATCTCACGCTTCATCTCCCTATGGGAAATCGACAGTACTCTCTTATCAATAATCCTCTCGATATGAAAAATGAATATAAGATTGCTGTGAAAAATCTAGGTTCTGAGCAGGGCGGTTCGCGTTATCTTCATGAACAGCTTGAGGTTGGTGACATCATTGAGGTTTCTGGTCCAGATAATTACTTTCCCGTTCATCTTGAAGCACAGCACTACCTCTTTTTCGCTGCTGGAATCGGAATCACCCCATTTTTGTCGATGATGTCTTACTTATCCACACTGGGGAAAACGTTTGAACTTCATTATGCCGCTCCACATGTGGAAAACTGTCCGTTTCATGAAGAAATTACGAATAAGTACTCGAAACAGGCGTACGTTTACCTTGGGTCTCGCGAAGAAAAGAGGAAGAAGCTAAAAGAAGCGTTACGGAATAGGAAGGTAGGTACACATGTGTATATGTGTGGCCCTAAGTCGTTTATGGAGATGTTAAACGATTCAACGAAGGAGCTGCATTTTCCTCAACGTGTCGTACATGAAGAGCGATTTAGACCAGCACTTGTAATTCGAGATCCGAAGCCTTTTTGTGTATCGGTTAATGGAAAAGACCTTGTATTTGTAAAAGAAAATGAAAGCTTATTAGAGAGGTTACGAAACGAAGGGTATTCCATTCCTTATGCCTGCAGAATGGGGATATGTGGATCATGCGAAGTCACTCTTTGCGAAGGTGAGGTGCTCCACAGCGATTCTTTTTTAACGGAACAAGAGAAGAAGAGTAAGATGCTTTCGTGTGTATCGAGAGGAGTCGGGGACATCGCGATTGATGTGGAACAGGATGGTAGCGAAAAGTAAAAGTATTCCATGTAAATTGTTTACATGTGAATGTTAGTTCGTTATAATAATGATTGATTAATCAATCAATTAAAAGTAATCACTAGAAATAAGGAGGGGGATCACATGGCTTTACCGAAGTCGGAAGAAAAGCGAGCACGTATACTAGAAGCTGCGATTCAGATGTTTTCTCAAAACGGTTACTCGAAGGCTACGATTAAAGACATCGCAAATGAAGCTGGTGTTAGTTTTGGAACGGTTTTTACGTATTTTGAGAATAAAGACGAGCTTTTCAAAGCTGCGGTGCTTGAACCGTTAGAAGAGATTAAACGAGTAATGCTGGCTTCACCAGAGCCAACAGAAGAGCCGGTGGCACAGCTAAGAGAGCTTATATCCGCTCATTTTCAATTCTTTGCTCAACAGGCGACATATTCGCGAATGATTCAGTACGTAATCGGACAGCCAGATCGGTTTCACGAACTGTTCATCGAATTAGATCAGTTTTCTTTACAGCTCAGAGATGCGCTTCGACCTCTTATTTTAAAAGGTCAAGAAGTGGGAGATCTCATTGAACTACATCCGGATGATGTTACAGACACATATCTTGCATTCATTAACGGTGTTCGGTTAACACGTATCGATAGCTATGAAGAGAGAAGCCGATGGGATATGTATATTCGACACGCGTTATTGTTATTTGGCCCAAAACAGTGAGGGGGTGAGGAAATTGGCTTTTAAAGATTTGCATTATAATATCAAAATTCGGATCATCACTCAGTTTTTCACCACGTTTGCTACGATGATGGTCATGCCGTTTTTGACCGTTTATTTTGCGCAAAAAGTAGGACAGACCGTGACAGGCTTCATGCTCGTAAGCCTCGTTTTTATCGGTGTTGCGGGTGGAATGATCGGGGGGTTTTTCTCGGATCGCATCGGTCGAAAACAATTGATGGTGGGCTCGGAACTTGGAACGGGAGTTGCGTTTTTTATCATCGCATTCTTAAACTCCCCGTGGCTTGATGCTCCTTATTTGACGTACGTTGTGTTCATTTTCTCAATGTTTTTCGGTGGTGTGCTCGGACCGGTATCACAAGCGATGGTCCTCGATGTGACGAATTCAGAAAATCGCCGGTATGTGTTTACACTATTATATTGGATAGGAAATATGTCTTCAGGTATCGCTGGTATTATCGGTGCGATCTTCTTCTATGAATACTTGTTTCAGCTATTCCTTGTGATTGCGACCGTTTCATTCCTCTCAGCAGTCATCACACAACTCTTCATCACAGAATCTTACATAATCGAACCATCTAAATCGGACAAAACGAAGAATGAAAAAGGTTCGATCTGGAACAACTATAAAGTTGTTTTCCGGGATCGTGTATTCATGATGTTTCTTTTCGCTGGTATTCTCATTCTATCTTTAGAAGAACAGCTTACGAATTTTCTCGCGATTCACTTTGCTGAAGAAATCACCTCTCAATCTCTTATTTCCTTTAGACAGTGGGAGATTGATGTGGATGGCGTCCTGATGCTCGGAATCTTGCGTTCAGAGAATACGTTCCTAGTGGTATTCGCAGCTGGTTTAATCACTTGGCTCGTGAAGCGATGGAGCAATAAAACAGTGCTATTGGTCGGGTTATCGATTTACACGATCGGTTATGCGCTCTTTACGATGTTTCAACTACCATGGGTGTTGATCGCTGTTATGGTGGTCGTCACAATTGGTGAACTCATGTACATCCCTGTTCGCCAGGCGATGTTAGGAGACTTAACGCCAGATCATGCGAGGAGTTCTTATCTTGCAATTCATCAAATGGTGTTCTACATCGCGATGCTGGTCGCAGCGATCGATATTATTATCGGTGGATTTGTGCCGGCCTGGGTGATGGGACTGAAATACGTTCTCTTTGGTGGTGTAGGCTTACTGTTGTTTTTGAAGGTGGATAAGCGGATACAGGAGAAGAAGGTGGAGGCAAAGAGGGTTGATGATGAAGAGAAAAGGAAGTATGTATTGAACTAGTCAGCCTCCAGAGTTGAAACGTTCAAGGCTTAACAAACGTACGTATACCGATGACCAAAGTTCTTGGAGGGCGATCATGTTAGGAATTAGGGTAAAAGAAACAAATGAGAATGTAATAATTAAATGGCTCTTTTCTACAGTGACCATTCCTAAATCAGAGCTCGTTGAAGTTTATTTTGAGGATACCTATGAGGAGGAGAGCGAGTATGGGTATAGAATCGGTTACCCTTTTGCTCTTCCTGAACGAATTATAGTGAAAACAAGAAAGGATACGTATATTTTGTATACGAACCAACGTGCTATTATAGAGAAGATAGAGGCAATGATCCGGAGTTAAACTTTAAAAATTGAATTAGCCAGATTACTAACTTAATAGCAAAAGGAGAAATGTTATGGCCAACTTTTTTATTGTGAACGTTGAAGCAGCCATATACCATGAAGGAAACTATCTCATTATCAGACGAAGTGAAAAGGAAGAACACGCTGGAGGATTATACTCCTTAGTCGGCGGTAAGGTTGATTTCGATGAAAGCTCCCTAAGTGTATTAGAGGAAAATATCAAAAGAGAAGTGTTAGAGGAGATCGGGATTGAGCTTAGTGGTGAATTGAAATATGTTCATAGTACAACATTTAGAGTGGAAGATGTCCAAGTGCTAGATATTGTTTTTCTCAGTACAGACTTTGTAGGTACCCCATACATAAAAAGCACAGAGGAAATATCAGAGATCAAGTGGATGAGCTTTGAGGAGATTCAGGCATCCGAAAAGATCCCACCTTGGACGAAGAAAAGTATTGAAATGACGGATAAGTTACTTGGAAAAGTGATGAGCTAAATAAAGTGATGCTGCTATTTTCCAGGCAGCATCTTTTTATTGGGGAGGAAATAGAAATTACATTAATTTACCACCGTGTATTCGATTACTGAAAAGGTGAGGTGTGATACCGTTTTAGATGGTGTGTTCTAGCACGAATACGTTACATAAAGGGGGAAAAACACTATGAAACCATCATTTCTAATCGGTGCTGGGATCTTCTTCTTTTTACTAGTACCACTCGGCATCTTTACGAATATCTTCCCGTTGTACGGTATCGGATTGTCTGGTGCGGGCTTATGTTTTGTTATTTTCAGTATTATCGTTAAGAAAGACTGGAAAGGGTTCAATCGATTTAAACGGGTTCCATATCTCAGTGCAATCGTAATAGGGATGTATCGCGTATTCTTACTTGGAATAGGGTTGCTTGCATTATACGGAGCGTCTGCATTCTGGCAGGATCTACCCGCATATATGTCTGAAGACTACCCAACCCTTGAAGGAGTTCCGGAGGATGTTATGAAAGAGGAAGGTTCTGATGGACTAATTATCCTCACAATGGACGGAAAGAAACTTCCTCTGCCACCAGAATCAGGAACGAGCGTTGAAGACTTCAAAGGAGAGCGTGTTGAAGTGAGTTATCTTGAGAATACGGAGTGGATTATGGATTATAAGGTGAAGTAGGGTGTTGATTTGCTGGTTAGGAGCCGGATATCAGCGGAAATTCACAGATATCGGCGAAAATGAGAATATATCAGCGAAATTTCGTACTTTATCAGCGAAAAAACAAATATATCGGCGAAATACGAGATATATCAGCGAAAACGGTATTTTGCACTATGATAAGGTCGCTCCTCATCAACAGAGCGACCCTTTTTATTACCATTTTTCCCACTCATCCAACGCTACCATTTCAAACTCCTCATCAACATCGATCCGGAGCGGTGCAATCAGCTCCAGCGAATTTCCATCTAGGTCGTTAAAATAGATCGCTGCATGCGCCTGCGGATTATTAGGAAGTACGAGCGGTTGGCGATCCGGAGTGAAGCCAAATGCTTCTCTCACCTGAATATCTCTGCTCTCAAGCCATGCCTTTGCATGGGTGAAATCTTCACGGTCGACATGAAATGCAACATGCCTTATAGATGGATGATAAGGAAGGTCGACTTGTTCTGAGTCCCATAACCCGAGCCAGCTTTCTCCCTTAACAATCCACATAAAAGACACGCGCTCTCCTTTGTGAGCTAGCTCCAACCCGAGCTTCTCATAAAACGTAATCGATTCTTCCATATCGCTCACAGGAAGATGAGCCTCGTATAATCCTTTTATCATAGAAATGCCTCCTTTTCTACATTGTAAGCAAGCTAGGAGGTCATGCCATCGTTATTCATACGGAGGCTACGCTACAACTTTAGACTGATAACGATGATGTTATTTCTTGTCTGCTTCATAGGAAAGGAAACTAAAGCTATACCGTTTCGCGTGTGATGAGGAACTCTGGCGCTTATTAATCAGCTCAATGATTTCTTCGTTTAATTCCTGCCACTCCTCAAGTGTTAAGGACGCGGTCGCTTGTCGATACGTTGCGCTCGAGTGATCAGGAGTTGGATCAGCTTCTAAATCTTTGCGTAACACCTCGACTCCTCGTTGGATGGAAGTCATGACTTGGGTGAGGAGGAACTCTTTGTTTTCTCTTGCGAATTCGCCTTCCATACTCATGTTCTGATCAACCAGGTGATTGGATGTGTAATACTTCTCAATTAAATTTCCAATCGTCTCTTCACGTTCTACTTTTAATAATTCTAATTTCATTAATTTCTGTATTGGATAATAGAGTCTCGATGGTTTCTCGTTTAGTTCTGCAGCCATTTCTTTCACCGTTTTGGACTCGGTCTCAACGCATTTTATCAAGCTATTTAGCTTAGGGTCGAAGAGTGCTTTGGCTACTTCTACGCTATTGATCATTATGATCACCTCTCTTACTAGTTTACCAAAAAAACATTTACCGTTCAAAAAAAATTTAATGGTGTGAACCCGTGGTATATAAGCATCTAGAACTTGGACAGGAATTCCAAACTCTTTACAAAAAAACCGCTTACGATTAAATTATTTATATCGATAAAAATAATTTTAATGGAGGCGTTTCTCTTGATCGGTTTACTAAAGAACCCTGCGTACTTGAAACTGTGGGTGGCGCAAGTAGTGTCAGAACTTGGAGATGGTATTACTCATATCGTCGTTATTTTTCTAGTTTCACAGCTTTCAGATAATGCGCTTGTGTTCAGCTTTGTGCTGATGGCGAGATACATACCGAGTCTGTTGTTTGGAGTTTTTGTTGGCCCAATTATTGATCGCTATTCGAAAAAGGTTATCATGGTGATCGCTGACCTTTATCGACTCATCATTTTACTCCTCATGATTCCTGCACATGATTCTTTAACTGGAATACTGGTTTTGATTTTTCTACAAGGAATCGGGACAGTATTCTTTGAGCCAGCGAAAACAGCAACCATTCCTCAAATTATCAAGAAGGAAAAAATTCCTGAGGCGGTAGGATTATCGCAGTCCACTTTTATGACGATGAATATTATTGCCCCTTCTATTGGGGGAGCTCTTCTACTAGTAAATAGTGTCTCGTTGATTTTTGTACTCGATGCTTCCACATTCCTCATCTCTGCTTTGCTTATCGGCATGATTGTGATAAAACGAGAAACGTCAGAGGAACATACTTCTGAAAAAGGATACATCGCGTCTATGAAAGAAGGACTATCCGCGATGAAGAACGACAGGTTTTTGAAGGGGTTTACTTGGTTATTAGTCGTTTCGGCCTTTGTGATGAGTGTGGTCGGAGCAAATATGTATCACATTATTTTAAATGTCTTTGAAATAAAAGAGTTTCAATTTGGATTATTAGAATCTACTGAAGGGGTGTTCGGAGTATTAGGAGCGTTGCTTATCCCGTTCATCATGAAGAGAGTCAGATCAAACAGGCTTATTTTAGTAACTCTCGGCTTTTCCGGATTAATATGTACAACCATTTTGCCTGTCAGCTTGTTGCTTGAAACATACCCGATTACGCCAATTTTCATTTGGATGAGCTTTCTAGGTCTATCAAATCCATTTATCAATGTGCCATTGAATAGCTTGTTCATGCAATCGGTAGATGAAACGATCCTTGGAAGAGTAGGTGGCATCATCAATGCGATCTTGCATGCAAGTTTACTTGGAGGATTGCTGATCGGAGGCTGGATTGGAACGGTAATGGGTGGTATCCCCACTGTTGTCGGTGGGGGAATACTACTCCTATTGGTCAGTCTGATTTTTCCACTTACAAAGCATTATAAGGACCTAGAAGTGAAGCAACCCCAAGAAGAGCGTGCGACCGCATAAGAGCGTATTCTACATGACCTAACGATTTATAGTAAACTAAATGAAGAAAGTTAAGCTGAACGGAGGTGAAGGACCCTGTATACCGTATTGATTGTCGACCGCGATAAGCAAGAACTCGATGGTCTAGAATGGCTGATTTCGAAATACTCGTTCCCCATTTCAAGCGTTGGACTTGTCGATCAACTCTCAGATATGTTGGGAAGCCTCGAGAATGAGTTACCAGATGTACTCTGCCTAGAGCTTGATATGATTCCCGATGAAAAATGGCTGATGGTGAAAAAGTTCATTGATCGGTATGTGGGGGAAGTGATCGCTGTTACGGCTGAACCGACGTTTGAAAAAGCAACACAGGCGATCGAAATGGGCGCAGTCGACCTGTGGGTAAAGCCGCTGTCACCTTCGAGAGTAAAGAACTCCCTTCAGCTAGCGTTCAGAAAGTTGACCGAAAAAGGGAGACAAGGTCATGAAGAAGAATCAAAACAGTCTGTGTGGTATGAGTCTCTTTTTATTGATGAGCACATTCCTTATCGTTATCCTGTCTACTTACTGAAAACGGAGGCCAGTAATGATTTAAGTGATTTACGAACGTTTATCGAGCAGTTCGACTTTTACCTTAAGCCCCTTGTTTTCTCTACGAGTGATCGAATTGCCCTTATCTTTGAAGAGCAATTTCCAGAACCGATTGCAAAAGCACAGCGATTTCTAGAAGAATGGGAACGAGCGACGGGTAAAGCTCTAGTCATCGCAGTTGATCGTGGAGGAGGGGAAGCGTCTCTACATGGCATGTACAAAAAGCTACGGAAAGTGATGGAGATAACTTTTTTTACAGGCTATCAACAGGTGCTCTGTTCAGACGATCAGAGCGAGTGGCGGGATATGGATCCCTTCTTAACGTTAACGGAACAGCGGGATTGGGTGGTCATGTTAGATGAAGGTCGATCGAACGACATCAAAACATGGCTGTACGACCAATTTTATAATATTGAATCTCCCTACCCTGATCCTGGATTATTACGAACAAGGTTAACGAGTATCCTCGCGCAAGTCCGTAGATTCATGATTCGAAAGGGCATGACTGATTACGAAGAAAAGTATAAAAGGATTTTCGATACAATTCTTTACAGTCCGGTTTTGTATCGGATTGTTCAGGATTTCATTCTCTTCATTAATGATTTGTTGCACTCGATTGAAGAAGCGAAACATGGAAAAGTCAATGTCGTCGAAGAAGCAATCGCTTATGTAGAAGAGCACTTCCATGAACCTGAGCTTTCTCTAAAACGTGTTGCTTCACATGTTAACAGGAACCCATCCTACTTGAGTCATACGTTATCAACGAAGTATGGTCAGTCGTTTCGAGAAGTTGTGAACGCCATCCGGATTCAAAAAGCGAAGGAGATGCTGACAGGGACAAAGGATACCATTCAAGCGATCGCTCATGCGACAGGATTTACGAATGCGAATTATTTTAGTCGAGTCTTTAAAGAAGTATCAGGTGAAACGCCAGGAGAATATCGAAAGCTTCATTGAGGGTACGTTTGTAACGTAGCCTTTTTGTTTTGTCTAATATTATTATAGAAAACAAAATTTATGCTATTAATTACTCAAACAATACATAACTAGGTTATCAGTATATAAAATAATTCCTGTATTTCGAAAGTGTGTTATCTATTTTCTGAACTTTTTGAATGCTAGCATAAAAGTATCAAAGAAGTTTAGAGGAGTGGATGAGATGTCAGAAACGAAAACAGGCAAGGTTGAGCAGTATAGAGGATCGACATTGAATACGAAGGGATGGATTCAAGAAGCGGCACTGCGTATGCTTAACAACAATTTGCATCCTGATGTAGCGGAAAATCCTGATGAGCTTGTGGTATACGGAGGAATTGGGAAAGCGGCGCGTAACTGGGAGTGCTATGAAGCGATTGTTGATTCACTGAAGAAGCTTGAAGAAGATGAAACGCTGATGATTCAGTCGGGTAAACCTGTCGCAGTGTTCAAGTCACATAAGGATGCGCCAAAAGTATTAATCGCGAATTCAAACCTTGTTCCTGCATGGGCAAACTGGGAGCATTTTCAGGAGCTCGATCGAAAAGGTCTCATGATGTATGGGCAGATGACAGCCGGAAGCTGGATCTACATCGGTAGTCAGGGAATCGTACAAGGAACGTATGAAACGTTTGGTGAGCTTGCGAAGCAGCATTATAACGGTAGCTTGAAAGGAACGATCACCCTAACTGCTGGACTTGGTGGAATGGGTGGTGCGCAGCCTCTAGCTGTGACGTTGAATGGTGGGGTTTGTATTGCGATCGAAATCGATCAGCATCGTATTCAGCGACGCTTAGATACGAAGTACCTTGATACTTCTACGGATAAT
The DNA here is from genome assembly GCF_020171805.1 of Guptibacillus algicola. Taxonomy (GTDB): domain Bacteria; phylum Bacillota; class Bacilli; order Bacillales; family Guptibacillaceae; genus Guptibacillus; species Guptibacillus algicola. The sequence continues at coordinate 152,759 of NZ_JAIVAF010000004.1, read as the reverse complement.
CTTGATGAAGCGATCAAGCTTGCGGAAGAAGCACGTGATGAAGGAAAAGCACTTTCGATTGGACTTCTTGGAAATGCAGCGGAACTTTTACCAGAGATGATCAAGAGAGGGTTTAATCCAGATGTTCTGACAGATCAAACGTCAGCTCACGATCCGCTGAATGGGTATGTACCAATCGGAATGAATCTTGAAGAAGCTAACGCACTTCGTAAGGAGAACGCTGAAAACTACACGAAGCTTGCTAAGAAAGGAATCGCGGTTCATGTTCAGGCGATGCTTGATATGCAGAAAAAGGGAGCGATCACCTTTGATTATGGAAACAATATTCGCCAGGTTGCAAAGGATGAGGGAATTAAAAATGCCTTTGACTTTCCAGGATTCGTCCCTGCGTATATCCGTCCACAGTTCTGTGAAGGGAAAGGGCCTTTCCGCTGGGTAGCACTTTCTGGAGACCCTGAAGATATTTATAAAACGGATGAAGTCATTCTAAAAGAATTCAGCGACAATGAGCACTTATGCAATTGGATTCGCATGGCACGTGAAAAGATTAGCTTCCAGGGACTGCCTTCACGTATTTGCTGGCTCGGATATGGTGAGCGAGCTCGGTTCGGAAAAATCATCAACGATATGGTAGCGAGCGGTGAATTAAGTGCACCGATCGTGATTGGGCGAGACCACCTAGATTCTGGCTCTGTTGCTTCACCAAACCGAGAAACAGAGTCAATGAAAGATGGTAGTGACGCTGTTGCAGATTGGCCGATTCTCAATGCGATGATCAACAGTGTAGGCGGTGCTAGCTGGGTCAGCGTCCATCACGGGGGTGGCGTAGGAATGGGTTATTCCTTGCATGCTGGAATGGTGATCGTTGCCGACGGAACGAAAGATGCAGAAGCTCGGCTAGAGCGTGTCCTCACATCAGATCCTGGAATGGGCGTAGCTCGACACGTTGATGCAGGCTATGAAATTGCAGAAAAAACAGCTCAAGATAAAAATATCAACATTCCAATGTTGAAGAAGCAATAGGAGGGAGCGACTATGACACAAAAATTATTAATCACAGGTGCATCACAACTGATTACGATGGCAGGACATTCAGAGAAGCCAGCTGTAAAGGATGCGATGTCAGACCTTCAAATACTCGAAAACGGTGCGCTTTACATGGAAGATGGCAGAATTGTAGAAGTAGGATCAACCGAGGAACTACAAGGAAAGTACGATGTCAGTTCTGAAGAACATATCGATGCGACTGGTAAAGTGGTGGCGCCAGGATTAATCGATCCACACACGCATCTCGTTCATGCTGGTACACGCGAGAACGAATATGCGATGCGTCTAAAAGGCAGGACTTACATGGATATCATGGAAGCGGGCGGTGGTATTCATGCGACGACTCGTGCAACACAGGAAGCAAGTCATGAAGAGCTTTATGAGCAGTCGATCAAGCGTCTTAATAAATTTTTGCTTCACGGTGTCACAACAGTAGAAGCGAAGAGCGGATACGGTCTTACTCTTGAACATGAGTTAAAGCAGCTAGAAGTAGCTCAGAAGCTTGGAAACGATCATCCAATCGACCTTGTTTCTACCTTCATGGGTGCGCATGCAATTCCAATGCACGAAAAAGAAACGCCAGAGGTCTTTGTTGATCGTGTGATTAACGAGATGATTCCGGAAGTTGCGAAGCGCAACCTTGCTACGTTTAACGATGTGTTCTGTGAGCGAGGCGTATTTACACCAGACCAATCAAGACGCATTTTAGAAGCAGGAAAAGAGCATGGCTTGATTCCGAAAATCCATGCTGATGAAATTGAACCCTATGCTGGAGCTGAGTTAGCGGCATCCGTTGGCGCAATTTCAGCCGATCACCTGCTTCGCGCTTCTGAGCAGGGCATTAAGGATATGGCTGAAGCTGGCGTCGTTGGCGTGTTGCTTCCTGGAACAGCGTTCTTCCTCATGGCGGAATTCGCACAAGCTAGAAAAATGATCGATGCAGGGGTAGCCGTTGCACTATCGACGGATGCGAATCCTGGCTCTTCTCCGACGATCTCACTTCCGTTCATTATGAACTTGGGCTGTTTGAACATGGGGATGACGCCTGAAGAAGTACTAACTGCTACGACGATCAATGCTGCCCATGCAATTGGCTGTGCAGAAGAAGCAGGTAGTCTTGAAAAAGGTAAAAAAGCGGATGTCACGATATTCGATATCCCAAATTATCTTTTCCTATCGTATCAGTACGGCATGAATCACGTTGATACGGTTATAAAAGCAGGCATGCCACGCGTTGTCGGAGGACAGTTAGTATGACCTATCCGTATCCGATGTTAGACCGTCCGAGCATGGTGTGGACAAAACAAACGGAGAAAACGCGTGATTTAAAAGTACACGAGTGGATTGAAACGATCGGTGATACAGAACCGAATTGGGATAACGTTGATGTGACGATTCTTGGAGTTCCGCTCTCCAAGTCGTCGATCTCAACTTCAGCTGCAAGCGAAAATCCAGATGCGATGCGCGGGGTTTGGAAGTCGTTCGGTACGTATAACCTTGATGAAGATGTTGATCTTGCTTCGTTAAAAGCGATCGATTTAGGTAACGTGAAACAACACATAACGGATATCGCACAAACGCATCAAAACATCGAGGAGGCGATGGTGGCAATGAAACGTCACCATCCTCACACGATGCAAGTAACGATGGGTGGCGATCATTCTATCACAGCCATGCTTGTAAAAGGCTTAAAGCGTGCGAACCCCAGTGAGACGATCGGTATTTTACAGCTCGATACGCATTTCGACTTACGCGACCTCACGGAAATCGGACCTGCGAACGGGACACCGATTCGAAACTTACTTGAAAGTGGGACGATTGAGGGGAATCATGTTCATAACATCGGCCTTCACGGCTTTTTCAATGCGCTGGAACTGAAGGAGTATGCTGATGAGCATGGCGTGAACTATACAACGATGAAGCAGGCGAGAAAGAAGGGAATCGATTCTGTTATTGCTGAAGCACTAGAGGAGCTGAACAAGACGGTCGATACGATCTACTTAACTGTCGATATGGATGTGCTCGATATCACGCACAATCCAGCTGCCCCTGCAGCGACACCTGGTGGAATGTACACTGAAGAACTGTTCGATGCTGTTCAGCTTGCGGGTGAGCATCCGAAGGTAAAGGCGATGGATATCGTGTGTCTTGATCCTCGAAAAGATGTAGGTGGAATGGCTGTGAAGAGTGCTGTTCATGTCATGCTGTCATTTTTGACTGGCTATTGTAAACGGTAGAGGGAGTAAGATCCCTCTTCACTTTAAAATGTCAGACTATTCGTTTAATTGGAGGGTTTAGATGGAAACAGCGAAACAACAGACGAACGTACAACCTTCAACACCGTCTTTTTTACAATTACTAAAGTTTTTCGGGTTTAGTTTGATCGGAATCTTCACGTTTTTTGTTCCAATCACGGTTAATGGCAAATCATCTATTCCGCTCGATCATATCGTGACCTATTTCTTAACCACGTTTACAACGTTTGTTCCTTACTATGCACTCCTTGTGATTATCATTGGGGCTGTTTATCCGTTTATTAACAAAACGTGGAATGTGAATGCTGTTAACGTAGGCTTATCACTTTTTAAAGTGCTGGGTGTACTTGTTGGTTTGATGCTGATCTTCGAATTCGGACCGGCTTGGTTATTTAGTCCTGGAATGGGTCCGTTTCTATTTGAAAAGCTCGTGATTCCTGTTGGGTTACTCGTTCCGATCGGTTCGGTTTTTCTTGCGCTACTCGTTGGCTATGGGTTACTAGAGTTCATTGGCGTGATCCTTCAACCTGTCATGAGACCGATCTGGAAAACGCCTGGTCGTTCTGCAATCGATGCGGTCGCTTCGTTCGTTGGGAGCTATTCGATCGGATTGTTGATTACAAACCGTGTGTTTAAAGAAGGAAAATACACGATTAAGGAAGCGACGATCATCGCGACTGGATTCTCTACGGTCTCTGCTACGTTCATGATCGTTGTGGCAAAAACGCTCGGACTGATGGAAGTGTGGAACATTTACTTCTGGCTCACGCTCTTTACTACATTTCTTGTAACCGCTATCACAGTGCGCATATGGCCGTTGAACAAAATAAGTAATCAGTATTACGACGGTGAAGGTAGTCCAGAAGAAGTCATCAAGGAAAATCGAGTGAAAGCAGCATGGGGACAGGCGATGGCTGCTGCAGCAAAGTCTCCATCACTCAGTAAGAATGTATGGATGAACTTGAAGGACGGGTTCATCATGACAGCTGCTATCCTTCCATCGATTTTGTCGGTAGGCTTACTTGGTCTTGTGCTAGCAGAGTTCACGCCAGTATTTGATATTCTAGGATATATTTTTTATCCATTTACTTGGATCATGCAAGTTCCTGAGCCACTTCTCGCTGCAAAAGCGTCAGCGATGGAAATCGCAGAAATGTTCTTGCCAGCACTACTCGTTGTGGATGCTCCATTGATCACGAAGTTTGTGATCGGTACGGTATCAGTTTCAGCGATTTTGTTCTTCTCAGCTCTCATTCCGTGTATCTTATCAACTGATATCCCGGTTAGTATCCCGAAGCTACTCGTGATTTGGGTAGAGCGTACAATTTTGACGATTATTATTGTTACACCGCTAGCGTATTTGTTGTTGTAATCATGGAGTTGTAAAAGATCTTTCATTAACTTCTAACACCAGAGCCTGGATTTTCAGGTTCTTTTTTTGTTTTATGAAGATCTCGGCAGCTTCCAAGTGCCTTGTTTAGTAAGAATTGAATGGAAAACCCTTTCAGCTTGCGTTATGTTTTTTGCATTTCCGGGTAATGAAATTTTGAGAGAAATTAGGATGTAGATAGAGAGGGATAGTATGAGTTCGGATAAGTTAATCGATTACAAAATTTTTGTTCCATCTGTACTGATCATGATTGCAATCAGTATACCTTTTGCGATGTATGAATCAGAGTCTTTAAATCTACTTAACTCCATTTTTGATTACATAGTCGATGTCTTTAGTTGGGGATACCTATGGTACGGAATTCTACTCGTAGTAGCAGGTTTGTACTTCGCTTTCTCAAGGTACGGGCAAGTCGTCTTAGGAGATCCTAAGGAAAAGCCCCGTTTCACCTTATTTGAGTATGCTTCAATTTTGATCGCGATGGGTGTTGGTTCTACAATCATGCGGACTGGGATGCTGCAGTGGACGTCAGTCGCGAACGACCCTCCAGCAGTTGTAAGTGTAGGATCAGCAGAAGCTCTTCTATGGGGAAATGCATATAGTATGTTCTTATGGGGATTTCAAGTCTTCGCTATTTTCGTCATGAGTGCTCCAGCTATGGGCTATATCCTGCATGTGAAAAAGCGCCCATTGATGAGAATCTCAGAAGCTTGCCGGGTACTGTTTGGAGATAGATTTACGGATGGTTGGGGAGGAAGAGCTCTCGATATCTTATTCCTTATCAGTATATTAGCAGGTGCTTCTGTCACACTAGGTCTCGGAGCTCCCATCATCACTCATAATTTATCAAACTTACTAAACATGGAAGTGACGTTTAGTATGACGATCCTCGTTACGATCGTTTGGGTGTTTTTATTTTCATTGAGCGCTTACTTAGGAATCGAAAAAGGAATCAAACGCTTAAGTACGATGAATATGTATTTAGCAGGACTATTTGCCATATTCGTCCTTATCGCTGGACCAGGAGTGTTCATATTAAACTACTTCTCTGATAGCGTTGCGTTCTTATTATCAAACTACCTTGATTTTTCATTAAACACAGAGTCCGTCTATGAAGGCAAGGCTTCTCATATTCAAAGTAACACAGTATTCTGGTTTGCATACAGCGCAACTTGGGCGATGCTTCATAGTGTGTTCGCTGCAAAGATTTCAAGAGGGCGGAACGATCAAAGAAATGATCCTTACTTACCTCCTTGCGCCAACGATGATCTCATGGATCGCGACAGGCGTATTGGGTGGACTTGGTGTGCATCGCTATCTTGATGGAGATCTTTCAGTATTAAAACTCGTTAAGGAAAATGAACGGATGGCGGCTATACCTGAAATCTTACAAACGCTTCCTCTAGGTGAAGTATCGGTCGTGATCTTTATAATTGTGGCTCTGATCTTCTTAACGACTACGCTTGATTCAACGACATATACTGTCGCTGCTTACACGAGTACAAGAGATATGAGTAAGAATGAACCGCCGCGAACACTTCGCATCATCATTGCGATGATCATCACTAGTTTCGCACTCATTCTGATGCGTATTGGAGGATTACCGCCACTATCAGTTGTCTCAGGACTGATGGGTCTACCGATCATCGTCATCCAGTTCATTTTAATCTATGCGGCCAAAAGGATGATGGATATCGACTTAGCATGGAATACGAATATACGAAAATCTTAATCGAGTAGCGCAACAAGGGAGCATCCACTTCGAATTGGGTGCTCTCTTTATTGGAAACTTTTCTTTGAGAGAATTTTTATGAAATGTTAGTAGTCGTAGGGGTTAGCTGTTAATGGGGATCATGTTGTTCCTGAATTCTGTAAAATAAAAAAGGAAGGTGCCCCACTTAGGGCACCCTCCGTGCTGTCTTAGCTCTTACTTCTTATTTACAGAAGCATCATAAATCGTATCTACAGCGTCTTGCAATGCTGCGTTAAACTCTTCATCAGTTTGATTAGCGTTTAAGTCAGCTGCTAGCGCTCTTGAAAAGCTCGCGATTAGACCGTCGTTCTCTTTCAAGATCTTGTTTGCTTCATCTCTAGAATAACCGCCAGATAGAGCAACAACGCGAACGACGCGTGGATGTTCGATCAACTCTTTATATGCATTCGCATTTGTAGGAATGGAAAGCTTCAGCATGACATTTTCATTTTCAGGAAGGTCATTCAAGTGCTTCATGATTTCATCACGTAAAATCTCTTCAGATTGTGCTTTGTCTTCACTGTTAATGTTCACTTCTGGCTCGATGATCGGAACGAGGTTAGAGTTAATAATTCGTTTACCGACTTCGAACTGCTGGTCAACGACGGCTTTGATGCCGCTTGTATTTGCTTCATGAATAACGGAACGCATCTTCGTACCGAAGATCTTTCTTTCGTTAGCGCGTCTTAGCGTCTCATCTAGATCATGAATCGGCTTCATAAGCTGTACGCCGTTTTCTTTTTCTGCAAGCCCTTTATCGACCTTTAGGAAAGGCACGACGCCTTTGTCTGCAAGGTAGTCAGCCGTGAACTTACCTTCGATTTCACGATCCATTGTTTGTTCAAAAAGGATAGCACCTAGAATTTTATCACCGTTAAATGCAGGGGACGTGATGATTCTAGTACGCATTTGGTGTACACGATCAAACATTTCATCTTCGTTGGAATAAGCATCTTCAGGTACGCCGTACTCTGCTAGTGCCTTCGGTGTACTACCACCACTTTGGTCTAGCGCTGCGATAAATCCTTTTCCGTTCTTGATTTTTTCGAATTGACTGTTGTTCATGTTATCCACTCCTTCATGTTCTAGTTTTCAGTATAACCACATATACTGTTTCCCTAATTTCATCATACTTAACACAAAACCGTTTTTCAAAAATAATGGGTGATGGATTGTGAAAAGAGCCTGGAATCTCCAGGCTCTTAGTTACATTACATTGCAGTTTTTTTCTTTTCCTTATTTTCCTCATCTTCATCTTCCCAAGCTTCAGTACCTTCGATTCCAAGTTTGGTAGGGTTGAACGTTGGGTTTTTGCCTGCTTTACGTTGTGTCTCATAGTCTTTCAATACTTTGGCCGCTACTTTACCTAGCATTGCAATCGCGATTAAGTTGATGATCGTCATGAGGGCCATGAAGAGGTCTGCCATTTTCCATACAAGACTTAGGCTTGAGACAGAGCCGATCAATACGAACGCCATCGTTGCGATACGGAAAATAAATAGCGCTGTCTTACTTTCTTTAATAAATTCAATGTTCGTTTCTCCATAGTAATAAGATCCAATGATCGAACTGAAAGCAAAGAGTAGGATCGAAATAGAGATGAAGATACCAGCCCAACCACCGATATGCGCGTTAAGTGAATTCTGAAGTAATTCAATTCCTGAAACGTCACCTGATTGAAATACAGGCGCTAGCAAGATGATGAATGCTGTAGCTGAACAAACTAGAATCGTATCAACGAAAACCCCAAGTGACTGAATAAGACCTTGTTTTGCGGGGTGAGATGTCGTTGATGTTGCTGCTGCGTTCGGGGCACTACCCATACCGGCTTCGTTAGAGAACAATCCACGTTTTACACCGTTCATGATTGCGGCACCAATCGCACCACCGAATGCCTGCTCAAGTCCAAAAGCATGTCCGACGATAAGAGAAATAACAGCTGGAAGTTCTCCAATGTTGATAATCAATACGATAAAGGCAATCACGATATATAGAATTGCCATCACCGGTACAATAACACTCGATAGGTTTGCGATTCGGTGTACACCACCAAAAATGACTAAACCAGTAAGCGCCGTAATAATTAAGCCCATCGCTAAACGGTTCATTCCGAAAGCGTTTTCAAACGCTAATGCAATGGTATTACTTTGAACCGAATTGAATATAAGTCCGAATGTGATTGTGATGATGACGGCAAAAAGAACGCCTAACCATCTTTTCTTTAGTCCTTTTTCGATATAGTAAGCAGGTCCGCCGCGGTAGGCTTTTGTATCTTTTATCTTGTAGACCTGAGCTAACGTACTTTCAATAAATGCAGTTGCACCTCCAAGGAGTGCTACAATCCACATCCAGAATACGGCTCCTGGCCCACCTAGCGTAATCGCCACAGCTACACCTGCAAGGTTACCGGTACCGATTCGGGTTGCAGCTCCTACACAAAACGATTTGAAGGGTGAAATGTTTTTCTTTCCATCTTTGAAATCAGGTTTTTCTCCAAGTACACGGATCATTTCTCCAAAAAAACGAAATTGTACAAAACGGGAGGTAATTGTGAAATAGATACCCAGCCCGAGTAATCCTGCAATCAGAACATATCCCCAGAGGATATTGTTTGAAGCATCAATGATGCTCGATAAAAAACTTTCCATGTGAGACGCTCCTCTTTTGGTTTATTTAAATATTTCTGACAATTTATTCACAACTTTTATTATACAAGTAACTGTATATATTTCAACACTATTCGACAAATTACAAATTTTATCAAGTTACTGGTAAAGGTTTACAACGACTACAAAAAAGACCTAAAACCCCTTTACTACGCTAGTAAACTAGCATGATAATAGGGTAAAATTTACCTAGATTCTATTGACATATGATTCTGAAAACACATACAATTTAATAAGATAATAGTGATTAGTAGTCGGATACTGGATAGGTGACGTAGATGGCACAGAAAATCAAGATTGGAAAGTTAGCGATGTTGGTAGCAACATTGGCACCAGAGGAATTAGAGCCTTTTGCAGGACAGTTAAAAGACGTAGAGTACTGTCAGGGTAAAGCGGGTTCGATGAATATGGAAAAAGTGATCTCAGCAGTTGAAACAGCTGCGAAACGAAATAGCATCATTTCTGAAGAGCTGTATCGAGAAACGCACGCACTCTACCACGCTATTTTAGAAGCGTTAGAAGGTGTGATGCGAGGGCAAATTGGCGCAGGAAACATGATGCGCACAGTAGGATTACGGTTCGCAATCGTGCGAGGCACGCCTTATGAACATTTTGACGAGGGAGAATGGATCGCGGTTGCCTTTTATGGAACGATTGGCGCACCAGTAAAGGGTCTCGAACATGAAACGTTCGGACTCGGAATTAATCATATAGGATGAAAAACTGTCTATAGTGATGAGATATCAGGAGACGGTGATGGTACGTGATGTGCCATTGTCGTCTCCTTTTTGTATGGATTTATCAACGAAAGGGGAAATGGACGATGATACTACTAACGGGATCTGATTTAACGTTAAAAGATATGAAGAACATACTATATGGTGATGAGGATGTTTCGATTCATCCATCGAGTATGGAGAAGGTAAAAAAGAGTCGAAAAGCGGTTGAGAAGATCGTAGCAACAGGAAAGACTGTATATGGAATCAATACAGGTTTCGGGAAGTTTAGTGACGTGCTTATTCCAGATAAGAATGTCGATGAGCTCCAGCTTCATCTGATTCGTTCGCATGCATGCGGCGTTGGAGAGAACTTTCCGGTTGAGGTGAGCAAAGCGATGGTCGTTCTCAGACTAAATGCGTTGATCAAAGGATTTTCTGGTGTGCGACCATGCGTGGTCGAGCGACTTCGTGACCTTGCGAATGAAGGAATGATTCCGGTAATCCCGAGTCAAGGTTCGCTCGGTGCTTCTGGCGATCTTGCACCACTATCACACCTTGCTCTCGTGTTAGTTGGAGAAGGAGAGGTTCACTACAAAGGGAAGATTCGACCAACGAGTGAGGTTTATGATGAACTTGGCTACAAACCTTTGACTTTGAAAGCGAAGGAAGGTCTTGCCCTCATCAATGGAACACAGGCGATGACAGCGATGGGTGTCATTAATTATATCGAAGCGGAACGCCTTTTCGATCAAAGTGATTGGATCGCTACGATGACGCTCGAAGCGCTTGAAGGAATCATCGACGCATTCCATCCAGCTATTCATGAAGCGAGGGGATACCGCGAGCAAATAGACGTGGCGAAACGAATTCGTACGTTAACGAACGACAGTAAACTCATCACTCATCAGGGTGAGAAGCGTGTGCAAGATGCGTATTCGCTCCGTTGCATCCCACAGGTTCATGGCGCATCAAGACAAAGTCTTTCATATGTAAAAGATAAGCTTGAGATCGAGATGAATGCTGCGACAGATAATCCGTTGATTTTCGATGATGGCGAGACGATCGTCTCAGGAGGGAATTTCCACGGTCAGCCGATTGCTCTAGCAATGGACTTTTTGAAAATTGCAGTTGCTGAAATGGCAAACATCTCAGAGCGACGCATCGAGAGGTTAGTGAACCCGCAGCTGAATGATCTCCCTGGATTCTTAAGTCCGAATCCTGGTCTTCAATCAGGTGCGATGATCATGCAATACGCTGCGGCATCTCTCGTATCCGAAAACAAAACGCTCGCACATCCAGCAAGTGTCGATAGCATTCCTTCGTCAGCGAATCAGGAAGATCATGTGAGCATGGGTACGATCGGTGCTCGTCATGCGTATCAAATCGTTCTGAACGCTCAAAAGGTCGTTGCTATCGAACTTATTTGTGCCATGCAGGCGCTTGAATACCGAGAGCTTAAGAATGCTTCGTCCTCGATTCAGAAGCTTCATTCAGAAGGACGAGAAATCGTTCCACCTATTAAAGAAGATCGCGTTTTCTCAAAAGATATCGAAGCGCTTTGGCAGTGGTTGAAGAGCGATGAATTCGATTGGTCAGTGCAAGAGGAAACAACAGCGGTCTAACTTCAAGCAGTGGCATAGTGCTGCTGCTTTTACTTATGGTACAGTAGAAGAGGTAGTCGAAACGAATATGAGAAGTGGCGGTGAATGGTAATGGAACGAATTTATATGCTACATGGTTTTATGGGAACAGGAGACCTTCATTTTCAAACGCAAAAGGAATTTTTCTCAAAGCATTACGAAGTGGTTTGTCCGGATCTACCAGGACACGGTGTTTCATCGATCGAAGCGAACAAAGAGTATGTTGAGACAGCTGTTGAGTGGTTAGTGGAAGACCTAGAAGCGAATGGCCCGGCATATTTACTTGGTCTTTCTTTAGGAGCGACCTTATCGATACATACTGCGCTCAAACGTCCTGATTTAGTAAAAGGAATGGTGTTAACAGGTTATACGCCATTTGTTCCGGATCACTTGAAAGGGAAGTTAGATGAGCAGCATAAGCATTTCTCTAATTTAGAGGAAACGGATCCTGACACAGCAGACTACTTCAAAGACATTCACGGAACGAAGTGGTACGATACGTTAACGAAGGTGAACGATCTGATGACGTTTGACTATCCTGCTATTGATGAAGAAACACTTGCATCACTCAAAACGCCTACATTGTTATTAAACGGCGGGAACGAGCTATATGAAGTAGAAGCAGCGGCCTATGTAAAAAGTAAGAATGACAGCATAAACATCGGTCTTCTTCCTGGAGCAGGTCACATTGCAAACATCGAGAATCCTCATCTCTATAATGAGATGGTGTTGGACTTCCTTAGAAGCCAGATGGTAGAGAAATAGAAGAAAGCGACCCTTGTGGTCGCTTTCTTAGTTTAATGGTAGCCACTTAACAACAGCTGCTTGAAACAGCTTCCTCAGTTTCCTCGCTATCTTGCTTTGTGAAGAAATACTCCCACTCGTTGCCATCGGGATCTGTTACCCAGAATTTATCTTGAAGGGCATAGCAGCAGTTCGTATCCATTTCCTCGCGTGCGAAAAACCCTAGTTTCTCAAGTCTTTCTTTATGACGCATGACTTCATCATGGCTTTCGACCTGTAGGCCAAAGTGTCCCACTTGGTTGCCTTTTACGTCATCTTTCAGGTTGAGAGTAAAGTTAACAGAAGGTTCTTCAGGTAAAAACTTCGCATAATCGTCTTTTACTTTTACTGGTTTACTATTAAACACCTTCGTGTAAAAATCGATTGAAGCCTTAATGTCTGTCACGTTTAGTCCGATATGTGTTCTCATTCTGAATCCTCTCCTTGATCAATTTTTTTTGATGTATTGGGTAAACATTAACATCCGTCATTTGTGCGGAATAGACAACAAAGTTCTTCTGATAATAAATGATTCACTTCTTTTTTGTTCAATTTATAGTAACTCCATGTACCACGGAGTTCTTTCGTAATCAACTCTGCATCAACGAGTATCTTAAGGTGATAGGAAAGCTTTGATTGTGGAAGGTATAACTTGTCAGTTAGATCGCATACGCACAGCACACCAGCCTGGGTAAGTTCATACATAATGTGAAGTCTCTTCTGATCTGAAAGTGCTTTAAATTTCTTTTCGTACAAAGAAAACGTCGTGTTGAGCTGTTCATTATGGATAGGAAAATCTAGTGCCATTGTGGTCACCTCTATTCATCAAATTTTTTTGATTAAGTATAGTGTAAGCGATAACATTTCAGATTGCAACATATTAATCAATTTTTTTTGATTAAAAGAAATTAGGTGTACTATGACTCAAGTCTCTTGAAGGAAGTTGGATGCAATGTGGAATAGAGACTAAAGAACGCCTAGGTAAAAAAGTGGTATAGGAAGATGGATGCAATTCCCATCTGTAAGGTTTAACACCTTCTTGTGTGTGTAAAGATGGTTATAACATGTTCTTAGGAGGGAGAAGTTCGTATGAAAAAGTGGTATTACTTAATGATGATGCTAGCTTTAGCTCTTGTACTTACTGCATGTGGAGGAAATTCTTCGAACCAGGAGGAGTCTGGCTCAGAAAATAATTCTACGATGGAAAACACTGAAGAGGACGCAACAAACGAAGGTACAGCAGATGAAGGTACAAAAGAAGAGGAAGCTGCTGAAATGGCAATGGTGACGTTGAAGGATGCAGAAGGCAATGAAGTTGGGACAGCTGAAATTACGGAGGAAAACAAAGGTGTAACGATTAATCTTCAAACTTCTGATCTTCCAGAAGGTACACACGGCTTCCATATTCATGAGACCGGTAAGTGTGAAGCTCCTGACTTCAAGTCTGCCGGAGGACACTTCAACCCAGCTGATGTAAGCCACGGAACTGAAACAGAAGATGGCCCACACGCTGGTGATATGGAGAACCTTGAAGTAAGTGCAGATGGCACGGTTGATAAAGAAATCATGAACGAAAAAGTAACGCTAGCTGAAGGAGAAGATAACTCTCTTCTTAAAGAAGGCGGCACAGCACTTGTCATTCATGCTGGAGCAGACGACATGGAGTCACAACCTTCAGGCGATGCTGGTGATCGAATCGCTTGTGGTGTGATTGAGAAATAAAAAGTGAAAAGACGTAGCTTTGGCTACCTTAGCGTTTTAAAAAGCACTGCTTGTTTGCAGTGCTTTTTGTATACAATCCACCATTAGTGACGCTTTCGCTTAAATAGGTAAATCACTTACCTTTATGACGGCGGTGATTTAATGGTTTTGTTTTTTTCCTGAACCTCTTTGTTAAGTTCTAGCTTTCTCTTTTCTAGGTCTATTCTTTTCTCTTCTAGCTCTAATTCCTTTCTCTTTAAATCATACTTAATGACAAAATATAAAAAAATAAAAGACATACCAACGATTACTGTAATAAAGATAAACAGGTCCAACCTAATCCCCCCTAGTTAAAAGAATCAAACGTGTACCTACGTTAGGCTTTACACCTATTGTATCTCTTTAGTTTATTATGCGTATAAATTTTCCATGAATAATAAATTCACAAATCAGAAAAAAGTACAGCGTATATTAAAAACGACTACAAATTGGATTGCAATTGTAGTCGTTTTTAATGTTTGCGGGATAGGAGGGAGGGGACTTAATCAATCGTAGCCCACATCTCTTCCGGGTTTAGTTCATAAATATTGTTTTCGCGGTACATAAAATGATTGATGATAAATTCTCTACGTATTGTCGCGAAATCAGGATGGAACTTTTTAATATACTCATTAATCTCTTTCTCAGGGTACTTTTTGCCTCGTTCTAACCCTTTAATCAAGTGCTTGAGAATAATGATTTTCTTCTTACGCTGAGAGGGGAGGTGCGTTAACGTCCCGTCTTTTGCGATAAAGTTATTGACCACAGCTTGTGTTTTCATTGAATCGTCCTCCTTATCGTGCTCAGGTTGGTAAAGCATGTTGGATAAAGCTTCAGAATAAGAGCGGAATTTCTTTTCGTCTATGTAATAGTAGATCGTGTTTTTATCTCTTCGTTGATAGACGATGCCAGTATCTCGCAATTTCGTCATATGATGCGTGATGGTAGGTGCTTTTAATCCAAGCTTGCCAGCGATCGCTTGGCCGTGAAGTGGCCCCGTCGCGAGTAACGTAAGTATCCGTATTCGAGTGGGATCACCGAGGGTTTTATGAAAATTAACGAGTCTATTTAACTGCAATTTTTATCCTCCTTTCTTATTAGTTAGATCACTATCTAATTAGATGATAGTCTAATTGATTTGGGTAGTCAATAGAATAGGAATAATAAGGGTGTGTAGGAAGGCTGTATGATAAGCTACTAATAAATGATTAATTGGTAAGAGGTGGATACAAGTGAGTAGAAATATTGAGAGAGCGATTGAATATCGACAAGAAGGAAAACACCAAGAGGCGAATGAGATGTTCGTTAAGCTTGTAATAGAAAATCCGTATGATGCATCGGTCCATTACCAGTGTGCTTGGAGCTTTGACGTTTTAGGAAAAGAGTCTGAAGCTGTTCCACTTTATGAAAAGGCAATAGAGCTAGGACTCCCTTCCTCTGAGCTTGAGGGAGCATTGCTCGGGTTAGGCAGTACATACAGAACACTAGGAAAATATGAGAAATCGAAAGGTGTCTTTTTAAAAGGATTGGAGCAATTTCCGAACAACCGAGCGATTCAGGTGTTCTATGCGATGACGTTGTATAACCTCGGAGAGAACGGTAAGGCGATGGAATATCTACTTACTAATTTAGTAGAAACGACGAGTGATGAATCGATCTTGAGTTATAGGAAAGCGATCGAATTCTATAGTGACAAGTTGGATGAGGTTTGGGAGTAGATGAATTGGTATACAGTTGGGGAAATCCTCATTATCGTTGTGGTGATTCTATTCGTGATAAGGATGATCCGTCGATCGATCACAAAACGTAATCGATTACCAAGCTCAGCAGGGTATACGCCTCATGATGAAATTTATGGAGGCTCTTCTGGTGGGGGCGGGAAGGGTCCTGAATCGATGGAGAGGTATGAAATAGTAGAAGAATCTCGGAAAAAGAGAAGTGGAAGTGACTGAAAGAGTGGTTTTCTGAGGTGCTGTTGGGTCTTCGGGTGCTGTTATTGTCCAAAAATCCATTTTATTAGCTAAAAAGTAGATTAATTGTCTAACTAGAGTAATCCTAATCTAGTAAAAAGAGAAAAACGCCAGCGGTGCAGGGCATCGCTGGCGTTTTGCATAGTTGGGATAGTGGGACGGGAGCTGGATATCGGCGATAAATTAAATATATCGGCGAAAACAAGATTTTATCAGCGATATTCTCATTATATCAGCGAAAATAGAGATATATCAGCGATAAACCAAATATATCAGCGAAAACGAGATTATATCAGCGAAACGCTCCAACCTACCCCAACGAGCCGCCCCCACGGCCTACAACGACTCCAAATACTCGACGACCGTCTCGATTCCCTTCGTGAAGTTCTCCAAGTGAAAGTGCTCGTTCGGTGCGTGTAGGTTTTCAGATGGAAGGCCGAAGCCCATGAGAACGACGGGTGCGTCGAGCACCCGTGCGAAGACTTCGACGATCGGGATCGATCCGCCTTCTTTCGGGAAGAGTGCGCGCGTGCCGTACACGCTTTCGTAAGCGTCGGCTGCTTTTTGGATCATTGGATTACGTGAATCAAGAGCAACAGGTTTTGCCTGGATGAACTGTTTTACAGAGAGCGTAGTGCCTACTGGGCAGTGAGCCTCTAAGTGTTTTTCAATCAATTCATAAATGTGCTGCGGGTCTTGATCGCCGACTAGGCGACAGCTAATTTTTCCACTTGCTTCGGATGGGACGATCGTTTTGATGCCGTCTCCTTGATAGCCACCTGTGATGCCGTTGATTTCAAGCGTTGGTCGGATGCCAGTACGCTCTTTGAATGAGAAGCCTTCTTCGCCAAACAGCGCAGATAATCCAAGCTCTTTCTTCATCGCTTCCTCATCGGACGGAATCTCTGCGACTTCTTTTCGAAGCGCATCAGTTAGTTCTGGAACTCCATCATAGAAACCTTCGACCGAAATGGTACCAGCTTCATCGTGAAGCGAATCGAGAAGGCGAACGAGCGAGTGAACCGCATTCGGGACACCGCCACCGTACACGCCTGAGTGAAGATCTGTGTTTGCTGTTTTGACGTTCACTTCCATTGCAAGAGCGCCACGAAGCGAAGTGCAGATCGCTGGTACACCTTTTTCGATAAATGACGTATCTGAAATAAGTACGGCGTCACAGCTAAGCCTTTCTGCTTGTTCATTAATGAAAGGGTCAAGATTCGGACTCGCAATTTCCTCTTCCCCTTCGATACAGAACTTCACATTAACAGGAAGCTTGCCATGTTCTTTCATCAAAAGCTCCATCGCTTTGATATGGATGAAGAGCTGCCCTTTATCATCAGTTGCGCCGCGAGCGAATATTTTTTCATCACGAATCACTGGTTCGAATGGAGGAGTTTCCCACAGTTCAAGAGGGTCTGCCGGTTGAACGTCGTAATGACCATAGACGAGAACAGTTGGTTTACCTTCTGCATGAAGCCAGTCAGCGTATACGACCGGATGCCCTTCAGTCTCGATGACATCGACGTTTTCCATGCCTGCTTTTGTGAGTGCATCTGCCACGAAATGAGCACCTTTTTGAACGTCTTGCTTGTGGGAGGGATCAGCAGAGATGCTTGGGATCTTTAGAAATTCCTGTAGTTCCTCAAGAAATGTTTCTTTATGTAGTGCGATGGTTTGTTTCATTAGTAGAACCTCCTTAGGGCTGTCAGTGCTTCTATTATAATAGCTGCGTATGGGTTATACAAAGATGGTGGGTGCTAGATTCGTAGGGAGCGAAATATGGCGTATATCTGTGAAAATAAAACTAAGGGCTAGATATTCTGGATAAATCAATGAAATTAAAAGAATATCGCGAAAAATAAATGATAAAGACGAAAACTATTTTACAGAAAAAGGTTTCTATTCATCAAGAAGAGGGAACAAAATGCTATCTTAAACTAATTGGGGGATGTGCGAGTATGAAGACTTCATATTCAAATCATGATCAAGAACAGTTTGCGAGAAGTTTGCAAACGTTGTCAGGCGGTTCAAATCAGGCGCTAGTAGATGAGACTCTTAGAAATGCGGCGGTTTTGATCGACAAGGAAATGTTTGATGAGCTGTATGAGCTAGTGGAGGATTACGAGCGGGCGGGTATTTTTCAAGATGGTCCGTGGGAGAATCCACGTAAGCTTCAGCCGAAGCTCGTAGCTGGTTCATTTAAAATAGAAGGCAATTATTCTGTGTTCGAAGTATTGAGTGAGCTGAGGTTGCTCGCGATTGCGAAGGGCGACTATCAGCATGACACGATCAAGGCTCTAGAAGCAAAAGATCTGTTGACAACGATCATGGCGTTGAACTTAGAGATGATTTTTCCACCAGAAACAGAGGAAGCTCGAATTAGTCAAACTCAGGAACAGAAGCGTGGCATCCTATTGTTTCAATATCTTGCAAACAAACTGTCGTTAGCATCACTTGCCCCCACATTCGTAAATGAAATCGATCGCCTAACGTCTCAGCGTCCTATCATGGTGAACCGTATCGTTGAAATGATCGGTTACGCGAGAAACTTGCTCACAGATAGCGACCTTTCTCCAGAAGGAAGAGCGAGTATTGAGCGCTATATCGATAGCATGAGTGGACCTACGGCGTTAAGTAAAAGATACATCAAAACAGAAGACTACTTAACTCAGTTTCAAGCATTGTCTCAAGCTGAGAAAGTTTTAGAAGCGGATGAGTTTGCAAACATCATGCGTGATACTGGTATCGTCTCCCCGATTCATGCGGAGCTCGTTAGGGATTTAGCGAATAAAGAAGAGACTGAGCTACTAACGATTGCACTTGATTTAACGGAAAAAGGCGAAGCGAATTTAAATGAGCATTTCCCAATCGTGAAAGAGATTATTACGCTTGCGATCCACCCTTCTACATGTCAGTCGCTGTATGGACTTGCGCGTATGCTTGAGCGAGGAGTTCTATCCTCACCACCTGTCATTCCAGGGCTTGAAAGGATTACAGAACTGGAGCTTCTTCCGGAAGTGGAGTCAGATCTATTAGCATCGCGTAAGGATTCGAATGATGTTACAGCAATAGGACTTTTACTGTCTGGCATCATTAGCGTACTCGGTCAGCCACTTGGAATCGGACAGGGATTGAATCCAACGTGTCAGTCAGCGCGAGGGATCAGCCTTTGGTCGCAGCATGACCCGGGTTATTTACTAGAGCTTCTTGCGAGAGCGTGTCGTGATGGTGAAGTGGATATGATGTTTGAAGGAATCGAGATCAACTCGTCGCTTCTTTCAGGAGGACTTGCCCCAGATCTTCATACTGAGCTCGACCCTGTTTCACTCGTGTTGGTGCCACATTTAGATCGTATTTATGATGATATGATGAAGCGCTGTGCTCTTCGAGGGGAAGATGGTCACAAGTGGGTGAACCCTTCATTCTATGGCCAGTGGATTTCAAAAGAGTTTTCATCTTGTATCCAGCCAGTTACTGGAGCGGTGGGAGATTATGAGGAGTTTGCAAAGCTATTCTATGCGACACATCATCCTGATTATAACGGTGGGCATCAGCTTATCTATCCGAACCCTGTCGGAATCTTTGTTACAACAGCGAATGCGGATTTACTTGGGCTGCATGCGATTTCGATTCAGCGTATCGCTGCTGATCCGTCTGGCGAGATGAGGGTGTACTTTTATAATCCGAACAACGATAGCGGCCAAAACTGGGGCCAGGGGATTCGGTCGACGGTACGTAACAATGGAGAGGAAGAGGGAGAAGCATCTCTTCCGTTCGATCAATTCCTTTCTCGTGTCTATGCGTTTCACTACAATCCGAACGAAATGGGTAGTTTGGGTGAAGTTGATGGGAGCCTTGTTGAGCGGGTCACTGATCTTGCCAAGAACAGCTGGGGACAAACGTATCAATGGGTTGATTTAAAGAATCCATTTCTACTATAGAAAAGTGGGTACATTCCAGAAGTGGAGTGTACCCATTTTTATTTTGAAGAAATATACTGCAATAATGATTAGTCGAAAGGATTTTGTTCTCTTATACCGAAATGTTGTTACGTACTGTTTGTTTTCTGAAAATTATTATAATTAATTCGTTTCGTCTGATAGAGCTACAAAACAAACAAAAGTTAAGGAATAGGAGGCTAACCATGCAAGGAATTATCGCATATGAAGTATACCTTCCACATCATCGCATTTCGAAAAAAGAAGTTGCTGGTTTTCATGGCGGCTATGCTGGTAAAGGCACAAAGTCCGTCGCTCATTATGATGAAGACAGTCTTACGATGGCAGTGAATGCATCGAATTCATTAGGGGATGCTTTGGAAAAATACCAGCCAGGTGCGGTTTATTTTGCATCTACAACGTCTCCTTATCAAGAGAAGTTAGGTAGCGTGACGCTCGCAAAGGCGCTTCACCTTCCTGCTAATACAGGAACAATTGATTACGGCAATAGTCTCCGAGCTGCATCAAACGCGATTAGGGCTGGTATGAATGCAGTCGAGTCAGGAAAGGGCTCTGTTCTTGTAAGTCTCTCAGATCGAAGACTCGCAAGACCGAAGAGTCCCCTTGAGGCAGAGATGGGTGCGGGAGCCGTTTCCTTTCTCCTAGGAGAGGGGGACGATGTGTTGGCTGAGTTAATCGGGTCTTCAAACGTTGCTGGAGAACAGGTAAGCCAGTGGCGAACAGCGCAGGATCAGTTTTTGCGACAGTGGGAAGATCGGTTCATCGCTCATTCCGTTTCAGAGGCAGTGCTTCAATGTGTGCATGATCTTCTGACCAAAACGAACAGGTCTCTCGAAAATATCGACACCGTAATCCTGGCAGGACCTACCGAGAAGCTATCCCTCACACTCGCAAGGTTAATCGGTGCGAACGAAGAGCAAGTTACATCGATGAGGGATGGAAGCATCGGCCATCTCGGTACGGCGAATGGACCCTACATGTTTACGAAAGCTCTTTCAGAAAGTATTCCAGGGCAAACGATCCTTTGGCTTCAGGCAGGAGATGGATGTGAAGCCATGTTATTTCAGACGACAGAGGCCATTTCTTCTTACAAACAAAAGAAACCGCTTTCACATTTTGAAGAGAATTCTAATGAGAATGTAACTTACAGCGATTATTTACGATGGTATGAGTTGTTAGAGGTTGACGAGGGGAGGCGACCAGGAGCTTCTACGCCTTCCGCACCAGCATTGAAGCGGAACTCCGATCAAATCCTAGGTCTATTCGGGTCAGAGTGTATGAGCTGCGGACAGAGCTATTATCCTAAGCAGCGTGTGTGTGTGAAATGTCACGTGAAAGATGAGATGAAACCTTTCTCGCTTCAAGGTAAAAAGGCGAAGGTAGCGACATATACGGTTGATTACCTTGCGACTTCCGTTTCACCTCCGACCATTTTTGCAGTGGTGGATATCGAAGGAGGAAGCAGAATGCTTGCACAGGCAACAGATTGCACTCCTGATGAAATTTCGATCGGAACCGAAGTGGAATTCAGTTTCCGCAAGCTTTATGAAGCAGGCGGGGTTCATAATTACTTTTGGAAAGTTGTTCCAAAGAGGGGTGTTCAGCATGAGTCGTAAAGGGATACACGATAAGGTGTCGGTTGTCGGGATGGGATGCACGAAGTTTTCGGAGCACTGGGATAAAAGCACGGACGATTTAATCATTGAAGCAGCGCATGAAGCACTGAATGATGCTGGAATCGAACTGAAGGATGTTGAAGCTGCGTGGATTGGAACGATGGACTCCGGCTACGCTGGAATGACGCTTTCAGGTCCGCTGAAAAGTGATTATATTCCTGTGACGAGGGTTGAAAATATGTGTGCAACAGGTTCTGAAGCGTTTCGAAATGCGTGCTATGCGGTAGCGGCTGGAGCTTATGATATTGCACTCGTTGTTGGTGTTGAGAAGCTAAAGGACTCCGGTTACAGCGGGCTCGTCATGAATTCGTCTCCTGGAGATGGGACGTCACCGAATATTACAGCCCCAGCTTCGTTTTCCTTACTCGCACCTGCTTACTTTAATCGATACGGGCTTGATCCAAAGCAAGGAAAAGAAGTGCTCGCTCGTATCGCATGGAAAAACCATGCGAATGGAGCGTTGAACAAGAAAGCTCAGTACCAAAAAGAAATACCGATGGACCGGATCATCAATTCGCCGATGATCGCTGCACCACTAGGTGTGTTGGATTGTTCTGGAGTCGCAGACGGAGCGGCTGCTGCTGTTATTGTTCGAACAGAAGATAGCAAGAAATATCGAAATGATCCTATGCTCGTGAAAGCGTTAAGCATCGCGGCAGGTCCTGGGGAGGGGATGCTGACTCAGGATTTTGATTTTACGAGCATACAAGAAAACGTGCGTGCTGCTGAAGACGCGTATAAGCAGGCGGGGATCAAGAATCCAAGGAAAGAAATCGATATGGCTGAAGTGCACGATTGCTTTACACCGACTGAACTCGTTATTTACGAAGATCTAGGCTTTAGTGAGAGAGGAGAAGGATGGAAGGATGTTCAGAACGGGCGTTTCGATTTAAAAGGAGATCTTCCAGTCAACCCAGATGGTGGGCTGAAATCGTTCGGTCATCCAATCGGTGCGAGTGGACTTCGGATGTTATATGAAATGTATCTCCAGTTCCAAGGGAAAGCGGATAAGCGGCAGCTTGATGATCCAAAGATCGGCTTAACGCACAACCTTGGGGGCTATCCGTGGCAATGTGTATCGTTCATTTCAATCGTCGGGAAAAACCTGTCTTAAGAAGGAGCTGTAAGCATGAAACATCCATATTTAACGAAAGAGCACGATACGTTTCGAAAGTCACTACGAAAATTTCTCGCTAAGGAAGCAGCGCCGTTTTACGAAAAGTGGGAAGAAGACCGTCTGATCCCGCGAAGCTTCTGGGAAAAGCTAGCGGCACAAGGATATCTGTGTCCAACGCTCCCTGAAGAATATGGCGGATTCGAAGCGGATTGGGGATATGCGGTGATCATCAATGAAGAGCTAGAGCGTATCGGTTCTGGGCTCGTTGGGGTTGGGCTTCATAATGACATCGTGATTCCATACATCGAGGCTTACGGAACGGAAGAGCAGAAGAAAAGGTGGCTGCCAAAGTGCGTGTCGAGTGAAATCATTACTGCGATTGCCATGACAGAGCCTGGCGCAGGGTCTGATCTTGCAAACATCAAAACGACCGCTGTGTTAGAAGGTGATCACTATGTCGTGAATGGGTCAAAGACGTTCATCACCAACGGCATTCACAGTGATCTTGTCATCGTAGCTGTGAAAACAGACCCTAACGCAAAGCCTGCTTATAAAGGCGTGAGCTTGATTGCAGTTGAGCGCCATCACCCTGGGTTTTCTAGGGGGCGAAAGCTTAATAAAGTAGGGCTTCATTGTCAGGATACCGCAGAGTTGTTTTTTGAAGACTGCCGTGTTCCGAAAGAAAATCTCATAGGTGATGAAGGCAAAGGGTTTCTCTACCTGATGGAAAAGCTTCAGCAAGAACGCTTGCTAGTCGCAATTGCAGCTCAGGTGGCAGCAGAAGATATGTTCGAAATGACGATGGATTATATTCAAGAGCGCAAGGCGTTCGGTCAAAGCATTTCAAAGTTTCAACATATCCAGTTTGAGATGGTTGAGATGAAAACGGAGATCGAGATCGGCAGGACATTTTTGGATTCGTTGATCGCTGAACATATGGAGGGAGAAGATATCGTCACGAAGGTGTCGATGTCGAAATACTGGCACACCGATATGGCAAAAAGCGTTTCACAGCGCTGCCTTCAGTTACACGGTGGCTATGGCTACATGGAAGAATACAAGATTGCGAGAAGGTTCAGAGACATTCCAGTTTCGGCGATCTATGCGGGCACAAACGAGATTATGAAAACCATCATTGCGAAAAATATAGGCTTGTAGAAAAGAGGGATGAGATGGGTGCGATTCAGAACAAAGTTGGCATCGAAACGAAGCCTTTTACATTCACGGTCGAAAGAGGCAAGGTGAGGGAGTTTGCGAACGCGATAGGGGATGATAACCCAATCTACCACGATGTCGCGTTCGCTAAGAAAAATGGCTACGGTGATCTTCCGGTGCCTCCGACTTTTGCGACAGTAATCGATATGTGGGGTGGGGCGAGCTTCGAAGATCTTATCGAGCTGTTAGAGGTCGATCCACTCAAAGTGTTACACGGCGAACAAAGCTATGAGTATATGAAACCGATCTATGCTGGCGACACGATCACGGCGTTGATGAAGGTTGTGGATCAAAAAGAAAAAGGCAGTCTCACACTCTTTACACTCGAAACGCTCTACCGAAATGAGCGGAACGAAAACGTTCTGCTTGCGAGATCCGTTGTAATCGAACGATAGGAGGGATAATGTGTCAGCACTAAAACCGTTAACGAAGAAGCCAATCACCCATTCTCAGCTCGTGAAATATGCGGGAGCTTCTGGTGACTTTAATCCAATTCATACCGTTGTCCCTGTTGCAAAGGAAGCAGGATTACCTGATGTGATCGCACATGGCATGCTCGTCATGGGCATGGCGGGTCAAGCGTTAACAACGTGGTTTAGACCTGAGCAGCTAAAGTCATTTCATGTGAGGTTTAAAAAAATGACCCTTCCAGGTGAGTCGCTGACCGTGAAGGGCTTTATAACAGAGGAAACAGATGAGAACGTCTTGATCGGTGAGGTCGTTGTTGTGAATGAAAAAGATGAAAAAAAGCTATCGGGTACTTTTCACATACAGATGTAGGAGGAAATGTTTATGCTAAAGGATCAAATTGCAATCATTACAGGCTCAGGCCGAGGTGTTGGTCGCGCCGTTGCGTTAAAGATGGCAGAAGCAGGGGCGAAAGTTGTGGTGTCAGATAAGGACGAAGCTCCAACAATGGATGTTGTAAATGAAATAAAAGAACTCGGCGGGACAGCGATGGGCTTTGCGGGCGATGTAACAGAAGGAGAGTTTGCTACTTCAATCATGGAGAAAGCCGCATCGGAGTTTGGTGGCGTTGATATTCTCGTCAATAACGCCGGATATACGTGGGATGGCTTTATCCACAAGATGACCGATGAGCAGTTTCAGGCGATGCTTGACATTCACCTTATCGCACCTTTCAAGCTGACGCGGGCAGCGGCACCCTATATGCGAGAAGCAGCGAAGAAAGAAATGGAAACGGGTGAAGCGAAGTATCGGAAGATCGTGAACGTGTCGTCAGTAGCAGGCGTGATGGGGAATGTTGGGCAGGCGAATTATTCATCGGCAAAAGCAGGCATGATCGGATTGACGAAAACCGTCGCTCGTGAATGGGGAGCTTTTAACATCAACTGTAATGCTGTGGCGTTCGGGCTCATCGATACGCGCTTAACGCAGTCAAAGGAAAAAGGTGAAACGGTGAACGGGGTGCCGGTCGGGATTCCAGATAAGGTGAAGAAAATGTTCGAACAGTCGATTCCACAGCAGCGAGCAGGAACGGCGGAAGAGGCAGCGGAGGGAATCTTCTATTTGGCTTCCCCTCTATCAAACTATACGAACGGACAAGTTCTTCACATTAATGGCGGCTGGTATACGTGATGCTAGAAGGTGTGCGAGTACTGGATTTCACTCAGTACTTACCTGGTCCTTTTGCAACGCAGCGTTTAGCTGACCTAGGAGCAGAGGTGATCAAGGTTGAGCCCCCCAATGGAGATCTTGCAAGACATATGGCAGATGGGCTTGTCTATGAAGCTAACAATCGATCGAAAGAAAGCATCGCGATTAATTTGAAAGATGCCACGAAAGGTAACGCTTTGTGCGAGCTTATGAAGACGGTAGATGTTGTCATCGAAAGCTTTCGTCCGGGTGTGATGAAGCGAATCGGCCTTCATTACGAAAAGGTTAAGGAGCTGAAGAGTGATATCATCTACTGCTCTCTTACAGGCTTTGGGCAAGCAGGCACACATGCTCATCTAGGTAGCCATGATTTGAATTATCAAGGACTAGGAGGGCTGCTTTCTCAGTACAGCGATGAGAACGGAAAACCAGTTCAGCCTACGTTTACGACTGTTGATTATGGCGGTGGGGTCGTCGCATCCGAAAGAATTTCGGCTGCTCTTTTTCAAAAAGAGCGAACGGGAAAAGGCTGTTACATCGACCTAGCATTGAACGATGTGATGCTAAGCATGCTAGGGACTCATGCTGCCTATCAAGCGAAGAAGGGGAAACACAATGGTCCTGACTTTATTGATGGAAGTGTCGTCTGCTATGGACTCTATGAAACGAAGGATGATCGATTCGTAACACTCGCTGCACTAGAGCCTCATTTCTGGAAGAACTTTTGTCAGGGAGTTGGAAAGCTAGATTGGTTGCCACACGCTTTTTCGAAAAAGGGTGATGATACTCATAAAGGAATTACAGCACTGTTCAAGGAGCGTTCATTGGCAGAGTGGACTTCTTTTGGAGAACAGCATGATTGCTGTTTGTTTCCTGTGTTACATATTGAGGAGGTAATCAATCACTCGTATGGGAGTTCTCGAGGTCTTGTTATGAAGAAAGATGGACAGGTACATATGTTGACGAGTCCATATGGTTCTTTGAAGGCTTCACCACTTCTCGGAGCTCATAATGACCGGTTAGGCACAATTAAGTAGGAGCGTGATTAAAAGTCTTGAACGAATAAAGATAGGTCCTTTGTTCCGTTTTAGGGCGTGAACATCTTAATAAGTACGGTTAGTAAAGTCTGATTCCACTACATAATCAGACTTTTTCCTATTATAACTGGTACAAAAGGCCAGTTTATATATTGTTAGAACATTGCTAAAATTTAAATAATACATAGAAACGCAACGAAAACTGTCTGTTCTAATCGACTCCACAAACTCAAAGTGGAGCGGTTCGTTAGAACGATACCAGTTTTATGCTAAGTGACAGGTATGTTCAAAATACTAGTCGGGTGCATAGGACTGGTTTTTTTAATGAAAGGAGGTCGTGTATTAGATGAAAAACGGAGAAAAACGGAGCAGTAAATGACGGAAAAATTGTGTACATAGAAGATGCAGAGAATCATGCTTCTTTCTCAAATCGAATTTGAACAACTGCTAGAAATTGAGTTTGAGTTTTTGAAGGTAGGATGATTTATAGCAAGAAGACGCAGAAGGAAGGTGAACCTATTGTTTAGTAGCCAGGAAGAAACGATTTTGATTACGATTATTGCCGTATATTTTGTGTTTCTATTTGGCCTTTCATTATTTGTGAACAGGAATGTCAAAACGTATGAAGATTACAATGTAGCAGGTCGCTCAACGAAATTGATGCCACTTGTTCTTACGTTTGTTGGGACAGCGATCGGGGGCTCGATCCTACTTGGTTATATGACGAAAGGATATCTTTTTGGAATGGGTCAGCAGTGGCTCGCGATCGGATTTACGTTAACATCGATCGTAATAGCAGCGTTTATGTTGAAACGCATCCGTTTTCTAGGTAAGAAATATAATATGGTTACGATGGGAGATTTCACAGCACTACGTTTTGGGGAAGGGGCGAGAATCCCAACCGTGCTCAGCGTGCTTTGCGCGTATGCTGCTATCACTGGCATGCAGTTCGTTGCGATCGCTACCATTTTGAAGTTAACGATTGGACTTAGCATGACAACTGGTATCATCATTAGTTGGGTACTATTGACGTTGAAAACGTACTTTGGCGGTCTCAAGTCCGTTATGATTCAGGATGCGATACATGGAACAATTCAAACAGCGGGTATTTTCTTCTTACTGATCGTCATCATGTTTCTTGTTGGTGACTGGGGAGCACTTGCTGATCAAGCAAGAAATGCGGAAGGCGGGAATGCGTTAAGCATCTTTAATATTAGTCCTTCTGAATTCTTTGTCTATATGCTCACGATCGGCGCATATCAGTTCGTTAGACAAGATTTGTGGCAACGGTTCTGGGCAGCGAATGACGACAAGACAGCTAGTACGGGATTCTGGTCCGCGATTGTGCTAGGATTTTTGACAGCTGCTGTTACGATATTCATAGGGTTTCTCGGTAAGTTCGGTCTCAATATGACGAATATCGATCCTTCTTTGATCTATTATGAAATTATTGGACAAGTACTACCATTTTCATTAGTGGTCGTCATGTTGATCGCATTACTTGCGACTGTTATTTCCTGTGCCGATTCTTTTTTCCTTGCAGCGGCATCTTCGATCGTTAATGATGTTGTCAAACCAAGGATAGGCAATGTTGGGGATAAAAAAATGCTGACGTACAGCAGGATGTCAGTCGTTCTCGTTTCTGTTATTTCTTTATTGCTAGCACTTTATATCCCGCAGCTGGTCACGCTTTGGATCACCGGAACGGCGATGCTTGTATCTGGACTTCTAGCACCGGTTTTATTCGGAATATTTTGGAGTCGCACAACTAAATTTGCAGGGCTCACTGCTATGTGGGCAGGACTAATCGTTGCGGTACTTTGGCAGATCGCAGGCCATCCTTTTGGACTCCACCCTGTTTTTATCGGGTTGCCTCTTTCCGTGATCACATTGGTGACGTTATCGTTAGGCTCAAAAGCGGAAAAGGAAGATACCGTGTTTTCGGATTTGAAAAAGATCGGTTGATTCTTACGTGGAAAGATGAATACTCCTGGGCTTCTAGCCTGGGGGTTTTTCTATGTCTAGTCATTGAAATGAACTTCTTCTTCTGAAGGTAAAATGAAAGCTATCGCAAGGTAACATAGTATAGTAGCTTCGGGTTTTGAAACGGTAAGGATGAAGAAAACAAATCGCATCGGTCCTGACGGAATGTTCAGGGCAGCACTTAATCCACCAATTACACCTAAAGCTAATTTATCGGATGTTGATTTATATAATTTCTTCATCGTTCTCCTCCTCTAATACTTTGTTATCTTCTTATACGTATCCTTGATGAAGAAGTTTCAATAAAAAGGAATTTACATCCATCTGTAGAAGGTAAGGGGAGGGACGGGAAAGGGGCAGTCATTATGAAAAAAGTACATAATCTCAGTATGATTGAAGACATTGAGGGTTTCTCATCAGAAGTTTCGAGGCTCGTGTCGATGATGAATTACACAAGACATACGACTGAGGAAGCGATCCGAGGTCTTACGACCGAGCAGCTCGACTTTCACATAGACAACGAGAGTAACTCCATAGCGATGTTGTTACAACACATCGTGTCTCTTGAAAAAGCATTTCAAATCATGACGTTTGAACAGCGCGAGCTGACGGATGCTGAATGGGAGAAGCTTGGAGTCGCAATCGAGTTAGGGGAGCGCGCAAAAGATAAGATACGTGGTCGTGACCTTGACTACTACTGGAGTGAAATGAGTCTTGTGCGTGAAAACACGCTTCAAGAATTACAGAAGAAAGACGATGATTGGCTTGACGTAATCACACCATATGGGTGGGATGAGAAAGCGAACCATTACTTTAAGTGGTTTCATGTGATGGAAGATGAGTTGAGTCATCGTGGGCAGATTCGGATGATTCGAAAGAGGATTGATGCCTAAGCGATGATGGACAGCTGTAAAACTGAACGTATTACTAAAGAATATACAAGCGAGAGAGGAACAGACACCATGTTTACATACGAAGTGAATGAAGACCTTTATTTAAGAATGTACACAGTAGATGATGCAGAAGAGCTTTACAATCTGATCGAAGAGTCGAAGGATTATTTACGAGAGTGGCTCGCATGGGTAGATTACAATACGGATGTCGAAGGATCCAAAGCGTTTATTGAAGGAACGATAAAAAGCCTCGTAGATACGGGGGGCTTCCCAAAGACGCTAGCTATGATCTATAAAGGGGAATTAGCTGGTACGATCGGATTCAATGAAATCAATCGTACTCATGACTATGCGACGATCGGGTACTGGCTTAGCGAAAAGCATCAGAAGAAAGGAATCGTGACGGAGGCATGTAGGGCGATTCTCGACTATGGATTTGATACGATCCGTCTTAACCGGATCGAGATCCGAGCGGCTTCTCGGAATAAGAAAAGTCAAGGTGTTCCTGAACGACTTGGTTTCACTAAGGAAGGCATAATCCGACAGGTGGAGAAGGTGAACGGAGAGTACGTTGACCATGTCGTGTATGGCATGCTGAAAAATGAATGGAAGAATGGGAGATCATAATGGAAATAAGAAGAATGAGAGCAGATGAAGCAAAAGACTATTGGGAGCTACGACTTGAAGCGCTACAGAACAATCCTGAAGCGTTCGCGTCGAGTTATGAAGAAGCGGTTGAAAGAAAAAATCCACTCGAAGGTGTTGCGGCAAACTTAGAAAGAGCCGTGACGTTAGGAGCTTACGAGGAAGATAAATTGATCGGAGTCATTACGTTCGTTCGTGGAAGTGGATTGAAAACGAAGCACAAAGGTGACTTTTTTGCAGTTTATGTGACGCCATCAGCTAGAGGAAAAGGTGCTGGAAAAGCACTGTTGGAAGAAGCGATCGACCTTGTCAAAGATGTTGAGGGACTTGTTAAGATCAACATTTCAGTGGCCTCTGTTAACAAGACTGCAAAGCACCTGTACCACAGTATGGGGTTCAAAACATACGCTTATGAAGAAAAATCTCTTTTTGTGAACGGCGAGTTTTTTGATGAAGATCACATGGTCTTGTTCTTATAAAAAAAGACATCCGCTAGGACGTCTGGTTTACGTTGAATTCATCATTGTATAGTGCAACACGATATGGAAATAGCTCTGCTGTCATGATACCTTCACGTACAGCAGGGTCTTTTTTCATGATTGCTGTTGCTTCTTCTTCAGAGTTTGTCTGGATCACGACGATTCCGAACGCTGATTCATCACCGTTCATCGTTCTCCCAGCCATGATCAGCGTGTTTTCTTTTAAAAGTTGTTGGAGAGCGTTGAAATGCTCAGAAACGATGTTGTTTTCTTTTTTAGTCCAGTTTTTTTCATCTAAGAGTTCAGGAATGAGTTTAAGCTTATATAAAAAGTGATTCATAAGAAACCTCCATTTATCGTTGTATGTTATCATTTCGCTTCAATCGATGTAGATTCCTTTTTAGCAGAACGAAGATCATATAGTTCCTTTTTTAGACGAAGTCGCAAAACAGCGGCTCTTTTTTATTGAGATTTTAAGAATTGTACGTCCATATCATTGATTATAATAGAAAGGTCGATAGTCCCTGTTTTCATACAATAAACC
Organism: Guptibacillus algicola; assembly: GCF_020171805.1. Lineage (GTDB taxonomy): Bacteria > Bacillota > Bacilli > Bacillales > Guptibacillaceae > Guptibacillus > Guptibacillus algicola. The sequence continues at coordinate 121,628 of NZ_JAIVAF010000004.1, read as the reverse complement.
CCATTAAAAGAGCTCGAATACTAAAACGATAGTAACATTGTCAAAAAGGAAGTTGACATTGAGAATCAATATCAATTAATCTAAGTAAGTGATAACTGATAATGATTTTCAATAAACCATGTAGTATGTAACAGGAGGAATGATTTTTGAAGTCCACACTGAGTGAGAACGATATAGAGAATAACTATGAAATCCAAGTGTTTCAACATATGAAAAATAATTACGAATCTCTCATAGGAAAGTTCAGTGAGAACCTCGCTGTTGCACGGAAAACAATTCTTCATCAATTGATTCAGGGGATCTTACGTGAAATGATCCTCCCAATCGATTGGAGTAAGGATCTTGAGTCAAATGGTATAACAGCTTGTATTCACTTATCGAAAAAGGAACAGGTTTACGTAAATGTAAACAAGCAATACACACTAGGTCAAATTGATATTGATGGAGACATTTTGCATCGTGATAAGAACGGGCAGAACCATATAATCAAGAACGCCGATCACTTGCTTTCGATTCTAACGAACAGTGGTGCTGAGATCGTTAGCGATAACCTGGAACAGTTTTGTGATGAGATCACGAATAGTGCGTTAAACTATGGTTTAGCACTTACTGCTGCTGAACAGCGAAAGCACTTTGTGCAAGAAGAAGCTGATCAAATGAAAACCAAAGATTCGTTTTCATATGCAGATCGTAAGAAGGTAGATTCAATCTTCAGTCCACTCACATTCTTTGAGCAGTGGGTTATTCAAGGTCATACGATTCATCCTTGCTCGCGAACACGACTAGGGCTTTCACCAATGGATGTATCCCTTTATGCCCCAGAGTGGGGAGGACAACCGGATGTGATACCGGTTGCCATTCATAAGAAGTACTGTCGACTGACGAATATGGGAAGTAGTGCGACACAGATTTTGATGGAAGAGTACCCAGAGCTTGTGGACGATTTACATTCAATTGCGGGAGAAAAAGGAGTCGAACCAACGGATTATGAGCTGATCCCAGTTCACCCATGGCAATTCGAGCACACGATCACAAAACACTACAAGGACCTGATCGAAGATGATGTCATTTTTCCATTGAATAGCAAGATTAAGACTGCGGCACTCGTCTCGTTTCGTTCCCTAGCTCCGGTGGATCGGACGAAGCATCACATTAAAACAGCGATCAATGTGCAGATGACAAGTGCGGTTCGCACTGTCTCTGCCGCTTCCACACATAACGGACCGGTGATCTCTTCGGTGCTTAAGACCATTGAAGCACGTGATCCGTTTATTTCAAAAACGCTACGTTTTATGGGAGAAGATGCTGGAATTCATTTTGAACCTTCGAACGCAAAAGGTGATGAACGACATTTTCTTCAAAAGAATTTGGCTGCGATTATTCGTGAAAATCCTGAGTCAGCTCTCGGTAAGGATGAAATTGCGATACCGGCAGCTGCGCTTATCGCAGAATCACCTGTATCAGGAAAGTTGATTCTTGAAGAACTCGTAGAGAATTACAAAGAAAAGATGAAGATCGAGTCTGTCCAAGTTGCTGCTGAAGGATTCATGAAGCGTTACAATGAAGTGCTACTTCCTGGAATCATGAGCCTGATTGTTAAATACGGCATCAGTCTTGAAGCGCATCTTCAGAACAGTGTGGTCGTGATTAAGCATGGGTTACCTGAGCGCGTGATTCTTCGTGATAATGGAGGAATTCGCATTATTACAGAACGTCTCACAAAGTTTGTAGAATTAGATGATCTTGATAACAGCACGAACTTACTCACGACAAAGCCTGAAGAGCTACACGATATCTTTTTCCATGCGATCATCCATAACCATCTCGGCGAAATGAACATCGCACTTTCGCGTAGACTTGAACTTGATGAAGGGCGTCTTTGGAACCCTGTGCGGGAAGTCGTTCGGAATGTCTACGAGGATTTGCGAAAAGACTCTAACGTGTTAGAACACGATCAAGCACTACTGAAAACAAAGTTGTCGAGTATGAAAGCACTCGTGAAAATGCGACTTACAGACAAGTACACAGAGAATATGTATGTAGGTATCGTTAATCCTTTACACAATGAGGTGTTTGAGAAATGACAATACAAATGATCAAGAGACCAAATCATGATGTTAGTAAAGGATTCATGCTTGAAGCTGAAGTAGATTGCATGCGATTTATTATGAAACAAATGCCGTCGTACCTTAATTATTTTATAGCAAATCTAGAAAAGGGTCGAAAAGGAATCCTTCATAAATTGGCTTCGTCGATCTTAAGGGAGAATATTAACGATCTTTATAAGGAAGCGATCGACTTAAAGAAAGTCGGCTCCGTCTTTGTGGTGAAAAGTGAAAAGAAAAACGAGTTATCAAAAGCATTTTATTCTCATCTTCAAAAGACATTGATCCGAGAAGAGCTGACGTATAAAGTTGTTCAGGTGAAAAAGGGCGTACTGATTTTTCCGATTAAGCATCAATATGCGTTTCAGCGAATTGAAACGACGGATAATATTCTTTTCATCGATGATAACGGGGTTTCTGAAATCAAGGTAGCCTCTGAACTTATTCAACTCTTGTTTGAACCAGGAGAGCAGGTTGAATTGTTCATCACTGAACTCGATAACGGGACGGCGAATCTCGCATTAGCTTATATGTTCGATAATCTTTGGAGGAAAGAAATTCAGGATGATGCGAAGGAACTTCAAGCGACTTCAACACTTGATTACCTTGACAAAATGAGTGGAAACGTTTCTTCTTCATTATTCTTTGAACAGCTCATCATAGAAGGACATCATTTGCACCCAGGAGCAAAGACGAAGATCGGTTTATCACAGAGTGATGTGTTTCGCTTCTCTCCAGAGTTTCACCAATCATTTGGCGTTCGCTTTGTAGCCGTTGACCGTGAGCATGTTGTCACGACTGCTAAAGTGAAAAGGATGCTTGAAGAACATTATCAAGAGGAATGGGAGCTTTGTTGTGCAGAGCTTGAGCAAAAAGGATTAGATCCTAACAAGTATGATGTTATTCCTGTTCATGAGTGGCAATACGAACATGCGATTCCTGTTGTGTACGAAAAAGAACTTAGCGAAGGGACTGTCATCTTAATCGAGGGTGTAACGCTTGAGGCACAGGCTACTTCCTCTTTCAGAACCGTCTATGCGAAGAACAAAATGGCACCTTCATTAAAACTTGCGGTCAACAGTCAAATGACTTCTACCGTTCGTTCGATTTCAACACAGACTGCGATGAATTCAACGCTTTTCACGAACATGATGACTAAAATTATGAAACAAGAACAGCAGCTTAAGGACTTTGTCCCTTTGAATGAAATAGCGGGGATGGCGTTTAAATCAGACGAAGAATTAAAAAGTCGTAACTTAACGATGCTGCTGCGAGAAAGTATCGACGGAAAGCTTACAGAAGGCGAAGTGGCTATTGCAGGGCCAGCTCTATATTCTCGTTCGCCACTAAGTGATCAGACGATTCTTGCTGAACTTGTAAATCAATTCGCGAAGGCCAATAACTTAACGAAGAGTCATGCCGCTTTTCCATTCTTCGATGAGTATATTGGGAAGGTCCTTCCAGGATACCTGACGCTTATGGTGAAGTATGGCATCGCACTTGAAGGTCACCTGCAAAATAGCATTCCTGTTTTTAAGAATGGCAGGCTTTCACGCTTCTTTTTCAGAGACTGGGGAGGATCACGTATTTACCAAGCACGTCTTGACCAACAAGGGATTGCGGTATCATTCACCCCTGGATCGGTTTCGGTAACAGACAATGTGTCAGATATGCATAACAAATTGTATTACACGGTGTTCCAAAACCATCTCGGTGAAGTAATCAAGCAGCTTGTTCAATATTCCGGAATAAGTGAAGAAGCATTCTGGAAGCGTGTGAAGAAAGTATGTGATCATACATTCGACGTATTGTCAGCTGACAGCGAAGAGAACGTATCGTTAGACAGAAGCTTTATGTACCAATCAACGGTTATGCATAAATCCCTCACGAAAATGAGACTATCGAGTAAAAAAGGTGATTCGTACTGTGAGGTTTCAAACCCACTAGCTCATCTGGTTGAGGATAATGGGTAAGCTAAAAAGAGGGTTCAACGAGCAATCTGCACTAACGTCACGTTCATTTAGAAAATTTCTATATAGCAGCTTTGTTGTTCGAACGTCAGATTGGATGGATTTGACGGTATTAAACTGGCTTGTGTATGAATTGACTGGATCACCGATGGCACTAGGGATTTTGAATGCTTGCAGATTACTGCCGATCCTCTTTTTCAGTCTTCATGCAGGGGTGCTTGCTGATCGTTATGATCGTAAGAAAGTTCTAGCTTGGAGCTATTCGGGGATGTTAATCGGTACAATCGTGCTCGCTTACCTCGTGTTTCAAAATTACGCCGTGTATTGGATTTATGTAGCCGTATTTATACGATCGCTCTTTATGACGATTGAAGTGCCGGTAAGAAATGCGTTTCTATCATCCATTGTGGTTAACATGCGCTTACCTAGTGCGATTTCAATTCAAACGATGGTCATCAATCTGGCAAGGATGGTTGGTCCCGCACTTGCAGGTGTATTGCTTCTCAAAGTGAGTCCTGCGATGCTCTTTCTTATCATGGCAGCGGGAACTTCTGCAATGCTGTTTATCTTACCGAGCATTCAGCTTACGTCTGAAAAGAACGATTTCGATCAGATGAAAGGGAATAATAAAGAAGATTTGAAAGAAACGTTTCAGTATATAAAAGAGAACCATATGATTGTATCGATCTTACTGATCGCGATTGCACCGATGATTTTTGGGTTTCCGTATACGACGATGTTACCCTTGTTTGCAGAAGATTTGATGGGAATGGGTCCAGATGGATTTGGGCTCTTGCTATCGGTATCTTCCATCGGGGCAATCCTTGCTACACTCGTATTGTCGATGAAGCAGCCACGACAGCAAGGAAAAGTGCTCGTCCTATCTGCGCTCGGTTTTGGACTGTTTCTTGGATTCTTTATTCTGTTTAACGGTAATTATCTCGTATCGCTCTTACTTATGTTGAGCGTTGGTTTCACAAGTCAATTGTATCGAACAACAAGCAGAATCACCCTGCAAATGCAAGTGACACATGCATTACGTGGAAGAGTGTTAGGCATTGCGCTTATGGATCGTGCATACATTCCGTTAGGGGCATTACTGATTGGCGCAATAGCTGCCCAATTTGGGGCGCTTGCTGCAGGGTTGTTCATGGGTTTCGGCTGTTTCTTTACGACGCTTCTTATTGTCTGGAAACGTCCGGATCTATGGCATACATAAGTTGGAGGGAATACCATGATTACAATCAATAAAAGCGCAGTAGAAACATACCTTGAGCAGAATAACGAAAGTGAGCCAGTTTGTGCGTACGTGTATGACCTTGATCACTTAAAGCAGCATGCGCAAACGATAAAAAATAGCCTGCCGGATTTTTGTGAATTGTACTATGCAGTAAAAGCAAATCCTGCTGAACAAATACTCCAAACGTTAGAACCGATCGTGGATGGGTTTGAAGTGGCATCGATCGGTGAGATCAATAAAGTCGACGAGTTATCAGAAAAGCCAATGCTGTTTGGGGGACCTGGTAAAAAAGATCATGAGATCATTGAAGCGATGGAGCGAAATGTTGATTATCTTAACGTTGAAAGCGTGCATGAATTGAACCGAATGGCTTATTTAGCCGAGCAGGCACAGGTGAAAATCCCCGTCCTTCTTCGCGTAAACTTGAGTACGAACGTGTCTGATAGTCACATTCGTATGTCAGGGGTGCCAACTCAGTTTGGAATCGATGAGCGGGATATCCCTGACGTAATCGTGAAAGCTCTCACGTACGAGCAAATCGAGATAAAAGGATTCCATTTTCATGCGATGTCGAATAACTTAGATGCTGACGCTCACCTTCGTTTTGTTGAGATGGTGATTGAAAAGGCACTAGCATGGCGAGAGCACTATGATCTCGAAGCTCCGATTATCGATATTGGTGGTGGAATCGGGATTAACTATTGGGATACGAGTAACCCATTCGATTGGGATATGCTCGCTAAAGGACTATCAACGTTTCAAGCTAAATACAACAATAAAAATCTCACACTGTTTTTAGAAATCGGACGATACATGACGGCAGGATGTGGCTCGTACGTTTCTGAAGTTCTCGATGTTAAATCGAATCACGGTGAACACTTTGCGGTCCTTCGCGGCGGCTCGCATCACTTGCGCTTACCAGCAGCATGGAAGATGAGCCATCCGTTCAGAATCCATTCAGTTGAAGAATGGCGTTACCCGTTTGAACGTCCAGGGATTCTTAACACAGAAGTGACGGTAGCGGGTGAACTCTGTACACCAAACGATGTTCTTGTTCGGAAGGAATACGTTGATAGGCTCAGAGCTGGTGACATCATGGTGTTCGAATATGCCGGTGCGTATGGATGGACGATCTCACATCATGACTTCCTCAGTCATCCACATCCTGAGCATGTATTTGTGATGAATAACGAAATCAATAAAGTGTAAAGAAAGGCGCTACAATGAGTAGTGCCTTTTTCTTTGTTCTATTGTTTGCATAAACGAAACATGCAAAGCAAGAAGCCAATTCCGAGTGAACTTTTCTAGCATGAGTTGATAGAGGAAACAAGCGTCTATACAGTATGTAAAAATCTATCATATATTGATATAAATGCTAAAAAGGAGAGGTGGGAATGAATCACCCATTCCATAATAAAGGCTCATGTATTTGTGATGTTTTTAAATGTATTGAGACAGGCACCCCTGTAAATGTAATCGTAAAAGGGGCATCAGATCCGATCGGATTCTTTTTTATCAGTTACGATGAGAAGACGAAGTGTGTTAAAGGTAGGAGAGTAGATGAGAGTATCATTATTTTATCATGTGACTCTATTTATGCTGTAAACAATGGTACGTTAACCATTCAGAAGGTTTTGGCTTATATTACTAACACGAATACAGGTCAAGTAGAAGTATTCGATACAGAAACGAACACTGTGACTGCGTCAATACCTGTTCAATCAACACCTCAAGGAGTTGCGCTTTCTCCTGATGGAAGACGAGCGTACGTTACGAATACAGGAAGCGGTACTGTATCGGTTATCAATACGTTCTCCAATTCCCTGATTACTAATATCCCAGTTGGGCCAGGTCCATTTGGAGTTACGGTTTCACCAAATGGGAAGCGCGTGTATGTTTCCAACAACCAAAGTAATACCGTTTCTATAATTAGAACAGATACAAACACTGTTATTGATACCATTACTGTTCAGAGTGGACCGCTTGGACTAGCTGTTACGCCAGATGGACAAAAATTATACGTTGCGAATAATAATAGCAGTACAGTAAGTGTTATCAATACGAATACGAATACAGTTACCACGACTTTTGGAGTAGGAGGAAGACCGGTAGACATTGCCATTAGACCTGATGGACAAAGAGCTTTTGTCTCACGATTTAATGTGAGTTCACTTGTGGTAATCAATACTTCGACCAATGCAATTGTAGGAACGATCAATTCAGGGAACGGTTCTCAAGGTGTCGCGTTAACTCCAGATGGGACAAGGGGATATGTTGTTAATACATTTAATAACAATGCTAGAGCTTTTGATCCAATCAACGAGACTGCTCTAGGAACGGTTGGAGTTGGCTCAAATCCTACTTTCGTTGCGATTACACCTAACGGGGAAAAATCCTACGTTACAAACTTTAGCACTGATAATGTCACAATTATTGATGTTGCCACAAACACATCTGATGGTAATGTTTCTGTTGGAGATGGTCCTCAAGGAATTGCGATTGGGAAAGTATCGGTACCGTTCAACTCATAGAAAAAAGTAAGCCACACTAAGAAGCTTAGTGTGGCTCAATTTATGTGTCCATATAGTAGGTGATAAAAAGCCATCACCCCAGGCTTATGCTTTTCTCTGCCTTCGTTGACGCCACAGCATGAGTTCAAGTGCCATGATACAGATCAGTAGCCAGGCTAACCCGAGCGTGAGACCTGCCAATATGTCAGTGAGGTAATGAACACCGATGAAGATTCGGCTGAGTGCGACCGTTAAGGTTAGCATGCCGAGAATGGTATTGATTATGATCTTCCATCTTTTATTAAGATTACTAATCACAATCAAGTAAAAGAGGAAGCCATAAAAGGTGATCGCACCTGTCGAGTGACCGCTCGGGAAGCTGAATCCGGTACCGTCAAACTGCTCGAGTACGTCTGGTCTTTGTCGTTCGAATAATAGTTTCAACCCTTTTGTAAGTCCGCTGATGCCAAGCATATTGACGAGGAGGAAAAATGAAAACCATTTGCTTTTATCTGACATAAAGAATAAGTAAACGAGGACTAAAACGGTTCCGGTCGCAATCCATGGGACGGATCCCGCTTCCGTTATTTTCCCCATGATCCCGCTTAATGTTGGGTTATCGATCGAACTGATTAGACGCGTTGCCATTTTATCGATCATGAACTGTTCATTCTCAACAACATCTTCTGCTAATGAGAAGAAAAAGAAGAACGCTGTTCCGATCGTGATAAACCCACCTAGTATAAGAGCGATCGATACTTTTGAGTAGTTTGATGGATGAATGTTCTTAAAAATCACGATGATTGCTCCTTTAATTAAAGTGTTGGTACGTATCATTACCCTACTCTTAGAACCATTCAAACAGTTAAAGTGTGGATAAAAGCCTCAATGATATAAAAACATATTGTGCTTGTAAGATGCGTTTGAAATAATTGGTAAGGGAAAACAGGGAGGTTAGGAGGGATGAGTTTGAAAAGAATCGTTATTATCGGCTCAGGTGGATCGGGTAAATCAACGCTCGCAAGACAGTTAGGTGAACGCCTAAACATCGGAGTCTATCATCTTGATGCGTTGTTTTGGAAGCCTAACTGGGTAGGTGTGCCAAAAGAAGAACAAATAGCGATCCAAAAGCGACTCGTTTTAGAAGACGAGTGGATTTGCGATGGTAATTACGGCGGGACGATGGATATACGACTGCATGCTGCTGATACGATCATCTTTCTTAACTTACCAAGAACCCTTTGTATGTATCGTGTCTTAAAACGGGCGGTTCAATACCGTAATCGTACAAGGCCAGATATGGGAGAAGGGTGTGAGGAAAGGGTTTCGTTTCAGTTCTTAAAGTGGGTTTGGGAGTATCCGAAAAAGAAGCGACCAGGCATTTTGAGAAAGCTAGATCACCTCTCTCTGGATAAGAAGATTTATCACTTATCTTCTAAGAAAGAGATCGACACTTTCTTGTCTAACATAGGAGGAGACGAACGTGTTCAATAAGACATTTGGAATCGAGAAGCCTGATGGGGCTACAATGAACGATCGCGAAGCCGTTCGAGCGGTTATTATAAGAGGTAATCGTATCCTTCTCGTTCATTCTAATTTAGGAGATTATAAGTTTCCTGGGGGCGGGGTTGAAGAGAGTGAGACTCATGTTGATGCACTATTGCGTGAGATTGCCGAGGAAACTGGATATGTAAATGGCGTGATAGGAGAAAAAGTAGGTATAGTCGTTGAAAGAAGCATCGACATTTATGATGAAGGTGCTATTTTCGAAATGAATTCACACTACTATTTCTGCGAAGTAACAGATGAAACGGCCTCGCAGCAATTGGATGATTATGAATTAGAACAAGAATTCACACCAAAATGGGTTACCTTAGGTGAAGCGATCGATCAGAATCATGTTGCGTTGGAGAGAAACAGTCGTAACAGCTGGATACATAGAGAGAATGCTGTACTAGTAGAATTAAAGAGGATGAACAACATAACGTCGTAAGGAGCTGCCGAATCGGTAGTTCTTTTTTGAGGCTTTTTTCTCAAAGATTCTTGCTTTAGAAAGAATTTTTTGTATAAAGAACCACACTTAGCATCCTGGAGCGGAAATCACCCCCACTCTTATAGCAACAATGTTTATGAAAAGATCCTATTTATGAAAAGATGAACTCCCAACCCTCATGAAGCACATACTGTTGGATATTCATGGGAAAATAAGGAGGTCATGGTTCATGTTCGTGATTTTGTATATAATGAAGCCTGGACTTGGTTGGCGGTTCATTGTGAAAGGAAAGGAGGGTTTTGATGGATGAGCTCCTGTATTTAGGTGTATTTCTCATTTATACGATCGCGATCTTAATTCTTGGGAAACATGGATTTGATAAAACGGATGAGCTACGAGGTTACTTTCTTGCCGGGAGAAACCTTTCATTATTTCCAAGTGTCGCATCCTTTTGTGCGACTTGGTTTAGTGCAGCGTCACTTCTAGGATTACCAGGATTGATCTATGAAGGCGGCGTATCTGTTATTTGGACGACAGCGGTTGCGTGGTTGCTCGGAATCATTGGGCTATTATTTATTTCATCAAAACTTTATACATATAACGTTGTGACGGTGCCGGAGTTTTTCCTCGTTCGGTATGATTCGAAGCTTCTACAAGTTTGGGTCGGACTCATCTTGAGCGTGAGCTATTTATTGTACGTTGTGATCCAGATTCGAGGGTTCGGGATCGTCGTTAGTGAAATGCTTGAAATCCCCTACATTGTGAGCGTGTTTCTTATCTATCTGTTTGTGCTCTATACCACGTTTGGTGGATTACATTCTGTTGCTCGGACGGATATCTTTCACTTTTCTTTAATCATTATCGGAACGATACTAGGCTCGCTTTTTGTGGTGAACGAGATCGGTGGGTTTGAGGTTTTTACGAACGATTTAGTAGTGAGGGTAAATAGAGGAGATTCTTATTTAGCGCTGTTTCCTGAAGAAGGGTTACCGTTTTGGACGCTTCTTAGTGCATTTTTTGCATTAGGGATAGGCGTTGCGGCGAATCCACAGTATGCCGTTCGTATATTATCAGCTCGTTCGAAAGCAATAGCGTGGAAAATGATTGCTACGAGTACGATTTTTCTCGTCATCATCTATTTCGCAATCTTTGTGATCGGTATTGGATCAAGGATGATCGACCCTCAAGTGATCTTTGATAGTACAGATGAAATCTATCCATACGTGATTACATACTTGCTTCAAACACCGTGGAAGGGGATATTGTTGATCAGCGTTGTGGCAGCAGCAATTTCAACTGCTAACTCTCAGCTACTAATTATGGCGAGTAGCTTTGTTTATGATATCACGCTCCCCTTACGGAAGAAGAAGAGTGTGGATCAACAAGTCATTTCATGGACGCGTTGGGTGATCTTCATGTTCGCTACGTTTTCATTATTGATTGCGTTTCAACCGCCTGAAGGAATCGTACCCTTTAGTGGACACGTCTGGGGAATCATAGCAGTCTCCATGTTCTTTCCGTTGTACGGAGGTCTTTATACGGCTAGATCAAAAAAGAATGCTGTTCTCTCAACGTTTGGTGGAATCCTTACGTATATAATCGCATTTTTCCTTATTCCATATGATGCACATACCGTTTATCATCCTGTCTTACCATCTATCGTGATCGCTGGCATCCTTTATTTTTGGAAGGGAGGTAGGCGTGATGAGAAACTCGATTGAACGAAAGATCCTTATTCCTTTTCTGATTATCGTACTACTTCCTAGTTTCATTATCGGTGCAGTATCGATGTGGGCAAGTTATCAGTCAGAGAAACAGCTGAAGCAGGCAACAGTTAGTGAAACCTTAACGAGCATCGATCGTTACGCTTTCATCTTTGATGAACGAGTAGAGAATGGTGAAATGAGTGAACGTGATGCAAAGTCATTGATAATGGATATGATCAATGAAAAAGTTGGTTTGTATGTGGAAGATGAAGATGGCGTCTTTTATTCAGGTGGAAGGGAGTTTCAAGCTGAGAAACTAGAGTGGTTAAATGGGGACGCGAACCGATCAAGCTTCGTTATAGAAAAAACGGTGATAACAGAAGAGCTAGAACGATGGGGATGGAAGCTTTATTACCCAATCGAGTTCTCATTTTATTCTGGTTCCCTTCCTGATATCCAAAAATATACGCTGCTCATCATTATCTTCATGGGTGTGATTGCAGTGCAGTTTACAATCATCTTTTCGTATCATCTCTCAAAGCCTATTAAAAACCTGGCAGCTTATTGTAAGCGCATTGCAATGGGGGACAGAGGGAAAGAGCCAGATATTAAAACAAATCGAAAAGATGAAATTGGTGTTCTCTCTCATTCACTAAAAGACATGGTCCAAACACTTGATAAACGAAACGGACAGATTGAGAAGATAAAAAAGCTGAATGAAACGATATTGAATAGTGTTCATGTGGGAATGGTTCTTCTTGTTGAAGGATCAGATTCAGTTTATAACGAGGCGGCACAGCGGATGATGGACGAGGATCCTTCATTGGAAGAGCGGTTAAGACGTTTGACTGTTCATGAGACGACGAAAAGAAAAGAAGAAATATGGAATCATAAATATAATGAAGAAAAGGTGTTTTATGCGGTAAACTATAGAGTGATAAAAGGAACTGAGCGAAATCGCTCGATCATCACGTTTGAAGATATTACGCACCGTAGAAAGCTCGAGCAGCGGGTAGAGCGGATGTCTCGGTTGGCTTCTTTGGGTGAGATGGCATCCGGAATCGCACATGAGATTCGGAATCCACTAGCAGGGATCAGGACAACGACGCAGCTTCTCATCCGTAGGTTGGATCTTGGCAAAGATGAGCTGGCACTAACAGAAAACATGCTGACAGACATTGACCGCGTGAACAAGATCATAACGAATATTCTTCAGTTTTCTAAACCACTCGATTCGAAACCATCCGTCATAAAGGTAGATGAAACGATGCGCTCACTCGTGTTGTTGATGGAGGGAATCGCAAGTGAGAAAAACGTAACACTGCACCATTTCGAAAACGGTTATGACATTCTTGTTGATCGTGATCACCTTCGTCAAATCCTTCTGAACTTAATCATCAACGGAATTAATGCGATGCCACAAGGAGGAGAATTAACACTTTCTAGTAGAAAAACTGGAGATAAGCGGACGATTTACGTTTCAGATACTGGAGTTGGCATGGAGGATAGCTTGTTGGATAAGATTTTTGATCCATTTTATACAACTCGTTCTGAAGGAACTGGACTAGGGTTATCCATCGTACACCAGCTTGTTGTACAAAACAATGGCGAAATAGATGTAAGAAGTACACCAGGGAAAGGGACAACATTTTCTATTACATTTCCTACAAGGAAGGAGGAAGAGTAAATGGCTGTGAAAATTGGAATCGTAGATGACGAAACAACGCTGAGGTTGACGCTCCAAATGTTTCTTGAAGATGAAGGATATGAAGTCAGATCAGCATCCTCACTTGAAGAAGGCTGGAACCTGATGGAAGCGTTCAACCCGCAGGTGCTGCTGTTAGATATTCGCTTGCCTGATGGAAACGGACTGGACGCCCTGAATGAATTTAAAGAGCGGTATCCTCTTATGGCTGTCATGATGCTCACTGCATACGGTGATGCCAAAACGGCGGTAAGAGCGATAAAAGAAGGCGCGTTCGATTACTTAACGAAGCCGTTTGAGTTAGAAGAATTAAAGATCACGCTAGAAAAGTGGAGTAAACAGCAGCATCTCCAAAAAGAAGTCGAGCGATATCGCGAAGAAGAACGGCGTACTAAGCTCGTTCAAATGATCGGTGAGAGCGATCAGATGAATGAGCTGAAAGGGAAGATCTCGTTAATTTCAGAGAGCAACGATACGACTGTTTTAATAAGAGGTGAGACGGGAACGGGAAAAGAACTCGTCGCCCGGAGTATCCATCAGCAAAGTAAACGCAACGATGGTCCTTTCGTCGCGGTGAACTGTGCGAGTATTCCTGCAGACCTTATCGAGATCGAGCTTTTTGGTCGTGAAGAAAACACTGTAAGAGACCAATCGAATGGAAAGGTCGGATTAGTAGAATGGGCTGACGGCGGCACGCTATTTCTTGATGAAATCGGTGACTTATCGCTTGATATACAAGTGAAGCTTCTACGTTTTCTTGAAGATAAACGAATTAAGCGGGTCGGTAGTGTGCATGACCTTGAGGTAGACGTGCGCATTATTGCAGCTACGAATCGTTCTCTCGAAGATATGATTCAAGAGAAGGCGTTTCGTTCGGATCTTTATTATCGGTTAAACGTGGTACCGATCAAGTTATCTCCACTTCGTGAGCGAAATGAGGATATTATCATGCTAACAGAGCATTTCCTGGATGAGTTCTGTCAGCAGATGAGAAAAGATACTCCTACGTTACGTGCAGATGCAAAAAAAAGGTTGTTAAACTACGATTGGCCTGGTAATGTGAGAGAGCTTAAGAATACAATCGAACGGATTGCGATTTTACACCAGGAGAAAGAGCTTGCTGCAACACACTTCGATTTCCTAAACCCTGTTGAAGGTCACGTTGAAGGATCGAAATCGATCGATAATGTTGTGTTTGAAGACTCCTTTTCACTTGAGGAACATATCGAGAGCATCGAAAAGAAATATATCGAAAAAGCAATTCAGGATTCAAAATGGAACATCACGCAAGCAGCGAAACTCCTTGGAATTAGCCGTTATGCACTTCAACGGCGTATTGAAAAATATGATATCACATGAGCGAAACCGCCCACATTGGGCGGTTTTTTTGTGCGGAATCTTATAAAAATATCAGAAAATTACGTGATAAGGTAGAGATAAGAGAACGAAAGTAGCGATTCACCATATAAATGATTCGTTATTTTTTTAGGAGGTTATTCGATGGGAATTAAAAAGGAAAAGCCACTTGAAACAGTTGACTTAGAACAAAATCGTCCAACGAAAAGTAAGTGGGGAGTCATCCTAGGAGCCGCATTCCTGATGGGTTCATCTGCAATCGGCCCAGGATTTCTAACTCAGACAGCTGTTTTTACTGAACAGCTACTCGCAAGCTTTGGTTTCGTTATTTTGATGTCGATTATCCTTGATATCGGTGTACAGGCAAACATCTGGAGAATCATTGCCGTTTCAAAGAAAAAAGGACAGGACATCGCGAACATGGTCTTCCCTGGACTCGGGTACTTTCTAGCATTCGCAGTCGCGCTAGGTGGACTAGCTTTTAATATCGGTAACGTTGGTGGGGCAGGACTCGGAATGAACGTCTTGTTCGGAATCGACCCTCGTATCGGTGCAGCTATAACAGGTGTCATCACGATCGGAATCTTCTTATCGAAAGAAGCAGGTATCGCGATGGATAAGATTGCACGCCTCCTTGGTGGGGTTATGATTTTGCTTACGCTATATGTTGCATTCCAAAGTAATCCACCAGTTGGGGACGCAGTCGTTCATACGTTTGCTCCGTCGACGATCGACATCTTTGCGATCATTACACTAGTAGGTGGAACGGTTGGTGGTTATATCACGTTCGCTGGTGGTCATAGACTACTCGATGCAGGAATCTCAGGTAAAGAAAACCTTCACCAAGTAACGAAAAGCTCGGTGTCTGGAATTTTGATCGCATCGATCATGCGTGTCTTTCTATTCCTCGCTGTGCTTGGTGTTGTAACGACAGGATTTACACTTGATCCAGCGAACCCACCTGCTTCTGTCTTCCAACAGGCAGCGGGTGCAATCGGATATAAGATGTTTGGAATCGTCCTTTGGGCAGCAGGTATCACATCAGTCGTCGGTGCAGCCTACACGTCTGTTTCATTCTTAAGAACACTTTCGAAAAAAGTTGATAAGCACCATTCTGGTGTAACGATCGGATTTATCGCCGTTTCAACAATCGTCTTCGCATTCATCGGTAAACCAGTCCTACTGCTTATTCTTGCAGGTGCGTTCAACGGATTGATTTTACCTGTAGCACTAGGAACGTTGCTTATCGCAGCATATAAGAAGTCAATCGTCGGTGACTACAAGCATCCACTATGGTTAACGATCTTTGGAGGTTTTGTCTTCTTGATTACAGCGTATTTAGCCATTGTGACGCTCATTAATAAAGTACCTCAGTTGTTTGCTTAATTGTTAGGAGGAACATGCGTGAAACTTGACTATCATGCTTTAGGAGATACAGGAATTCAGCTTGTATTCGGAACTGAAATTACAGAAGAAACGAATCAGAAGATAAGAATGTTTGCGGATTATCTAAACGATCATCCGATCGATGGTGTTGTCGAATGGGTACCAGCTTACACGACATTAACAATATATTATCTTCCTAGAAAACTATCCTTCGTATCATTACGAAAGAAGCTTGAAGAGGTTAACGAAAAACAACAAGGAAGAGAAGCAGCGTCTGCTTCTCTTGTTTATATCATCCCAACCTATTACGGAGATGATGCTGGGTCAGATCTACCTTTTGTCGCAGAGCATAATGGATTGACAAAGGAAGAGGTGATCGCTACTCATTCTGAAAAGGACTATCTCATTTACATGATGGGGTTTGTACCGGGCTTTCCATATTTAGGAGGCATGCCAGAAGAAATCGCAACGCCAAGAAGAGAAAACCCTCGTGCTGAAATTGCGCCAGGTTCCGTTGGAATTGCTGGAGCGCAGACAGGTGTTTATCCGCTTGAATCACCAGGAGGTTGGCAGATCATTGGACGAACCCCTGTAAAACTATATGATCCTGATAGTGATTATCCGATTTTACTAGAATCTGGTCATTATTTGCGATTTGTTTCTGTTAGTAAAGAGGAATACGAGAAAATTGAAGACGCAGTAAAGTGTGGAGAATATGTGGTAGAAACAGAGGAGAAAAAGGTGGGATTACGTCATGAAGTCGGTTGATTTAAATAGTGATATCGGAGAAAGCTTTGGTGCTTATACCATTGGAAACGATGAAAATGTATTGAAGTTTATCTCTTCAGCGAACATCGCATGTGGGTATCACGCTGGGGATCATAACGTTATGATGAGAACCGTTGAATTAGCTCATATCCTTGAGGTAGGAATCGGCGCACACCCTGGCTTCCCTGACCTTGGTGGTTTTGGTCGTCGCGACATGAACATGTCTCCTGATGAGGTGTTCAACCTTGTCGCTTACCAGGTAGGTGCCATTCAAGGTATAGCGAATGTACATGGTGCACGTGTTCAGCACGTAAAACCACACGGTGCCCTCTATAATAAAGCGGGCAAAGACACTTCCATCGCCAAAGCGATTGCAAACGCTGTCAAGTCTGTGAACCCAGAGCTCGTTCTATTTGGATTAGCAGGCAGCGAGCTTGCTAGCGCAGGAAAAGAAGCTGGATTGACGGTTGCACAAGAGGTGTTCGCTGATCGCACATATCAGCCTGATGGCTCGTTAACACCACGATCAGAACCGAACGCTATGATTCACGATGCAGATCTAGCTGTTAAGCGTGTGATTCGCATGGTGAAGGAACAAAAAGTAGAGGCTGTTAACGGCGAAGACATTTCGATTGAGGCAGATACGATCTGTGTACATGGTGATGAGCCAGAAGCGCTTCGTTTTGTCCAGAAGTTGAGAGAACGATTAGAAAGCGAAGGGATTACGATACAACCCGTTGGAGTGAGTGTTGATGTCTAATGACTTGTTTAAAGTGAAAAAGCCAGGCCTTTTAACGACAATTCAAGATCATGGTCGTGTAGGTTACCAGCAGTACGGTATCGTAGTAGCTGGCGCGATGGATTCATTTTCGATGAATATCTCTAATTTTCTCGTTGGAAACAAGGGTGATGAAGCTGTCCTAGAAGTGACGGTTATGGGACCGAAACTAGAAGTGCTTGGAGACGCCATAATCGCTATTTGCGGTGGAAACCTTTCACCAACCGTAAACGGTAAGAATGTACCGATGTGGAAGAGCTTTGAAGTGAATGCAGGAGACAGACTTGAGTTTGGACAGCCTGTAGAAGGTGCGCGGTCGTATATTAGCGTTGCAGGTGGATTTGATATTCCGATCGTGATGGGAAGTAAATCTACTTACCTAAAAGCAGGTATCGGTGGATTTGAAGGACGAGCGCTTGAGAGAGGAGACGTTCTTAAAAGTGCTAGAAACGCCAAGGGAAAAAGAGGGCGTGCACTGCATTACGATGAAGTTCCAACTTATGAAAAAGAAATAACGATTCGAGTCGTGATGGGACCACATCTTCATGCGTTTACGGACGAGGCAGTCGAAACCTTTCTGTCCTCAACGTATGAGGTCACTCCGAAGTCAGACAGAATGGGTTACCGTGTGACGGGGCCGACACTCGAGCATGAAACGTCTGCTGACATCATCTCAGAGGCGATTCCTCTAGGCGGTATTCAAGTACCTGCGAACGGCGAACCGATCATACTCATGTCTGACCGTCAGACGACAGGAGGATATACGAGAATTGCGACCGTTATTTCGAACGATATTTCGTCCCTCGCTCAGGCGATGCCAGGGTGTAAGATTCGTTTTCAGGAAGTGTCGGTTGAGGAAGCTCAAGAAATCTATGAACGTAACGACAGGTTTATTCGAACATTAGAAAAGGTGTCAGGATAGCGCATCGATCGAAAAGGAGAATGCTAGATGTTACAGTCAAAAGAAATTATCGATATCATCAAGAACATGGACGGGACAACAGTCGATGAAGTGCACTATGAGCAAGATGGTCTCGTTGTGAAAGTGAAGAATCAAAATCCTAATGGAACACAGGACAACGCGGTGAACGATAAGGTCGGAGAGCGTGAAGTACAGACGAGTAAATCAGAAGGTTCTTCAGAATCTCAGAAAGAGAAAGAAGAACAACCAACACCAAGTAAGTCAGATAGCGACGTGCAAACGGTGAAGGCTCCTATGGTCGGAATGTTCTATACGTCTCCTTCTCCAGAAGAAGAGGTATTTGTACAAGTAGGAGATGCAGTGGAAGAAGATACAGTTGTGTGCGTGTTAGAAGCGATGAAGATGTTCAACGATGTGCATGCTGATGTTAATGGAGAAATCGTTGAGCTTCTTGCTAACAATGGTGATCTAGTGGAATTCGGACAACCACTATTCAAAGTGAAACCAGAATAGGAGAGGGTCATATGGGGATTAAAAAAGTGTTAGTCGCAAATCGTGGAGAAATTGCCGTTCGCATTATCAGAGCATGTCACGAACTTGACCTAAAAGCAGTTGCGGTTTATTCAGAAGCTGATCGTGACGCTCTTCATGTGGAATTAGCAGATGAAAGCTATTGTATAGGACCAACGTATTCGAAAGATAGCTATTTGAATATGACCAACATCATGACAGCTGCAGTCAATGGTGGTGTGGACGCTATTCATCCTGGTTACGGATTTCTATCAGAGAATGCGGAGTTCGCTGAAATCTGTGAGGACTGTAACATCACGTTTATCGGACCTAGTAGTACAGCTATTAACAGGATGGGAACGAAAGATGTAGCGCGAGAAACGATGAAAGAAGCCGGTGTTCCTGTCGTACCAGGCTCAAATGGCATTATCGAATACAACCAGCATGCCGTTGAACTTGCAGCTGAGATGGGCTATCCGGTCATTATAAAAGCAACAGCTGGTGGTGGCGGTAAGGGAATTCGTGTAGTAAAAGAAGAACAGGAATTAATCAAAGCCATCAATGTTACCCAACAGGAAGCAGCAAAGGCGTTTGGAAATCCAGGTGTCTACATAGAAAAGTTCATAGAAAACTTCCGTCATATTGAAATTCAAGTTCTTGCAGATAACTACGGGAATGTCGTTCATCTAGGTGAGCGTGATTGTTCAATCCAAAGGCGTATGCAGAAGCTAGTGGAAGAGACACCTTCACCAGCGCTTGACGAATCCATTCGAAATGAAATGGGTGAAGCGGCAGTTCGCGCTGCAAAGGCAGTGAACTATTCAGGTGCAGGTACCGTTGAATTCATCTATGATGAAGACGGTCATTATTACTTTATGGAAATGAATACACGTATTCAGGTTGAGCATCCTGTAACGGAAATGGTGACGGGAGTGGATTTGATCAAAGAAATGATCAAGGTTGCGAACGGTGAGGAGTTACCCATTACGCAGGATGACATTGCGCTTAAAGGCTGGTCGATGGAGTGTCGGATCAATGCGGAAGACCCTGATCAAAACTTCATGCCTTCTGCAGGAAAAGTGGAGACCTATTTGCCACCGGGAGGTTTTGGAGTCCGAGTTGACTCAGCTATGTATCCTGGCTATGTGATACCACCTTTTTATGATTCGATGGTAGCCAAACTCATCACTTATGGTGCGACACGTGAAGAAGCGATGCAACGGATGAAGCGTGCACTAAGTGAGTTCAAGATCAAAGGAATCAAGACAACGATTCCATTTCATCAAAAGCTTGTAAAGCACGAAAAGTTTGCGGAAGGTGACTTTAATACAAAGTTTCTTGAGATTTATGAGCTTTAAAAGGAGGCGAGTGTGATGTTGCAACCTAGCGAGCAGCGTCTACGATTCAGAGATCAAACCGACAAGGGAACGACTTCAGGCATGTGTGATGGGTATCTGCAGGCAAACATGATTACACTTCCAAAAGAGTACGCAGCGGATTTCCTTTTGTTTTGTGAACGGAATCCAAAACCATGTCCATTAGTAGATGTCATTGAAGCGGGTGAGGTAAAACCGAATGTGGCAGATGCAGATATTCGAACAGACCTCCCTAAATATCGGATTTATCAGCATGGTATCTTAAAAGAAGAGACGCACGATTTGAAAGGCTACTGGCGTGATGATTTCGTAACCTTTTTACTCGGGTGTAGCTTCACCTTTGAGAAGGCGCTCGCAGACGCCGGCATCAGTCTTCTGCATCAAGAAATGAACAGAGTTGTCCCCATGTATCAAACATCGATCGCATGTGATGATGCAGGCCGTTTTTCAGGAGAAATGGTCGTAAGTATGAGAGCGATCAAGAAAGAAGAGCTCGACGAGGCCGTCCGGATTACGGCAGATTTTCCTAACGCACACGGCGCTCCTGTTCATATTGGTGATCCTTCAGAAATCGGTATACATGATCTAGAGCAACCCGACTACGGAGAGTACACGCCGTTTGATTCAGAAGAGCGTATTCCTGTTTTCTGGGCTTGTGGTGTCACGCCGCAGTTTGTTGGATTGAACGCAAAGCCTGAGATCATGATCACGCATGCCCCGGGGCATATGCTGATCACAGATGAAAAAGGATGAGCAGTTTGGCGTTTTATAAAAATTTTATGCAAAAACGGGACTCTATCTTAAGTAGTCCCGTTTTTTGTCTTTAATTATCTAGATGAGCTGATAAAAGGGAAACCTTCCAAATAGAGTAAGAAATTTGTCTTATGATTTTGAAGGCAGTTTACCAGCGCTGGGGTGGCTCAGCGCAATAAATTTATTATTATAGTTTTAAATTAAATGTTTAACTTTTCACGTTAACTGGTAATAG
Organism: Guptibacillus algicola; assembly: GCF_020171805.1. Lineage (GTDB taxonomy): Bacteria > Bacillota > Bacilli > Bacillales > Guptibacillaceae > Guptibacillus > Guptibacillus algicola. The sequence continues at coordinate 100,315 of NZ_JAIVAF010000004.1, read as the reverse complement.
TACTTATGAAAATGATTTAAAAAGGATTGTATTAGGATGGTCGTTTTTTTCCTTCTTCAATCCGTTTGACAAAATACCCTGTGGGGTATACCATAACACTGTAGTTAACAAAACAAATCACATTTTTTTATTCGCCCTTATACCCACGCGGGTACTTATGGAATGGAGCAATTAGGGGAATAAGTAATACTCAAGGAGGTAATGAACATGAAGGAAATTAAACCAGAAGAAGTAGCAAAGAAAGTAAAGAATAATGAAGATGTAAGTATTATTGATGTGCGTGAGGACGAAGAGGTAGCAGAGGGTAAGATTTCAGGTGCAACGCATATTCCTTTAGGAGAATTGCCAGAGAGATTAGATGAAATCGATCAATCAAGAGAACACATCATGGTATGCCGTTCAGGTGGGCGAAGTGGAAAAGCTTATCAATTGTTAGATGAAAAAGGCTACAACGTACGTAATATGACAGGCGGCATGCTTGAATGGAAAGATGATGTAGAGAAATAAATGTTAAGTGATGGGAGTCAGTTGCAATATGACTCCCTATAAATGAAGGCCTTAACAAAGACAAACACAAACAAACTCTTTAGTAAGCGGAGGAATTATTAATGGCAGATACAAAGGTAGCAATTATCGCAGCAAACGGAAGTCTTTTTGATGCGTATAAAGTATTGAACGTAGCGACAGCTGCAGCTGCTTCTGATGCAGAAGTGGGTATCTTCTTTACATTTGAAGGTCTCAATTTAATTCATAAAGAAGGTCACAAGAACCTACCGATTCCTGAAGGGAAAGAGCACTTCCAGGAAGGTTTTGAAAAAACAAACGTACCATCTGTTGAAGAATTGATCGAGGTGGCGCAGGATTTAGGTATTAAATTAATCGCTTGTCAGATGACAATGGACGTTATGAATCTTGAAAAGGAAGACTTCGTGGATGGGATCGAAGTAGGCGGTGCAGCCACTTATATCGATTATGCGAAGGATGCTAACATTACGCTATCATTCTAAAATTAAGGAGGATTCTATCATGGAATCAACTAAAGTATTAGACGCAAAAGGTCTGGCATGCCCTATGCCAATCGTGAAGACGAAGAAATCTATTCAAGATTTGAACTCAGGCGAAGTACTTGAAGTACACGCAACTGATAAAGGTGCAAAAAGTGACATCGCAGCTTGGGTAAAATCTGGTGGTCACGAACTTCTTCAAGATACAGAAGAAGATGGGGTACTAAAATTCTGGATAAAAAAAGCATAAATAAAAAATAAGGGCCCACGGGGTCCTTATTTAAATGACAAGAAGGTGAAAACATGGAAATGGATTATAGTATTTATTTCTTAGCCGTCATCTTTCTCATCGGGTTCGTTGGTTCCTTCGTATCAGGTATGGTCGGAATTGGTGGATCGATTATCAAATACCCAATGCTTCTTTATATCCCAGCACTTTTAGGGCTTTCAGCTTTCACTGCCCATGAAGTGGCAGGTATTAGTGCAGTGCAAGTCCTATTCGCTACGATCGGTGGTGTATGGGCATATCGAAAAGGCGGTTATTTAAACAAAAAACTAATACTCTATATGGGTATTAGCATTTTGATCGGTAGCTTTATCGGTGGATTTGGCTCCAAATTTATGACTGATGGTGGCGTGAATCTCGTATACGGGATACTTGCGACAATAGCTGCAATCATGATGTTTATTCCGAAAAAAAATATTGATGATGTACCGATGGATCAAGTAACCTTTAACAAATGGTTAGCAGCTTCCTTTGCTTTCCTAGTAGGAATTGGAGCAGGAATCGTTGGTGCAGCAGGTGCATTTATCCTTGTACCAATCATGCTGTTAGTATTGAAAATCCCAACACGTATGACGATTGCGTCATCCCTTGCGATTACATTTATTTCTTCCATAGGTTCGACAGCAGGTAAGGTATTTACTGGACAGGTATTGTTCATCCCTGCAGTTGTGATGATCGTCGCTAGCTTAATCGCATCACCTCTTGGCGCGAACTTTGGAAAGAAAGTAAATACGAAGATTCTCCAAATTATTTTAGCGCTATTGATACTAGGTACAGCTATTAAAATTTGGATAGAGCTTTTAGGATAATATTTAACAAAATACTCAAACCGCTACCCTTTCTTTTTAAAAAAGGTAGCGGTTTTTAGTAACAATTGCGCTTGGAATAAATTGTTTTTTTCTCTTTTTACGAAAATGCATGAAATCTGCAAAAAGTACGGGGATAGTCTTATTAATAAGTTGCAGAGGTGAGTTGATATGAGTGATTACAAAGAAAATAGTCTTTCCTTAATTGGAGCAATTGGCTTAGGTACTGGTGTGATGATCAGTGCTGGTATATTTGCGTTACTTGGTCAAGTTGCTGAACTTGCTGGTATGTGGTTTCCACTAATCTTTATCGCAGGAGGAATTGTGACAGGGTTCAGCGCTTATTCTTATGTAAAGATGAGTAACGAGTACCCTTCTGCAGGTGGAATCGGAATGTTTCTCGTTAAAGCCTACGGAAAAGGAACGTTAACTGCATCAGCTGCTATGCTGATGGCTGTTTCTATGGTTATCAATCAAAGCCTTGTGGCACGTACATTTGGTACGTATACGCTGCAAATTTTTAACGTTGAACAATCAAGTTATCTTGTTCCATTGTTAGGTGTCGGTTTATTGCTTTTCGCTTTCCTTGTGAACATTTCAGGGAATAGCTTTATTCAAACATTTACCTCGATCGTTTCTCTACTTAAGATAATTGGTTTAGTTATCTTTGCTATGGGAGGCCTGTGGGTCGCAGGATTTTCCATTACTCCAGCGGAGGGTGGAGCTAGCACACCTGAGTCTACAATCGCTAGCAACATCGCTGCCGTTGCATTAACGATTCTATCTTTTAAGGGATTTACAACCATTACTAATAGTGGGTCTGAAATCGTAAAGCCAAAGAAAAACGTGGGACGAGCGATCATCGCTTCCATTTTAATCAGTTTACTAGTGTATCTTCTCATTGCATGGGCGGTATCGAGTAACCTTCCGTTAAGTGAAATTATTAAAGCGAAAGATTATTCCTTAGCAGAAGCAGCAAGACCAGCATTCGGGGAGTATGGTGTTTGGTTTACTGTAGCGATCGCCATTATTGCAACGATTTCTGGTATTATCGCAAGCGTTTTTGCAGTTTCTCGAATGCTTGCGATGTTAACAGACATGAAGCTTATTCCACATAAGCATTTCGGAATGCCAGGGCGTATTCAAAAACATACCCTTGTCTACACCGTCGTACTTGCAATGGTGTTAGCAGTTGTATTTGATCTTAGTAGAATTGCTTCAGTCGGAGCCATTCTTTACCTCGTGATGGATATGATTGTGCACTGGGGAGTCTTTAAGCACCTCCGTGAAAAGGTAAATGCGAAATCAGGGATCGTATTGACTGCCCTGACACTAGATGCCATTGTATTGCTCGCTTTCATGTGGGTTAAAGCAACAACAGACTGGGTGATTGTAGCCGTATCGGTTATTTTTATTGTCTTTATTTTTGTTGGAGAACATTTTTTCTTGAAGTACAAACAAGAAGAGTAATTGTGCAATACAAACATTAAAGGAGTGAATAATCATGATGAACGGTGGCGGAATGGGAGGAATGGGAGGGGGGTTCTTTGGTTTCGGATTCCTCTTTATTCTTATCATCATAGCAATTATCATTGTTGTTTTCTGGATGAGGAAACCGAACAGTCATAAATCAAGTAAAGGTTCGACGGAAATCTTAAAGGAACGCTTAGCAAAAGGTGAAATTACAGAAGAAGAGTACGAGCAGTTAAAAAAGAAACTGAATAGTTAATTTGTAGAATGAGTTTGGTGGAGTTCATTCAGTAACGAGTGAGCTCCATATTTTACGCTTTTCTTTATTGTTGTGATCAAGAAAGATAACTGAATAAGAGGTGAATCTGAATGAAACGAAAAGTAATTGGTTCAATCGCAATTGTAATTCTATTACTTATTGGGGGAGTCGTTTTCTTAAATTCTCCCTTTAATAGTAGTGGTGACAAAACTTTACCAGAAGGTGTGAAACAGGGTGATTTGAGTATTCTTGAAGTGAATGCGCAGGAACCAAAAGAGCGTCCTGTAAAGACATTTAATTTAACTGCCGAAGAGTCTGAATGGGAGATTAGTGAGGGGAAGAAAGTAAATGCTTGGACGTATAATGGCACGGTCCCAGGAGAACCACTGCGTGTTACAGAAGGGGATTACATAAAAATAAATTTAAAAAATGAATTAGATGTGCCAGTCACTATCCATTGGCATGGAATGCTGCTTCCAAATAAAATGGATGGCGTTCCAGGGCTTACTCAGAATGCTGTGCAGCCTGGAAAATCATTCACATATGAATTCATTGCGAATGATGCGGGAACGTACTGGTATCATTCCCATCAACATAGCTCTAAGCAAGTAGATAAAGGGCTATACGGCTCACTTGTTATTGAAGAGAAGGAAAAAGAATATAAAAAAGAGCAATCTTTCATCCTTGATGAATGGGCGGTCTATCAAGAAAAGAGAGATATCACCAATATGGGTGGCATGATGAAGGGTGCAATGAATGGGAACGGAGAAGCTGATACAGAACAAATGTATGATACGTTCACAGTGAATGGTAAATCGGGAGATGCGGTCGAACCATTTATTATAAAAGAAGGCGAAACAGCAAGATTGAGATTTGTTAACGCTGGTTACCAGCAACACTTATTGGCCTTTCCAAAGGATGCAATGAGAGTGATCGAAATTGATGGTGAAAAGGTTAAGAATCCGGATGGTACATCGAATGTACTTGAGATTGCTCCAGGAGAACGAATTGATGTCGCATACACTAGACAAAGTGGTGAACCTACGGTAATCAGAGAAACCGGTGGAGAAAATGCAGATGGTGCTTTGATACCAGTTGTATCTAGTGAAGGTGAAAATCCTGTAGAAAGCAAGCAATCGACGTCATCAACTAGCTCTGATGTTGCAACAGGAACGTCATTTGGAAGTGAAGAAGTAATCTTTAACGAAGAACCTGAACCCGATGTAACCTACGATATGGAACTGAATATGGGCATGGATATGGGAGAAGGAGTAGCCTTCCAAATTAATGACCAGGTTTTCCCTAATACCCCTCCTATCGATGTGAAAGAGGGAGACATCGTTAAGGTGAATATTACAAATTCAGGAAACATGAACCACCCGATGCATTTGCATGGCCATCGTTTTCAGGTAGCCTCAATAAATGGGAAGAAATATGATTCGCCAATCGTTAAGGATTTAATACACGTTAAGCCAGGAGAAGCATACACGATCTACTTCAAAGCTGACAACAAAGGTGAATGGTTGTTTCACTGTCATGATAATAACCATGCTGATCGAGGAATGGTAACAATCATTGATTACAAAGGTGTCTACTCACCATTTTCACTAGGTGGAGAGTACAATAATCAGCCAAATTAATGAGGACTGTAATAGAAGACGCCGGTTCAAATCCGGCGTCTTCTTCTCTTTTTTATAAAAGTCCTATTTGTTTCGTAGAACAGTTATAAAACCATTCAATATATCATGGCTGATCATAAAGCCTTTTCGTTGATAGAATTCTAGCGCGTTGTCATTCCCATTTGAGACGAAGATAAAATAATCCTCAACAACTTTAAATGTCTTCAACCACTCCATAGACATGTTGAAAAGCTTAGAGCCAATTCCATACTGTCGATAGCCATGGCTTATATAAAATTGAGATAAACATCCTACATCATCTCCATGAACAGTAGATAAATCGAAGAAAGTAGCAAATTCATTAGAATAGGCACCTTTAGGAGAAATATTCGAATACACGTAAGCAATGACGTCATCTCCATCTTTTACAACTACGGTATTGTTGTGCGTTGCTTTGCGTACGGAAGGAAGCAGCCGTGTTTCAAAGTTCATGTCATCGAAAAGCTCGGGAGTAATAGTTGCTTTGGCCTTTTGGTAAGTCATAAGTTCATTGCATATTTCTCTGCAGCATTCAATCTGATCTGATCATCAGGTACAACTTCATATGTAAGGTTCATTTCTATTTTCTCCAATCGATATCTAGTATTCTTTCATTTTACTATTGTTAGCCTTAAATGAAACGATAATGAACGAGTTTCGTAGAATACAGTTAAGAGTCTACGAAAGTGTGGTAGGAAACTGAATGAGTAAGGAATGATACTATGAAAAGATCTCAAGCAATTATTGGCATACCATCAAGTCTCCTCTTGTTGATATCGATGCTGGTAAGCTATGAACCAGGATTGATTTTCGGTTTGAGTGGTTGCTTTGTCGCACTCGTTTTACGTCAAATCCGTTTACATAGATATTCTTATCGTTTAGGCCATCCTGACCGCCATAGTGATGAGTATGGATACGGGGTTTCGGATGACCTATTGGATGAAGCCGAAATGTATGAACGAGATGAAAAAAGAGGTAGATGACTAAGGTGACTTGAAGTAAATGTAGGGTGTACCTAATAAGGGGGGAAACGAATGATAGCTCCAAAACCGATTATCGACGTATGGAGAAGGTTTGATGATTTTCCGATGGAGACGCTTACGAAAGCTTGGTATTTTAATAAAGCAGAAGGTAATAAACAAAGGCATGTTCCGCTGATGAAAGAACACCATGAGCAATTTGGAATCACAGGCAATTGCTTTGATCTTGCTCTTTGGTTGCTTGATGTGTTCAAAAGAGAAGGAATTGAAGCATATCCAATCGGTCACGACTTACATACAGAAGATGCTCATGTAGCAGTGGTTGTTAAGGATGAAAGCGGCAAGCGGTATCTTTGTGATCTTGGGGATCAATGGCTGAATCCGGTTTTAATCGATTCAGAATGTGAGGATTATTCAAATGAGTTGCTAGATGGCTATTTTCCTGCTGCCCGTGTTCAGGTACTTCCTCAGCATCATTATTTGAAAGTCATTTACCATCGGCCAAATGAGAAATGGTCAGAGCAGGTATATGACACCCGAGCGGTTGTGATGGAGGAGTTCCTGTCAGCTGCTGAACATTCGCAGAACGTGATGAATAAAGCACCGTTACTAGAGTGCAGAATCCCTTATAAAAAGGAGATCGCTCATTGGGAATTTTACAATTGGGAGAGCGTTGTGAGCACGACTGAAGGATTACACCTTCAATCCAAAGTCGATGGAGTCGAGGAATGGGCTACTAAAATTCATGAAGTTTCTGGGTATGATAGAGAATTTTTAATAGAAGCGCTTGAAATCTACAAGAAACGAGGGTTAGTTGAAAGGGGATGATGGTGTGGGAATGGGGCTTTCTAGTATCGTTCTAATCGGCTTACTACCTGTATTAGGACTCGCGGTGCTTTGTATTCTATTACTAAGATACGTTAAGAAACAGAGGTGACTTCCTAATGTAAGGGAGTCATTTTTTTATGATGAAAATGAAACAATCTCTTCGTGAGATTCGTCAAATACCCGGATACATACTTCATCGATAGAGAGGAGTTAAAATGGAAGACTCACAAAAGGACTTAATGCTAGAGAATGCTATGGTTCAATACGGTGAAGAGCTTACGAGATTAGCTTATACATACGTGAAAGATACATACACTGCAAAAGACATCGTGCAAAATTCGTTTATCAAATACTATGAAAAAATCCATACGTTTCGAGAAGAGGCTACATTAAAGACATGGCTTTATCGCATCACCATCAATGAATGTAAAGATTACTTGAAGAGCTGGAGTCACCGGAAGCTACAAGTTTTCAGCTTCATTCAAGAAACAGCAAGAGGCACTGAGACATCGGTTGAAAATAGTGTCATTCAGCAATCAACGAATGAAGAGATTAAAGAGATTGTATTGAATCTCCCGACAAAATATAAGGAAGTTATTTTTCTGTATTTCTATCATTCATTGAAGATTGAAGAAATTGCAGAAGTTACGTCACTTACATCCAACACAGTCAAAACCAGGTTGAGGAGAGGAAAGCAGAAATTGAAAACATTGATGGAGGAGGCAGAGATGTATGGATGATAAGCAGTTGAGAGAAGCCCTCCAGGAAATAGAAAATGATGTGGCGTTTACAGAGCACGATCGAAGAAAGGTCTTCAGAAAAATTTCTAATCATGAAGCTAGAAATCAAAATCAAAAGAGGAAAGGGAGTAAGAAGCACCTGTTACCAGTTTTAGCGTCTGCTGTAGTTCTAACGTTGTTATTTATAGTTTTCCTCCCGTCACTGACGACCAATCAAAACGATTTTCTTTCCTCAGATAAGGTTGGAACTAATGAAGACATTACTTCAATCGTCGTGATGGTAAGAAACTCGAATGGTCGAACGGATGCTAACTTATTGGCTACTTTTGATAAGGAGACAGGCAAAATAAATGTTATCTCCATTCCACGAAGCTTGAAAGTCCCAATTCTAATGCCTAACGGGGAGAAGTTAATGGAAGATAAATTCACCCATGCTTACGCATATGGCGATGGTGCAAAGTCTGCAAGCAAGACAATAGGCGAACTTTTTGATACTGAAGTCGATTACTATGTAGCCATCGACCGAAACGATATTAAGAAACTACTAGAACCAAGTGACGCTATTACTGCTGATGGAGTTGAAGAAGCATTTACAATACCTTCTCATGATGGAGGAGAACTTAAATTATTGGAAAGTATGAATCGGTTTACTCCTGATGAAATTATTACGCTGTTAGGCTCAGATGAACGGAATGAAGTAATAAGCGATATAATTGATGAAATCGTGAAAAAGTTCGTCTATGGATTGACCGAAGATAATCTTGAATACCTTTCAAAGGAAGCGACCTCGAACATTCAATCAGTTGATTTCTCAAGCGTAAAAGATGCTTCTTATCAGTATGATGTGAAAACCATTCCAGTTGCGGAAGGAATGATATCAAATAGGGTAGATGGAATTTTTTATATTGAGTTTGATAATGGGTTTCTTAATGATTTAAAAAGGGAGTTGTACGATTTTAAAAAATAGTGAACAGCGGTAATCACCTATTTGGGTGGTTGCCGCTTTTTTGCGTAAATTTGTTTGTTCACCGGCATAGAGTGAGTTTTTTACTATACAACTTAATGGTTTCCTTCTGAGAGAGGTTGTGTCATATCAAACGTTAGCGTATTCTTGAAAAGGTTAATAGTTTGTATCGGAGGGTTATGATGGGATTGTTTCAAAAGAAAGAGAAAGACGTGAAGTTTAACGATCTTGATGAAGAAACTCGTGAAGAAGTTCTCGAATTCGCAGGGAAAAGGGCTCATGTTTATGAAAAGAAGTGGAGCAAGTTATCAAACAAGAAATCACCACTTTCATGGAACTGGGCAACATTTTTCATAAACTTATTTTGGTTCGCATTTCGTAAAATGAATGGTTACGCCTATTCCATACTTGGGGCTATCGCAGTAATTGATGTGGTTGCCATCATCACGCTAAAACAAGCCCTTCCAACGTCTAGTGTTGGCCCGGCGTTTATCGTGTTAACCTTACTATCCAACAAAATCTATTTCGATTTTGCCCTGAAAAAGGTAACGAAATTACAAGAACAATATCCGGATCGTGAAGAGAGATTAGCCGTTATTAGAAAGCGTGGAGGCGTTAGTTGGTGGCGCGCCATTCTATTGATCGTTGTGTTTTTCATATATTCATTCTCGATTTTGTTCTTAGAAGAAAAAGTATATTACTCATATATGACGCCTAAATTCGTTGAAGCAGTTGAACTACAAGAAGATGGACAACTTGATGAAGCGCTAGAGATATACAAAAAGATTGAAAATGATAATATTCCAGTTTCATCTATACACCTAAATAAAATGTATATTTATGTGCAAAAAGACGAAGATGAGAAAGCATTGGACGAAGTTAATGCATACTTAGAAATTGAGCCAGAAGACCAAGATATGATCGAAATTAAAGAGAGCATTCTAAATAAAATAGAAGAGGAAAAGTAGACCTGTCTGTCTATCATTTCCAAATAAACGAACATTAATTAATTATTATAATTTAATGTTCGTTTTTATGTTGATTAATTTTCACCGCTTTGATATATTGTCACTGTAAATAATTTAATAACATAACTCGTATATCCTCAGTAATACGGTCTGAGTGTCTCTACCTGGTTCCCATCGAAAGAACTAGACTACGAGTTGAAGTATATAGCTGTTCGGCAATTGCTGTCTCTTTTTACTATGATTTTGCATGATAGTAGTCTTTGCTTAATTGTAAATACTTTGACTCCGTAGGTCTAGAAGGTAGATATTATTCTACATTTCTAGACCTTTTTCTGTTGGATCTTGCGTGTATTAATCATCTTAGAGGGGAGCAGAGTAGATAGTAGCGGTGCATCATATTTTTACTTACAAAGGGGAAATTCAAATGACAACTAGAATGTTCGAAAAGTTTACGACGTTAACACTAATTTCTGTACTAGTAGTATCTGTATTTGCTGGTTGTAGTTCTTCAACAGAAAGTGGAGCTGAAGCAGCAAAAGAAAAAAAACAACAACCGATCATCGTTCAAGGACCTATGCCGATCGAAGCTGAAGAATTTGCTGGTAAGCTAGATGATGTAAAAGAAGAAAAATCAGGCTCATTTGTATTTTACAAAGGGACATTAGACGGATATCCAGTAATCGTCACTAAGACTGGTAAGGGAATGGAAAACACAGCGGCTGCGACAGCTGTCGCGATTGAGAAGTATGATCCGATCGCGATTATTAATCAAGGAACATCAGGCGGACATGATCCAGAGCTTCACGTATTTGATATCGTTTTAGGGGAACGAACAGTTAACCTTGGCTCGTTAAAAACACCGAATAAAGAAAAAGGTGAAGGAATTCATCCAACAGAGTGGATCCCGATGGATTTGATGGCTTCTGAAGGAAGTGCAGGAGAAGATCCTGATGCCGAGAACATTCGTTATTTCGAGGGTGATAAGGATTTACTAGCTGCCGCACATGCAGTGAAAGATACGTACACGAAAGGTAAGATTGTAAATGGAACAATAGGATCTGCTGACGTTTGGAACAATGAAGTGGATCGCATCAATTGGTTCCATAAGAACTTCGGATCTTCTGTTGAGGAAATGGAAGGAGCTGCAGGCGCACAAATCGCGAAGGCTTATGATGTACCGTTCCTTGGCATTCGCGTTCTATCTAACAATAAAGTAAACGATGGGGAGTACAATCCTGACACAGCTGAAGCAAACCAGGAATACGTATACGAAGTCGTGAAGCAATATATCTCAATGACAACAGAAAAATAGTGAATGAGCGTGGGCGAGGTCCACGCTCTTTTTTTATTCTCGGCAGTAAGAAAAGAGTGGGAGGAAACATGATCTAGTTATCGAAAGAGTTGAGTACACAAATTTTCGGTAGTGAGGAAGATGCATCATGATACGATATCCAATTCTAAATGAAGGCACTAAGATTGGAGTAACAGCTCCTTCTTCTGGCATTCCAGAAAGCCTACATAGCATGTTTCGTGAAGCGTGTGACCGTGTCGAAGCGAAAGGATATGAGCTAATTTGCGGGAACACCGTATGGACACAGGAAAAGGCAAAATCAGCTTCTGCTAAAACACGTGCAGAAGAGTTGAAAAGGTTTTTGCAAGATGAGGAGATCGACCTCGTTATCCCACCATGGGGAGGGGAGCTATTGATCGAAATCCTCGAACATCTTGATTTTGAAAGCATCAAACCAAAGTGGATTCTCGGTTATTCCGATGTGAGTGCATTATTGTTTTCAATTACAGTAAAGACGGGGATTGCCACAGCTCACGGGACGAATTTAGTGGATTTACGAGGAGAGTATCAAGATGCGACAACTGCAATGTGGGAGTCGGTGTTAAAGACTCGTAAAGGTGATTCAGTTTTACAAATTTCTTCTGAGTACTACCAGAAGGAATGGCATCATGATAATCCTTCACCCTGTGTATTTCATTTGACCGAACGTACCGAATGGAAAACTACAGCTCAAGGTGACGTTTCTATAGAAGGTCGTTTACTCGGTGGTTGCCTCGACATCCTCACCCATTTAGTTGGCACTCCGTTTGGAGAAGTGGCTTCGTATAGGAAGAACGTTCTCTCAGATGAACCGATTCTCTGGTATTTCGAAAACTGTGAAATGAGCGTAACAAGCGTGAGACGAGCGTTAGTACAGATGAAACTAGCAGGATGGTTCGATCAGTGTTCTGGTGTTTTGTTTGGAAGAAGTAAAGCCAATCGACCAGTAGATGAGTATGTGATTGAGGACGTGTATCAACAGCTGTCGGAAGAGCTTGGTGTGCCAGTGGTATTCGATATTGATTGTGGTCATGTACCGCCTCAAATAACGTTCATTAATGGAGCACATGCGAAAGTCACCACAAAGCATGGAAAAGGCCAGGTGGTTCAAACATTTATCTGAGTTCTGTTTTCATAATTCTGGTAAATTAGAGGAGTTTCGTAAAAAAAGAGTGAGTTTCTTGTAGAAAAAAAGGATTTTAACGACTGAAGAAGAAAGAGTTTGGTATACATTTTGAGCATTGAGGTAGGGGAAGCATTGTAGGAAGCCAAAACCAAAGCAGACTGTAGCCATTGTCGTTCGTGACATCTTTTAGGAGAAGGGGAATGATGGAACAACAACCTGCTATTGGAAATTTAACAGGTAATGAGAAGGCACACGTCTTTAAGCAAAGCCTTGAGTACTCGAACGAAGCGATTGTGATTCATTCTAACCATGAAATCCTTTTTATTAATCAATCTGGTGCAGACTTTCTTGATGGCACAAAAGATCACATTATTGGTTTAGATGTTCTTGATTTATTTAAAAGTGACCAAAGAGATTATGTTAAGGCACGCATTGAGAAAATGATGACAGAGAGGCAGATCGGTAAAATTTTTGAAACAGAGATGTTTAATTTAGATGGTTCGCTGATCGAGGTGGAATGGTACTGCCATGCGGTTGTGTTCGGTAATGTCCCTGCAATCCAATCGATCATTCGAGATATTACCTCACGAAAAAATAGTGATCGAAAGCTTAAAGAAGTGTTGGACGAAATTGGTTTACCTATCGTGCCTGTGTTCGATGGAATTGCCGTTTTCCCACTGATTGGTATGCTAGATGATGAGCGAATCGAACACGTGTTAGACAACATACCGAGAAAGGTTCATGAGAAGAAGTTGCAGCACTTGATTGTCGATGTATCAGGAATTTATACAATTAACGACGGGGTGGCTCTGTTTCTTTTCAAGATGAAGGCAGTGCTAGAGTTGCTAGGAGTATCGACAATATATACTGGATTTCGACCAGAGCTTGTTCAAAAAGCTGTTCAGGCAGGATTAGATATAGGTAGCCTAAGGACAGTGGCAAGTGTTCAGCACGCTCTAAAAGGTTTGAATAGTACGTGAGGCGAACCGTTGTACACATCAGATTGAAGAGATGTGTGCTTTTTTGTTCTATCTAATACCCGTCTATGTTACGTTTAAACCATAAATTATAAAAAATAGAAAAATATTCTACTTGAGTTAGAGGTGAAAGAATTGGAGTATGCCATATCCGTAACCGACACATCGAAGGTTAATGACATTGAGAAACATGGATTGAAAGTGATTGAGGTGTTAGAGGATTATACGAACTCACTAAAAAAACTCACATCATTTGAAGCGCCTAGAGGTATTGTTTTTCACGACTTGAAATCTGCAACAGAGCTATATTCTGACATTCCTATACCAGCCTATACGTCACGCGATCTCATCCATATGAGTCCAGATCCTTCAGTTTGGAAGGAGTTATTCTTGTCTACTGTAGATGGGGAGATGGAAAGGGTTAAGACGTATTATGCCTCAACTGATATTCTTGATGTTGCTGCTATTGCGGCACATGAACTAACGCATCATGCTGACTTTTTTCATGATGATTTTGAAGGTGACGATGTGAATATGTGGTTTGAAGAAGGGCTTTGTGAATACATCCCACGGAAGCTATTGTTTTCTGAGGAAAAGTTTAACGATACGGTTGAAGTTGAGAAAATGTTAATACAGCATTATAAAGACCAATTCGGCGAGTACTGTTTAAGCGAATTTGGTAAAGCAGGGTATCGGTATGGTGAAGAAAATGGTTTGTCAGGGGCTTTTTATGACTATTGGAGAAGCAAAAAAATTGTAAAAGTGTTAGTAGAAGATTACTTCGATGATCAACTTTCAAGCTTGATCGCATGCTATAAGCAGTGGGATCAATCGATGCCATTACATAAGTATTTTACCGAAGTACTCGCGTTATCTACAGATGAAGCAAAAAAGCTATGGTTAACATAAAAACCCGAGCTCACATCTCCAGTGAGAGCCCGGGATTGCTGAACCATCCTTAGATGGTAACACTCTATTCTTACTGTAACGTGCTAGACGTTACGTCATCAACTTACTTGTTTGTTTCGTCAGTTAGCTTAACGAGTACATGAGCGATGTGCTTACGTTCTTCTTCGTTAGCCACATTCCATAGCTCGTTTAATACTTTTTGTTCACGGTTGCGTGGATCTTCATGTTTTGCTAAGTAGTCGCCTACGCGCTTAGCACCTTTTGTTAATCCTTCTTCACCAAGTCCGAGTTTCTCACCTTTATGAACTTGGTCGCCTAGATAATCTTTGAATTGCTGAAAGTTCTCTAGAATATCATCTTTCTTATCTTGATTCATTTCTGCTGCTGCGCTTTTTGGATCTTTACTCATTATATAACCTCTCCTTTAACGTGTCTTCATGTTCTATGTTCCACGTATGGAAGGTATAGAAACATGAGAATGTTTTCCGATGTGCTGATGAAATCATTATGAAATCTTAACTACACAAGGTATATAACCGAATGTAATCATACGTAAACTTAGATGTTGAGAAAGGGTATGATTTTACTACGGTATGAACTTGTGTAACAAAAAAAGGAGATCGATAATGGAAGCCTACTATAAAGATCAAATCAATACTGTTTACCCGGAATTGAACATAACGAGTATCAAGCAAAATACGATCGGACAAAACAACGATGTAGTCATTGTAAACGAATCGCTCGTATTCAGATTTCCAAAGTATGAAGAAGGAATCGAAGCGTTACGAAAAGAAACGGACGTCCTGAATCACGTTAGAAAGCATGTTTCGCTCCCAATCCCTTCTCCTACTTATCAATCATTTGACCCATATGAGGCTGGTAAGGTTTTCGCTGGGTATGAAATGATAGAAGGGGAGCCTTTGTGGAGAGAGAACTTCCATAGGTTTACAAAGGAAGAAGACAAAGAGCGAATCGCGAGACAGCTCGTCACATTTCTCACCGAGCTACATGCTACTTCATCAGGTGATCAAAGCAGCGAGGATATCCATCGTGAAGTTGAGGATCTGTATGTAAGGATTCAGAAGAAGTTATTTTCTTATATGAGGCAAGATGCTAAGTGGGAAGTTTCTAATCTGTTCGAATCATTCTTAAGGAATGAGAAACATGCCGGTGTTAATAAGAAACGAATTCATGGTGATTTCGGAGCATCCAATATTTTGTGGGACCCTGAAAGATATGAAATAACTGGGATAATTGATTTTGGAGAAACCGAGATTGGTGATTCAGCCTATGATTTCGCAGGGCTATTCGCAAGCTATGGAGAGAATTTCATACGTCGGTGTCTCTCGTTATACCCTGACGGACAAGACATACTAGAACGCGTCATGTTTTACAAAGAAACGTTCGCGTTGCAAGAAGCTCTTCATGGAATTGAACATAACGATGCTAGGGCATTTGAAAATGGAATCAGAGAATATCGATAATAAGGTGTATGGTTATGTTCGTTTAGTCACCTCAAAGTAAATAACCAAGATTGATTGAAAGAACAAGTAGATAGGCACAGACCAATACATCGAGTAGCCTTTATTGAAATGATATAGGCCTATTTTTGTTCCAATCCATTCCATTAAAAGGGAAGCAGCAGTCCAAATCACGATGTAGAGGATCGTATAGGGGCCTTTAATGTTCAATCTTACATAGAAGTAAACAAAGAAATAGCTGTATGGACAATACATAAGGTAGCTTAAGAAATCCGTTACCTGATAGGCTGCCGTGTCATTCACATCATAGAAATCCCAAGGAGCTATGCTAAGTGTCTGATCGCTAAACATCCCGATGAATAAGCCGAACAAACAGTACCCGATCGTTTCTAGTAATGAGAAGAGCTTTGGCAATACAAAAAGCAAAGTGAATAAGACAAAGATACTTATAATAACGAACCACTCATTTTGATTGAACGATTGATCATAGACCTCCATAGTTCTGAGTCTCCTTCGTTTTGAGAAACACTACGAAATGGAGAGTAACAACGCCAATAGTTAGCACGATGAAATCCATCATCGATGCAAGGAGTAAGTTCCATTCTTTATAATTCTCAACATCGAAATAAACAGATCCAAAATTGAAGAGATACATGATGAGCAAGGTACTTGCCAGTAACCCCACCTTCACAAGGACGCCTTTCTGTTTTCGAAATGTATTGGCGAAAAGGACTATGAGAAGTGGTGTGATAAGATTTCGATGAAGGAGAAACGAAACGAACAAAGAATCATCAGTTGATACCGCAATGAATTCCTTGTTCCACGCAATGATTGTTAAGTAATTCATAATGAAGATGGATACGACAAAAAAAACGATTGAGTT
This sequence comes from Guptibacillus algicola, assembly GCF_020171805.1. Lineage (GTDB taxonomy): Bacteria > Bacillota > Bacilli > Bacillales > Guptibacillaceae > Guptibacillus > Guptibacillus algicola. The sequence continues at coordinate 83,646 of NZ_JAIVAF010000004.1, read as the reverse complement.
ATCAAGAAATGAGTGCTTGCTGTGTTGAAAAATAGAGAGGTGTAAAAGGATTATTGAAATGGTAATCGCTATAGATAGGGCCATTGTTCTCCTCCTTAGCTATCTCCACTCGCTTACAGGAACATTGTAAACGATGAGCAGGATGATAATGATTGGAACAGAGATTACATAAGCAAGAAGCGGTCTTTTGAAATGCAAATAGAGCATCGAGAACATGATGTAGTCAAAGACAAAAGAGCTAAACAGTGTCCAACCGTTGTGATAGTGGAATAGATCAATAAGTGAGAACAGCCACTCACAAAAAACATAGAATCCTACCCAAGCCGAAATATAGAGAAACTTGGAGAATGGTTTTCTGAGCTTTTCTAAATAAGGGAGATAAATCAATATCGTACAAGGATAGATAATAAACATAACCATTAAATTTATTGTAGTGTGGTTAGGTAGAAAATTACTTTCAGTATACTCCCATAGTGGATAATGGGAAGTTATGAAGTTATAGAGAAGATCAGATACTATAAAATAAAGTATGGTATGGTGATACTTCTCCCAATGGCGCCAGTCTCCGAATAGTCTAGCCGCAATCACCCAACATAGAGTTCCTACTATGTACATAGTTCATTGCCCCTTTTTATCTGCACATCTTATAGCTTTTTCAAAGAGGGAAGGAATATTCGTTTGTTTTGCTGTTAATTATGTTGAGAAGTAATATTGTTTCGTGGAAGGGAGCTTGACTCGGTTGAAACGATCTTTAAGATCGCTTTAACCTAAGCCATAGTGAGGCCAAATATTTGAATGATTCAAATACAAGCTTCTACAAAACAACCTTAACGAAACTTAATTGGGAATTACATGTACACGCCACTGAGCATCAACGAAAAGTCCAATAACTTCCACTGGTAGACACCACGACTTAACGGTTTGGACAGAATTATTAATATCATCTAAATGCTGAAAATCACTTACTGGGTTGGCGGCACAATCATAGTGACCTACGACTGCGATGACGTGAGAGTTATGAGCATCAATTGAAACGATTGCATTTCTTCTGATCTTGTCAATTTCATGCCAAGACCCATGTGATAAGACGCGGTCCATTCCAGGTTCGGTAATTAAGTCCACAAAGTCCACCCCAACATGGTTGATTATCCATTCTGTGACAGGGATTTGAGTCCTACCATCGATACAGTTTAGTGCCGTTGCATACCTGTATTTCATTTTTACACCTTCGATTCGTTTTTGTTACTCTATGAGAGGTATACGGTTTGTGTAAGATGTCCTAACTTTTAATCAAGTCAGCTAAAATAACTGAATAAATAGAAATCGATATTTAAAAAGGTATTGATCCTCGATAACTAGAAGTTGATGTGAAGGTTAGGGAACTATAATTTATATATTTAAGGATGATACATAATGAAAATAATCAGCGGAAATCGGAGCTTCGATCTTGATGAATTTATGAAGAAGCCATTATTTGCACATCTCTCGACGATGGCAGATGAGGGTCCGAGGGAGTCTCCCGTTTGGTTTTATTGGGAAGATCAGTGCATATGGATTATAGGTACACCACCTTCAGATACATTTCCGAAAAGAATAGAGGAAAATTCGAAATGCGCGATTGGAATCGTAGATTTTGATCGTCGCACTGGTAAAGTATTGCATGCAGGATTTAGAGGATCAGCTACCGTAGAGAAGTTTGATAAAGGAATAGCGACGCGACTTCTGACAAGGTATTTGGGACCGAATGAAGAAGAATGGTCACCTAATTTTCAGGGATTAGGAGACAGTAATGTTTTAATTAAATTTGTACCAGAAACCGTAGTCGTACGAGACCAGTCATATGCTCCGAGTGGAGAGTAATGATGAATTATTGGAGGAACGCATGAAAGAGTTGACATATACACAATTACTGAATAAAACGATCGAAAGATATGAGAACGATGGAAGCTTAGAAGCTTTTCGCTATATTGAGCAGCATGCTGACGAGGTCGATGGAAATCGAACACAGATCTACAATTTTCAATATGCGCTTGCTGCAGCTTCAGATTTGAAAGAAGAAGCATTAGGATTGATGAGGGAAGCTGTTATCGATCACGGTTACTGGTATTCGTATGACTACTTGATGGCAGATGAAGACCTTGATTCGATCAAAGATACAAGCGAGTTCCAAGAACTAGCACAGATTTGTAAGAAGAGAGAAGAAAAAGCGAAAGCGGCGGCAAAGCCTGAATTAAAGATTATTTCGGATTCTGAAGACGGTGTGGAAAAACGATTGCTTATCGCATTGCACGGCGATCAGGAGAACATCGCGTTAACGGAAGAGTATTGGAAGTCCGTCGTGTCAGACGGAATCACACTCGCACTTCCACAGTCTTCTCAAATTCAGTTCTCTGATGCTTACGAATGGGACGATCTCGAAAAAGGATCCGATGAGCTTGTAACTCATATCCAACAATGGCGTGAGGGGTATGATGACATTACAATCGGAGGCTTTTCTGCTGGGTGTCGCGTTGCACTTCATGCTATGGTGAAGAAGGAATTACCAGTTAAAGGGTTTATCTTTGTTGCTCCGTGGTTACCAGAAGTAGAAGAGTGGGAAGAATTGCTCGATAACCTTGATAAGGATATGAAGGGCTACATCATCTGCGGTGAGCAAGATGAGGATTGCTTTGAAGGTGCAAACAGGTTTGGAGAGCTTTTAGTGAAGCGAAACATTCAGCATAAGGTTAAGATTGTATCAGATTTAGATCATGAGTATCCAGTAAACTTTCAAGATATGTTGAAGGAAGCGCTGGATTACATCGGCTAAGGAGGAAACAAAATGATCTCTACTAATTTCATGTGTGTCCCGTGGTTTGCTTAAGTAAACCTGGGCAGTGAGACGAATGATCATCATTTGCGTACAGGTTTACTTTTTGAGGGTAGATATTTATAAGTAAAACACTGCAAATGAGGAGATTAGCTTATGATTACATTGAGAGAAATGACTCAGAAAGACTTTGAAGATTATCTTGCATTTATGATTCCTGATTATTCAAGGGATATTTCAACTAACTTTAATGTTCCACCCAAAAAAGCGTTAGAAGAGTCTCAAACGTTCTTTGAAGAAACCTTTCCAGATGGTGTTGCGACGAAAGGTCACTACTTGTATCTTGTTCATGATGCTATTACTGAATCAAGGGTAGGATTGTTGTGGTTCAATGTGAATGAGGAAACAAGGCATGCGTACCTTTATCATATTTACATCGATGAACAATTTAGAGGTAAAGGATATGGCTCGAAGACGTTAATGAAGTGTGAAGAAGTCGTGAGGGAGATGGGGATCTCTTCTCTCGGTTTAAGTGTTTTTGGGAATAATGATCGAGCGATCCAGCTTTATCAGAAGAATGGCTATCAACCTTCTTCGATTTCGATGAAGAAGAATTTATGAAGAATAAGATGAAGCTGCTTGAGCAGCTTCATTTTCCTTTAATCTTGAACATCTAAAGGGGTGAAGCGATGAACACGCCAAATGCTTGGACGGAATATATTCATCTTGTTCCAGCTCTGAAGAATGCCGTTGTTTGGAAGTCTTTGCGACAGTGGTCACTATCAGAAGTTTGGAGAGTAACGATGCCAGGTGGAAACACGATGATTGCGAAGAAAGGAATGGGAGAAAATTCGCGTGAGGCATCCGTTTACGAACATCTACTTCGTCCGTTAAAAGTCGACTCACCTATCATTTACAACGCGATTTCAGAAGGTTCTGTAGGAATCTTATTGATGGAAGATGTAAAAGGGAAAAGTGTTGAGGAGCATCCTGAAGAGCTTTATTTTATTGAAGCAGCCAGAAAGTTAGCTGCTATGAGATCCGAGGTTCGATCAAGACTTGCGAATAAGGGTTCTACGATCAAAGATGTCTTTTATTTGAAAAAGGATAAATTGATCAACGATTTATTCTATATCAAGAAGCAACATCATGTATTAGAAATTAACCAGGACGTCATTCTTCAACATGCCTTAGACATTCTTCCAAAGCAGTTGGAAGAGCTGTATAAACGCTTCCCAGTCACGATTACTCACAATGATTTCTATCCAAAAAACATGGTGAGAGTCAATAAGCAGGTAACGATCATCGACTGGGCGAATGCGAACCTGAGTCCACACCTTGGAGATTTGTATTGTCTCATTTCTTCTGCTGAAGACTATGGTGTGAGCGCGAAAAAGCTGACAGATGCGTATCGAAATGAGGTTGAAGAAGAGCTCTCGGTTGATTTAGAATGGCAAATTACGATGGGCGGAATTTGCTGGACGATCTACATGGTTCGGTGGCTAATCGATCATGGTGCAGAAGCTATTCCGGAATCGAAAGAATGGATTCCAGGTATGGTAACTGAACTGGATCGTTTGCTGCATTCATTATAGTGACGGCTTGGAGGTACTTATGAAATTATACGGAGACTTTGAAAAAGCGGATTGGTTGGAAGCGATGAACATCAAGGCGGAAGATGTGCCATATGCCTTTATCCTTCACGGCGAATGGGAACATGAATGGAATCTATCAAGTTGGAAAGAGCTTCTTCAACAAGAGCAGTGGCTACCAGACTGGAATTCAATCGTTGGCACATACCGTGATTGGCGGATAGGATTCGCAAATGTGTTTGGAGGACCTATTGCGGCTTCAGTTGCACATCGATTTGCTGTTTTAGGAACACACTCATTCATCCAAACGGGTTACTTTGGTGGGTTGTCTCACAATGTCAGCTACGGCGATATCTTTATTGCAACGTCAGCCGTGATGGAAGATGGGGTTTCACACTGGTATTTGCCTAATCAGCAAACGGTCGAAGCGGATGAAGGTCTCGTACAAGAAGCGATTCGGTACTGTGAAGAAAAGAACTACTCTTATGTAACAGGAAGCATCTTTACTACGGGAGCGATCCACGCGGAAACAAGCGAGCTTGTAGAGGAGTGGTCTGACGAAGGTCACATCGGTGTGGATATGGAAACTGCAACAACGTTTGCGGTCGCGAAGAAATTCAACCGGAAAGCGATCAGTCTCCTTAATCTATCGGATCATATTATCAAGGGAGATACATTTTATACAGATAACGAAGAGAGAGATAAGTTAGAAGAGCAAACGGATGAAAGAATCAAAGAAGTAGCTCTGCACCTATCAAAATTCTAGAGTAGACTTTTCAATTGGAGAAAATTGAAAAGTCTTTTTTTTTGAAAATACGTTTAATGACTTTTTTTACGAGGAAGAAAAAATAGTGGTTGTTAGTACGAGAAATATTTTCGAAACAGCTAGAATCTTGATGTAACGAGGTGGTTCATTTTGAGTCCGGAGCAAATAGGGTTTGCGCTATTATATATAGGTGTCTTTCTTCTAATCGGAAAACTCATACGTGTTAAAGTGAAAATTTTGCAAGATCTCTTTTTACCAGCATCCATTATCGGTGGCTTTATCGCTCTACTATTAGGGCCACAGGTGCTTGGTAAGTTAGTTGGTCCATTCGTTTCTGAAGGACACTTCTTAAACAATGGCATCATGACAGATACGATTATTGAAGTGTGGGCTGCACTTCCTGGTCTGATGATCAACGTCGTGTTCGCTTCTTTATTCCTTGGCGCTGCAATGCCAAAGCTTAAAGATGTGTGGACATACGGTGGACCTCAGTTAGCTTTCGGTTGGGCGATCGGCTGGGGACAATATGTGATCGGTTTATTAGTCGTTTTACTCATTCTCACTCCATTCTTCGATATTCCAGCGATGGCTGGTGCGCTCATCGAAGTTGCCTTCGAGGGAGGCCACGGAACAGCGGCCGGAATGGCTAGCACGTTCGAAGAGCTTGGTTTTTCTGAAGCGTTCGATCTTGCGATTGGACTCGCAACAGTCGGTGTGTTATCAGGTGTTATCTTCGGAATTATCCTGATTAACTGGGCAGTAAGAAATAACAAAACAGAAGTGATTAAAGATGTGGATGGTTTCTCTGATCTTCGTAAAAGTGGGATTATGGAATATCAAAACAGAGAACCAGCTGGAAAAATGACGCTACGTCCGGAGTCGATCGAGCCGTTATCGTTCCATCTAGCGATTATCATGTTAGCGATCTTAATAGGTTGGGGGATTCTACAAGGATTGATTGGACTTGAAGCGATTACGATTTCTCAGTGGACTGGTTCAAGCTTCATGAAGTATATCCCACTATTCCCAATCGCAATGTTCGGCGGAATTATTCTGCAGATCTTCTTTAATAAAAACGATAGGTACAATCTGGTTGATCGCCGCATGATCAATCGTATTCAGGGGCTTGCGTTAGACCTCTTGATTATTTCAGCGATCGCAACAGTTTCTCTTGAAGTAATCGGTGACTATCTCGTACCATTCTTGATTCTAGCTGTAGCGGGAATCTCCTGGAACTTGTTTGGGTTCCTATTCCTTGCACCGAAGATCATTCCAAACTATTGGTTTGAACGAGGAATCGGTGACTTTGGTCAATCGATGGGTGTAACTGCAACGGGTCTTCTCTTGATGCGAATCGTTGACCCAGATAACGAATCACCTGCGTTTGAAGCGTTCGGTTACAAACAGCTCGTTTATGAACCGTTCCTTGGTGGTGGTCTCGTCACGGCACTCTCCGTTCCATTCATAGCTGGAGTTGGACCGTGGGCAGGACTTATCCTCGCGCTGTGTATGACTCTGCTCGGTATCTTTTCAGGAATCTTTTATTTCGGGAGAGGAAAGCATAAAGAAGGATGATCGAAGTAGTAAAGGAAGCTGTCTCAGCATGAGGCAGCTTTCTTTTTACATACGGAGCCATTTAGAGGAAGGTTAATTCTATTAGAAAACCTATAAATTGATAAGTAGCCTTATTAAAAGCTAGAATGCTTATAAAGTGTTTAAGAGGTGATACTAGGTCAATAAGGAGCGAGGAGTGATTCATGTGATCAGTGCACTACTATTATTCATCCTTGCAGGCATTGCTGAAATTGGCGGAGGCTATTTGATCTGGCTGTGGTTAAGGGAAGGACAGCCTTCGTACTTTGGGTTACTCGGTGGAATTGCTTTGGCCCTGTATGGTGTTATTGCTACGTTTCAAACGTTTCCGTCATTCGGACGAGTCTATGCAGCGTATGGCGGAGTGTTCATCATTCTCTCCGTACTATGGGGGTGGGGCGTGGATCAGAAGACGCCTGATGTTTATGATTGGCTTGGTGCAGGTATTTGTTTAATAGGGGTATCTGTGATGTTGTTTGGTCCGAGAGGATAATAGGGTAGAGAATGAAGAATCTGCTAGCACAGGTTCTTTTTGTTTTACAAGCCTAACCCATTGACTTTCAATAAAATGTAAGGTATCTTTATTCCCTAGTAAATTCATAGGACTAATGATAGATTGGTTGCAAGGGGAGAAAGGGAATGAAAAAATTACTTCGAGGCTATCTTGATGCCTCATTAATACTAAAGATTACAATTGCACTTATATTAGGGATTATCGTTGGATTCGTTTTTGGTGAGGACGCTTCTTTTCTTGCTCCGTTCGGAGATTTATTACTTAATCTTCTGAAGTTCCTCATCATCCCACTCGTTCTCTTCACCTTAATCGTGGGTGTAAACCAAACGAAACTCGGTGATTTAGGTCGTAAAGGTGGAAAGGTGTTTAGCTACTATGTGATCTCTAGTGCGGTTGCCATGATCGTCGGAATTACAATCGCGAGCCTCTTTAATCCAGGCGAAGGGTTAAGCCTTAATCCGAACGAAAGTGTTGAGGTGCCAGAGAATCCTGGCGTTGTGAGCGTTCTACTCAACATCGTGCCGACGAATATCGTGAATGCGTTCAGTGAAATGAATCTGCTTGGCATCATCTTCACCGCACTTGTATTCGGAATTGCGATAGCTGCACTTAGAAGCAGTGAAGAAACAGCTGAGTTAGGTGAGCACGTATATAAGCTTGTCGAAGGATTAAATGAAGCGACTTTTAAGATTATGAATGTTGTACTTCAGTACGTCCCGATCGGGATCTTCGCCATTATTGCTAAGACGATTGGAAATCAAGGGCTCGATACGATTCTGTCGCTTGGAAACATGATAGTAGTCTTATACATTGCACTCGGTGTTCAGGTCGGAATTTATCTTATTGCGCTCCTATTCTTCAAAGTGAAGCCTGGTGAGTTCTTCTCGAAAGCTCGTACCCCAATGATTACAGCTTTTGTTACGCAGAGTAGTTCGGGAACGCTACCTGTCACGCTAAATGCGGCAAGAGGACTCCGCCTTTCAAAGAGTTTGTATAGCTTCAGCCTACCGCTAGGTGCCACGATCAACATGGATGGAGCGGCAATACGAATTGCGGTATCCGCCGTGTTTGCTGCTAATGTTGTCGGTACACCGCTTAGCTTTCCAGATATGCTAGCGATCGTTCTCGTTGGAACACTCGCTTCAATTGGAACGGCCGGTGTCCCTGGTGCAGGGATCATCATGATCGCAACCGTCTTCTCTCAAGTTGGATTGCCGATGGAAACAGTGGCGTTACTAACGGCTGTCGATGCGCTTGTTGGAATGGGAGCAACAGCCCTTAACGTTACAGGAGACCTTGTTGGTTCTACCGTGATTGATCGTACAGAAAAGAAGAATGAAGTAGAAAGTGCTTGATCAAAAGAAAGACCAGGGAAATCTTCGGATAATCCTGGTCTTTTTAATGATTGCAGACATTTGAGTGGATTGTTACACGATACCTATAATAGGAGCTATCAAGTTATTTTAGAGGGTTTTTATTATAGACTATCGAATTTTTTAAGTGGAGGGGGATGCTGATGTACAAAAAAGATTGTCCATTTTGCAATCCATATAGCGATGTAAATCAAACGATCGTGTATGAAACAGAAACATGTTATTTTCTTCAGCATGATCAAGAGCAAAAAGTGTTGAAGGGTTCTGGTGTGATTGTCCCTAAAAAGCATAGAAGTGACCCTTTTGATTTAACAGAAGAGGAATGGCTTGATACATATGCGCTCTTAAACAGAGCGAAAGCCTACCTCGATGAGCGTTTTTCACCTGATGGCTATTCTGTTGGCTGGAATGTTGGCGAGGTGTCAGGTCAATTTATTCCACATAGTCACCTACATGTAATCCCAAGGCACATGGATGAGCCACTTGCCGGGAAAGGGATTCGTTATTGGTTGAAGCAAGATGAGAATAAACGGAAGAGAAAATAAATACGCGCCCCGCACCCTTTAGTTTAGGGTGCGGGTGACGAGCATGGGGGAATGTTGTGAACATAAAAGAAATAAAAAGTCCTTTTATCGATGAAACCAATGTCCAAAATGTTAAGTTACTCGATACACCAATAATTCATAGCGTAGATGAAGGGATTGAAGTTCATTTTATATATATCGGGGATGACAACACAACATCAGTGCACGTATTAGGTAGTTTTCCAGGTTGGGAGTTACAGAAAGGTGAAATGGAGAGAGTGAAAGATAGTGAGATCTGGGTGAAATCTTTTCTTATAGATAGCCCTTTTGCAAGCACGTATTATTTTTCGATAAATGATGAATATGGAGACGACTGGGGAGAAAGGTTTAAACACTTGAAGAGTGACCCGTTAAACCGTAAGAAAATGGTGTTTTCTGAATCACGCGGTGGTAGACCTACAGAGACATCTTATGTAGAGGCCGATGAGCGCCTTTCCTCAATGGAATTACCTACTAAGAATCCCAACCTATACAAAGAAGTGTTCAAAAGTGAGTTATTACATAATGAAAGAGATCTCTGGATCTATGATCCGGTTGAATCGAATGATACCAAGAAGAATGTATTGGTTTTGTTCGACGGTTTTCAATATACCGAGGCTATCCCAGTTCCTACTATGATCGATCGTTTGTATGAAGAAGGCAAAATCCCTCCAACGGTCATGATCGGAGTGGATAGTCCTGATCGTTTTACTGAATATAATGGGAATGAGCGGTTCACTCAGTTTCTATCAGATGAGTTATTACCTTGGATACATAGCCGGTTCAAAGTGAGTCAAAGTCCAAACGATATCGTGTTATGCGGAGCGAGTTTAGGTGGATTGGTGGCATTTTATAGTGCGTTAACGCGTTCAGATCTTTTTAGTAATGTCATATCTCAATCAGGTTCATTCAATCACAAGAAGATAATTGATGAGTATTGGTCTGTACAATACATAGATACGGAGCCGAAGCATCCTGTACGAATCTATATGAATGCAGGACGGTTAGAAATGGAAGCATTACAAGCAGCCAATAAGCAAACCCATCACACACTTGTGAAAAATGGCTATGACGTTACGTATGAAGTGTTTAATGGAGGACATGATGTGCTTTGGTGGCGTGAAACGTTTCTTAGGGGACTCGAATCAATATTCAGCGATAAATGAGAGGTAAGGAAAGGCTTATTCCATATGGAATGAGCTTTTTTTTATGTTAAAAAAGTTTGAGGTTTAAGTGGTTTCGAATACATTAACAATAAATACATACTATTAAATAATAATTATTTATTGAAAAACGATAAATAGTGAGTTATATTCACATTAACAAACAAGCGAGGTGTATCGAATGAAACTGGGTTCAACAAATTTTTTGAGGGTAGTTGTTTATTTTATAGGAGTCGCTGTACTAGCACTTTGTATTTTTGCGCTTCCATCGATCGCTACTGAAGCAAAACGAAGTCAAACAGATATGGTTTCTTTTCTCTACCCATTATTCATAGGGATGTATGTGGCTGCTATTCCATTCTTTATCGCACTGTATCAGGCTCTAAAACTTTTAAGCTATATCGATAAAGATGATGCTTTCTCTCATTCTTCAGTAAAAGCATTAAGAATGATTAAGTTTTGCGCAGCTACAATCAGTGTGGTGTATATATTCGTTATGCCATTCTTTTATTTTGTAGGACAGATGGAGGATGCGCCTGGTGTCATCGTAATCGGGATGATCATCGTCTTTGCTTCTCTTGTAATCGCGGTTTTTGCGGCAGTTCTACAGAAGTTATTAAAGAGTGCGATTGAAATCAAATCAGAAAATGATTTAACGGTATGAGGTGAATAACATGGCGATTATCATCAACATAGATGTGATGTTAGCGAAAAGGAAAATGAGTGTAACCGAACTTTCAGAAAAGGTTGGGATTACGATGGCTAACCTTTCGATCTTGAAGAATGGAAAAGCGAAAGCAGTTCGATTTTCTACACTTGAGGCGATTTGTGAAGCATTAGAATGCCAACCTGGTGATATTTTGGAATATAAAAATGAGAAAGACGCTTAGGAGATGAGGAGAACACTTAAACAACTTGTTCGTTTCGGGTGGGAGCAAGCTCTATCCTGTTTGTTCCCAGTTGTGATCTTTGCCTCCTTAGCGATAACGAAATTCGTGCCTCTTCCACTCTTACCAAGGTATGACTGGCTCCTTCTCATCTGTCTCCTAATGCAGTGGTGGATGATTCGCTCAGGACTTGAAACACGAGATGAATTGAAAGTCATCTCGTTGTTTCACCTCATCGGTCTTGCGTTAGAACTCTTCAAAGTGCACATGGGATCATGGTCTTATCCAGCGGAAGGCTATTCCAAAATCTTTGGAGTGCCTTTGTATAGCGGGTTTATGTATGCAAGTGTGGCGAGTTATCTTTGCCAGGCGTGGAGAAGACTTAGGGTAGAACTAGTCAAGTGGCCATCATTTTGGGTAGTCGTTCCGCTTTCGGCAGCAATCTATTTGAATTTCTTCACTCATCACTTTTGGATTGATGTACGTTGGTGGTTATCAGCGCTTGTCATCATTGTCTTTTTTCAATCATGGGTCAGATACGAAGTTGGAGGGAAGAAATATCGAATGCCGATCGCTCTTTCTTTCGTACTTATCGGCTACTTTATTTGGATCGCCGAAAACATCGCTACTTTTTTTAATGCATGGGAATATCCCAATCAAAGAGATGCCTGGAGTCTCGTACATCTAGGAAAAGTCAGTTCATGGCTGTTATTAGTAATCGTGAGCTTTATGATCGTGGCGACGTTGAAGCAGGTGAAGGGGAGAGATTCCACTCAGCCAACAGTCGCTCACGCTACGGCCCATGTTCATTCCTCAGTGGCAAAAAATCGTGGATAACTTAATTTTCTTTAAGGGGGACCATGAAATAGAGTGACGTGTGTTCGTCCTCATGATTAAAAGATTCAGGATAATATTCCAAGCAATACGAAAGGTCTGCATTAATTTCTGAATGCGATTCGTTTCGTACAAAATCATAAACAGACCGAATATCACGATCTTTGTGACGAAAACTGATTTCAAACGATAAGTATGGTCCTTTTGGAATGACGATTTTCTCAAAACCGCTCGTTTCACCGAATTCTGTTACTTCACATGCTGCGGTGTACTCATAATTGGAATTGAGTGTACGCTTCATATAGCCGATTGCTTCTTCCTTCTGAACAAGGTGACTCACATGACGATTCATGAACTGTTCTGAGAATGTTATCCAGAAGGAGGGTAGATCGACTTCATCTAAACGTTGAGAGGATAATAAACTGGGGTATTTAAGCCCCACAAAATATCGGTCTGTATTAAATTCAATTTGTTTGTATTTCATTATTTAGCCTCCTGAAAAATAGAGTATTCTTCTCCATCTTATCAAAACGGTCGTTGGCATTGGCTTTAATGATGTTTGATAAGAAAAACGCCCTGCAATCCGCAGGGCATTCTTGTTCTATCTTCGTATTTTCTGAAGAAGTCTCAGAATCTCGATATAAAGCCACACTAGAGTGACCATAAGACCAAATGCACCGTACCATTCGAGGTATTTAGGTGCGCGTGCATCGACGCCTCTTTCGATAAAGTCAAAGTCTAATACAAGGTTGAGCGCCGCGATCGCAACGATGAATACAGAGATACCGATTCCGATCACGCCGTTTGAATGCAAGTATGGCACTGTCATGGTTGTAAACATATTCAGAACAAAATCAAGTAAATAAACAACAAAGATCGCGAGTGTCGCAGAGACGACCATCAATCGGAAGTTCTTCGTTACTTTAATAATCCTTGCTGCATAGAGGAACAACAGGACACCCATGACAGAAAACGTTAGCGCTGCAGCCTGGATAACGATACCAGGAAACTGGCTTTCAAGGATCGCTGATATCCCACCTATTGCGAATCCTTCTAGTGCTGCGTAGATGGGAGCGGTAATCGGTGCCGCTTTCTTTACAAAGACCGTTATGAGAGCCACCACGAGCGCTCCGATTCCTCCGATCATCATCATTGCTATGATGTCTTCACCTTGAGAAAAGCGATACCAGGTGTAGACGGCAGTTCCAAGTAGAAAGAGAAAGAGTACAAACGTCTTTCCAACAGTTCCACCGAGCGTCATCGTATCTCCTTGTTCACCTGTGTTCTGAAAGATGTCGTTCTTTAATACAGGATTTCCGCTTCTCATTCTAGCCTTCCTTTCTTTAGACGAGCTTTTATTGTATTACGTAATTAGTAGTTAAAATGTTTCAGATAGTGCTTTTTTCATAAGGATATGGGGGATGCCGTCCTCCATAAACACGTCAGAAACCGTCTTGTACCCAAGCTTATGATAAAACGTTTCAGCTTGAACTTGACCATGAAGCTTAACGTTTGTAATCCCTTGCTTTGCGGCAAGGTCTTCAAGTTTGTGAACGATCTTATTCCCAATGCCTTGCTTACGGTGGGAGGGAAGGATGCAAATACGCTCAAGTTTCCCATAGCCATCATGAATGCGCCACCTGCCTGTTCCGACTGCACGTTCTCCGTCTAAGATAAGGATATGCTCGGCCTCAGCATGTAGACTGTCGAATGCGTCGTATTCTTCATCTTCGGGAGTCCCCTGTTCGTCGATAAATACGGTCTTTCTTATCTCAAAAGCCTGCTTTAACTGCTCTTCTGATTGTATTCGAATTGCTTTCATTCATTTGTCCCCTCTCCTCTTCCTATCAAAAGTATAATGAAAATCTACACAAGAAGAAAATAAAATGGATGGGCATGGAAGGTTTTGGATGATGAGTAGTAGAAGATGAAGGAATAGGTCGAAGATTGAACGTTTCGAGAGGTGTGAAGTAATATGAGAAGATTGATGTTGATGATTGGGTTATTTTTCGTTTTCCTAATAGGATGTACGTCTAATGAAGAAGTCGTGACAATCCCAGATGGTGCTCCGGAATATGTACAGGAAGAAGATATTAATGAAATTGAGTGGGAAAATAAAGCCGAGCCGTTTGGTGATGGAAACATGGTCGGCAATGAAGGGAAGTCTGGGGTAATTGGGATGGACCAACCTAGTTTAGAAGGTCAAAAATGGATGTGGCACCTATGGGGAGTGGAGGAAGCTGAGTTAACCGTTGTCGGCTACCACCGTGAGAGCGGTACTGTCCACCAGATTCTAAATGAAGCGTGGACAATTCCTGTAATGGGAGAGAACAATGGTGCGGATTCGCATGCACCGTCATCTGTTAAAGTCCCGAAAAAGGGCGAGTGGGCAATGCTGTTATACACGGATGATACGTTGTTCGATACACTTGTTTACGAGATTGACGAATAGTAGGGAAAGCGGCTTTTTAAAAGCCGCTTTTTCGTTGTTATAGTTTCTGTTTTCCTTTTTATGGTTGATATAGTACAGTTGAATTATTAGAATAGTATGTAAACGCTTTAAATTCTCATAAGGGAGAGTGGATGTGTTGAACGTACCGTTAGTGTTAACTGACTTTCTTGATCGAGCTGTCGACTTGTATGGAGAAAAGCCCGCGATTATTGATGATGAGCGGGTATTAACGTATAAACAGTTGAACAGCCGAGTGAACCAGCTCTCACGTGGACTCCAAGCACTTGGGATTGAGAAGGGTGATAAGGTAGCATACCTTGCACCAAACACGACTGAAATGCTAGAAGGGTTTTATGGTGTGTTTCAAGTCGGAGCGATCATGACACCATTGAACACACGTCTCAAACCGACTGATTATCAATTCATTCTAGAACATAGTGAAAGTAAAGTTCTCTTTGTAGATGAAGAGCTGTTTCCCCTTGTTGAAAATGTGCTACCACTTCTTACAAACCTTAAACATGTGTTTGTTCATGGAAATGAGCAGGATGGTGGGCGGGCCTATGAGCCTTGGCTCAAGACGTTTTCAGATGAAGGTTTCGAACGGACCCAACTAGAGGAAGATGATATCGCATCGTTGTTATACACGAGCGGGACAACGGGGGATCCGAAGGGAGTCTTGTTGAGTCATCGTTCGAATTATTTGCATGCACTCTCCACCATGCATCATCTCCGTGTTAGTGATCAAGATACGCTTCTTCACGTACTACCGATGTTTCATGTGAATGGCTGGGGTTCACCTTTTTACTATACGGCAAACGGCGCAACACAGGTGATGTTAAGGAAAACAGAGCCTTCTCTCATTTTAGATAAAATCAAGAAGCATGGTGTTTCGATACTACATATGGCTCCAACTGTGTTAAATATGGTGATCGAAGCGTTTGAGGAAGAAAAGCCTGAAATCGATCAAGACGTCCGAGTGGTCATCGCAGGATCAGCACCACCTCCAGCCTTTGTGAGAAAAGTAGAAGAAGGTCTCGGCTGGAAGTTCACCCAGGTGTACGGCATGACTGAAATTTCGCCGCTCATTACTACGTCCGAATTGCGTTCGATGGATATCAATCGACCGGCAGAAGAACGGTACCGTCTACAAGCAAAAGCGGGATACGCTATGATCGGAAGCAAAGTAAAAGTCTTTGATGAACTTGGCGATGAAGTGCCACATGATGGAAAATCAATCGGTGAGATTGTTACGCGTACGAACGGTGTCATGGAAGGCTATTATAAAAATCCAGAAGCAACGAATGCGACAATCCGTGATGGGTGGCTTTATACAGGAGACATGGCGGTCGTGGATGAAGGTGGGAATATCGAGATCGTCGATCGGAAAAAAGACGTGATCATTAGCGGTGGTGAAAACATTTCTTCTATTGAAGTAGAAGCAACGCTGTATGAACATCCTTCTATACTAGAAGCAGCTGTTGTATCAAAACCAGATGAAAAATGGGGAGAGAGTCCGCATGCGGTTGTCGTTCTCCGTGAAGGTGAAACATTGACGGAAGATGAGCTCATCGCATTTTGCCGTGAAAAGCTCGCTCATTTCAAAGCACCGAAAAGTGTGTCGTTCATCGACGAACTTCCAAAAACAGCATCAGGAAAGATCCAAAAGGTCGTAATTCGAAAATCGTTCTGGAAGGATAAGAATCGACTAGTAAACTAAGTAGCAAGGCATTTCCTATTGGGGAATGTCTTTTTTTGTACCAAAAAAAGGAATTTAGATGTTTGAATCGAAAGCATGTAGTGGCATCTTAGAAAGAAAGGGGTAAGCATTATGAAACGAGTCTCTATATTAGGGAAGGTAAACTTATTTCTTGGACTAGTATTTCTTTTGACAGGTCTTACGTTAGTTTACTTAGATCGTGCAACAACGTCGATTATTATTGCATTCGTAGCACTTGGGATCGCTCTGATTCTATCATCGGCGTTTTTGAGAAAAGGAGTAGGCAATGAGAGGGTACGATGAAGATTCAGAGTAAAGTTCCTAAGGGCGATGATCATGTTCATAACGAATTAGTAACGTCAGGATGGACTCCGTTAAAAGAACCGCGGAATACTACTCAAGCGATTCTGTTCTCGATTCCCATCATGATCATGACGGCATTGTTGAGTGCGCTTGTCATCATGGCCGTTTCTTCGCTCTCGTTACGAGAGTTCGGGATCACTTTAAGCTCCATCACTTTTACTATTCACACAGGTTTTCTAATCGGTATCGTGCTACTTTTGATCATTCATGAGCTCCTTCATTTAGTGTTCATCCCAAACTTTATGAAATCAGATAAAACCATTGTTGGGGTAACAGCGTTTGGAGGATTTGTTGTAAGTGAAGAACGTATATCAAAAGGCCGGTACATCCTGATTACAGTGGCACCTTTTATCATTCTATCCATTCTCCTGCCACTTGTCCTTAGTGGGCTAGGCTTGTTGACGACAACGCTTAAAGTCTTGATTCTACTGAATGCTGCCGCATCTTCAGTGGATATATTAAGCTTCATACTCCTTGTGAAACAAGTCCCAAACCAATCGACTATCGTAAATAACGGAATGAGAACATATTGGCTAAGAGCGTGAGGAATGAAATTGAAAAGAGTGGAGAGGGTTTTTAGTGGGATTTTTGTTAGTTATACATATTATAGCTGGATCGATTTGTTTGATCAGCGGTGTGTTTGCGATGGCGTTCAAGAAACGAAAGGGTAAGCACACGAATGTTGGTCAACTCTATCATGCGTCATACGTGGCTGTGTTTATTACAGCTGTACTCATGGCGATCATTCACTGGAAAGAAAGTCAGTATCTTTTTTATATCGCATTGTTTTCATATGGGCTTGCTTTGCTAGGGTTCCTATCTGTGAAAAAGAAAAAGTCAAAGAAATGGTTAACGCTTCACATTGGCGGAATGCTAGGATCCTATATTGGTATCATAACGGCGACTTTAGTCGTAAATGTGTCTAAGATCCCAGTTCTGAACGAGCTTCCGACCATCTACTACTGGTTTCTCCCAACCATCATCGGTACGCCTATCATCCGAGTAGTTGGGCAGAAATATAAAATAAAGAAACCTTCAAAGAAAGTTGTGAAGGCAGGGTAGTGGCCCGGGTAATGACCCATTTTGTATGAACATACTTATGAACATCACGACTAATTGTTAAGGAATCTCGAATCTATCGAATAAAACCATTCTACTTAGGGTATTGGGAATAAAAGAATGATAGCTTAAGTGGAGGTTGAAAAGATGCAGAAAATGAATCGAGGAATTTTAACAGCGGTATCCTCAATTGCGATTGCACAAGGATTGAAGATCCTTACGTACAAACGGTTAACGGGCGAGTGGGATGTGAAACAAGTTGCAACGACTGGTGGAATGCCAAGCTCTCACTCAGCAGGGGTGTCGGCGCTCGCGACGTATATCGCTTCGAACAAAGGGTCGCGTCATACAGAAACAGCCCTAGCAGCCATTTTTGGTGTGATCGTCATGTATGATGCTCAAGGAATTCGCCGTCATACGGGTGAGATTGCTCAGCTTGTTAATGATCTCGAAGATAACATTGCTGAAATATCAAGTTCAGGTCAATTTGCTAGTTTTGAATTTGTTGAAAGGGAGAAGGAATTGAAAGAGCTTCTAGGACATCAACCTGTTGAGGTTCTTGGCGGTGCCATCCTTGGTGCAGCGTTAGGTTTCTTTTCTGCAAAGTTAGAGAATAAATAGGTGAGAAAGACGCTTACCGAGGGTAGGCGTCCCTGTTTTCCCATCGACACAAGGAGGATGAATGATATGATCAGTCCGATCGCAAACAAAGTACATACGATTTTTGTTCATGTCACTGATTTAGAAAGCTCTGTGTTGTGGTATACGAAGCTACTCAGTCAAGAGGTCGATTTAGAAGAAGTAAGAAAGCCTGTCTATAACCTAAAGATCAATCATCATACTGGAGTTGTACTCGATGCTGGACCTGAAGGAGAAACGAAACAGGTCGATCCTTCGAAGCATCCTATCTTTAATTTCCATACTGATGATATTCAACAGGCGTATTCATTCGTAAAAGAACTCGGGTATAAAATTGATTCTGAGCCTATTCATTTCGATGATTTTTCCTTTTTCACAGTTGAAGATCCTGATGGAAACGTTGTGATGATTTGTACGGGATAAAGGATCAAATAGTTGAATAAGACAAGGGAACTTCAGCCTCATGGAGTTCCCTTTTTAGTTCACTATTGCATTTCTCTTCTTACAAACATGATTTTAATCGAACGAGGCATAGTATAAAGAAAGACTTTTCCTCTCAAAAGGAAGTGAAGACATGAAGAAAATCATTCTTACAACAGATCGACTCGTTCTGAGAGAAATGTACCGTGATGATGTCGAATCTCTCTTGGAAATGTTTCAGGATCCTGACGTGATGAGGTATTATAAAGGATTGAAAAATCGTGAAGAAACCATAAAGTGGATTGAATGGACACGAGAGAATTATGGTAAGTATGGTGTTGGGCTTTGGATCGTTGAAGAAAAGGGTACCGGTGATTGCCTAGGACAATGTGGTCTTGTACTACAAAAAGTTGAAGGAAACATGGAAGTTGAAATCGGTTATCTATTTATGAAAAGGTATTGGGGAAAAGGCTATGCTATAGAAGCTGCACAAGCTTGTAAAACTTACTGGTTTCAGAACATGAAAGGCGATCGGCTTATCTCTCTGATCGATCCACTCAACGATCGTTCTGTGAAAGTTGCAAGGGGTCTCGGGATGAATCATGAAAAACGAGTGATGAAATGGGAGAAGAAATTGGATGTTTACGCCTGTTATCGAAAATATGCTTAAATTGGTTTAAATGGTAAGTGCTGTATGAAAGGGGATTCTTTTGCACTAAAGATGAAAAGGGGACTATTATACTCTTTTAAAAACTTTTATAAACGTTGTATTAGTAAAAGAGGAATGGGACTTTTGGGGCAGAATCTATAAGTAGTGGAAACCTAATAAATCTAATTGTGTGGTGAAACCATTGCTATTAACGGCTAAGAGCGTGCTATTAAATCTATTGGTGGTTTTTGCCCCGTTGAGCATTATACAGATATTCTATCTCCTGCAGCATACAAACTTTTTGAAGCGATCTTCGAAATGGATCCTCACAATATTTCCTGGCATATCGATCATCTTTTGTATGATGTATCCTATTACTTTCAATGATGAATTTATTTTAGACTTAAGAAGGATCCCCTTTATCTTGGGAGGGTTGTATGGTGGGCATTGGGTTGCGTTTGGATATTTGGTGGTTACACTAGGGTTTCGCTATTCAATGGGTGGATCTGGTTTTATTCCGACACTTATCTTTTTCGGTGGCCTCGCAATCATCATTTCTTTCTTATCTCCTAAATTTAAGAAACTTAGCTTAAAACATAAACTTCTATTAGCTGTTTTGATAGATAGTGTAGTGGGATGGACATCAACTGGATTTTCACTGGCATTCTTTGATACTGGAATATCTACTGAGGTATGGCTTATTTTCAACTTTGCTACTTCTCTTGGGATCATCATAGCCATTCTAGTCTATGAAGTGTTCATCAAGCAGTTCAACTTAATGAATTCTGTCATGGAAGGACAGAAGTTAAAAGTCGCGAGTCATCTTGCTGCGAGTATTTCTCATGAGGTGAGAAATCCATTGACCGTAAGCAGAGGGTTTCTCCAACTGATTGATAGTGATGTGAAAGATAAGAAAACAAAAGGCTATATGGATCTCGCTATTAAAGAAATCGACCGGGCGACAGATATAATAAACGATTACCTGACCTTTGCCAAACCCTATCCAGAAAAGTTCGATGTGATCGAGATCGAAAGAGAGTTAGATTCAAGTCTTAACGTTATTCAACCACTTGCAACAATGAATGATGTAGCGATTCAAAAGCATATTGAGCTCCCTTCAACGATTATCGAATATGAGAAAAAGAAGTTCCAGCAATGTATTATGAATATCTTGAAAAACTCGATCGAGGCGATGCCAGGCGGTGGCACGTTAACGGTCATTGCGAGTAAAAAAGGACGTGAAGTGGTCATTTCTATTTCTGATACAGGTATAGGGATGACAAAAGAACAGCTCTCACGTATCGGCGAACCATTTTTTACAACCAAAGAAAAGGGGACAGGCCTCGGCATGATGGTTACCCATAGTATCATCAGTGCAATGGAAGGTCATCTCAGGTTCGAAAGTAAAGTAGGAAAAGGCACAACAGTCACGATATCCTTTCATGTTAAAGAAGCTTCTTCAGTTCATTTGGTTCGTGAGGAGGAAACGAAGGCAGATATCTCGTAGACATTATGAAACCTTTTCCTAATGGGAAACGTAAAGAGAGACAAGTACCTAAAAGAAAGGTGGATGTTCGTATGAAGAAGAAGTTATATAAGTCGACACAAGATCGGAAACTATCAGGTGTGTTAGGTGGACTAAGTGAGGTTTGGAACATCGATGCGAGTTTGTTACGAATCATTTTTATCGTACTGACTCTTCTCATGGTAGGTCTCCCCATGATTATTGTTTATGTGGCTGCAGCACTCATCTTGCCAGATGATAAAGATGTTTGGGAGTAAGGTGAAGACAGTGGTCTTCACTTATTTTTTTTGTGGAAAGGAGGAAAGACATGATCAAGACAATTCTATTCGATTTAGATGGGACACTGCTGAATCGTGATGCATCAGTAAAGGCATTTATTGACGATCAGTACGACAGATTATCACACGTAGTGAGTCACATTCCAAGGCAGGTGTATATTGATAGGTTTATAGCCCTTGATCAAAGAGGCTACGTTTGGAAGGATAAGGTTTATCAACAAATGGTATCAGAATTAGAGTTAAAAGGTGTGACATGGGAAGACTTGCTTCACGATTACATAACTGAGTTTCAACATCACTGTGTAGCCTTTCCTAAACTCATCCCTATGTTAGAGGAATTGAAGGACCGTCATATCTCACTTGGCATGATTACGAATGGATTCGGACAGTTTCAGATGAACAATATAGAAGCATTAGGCATTAAAGCGTACTTCGAAGCTATTTTTATTTCAGAATGGGAAGGGTTGAGAAAGCCTGATCCGAAACTGTTTCATCGAGCGTTAACAAAGCTTAAAGCATCTAAAGAAGAAAGCATGTTTATCGGTGATCATCCTGACAACGATGTTCGTGCAGCTAGAAATCTAGGAATGAAGGCAGTTTGGAAGAGGGATGACCACTTTGAAAGGGTAGATGCAGTTGGAATTGTCGATGACTTGATGGATTTGCCTACTCTACTTGATCACTTGAATAACAAGCAATCTATTAAATGAAGAGTTAGGGAGCGACGACGATAATGAAGCCAGTCATACCAAAAGAACCATCGATGCCAGAACTATCTATTGAAGAAATGACGTATATTTCTACACTTGTATTCGGAAATAAACAAGAGCCGGAGCTTTGTGACGTGCTTTTCATATATAGCGGGACACATCCTGGACATTGGGAAAAAGCAATTGAAGCTTATCAGAATGGTTATGCGAAGTCTATCATCGTAACAGGCGGAAAAAGCCTTACAGGAGTTCCACATCCAGATTGGGACAAAGAGGTTGAATCTGAAGCGGATGTTATCCTTACTTATTTATTAGAAGCTGGTGTACCACAGGACATCATTACATATGAAAAGAAATCAACGAATACGTTGGAAAACGTGCTTTATGCGAAAGAGGTTTATGATTTTAGTAGCACGAAATCAATTCTGTTTGTTTGTAAAAGTCATGTTGCAGGTCGACAGTATCGAACGCTAGCAAAGCATCTCTCTGAAGAGATCCGATATATTCCCTATACGTTCGATTGCTACTATAACGACGTGCGGGTCGGACGCGACAACTGGATGGAATCTGAAGAAGGAAGAAAGCGGGTTTGGGGAGAATACCTTAGAATTCAGCATTATGGAGAGCTGGGACATATTTTGCCGGTGAAATAAATAAGCGTGGAAAAGAGGATTTGATGGAACCAGTACAGACTCGACTTATGAAACATATGAACATGTTGTCCAGTGACATTGGTTGTCGACCAGTTGGTAGTGAAGCAAACCTTGCTGCATCCGATTACATAGAGCGTACATTTAGGCACCTCGGCTTAAAAGTTGAAACGCAGGAATTTGAGGTACCGAATTGGAAAGTTACTGAGTCTTTTATTCACTTTAACGATAAACGCGTTGAAGCAAGGTGCAACAATTTTTCCGAGCCGTGTGACGTTACAGGAGAGGTTCTATCCTTTTGTACGGTGGAAGAGCTTGAAACTTCACAGGATTTAACTGGGAAAATAGCATTTCTCTACGGAGAGCTATCGAAAGAAAACTATGTTCCAAAAGGGTTTACGATATATAATCCGGAACATCATCGGAAAGTAGTTTCCTTACTTGAAGAGAAACAGCCATCTGCCATCATTATGGTTCAAATGCAAAAAGGAAATGATTTACCGATTTTTAATGATTGGGATTTCCCTATTCCTTCGGTGACTGTTACGCCAGAGGTGGGGTTGCTCCTTAGAAACAATATGGAACTACGCGTGAGATGCGTTATAAATAGTGAAAGAAGTCCAGGGAAAACAAAAAACGTTATAGGTAGAGTCAATGGAGAACGGCCTGAAAAAATCATCTTGGTTGCGCATTACGATACCGTTTTTGAGACTAATGGTGCATTTGACAATGCCTCCGGGGTTTCCGTTATGCTCGCACTTGCTGAGGAGATCGTAAAACGTAAAGAGTTAACAACAGGTTTTGAATGTATTGCTTTTAGCTCAGAGGAGTACCTTGGTCTTGGAGATGAAGTTTATTTGAAGAACCATAAAGAGAACCTCCAACATGCATTAGTAGCTATGAACTTTGACGGAGTTGGTCAAGCACTTGGAACAAACAACATCACACTCATGTCTGGATCAACAGAGCTAGAAAGTGAGTTACAATCACTTAAACGTGCTTACCCTGGTGTTCATTGGACGAGTCCATGGTATGAGAGCAATCATTACACGTTTTTCTCAAATAATGTACCGAGTATTCCATTCAGCTGTTGTGGGGTGGCTGACTTATTACACACAGATGATGATAAAGTAGAGTGGATTTGTCCAGAAAAGCTTGCTGAAGTTCACTCTATTGCATTAGATGTGATAACAAATTTGCAGGATAAATCGAGTGAGTGGTTAAGAGAGTCGAAGCAAGAAGTATCTACAAATTGATAGATAGAAGAAGAGCGCCTGGAGAGTTCAACCAGGCGCTCTTTTATATTCTATTACTACCATTTCAGTGACTTTAAGATGCTATGGCTTTTTTCCGCAATAGTGACAGGTAACTTGTCCAATAATGCATGTAGTCTGTTGCTTTTTGACCCTTGGTCATATGATTGATCTGTTAGTTCATAAGCTGCAACGGTACCAGAAACTTCGTGCGCCACAAGAAGCGTTGCTTTACCAGTCGGACTCTCTTCAGCAGGCACAAACTTTATACCCTCAGGTGCACTGTCGCCTTTAATGGTGCCGTCAGATGCTGAGAAGTCACGACTTGTGAAATAGGTTACGAACTGTGGTTTTTTGGGTTGATCGATGTTATAGACCATCCCACCACCCTGACGCTCAAGGCCAATAAACGCATATTTCTTTCCGTTAATTTCACCAACTTCAGCGGATTCAGGCTCAGGTCCTTTGTCATCACTTCGGTCTTTTTTCTCATTTGAATCATTACTTGCATTAAAGTGATCCGTTAATGCCGTTGCGGTAACTTTTTCGAATTCATTTCCACTATCATATAGCTGCTTGAAATTATCAGTTTCATATACAGAGAAAGAGCGTGCGCCGTAGCTGTACAATGCTTCATAGTTACCTTCTACATTTTTACCGTTGGCAGTTGTTACTTTCAGGCGACCTAGCTGATCGTCGTTAAATAAACCGTTTTGAACCATTTTATCTAGTTCACGTTGTGTGAAGCCCTCATAGTTCTTCGCATCAAGCTTAATGTCAGCATCTGGATCTTCAACAATATCTTTTACACGAACTTCTTCAGAGAAACCAGCATAGTCTCTTGCGTCACCTTCATTTGGAGTTAGGATATAATTCTTTCCTTCTACCGAGTAGAGTGCAATAGCATCAGGCTGGTGCATGCCGAGCACCGGCATTGGTTTAATGTTGATCTCCTCTGAAGTATTCGACGCATCAATTCCATTGTTCTCGATTGAGTGATCTTTAAAGCCGAGGCTATGTACACGAGTAAACTCTTCTTCTGAAAGATCTAACTCGGCGATCGCGTTATTTTCTTGAAGAGAAACATAAGCTTTTTTGCTATCGGGAGTAACCTGGATATATTCTGGTTCAAAGTCTTGAGCAGGTGTAGATCCAGGAATGAAACTCCGAACATCTTCGTCAATTTGAGAGTCTTTCATCTTATTGAATCCTACGGTTTTGACTGTTGGGTTTTCAGGTCCATGTGTCACATCGATTAGGGAGACGCTCCCTTCGGGGTCAACGGTAACCTCATCGTTCGGCTCGCCTTCATTTGCGACGAGAAGCTGCTTTCCGTCTGGCGTGAACGTGACCATGTCAGGCAGTGCGCCAACTTCAGCCTTACCGATAAAATCTCCGTTCGCTTTAAAAAATGCTACCAACCCATCTTCTGTTTTCACCTTGTTAGGAATCGCAACCGCTACAAATTCATTTGAAGGATGAACGGCAACACTCGTTAAGTCACCAGGTTCAAATGAGCCAAGATTTAGATCAGAGAGAGAGACTTTTTTATACAGTTTTAAATTAGCTGAAACATCGAGAATATCAAGAGACTGATCTGCTCCATTTACAACGTAAGCCATGCCGTTCTTCTTAGCGTAATCGATGATTTCTGCTCCACCTGCGTCGATTGCAGCTCCACTATCATAGTGTCCATGCATGGTTACGTTCAACTCGGAATCAGAAGGAAACGTTTTGATGTTTCCGGTTTCTGCAGATGAAGGGGCCGGGAATGAAGCGATTCCCATGGATAACATAGCTGCTAGAGCTATTGGTTTTTTGTTCATATCTCAATTCCTCCCAGAGTAAGTATGTCCAGTGATAATAGTGAAGGAAGTTTGTTTAGGAACGTTTCGGTTTTTGTTAAAATCTAGTAAAGTTTGCGAATAGTTGTGATTATTGTTGAATGCGCTTTCTAAGGTTTGCTATAGTATTGGTGGAGATGTGATCGGGAGGAGTAGCAAACTATGTGGAAGAACCTGTAGTAGGTTATGAACTTGATAGAACCTTTCCCTTTATGAAACGGGATAGGTCTGTCTATTTTCTACCATACAGGGGACGCCAGTTGTGTGAAAGAGTGGCAGACACCTTGAGAGGGTGTCTGCTTTTTTATTTGCATCTCCATGGCGCTGACGTTCCAACATTAAAAGGAGGAGCTATAGTATGAACAAAAGAATAGCAATCGTAACAGGTGCCAGTCGACCGAAAGGAATAGGAGCTGCGATATGTCGTGCGTTAGCCGAGAAGGGTGTGAACATCTTTTTTACACATCTAGCAAGCTATGATTATTCCACGGGTTATGATGATGCGAATGAAAATTGGGCGGAAGAGTTTAGGGAAGAGTTGAAGACGTACGATGTTGAGGTTGCTTGTATGGTGGTTGATTTGAAGAATAAGAATGCACCGAAAACTATATTAACTGAAGTCGAAAGGACACTAGGTAAGCCTACGATTCTTGTGAATAACGCAACACATTGTGTTGAGGTGGGGTATAAGGAAATTACTGCAGAAATTTTGGATGATCACTATGCTGTTAATGTGCGAGGGACGACGATGTTGTCGGTTGAGTTTGCGAAACGATTTAAAGGGACCAGTGGACGCATCATCAACCTTGTATCTGGACAGGATAAAAGTCCAGAGGCGGGTAACATTGCGTATGTGTCTACAAAAGGGGCGGTCTCTGCCTTTACACGAACTCTTGCAGTTGAGGTTGCATCTCAAGAGATTACTGTCAATGCAATCGACCCGGGGCCAACCGATTCTGGTGGGATGGATAAGGAGACGCAGGACTTTCTGAGACCGAAATTCCCTACAGGTAGGATAGGGAAGCCTGAAGATGCAGCGAGATTGATCGCTTTTCTAGCGAGTGATGAAGCGAGATGGATTACAGGACAAATTATTCATTCTGATGGTGGGTTCTTTGATTAATCAAAGAAGGGGGTCAGGCACGTGCCTGACCCCTTTACTGTTACTCTTATTCTTCTACGCGTCTTTTTGCTACTAGCACAACTGCACCAGCTAGCACTGCGCCACTACCGATTAACATCATTGTCGGAAGGTTTGTTGCAGTGTCAGGCATTTCGCCGCCAGTATCCTCCGTAGCACCTTTTTCAACGGTGCGATCAGCGAATTCCCACTTGTCTGCTTCATACGTGTAATTGATCGTTAGCGTATATTCTCCGCGCAGTTCATTTTCACCAGTTTGGGTTAACTTATAATTTTGATCATCGATTTGCTCTAATGTATAGTCTTTGTCCCACATTACTTCAACCGGTGCATCCATCGACTTAAGATAAAGCTTTCCATCTTCTTCTTTAAAATACGTGTCTACGTAATAGCGAGCAGGCTCAGGAAGCATGTGTTGATTAAATTCTTGTTCAAGACGA
Source organism: Guptibacillus algicola (assembly GCF_020171805.1). Classification (GTDB taxonomy): domain Bacteria; phylum Bacillota; class Bacilli; order Bacillales; family Guptibacillaceae; genus Guptibacillus; species Guptibacillus algicola. Next base: position 56,412 of record NZ_JAIVAF010000004.1, on the reverse strand, counting down.
TCTTTCGAGTCATAGTTTTTCACAACGCCGTCTTCATTTGTTTCTTGATGAATTAGCTCATGAAACTTCTGCTCCATTTCCTTTATCGGCGGCTCACCGTGATTGGCAGCAAAGGCAGGTGTGTTCATGCCCATAAAGACGAGACCAGCAACTACGAGTGCAGAAAGAAAGCGATACAATTTAGGACCTCCTTAAATATTTTTATATTATTTCACGGTTGAGTCAAACCGCTTATCACATTGGTTGTAAAATTAAGCGTTTACACGTTTTCTAGCAACGAGCAACAGTCCGCCTGCTAGCATGACTGTACTACCTAAAGCCATCGTAAGTGGCAAGTTCGTTGCAGTGTCGGGCATTTCGCCGCCTGATGAGTCATTTGCAACATGATTCATTCGATCAGCAAATACCCATTTGCCTGCTTCATATTTGTAGTGAATCGTTAACGTGTATTCACCGCGCATGTTGTTTTCATTTGGTTGAGTAAGTTTATAGTGATTTTCATTAATTTTTTCGAGGGTGTAATCTTTGTTGTCTAGTAGTCTTACGGGGCCATCACGTGCGATTTTGATGAGTTTACCATCACGCTCTTCGAAGAACGTATCAACATAATGATCAGCTAGTGGCCAAACCATTATGCTTTTGAATTCTTGCTCCAAGCGATCGATCGAATCGTACTTCTTTACTTCGTTCTCCTTGTTTGTTTCAAGTTCGATCAACTGATCGAATTGTTTCTCCAGTTCTTCCACCGGCGGTTTTCCGTGGTCTTCAGCATGAACAGGATTGTTGATGCCTAAGAAGAGTAGACCAACTACGACAAGTGCAGAAATGACTCGAAACAATGTAAAACCTCCTTAAAATTTGTTACATCATTTATGTTCCGTGTTTATCTGGAAGTTAAACGTAAAATTTGTAATAAAATTAATTTTTGTTATGTTTTTGTAATAAAAGTGGAGGCACATGGTAAATTTTCCTTAGGCAAATTTTTTTTGAAATTTTTGTCTTACATAGTGGTTTTTGGGGTAATAAGGGTGAGGGAGCTAATTCGAAATGATGCTCTTTGTCTATAGAAGACAAAGGTTTAAAAGATACTAATATGAGGTGAATTGATTGAAGAACGTTACATCGGTTTTTTGGTATGGATTATTGATTTGTGGACTCGTCGTCCTCTGGGGAGCGGTGGCTCCGACTAATCTAGAAAGTGTCACATCGACCGTGACAGGCTACTTATCTACACAGTTTGGCTGGTATTATTTATTGATCGTTATGGTTATTTTAGGCTTCTGTATATATTTAATTTTTTCTCCATTCAAGAACATTAAGCTTGGCGGGAAAAATGAGAAGCCTGAGTTTAGGCTTGCGACATGGTTCGCGATGCTCTTTAGTGCTGGTATGGGAATGGGGATGGTATTTTGGACGACTGCTGAGCCAATCTCACACGCATTTAAAAGCAGTCCGACTGGGAAAGAGGGGACACCTGAAGCCATTCAGAAATCTCTCGAGTATGCTTTCTTCCATTGGGGCGTTCATGCATGGGCCGTTTACGCGCTTGTTGCGCTCGTTCTAGCTTATTTCAAATTCCACAAAGGATATCCGGGGTTAATCAGTGCGACACTTATTCCTCTTTTCGGTAAGAAAAGAATGGAAGGGATGGCAGGAACTCTGATTGATACCCTTGCAGTTGTTGCGACAGTCGTTGGCGTAGCTGCAACACTTGGATTTGGAACAGCTCAGATTAATGAAGGATTAGCTTTTCTTTTCGGCACACCAAGTAACTTTGGCATGCAGCTCCTTATCCTGGTCGTTTCGACGATTCTATTCATCGCATCGGCATGGTCAGGCATCAGTAAGGGGATTAAATATTTAAGTAACATCAACATGGGTCTAGGATTTGTATTACTGATCATGTTGCTTATTGTGGGACCAACGCTCTACATCATGAACATGTTCACGAATACAATTGGGGGATATTTTACAAACTTCTTCGATATGAGTTTTAACATGAATCCAAATGATGAAGTTAGCCAGTCTTGGGTAAAGGGTTGGACAGTATTTTATTGGGCATGGTGGATTTCTTGGTCACCGTTCGTTGGAATCTTCATCGCAAGAATATCACGTGGTCGTACAATAAAAGAATTCATGCTTGGCGTTCTGTTTGTACCTTCCATCGTTTGTTTTATTTTCTTCGCTGTGTTTGGTGTATCAGCACTAGATCTTCAGCAGCAGGGAATCGCGATGATCTCAGACTATTCTCTTGAAACCGCCACGTTCGCGGTGTTAGAGCAATATACGCTAGGCACCTTGATGACGTTTATCACGTTGTTTGTAATTGCGATCTTCTTCATTACGTCAGCAGATTCTGCAACATTTGTGTTAGGAATGCTTAGTACAACTGGATCATTGAATCCAGCTGCGCCTGTTAAAATTCTATGGGGATTAAGCCTCTCAGCAATGGCAGCGATTATTATCTATTTCGGTGGCACGCAAGGTCTTCAAAACATGCTGATTATTGCAGCATTTCCGTTCTCTGTCGTGATTCTGATGATGGGTTACTCATTCTTTAAGGCTGCAAATGAGGAAGTGAAAGCGAATAAAGCTGATCAACGGACAAAGAGTAAAGCGAGTTGATTAGAGTGAGGGAAGCTGATTTGTCAGCTTCTCTTTTTTGTTGGAGGGGTCAGGAAGGGGCCAGGTACTAACCTGGCCCCTTCCTGACCCCTATCCAATTATTAACAAATAATGGATTTTTTATGTTAGAGTAATAGTAATGATACTACGTAAGGAGTTCGGTAGGTGAAGAAGTTAGAGGAAGAAATCTATGAGCTACGGATGGCGCTTTATGAAGTTGCATATGAAGCAGAAGCATTTTCAAGTGATGAAGTAATTGAACTAAGTCATAAGCTCGATGAGAAGCTTGTGAAACTACAAATAGAGAAAGATAAATAACGATAGCTGAAAGGAGCGATCGATTGCCGACTTCAGTGCTAGGTAGAATGTGTGCAATGTCTCTTTTATTTTATATGGGTGTGTTGATCGCTTTTGTCGTGGGTCTTTATCAAGAGAATCCACTTGGAGCAATCACTCAAGTGATAAAGGTTGGGATCTTTGCGGGCATACCTATTTTCATCATTTCTATCTTTGCGGTTAGAAAAGAAGCGTCCTATACCAGGCTTATTCCTGTACTTTCATTGGTCATAAGTTTTTTCTCTTTATTTGGGACATTCTTTTTCATGTTTATATGGTCGTTCGGAGGATAATAAAAAAATCCGCTCAAGCTATGAGCGGATTTTCTTAATCTTACTTATTCATATAACGTTCAACTTCCCACTGACTTACGTTAAGGGAGTAGTCGAGCCATTCTTTTTCTTTGTCTTCGATATAAGATTTAGATGTGTGCTCACCTAGTGCTTCAATTACAACTTTGTCTTCTCGAAGAGCTTTGATTGCTTCTTTCAGGTTTGTAGGAAGCGTTGGAACATCATCTGTAGACACTTCGTAAAGGTTACGAGACTCCGGTTCACCTGGATCAAGCTCATCACGAATACCTTCAAGACCTGCGTGTAGAACAGCAGCTAGTGTTAGGTATGGGTTTGCAGTTGGGTCTGGGTTACGAATTTCGAAACGTGTACCCATGCCACGAGTTGTAGGAACGCGAATCATACAGCTTCGGTTAGAGTGGGACCATGCCACACTTACAGGAGCTTCATAACCTGGAACGAGACGCTTGTAAGAGTTCACGTTAGGGTTCGTAATTGCTGCAAGACCGTTCGCATGGTGAAGAATACCAGCCATGAAGTGTTTCATTGTGTCAGAAATTCCGTCTTCTTTGTTTTCATCAAAGAATGCACTTTTTCCTTCTGTGAACAGGGAAAGGTGGCAGTGCATACCAGAACCGTTTTCACCAGCAAATGGCTTTGGCATGAATGTCGCATGATAATCATGTCCAGTCGCAACGTCTTTTACAACGCTCTTGAACGTTTGAATGTTATCAGCTGCTTTTAGCACACTGTCAAAGCGGAAATTAATTTCATGCTGTCCTTTTGCAACTTCATGGTGAGATGCTTCCATCTCAAAGCCATATTTCTTCAACGTGCGAACGATATCGCGTCTTACTTGGTCACCTTTGTCTTTTGGTGATGCATCGAAATATCCACCGCGGTCATTCATTTTACGAATAGGATAGCCATCTTTGTCCAACTGGAATAAGAAGAATTCTGGTTCAGGTCCAACGTTTACTGTATAACCAAGATCTTCCGCTTCTTTCATAGCTCTTTTTAAAATGTAGCGAGGGTCACCTTCGAACGGCTCGCCATCAGGAGTGTGAATGTCACAAATAAAGCGTGCGATGCAGTCAGTATCAACCGCTTCTGGAAGCACCTTGAATGTTTCAAGATCAGGGAATAAGTACATGTCACTTTCTTGAATATCAGAAAAGCCGGCGATTGAAGAGCTATCGAACATTGCTTCATTGTTCATAACACTTTCAATTTCTTCAACAGGTAACTCAACATTCTTCGTTTCGCCAAGCATGTCAGTAAACTCTAGTCGAATAAATTCTACGTTTTTTTCTTGAACTTCATCCAAAATCACTTGTTTAATGCTTTCTTTTGTAATCGTCATACATTACCTCACCTTTAAAAAGTTTTTTAACTATTCTCTATTTTACCGATAACCACGAACAAGTGTGGATTTATGTAAGGTATCCTGACATAAAATTTCACCTTGTCTATCAGCTATAGAAATAAATACCCTCATTTGGTAGTCGTAAACCGCACAATTTTACATTTTTCTTAGAAATGGTTTCCAAATGTTCTCACATACTTCTTTCGGACAGTGATAGTATGTGTAAAAAGGCAATAAAATTGTACAATAATCTAAATTGTTGGGGTGTCATGATGGATAAAAATGAACTGAGAATGCTATTTGATCGAGAAATGAGGAGAGAGGTTACGCCTCCGGGGTTTCGAAGAGAAGAAAGTGAGCAAGTGATTCGTCATGTTTCGCTTCATTCTGATGAACATGGCTTCGTGATCTATTCAAATGTGACGCTTGCGAATGCAAGAGAGATTATAGCTGGTGAGAAAAAGCGTTTTTCAGACATAAAGCAAGGGTTCGAGTGGAAAGTTTATAGTTATGATGAACCTAATCTGCTTAACCTTCTCCAAGAAGAAGGATTTAAAAAAGGTGAAAAAGAAGCGTTGATGGCCATCGAACTAACTCAAGATCATTCTTTATTAAAACACGATACATCGAACGTGAAAGAGATAACAGATGAAGATGGCATAAAAGCGATTATGAAGCTAGAAGAAACGATTTGGAATGAACCTTTTAAAGACTTAGGTGAACGATTGTGGAGAGATTTCACTGAAACAAACACACTTCGTCTTTATGGAATTTATGAGGGAGAAGAGCTAGTTAGTGCTGCATGGATGTACCTTGAAGGAGAGAACTTCTCAAGTATGTGGGGTGGCTCGACGCTCAAAGAACATCGAAATAAAGGACATTACACAGCGCTTTTAGCAGCTCGTGCAAAGAAAGCGGTGGAGATGGGGCATCCTATCTTAATGGTAGATGCGAGTCCGATGAGTGAACCGATTCTAAAAAAGTGTGGGTTCGAAAGATTAGGTTATTCGTATGGCATGACGTTTCCTGGAGGAGATAATAAATGATTAAGGAAATGAAATCGACAGAAGAATTAAAAGAAGCGTTTCTGGTCATGAGTGAATTACGTCCGCAATTAGTAGAAGAAACGTATCTAACGTACGTGAATGAGGCACGCGAGATTGGTTCGTATCATCTCTATGCATTATATGAAGAAGGAGAAATCGTAGCGGTGATAGGGTTCTCCCCTATGATTACCCTATACTATGGAAGAAGTGTATGGGTGTACGACCTTGTTACACGGAAGGAAGATCGTTCAAAAGGATATGGAAAAGCACTCCTTTCCTTTGTGGAACAGTGGGCGGCGGATCATGATTATACGAGCGTTGCACTATCTTCAGGAATGCAGCGACTTGATTCGCATCGCTTTTACGAAGAAAAGATGGCGTACGATAAAGTAAGTTATGTTTTTAAGAAGGAGCTATAAGATAGGAAACTTCGAAGCCCTCTAATCGTATAGTAAGATAGAGAATAAAAGGAGGGTTCGTGATGGGAAAAGGATCAAGACCGGTTATTGATATAGAGAAACCCATTTTACATAAAATCCTAGACATCATAGGGATTTCGGCTTTGCTTCTTGCCCTTGCTTTTGTTGTGATGAACTGGTCAAGCATTCCTGAATCTGTCCCACAGCATTTCAATGCAGCAGGAGAGCCTGATCGGTGGGGGGACAAGTGGACGATTTTCCTACTTCCTTCTATAGGAGTGGCCGTATGGATCAGTCTTACATTTCTTGAGCGAATGCCGCACTCATTTAATTATGTGGTCAAGATTACAGAAGGAAATGCAGAAAGGCAGTATTACTTTGCCGTTACATTGATTCGCCTTATCAAGAATGAGATTAGTATCTTTTTTGCGATATTAACTAATATGATCGTTCAAATGTCTAATGGGCAGCAGGAAGGTCTTCAATTCTGGATTGTTCCTGTGTTCATGGTCATCCTATTTGGTACGATCATCATTTACATGGTGAAATCCATTCGGTGGAGATGAGAAATGGGGAAGGATTTCCTTTAATTTTTTGAAGAAAGTTCTATGGGCGCTGTGTTATAGTTGAAGAGAATGATTCCCTTAAATTACGTTTAATGATTGGAAACTTCCTTTCGAAAACGAACCATAAAGGAGCTACGCTATGCTACGCCAAGAAAAAGACGTAAAAGTATTTGGATTGAACTCAAATCCTGAACTTACTGAAGAAGTTGTTAAACTTCTCGGAATCGAGTCAGGGAAGTCATCCGTTAAGCGCTTTGCAGACGGAGAAATCAATATGAATGTGGAAGAAAGTATACGCGGGTGCGATACATATCTTGTTCAGTCCATCGGTGGAGCTGGATCAGGAAACGACTATTTAATGGAGCTTCTTATCATGATCGATGCATTGAAGCGAGCTTCAGCGAAAACGATCAATGTGGTGCTTCCTTATTACGGCTATGCACGCCAAGATCGAAAAACCGGACCTAGACAGCCCATCACAGCGAAGCTGATCGCAAACATGTTAGAGCGATCAGGTGCGACACGAGTGTTAACAGTCGATCTTCATGCGAACCAAATCGAAGGATTCTTTAATATTCCAGTTGACCAAGTTTCAGGAATTCCAGTGTTGGCCGAGTACTTTGAGAAGAAAGAGATTGAAGATATCGTAATCGTAGCACCTGATAACAGCAGTGCGCTACGTGCCCGTAAGCTAGGGTCTCTTCTCGATGCACCGATCGCGTTGATCGATCGTCGCTCATACGACACGGGGGAACCTTCCACAATCAACGTTATCGGAGAGGTTGATGGGAAAACGGCGATCATCATCGATGACATGATCGACACAGCGAAGAACGTGACGTTCACGTCTCAAATCCTTGAAGAACACGGTGTGAAAGAAGTGTACGCAACGTTTACACATCCTGTTCTTTCAGGAACCGCAACACAAGAAATCGCACAATCCAACATTAAAGAAATCGTCGTAACAAATACACTTCCTCTACCAAAAGGGGAAAATATCGATAAGATTACTGTCCTTTCGATCGCACCATTGCTTGCCGAAGCGATTCGAGTCGTTCAGGAAAAGCTATCGATCAGTAAGATTCGAAAATAGGATGGTTGAAAAAGGAGCTGGGCAATCAGCTTCTTTTTTATTTCTATTGATCTAAAAGGCGACGGAAACCGTTAGCTAGTTATACGTAATGAAAACAAGGAGAGATCGGGATGAAGATACTAGCTGTAGTCGGACTTTCACTTTTATTAGTGGCGTGTGGTACAAGTGAAGAAGGTGCAAAGGAAAGTGGAGAAGAAACCAATTCAGAAGAGATGAAGAAGGATAACAGTGGATCTATGAATGAAGAGAGTGACAAAAAAGATTCTGAAGGAGAAGAGGACATGGCATCTTCTGGTTCATTGAACGTTGAAATTATGGAGAAAGAACAAGATCATGAAGCTCATCATGGATCAGAAGTAAGCATCAAACTTGAGGGATCAACTGAAAACCCAACTGAACTCACTGCGATAATACAAATGGAAAATGCCGCAATTGAAGGTGCGAGTGTTCGGTTCGAATACTGGAAAGAGGAAGAAGAGAAACATGTTTACACGGATGCTGAAGAGGTGAATCCCGGAGAGTACCAGGGGAAAACGGAAATTATGGAAGAAGGTACTTATAACATGAAGGTACACGTGGAAAAAGGGGAAGATCTTCATACACATAAGCCTTATACGCTTAAAGTGAATGCAGATCAAACATCATAATATAACCATAAAAAAAGGCTGAGCGAATGTTTCCATTCACTCAGCCTTTCGACATGCTTCGAGCTATAGCGGGTGGTGCCTGTCACTCGGCGTTCATGATGTAATCAATGGCGTGAGCAACACCGTGTTCTGTGTACGATTTCGTAATCCAGTTCGCTTCTTCCTTCACGCGCTCCTGGGCATTCCCCATCGCTACACCAAAACCTGCTTCATGAATCATCGCAATATCGTTCATGCTGTCACCAACAGCCATCACTTGATCCATTGAAAGGTCAAGCCACTTGCATACTTTACGAAGAGCAGCAGCCTTGTTAACTCCAGCAGGGTTGATTTCCATGTTCGTAAGGCTAGAGTTCGTTACTTCAAGAGCCTCATTGCTCATGACTTCGTCTAAAATAACTTGACGAACATTATCGTCCTTCACATCGAATCCGAACTTCAACCAATCATATTCGTGTAGATCTTTTTCAAATGGCTTGTTCGAATTGAAGACACCTTCAGTTGTGGAAGACCAGAACCAGACATCATGCTTCTTCTTTAGGTCCCACAGGTTCTCGACGATTTCGCTATCGAGGTGAGTGCTATCTACAAGGTTGAAATGCTGATCATAGATTTGTCCGCCGTTAACTGTGATTAAGTAAGCAGATTCACCCAACTGTTCTGCGATCTCACGACAGAAAGGAAGAGAGCGTCCTGTGCTGATTACAACATGGTACCCAGCTTCCTTCGCACGACGCACAGCGTCCTCGTTTTCTTTTGATACTTCGCCATCATGGTTAACTAGCGTGCCATCCATATCTAGCGCGATTAGTTTTATCTCTTTTTTCATATCATCCACTCCTATCTTTCGCTCACTCTATTCTAATACAAATGAGTAGAAATCTGTAGTCGTATGGTTGTAAACGATATGTAAAAAGGCTAGGAAGCACAAAACTCCACCTTATATGAGGGAATGACTTAACATGTTTTACAGGCTTATGTGAAATATGAAAAGGAATTAGGGAAAAGAAGGAATTCCTAAACAAAAATGAGAACCCGATCGGGTTCTCACATCCATATACTCGAGTTAGTCCTTTTTCTTCTTCCCGAAGACTTTCTTCGATGCACCTTTAATCATTTTCTCCGCCTTATCAGCTGTTTTCCCAACAGCGTCCGTCCCAGCTTTGCTCACATTCTTCACAAAGTCAGTCGACGTGTCGGATACCTTTCCAATAAGACCGCCTTTTCCACTAACAGACTTCACCATGTCGTTAACGGTGTCTGCAGATTTATTCACAAGATCGTTTGCCTGCTTGGAGGTTTTCTTCACCAGGTTTTCATCTTGCTTTTTATTCTCAGAGATAAGATCTCCTCCTTAGATATGAAGTCAAAGTCATTCCTATACCTATGCGTGAACTGGGGTGAAGATGTATTTTAGTTAGTAAGGAGGCAGATATTGCACCATTTGTTCCAATGAGTAGCATGGGCTTCTGTTGACAGAAAGATGAGGATAGGAGATAGTGATTTTAAGAAAGAACTTTTCTTGAACTGAATATGCCTTATGGTGGCTTCAAAGAGAAGCTGAAAAGGGAAGTTGGTGAAAATCCAACGCGGTCCCGCCACTGTAAAGAGGAGGCACATAGGAAAACCACTGTTGTGTAACGGGAAGGACTATGTGCTGAAGAATCTGAGCCAGGAGACCTGCCATAAGGAAGAGCATTAAATCCTACGGGAGATAGGAGGGTGTTACGTGAATCGTTATGAGGAATTATCATTGGTAGTTCCGTGAATTGTGGTGACGAATTTCTCACGCATCTTCAAATTGGGGATGTGTTTTTTTGTTGTAATGAAAAAGGAGGAACGCCATTCATGGAATCATTACCAGTTAACTATTCGAGAATGACGCAAACGAGATTAGTATTACCGCCAGACACGAATCATTTAGATACAATTTTTGGCGGGAAAGTTCTAGCTTATATCGATGAAATCGCGGCCCTTACCGCTATGAAACATTCAAGCTGTGTCGTTGTTACGGCTTCGATCGATTCTGTCGACTTTTTATCGTCAGCGAAAGTAGGTGACGCGTTAACGTTAGAAGCGAGTGTAACGAGATCAGGACGTACATCGATGGAAGTGTATGTAAAAGTGTATGCAGATGATCTTCTGAAAGGTAGAAAAGTGATGACGACAGAGTCGTTCTTAACGATGGTCGCTGTTGATGCAGATGGAAAACCCAAGACCGTTCCAGGTATTATTCCTGAAACGGATGAAGAAAAAAGGTTATACGAGACAGCAGCTTCACGGAAGGAGCATCGGCAGAATCGTTCAAGATTGAGGTAGGTAATCATCATATTGGTCCTTTAGTTAACTCATTTATTATCGAGGGACGAGTTATCACCTCACCTGAAATTATATTAGTATAGAAATATTGAGTAAAAGACACTTTATTACAAGTGTTTTATTTATATGACAAAGCCTCCAAAAATTACATTAATAAAATATTTTTAATTTTGTGTGCTATAATTGCATATGCGTGTGACGTTTCCATTTTTTTGAAACTTCACTTACAGGCTTTTCTATATGGACAAGTATTGACGTCCAACATGGAGAATCTCTTTTACGCGGATTGACTGCAGTAAAACTAGATTTGGGAGGAATAGCCTTATGAAAGAATGTGCAATTGTGTATTGTGAAGATAAATTTGGAACAATGGATGGAAAGACAGCCAATGGACTTGTAAGAAGTTCAAGAAACTACGAAATCGTAGGGGTTATAGACAGTACGAAGGCTGGGATGGATGCCGGTGAATTTCTATTTGGAATTAAAAATGGGATACCGATCTTCAAGGACCTTCCTCACGCACTGGAATTGTTGAAGAAAGTTCCTGATCAGTTTATATATGGAATTGCGCCATCTGAGGCGTTTTTGAAAAAAGCTGAACGAAATCTTCTTTTTTATGCGATGGAACAGGGGATGAATATCGTTAATCCTCTTCATGAATTTTTTACAAATGATCAAGAATTCGTAGAGCTATCAAAGAAATATAGTGTCACGATAAACGATGTTAGGAAGCCTCCTGAAAAGAAAGACATGCATCTCTTTTCAGGTAGAATTCTATCAATCGATACTCCAATCATAGCGGTACTAGGTACTGATAGCGCAATCGGAAAGCGCACAACTTCTGTGTTGCTTGAAGATGCCTTGATCAAGCAGGGGTTAAATGTCGCATTTATTGCTACTGGCCAGACGGGTTTAATTCAGGGGGCAAAGTACGGTGTTGCTATTGATGCGATCCCTTCTCAGTTTATGACAGGTGAAATTGAGAACCAAATCATGAAAGCGTGGACAAATGAAAAGCCAGATATCATCATTGTTGAAGGACAAGGAGCATTAAGTCATCCGGCATATATTAGTTCATGTGGAATTATAAGAGGTTCAAGGCCTGGTGCCGTTATTGTGCAGCATGCTCCAAAGCGTGAACACCTTGGTGATTTCAGCTATATGAAAATGCCAACGGTAAAAAGTGAAATTGAATTAATTGAAACCTTTGCGAAATCAAAAGTTATTGCGGTCACGATAAATCATGAGAATATGTCTGATGAAGAATTGGATCACACGATTTCAGAATATGAAAATGATCTAAAGCTTCCAACAACGGATGCACTTACATTTGGATGTGATAAGTTAATATCAAGTATCTTTGAAGCTTATCCAGCCTTAAAAAGCAAACAGACTGTTACTTCTCAGTGACACTACCACATACTCCGCGCATTGAAATTAACCTCGCTAAAATCGCTCATAATGCAGCAACATTAGTCGAACTATATGGAGCTAAAAATATTGGATTAATGGGAGTAACGAAGACGGTTTGCGGAGCACCTGAGATTGCACAGGTGCTGTTAGATCAGGGGATTCCTATGCTAGCTGATTCAAAGCTAGTCAACCTTAAGAGGATGCGGGAAGCTGGTATTAAGGGGAGTTTTGTGTATTTGAGATCACCCTCTTTAAGTGAAGTTGAGTTGGTTATTCAATATGCTGACATAAGCATCAACACTGAACTTGCCGTTGTAACAAAATTATCTGAAGCAGCATTAGTAAGTCATACTGTGCAGAACATTATCGTCATGATCGAGATGGGTGATTTAAGAGAAGGAATCATGCCTGATAATCTTGACTGTTTTATTCAAGAAGTTCTGACCTTAAAAGGGATAGAAATCGTGGGAATAGGTGTGAACTTTGCTTGTTTCGGAGGTGTCAAACCAGACGATCAAAAGATGGTCGACTTATCATTACTCGCTTCTATGATCGAAACAAAATTCACCTTACCACTTTCATTCGTATCAGGCGGGAATTCAGCCAATTATGAGTGGTTTATGGGTGCTACAGATGTTGGTAAGGTTAATAATCTACGTTTGGGAGAATCGATCTATTTGGGTCGAGAAACGTTGAATCGATTAGTAATACCAGAGTTGTACACGGACGCATTTACGTTTGTGTCAGAAGTTATCGAGTCAAAAGTGAAACCTTCGATGCCTTATGGTGAAAGAGGGCAGAATGCTTTTGGAGAGGTTCCACAGTTTGAAGATCGAGGCCTCATGAATCGAGTGATTGTTGGTGTGGGAAATCAAGACGTAGTCGTTGCAGGGTTAACCCCTCTAATAGATATTGAAATCCTTGGGGCGAGCAGCGATCATACAGTGATTAATGCCAAAGATAGTAACTTGAGAGTTGGCGATGAAGTCACCTTCAATCTGAACTATGGCGCACTTCTTTCTAGCATGGTCTCTCCTTACGTTACTAAAAAATACAGTTATGTAATTTAATTAGGGAGCTTATCCTCCTATCCTAATAAAAAAACCGCTCAGTGCCAATGCTCTGAGCGGTTTTTGGGATTTACAATAGCTATAATGGCATGGAGACTTCATTAGCTATTAGTGTGTGACTCCATTTGGATCATTTTTACAAAATAAAAAGGGAGATCGCTATTCGAATAGAAGTATGTATGGGGCATTATGTAGGAGGGGTTCGATGAAAAGGTATAGGTTTGATAAAGAAGTTGGAAAAGACATTACGAAATTTGATAGTAAGAACGTTCTGATATCACCCATAACGAGGTTGATGGAAGAAAGCATCGATGTGATGCAAATCGCGTGCATGCATCTAGAGCGAGATGGACTAATCGGCGGCCATGAAGCGGTGGTGCCACAAATGTTCATCGTCTTAGAAGGAGAAGGAATCGTGAAAGGGGGAGACCGAGAACCACATCGCATCCAGAAAGGACAGCTTGCCATGTGGGAAGCGGGGGAATGGCACGAGACATCTTCAAAAGACGGACTGACTGCGATTGTAGTCGAATCTGATAGGTTGAAACCGTTTAGCGGTCTACAGGAGCTGACTGATGAAGAGGAATAAGCTAGTTTTCACTGTGATTCTCCTCGTGCTGATCAGCGGTTGTAGTTCAGGTGACAGTTCGAAGGAAGACTTCTTTCAATACAACGATTCGTACATAGGAGATAACGGTGCAGTTGGAGCGATCTTACGACTGTTGCCAGGAAAGACAGAGTTAGAAAATTTTTCGCTACAAACAAAAAGTGAGCCTTATGGGTTAACGGCTTACTATTCAGAGAGTTTACCAATTGAAGATCAAAGAGAAGCGTTTCTATTTAATGCAACGCTTCTTTTCACCTTGATTCATAACGCTGAAACCGTCTCTGCTGAGTACGGTGACGAAATGTTTTCTGTAACGAAAGATGAACTAGAGGCGTGGTATGGCGAGACGTTTTTTGAGGCTGATTCAGAAGAAGCGCTTCTTGAACTCACTTTACCAAAGCTTGAAAATCGTGAGAAAGTGAACGAGTTTTTCGAAAATCAAACAGGAGTGAATGAAAGTGAGAAGTGATTTTTATTGTGATGAAGTCGATCTGGAGTCAATCTACCATAACTGGCATGTGGTTTCAGGAAAGGCTTTGAGCTAATTATGATCATCATGATCAATGGCGCATTTGGTGTTGGAAAGACGACCGTTTCAAATGAGCTTGTTACGAGAGTTGATAACAGTGTGGTTTTTGATCCTGAGGAGATAGGCGGAATGCTTGTAAACTTGCTGCCGTCTTATGTAAAGGAGGAAGAAGCCCCTACAGGGGATTTTCAGGACCTGGCGTTATGGAGAGAGCTCACCGTCTCCATAGCAAAACGCACAATGGAAACGTATCAGAAAAACCTTATTGTTCCGATGACGATTCGAAAGCCTGAGTATTTTCACGCGATCTTTGATGGATTTAAACGGATTGATTCCGAAACGTATCATTTTTGCTTAACTGCAAGTAAAGCAACGATTACAGAAAGACTATTATATAGAGGAGAAGTTTACGGCAATTGGTGTTTTCAACAAACTGATAAGTGTTTAGAAGCTTTTTCATCAGGGGGCTTTGGTGAGTACATTTCAACTGAAAACCGCTATGTACATGACGTTGTTGAAATCATCATGAGGAGATTAGTGATGCCGATTCTTTAGCCTTAGGAAGGAGCTTTTGTGTTGCGGAAGCCAAAGGTAATGGTACTTGGAACGTTTCATATGAAGTATACGCCAGATTTATGCAGATTGAATGTTGCTGATTTAGTAACGGAAGAGAGACAAGAAGAAGTCCGTCAAGTTGTGGACAGATTAGTACGATTTCAGCCGACAAAACTAGCGTTCGAGGTTGTAAAAGAAGAGAATGATCATCTAAATCACGAGTATCATAACTATTTGAATGGGAACGTGGAGCTCAAGATTGATGAAGTCCATCAGATCGGCTTTCGACTTGCGGAAAGATTAGACCACAGTAACGTGTATGCGGTCGATTGGATGGAATCAGTAGGAAATAGAGGGATTAGCGAGGTATACGAATGGGCGATGGAAGAACAGCCAGAGCTTTATGAGTACATAAACAAGACGTACTGTTCACAATCACATAAAAGCTTGCAAAACAAAACGATTATGGAGCTTTTACAAGAGCTAAACTCAACAGAAGAAGTGTCGAAAAATCATGAAATGTATATGAACGTTGCTCGTATTGGAAAAGACGAACAGTATGTAGGCATTGATTGGGTGCGTTGGTGGTATCAGAGGAATTTGATCATCTTCAGTAATTTGGCGAGCATTACACATGAGCCAAGTGATCGAACATTACTTATCATAGGTTCTGCTCATGTTCACTTAGTTTCACAGTTTTTAGAAGAGAGCGGTTTGTTTGAAATCGAACGTGTGGGAGATTATTTAGTGTGAAAAGTGTAAACGTACAACCATATTCTAACGAGCATCAAGAGCAAGTTGTAAAGTTAATCTCTACGATTCAACAAAAGGAATTTCATATTCCTATAACGGTAGAAGAGCAGCCTGATTTGTTTTCGGTCGAGGAATTCTATCAAACAGGTAAAGGGAACTTTTGGTTGGCTATTTACGGTGGTAGGGTAGTCGGGACGATTAGTCTTCTCGACATCGGAAATGATCTGCTTGCACTCCGTAAGATGTTTGTAGAGAAGGATTATCGAGGAGCACCTTTCCATATAGCGAGTAAATTACTTGATGAAGCAGTCGGATGGGCAAAGGAGAAAGAGGTTCAAGCGATTTACCTTGGCACGACGCCACAATTCTTAGCAGCGCATCGTTTCTATGAGAAAAACGATTTTGTTCGTATTGACTCCATAGACCTTCCGAAAAATTTCCCTGTCCTTGCTGTAGATAAGAGGTTTTATAAGCTAGATACAAGAGTGAGAACAGAAGTGAAATGAAGGACAGGAACCAAAAAATAAAAGCTTTTTATACGCAGATCCATCACCAATGGGTCTGCTTTTTCTATTGAATCTCCCTAATTTCAGCTTATTCTCAGAATCGCTAAAATTTATATAAATTGGGAGTTGTCTGGCAGCGTCTTAGGATGGTAGTATGAGTTAACTGAAAATTTAAATAATAGTCTTTCGGAAGGTGGCGACGTCCCGATGATGCCATTCGAGTTGCGAGAGTACCAGGAACGCATTCAGCAGACAAAGCGAAAGATGCTTGATGAAGGCCTAGAGGTTCTGCTCATTACTGACCCTGCGAACATGAATTATTTAACTGGATATGACGGCTGGTCATTTTATGTAGATCAAATGGTCGTTGTCATTATCGATGAAGATCAGCCTCTCTGGATTGGGAGAAAAATGGACGGCAATGGCGCGAAGGCGACAACATGGCTCCGTCACGAGAATCTTGTTACGTACACGGATGACTATGTGCACTCGAACGTCAAACATCCAATGCATGTTGTTGCGAAGACGCTTGAAGAACTCGATCAGGCTAATCGCCACATCGGCGTTGAGATGGGGGCGTACTATTTCACGGCACTCGCATTTGAGACGCTTACGACATCACTTCCTAACGCGAAGTGGAAAGATGCCACGCTCCTTGTTAACCGCGTTCGGATGATCAAGTCAAATCAAGAGATCACCTATATGGAAAAGGCGGCGCGACTCGTTGAACTCGGCATGAGAAAAGCTTGCGATACGATTTCTGAAGGTGTTCGGGAATGTGACGTCGTGGCTAATATTTATAGCAGTCTAATAGGTGGTACACCTGAATTTGGTGGAGACTATCCTGCGATCGTACCGATGTTACCTTCAGGTGAGCATACGTGTACACCGCATTTAACGTGGTCAGACAAACGCTATAGACACAATGACCTCGTCATCATCGAAATTGCAGGTTGTTACAAACGCTACCATTGTCCGATGGCGCGTACGGTATCGGTCGGTACGCAAAGTGAGAAAGTTCGAGACGTTGGAAAAGTGGTGGTAGAAGGCTTGAACGAGACGCTTGCCTTTGTAAAGCCTGGCGTAACGTGTGAAGAAGTCGAAGAAGTTTGGCGGAAGTCGATTGCTCGACATGGCATCATAAAAGATTCACGACTCGGTTATTCGATCGGGCTGAACTATCCACCAGATTGGGGCGAGCATACGGCGAGTATTCGACAAGGTGATGAGACGGTTTTACAACCGAATATGGCATTTCATTTGATTCCTGGCATCTGGTATAACGATTTTGGGATTGAGATCAGTGAGTCGATTAAGGTCACGGAGAGCGGTAGCGAAGTCTTGGCGGATTTTACTAGAAAGCTAATCGATGCAAAACGTGTTCCGATGATGGGGAACGATGCAGTCTGATAAGAGGAGGAGATTGACCTTGAGTAAACCAGGAATGGGAACAGCGTCAGTATGGGCAGGGGAAAAGGAGTATCTTTCACACGGAGCAACACAAGTCCCGGTCGTTCACAGCGTAGCGTATGGATACGATGATATGGATGAGTGGTATGAAGTTGCGGTCGGAAATAAGAAGGGTCACATCTATGGGAGAAACACGAATCCTACTGTTCAAGCGTTTGAAGATAAGGTGAAGGCCCTTGAAGGAGCAGAAGCGGCTACGAGCTTTTCAACAGGCATGGCGGCGATCAGCAATACACTTGCTACGTTCCTTTTTCCAGGTGATCGGATCGTATCCATCAAAGACACGTACGGAGGAACGAATAAGATTTTCACGGAATTCCTTCCGAGGTTAAATATCGACGTCATGCTTTGTGAGACGGGAAATCACGATATCATAGAGGATGAGGTCGAAAAGGGATGTCGCATTCTCTACCTCGAGACACCGACGAATCCAACAGTGAAAATAACGGATATTAAACGCATGGTAAAAGCAGCTCATCAGGTAGGAGCGCTCGTTGTTGTTGATAACACGTTCGCCACTCCGATTAATCAAAATCCATTGGAGTTCGGTGTCGATCTCGTTCTCCACAGTGCGACAAAGTTTTTAGGAGGCCATGCGGATGCCCTTGGTGGTGTTGTTTGTGGGAAGAAGGAACTCATCGATAAAATCTATCACTATAGAGAAATAAACGGTGCAACGATGGATCCGATGAGTGCATATTTGCTTTTAAGAGGGATGAAAACACTTAAATTACGTGTAGAGAAGCAGTGTGAAAACGCGATGAAGGTTGCGACTTTTCTGCAACATGAGGCACTTGTAGACGAAGTGTTTTATCCAGGTCTTCAACATCACCCCGGACATGAAATGGCTAAGCAGCAGATGAAGAATTTTGGTGGCATGTTTAGCTTCTCAGTAAAAGGCGGTGTAGACACGGTTCGACATCTCCTTCCAAAATTGAAATTCGCCAATCGAGCAGCAAATCTCGGAGCTGTCGAAACCACGGTAGGACCAGCGAGAACAACCAGTCATGTGGAATGCACGCCAGAAGAACGGGCGGCGATGGGCATACCAGAAGGGTTAATACGTTACTCAGCGGGTATAGAGGATGTAGAGGATTTGATTGCAGATTTGGAACAAGCGTTTCAAGCTGTTGGAAAAGAAGTGCGGGTGTAGCCAATCAGATACTCTAGTAAAAACTACTTAATGTCAGAAAAATTAAAAGAATCTGCATCTGTGAAGTTTAAAGTATTGTAAAATCGGTTAGATTTATAGTAACAGCGATAACAATTGTAGCTGCGTTTCTAATAATAGAATGGAGGATGAAACAATGGATCATCGAAAAATCTATTCAAACCAAGTGTCGGAACAAAGTCAGGAAGTAATCGCAGAGCTACTAGACCACGTCCACAATAACGCAATTAAACATAGAGAAGAGCTATTAATGAAAGAAATCGATAAAGCACTAGACGAGCGAAACCGCGAGGCATTCATGGAACTGACTGAAAGATTGAAAACTTTATATTAATAGGAATAATTGCTAAACCGCTTGCTTATAATCTAGTATCACCTAACTCAGGAGGAGATAGAGATGCTAGATTTGGCAGCGGTTTTTCATATGGCAACAGATTGGATGGTCGCAAATAAAGGGTACAAGCTACAATCCGTAATCTTGTTCGGAACACTAGGAGTTTCATTCTTCAGCTACATGATATGGTATGTGACGAAGGGTTACCGCGCGGTTTAATCACTATTATCGGTGGATTATGGGGAATAGCATGGGTGCGGATGCTGTATATCCGCGAAATAGTGGAGTTTATCTGCGAATTCTTATTTATTTCCGCGGAAATTTTATTATATCCGCGATAATACAGTAGATATCCGCGAAAAAAGGAATATATCTGCGAAACGTGTTTTCGCAGGCAGAGGAATTACCAGTGAGCTAAAAAAAGACCCCTGCTATCAGGAGTCTTCGATCGGTATTTCAATTGTCTTCGCTTTCGCCTTGGACTTCTTATCCTCATCAAATACATCGCTTGTTTTTACTGTGATCGAGGACAGTTTATCAACTTCTGTTTCATTAAGCACGAACCCCATTTGGCCACTTCGTTCTTCATTACCTTCGTACACGCCATAAAGTTCTTCAAGGTAGAAATCTTCTACAAAGCCTTTCTTCTCCCCAGAATTCGTTTCGAGTACGGATACAGGAGCGAAATCCACGGGCTCATCGGATTTGTTCTTAACCGTTACATGAAGTTTTACATAGTTGAAGTTCTTTTCATCATCTGAATACGGATGGAAGAAATCGATCAAGTCCATGGATGGGGAGTAGTTCAACACTTTAACGTCCGAAATAGTAAGTTCAACGTCACCGATTTGGGTTGTCTCGTTAAAGTTGGAGAGAGCTTTTAACATAGCCGAACCATCCTCATCTTCATGGAAATCTCCAACCTTTGTTAGTGAACTATCATCGGGTGCTTGAGGGTTGTCTTGAGCCTGAGTTGCTTGTTCATCGTTCGTTTGGGTATCGTTCTGTTTATTGTCCTCTTGCTTTGTTTCAGGTTGAGAAGAGTTCGTATCATTGTTTGATTCTTGCTCAGCGTTATTGGCACACCCAGCAAGCGATAGGGAAGCTGCTAGAAAGAATCCAATTACATATTTCATAAGGGAAAGACCTCCTGCTTATAAAATTCCCGCTGCCATCTAAGCAGCGGGAACTTTTTTCTTAGGATAACCTTAATTAGTCATCGTCACGCTCGTTATCGTCATCATCATCCTCGTCATCTTCGTTTTTCTGCTTCAGTAGAAGATCATTTACCATTTGACCAGTTTCAGTGTTGTCATGAAGGCCAATGAAGTTTTCTGATCCAGGACCGTAAGCATACACATTTACGTCTTCACCAGTATGACCACCAGTTGTCCAGCCAGTACCAGAGCGTAGGTCGAAGATTTTCTCGATCGCATTGTCGATTTCAGTTGTTTTGTCTTTTTCAGCTTTTGTAGCTTCTTTTACCGTGTTAATTTCTTCTTCAGTAAGATCAAGCTCGATATACTTGTTAAGCGTTTCTTCAACGTCAGCACCTTCAGCGATTTGTTCGGCCATAAAGTCTGGCGTACGCTTCGCTGCTTTTAGTGGAGCAGGGTCCCACTTGTATTCACCGTCGCGCCCCATAGCGAAACCACCAGTTGAGTGGTCAGCAGTCGTAACGACTAGCGTGTGCTTGTCTTTCTTTGCGAATTCGATTGCCTCTTTATACGCTTGTTCAAAATCTTGCATTTCGCTCATTGCTGCAACAACATCGTTATCGTGACCAGCCCAGTCAATCTGACTTCCTTCTACCATTAGGAAGAAGCCGTCTTTGTCTTTGCTAAGGCGGTCTAGTGCAGTAGTTGTCATATCTGCTAGAGAAGGAGTTTCTTCGTCACGGTCAATCATCTTGTCCATTCCTTTTTCACCGAAAAGACCAAGAATCTGTTCGTTGTCGTCGCTCATAAGATCTTCTTTATTCGTTACATAGCTGTAACCAGCCTCTTCAAAGTCACCAGCAAGGTCACGATCCTCGCGTTCGAAGTACTTTGTACCTCCGCCAAGAATAACATCTACTTTGTGCTCGCCATCGATCTTTTCATCGAAATAGTCATCAGCGATCGCATTGTAGTTGTGGCGGGATTCATCGTGTGCACCAAATGATGCTGGAGTTGCGTGGTTAACTTGAGATGTAGATACGAGTCCAGTAGCTTTCTCTTCTTTCTTCGCACGCTCAAGTACAGTTTCAACTTCTTGTTTTTCCATATCAACAGAAATTGCGCCGTTATATGTCTTAATTCCAGCAGCCATAGAAGTACCTGCTGCAGCGGAGTCCGTTACGCTTTCTTCATGATCCCAAGAATACGTTTGCTGCTGTCCAAGTAGCTGCTTATCAAATGCTACTTCTTCCATATAAGGAGTTGTCTTATCATCCATATAAGAACGGTAAGCCGTGTTATAAACAGGACCCATGCCGTCACCGATTAAAAAGATAACGTTCTTGATTTCGCCATTTCCTTTAATACCTTTATCAGATTTCGCTTCCGTTTCAGGAGCGCTCCCAGCAAAACTGCTGAATGCGAGTGTTGAAACAACAGCGAATGGGATTACTTTTTTCTTAAAGTTTCTAAATTTCATAATGAGTTCCTCCCGTGTTTCGTTTTCTCTCACAATGTGTACTCTACTAGACAAGCGTTAAGGACCTATTAATAGATTGTTAGGGGATTGTTAAGGTTTATGGTCCAAATGTTACAGGCAAAAATTAATAAACCTTAACGAAAAAACAAAAGATCATAAGTCTACTTGGTTAATAATGAGGTTATCTAGAGGTTTAACAGTAAAGAAATATTCTTCTTGAATAGTAGAGAACAAAAGGGGTAGTTTGCAAGCGGTTTCTAGTAAATTGGTACAAAAGGGAGAGAAGGAAAATGGAGGAGTATTGTGATTGGGTCTTTTGGTGTGGTGAATTTTTGCTAGATGGGGCCAGGCACGTGCCTGGCCCCAACTATAATTAAATTCCTACTAACTTCACACGTTTTGCATCTACATGCTTACGGTCCAGTACGTCTAATGCATCCTGATCAAAACGGTTCATAACATACTCGCTAATCTCTAACACTTTCTTTTTTACAACATCGTTACTATTTTGAGAAATATAGATCAGAGTATCGAAAATTGCTAGGAGGATGGAGACGTCCTCTTTACCATAGAAGCTTATTTGGTAAAACGTTGAATATAAAAGCTCATCTACATTTTTCTGGGAGCCAACTATTCTAGCATTTCCTTCTTCATAGTAGGTGATGTAGTTCCCACCAAGTTGAAATGCTTCTACTAACGGTAATCTTAGATAGTCGATACAGGCAATAGCCGTGTTAGGGTCATTAATTCCTGGGGAAATTGCTCTCAATGCGATTTCGACCATCTTTTGAATCCCAAAATCTATATCCTGGACGCTTGAGCGCTCATCTCCAACAGTGATGAACTGGTTGACCGCAACGTTTGCTTCGTCTCCACAATGATAAATAGACAGGATATTGCTTTCCGGAGTAACAAAGCTACCGATATATTCATTTACTTCTATCACATAGTCATTGTTAATCGCTAACGATAGTAAACCTTCATAATCGATCAGTTTAACATAACCATAGTTTGTAGCATTCACTTCAGTCACATTCACATAGCTAGAGGGGAAGTGAGGCTTAGAATTAGAGATTTTATTACCACCATTATCAAGCGCAGTAGTTGCTTCTCGTATCATTGTTAGGGAGTCATCCGTTAATTCTTTTATTAAATTACTAACCTGGATGGAACTAGCAACTCTATGCAAAAAGAAGGCGAAAAATGCGAGACACACAAAAGCGGTGATAACACCTATTGTTGCAGCTATCACTTCATGATCGATTAATTCTTTTCGCATGAATAATAATGTTAGGATTGAATAAACGAAGCCACCCATAAAGATTCCTAGAACTCGCATCGTTGTTTGATTCGTCGTGAAGTTCTTAAGGGTTCTTGGTGAAAATTGTGAAGAATAGGTGGTTAGAACAACCATGATTGTAGAAAAGGTTATGGTGGTCATGGTCAATAACGCTGCGGAAAGAGAAGCAAGAGTGGTTTGAGCAAGATCAACAGTGGTTGTTAAGAAAGAGGGAATGTACTGTTGAACTTCTTCGTAATAAACCGTATCGATTAAGATGACTACTACAGCTAGTAGAAATGATAGAACAGAATATGTTCCAGGGATAAACCAAATACTTTCCTTAATGTGTAATATGATTTTTTTTATCAACCAACATCTCCCCTTACTAGGTTGACACCAGTCGTGGTGCCTATAAAACTAGTATAGTGCAAAAGAGGGGGGTCAGGCACGTGCCTGACCCCCCCTGGAGAAAATATTTATTTTACAATTGGTACTACGATAGAAGATGGATATTCTTCATTATTTAAAATCGTAGCAATGCCACCAGTCTGGTCTAGTTGTTGTGGAGCAGGTGACATTGCGTGTGGAAAGTCACTTGGTCCAATCGAAACACGTAACTTGTGACCTTCTTTTATAACGACATTAGTAGGGAAGATTTCAATTTGTAAAGGCATTACTTCGTTCGGCGTTACTTCCTGTAGGGCAGCCCTTGTGAACGGATGCCATGGTTGAATGTTTTCACCATCTAAGAAGCGGCTCTTACTCTCATTAACTGCTCGGTGTGATGCAGCTAGCCAGCCTGCAGTGATTTCCTTAGAACTTCCGTCAGGAGCAACATCTGTTAAGCGAACAGAAAGAACTAATTCTCTCGCAGTTGTACTTGCGAAAATTTCTGCTGAGATTGGACCTGATAGTTGAAGGTCGTTCTCTATTGGATCAGTTGTGTAAGTGAGTTCTGTCGTTTCAGTTAAGCGGTTATCCTTTGTACATGGTAGAAAACTAGGAATGCCAGCTGTCCACTGGTTCGTACTTCCGGAACAAATACCGTTTACCGGCTGCTGAGCCATCATAGTAGGAGACTCATCAGGTGAAGGCGTTTCTTTTGATAGTGATGCTCCTTCATGAAGGTAATACCTTGCAGCCTGTGCCTCTGCGTGTGGCCAACCCGGCTGAACTCTGAAACGATTTTCACCAAGGACGTGTTGCGTCACGTCAGGAATTCCTTCAACGTTTGTTTCACCGATCCCCATCAAGTACTTGTCGAACCATCTTAAAGCGATTTGGTCGAGCTTTGGGATGTTATCCGCTGGTAACCCGCTACCATAATTCCCGTGCGTCCAATTCCCCATCAGAAGTTTCGTCGTTACACCATTGTCTCTCAGCTTTTCGTAAAGTAACGGTGTACCTCTTTGAAACAAATCATGTAAACCACCTGTGAAAAAGGTTGGTACCTGAATTTGATCTGCCACATAGATTGGAGAGCGCAGCTGTGCGGCCGGACCATCATAAGCAAAATCTCCACCCGTTATCGCTTCACTCAGTGTATTCGCAGGGTAGCCAGTTGTTTGCGCCGCATGATTGATCATCACACTGCTCGCTTTAATCGGTTCAGACATCGTATATGTCGGAGGAAGTACACCGCTACTAGTGACGAGTCCTAACCAGAGCGGGATAAATCCTGTATTCACCATTCCACCTGACATAGCAATATCACGATACACATCAGCCATCGGCACAACAGGAAAAATCGCTTCTAACCCTTCAGGCTGTTGAGCAGCTGTGAAAAGTTGATTGATTGCACGGTAGGAAGAACCGTACAAACCGACTTTTCCGTTGCTCCATGGTTGGTTCGCTGCCCATTCTACAAGTTCCTTACCATCACCTTGCTCAAGCTGTCCAAAGGAATCCCACGCGCCTTCAGAAGATCCAGTTCCACGAACATCCACAACCACATGAACATAACCACGTTTGATGAGATATTCATTCTTGTTTTCTTTATTGCTTTGATTTTTATTGTAAGGCGTTTGCGTCATGATAACTGGAAAAGGTCCTGCGCCTTCCGGACGATGAACGTCAGCGGTCAACACAACACCATCTCGCATTTCTATAAATATATCTTTCTCTGTGATGTAGCTGTCATACTGTGCTGGTCGATCATATGCTTCTGCGCTCAAGGTTGCTTTGCTAGTTGATGAGGTCGTCGTATTCTTTTTAGATGTAGCCTGACCACTAAGCGGGAAGAGAATCATCGTCATCATTATAAAAAAGAACAATCCGGTTCTAACGCTTCTAGTAATCATGTGATTACCTCCTATTTGTTTGTAAACTCTTACACTAATGGTACTAGTGGTTTAACGGATAATAAATATGTAGAAGTAACTAGTGGAGTATACGCCAAATGGTTTAGGAGAGAAGGACCGTGTGGAGTTTACTAATTTGTGAGTTAAGTTATTAGATTCTAAATTCGTATGATTATATAATTGAAGTAGTTAAAAATTGGTAGTCTACTTATTCAGAAGTAGTTTTTACATTTCAAGGAGGTAGAAATATGACGCATACTCTATCCACAGAATCTGTTATCTACGATTTCAATAAAACTCATGCCCAGGTGAAAAGTGTAAAAACAGGTGAAACGATTGAGATCAGTACATACGATTGTTTTGAAAATCAAATACAATCGGAAGACACTGAGATTACCGGTATCGACTGGAACCGGGTGAATCCTGCGACAGGTCCAATCTATGTAGAGGGTGCGATGCCTGGCGATGTTTTGAAAGTGAAGATCGAGAAGCTTGAAATCGGTAATCAAGGTGTAATGGTAGTAGGTCCTGAACTTGGTGTTATGGGGCATCGACTGAAAGAGATGGAGTCGAAGGTGATTCCTATTCAGGATGGTAAGGCGATTTTCAATCACATTGAAATCCCATTAAATCCTATGATCGGCGTAATCGGTGTGGCGCCAGAAGGAGAAGGCGTATCGTGCGGAACCCCTGGTGCTCATGGAGGCAACATGGATAATAAGATGATCACGGAGGGCGCGACGCTTTATTTTCCGGTAGCGGTTGAGGGAGCACTGTTTGGTCTAGGTGATTTTCATGCGGCCATGGGTGACGGTGAAGTGAGCGTTTCTGGAATCGAAGTACCAGGAAAAGCTACGGTAACACTTGAGGTATTGAAAGAAGAACGTGTCGTACAACCAATGCTTGAAAATAACGAAGTGGTCACACAGATTGCTTCATCACAAACGCTTGAGGAAGCGGTGAAGATTGCGACGGAGCTTATGATCGATCGCATTGTAGAGAAAACAGGAATGTCGGTGAGTGAGGTTACGATGCTCATGAGCGCGGTCGGGCAAGTGGAAATTTGTCAGGTTGTTGATCCACTGATGACGGTAAGATTTGTTGTGCCGAAGTGGCTGGAGGAGAAGTTTGGGGTTAGGTTGATCGGGTGATTACTATTTATCATAAATGGTGAAACTAAAGAATAGCCTCCACAGGTGGTATGCCAGAGTGGAGGCTTCTTCTTTCGCCAAAATATGACAAACTTCGGGGAGTGACAGGCACGATCCCCCGTTTGAACGTTATACAGTAGGGTAACTACTAATTGAATAGGTAAATTGGAGGGGTGATGAAAATTGGCTAGTAAATATGGAGCAGTTGTACAAGAATCGTTGGATGCACTATTACAAGATGACTCATTTATGCCGAATTTTAGTGGAGAAGAGAGAGAGCTTGCTTTTGATTCTCTTGAAGCAATTCTTTCCACACCAAACCAAATTCAGAAATCATTTCTACGAGTACCGATGGAAAATGGGAAGATCTTACGCATTCCTGCATTCCGGGTACAACATAACAATGCGCTTGGTCCTTATAAAGGCGGTGTGCGCTTCCATGAATCGGTCGATGAGGATGAGGTCGTTAACCTTGCAACATTGATGACGCTTAAGAATGCGCTTCACGAAGTGCCGTTCGGTGGAGGAAAAGGCGGCGTAGTCATCAATCCAAGAGAGTACTCTGAAAAGGAACTACATACGATTTCAAAGAAATATGTTCACTATTTCAGTGATATCCTTGGACCAGACAAAGATATTCCAGCACCAGACGTAGGTACTGGTGAGCGAGAGATGGATTGGATGATGGGTGAGTTCAAAAGTATTCATCCAGGGCAGCCGTACCGTGGGAGTTTTACAGGTAAAAGTCATTTGAACGGCGGTTCTCTCGGTCGAAGAGAAGCAACTGGTAAAGGTGTGTATTACACATTCCGTTATATGATGCACGATTTCATTAACGACAACAAAGATTGGTTTGAGAAGAACGAGAACTTATTTGCGAAAACAGCTATGGAGCATTACAAACGCGATTTAACGTTTGGAATTCAAGGCTTTGGTAATGTTGGTTCTGTTGCAGCGCTTGAAGCTTATAACTGTAACTACATTAAGACGAAGGTTGTTGCGGTGAGCGATCGGAATGTGACGCTTTATCATTCAGATGGGCTCGATATCAATGCTCTTGTAAAATACACATCAGAGAATGATGGTGACTTGCCGACATCAGATGAGGCGTTAAGTCAGAACGGCATTGAAGCAGACATTCGAGACCGTGAAGATGTGCTTTATCTTGATACGGATGTATTGATTCTTGCAGCTCTTGAAGACCAAATCCACGAAGATAATATGGAAAAAGTCAAAGCGCGTTTGATTATTGAAGGTGCGAACGGTCCGATCACGATGAAAGCAGATGATTACTTGAGCCAGAATGGTGTCCTGATCGTTCCGGATATTCTTGCGAACGCAGGTGGTGTAATCGTTTCGTATTTGGAATGGTTACAGGGACGTGAAACACAGTTCTACAGCGAAGAAGAAGTGAACACGATGCTTCTTAAGAAAATGAAAGAAACGATGGATCAAGTGTTCCCACAATTCTTTAACGATCCGTTTCCACTTCGCCAGAATTGCTATATGCACTCAGTGATGAAACTATCAAATACACTTTATCGTCACGGGAAACTTTATTAAGATTCATTTCAAGCTCCTCAGCCTACTGACTGAGGAGCTTGTTTTTTGTGTTCTTATAAAAGGAGTATCCGTTTACGAAGCGAAGCCATTAGTAGGAGAGATACAATCTATCGTAGAGGTAATGAGATGAAGATCAAAGGCTTTGGTGGAGTGTTTTGGCGATCACCGGATGTTGCTGCACTTGCGAGATGATACCAGGAAGTACTCGGAATTGAAGTGGAGTCCTGGAATGGAACAGTCATCACCCCACAAGAGGGAAATGAAACAATCTTTTCCTTCTTTACTATCAGTATTTATCGATGGATCAGCAAGTGATGTTGAATTTCCAGGTCGAAAACATTGAGGAATCTATGAAACATCTGGATGCGATCGGTGTTCCTCTAGTTAAGGAGCTTGAGAAGAGTGAATACGGTTTGTTCATTTGGATCGAGGATCCAGATGGTCGAGGCATTGAACTTTTGGAGAAGTAAGGTGTGGTTTCGATGATTGAAAACGTAGGATCATGCACAGTGTGTGGGAAAGAACTTTTTTGTAGAGATGGATTTTTGGATGGCGTTGTAGGTGAGGAAAAAGAGCTGTACTGTTTTTCATGTGCCAAAAGCGTTCCCCGTTCAAAAAAGAAAAGGGGAAGCATCTAAAAAAGCTGTTCTCCATTTTCGGAGTACAGCTTTTTATGTAGACTATTCCATCTTCATAGTATCTTTGAATGATGTGAGCTTCGTTTTTGTTGCATCTAGTAGCTCACGTACTTTTTCAACATCAGGTTCGTCCTTTTTTGCTTCATCGATCAATGGATAAAGATCTTCTTCGATATTCTTGTACTCATCAGGATATTCTTTTTCAAGCTTCTCCTCAAAAAGCTCCCAGTGAGAGTCAATCTGATTTCCGAGTTCGTTCATTTTCGTAACATCATCAGGTGATTCATCTAGAACCTTGCTAAGAGAGTCAAGGTCAGTCATTACTTGATCGACACCTGTTTCAAGATCCATTTCGCTGCCTTCTCCTGCAGTGTTGCTATCACCAGCGCCACCGCCACCAGAACTATCTTCAGTTACAGCGTCATCATTCATGGTGGATTCTTCTGATGAATTATTTTGCGTGTCTTCCTCTGCTGAATTATTTCCACAGCCCGCGAGTAGCGTGCCGGCAGCTAATCCAATCGCAAGTAGTAAAGAAGTATTCTTACTCATATTCAACAACTCCTTCCTTTTCCTTTATTGGTTCCCATTTCCATAAGAAACTAAACAGAGGGTGAAAGATATCATTCGACAAATACCGGGTGGTAACAGGCACTACATGTAGTCAGGATAATCCGTTATGATTCCGTCAACGCCTGCTTCTTTAAGGGCTTCTACCGACTCACGATCGCGTGCTGTCCAAGGATGAATGTCCATGTCATAGTCATGGATTCTATCAACGACTTCTTCATCAACTAACGATTTACCCGGGTTCACGTACTCTGCATAACGAGAGAATTCTTTTAAGCTTATATCGGTAAGGTGAGTTGGATTGTAGACGAGTACACCAACTGGAACAGAAGGAAGGATATTATGAAACGTTTGGACAGAGTCGTGGTCAAATGACTGAACGATGATCTTGTTGTTAGTAGGTTTATGCATGTTTCTTTCTTTAAGCTCGTCTGCGACTTTTTGTTCAATTCCCGGGTATAGAGATGGTGATTTGATTTCGATCAAAATACCAATCTTACCGCGATACTGATCGAGCACTTCCCCTAGCGTAGGAATTCGTTCGCCAGTGAACGATTCGTCGAACCAGCTGCCTGCATCTAAAGAACGAAGCTCTTCAAGCGTATGTTCCTTCACTTTACCAGTACCGTTCGTCGTTCGATCGACAGATGTATCGTGGATCACAACGACTTCACCATCTTTACTAAGCTGAACATCGAGTTCAAACAAATCAGCCTTCATGTCTACAGCTTTTTCGAATGCTGCCATCGTATTTTCAGGTGCATACCCAGACGCACCTCGGTGTGCCACATTAAGAATCTTATCGTCCTTTTTCGCAAATGCATTTCCAGTTGGCTTTAGGATGAGACCGAAAGCGAGCATTGCGATTAACGTGCCTGTTACGATTTTCTTCAATCAAAACAACTCCTTTTAGTGTGGGTCACTTTCAATCTATCGAAAGATTGTTAAGTGAGAATAAAGGAGAGTTTAGAGTCTGATGACGGAATATAAAAGAATTGATGAGAAAGGACCCAGAGTTGTTTACAATGTTTATGGGCGTGGACATGGTCCTGTTTGGTACACTGTAAGGGATTCAATATGAAGGAAAGGTGCTAACAAAATTTTGTACATTGAATGATTTAAGGTGAATTAGCTTTCAGGAGGTAATGGGGACCTGAGGATAGTTGGGATGACACGTGCTAAAAGTCCCTTTGAATGATAGAGGGGAGGAAGTTGATCTTCCTCATCCTGTCATTTGTTTTTCCTTTATTGAACGTAAAATAATCGAAAAAAGCTTGGAGCGGTAATAAGCTTCCAAGCTTTTTTTGAAGTTCTTTCCTACAACGGAAGATTTCTTCGTCTAAACACAAGCACCGTTGCGATGTACATAAGTAATCCTAAACCGAAGAGGATAAGAGAGACGAGCACGACGTTCACGTCACCTTTTGCGATTTTAGCTGGTTCATAGAGTGAGAAGATCGACAGATTTCGCAGCCACTCTAAGTCTGATACGATTTTGCCTGCCATATCTAAGGCATAGAAGAGAAACGTTACGCCACCAGCCGCTGCAAAGGCCATTTTCTCATCGTTAAAAAGAGACGAGAAGAGGATGGAATAGCCTCCGACTGCAAAGAAAAGGAGAAATCCTACAAAGTTGATTTGAAAGAAATCGCCCATGGCAATCGCGTATTGGTCGTCGATTAGTAATTCTCCTGCAGCGTAGCCACCGGCAAAATTAAGAAAGATAATGATAATGAGCCCAGTGATGAGCACTGAGATCTGAGTGATCGCAACCTGTGCGCGAGATACTTTTGTTGAGAGTAAGTATGCCATTGAACCTCGATCCACAAGTTTTGCAATCAGTTGAATCGCAGTCATGACGCTGAAAATTCCAAGGATGAATAAGAAAAAGAGACCATAGTATTCTGCTGAGATGAATTCGCCGTACGTCCCAAACGATTCAAGACCGAACGCCTTCATCAAGCTGTCAGGATAAATTTCTGTCAGCTCCTGAATCTTATCGATATTGTCAGAGATCATCGGGAAAAGAGATGTCATCAAGATGACATAGACTGCAGAAGCCATGCCGAAGCTCATGATGCTTTTAAAGTTTGATTTCATCATTTGTTTATACAAAGAAGGGCTCATCGAGGCACCTCCTCGGCGTTGTAATAGTCCATGAAGATCTGCTCTAAGCTCTGGTTTGTAGCGCTCACGTTCTTTACGTGATAGTTTGCTAGTTCCTTAAAGAATTCGTCATAGTTTCCTTGAACCTCAATTCGCACCATGTTTCCATCCACTTTCTCAATCGATAGACTAGAAGATTTTAGAGCTTCTACATCTTCAAGGTTGTGAAGGGTGATATCGAATATTTTACGCTGCATCGACTGCAGTTCATGGATATCTTTCACGGTTACGATTCGACCGTCTTTGATGATGGCTGCCCTGTCGCATGTTCTTTCGATCTCTGAAAAACTGTGAGAGGACATGAGGAACGTTTTCCCTTTTTCTTTTTCCTTAAGTACCAACTCGATGAACACTCTTTGCATCAATGGGTCGAGTCCTGATGTCGGCTCATCAAGGATGTAGATATCTGGGTCGTGCATAAACGTCGCTACGATTCCGACCTTTTGTTTCATACCTTTTGACATCTTCCGAATCGGTGTTTTCGGGTCAAATTGGAGGAGATGAATCAGTTCCGAGCGTTTTTCTTTTACCTTTTTCCCCTGCATGCCTGCGATCATATCGAGAAATTCTGTTCCGTTCATTCCATCTAGGAAGGCGATTTCTCCTGGCAAATAGCCAACATGTTCGCGCGCTTTCGCTTGTTCAGTCCACGAATCATAATCGAAGACCGTCGCACGTCCTTTTTGTGGCTTCATATATCCCATCAAATGTCGGATCGTCGTCGACTTCCCGGAGCCATTTGGACCTAGGAAGCCAAATACTTCGCCTTTTTTTACATCGAACGATACATCGAAGATTCCTTTTCCGTTAGAAAACTGCCGCGTAAGATTGTGGATCGTAATCATAACTAAGCCCCCTAGTAACGTTATAGAAAGTAGTTTCGTAAACGTGATGCGAAATCCAGATAGCGATCATACTTATCAAGGTTGGATGCCATCCCTTTGATAACCGCCTGGCGTGGATTCGTTCTCGCTAGTTCATCCAAAAGGATCGTCGCTGTATCGAGGAGGTTTTCATCCGTTTCTTTTTCTAGAATAAGAGATAGTACATTCTTTATTTCTTCGAGGTCATGCAAATTAAATCCTTCAGGCATAATCTGCTCGATAATCGTCTCAGTAATGACTGGTGGGTCATTATTTTCTAAAAATCCGGTCATTAAGTAATCGGTTTTCTTCGCAACAGCAGAAGCGACATCGTAATAATCAAATTCAATATTGTCTAAAATGACGAGATCGACGTAGTTTTTCATTAAGCTTTGGACAGCGAGACTCGCTTCCCACACGTATGGTTTGCATTCATCACCATAGATCGCAAGCAGATGGTTTTTGTAGAAAAGGTAAGAGTTAAACCGCATCCTTTTCACAAGCTCTTCAATCGAATCATTGAACGGAATTGCTTGTTCTCGAAATTGCATGATGATGAACTCGCGGTGATTCGCGATTTCCTCAATGAAGACCTTGATTTGGTGAATGAATTTCTTCTTTGGTGTCATTGGTTCTGTAGCTACTTCATTCACTCTACGCTGCATTCTTCTCCAATAGTACATGAGCACTTCGAATAACAATTCGTCTTTCGATTTAAAGTGAAGGTAGAATGCTCCTTTGGAGATATCGCACTCCTTCGCGATTTCTTGAACGGAGGTTGCGCTGAACCCTTTCTTCGCAAAGAGTTTAATCGCATTTTCTATTATAAGTACCTTTTTTTGATCCATATCGTGACCACCTTCTATCATGTTGATGAACATTTCTTCCTTGACCTCTGACCAAGTGGTCATGTATATTTTATAACAGATTGACTACTTGGTCAAAAAGGGAAGGGGAGAACGTATGAGTAAGATAATAAATTTTTCGATGAACAATAAATTTGCTGTCTGGCTGATGACCATCATCATTACTGCTGCTGGTCTTTATTCCGGATTAAATATGAAGTTAGAAACGATTCCAAATATCGATCCTCCAATTATTACGGTTACGACTGTGTATCCAGGAGCGACACCTGCAGAGGTGGCTGATGAGATATCAGAACCGATCGAGCAGAAGGTGCAGAACTTAAGTGGCATGAAAACCGTAAGCTCAAGTTCATTCCAGAATGCTTCTAGTCTGCAGCTTGAATATAATTTCAGTAAAGATTTAGATGAAGCAGAGGATGAATTACAAGAAGCCGTCAACGAAGTTTCGTTACCAGAAGGCGCAGAGTCGCCAGATGTATCGAGAGTCAACTTCAATGCATTTCCTGTTATCAGTATGAGTGTTACGAATGAGGATGGCAATCTCGCTGAGTTAACTTCTACGGTTGAAGACAAGATTGCTCCTGCACTCGAAGGATTAGATGGTGTAGGAGACGTTCAAGTTGCTGGTCAACAAGTAAGAGAAGTTCAGCTTCAGTTTGATGAGGAAGCACTAGCCGAACGCGGCATGGATCAGGAATCGGTAACGAATTTAATAAAAGGCTCTAAAGTAGCATTCCCATTAGGGTTGTATACGTTTAATGATACACAAAAATCTGTCGTAATCGATGGAAACATCACAACGATCGATGATTTAGAAGAACTACAAATTCCGATGATTCCTTCAGAAAACGCACAAGCACCACAAGGAAGTGCTGCAGAAGGGCAGAATGCAGCTGGGACAGCTCCACAGGGGCAAGGAGCTACTGGGACACCACCAGCTCAAGGTGCAGCTGGAGCATCGTCAGCCCAAAGTGCTAATGCACAACAAGGCATTCCTACAGTTGCTTTAGGTGAACTTGCTGAGTTCGAAATCGTTGCGGACGCTGAGTCAATTTCACGTACGAACGGTGAAGAATCGATCACAGTCCAAGTCATCAAGTCGCAAGAAGCCAACACGGTCGACGTTGTTGATTTGGTGAAGGAACAAGCTGCAGAGTTTGAAAACGAACTCGACGGCATCGATTTCATTTTTACGTTCGATCAGGGTGAGCCGATCGAAGAGTCAGTGAGTACGATGTTGAATAAAGCATTGTTCGGCGGATTGTTTGCTGTCATCGTAATCTTGTTGTTCCTGCGTAATATACGAACAACGTTGATTTCGGTTGTATCGATTCCGCTATCTCTATTTATTGCGTTACTCGTATTAAATCAGATGGGGATCACGCTTAATATCATGACCCTCGGAGCGATGACGGTTGCGATCGGACGGGTTGTCGATGACTCGATTGTTGTTGTGGAGAATATATACAGGCGAATGTCGCTGAAAGAAGAGAAGTTAGAAGGTAAGGAATTGATCAGGTCCGCAACGAAGGAAATGTTCATGCCGATCCTTTCGTCTACAATCGTTACGATCGCTGTATTCCTACCGCTAGGACTCGTTGAAGGTGTTGTAGGGCAAATCTTCCTACCATTCGCATTGACAGTAGTCTTTGCACTACTTGCATCATTAATTGTTGCGGTTACGATCGTACCGATGATGTCACATTCATTATTAAATAAAGAACAAGCGATGAAGAGCCATAAGGAAGGTCCAGGGAAACTCGCTACTTGGTACCGTTCAGCTCTAAACAGTGTTCTAAGTCATAAAATTATTTCATCTCTTGTTGCGATCGGTGTACTAGTAGGTAGTATCGCAATGATTCCACTAGTAGGCGTTAGTTTCTTACCAGGTGAAGAAGAGAAGATGGTGATGCCAACGTTCAGTCCTGCACCAGGTCAAACGCTTGAAGATGTTGAGTCGATCGCTCTTGAAGCAGAAGAGTATTTTGAAGGACGCGACAATGTCGAAATTATTCAATACTCTGTTGGTGGAGAAAATCCGATGAATCCTGGGGCATCGAACCAGGCAGCATTCTTCGTGATGTATGCAGATGACACGGAGAAC
The DNA here is from genome assembly GCF_020171805.1 of Guptibacillus algicola. Taxonomy (GTDB): domain Bacteria; phylum Bacillota; class Bacilli; order Bacillales; family Guptibacillaceae; genus Guptibacillus; species Guptibacillus algicola. Next base: position 21,154 of record NZ_JAIVAF010000004.1, on the reverse strand, counting down.
TTCTCTGAAGAAAAAGAACAGGTCATCAAAGATTTGAAAAACATGACTGACAAAGGTGAATGGAACAATCAGGACTTCTCATCAACAGGTTCTAGTAACGACATCCAGGTTCAAGTGTTTGGCGATACGATGGATGACATCAAACCTTATGTAGAAGAAGTAGAAGGCGTTCTTAATGACGAGGATGACTTGAACGAAGCAGAATCAAGCCTTTCAGAGTCTTATGAAGAATATACGCTCGTTGCTGATCAAGAAAAGCTCAGTCAGATAGGGCTAACTGCAGGTCAAGTCGGCATGGAACTTGGTCAGAACGGCCAGCGTTCAGAAATTACGACTATCAAAGAAGATGGAGAAGAGCTTCAAGTGTTCATCGAAGTTGAGAAAGATGACTACGAGACGTTTGAAGATCTAACAGATAAAGAAATTCAGTCACCCACTGGCGTATCTGTACCAATCAACGAACTGTTTAACGTTGAAGAAGGAACGACTGAAGATACGATTACACGACGTAATGGGAAAGTTTACGGAAGTGTAACGGCAAAAGCGAAGACGGATGACATTGGTTCCGTATCAGCTGATGTGAAAGAAGAATTGAACAAAATCGATCATCCAGATTCGATTGAGATCTCGATCGGCGGGGTAACTGAGGATATCAATGAATCCTTTAGCCAGCTAGGTCTTGCGATGCTTGCAGCGATCGCAATCGTCTATGTTGTGCTCGTTATCTTCTTTGGAGGCGCGCTCGCACCATTTGCGATTTTGTTCTCTCTTCCATTCACGATTATAGGAGCAGTACTCGGCCTATTGATCGGTGGCGAAACGTTAAGTATTTCAGCCCTGATCGGTGCACTGATGCTGATCGGAATCGTGGTTACGAACGGTATCGTATTGATCGACCGCGTCATCCAGAAAGAAAAAGAAGGCTATTCAACGCGTGAAGCATTACTCGATGCTGGTATGACGCGCTTACGACCGATCTTGATGACGGCTCTCGCGACAATCGGTGCGCTATTACCACTCGCACTCGGTTTCGAAGGTGGTTCCATCATCAGTAAAGGTCTTGGACTAACCGTAATCGGTGGTCTTGCGAGCTCGACGCTCCTCACGCTACTAATCGTACCTCTTGTGTATGAAATGTTGAGTAAGTTTCAAAAGCCCAAAAAAGCATAAAAGATAGAGTGTTAAGCATGACGTGTGGGTTTCCGCGCGTCATGTTTTTTTTGGGAATTGTACAGATGGGTTCCAATATTATGGAAGGGATGTGAGGTGGTTGTTAGAACTTATTAGTGGGATAAGATAAAGGGGGGATCTTGTGAAAAAGAGGGTATTTTATTCAATCGTGTTAGGATTCGGTTTGCTTGTTGGGTGTAGTGATGAAGGTGTTACAAGTAATCAAACGAATAAGGAAGACGCCAAGGAGACAGTTAAGGAAGTGCAAGTTGAGATGGCAGAGGTCAAAGAATTTACACTCGACGCACATGAAATGAAGGCGTATGAGAATTTTGCAGAAGATTTAAATGAGGAACATCTTACTGGATTGGAACCTATTAGCATCGCGAAGCTACATATATACGCATCGTTACAACAAGATCATGATGTTCACTACGCTCTCTATACGGACAGAGAAGGACACGTGAAGTGGTCAAAAGAAGAAGATGAGAAGATTCCAGAGAGTGATCGGGGAACGAAGGAAAGTATGTTAACATATGTTGAAGGAATTCAAGATGGGGAATTCAAGCAGATGGATGACGTTACTGGCTATATTGAATTTCATAATAGCCGTGGAACTAGCGCTTATCAGATGATAAAAGATGAAAGTGGGATTTGGAAAGTAGCATTCATGCCAATCCAATAGCTCGATCTCAGGCTATTTTTTAGCACTTAAAATGCCATGGATTGTATACTATATAGAAAGGTACAATCATCTATGAAGTGAGCTGAGGATATGAAAAGCTTCTTTCGGAAGGTATTTGGTTTAGAGAAATGCATGATTTGTAAACAAAAGCCAGTCCGTCCACAGTATTATTTAGACAATGAAGATAATCGCAAACCTGTTTGTTATAAGTGCGTGTCATATGCAGAGCGACGAGCTTATCGTAAAGCGTAAGCTCTTTATATGTGAAGCGAGCATTTCTATTGTAGAAATGCTCGCTTTTTTTTTTTGAATCAGTAAGCATAATAGTTGATTTATGAAGAAATCTCTATTACCATTATCTTTGTTTCAAGATACTTTATTTCAAAACACTTTGGTTCGAGGTGTTGAAAGATTCTATTTCAATTAACACATACTATAACGAGCCTTAAAGTAATACAGAAAGGGAGAGAATTATGACTAAAGTAATGTACATCACAGCTCATCCTCACGATGAGACGTATTCATACAGCATGGCCGCTGGTAAGGCTTTTATTGACCAATACAAAGAGGTTAATCCTGATCACGAGATCATCCATATGGATCTATATAAAGAGCATATCCCTCAAATCGACGCTGACGTTTTCAGTGGATGGGGTAAGCTCCAAGATGGCAGTGGTTTTGAAGAGCTTTCAGAAGACGAGAAGACAAAGGTAAATCGTCTTTCCGAGCTTTGTGAACAGTTCATCAATGCAGACAAATATGTATTCGTAACACCACTATGGAACTTCTTTTTCCCACCTGTACTAAAAGCGTATATCGATGCCGTATCAGTTGCAGGTAAATCATTTAAATACACAGCAGAAGGACCTGTTGGCCTACTAACTGACAAAAAAGCTATGCACATTCAGGCTCGTGGCGGTATTTATTCAGAAGGTCCAGCTGCAGAGATGGAAATGGGACATCGCTACCTTGGTGTGATGATGCAATTCTACGGCGTGCCTACTCTAGATCATGTGTATATTGAAGGACATGCGATGATGCCTGAGAAAGCTGAAGAAATTAGAGAAAACGGGATTGCGCGTGCGAAGGACGCAGCACATACTTTTTAATAGCTAACATGAAAAGACACCCTTGTGCGGGGTGTCTTTTTTGTGTTTGTGTGGACGTTATTGTCCAGGATGCAAAACGTTGGTAGCGCTAAGTAAGTTGCCGTCTGGATCCCTAAAACCAAAGCCGCCATATCCATGATCAGGGTTTACATTGTAAGAGCCAACGTCAATTCCTTTCTCCTGTAACCAGTGGTAAAACCCTTCTAAGTCATGCGTGTAAAAATCGATGATGCTATGTACGACATCGGTATGGGAGTTCTGAAAAGACATGTTATCAGTTGATGCCGTTTCGACTAAAAAGATTGTCGGCACACCCTTTTTGTTGAACGTAAGCATGGCGTTTTGTTTACCTTGAAAATGGATCTCGACGCCTAGTATTTCCTGATAAAATGAAAGAGACGTTTGAAGGTTGCTGACAGGTATTTCAACAGTTGCAATATGAGAGATGAAACTAGACATTAATAGTTACCTCCTTTCCTATTGTAAATGTGTTATTCAACTTCGTTTCAGTGGACTCCTTCTTAAAAGAAAACAAAATTGGGGGAAGTGACATGAGCATTAGAAATTCAGTGAAAGCTATTATGATGGAAGATAATAAGGTGTTGTTAACTAAGAATAAGGATGATGAGGGATACTTCTATCTCTTTCCTGGAGGTGGACAGCACAACGGAGAAACATTCCCTGAAGCTCTATTAAGAGAGTGCATGGAAGAGACAGGACATACAATTATGGTGGGTGACCTTCTTTTTATAAGGGAATATATCGGCAAGAACCATGAGCATGCATCATTTGATTCGGAAGTTCACCAGGTCGAATTTTATTTTGCATGTGAACGGGTAGGGAACGGGAATCAACCGACAGATCCAGATTCTCATCAAGTTGGCTTGGAATGGGTTGAATTAGAACAATTAAACGAAATGAGAGTGTATCCGAAAGCGTTAATCCAAGAGATCATCGGTCTTAGAGAAAATGAGCAAAGACCTGTTTATTTAGGTGATGTTAATTAATCTTTAATGGAATATTATGTTAAACTAGGTGGGTCATTCACAAGTAACTGGGGGAATTATCATGAAGAAACTGCTCATCATTTCAGGTGTCGTCGTTGTATTGTTGGTTATTAATTTTCTAGGCCCTTACAACGTATTTCTAGATATTAACGAATCGAATGCGTTAAAAGAAATCATCACGGAAGAGGGAACGTTTCAAGGAAATGATGTGATTACGATCGATTATCGAGGTTCAGATACATATTTCGTTATGACGGAAAATGGTGAAGGAAAACAAAAGAACTACATTGTGATGAGAGAGTACATCTCGATGATGAATGGGCATTGGAAGGTATTTGAAGAAACGTCACGTAACCATTTCTTTTAGTCGATTTTCTACATTGTGAAACATTTCTTTTGTTTCTTTCGTCTGACATAAAGGAGGTTTTTACAATGAAACTAAAATTCGTCATGATATTATCAGCCCTTTTAGCACTTGCTGCGTGCAATTCAGGCAGTTCTAGCTCAGAAAATCATCTTAACACTCTTATGGAGGCCAACTCAGAAGTGAAGAGTGAAGTTGAAAAGCTATCTGAAGAATTTCGAAATGTATTAACAGCACCGGACATGGAAAGCATCCCGTTTGAGCCTGAAGAAGTTACTGCGAGTGCACAAACAAAGTTAGAACCAAACGATATTACATTGTATTATTCAAAAGAAGATGAGCAGCTTTCTTTGATGCAACGAGATGAAAAGGGGAAAAAGGTTAGCTTCGGAGAATTGAATGTGGAGCTTGATAATGACATCGGTGCTTCCTTCAACAACTCGGAAAGTATCAGAGAATTAACCTGGTTGAGTGAAAATGGCAACGTCATGTTTGGTCTTCGTTCAGTCGTTCCACGGGATGGTAATGATGAGCCGATGACAAAGGATGAGCTTGTAAATGTTGCAAATTCAATCATTGAACAGCGAAAGTAAATAGTTAAGGAAAACGCGTAAAACTTGCTAGGAGTTTTGCGCGTTTTTTATGCTTTCGACAATTATTGATAAATAACGGGTAGTGCCAGGCACCGCTGGACATAGTAAGAGCAAACAGTACATCTTTAGGAGGACAGGACATCATGATTAGTATACTTATAGGCCTTGCACTGTTGATGCTTCTAGCTTATCTCGGCTGGTCTATCATCTGGATCGCGCCACTTGTATCAGGAATCGTTGCACTGTTAAGTGGAATGAACATTCTTGATACATACACATCCACTTACATGGAAGGATTCGTTGGGTTTGCAAAATCGTACTTTCCGATCTTCTTATTTGGAGCGATCTTCGGTAAGTTGATGGAAGATACAGGTGCCGCACAGTCTGTTGCATATAAAATCTCAAACCTTATCGGAGAAAAACGTGCCATCCTAGGGATGCTGTTATCGGCGGCCGTCCTAACGTATGGCGGGGTGAGTTTATTCGTAGTGGTATTTGCCGTTTACCCACTGGCCGTTGCGATGTTTCGTCGCGCAAACGTGTCGCGTAAGCTTATCCCATCCACATTTGTATTAGGTGCATTCACCTTTACGATGACGGCGATTCCAGGAACACCACAGATTCAGAACATCATTCCGATCAACACGTTCAAAACGTCTACGATGGCAGCGCCGATCCTCGGTATTGTCGCAGGACTAATTATGGCAGTAGGCGGTTATTTTTATCTGAAGTTCCGTGAGAAACAGCTAGTGAAGAAGGACGAAAAGTTTACTGAACCAGAGGGCGATAATGAAGTAAACACGATTGAAGAAGACGAGCTTCCGAACTGGATTCTTTCTCTGATTCCGCTGATAGCAGTTGTTATAACGCTTAATGCTTTCGAGGATTTAAGTATCCTTGTTGCCCTGTTAATTGGGATCCTTCTGATCATGGCATTTAACTGGAAGGAATTTAAAAACTTCATCGGTTCGATCAACAAAGGAGCATCTGGCTCCGTTATGGCTACGATCAACACGAGTGCAGCTGTTGGGTTTGGATCTGTCGTAACAGCTTCTCCTGGTTTCGAAGCGGTAAAAGACTTGATCTTCTCGATTCCACTAAGTCCGTATTTCTCAGAGGCGTTTGCCGTTCAGCTTTTAGCGATGATTACAGGTTCAGCGTCAGGGGGTATGGGAATTGCGCTTGAAGCCCTCGGTGAAGAGTATTACAACATTGCAGTTGAAAATGGACTAAGTCTTGAAGCGTTTCACAGAATAACTTCTGTTGCTTCAGGTGCATCGATTCTTCCTCATAACGGTGCGCTATTAACACTTTTCACAGTAACAGGACTCACGCATAAAGATTCCTACAAAGATGTATTCGTGGTAGGACTAATTATCCCGATGGTCGCCACGATTGCGATTATCTTCCTTGCGATGATGGGAATTAATTAAGAAATAGGCAGAAACTCAATCCAAAACGGGTTGAGTTTGTTGCTGTCATTTTAGAAAAATTTCACAAATAAGGTATATTTTTTATGGTCGGTTTCAAGTATGATTATGTTATACAACGACTAAAGGAGATAGCTTATTGAAAAAAATGACGATTTTTGGTGTTAGCCTTTTGTCTTTCAGTCTTATTCTTTCTGCATGTGGTCAAACAGAGGAAAGCAGTAGCAGTTCAGACCCAGAAAAGAAAGTTGAAGCAACAGCTGATGAGAGTAGTGAAAGCAAGGAGTCTAACACTGAGGAAATGAACTCAGATGAAGCGAACAATACAGATTCTAGTGAGGATCAAGAGGATCAAACCGACGACTCAACGACAGAGGGAGATGAGGAGGGGAGCTCTAACGAAGATGTAAGCTCTGATGATACCTCCGAACTTTCCTACACGCTTACAGAAGATGTGTATACTGAGGATGGTGTCACGATCTCCTATCCTCAACTTACGAACGCATCGGATACAGCCAAGCAGGATGAAGTGAACGACCTTCTTTTTAACGAAGCATATAAAGTAATGAACTTCTATGAAGGTTCAGAAGGGTTAGACCTTGAAGTGGATTATGCTGTTTCGTATGAAAGTCCATATTTCTTAAGTGTTCAGTATGCAGGCAGTGGATACGTTGAAGGTGCAGCTCATCCTAATAACCTTTTCTACACGACTAATATTGATCTCGAAAACATGGAGCGAATCAGACTAACAGACGTCATAAATGCGAATGAATCATTCATAGAACTTTTCAAATCGGACGCGTTCCAACCTGTTAATCCAGATCATAAAGAGTTCGAAAAAGAACTAAAAGAAAATGTTTCTGTCACTGATCTTCAAAATGCGGATTCGTTAGACGGGATTGGAACCGACCAACACTCCGAAACGTTTACGTATTTTACCGAGGATCGTATAGGGATTAACTTCGGCACAAGTCATGCTGTTGGTGGGCATGCAGCTTTTGAAATCAACTATGTTGATGCCCCAGAAGAGATGTGGAACGGCGATAAGATATGGGATTTGCTTAAAATATATCAATAAACCACTGATGGCTCTGTTCTAAACAGGGCCTTTTTTTAGTGATCAAACTTGGTTTTGTGATTTCTTGTCTTTTCAAGCTATACTTAGTATCAAAGGGGCTGACAGTATGAGTGAACATATAGAGACGTCCGAAAAACGGATGAACTGGAAAGGGCTCGCAAGCTTAATTAAAGAAACGAAGCCTTCAAAACTACTTGTGACGATCGCGATCGTCATGAGCCTTATCGGAACGGTCGCTGGGTTGATCGTCCCGTTTTTTACGAAAAATTTAGTCGATCAGCTTTCCTCAGGTACACTATCGAACGGGATCATCGGCCTATTAATCGCCGCATTCGTTCTTCAAGCGATTTTCTCAGGACTTTCGATGTACCTTCTTCTTTACATAGGGGAATCGGTTGTCGCTAGGCTGCGAGAACGACTTATGAAGAAAGTTCTTTCAATGAAGGTGACGTACTTTGACAGCAACCGTGTCGGGGATACGACGAGCCGCATCGTCAATGATACGGGTGTGATTAAAGACCTCGTTTCAAATCACCTGATCAATCTGTTAACGAGCACGCTCTCGATCGTTGGGTCCATTGCGATCTTGCTTTATCTTGATTGGCGATTGACGGCGATCCTCCTTACAGTCGTTCCAATTATGATGCTGGGCATTCGTTTTATTGGAAAACGGATGTACAAAGTATCGAAGGGACTCCAAGAAGAAACGGCTAAGTTCACGGCGACGATCACACAAGTTCTTTCTGAAATTCGCCTTGTGAAATTTTCACTAGCTGAAAACGTAGAGGAGAAAAATGGGGAAGATGGCATTAAGAATGTCTTCTCATACAGTATGAAGGAAGCGAAAATATACGCTCTTCTCATGCCGATCATGACGCTTTTGTTGATGGGAGTTGTGGTCATCATCGTAGGGTACGGCGGTGTGCGTGTGTCGACTGGTGAACTGAGTGCTGGGGAACTCGTTGCGTTTTTGTTGTATCTATTTCAAATCATCATTCCATTTAGCTCGATGGCGAGGTTTCTTACTGCCATCCAAAAGGCGATGGGGGCCACAGAGCGGTTACAGTTTCTTCTTGATCATGAAAGTGAAGACCGCTTAGAGGGGAAAGAAGTAGCGAATTCTTCTCAGGTTCTCGAGTTTAGAGATGTGGAATTCTCTTATGGGAAAGAGGTTATTTTAAAAAGAGCATCCTTTCAGGTTCCACCTGGTAAAATCACCGCGATTGTCGGTCCGAGTGGAAGTGGGAAGACGACGACATTCTCACTGATTGAGCGGTTCTATACACCTCAAAATGGTGTGATCACTCTTGGTGAAACGGATATTGAGGAGTTTTCTCTTGAGTCCTGGCGAAATCAAATCGGTTACGTTTCCCAGGAAAGTCCGCTAATTGCAGGAACGATACGAGAGAATATTCTTTATGGGTTGGAGAGTTCGATCTCAGACGAAGTGCTGAAGAATGCAGCTGAACAGGCATATGCACTGCCGTTTATTATGGATCTGCCTAATGGGCTCGATACTGAAATCGGAGAGCGAGGGATCAAGCTTTCAGGGGGTCAACGACAGCGTATCGCAATCGCTCGGGCAATCGTGAGAGATCCATCGATTCTCTTATTGGATGAAGCGACGTCAAGTCTTGATAGTACATCTGAAGTGCAAGTTCAGAAAGCACTGAATAACCTCATGAAAGACCGAACGACGATCGTCATCGCGCACAGACTTTCCACCGTCATCCATGCTGATCAAATTCTTGTGATGGAGGATGGAAGTGTGATTGAGACGGGGACACATGATGAGCTGATGAAGAACCATTCTCTATACTTCAAGCTAGCACAGCAGCAGTTTCAGTTAGAAACCTCCTAATGAATACAGAAAAAGACGGATGGGCTGGGTTTCATTTATTATCTGGTCTTTACAAACGACACAGCTTCTAGAGAATTCATGTACTTTGATAAAATGGAGAGGTAGTAATAGATGGATTTAAGTTTTCTACGAAAGTAACCTTAATCGATTAGTTTTGCTACACACAAAGAGCGCTTACCGAACAAAAGGTAAGCGCTCTTTGTCATATATGAGTATTATGTATCCCCCATAGGAATGTACTAGTAGATGGTACATACATCAGAGAAATTAACGTTTACGTATTTTTTGGGCGGCTAAAAGGAGGGGCGAACTTGTCCACATGTCCCAGAATCAGTCTTCCTAACAGTACATAAATTCAAATGTCCGTTAAGAAGACTTTTTCAGTAGTTTATTATGAATGTCCTCTTAAGTAGGACCTAATTTAAACACTCTGAGAGAAGCACTGTTAATTGGTTGTTGAGATGCGTTATTAAAGGGAGGATATTGGATCTGGGCATCTAAATTGACTGTGGTCTGGGAACTGCCAGCTGGTATTAATACACGTAGTGCAATCGTATCTCCAGCAGCTAATTGAATGATTGAAGTAGAACCGATGATGTTGACCTGCTGATCAGAAAAAACTGCTGACCCCGATCGGGTTGAGTCTTGCAGAACTCCATTAACAAAGATACCGAACGCAGCGTGTTGTTGATTGGAAAGGGGAAGAAACACTGTTTCCCACAAGATAGCATAATCACCAGCTACTGGAACAGTAAGAGAAGTTGCAGTTGCGGTAATTCCACCAAAGATGACAGATTGCGGCTGATTAAATTGGTTAAACCGAACAACTTCATTACTACCCCTTACTAATGCTTGATCGGCGTTATCAAAAATATTTGCATATACCGGAGAGAATACCCCAGGTGGTCCCTGTGGCCCTTCTGGTCCTTCTGGTCCTTCTGGCCCTTGTGGTCCCTGTGGTCCTTCTGGTCCTTCTGGTCCCCGAGGTCCTCGTGGTCCAGGACATTGTTTAATCTCTCTTATTCTTTCTTCAAGAATGCATAAAATTTTTTTGTGTTCCTGTTGGACTAATTGTTTAATGAGTTTAAGTATCGACATAAAATAACCTCCGTTCCATCGAAAACTTCAAATTATTCTATGAGGATGTCTCGTACTTGTTTCAAAAAAGGAATAGCTTTGAAAACACACTTGCCACTGGGGTACTGAAAATAGAGGACAAAATTTGCATCTGAAGATTGGAAAGGGAGAATGAGAAGAAGAAAATCACAAATGTCATTTAGATCACGTAACCAGTACCAAATCCTACATTTCCGTTCATTTTGGATGGTATTATTTATTGATAGTCTGTCTGTATGTATATGATCTTCAGTCCTTATGGAAAAATCAAACTAAGGTAAGCGTGCTCGTAACCGGCTTATCGAGTCTGTTTAACAATCACCTTGTTCGTCTAATCTCTTTCTTGTGCTAGAAGATGGTTGCGTGATACACATGATGAGCTGATGAAGAACAAATCGCTATACTTTAAGCTAGCACAGCAGCAGTTAGAAACATCTTAACAAATACACAAAAAGACGGAGAGCTCCGTCTTTTTTTCATGCCTATCTTATGCCTGTACGATCTCTTTGTCTGTGTTCCAAAATCTTATCATGTTCGTTGATTTTCTTTGAAACGATGATAACTGGTACGACCAGTAGTAAGAGTAAAGGTAGAAATGCTGATCTCATAATTAACTCCTCTAGAAGTGTTTTCGTTAGCTTACCCAATACCTTTCGATACTATTGTGTAATAGGTGGTTGTAGGAAGAAAGTTTGGTATAGAAAGTAATGGGGGTTTCTAGGGAGGAAGTGTGAAAACCATAAGGATAAAAGTGGTGAAATTACACGTGTATAATGTGAGTAAAGTTGATTAAGGTAGGGGGAGTAATTCTGTTTTTTAAATTCTTATGGTTCAATGGCATGATGTGGTTCGTGTATGTAACGTTATGCTTTTTTGAAGCGGTAGGTATTTTTCTTAGAGAACCGCAAGATACATATGTTTTTGATATTATTGGTCTTGTAACCCAACTTTCTGTTCTTACGCTTATTCCAAACATTGTTTATTACATAAAGAAACGAAAAGAGAAGGGTGCATTTCTTGGCTTTTTGGGGATAGTCCCATTAGTCCCTATTCCCTACTCAATTTTGGCGCTCATTCTAACTAAAAGTGTCATGTAACTAGTTGAAGTTACTTCTGCTCGAAACAGATTAAAGCAATCATTCAAAGATAAGGGCTGAATACTAAACTTAATTTTACCATCGACATAAGGGATAAATCGGTGAATATAATCAGAAAGGTGAAAACTAAATGAGGGGTGAATATATGGACAATGCATTTGTATCCCGTTCATTAGATGAAATCCAATTCTGGTCCAGGATTATGAAAGAGCATGCTTTATTTTTAAGTCTGGGATTTAGCTTTAATGATTCGAAACTAATCCAAGAAGCACAACAATTCATCGATCTTTTTGAACAGGTTGAAGAAAAATTAAGTACGTACTCTGTAAACTCGGATCCTCAACAAATCGCAACTTTTAATTCGCAAGTATATCAAGCGGCTACTTCCATTTGGGCGTATAAGAGGAAAGTTCTAGGATTATCATTACGATGTGAGATTACATCTAATAATTTTCCATTATTACTTGACCATACAAGTCGGGAGGCCGCATATTTTGCAAAAAGGTTAAAAGAGTTAAATGAAGGAAAATTACAACCAACAGCTGCAAAAATAATAAAAGAAAATGTGTTTTTCTTAAGAATCATGGCAGATCACTCAAAATTTATTGGTCACCTTCTAGATCCTTCAGAAAGGAAATTGGTTGATCAAGCTAGAGAATTTAGTCATGATTTTGATCAGTTGGTATTTCAAGCGATTGACTTAGATTCAATGCGACCACAATCAGAAACGCCACCTCTGTTAGATCAGTTCTTGGATGAAAATCGTGTATCAGTAGTTGCATTAAGGGATTTTAAGAAAGCAGCAAAAGAATTGATTGAAGAATGTAGGATCAAGAGTAACATCCACCCGCTCCTTGCAGACCATGTCTTCCGTGAAGCAGAAAGATTTCTCCATATTATAGATCTGTTTGAAAATAGCCTTACTTCCAAGTAATTAGTGTGCTCGAGTTGGTTCTCTATATCTGAACCAAGAGAGAAATTGTATTAGGAAGAATAGTTTGAGATGATAGGAGTTAAATAGAAAAAATGATGGTGGTGAACGATATGAATGTAAGTGAATTCTTGAATGTAAAAACGAGAGACACTCATGCAAAGCCTGTGAATGAATGGCGATTCTTTGCATGAGGTAACGTTTTTTTAATATCGCCATATTAAATAATTCATTTGGCTTTGCACCTTATTATTTGTCGGAAAAAAATAAGGAGCTGGCAGAAATGAAATATATAAATGCAAAAAAAGCTTTGCCTAATGAATTGTTAGAGGAATTACAAAAATACATCCAAGGCGAAACACTCTATGTACCTAAGCCCAAAAGCAACCGTGAAAAATGGGGGGCATCAACCGGTATTAGAAAAGAACTACTGAAGAGAAATCGTAGGATAAAAGAAGATTATTTACAGGGAAACTCATTAGATGAGATTGCAGAAATGCATCACCTCTCGATCGAAACAATTAAAAAAATCATTTACTCGAGAAAAAAGATTACCTAATCAGGTAATCTTTTTTTTGATAGATTGATTCTAAAAAAAAGTAGTCATATCAATTGGTTTCTATTAATTCTAAAATTAAACCAAAGGCAGGTAGAGGGGGAAATGAAATGGAACAAAACAAGATTAAATTTCTTCAAGATGAAAAGGTTTATCTACGACCAGTAGAAGAGGATGACTTAGACATATTCTATACCCGAGCTCTTTGGGATCGTGAAGGCAGAAAGCTAACAGGTACACAGATTGTGTTTAGTCGTCAGGGGGTACAGAGTTGGTTTGACCGAATATCAATAGACCAGTCGAGAATAGACCTTGTAGTCTGTCTACAAAAAACAGACCAAATTATTGGTGACATCGCGATGCTGGACATCGATCATCACAATAAAAAATCAGTCGTTAGAATTTCAATATTTGAAAAGGAGTATTGGGGAAAAGGTTATGGTACTGAGTCAATGTCGCTCCTAGTAAAGTATGGTTTTGATGTGTTGAATCTAAATCGAATAGGGTTGGATGTATTTTCATTCAATGAAAGAGCAATCAAATCATACAAAAAGTTAGGATTTCAAGAAGAAGGTAGAATAAGAGAAGATTTATATTATGACGGGGAGTACCATGATTCTATAGTAATGGGGATTTTGAAGCGAGATTTTACCAATTATGTTCGAAATTAGGGTAAGCTCCCATTTTTAAGAAAAATAGATGTTGGGAATTTTGTTGAAGAAAAGAGGGAGTAACATATGCATAAGCAGGCTCAATCGTTGAATAATCTTATTGATTTAGGAGATGGTTTGAAGTTAGTTTATCAAGAACCAAAAGAATACATACGATATTATTCCATTTATTATGGACAAAAATATGCAGACTACTATTTTAGAAGGTCCTCTTCGACATTAACCGAAATTACATCAATCTTTGACTGCGGATATTTAATTATGAAAGATGAAAACACCATTGGCGGGGTATTCTTAAAACCTAATTTTATGTCAGATTTATTTGTTGTCCCACCCTATGAGGATTATAAAGGATTAGCCCATATGCTTTTAAATTATTTGAAAAAGGTTTCAAAGAGTGATGAGAAAATTATCCTAAGAGACATTGTAGAAGAACACATTCCAACTTATGAACAAGTTGGATGCCAGGTGCAGGAAGTGAATTATTGGATGATTCGCCCGACACAATCAATGAAGTCAACACTTCCGGATGGTTATTCATCAAAATCTGTTTTATGGGAAGATATAAACGAGATTGCATCTTTAATTATGAGATCCTATAAAGCAAATCAAGCATATAAACAAATTGGAAGTAAAGAGGATTATATCGAACATATTAAGGAATTCATAGAAAAATATAAAGATAATCAAATCATGGATAAGTGTTCAAGGGTTATTACCGATGAGAGTACTAACAACATTGTTGGAATCTGTCTACACATGGAATTTGAGGACTATCCTTTAATAATGAGTTTAGCGGTGGATGCTGAACATCAATATAAAGGTCTTGGACGATTTTTGTTAACGCATTCTATAAACATATCGAGTAAAGAGTACCCAGCTACCCGGTTAGCTGTAATCAAAGATAATCGAGCGATTAAGCTTTATGAAGACCTTGGATTTATTAAAAATAAATCTATAGCTGATATGTATTTGATGTAATCATATTTAATTGTTTCAGTGATTACTAAACTTATGGAGCTTAGCACGTCTGCGACAAATTTTCATTTCAATTTAATCGGAGCTTATCCAAAATTACGGATTAACCCCTTTTCATACATAGTTCATCTGTCCTCTGTTCGTCATCTGCTCAAGTAACGAAGGAATGTACGAAGACCCGCCCTCATAGACTTAGAGAAAAGAAGGGAGGTTGTCTTATGATTGGGTGGAGTGCTACCATTGCGGCCGTTGCGTTTATTGTTCTCGTTATCTATTTGGTTCTGACTTTACGAAAAGTCATGGCAACACTTGCTGAAACAAAGGAGACGCTGTCTAGCGTCAGGACATCTGTAGATGGCATTACAGAAGAAGCAGAAGAACTGATTCATAAAGCAAACGAAATTTCAGTTGATGTAAAAGGGAAGATGGAAGCCGTTGATCCGTTAATCGAGTCCGCTCATGATGTGGGGGATATGATTCACGATGTAACGAGCTCAGTAAAAAGAACGGCTTTGCAAAAGAACAGGAAGAAAACGATTCATGCAGAGGAAAGTAAGCCGGTCCAAATTAAATTGAAGTAGGAGAAAGAGGCTGGGTAAACCGGTCTCTTTTTTTATTTGTTAGCTTCAGACGGAGAGAGGAATTACATATATTTGAAACTATTTAAAGTAATGAACGTATACAAAATGAATAGATAAAGGAGGTCATATAATTTGTATGAACATAAGTTTGTGAAAATTGATTTGTCTTCTTTTAATAAACCTAAGGACGACTACCACGAAGTCATCGCTGAACATGAGAAAGAAGGTTGGGAGTTAGTGCAAATCTTTGCACCAGGTACAAAAAGCTATGGGATGTCCGCTTTTTTTGAAATTATTTTTAAGCGTAAAAAAGACTAAGGCGATGAGAGTCTTTTGCCTTAGTTTTTTCTATTAGACCTTCAGATTCTCAAAGAATTGTTAGGCATTAATAGCTTACCACTATTTATACATCAAAAAGCATGGGTCATAATAGATATCGACCCATGCTTGTATACTACTCTATTATCTTGTCGCTTGATACACGTCGATTACGCCGTTACCATAATAAAAAGAGTCACCAAGAGGTTTTGCTGTATCATTAAGCTTTTGACGAACCTCAGCGTTTGATAAGCTAGGGTTGCCAGCCAGGATAAGCGCAGCTGCTCCAGCAACGTGAGGAGAAGCCATAGACGTTCCGTTGTAGCTTGCGTAGCTATTTCCTGGAACGGAGCTTGTAATGTTAACTCCTGGCGCCATTACTTCAAGTTCAGATCCTACACTTGAGAATGAAGCGCGTTTGTTGTTGGAATCTACTGCACCGACTGCCATTGCAGAATCATATTTTGCAGGGTAGCCGATCGTGTTGAAGCCGAAGAACGTTCCTTCGTTACCAGCTGCTGCAACAACTAACACACCTGAGTTATAGGCATTATCAACCGCGTTTTTAAGTGCTGTTGAACCAGAGCTGCCGCCCAAACTCATGTTGATCACATCCATATTATTGTCCACTGACCACTCAATTCCTTGAATGATGCCACTGTACGTTCCGCTACCAGCGCTGTCTAGTACTTTTACAGCGTAAAGACTAGCAGATTGCGCTACACCAAGAACACCAACGTTGTTATCTAGTCCAGCAACTGTACCTGCAACGTGTGTACCATGGCTATTGCCATCATTGTATGGATCAGGCTCACCTGAAACGAAGCTTGCACCTCCAGCAACGTTAAGGTCTTCGTGGCTAGCGTCGATTCCTGTATCTAGAACTGCAACTTTAACACCAGAGCCAGTGTTTCCAGTCGCATGAACTTGATCTGCTTTGATGTGAGGGATGCCCCACGGTGTTGTTTGTCCAATCGCATGTGCAACTTGATCTTCTTCTACATAAGAAACATTCGGGTTGTTCTTAAGAGCTTTTGCCGCTGGTTCAGGCAATGAAACAAGCATCGTGTCCATAAATTTAAACTGATGCTTAACCTGTCCGCCTAATTTCTGTATGTTGTTAATTTGAGCTTGATTAATATTTGTTTTAAAACCAACGAGGAAGTTTTTTGGTCCTTTGTCTACCGGCTTAGCAGATGCAGAAGGTGAAGAGAAACCAACCAATAAGGATAGAACAAGAACCATGCTGAGAATGATACTGAGTCTTCTTAAAGTAACTTTCATTTCTTTTCCTCCATTCATGATTTTATAACGATAACAATCAAACTATGTGCTCGTGCTGGTCAGATCCCGGGCCCGGATATGTATGTCAGAAAAGTTCGACTATTACAAAATTAATGTTAACATGAGTCAGAAGATAATAATATTGGGAAATATACGGGTACTTGGAGAGGTTAAAAGGTCCTTAATAGAATTGGTTTCCCAATCTACAAACGATAGAAATAACGTTATACTAAAAGTTTTAAGCTAATTAAATTGAGGAGGTTTAATCTAGGTTGATAGGGTTTAATAGTAATGGCTTTGAATGAGAAAAACACAGAGAGAAACCACACCTAGAGTCCAACGAAGGATTAAGATGTGGCTTTTATAAGCTAAGCGCTCATGCTAAAAGGGAGAGTTTTTGAACGTTGTTAAACTTACCTAACCATGCTGGATGAAACTTTCTCTGTATCGATTCGTCATTAATAGAAAGGGACGTTTGAGGAGGTATACATGAAAAAGACAGTGTTAATCTTGTTACTACTTGTAAATGTAATCTATCTAGTGAATTTCCTAGCTGGATCTGTTCTCCAGTTTTCGATGGCGATGAACGCACTCTTTGTTCTTTCGTTCCTCGTTGGAGTCGTGCTTTCAATTACATACTTATTGCAATTAAAAAGACACGACCAGCATCCTTTTCTTTCGATGGCGGTCCTGTCTTTTAGTCTTGCTTCGATTGGTTGCTTTGCTTTCTTTCAATTTCTTGCAACTATGATGGGATAAGCCCATACACTGTTCATGAATAGGGGGGGGAACATGGGACGAATCAGATGGATGGTTAAACATTTTATGAGAGAGCCGCTGTGGTTTAAAGTACTGATCATCGTGACGTTACTTACGGCAATCATACTCAGCAACTCAACTTTCGGAGCTTCGTTACAAAGTCTTGCCAAGCTTGCTGCAGCCATTTTCTTCATTTCTTACGGCGTTAAATTGCGACACAGTCGTCTTGTCTCAACGATTATGTTTCTAGTTGCTGGCGTTTCACTTTATCTTGCCTGGTCGCTTTTACCCTAAAGCCACCCGACTCGTTCACGCCATTCATGAACTTCTGCCATTCGCTTTTTCATGGAAGAGGGTGGAGAGACGTTGTTCTCTTCAATCTCTTTTTGCATACGGTCGATTTCCTCTTGAAGAGGAGAAAGTCCGATTTCAGTACGTCTATGATCGACATTTTCCTCATCTTCAATCTTCCATGGGCTCATCTTTCCTTCGGCGTCCCAATCGAACTGAGTGCCGTAACGCTGTGGATTCCCTTCAAAGAATGAGATACGATCGAACAGGTGAGCAAAGCGATACGGTTCGATCCTTCCTGCATTCATTTCCTCTTCAAGAATAGGAAGCGCGTTTCGCTGTAGCTGAGGTAAACTGATCGCGTGCTGAAGGATAATCCATGCAGCATCAGCGGCTTCCTTTCCAACCTTCTTCTCATTTGGCCAGCCGATCTCTTCCATGATGTTTGTCAGCCTTAGACCATTCTCTATATGTATTTTCTCCATTTCGATATGGTAGCCATCGAATAGCGTGCCTTCTTGTAGAAGTGTTTCTCGTAGTTTAAGATCTCGTTCTTTCATTTGTATGAGTTCTTTTGCTTGATTGCGGTGCATGACCGGCCTCCTGTTACTAGAAGATACGTTCTTGAAACTATACCCGTTCTTGCTTCGTATAAATAATAAAAAGAGAAATTTTTTGTTTAAAAAATACTTCATAGTGTCTAGTCTTATCGATCACTATAGTATAGATTCGAATTGTTGGGAGTTTTTTTGTTGTTAAAAAGATATGGAATGTGGCTGGAGTCTCTTAAAGAATTACTATACATAAACGGTATTGGGGAAATGAAAGAGGTGATGACGTGAAAGAAGTGAAAAGGATTGGGGATGTATGCAAGGTGGATGCCGATGGAGTGATTGTGAACACCTCATCAATGAACAATGTATCCGCTAACTTTCAGGAAGCGATGTTTTACATAAAAAGAGAATTGTTGTCGTCGTTTCGAGAAGAGATTCATAGCATTTATGTGCGAGGGTCTGTTCCAAGAGGATTCGGCATCGAAGGTGTGTCAGATTTAGATATGATTCTCATTACTCGTTCGAAGGAAGAGGAGTTACGTTCAACTGCACTTAATAAAATTGAGCAGGATCTTATTGAACGCTATCCATTTGTAAACGGTGTGGAGATGAGTGTGTTTTCCTTAGAGGACGTGTTAGAAACAAGTCGGTTTGCGATGATTCCCTTCATGATCAAAACCCATAGCATCTGTATCTACGGAGATAACGTACAAAAGAAGTTACCACACTATAGAGCGGATAAAGCGCTAGCGAATGCTCACATTTATCACTTAAAACCGTTGCTTCTTCAAGCTAAGGATGAACTAGAAGGAAACGAAGACCCGGAGGACGTGAAGGACTGCTGCGTGTGGATTATGAAGATCATCATTCGCTGTGGATTAGCTTTGGTGATTGAACGTGAACAGACTTATACGAGAGACTTGTATCCTGCGTTTGAACTGTTCAGGAAGCATTATCCAGAAAAAGAGGTTGAGATGAGGAGAGCTTTGCATTTCGCAGTAAACCCTCCAAAAGAAATAGAAGCAATCCTAGCTTTTCTTGATGGTTTCGGAGACTGGATGATTCTTAAGGCAGAGAAATGGTTAGCTGAGAATAACGCAAAGATGCAAAAGCATTTACAATTATAAAGAATGTTGAGTTGGAGGGAACTCTATGG
This sequence comes from Guptibacillus algicola, assembly GCF_020171805.1. Taxonomy (GTDB): domain Bacteria; phylum Bacillota; class Bacilli; order Bacillales; family Guptibacillaceae; genus Guptibacillus; species Guptibacillus algicola. The sequence continues at coordinate 1,565 of NZ_JAIVAF010000004.1, read as the reverse complement.
ATTCAATCGCTATTCGCATGGTAGAAGAAAAGGATATACCTCTTGTACAACGCTATGTTTCACAAAAAGAGGTTGCTAGAACGACGAATGTTCCGGAACCCTATCCAGAAGGTGGGGCGAAGGAATGGTACAAGATTGTTATGGAGGAGAAAGAGCGAGGAAAACACTTTCCGTTTGCTATTCTGTTTGATGGTGAATTTGCTGGAAGTATATCGCTCAGAGTTGAAAAAGATGGCCAGGGAGCGATCGATTACTGGGTTGCTCCACCCTTTTGGAATAAAGGAATTGGAACGGAAGCTGTAAAGCGCGTTATAGCATTCGGTGAAAACCAAGTTGGGCTCGAAGCTATTGAGACATGTTGTCTTAAAGAGAATCCAGGTTCTAGTATGGTGTTGGAGAAAAACGGTTTTCGTTACATACGTGATTTTGAAATAGATCCAGAAGAGAAACATGGAGGGAAAATAGCACAGGTTTATCGATTGGAATTTTAATAGAGTTCCATTTGGTAGAATGTGGATCCTCTGCACCTTTCAAGTCGTAGTTCGTTTCATTGGAAGGACTGGAAAGAATTAATAATGAAAAGCGGTCACCTCCTGTGTTACTTTAGTACTAGACTGATTTTAGGAGGTAGATTTCGCATGTTTAAGAAAATGTGGATCTCAGGAATTGCAGCGACTTGCGTTCTAGCATTCTCATTACCAACGCAAAGTTCTGCCGAAGAAAATACGCACACCGTCCAAAAGGGCGAATCACTATATAAAATCGCAACAAATTATGGTGTACCAGCAAAGCAACTGCAGGCAATGAACAATAAATCACATCACGAAATTCAGCCAGGAGAAGAGCTTGAGCTTCCAGTAGTGGCAAGCGACTATGAAAAAGACCTTCTTGCTCGTCTAGTCGAAGCTGAAGCAGAAGGCGAGAGCTACGCTGGTAAGGTAGCGGTAGCGACTGTCGTACTAAATCGCGTTCAAAGTGATGAATTTCCTGATTCTCTTCATGGTGTAATCCATGATGGCATTCAGTTCTCACCCGTATTGAACGGTACGATCAATCAACCAGCTGGTGATGAATCGAAGCGCGCAGTAAACGAAGCGCTCGCTTATCAAGGGTATGATAAAGAATCACTATTCTTCTATAACCCTGATAAAGCACAGAGCAGCTATTTAGAAGGCAAAGAGGTTACAACGATTATTGGTAATCATGTGTTCTTACGCTAAAAGAGTAAAGGCAAGTCCTCAAAGTGAGGGCTTGCCTTCAGCTTGTAGAGGAACCCCAGGTTCTTCTACAAGCTTTTTTTGTTGGTTTATATTTTGAGGTATGGGTTTTCGAATTTTGAAGTTAGTAATATGAAAAAAACTCTCCTTCACCTAGCTCACCCGGCCTAGGTGAAGGGCAATCTTCTTCATATTCTGACAGGCGGCTGTCAGTAACGCTTGTTCTCGTACTTTTTGTTTTCCACGCAAGCGACAATAACGCAGCCCATGCAGTTCTTTTGAATCTGCGAAGCTACGCTCAACCTTCTCTTTTCTCATGCGATAAATCCACTTTCCCTCATTGGAAAG
>NZ_JAIVAF010000003.1 GCF_020171805.1 Guptibacillus algicola | reverse complement strand
ATCTTTCTTAGATTGAAACATTACATCACCGCCTAAAAAGAATCTATCTCTAGCTTAACAAAAGGGCGAGATAAAAAAAGGCAAAAAAATAGGTTGTCGAGACTTTCTCGACAACCTGAAAAGTCACCGAGTAGGTGACTTTTGTTATTAATCTTCGTCTCTATCATCATCATCGTCGTCATCTTCTAGGTACTCTTCATCAGTTTCAAAGAGTAGTCCAGTTTGACATGATTGGCAATCTCTCACACATTGATTAAAGCTTAAAGGAAATAACCTACGACAAACGGATGAACAAAATCTTGAGCAGTCTCCTGCGCTTGTACTTTCTCCGCCTGTATCAGGTCTATATGAACAAGAGCGGTCTCCGGCAAGACGAGGACGCTTTGATAGTCTCTTTATATAGGGTTGATTATTCTTCAAGGGTAGCACCTCCTTACATAATAGAGTATGCATGAGGTGGAGGACATGCTCATCATCTTTAAGAAAAAATTGGCAAGTTCAGCTTTTTCATCATTTCGTTTTCTTGATACACTTATAATGTCTACTAAAACTTTGGGAGGTGAAGGTATGAGTGAAGAAGAGAAAGGGTACACGTATGTGAATAAGTTGATCGAAGAAAAGTCACCGTATTTATTACAACATGCACATAACCCCGTCGATTGGTATCCTTGGGGAGAAGAAGCGTTTGAAAAAGCGAAGAAGGAAAATAAGCCTGTACTGGTATCTATAGGCTACTCGACCTGTCATTGGTGTCACGTGATGGAGCGCGAAAGCTTTGAGGATGAGGAAACGGCAAAGCTATTGAATGAACGCTTTGTAGCGATTAAAGTAGACCGAGAAGAACGACCGGACATCGATTCAATTTATATGAAGGTTTGTCAGGGATTGACGGGACAGGGAGGCTGGCCGTTGAATGTATTTGTGACTCCGGATCAAAAGCCGTTTTATGCGGGCACGTACTTTCCTAAAGAAAGCCGTTATAATATTCCAGGGTTCAAAGATGCGATTTTGCAGCTTTCAGAACAGTATAAAACGAACCCTGATAAAATCACCAGAATCGGTGATAAGATCACGCTGTCCCTGCAAGAACGGATGAGGTCAGAAGGAACGGCTCTTACGGAAGAACCTCTTCATAAAAGCTTTGATCAAATGCAGAATATGTTCGATACTATTTTTGGTGGGTTTGGCACGACACCTAAATTCCCTTCGCCACACATGTTGATGTACTTGTTACGGTATGCTCGTACGTTTGACAATGAACTAGCGTCTACAATGGTGACGAGAACGCTCGATGGTATGGCGAACGGCGGGATTTATGATCATGTCGGCTATGGTTTCGCTCGTTATTCAGTCGACCAAGAATGGCTTGTCCCACATTTCGAGAAGATGCTTTATGACAATGCGATGCTCGCAATCGCATATACTGAAGGCTATCAAGTGACTAAGAACGAACGTTATAAGGAAATCGCAGAGAACGTCCTTGAGTACGTGAAGCGAGATATGACGTCAAGTGAAGGTGCGTTTTATTCTGCCGAAGATGCTGATTCGGAGGGCGAAGAAGGTAAATTCTACGTGTGGTCAAAAGAAGAAGTGATTTCTATCCTAGGTGATGAATTAGGAGACTTATACGCCAAAACGTACGATATTACGGAAAATGGTAACTTTGAAGGACGAAATATACCGAACCTCATAAAGACAAATGTAAGAAGGCTAGCAAAGGAATATGGTTATACTGAAGAAGGATACCGTGAAATGCTTAGCACAGCACATGAAAAACTGTTCGAAGAACGTGAAAAGCGTATTCATCCTCACAAAGATGATAAGATTTTGACTAGCTGGAACATGCTTATGATCGCTGCATTTTCAAAAGCTGGCAAAGTATTCAATAACGATGATTACAAGCATTATGCGGAACGTGCTTACGCTTTCATAGAAGAAAACCTAGTAGAAAACGATCGTCTAATGGCGAGATACAGAGATGGTGAAGTGAAGTTTAAAGCATTTCATGATGATTATGCTTATGGTTTATGGGCGCTGATTGAGCTCTATGAAGCGACATATGACCCGGTTCATCTACAAAAAGCAAAGCGGTTGGCAGACGATATGTATCGTTTTTTTTGGGATGAAGAAAGTGGCGGTTTCTTCCTTTATGGGCATGATGCGGACAAGTTGATCGCAAGACCAAAAGATGTTCATGACGGCGCACTACCATCAGGAAACAGCGTTGCAGCGCTTCAACTTCTCCGTCTAGCGAAGCTTACTGGTGAAACGGAGTATGAGGAGTGGAGCAATAAGATGTTTACAGCATTCGCAGGAGATGTGTCATCTTATCCGAGCGGTCATGCGTATTTCTTAATGAGCAAGCTTCTTACGATTTCTTCTCCAAAGGAAGCGGTTGTCATTGGGGAATTAGAAAATGATCAGACGAAGAAGATCCAGCAGTTTTTCCAACGTTCATTTTTGCCAGAGCTCACTACCCACATGACCGATAATCCTTCTGAATTACGGGAAACTGCTGCATTTGCTTCAGAGTTTGAGAAGCGAAATGAAACAATGGTTTATCTATGTGAGAATTTTACTTGTGGTATGCCAACAGCGGATATCGATCAAATTATGAATAAACTGAAGTAGAAAAAGCTACCGGGAGCCGATCCTGGTAGCTTTTCTTAAGGTGGTATGGTGATGGAAAAGATTAAGAAAGCATTACGTTCCATAGAACATGAGAGAAATGTTGAGATTTTATATGCATGCGAAGCGGGAAGTCGCGCTTTTGGGTATGAGTCAGAACATAGCGATTATGATGTAAGGTTCATTTATACTCATCCAAGAGAGTGGTACCTTTCACTTTTTGATAAAAGAGACGTTATTGAAAGCACGATCGGAGACATCGAACTGCATGGATGGGACATCAAGAAAACGCTTTGGCTCCTAAGCAAATCGAACCCTACACTTTTAGAATGGCTGCATTCACAGATCATTTACAAAGAAAGTGCTAAGTTTCTCCCAGTCCGAACTCTTGCTACTGAGTTGATAAAGGTAAAACCGATTTTATTTCACTATGTTAAGTTGGGAAAAGGGAATTGTAAGAGTTTCAGAAAAACAGCAAATCAAAAGCATTTGTTGTATGCTCTGAAGTCACTTTTACTTGTACAATGGATATCTGTTGAAGAAACCATGCCTGAAATGAATCTCACCGCTCTTTTGGAAACAACAAACATACCAGAGGAAATTAAAATGTATAGTTATGATCTGTTAAATCGAAAACCAATACGGAATCCTGAACCCGTTTTGAGTTATATTGAGACAGTTCTAAAGGGTTATGAAAATAAAGCAAAAGGGTTATTAGATAAAAATGAAATCGATAAAGAGAAGATCGATCGTATATATCGAAAGTTAATTGAAGATTGATGAAGAGGCTTTCTACCATATAGAACCGAATGGAGATTGTAAAGAAGAGGCGCATGGCCTCTTTTTCTATTGCATATAGGTAGAATTGCAAACAGACATTCGCTACAATAGGCATAGAACATATGAGGTGAGAGCGATGAACCGAAAACAAACGTTAGAAACATTAATACATGAATTAAAGCAAGATGAAAACATAGCTCATTGGCATGAGATTGAACCAAAACCTGCCAAGATGAGAGAGATGCCTGGTTCCCTTGATCATAGAATTAAAAATGCCCTTAGTGAAAGAGGGATCGAACAGCTCTATACCCACCAGTATGACGCTTATAATGAGGTGAAGAACGGTAATAGTATTGTAGCTGTTACGCCTACAGCTTCTGGGAAAACCCTCTGTTACAATCTTCCTGTGCTACAGTCGATCGCTGAAGACGAGAATAGCCGTGCGCTATACTTATTTCCAACAAAAGCTCTGGCGCAGGATCAGCGTAGTGAACTGACAGAAATGATTGATGACATGGGGATCGATATAAAGAGCTACACATATGACGGAGACACCGCTCCAAATATTAGACAGGTCGTAAGAAAAGCAGGTCATATCGTGATAACGAACCCAGATATGTTACACTCTGCTATTCTTCCACATCACACGAAATGGGTTTCTTTATTTGAGAATCTAAAATATATCGTGATCGACGAACTTCATACGTACAAAGGCGTGTTTGGGAGTCATGTTGCGAATGTAATAAGGCGATTGAAGCGAATTTGCAATTTCTATGGCAGTGATCCCATTTTTATTTGTACGTCTGCAACAATCGCAAATCCAAAAGAGCTTGCTGAGCAGTTGACTGAAGAAAACATGTTTCTTATTGAAAACAACGGGGCACCTAGAGGTCGAAAACATTTTGTGTTTTATAACCCTCCTATTGTGAATCAGCCATTAAATATAAGAAGAAGTGCTACGGTTGAAGTAAATCGCATCGCAAAGGACTTTTTGCAAAACAAGATTCAAACGATTGTTTTTGCGAAAAGTCGCGTTCGGGTTGAAATCATATTAAGCCACTTACAAGAACTTGTGAAAAAAGATATTGGACCTAAATCGATAAGAGGTTACCGAGGGGGCTATCTACCAAAACAAAGAAGAGAAATTGAGCGTGGTCTTCGTAGTGGCGACATTATGGGCGTCGTAAGTACAAACGCGCTCGAACTTGGGGTTGATATCGGACAACTGCAAGTTTGTGTGATGACGGGTTATCCAGGTAGTGTTGCAAGTACTTGGCAACAAGCTGGAAGAGCTGGTCGGAGAGAAAAGGAATCGCTGATCGTGATGGTCGCTGGATCTACTCCAATCGATCAGTACATTGTACAGCACCCAGAGTATTTCTTTGATCGTCCTGCTGAATCTGCACGAATAAATCCTGATAACTTAGTGATTCTTGTTGATCACGTCAAGTGCGCAGCCTATGAACTTCCTTTTAAAATAGACGATCGATTTGGTTCGATGGAAGTAGAGGAAATACTAGAATATCTTGCTGAGGAGAATCTGTTGCATCATCGAGGCGATAAGTACTTTTGGATGAACGATTCGTTTCCGGCTCACAACATCAGTCTTAGGTCTGCATCACAGGAGAATGTGATTATTATCGACCAGTCGAATGTTGCCGATCATACTGTAATCGGAGAAATGGACCGGTTTAGTGCCATGACGCTACTACATGATGAAGCGATATATTTACATCAAGGGATTCAATATCAAGTAGAGGAATTAGATTGGGACGAAAAGAAAGCTTATGTGCGTCAAGTTGATGTGGAATATTTTACTGATGCGAACCTTGCAGTTAGCTTGAAAGTTCTAGAAGAAGACAAGCTTAGTGAGCACGATACATCTACTGTTGGCTTTGGTGATGTTACAGTAAATGCGATGCCGACTATTTTCAAGAAAATCAAGATGAGTACGTTTGAAAATATTGGTTCTGGACCAATCCACCTTCCTGAAGAAGAGCTCCACACAACCTCTACTTGGGTTAGTTTGAAGGAAGACAAAGATCAGCTTGGAACGAAAACGATGGAACAAGTTCTTTCTGGAATTTCAAACGTGATCAAACATGTCGTTCCTGTACTCGTTATGTGTGACCAAAACGATGTTCACGTCGTTCCACAAATCAAAGCGACACATAACAATCTACCTACGATCTTTCTTTATGATCGTTATCCTGGTGGTATTGGCCTTTCAGATGAATTGTATAAACGATTTGAAGAACTGATAAGATCAGCCGAGAATCTTATCAAGCAATGTCCGTGTGAGGACGGTTGTCCTGCATGCATCGGAACAGAGCATGAGGCAAGTCATGCAAAAGAACTGAGTATGAAATTATTAAGAAGACTGATTGAAGAGTGACGGTTCCTGTGTTTAGCGACACTTGTGACTGGAAAGACCACTCTTTGCTCTCTTAAATAGGTAAGAGGTGAACGTGTATATGTCACTTAAAGCGAAGCTAAACCGAATGAAAAACCATATAAACACTGACGAAAAGAAAGAAGGTGTGAGGCCTAAGGAAACTAGCCTTACTGTTCCTCATCTTGATAAATGGTCACGTCTTGATGCAGAACCATTCTTCTTTGATGATGAGTATGCCATGATCAGAAAGAAAACATATCCGATGGAACATAAGCATGGTCGCTATGTATTCAATGAGCTTGAGTGTGTCATCGAGCGGTGGAACAACTTTCATAGAACTCATCCACTCTCATCAAAGGATTTGAATCCTAATGACCTCTTGTTTTTTGATACTGAAACGACAGGTCTCGGTGGAGGGGTTGGGAATACGATCTTTCTACTAGGGTATTGTCAGTATACTAATGAAGGTATTTCAATGAATCAGTATTTTCTCCCTGGGCCAGGAGCAGAAGTTCCGATGTATAAAGCTTTCCTTGATGATGTCCAAGACTTGAAGAACCTTGTGACGTATAACGGAAAGGCATTTGACTGGCCACAGGTTAAAACAAGACATACGCTTATTCGAGAACAAGTTCCTAACCTCCCTCAATTCGGTCATTTCGACCTTCTCCATGGTGCGCGAAGGTTTTGGAAAAATGATATGGAATCAGTCAGACTCTCGAACGTTGAGGAACAGAAGCTTCATTTTACTCGTAAAGAAGACACACCTGGTTATTTAGCGCCAATGCTGTATTTCGAGTTTGTGAAAGATCCTGACCCTGACTTAATCTCAAGCGTCATGAAGCATAACGAAGAAGATATCCTTTCACTGATCACCCTTTATATCCACTTGTCTAATTTACTACTCGACATCAGCGGGGATTTCTTAACAGCTGGTGAGCAGTTCCAATCAGCGAGATGGTGGGAAGCGATCGGTGAAGATGATCATGCAGCTTCTCTTTATCAGCTCTCAATGAATGGGAAATATGAACGAGAAGCAAAAAAAGCACTCGCAATGATTTACAAAAAGCAAGGAGAGTTAGCAAGGGCAATCTCAATATGGATCCAATTATCACAATCCACGAACGATGAAGAGTGTGATATCGAGCTAGCTAAATATTACGAGCATAAAGAGAAAGACTATGAACAGGCGTTGCATTATGCGTTGTCAGGCTATCAGAAATGGAAAAGCAAGAAGCGGATCATGAAAGATAAAGCAGAAGAAGAACGGAATCACTATATGAAACGAATCGAACGGTTAGAGCTGAAAGAAGCTCGCAAACGGTAGGAGGTTATTATGCAGGACTTTTATGATGTACTAAAGAAAAAAGAACCTTTTCACTCGCTAAGCGATGCGGAAGTTGAGGAGTTAATCGCTTCAGCCCGTTTCTCCACCTACCATAAGGGCCAATTTCTGTACCATGAAGATGAGGATGCAGATGCTCTCTATTTGTTAGTGTCAGGTATTGCAAAAAATATTGTCCATAAATCGAATGGTCAACAGGCTACGATGCGCTTTTATTATCCAGGGGATTTGATCGGACTCATGATTATGCTTACAGATGAGACGATGACGTTTTCTGTTCAAGCGAACGATGATTGTGAAGTAATCCGAATTAAGAAGGAAGTCATGCTTAAGATCATGACGGAAAACCCTGCGTTTTCTCATAACGTTCTCGATACGATCGGTGAGCGTATGAGGAGTCTTTATGATGAGATCAAGCAAGAGCGAGATCGTGAGACAGAAGGGGAAAATATCGCACTTTATCGTACGAGAGTGAGTTCGATCATGGATTCAAAAGTAACGATTCCACCGACTTATAGCGTTCTAGAAACTGCAGAGTTGTTTAGAACGAACAACTATGATGGTGTGATCGTGAGCGAGGATCGAGAAAGTGTGATGGGAACTGTCACGCCGCTCGAATTGTTTAACGCGTTCACTCACGGTGATTTTCAAGATCCTATTCATAAGTGGATGTATCAAAATCCTAATCTCGTTGAGGAAGATGCGTTTAGTTATGAAGCACTGGCTTATTTGAAATTTCATAAAGTCTCTCTTCTACCTGTGGTGAAACGAGATAAGCTCGTAGGAATGGTATCCGCTAAGTCGTTCCTAGGTATACAGGAGTCAGCCTATCTTGACCTTTCGTATAGGCTCTCAAGAGCAAAAGAGCTTCAAGAAATAGTAAGTCTTTCTCCTCCAAATCATAAAGAATTCCACTCTTTCATAGAGGATTTACTAAACGAAAATACGCTAGGGTATGAGATCTGTGAGATGATGTCTAATTACAATGATGAGATCCACAGAAGAGTCATTCTCCTTGCCGAAAAGGAAATGCTTCGAGAAGGGCACGGCAGACCGCCTGTAAATTATTGTTTTATCGTGATGGGAAGTGAAGGTAGAAAAGAGCAGGCCTTCAGTACAGATCAAGACAACGGCATGATTATCGATGATTATGAGCATCTTTCTCACAGAGATGAAATCGACGCTTATTTTAGTAAGTTAACGATTAAAATCAATGAACGATTAACTGAATGTGGTTTACCAGAGTGTTCAGGCGGGATTATGGCGAAGAACTCAAAATGGAGACGATCGCTTACCGATTGGAAAAAAGAGGTAAATCGATGGATTACAGAGACGGACGCAGAAGAAATCCGTAATTTTACGATCTTTATGGACTTTCGACCAGTCTACGGTGATTTTGATTTATCAAGAAGTTTACGTCGTTCCATTACGGACAGGATTAAAAAGGCTCATACTCTCCAAATGCTATTGATGAAGGATACGATTCGTTTTCGCGTTCCGTTGAATCCAATAGGAAAGCTGCAGCTGCGAGGAAAAGAAAAAACGCTTGATTTGAAAAAGTCCGCCATTATGCAAATCGTAAATGGGATTCGAATTTTCGCTATGAAATACGGCGTTGAAGAAGTGAATACGATCAAACGCCTAAATGAATTGAAGCGAAAGGAAATTTTTCATCATCGTGATGTAGTAAATATTGAAACAGCTCTTCACTACTTATATAGCTTTAGGATCAGGCAAAATCTCTATCAGTTAAGTAAGGATATTGAGATAACAAATATCGTTAAACCTCAAGAATGGGATAAAGAAGAAAGAAGGAAAATGAGGGAAGCATTGCTCGTTGCAAAGCGAATGCAACAAGTAAGTGAACTAAGCTTCCGTAGAAACCGGAGTATTTAGCTATGCCTTCAATAGGATATAAACTATTACGATATGTTTTATTTGATCGACGAAAATGGAAAAAGAAAATGAGAAAAGAAGTTGATTCTCCTGTCTATAAACGGCTTCAAGAAAAGTTACCGCAACATCAGTCAGAGAGTCTGCGTTATTTCACAGTGTTTGACTTAGAAACGACTGGATTCTATCCAGCGATCGGAGATGAAGTCATTTCGATCGGAGCGGTAAAGATTGATTTAGTAGAAGGTCGCATTTTGGACGAGTCATTCTATCGGATCGTTCGGCCTTTTAACAAAGTTCCAAGGTTTGTTAGGCAACTTACAGGGTTATCAATTGGAGAGATTAGAGCAGGATGGTCTTTCCTTGAAGCGCTAGAAGAATTCATTTCCTTTAGTGAGGGCACAACTCTTATTGCTCATCCCGTGAAATTCGATGTATACGTATTACAAGCTCTCGTTCAGAAATGGGACCTTCCAGACTATTTGCCTCCTTATTTAGATTCGGAAGCTTTAGCTAAAGAAGTATTTCCTTCAGGTAATCCCCAGCTCGATTCATTGATACGGAGATTGAACATTGAGCGTCATGAGAGGCACCATGCATTGAATGATGCGAAGATGACTGCGGAATTGTGCTTGAAGCTGTTTAATAAGTTAGATGTCGAGAATTCACTAGATGAGGAAATAATGCAACGAATACAGCGAGAAAACCTGGTTTTTGGCAGGAAATAATGAAGAACATAAATCATTTCCCGGGTAAGCGCATAATAATGTTCATTTCGACGTAATCTATGCAAAAACTTGTCTTTTCTGCGTTTACAATTGTCGTATCTTGTTGTAACTTTGAATAGGAAAAAACATTCTGCGAATTAACACGATTCAGTAATAACGTAATGGAGAGATGGAAAGTGAAACAGGTCATCATGGTGTTGTTTTTTTTGGTAATTGCATTAACAGTAGTTGTTATGAGTGAAATTAGCGAGTCTGCTCAATTGTTTGATGATTCCGAGATTGTCCAACAAAAATAGGCTCTTTCTTTACGTTTCAAACGGGAAATAAGGACAAACACACAGTACATGTACGCAGGTGGTTACATAAATTAGTAGGGAAATCTTTATTCTAGAAGGGGGAACCTACTAAATGTTTAGACGTAATGATCATATGGGTCCAAACGGTAACATGCCTAATCAGGTAAGTCCTGCGATGCATGGTCCGAACGCAAACATGCCTAATCAGGTAAGTCCAGCAATGCATGGGCCAAATGCGAATATGCCGAACCAAGTGAGTCCGGCTATGCAAGGTCCTAATGCAAACATGCCACACCAAGTCAGTCCTGCTATGAAGGGTGGAAATGGTCAAGTAAGTCCAGCGAATCAAGGTCCTTGTCCTACAGGTCCATTTGTTTATCCTACAAAGCAATGTGTAAAGAACTACTGCTACAAGCATCAAGTGGAACACATCCATCCAACACACATCAAGAACGTTCATCATCATATGTATGAGCACAACCATGTGTACCCACTAACACAGTCTGACGAAGTATTGGCTTCGCATCAAAATAACTATCCACCTCCAAGCCCGACTGGCGCAATGCCAGCAGGATATGGTGGAGATCCATCACAAGTTGCAGGAGCGATGCAGGGTCCTGGTGGACCTGGTCAAGGTCCTGCTCAAAAAAGAAGAAGATAATCATAAAAAACGAACTGGTTTCCAGTTCGTTTTTTAGTAGGAGTTGAAAAAATGGCGAATGTACTGCTCGTGACAGGATATAAAGCTCATGAAATTGGGATTTTTAACGATGATCATCCTGGATTGCACATCATAAAGACGGCCCTCAGAACTAGAATGTCTCAATTGATAGAAGATATGCAGTTTGAATGGGTTCTAATTAGTGGACAAACAGGTATCGAACTATGGGCAGGGGAAGTAGCCCTCGATTTACGAGAGGAGTTTCCAGATCTTAAATTAGCTGTGTTAACACCATTTCTTGATCAAGAGAAGAAGTGGAAAGAGTCCTCTCAAGAATATTATCAAATGATCCTCTCAGAAGCTGATTTTGTAGAATCCATAACGAATAGGCCGTATGAAAACCCTGGTCAACTGAAAGCAAAAAACGAATTCTTAATAAAGAAGAGCAATGCGATGCTGATTCTTTATGACGAAGACACGCCAGGATCACCAGATTATTATTTAAAAGAAGCAGAGAACAGAAATAAACAGCAAGGTGGGTACGAAGTGTATACGATAACCCCTATCGATCTTGATTTGCTTCAGCAGGACATGCAGGAAAGTGATCCAGATTTTTACAAGCAGTAAACATTCCAATTGACAAGTCGAGCGACTTTTGGAAGAATAAAATAAAGACAAAAACTGTGTACATACTGAGGTGATATTATGGCAGAGCAGCAATCGTTACAATTAACAGCTAAAGATATTCTTGAAAAAGATTTCAAAAGTGGCTTCCGTGGATATGATCAAGATGATGTAGACAAATTTTTAGATGTTGTAATCAAGGATTATGAGAATTTTGAAAATGAACTCGATCAACTTCGTCAAGAAAACACCAGGTTAAGAAGAGAGATGGATCGTATGTCTGAACAACAAAAGCGCCAGCAAACGCGCTCTCAAACGCAACCTGGAAACACAAACTATGATATTTTAAAGCGATTATCTAATCTAGAGAAGCACGTCTTTGGAAGTAAGCTATATGAATAAACCGCCAAAATGAGGTGGTTTTTTCTTAACTTGAACAATAAATTTCACTTACCGTATTAATAATAGAAAATAATATATAAACCAGTTCTACAAACAGTTTCTTGCATAATTCTATTAATTACGCTATAATTAAGTTTGCTGTCCTAATAAAGATAACGTTCGGGTGATCGCTGCATAAGTTATTTCTTATGTAGAGGAAAGTCCATGCTCGCACGATCTGAGATGATCGTAGTGTTCGTGCCTGATGAAAAAATAAGTCAGGGTAGTCCTTTAGGGCTAACGGCGGGGAAAGGGCCTACGTCTTTCGAGATATGGCCTGAATACTCTGAAAGTGCCACAGTGACGAAGTCTTAATGGAAACATTAAGAGTGGAACGAGGTAAACCCCACGAGCGAGAAACCCAAATTATGGTAGGGGAGCTTTCTTGAAGGAATTTAACGGATAGAAAGCCAGACGGAGGACGCGTCTGGAGATAGATGATTACCACCTAAGTGCGAGGGGAGACCCGCTTGCAGTACGAAGGAACAGAACATGGCTTACAGAACGTTATCTACTTTGAAAAGCCCCTAATAGGGCTTTTTTGCATGTTTAGAGGAATTCCTGTATGATTAAGTCGGCAAAATGAACGGTATATTATCATATTAAGATGTAGTCATACGATCGGAGTTGAAGAGAATGGCAAAATATGAATTGATTGCAACAGCTACTATGGGACTTGAATCTCTCGTAGGGCGAGAAGTAAAAGATCTAGGCTTTGAGAACGTAAGAATTGATAATGGAAAAGTTACATATGAAAGTGATGAGCTCGGAATTTGCAGATCGAATTATTGGTTAAGAACGGCTGATCGCGTGAAGCTGAAGGTAGGGGAATTCAAAGTAACCACTTTTGACGAACTATTTGAAGCAACAAAAGCACTTCCTTGGGGAGATCTCTTGCCAGAAAATGCTGAGTTCCCTGTTTCAGGTAAATCGGTGAAATCCACGTTATATAGTGTTCCGGATTGCCAGGCTATCGTGAAGAAAGCTATCGTTGAGAGTATGAAAGAAAAATACAATGTGTCCTGGTTTGATGAAGATGGACCGCTATTTAAGATTGAAGTGGCCATTCATAAAGATACTGCGACACTTACTATCGATACAAGCGGTAAAGGATTGCATAGAAGAGGATACCGTTACCTACACAGTGCAGCTCCGTTAAAAGAAACGATGGCAGCTGCAATGGTCATGCTTACAAACTGGAACGCAGATAAGCCATTTATCGATCCGTTTTGTGGATCAGGTACACTTCCGATTGAAGCAGCTATGATTGGACAGAACATCGCGCCAGGCTTTAACAGGGAGTTCGCTTCTGAAGACTGGGCTTGGATCGGTAAGAAAAAATGGGAAGAGGCGATGATCGAAACAGAGGATCTCGCAAAATATGATCAGCCTCTTCATATCTTTGGCAGTGATCTTGATCCGAAGATGGTCGAGCTTTCGAAGAACAATGCTCTTGAAGCTGGATTCGGAGATATGCTTCAGTTTAAACAGATGCAGGTTTCTGATGTTAGTTCTAAGATGGAGTATGGTTGCTTAATTGGTAACCCGCCATACGGTGAACGTCTTGGTGACCGTGAGGAAGTTGAACAGATGTATAAAGACATGGGACGAGCGTTCCGTAACCGTCTCGATACATGGTCGATCTACATCCTAACTTCTCATCCGAAATTCGAAGAGCTATATGGTAAGAAATCATCGAAGAACCGTAAGCTTTATAACGGTGATATCAAAACACATTATTATCAGTTCTTTGGTCCGAGACCACCCAAGGATTAAAATATGAAAAGCCCCTAAGCGTTTGTATCGCTTAGGGGCTTTTTTTACTTATACTTTTTCAACGATGTATGCGCGTTTATCTCGAAAATATTTCTCGCCGTCATCTGAGGAATGTTCAAAAAATCCTTCTAGTTCATTCACTACTTTATATTCTCTTTCAGGATCAGAAAAAAGTTGTGATGCATTACTTGCTAGTAACACAACATCAGTCGTGGATACAAAGCTATCCAGTTCCTTAGCAGTATAATGTTCTCCAGGTTTAAGCGTATTGATACGGTGTTGTCTCATGAATAATTCCTCCTATCTAGAATTGCGTTCTAGTATTCTCTACCCGAGAACAACCTGCATGTAAACGGATAAATATGGATAAGTTTAAAGAGGCACACTTTTGGGAGGATACCATGAAGAGAACAGGACTTTTTATTTGTGTATTGGTTATGGTAGGAATGCTATTTACGAATCCAGACACTGAAGGTTATGTAGAATGGGCTTCGGATGAATTGAAAAAGGATCAGAATACATTAGTCGAAATTGGAATCGACCTTGCTGTAGTCCCTTATCTATCTTCTAACACTGAGCGATCGAACTGGTATGTTTTTTCACTTTATCGTACAAAAAACTATGATGGGAAAATTATTACTTCGGTAGGTATGATGAATCATTTTTTTGTGCTTTCTTCAAGGTAATTTGTAGACGCATCAAGCATTTTGATGTATCGTTTCTATTGGTCGATGCAATAGAAAGGGGGATATATGCATGGAAATAAGCTTTTTTACTTTTCTAGTTCCTATCATAGTTGCTGTGTATCTTGCTATAGATGCACCAAAGCATGGTAAGAATCCATGGCTATGGGGAATATTAGGTTTTCTATTCACACTACTTCCACTTGGGATTTATTTGATTAAAACGAATCGCAAGGTTGCTGGGTGGATCTTTGTAGCGTTATCGATTCTCTCCATTATTGGTACCGTTGCATTCATAGGAATCTTGATCGCTGTGATTTCAAGCGGGGGCGCAGGTGTGTAAGTACCCGTTTTGAACGGTATAGATTCGGGAATTAGTTCTTCATTGGAATTCACAATGGAGGTATGAAGATGAAGTATTGTAAACAGTGTTGTGCAATATTAAATAGATCGCAAAAGGAATGCCCTTTATGCATGAATGATCGTTTTACTAATCTCGAAATTACGTTACAGCATTAGAAAAGACATGGGGCAGCCCATGTCTTTTTTTCGTGCTAGTTTGTTTTTAGGTAAACAGTTTATGGTAGGATAGTTATATAGAGGGTCAAGTTGTTTTCAGTTCTTTTTCAGAGAAATATTCGGGTTTCTTAGCACCTTGGGCATTCAATTCTTTAAAGCAGCATTGGTATTCATGCAATGAAATGTGGCCTCGTAAGTAGTTCGCCTGAGCAAAATCTAGTAGCTCGTCTGCAGAAGCTGGTTGCTTTCCTTTAACCTCTTCGAATGTACTGATCAGATCTTTGATAGACAATCTAACCCCTCCTTGAACTATATTTTCCTTATAAAAAGGATAACATGAGTTTTTCAATATCTATTGTTTTTGAATTTTTTAACTTCCGACAAAACGTTACATATTTTCACGAGCATTGTCGAATGTGCGGTAGTGTAATCAAACTATTTAATAAAAGGGAGAGGAATAAGGATGCAATTTGATTTAAATCAAATTGAACAAGACTTTTTGAACTATACGAAGAAGATGACAGGCTTTAATGAAGCAATCGGATTAATGTATTGGGATTTAAGAACAGGAGCTCCAAAAAAAGGTGCAGGGCAACGCTCAGAAGTTATCGGGATGATGTCGTCTGAGGTATTTAACATGTCCGTATCCAGTGAAATGAAAGAATTTTTATCTAAACTTTCCGAAGAAGATGTCATGAGTAAGTTAGATGAGAAAACAAAGAAAACTGTCGAAGAATGTCAAAAAGAGTACGATAGAAATATAAAGATTCCCGCAGAGGAATATTCAGAATACGTCATCTTGAGTTCAAAGGCTGAAAGCGTATGGGAGGAAGCGAAGGAAAACAATGATTTTGAGCTCTTTCGTCCGTACCTTGAAAAACTAGTAGCCTTTAATCAAAAGTTTGTGGAGTACTGGGGTTACGAAGGGAATAAGTATAATACTCTTTTAGATTTGTATGAGCCTGGCGTAACGGTGGATATGATCGATCGCGTGTTTGGACAACTTCGTGAACACATCGTCCCTCTCGTGAAAAAGGTAGTGGAGTCAAAAGACAAGCCAAAGACGGACTTCTTGTTTGAGCATTTTCCTGAAGATAAGCAGCAGGCATTCAGTTTAGAAATACTGAAGAAGATGGGGTATGACTTTAATGCAGGTCGTCTTGACAAGACAGTCCATCCATTCGCTACAGGACTGAACCCTGGAGACGTTCGAGTGACTACAAAATATGATGAAACTGATTTCCGCACAGCTGTTTTTGGAACGATTCATGAAGGTGGACATGCATTGTATGAACAAAACATCTCTCCAGATTTAATAGGAACACCTCTTTGCTCAGGAACATCAATGGGCATTCATGAATCTCAATCACTATTCTGGGAGAATTTCGTAGGTCGTCATAAGTCGTTCTGGCAAGATAACTATGACACATTAAAGGAATATTCAACTGGTCAATTCGACGATGTTAGCTTGGATGACTATTACCGTGCGATTAACGTGGCGGGTCCTTCTCTTATCAGAATTGAAGCAGATGAAATGACGTATGCTCTTCATATTATGGTTCGCTATGAAATCGAAAAAGGGTTGATCAATGGGGAGATAGAAGTGAAAGATCTTCCGTCGATTTGGAATGAGAAGATGGAAGAGTACCTTGGTATAACGCCAGACAGCGATGCGAATGGTGTTCTTCAAGATGTTCACTGGTCAGGTGGAGCTTTTGGGTATTTCCCGTCCTATGCACTAGGCTATATTTACGCAGCACAAATCAAACATGCTATCAAAAAAGACCTTCCTCATTTTGACAAGTTATTAGAAGAAGGCAACCTCTTACCAATAAAAGAGTGGCTTACTGAAAATATCCATCAGTATGGGAAGATGAAGAAGCCTGTTGAAATTATTAAAGATATTACTGGCGAAGGCCTTAATGCGAAGTACTTAATCGAGTATCTAGAGAATAAGTACTCGGACGTCTATCAACTGAATTCCTAAAATAAGACACCCTGCCACATGAGTGGCAGGGTATTGTATTAGTCTCTAGACATCACATCTGTATGGTGCTCTTTTACTCCAACAAAACCTCTTACAATAATATCTGCAAATAACTGGGATCTTTCTTTTAAATCATCGACCGAGTATAAACCAGAGAAATATTGTATAACCAATCCATCGATCATCGCGATGAATGCGCTCACTCCTTCTCTGTAATGAAGAGCCCAATACTCTTTATTTGGATCTAGTTCAATGAATTTATCTCTTAAGTACAATAGCATCTCATCAAAAGCGCGCTTAAATTCCTCTGGTTCTTGATTTTGAGCTTGTTTACTCATTTCTTCTTGTAGTTTATCGAAATTATCCTTGTTATAGTCCATTGATCCATAGATGAAATTAGCAATAAATTCTGGTACTGTTTTGCCCTCACAAGAATCTATTGATTCTTCATAATCAAGTGTGAGGCGGTATAGGTTTTCATTCATAATAAGACTCCTTTCATAAAATGTAAAACTGGAATTCCCGATTATCTAAAAATAAAACAGTTTAAATATATTGAAAATTACAAACGTTTACATGTAAGATTGATATGTAGCTCTTTATTATCGTTGAAAAATGTTCTACATAACAAAGGAGTGATTTGGAATGGAAAAGGTAACATATGAGATTAAAGAAAGAACAGCAATTGTCACAATTAATAACCCTCCCCTCAATGTACTAAGTAAAGAAGTAATTACGAATCTTTTTGAGGTTTTTGGAGAGCTTGAATCGAATGATGAAGCTGTAGCAATTATTTTGACAGGTGCTGGAGACAAGGCTTTTGTAGCGGGAGCTGATATTAAGGAGTTTCCTGAATGGATGGGGCAGGGCAATTTCAAGGATATCGTGATGGATACCCATCGCATGTTTAACTATATCGATGATTTTCCTAAGCCAACGATCGCTCTATTAAATGGGTTAACGTTTGGTGGAGGGTGCGAGCTTGCGATGACATGTGATATCCGTATTGCAGAAGATCAAGCTCAGTTAGGGCTTCCTGAAATTAAGTTAGGCTTGTTCCCAGGTGGTGGGGGTACTCAGAGGCTGCCACGATTGGTTGGAGAAGCTCGAGCAAAAGAAATCATGTTCACTGGTGAACCAATCAGTGCACTAAAGGCAGAGCAGTATGGGCTTGTTAATCATGTCGTGCCGACTGGACAAGGTATGACATATGCGCAAAGTCTTGCTTCAAAAATATCGGATAAATCACTTCAGTCCCTTTCTAGAATTAAGAAAGCTGTCAATAAAGGGTCAGAACTGCCGATGGAAAAAGGGATTGATCTTGAAGCAGAGTTATTCGATCAAGTATTTCAAACAGATGATATTAAAGAAGGTGTGACTGCTTTCTTTGAAAAGAGAAAACCACAATTTACACATAGGTGATAGAGAGAGGGAAGAACATGAGCCACGAGATGAATGTGAAGGTTAGATTTTGCGAAACGGATGCACTAGGGCATGTGAATAATACAAGTTATTTTATATATATGGAGGAAGCTAGAGTTGAGTTTTTAAATCAACATAGAGGGGACTCTAGTACAGAAGACTGGAAATTCATTTTGGTATCTACAAATTGTGATTTTCATGCCCAGGTGTATTTCGGAGAAAGTCTTACGGTGGAAACATTTATTAAGAAGATCGGAACAAAGAGTTTTGTCATGTGCCATCGAATGAGAAACGCTAAAAACGGTACGCTTGTTGCAGAGGGAGAGTCTGTCATCGTGTACTTTAATTTTAAAGAACAAAAAAGCGAGCAAATCCCTGATGAGCTACGTAAAGCTCTTGAGGAAAGTTTTCAAGTAAGTTAGTCTGTTTCATTTAGAGCGTGGTAAAGCCTCGCTCTTTCTTTTTTATTGAAAATGATGATTTAGAAGAGAGAATTATGGATATTGTGTATTGTATGGACAAGTACAAACGAAGGGACGGTTTTGAATGAAGAAATTAACGAAAGCGCAATTTGAAAAAGCATGTTCGTATATTGAAAATGAGGCGAGAGGGATCGACCGCGCCTTTTTTAAATACTGGAAGGGTGAAGGAAACGAAGAACAAGTTTTAAATGAACTTGAGAAGTACCGTAATGAAGATGGAGGGTTTGGTCATAGCTTAGAACCGGACTTTCGTCTTGAAGAGTCATCTCCGATGGCTACATCTGTTGCGTTTCAATATTTAACAAAGCTCGGCTTGCCAAAGAACCATCCTTTTATAAAAAAGGGAATCGAATATTTTCAAGATACTTACCGTGTAGGAGAGGGCTGGGAAGCTGTACCTGAAGCAGTAAATGATGTACCTCATGCACCATGGTGGAGTGTTCATCCAGGGGAACAGAAGTACTCAGCGAACCCAGATGCGGAAATCGTTGGTTACCTTTTAGCGTTCAGTGATGATAAAGAGCCTAAATCTGAGATGCTGATGAAAGTGATGGATCATTTGAGTGATTTGAATGAATACGAGATACATGAAGTTCTATGCTATTTAAGACTTGCTGATTTAGCAGGTGGAGATATAAAAGAAGTAATCACAGACAAGGTTCATAAGCAGCTTCCGTACATAGTCGACCGTCCGGAAAAGTGGGATTCATACGGCGTTCAACCAGTTGTACTTGTGGAATCAGATGAATCTCCATTCGTAGATGAATTAAATCAGGAGCTTCTTGTGAATCTGGATTACATCGTAGATCAACAAAATGAAGACGGTAGTTGGGAACCTACATGGGAATGGGGACAATACGAAAAAGACTGGGAACAGGCTAAGCGAGAATGGAAAGGGAGCTTGACTGTTCAACAGATCATCACGTTGAGCAAATTTGATCGAATTGAAAAGTAAAGGATAAATGATTTAAAAAGGGAGGTACCTTTCATGAAAGCTGTAGTTATTGAATCATATGGAGGAAGTGAACAGTTAAAAGAAGTTGAGCTTTATTCCCTGACTCCTCAAGATGACCAGGTAGTTGTAGAAAGTTATGCAACTTCGATTAATCCAATCGATTGGAAAGTAAGAGAGGGGTATTTAAAAGAGAAATTACCTTTCAACTTCCCGATCATTTTAGGTTGGGATATAGCAGGTAAAGTAAAGCGAATTGGAAAGAACGTTACAGAATTCAGTGAAGGCGACCGTGTATTTGCTAGACCGGCCACTACAGCGAATGGAACATATGCAGAAGAGGTTGTGGTGGATGCTCATTTACTTGCACATATGCCTGACAATATTTCGTTTGAAGAGGCGGCTTCCGTTCCATTAGTAGGACTTACAGCGTGGCAGTGCTTAATAGACTTTGCGGATGTGAGAAAGGATGATAAAGTCCTTATTCATGGAGGCTCTGGTGGTGTTGGAAGCTTTGCGATCCAACTAGCGAAGTACAAAGGTGCTTATGTAGCAACTACGTGTAGCGGGAAGAACATCGAGTATGTAGAGTCGTTAGGTGCAGATCGCGCTATCAATTACAAGGAAGAGGATTTTTCAGAAGTGCTTGAGGAGTATGATGTCGTTCTAGATACGATAGGTGGAGAAGTGTTAGATAAGAGCTTCCTAGTACTAAATGGAGGCGGACGACTTGCTTCTATTGTGGCTATGCCAGACAAAGAGAAGGCGAAGGAAAAAGGTGTGCGCTCAGGAACGGTTTGGTTAGAACCGAACGGTGCACAGCTGAAGCAAATTGGTGAACTAATTGCTGATGGTCACATAAAAGCAACAATTGGACATCGCTTCCCATTTGGAGAAGAAGGAATCATTGAGGCTCATCGACTAAGTGAGTCTCACCATGCTAGAGGCAAAATCGTAATCGTGTTTGATAAATAGAAGGCAGCTACGGCTGTCTTTTTTTATTTATAAATTTTAAATTTCACATACCGTAATATAAACGATCTTAAAAAAACTTATTTATAAATATATATGATAACCCATTAATAAAAGCCAGGATAGAGTATCCTGGCTTCTAAATTAAAATATGATATGTGCCATTATTACAATAATTGGTAGTGAAATTAACGTTCGTTCTAAGAAGATGATGACGAGATCCCAAAAGCGAACTGGTACTTTAGATCCTAATAGAAGACCACCAACTTCAGACATGTATATAAGCTGAGAAACAGATAGACATGCAATCACAAAACGAGTTAATTCACTTTCAATACTAGAGCCGATGATTGCGGGTAGAAACATATCTGCAAACCCAATCACCATGGTTTGAGCAGCTTCAGCAGCTTCAGGTACTTGCATTAAATTCAGTAGTGGAACGAATGGTGCTCCTAAATAACTGAATAATGGAGTGTTTTCAGCGATGATTAGTGCAATTGTACCGATAGCCATTACGATAGGGATAACGGCCATCCACATATCTAAAACATTCTGAACGCCGCCTTTTGCTACATCTGAGGCTCGGTTTTTCTTTGCTGTTTCTGTCGCTTTTACAATACCCCAACGAAAAGGCGTATAACCCGCTGGAATCGCATCACTTTGTTTGTCAGATACATTCTCATGCGTTTCATCTGGCTTTCTAGATAGTGGCGGAATTCTCGGCATGATAATCGCAGCAACCACACCAGCAAGTGCAATCGTTAAGTAATATGGAAGGAAATAAGCCTGTAGTTTCATTTCAGCTAAAACTACAATACTAAAGGTAATGGATACAACAGAGAAGGTTGTCCCAATAACAGCCGCTTCTCTTTTTGTATAATATCCTTCTTCATACTGTTTACTTGTAAGAAGTACACCAATCGTTCCATCACCCATCCAAGAAGCGAGACAATCGATTGAAGATCGACCAGGTAGCGTGAAAAGCGGTCTCATTATTCTAGTAAGAAGCGCTCCGCATAATTCGAGTAAACCGAAATTCAATAGTAGTGGTAAGAACAGGCCAGCAAATAAAAATACAGAAAATAGTATAGGTATAAGACTATTTAGTAACAAGCCTCCCGTTGCATCAGACCAGATCCATTCAGGACCGATCTTATAGAGTGTGAGAATAGCAAATATCATCCCTAGAGTCCGTGCGATAAGCCAGACCGGCGTGACTTGCAATAAATTCACAAGAAAAGGAGAGTTTGTTACCCATTTAGGTTTTACCACTACTGCTATAAAGCTAAGTATAACGGTAATCGAGATTATAAGTGTCATCACTTGAGGCAGCGTTACTGGAAGTGATTTGGCAACATAAACTTGAAGCCAATCTGCCAGTTTTGCAATTGGAATCGTTATACCTTCCTTGGCAGGTATAGGAATCATGAATAAGAATATACCAATCAAAGATGGTATAGCGAATTTCAAGATTCCGGAAGTTGTTACGTTTTCTTGTTGGTTACTAGTTTTCATTGACGGTCACCTCTGTTGTATATAAATAATTTTATGTATAACTGTATGTTTATAAAAACATAGTTATAAATATAACACAAAGCTAGTAAAGTAACAGCGAAAAATAAAGTTCAAGAATATAGACATTGTTCTGAAAATAGAAACCATTTATTATTATACCTTTAAAAGTCGCGTAAATAAAGGTTTTATCGAGAAGGCTCTGCGAAGAAAAGGAGGGTGGAAACAATATCATACATAAAAAGGCAAGGATCCCTTTTTATTAGAGTCCTTGCCTAAAGCAATGCTATTTTATAGTTCGCGTTATATATGTTTAACATGTCTGCTCGGGCGATTAAATTCAAGATGACTTTCAAATGTAGAACCGAAAAAACAGGAAGAACATTTTTGGTATCCTTTTTGCTCAACTAATACCTCAAGTTCTGTGTCCAGATTAACCTCAGACCGATCTTTAAGTGGTGTTTCAGGCAAATGGCATTCATCACCAGCATAGGCTGTCCTATGGACAATTCGGTTTTGGTGGTCAATCATGTATTTTCCCATATTGTTATATCAATTCCCATCTATAAGAAGATTTCTTATAGTGTAACACATGGCTAAAAACAATGATATAGGGTAAATTATCTATTATACCCCATTTTAATGAAAAATATTACTGTTTTTGTGCTTTTTCTAAAAGAAATTTCAAAGGTGAAACTTTTATTACATTTTTGCGTAATTAAAGGAAAAAGCAAAGGGAGGAATGGGATGAGTGGAATAGCATGGTTTCTTCTAATTTTAGTCCTAGGTGTAGTATCGCTTGCTTTTTTCGCTGACCGAAATCGCAAGAAATGGAAAATGAGACCACACGAAAAGATCGTTCGCTCCTCATGGGAGTCTCGCTCAAGCGCAAGTAAGTATGTGATTACTTCAATTGGAGATGGTGTTGAGATTTCCCCTGAAGAACGAAAGGAAATGGAACAACTTGATGTAGAAGGCATCCTAGCTTATGCGGTTGCTAAGGATTGGATCTCTAGTTCAGACGAAACATCATTAAAAGATCAGCTTCTGTCACCAACAATAGAGTCTTCCTTTGATTCAAGCTATGTAGACGCATCATTTCATTACAAGGGTGGTTCTGAAAGTTATGAAATTGGAGGATCTGATGGAGGTGGTGGAGGTGAATAATCTAAGCGATCATGAATCATTTATTCAATCCGGGTCGATGTCTATTAGGAAATTGGGTCCTGAAGATGAAACGTTATTATTAAGATGGCTTACTGACGAGAACGTTTTACAGTATTACGAGGGAAGAGACTCCCATTATACGTTAGAAAAATAAGAGAGGATTATATTGGCAGGGAGGATGTTTCCGGTTGTATTGTTTCTTTCCAAGCTGTTCCAATCGGATATGTACAGTTCTACCGTTCTTCTAGTATTGAATGGCTGACACTACCTCAAAACACCTATGGAATAGATCAGTTTATTGGTGAACCTGGCTATTGGAATAAAGGAATTGGTACTAAGCTAGTGACTACGATTGTCGATTACCTTGTTAAGAAAGAAAAGGCAACGTTTGTTGTGATGGATCCTCAAGCTTGGAATAGAAGAGCGATAGCATGTTACGAAAGTGCAGGTTTCAAGAAACTGTGTATGTTAAAACAACACGAATGGCATGAAGGAGCGATGCGGGACTGCCAGCTAATGGTTTATGATGATGCTTCCTCAATAATTCCCATTAAAGATAAGGACAGAACATACATAAAAAAGTTGTTTGAAAAGAGCTGGGGTAGTGATGTTATGGTCATTTCCTCAGGGATTTATCATTGCAATGAATTAGATGGCTTTTTTGTAAAGAACAATGGAGGTGAAGTCGAAGGGATCATCACATATGTTTTTCATGATGACGAGTGTGAGATCATTTCGCTCGATAGCTTTAATGAAGGAATGGGTATAGCGACTAGGCTATTAATGGAAGTGGAAATCGCTGCTTTTCGGAAAGGTTTGGAGAAAGTTACTTTACTAACCACCAATGATAACCTTCATGCTTTAAAGTTTTATCAAAAAAGAGGGTATCGAATAACAGACGTGCATTCTGGGGCAGTTGATGAAGCTCGCAATATAAAAAAAGAAATACCTGAAAAGGGGTATCATGATATTCCTATTCATGATGAACTCCTGTTAACAAAGCGGTTTAAATAAAAATAAGAGCCCGGTGACAAGTCACCGGGCTCTTATGGATGTGTGCTATTTATGCTTTCGTTACGTTAGCAGCTTGAGGTCCACGGTTACCTTCGACGATTTCGAAGTTAACTTCTTGGCCTTCGTCTAGAGTTTTGAAACCTTCTTCGTTGATTGCAGAGAAATGTACGAATACGTCGTCTGCTCCTTCAACTTCGATGAAACCGAAACCTTTTTCAGCGTTGAACCATTTTACTTTACCGTTTTGCATAGAAAATTGCCTCCTAATGTACCAGATCGTACATAATTTAAAATTCACCATTCACTAAGTAATACGTTTTCTTCATTAAAAAACTGCAACTTCAGTGGCGAGGATTTAACTTTGTTACCTCCTCTAGAAGTTACAGCTAATTTAAATCCTAAATATATTCAAAGTAAAATGGTTTAAATATATAATATCACTCACTAAATCGGAATGCAAACCTTTATTGGAATTCTTTTGGGATTGCTACTTTACCTCTTCTAACTCGCGCATTGTGAATAGGGATCATGGATCCAAGAAGAGCGATGACAGCAGCGCCTATTAAGATTCCTGATACACCCTCGACAGCAAATAATAGTAGGGATACAAAAACAATCAGATCAAAAATGGAGTCTAAAATTGATAATAATGAGATTGTTGTTGCACGGACGTGTGAAGGGATCACATCGTTACTCAGTTGTGAATAAATCGGATAACGAATCGCACCGATCCACCTTAAGAAGAGAATAACACCTAATATAAGCCATAGTGTATCTTGAAACAAAGCTGCTATTAATAGTCCCCCAGCGCTCAAAAAGCCTGATGCATACATGAGGGCAACTCTAGAGACCTTCTTAGTTAGAAAGGCGATGTTCCTAGAAGAAAAGAACGCAAGTAAAGCCCCGACTGCGTAGATAGGTCCAATTAGATAGACAGGCAATCCAGCATCTGTCATGAGTGGTTGGTCAAACTTCTCGAAAACCGCTACTGTAGGTATAAATACCAACGTGAGGTTGAGAAACATCAATAGAAGTTGTGGTGCTTTTTTAATGACGGATATTCCTTCAACTACTTTATTGACAGAAGCTTCCGATACCGTGATCTCGACGTCAGGTTCGTGTATAAAGAAGAGAAGGATCAACTCAATCAGGTATGCGATAAGACTACATAGTATCAAAAGCTGAAATTGCTGTTGATCTAAATCTTTTGCAACAAATGAACCTAACAAAACAGCAAGAATCATCGAGATAAATCCAGCTGACTGAATTTTCCCCATCGCTTCATCCATCTTGCTCTGCTTGTTGTCTTTCTTTAGGGATTCGTATATCAATGCTTCATCAGCTCCAGAGAAAAAGGTGACAGATAAACCGTTCAAGAAGCTAAAAAGCATAAATAACAACAAATCGTGTGAAAGCAGTAACACAACCACACTGATCAGCTTGATTGTAGAACCCACCAAAAACGATATCTTCGGGCCGAAACGGTCAGCAAAAACACCCGCTGGAATTTCTCCAATCAAAACCGCTCCGCTCCAACACATCAATATCATTAGTATATTGGCTTCTGATAATCCGTTCTCCAAATAAAACAGGGTTAATACAGGTTGCAAGAAACTTATTGCACCAAAGAAATTCACCCAAAATAAGACAGTAATGTTCCGTTTCGAAATCGAGTACATTGTCCTCCAACTTTCATGTTATGTTCCGGCAAGTTGAAAGCAGGAGGTGATAAAAACTAGTTGCTCACACCTTTCCTGCTTGAGTGAGTAGAAAGTAGGTTTTTTAACATATGTTTTCCTCCTATTGGTTAATAAACAAATTATAGCAAATTACAATCGATACAAATATACCAACATGTTTGCACATTCATTTGTTTAGTGAGGAAAAGAAAGATGGTATGAGTATTAGTAAGGTAATGAAAAGGAGAGATCATATGAAAAAAGCTGAGAAAAGATTAGAGGCATACCGTTCTGGGATTGAAACATTAAACGAGGTGTTACCTGAAGCCATAACTCAATACAATCAGTTTACTGGTGAGTGTTTCGAGGAAGGTGAGGTAGCTAAGGCAACGAAGCATTTGATGGCGCTCTCAATCAGCATGAAGGATGGTGATCAGGAGAGCATAACGTATCATATGGATCAATGTGTAGAGTTAGGGTGTAGCGACAAGGAGATTTATGAAACGATGCTTGTATCGGCAGCATATGGTGGAGGTTCTGCCATGAGTCAAGGAGTAACGAAAGGACTTGAAATACTTAAAGAGCTCAGACAGAGATAGTTTACTGTGTTACCATGAAATGGATAATGGGAGGAGGATTTCATGAATACATCTCTTATTACCACTTCATCGGGAGTAAAAGAGTATTACTATAAGAGCGGAAAAGGAAAAACGATTGTTTTGTTGTCTGGAATGGGTGGATCGCTTTATGAGTGGAATGAGATCATTGATTCTGAGTTTTCATTTCTAGCTTATAACCGAGCAGGATATGGAAACTCAGAACCTATATGTGATTATACAGTGGCAACACCTCATGAGGAGTTACATTCTCTTTTGCAAGCTCTACATATCGAGGAAGCTGTACTTGCTGGTTTTTCATACGGTGGATTGATCGCACAGGGTTTTGCGATGAATTATCCAGAAAAAGTAGCAGGCATCATCCTGATCGATTCTACGTCCACTCATATGCATCGATTAGATGAAGTAGATCTGAGCGATGAAACATTCAATGATGACTATTGGATTAGGATGTGCTCAAACCTATCTACATTAACACCAGCTGAAATTAGGCGTGAACGTAAACCACAGTTACATCCGAATCAAAAAGAATGGAATGTGGATGTACAACAAGCGCTACTTGACCATGACACTAACCCGCTGTTGTATGCTTCGGTCGGTAAAGAACTAAAGGTTTGGGGAGAATATGCAAAGTCACTTCATCATCTTCCTTTTCCTAAAGTTCCTCTCGTTGTGCTAGCAAGAGACCAAAAGCATTCTTTGCGTGAGCAACTAGATGCTGGAGCAAATCAGCAGGAAACTGAGGAACTCGAAAAAGTTTGGAATGAACTGATTCAAGATCAGAGGGATCTAGTTCCTGACAGTCACTTTTATGTAGCTGAAGGTTCAGGCCATCACATTCCATTAAACCGACCTGATCTTATACACCATTCATGTGAAATGATTCTTCAACACTATAGAGCGTTTTAATATAGCTTTAATGAGGAATTATTTATAATAGAGATAATATAGTGGAAAAGGAGTGTGTGTAATGGCATTTAAGAACCCATCTCGAGATGAGATTAAGACAATACTACAGGATAATAAACGAATTGCCGTTGTTGGACTATCGGATAATCCCGCTCGAACATCTTATATGGTATCTCAAGCAATGCAAGATGCAGGGTATGAAATCATACCCGTTAATCCCACAATCGATGAGTCGCTTGGAGTTA
This sequence comes from Guptibacillus algicola, assembly GCF_020171805.1. Classification (GTDB taxonomy): domain Bacteria; phylum Bacillota; class Bacilli; order Bacillales; family Guptibacillaceae; genus Guptibacillus; species Guptibacillus algicola. The sequence continues at coordinate 1,231,487 of NZ_JAIVAF010000003.1, read as the reverse complement.
AAGCTGTTAACTCATTAAAAGACATCGAGGGGCATGTAGACATTGTGAATGTCTTCAGAAGAAGTGAGTATTTACCTGAAATTATGAAAGATGCTGTGGATATTGGAGCGAATGTCTTCTGGGCACAGCTTGGCGTTTCCAATGAAGAAGCTTACGATTACGGGAAAGACCATGATATTACAATCATAATGGACCGTTGCATCAAAGTTGAGCATGCCATGACGAAATAATAGGAAAGACGTCCCTGAGGACGTCTTTTTTATGTTGCTAAAAGGTAGATAAGGGTAATATCAGCTGTAATCGATATTTGCCCAGGTTGGATTGGTGTGGCGGAGTACGCGACACTTCTTGCACTAATCGTTGAAGGGACACCAGATTCAATGACTCTATAAGGAGCTTTTGGCAAAGGTAGTTCAAGTGCTTTTGATATGTTTTTGGCTTTTGATTTTGCTTGTTTGATGGCATTCCTTTGCGCCTTTCTGTAATAAGGTTCTTTATTCTGCACATCAAACGTAATACTCGAGATCGTTGTTGCCCCAGCTTCTACTGCAGAATCAACAACCATACCTGTTAATGCCACATCATCGATCACTACTTTTAGCAAATGCGTTACTTTGTAGCCAAGAAATATCTTCTTATTATCTTCGTACTTATATTCTTCTTCGATTTGGTACACCGCTGTTCCAATCTGGTTAGGTGGTATTCCCATATTCGTTAATGATGTAATAATCGATGATGTGGTGGCTGCGTTTTCTTGCTGAGCTTCCGTTATTGAAGAAGATAGCGTTTCCACTCCTAACACGGCAATACCGCGATCTGGTGTTGCATCGATCGATCCAGTTCCCATTACAGTTATCGTATGGTCACAGGCGCAATCATCCATCGCTTTCTTTTCGTCCATCCTAACAGCACCTCTTTCTCAATAATGCTTTTTGTATCATGAGGACATTCTCCTCTTTATTTGTTAAACTTAAGCTGTTGCTAAACAAGGAGGAATGGACATGTCTAAACAAGAAATGCTTCAAAAGTATGCAGAGCTTGCATTAAAAAGAGGAGTTAACCTACAAGAAAATCAAATGCTCGTTGTAAATGCTCCAGTCGAGAGCGCAAATTTTGCACGATTGGTAGCGAAGAGAGCTTACGAAATCGGAGCAAAGACCGTACATATTAATTGGACTGATGATACTCTTGATCGTTTATGGTATGAAAATGCAGCCCAGGATGTGCTTGAAAACGTACCTGAATGGCGCGTGAAGATGTTTGATCATTTCGCTCAGGAAGGCGCCGCTTTACTCTCTATTCGCTCTACGAATCCTGATCTATTAAAGGGAATTGATTCTGATCGAATTTCAGCGTCGAATAAAGCTGCGGGTGAAGCAATGAAGAACTTCCGCAAATATACGATGAATGACAAAATCACATGGTCTATCGTAGCCGTTCCTAATGAAGAGTGGGCGAAGAAAGTCTTCCCTGACAAGGGTGAAGAAGCGGTTGAGAAGCTTTGGGACCAAATCTTCAAGATTACTCGTGTGGACCAGGACGATCCGATCGCAGCTTGGAATGAACATAACGCTACCCTAGCAAAAGCACGTAATGTGTTGAATGATCGTAAATTCAAAAAGCTTATTTATAAAGCGCCAGGTACTGACCTTGAAATCGAATTACCTGAAGGACATATTTGGAAAGGCGGATCTTCCCTTTCTGAACAAGGAACAGAGTTCAATGCCAATATGCCTACCGAAGAAGTGTTTACGCTTCCAGACAAATATGGTGTGAATGGTAAAGTATCAAGTACAAAACCACTTAGTTACGGCGGGAACTTAATCAACAATTTCTCATTAACATTTAAGGATGGAGAAGTTGTGGATTATACAGCTGAAGAAGGAATCGAAACACTTAAGAGTCTATTGAACATGGACGAAGGCGCACGTAGACTTGGAGAAATAGCAATCGTTCCTCATGAATCCCCTATTTCCCAATCAGGGCTTATTTTCTTTAATACCTTGTACGACGAAAATGCTTCTTGTCACCTTGCTCTTGGAAAAGCATACCCAAGTAGCATAAAAGGTGGAGCAAACATGGATGATGATGCATTAGATCAAAATGGTGTGAATAACAGTATTACTCATGTTGACTTTATGATGGGGTCTGGTGAACTCGATATCGATGGTGTGTTAGAAGATGGCACGACTGAAGCGATTTTCCGTAATGGGAATTGGGCAATCGATGTAAATTAAAGTGAAAGAGCTCTGGCTACTGTCAGAGCTCTTTTTGTTTGAGCACCTGTTATAATAGAATGAAGAGCAGTAAATACATAAATTAGGTGATACCATGTCAGAATACGTTAACGTTTCTGTGCGTCCTCTTGTTGAATATGCTTATCGAAGTGGAAGCATCGATGCCCGCTTTCGAACCGCTACGACGATGTCAGAAGGAACAAAACTCCATCAATTTATTCAGAAAACATACGGTGAAGATGACCTGAAAGAAGTTTCATTTGAAATGGACTACCCATATGGCGATCTTGTCTACCACATCGAGGGCAGATGTGATGGGTTGTTACAAAGAGACAATTCTTATGTTGTTGATGAAATAAAATCCACTTCACTCCCTCTAGGAGACATTGATGAGGATTCATATTCTGTTCACTGGGCTCAAGCGAAATGCTATGCCTATATGGCAGCTGTAAAATATGATCAATCGACAATCAATGTTCAACTCACATACATACAATCGGAATCAAAAGAAGTTCGTCGCTTTACAAAATCATTCACTTTGGATGAGCTCTCTCAATTCATCGAAGAAGTTTTAAGAATTTACGCTCCTTTTGCTATGTGGAAACAGAATCATATCCAACAAGTAATCGAAAGCAGTCAGGCATTAACGTTTCCATTCGATTCTTATCGTGATGGACAACGAAAGCTTGCAGCTACTGTATATAAATCGGTTCAAGAAGGTGCCACCCTCTTTGCGACAGCGCCAACTGGGATAGGCAAAACCATCAGTACTCTTTTTCCAACGATAAAGGCGATCGGTGAAGGGTACGGTAAGAAAATCGTTTACCTTACTGCGAAAACAATCACGCGTGAAACCGCTCAAGAAGCATTCAAGATGATGGAGGAAAAGGGACTTCACGCTTCATCTATCACGATTACGGCTAAAGACAAGATTTGTTTTAAGGAAAAAACCATCTGCCAAAAAGATTATTGTGAATACGCCGATGGTTACTATGATCGTGTTAATGAAGGGCTATTAGATCTCCTGCAAAATGAAACGAGAATTACAAGAGATGTGCTAGAAACATACGCGCATAGACATCGCCTTTGTCCATTTGAGCTATCGTTAGATGCTGCGTACGTAGTCGATGCAGTGATCTGTGATTATAATTATATCTTCGACCCACGTGTATCATTGAAACGACTGATTGAAGAACAGAAGAAGCAAACCACAGTATTGGTTGATGAAGCTCATAATCTTGTTGATCGAGCCAGAGGGATGTATTCTGCAGAATTACAAAAGTCCGTATTTTTACAGATTAAGAGAGCTTTTCAATCGAGCAATAAAGAAATAGCGGATGCTGCTGGTGCGATCAATAAATTTTTTATCGAATTAAGAAACTCTGCAGATAGTGGTATCGCAGTAGTAAATGAGGTCGATGAAGAATTACTCGTACAGCTCGATACCTTCGTCTCGGTAAGTGAGAAGGAATTGCTTCTAGGGGGAAATGATGAAGAACTGTTGGAGGCATATTTTCTTTGTCAAACTTTCATTCGCATCGCAAAGCTTTACGATGATCACTTTTTCACGCTCGTACATGTAGGAAAATCAGAAGTTACGATGAAATTGTTTTGTTTCGATCCCTCTAATCAGCTCAACAAAATGAGGAAAGGCTTTCTTTCGACTGTCTTTTTCTCGGCGACGTTTTCGCCTTTATCATACTACCAAAACATGCTTGGATGGGAGGATGAAAACTACAAGGTTTCAATTCCTTCACCTTTTCCAAGAGAGAATACAAAGGTCTATGTTTCGCCCTTATCTACAAAATATCGGGATCGAGAAAGGACGATGAAGCCGCTCGTCGATTTGTTAGAAAAGGTGGTTACAGATAAAGAAGGGAATTATCTCTTTTTCTTTCCTTCTTACGGCTATATGGAACGCGTTTATGAAGAGTTCCTCTTACGTGAAACACCTACAGATACGATTATACAGCAGCAACATATGACAGAACCTGAGCGGGAAGAGTTTCTCGAAACGTTCACATCAGATCGTTCTAGAAGTCTCGTAGGATTTGCAGTGCTAGGTGGTATTTTCTCTGAAGGAATCGATTTAAAAGGAGATCGCCTCAATGGTGTCGTTATTGTTGGCGTTGGCTTGCCCAACTTTGATACGGAACGTAAACTGATGAAAGAACGGTTTGATCTAGATGGAAGGAATGGCTTTGAATATACGTATGTTTATCCAGGGGTGAATAGGGTCCAGCAAGCAGGTGGTCGTTTGATTCGTACGGAATCAGACAAAGGAGTTCTTATTTTAGTTGATAGCCGTTATCTAGAACCCCGGTATACACAATTGCTACCTGAGGAATGGCGGGATTACACTGTGATTAATCAGGGAGAGAGGTTCGTAGATGATGAGTAAAGAGTACTAACCCGCTTATAGCGGGTTTTTGTATTTCATTTTTCTCAAAACTTTGCAATTTATAACCGGTATTGTATTACAAGTTTAGCACCTAACATAACAGGTAATAGATTAAGATGAATCAAACTTGAAGGAGAAACTAAATGAACATTATCTTGGTCTTTGTCTTATTTATTGTCGCAGCAATCGCAACATACTTTGTTGCGACACGGCTCGCCATGTATGGTGATGCCCTTAGCGAAAAAACAAAAACATCCTCAGCATTCATGGGGATCATTATAGGTGCAGCTATTTCATTGCCTGAGCTAACGTCGAGCGTCACTGCTATTGCGATCGATAGCCCGGATCTTGCGATTGGAAACCTGTTAGGGAGTAACTTATTTAACTTATTAGCCCTAGCAGTTCTAGATATCGTCTACCGTAAAGAACAGATAATGGGAAAGACAGATATCGGCAGTAAGTTATACATTTATCTTGTTATTCTGATGACGTTAATTGTAGTGGCAGGGCTGTCATTAACATTGCCAGCCTCAGTCTTTCATATAGGATACAGTTCCGTCATCCTCGTCTTTGTTTATATCGTAGGGATAAAGCTGATCAATAAGAAGACTGAAGAAAAGGTTAAGCGAAAGAGTCGGAAGAATGAGCAATACAATGATTTCACGTACAAAAAGGTTCTTACACGGTTCATTCTTTCAGCAGTTGGAATAATGATTGTAGGAACGGTCCTAACCTTAACAGCAGATCGAATTGCATCCGTAACGGGTCTTGGTGCTTCGTTTGTTGGATCATTTTTAGTAGGAGCAAGTACTTCTCTTCCAGATGCTGTAAGTGTTGCTACAGCATTGAAATTGAGGAATTACAATATGGGAGTTAGTTCATTACTAGGGAGTAATGCGTTTAATATCATGCTATTGTCCTTTACAGATGTCCTGTATTTAGAAACAAATATTTTCAAGCATGCGAGTACGTCAAATATCATTACGACATTATCATCTGTCCTCGTGATTCTGGTCATTTTATATAGCATTACAAGAAGAAATCATCGAACGACGTTTTATTACGTGCTACCTCCGTTAACCATTGTGGTTATTTATTTTATTGCGACCTTCGCGGTCTATCAAATGAGGTGAATGACAGAGGGGTTCCAACCCTTCTGTCATTTTTTTTAAACAAAATAAAAGTTGACACAGTGGTAGTGGGAGCGCTTTACATAAATGTAATAAATATTCAAACAGGTTTACAGATGGTAACCACGTGGAATCCCCCGAGATAGAATACATCTTGGAGGTTACACACATGTCAAAAGGGAAAAGCATTCACGCTCTCATCATTTTACTGTTCACACAGTTTATATCTGGGGGAGTTACAAACACAAAAGGGATTGTCCTAAATCAGGTTGAAACAGATATAGGATTAGATATGAGTCAATTTGGACTCGTGGTTCTGATTTTCCAACTTGGTTTTACATTTGCAAGTTTAATCTTCGGTTATCTAACGGATAAAAAAGGACTCCGGATCATGGTAATCGTTGCAACTGCTTTAATGGCACTTGGATTCTTAGGTACAGGTTTCGCTCCTACCATTACGTTCTTTCTTGGTTTCTATATGTTGATCGGTTTCGGTCTAGGAGCTCTCGGGGTAGCGTCGAACGCGATCGTTCCTGCTGCATATCCGAATAAGCAAAACCAGATGTTCAATTTAGCGATGGGTATTTATGGACTCGGAATGATTCTATTTCCGCAAGTACTAAATTTCTTATTCCAATTTGCATCATGGAGATATTTTTATGTCGGAATCGCAGCACTTAACGTACTCGTGATCTTCTATGTTACGTCAGTTGCTTTTCCTCAAGGTAAGCCACAGAAAGTTAACTTGAAAGCATTTATTCCTATGCTAAAAGATGCTCAAATGGTCTTTCTGATGTTCTTCCTTATCTTTGAAGTGTCAGCTGAAGTTTCGTTTACAAACTTCTTTCCATCTTATTTGAAGTCTCTTGATCTTGGCGGAATCTCAAAAGAAGCGAAGTCTGATATGGTCGCTACAATCCTATCTCTATTTTCGGTTTTCTTTATGATCGGTCGACTTGGGGTTGCGTATCTTGCGAACAAAATTAACGAAAGACTCATCATGATTACATTCTCGCTTGGTTCTGTGATTATTGTCGGAGTTAGCTTCTTATTCGCAAATCAGATGCCTTATCTCTTTGCTGGTGCAGGATTGTTCTTCTCAGCGCTATTTCCAACCGCTACTGCATTCGGAACAACTATCTCAAAAAATCCAGGTTCAGCACTTGGTCTAATTTATGTAGCTGCTGGTATAGGTGGCGGTCTTGCCGGGTATTTAATCGGTATTGTTTCTGAAGCATTCGGTGATCAAGGTGGATTTAGCTTAATCATCGTATTCCTAGGACTTATGTTTATTAGTTCCTTGCTACTCAATACGAAAAAGTCTAGTCAAACACAAAGTGAGTAATAAGAAACCCGTTGGTCTAGTGACCAACGGGTTTCTTGCTTTTAACGTGATATTGAAGTCGTGCTATGCGACGCGACGTTCAGATCGTTGAGATGATTTGGAGACCGCTTTGTAAATTCGAGGAGAGATAACAGCTGCAACAATGGAGAGAATGATATCTTTAGGAAGTGGCGCTAACATCCACGTCCATGCCATGCCATATGTGAAGCCCTCTGGCGCCATCGCCCAGAATTTATAAGCAAAATACATGTAGTTTGTGCCGAGTACGTAATTGAGAATAAATGCAGTAAAACTTGCGATCATGAATGTGCGTACTGTAGGTTTTGCTTTTGATTCAACGATCTTACCTGCAATATAAGCTACTAAAATATAAGATAAGATGAATCCGAAAGTCGGTTTAAGAAGAATGCCAGGACCTCCTGTGAACTGAGCGAACACAGGTGCACCTGCAAACCCCACCAATGCGTACACAGTCATTGAAATCGCGCCTAGGCGACTTCCAAGTAGTAGTCCTGCTAGAATTGCGAAAAATGTTTGAAGCGTGATGGGAATTCCACCTACGACTAAAAATTGCGCAATGTTTGCTCCAACCGCCATTAAGGCAGCAAACATGCCTGCGTATACTAGATCAATCGTTTTCATTTTTTTCATCAGTAGCCCTCTCTTTCAGTTTCTATAAAGAATCGTAAAAGAAATCACACTTAGTGTCAACTTATATTTTTAATTAGTTAACAATTAATAAATCCCTTTCATAATGCCGACATAGAAGAAAGACAGCGTAAAAGGATGTGAAATATGTTAGCGTGACGGAAAAGGTCAGGATCGAAATGTCAGGCTTCGCCTTGAAAACTACTACTTTAATTCATAATGTATGGTAAACTTAATTACGAAAGTACGTTGAAAGGAGCCTCTGTATGAATTTACTGAGAGGTACCATTCTATCAGTTCTATCCCTTTGTATTGTTCTTGCTATAGGAACTGCCTTTAGTAATGAGAAAAAGGATGAGCTGGTTTTTGTGACTGGAGAAGTACAAAAGAAAATGGTGCGGTATGAAGAACCACAACTAACGGAAAACAAAAAAGACGAGAGCGGGAACGCAGAAGAAACAACTGATTCGGTTGTTGAAAAACCTTATTTTTATCTTATTGTAAATAAAACGCCCTATCTAACCGATGAATCCCTATGGAACACGGTTGATGAAGGGGATCACGTCACGATTGGGTATGAACCTGGCAATGTACATAGATTAAAAACAATTGATGAAGAATAGACAATAAGGTACAATACGGTTCGATGTTTTTCTCTCCTGCCACTGTGCAGGATTTTTTATATACAACGACTTTATTTCGAATATAAGTGATGTCATGGCGTTGTGAACTGACCTGCTAAGTAGTCGATAAACTATTAAAACGGTCTATAACTGGCAATGCTGAACAAAATGAGATATAAAAAAGAGATAGAAACACTTGTTCTCATATGATAGGCTATTCTATACAGAGTTTTGAAAGGGGAAAAACATGGCAACAAAACAAAAACAAGCAAACGAATACAGTGATGATTCGATTCAGGTGCTTGAGGGTCTTGAGGCAGTTAGGAAACGCCCAGGAATGTACATTGGGAGTACGGACTCAAGAGGATTGCATCACCTCGTATATGAAATTGTTGATAATTCCGTAGATGAAGTACTAGCGGGATATGGAGATGAAATTAAAGTAACGATATATGAAGATAACAGTGTAAGCATTCAAGACAATGGACGAGGTATGCCTGTCGGAATGCATAAGCTTGGTAAACCGACGCCTGAGATCATCTTAACAGTCCTTCATGCAGGTGGTAAGTTCGGCCAAGGTGGATACAAAACGAGCGGAGGTTTACACGGAGTTGGGGCTTCAGTAGTCAATGCCTTATCGGAGTGGCTTGAAGTAACGATCCATCGTGATGGGTTTACATTCAAGCAACGATTTGAAAATGGAGGTAAACCTGCAACAACCCTTGAGAATATCGGAAAAACACGCAAGACTGGCACATTGATTCACTTTAAACCCGATACAGGGATGTTCAGCACGTTGAATTACAATTATGACACGCTAAGTGAGAGACTGCGTGAAGCCGCTTTTCTTCTAAAAGGGTTAAAAATTACGCTTGAAGATCAGCGTCATGATCGAAGTGAACAATTTTATTTTGAAACGGGTATCGAAGCCTTTATCGACTATTTGAACGAAGATAAAGAAACGCTTCATCCTGTTGTTGCCTTTGAAGGCGAAAGCAATGGCATCGAGCTCGACTTCTCGTTTCAATATAACGACGGCTTTTCTGAAAACGTTCTTTCGTTTGTTAACAACGTTCGAACGAAAGACGGTGGTACGCACGAGTCAGGCATGAAGACAGCGATTACTCGTGTGATCAATGATTATGCTAGAAAAGTGAATCTCTTGAAAGAAAAAGATAAGAACCTTGAAGGTAATGATATTCGAGAAGGCTTTACTGCAATTGTGTCAGTTCGAATCCCAGAACACCTTCTTCAGTTTGAGGGGCAAACGAAAAGTAAGCTCGGCACAAGTGAAGCACGTTCTGCTGTAGATGCAGTTGTTTCTGGTCAATTCTCCTATTTCTTAGAAGAGAACCCATCGACGAGTGAGATGCTTATTAAGAAATCGATCAAAGCCGCTCAGGCGAGAGAAGCAGCTAGAAGGGCACGTGAAGATGCACGCTCAGGGAAGAAGGGCAAACGTAAAGAAACCATTTTGAGTGGTAAGCTTACACCAGCTACTTCTCGTAACCCTAAGAAGAATGAACTTTACCTTGTTGAGGGTGACTCGGCGGGAGGTTCAGCAAAGCAAGGACGAGACCGTCGTTTTCAAGCTGTACTGCCTTTACGAGGGAAAGTAATCAATACAGAGAAAGCAAAGCTTCAGGATATATTTAAGAACGAAGAGATCAACACGATCATTCATGCGATCGGAGCAGGAGTCGGTCCTGACTTTGACATTGAAGATACGAACTATGACAAAGTCGTTATCATGACGGATGCGGATACGGATGGCGCTCATATTCAGGTTCTTTTATTAACATTCTTCTACCGCTATATGAAGCAGCTTGTCGAGCATGGTAAAGTCTTTATCGCTCTTCCTCCACTTTATAAAGTAAGTAAAGGAAAAGGCAAGAAGGAAGTCGTGGAATATGCTTGGGATGAAGAAGGCATGAAAGAAGCGATGAAAAAAGTAGGAAAAGGCTATACGATCCAGCGTTACAAAGGTCTTGGTGAAATGAATGCCGATCAATTATGGGAAACAACGATGAATCCAGAAAGCCGCACATTGATCCGTGTGAAGATTGAGGACATTGCAAGAGCTGAAAGACGCGTTTCAGTTCTGATGGGGGACAAAGTTGAACCTCGTAGACAATGGATCGAATCAAATGTGGCCTTCGGGTTGAATGAAGATACCAACATCATCGAAAACGAGAATATTTCCATCATTGAGGAGGATAACATTGGCTAACGCAGAGAAATTTTTAGATTTACCACTAGAAGACGTCCTTGGTGATGCATTCGGTAAGTATAGTAAATATATTATTCAAGACCGTGCGCTTCCTGATGCGAGAGACGGACTGAAACCAGTGCAGCGTCGTATTTTATACGCAATGCACCATGAAGGGAATATCGCAGATAAACCTTTCCGAAAGTCTGCTAAAACAGTTGGTAACGTAATCGGTAACTACCACCCACATGGTGATACTTCCGTTTATGACGCGATGGTTCGTATGAGTCAGGATTGGAAAGTTCGGAACGTGCTTGTTGAGATGCACGGTAACAATGGTAGTGTCGACGGAGACCCGCCTGCTGCTATGCGTTATACAGAAGCACGTCTTGCTGCGATCTCTTCTGAGTTGTTAAGAGATATCGAGAAGGATACGGTTGAATTTGCGCCTAACTTTGATGATACACAGGAGGAACCGATCGTTCTTCCTGCTCGTTTCCCAAATCTACTTGTTAATGGATCAACTGGAATATCCGCGGGTTATGCTACAGATATTCCACCGCATAATTTAGGTGAGGTCGTCGATGCAGCGGTCATGCAGATGGAAAACCCAGATGTCACGGTAGATGAATTAATGACGGCTATTAAAGGACCGGATTTTCCTACTGGAGGAATTGCTCAAGGTACAGAAGGGATTAAAAAGGCTTTTGAAACCGGTAAAGGGAAATTCATCCTTAGAGGGAAGGCGGAAATTGAAGATCTCCGCGGAGGTCGTCAGCAAATCGTCGTAACGGAAATTCCTTACGAAGTGAATAAAGCGAATCTTGTTAAGAAAATCGATGAACTACGAGTCGATCGAAAAGTAGAAGGCATTTCTGAAGTACGAGATGAAACAGATCGAACTGGGCTTCGATTTGTTATTGAGCTTAAGAAAGAAGCAGATGCATCAGGCATTCTTAAGTTCTTATATAAAGCGACAGATCTTCAGATCACATATAACTATAATATGGTTGCGATCTACAATAAAACGCCTAAGCAAATGGGATTGAAACGAATCCTTAAAGCGTATATCGAACATCAGAAAGAAGTTGTTACACGTCGTTCTGAGCATGACCTTAGAAAAGCAAAAGACCGCCAACATGTCGTTGAAGGACTAATACGAGCGGTTTCAATTCTAGATGAAGTAATCGCAACGATCCGTTCGTCTAACGACAAGCGTGATGCAAAAAACAATTTGATCAGCGAATACTCCTTCACAGAGGCTCAAGCTGAAGCGATCGTAACTTTACAGCTTTATCGCTTAACAAATACAGATATCACAACGCTTGAAAAAGAATCAAACGAACTAGATAAATTGATTCAAAAGCTTGAAGCGATTCTTGGAAGTGAAAAGAAGCTTGTTTCAGTCATTAAAAAAGAACTTCTCGAAATTCGTAAAAAGTATGCAGATGGACGCATGACTCGAATCGAGGAAGAAATTGAAGAAATCAAAGTCAACCTTGAAGTGATGGTTCCTTCTGAAGATGTGGTCGTTACCGTTACAGAAGACGGATACGTAAAGCGTACAAGTCCAAGGTCCTATGCAGCTTCGAACGGAAAAGAATTCGGAATGAAAGAAACCGATTCATTACTTCGTCAGTTTGATAGCAATACAACAAACACACTTCTCCTCTTTACGAATAAAGGAAGTTATATCTACTTACCAGTGCATAACCTTCCTGATATAAGGTGGAAAGATCTTGGTCAGCATGTTGCGAATATATGCGCGATTGATTCTGATGAGCGAATCATCGAGGCGATGGAGATCAATGAATTTGATGAAGAGCGATACCTCGTTTTCGTGACCAAGCAAGGTATGATAAAGAAAACGGAGCTATCACAGTATAAAGCTCAGCGGTACTCAAAACCGTTGATGGCACTTAAGCTGAAAAAAGAAGATGAACTTGTTGATGTGTATGTAACGAACGGTACGAATGAAGTATTCATCGCGACCCATACTGGATATGGATTGCGTTTTAAAGAAGAAGATGTGAATGTTGTTGGACAGAGGGCTAGTGGAGTAAAAGGAATTAATTTAAAAGATGATGACTATGTTGTGAGCGGGATATTGTTCGATTCAACGACCAAGAACGATTTATTCTTACTCACGCAACGAGGTGCTGTGAAGAAGATGCCATTGAGTGAATTTGACATCACGTCACGAGCAAAACGAGGAGTCGTCATGCTACGAGAACTGAAATCAAATCCTCATCGAGTCATTGGTGTAACCACTGTCACGAAAGGGGATAAAGTTATCGTTCGAACAGAAAAAGGAGAACCTGTTATCGTTGATCCTTCAAGCTATCGACCAAATGACCGGTATAGTAACGGATCGTTTATCGTAGATGTAGGAGAGACAGGTAATGCCTGTGAATTAAAGAAAGAAACAAACACTGAATAATTGACTAGAACCTGTTCATTGAAGAACAGGTTCTTTTCGTTTGTTAAAATATGCTATACTTATAGAATGCGAACATATGATTGCCCTCCCGTAAACTCGCACTTTTTTACTCATCTAAGACTAAAACAACAAGGGAGTTGAGAAGAATGGAAGGAAAAACACACTTGATGGGAGGTCTTTGTTTTGGGGCAGCCGCTCATAGTTACTACATAACTGAACTATTGCCTATCCCAGAGCTCCTCGTCTTTTATGGAAGTTGTTTGTTTGGAGCATTGCTACCTGATATCTGTCACCCTGGGTCATGGACAGGTAGAAAAGCAAAGCTATTATCCAAAAACATAAGCCGCTTCTTTGGTCATAGAACGATTACACATAGTGTATTGTTCCTCATCTTGATCTATTGGTTAACCACAACATTTACTTTTACGTATAACGAGGTGGTGCAAACAGGCTTACTCGTCGGAATAGCAAGTCACTTAGTCCTTGACGCGCTAACAGTAAGAGGAATTCAGTTATTTTACCCGATTCCTGTAAGAGTTCGATTTCCTCTCTACTTAAAAACAGCTTCAAAAGGGGAAGCGGCCGTAAACAGTAGCTTAATGCTCTTAACGTTATTCTTTGTATACAAACAAATGTTCTCATAGCGTAAAAATGGCACTTTATCTCAATGTAAGCCGGATTACATTCAAAAATGACTGACCTATAGTAAGGTAGAGTTTAGGCAAATGTAGAAAGGATGGAACTATGAAGAAACCAAGTACGTGGTTAAAGTGGGGCGGCATCATCCTAGTCGTTATTGGACTCATCTGGTTTAGCCGTACTTACTTAAATTTCCGTGTAAATGATATACGCGACTGGATCTTATCATTCGGAATTTTAGCTCCAATTGTATACATCGTCATCTACACGATACGACCGTTAATATTCTTTCCTGCAAGTGTCTTATCGATCGCGGGGGGACTTGCTTTCGGGTCATTATTTGGGACAATCTATACGGTATTAGGTGCGACCTCTGGTGCAGTATTATCTTTCATCGTTGCAAGAACGTTAGGAAAGTCAATTGCGAACAAAGACTGGCAAGGAAAAGGGCGTAAGTTACAAGAACAGCTTGAGAAAAATGGCTTTTTCTATGTACTATTTTTCCGATTTGTTCCGTTGTTCAACTTTGATTTAATTAGTTATTCAGCGGGTTTATCAAAAGTAAAGTTCTCATCATATTTATTTGGTACATTAATTGGAATTATTCCAGGAACGTTTGCATACAACTTTCTAGGCAGTAGTCTTGTGTCAGGGGATCCGATGGTAATAGGGACTGCAGTCGTAGTATTTCTCATATTATCTGTCATTCCTATCTTAATCAGAAATAAGTATGCGAAGAAGGACCCTTCATTACAGAAGAAGTGAATGAACGAAAAAAAGGATCTCACCACGTCATGTGGTTGGATCCTTTTTTTACATATCGAATTTCTTTTCTTTCATAAGCTTTTTTGCTTTCTTAGACTTACGCCGCTCGATGACTAAATATATAATAGTGGAAACGAGTACGATCGAGTGAGAAATTCCGAATTCATAGCCGTAGTAATCTGGATGCCAGTAGGACACAATACCTGGGATAACCTTGTCACTTATGGGATAAAAAATAGGAACAGCGTCACTAACATGTGTGAAGAAGTCAACGAACACGTGTAGGAACCAGCCCCAAACAAAACCTGATAAAGGCGTAAGCTTAAAGCCTTTATGAAGGATCATGAGTATAATAAAAGCGATGAGCCAAATTACGATAGAATGACCTAACTTCCTAAGAACATCAACAACAGGGTGGTCGAATAACCCATGGACGATAAAATGCAACGAGAACGCTTGCTCTGAACCTAATAGTTTTTGAATTCCATACTCTGTGATCAAGTACAGAAACATAACATAATAAATGATATCAGGCGCAATTCCACCTATAACAATTGATTTGACTGTTTTACGCTGCTTCTTTCTAAAAAAGAAATAACTCCAAAACGCATGGTGCAATGTATTCATATCGATACCTCGCTTAGTACTAGCATTGACACCTATCTTATCATCACTCAGTATCGTTTTGCTCACCAAAACGCCTAGCAATTTTTCACAAGCGTACAGTCAGACACCTAAGAGAAGTTTTGATAGAGTATTCTATAAGGACATTCGTTTGGAGGGATCTTATGACCACGTTCGATGAAGAAATCAATAGATATGACACACATTCAGTAAAATGGGATCATACAGAAGAGATTTATCAAAAAGCGGGACTGCTTCCGATGTGGGTAGCTGATATGGATTTCAAAGCTCCAAAAGCAGTGATTGATACTATTAAAGAGCGGGTTGAGCACGGAATTTTCGGGTATTCGATGCCCACGAACAATACGAAATTCGCCGTTCAAAAATGGTTAGATCGTAGGCATAATTGGTCGATCGATACAGAGTGGATTGTTTTTACGCCAGGCGTCGTTCCAGCAATTTCAGCAGCGATCAATACGTATACCTCACAAGGAGATAAAATTTTAATACAGTCACCAGTTTATTATCCGTTTCGTGATATGATCGAAAAGAACGATCGTGTCGTGGTTGATAATCCACTTGTACTAGATTCAGATACATATAAGATGGACGTTCAAGACCTTGAAACAAAAGTCAAAGATCCAGCGGTTAAGATGATTCTTCTTTGTAATCCTCATAATCCAGTAGGAAGAGTGTGGAGTTATGAAGAACTAGTAACACTAGCAAATCTATGTGTTGAACATGATGTATTGATCGTATCAGATGATATTCACTTTGATTTAATTTTCAAAGGGCATCATCATACGTTAATCTCAACAATTTCATCTGATATTCAGGCGAATACCATTACATGTATTGCACCAAGCAAGACCTTTAACCTTGCTGGATTGCAGTTGTCGACAATCATTATTCCTGACGAAAAGAAACGAGAACAGTACGAAGCATATATGGGAAAGATGGGGCTGTTTGCTCCAAATGCGCTTGGGATTCTAGCGGTTGAAGCAGCTTATACCCATGGGGAGAAATGGTTAGAAGAACTTCTTATTTATCTCGAAGAAAACCTTACCTTTTTGACATCATTTATTGAAGAACGATTGCCGGAAATTCGTGTTATTCAACCCGAAGGAACGTACCTTGTATGGGTAGATTTCCGATCACTCAATTTGAATCACGAAGAGTTAGAGAAATTTATACAAAATGATGCCATGTTAGCATTAGATGAAGGATATATCTTTGGAGATGGAGGGAAGGGGTTTGAACGTATTAATATCGCTTGTACTCGTTCCACGTTGGAAGAAGGTCTCAAACGGTTAGAGCAAGCGTTAAGAAAGTAAGAATCATTGCATAGAAGGGACCTTTAGCTATGTTACAGGTGCCTTTCTGTGCTCAATTATTGTTTCTAGGAAGTGAATTTTGTTACAAATCTGTGTAACTTATAGAAGTTGTTACATATTCACCCGAAGAATCTGAATTTTTGTTATGATAGTAGAGGTTGGATTTATACAGTAGTCGCTAGATAAGGAAAGCGGGTGATGATGTGAAAAAAGCCACTAAAGGACTCTTAACCATCCTACTTTTCTCTGTTCTTGCATTTAGTTATCTAAAAGTTGCTGAAGTATATGTAGACTATAAGAATGATAAATATAAAAACACTGCGAGTGCAATTAGTCTCGATATCAGTTTGCACCAGAAGATCGAAGAACAGAATATTTACGAAATCCACTTACATAGTTTGGAAAATGCTGCTAAAGAAGTGGTGACTTCAAACGAAGATGAAGAAAAGTTAATCAAGTGGATCAACAAATTTGAACGTAACAACATTACTGAGGTGCCAACACATCGAGTAACTGTTGAAAAAGCAGACATCATTATTTATTTTAAAACAGGTAAAGAAATGCGAATTAACGTCGATGATGATTCAATTGTGATTTCCAGAAACGATAACGAGAATAAGAAGTTTAAAAGTTATTTAGTAAATGATTATAGCTTAACGGAAGATATTAGAAATCTATTAGGAAAATAAATTTTATTCCGTCTCACTATCTTAAGTTTACTTAACGATTGAGACGGAATTTAATTATTTTGACTGACTTCCTATAATATATATTATGTTAACTAAGAAATAAAATAATAACAGAGTACTTTCTTATATCATCCATTCTTGAACTTCCCCCTCTTTATGTTGGGATTCCAAAGTAATTCTATAACAATGAAGTTATAAGTTTCTTAACCATTAAATTCATTCAAATTATTCTACATCGATTTTACATTCCTATAGCTTTATAATATTTCACTCGTAACTAACGATTTCTAATTTAGATCTCAAGTTTCCTTATGTTTCAATTACTTCGTATTTTTAATCTGCTTTTAGTGTATAATTTCACTCATTCTCATATGCGAACCCATAAACCTTCACACCAAACCGGAAATGCATTGCATCTCCGGTTTGAACTGATTATTTCCCTTTAAATTGTGGTGCGCGCTTTTCTTTGAATGCTGCAGCACCTTCTTTATGATCTTCCGTGGTTACCATCATAGCCTGCGTGATTCGTTCCTGCTCGAGAACCTCTGGTAGCGATGCAGTGAGTGATGAATCTGCGATCTTCTTGATAAATCCAAATGCTTTACTAGGCCCTTTAGAGAGTTTCTCTGCATATGCGATCGCTTCGTCCTGTAGCTGTGATAATGGATATGTTTGATTAACGATTCTTAATTCTTTTGCTTCTTTTGCTGTGATTGGCTGTGCTGAGAAGAAAAGTTCTTTTGCTTTGTATGGACCGATTAAACGAGGTAAAAACGAAAGTCCTCCCCCGTCAGAGATTAGCCCTACTTGTGAGAAGCTTAAGACAAAGCTACTGTCTTCCGCTGCTAGGATAATATCGCTCGCAAGCGCGAGGTTAAATCCAGCTCCAGCAGCAAATCCGTGAATGACTGAAATGATTGGTTTATCGAGATCTTTCATGGCAAGCACCAGTTCATTCAATTTCCCTATGTGTTCATATACTTCGGTTGGAGATGTATCCCCCATTGTCTTAACATCTCCTCCAGCACTGAAGGATCGACCAGCGCCAGAAAGCATGACAACACGAATTTCATCGTTTTCTTTTGCCTCTTGAATGACATTTATCAGCCCTAGAATCATCTCTTCGCTAAATGCATTTAAAGCTTCAGGACGGTTTAGAGTAAGGTGAAGTACAGCACCCTGAACATTTACGTTTAGATGATCTGTTTTTACTGTCGTTTCCATATCGATCTCTCCCTTTTTTATGATGAGCTAGTCATCGATTCTATTTTTTACAGCTTTCTTACAATTTCTGGTCTCTACACATCATATTTTTGTTTCTTGTAGCTAAAATGTGCAATCTGCCTGTTCCGTTCCATCGAGCTTCCGAAATCGTACATTGAGATTTCGTTAAAGACCAGTCTAACAGCCTGTTGTTTCTCTTCATTCGATAGAATACTCATAAGCAGCATACGAGATGATGATTCAACAGTTAGGAGAGCTTCTTCTAAAACCGTTCTTGCTAGCATGGTTTTTAGTTCACTCTCGTGTTTTACAGCTCGAAGTACAGCAGATTCAGCTGCAAATAAGGTAATCGCAATTGTTGAAAGCTTCATCACAGTTTCCTGGTGATCCATCAACCGCTCTCCGTGTTTCTCGAACGCCTTTCCAACACAAAACAGAAAGACATTCCGTATGCTTTGGATGGCGGATTCTTCATTCATTGGTGCATGATTACGCTCTGTTAAATCACGTGTCGCTTTCTCCACTAACTCTTCAAGTGGAATGTCTCCCTTTATTGCCTTCTTTAAGAGCGTTCCAATGATAAGCAATCGATTCACTTCGTTCGTACCTTCAAAAATACGGTTGATTCTTGAGTCACGGTACATCTGCTCGATTTGATATTCTTGTATAAACCCGGCACCACCATGTAATTGAAGAGATTCATCTACGACCTCATCAAGTGTTTCAGAGCCAAATACTTTACAGATGGCACACTCAACAGCATATTCCATCATTTGGTCCCGAACGATGGTATGATTCGTTTCTTCATAAAGCCCTTTCATAGCTTCTTCTAATAAGGAAGCGGTTCTATATTGAAGTGATTCAGAAGCGTAGATTCTTGCCATCATACGGGCAACTTTTTCTTGAGTAGCTGTAAATTTAGAAATGGTTCGACCGAACTGCTTACGTTCATCTGTGTGTTGTAGCGCTAACCTAAACCCATGCTTTGCTCCTCCTGTACAAGCTGACCCGAGGTTAAATCGTCCTAAATTTAACACGTTCAGAGCAATCACATGGCCCTTCCCAGCTTCACCTAGGAGGTTTTCAACCGGAACCATACAATCTTCAAAAATCACTGATCTCGTCGATGAGCCTTTAATCCCCATCTTTTTTTCTTCTGGTCCTAGTGATAGTCCAGGAAAATCCCGCTCTACAATGAATGCTGAAAACTGTTCTCCATTAATCTTTGCATACACGATGAAGGTATCTGAGAATACGGCGTTGGTGATATAGAGTTTTGTTCCATTCAGAAGATAGTGAGTTCCTTCTTTATTCAGTACCGCTGTTGTTTGGGACGCTAGCGCATCTGACCCCGCGTTCGGTTCTGTTAAACAATAAGCGCCGATATACTCACCTGAAGCAAGCTTAGGTAAATACTTACTCTTCTGCTCCTGCGTACCAAAATGGGTGATAGGTAACGTAGCGATACATGTATGGTTGGAATGCGCCACACCATAACTGCTCGTCTTCCCAATGATTTCTCCTACGATGCATTTTGAGATTTTATCGAGCCCTAACCCACCATATTCTTCAGGAATACTGTGACCAAGTAACCCGAGTTGACCCGCTTTTCTAAGTAGGGAAACGACCTGGTCAAAGTCCTGATGCTCGATTGCCTCTCTATGAAGATCAACTTCCTTCTCAACGAATTGGTAAGCTGTCTTTGCAATCATGCGGTGTTCTTCTGTAAACTCTTCAGGAGTATAAACATCATCTGGTAATGTCCTTTTATTAAGAAAGTCAGCCCTAGGCTGATTAGACTTTGTTTTTGCCATAGGATACCTCCTCAAGATGGTGATGAAAAACTGTAGTATTTTCTAATATTACTACCGATTTACACTCGCATTGTTCCTGGCATGACTGATTAAGCTTGCAACAAAGTGATTCAGATGACGAAAGCGTTCGTCGGATGTTTGTCCCATTTTCCACCTGTAGTAGATTTGCTGACAAATAACAGCAAGCTTAAAATAAGCAAAAGTTAAATAGAAGTTCATTTGTGAAACGTCGCGACCGGATTTACTTGCATACGATTCAATAAATTCCTCTCTTGTCATAAACCCCTTCATCACGGTAACTGGTGGCTTTCCCATACCTTTTTTGAGTATTTCAGGATCATCTTCTTGTAGCCAGTACCCCATCGCAGCACCGAGATCTGCGAGAGGATCTCCAACTGTAGCCATTTCCCAATCAAACAAACCAACTAGTTTGCTGTAGTCATCGTGTGAGAACATTGTATTGTTTAATTTAAAGTCATAGTGGATCACAGCGGGACTTTGCGACTTTGGTATATTAGCCGCCATCCAATTCGTTAGCTCGTCAACTCCTTTAATGTCATCTGTTTTCGAACGGTTGTAGCGCTTGATCCATCCATGAACTTGCCGTTCCATAAACCCATCTGGATGACTAATCTCACCCAATTTTGTATGTTCATGATTAATACTATGAAGATCTACAAGCGTGTCCACCATCTTTTCAGAAATGCTTCTGCATAGAGCTTCTGTTGGTTGATAACCATCAGGGAATGAGGTATCAAGGACAATTCCTCTTCTTCTTTCCATTAGGAAGAATGGAGCATCTAACAAACTTTCATTATAGAGATATGGCTTAGGAGCAAGGGGGAAAATAGGATGTAATTCCTTCAAGATAGTAAATTCTCGCTTCATATCATGTGCTTTTGGAGCAACTGGTCCAAGAGGAGGTCTTCTAAGTACGGCTTCCCAATCACCAATGGACACTTGGTATGTTAAATTTGAGCTTCCCGTACCAAATTGCCGAATAGTGAGTGAATCATCACTTAATTGGTCGAAGTTTTCTCTTATAAAGGATTCTAGCTTTCGTCTATTCAGCTCTTCTCCATCACGGACAGGAATCGTATCAAGTGAAATCGACATAGGTTACCCTCCTGCTAACTAAATCTTCGAATTTGTGCCTAGCATTGATTTCGTTCTTTTATTTACGAGCTTCGCATTGTAGCGGCCAATTAATTTTTCACCTGACTTTTTGTGTAATCATACCAGCCTTTACCGGTTTTTCGTCCTAGTGTCCCTGCTTTTACCTTTTCCTCTATCGAGTGGGAAGGTTTGTCCTCAGGATTACCAGTTTCATTGTACCGTTGCTGCATCACATAGTAGCCAACATCAATACCTGATAGATCCATTAATTCGAACGGACCGATCGGATGATTGAGTGCTTTTCTACAGATTAGGTCGATATCCTCAAAATCTGCGATGCCTTCTTCGTAAAGATACATCGCTTCTTTTTGGAGCGCACCTAGAATGCGGTTAGCAACGAATCCTGAAATCTCTTTTTTCAATAAGACACCCGTTCGATTGATGCGATCACACACTTCCATCGTTACATTAGCTGTTTCTTCTGACGTGTCGTCACTCTTTACTACTTCCACACAGTCCATGACAAGTGGTGGGAAAAAGAAATGCATGTTTACGATCTTATCTTTACGATTCGTAACAGAAGCAATCAATGAATTCACGATCGTTGAACTATTTGTTGCGAAAATAACATCTGGCGCAGCGTATACGTCGATTTTTTCGAACACTTCACGTTTCGCATCCAACTTTTCAACGATCGCTTCGATAATAAAATCAGCTCTAACAGCCGCTTCTTCAAGACTTGTAGTAAACTGTAATCTACTAGAAGCAGATTCTAACGTTTCTTCAGTAATTTTCCCCTTCTTCACCCACTTCGTCATGATGGCATTAAGCTTCTCACGTGCATCGTGTAAAGCCGCTTCGTTAATATCCTGAATGGTTGTTTCATATCCTCCGAGAGCACATAACATACCAATTTGATGCCCCATCGACCCTGATCCTAGGACTGTGATCTTCTTGATTTCTTTAGGATTCATTTTAGTTCCTCCTTTAAAGTACTGACCGGTTAGAATGGTTACTTAGTAATCGTTTCCAAAAAACTTAGCTACTTTCCTCTATGCCATTTAGCACCATATCCACGAACATTTGAGCGACCTCTTTATCTGACACTGGTCCGTCTGGTTGATACCATTGGTAGGTCCAATTTGTCATTCCTAGAATGCCAAACGTGACAATTTCAATGTTCAGGTCGTTTCGAAATTCTCCATTTGCGACGCCTTGTTTTAAAAGGTCCTCAAAATAATAGCGAATTTGGTCTCGCTTCGGCAAAATCTTAGATAGATTCTCTTCTTTTAGGTTCTTTATTTCACGGAAGAAAACGCGAGCACTTTTTCCTTCAAGCTCAATATTATGAATGAGCATGTATACCATGTCGTATAGCTTCGTCCTACAATCCTTCGAACGATCTTCTAAAATCTCCTTTTGCTGCTTGATCATGTTGTCAATGTAAGAAGAATGAATGTCCATCAATAACGCTTCTTTACTCTTAAAATAGTAATAAAACGTTCCCTTCGTAACACCAATCGCATCAACGATGTCTTGAATCGATGTTTCGCTGAATCCCTTTTTCTCAAATAGCTCTATACTTTTCACTGTTAGTTCGTGTTTCATGGCAGTATCCTCTCAATCTATCGTTGTTTTATATCACATGGAGGTTACTCCGATGCACACCTCATGTTGCCTTGCTTGCTACGAGAGAAACATTACGGTCACATCGCGTGCTGTCCCCCATCGACGATAAGAACATCTCCTGTTACATAACTCGATGCATTTGAAGCCAAAAATAAAGCGGCTCCTTTCAAATCGTCTTCTGACCCGAATCGATTTAGCGGCGTCGAATCTAGTATTTTTTCTCCACCAGCTTCGATCAAGCCTTGAGACATTTTTGTTGGAAAGAAACCTGGTGCAATCGCATTGACGTTAATGTTATATTCTCCCCACTTTACTGCGAGGTCTTTTGTAAACGTAATAACTGCGCCTTTACTCGTGTTATACCCGATCGCATTCATGTAACGGGGATCAGCGCCACCTAGTCCAGCAACAGAAGCGATATTAATAATCTTACCGCTCTTCTGCTTGATCATTTCTTTGCCAACAGTTTGTGCAAAAAGGAATGTGCCTGTTACATTCACCTCCATCACTTTATGCCAGGCTGGAAGAGGCATATCAATGACAGATGCTCCCCATGTTGCTCCACTGTTGTTGACGAGAATATCGATTCCACCAAATTCTTTCAAGGTTTCGTCAACGACTCGTTGGATGTCTTCCTGGTTCGTCACATCGCATTTGAAGGCAAGTGATTTAACTCCCATCGCTTCTAACTCATTACGAACCGTTTCACATGTTTCAAGCTTTCTTGAACAAACAACAACGTTTGCTCCTGCTTCTGCGAACCCCACTGCAATCTGCTTTCCGAGCCCTCTTCCACCACCAGTCACGATGGCTGTTTTACCAGTTAAACTGAATAACTCCATTACGTTCATGTGCGATTCCTCCTTTACTAGCTATACTTTCTTAGCTCTTGCCTTGCGACTGCATTCCGATGAACTTCATCAGGTCCATCAGCAAGTCGTAATGTTCTTGCGTTAGCCCAGTGAGCAGCGAGCGTATAATCATCACTCACTCCTGCACCACCACATGCTTGAATAGCCCGATCGATCACTTTTAAGGCCATGTTTGGTGCCACTACTTTTATCATCGCAATTTCTGCTTTCGCTTCCTTGTTTCCAACCGTATCCATCATGTGAGCGGCTTTTAGTGTTAGTAATCTAGCCTGTTCGATTTCAATTCTTGAATCAGCAATCCATTCTCTTACCACACCCTGCTCAGAGATGTTCTTACCAAACGCTTCACGACTATGTACGCGCTTACATAAATCTTCAAGCGCACGCTCAGCTGTGCCAATCAAACGCATACAGTGGTGAATTCGGCCTGGACCGAGCCTTCCTTGTGCGATTGCAAACCCTTTTCCTTCATCCCAGATGATATTAGAAGAGGGTACTCGGACATCCTTGAATACAATTTCTGCATGCCCATGAGGAGCATGGTCATAGCCAAACACGGGAAGCATTCGTTTGACTGTCACACCTTCTGTATCAAGAGGCACTAAAATCATGGATTGTTGTTCATGTTTCGGAGCAGCTGGGTCGCTTTTCCCCATCACGATTGCAATTTTACACCTAGGATCTCCAGCACCAGACGACCACCATTTCGTACCATTGATCACATATTCATCGCCATCCCGCTCGATGCGAGCCTGAATGTTCGTCGCATCTGAAGAAGCTACATCAGGTTCTGTCATCGAAAAACATGAGCGAATGTCTCCAGAAAGTAAGGGCTCGAGCCACTTCTTTTTCTGTTCACCAGTTCCGTACCGAACGAGTACCTCCATGTTTCCTGTATCCGGTGCGGCACAGTTAAAGACTTCAGGTCCAATCATCGAGCGTCCCATCGCTTCACATATGGGAGCATAATCCGTGTTTGTGAGACCTGCACCATAGTCACTATCAGGTAAAAAGAGATTCCACAAGCGGGCGTCTTTTGCCTTTTGTTTTAACTCTTCCATGATAGGAGGTACAGCTGTCCAACGGCTTTCCTGCTTTGAGAGTTGCTCTTCATATACTTTTTCATTCGGGTACACATGTGTTTCCATAAATGTTGTTACTCGTTCGAGGTAAGTTTGGCAAACCTCGGAATAAGCAAAGTTCATTGTATCCGTCTCCTCATATCCGTAACTAACTAACCGGTTGGTATGTTTATATGTTTAGTATATATAGTCATTTCTGAATATTCAATACATTCGTTAAAATAGCGTTTAAAAGCTATCACCCGTTTGCTGCCTCAATGATGGAGTTTGAAAATATGTTACTTACCTGAAAGGATTTCAACAAGTAAACAAGAAACAAGACATATCATTAAAGGAAGTGTACCCATAAACGAATGATCGCTCTTTGAAGAAAGGATGCATGCAATGAATCGTAAACGAATCCATACAGGTTATTTAATCGCAATATCTTTATTGATCAGTAGTATTATTTATTTCTTTGCTTCGAACTGGTACGTATTTGAACGCACTGAGAAGATCTTCCTTGCGGCTATTCTTATGGTGTCTTTCTTCCTATTTTCTTTTGTTCTATCAAGGTTTCAACACTCTCACAGGTTTTTGGAAAGGTGGCTATGGGTAGCAGGAGCAATAGCATTCGGAATAAGTGTCGCTGTGATCGGTCAAACTTACAATTCTCATGCAGACTCTTATTTGCTTTATTTAGTATGGCTTCTTCCTGTATTAGCGTTCGCTATCTTAGCGCGATACCAGCCGCTTTTTGTTTTGGCATTTCTCTTGACGGTTGCCGCCTATTTCTTTTTTGTCTTCCCTACTTCATATGACCCTGGTTGGACAGAATTTCAGGAGTTTGGGTTCTTAGTACTCTTTTTATCGTTTTGTCATCTGTGGTTTTTTCTCTCGCGCTCGAAATATTTACAATCGAAGTGGATCGAATACGGAAGTTTTGGAATCATGCACGTTTTATTTCTAACTCAAAGCTTTGGTTATAGTTCCTATAGTCAAGTCATCGCATGGATGTATATTGGGTATATTCTCACTAGCTTGTACTTGTGGAAGAAGGCTGAAAATCGAGTTTGGTTAATTGTAAGTGGACTTGGTTTGTCTTTATTTTTATTTTTCAAAGGCATATCTGAAGTGTATGAGGTGATTGGAAGCGGCTTATATTTCATCTTTCTCGCCTTAATCGTCGTGATTATCGTTTTGACCATCACCTATTTAAAACGTTTAGAACTTAGCAAGGTTTCTGATACATGGAAACAACGAATGAAATCTTCTATTACCGCAGTCGTAACAGTATTCTGTACATTGATGCTGATCAGTGCCTTCACAGGTCTACTAGCATTAAGTACATCTTCCTTCTTAGCGGTATTTCTATCTGCTATAGGGCTACTCCTACTGCCATCATTGTTTGTTAAGCCACACCTTGCACTTCTTTCTCATATATTGCTTCTAGCTGGTATATCAATCGTATTTGGAAGCGGATTTATCCATCATATATCAAATGCTTTTAGTAACGATGAGGCTCGGATACCTTACTATTCTCTTGTCACAATCATACTCATTATCGTCTTATTGAAAATCTGGCACCATAGATGGATTGAGATGTATCTCTATTTCTTACTTAATGGTTCTATTCTTGTTTCTTTTATTGTTTTCAGTGAAGATCGTGGCGTGACTCGTCTTGAATTCGATCATTATTTCTTCTTGATGGTTCTTGTGAATATGGGCTTCTTTTTCGCGATCAAACGAGAATGGATTCGTTATAATGCACTTGTTTATTCCATAACACTTCTGTTCGCACTCACATTCACGAACGAGGGTGAGTGGATCTACTGGTTTTATAACAGCCTATTTCTTCTCGTCGTGTTTACCATGGTATTCTTTAAGACGAAGCGGCATCTCTTTTCTTACTGGCTAGGAATCGTATTTCTATATGCATTTCTACTCTACAAATACTATGATTTTGTATGGACGCTACTTCATAAGTCGATCACCTTATTGATCGCTTCTCTCCTCGTCTTTGGGATCACCTGGTTTGTTTCGAAACAGTATAAATCGAGCGGTGACGTTACGCCATCTTTCGTCAAAATAAAAATGAAGCCATTGTTACTCATCGTCGTTATGATGGCAGCATTTCTCACCTATCAAGGTGTGCAAAGTGAATGGACGGTTCGAAATGGTACTGAAATTAAGCTAAAGCTAGCTCCGATTGACCCTAGGTCGATGCTGCAAGGTGACTACGTTCGCCTTAGTTATGATATCTCTAATCTCGACAATGCATCTACAGAACGGCAGGAAAAAATAAACGTCGTGTTGCGGAAAAACAACGAGGGATATTTTGAGTATTCAGGTTTTTATAAGGTGAATGGAGAATGGAACAACTCCTATAAACCAGCAAGTTCTGATGTTCTGATAAACGGAGTGTTGAGCGGAGATGGGTCAGTCCAGTATGGAATTGAAACCTTTTTTATTCCAGAAGGGACTGGGAATGATTACGAAACAATGAATTACGCCTTCGTAAGGGTCGGTTCTAACGGGAATGCTATCCTTACAGAACTAGTAGAATAAGCTCCATTGCAAAGAAAAAGCGCCCGCTCTGGCGCTTTTTCTTTGCAATCGGCCTTCCTAAAGAACTGGTTTCTGCATTGGTTTATTGAATTACTCCATGTTCGATAATCGATACTGATGTTTTTACGTTAACTTTTGCTTTTGAGAATTCTTCCGGCCAATCGTCTTCGAACGTTTTCCACTTATCATACTCATAAGCTCGAACATAAACCCCTAGACCAAATGGTTCGATCTTCTCATCTTGCACTTTCTTGATAAGCTTATCAGCCTTTTTTTCTATTTTCTTCGAAATTATGGATTCGATTCTCGAGGAATCCTTTATTAGGTCTAAAGAAGATGTGTTCTCAGTAATGGACACTTTCAGTTTGAAGTCAATATCAAAGACAAGTTGGTCATCTTTGTAAGAAACATCTATATTTCTCTTGATTCGTGTCACACCGACACTAAGAACTTTATTGGGTTTTTCGACTACAAGAGAAATTGGAATAGGTTCTTGTACATCTTTTCTAAGCATCTGAATGATTGAACTCTCGAGGTGTCCGGCAGAAAATACATATTTTCCATTTTCATCTAACAAAGCTGACCCTTTAACTTGTATTTCTTCACCTTTAAAAAGAATTTCTGTAACCGCAGGGGTTATTCCCTTTTCAAAATTAGCGTAATGAAATTCTTGTAACGTGGTTAGAACAGCATTTTCTCTTAAATGAGTCGTATCGATGAGGTCTGACAAGTAAACGGCTAAACGAGGCTTGTCTTCTGGTTTAAATTCCATTATTTCTCGTATTGGGCCATCTACCATTGCAACTCTTGCGTTGGGGGAATTCTTAGGATCTCGATAGAACACATCCAACTCCTCGAACATTGCTTGCTCTTTCATTAACTCTTTCCCTAATAATAAAACTTGAAGTTTCCCACCGACTATTGTTCCAGCACTTTGGGAATCTAGGTTATCTCTTGCTTGACGTAAAGAATGAGCGGTTGTTTGTAATGTAGAAACAGTGTCGGTTGCTTCTCTACTGAACACGGGATTTGTTTGGTAAATTGTCATATCTCCTTCTTCTTGGCTCTGATCAATGCCTACTACTAATGCGATGGAAGTTCTCTCTAAGGAAAGCTGATCAGAGCGACACCCTACTAAGAAAATTAGTAGAAAGACCATGCATGATTTTAAGAACTTTTTGTAGGAGTGCTTCACGTTTTTTCCCTCCTAAAGAGCCTGAATACCCATCCGTAGAACAGTAACAAGACTGGTAATATAAACGCAATTCCTAATCCAACTTTATTAAATATGTTTCCGAGTTTATCTAGATTCGTTAAAGAATTTGTGAAGAAGAAGAAGCTGATATAAACAACAGGTAGTAAAAAAAGCAAAGCGAGTTGATGGTCTTTACGCCCCAGAAGTTGTGCAATACTAAAAGAAGAGGCAAAGTAATACGGTATTCCAGTAGTAGCAAGTATTAATAAATAGAACGATAAGAAAATAATTTCAAAACGTTCTAGAAATGGAAATTCGATTGGCTTTACTAAATTTAACGTTGGCCATACATATTCAACAACTTCATACGGTCCATAATAGATAAATGAACTGAATGTAACGACTAAATAACTTAATAAGGTTATCCCGTTCGCAATTAGAATTCCTTTCACAGCTTTTGATTTATCTTCTAAAAATGGATAAATGATAAATAATAATTCTATCCCTAAAAAAGAAAAAGTAATGTTAGGTACTGATTTTAAAATTGGCATGATACCGTCCTTGATAATCGGCAACAAGTGCAGAAGATTACCAGTAAACATAGGATACATAAATAAAATTGCCATCCATGAGGTAAAGAGGAATACGAGTACGCTGAATCGACTAATGATTCGCAGGCCGTTTCGCGCTAGGTAAAAGCTTGGAATTGTAATGATCAGAAGAATAAGGTAAGGAGCTGTTTTAGGCAAAACCCAAGTGTTGATGATAAAGATTGTTGTAACCGTAATAAGAAACATTCCAAAGGTTGTGTATACGATCCAACAAACAGAAAGGAATGAACCTAGCCATTTTCCAAAAAAACGTTTGAAAAGTTGAATGATCGTATCGCCTGGGTAATTTTTCATAACTTGAACAATGAGTATAGACGCTAAGACACTTAACCCATATCCAATAAATAGTGCGATCCAGCTGCTCGTGTCTCCAATTTCAGCTAAATCTCTTGGCAAAGATAAAATCCCAATTCCAGATTGAGTTCCATATAGTAGCAAAGAAAACTGCGTTAAGGTAATCGTATTGTTTTTGAAATTAGGCACGTTCACCAACTCCATTTGTTATGCATCTAGTTGCTACGTGATGTTTTAACCTTTTCAATCGCCCATAGAGGAAATCGGATAACGGAATCTTTTAAGTCTTTCCACTTAAGTGGACCAAATGGTATTCCGTAAGGTGTCCCAAGTGATTCAAGGCTGACTAAGTGCATCACGATAACCATAAAGCCGATGATAATTCCGACCATTCCGAAGAAAGAAGCGACGAGCATCATCGGAAATCGGATAAATCGAATACCGAATGCCATTTCGGGGTTAGGCATTACGAACGAAGATATTGCAGTCATCGCAACAACGATTACCATAATGTTACTCACGATTCCCGCCTCTACTGCTGATTGTCCTATGATGATACCTCCAACGATACCAACTGTTTGACCGATTGATTTCGGTAACCGTAATCCAGCTTCTCTTAGCATTTCAAGAATAAACTCCATTAAAAATGCTTCTATGATTGGTGGGAACGGTACCTCTCTTCTCGATTGTCCAATAGAAAGAAGGAGTTCGAGTGGTAATATTTCATAATGAAATGAGATGATCGCGATATAGAAAGATGGTAAGAAAATAGCGATAACAAAACTAATAAACCGGAGAATTCGTATAAATGATGAAGAGATCCATCTTGAACTATAATCATCGATACTCTGAAAAAACGAATTGAAATTTATTGGTCCTACAATAACACTAGGAGACCGATCTACGATAATTGCATAGCGTCCTTGAAGTAGGTCTGCAGCTACACTGTCTGGCCTCTCTGATGCGAGAAACTGAGGAAAAATGGAATATGGATTATCCTCAATCATTTGCTCTAGTTCTCCGGAGTCGAGTATGGTTTTGTACTTTACTCCTTCAATTCTAGTCATCAGTTCTTCGAGGGCTTCGGGATTTGCAAGGTTTTCAAGGTATACGATCCCAATCTTTGTTTTATTTTCCTTCCCAACAAACGTATATTGGATTCGTAATTGATCACTTGTTAAAAAATGTCGGAGCATAGATATGTTGTCTTCGAGCGATTCGATAAAACCAATATGAGAACCACGAATCGTTCGTTCGTTTGCTGGCTCCATAGGCTTTCTCTTTTGCGTTTTCAGTGCATTGACAAGAAGAGCATCTTTGTCGCCTTCGAGAAAAAGAAGGCAGGAGCCTTGAAGTAGATGTGTTTCGATATCTTTCCATTTGTTTACTAATCTTATTTTGGGTACTGTTATGACGTTCGCTACTGTCCGATCTTTTTCCCTTGTTGATAACAATGGGCTTAAAACATTCTGACTAATAAATGGCGTATCTGAAATATTATCAATGTATGTAACAAGCGCATTTCGCCCGTCAAATATAGTTATTTCCCTTACTGTTAGTCCTGGAAGGTTCGGTGTTTGGTCAAGGTATTCTTTGTTAATTGTTAAAGATGTTGAAATAACCTCATCTTGAGATGGAGTTTGTTCCTGTATTAAATCTTTAATTTTTCTCCTTCTTCTTCTCATTATCGTCACCTCAACAGAAATTACGTTTTATTACTATGTGCATCCTATAATTCATCTATTCATAATGAGAAAGTCGCCAATACTACCTCACCCCTCTATGAATAATGCCTTCTTTTTTTGAGAAACTACTTAATAAATAGTCGTAGAGGAGTTTTTACGATGAAAGTGAGACGGCATAGGCGTTCAGAGAATAATCAGCAGGAAGATAGTTCACCAAAAACGCAACTATCAAGAAAATTAGAAGATAATGAAACAGCTATAAAAGCTATTTTTACGGATTGCGAGGATATTATTTATAACAAGTTTCAATACAGTAGCCAATACAATGAAAAGGCGTTAGTGGTGTTTTGTGAAACGATCGTTCAAAACGAAAAAGCCAATCTTCTCAAAGAGGTCATGCAGGATCTTATCCCCCATGAGGTTGGCAACGCTACGGAAGTAGAACTAAAAGAGATAAAAGAGTTTTTTATTGAACACGGTGTAACGTCCCGCGCTGTCAATGTAATAGATAAGCTTGAGCAAGTCAGTGAGAAATTGTTAGAGGGTTTCATCGTTGTAATGTTTGAAGGATGGAACAAAGCACTGGCGTACGATGCATTTGCAGTTGAAAAGCGATCTGTCGGGGAGCCTCAGAACGAAGTATCTGTTATCGGTCCAAGAGAAGGTACGATCGAGAACTTAACGAAAAACTTGGGTTTGATACGCTCGCGATTGAAGTCAGATAAGCTTAAGGTGAAAATTCAAAAGAAAGGTGAACAAACGAAATCAAAAGTTGCTTATGCATACTTAGAAGGAACGGTTCCTGCTGATACATTAAAAGAGTTTGAGAAACGTTTCGATGAAATTAATGATGAGGAAATTCTCGAAACATCCTATTTTGCTGAGCTTATGGAGGATTCAACTTATTCTCCTTTCCCTCAATTTAAAACCACTGAAAGACCAGATGTTGCAGTATCTGCGCTACTTGGTGGTAAAATAATTGCGCTTGTTGACGGGACGCCAACGGTTTTAATATGTCCCGGGTTATTTGTAGAGTTCTTTCAATCTCCTTCTGACTATTATCAGCGGACATTGTTTTCGTCCCTTATCAGAATGCTTCGAATCACGGGGTACATTATCAGCTTAAGCTTACCAAGTATTTATATCGCTCTTTCAACTTTTCATACTGAGTTGATACCCTCTGTCTTGTTGCTCGCGATTTTAGACACTCGAGAAGGTATGCCTTTCCCCGCTCTAGTAGAAGCGTTAATCATGTTATTTTTCTTTGAATTATTACAAGAAGCTAGTTTACGACTTCCGCGCCCGATTGGTTCTGCGGTAAGTATCGTAGGGGCTCTCGTTATTGGAGATGCTTCGATCAACGCAGGAATAGCATCTCCGATGATGGTTGTAGTAGTGGCCTTAACAGGAATCGCATCTTTCTCGATTCCTCAGTATGAATTTGGTACATCATCTCGTATCCTAAGGGTCCCTTTAATGCTTGGTGCAGCTACATTGGGAGGTTTTGGACTTATGATTGGGTTTATTTTAATCTATCTTCATCTCATCAGCTTGCGCTCTCTTGGACAACCTTATTTTGCGCCACTTGGTCCGATTCGTAATGGGATTTTATACGATTTCATCTTTCGGTCCCCCCTTTCTAAACAATTACGGAAACATAAACAAAGTAACGTACTTTCAAAAGCAAATGAAAAGGGAGGTAGCTGACTTTGATGAACAAAAGGAGTTTATCTTTACTAACTTGTTTAGTTACTACCTCCCTTCTACTAAGCGGTTGTTGGGATCATGAAGAACTACCCGAATTTGGGTTTGTTCAAGCAGTAGCAATTGATTTACATGAAGGTGATGAAGGTAAAATTGATTTAACAACACAATTTATTAAGCCATCTCCTAAGATCGGTAGTGCTGGAGGTGGTGGAGACAAAGCGTTTTTTAACATTGAAACAACAGGTGATAGTGTGTTTGAAGCGATTAGAGATATTGCAACACACCTAGGCCGTAAAGCTCAGTGGAGTCACACAAGGATTATATTAATAAGCGAGGAACTAGCAAAAGAACGAAATGTTGGGGAAATATTAGAGTTTTTCTATCGTGATCATGAACCGCGATTGATGATCAGCATTGCGATTATGGAGGGAAAGGCAAAAGATTATCTTGAGAATAAGCCATTTATTGAGAATACGATCAGTCAGCAGCTGAAAGAAATTGAAACGTCTTCCTTCAAGTATAATTCAAAATCAATCGATATAAATTTATTGATTTTCGGAAGAGAACTAAAGAGCGAAACAGCAACAGCAAAACTTCCATATTACAAATTTTCATCTACAGGTGAGCCGATTGTTTATGGAATTACCTATCTCCAAAAAGGCAAATTAACAGGGCATTTATCTCCGAGAGAAACAGAGTCACTACTGAAATTAATGAATGAAGCCCAATCAGGGATTATCGAAGTCCCATGTGAAGGTTCGAAAACTAAGCTGAAAGAGTCCATCGAGATCAACCATGTTGAAACATCGATTAAACCAACGTTATCCAAAACCAATGACGTCAGTGTAAAAGTCGACATCAGCATGTTAGGCGACATTGGTGAGTTAAAATGTACGAATATCGATACTACTGAAAAGATCAATAAGTACAATAAAAAAGTTGCAGGTGTCGTAAAGAAAGCAGTTAATAAGACTCTAACTGACTTACAGGAAGATAAAGTTGATTTGATTGGGATTGGAAATGAAATTTATCGTGATAATCCTAAACAGTGGAAAAAAATAAAGGCTGAATGGCCAGAGATTTTTAGTCAAGCGAAATTCCAGGTGAATGTCGAAATGGACATTGGTAATTCGGGATCAGATATTGGCAGAGCATTCTTTGACTAAGGAAGTGTAAGATGATTGAACGAATAATTGTTACGGTTGTTATGTATCTTTTACTTGTCTACACATGGTTCCTAGATAAAGAAAAGAAAAACCGCAAAGATTTCATGTTTTACATGGGACTAGTATGTATTTCTGGGTATTTAAGCTTCGTCTTTATAAGTGGCAAAGCGATGTTTAATTTAGATGATTTATTGGACATTCCGTTCGAACGTCCTGCTCGAATGATTTTCAACTACTTCACATCCTAGACGAAAGGAGCGTGCATGTATGAAACAAATAGAAACGATCAACACATTACAAATGATCCTGTTGTTTCAAGCTTTTATCACAGGGTCAACGATTATTAATATTCAAGGACCATTCATTGGAATTGCAGAAAACGGTGCATGGATTTCGATCCTTCTTGCAAACGGTTTGGGTGCTGTGGTGATGATGATCGTTTTATTTATGTATGAGCGATATCCTACTTTATCGTATGTTCAATATACAAAGGTTTTGATGTGGAAACCGATAGCTTACTTGTTTGGTATCTCTCTTGCATTGATCGTTATTTTGTTCACAGCAAACATTACGTACGGTATGGGACAATTTCTAACGACCTCGATGTTGAAAGAGAGCCCATTATACATTTTCCATTTTTTGATCATTATGGTTGCTTCCTTAACCGTCCGCCAGGGAATTGAAGTGATGGCGCGGATGTTTCATGGCATGCTGTACTTCCTTTTCTTCATCATCCTCTCTATATTAGTCTTAAATATCACTCACTATCATCCAGAGTATCTTCAACCAGTACTCTTATCAGGGTGGAAGCCTGTATTACATGCAACATATGTAGGAATTGGCTTTCCTTACATGGATATCATGTATTTTGCGATGATTTTACCTTATTTGAAACGAGAAAAAGATAAACCTTTTAAACGATGGATGTACGCAGGGCTTTTATTAAATGGAATCATACTAGCTGTCACCATTATTGCATCGATAATGGTATTCGGACCTATGGTAACGTATGAAAAGTTTCCGATCTTCCAACTCGCAAGAATTATTGAAATAGGCGAGATTATTCAGCGGGTAGAATCGGTGTTTGGGATTGCCTTGATCATTGGAACCTATATGAAAATAACAATGATGCTATTTATCATCAATGAAATCATTACACAGCTATTTGACTTATCAAATAAACGAGCGTTCGTTTTCCCTTTAGGATTACTCGTTTATCTCTTTTCGACTACAAGCTTCAATAATGAAATTGAGCTCGGTGAGAGTGGTCTAATAATGGAAACGATTCTTGCGGTATCTCTTGGATTCATACCTCTACTAATCGTTGCAGGAAGGAGTTTAGTGAAGCGGTAATCTTACTTTCGCTCTTGTGCAAACTGAAGATTTCCTCTTGTTCCTACAACTAGTTTCTTGATCGATTCTTTTTCCTCAGTATCTTTATATAATGCATAAAGTCTCTCTTCTTCTTCGAACACTTCTACAAATTCTGCAGAAGGGAAAAGCTGATCCATGTCGTAAGAT
This sequence comes from Guptibacillus algicola, assembly GCF_020171805.1. GTDB lineage: Bacteria > Bacillota > Bacilli > Bacillales > Guptibacillaceae > Guptibacillus > Guptibacillus algicola. Next base: position 1,195,940 of record NZ_JAIVAF010000003.1, on the reverse strand, counting down.
GAATAGCTATTCGAACGTTCTTTATCTTTATTGTACACATCTAGTCGAACGAAACGCTCTTCATCTATCAACACATGTATGTGGTTATATCCTGACATGACCCCGATATCGTCTTGGTCACTTTCATACGGTGCAATGTAAAGTTGATGTTGTTTATACATTCCTGAGAAAACGAGTACAACTATTAGTACCCCAGTAATGATTAACCCTTTCATATCGTCCCCTCACTTCTTTTTTTCTACAGCTTATTCATTGTGATGAAAACCGTGAAAGAAGCCTCTTTGAGGGTGAACGTGAATGGTTGTTAAATTGAAAACACAAAAAAGCACACCTATCAAAAGGTGTGCTTGTACTTACTTACCGGTCTTTTCTAACTTTTTCACTTGTTTACTTCTTAGTTGACCACAAGCTGCGTCGATGTCCGTTCCATTTTCATGACGAATCACGCAGTTGATACCGTGCTTTTTAAGCGTGTCATAAAATGCTAGGATAGCTTCCTTCTCACTCCGTTGATACGAATGGTCATCAACTGGATTATACGGAATCAAGTTCACGTATGAAAGGTGTCGCTTGTCACTTAACAGCTTTGCAAGCTGTACAGCTTCTTCCTTATGATCGTTAACGTCACGAAGCATAATATACTCGAACGTAATTCTGCGATTGGTTTTCTCAAGATAGTAATCAATCGCTGGCATCAGTTTGCTTAGTGGATATGCTTTGTTGATCTTCATGATCTTCGTTCGTATTTCATCGTTTGGCGCATGAAGTGAAATGGCAAGGTTAACTTGCAAGTCTTCATTTGCGAAATCATAAATCTGATCTGCTAAGCCACTTGTTGATACCGTTATGTGTCTAGCTCCGATCGAAAGTCCTTTTTGTGAGTTAACAACGTGAAGGAAGTCCATCATATTCTGATAGTTATCGAATGGTTCACCGATACCCATGATTACGATATGACTCACACGCTCTTCCTGTCCTTTATCATCTAGAGCGTGCTGAACGTTCATAATTTGCTCAACGATTTCACCGCTTGTTAAATCACGGCTTTTCTTTAAAAGTCCACTCGCACAGAACGAACACCCGATATTACAGCCTACTTGTGTTGTGACACAAACGGATAGTCCGTAATGGAAGCGCATGAGTACTGTTTCAATAACATTACCGTCCTGCAATTTGAACAAGAACTTGATCGTACCGTCGGAAGATTCTTGCTTGATTTCTTGTTCTAGCGTTTGGATAACAAAATTGTCTTTTAGTAGTTGGATGCACTCTTTATTAACATTGTTCATTTGTGAGAATTCTTTTACACGCTTTTTATATAGCCAATCCCATACTTGAGAAGCGCGGAATTTCTTATGACCGTGTTCCATAAGCCAATCGGTCAACTGATCAAAAGTCAGTCCGTATATAGATTGTTTCATTTGTAACCCTCTTTTCAATTCTTAGCCATTCGTTCCTATACTACTAGAAGTATGCCCAAGAATCAATGGGCTAAGACGAGTTTCCTTAGATGTGAGGATTAAAAATCAACTCATGTAACTCCTATTTACTCTGAGCTTTACACCTCTCTTTAATAGCAGCAAGAGCACTTTCTTTATCGGTCTCATTACTTTCATGCCACCGGATTTTTCTTCCGAATTCATCAGCTTTCGCATACGAAAAAATCTTACCATCAAACTCTGCAACGCTAATCTCCCAAAAATATGAAACCTCGGCACCTGTGGGTTGCGTTACATCCACCTTGTATAAATAATAATCAACTTTGTTTAACATCTTATCCCTCCTCCTCTTTTTTTCCCTGTTCCATTTCATTATAAGCTTCGTCTACACTTATTTTACAATAAAAAAACAGCTGATTAACAGCTGTACTTCTTTAACCTAAATTTTCGACATCCCATGTTCTTATCGAATAATAGCCACTATTGATGTTCTCTTTTTCTGAAAGCAACGTGTTCTGAAGCTCAGGAGGTAACTTTGTGAAGGTTCCATGAGCTGGATCTATTCCATCATAACTACTATAAATAGGGACGGTTACAATCTGCTTTTCAAAGGTATCAAAACAATGGATACATAAAAATCCAACACTTCTCATTCTGTATGTAAACATGATTCTATAACGATCCATGCATTATCCCTCCTTATGCTCTTGAATACAGTATGGACGGACGCGATTTCCTTTATACATAAAAATGTAAATTTTCTGTATATTTCGGACGAAAGAAGCACCTGCCAAATTAAGCAGGTGCTTCTTTCCGTTTTATCTTTTAATGTTTTGCGTAAAAAGAACGTTTAACTACTTTGCAAAGAAGTCTATTTACTAGCAAGAATTTTAGATTTCGCTTCTTTTCTTCTCTTGTGGAGAATCGGTTCTGTATACCCGTTTGGTTGATCGATTCCTTTTAATACAAGTTCACAAGCTGCTTGGAATGCAGTGGATTCGTCGTAGTTGCTTGCCATTGGTCGATATTCTGAATCATCTGCGTTCTGTTTATCGACAACTTTTGCCATCCGTTTCATCGTTTCCAATACTTGATCTTTGCTGCATATACCATGACGTAGCCAGTTAGCCATATGTTGACTAGAAATTCTAAGTGTTGCACGATCTTCCATTAAGTCAACATTATGAATGTTGGGTACTTTAGAACAGCCAACACCGTGTTCTACCCAGCGTACTACGTAACCAAGGATACCTTGTGCATTGTTATCAAGTTCCTCTTGTATTTCTTCCTTACTCCATTTTGCTACATCGACTACTGGAATTTGCAGAATGTCTTCCTGATAATTTGCGTTCTTCTTTGAAAGCTCCGACTGTACGGTTGGGACATTTACTTCATGATAATGTAAGGCGTGCAGAGTTGCAGCAGTTGGAGACGGTACCCAAGCAGTATTAGCTCCTGCAATAAGCTGACTTCCCTTTTGATCTACCATGTCAGCCATAAGGTCGGGCATCGCCCACATCCCTTTCCCAATTTGTGCGACACCTGTGAAGCCTGTTTTAAGACCTTGTTGCACATTGGATTTCTCATAGCTTTGAAGCCAGATTGAGTTTTTCATATCCTGTTTTCGAATTACTGTGCCGGCTTCCATTGATGTATGGATTTCATCTCCGGTACGATCGAGAAATCCTGTATTGATAAAGACGATTCGTTCACTTACTTCTTTAATACAGTTTCGAAGGTTCAGCGTTGTTCGACGTTCTTCGTCCATTACCCCAATTTTCATCGTGTTTCGTTCTAGACCAAGAAGGTCTTCCGTTTTGTTAAACAATTCATTAGCAAAAGCGACTTCTTTTGAACCATGCATTTTAGGTTTTACGATGTAAATAGAGCCTTTCTTTGAATTTCGATACTTCCCATGTCCTAAAACATCATGCTTTGCGATTAGCCCTGTTATAACCGTATCTAGAATGCCCTCAGGAATTTCGTTTCCGTCACGATCTAAAACCGCATCTGTGGTCATCAGGTGGCCAACATTTCGTGCGAACATCAGTGATCGTCCAGGTAAAGTGAAGCGTTCACCATTGGAATTCATGTATTCTCGATCTGGATTCAATGTTCTTGATACGTTCTTCGCTCCTTTTGTAAAAGAAACAGATAGGTTTCCTTTAATGAGTCCTAAGAAGTTACGATACACAACGACCTTATCTTCTGCATCAACCGCTGCAACGGAATCTTCAAAATCCATGATGGTCGTTAATGCCGATTCAACGAATACATCTTTTACACCGGCATGGTCATTAGAACCAATCGGGTGAGAGCGGTCTAGTTGAATTTCTAAGTGAATGCCATTGTTCTTCAGTAGAATTGCACTTGGGTTTGATTCATCCCCATTGAAACCTACGAATTGATTAGAATCTACTAAAACGCTGTCATTATTTCCAACACGTGCTTTTAGTTCTCCCTTATCGATGAAATATTTGCTTACATCACTATGGCTGAAGTCTTTAAGTGGAGCTGTTTTATCTAAGACGCCTTTTGCATAAGAAATGACTTTTGCGCCTCGTTTAGGGTTATACTTACTTGTTCGTTCTGCGCCTTCTTCTTCACTGATAACATCTGTTCCATACAACGCATCATATAAACTGCCCCACCGTGCATTGGCAGCATTGATCGCGTACCGGCCGTTATTTACAGGTACGACTAGCTGAGGACCTGCCTGATTAGCGATTTCGTTATCAACATTTTGTGTGGTGATTTGAAAGTCACTTACTTCACGTTCTAGATAATCTAGTTCTTTCAGAAAAGCTTTGTATTCATCTTGATCGTACGTTTCATTCGATTGATGCCATTCGTTTAACCGTTCTTGCATATCGTCACGAGTTCTGAGCAATTCTTTGTTTTTAGGAGCGAGGTTTTGAACGATTTCACCTAAACCGTTCCAAAACTCTTCTTTCGATACGCCGCTTTCTGGTAGTACATCACCATTAATAAATTCATAGAGCTCATTAGCTACCTGTAGATATTCTTCTTGAACATAATCTTTCATAAGCTAGACTCCTCCCGTGTTTTGCAGTTTGTATAAATCAAACTGTCCTATCGTTATGTAATATCTTATAATAGAAGTTAACTTAAATATAATACATATTTGGAATGTTACATATTCGGTTTGGTTATAGGGCGTAAGTTTACTATTCTACTAGCAGGAGTGGTACATATGGAAATTCGTCATCTTGAATACTTCACTGAAGTTGCAAAGCAGCTAAGCTTTACGAAAGCCGCATCTACTTTACATGTTTCACAACCTTCAATAAGTAAATCGATTAAACAGATAGAAAATGAGCTTGGTGTCCCACTCTTTTATCGTTCAAAACAATTGGAGTTAACAGATGCCGGTAAAGCTGTTCTTGTGAACGCAAAGAAAGTGCTTCAATCGTTTGATAATATGACGGCTGAACTATCTGATATCACAGCAATAAAGAAAGGTGAAATCAAGATAGGAATCCCTCCGATTATAGGGGCAGCGTTCTTTTCGAAACTAATTAGCCAATTTAAAGAATTATATCCAAGTGTTACGATTCTACTAACAGAAGTTGGATCAAAACGAATTAAGCAAGGTGTAGAAGATGGGTCGTTGGATGTTGGAATGGTATGTAACCTGCCAGTACGAAAAACAAACTTCGAGACACTTCCTGTAATAAAAGATCCTTTAATGTTGATTGTGCACGTAGATCATCCCATAAGCAAGTTTAGTAACGTTACGATAAATGAACTCCAAAACGAACCTTTTATTATGTATCGTGAAGATTTCACGTTACATGATCGAATCATCGAAGCTTGTGACAAGCATGGTTTTTACCCAACTATCGTTTGTCATAGTTCTCAAAAAGATTTCATGATTGAAATGGTAGAAGCAAAGCTCGGTATTGCATTGCTACCTGATAAAATTGCTATGAGTATCCAAAATCCTTCGATCAAGGCCCTTCACATTACAAACTCTGAAGTAAGCCTGGAACTAGGATTAATTTGGAAGAAGGATAAGTATTTATCTTTTGCAGTAAGAGAATTTATTAAGCTAGCTAAGCCAGAGGCAATTGAATAAATTGAAGCGGGATGATTGTTGTCCTGATATAATATAAAACCCGATGAAGCTTCTCTCCATCGGGTTTTGTCGTCTATTCTTCTGTGATTTCCCACTGGTGTTCGAACTCTACACATCCCTTTAGGGTTTGAGCGACTGGACATCCGCGTTCAAAAACAGATAATGCTCGTTCAGCAGCATCTCTTTTCCCTTGTGGAATCACAAGACTGTACGTACATTTTATTTTTGTGATTTTTAATACACCATCCGGTGCTTCGATTATGCCTTCGAACTGCCCTGACAGCTTATTTGGAAACGTCGGTATTTGGCGCGCTTCCAGCGCACCTGATAATGTACCGGTTAGTCAGCCACCAGCTGCTGCGACAATATGGTCTAATGTAGAAGGATGTTCTTCCTCAACAGAGACGTTATAGAAATCCTTTACACCTCCATGCACACCATATTGAACAGGTTCTTCGAAATTTGCTATATAAGCACGACGGTCCTTGCCTTTGTCTTGCTCGATTCGAATGTTTGATATTTCAATCGGTTTGCTCACTCTACCCCTCCTATTATTTCCAATACTTCATCCATTCCTCTCCATGTCTTTCTATAAACTATTTCTTAAATCCTCCCAAACCTACTAATAAAAGAAGGAAAACAAATGAGCTAAAAAGAATAAGGTAGAATAAAGATTCAAGGGGGTATTGGAATGCCTAAGAAATGGGATCAATCAATCGAAATACAAGCACCGATTGAAGTAGTGTGGGGTTATTTAGATGGATCATTAGAAAATATGCAAAAAATCATGCCGAACGTCGTTGAAAATACACCCATTAAAGTAACAGATGAAGGTGTAGGAAGTATTTCGAGGCAAAAATATCGCGAAGGAAAACGCGTGATGGAATATGATGTACATACGTTAGCGTACATGAACAAAGAAGATGAGAAGAAGCTAACAATTGCTTTTAACCTAGGTGGGATGTTTGATATCCAAGGTACATATGAATTGTTTAAACAATCTGAAGAAGTAACGAAACTTCGATATACGGGCTTCAATGAACCGTTGAAATGGTACATTAAACCGTTTGTTTTATTATCTGGAGATAAAGTGGTTAATGAATTTTTAAACAGAGTGAAGCGTGTCTCGGAGAACAGAGAATAGATGCCAGTTAATTTCTGGCTTTTTTCATTTATATATCTTTTCTATTATTGACTTCAAATGCAGCCCTAATTCCCGACTCGATTGCCCCTTCAATCCAGCCATGAAAAGAAGAGGTATGCTCTCCAGCAAAGTGGACTCGACCTTCTGGTTTAGTAACCACATTTTCAAACTCTGTTATCTGATTAGGTTTGTAAAGCGTGAAACAACCTCCTGAGAACTCATTCTGACTCCAACTAAATGAGGTTCCAACTTGATAATCATCAAATACTCGTTTGCCATGAACCTTCGCAAGATCTTCTAGTGACTGAGTGATCTGTTGATCCAATGATAAGCTGTTCCAAAGCATGGCGTTGTCTTCCCAGCTGTAGCTCGCAAGTAAAACCCCACTAGATGATGGATCATCTTCAGTTCTACTTGGTGTATATGTATATCGGTTTGGAAAATCCGATATGAGGTTCGCTCCTTTAAGACCTTCTTTCTCCCAAAATCGCTCTTTAAATTGAATTCCAATTTTCATAGAAGCCACATAGTGAAGCTCTCGAATCGCTTTCCACTTCTCGAATGAAAAAGAATGATATGGTAATACCTCGATAAATTGAAATACGGAAAAAGGTACCGTCATGATTACGATGTCACTCTTAAATGTGTTTATGTCACCTGTCTTTTGATTGCGCGTTTGTACGACTATGTTTCGAGGTCTCTGTATCAACCTGTGTACTTTTTCATTGTATAAAAAATTATCTTCTAGTTGGTGAATAAAGCTTTCAGGTAGTTTATCATTGCCCCCCGTTATTTCATTGAATTCTAAGTCTGTATTAAACACGGTGTTTACTATATCTGTTAATATATCGACGAATGATAGCTCAGAAAATCCTTCGATTCCTAGAAGCACCTTGATCATTCGAACAGCATTAGGTGATAAGGACGGCCCGATTGGATTGTACCGTAAAAAGTTTTCCATAGAATACCTATCGAATTTTCTTCTAAGGAATTCTTTTTGTTTCTGATCACCATTTTCATATAACGTATAAAAAGGCTGTACTGCACTAAGGAATAATTCAGTAGCTGTTTTTCCTCTTTCATCTGGCTCTACTGGAAATCCTAAGATATCGGGGTTTTTTTCGTATTCAGCCCTACTAGCTTTGATGCCATTTGCATATAAAATATCTTTTGGAGAACTATTTATGAATTTATTAATCGGTAATTGAAACCGATCGATGTATTCATACGTTAGTTTGTGGGTGACGGGAATTCTCATAGCACCAACATCAAGATACTTTCCATTAGTAAATGGGTCTCTAACAGTATAGACTCTTCCTCCTACACGGTTATTCCCTTCAAGAATGGTTACATTGTGCCCTGCTTTTTTCAGAAGGGAAGCTGACACAAGTCCAGACATACCACCACCTACAATCGTAACGTTTAACTTGCGGTTTTGTTCCCTGAGTCCATTTCGAATAATGGCAAGCATATCATCAGGGTAACGAAGAGATTGAGATATTGGTTGATACATCTGACCCCCTCCTTTTTTATCAACCTATGTAGGCGAATGTGCTCATATGCTTGGAGAGGTGACACCATTTATTTCCAGGTACATTAAGAAATTGGTCAAGATAACTCCGTTTTTTTCAATCTGCTGTTTTTTTATTTCTCTAAAACCATGCTTTTTGAAAAAGGGTTTTGCGGTTATGCTCGCTTCCGTCTTTATTTCACTTAACTCTAGTTGCTTCGCATGTTGAAGGATTCCATCAAGTAATGCTGACGCAACCCCTTGTCTTTGCAAATCCTTATGAACATACAGGCGGTCTAAAAGCCCCTCAGCTGTTAAGTCTATAAATCCAATCACCTGGTTATTTTCCTCAGCAACTAGTGTAAAGTGAGAGCGAAGGGTTCTGAGCCATTCGAGGTGCCTTTGTTCTCTTTCCAAAGGGCTTGCCCATGCTGTTAGCTGTTCAGGTGAATAATCTTTCTTATTAACCGTATGAACGGTTTCATAAAATAAATCGAGTATCGCATGAATATCTCTTTCAACAAACCTTCTTATCTCCATTTAAGTTACACCTCTCACTTTTTTATCATTTTCACAAACAAAAGACAGTGCGAATGAGCACTGTCTCTCTTCATTCCATCACATATTCATATTTTCAACAAGCATGGCCATACCTTGCCCACCACCAACACATAACGTTGCAATTCCATACCGTTCATTTCTTCGCTTCATTTCGTACATTAATGATGTTAATATTCTTGCTCCAGTAGCTCCTAGCGGATGACCAAGTGCAATGGCTCCGCCGTTAACATTCACTCTGTTTTCATCCAAGTTTAATTCCCTCATGACAGCTAATGCCTGTGCAGCGAATGCTTCGTTTAGTTCGATTAAACCGATTTCTTGAAGTGACATGTTGCTCTTTTCTAGAAGCTTCTTTACAGCTGGTACTGGACCTACTCCCATTATTTCAGGTGATACGCCAGAGGTTGCCCAATCGACGACTCTTGCAAGAGGTTTTGCATTCAGTTCTCTAGCTTTTTCTTCACTCATAATAAGCATTGCAACGGCTCCATCATTCCTTCCGCAAGCATTCCCAGCGGTTACTGAACCGTTTTCCTTGAACACTGGTTTTAATTTAGAAAGCTTCTCGTATGTTGTGCCTGGTCTTGGGTGTTCATCTGTATCAAATGTAAAAGTATTTCGTTTTGATTTGATTTCAACTGGAGTTATTTCTTCTTTGAATATGCCTTTCTCTATTGCAGAAGCAGCTCTTCTTTGACTCTCCGCTGCAAACCGATCTTGGTCATCTCTAGAAATATGGTAACGGTCAGCAACATTTTCTGCTGTTATCCCCATACCTAACTTAGAGCCAAATAGTTCCATTGGCTGTTGCCCTGCTTCAGTGTTGGAATCAACCAATTGTGTTTTGTCTCCACCAAATCGACTGTTTCGTAAATAGATCGGTGCATTACTCAAGCTTTCGGTCCCACCTGCTACGACAATCTCAGCTTGCCCAGATTGCACTTGTTGTACGGCAGATGCAATAGCCTGTATCCCTGACGCGCAGAGTCTGTTTATCGTGAATCCAGGTGCTGTTTCTGAAATCCCTGCTCTGAGTCCAGCAACTCTTGCAACATTTGACGATTCTGTTGTCTGCCTAACTTCTCCTAGAATGACTTCATCGATGATATCAGGTGAGATTCCAGCTCTCTTAATCGATTCTTTGATCGCAATCGCGGCTAGCTCCCCTGAATTAAGATCTTTAAGTGCGCCTCCATAACGTCCAACTGGTGTCCGTACTGATTCAACAATAACGATACTTTCTTTCATCATGGTTCCCCCCTATGTTGCCATGTTTAATAAAGGTTTATTTATCACGAATATGTATAGAATCCTTTCCCTGTCTTTTTGCCAAGATGCCCAGCTTTCACATACTTTGTTAAAATCGGACAAGGTCTATATTTCTCACCTAGTGTTTCATAGAGGTACTGCATGTTACGGAGCCTTGTATCAAGTCCGACTAAATCAGCAAGTTCTAGGGGCCCCATCGGATGATTCAACCCTAACTTCATCGCCTTGTCGATGTCTTCTGGAGAGCCTACTCCTTCCATCACCATATTCATTGCTTCATTACCGATTAGGCAATTCATACGACTTACAGCAAAGCCTGGAAATTCATTGATCTTCACACATTCCTTACCGATTGATTCTCCAAATTCGAATGCTTTTTCAATCGTTTGTTCAGAAGTCTCTAACCCACAGATCACTTCTATTAGCTTCATACGTGGTACGGGGTTAAAAAAGTGAAGTGCTATGCATTTGTCAGGCCGGTTCGTTTGTGCAGCGATTTCAGTTGGAGACATCGTTGATGTGTTAGTTGCGAGTATCGCATGCTCAGGCGTCAGCTCATCGAGTTGTTTGAAGATACTTGCTTTCAATTCCATAATTTCTAATACTGCCTCGATTACGAGGTCGCGATCTTTTACTGATTCTTTCATATCTGTTGTATAGTTGATCGCTTCAAACGATCGGTTCGCTTCTTCTCTCGTTAAAATTTCTTTTTTTACTGCTCGATCAAATTCTTTCTTGTGATATGCTTTAGCATCTTCTAACGAAGGTTCGTTAATATCTTGAAGGTTAACCGATAATCCAGAAATAGCTGCTGCATAAGCGATTCCTCGTCCCATTGTGCCAGAACCAATAATAGCTACTTTCTTTATCGACATATACATTCCACCCCTTTTGTGATAACGCTTTCAAATTTGCGTAGAATAAATGGTATTCTTCAAAAGAGTTCGCCACACTTTTAAAGAATACCGATAGCATAGGAGTTGCTAATCAAAATTATGAGTTTATCTCAAAGATCTTGCCAGGATTCATGATTCCGTTTGGATCAAGTGTTTTCTTTATACCTCGCATCACTTCGAAAGCCGGTCCATGCTCCATTTGTTGGTATTTCATTTTACCTGTTCCGACGCCATGCTCTCCAGTACACGTACCGCCTTTATCTAAAGCATAATGCACAAGATGCTGATTTAATTGAGTAGCTTTTTCTAGCTCTGTTGGATTTTCAGGGTCTAGCATGAGGATAGCATGATAATTACCATCCCCAACATGACCTACTAATGCGCCGTCCAGTCCATATTGTTCTATTGCTTGTCTTGCATCAATAATAGCACCAGTTAGTTCTGAAATGGGGACGCAAACATCCGTTACCATCATTTTCTTACCTGGAGAACTGTGACTGAAAGAATAGGCTAGATTATGACGGGCCTCCCACAATTGTGCTCGTTTCTTTGAATCATGCTCAAAGATAAATTCATCACAATCGTTATCTTGAGCGATGCTTTCTGCAAAAGCGACATCCTGTTTTAAACCTGCCTCGTTCCCATGAAACTCAATAAAGACTGTCGGTTTTTCTAAGTAATCCGTTTCATTTGTTTTGTTCACTTGTTGAATGGAACGTGCATCTACGAGTTCCATTCTGGCTACTGGAATTCCTGCATGGAGAATGTTTGTAACTGTTGTCACTGCATTCTCGATCGTAGGAAAAACAATTCTACCTGCAAGTATGGTCTCTGGAATTCCGTATACCTTTAAGGTGATCTCAGAAAATGTTCCGAGCGTGCCTTCAGAACCTACAAAGAGACTAGTGAGGTGGTAACCTGAAGATGACTTAGCCGTTAAGCTTCCCGTATGTATGATTTGCCCATCAGGAAGAACAACTTCAATATCACGAACAACATCTCGCATAACTCCATAGCGTACTGATGTTGTTCCACTCGCATTCGTTGAAGTCATCCCGCCAATTGTTGCATCAGCTCCAGGGTCTACAGTAAAGAATAATCCGTACTTTTTTAATTCTTTATTTAATTGTGAACGTGTTACACCTGGCTGTACGCGAACTAGAAAATCATCAGGACGTACTTCGATTACGTTATTCATTAGCTGGAAGTCGATCGAAATCCCACCTTGATACGGAATAACATGTCCTTCGAGGCTTGAACCAAGCCCAAACGGAACGATTGGAATATTGTTCTTGTTTGCAGCTGCAACTACTTTACTAATGTCTTCCGCGTTCTTTGGAAATACCACAACATCTGGGTTGTGTGGTGTATGATACGATTCATCCTTACTATGTTGATCGATAATCGTTTCGTTTGTACTGATTTGTTCTGGTTCTAGTAGATCAGAAAGAACGTCCAGGATATTCAAAGCGATTACACCTTCCAATCTTATGTAAAATTACTATTATTCAGATAACTACCCCTTCCATTATGAACCAAAAGTGGTGAAAGAACAATGGGATGACATTAAAAAAGGACCAGGCACATCTTAATGTACCTGGCTCTCTTATTATTTTCCTATAAACATTTGTGTCCAATAATGACCATCTTGTACTAGGCCTACACCGATGTGCGTGAAGCTTTTGTTCATGATGTTTTTACGGTGCCCTTCACTCTTCATCCAGGCATCCACTACTGATTGAGGTGTTTGTTGACCTTGAGCGATATTTTCACCGGCCGTGTTAAAATCAACACCAAAGTCTCTCATCATATCGAATGGAGATCCATAAGTAGGGCTCGTATGAGAGAAGTAATTCTTTTCCTGCATATCACGTGACTTTTCTTGAGCAACATCACTTAACTTTGTGTATGCTTTCAGATCAGGAAGACCCTGCTTTCTTCTCTCCTTATTCGTTAAATCGATAACCTGCTGAACCTCTTTACTGATTTCCCCTGAAGGTTCTGCTTGATTTGTATTGTTACCTTCATTACCTTGGGCTGGTTGTTGATTATTTTGCCCTTGGTTGTTGTTCTGCCCATCTCTTGCACGTTGCTTCGCTTGCTCATCTCCTCCACCGATTCCGTATTGCTCAGGGAAACCTTCAGGAAGATACTCTCTTGGATCAATCCCTGGAATAGCCTCTTTAAACTCAAACTGTCCCTTTTGAACGATCTCACCGTGAGGGAATTTTTTACTAGGCGTTTCCGTACTGTAAGAGTTAGGGTCAATTGTGATTTGCCCTGAATTAATTCGTTGAATACCTTCAGTTGGTGCACTTGTAGTATTCATATTATTCATCGCTTCGTTTTTATCATTATCACCGTTCGCATTACATGCTCCGAGCAACAATAACCCGGGCAGTAATAACGGCATCAGTTTTTTGTACATGTTTTGCCCTCCTTGTGCAATTTTTCTTACATCCTTAGTTTTGCATCAAAAGAGCAAAGTATTTGTGGTAAAAATCGAGAAATCATAATGAATTACCCAATAACAAAAAAACCCCTCCGCAATTGTTGCAGAGAGGTTTCTTGATCAACCTGTATTTCTTAGACCAGCGGCAATACCGTTGATGGTAAGTAGAATTTCTTTCAGTAGTTCATCATCAGAACTGTCGCTCGCTCTATATTTTGATATTAGTTCTACCTGTAAGGAACTTAATGGATCTACGTAAGGGTTTCTGAGACGAATGGAATCTTTAATGTTAGGCGTGCCATCCAGTAGCTCATCTTGCCCTGTAATAGTAAGGATCACGTTTTTCGTAAGATGATACTCTTCAACGATCATATTAAAAATACGTGTTGCGACTTGTTCATCTTTAATCAACGCCATATACTTTTCAGCTGTTGGTAAATCGGCTTTCATAAGTCCCATCTGTAAGTTGTCGATTAGCGATGCGAAAAATGGCCACTTATCGTACATTTCTTTCAGTTCATTGAGTCCCTCTGGAGTTGAGGCAAATTGGTTCAACCCAGTACCTGATGCATACCATGCTGGCATTAGCTGGCGGCTTTGTGTCCAAGCAAATACCCATGGAATCGCTCTTAAATCGTCAAAGCTATTTGTTCCTTTTCTACTCATAGGTCTTGAACCGATATTCAGAGCTCCTAATTCAGGCAATGGAGTTCCATTTGTAAAGTAAGTCAAGAACCCTTCGTCATTAAACACCAACGATTGATACTTATCGAGTGAGAGTTCTGAAATATGCTCCATCGCTCTCTGCCAATCGTCTTGCCTTGAGTCTTTTTTGATTCCTGAAACAGCTGCAGAGAGTAACGTCGTCGTAGCCTGTTCAAGACTTCTGTAAGCAATATCATAAAGTAGGTAGCGAGAAGAAAGGACTTCACCTTGTTCTGTGATTTTGACACCTGCGGTATAGGTTTCAGGAGGTTGTGAAAGCAAGCTTCTTCTTAATGGACCACCGCCTCGCCCAAGTGCCCCACCTCTACCGTGGAAGAACTTTAGCTTTATGTTTCGTTCTACTGCAATTTGACTGATCTCTTGTTGAGCTTGGTATAGCTTCCAATTTGCTGTTAATGTTCCACCATCTTTACTACCATCTGAATAGCCAAGCATAATTTCTTGGCGATTGCCTACTTGTTCAAGGTGTTTTTGATAAACGTCTAGATTAAAAAGCTCTTCCATTGTACTTGCTCCAGCTTTAAGATCATCGATCGTCTCAAGAAGTGGTGCAACGTTCAAATTACTTTCAATGCTGCCATCTGAGTGAAGGCGATAAATTCCAGCTTCTTTTGCGAGTACGAGAACTTCAAGTAGATCACTTGCTGATTGCGTCATACTAATTAAGTATACAGAAATGGATTCTTCTCCAAATTCAACGTGAGCTTTTCTTATCATAGAGAATATATCTAGAATTTCTTGCGTGTCTGTCGTGTAATCTTCGTAGGTTGATAAAACCGGTCGTGGATCCTCGAGAACCTCGGCAAGAAGGTTAACTTTTTCCTTTTCTGACAGTGAAGAATAGTCATCCGATATATTGACACGCTGTAATAGTTCATTTACAGCACCTTCATGCTTACCACTATGGTTTCGTATATCAAGCGTCGCTAAGTGGAAGCGGAAGAGCGTAACTTGTCGAATAAGTTTATGGAGATCATCAAAGTGAAAACCTTCTGGGTAATGCTGACGCAAGCTATTTTCTAGCAACTTTAAATCACTAATGAAATCTTCTGCATCGTGATATCCAATAGGAGTACCGATCTTATCTAGTTTCTCAAGAACATATGAAAGCTTTACTCGATATGATTCGTGAGGAACTCCCCACCTCTTAACATGTGGAAGCTGTTCTTCATCTCTTTCAATGGATGCAATCAACTCACCACAGATTGGAACTCTGTTTGAGGACTGACTTAACTTTCTCATTAGGTCTTTAACGGATTGTTTGTATTTTGATACAACAACTTCACGCTGCTTTTCGAGTGTGTTCCAAGTAACGTCAGGAGTTACAAACGGGTTCCCATCACGATCTCCACCAATCCATGATCCAAAGTTGAGAATGTTCGGGATGTTCCATGATACGTCTGGATAATGTTCCTTTAAACATTCTTCAAGTTCTTCATGAATTTCTGGAAGAACATCGAATAGCGTTTCTTCAAAATAAAACAGCCCCATATTTACTTCATCCATGACAGTTGGTTTCTTATGGCGAAGTTCATCAGTTTGCCAAAGCGTCGTGATTTCATTATAGATGGAGTCCTTGATGCTCTTCTTCTCTCTTGAAGTTAAGAGCGGATTGTCCATCTCACGGAGAGCATTTGCGATTCTCTTATGGATTTCAAGAACCGTCCTACGAGTGGCTTCAGTTGGGTGAGCAGTAAGAATAAGCTCTAACGATAGAGACTGTAGCGTCTCTTCGATTAGCTCTCCAGGTACATTATTCTCCTTCAATGTTGAAATTGCATGCGGAATAGACCCTGGCTGTGAACTATTTTCATCAAGCATTTGATAATCTTTTCGTCTTCGAATTCTGTGATTTTGTTCTGCGATATTGACTAAATGAAAATACAATGCAAAAGCTCGGATAACTTGTTTTCTTAGTGGAGATTGTAGACCTTGGATCGTATCTTCTAGTTCTTTCGTTATTTCGTCTTGAGCATTTTGTCTTATCGACTTTGTTTTTTCACGAATAGATTCTACTGTGTCTAGAAGGTGTTGTCCGCCATGCTGCACTAAAACGTCACCTAGTAAGTTTCCTAACATGTTGATGTCACGTCTTAGTGCAACGTGGTGGTTTTGTTGTGAAGTGGTTGCTGTATCTAGTTTCGTCATCTACGACCATCCTTTCAGAAATTGTTAATGCGAATAATTAAAATTATTTCAATATTTCTATTATATACAAGAAATTTTATTTTTGTCACGTGATTAGCAATTGGTTAGAGATCTTGGTGTTTTCGGTAACAACCATCGAATCAGTAATGAAAGCGGATACAAAACTTTTGAAAATTTATCATAATTAAAGCAAAAAACCTGCTTATTTAGCAGGTTTTTTAAAGGCCTATTATAAATCAAATTTCTTTCTGAACTGTTGGATTTTTTTGTTTTCACCGACAATTAGGATTACATCGTCACTTTGGAAAGCCACTTCTGCATAACGGCTCAGTATAGGAGAATCTTCTCTCAAGATAAGTGAGACGTTCAGGTCGTATTTTCTTGAGAAATCAAGCTCAAGCAAAGTCTTCCCAACTAATTCTTCAGGAACTTTTAATTCAACTGCTGAGACATTTTTTGTGATTTCGATATACTCGATCACATTTGGCATCGTTATTTGTCTAGCTACTTTCATCCCTGCTTCTTCCTCAGGATAAATCACACGATTCGCGCCTAAATTAGATAGGATCTCCCCTATTTCTTTACTTGTTGCCTTTACGATGATTTCCTTTGCATTGCGCTCACGCAATCGATTTGTGATGAGAATCGCTGAATATGAGTCTGTACCGATGGCAACGAAAACGGCATCAAATTGTTCAACGTTTAAGTCGTCCATCACACCATTTTCCCTTAGGTCTCCAACAATCGAATGTGTAGCGTATTCTTCGATATCTTCAAGAGGGCCCTCATCTTTGTCACAAACAATGACATCACATTTTTGTGCGTATAGTTCTTGAATAATGCCTTTAGCAAATCTTCCTGCACCGAGTACTAAAAATTGTTTTCTCAATCGATCAAACCCCTTCTTATCCTACTGCTAGATCTTCTTTTAAATAACGTGTTTTGGATTTTTCAATCTTGAACACCACATAAATGAAGCTGAAAATACCAATTCGCCCAATAATCATCAATATGCAAAGCAATAGCTTCGAAAAAGTTGCTAGTTCTCCTGTAATTCCCATTGAAAGCCCCGTATTCGTGAGTGCAGAAAGGACTTCGAAAGCGATCATTTCGATTTCCTGTAGTTCAAACAACGAAAGAGCAACTGTAGACAATCCAAATAGAAATACAAAGCTTACAAAAATAAGAAATGCTTTATTGATGGAATCTTGAGAAATGGTCTTTTTCATTAAAGTGGTATGCTCTTGTGATTTAGCCACAGATACCATCTTTGCCATTAATACAGAGAATGTCGTTAACCTCAAGCCCCCACCAGTACTAGATGATGCTCCTCCAATGAACATAAGAATCATCAAGATAAGAAGCGTTGTGATATGTAATGATGAAATATCAACCGTTGTTAACCCACCATTTCTTGTTGTGGCCGAAAGGAAAAAAGAGTTGAACAGCTTATCAGGAAATGAAAGGTGTGCAAAGATACCATTATGCTCAATCGTATAGTATACGACTGCAGCCGTAAGAAATAACGTTGTGTGGAGTCGAATGTTGATTCTTGAAAACAGACTCCTTTTCCGTCGAAACGGGTTTATGTATTCTACAATGGTTGGAAAGCCTAAACTCCCGATGAAGATCATCACCATTGTGGTTAATAAAAAAAGCTTGCTTTCCTGAAATCCAATGAGGCTATCTCCAAAGAGGTCAAAGCCAGCGTTTGTAAAGCTAGCAACACTGTGGAACACCGTGACAAATATTGCTTCATTAGTAGAGGAAAATTCGTTTCGAATGCCACTGAACATCAAGGCAAAGCCTATCGCTTCAACGATGATGGCGATCATTAAAACAGAGATACTCAATGACTTAATCGTTTTAAGTTTTGATTGATTCTGGTCTTTAGATAATAAAAGCATACTAGACATGGTAAGTTTTTTTCCCATCATCATGAATAAATAACTGATGAGGACAAGGATTCCCACTCCCCCTAGCTGCATTTCTATTATCAATGCTGTCTGGCCTATTCTTGTTAATTCAGTCGAAACATCGATTACGGATAACCCTGTCACGCTAAGTGCACTTGTAGACACAAAGAGTGCATCAACAAATGGTAACCCACTAACATTTGAAAAGGGCATAAAATAGAAGAGACTAAATAATAATATTGTCCCTACGTACATTATGAAAATATAACGAAAAGATTGAATGGTCGACTTATTCTTATACATAACATCTCTCCAACTAGAGGTAATCTTCACAATTATTTACAGCATATTCACTATATCATAAACAAAGTTTAAGCATGAAAAAACTCCTTAAGAACACTTAAGGAGTTTGATTTACTTTTTGTTTTGTAATGTAATCATAAAGTCCCATGGCACACACTTGCAAGTCTAATGTTATGTAACGGTATACCTCATGATCGTTTGAAATCCCTTGTTTACCGAGTGTTGTTTTCACTTCAGACAATAAATCATTCGCAATGAGTTCACTGACTTGCTCTGGTGTTTTTTCTTTATTAGCCAAGGTGATTGTCTCAGCCGATTTAATAAATACAGGTAACCAGTATGCAAGTTGTTCAATGACATCCAGAGGTGCATCTGACTTTCCATAGTGTCCAAAATAGATGGCGTCAGGATGAAAATCCATTATTCGTTCTGCTGAATAAAGCATGTCATGAGGATTGAATTGGTTAGGTGACGTGGATGGTAAATAAAGATCAACGTCGATGAGTGGATAGTAGACACCTACCGTATCACCTACAAATACCCCATTTGTTTTGGAATCATGAATTGAATAGTGATGCTTTGCATGTCCAGGTGTATTTATGAATGTTAGAACTCGATTTTCTCCGAGTGTCAGTTCGTCACCATCCTCCATTACAAGTAAGCGGTCTGACGGAACAGGAAGTATAGGGTCAAAAAGTTTATTGAACTTCTCTCCGTATACTGCCTTTGCTCCTTGAATCAAACGGGATGGATTCTCTAGATGGCGATAACCTTTCTTATGAACGAGTATTCTTGCGTTAGGGCATTTCTCAAGTAACAACCCTGCGCCTCCTGCATGATCTAGGTGAATATGTGTGACGACGATGTTGCGAATGTCTTTTAAATCAACTTCTAATGCTTCTAATCCTTTTAGGAGATGTGGGATTGACGGGCTAGCACTCGTCTCGATAATCGTTATTTCATCTTCAAGTAAAATATAGCTTCCTGTTCGTTTTTCTAGCTTCAAATCATGAAGATCTACCAGGAATAGGTCTTCCCCGATCAGTTCAGGTTGGGTCATCGAAATCTTCCTTTCCTATCAATTTTTCCTTATATGTAGAAAGGTTCTCGATTTAGCCCCTTATTCCTCTAAATAATCCTACGAGTAAGATCGCAACGTTTTTTCAATCAAGCGTGTTATATCTTTAAATCTGTTTTCTCCACCATATTTGCTATCAAGCAAACTGCACAATGCAACGAGGTCAGCTAGTTTTGCTAATTTTCTCCAGTTTGGAGATAACACGATACCGTTATTTCTTAATCCTGATAATAGGCCATCCTCAAATGATTCCATATTTGGAAAGTGATCATACCTGATCATATTTCCGATATCTAAATAGATACTACCTGCAAATGCAAATTCCCAATCTAATACAGCGCTAACTTCTGTTCCTTCGATCAATATGTTAAGTCCGTTGAAATCACCGTGAACGAGACGGGCTTCACTTTCGTCTTCAAGGAAAAGTGAAGCGTGCTCTTTTGCAAATACAAGAATCCGATTGGTTAATGACTTTGATATTCTAGATGTCATAGGACCTTTTTCAATAAAAGATTCGATTATAGAATAAAAAGACTCAGGTGTAAGGCGAAATGGCTGCTCAACTTTCACATGCTTATCGAGAAACCCTTGTGATGGAAAGGTAAGTTGTCGTAAGGACGCAAGTTGTTCACCTACTGAGTGACCGATTGCATACATTTCATTTGCGGACGATGATAATCGATCTCGGAGTAATACCCCCCTCTTCCATTCTACGAGAGCAACACTATACTCTGGTTTATGTGAAAGGTATAAGAACCTTGGTGCTTTTACCTGTTCAGGAAGAATCCTATGCAGGTTCTGTTCAAGTATAAGAGTTTTCTTGTTCGTGGTAAATCTTGCAACAAGCCATGTACTATCTATTAGCTCTATTTTATAGTTGGAGTGACTCAACCCACCTGTTAATAGTTCGATTTCATTAATCCTTCCATCTGGATAATAGCTATGTATGATTTCCGAAAAGCTTTCGAAATTTGGTTCTATAATTGGTTTGTTACGTTCCCAGTTCGTTTTCATCTATTCACCTCCACTTTGCGTTCTTTTGAAAAAGAGCTCTTTCATGTTTGAAAGAGCTCTTTGAATTAGTCCCACTTTATAGGTAAAGGCATGACGTCTTGGATTTTCTTTTCGTATTTCTGCTTTTGATCGTTAGACATCCATAAACTCACAGAACCTTTATCTTGGCTTGTTCGAATTAAACGACCTATCCCTTGACGAAGTCGAAGCAGCATATATGGGAGATCGACATGCTCTTCAGGATTCGATGAATGATTTCGCTTGGCTTGGAAAACAGGGTCATTTGGTGGAAATGGAAGAGACGAGATGATCACTTGAGTAAGCGATTCACCTGGAACATCAAGGCCTTCCCAAAGGTGATAAGAACAAAGAACCGAAGAAGCATCTTCTTGGAATTCTCTTACGGTTTCACTTATTTCACGATCACCTTCAAATATCATGTTAAACGCCCAATCTTTGTTGCCAGACCAAGTTTTAAAACGGTTCATTTCCTCCAATGATGAGAAGAGAATGAGAGAATGACCTTGGTTTTTAATAAGTGAATCTTGAATACTTGCCCATTTCTCTTCTTCGTCTGTCTCAACGTTCCCAGTTATCTCCATTTGTTCTTCATAATCAAATGGGGAGTTTACTGAGAATGACGCGTGTTTTTGAATTCCTAAGCTACTAGCGATGTAAGAGAAATCACCAGCTTGAGATAACGTTGCTGATGAGAAGATAAACGGAATTTTTTGTGAGAATACTTCTTTCCTCAAAATATCTTCAACGAGCCGAGGCATAATGACAAGGCTTGTATCGGAAGACGTTTCTTCTAGCCAATGAATTCCTTCGCCATCTTTTAGGAAGGTTCTTAATCCATAAGCAAAGAACTCCAAATATTCTTCCATAATCTTCACGTGATAATCGTCCATCACATATAATTCTGAATCAAATACAAGCTGTTCAAGAAGTGCATCAACTTTAGTCACCATTGTTTCAGCCATCGAAACGATGGATTCTGTTCTCTCTACATCTTTACGAACAGACCCTTCAATGGTTCGAGCGTTTTTACTTAGGCGAGAGAACCACTCATCATGTAGCTCGAGGATATCTTCCACTAGCGTAAGTGACTCTTCCCGGACATCCTGGTCCATGTATCCTGTTAAGACACTAGATAATGTTTCAGAGTGGAATCGATACGTAAGGCCTTTTTGAGCTGAAAACTCTAGAAGGTGCCCTTCATCAAATACTACCGTGCTCGCTTCAGGTAATAGAGGCAGCTGCCCTTCTCGTTTACGTGACTCCTTCGTCCAAATATGTTCCATATAAAAGTCATGTGAGCAAATGATGAGATCACTTGCTTGACGGTAATGTTTTCTGTTTAAAGTTTGCCCGCATCGGTGGCGCCAATCACATGTAGAACACTGTTGTAGAGGATCCCATGCGATTGTCTCCCATTTCTCATTCGGAACCCACGGATATTCCTTACGATCTCCGTAACGATAGAATGACTGCATGGAAGCTGCCGGTTCATAGACGAACTCTGGTATTTCATCATGAACACTTAAGATATCTTCATCATCAGTACGATGGGCAAGGTAGTCAAGTTTTTTCACGCACACATACTGTTCTCTTGCCTTAGCTAGTCGTACATCGACATTAAGACCAAGTGCTTTTTCTAGCTTCTCGATGTCTCCGCCTTTTTTGACTAGCTGTTCAATAAGCGTTTCATCTGCACAAGAAATGATTGCAGGTTTTCTCGTGTATCTAGCATAGCAAATAGCGTATAGCAAATAGACAAATGTTTTCCCTGTTCCTACACCTGCTTCAGCAAATACGACACTTTTATTTTTGAAAGCCTGTTCGATTTGAAAGGCCATAAAGATCTGTTCATCGCGAAGCTCATAACCGTGCTCTGGAAGAATGTCGTAAAAAACATCTCCAATATAGTCCCCTAGCACATCATAAAATGAATCTTCTTTTGTTATTTCAAACGGTAATGGTTGAGTCATTTACGGTCTCCTCTTCTAGATTGGTCCGTCCTCTTTTTCAAGAAAACCAACCCTTATCATAACAGATATACTAGGAAAAGTGTTGATTTATCCTTTAACATATGGTGTGATTTTTCAGTGAATAGAAACGAAAAGGGCCTAAGCGATTCTATCTCACTAAAAAACGCCTTTTCAGGCGTTTTAAATTAAAAGGTTAAATAAATTCTGATCTTTGTTAATTTCGATATAAGAGAAGCCACTCACTTCCATCCGCTTAACTAATGGATCATAGTCTTCCACCCTGTTTAATTCGATTCCTACAAGTACAGGTCCTTTATCTCGGTTATTCTTTTTCGTATATTCAAACCGTGTAATATCGTCAGTTGGTCCAAGTACATCAGCCATAAATTCCTTTAATGCTCCTGCACGCTGTGGGAAATGTACGATAAAATAATGCTTTAGCCCTTCATAGATTAATGAGCGTTCCTGGATTTCTTGCATCCTATTGATATCATTATTACCACCACTAATGATACAAACCACATTTTTTCCTCTAATTTGATCCTGATAGAAATCCAAAGCAGCTATGGAGAGTGCGCCTGCTGGTTCTGCTACAATTGCATTTTGGTTGTATAGTTCAAGAATAGTCGTGCAAATTTTCCCTTCTGGAACGAGAACGACATCATCAAGTAGCTGTTTGCATATTTCAAGTGTCAGTTTGCCTACTTGTTTGACCGCTGCACCATCAACAAATTTATTGATGTAATCGAGAGCAACCATTTCATTGTGATCTATCGAACTTTTCATACCTGGAGCGCCTTCAGGTTCAACCCCAATGATCTTTGTGTCAGGATTGATACTCTTCACAAATGATCCTACCCCTGAAGCAAGACCTCCTCCGCCAATTGGAACCATGACAACATCAACATGATCTAAATCATTCATAATCTCTAGGCCAACTGTTCCTTGTCCTGCGATTGTGTGATAATCATCAAACGGATGGATAAAGGTTTTGTCTTCACTGTTACAGAAATCTATCGCTGTTTTGAAAGAATCATCGAATGTATCTCCTGTTAGGATCACGTCAACGGAAGCCCCCCCGAACAGCTCTACTTGTGAAACCTTCTGTCTCGGTGTTGTTGCTGGCATAAAAATATGACCTTGTATACCAAGTGTTTTACATGAATATGCCACTCCCTGAGCGTGATTTCCTGCACTTGCACAAACAACCCCTCTAGCCTTTTGGTCATTATTCAAACCTTGGATATGGTTGTATGCCCCTCTAATTTTAAAAGACCTTACGTTTTGAAGGTCTTCTCTTTTTAAGTAAACGTTGCAATCATGACGTTCTGAAAGGATGTCATTGCGCTGAAGTGGCGTTCTAACAGCTACATCCTTCAACACCTGATTTGCGATAATGATATCTTCTACTTGTACTTTGCTAATTGTTTTACTCATTCTCGCTCTCCCTCTAGTTAATAAGAATAGTCTAACTTTTTAGAAATCATTTTAACATACTTTAGCACAGTTTTACGTTATTGTATTAATAGAGTTTAATTTCATTTAGCATCCTCTCGTGCTACAATTCGTAAAAGAGTGATAGGAGTAGAATTAGGAGGTAAGAGAAATGGCTACATGGGCATTTGTTTCTGATTTTGATGGTACGATTTCTAAAAAGGATTTCTATTGGCTAGTTATTGAAAATTACTATCCTGAAGGAAGAGCGTTATATAAAGACTGGAAAGATGAAAAGATAAAGGACATTGATTTTCTAAGCAAGGTGTTCAAATCAATCAATAAAGATGAAGCGCAAATTATTGAAGATATAAAAACGTTACCCATCGATTCTCATGTTCCGTCATTTATTAAAACCGTTCAACAAAATGGTGGGGATTTTTATATTTTAAGTGCTGGTACGGATTATTATATTAATCATTTACTAACTCATTACGGTATCGAAGACGTTCCGGTTTTTTCAAACAAAGGCTACTACGAAGAGAACAATGTTCATCTATCGATTGATTCAACCCATAAACACTATTCTGCAAGGTATGGGATAGATAAATCTCTCGTAATCAAAGAATTGAAGGAACGTTATGATGAGGTCTATTTTGCTGGCGACAGCGAGCCTGACTCTCATGGAGCAAAAGAGGCAGACTTAACCTTCGCAAAAGATGTGCTTCAACATATTTTGAAAAATAGTGGTACTCCCTATATCCCTGTTGAATCATTCGAGGATATTGAAGCTGATCTTAAAAGTAAAGGTAGATTAAAATAATGAGCGCTCTGTGCTTTAAAGTACTGCATAACAAAAAGGATGCAAAATTAGCATCCTTTTTGTCTATTAACATAATACTATTATCTTATAGCTCTGTTCGAATATCCCACAGTTCAGGGAAAAATCTGTGATCTAATACTTTCTTCAAATACCCTACTCCTGACGATCCGCCTGTACCTTTCTTAAACCCTATGATTCGCTCTACTGTTTTCATATGCCTGAATCGCCACTGCTGTAGCCAATCTTCTATATCAACGAGTTTTTCTGCAAGTTCGTACAAATCCCAATATTGATCAGTGTTTCGATACACTGTTAACCAGGCTTCCTTAACAGACTCATCCCCTGCATATGTATTTGTAACGTCTCTTTCTAATACTTCTTTATCTATTTTGATGCCAGCACGGTCAAGTGCTCGAATGGCAGCGTCATAGATGCTGAGTTCGTGATAGGCTTCTTTTAATGTTTGGTGTAATGTAAGATTTTTTTCATAGATTTTTAATACATGTGGAGTTTTGTACCCAAGTGCAAATTCAATCATACGGTATTGATAAGATTGAAAACCAGAAGCCTGCCCTAATGAATCTCGAAATTCCATATATTCTGAAGGAGTAAGTGTCGATAACACGTCCCAGGCTTGAATAATCTGGGTTTGAGTCTTCGAAACTCTTGCAAGCATCTTGAAAGCAGTTGATAATTCATCGTTTTCGATCGCATTGATCGCCCCTTTTAATTCATGGAGTATCAACTTCATCCAAAGCTCACTAACTTGGTGAATAATGATGAACAACATTTCATCGTGATGATCTGAAAGCCGATTTTGTCCAGAAAGTATCTGATCCAAGCTTAAGTATTCACCATAGGTCATGTTGTCTTTAAAGTCCGTATGTACGGTTGATTCTGTAGGATCGATATGTTTCTTATCCAAAGTAACCCTCCTAGTATTGAAAACGCATTCATTTTCGTTACTTGTTAACTAAAATGTGACAAGCAAACTCATATGGAAAGTATATCACTCTACTATTTTCAGTTGAAACTTCTTTTGGTTTTTGAGATTCTCATCACTATAAAAAAGCATCACATTTAGCTTGTGCTATTTGCTTTGGTTCCCTGATGGAAAAACATTTTCCATTTCCCATTCTTGCATCTCCAGATTGAACTTCGAAGGCTTTTAGATTGACAATCGTCCTTTATCAACGAATATGTAATCAGCATCACGTCATCCGATAATGCAACTACCTTCGAACTATCCATTGTGAATTGGACTGGTTTTTCCTCAGAAAGTCCCTTCAACACGTCTTCTTTATTTAATCTTCTTCCGGATTTACCAAATTCTTCGAAATCATCATCTAATAATCTTTCAACGTCTTTTTTTGAACTTCTTATTTCTGGTTGTAATAATTGTTTTTCAAGTTCAATGATTAAAGGTTCATTTTCGGTCAATTAGTTGCTCCTTTTTTATTGTTTTTATGGATTTGATGTGAGAGTGTTAATAACTATTATTATATTTTATATAAATAATACGGTAATTGAAATTATTGAAAAGTCAGACTTTTATTCGGGAAGGGCTTATGCTCCCCTCTCAGCTAACTACAGTACTTGTTGACTTCCATCTAGTTTCATAGGATTGAGATACATACTCTTTCTTCTTTGCATATTCTCTGATCACATCTTTAATTTCATCAGGTTGATACAAATAGTTCCTGTTATTAGCTAGAGCTTGGTAACCAGAGCCGCGTAATAGATAATCTGATGATGCTACACTGTACCATCTTTCCTCATCTAATGGTTCATTGTTTACTCTTATCGATCCGACCGTTCCTCCATCGTATTCTATTTCTACACCTGACACGTGAAGGCGTCCAACATACTTCCCTCTGAACCCTGGTCCTCTTCCATCAGCCATACACACAGAGCTGTCGAGTGAATCTTGAAGCGCTTCTTTCAAAAATTTTCCTTGTATTTCAAAATAGGTCGGGTTTAATGGCGAAGGACATATTTCAATCAGTTTCTTCTCCGAAACGAATTGAATTATTCCTGCATTTGCTATTCCACTATTAATCAATCCGATTTCACTCGAAAATCGATCTCGCAAACCGTCTGCTATCAGATTGGAAAGTGGATTCTCTTCCAATACATCATGCCAAAGCGGCTTATCTACAGCATAAAGAGGCTTGCTCAATTGATTAATCGCTTCAACTTTGCTTGCTTTTAGAATATCCAAAATCTCTTCGTCCTGCTGTGCCTTAGCAGTCGAAATCGTAGAAGAAGCTAGCAACTCTACAGATGTTTCTGTGATTTCTAGTTCAATAATCCCAATATGCTCTCCATAGTTACCTGCTGAATTTATGATCGTACCGTTTACGACCTTTGCTTCATCATACAACACATGGTCATGCGCTGATAAAATAACATCTATTCCATCGATCGCTTCAGCAAGCTCTAAGTCAGCTTCGGTACCAACATGGTTCAAGACTACACAAAGATCGTAATCACCACGGTGTTTCTTGATTTCTTCTTCAATCGCTTGTTTGTAATCTGATATTGCAAAACCCATCAGTTCATTAAAGTCCTGTAGATCAGGAGAAGCTCCAGTAACAAATACTCGTAGCCCATTATGATGAAGAATAACGCTACTTTTAACTCCTACTATCGGATCTCCATTTACCCTAGTTAAATTACAACTAATAAAAGGTAACGTACTATTTGTTGCCATATGTTCTAGTGTATCGATTCCATTAAACAATTCATTGTTCCCAATTGTAATAGCTGAATATCCTGCAGATTCGAGTAGCTTTACAGCTGCAACTCCTCTTGTTCCCTGAAGTTCGATGCTCTTGAAATCTGCAAAATCTCCCCCATCGAGTAAGAGCGTATTTCCATCCATATAATCCCGAATTAATGACACGGCTTTCGAGTAATTTTCGAAATGGCTATGAATATCGTTTGTATGTATGATGTTTAGCTTCATGGCTGCCTCCAATAGTGAACCGCTTATTTTCTTCCAATAGTATGTATTCTTAATGAATAATAAAAGTCCTGCAATAGTTATACATTATTCGACATAATGAATCCCTCACATTTTTATGTGAGGGATTCGATTACTTATATTGTACTGCCTCACGGGACTGCTGAGGAGCATGACGTTTAACGTATATCATATAGATGACCATCGCTATTCCTACTGAAACAGCAGAAGCTAAGTAAATATCTGAGTAGCTAAATTTCGAAGCGATGAGTCCGAACAATATTGCTCCAAGTCCAACTCCTAAATCAAAAAAAGAGAAGAAGGTTGCATTTGCCATACCTTTTCGGTTTAAGGGCGCTTCTTGAACGGCCCATGCTTGTAATGCTGGTAATACTGTGCCGAATCCCATTCCAAACAGGAGTGCTGCCGTTAAAAGCATGAATTCATTACTTAACAAAGATAAATCGATCATCGCAACAAAGACTAGTAAGGTTCCTGGTAGAAAAACTGCTTTATGTCCTTTTCGATCATAGATTTTGCCCGCAAATGTACGCACAAACATCAAAGAAAAGGCAAAAATGACAAAGTACAGTTCGATTCCATCAACACCTAAACTTGTCGTATATAGTGGTAAAAACGTAGCGATGCCCCCAAAAACCATCGTAATAAAAAATAACAAGACCGATGGCATTAATGCTGTTTTCTCAAAAACATCCCATCTTTTCCTCTTTTCAGTCGGCTTATCGGTCGGCTTGTAGTGGATAAATGCTGCAATGAAAAATGCAGTTAATCCTCCACCAGCCGCTATCATAAATAAACCTGAGAAATTAATGAATGGAATAAGTAATAGTCCTAAAGCAGGTCCAAATGCCATTGCTAAATTACCTGCAAGTCCAAAATATCCCATCCCTTCTCCTCTACGTTTAGGCGGAATAAGATCTGTAGCGATGGTACCTACAGCAGTAGTAGACATTCCCCATCCTAAGCCTTGAACGATTCGCATTAGGAATAGTAAAGCAAGACTACCTGTAAATGCATAGGAACCAACTGAAAGGACAAACACAAAAAGACCGATCAAATATACGAACCTTCTGCCGTAAGACTCGAGCATATGTCCACTCCATGGTCTGATCAAAAGTGCAGAAAGTGTAAAAACACCTACGACTAGTCCGATAAGCTGATCACTACCTCCAAGTTTATTCACAAACAAAGGAAGAGTGGGAAGCGTCATTTGAAAACCAGCGAAAATAAAGAAATTTGAAAAACAAATAAAAATAAAGTCTCGCGTCCATATTTTATCCTTTGGGATTTGTGTCATCACATACCTTCTTTCACTATTCATTGTCCTTTTCATCATAACTCATCCTACAAGAGATATCGTAAAATATGCTCGTGATATAAGGTCACTTATTATAAATCACCGCGCGTCATAATTTGTGCAAGAAATTCCTCTACCACTCTAGGAGCCTCTAATCTTGCTGCAACAGCGGGTGGCTTTGTTCCCTTCATTCCTTCAAATGGCATCCCGACCCATAGGGTCTGTCGATCAATGGCAACGAAAGGGAAAGAGATTGTGCTTTCTATTCCAGAGCTATTGGTGTTGGTAATGATCGTAACCTTATCTTTTAGTTGGTCGATAAGTTCCTTCCACTCCACAGTTAGTTCAGTACCAGAAGGAATAGAGAGCAAAATTTTTTTCGCCCTTTTCATTTCATCGAATACTCGATCCGTTTTAATTGCATGTGACCAGGTTAGTTTCT
This sequence comes from Guptibacillus algicola, assembly GCF_020171805.1. GTDB lineage: Bacteria > Bacillota > Bacilli > Bacillales > Guptibacillaceae > Guptibacillus > Guptibacillus algicola. Next base: position 1,166,412 of record NZ_JAIVAF010000003.1, on the reverse strand, counting down.
TGTGCTGATTTTTTATCCAACTTCCAATTTCCTCTGGGCTTACCTTTTCACCCTTCTTAATTTGATGATCAACCAGTTTACGTAACGTTTTTGTGGTAGATATGTTGTTAAGGACGAAATTCACGTTGCTCACATGAATAAACTTTCCTTTCGTCCTCGTCATTGCTACATTAATAAGCCTTTCGCTGTTCTGCCCCGTAATCAACATACCTGCACGGTTCATTGGGTCACCATCAACTGTATCGAACACCATCATATCTTTTTCACTCCCCTGAAACCGGTGAACAGTAGCTGCTAATAAATCTAGTTCGTCGTATCCTTCGAACATCTCTTCTAGTAGAAGACTCATGAGGTTCGCTTGTGATCGATAAGGGGTTACATAGCCTATTGAAGTCATCCCATCTTTTGTTGCTTCAAAAATCGCCTGAAAAGATAGTAGCAATTGCCACAGGTTCATCCTTGATTTAGAAGAGTTACCAGTAAAACAAAACTGCCCTGTAAAACTTGTATCGAGTAGAACAGACGGATGGGACCCGAATGGTTCTCTAGTTGAAATCGACTTTCGTGAATGAAGCGTGGATTCATGATCTTTCACAAGAGAGTGATAGATATATTGATTTGTGAATGCTGAAATGACAGGATGTGTACGTCTTTGTTCATTTAATAAAAATAAATTTGGATGAATGTGTGAGTGATGGATATCTTTAACAATTCCAGAGCAATGAAAGATATCCTCACGTAACCATTTCGTTATTAATGAACTTCTCCCAGAAGCAATCGGAGGAAGTTGTTTGAAATCACCACACACGATTACTTTTTTTCCTAGCGATGCAGCAAAAGCAGCTTGAGGAACGTAAGCCATACTCGCTTCATCGATAATCACTAAGTCAAACCGTTTCTTATAAATCGTTTCATCTATAGCAGCTCTAGATAGCGTAGTTCCAACAACTGATGCTTCTTTAACAAACTTTGTTTCTTTCCCGCGAATCTTCTCCAGCACTTGTGCTAGCTTTGATTCAAGAGTAATCAATTCTTCTGAATCACGGCGACTGAAAGATTTTGATAGATCTTCTTTTAATTTCTTTCGTTCTTCAAAGATCCGTTCTTTCTCAGATGCTAAACCAGGGTATTTCTCCATTAGTAGTTGATCAGTAAATAAAGGGAGATGGGATTTCACATTACGTTGTAACCCATATCTCATTACCTTTCCTTCTTCATACTTGCTCTTGTTATCTGTAAAATTAACCGTTTCTCGCATTAACACATCTACAGCTTGATTACTATGAGAAAGAATCAGTACCTTATGCCCTTTAAAGTAATGGTTAGCAGCCGTTCGAGCTAATTTATGTGTTTTACCAGTTCCGGGTGGTCCCCATACATATGTTACAGGATTATATTTAGACCGAAGGATCAGTTCATGTAAGCTATTTTTTATCTTATCTTTTGGGTGCTTTGTAATTGTTGATGGATTCATTAATCTCTTGACTCGTTCTAGCCTTTTTTCGCTTTTCTTTACTTCATCGAGTCGCAGGATTAATTCTTCTAATAACTCCCATGGATCATGAAAGAGCTCGGCTTCAGGTATCACATTCCCAAAGCCACCATCTAGTTTAACTATGACATTTCTACCTTCAGAAGAAAGAATTCGTCCTTCCTTCTTAATATGCTGAATTTCGATACGTATTTTAGATCCAGTCGGTATTTGTAAGTTAATCGTAGTTTCAAAGTAATATCTGTATTCTCCATTCTTATTAGACAATAATTGCCCATTTAGAATTATGTTTGGTTTACTTCCAAATTTCCTTAAAAAGGAGATTTCTGATTGAAGTGCTTTTTGCCATTCTTCAAGAATCTTTCTCATCATCGATCGCTTCCTTTACAAAATAAAAAAGCCACATGGCTCAGTTTGTAGAAAAACCTGATTATTATGTTCCCTATGCCGTAGGAGTTTAAATACCACAAGATTCCTGTGGACGAGCGCCCGAGCCTCCTCGCCGACAAAAAGCCGTCACAGGAGCGTTTTGAAAGCGACGAGGAGACTCACCGCCCGCCCCGCGGAAAGCGAGCATCCTGAAGCGGAAATCACTACCATATCCATGGCGAATGCTCCTTACTACTTTCTCAACGATCTGAGCCATATAGCTTTTCAATTTAAACACTATATCACGGACTGAAAAATCTCTCTACTGCTAGATTTGATGCTCTTTAACATGACGAAGAAAAATTTCCAGTGCTTTCGTTTGAAATGGCGATCTCATTACGATCGAAAAAGTACGTTTGTATACAAACTCTGGGAGATCGATTACTGCTAATGTACCGAGCTTCAGCTCTTTTCGTATCGCCCATTTAGATAAAAAACTAATTCCGATTCCAGCTTCTACAGATTCCTTAATAAGCTGAGTACTACCGAATTCCATAGTTTTTTTAGGCGTAACACTGAGTTCTTGCCACATATTTTCAGTAGCTTCTCTCGTACCTGATCCTGTTTCACGTACGATCCACGTTTCGTCTGTTAATCCTATATGATTATTATTTACAAGAGTGTGATCGGGTGACGCAACGACAACCATTTCATCTTCAGTAAAGTTCATTACCGATAGCTCTTTCAAAGGAGGATCTCCTTCAATAATGCCAACATCTAACTGATGCGAGTAGACTAAGTCTCCTATTTCCGTTGAATTTCCAATCTTTACGTTGGGAGATATTAGCGGATATCTCTGATGGATTCGTGCGAGTACTTGAGGCAGCACGTATTCTCCATATGTATAGCTCGCTCCAATTTTAATTTTACCACTTGTGTTATTCGTTAACTCATCGATCAAATCATTCATCTTCGTATATAAGTTTAATAATTCTTTTGCATGATGATAAACGATATCCCCTGCTCTGTTTAAGGACACTGTACGGTTATCGCGTTCAAGTAGCCTCGTTCCGAGTGTTTGTTCTAGATTCTTAACGTACTGGCTTACTGCAGGTTGCGTCATATGTAAGTCTTTAGCAGCTTTTGAGAAGTTCTTGTTTTCGACGACTGAGACAAATACTCTTAACTGTTGATCCATAGATACACTCCCATTATAAGTGATTCATTATAGATACCATTATAATTATTTATTTCACTTATAACAAACATCGCTTTACAATGAAGTAGGATTGGGGAGTGCGGATATGAACATTAATACGATGAAACATCAATTTCAGCTATCATACAAAATACGCTATGGCGCGGGGGTCTTATTTACTTTTGCTATTGCTTTTCTAGGGTATTACGTAGCAAAACTACCTGGATTTCAGCTAACAGGCCAACTCGCTTCAGCAATTTTTATCGCGATCATCTATAGACAAGTAGCAGGGTATCCAGAAATTTTACGAGAGGGCATTACCTTCTCATCTAAAAAAATCCTGCGTTTTGCCATTATTCTATATGGTATAAAGCTAAATGTAGGCTTCATATTACAAGATGGTTTTTCCATCTTACTGATAGGAGCGGGAGTTGTACTTTTCAGTTTCGCAACTAGCATGTGGCTAGCGAAATTGTTTAAAGCAGATCGTTCCATCACTTCTCTACTTGCTGCTGGAACGGGGATTTGTGGGGCTGCAGCCATTGCAGCCGTTGCACCTATCTTCAGATCGAAAGATGAAGATACAGCAATTGGAGTCGGTATCATTGCCTTATTCGGAACGATTTTTTCAGTTCTGTATACATTGATACGCCCTTTGCTGCCTCTCAGCCCAGCTGAGTATGGTGTATGGGCAGGAATTTCTCTCCACGAAGTTGCTCATGTAGCTCTTGCAGCTGCACCAGGTGGTGAGGATGCACTAGCAATGGCGCTCCTTGCGAAATTAGGGAGAGTATTCTTATTGGTCCCTGTTTGTTTACTATTGATTTATGTAATGAATCGAAAACGAAAGCATGAAACAAGTAACGCCGTTCCATTTCCATGGTTTCTAGTTGGGTTCGTTGTTATGAGTCTAGTGGGTACGTACCTTCTAGGTCCTGTCATACCATTTTCTGAGAACGCGGCCCAAACAGTTAATACCATCACCACGTGGTGTTTGACAGCTGCTATGGTTGGTCTTGGACTAAATGTAAGTTTAAAAGACTTGAGATCTAAAGCTTTAAAACCAGTACTTATATTGTTACTAGTATCTGTTAGTCTATCGGTGCTTACTTTTATCATTGTAAAAGCAATCTATTAAGTTCCAATATTTTGTATATCTAAAGAAAGAGGCACCGTCTATGACGATGCCTCTTTAAGCTATTTAAAGTTATATTCAGCTAGCGTGATCGCGATTCGATCCTCAATTTCTTCAATTTTATCTTCATCTAAAAACTGATTGATAATGATTGAGAAGACCATGGGGTTCTCATGTTTCACGAACCCTGATAGTGACGAAACACCTTGTAGTGTCCCTGTTTTTGCGAATACAACATTTTCTGCTGCAGTCCCCTTCATCCGATTTCTAAGCGTACCACCTACAAATCTTCCGTTGGATCCTGCAACGGGGAGAGAAGTGAAATAGGAATCGAACCACTCTCTCGACTGTAATTTGAATAGTAATTGACTAATTTGATGAGGCTGAATCAAGGTAACATGAGAAATTCCTGACCCATCCCTAATCAGCATATCATCTGGCTGTAATCCTTCTTTCAACAGATAGTCATTCACTACTTCTAATCCAGCTTCCCAGCTTCCCACATCTTTCTTCCGCTTCCCCATTTCTTTCACTAAGATTTCTCCATGCCCATTGTTGCTTAGTTTCATAAATGGGATGAGTAACTCATGAAGCTCCATTGACTTTTTGTTCGCCAAACTAGTGACATCTTCAGAAGCTTTTTTAATCCGTAAATCCCCATTTATCGTTATGCCGACATCTTTTAAAGACTGCTCAAACAAATGTAGTGCGTACTTTGCTGGATCGGAAACTGCAATCCAACTTCTCTCGTTTGCATTGTCCAAGGAAATACTACCCTCGACGGTTATGATGTTTGTTCCATGCTTTCGGTTTATTAGAATATCCGTTTCTTGCTCTTGACTAACCGTAGTTGCTGAATTTTGTATCGTAACATACTCTGTTTTTGGTGAAGTGGTAACTTTTGCTTTCTCACCTTCTCTAGTACCCGGGAACACATCAACGATAATCGTTCCTGCATCGTAATCTCGATTAGGAGCAGTTGTTAGCGCTGAAACCTGAGAACCGTAATATTCACTTTCATCGGTCCAAATCATATCCTCAGAAAGTTTTTGAGTATCATACCAAGATTCATCTCCAATAAGATCTCCTTGTATCTTATTAATTCCTTTATCTTTTAGTGAAGTTGCGAAACCATCTAAGTCTTGCTTTAGAATCGTTGGATCTCCTCTACCAATCAGATAAAGGTCACCAATTAATTTGTCGCCTTTAATCTTCCCATTTGTAGCTACATCAGTAATAAATTGATAGTCTTGACCAAGGGTTTCTAACGCTGCCGCAGCAGTGATAAGTTTCATATTAGAAGCAGGAGTCAATCTCGTTCCGCCGTGATGATCAAACAGAATTTCTCCAGTATCAGCTGATCGAACGCTAACACCTGCAATAGCTCCCTTAAGTCCTTCATCAGAAAGAATCTTATGAATGTTTCTAGATAAATCTTGGTCATCTTGTTCTGCCTCAGATTGGTTTTCTTTTCCATATGATAAGTTGGAGAGTAATAGAATGACACTAAGCATGATGCCAACGCCTACCTTATATGTGAATTTCAAAAGCTTCTCTCCTCCTTAGTTCTTTACTGCTTTTCTAAATTCCTTTTATATGTAAAATAAAAATGGAGTCATAGCGATTATATTCAATTCGCTTGACTCCATTACAAGTTATATTGTTTATTTGTTAGAATATGTCCAATCATTTAGTATGTTTCAGCTCCCGTTCATGTTTAATTCGTGCGATCTTCTCTTCTTTTTTGTTTTCTTCTACTTGCATCTGAAGTCCCCATCCGTCAGGAAAAAGCAAACTTCCACTCAACGATACAGTCCTTCTTTCACGCATGCTTTCATCTCCTTTTCGATTGTTTGTGTACTTTTTCGTCAACCGAATGGTTTTTTCCTCTTTTTAAGTCAAAATTATATCTTTCTTCCTAAAAGCTTGTCAAAGCGTTATAGCTATGGCGAAATTTAGAGTATTTACAGTAAAATAAGCCTATATTTAGATAAAAAACACCATGAACCATTATTTCGGTTCCTGGTGTTTAAACGCATTCGATGCAAGTAGAGACACGACAGCATCATCCATCGGAGGATTGTGTAATCCAGCCCTAACATCGCGATAGTAACGTTGCATCGGACTTTCATTAAATAATCCTCTAGCTCCTACAATTCTCATAGCAAGATCAACAACATTTGAGGCTCCATTTGTTGCTACATGTTTTACAGCAGCTAATTCACCAGCCATATTCTCCCTTTTTTTAGGTTCTGTAACCCAACGCCAAGCAATACTGTACATCATTTCCCTTGCTCTTAATAATTCTAATTCCATTTCGCCAATTTTTCGTTGTACCTCAGCTACGTCTTTTATTGGTCCTGGCAAGCTATTAGGGCTATACTCAGAAGCAAATTTGACTGCATAGTTTCTTGCTGCGATCGCGACGCCGAGGTAACATGCAGGTATATGAAGTAACCAAGCTTTTGGAAGCTTCATCCCTTTCGGATTTTCAGACTCCTCAATAAGAGAATCAAGTGGTAGCTTTACATCTTGTAATACAAGGTCATCACTTCTTGTACCTCTCATTGACATGGTATTCCATTTCTCTTCAATACGAATTCCTTCAGATTTCATGTCTACGAGGAAAAACCCCTTCTTACCTGACTGATTAATCTCTGCTGAAACGAGTACATAATCAAGTGCTGGAGCCATGGAAGTGAAGCTTTTTCTTCCATTCATTAGCCATCCGTTGTCATGTTCGATTGCTTTTGTTTCAGGCATTCCACCCCGAGTAGGACTACCGCTAGCAGGCTCTGTAGCAGCTCTATTCATCAAGGCTTTCTCATCCACTACTAACTTCGCCATACGCTCAAATAAGTCATCTGACCACTCTTGATCATCTACCATCTCGAGCATAATGCCAAGGTGCCAGCCAACCGATAAAGCTGTTGAAGCATCTCCAGTGGCAATTCTTTCCTGAAGCATAACAAACTCGTATAAATTTATTCCTCTACCGCCAAGGTTCTCAGGCACTGTGAGGGCAGTATAACCTATTTCTTTCATTTCCTTGAAATTTTCGAAAGGAAATCGTCCTTCTTTGTCAATGTCGTCTGCCCGCTCTGCAAAAGAGTTAGCTAAACCGTCCGCAAGGTCTAATAATTCCTTTTGACGATGATCTTTCAGATAAGAATCGTATAGATACATAGCACTGCCTTCCTTCCCAATCCGTTCATCTTATCTTTTATCATACACCAATGCTTGCGCTAATCTCTAGTATACTGATCGGAAATAGGAAGATGTGACATTACTACGATTTATGCTTCAAAACGATAGATGATATCCTTATAGTAAAACTCTGGTGAGATCAAGAGGTCCATTTCGTTTGTATTGTTGTCGATGAGGTATATCAAAATCATTTTTACATGTCCGCCGGACTCTAGCCTGATTTTATTCCACCCCTTTTTATCGACTATTACGAAATCCGAGGGCGATATTTTTTCTTTGCCGACTATTAAGTTTGAATAGTACCCTTTAAACCCCTTACCGTAATCCTCAAAGTTCTCTACATATAATTCAAATATGGCATAATTCTGGGTTTTTGAAAGCTCCTCTACATCTGCATCTTCAGGAAGTGTGTCCAACTTCTTCACTTGTAGTTTAAATAATTCATTATCATCCTGATCGGTTTCAATAAAAACTTCTCCATCCTTAAACACCATTTCTTGGTTAGGAACAGTTTTCTCCTCTGCAATTGTTTTTTCTGTTGCCACTTCTGGCTCCCTAATCATGGTATACCACGCACCAGTAAAAAATGCCGTGATCAACAAACTCATCATTACTCCTATCAATAACATCTTCATCTATAATCCCCCTCTAACCATTTAGACGAAGCCACATATAAAAAGTTCCAAATAAAAACAGCCTTTAATAAAAGGCTGTTTTAACTAAAACTTCGCAGTATTCTTATTAGAGTGGTTACCTTCAATATCCCGTACCGTTCTACTCTTATTCACCTTTTTTCCATCCTTATGAGTGCCAAACAGCATATCTATAAATGGATTCGACACGCCATACCAGTAATTTTCATTTTTAAAGTGATGAAGTAAGTGTGTTTGTTTCAGCCATTTGCCAAATTTCGTTTTCGGTGTGATCGGTTGATGTGCAACGAAATGCTTCCATTCATATACGAGAAGCATTGTCATAAGACCTGATGAGAATGCAACTGAATTTGGGAAGGAAGAAAATAAAACGTAGTACAAAAGAGAAATAGCACCAATTTGAGGTAGGCTATACCAGATAGGTAGAAACATCAAGTGTAAATCATTTGGGTCCTTATGATGATCATAGTGCAACCTCTTTAGAACTTTAAGTGCTATGAGGTTCTTTGGAGGCCTCAAATGAAAGAGGAATCTGTGAGTTAAATACTCATTAAAAATGAAAACCAATAATCCTGCAATAAATGAGACAGAAGCGGTTAGCGAAAGGCCTTGGAAAAGTATGAAAACCATACAAACCATAAGTAAACTAATGATAATTGTAATATCCTTTACAAAAACAAACTTCCGAACGCCATTTATTTCCACAACGTTTCCTCTTCTCTTGTTTTTATATACTTACGATTAAATCTAATCGACCTATACCCAATTGTTACAATTATTCTCTATGTTGAGATAAATCCCTTCAAAAAAAAACCATCCAACAGGATGGTTATACTTTAGTGGGCTTTTGTTTAAGCTTTGATTTACGATTTTGATGAGCGGCGGGAGATGTTTTCACCAATTCTCTCTCTGATTTCGCATCCTGTTCAAATGCTGCCATACCCTTCCCGAATAACAGGCTCATAATTGAATCCTCCTTAAAATAACATTACACACCAATTTCCGATTTTTTTATGGTTAAAACTTAATTTGGAAAATTTCTTACAAGAAAATTTTAGTGTTCTTCAAGTATTTCTTCAGTTTCGCTACAATAGGCTTGCACAGCGCTCAATTGCTGAAGTGATTCTTGTATTCGTTGTCTATTTGGCTCTTTCTCAACAGTTTCTAATGCTTGTTGTAGACTTTTTTCAGCTTCTTTTAATTCCCTGCATGTTTCCTGCAAATACCCTCTTGCATTCTTTTGCATCGTGTACCCCCTTTTATTATTATTATTTGTTAGAAATAATCATTTCATACAAAAAAGACAGGCACTAAGCCTGTCTCAGTTTATGATCGATTAACTTGTTCTTTTAGGTCTTCAAGTTCATCTAAAAGCGTAAGAACCATCGCGTCGCTTTGTTTTAACTCTTCATTCAGTAGGGTTATCGTATCTTCTTCCCAAGTGAAGGGATCACTATTATCAGGAATATTCTTTAGGTTTTCAAACTTATATCCGTCTTCTATCCCGGGTTCAAATGCAATTAACACTTCACAACCTGAATCCCCTAATGCAATTCGTTTTCGCAAATTAACCTCGCCATAGTTAAAATGTCTTGCAGCTATTCCTCCAAAAACACTAGCCGTCATCTTACATAAGTGAGGGGCGTCCTTCACAAACTCACCGAATGGACAAGAATTAGCTTTCACAATAACATATGTTGACGTTACTTCTGATATGAAGAATTCTCCACCAATTGAATTTTTGATGTCTACGATAACCTTCGCATACTCATCAGGGGTCCAATCCGCTATCTGATAATGAGATTCAAACCATTCTCCTGTACGGATACCCAGCTGTGTGATATATTCTTGAGCTTTTGAACCAATCGTACGATGATGGATATGAGCATACTGAGTAATCAGTTTACATAAGAAGTTAGATGCTGACAAAGGGTCTTTACCAGTCATACTCACCACCTGTCCTTCTATCGTGTTTCTTTAATCATAATGCAAATTGGTGTAAATTGATAGAATAATTAGAAAATTAATCGATGTTATGTTCGAATTTTTGAAAAATGTTATTTTCGAGAGCTGGATAAATTTCTTTTTCTGCTATTTGATTGATAATAATTTTATTTCGGTTAACAGCAAGGCCAAGGTTAGTCGAACCTACTCCATGTGTATGCTGCATACCACTATGCACAAAAATTTCACCAGTCGCTTCTTCATTCAACATCAACTTATAATCTTTGGAAACGTTGTATCTTCCTAAATCATCCCATTGAATTAGATCCTTCAATCCGTTTAAGCAATCTGGTATAAAAGGACGATAACCTGTTGCACCGATCACAACTTCACTTTCAATAAGAAACGACTTCCCTTTTTCCCATTGGCGACATTTTAATTCATAACCTGTTTCGTTTTCAGTTTGAGATATGCCATTCACTTCAGTTAATGGCATCAGCGTGACATCCATTTCCTTTCCGCCAACTGTTTGCTCATAAAGAAGGTTATAAATATCAGTTATTGTGTGAGGGCTTATTCCTTTATACAAGAGCTGCTGATTACTGAATATCTCATCTTTTTGGTCTTGTGGGAGCTCATAGAAATAATCAATATACTCAGGTGAAAAATGTTCAAGGCTTAATTTAGTTTCTTCCATTGGGAAAAATCCTTTTGATCTTGTAATCCAATTGATGGAGTAGCCATGATCAGCTCGCTCCTTTAGTAACTCCCTGAATATTTCTGCTGCACTTTGCCCTGAACCGATCACCGTAATACTTTTTGCTCTTTTACAACGATTTTCATGATGTAAGAAAGTTGATGAATGAAACACATCTTCTTCAGACATCCCTTGAAGTGATTTAGGCAAAGAAGGGATCGTCCCTACACCCAAAATCAAATTCTTTGTAAGATATGTAGTAATTTCACCGTTAGTAGTATTTTCTACTGTCACCTCGTAGTGTTTGATCGGCTGTTCGAGTGGTGTGATCGATACAACTTTACTATTGAACTGACAGCTATCCAAACGTTCAGAAGCCCATTGGCAATAATGATTGTACTCATTTCTTGGCATTTCGAGTCTTTGTAAGAAATAAAAATTATAAAGCCTGTTTTGGTGTTTTAAATAATTTAAGTAACTAAATTCATTTGTCGGATCAGCCATGGTTACCAAATCAGCCATGAAAGGAACTTGAAGCCTAGTACCCTCGATCAACATACCTGGATGCCAATCGAATTTCTCTTTTTGTTCAAAGAAAAGTGATTCGATTTCTTTGATGGGGTCTAGCAAAGCAGCAAGGCCTAAATTAAATGGTCCTATTCCAATTCCAATAACATCATATACTTTTTCTCTCATACAATCCTATCCTTTCTACTATCTCTCTAATAATAAGTATAGCAGAAATCAGAATTTTTTATTTTTCAATATAAAAAACAGCCTTGTCAGCTGCCTTTACATTGTGTGTGTAGAGTCCTCTTATATTGATATCTTTTCCATTGAAATCGAACAAAGCATCCGATACAAAATCCTAGGATCGCAATGAACGTAGCAAGAGCTACCATGATAGCGGAAGTAATCGCAAGCCATTCAATACTTACGAAGCTTGCTACTAACGCGAGCGTCAATAGGCTAACCGCTATTTTTTGATTAAATGCTTGTTGCTCTTTGTCTTCTAATAGATATGATGTCATCGGCTTTCGTAAAAATAACTTACCTACCTTCATGACTGGGTTTGAATTAAAAAACAAACTTGAAACCCCTACAGATAGAGGAATGATTAAGAACATAGGATGAAGTGTCACGATGAAAGCTGTCGCACATATAAAGATAAACCATTGATTGACTCGTACTAATGGACGTGGAATACCAGACATTTAAAAATCCAACCTTTCTTATAGGAATATACACTTTTAATTGTATAGTGTTTTCTTAAATCTGTATAGTGTTTTGCCCATAAGAAAACCCGCTTAACAGCGGGGGTTAGTTACCAGAGATCGGCTCAAGATGTTCCATTTCTACTGTATCTAAAAACGGATCCATCATGGATACGAATTCGTTGAACCTTTCTGACTTCATGAATCCTTCAGTATGCGCTTCAAGCGAATCCCACTCTACAAGAATGACATATTTGCTCTTTGTTTCAATGGATTTCGTTAACTGGTGATTAATAAATCCAGGTGTAACAGAAATAAACTCTACAGCCTTTGAAAACGTTTCTTCGAAGTCTTCTTCCATCCCTTTATGAACGGTGAAACAGGCTTTCTCGATTACCATTTACTTTCACTTCTTTCTTCTTTAATAAGGTCGATCTTGATAAAAGTAATTAGGAGAGACGATCGTATTCTTATATGGTTTGTGGAAAATATGTGTCGTAGCTGGAGAAATGGGAGGAATCAACCAAGTCCAATTTCCAGTCACTTTTCTTTCAGCACGTGCTTCATTTTCTTCGAACTTATGAAATTGTCGTGCAGCTGTATGATGATCGACAATACTTACTTGATCTTCCTGGAAGGAATATAAAACAGCACGATTGAGTTCAATTAAAGCTCTGTCTTTCCATAATGTTGCATTCGAAGATGTTTCTAGTTTCATAATTTCTGCCATTTGAGGTAGCATATGATATCGCGTTTCATCAGCTAGATTTCTAGCTCCTATTTCTGTACCCATATACCATCCGTTAAAAGGAGCAGCGTCGTATGATATGCCGCCTATTTCAAGTCTCATGTCAGATATAATCGGAACAGCATACCAGCGAGCATGTAGGGATGTTAGGTCGTATTCAGGGTGTCTAAGATCTACTTGGAGAACTAATTCTGACGGAATAGAGACCAGTGATGGTTCATTATTATTTAGTTGAAAGATTAGCGGTAAGACGTCATAAGAACTCCCTTCCCCTATCCATCCTAGTTTGTTAACTTCTTTCGTAAGTTTGATTGAAGCAGGGTCTCCAATGATTCCATCATCTGTCTCGTAACCTGCATACCTTATGAGTTGGTGATTCCAAATCCTAACTTTTCCTGGTTGGAATACAGTAATCGTTGGACGAATTCTTCCATTGTTTGTAGCCATTTGAATGTGATTAAGTAAGGAAGTCGCAACCTCCTCTTCAGTTGTAACAGACCGTTTATCAATGACGGTTAACGTATTCCAAAACAGTCTCCCAATACATTTATTGCTATTACGCCAAGCCATTCTAGCGCCGTGCTGTAACTCTTCAAACGTGTGTTCATATGTACCAGTTCTTTCAATTTCAATCTGTACTTCATGTTTACGGTCATTTAGTCTTTCTGGTGTTATATTCAATTCAGAATAGGCTTCTTCTAAAAAAGAGAAAGCTTCTTCTATTAGCGTTTTATTAGTCACTTTGATGTCCCTCCTGCAGCTAGAGACGGTTCTATCGCCTATTGATAAGCTTTACTAACGTCCATTTGTATCATACCATAATGTTCTTTGAACCAATAATAATTGGGTCGTGCGTTTGTACGAGCACAAAAAGTCCAGACCGCTATGGCCTGGACAGATTAAGGGTCACTTATTATACTTCCTCGAAGTATTCTTTATAGAATCCGCCAATTTTACCTGTGTTATCAACTACAAACAGAAACTCTTCCGTTTCATTTTTGACTTCGTAGTTTTTTCCTTCAGTCAGTACACGGTTTACCATGTACTTTTTCGCGTCAGTATGGACACATTTCACTTCTCGCAGCGTTGGTTTTTCTTTCCAAGTCTCGTGAATCATAACGTTCACTCCTTTCCACTCATTCATTTTACTACATTATCGTTTCAATCCTCAAACGTATATACGATCGAGTCTCCGACTGCACGATATCCGATTTTCACATAGATTGAATTTGACGTGGGGTTTGAAAGATCCGTGTATAGTGCGCAGTATTGATAGCCTTTATCCAATAAATACTGACTAAATGCAGCTACATTTGCTGAAGCATAGCCTTTTCGTTCATGGATTGGTGGTGTATAAACAAAGTTGATCGTTGTCCCTCTCCTTGTTGGTCTAGATTCATTTGCCATCGAGACTACTTCTCCATTCTTTTCCCACAATACAGCTGTTTTTTCGTCTATGAACTGATTCGCTCTTTCGTTACTTTCTTCATTAGTAAGCGGTTCTCCCATTGCATAAGAAAAAAGTTGTATCCATTCTTTTAACAATGCACCGTCCCGCTTTTCAGCTTTCCTCAACTTTCCTTCTACCCGTTCTTTAGGAGTGACACGATCTAATCGATAGATTCGTTGATTCATTTTTAATTTTCGACTGCAATTTGAAAGCTCGCAGTATTTCTTTGAAAAGTGTTCTACGATTGTTTTCTCACCTAGTACACCTGGAAACATGTAGTCTTTGTTTAGTTCCTCAGCTGCAAAATTCAACGTTTCTTCGCTTGAATTTTGCTCACTAGCAAGGACGAGATTATGAGGAGGTGTTTGAATAAAACAAAGATTAATTCTATCTTCTTCTTCTATTGTTCCGAGGATTACTTTTCCAATCTCTTCTCCATTCTGTTGCTGTTTGACTAACCTGAACAAAAGCCCCAACGGCAGGCTATGTAGAGCTTCATTCTCTTCTAAGAAAGATTGAACATGTGATAAATACTCTTTTGGATTAGTAAATGTACGCAATTTCATTTGAATTCCCCCAATTAACAAATGATTGGTTATAAAAAAGAACCTGAATCATATTGATTCAGGTTCTCTGTTAGTCTTATCCTTCAAGAAGTAATTGTTCTGGATCTTCAAGTAGATCTTTAATCTTAGCAAGGAAGCTAACTGCTTCACTACCATCAACAATTCGATGATCGTAAGAAAGAGCAATGTACATCATAGGACGATTTTCCATTCTATCCTGATCGATTGCCATTGGGCGCCATTGAATCTTATGCATACCCAAAATACCAACTTGTGGAGCGTTCAGGATTGGCGTGGAAAGCATAGAACCGAAAATTCCACCATTCGTAATTGTAAATGAGCCACCCTGCAGCTGATCAAGAGAAAGCTTGTTATCGCGAGCTTTCTTAGCAAGTTCGCTAATTTCACTTTCGATGCCAGCAAATGATAGCTTGTCTGCGTCACGTACCACAGGAACGACAAGACCTTCTTCAGAGCCAACAGCAATACCGATGTCGTAGAACTTCTTAAGAACCATTTCTTTATCCTGAATTTCAGCATTGAGACGAGGATACTTCTTAAGTGCTCCAACAACTGCTTTTGTGAAGAATGACATAAATCCAAGCTTCACATCATTGTCTTCTAGGAATTTGTCTTTACGACGCTTACGCAAGTCCATAACTGCTGTCATATCAACTTCATTAAATGTTGTTAACATTGCTGCAGTGTGCTGTACTTCTACAAGACGTTTCGCGATCGTTTGACGGCGACGAGACATTTTTACTCGTTCCACAGGCTTACCGTTAAATTCATCTTTTGCAGGAGCTTGCTTTTCAGGTTGCTTTTCCTGCTTTTTCTCTTGTTTTGGAGCTTCTTTTTCTTTCTTACTGGATTCAGCATGAGCTTTCACATCATCTGGACGAACTCTTCCGTATGGGTCTTGCGTTTGTACTTTGTCTAAATCTACACCTAGTTCGCGTGCAAGTTTTCTTGCAGAAGGAGATGCAACGGTACGTCCAGTTCCTGACTTTTCTTCTGCTGCATCAGGAGCTGCATGTGAAGAAGATTCTTGCTCAGACTTAGCTTCTTCTGGTGTTTCTTTTTCTTGACTCTTTGCTTCAGCTTTCTCTTCACTTTCACCAGATGGCTGTTCAGATGAAGAGCCTTCCTCACTTGCGTCACCAAGGTAAGCAATGATTTCTCCAACTTCTACGTTGTCACCAGGCTCTTTCAATAATTCTTTGATAACTCCGTTGTTTTCAGCGCTTACTTCAATATTTACCTTGTCTGTTTCTAGTTCAACAAGGTTATCACCTTTTTCAACTTTATCGCCTACTTTAATTAACCATTCGGAGATTGTGCCTTCTGTAATAGATTCTGCTAGTTCAGGTACTTTAACTTCGATCACGACGATTTACCTCCTTGGTGGGATACTGTTTTAGATGGCTCTAAAACTTCCTGTATAATGCGTTCTTGGTCTTTTTTATGAATATTTGGTTCTCCGCCTGCAGGACTAGATCGGTCAGGACGACCAATATAGTTGATATTAACTCCCTCAGGAGCTATTTCACGAATTCGTTGAGAAATATAATTCCAAGATCCCATGTTCTTAGGTTCTTCTTGTAACCAGACGATTTCTTTAACGTTAGAATAACGTTCAAAAATCTTCTTGATCTCTTCTTCTGGGAATGGATAGAGCTGTTCCACTCGTAGAACATGCAACCAATCCAGGTTTTCTTCAGAAGACTCAATTTCTGCTGCTAGATCCACTGCGACTTTACCTGTAGATAGCACGATTCGCTCAACTTTATCCTTCTTTTCACCAAGTCCTTCTTGCTCGATCACACTTAGGAATTGTCCCTGACTAAACTCAAAGCCTGGTGATGAAGTACGTTGATTACGCAACAAGCTTTTTGGAGTCATGATCACAAGTGGTCTAACTTCTTGCTCTCCAAGAATAGCAGCCTGTCTACGTAAGATATGGAAGTATTGAGCAGCGCTCGTAAGATTTGCAACTGTCCAGTTATTTTCTGCTGCTAGCGTTAAGAAACGCTCAACTCGACCGCTTGAATGTTCAGGACCCTGGCCTTCATAACCATGTGGTAAAAGCATTACCATTCCTGATTTTTGACCCCATTTCGCTCTTCCTGCAGAAATGAATTGATCAAAAATAACTTGTGCAGCATTAGCAAAATCACCGTATTGAGCTTCCCAAATCACGAGGGATTCTGGAGCAAAAACATTATAACCATACTCGAAACCAACGACAGAAGCCTCGGATAAAGGACTGTTATGAATCGCAAATGATGCTTTGGATTCTTGTAAGTCGTGTAGTGGGCAGAACGTTTCACCCGTTTCCTTATCATGCAAAACAAGATGTCTTTGTGCAAATGTACCGCGTTGAGAATCTTGTCCAGTGATTCGGATCGGCGTGCCTTCACTCAAAATAGTAGCGAATGAAAGTGTTTCTCCAAGTGCCCAATCAACTTTACCACCTTCTTCTAGCATATCGAGTCTACGTTTAAGAATTCTTTCAAGCTTAGGGTATACATTAAAGTTATCAGGTCTCGTTAGTAGATTGTTGTTAATTTCCTTTAACGTTTCAAGTGGTACAGACGTATCGATTGAAGGAATCCCTTTAACGATTTCCTTTGGTGGTTCTAGTTCTTGAACTTCTCCACCTTCTTCTTTGTCTTTCGCCACTTTGCTATATTCTTCTTGAAGCTCTTGAAGAATTTCTTCATCTAGTTTCTCGCCATAACCAGAATCAAGAATGCCTTTCTCCTCCAGATACTTAGCATAACGCGCTCTTACTGTAGGATGATTCTTGATATTTTCATAAAGATGGGGTTGTGTAACAGCTGGATCATCCATCTCGTTATGACCAAATCTTCTGTAACCAATAAGGTCGATAAGGAAGTCTTTATTGAACTTCATTCTATACTGATACGCAAGATGCATAGCCGCTAAACAAGCTTCAGGGTCATCTGCATTTACGTGAACGATTGGGATTTCGAATCCTTTTGCAAGGTCACTCGCATATCGTGTAGACCTTGAATCAGTACTCTCAGTTGTAAAGCCGAGCTGGTTATTTGCAATAATATGAATCGTTCCGCCTGTATGGTACCCTCTCAACTGACTGAGGTTAAGGGTTTCAGCTACGACACCTTCACCAGGGAACGCAGCATCACCATGGATGAGAATTGCAAAGGCTTTTCTAATATCTTGGGTAGGTTCACCTTTTTGATCTCTAGTTTCCTGGGCAGCTCTTGCATAGCCTTCAACAACTGGATCAACGAACTCTAGGTGACTTGGGTTATTTGCAAGCGTAATCGTAGCTTCTGCTGTTTCAGAACCTTCAAACTTACGATCTGCACCCATATGGTATTTCACATCACCTGTCCAACCATAGTTAATTCCCATTGATCCTTCAGAAGGAACGAGTTCCTTGTTTGGTGCATGATGGAACTCAGCGAAGATTTTTTCGTAAGGTTTGTTCAACACATGAGCGAGGACATTCAATCTTCCTCTATGTGCCATACCGATCATGACATTACGAGCACCGTCGCTTGCTCCATCCTTAATCACTTCATCAAGCATCGGTACCATTGAATCTACACCTTCAATGGAAAAACGTTTCTGACCTACAAACGTTTTGTGGAGGAACTTCTCAAATCCTTCCACTTCTGTCAATCTGCGTAGAAGAGCCTCTTGATCTTCTTTATCTAAAGAATCAGTCACAGAGCCGCCTTCCACCATTTGATCGAGCCATTTGCGTTCTTCATCATTATGAACATGACTAAATTCATAAGAAAGTGATCTTGTATAGAGATCCTGCAATCGCTGGATAGCTTCGAAGCCATCATTGATATCTGAAGGCGCGTTATCCCATATCACTTCTGCAGGAATCGCTTTCAAGTCTTCATTAGAAAGACCGTATTTCGAAGGGTTCATAAAATCATGATTTGATTTTTCTTCTTTAAGTGGGTTGATAGCTGCAGCCAAATGACCATATGTACGAATGTCATCTGCTAGTTTAACCGCTGCAATGACTTTCTTTAGATTTCCTGGTTGAACGTTTGATTCAACAGCGTCATTAGAACTTGGTGGCGGCCCCCACTGTTCAAATTTTTCACGTAGATCAGGATCTACTGAATCTGGATCTTCTTGATACTTTTCATATAGTTCAATGGCATAGCCAAGGTTTGGTCCATAGAATTCCTGCCAAGGATGTTCCATTCTGGACTGTTTGGTATTCAAAACTCGCTACCTCCCTGCTGGGCACAATCTAAAATACGGTTAACCTAATGTTCTCAACGTATTTTAGTTCCCATATTACCGCTGATTCAAATATCTGCGGTTTCATTATAAGTCCTTTTCACTCTTTTACCAGTTTAAAAACCTCTTTTGTAAAAAAACGCTTACATGGACAGTTTAGCACAGTGTATATGTAGTCACAAAGCACTTAACCAACTTTTCGAAAAAAATTCCAAAAATGTTGGGATGAGAGGAAATATTTTTCGAATATTTACACAGTGCAATACTAAATTACCATAAAGTATTCCCATAGTGAATACATATATTGATTTTATCGCAAGGATTGTTTTTCAAAAGGAAAAGTGCGCCATGTTGGCGCACTTTAAAGTTGATTTATCCCTTCTACAATCGTTTCGATTAACAAGGTAAGGTCCTCTTCCTCAATCGATAATGGCGGGGACATGGTAAGGACATTATTGAAGCCTGCTACAGTATCTCCGTTTTTACCAATCAACACGTGTCGAGATTTACAGTATCCAATTACTTTATTCAATGAAGCTACATCAAGTGGTTTTTTGGTGTGGCGATCTTCAACGAGCTCAATTCCTACGAGTAACCCTTTTCCTCTTACATCACCAACATAGGGATGAGTCGATAAGCGGTTTTGTAACTCGTTCTTTAGCTGATCTCCAAGTTCTCTCGAGCGATCGAACAGCTTTTCTTTCTCCATTATCTCGAGATTCTTTAAGGCGACTGCACAAGAAGCGGGATTGCCTCCAAAGGTATTGATATGCCGGAAGTGATCGTATTGGTTATTTGTCTTAAACGCATCATAAATCTCTTCTTTCACCGCTGTTGCAGATAATGGGAGATAGCCGCTAGTTAAGCCTTTCGCCATGGTAACGATGTCAGGCTTTACTCCGTAATTCATGAATCCAAACGGTGTTCCTGTTCTACCAAATCCACAAATAACTTCGTCACATATAAGAAGTGCGCCATGCTTATCACATACATCTTTCACTTCTTTCATGTATTGATCTTGTGGCATCAAAATGCCGCCACCCGTAATTATAGGTTCCATAATCATCCCAGCAACCGTTTCACTTAACTCCCAGGTCATGATGTCGTCAACTGCTTTAACTGAAGGAAGCGTTTGCCCATCAGATAATACGTCTCTATACGAATCAGGAGGTTGGACATGGATAAAGCCTTGGCCTAAAGGTTCATACTTATATTTTCTCTGAGCCTGGCCAGTAGCTGCTAACGCCCCCATCGTATTGCCGTGATACGCTCTGTATCTTGAAACAAACTTATGACGGTGAACATCACCTTTTTGCTCATGATATTGTCTAGCTATCTTAAATGCGGTCTCATTCGCTTCTGATCCACTGTTAGAGAAGAAGATGACATAACCGCCACCTAACATGTTATTTAACTTTTCAGCGAGTTGTATTGCTGGTGAATGTGTATGTGTTAGAGGATAGTATGAAAGGTCCTTAAGCTGGCTATATGCAGCTTCCGCAAGTTCAGTTCTCCCATAACCAACGTTCACACACCACAAACCAGCCATTCCATCTAGAAACCTATTTCCATCATAATCAGTTACCCAGGCACCACTTGCCTTCTCGATTACCATGGTCGACTTTGGATCATACGGTCTCATCGCATGCCAAACGTACTTCTCGTCTTTCCCTGCAAGATTTTCATGTGCTGTATGCATGTACTACACTCCCTCACTAATAGTCAAAGCGGGTTGTGATCATCTTACGTCGTGTATAAAAGTTTACGCCATCTTTACCATTTGCATGTAAGTCCCCATAGAAAGAGTCCTTCCAACCGGAAAACGGAAAGAATGCCATCGGAGCTGGTACTCCAACATTTACACCGAGCATTCCTGCATCAGCTTCTTCACGGAATTGGCGCACAGCAGCTGCGTCTTTCGTATAGATCGTAGCGCCATTACCATATCTAGACTTTTCGATGATTTCGAGAGCATCTGTTAACGTTTCAGCATGTAATAGGCTTAGTACTGGAGCGAAAATTTCTTCTTTTGCAATCGTCATCTCAGGTGTTACTTCATCGAAAATGGTTGGTCCTAGAAAGTTTCCGTTTTGGTGTTCATCCATTTCTTTTCTACCGTCGCGAATTAAGTTTGCACCTTCTTGCAATCCTTTATCGATGTATTCTAATACTTTTTCTCGATGAGATTTACGGATAACAGGAGTTAGCAAGACCTCTTCATCTAACCCATTTCCTAATTTTAATTCATCTGCTTTTTGCTTTAATGAAGCGATGAACCTCTCACCATTACCAACAATTACAACTGCACTACAAGCCATACATCTCTGTCCTGCACTTCCGAATGTAGAACTAATGACTTGCTGAACAGCTTTTTCAATATCCGCGTCAGGCATAACGATATGATGATTTTTAGCGCCAGACAAAGCTTGGACTCGCTTTCCATTCGATGCTGATTGCTCATAAACATACTTTGCAACTGGCTGAGAACCAACAAAAGAAATCGCTTTCACACCTCTGTTTTCGATTAAACCGTTCACAACATCGTGAGCACCGTGGACGATATTAAAAACACCTTTTGGAAGTCCAGCTTCAGCTAGTAGTTCAGCAATCCGATTAGCAAGGATCGGTGTCCGTTCAGAGGGCTTCAGCACGAAAGTATTTCCACATGCGATCGCAAGTGGGAACATCCATAGAGGAACCATCATAGGGAAATTAAACGGCGTTATGCCTCCAACAACTCCGATAGGGTATCGGTACATTTCAGAGTCGATGTTCTCTGCGATCGTTGAGAGGTTATCTCCCATCATAAGAGTAGGAGCTCCTGCTGCGAATTCAACGCATTCGATTCCTCGCTGAACTTCTCCATATGCTTCTTTAAAACTCTTGCCGTTTTCTTTAACCACAAGTTCTGCTAACTCTTCATGGTTTTGAACGAGCAGAGAATGAAATGTGAAGAGAACTCTAGCTCGTTTAGGAACAGGTACATTTCTCCAAGTTTTAAAAGCGTCTTTCGCAGCATTTACAGCAAGTCTGACATCTTCTTTCGAAGATAAAGGTACATAAGCTAAATTATCATCGGTTGCAGGATTCGGTACATCTAGTGTTTCGTTGCTTTTAGCGCTAATCCACTCACCACCAACAAAATTCTTTAAAACGACTGTATCGTTTTTTACAACTGCCATAAAATGCCCTCCTTTTAGTTAACTCCTACAATCATTGTAGGTGATGAGGAAACCAAGGGTCATTAGACAAAACGTAACATAGTTACAGCCGTGGTTTTACATGGTGGTGAATCAGCAATTCGCTTAATTCTGTAGATATTCATAAGCGTAAAGCGAGAACTCGATCGCCTGGCGCTTAGGGGAGCTCATAAAATCCTTTCCGAGTAATTCTTCAAGCTTTTCAAGCCGATGGTATAATGTTTGTCTTACTACAAAAAGTTGTTCGGCTGTTTCCTTTTTTGAACCATTACAGCACATATAAACTTTGAGTGTTTGTAAAAGACTACTATTGTTTGTCTCATCATATTCAATAACTGGTGATAAATAATCGAACATAAACTCAGGTAATTCTTTGCTTTTTGTTAATTGAAAGATCATGCGGTAAATATGAAAGTCGTGGTGATAGACAACTTTTGAATGTTGGTTACAAAGTTTATCATTGATCGTGAGAGCTTCTAATGAAGATTCGTAACTTTTATGCATTTCTTTAAGCAATCGAACATGTTTACCGATACTGATTCGATCTATTTCGGGTACTGTTCCATTCTTTAATATATCACTCGCCATCAATCGATCGAACGCCTCTCTTAGCCTAGCTAGTACATCGGACTCATCACGTCGGTTTAATAAGATGATCACAAGTTTATTCCTAGTGGTCAGCGATAATACAAAAAAACCTTCTTGCTCAAAAAGAGACCTGACGAGCAACATAAAGTAAGTGATTTGAGAAGACGAATAGTTTTCCTGGTGTTTGACGAAACGACAAGTACACACTTGTAAACCTTTCGGGATTAAAGAAGCATCGAGGTCGACTAAGTACGATAAGATTCTTTCTTCAGAATGTTTCCCATCTAGCCAGTCATAGAGCCACTCTGTTTCTTGTACTCGTTTCTTTTCTTCTATATATAACTCTCGTAGTAAAAACTGAGCGATGGCTGTTGCGCTTCGATCTAATAGAAGCATGTCATAATCTGAAACGGATGTATGAGGTGTCGGAACGAGAATTAACTTCGCAAATAAATAATCCATAGCCTGCACATTCTGTAATACAAGTCCTTTTCCGGCTGGCTGTAGCGTTAAGAAATGTAGGAAGGTTTTTTTCTTTTCATTTGATACTTCGGGTACAAACTGTGCAGCAGATTCTTTTGGTTGGTAGATTACTTGCATGCCCGTCTTTTTAGAGAGATGCGTTAGGATGTTTTGAAGGCAATCAGGCTTTAGCAATAGGTTGTTTAATTCCTGTGAAAATTGTTCTAAGTCAGAAATCAACTGATAATGATGGGCGATTAGAAGGGAATGTAAATCCTGGGTGATATTAACAAACCGGACCTCCTTTTTGAAAATGATGATTGGGAATTGGTGCTCATTTGCAAGTTGGATGATTTCTTCAGGTATTGTATCCATATATGTACCGATTTCAATACATAGCCCAGCAGCGTTACTCTGAATGAATTGCTTAACGATCGACATGAAGACATCAAGATTATCTTTCCATACAAACCCTGTTGATAAAATAAGTTCATCTCCGTTTAATAATTGCTTTACGGTCGTTACTTCCATAACATGAACCCATTTGATCCTTCGGTTTAATCCTTTATGGCCTGCAACAACAGTCGCGTTTCGAAATTGTTCTCTCTCCAATACTTCTTGTACAGTCAAGCTCGTCATTCGAAGCATCTTTTCTCCCCCTATCACTCAGTCATCTGCTCTATTTGAAAGGTTACTTTTAGGAGATACATTTTTTGTTCTATGTGTTATAGTTACACTTACTTGTTCATAAATCCTTCAAAATATTCAAAATAGTACGGTAATTGAAATTAATTATAGTCAAAAAAAAATACCGGGCTACTGCCCAGTATCTTCTCTACCTTCCATTTCCTCTAGAATTTCTAATAAGTAATTGTATTGCTTTCTACTTCTGAAGTCATCCTCTTTCCAGTTCGCTCTGATCCAAACTGTCAAGTCTTCGACTGAATTAAATACTTCTCCACTCGTATCAGCTTTGCGAATCATATATCGACCGTTTTCATCGTCAATCGTCACTTCACAAGGATAAGCGCTGTCCTTAGAATACAAGTTGTATTCCATACACATCCTCCTCTAGGATACAGATTGAATCTGCTTTAAAAGAAGTGCAGAAAAGTATTTCCTTCCATTAGCTGTCTTAATGTGGAGGGTTTCTATTGACTCTTCCTCCTTCTCATCAGTGTTCATTTTAAATTCGATAAATGCACCTTCTAAATTTTCTAGAACACCATTAATTTTATATCCTCTATCAATAAAATAGTCTATTTTCTCTCGTTCTATAACATATTGTTCGTGCTCACCCATCCCATTACCTCCCTTTCTCGATTGCGCTTCCTACTTCTTTCACTGAAACCTTTTCTGTGTCTGTCTCAATCACCCAATCTCTTCCTACAGTAAGACCTAAATATTTCTCGTCACTTGGATCGATTATTTCTGCTTGTGTGTATTTTTTAAACCACCAGAACTTCGCTAAAAAGTAGTAAGCAATAGCACCGACAACGAAACCTACTAAGAAAGAATAAGTAGAAAGATAATAAGCAGCTACACCTCCTATTACCCAGGCGATTAATCCTGCAAGGTTTACACCGCTAGCGTAACGGAACTGTCCGTTAGCTTCATATAAATCTGGTACATTCACTCTTCGTTTTCGTAGGACATAATAATCACAGTACAATATACCGATGATTGACGATAAGATGCCACCGACAACGAGTAAAATTGGTATGAGTATATTGAATAAGCTCCATGGTTGAACAACAGAACCTACAATTCCTGCAATAAATACGCCAGCCCAAAAAGGAACTTTTGGTCCTCCCACGTTTGAAAAGATTGTAGCCGCAGGAACGAGGTTAGCAGATACGTTCGTAGACCACTGTGCTAAGACGATCATCAGTAGTAAAATTCCAAGTACTAAACCTGTCGCAGCTTCTTGCAACGCAACAACGGGATCATAATTCGATACTGCAATATAAGATACTCCTCCAATGATGACCATGAACGTTTGTGTAAGTGGCAAGGCAATTACACTTCCGATCAACGTTCCTTTGTTTCGCTTAAGCCAGCTTCTTTCAAACTGCGGAGCTTTAATAAAACGTGAAATAGAAGGGATATCTGCTGAAATCGTTGCCCAGAAACCCATGTTACTAAAGATAACTACCAGAAAGGCTGATAGTGCCACTCCTCCCGTTACGGGGTTTTCAATCCAGCTCCATACTTCTCTACCTTGTGCAAGAGCTTGATCGGAAAGAGAGATATACATCCATACCGAAATTAGAATAATAACGGGTGCTGCTAGATCAGCAAACCTTTCGACAGCTTTGATCCCGAGCGACGTATTGACTAATTGAACCGTTGCGAAAATCAAGAAACAAACAAACCAGTTATCAAATCCAAACAATACATTTAAAATCGCATTCATAGCCGTGGAACCAAAATATGTATTGATTCCAAACCAGAACGATGCAGCTAACCCCCTCACAATGGAAGGAATATGCGTACCTAGAGTTCCAAAGGGAGCTCTCATATACACGGGAAATGATAGACCATGCTCAATCCCTATATCACCAATGATGGTGATAAAGAGACCGATTGCAATTGTGCCGATCAACGTTGCGAGAACTACCCATGTTAGTGAGAGTGATTGTACACCTGCTCCCCCGATAGCAAACGCTGCAAGCACAACAGCCATGCCGACCCACATCATCGCAAAACCAGTCGTGCCAATTTTCTTGTCTTTATGAGCAATTGGCAATAAGTCAGGTGATTTTAAATAGCTTTCCTCTTTTTTCATTCAGCTATCTCCTTTATACACTGCTTATTGTATGGTTATGGTGTTGTCTGCCGCTTTACTGAGCTGTCCGTACTTAGCCCTCTTCATATACTGGCCAGACCCTGGGGTTCCAACGAACTGCTTGTTGCGAATGATATATTCTCCTCTTACGAGCACTGACACTGGTTCTCCTGTGACTTCCATCCCTTCAAACGCGTTATAATCGACAGCCATATGGTGCGTTGCTGCTGATATCTTTCTCTTAACTTCTGGATTGAAAATGACAACGTCGGCGTCAGCGCCAACCGCAATCGTACCCTTCTTTGGGAAAATACCAAAAAGCTTAGCTGATCGAGTTGATGTAATATCAACAAACTGATTTAAAGAAATTCTTCCTTTTAAAACACCTTCCGAAAATAAGATACTAAAGCGATCTTCAATCATCGGTCCACCATTCGGTATTTTAGTGAAATCATCTCGTCCTAAATCTTTTTGTCCTCTAAAGTCGAAAGAGCATTGATCAGAGCCGATGGTTTGAAGTTCACCAGTCCTAAGTGCATTCCATAATGCATCTTGATTCCACTTTTCTCTAAGTGGTGGACTCCAAACATACTTTGCACCTTCAAAATCCGGCTTTTCTAAATACGTTTGGTCGAGAACTAAGTATTGCGGACACGTTTCTCCGTGAACATCGTATCCTTTCTTCCTTGCTTCAGCGATTTTGTCTGCTGCTTCTTTACAGCTTACATGAACGACATAAAGCTGTGAGTTTGCTAGTCCTGTTAGTTGAGCAGCACGTCCAGTCGCTTCTCCTTCAACCTCTGGTGGCCTTGTTAGTGCGTGATAAATTGGTTCTGTTTGTCCTTTCGATAGTGCTTCTTTTGTTAAATATTCAATGACGTCGCCATTCTCAGCATGTACCATCACGAGTGCCCCGAGATCTTTAGCAGCAAGAAGCGTTCGATAAAGCGTCTCATCATCTGATTGAAAAACATTTTTATATGCCATAAATACTTTGAATGACGTAATTCCTTCATTCTTTATGATTTCTGGTAATTCATTCAATACTTTATCGTTCATTTCACTGATCATTAAGTGGAAGCTATAGTCGATGACTGATTTATCTTTTGATTTCGCATGCCAAGTTTTTACTGCATCAGATAATGGTTTCCCTTTTTCTGTTAAGCAGAAATCGATAACAGAAGTTGTTCCACCAAAGGCCGCTGCAATCGTGCCTGTTTCAAAATCATCCTTTGATACGGTCCCACCGAATGGCATTTCAAGATGTGTGTGTGGATCAACACCACCTGGAAATACGTAGCACCCTTTCGCATCGATTTCCTCTGCACCTTCATCTTTCAATGCCGTTCCAATCGTATCGATCTTGCCCTTCTTAATAAGGATGTCTGCCTGATAGGTCTCGCTTGCAGTAACAATCGTACCATTACGGATAATCTTGTTCATGATACTCCCCCTCTAATTACTTTGTGATTTTACAGTCTTTTAGTGAACCTAATAGTGACTGACGTTCATTCCAAGTCATTGAAGGCAGTTCTTGAGGAACTTCGATCATATCGATTGCTCCATCCACTGGACAAACGATTGAACATAAGTTACAACCTACGCAATCTTCTTCTCTTACACGTAGAATAGGATTGCCATTCCCATCATTCAACATATCGATACATTGATGAGAGGTATCTTCACATGCAATATGACACTTATTACAATTGATACAAACGTCATTGTTAATTCTCGCGACAACATTATAGTTTAAATCGAGGTTTCCCCAATCGGAATATGTTGGGACCGATTTCCCTATGATGTCTTGTATAGATAGGATACCTCTTTCATCAAGGTAGTTTGATAGGCCTTCGATTAGATCGTCCACAATTCGAAAGCCATGGTGCATCGCAGCTGTACATATTTGAACGTTACTAGCGCCCATCAGCATGAATTCAACTGCATTCTGCCAGTTAGAAACCCCGCCCATCCCAGATATCGGAACGTTTATGCGACTGTTTCTCGCACATTCACTTACCATGTTTAATGCGATTGGCTTTACTGCTGGACCACAGTATCCACCGTGAGCTCCTTTTCCGCTTACATTTGGAATGGGTAACCACGAGTCGATGTCAACACCAGCAAGGCTATTGATCGTGTTGATCATGCTTACAGCATCAGCGCCACCCCTAACAGCTGCTTCAGCTGTAGCCGTAATATCAGTTATGTTCGGTGTTAATTTCACGATTACTGGCGTTTCTGCAGCTTCTTTTGCCCAAGTGGTCTGTTTTTCTACTAATTCAGGAACTTGACCAGATGCAGAGCCCATCCCTCTTTCTGCCATTCCATGGGGACAGCCGAAGTTTAATTCCAGTCCGTCTACACCTGCAGCTTCAGCTTTCTTAACGATTTCGTGCCACGCTTCCTGCTTTGGTTCTACCATGAGAGATGCAATGACAGCGTGTCCTGGGAAACGTTTCTTTGTTTCATAGATTTCTTTTAGATTTACTTCTAATGGTCGATCTGTAATCAATTCGATATTGTTAAAACCAGCTACTCTTTGACCATTAAAATTAACGGCTGCGTACCGTGAAGACACATTTAAAATAGGATCTCCGAGAGTCTTCCAAACCGCGCCTCCCCAACCTGCTTCAAATGCGCGCTGCACTTGGTAGCCAGAATTTGTTGGTGGAGCTGAAGCCAGCCAAAATGGATTTGGTGACGTTATTCCTGCAAGGTTAGTCCTTAAATCTGCCATTGTCATTCCCCTTTCTTATTGAGCTGAATACATTTCCTTCAAGCTTTCATGTACATGGTAAGCGGCTGTTTTCCCCTGTTGTGCTGCCGAAACGACCATCGCTTCACCTTGTCCCTTGCCAAAAATAACATCTCCACATGCATAGACCCTTGAGTTTGATGTTTGCATCGAATCCTTGTTGATCATTACGACACCATCATTATGAGCTAACCCAAGTTTCTCAATCAGTTCTAGGTGACGTTTTTGACCAATTGCTTTTACAACAGCATCACATTCGATGATGAAATCGGAGTCTGGTACAGGTTCTGGTTTTCTTCTTCCGTCACTCGACGGCCCACCGAGCTGCATTTTTACACACTTTAAACCAGTAACGTTACCTTCTGTATCACCCATTATTTCGATGGGTTGCGTTAACCAGCGAAATTCAACGCCATCTTGTTTTGCAAATTCGTATTCGAAATCATACGCTGTCATTTCTTTCTCGGTGCGTCGGTAAACAATCTTCACATTTTCA
The DNA here is from genome assembly GCF_020171805.1 of Guptibacillus algicola. Lineage (GTDB taxonomy): Bacteria > Bacillota > Bacilli > Bacillales > Guptibacillaceae > Guptibacillus > Guptibacillus algicola. Next base: position 1,137,190 of record NZ_JAIVAF010000003.1, on the reverse strand, counting down.
GCACCGAGTCTGACTGAGCATGTTGCACCGTCGATCGCGGTGTTACCTGCTCCGATTACAATGACTCTTTTTCCTTCCATATGTGTAGGCATCGGAGGTGATTTTGTACTTCTTACAAGATCGATCGCATCGTGAACACCTTTAAGATTTTCCCCAGCTATGTTTAAATTGGGGACGTTTGCCATTCCGATCGCTAGGATGACTCTTTCGTTTGTTTCAAGCAGTTCATCAAAACCAATGTCCTTACCTACTTTCACACTCGTCTTTATCGTCACACCAAGTTTTTTAACCTGATCTACTTCCCAAAGAGAGATTTTCTTAGGGAGTCTGAATGAAACAATACCAAACGTATCCAATCCGCCTGCTTCTTTCTCAGCTTCATAAATCGTCACTTCATAACCGAGTAATGCAAGCTCTCTAGCAGCAGAAAGCCCACCTGGTCCTCCACCAACGATTGCGATCTTTTTACCGTTTGGCTCTCCCTTTTTAAATAAAACCTGATCGTTCCTCATAGCCCAATCCGTCGCGTACCGTTGTAAGTTACCGATTAAAATAGGCTTTGTGGAATGGTTTAATACACATGCTCCTTCACATAGTTCTTCAGTGGGGCAAACTCTAGCACAACTTGCTCCTACCGGATTTGCGGACATAATCGTAGTGGCTGAACCTTTCATATTTCCTGAAGCAATCTTCTTTATAAATGACGGTATATCGATTCCAGTTGGACAAGCTGTAATACACGGAGCATCGTAACAATATAAACATCGATTAGCTTCTTGTGAGGCTTCCTGGTCAGAAAGTGGCAGTTCGACTTCTTTGAAGTTGGCTTTGAACTTGTCAGGTAATGATGATTCAAGAGTACTCATGAACGTGTCCCCCTTAGTTAAAATAAAAAGCAGGTGTATTTTCATGCCTACACCTGCTGCCTTTTATTACGGTAACAACGACGTCATTTCATCATACGTTTCCGGGCGTCGATCTCTATAAAATTGCCATAAGTCTCGAACTTCACGGATTAGCTTCTTATCTACTACTCCGATAATAACCTCGTCCTGATCCCTTGAACCTGTCGCAACAAAATTTCCTCGTGGATCAACAAGATAGGATTGACCATAAAATTCCCCCATGTTCCATGGCCCTTCCATTCCTACCCGATTGATAGCCCCAAGATAATAGCCATTTGCAACAGCATGTGCTGGCTGCTCAAGCTTCCATAAATATTCAGAAAGTCCTGCAACAGTAGCGGATGGATTGAACACAATCTCAGCACCGTTCAATCCTAATAAACGAGCTCCCTCAGGAAAATGTCTGTCATAACAAATATAGACGCCTACTTTACCGAATGCGGTATCGAACACTGGGTATCCTAGATTACCAGGTTTGAAATAGTATTTCTCCCAGAAACCATGGCCATTATCCCCAACAGCCACTTGAGGTATGTGTTGCTTACGATATTTTCCTAGGTATGAACCATCTGCATCGATCACTGCAGCTGTGTTGTAATAAGTGGAGATTCCCTCACGCTCATAAATTGGAAGGACGATAACGATTCCTAGTTCTCTCGCGAGAGCTTGAAATCTTTTGGTAGTTGGTCCGTCCGGAATTTCTTCTGCTGCATCGTACCACTTTTTATTTTGTTCAGCACAGAAATAAGGACCATAAAAGATTTCTTGCAAACATACGATTTGTGCTCCACGATCGCTTGCTTCCTTAACGAGACGTATGTGTTTTTCAATAGCTACCTCTTTATGTTTTTCAACCGCTTCACTACCGTCTACATCGTTCTTAGCTTGAATGAGCCCAATCTTTACTTGATCCGCCATATGTAGAGACCTCCTAATCTGGATAATTGACTGAATTTTCTTTCTATAAAAAGTGTAGAAGATTGCGAGACGCTTAGCACTATACATAATGTCAAATTATTTTGGCTAAAAACATTCAAAGTGTCATGAAATAAAAAAAGACTAACACAATGTTAGTCCCAGATTGTTGAGAAAGTCTTAAAGACAGGATAGTGAGGTGATTTCCGCTTCAGGATGCTCGCTTTCCGCGGGGCGGGCGGTGAGTCTCCTCGTCGCTTTCAAAACGCTCCTGTGGGGTCTCACCTGTCCCGCACGTCCCGCAGGAGTCAAGCTTCCTTCCGCTCCAATCAGCATTAATATTTAGTTTTGAAAACAAGAAAAGCCATTAAATTACTTTTAGGGATATAAAACAGAGGACTACTTAATCATAATCAGTCGGAAAGTTTGTTTTGATTGATTGCTACCTAGTAGGAGTGAATACCACTTGACTCCCGTGAAAAACGGGCGTTCGAGACTCGGAGTGGACGCTTTTTGTCCACGATGAGGCTCGGGCGTTCGTCCACAGGAGTCTTGTGGTATTCAAACTCCTACGGCATAGGGAACATATTAATCAAGTTTCTCTACAAACTGAGACTAACACAATGTTAGTCCTCTCACTCTAAAAATCTTTTCTTGTACTTAGGATTTGGCAGCATACAAGATTCCTTCTTTCCGAACAGTAAATACCTTCTCTTCGCAATAAGATCATATATGAAATCTCGAATGAAATGAGGCAAGATCAAGCCTATCCTTAGTAAATTAAATCTACCACCAAGCTTTTTACATATGTATAGTACAGCTTGTGATTTCACCAATACTTGGCCATCCTCGATTACGACGATACTGTCTGAAAGGTCGTGTACTTGTAACTCATTTAACAGCTTGTTGGCTGCATTGGACTGAAGTGATGCGAAATGAAAAACATGATTTTTATCGTGTTTTAACATGAACTGAACGAACCCGTTGCAAAGGTTGCATACGCCATCAAATAATATGATATTAGATCTACGCTCCATTTTACTCCCACCCATCATGTTCACTATTTCACATTTATATTATACCATTTCTACACTGATTCTTTCTATGGATATGCTATAATTTTTTCTGTTAACTAATACAGACAGTTAGGATGTTTTCACATGTACCCTACACAAACACTCAGTGAGAAATTAAAACTATTGATCACTGTTTTGTATCCTATCTTAATTACACAACTTGGCTTATATTCTATGAATTTCTTCGACACGATAATGAGTGGTAGAGCAGGAGCGGGCGATCTTGCTGGTGTAGCGATCGGCTCGAGTCTGTGGGTACCTGTTTTTACAGGGTTAAGTGGAATACTTCTTGCAATCACACCTATCGTCTCGCAATATATTGGAGCAAAACAAGAAGAACGTGTCTCCTTTTCAGTATTACAAGGGATATATTTATCTGTTGCACTTTCCGTCCTTATTCTAATAGGTGGAAGTCTTCTACTAAATCCGATCCTTTCGATGATGGAACTAAATGATCATGTTCGTGAGGTTGCGAAAGGTTACTTAATCGGACTATCATTTGGTATTCTCCCTCTTTTTATTTATTCAGTATTTCGAAGCTTTATCGATGCACTCGGGCAGACACGCACGACCATGTTTATTACCCTTATGTCACTTCCCATCAATATCTTTTTCAACTACGTACTTATCTTTGGTAAGTTCGGTTTTCCGGAACTCGGGGGAATTGGAGCCGGTTACGCCTCTGCGATCACCTACTGGTTTATTCTGGTGATTACGTTATTTTTCATCCTAAAAGTGAGGCCATTTCGTACATTTGCATTATTCAAGCATTGGTATGGCATTTCGATCAAAACATGGGTTGAGCAATTACACATCGGTGTTCCAATCGGGTTTTCTATCTTTTTTGAAGTTAGTATCTTTGCAGCTGTCACTCTTTTGATGAGTGCTTTTTCGACTGAAACGATTGCAGCACACCAGGCTGCTATTAACTTTGCATCACTGCTTTACATGATTCCTTTAAGTATTTCGATGGCATTAACGATTGCGGTTGGCTTCGAAGTAGGAGGAAAAAGGTACCTTGATGCAAAGCAATATAGTTATATCGGTATTGGCTTTGCAGTAGGAATGGCATTACTTTCAGCATTCATATTATTCTTCTTTAACGATGATATCGCAGGCTGGTATACCAGCGACGAAACAGTTTTCGATCTAATTAAAATCTTCCTGATCTACGCTGTTTTCTTCCAACTATCTGATGCGATTGCAGCACCAATTCAAGGAGCTTTAAGAGGATACAAAGATGTGAATATAACCCTTTTAATGAGCCTCATCTCCTATTGGATTATTGGACTTCCTTCTGGTTATTTACTTGCTCAATACACTTCCTTTGGTCCTTATGGGTATTGGATCGGATTGAGTACTGGACTTCTAGTTGCTGCCATCACCCTGTTCTTACGATTACGTCATTTACAAAATAAAAAAGCTTTTACAAAGAAAATGGGCCCCGTATGATACGGGACCCATTGTTGTTTAGTTATACATTTCTTGTGCTTTTGCTTGTAGAGCTTCATCTTCAAGGTATTCATCGTAAGTTGATTCTTTGTCGATAACACCATTTGGAGTAATTTCGATCACTCTATTCGCAATCGTTTGAACAAACTGATGGTCATGACTTGTAAAGAGTATAGATCCTTTAAAGTTGATAAGACCGTTGTTCAGTGCCGTGATCGATTCAAGATCAAGGTGGTTTGTTGGATCGTCAAGTAGAAGAACGTTAGATCCGCTCAGCATCATTTTTGAAAGCATACAACGAACTTTTTCTCCCCCTGAAAGGACGCTAGCTTTCTTATGCACTTCTTCACCAGAGAATAGCATTCTACCAAGGAATCCACGTAGGAAGCTTTCGGTCTGATCTTCAGGAGAATATTGTCTGAGCCATTCAACTAGATTCAAGTCCTGTCCTTCAAAGTAGTCAGAGTTATCTTTCGGGAAGTATGCTTGAGATGTTGTAATACCCCATTTGTACGTTCCGCTATCTGCTTCCATCTCACCCATCAAAATTTTCATCAAGACGGTATTCGCAATTTCATCTCTACCGACTAATGCAACTTTGTCGTCTTTGTTAAGTCTGAAACTTACGTTGTTTAGTACTTTTACACCATCGATCGTTTTTGTTAGTCCATCGACAACAAGAAGGTCGTTTCCGATTTCACGGTTAGGAGTAAAGGATACGTAAGGATATTTACGAGAAGATGGTCTAATATCATCTAATGTGATTTTTTCCAAAGACTTTTTACGTGATGTCGCCTGTTTCGATTTAGATGCGTTCGCACTAAATCTGGCTACGAAGGCTTGAAGTTCTTTAATCTTCTCTTCTTTCTTCTTGTTCTGATCTTCTTTCATCTTACGAGCAAGCTGACTTGATTCATACCAGAAATCATAGTTACCTACGTAGATTTGGATCTTACCAAAGTCAAGATCTGCCATGTGCGTACAAACTTTGTTTAGGAAGTGACGGTCATGGGATACTACGATTACTGTATTTTCGAAATTGATCAAGAATTCTTCTAGCCATTGAATTGCTTTAAGATCAAGGTTGTTTGTAGGCTCATCTAGTAAAAGTATGTCAGGTGAACCAAACAATGCTTGTGCAAGCAAGACTTTTACCTTTTCAGAACCAGGCAGGTCAGCTAGTTTCTTTTGGTGAAGCTCTTCTGTGATTCCAAGTCCTGTAAGCAATACTGCTGCATCAGATTCCGCTTCCCAACCGTTAAGGTCAGCAAATTCACCTTCAAGCTCTGCAGCTTTCATGCCGTCTTCATCAGAAAAGTCTTCTTTCATATAAATTTCGTTCTTTTCTTTCATTACTTCATACAAACGAGCATGTCCCATAATAACCGCATCAAGTACTTCATACTCTTCATACTCAAAGTGGTTCTGCTTTAAGACAGCAAGACGCTCGTCTTTCCCCATACTTACGTCACCAGTCTGAGGTTCTACTTCACCAGATAGGATTTTAAGGAAAGTTGATTTACCAGCACCATTTGCTCCGATCAATCCGTAGCAGTTGCCCGGAGTGAATTTAATATTTACATCTTCAAAAAGCTTACGATCACCATACCGTAAGCTAACATCAGTAACGTTAATCATTTAGGTCGTATTCCTCCATCTATAATTAATATACAGCGTATTATAACATGTTCAGTCATGAATAGATATGAACGCTGTTGAACTTATTGTGTGAAAGGATAAATCCAGAAAGATTCTTGCTTAATAAACTTTAACATATCTGAATTTAAATCGAGGGTTCCATCCTTTAACCTTGGTACCATCGCCTCTGTTTGAGAACGGTGTGCCTCGATGGTTTTAATTTTCGTTTCCATTACATCCGTAACGTCATAGACGCGATCCGGCTTACCCAATACTTCCTCTCTGTCAGGAGTAATTGGTAAACCGTATACAGTTGGACGATTATTAGAAGGGATACGCTTCACAGCTTCTACAACCGCATGAGCACATGCATCATGATCAGGGTGGATACCATGCCCTGGATAAAACGTGATGATCAATGAAGGCTTGAGTTCATCAATCAATCCTCCTATCGTAGACACGAGCAGCTCAGAATCTTCGAACTCGAGCGTCTTGTCGCGGAAGCCAAGCATGCGAAGATCTTCTACACCCATTGCTTTACAGGCATTTAGAAGCTCCTCTTTTCTTACTTCTGGAAGCGTTTCTCTTGTTGCGAAAAATGGATTTCCCATGTTTCTTCCCATTTCACCGAGGGTCGCACATGCATAGGTCACAGGCACCCCATCTTTAATAAACTTCGTCATGACTCCCGCTGTCCCAAATGCTTCATCATCAGGGTGAGGGAATATGACTAACACATGTTTTTCCATATACTCTTCCCCCTTATTCAAATGGTGTATGACTTAATTGTACAGCGATGGCTAAGCGTCCGCTATCATCATGACCAGCCATCAGTAATCTTCTCTTATCATCGAGCACATAGTCTGTAAGCCCCTCGGCATACATCCAACCTTCCTCTAATTTAAACCCGATTCGAAACGGGCCTGCGCCTGCTATTTTTACATTAGTAAAGCGCACTGAACCATTTCGTATATAAGCTCCAACAGAAAGCTTTTCCTTATTTTGTGCTGCATAAGCTCCACTTGTCGTTTCAAGATGGAGATACACTTTTTGATTCTCGAAACTTTCTAGTAATTCTTGAACGTTTTCTTTTTGGATTGCCTTCATGATATTTACTCCTTTTTTAAGGCAGATTAACTAAAACTAGTATAGCTTATCTCCCCTGTACGGTAAAACAATACAAACCTCGTCACTTTGAGAAGTTGTGATTAGACAAGAAAGGTTTTGTTCCGTTATAGTTAACTGTTGAATGTAAGAGATTATGAGTAACCTGGAGGTAACAAATATGAAAGTAAGCGATCATTATAATATCCCAATAGAAATTAAAGAACGTATTGAAAAAAGACAAAATGAGCTAAATGATGCAGATCAGTATTTAATAGGATCAAAAGGATATACTGCGCCAGACTCCTCCATTATAAAAGATGCAGTGACTGCCTTAATCTTAGGTAAAAATGTACTGTTGAAAGGACCTACTGGCGCTGGTAAAACAAAACTTGCTGAGCTTATCAGCTACATGTTTAACCAACCAATGTACTCGATCAACTGTTCAGTTGATCTTGATGCAGAAGCTCTTCTTGGTTATAAAACGTTGTCTTACGATGATAACAACAATGCTCACATTACGTTTGTACCTGGTCCAGTTGAGAATGCTATGAAGAAAGGCCAGCTTCTCTATATCGATGAAATCAATACTGCAAAAGCAGAAACTCTTCCTATTTTGAATGGAGTGCTTGATTATAGACGAATGGTGTTAAATCCATTTACTGGTGAGACGGTTCGAGCAAAAGAAAATTTTGGTGTTATCGCTGCCATCAATGAAGGTTACATCGGTACTGCTCCACTTAATGAGGCGCTAAAAAATCGATTCATCGTTATCGAGGTTCCTTATTTAGAGGGTAATGCTCTAAAAGAAATGTTACATGACCAGTCTTTACTTTCTGATTCAAACCTACTGGATCAATTTGTAACATTATCAACTGATTTACAATCTAAAGTAAAAGATGGGCAAGTATCAGAAGAAGCGGCCTCAACTCGTTCTCTTCTCGATGCGTGTGACCTTACGACCTATATGGAGCCGAGACGTGCCATCAAACGAGCAATTACAGATAAACTTGAAGATGAGCGTGAAAAAGCAGCAGTTGAAAATATTGCGGAAACCATTTTTGGCCGATATCAGGAGACAGCATAAATGAAGTTTCTAAATTTTGCTGAGAATCAGACGGATCCCTTCTTACACCTTTCTCTGTCTGACCTTGCTGAAACCTTAAGTAACAGCGAAATTGAAGTGCAGTTCGCTTTTCATTCCTATTATAGACCCGAAGAAAGCTTAGTGACTGTGAGCCATTATTGGAACGATATTTTTGACGGTTCACAATTTGATGGTATGAAAAGTGATGTGTATTTACGCTCTCTCGGGAATGTCCATCATACAAATTATGATGAAGTTGACCGCTATCTTTCGAAACTTACAAATGCGACGAATGCATTATTTCGAAAACAGCTGTTTTCACTTCTAGAAGATATCCGTCTAGAATCGATTTGTATTCAAAAAAGACCTGGAACTGCTTATGCGTTTGAAACGAGAAAGCGTCTGTTCCAGAAACGCTTCAGAGCTAGAATGGAAGTTCACGTCCGTCAGCAACAAGATCTCGATGCTCTCTTTTGTGCGATTTACCTTCAAGCAATCGGAAAACCAGTAGCGTTGATTGAGCGCTTATCGCCCTATAAGCCGAACATAAGGCATATGATTTCTGAAGTGAAGAAAGCAAACAGCACAGTTGATATTGCAACGATTGCGACACTGTTTTCGAATGAGCTAGATGAGAACTTAAACGATATGACCACTGAGTATGTGACGATGTATGGAACATCTTCTAAAGCTCAACTTGTAAGTGAAGACGAGGAAGTGCCAGAGCTTAAAAGTGAAGATACATTAGAAACTAGCGATAATGAAGAAAAAGAAACATATGATGAAGAAATGAATACATGGCATGAAGAGCAAGAGCAAGAAGGTTCTAACTTCCTTCAGTTTGATTTAGAAGAAGGTGCGAAATCAGACTTAATCGGTGAAGGTGAGCGAAAAGAAGAATCGGGTGACCAAGCCTTCGTAAGTGTGCAAGGAGCTTCAAAGCAATCTGAAGGAAGTCAGTTCGATGAGGAAGAAATCCTAAAAAACAAAGATACTGCTTCATCTTCTTCAAAAGATGCGCCGCTCGGAGAAGCAAACAGGTTTGTTAAAGAACTACAAAAATCTGCTGAGAAACCTACTGAAACAGAAAAAAGTGAATATCGAACTGCAAAAGGGGAGATTCAATATGCAGAAAAGTCTTTACGGAGCGCTATTCAAAAAACAATCGAGCAGAAACAAATCGCGCCTAGAAGCGATCTGCATTTCGGGCGCTTGAACCGAAAACTTCTTAGGCTAATAACAGATGAAAATCCTAGGTTATTCTATAAGAAAAATGCACCTAGTACAAAACTTGACGTAACATTTTCGCTATTAGTCGATTGTTCGGCATCGATGTATGACAAAATGGAAGAAACGCGACTTGGCATTACATTATTCCATGAAACGTTAAAGGGTCTTGATATTAAGCATTCTATTACTGGTTTTTATGAAGATGCTTTTGAAGCAGATGCCGATGAACAGCCGAACACCCTTTTCAATGTGATCGATTACAACCGTTCTACCCTTCCAAACGAGGGTCCTAGAATCATGCAGCTTGAACCTGAAGAAGATAATCGCGATGGATATGCTATTCGTAAAGTTGCACAAGAACTGCAAAATCGTAATGAAAAGAATAAGATCCTCATCGTTTTCACAGACGGAGAACCGTCAGCTTACGATTATAGTGAGAATGGAATCATCGATACTCATGAAGCAGTTAACAACACGAGGAAGCAAGGAATAGAAGTAATCGGGGTGTTTCTCTCGAACGGTGAACCACAAGATAAAGAAATCAGCACGATGAAAAACATCTACGGTACACAAAGCCTAGTTATTCCATCAGCACAGGAAATCCCTGCATACCTCACTCCGCTCTTGAAGAGGTTGTTAATCCGATTTGCCTAACGAAAAAACGCGCCCTTAATGGACGCGTTTTTTTATGATCTCTTCAACTCTTTATAGATGTCGACAAGCTCTTCTATGTTCATTCTTACAAGTCCACTTGTAGAAGGAGCGACGAAATCCCTCACCCCTTCTACTTGATTTTCTTTTTGAAAGCCCCAGTCAACCCTGGTGATACCTGAAAACTTCTGATACACACCTTTTCCAACAAAGCAATTCACTTTTGGTCGATATGTCGTTATTTTATTGATAAGCCGCTGTCTACCTTTACGATAATCTTCTTTCGTTAATTCAGCTGCACCTCTCGTCGGTCTGTCAACGATATTGGTCAAACCATACCCATAGTGCAACAATTGAGCATCTTCACTAGGGTGTAACTGCCGATCAGTTAATCCTGATTTGTGTAAAACGGTATAGAACCTATTTGTAGGGTTGGCATAGTGGTGTCCGCTCTCATCGGATTGTAGGCCAGGATTAAATCCAATGAAGAGAATACTTAAATTTGTATCTAAATGGTCAGGAAGCATAAAATCCCCTCCTATAATTCGATAATACCGTAATGGAACTTTGATGTTTTGCGAACTAGTTGATGAAACTGTAATTGTTCAAACCGATTACTTTTCCAAAAGTCTTTAAGTACGACTCGTCTCTTTGCGATCCGTTTAGCCTCAGTTACCATTTCAGGTGATATACCATCATATAACGCAACTCTCCGAATTCCTTGCACTCCGTCAGATTCAAGAATAGTCTCCTCAAACATAGGATCGAAATATACGACGTCATATGCGTTATCTGGAATTGTTGGCAAGACCTCTTCGTACCTCTTCCACGTTATAGATAGTCTTCTTATCGCTTGATTTATCTCTTCATTCCCGCTATCCCATTTCGCTAATCCTTCTTGAAGTAAGAGAGCAAGTAAAGAACCTTCTAAGGCTTCAACTCTACCGTTAACACCGGTTACGAAGCTAGCTACAATACTATCTGAAGCAAGGCCAGCAGTACAATCTAACAGGCTCATCCCTTCTTCTAGACCACATGCTTCAATAAAAGGGTCAGCCATTCCTTTGGCAAGTGATTTGCAACGGAACATTGCAGAGTTAGGGTGAAAAAAGATAGGTTCAATACTATTATCAACGTATAAGTACAGTCGATTATTTCCGTAGACGATGACGGGTTCTTGTGAATCCTTCATGATATCTTTTACGGAGCGTTTGTTACGATCTATGTATGTTCCACTATAAAAATTTGAAAGGCGTTTTGCTTCATTTATAGAGGAGATAGTAGGTCTGCCAGCAGTTGTGAATATCATTCTCTTACCTCTTTTCTATCTTTCTATCATACAATAGTTTACCTATGTATAAGCGGTTTTCATAATTCTTTTTGCTATTGAATGTAGTTTTGGCTATTAGGTTCAGATTCTTACTTTTCCTATTAAAACGAGAATGTCTCTGTAAATTAAAAGAATTGTCATTTGACTGCTCTGCTCCTCGCGTCGTAGAAGTTTGAATACAGCTTGCTTTCCTGCGGACGAACGCCCGAGTCAGCTGTATTCACTCCTACTGGATTTGATGATAATGATTTTAAAGGAAAAAAAGAAAAGCTGCCGAGACTTTCTCGACAGCTTGAAAGCAGTCGTTTGACTGCTCCCCTCTTAGAATTTCTGATTATACCACTGTGCTGCAGCATCTACTTCAGGTTTTGTTAATTGATGTCCCATGCGTTCCCAATGAACCGTTACGGAAGCTCCTGCATCTGATAGGATTTTCTCCAATTCAATCGTTTCTTCTGAAGAACAGATTGGATCATTTTCTCCGGCACCGATAAAGATCGGCATGTTAGACAGATCAGGTGTTTTTAAACCACGTATAGGTACCATCGGGTGATGTAATATAGCCGCCTTAAGTGCATTTTCATCGTGAAGGAGTAAGCTTCCCGCAATATTTGCTCCGTTAGAATAACCAATTGCGATCACATTATCTCTATCAAAATCATATTTTTCTGATGCATCTGTAATGAACTGATTCAGTTCGTGTGTACGTGCAACCAAATCTTCTTCATCAAATACGCCTTCTGCATGTCTTTTGAAAAAGCGTGGCATGCCATTTTCAGATACGTTCCCTCTAACACTTAAAAAAGAGTTATCAGGTGCTATTAGATGTGCAAGTTGAACAAGGTCTTCTTCATTACCGCCTGTTCCGTGAAGTAGAAGTAATGTAGGCTTATCAGATGCTCCCTGCTTAAAGATATGCTTCATTATTTATCACCTTCCAAAACTCGTGCTTGTGCTGGTTCTAGTATATTTTCGATTTGAGTTCTCTTGTCCTCCAACCATGGTGGTAAAAGAAGGTTCATCCCCATCTCTTCTGAATCTTCATCTTTTGCGAATCCAGGAGGATCAGTAGCAATTTCGAACAATATGCCGCCTTCTTCTCTGAAATAAATCGCATTAAAATATTGTCGGTCGATTACAGGTGTCGGTTTGTACCCCTTCTCTTCGATCAGAGCCCTCCAAGATTCATGGTCTTCAAAGTCGTTTGCTCGCCATGCAATATGATGTACAGTTCCTGAACCAAGGGAACCTGATGGGAGAGATGTTTTCTTAACATCTACCGTGTTCCCTATAGGACCACTTGATTTAAACCTAATAAAGTCTCCTTCTTCTGATACACGCGTAAACCCTAGTACATCTTCCAATACTTTGATTGTAGCTTCAGGTTGACCAGATAATAGCGTCGCACCAGCAAATCCTTTGATAGCATTGGATGAATCGACACCCCCGAATTGCCACGTGTTTCTTTCACCTTCTTCTCGCTCAACTAGTTCTAAGTGCAATCCGTGAGGGTCGTCAAATTCCAAAACACCTTCACCGAATCGTGTACGCTCATTAACTGCAACGTCGAATTTCTCTAATCGTTCTCTCCAGAATCCTATGCTGCCTTCTGGAATAACGAAACTAGTTACTCCAACCTGTCCTGATCCGATTCTACCTTGATGTGCATTTGACCAAGGGAAAAATGTCATGATTGTGCCAGGTGCACCCTCTTCGTTACCAAAATAGAGGTGATACGTACCAGGATCGTCGAAATTAACGGTTTTCTTTACTAAACGTAATCCTAATACACCGCTATAAAAATCAACATTTTCTTGTGGGTTTCCAACTATTGCTGTTATATGATGAATTCCAGTTGTATGTTTCATGTAAGACATTCTCCTTTATTAATTTTCCGTAGTAAATCTGATTCCCTAAATACAAAAGTTTAATCTCCATCGCCATTATCTTTAATTCAAGATATTTGATTTAAGTGTATTAAAGAATGCATTTTCTGTCAAACCTTTAGATTTATGAGTATAGGACAACCCTCTTTTACGCCATCCTACTATTAAAGGAGTGATGTTATGCTTAGCGTATTTGAGGCTCTCACCATTATGATTAGTTTTTCAGGCCTGGTACTCGCCATTGTTCACTCTAAAGATCGTTCTTCATAAGCGAAAACCACTCCTCAATCGAGGAGTGGTTTTCAGTGTGTTTATGGTAGTACCGTTTTGTTCATTAAATAACGATCGACTTCTCTAGCGGCTCCGCGACCTTCATTGATCGCCCATACGATTAAGCTTTGGCCTCTTCTGACATCACCAGCGGCGAAGACGCCGTCGATGTTCGTTCTATAGTCGTCAAATTCAGCTTTTGCAAGCTTTCTATCATCTTGTTCAACTTCAAAGTGTTCAAGTACTCCCTCTTCTGGTCCTGTAAAACCAATGGCAATTAAAACGAGGTCGACTGGCCATACTTTCTCAGTACCTGGTAGTTCTTTCATAAATACATTACCGCGCTTATCCACATGCTTTTCGATCGTAACCGTGTGAAGCTCTTTCACATCGCCATTCTCATCCCCAACAAACTTCTTCGTCATAATGGAATACTGTCTAGGGTCTTCCCCATGATTTGCTGCAGCTTCTTCATATGCATAATCAAGTGTAAAGACTTTCGGGAATTCAGGCCAAGGATTATCGATCATGCGGTCGGCTGTTAACTGAGGGTGCTTTCCGAATTGATGAACGCTCTTACAACCATGCCTTAGTGATGTAGCAACACAATCCGCCCCAGTATCACCGCCACCGATAACGATGACATGTTTATTTTCTGCAGATACATACTGTTTATCTTGTAGCTTTGAATCTAGTAGACTTTTGGTATTTTTCTTTAAGTAATCCATCGCATAATGGATGCCGCCTAATTTGCGTCCCTTTATTGGTAAATCGCGATGTTTTTGAGCTCCTGTACAAAGAATGACAGCATCATGCTGATTCTTTAACTCTTCACGTGAGATATCTTCTCCGATTTCTGTGTTGGTAACGAAACGGACGCCTTCTTCTTCTAATAAATTCACTCGGCGTTCCACTAGCTCTTTGTCGAGTTTCATATTAGGAATACCATACATGAGCAATCCGCCGATTCGATCATCCCGTTCGTAAATCGTTACGGAGTGTCCAGCTTTATTTAGCTGATCAGCTGCGGCTAAACCAGCAGGACCAGAACCAACGACCGCAATCTTCTTCCCTGTTCTTTTCTTAGGTGGTTTTGGAGTCATCCATCCTTCGTTGAACCCTCGGTCAATGATCTCTTTTTCGATACTCTTAATAGCTACAGCATCGTCAGGAATTCCGGCTACACATGCACCTTCACACGGTGCTGGACACACTCTCCCTGTGAATTCTGGAAAATTATTTGTTTTTAATAGACGATCTAACGCTTCTTTCCATTTCCCTTCATATACAAGGTGATTCCACTCAGGAATAAGGTTATATAGCGGGCACCCGGAGGCATTGCCGTTAATTTCGATGCCGGAATGGCAGAACGGAGTGCCGCAATCCATGCAGCGAGCACCCTGTTCTTTTAATTTTTCTTCTGATTGTGGAAGTTGGTATTCTTCCCAATCTTTTAATCTCGTCAATGGATCTCTTTCACGCATTTTCTCTCTTGGATAGTCTATAAATCCTGTTGGTTTACCCAAACGAATACCTCCTTATACGGGTTCCAGGTCGCTTACTTTTGTCGGCTTTACATTACCGTTCTTAGCCTGCTGGAACACTTCAAGTGCTGCATCATCATCTTCATATCCTTGTTGTTTCAGTTCTTCAAGTGAAGCTGTAATTTTCTTAAATTCCTTGGGGATTACTTTCACAAAACCTCCTACGAATTCATTCCAGTTCTGTAGAATCTTTATTGCCTTAGGGCTATCAGTATGATAAGCATGCTGTTGAACGAACTGTTTCACTTCAAGAATTTCTTCATAATTCGTTAAGGTCTCCATGTGTACCAATTCTGAATTCACATTTCGAATAAATTCTTCTCTGTCTTCACTTAGTACATATGCAACTCCACCGGACATTCCTGCCGCGAAGTTCTTTCCAGTTGTCCCTAGAACAACGACACGACCGCCTGTCATGTATTCACAACCATTGTCACCAATTCCCTCGACAACAGCTTTAACTCCACTGTTACGGACACAGAACCGCTCTCCGGCCTGCCCACTGATATACGCTTCACCTGAAGTCGCACCGTAGAACGCAACGTTTCCTATGATGGTGTTACGATCACGTTCAAACGTAGAGCGATTTGAAGGATGAATGATAAGCTTTCCACCAGAAAGTCCTTTTCCGACGTAGTCGTTGGCGTCACCTTCAAGTCTCATCGTTACACCGTTTGGAACGAATGCACCAAAGCTTTGACCTGCGGAACCATTGAAATTCAATTTAATCGTTTCATGAGGTAATCCCTCTTCACCGTAGCGCTTTGTGATCTCGTGTCCAAGCATTGCTCCGGCAACACGGTTCGTGTTGTGAATCGCATACGTTCCTTCAAATGTTTTCTTCTCTTCGATCGCACCTAGGCAAGCTGGGATAATAGATGTTCGATCAAGTGCAGCATCAAGATTATGATCTTGATCTCGCTGATGGAACGTGCCTACTTCGTCAGACATGTGCGGGCGATATAGTAATGGTTTTAAGTTTAAGTAACCTGCTTTCCAATGTTGTTTCGTTCGGCTACTAACTTTTAACACATTCGTCTTTCCTATCATTTCTTCTATCGATCTAAATCCAAGTTCAGCCATAATTTCTCGTACTTCTTCTGCAATAAATGTTAGATAGTTTACGACATGGTCTGGACTTCCCATAAATTTCTTGCGTAGTTCTGGGTTTTGGGTAGCAACTCCAACAGGACATGTGTCAAGGTGACAAGCTCTCATCAAAATACATCCTAGAACGACAAGAGGTGCTGTAGAGAAACCAAATTCTTCTGCACCAAGTAGAGATGCCATGACAACATCTCGACCCGTCATCATTTTTCCATCTGCTTCTAACACGATTCGATCACGTAAATCATTCAAGACAAGTGTTTGATGGGTTTCTGCTAATCCTAGCTCCCACGGTAGCCCTGCATGTCTGATACTTGTTCTTGGTGATGCACCAGAACCACCTTCATATCCACTAATAAGGATGCAATCAGCAAGCCCTTTTGCAACCCCTGCTGCGATTGTTCCAACACCCGCTTTTGCTACAAGCTTTACACTGATACGTGCTGAAGGGTTAGCATTCTTCAAATCATGAATAAGCTGTGCTAAGTCTTCAATCGAATAGATATCATGGTGAGGCGGGGGAGAGATCAAGCCTACTCCAGGAGTCGAACCTCGAACTTCAGCAATCCATGGATAAACTTTCTTTCCTGGTAGCTGACCACCTTCACCTGGCTTAGCACCCTGCGCCATTTTGATTTGAATCTCATCTGCGTTCGTTAAATAGTGACTAGAAACACCAAATCGACCTGAAGCAACCTGTTTGATCGCACTTCTTCGAGAATCGCCATTCTCATCAGGCTCAAAACGGGATGGGTGCTCGCCACCTTCACCACTATTGCTTCGACCACCTATACGGTTCATCGCGATAGCAAGTGCTTCATGGGCTTCTTCACTGAGAGCTCCGTAACTCATCGCTCCAGTTTTAAAGCGACGAGTGATCGATTCTACACTTTCAACTTCCTCGATCGGTACAGGTCCATTCGATTCAAAATCAAATGCCTGCCTCAAGTAAGTTAAGTTTTCCTCATGTGCCATAGAAGAGAACTTCTTGTAAAGATCATAATTATTGGTTCTAGCAGCATGTTGGAGCGTATGGATCGTTTTAGGATTAAAGGAATGGTGCTCTCCACCACTTCTCCACTGCATGTCACTTCCAGTTTCGAGCGTTACGTCCTCATATTCTGAGTCATGATATGCAAAGTGATGTCTCATAAGCGTCTCTGTAGCGATCACATCGATTGGAATTCCATCGATTTGTGAAGCTGTACCAGCAAAATATCGATCGATGACTTCATTACTAATCCCAATGGCTTCAAAGATCTGAGCCCCTCTATAACTTTGAATGGTTGAAATGCCCATCTTAGACATTACTTTAACGATTCCAGACGTTGCAGCATCGATGTAGTTTTTGATCGCATCGTCAATTGTGAATCCTTCGATCGTACCGTCACTCAACATATGTGAGATGGATTCGTATGCTAGGTATGGGTAGATTGCATCTGCTCCGTAACCGATTAACATCGCAAACTGGTGAACATCTCTTGCTTCGCCTGTTTCAATTACAAGGCTAACCTTCGTTCTTGTTTCCCTCTTAATCAAATGATGATGAAGGCCGCTGATCGCCAGTAATGAAGGTATTGCTGTTTGATCATGATTTAGGTCTTTATCAGATAGAACAAGAATGCTTTTCCCATTCTTAATCGCACGATCAGCTTTTCTAAACAATGCTAACAGCGCATGCTCCATTTCGGTTTCTCCACGAGAGACATCAAACAACAAGCTGAGCGTTTCAGATTGCATGCTATCGTCGTGTAGGTTTTTAACTGCTTCGAATTTCCCTTTAGTCATAATAGGTGTTTCCAGGCGTATTCTTCTACAGCTCTCTTTATCTGTATCAAGTAAATTTCCTTCAGGACCTAGTAGCGTCATTGTTGATGTAACTGATTCTTCTCGAATAGAATCGATCGGTGGATTCGTTACTTGAGCAAATAATTGTTTGAAGTAGTTGAATAACAGCTGTGGTCGATCTGATAAGACAGCTAGAGGAACATCATTACCCATTGAACCGATTGGATCTTTCTTTTCAGTGACCATAGGAGCAATGTTTTTTGTTAACTCTTCATATGTGTAACCGAATGCTCTTTGTATTTGGACTAAGTCTTTTCCATTTCTAGATTTCACTTCGACTTCTTCAGCACGAAGACTCATTAAATGATTGGTTAACCAATAACGGTAAGGGTGCTCAGTTACAACCTGTTCTTTAATCTCGTCATCATAAATAAGCCTTTTCTCTTCAAAATCCACCATTAGCATCTTACCAGGGCTTAGACGTCCTTTTTCGATGATCTTCTCTTCGTCTATTTCGATGACTCCAACTTCTGAGGAAAGAATAAACGTGTTATCATCTGTTACGACATATCGAGCTGGACGTAATCCATTACGATCAAGCATCGCACCGATTTGTCTACCGTTTGTAAATGCGATCGCTGTTGGACCATCCCAAGGTTCCATCAAGCAGCTATGATACTCGTAAAATGCCTTCTTCGGATCTTGCATCGTCGTATCTTTATCCCATGGTTCAGGGATCATCATCATTGCTGCGTGTGGAAGAGAACGTCCTGATAACGTTAAGAATTCCAAGCAGTTATCTAGAGATGAAGAGTCACTGCCGTTCTGACGAATAATAGGCGCGATCTCTTTGATATCGTCTCCGAATACATTAGATTTCAAAGCACCTTCTCTTGCTCTCATCCAGTTTACATTTCCGCGTAACGTATTGATTTCACCATTATGAATCAAATAGCGATTCGGGTGAGCACGGTCCCAGCTTGGGAACGTATTCGTACTAAAACGAGAATGCACCATAGAGAATGAAGACTTAAAATTCGGATTTTTCAGATCAAGATAAAATTTATCAAGCTGTTCTGGCGTTAACATTCCTTTGTAAACGATCGTATCTTTCGAGAAGCTAGCTGCGTAATATTTCGTCTTAGCTAGCTGAGCATCCTGCGATACTTCTTTCTCTGCTTTTTTACGAATAACATAGAGTTTTCTTTCAAACTCTTCTTCAGACACGTTTCCTTTTTTAATGAAGACCTGGCGTATGATTGGTTGCGCTATTCGAGCTGCTTCCCCAATCGTCGATTCGTCGATTGGAACTTCTCTCCAACCGATTAGTTCTTGGCCTGCTTCTTCAATTGCATTTTCAAGAATCTTAATTGCTCGCTGGCGAAGATGGTTATCTACAGGCATAAACATCATGCCTACACCGTAAGCTCCTTTATCCGGCAATTCGAAGTCCGTTTCATTTTTGAAAAATTCATGTGGAATTCCTAGCATGATACCTGCACCGTCACCCGTGTCAGGATCGCTTCCCTGCCCTCCGCGGTGATCTAGCTGGCGTAGCATATAAATTCCTTTTTCTATGATACTGTGCGCTGGTTCATTGTCCATGTCTGCAATGAGTCCAATCCCGCAAGCATCATGTTCATGAATTGGATCGTACAATCCTTGCTTTTCCGGAAAGTTACTTCTTACCATAATCCCACTCCTCGCTCTTATCACAAATCGCTATGGTTTATCTCTTTAACGCCATAACGTCTTAATTGTTTAAATATTCTACATTCATTGTACGTTGCACGGACTCATGCTTTCAATATATAATTTAGATATAATTAATCTATTATTGATATCAATTAAAGAAAGGGTTGCTTTTTTATGGAGCTAAGGCAGCTATATTACTTTATGGAAGTTGCTAGAAGAGAACATGTAACAGAAGCGGCTACC
This sequence comes from Guptibacillus algicola, assembly GCF_020171805.1. GTDB lineage: Bacteria > Bacillota > Bacilli > Bacillales > Guptibacillaceae > Guptibacillus > Guptibacillus algicola. The sequence goes on along the minus strand of NZ_JAIVAF010000003.1, from coordinate 1,117,269 downwards.
TCACTTCATGTCGCGCAATCCGCAGTGAGTAGACAGATTGCAAACTTGGAATCTGAATTAGGTGTGCAATTGTTCTTTAGAGAAGGAAGAAATGTTAAATTAACTCAAGTAGGTCATATCTTTATGGATCATGCAGAAACAGCCATTGCTGAGATTGAACGTGCGACACAGGCTGTCCATGAATACTTAAATCCTGAAACTGGGACGATTCGGGTCGGTTTCCCGAACAGTCTAGCAGCGAAAACGCTACCTACAGTTATATCAGCTTTTCGTAATGAACATCCGAGTGTTGGGTTTCAACTTCGTCAGGGCTCATTACAGGAGTTAACAGACGCAGTTAGTAAAGGGGAAATCGACTTGGCGTTCGTATCGCCAGTTCCTAAAGATCGATCTGACGTAGAAGGTCATATATTCTTCACTGAGAAGCTACTTGCACTGCTACCGTTTAACCATCCGTTAGCAGATAATCCGATGGTGAGACTCGGTCAATTAAAGAACGACCCCTTTGTTCTTTTTCGACCTGGCTATGCTTTGCATCACCTCGTTACATCAGCTTGTCAACAAGTTGGCTTTAAACCTCGCATCGCATTTGAAGGGGAAGATATCGATACGATTAAAGGGCTAGTTGCCGCTGGTCTTGGAGTGAGTTTATTACCAGAAATCACACTTTCAGAGCAGTTACCGCCTGAAACAGTGAAAATCGAGCTTTCAGAGCCTAACGTAACAAGAACTGTAGGCGTCATTGTCCCTGTTGGAAGAGATCTTGCACCATCTGAAAGGAAGTTTTTTGAATTTCTTACCCATTTTTATGAAGTTCTTAACCGCTTTGGTCAATAAATAGGACTAGAGATACATAAATCCTTTCTATATAAAAGGGATGAGACTGAAGGTCTCATCCCCATTTTGTTATGCTTTTGTGATTTTTACATACGTTCCCGCAATAAAATCGTAAATCCCTCTATAATCCTTCCTTAAACCCACCATGAATATATTGATTAGACTTAATAGAATTGTAGCTATTCCAAATATGGTTACATAAGTAATGATCGTTGCCTCATGTGTTTTAATACACGTAATTCCTCATCACTTATAGCTCCTGACTGTATCAACATGCTAAATGGAATATCCGTGGTCATGATGAGAAGTAATGCTCCGATTAGTTCGGGGACGCTAAAGCAATCGTAGCGATAAGATGGCGTTTTAACATCGTCCAAATAGATACCTTTTTTCATCCACCCGATTGATTTGTGCCCCTACTAGCTTCTTGCCTACTGTATACCCCACCCACAGAACAGGTACTAAGGTATAATACAAAAATTCGAATAGATCAAAAGCTAGAGAATCCTGACTGCCGAAAATTGTCCCAAGCAGAGTAGTAACCGTAAAGATCAGTAAAACGTCAATAATGTTTCATCCTCGTCTTACAATCCCTGCTGGTTCAACTATTTTCACATCTTTCGCTTTATACCCTTACAAAGCGATGTACCCCCTTATTTCTTATATGGAAGCCTTAAGAATAATGCTAGGATGATACCTATCAAAAATATGACAGAGCTTGCAAGGTACATACGCTCGTATCCTACTATAATTAAGCTTTTCTCTAAGGTAGTCATGGTTTGTTCATCGACTGTTGACGTTACGATAAAACCTGCTAATATGACAGGTCCGAGCGAAGTGCCAATCGATCGAAATAAACTAACGAGAGATTGACTGGATCCTGCTTCTTTTTGAGGAGTCAGTTCGAACATAAGATAGTTTAGAGGCGTGCCCATTGTAAATCCTATGCCGACCCCAGAGAAGATCATGCCGATAATGAGGAATACCCAGCCGTCAGCTATGAAACTAAAGATGAGTGCACCTATCAAACTTAAACTAAATCCTGTTAATACGACTGGTTTCGCTCCCCATCGATCGAGCAAAACACCTCCAATAGGTGCAGCAAACCCAGATGCGAGAGCAAGTATAACCATGACATATCCTCCTCTTCCTGTTGCAAGATCTAATAAGAGTTCAGAAAAAGAAGGTATGAAAATCATACTAATGATGCCTATTCCAGTGATGGTTGAAATAAGCAATGCAAGGACGATATTTCTATTCCTAAAATATGAGATGTTAATGATTGGGTCTTCACTCTTTGCCTCTATCTTCACAAGTGGTACGAGTATACCGACACTTAATAAGAGTAAAGGCCAAACCGATAAGGTTGTAATGGAACGAATAAGGTCCTGTGTATCTAAATTCGTTAATCCTAGTAATAAAGAAATAATGGCAACTGAAAGTAACAGTGCACCTTTCCAATCGAGGATGGTACGTTTCGGTCTATTCTCTTCAACTGGTAGTTTCAACGCCATCAGAAAGATAATAAAGGCGATTGGGATATTCATGATAAATATCCATCTCCAGCTAACCTGAGCGACCAAGAATCCCCCAACTGCAGGTCCTAGGATTGAAGCAATACCGAACATAGCCCCAATTAAGCCGAGTGCCATCCCTCTTTTCTCTTTAGGAAAACTACTTCCAATAACAGCATTTGCAATCGGAATGATTCCTCCTGCCCCAGCAGCTTGGATTGCCCTTCCTACTAATAAAGACGGAAGAGAGCCGCTCAAACCAGCAACAAGAGAACCAAGAGCTAATAGGAAAATCCCCGCAAGAAAAATATTTTTCCTTCCATATAAATCAGCAAGTTTCCCCGTAATGGGCATGCTGACTGCATAAACTAACGTATAGATCGTTACTACCCAAATAGTGAACTTCAGTTCGATATCAAGCTCCTTGACCAACGTTGTTAAAGCAGGTGAGATAACGCCTGAATCTAATGCACCTAAAAATACTCCGAGTAGGAATGTTATAAGGAGAAAACGCTGTTGCTTGCTCACTATGGAAAACTCCCTCAAACCGTATTTGATATTACACTAATTGGACCAAAGTAAATTCTTGAGCTGTGGATAATGTTGCACATACAGATCTGCTCCATGTGACTTGTTTTGAAAGAGACACGTTTTCATTCCAACTTCTTTCGCTGGAATAATATCTAGTAATCGATCCCCAACTGCAAGGTCTAAATGGTGCTTATTATGCAAGTATCGGTAGGATGTCGCATCTGGCTTTCTAGGATATCCGTCATCCCCAGCCACAAGATCAGTAAAGTAATGTTCCATATCAAAATAACGAAGAATTGTCATCACTTCTTCACGAGGCTTGTGTGTCATGATCACATTGAGATCAGATTTCTCGAGAATATCTTTGACTCCATTAAAAGGGGGCTTCATGTCAGGGGAAAGTTCATTATCTAGTCGCCTAAACTCTTCAACTTGGCTCATTGTTAACCCAAATACCTTTGTCGCATGTCGAAATGATACTTTTAATGCTGCAAGGATCTCCTCGTCAGTTATATGATCCGGAACAAAATGTTTCATAACTTTGATAAAAGCTGGATACGTATCGAATAGCGTCCCGTCAAAGTCCCATAATATTCTCATTATTCCACCTCTTTATTCCTAAATAAAAGCCGCTCGTTCGAGCGGCTATCTCTTTAAAACTGTGTTTTTTCTTCCAAGAAATTCTTAAGTTCTGAAATTGGCATTCTTTGTTGTTCCATCGTATCACGATCTCGAACAGTTACCTGCTTATCTTCTAGAGAATCAAAATCGAATGTAATCGCGAAAGGTGTTCCGATTTCGTCATTTCTGCGGTAACGTTTTCCGATTGAACCTGCTTCATCATAATCAACCATGAAGTATTTCGAAAGTTCAGCGTGCACTTCTCTAGCTTCATCAGATAATTTCTTTGAAAGAGGAAGTACTGCTGCTTTAAATGGTGCTAGAGCTGGATGGAAGTGCATCACGCTTCTTGATGAACCGTCTTCTAGCTCTTGCTCTTCATAAGCTTCGATTAAGAATGCTAGCGTCACACGATCCGCTCCAAGAGAAGGTTCAATGCAATAAGGCACGTAGCGTTCTCCAGTTTGTTGATCATGGTACGTAAAGTCTTCATTCGAATGTTCCATATGCTTCTTAAGGTCATAATCTGTTCTAGATGCAACTCCCCATAGCTCACCCCAACCAAACGGGAATTTGTATTCGATATCTGTCGTAGCATTACTATAATGAGATAGCTCATCTTCAGCATGCTCACGAAGACGGATACTGTCTTGATCAACCCCGAGGTTCAATAGCCAGTTCTTACAGAAGTCTTTCCAATACTGATGCCATTCAAGCTCGTCACCTGGTTTACAGAAGAATTCCAATTCCATCTGTTCAAATTCACGTGTACGGAACGTAAAGTTACCTGGTGTAATTTCATTTCGGAAACTTTTTCCGACTTGAGCGATACCAAAAGGTACTTTTTTACGCATAGAACGCTGAACATTTTTAAAGTTAACGAAAATACCTTGTGCTGTTTCAGGACGAAGGTAAATATCACTTGTACTTGATGTTGTTACACCTTGTTGCGTTTTAAACATAAGATCAAATTGACGGATCTCCGTAAAGTCCTGACTATCACACTCTGGACATTTAATATTGTGATTTTCGATTAAACGCTCCATTTCTTCGAATGAGAGACCATCAGCAATCATTTCGTTGCCTTCTTCTGAAAGTGCATCTTCAATTAGCTTATCAGCACGATGACGTGTCTTACAGCTTTTACAATCGATTAAAGGATCATTGAAGTTACCAAGGTGACCAGAAGCTACCCATGTCTTTGGATTCATCAAAATTGCAGCATCAAGACCGCTATTATGAGGAGACTCCTGAACAAATTTCTTCCACCATGCTGCTTTGATATTATTCTTCAGTTCTACACCAAGAGGACCGTAATCCCACGTGTTCGCAAGGCCACCGTAAATATCAGAACCAGCGAAAATAAAACCTCTGTGCTTTGAAATTGCAACAATTTGATCCATTGAAATACTCATTTGTATCTCTCCTTTTAAAATTCTCTAACAACATAAAAAGCCCCCGCCCTCGGACAACGAATTGTCCGGGGACGAGAGCGTATGCACCCGCGGTTCCACCCCAGTTGATGCAGAAAAGCACATCCACTTTACGGTATCAACTCCAGACCGCCGTTTCACTAGACCTTTTTCGGGCTTCCACCATCCCCGAATCTCTATATAAAGGGTACTCTAGCTACTATCTGTCCTTCACAGTTGTTAGCTTATATATGTAATTGATATCACATATGATACAAAAAAGTTTTACTGAAAGTCAAGCACAAACTCTAGTATCATCCTTTCCTATCATAACCTTTTTTTTGATCGTTTACTCAAAAGGTTACTATTTAACAATAAATAAGAATAAAAGAGCTATCAGTCGATAGCTCCTCGTTTAAGTTTACTCATAGGTGTAATGGTTTTTTTAAGTTCGAGAAATGCCCGAATTTCTTCTTTATTCAGCCCCATCTCTCTTGCAATATTGATCAGTATTACCCACTCTTGATCAAGTGTTTGTTCTGGCCTTGTTTTTATCATGGCCACCCTCTCCTCCTTTGGATATTTCCAGGAGAACCAGCCGTCATCGTTGAACATTGTCAACATTAGACCTGTGTCTTTGCGTCCCATCCTTTAGAATGGTTTGCCTTTTTCTGGAGAGTATGAACAGACACATACCAAAATGATACAAAACCACACTGCTAAACATAAGTAACCGGGACTAAATGATGAGAAATTTTAATAGTTTAACCAATTATACTATATTTTAGTAAAAATTCAAAATATTTTATAGAATCTCTAACGTTTTATTCCTCATATCATAAACTAATCATGTAGAATTTTGCCCGAACTCGTGTGATCAAGGAGGAAAAGCCGTGGAAAGAAATCAAATCGGTTCTGCCTGGCAAGGTACTCATGTCATATTGTTAAGGTGTAACCCCACTAACCAAGTCGTAGGTTTTTATTCAAGTCTTAACGCACCAACTGAGCCTGTAAATCAATTATGTAGTGAGACGTTATCGACATACTTAAGTATCGGCTATAAGATTTCCCATGTTCATTCACTAACTGATGGGACGATAGAGTATATATTAACGAAAAACTAAAACTAGTCTGCCATCATTCATCCTGGCAGACTAGTTACGATTAAAAGCTTTTAAAAGTCAGAAAGATATTCTTTCACTTGATCTGGATTCTTTGTGTTGGCACTGTGAAGGTGACCCACTTTTTCGCCGTTTTTGTAGACGAGCAAACTAGGGATTCCCATTACTTCGTTTTCCTCTGTAATTTCAGGAAATTGTTCGATATCGATTTGCGCCCAATTTTTATCGCTATGTTCATTCATAATATCTTCAATGAATAAATCAAGACGTTTACAATCAGGGCACCAATTGGCTTCATATTTTAATATTGTTACTTGAGAGTCATTAATTAATGAATCGTACGTTTGTTTTGATTCTATCTGTTTCACAAAAATCTTCCCCTTTACTTATTACTATGGAGTTAGTATATCTTACTTTAAAAGCATTGTCTGTATTTGAGATTGCTTGATTTATGATTTTGTTTATAAACAAACCCCAGTTTTAATCAAAGCTTCCGCAATCAAGAACTGACCGCATTCGTTAGGGTGGATCCCATCGAACGATAATAGACACCCTTCTCTCCCCTTAAATAAATTAAAAACATCCGCTACTTCAACGTCCTCATTTTTCGTACAAGATATGAGATTTTTGTTGAATTTTTTTATCCATTCTTCTGCAAAATGAAGGTCCGGATAAGGATTATACAAGTTTACGAAACGAATCATCTGAGGTTTTTCGTTCGCTATTTTTACTAAATATTCTACAATCCACTTCATATTACTACAGGATGACATTAATGCCTCTTGTAGGGCAGCTTCATTATTGGTTAATGCGAACTCTTCCGCTGCGTCTATTAAATCATTTCCACCTGCTGTAATCGTAATAATATCACCTAATGCTATGGGGAGTGACTGTTCTAGCCAACTTCTAACGTCACCTGTAGTGGCACCGTTTCTTGCATATTTCTGTAAGTTAACTCTCTTCCCCACTGTTTGCTCAATACCCGTACGATAATAATCTGGAAATGTAGGTGAAAAAAGAATCGTCCCTGTGCCTAACGTAAGAGAATCTCCGATAGCTGAATAAGTATGCATAGTATGCGACAAATCATCACCTCAATCCAAAGGATGATTTACTATATTCATCGCATGAAAGAAAAGTTCATAGCCGAATTAATTGGCATTTAAGATGCTCTCTTTTGGACAAACTTTATCGTTATAAACGAGGAGTGGGACGAGAAATTCACCAGCATATTTAAAGAGATCTTCTTGTCTTTCTGGATGTACAAACACATTTATTTCGTAGAAATCAATACCTTCCTGCTGTAACAATCGCTTGGCTTTTTCACATTCCATACAACTGGTAATCGTGTATAATCGAATATGTTCCATGTTAGACTAGTTACCTCCTAACATCTTTAGTATAACGGATTTGATTATGAGTATAATGTAAGCTATCTTACAGGAGGAGATATACGTGATTTCCAAAGAATAGAAGGTGATTGAATGGACAAAATGACGATGCTCTCCCAAATAAATTTATTTGATGAGCTGGAAATGAATGATTTAATGCAAATTGATCGAGTAAGCGATATGAAGCCCGTAAAAAAAGGGACGATCATAGTTGGTCCAACTAAACCAATGAAAGCTTTATTTCTTTTAAAACAAGGAAATGTGCGCTTATATCGCTCAAATGATAGTGGGAAACAGTTAACTGTTGATATTCTTGGTGACGGAAACATCTTTGGAGAAACCACAAGCTTCTCGCTGAGTGATGATTCGGTTTATGTTGAGGCAATGTCTGATGTTTATTTATGTATTATCGGAAAAGAACAATTTGAAACACTACTGTCAGAGAATCCTAAGCTTGCCATTAAGTTTATTGAAATTCTATCTGCTCGCTTAAGGGAAGTATATGAGATGAGTGAACATATTGCGCTTAGAAGTGTAAAGTATCGTGTGCTCTCGTTACTATTAAAACTGAGTGAGAAATTTGGGAAACGAAAGAACGAATGGCAAACGATCGAAATAAAGGTGACGCATTATGACATTGCAACAATGATCGGTTCTACAAGAGAGACGGTTAGTGCTACGATAGGAGAATTGAAGAAAGCTGGTTACATAAAGAAAAATCCGCTAATATTCGCTATACATGCAGAGAAAGCAAATGAATTTTTAGCTAAAAAAAGTGATTAATGTACCCGCTACAAAATGAAGCTGTCGAAATTCACCGACAGCTTCATAACGTATTAGGTTTCATAATAAATTTGTTCGCATGCCGTAATTGTTTATACAAAATTGGTTAGATTTTTGTTTATTCTAGGATCAACGCAATGATTACGATTGCGTTTTGCCATCCGTTCCTTTTTGATTATCTTTGGTACCTTCTAATTTATCCCATTTAATAGGTCTGTTTAAATTAAGTTTCTTCTTCAAATTCAACAAGCAATTAAAATGACCAACATACCACTTGTCGAATTTCACCATATGAATGGTTTCCCAGTCCCTCATCTCCTTTGTACATCCATCACAATGTATTTCCATGAAAGGCACTTCCTCTTAAGTAGTTTTCTTTATTTATATTCAAACCTCGAGGAATGTGATTGGTCATTTGTACGTAAAAAAGCGCATCCGTAGATGCGCCCCTTTTAATTATTTTAAATTCTCAGGATTTAAACCTTCAAGATACTCCGGTACAAACCTTCCATCTTTTCGAATCAACTCGTCATCGAACCAAATTTCTCCTCCGCCGTACTCTGGTCTTTGGATCAATACCATGTCCCAGTGAACAGCTGAATTATTACCATTAGGTGCTTCGTCGTAAGATTGACCTGGAGTGAAATGGAACGATCCATCGATTTTTTCATCGAACAAGATATCTTTCATTGGTTCCCTTATATATGGGTTAACGCCAATTGCAAATTCTCCAATAAATCTTGCCCCTTCGTCCGTATCAAGTACACTATTCAAGCGCTCTGTATCATTCGCAGTGGCATCGATGATTTTTCCATTTTCGAATGTAAGCTGAACATTCTCAAAGACAAAGCCATTATAAGGTGAAGGTGTATTGTAAGTAATCACACCATCCACGCTATCAACAACAGGAGCTGTAAAGACTTCTCCATCAGGAATATTTAATTCACCTGCACATTTAACTGCAGGGATATCCTTGATCGAAAAGCTCAAGTTTGTGTCGGGAGAAACGATTCTAACAGCATCTGCACGGTTCATTCTATCTACAAGTGCATCCATCGCTTCATTCATTTTCGCGTAATCCATCGTGCATACGTCGAAATAATAATCTTCAAAAGCTTCGGTACTCATACTTGAAAGTTGTGCCATAGCAGGATTAGGATACCTCATCACGACCCATTTCGTATGCTTCACACGCTGGTTACTGTGGACTTTCGTTTTATAGATCTGATTGAACAACGCCAATTTCGCTTCTGGTACATCAGCAAATTCATTGATGTTTTCTGCACCACGTATGCCTATATATGCATCCATACGTTCCATCTGGCGAAGGTCATTTTCAGTCCAAGCTTCGATTTGCTCTTCAGTTGCTTCAAGCAATAAGTCTCGGATAACTTGATTATCACGAAGGTTCACATGTGGGAAACCCCCTACTTTATGTACCTCTTTTATCAGACTTCTAACGAGTGAGTTGTCAACATTAAATGCTTCGATCAGTACATGTTCACCTTTTTCAATTCTTGTTGAATAGTGAACAAGATTTTCTGCTAACTTCTTAATTCGAGAATCTATCATATTCTACCTCTTTTCATAATTGACTTTACTTCTTCATTATAAGCTCTGGCTCGTCCATCCTTCAAATGATTTAAGAAAACAGAAGAAAACCGGAGTTGACCTCCGGTTTGTAGTTACTTAATATTCTGGTCGTATTCCATGTAAATAACATGTGTTTTCAGGTATTCGTTCAAGCCGTGCTTACCATCAGCGCCACCAATACCTGATTGACCCATGCCTGCATGGAAGCCTTGAACAGCTTCAAAATTCTCTCGGTTCACATATGTTTCACCGTACTTAAGTTCATTTGATGCTCTCATTACTTCATGAATGTTATCACTGAAGATCGAAGATGAAAGACCATAACGAGTGTCGTTCGCTGCTTCCAATACTTTATCGAAGTCACTGTAAGTAACGATTGGAAGAACTGGACCAAAGATTTCTTCTTGTATAATCTCCATATCTTGAGATACATCAGTTAAGACAGTTGGTTCAAAATAAAATCCTTTGTCACGTTCGATTCGTTTGCCACCTGTTTTAACTACAGCGCCAGCTTCAATGGCGTTGTTTACCATCTCTTCAACTGATTCAAGCTGTTCTTTATTTACAAGTGGTCCAATATCGCATCCTTCTTCATTCAACGAATCTCCAACTTTCGTATCTTGGAAGGATTGAGTGATTTTCTGAATGAATTCCTCTGCGATGTCTTCATGGACATACACTCTTTCTGCATTTGTACAAGCTTGCCCGTTATTCGTTATTCTCGATGTTGTAATCTTCTCTACTGCAAGGTCTACATTCGCATGTTTCGTAACGATTGCTGGAGCCTTACCTCCAAGCTCAAGGTTAACTTTAGTAATGTTTTTGGCTGCAGCTTCCATTACCTTAGAGCCTGCTGGATGACTTCCTGTCAAGCTAATCATCGCTACATCAGGGGATGATGCTAATGGATTACCAATATCAGAACCTTTACCAGTTACAAGGTTGAATACACCTTTAGGTACGCGGGCTTGGTGAATGATCGAAGCAAGTTCACATGCCGTGTTCGGCGTATACTGACTTGGTTTAATAATGATTGGACATCCTGTTACAAACGCAGGAGCTACTTTTCTTGCGAATATAAACATTGGGAAATTCCAAGGTACAATTCCACCAACAACACCGATCGGTTTTTTGAATACCATGATGTTTTCGTTAGGACGATCGCTAGGAAGAACTTCGCCCTCATAACGTCTTGCCCATCCTGCCATGTATCTAAAATAATCGATTGTTAGCTCTACTTCAGCTTTTGAAGCATCAACCGTTTTCCCATTTTCCTCAGTAAGCATAGAAATAAAAGACTGCTTTTTCTCTTCTATGTTATCTGCAATCTTGTATAAGTAATCTGCACGTTCTATTGATGTTTTGGCTTCCCAATCAGATTGTGAAGCTTTTGCAGCAGAAATCGCTCGCTCAATATCCTTTTCATCACCTAATTGTATTTGTGAAATTGGTTGTTCAGTAGCTGGATTGATCACATCGAGCGTTTCTTCACTGTTACTATTTGTAAATTCACCGTTTATATATAGTTGATAACGTTTCAATTGAATACCTCCTACGTGTTGATGAAGGATGTATTCCCAGGAAAAAACAATTCAAAACATATTAACTGTTTAGGAGAAGTTTATTTCACCATCTCATCTGACCGTAGTTGGCTAGTCTCAATCCACTTCTGTAGATGTTCATGATGGCGCTTCGTATCTTCGTACCCTTGATCATAAAGGGCTGATAACCTTTCTTTCGACCGTTCAATTCGATCGACTTCTAAAGGTTTTGATGGTTGAATCACATAATATTGCTTAGGATTAGATTCAATATGCTCGAGTGTCCTATTGTATCGTTCATATCTAGAGTTGATTGCTGATGCAAGGGGTGGGTTCTTCTTATATAAACGTTTGATAAACCAGGAAAACTTCGACCTTTTCTTTCGATACCCGGCATTTCTCGTTAATACAACAACATTTAGAGAATTACCATCCTGCTCTGATTTAAAAACTGGAATTGGGTCTGCAATTCCTCCATCTAAAAGGAGTTTATCCTGCACTTTCACTGGTGGAGCCATAAAAGGTAATGAGCTAGATGCTCTCAGAATCGATAGAAGCTGCTCAGGGGTTTTCTCGTTTTGAAAATAAACAGGTTCACCTGTAATTGTGTCTGTCGTGCCTACAATAAACTGTTCTGTAGTGGATGCAAAAGATTCAAAGTCAAAGGGCACATGTTTCGTCGGTATGTCACTAAAGATTAAATCCATGCCAAAAAGCTGTTTCTTTCTAATTAGATTTTTGTAGGACAAATATTCAGGATGATTTACATAATCGATCGTTACTTTTCTATTTCTACCTTTCTGTCTAGACAGATAAGATGCTGCGTTACATGCTCCTGCAGAAACTCCAATCACATAGGGAAAATAAAGGTCATGTTCCATAAAATATTCAAGTACTCCGGCAGTATATACTCCCCTCATACCGCCACCTTCTAAAACTAGTCCGATCGAATGCACAAATGATCCCCCTTTTTTACATTTTTTTCTTACTTTTAGTGTAAGGGATTAGACTTTGTACCTCAAGGTGCGTAAAGATAACGGCAGGATTTTCAGATTGTTGAGAAAGTCTTAAAGACCATCTACACGGATAGTGAGGTGATTTTCGCTCCAGGATGCTCGCTTTCCGCGGCGCGGGCGGTGAGTCTCCTCGTCGCTTTACAAAACGCTCCTGTGGGGTCTCACCTGTCCCGCACGTCCCGCAGGAGTTAAGCATCCTTCCGCTCCAATCAACATGGATATGTGGTTTTGAAAACAAGAAAAGCAAATTTAATTACTTTTAAGGATATAAAGCAGAGGACTACTTCATAATAATCAGTCGGAAAGTTTCCTTTGATTGATTGCAACCTAGTAGGAGTGAATACCACTCGACTCCCTTGGAAAACGGGCGTTTTAGACTCGGAGTGGACGGCATTTTGTCCGCGAGAAGGCTCAGGCGTTCGTCCACAGGAATCTTGTGGTATTCAAACTCCTACGGCATAGGGAACACATTAATCAAGTTTCTCTACAAACTGAAAATCCTGCCGCAGGGCAGGATTTATTCTTCACGTTCTTCGTTTTTAACTGTTTTATGACCAGTTGAGGCCTCGTTTGGAAATGCTGTTTGATCTGCGTGCTGAGGACGTTTTCGTTCCATCCCCTTCTTCTTATGGTCGAATGCTTTCCCTCTTCCCAAAAGACATCTCCTCCTTTCCTATTCTCAAGAATAGTATCTCTCAGGTGACTAACGCTATTCTGAAAGAATTCCTTGAAAAAGTTGAAAAGAACTGAATAATCTTTGTGAAATGTGAGCATCATATATTTTGAAGAGGGAAGTTAAAAGTGCAAAAGGAATTACGGATAAGTTATCTAGGGAGATGGTCGCGTTGAACAACTCTGTTGGGAAAACAAGGCTCTAACAACTTTCATTAGAAAGAGGTGTCTCCAAAAGACAATTACCGTTTTACCCCATCGCTTTATTAGCAAAAGCTAGCCTTCCTTCTTCAAGAGGGTCTTATCCATAAGGGTAGGGCCCTTTCTTCATGTAATCTTTTCCACAAGCTTAAGATGCTTTTTAGCTAAGTCGAGCTGGTTTTGAATTTGTTCCGGTGATGTTCCACCATAACTTTTTCTTGCATTCATCACATTATATGGTTTTAGAATCTCAAAAACGTCTTCCTCAAATAATGTACTAAATTGTTTGTATTCATCTAGACTAAGGTCCAGTAAATACTTATTTTGTTGGATACAATGGAGAACGATTTTCCCTATCATTTCATGTGATTCTCTAAACGTCATCCCTTTGTTCACAAGATAGTCTGCTATATCTGTAGCATTCGAATAGTCTTCATTTACAGCTTGCTTCATGTTTTCTTTCTTAACGGTCATCGTTGCAATCATCGGAGCAAGAAGCTGCAACGCTCCATCGAGCGTTTTAGCCGTGTCGAACATCCCTTCTTTGTCTTCTTGCATATCTTTGTTATAAGCAAGCGGCAATCCTTTTAAGACAGTAAGTAAACTAAAGAGATTTCCATACACTCGCCCCGTTTTCGCTCTTAATAACTCAGGTACATCAGGATTTTTCTTCTGTGGCATTATGCTAGATCCTGTACAGAAGGAATCATCTAGTTCGATGAACTGAAACTCCTGGCTGCTCCAGATCACTAACTCTTCAGATAATCGAGACATGTGCATCATCAGCATAGAGGCATTTGATAAGAATTCAAGAATAAAATCACGATCGCTAACAGCGTCCATACTGTTAGGATACACACTGTCAAACCCTAGTAGCTCAGCAGAACGATGTCTGTCGATAGGAAATGTTGTTCCAGCAAGAGCACCTGCTCCAAGCGGCATCATGTTCGAACGTTTTAAACTATCTTGAAATCTTTCTTTGTCACGTTCGAACATCCAGAAATATGCAAGGATATGATGAGCGAATGAAACTGGCTGGGCTCTCTGTAAGTGTGTGTATCCCGGTAAAACAGTTTCTAAGTGTTCTTCAGCTTGTGTAAGAATTGCCTCTTGGACTAATTCTATATGAGCGATGAATTGCTTCACTTTTTTCACAAGATACATATGCATGTCTGTAGCAACTTGGTCATTTCTGCTTCTACCTGTGTGAAGCTTACCACCTACAGGTCCAATTTCTTCAATAAGTGCCTTTTCGATGTTCATGTGAATATCTTCATGAGATACATCGTATTCAAACTCACCAGATTGGATTTTTTCTAAAACGACATTCAGACCTCGTTTGATCTCCTCCTTGTCATTTTTTGTGATCACACCACACTCAGACAACATTTGAACATGGGCGAGACTACCCTCAATATCTTCTTCTGCTAATTCTTTATCAAATTGAATGGATGCTGTATATTCTTCAACGAGCTTATTGGTTTGTTTTGTAAAGCGTCCTCCCCATAACTTAGACACACTAACCTCTCCTTATTGATGAACTTTATGCTTTATAATGCTATCCGCACTTGTCTTTTTATGAACCTCCGCATTTACTTTTGTTGGCAAGCCCCAAAGTTTGATGAATCCAACAGCAGCCTCATGATCGAATAGATCTCCTTTTAGGTATGTCGCTAGTTGTTCATTGTAGAGGGAATTCTCTGATTGACGTCCAACTACTGTGCTTGTGCCTTTATGAAGTTTAATACGGATCTTCCCGTTAACCACTTTCTGCGTTTCATTAATAAATCCTTCAAGAGCTTGACGAAGTGGTGAATACCATAAACCATCATAAATGAGTTTAGACATTTGTTGGTCAATGGTAGTTTTAAACTGTGATACTTCACGTGTATGAGTTAGAAACTCAAGTTCTTTATGAGCGTTGATTAAGATTAGAGCTCCTGGGTTTTCATAAACTTCTCTTGATTTAATGCCAACAAGACGATTTTCAATGTGATCGATACGACCAATCCCATGTTTTCCTCCGATATCGTTAAGCTTCTCAATCAAATCAACGAGGCCTAACGCTTCTCCATTTAAAGCTACTGGACGTCCTTCTTCAAAGTCCACTTCAATATATTCCGGGATGTCTGGAGTCATTTCAATCGGTGCCGTCCAATCAAATGCAGCTTCAGGTGCTTCCGCCCATGGGTCTTCAAGCACACCAGCTTCACAAGCACGCCCCCATATATTCGCATCGATTGAAAATGGATTATCTAATTTTACTGGAATCGGTATCCCTTTTTCTTCTGCATACGCAATCTGTTCGTCACGAGTCATTCCCCATTCACGGACGGGAGCAATGACTTTCAAATCAGGATTTAATGCTTGAATGGAAACTTCAAATCGTACTTGATCATTTCCTTTTCCTGTACACCCATGAGCAACTGCTGTTGCGCCTTCTTTTTCTGCTGCTTCTACAAGAAGCTTAGAAATCAATGGACGTGATAGTGCTGATGAAAGTGGATACTTTCCTTCATAAAGTGCATTGGCTTTTAATGCGGGTAAGAGGTACTCTTCAGCAAGTAATTCTTTACCTTCGATCATATATGCTTTCGAAGCGCCAACTTTCAGCGCTTTATCTTTAATGGTTTCTAGATCTTTCCCTTCTCCAACATCAAGTCCAAGTGCGATGACTTCATAATTATATTTTTCTTGAAGCCATTTTATAGAGATTGACGTATCTAGTCCTCCAGAATAAGCAAGAATCAGTTTCTCTTTACTCATGTGATCCACTCCCTATCTTTGTATTAATATATATACTAACGTATATTTATTCAAATTGCATCAAAAAAAATCAACTTTTTAACAAAATTTTTAAAAGTGCTTTTTGTGCGTGTAGGCGATTTTCTGCTTCCTGGTAAACAACTGAATGTGGACCGTCTATAATGCCTGTTGTAACCTCTTCGCCACGGTGAGCTGGCAAGCAATGCATAAAGATGTATTTTTCATTCGCTTTTATGCATAGCTCTTCATTGACTTGGTATGGTTCAAATACGCCTTTACGTTCTTCTTGTTCTTCTTCTTGCCCCATACTTGCCCATACATCTGTAATAATGACATCTGCTTCGTTTACAGCAATCACTGGATTAGTAGTCACTTCGATGATAGAGCCCGTTTCTTTAGCGATTTCTTTCGCTTTCGTTAAGATTGATTCATCTGGTTCATACCCTTCAGGACAAGCAATCGAAAAATGCATCCCGACTTTTGCGGCTCCTTCGATTAAAGAGTGTGCAACATTGTTCCCATCCCCAAAGTAAGCTGCTTTTAGACCCTTTAAGTAGCCTTTATGTTCTAAGATCGTTAGAAGATCAGCTAGGATTTGTGCTGGATGATGAAGGTCGGTTAGTCCGTTGATGACTGGTATTGAAGATGCGTTTGCGAAACGTTCAATAGTGTCATGGCCGAATGTACGGATCATAACACCATCGAGATACCCTGAAAGAACGTTTGCAGTATCTTCCACTGTCTCTCCACGCCCTAACTGAATGTCTTTAGAACTTAGAAAAAGTGCATGCCCCCCAAGCTGTAACATCGCCACTTCAAAAGAGACACGAGTTCTTGTAGAAGATTTTTCAAATATCATACCTAGGACTTTCCCCTTTAGTTCTTCATGAGGTATCCCCTGCTTTTGTAACTGTTTTAATTCCTCAGCAACTGTTAATAGATACATAATCTCATCTGAAGATAAGTCATTTATCGTTAAAAAATCCTTCCCTTTTAAATTAGCTTTTATGTTTTTCTCTTTGAATTGCAATGATTGCATCATCTTATCATCCCTTCTAATGTGCGTGTACCTGTGAAAACGCATGCCATTCTTGTATTGATGTTACAGATGTAGTCTTTGGAACACTCATATTAATTAGTTGTAACGTGTCTAGGTGTGTAAAACACGGAATTTTGTATCGAGTGCCGAGCGCTCTGATCTTGAAGCCGAATCGATCTTTCTCACGTCCAATTGTTGGTATGGAAATAATCGCTTCGATTTCTCCATTTAATAGCTCTTCTATTTCAGAAGTGTTCTTTCCAACCTTGTTTGAAGGAATACTATTATCGTCCAAAAAGTGATAAGTTCCAGGTGTTGCAAACACTTTGATGCCTTTTTTAGTTAACTCATCAAGTAATGGAAGAGATGCTTTTTTCGCTTCGTTACTAACTGAGCATAATATTGCTTTTGGAAGGCTTGATTCTACTGTAGGAAGAATGGCTTTACTCAATGCTTCATCAATCGTATTCGCAATAGCGAGTACTTCACCTGTCGATTTCATTTCAGGACCTAATACATGGTCTACGTTCTTCAACTTACCATTTGAAAAGATTGGAAATTTAACAGTGAAATATGGCTGTTCTTTCAAAAGACCTTTCTGTGGTAGTGAACTACGTTTATTTAGCTGTGCCTCGATCGCCCATTCAACGATTGGAACATTCGTTACTTTACTCATCAAAGGAACTGTTCTCGATGCTCGTGGATTAATTTCTAAAACATAAATAATGCCTTCACTAATTACGAATTGAATATTCATCAGCCCTCTACAATCGAGTGCGATGGATAGTTTTTCACAGTATGATGTAATCGTTCTTTTCTGTTCATCAGTTAGTGATACTGGTGGGTAGATAGCCGTACTATCTCCAGAATGGACTCCCGCTCTTTCGAGATGCTCCATAATACCAGGGATTGCTATTTCGTTCCCATTACAAATCACATCTACTTCACATTCTGTTCCTTCAACAAATCGATCTAAAAGAAAAGGCCACATCTTCTTTGAACTTGAACCTAGCTTTTTTGCATATCGTTTCAGTTCATCCATGTTTCTAAAAATAAACATATTCTGCCCACCGATAACGTATGAAGGTCTAACGATGATTGGGAACGTTAATTCCTCTGCTAACCTCTCCATTTCTTCAGGTTTAAAAGCAATTCTGCCTTCGATGTAAGGAATTCGCAAAGAATCTAATAGTTGATAAAACTGGTCTCGATCTTCTACTTTATTTATGTTTTCAACAGGCGTACCAAGTACTGGAATGCCTCTTTCATGCAATTCTTCTGCAAGATTAATAGCTGTTTGACCGCCGAATTGAACAACAACACCTGAAATGTTTTCCTTCTCAATAACCGCTAGAACATCCTCAATCGCAAGAGGTTCGAAGTATAAGCGGTCAGCGATCGAGTAATCAGTACTAACGGTTTCTGGATTATTGTTCATTACAACGGAACGGAATCCGAATTTCTTAACAGCGAGTGTTGCATGTACGGAACAATAATCAAACTCGACGCCTTGACCGATTCTTATCGGACCTGATCCAAGAATGAGAATGGATGGTTCTCGCTGATCTTCGGCTTCATCTTTTCCAAGGAAAGTTGAGTAGAAATATGGTGTTATCGCTTCAAACTCTCCAGCACACGTATCGACCTGCTTCATTCCTCGCTCTATTCCTACCTTTTTACATTGTCTTTGAATGTCGTCGATACTTATTCCAGTTACATTTGCAATAAATGAGTCACTAATATTTAGTTTTTTTGAGTTGATGAGTATTTCAGAAGAAAGGTCACTTCTATTCTTCAATTCAAGTTCACAATCAATGATTTTTTTTATCTTCACGAGAAACCAAGTGTCAATCGACGTATGCTTTTGGACAGTTTCAATCGTATATCCTCGTTTAAACGCTTCACCAATGAAAAACAATCGTTCATCGGTTGGAATCGTCAGCTTTTGCAGGAGTACTTTATCGTTTAGATCAGTGTATGAATCACCAGTTAGTGCGTATCGACCGATTTCGAGTGATCGTACTGCTTTATTCAGTGCACCTTCAAAACTGCGATCGATCGCCATTACTTCTCCTGTCGCTTTCATTTGTGTACCTAAAACTCGATCTCCTTCTGGAAACTTATCAAAAGGAAATCTAGGTAGTTTAACTACGAGGTAATCGAGTGCAGGTTCAAAAGCAGCATAGGTAGTGCCTGTAATAGGATTTGGCAATTCATCAAGCGTGTAGCCGATCGCACATTTCGCTGCCATGCGTGCGATTGGATAACCGGTTGCTTTGGAAGCGAGTGCAGACGAACGACTCACTCTTGGATTCACCTCGATAATATAATAATCATTTGATTCTGGATTCAGTCCGATTTGAATATTACACCCACCGATGACATCGAGTGCTCTTATCACTTTCAATGAAACGTCTCGAAGCATTTGGTATTGGTAATCATTTAAGGTTTGTGAGGGGGCAACTACAATCGAATCCCCAGTATGAATGCCAACCGGATCCATGTTTTCCATATTACACACGATCATACAAGTATCGTTCTTATCACGCATGACCTCATATTCGATTTCTTTCCATCCGAGCATACTTTTTTCAATCAACACCTGATTGATCGGACTTAATGATAACCCTCTTTCTACAATATCAATCAGTTCCTTATGATTCGCAGCAAATCCGCCGCCTTCTCCTCCGAGAGTATAGGCTGGTCGAACCATTATCGGATATCCGATTTCCGTTGCAAACATCAAGGCTTCTTGGATTGTAAGTGCAATCTTTGATTCTGGAACTGACTCACCGATATCAATCATCTTCTGTCTGAATTTCTCTCGGTCTTCCCCGTTTTGTATTGACTCTACAGAAGTACCAAGTAGTTCGACGTTATGTTTTTCTAGAATTCCTTTCTCATAAAGGTTCACAGTAAGGTTCAAGCCAGTTTGGCCGCCTAGTGTTCCTATTAATCCATCTGGTTGCTCTTTTCTTAGTATTTCTTCCACGTACTCAAGCGTCATCGGCTCCATGTAGACCCGATCAGCAATTGAACGATCTGTCATAATGGTAGCTGGGTTACTGTTGATCAAAACTACTTCGATTCCTTCTTCTTTTAGAGCAAGACACGCCTGGGTCCCTGCATAATCAAATTCTGCTGCTTGCCCGATCACGATCGGTCCTGAGCCAAGAATAACGACTTTTTTCAATTCTTTACGTAAAGGCATAATGCTGTTCTCCTGTTTGTAAGATTTGCTGTATAAAAGACTCAAACAAAAATCCAGTATCTGAAGGACCTGCGTGAGCTTCTGGGTGGAATTGAACGGATTCAATGATGTACTCGTTATGTTTTAACCCTTCGACTGTATTGTCGTTTATATTAGTAAAAGTGACACTGAAATTCGTTTGTTCAAGACTCTCCTTAACGACTTCATAGCCATGGTTCTGCGATGTAATATATACCTTCCCAGTCTCGGTATGTTTCACAGGATGATTAGATCCTCTATGCCCGAATAGCAGCTTACGTGTTGTAGCTCCATGAGCAAGGGCTAAAAGCTGATGACCAAGGCAAATTCCAAATACAGGATACGTTTCACTTATTCTTCGAATCGTCTGGAAGTGAGAGGATAGATGTTGTGGGTCTCCTGGTCCATTACTCAACACGACACCTGCTGGATTAAGCTCAGCTATACTTTCAAAACTTGTGTCGAATGGAACCACCGTCACTTCACATCCTAGCTTCTGTAAGGAAGTTAATATAGATTTCTTGTAACCATAGTCGATCAAAATGATGCGCGGACCGTTTGCTCGATAGGTAGTTATTTCTTTTGTTGAAACTACCGGGACATACTCTTTCTCACATGCAAAGTCGCTAACAACTTCGTACGGTGAGTGTGCTGTTACTCTACCTTTCATAGTTCCATGGCCTCTTAAAAGTTTAACTAAGGCTCTGGTATCGACACCTGACAACGATGGAATCTTTTTCTCTTGTAATCCTTCTGAAAATGAGTTTTTTGATAAGTAGTGATTCGGACTTTCACACTGCTCTCCTGTTACGACACCATGCAAGAAAAGTTGATCACATTCATTATCGAGATCATTCATCCCATAATTTCCAATCTGAGGATAGCAAAAAACGATGATTTGGCCTGCATAGGAAGGGTCCGAAACGATTTCTTGGTAACCCGTCATACTCGTATTGAAGACAACTTCACCAAAAGCTTCACATTCATCATTCATTAGTTCCCCTTCAAAAACCGCTCCGTTTTCTAAGATGAGATACCCTTTCTTCATAGATGATCCTCCCCCTTACTATTGCAATAATTCTTTTAATACAGTGGTAAATTGATTGACTTCCTCACGACTTACAATTAACGGCGGCAATATTCTGAGCACATTTGGCCCAGCTGTTAAGATGAGGACATCTTTCTCTCTGAACTTTGCAAGAAATGGGCCTGCATCTTCGACTTCTAACCCAATCAATAAACCTAGTCCTCTGACTTCAACGATAGAAGGTTTCGATATCGCTATTCCTCGTAGTTCTCGGTCAAGATAGGCTGCAATTTCCTGAACTTTCGGCAGTAAATCAATAACTTGTTGAATTGTTTCCACACCAGCAGCGCTTGCTAGCGGGTTTCCACCAAATGTACTGCCATGTGTGCCAGGACCGAATGTCGAAGCGACCGTTGATTTGGCAAGCATTGCGCCTATTGGGAAGCCAGAACCAAGTCCTTTTGCAAGTGTCATCACATCTGGTTCAAATCCATATTGTTCATAAGCAAACAGTGTCCCGCTCCTACCGATACCAGTTTGCACTTCATCTACGATCACTAATATGCCGTTTCTTTTACATACTTTGATAAGCTCATTGATCCATTCCTTATCTGCAGGCCTGACGCCTCCTTCACCTTGGACGAGCTCAAACATCACGGCAGCTGGCATTAACTCTTCGATCTTTGCGATGCTCTCGAAGTCATTAAAAGCTAGAAAGTGAAACCCTGAAATCATTGATCCAAATCCTTCATGAAGTTTGGTTTGAGCGGTAGCTGATAGTGATCCTAGAGTCCGACCATGAAACGAATTTGTGAAGGTTACGATCGACTCTTTTCCGCTCCATTTCCTAACAAGCTTGATAGCTGCTTCATTAGCCTCTGTCCCACTGTTACAGAAAAATGCCTCGTCAAAGCAGCTATTTTTAGTAAGAAGATTAGCTAGCTCCTCTTGCTTAGGAATGTTGAACAAGTTGGAACAGTGCCACAAAGAGTCTAGCTGCTCTGTTACTGCTTGTTTAACCGCTTGTGGCTGGTGCCCAAGGTTACAAGTTGCAATTCCTGAAGTGAAATCAAGGTAAGGTTTTCCATCTGTATCGAATAAATAACTCCCCATTCCTTTTTCAACTGTAAGAGGGAGTCTGTTATAGGTCTTCATTAGGCTTTCAGACGCTTTAGTTTGCTGTGACATCCAAGAGCTCCTTTCGAATGATTCGTGTGCCTATCGGTCCATGTTCTACGGCTTTTCGGAGAGCTTGTTTTTCTCTTCCATCAACGATGATTACTGAACGTACCTGTTCAGAAAGTGCCGCTAATGCACCTTTTACTTTGGGAATCATTCCACCGAATATAATGCCTTCATCTATTAATCTTGTAATCTTTTCCTCGTCGAGAAGTGGATAGACAATTTGCTTGCCATCAATTAACTCATAAATCCCTGGTATGTCACTTACAAGACAAATTTCTGCTTCTAATGCTTTTGCGACAGCAGAAGCGGCTTCATCGCCATTGATGTTGAGGGTTTCTCCGTATTTGTCCATGCTGATCGGAGACACGATAGGAATATAACCACTTTCTGAAAGCTCTGTGATTAAGGACCTATCTACACTTGTCACGTTCCCTACCCGACCGAGTGCTCGGTCAGGAACCTCACACGTGAACATGGCACCATCAACACCACTTACTCCAACTGCCCTTCCACCAGCTTGATAGATCTTCTTAACAAGGAGCTTGTTAATCTTACCGCTAAGAACCATCTCAACAATGTCGACCATTTCATCAGTAGTTACTCTCAAACCATCCGTAAACTTCGTTTCGATGGAAGCCATTTCGAGCATTTCTGAAATTTCAGGACCCCCTCCATGAACAATAACTGGATGGATATTGTGATTTTTCTTCAAGTTGACGATATCATGGTAGAATTCTTCAGGAAGTTGTTTCAGGACGCTTCCACCGCATTTAATGACAAAGTACCTTGTATTACCTTCACGTGCGGTATGATGCATTGATCCTGACGTAGTCATAAGAAAGATCACACCCCCACGCTACCGCTTTCTCTTTACCTTTATTTAGATCTACATAAATATGAATCGTATCGCTCTTTAGATATTGCTGTGCATCTTCTTCAGAGAAAGCTGTTGTCACACCTTTATCAACAACTTTGATAGGTCCTATCGAAATGGAGAGCGATTCTTCATCGACTTTTTCTCCGCTATAGCCGATTGCGCACACTATCCTGCCCCAGTTTGCATCAGAACCGTGTATCGCCGTTTTAACAAGGTTAGACCCTACTACAGACTTTGCGATTGCACTAGCCCCTTCTTTTGACTCTGCCCCATCTACATGAACTTCAACTAGTTTGGTAGCTCCCTCTCCATCTTTTGCAATCATTTTGGCTAGTTCCTCGCTTACATAGTCGAGGGCAGCAATAAATGTCGACCAATCAGGATGTTTTTCATATAACGGCAAGTTCTCAGCTTTCCCGTTTGCCATCAAGAGAACCATGTCATTCGTACTTGTTTCACCATCTACAGTAATCATGTTATACGTTCGATTTGTAATATCATTGAGAGCAGTCTGCAAAGCTGTTTTTTCGACTGCTGCATCAGTTGTAATAAATGAGAGCATCGTTGCCATATTTGGTTTAATCATTCCAGAACCTTTTGCCGCGCCACCGATCGTTACTTCCTTTCCATCGATTTTACATGTGACAGCTAACTCTTTTGTAACTTTATCCGTCGTTACGATTGCTTCAGCAAATTCCTTGCCGCTCGTTGTCCCCTGGTAGGTAGGAATTTCAGCGATTCCTTTTGTGATTGCTTCCATAGGAAGATATTCTCCTATAACTCCCGTTGAAGTGACTGCTGTTTCAGATTGTTTTAAATTCATTACTTTCGCAAACTGTCTTCTCATTTCGTATGCGTCTTCGAGCCCTTTCTTGCCAGTAAAGGCATTTGCGTTTCCCGAATTTACAACGACTCCTTGTAAAGTGCCTCCTACTAAACTGTCTTGTGTCACTTTTAAAGGTGGAGCTTGAAATGTATTCGTAGTAAATACACCTGCAGAAACCGCTGGGACTTCGGATAAAATCCAACCTAAATCTTTTCGTTTTCGCTTCAATCCAGCATGAAACCCGCCTGCTTCAAACCCTTCTGGTGAGGTAACGGTCCCATGATCTACTATTGTAAACAGTTCTTCCTCTTTCACTGCTGTGGTCAATCGATTCAATCCTTTCAATTTTGAATTATGGAAAAATAGGTGACAATTCTAACCCTGTACGTTCTTGAAGACCAAATCGTAGATTCATATTTTGCACCGCTTGCCCAGCCGCACCTTTCATCAAGTTATCGATTACCGAGATGACAGTTAATCGAGTCGTTCTTGAATCAACAGAAATTCCAATGTCGCAATAATTGGAACCTGAAACTCCTTTTGTATTTGGCCACTTTCCTTCAGGCATAATTCTTATGAACGGATGATCTTTGTAAAACGAACGATAGTAGTCGATGATCTCAAAACTTGTTTTGTCTTCTGTCAAATCAATAACCATAGTGCACATCATTCCTCTTGTGAGAGGAATAAGGTGGGTTGAGAAAGATACCTGTACGTCCTTATCTATTTGATCTCTGAGCACTTCTTCAATCTCAGGTATGTGTTGGTGTTTTCCTAGCTTATAAGCTGACATGTTCTCGTTTGCTTCTGTATAGTGAGTTACTTGACTCATCTTACGTCCAGCACCTGACAAACCGGACTTACCATCAACTATTAATGTTGTTGGGTCTGCCCACTTCTGCTTGATAATTGGTAAGATGCCAAGTAAGGTTGCGGTTGGATAACAACCGGGGTTCGCAATTAACGTTGCTGTAGAAATTTCCTCACGATAGAATTCTGGTAAACCGTAAACGGCTTTTTCTAATGTTTTCATTGGTGGTGATGCATGTTTATACCATTCTTCGTATAAACCTTCTCCTTTTAGCCTGAAGTCTCCGGACAAATCGATGCATAATACACCTAGATCGATTAAAGTGGGAATCGATTCTGAACTAACACCAGCAGGAGTAGCAAAAAAAACAACATCTACTCTATTAGCAAGCATTTGACAGTCAAGTGAATCGAATTGAATAGTGACGATATCTGTAAGGTGTGGAAATATCTCTTCAACTTTTACTTCTGCATTCGATGGAGATACGATCGTATCGATCGTTATGTTTGGATGGTTGAGCAAAATGCGAATCAGTTCTAGCCCGCTATATCCGCTCGCTCCTACAATTCCTGCTTTCACTACTTCCACTCCCTCTTTCCTTTGTTATTGAATGATTATACATAGAATAGAATATATATACAATACTTTTTTGTGATTTTTTTTAAGTTTGTGAAATGCATTAAAAAAAGCATGCTCCAGATCTCGGAGCATGCATGTAGAGAGGTTATTTTTTATCAAATTCAAACGTTAGTTTCTTTTCAGAAGCGTTCCATACTAAAGCAGCATCAAAGGGACCTTTCTTTCCTTTCAATCCTTTGATCGTAGCTGATTTCCCATCTTTTAAAATCTTTTTCGCGTTTGTCTGTGAAACAGGTTTTCCAAGGATTCGTTTTGAAATGGTGAAAGGGCATTTGTTCTTTGCATATCCGCTGCAGCCATACAACTTACCTTTATCAATCACGTCAGAGCCACACAAAGGGCACGTTCCAACTTTTTTTCCGAGAGCTTTCTTTGAAGTCGTAGAGGGCTCGATCGTTATTCCTTTTATATCCCATGAGTCTGATGAGCGGATAGCATCTTCCGTTAACTTGGCTGCAAGTTTCTTTACCGATTCCATAAATACTTGAGGAGAAGCGCTGCCACTACCAATCTCTTTTAACCTCTGCTCCCATTTCGCAGTCATTTCCGGGCTTGCAAGGACGGCTTCACCTATCGAGTCGATAAGTAAGATTCCTTTGTCAGTCGCTGATACCTGATTCTTCACAACTTCGATATATTTTCGGTCCTTAAGCATCGTAATGATTCCTGCACGCGTTGCTTCAGTTCCGAGTCCTTCCGTATCTTTTAAGACTTTCTCTAGAGATTCATCCTCAAGGTGTTTTCCAGCTGTTTTCATCATCGTAATAAGCTGCCCTTCAGTAAATCGTTTCGGAGGCTGCGTTTTCCCTTCGATAACACCTGCTGACAAGACGGTTCCTGCTTGTCCTTTTTCGATTGGAGGCAGTTCTTCGTCCTTTTGTGATGATGAGATGACTCTATGCCAACCTTCTTGGACTTTCACTTGCCCTTTTGATATAAACGCTGCTCGATTATCTACAAGCGTCATTAGAGTTGTATAGTCTACGATCGCAACGTCTTCGTGAGCAGCGAGCAAGCTTCTGGCGATGAGGTCATAGATTTTTGATTCTTCTCCTGATAGTTTGTCTATCTTAGGAACCTGTTCCGTTGGAATGATGGCATAGTGATCACTTACTTTTGATGCATTCACGTAGCGTTTATCATTCATGATCGATTGTTTTTTCAAAGGAAAAAAGTCCTTATACGCATCTTGCTTTTGAAGTTTTGAGAGTATTGATGGAAACTCCGCTGCTTCTTCTGATGTCACAAAGCTGGAATCACTTCGCGGATACGAAATCATTCCTTTTGTATACAGCTTCTGTGCAATATCTAACGTCTTTTTAGGTGAGTACTTATATTTTTTGTTCGCTGCAGATTGAAGTGATGAAAGCTGGTAAAGGTATGGCGGTTTATACTGCTTTCGCTCTTTGTTCACTTCACTTGCTTGACACGTTTTATCTTTGCAAAATGTAGCGATTGCATGAGCCATCTCAGGATTATCAATTCTTGTTTGATCGTCTTTGATCCATTTCCCGATTACCTTCTGACCATTATAATCAAATGTTCCTTTCACTTCCCAAAACGGCTCAGATTTAAAATTAGAAATTTCCTTTTCTCGCTTTACAACGAGAGCAAGCGTTGGCGTTTGTACTCTTCCGGCAGAAAAAACATCCTGGATTCCTTTTTGCTTAAATAAAAGCGTATATGCTCTTGATGCATTGATTCCTACCACCCAATCGGCACAAGAACGAGCATAAGCTTCGTAGTATAAGTCCCTCGTGTCCCTTTCACTCTTAAGGGATTTGAATCCTTCTTTTACAGCCTTTTCGGTTAATGAGGAAATCCATAAGCGCTGCATAGGTTTTTTACAGCCAGTTTGGTTGATGATCGTCCTAACGATAAGTTCCCCTTCACGACCAGCATCACCGGCATGGATAATGGATGCAACATCCTTCTTTTGAAGAATCTCTTTTATTATCTTAAATTGCTTCCATTTACTTTTAGAAACTTGGTATTGAAATTGCTCTGGAATCATCGGTAACGTTTGTAACGTCCATTTCTTCCATTCTGTCTTGTACGTTTCTGGAGGAACTAATTCACAAAGGTGCCCCACAGCCCACGTTACGTAAGCGCCACCTGGAAAATCTGTTGTGGGTTTTATATATATGTATCCCTGCTTTTTCTCTGAAGGATAAGGAGCGGCTAACCTTGAGCCCTGGTCAGGCTTTTCCGCTATAATGCAAACTGCTTCCACTCAAAACATCCCTTCTATGTCATGTTGAGATTGTCATTCTCTTTAGTACAGTATAGCTCACTCTGAATAGGTTGTGGACATAAAAAAACTGCTGATTAGCCAGCAGTCACCTTACATTAACACCAACCTAAATCACAATCAAACACGAATTGTTTGATATTCTCTGGTTCATTTTCTAGAACGTATATTCGATGGTTTTCTACAACATAAGATGATTCTACCTGATAAACGGATGTCTTTAAATTCAACTCTCCAATCTTCACCTTGTTTCTATAAAGATCGATCGTGCCTTTGTTTAACTTTCCGATCACAATGCTCGTTATATCTGTTTTCTTCATCAAGAATCCCTCTTTTCTAAATAAAATTAACTCTCAAAGCGAAACATGTCTTTGATATAATGAAGGAATGAGAAAAAGAAAGGGAGGGTATCTTTGGAACAACAGCATGATTATGAACGACGCAGCACTGTACATAGTAAGAAAAACGCTCTCCAAAAGAGTTATTTAACCTTGTCGAATCACATTAGAACTGTTTTCCATCGAATGTGGAAAGGTGCTTCCTATGGAGCATTGTTCATGACGATGTTTCTTATTTTCTTGATAGGTTTCGATTTCCATACCGGGCTTGGCAAAGGAATCGATGTTCTCATATTCTCACTCCTCAGTGTAGTTGGTACGTTTGTGATCTTTTACATCGTTAATCTCTTAGTTCGCATATTCATGAAGCTTCCGGTGTTTTTAATAACGTCGCTAATCGTGTCGATCGGACTAATTATTTATACATTGGATCAGTTTAAAGTTCTTGAAAATATTTTACCTCTTGCCTATTTAATTGCAGGTACTGGCGTAGTCATCGGAGGATTCTTTGGATACCCGATTGTTCATGGAATGAAGAAACCTTCTTCTATTTTTATGCTAACGATTGGAACGCTAATAACTGGAATCTTTTTTTATTGGCTCTTCATACCTGGAATCACTGATGAACGATTAAATGTTCAGCAGCAGAAACTCTCTCCAGTAAGTGAAAACCCTTCTTTGCAAGGTGACTATCAAGTAAATACGTTTACTTACGGAAGTGGGACAGACAAACATAGGGACGTTTTTTCTGAAAACGTAGACGTTCAAACTTCATCTGTAAACGGATCAGCCCTTATTGGTGAATGGTCGAAACATCGTGAATGGTTTTGGGGTTTTACTGATACAAACCTTCCTATCAATGGTAGGGTTTGGATGCCTGATGGTGACGGCAAATTTCCTTTAGTATTGATCGTTCACGGTAATCATAAGATGGAAGACTTTTCAGATGAAGGGTATGGTTATCTTGGCGAATTACTTGCGAGTAGAGGATTTATTACTGTTTCAGTGGATGAGAACTTCCTAAACTCATCATGGTCTGGTGGCTTAGGCGGAGATATTAACGGAAGAGCGTGGATGCTGCTAAGTCATCTAAAAGAAATTGAAAAATTATCTAAAGACGAACAGACGCCGTTCTATAAGAAAGTTGATTTCGAGAACATTGCACTCACTGGCCATTCACGAGGCGGACAAGCAGCTATTCTCGCTGCAAAATTCAATAAGTTAGACCGTTATCCAAACAACGCATATAAACGGTTTGACTTTGATTACGATATCAAAAGCGTCATTGCAATCGCACCGACGGATTATCATACGATAGCAGATCGGAAAATTGAATTGGATGATATGAACTACTTAATCCTACATGGGTCATACGATAGTGATCTTTCTGAATTTGAAGGAGATCGGCAATTCAACGGTATCTCTATAACCGGAAGCAAAGATATCATGAAAGCTGCCCTTTATGTGGATCGTGCAAACCATGGTCAGTTTAATACTACTTGGGGGGACAATGACACATATTTTCCTTTCACACTTTTATTAAATAAAAAGCCGCTGCTAGAAGGAGCAGAACAGAGACAAATAGCGAAGACGTATGTTTCAGGTTTTTTAGAAGCTACCCTTCATGATGATTCATCTTTTGTGCCAATGTTTGAAGACTATCGGTATGCATTAGAATGGTTACCGCAAACGACCTATATTAGTAAATATGAAGATCCATCGTATCATATCTTTAGTAACTTTGAAGAGGATGTTGATGTAACTACGGCCTCCTCTCCTTATATCGAGCTTTCCGGAGATGGTTTATTGCAATGGTATGAAGGTGAATTGGAATATAGAAGAAGTAAAGTTAGAGATAATCATGGTGTTTATCTAAAGTGGAATCATAATTATTCTAAGAATGGTTCTTTTTCGCTTTCGTTTAAAAAGGAATTAGAAAACCCGTATTCATTCAAAAATAATAGTGCCTTAACCTTCACAGCAGCAAATGTTTCTGAAGAAGAAGTTGAAGTAGATTTTCGGATTGTGGCTACTTCTGAAAATGGGGAATCAGCTAGTGTCCTTTTAAGTGATGTTATGAGAATGCACCCTGTCCTTCCAATCCAGCATACGAAAACAACATATTATGAAGAAGCACGTTTTGGTGATCCTACGGAACCTGTTTTACAAACCTTTAATATACCGATGACGACGTTTATTAATGAAAACAGCGCTTTTCAACCGGAGGAACTCACCTCCATTACCTTCATGTTCGATGAATCGAAAAACGGTAAACTATTCTTAGATCACATCGGTGTTAATCAAGAATAAAGTAAGAAAAAAGGCATTTCCTCGATTGAGGAAATGCCTTCTTTATGAAATCTTGCAAGAAGATTGGCCACGCTTTGCAAGGTAGCTTTGATGATACTCTTCTGCTCTATAGAAATTTGTAGCAGGTACAATTTGAGTTACAATCGGTTTTTTGAACTTTCCTGAGGTGGTAAGGTCGATTTTCGCTTTTTCTGCTAATGTTCTTTGCTCTTCAGAACTATAAAAAATAGCTGAGCGATATCTAGTGCCTACATCTTCCCCCTGACGGTTTAATGAAGTTGGGTTATGGTTTTCAAAAAAGACTTGAAGCAATTCATCATATGAAATGATTGCTGGATTATATTCTACGAGAACAGCTTCTGCATGCCCCGTTAACTCTTTATAAACTTCTTCATAAGAAGGGTCAATTGTCTTTCCGCCTGTAAATCCAACTGAAGTGGACGTAACCCCATTTAACTGCTGAAATAGTGCTTCTACTCCCCAAAAACATCCTGCTGCGAATACTGCTCGTTCCATTGTTTCCACTCCATTTCTCCAAGTGTCGTTTTTATTTTGGCCAGCTTGTTCTGTATATATGTCTTCGAGTTCACTCAGAGATAACATATAGAGCTGTTTATTATTTTTCTTATAAATTCCTTGTCCTAAAAGACTTTTAATCATCATTTGTTTTTTCTCTTCGTCTTTAGAAACTAATTTCACGTTCATTCACTCCTTTATTAATAAAAACGTTTGATGAGGAGTGCATATAAAAAAACCCTCATCTGCCCGAACAGAAGAGGGTTGGTTATACCGATCGCCTCTTCTTATTTTCCGACTTTCGCCGCAGGAATTGGCACGGTGCTCCCGTATAAAATCTATAGGAATCCGTTGCCGAGGTATCTAAGGGCCAGTCCCTCCACCTCTCTGAATAAGAAGATCCTTTAAAAAGGATTATTAAGTTAATGACAATATTAAAGGTTGTACTGCTAGGTGTCAATAGAAAAGCTTACATTAGTGTGCTAAATAATAAAAGAAACGACAAAATAACCGATTGCTGACACTGCAGCACCTATTAACGCTGGCTTGAGCTTGAATGTTGCATAAGCCATCGTATTTAGTTTGAGAATTTTAGCTATTGTATTCGTGTTATCACTAAGTGGTGAAGAAAATGCGCCAAATGTCCCACTTGCAAAAACCGCTCCAATAACAAGAGGTAATGGAGTGCCCGTTGTTGCACCTAGCGATATACCAAGTGGCATGAGAATCCCCCATGTTCCCCATGAGGAACCGATAAAGTAAGAAATAAATGACCCGACAAGAAACAAGACAGGTGGCACGAATAAAGCAGGTATCCAGTTTAAATTCGTAGTAACAAAGGATGAGAATCCTAATGCTTCTGCTGAAGAAGCAAGTCCCCATACCACTGTGAGTAACACGATCACAGCCATCATATCGTTTCCACCTTCAATAAAGAATGTAACGAGATTCTTCAGAGAGAACTTTTGAAACAAATAAAAAACAAACGTCAATAATACAGTTGTAAGGAGCGCAAACACCATGGCATCTAGCACATCAGCTTCGATAAACGCTTCAATGAGCCCTGTAAACCCTTTTTCATATCCACTCCAATACGTAAGTAAAAGCGTTAGAAGAATAACCCCACTTAGAGGAACCAGTAGGTTTATCGTTTTAGCTGGGAGGTCTCTTGATACGACAGGGTGACAATCTTCCCACTTATCATCTATTTCTTTTTCAAGATTCCCCGCATCAGTAGCTGGCTTTTTATTGTGGTGAAAAAAACTTAAATAAAAACCAATTATTATAATCGCTATTGAGAAGAAATTAAAGGGGATGCTTTCTATAAATAATCGGTACCCGTCTCCTTCAAGACCTTGTCCTTTTAATGAAAGGTCTACGACGGACGACATGTAGCCTACAAAAGCAGTGGCGATTGGAATAAGCACAATGACAGGTGTTGCCGTTGTTTCAATTACAAACCCGAGTTCCTGTGGCGTCATCTTCACTTTCTTTAATAGTGCCTTCATAATAGGAGCAACCGTGACGATACGGAAGCTTGGTGCGCTGAACGTTCCTAGCGTCGAAAGCCAAGTTAAAAACAACGCTCCTCTTTTCGAGTTAATTTTACTTGATGCTGTTTGAACAAATCCTTTAATTCCACCTGTATATTTCATCATACCGATAAGACCTGTAAACATGTATAAAAAGATGATGATTTTGATATTGCTTTCATCTTTTAGACCACTCATAATAAACTGATAAAACTGCTCTAATCCTCCAATAAGACTTGGTTTATGTATGAAAGATGCTGTTAATAATCCTGCTGTTAATCCAGGTATAACGAGCTTTGTTTTAATCGCGACCAGGATTACCACTACAAATGGTAGTATCGAAAGCCAATCCATTTTCTCCCCCCTTTTACGGATTAGTTTGTGCATGGAAAAGGGACCTATACAAAAAGCCGGAGAAATTCCCCGGCTAGGATTGACGCAATGATTGAGTTTGTTTTAATTCTGCAATGGATGAAGCACCAATACCAAACATCGCAGTTTGCAGCTCAAACCGTATCCTCTTAAGCTGATCAGATAGAGCCTGTTCACTATCATCTACTGCGTTATGAAGAAGAGCACGACCATAGCCTGCGAGATCAGCTCCGAGAGCAATACTCTTCGCCGCATCGACACCATTCTTTAACCCGCCACTTGCGATCAACGGCATATTAGGCAGGTCTTTTCGAATTTCGATCAAACATTCCGCCGTCGCATTGCCCCATCCTTTAAAAGCTTCCGCTGCTTGTTCTCTTAATGTCTGGTGAGAACGGTAGCTCTCAACCTTGATCCATGACGTTCCTCCTGCTCCGGCTACATCGATGAAGTCTACACCAACTTCCATTAGTCTTGTGGCTGTTTCACTGTCGATCCCCATACCTACTTCTTTTACCCCGATTGGTACTTCAAGTGCTTTTGCTACTTCTTCAATCTTGGGAAGTAAGTTTTTGAAGTTTGTGTCACCTTCCGGTTGGAACACTTCTTGAAGAGAATTAACATGGAGGATGAGCCCGTCGGCTTCAATAAGATCGATCGCCTTTTTACATTCTTCTATCGTAAATCCGTAATTTAGCTGAACTGCTCCTATATTTGCAAAAATCGGGATCGAGGGAGCAAGCTTTCTTACTTCGAATGAATAAACGGATCGCGCTTCCTGTATCGCTGCACGCATAGAGCCTACACCAAGTGCCCACCCCTCTGCTTCAGCAGATTTTGCTAGACGCTGGTTAATCTCCCATGCACGTTTGGTTCCTCCAGTCATCGAACTGATTAAAAAAGGTGAGGAAACTTTTTTGCCGAGGAATTCTGTTGAGAGATCGATTTCAGCAAAGTCAATTTCAGGTAATGCTCGATGTTTAAATCTAAACTTCTCTAATCCAGTGCTGATTCCTTGTCCTTCAACTTCCTCGGTAAGACAAATGTCGATATGTTCATTCTTTCTTCTTTCTGTTTGATCATGTTCCATATGTTTCAACTGATGACCTCCTACGCTGCTCTTTTTTCTTTAGTTTAGGTAATATTAGTTCTAATCTGAATCGATTGTATCGTTGAATCATGATAAAAGGTATATTTACAACTAAGGAATAGGCAACCATTATCCAGCCTACTAATGGGGGATTCCAGAGAAAAAACAAAAGAGATGGTGGTATTAAGATCCAGTGATTGAATTCCGCTCTTCTCGTTTCGATGATGAATTTCGAGACATACGTTACAGTTAGAGTGTTGAGCTCTTTTTTGCGAAATCCTCCTTTGAAAACACCTCCACCATCCGGAAGAACCGTTTTCCATGACCTAATTTTCATTTTATCGTATAGACTAGCTTCCCTTTTCTTCATGCGATGATCAAGGTTCCTCGACTCATAGAAGGAATCTGGGACCTTCAAACAGAAATAAGAGAGACAAACATGTATAGTTAACCAGGCAATTACATTCGCTGCAATCAATCCACTTATTGAAAGGTAAAATACTTGCATGGACTCCCCAACTTTCATTATTTGTTTACAGTCTTACATTTAAGGTAATAGTTCAGTCATAAGTTTGAGGATCTTGTACAAAACACACCATGACTGTCATCTTACTTTCACAAAGGTTATACTTACACTATACAGTCGCAAGTAAAAAAAGTCGATGCAAAGAGCTTTTTTACAATGAGGAGGAGATTAGAAATGAGAAAAAATGCAATTGTAATTGGCGCTGGTCTAGGTGGATTATCTGCAGCGATTCGTCTAGCAGCTGATGGACACAATGTAACGGTTCTAGAGAAAAATGAACGTCCTGGCGGTAAATTGAACAAAAGATCTGGGCAAGGGTTTAACTTTGATACAGGTCCTTCAATTCTAACGATGCCATGGGTTCTTGAAAAGCTTTTCAAAAGCGCTGATCGTAACTTAAGTGATTATATGAACATTACTCGAATCGAACCCCAATGGCGCACGTTTTTCGAAGACGGTGAAGAAATCGATGTTACAAGTGATTTAGCTGTCATGCTATCACAGGTACATAAACAATCTGAAAAAGATTACTCGAACTTCCTCGCTTATTTGGATTATTGTAAATCGATGTTTGATCTCAGCTTAAAGAGCTTTTATAGTAAAAGTCTTTCTGGGATTCAAGATATGCAAAAGCTCCATAGCTTTAAGGATCTGTTATCGATGGACCCTATGAAGTCGATGAACCAGGCAACCGAAAAATACTTAAAGGACAAGCACCTTCGTCAGTTGTTCAACTTTTTTGTTATGTATATTGGTTCTTCTCCTTATCACTCTCCAGCTATCCTTTCTCAGCTCGTTTATGTTCAACTCGGGCTCGGTATCTACTATGTAGAAGGCGGTATGTATAATATTGCAAAAGGAATGCTCAAACTCCTAGATGAGCTAGATGTTGATGTACAAGTGAATACGGAAGTTACTCAGATCATCACGAAAGATAAGAAAGCAACTGGAGTCCAGTTATCTAGTGGTCATGTGATGGAAGCTGACCTGATCGTGAGTAACCTTGAAGGGATCCCAGCTCATGAAACGATACTGAACAAAGAGCCTGGCGCGGATAAAGTGAAAAAAGAACTTAAGAAATATACGCCTACTGTATCTGGCCTCGTTCTACTTCTTGGGGTTAATAAAACGTTTGATAATCTACAGCACCATAACTTCTTTTTCTCTGAAGATCCGAAACGTGAGTTTCAGCAAATATTTGATGAAGGGGTTCCGGCTGATGATCCAACTGTATACATTGGCATTTCTTCTAAATCGGATCCTAGTCAGGCACCTGAAGGAAAAGAAAATCTCTTTGTATTAACTCACGTCCCTCCTCTTCAAGATGGTGAGAGTTTTGAAAAATACCGTGGTAGATACAGAGAAATCGTTCTCGACAAATTAGAACGAATGGGAATGCATGGTCTTAGAGAGTCGATCGAATTTGAATATCAGTTTATTCCAGACGACATCAAAGATCTATATGGTTCAAATGGCGGGTCAATCTATGGTGTTGCAACTGATCGTAAAGTAAATGGAGGCTTCAAGATCCCTTCAAGAAGCTCTCTATTACAGAATCTTTATTTCGTTGGTGGGTCTACACACCCTGGAGGCGGCGTACCGATGGTAACTTTATCAGGTCAGCTAACTGCTGATTTAATAGCTGAAGATCTTAAACTATCTGAAGAACAAACTGGCTAAGAAAGGATCTTCATTCATGTACGAACTAGATAAGCTCGTTTTTAAACTATTTATTTTCTGGTATGGGTGTGGGGTTGTATTGGTTGGTTTCGACCTCCTCCCCCCTTTTCTCGAATGGGCTAATGCTTTCTTTCTTATTCTTTGTGGAGTGTTAGCGGGTTTCTATTTCATTCGAACGTTCGGAAAGCCCATCGGGTATTCCATATCCATACTCATTTTTACTTTGAGTATGGCAGCTGAATCACTAGGTGTACATTACGGTTGGATATTTGGTCAATACAATTATTCAGGAGACTTTGGTTTTAAGGTTGTTGATGTTCCAATCGGGATCGGTTTCGCATGGGTGATGGTAGTTGCTGTTACTCATGTTCTTTCTATTGAATTATTAAAGAAGATGAACCATTCTCTACTAAAGTGGATGACATATTCGATCGTAGGTGCACTCATCGCTGTTCTTATCGACTTAATCATTGATCCAGTTGCTTACCTTGTTAAAGGGTACTGGGGATGGGAAGGGACTAGTTTTTATTACGAAGTACCTATGCAAAACTTTACAGGCTGGTTTTTCGTTTCTTTATTATTCCACCTTCTCTTATATCCAGTATTCGTTAGGAATAAAATCGCTTCACGAGAAGCGTTTATTTTCTGGAAACATAGAATGGCCGCCTTATTCGGGATGGTGATGGGGATGTTTATTTTCCTCGGGCTTCTTGATCAATTGTGGCTCGCAGTGACAATTACCGGGCTCCCAACCTACTTATTACTTTACGCATACCGAAAAAGCGTAAAAACGTTCGAATTGTCTTCGGAAGAAAAGGTGATCGTCTAATGTTACTGATGTATATTATTATTCTAGCAGCCTTCCTCGGATGGACAATGATTAATTCCTACTTTATGCCGGCATTACCTAAAGGGAAATCCTACAGGGATAAGGATGAGCTCGTCTCCATTCTTATCCCTCTTCGTAATGAAGAAGATAACGTTCCTGATTTAATCACCAACTTAAGAAAACTCACTTACCCAAATGTCGAGTTTATTCTGCTTGACGATGACTCTTCAGATAGAACGTTAACGCTATTAACTGAACTTACAAAAGGGGATGAGCGTTTCTCTATTTTAGAAGGGAACGATTTACCTCCTACTTGGAATGGTAAAGTGTATGCTTGTCATCAGCTGAGTGAACGGGCAAAGGGAGACTACCTATTGTTTATCGACGCAGACATTCGATTACACCGAGATACCATTCAATCTACATTAACTTTGATAAAAAAGATGAAGGCATCGATGCTGTCTGGATTCCCGGCTTTTCCTGTATCGTTATGGCTTGAGAAACTTCTAGTACCCTTGCAACATTTTGTCGTGCACTTCCATTTACCCTTATTGCCGGCAAATTGGACTACACGACCTGCTTTCACTGCTGCTCATGGTGCATTCATACTTGTTAAACATAGGGAATATAAAATGATTGACGGGCATAAAGCGATCCATAATAGTCTAGTTGATGATGTAGACCTCTCCAGAGCCTTTAAAGCACATGGATACCGCTCTCTTCTAGCTAATGTGACGACGTATACAACATGCTACATGTACCGTTCAAACAAAGATGTTTGGGAAGGATTTACGAAGAACCTCTTCCCAGGCCTTGGACGATCGCTGCTATTGGTAATCTTTCTATTTCTCTTTTATGGAGTGTTTTACGTTCTTCCATTCATTTTATTACTTTTAGGACTCATGAGTTATATACAAGGTATGCCAATGTTTACTCTCTTCTTCCCTTACTTACTCATTACACTTCAAAAAGCTTGGGTTGATTGGATAACAAATCAATCAATAAGACTATCTCTATTCATGCCACTAAGTGCTCTTGCTTTTATGCTTCTATTGATCAACTCGACGATGAGAGGATTAAAACAAAAAGGTTATGTCTGGAAAGGAAGAACTTATTCATGAAACAAGTTGCGATTATTGGTGCAGGACTCGGAGGGCTTGCTGCATCTATTAAGCTAGCAAGCCAAGGATTCAAAGTAGATGTTTATGAGAAAAACTCGTACCCAGGCGGAAAGATGATGCCACTCACGATGGGCACCTACAACTTCGATTTCGGTCCAAACACGATGACGATGCCAGAGGTATTTGATACTGTCTTCACAGAAGCGGGAGTTAATCCTCGTGATTATTTCGAATGGATTAAACTTGATCACCATACAAGAAATATTGATCACGATGGTAGTTCCTTTTTGATGAGCACAGATGCTAACGTTATGATCAAGCAGTTCGAGAAGCTAGATCCTTATGCTGCAAAGCACTACGATCAGTATCTAAGTGAAGTCGATCGATTGTACCGATTATCGAAGACATCGTTTTTCCCACGGATGTTTACATCGTGGCAAGATTATTTATCTCCATCCCTTTTTCAAGCGGTGCTTAAAGTAAGGCCGTTAGAAAAGATGAACCATTTTCATGAGCGTTTCTTTAAGAACCCTCTCGTGCTGAAAGCATTTAATCGCTATTCGACTTATATCGGTTCATCACCTTACTTATCACCCGCTACTTTTGCGATGATCGGCTATCTTGAGATGGTCCAAGGAGTTTATTACATAAAGGGTGGCAACACAACTCTTGCACGGGCGATGGAAAAACTAGCAATCGAACTTGGTGTTACCTTTCATTTTGAAACACCCGTTACGAAAATCCATATGAGAAGTAATCGAGCTGAAAAGGTCGAAATAGAGGATGGAGTGGTCCATGATGTTGACGAGGTCATCGTCAACGGAGATTTGTTAGAAGTTTATCCTTCCCTTGTGGCTGAAGAGCATAGACCTTCTTTCAGAGACGCCGATGTTACGACATTATCACCTTCTATATCTGCATTCGTAATTATGGTGGGGCTGTCAAAGAAGCTAGACTTCATTCATCATCAGGTTTATTTCTCCAAAGACTATCGAAAGGAATTCAAAGAGTTATTCGATGGGATTTGGCCTGAGGATCCGACGATCTACATATCGAACTCTTCTTATACAGATTCTGCAGTCTCTCCTGATGGTGATAATCTTTTTATTCTTGTAAATGCACCTCCTACTGGTAAGCAAAGTGAGGTTTCGATCGAAGACTATAAAGAAAGAATTTATAACAAACTTGAGAGGTATGGCCTGCCTATCAGGAAACATAAGGTTGTAGAGAAAATAATCGGTCCAAATGAAATCAAGAATCGTTTTCATGCCTACCGAGGCGCGTTGTATGGTATTTCTTCTAATTCTCTTAGAAATAGTTTTTTACGTCCTTCTAATCAATCTAAAGATATCAAGAACATCTATTTTGCTGGAGGCAGTACTCACCCTGGTGGCGGTTCTCCTATGGTAGTGATAAGCGGAAGTAATGTTGCAAAGCACATTATTTCACAAACCTTGTCGTAGCATTTCTACTGCGTGTGCTTTTGCTTATCCTTATACGGAGAAAAGAGCTTGGAATGGTGTCATCCACCTCCTAGCTCTTCTTTTTCACCTCTAACGTTTTATCGTGTATTTTTGAACTTCTCTGGATTTTTCACGTAGCTTTCAATTATAAAGCCACAATCAGTACATAGAATGTATTCAATTTCTGACCCAAAGCTTAGTGTCTTTTTCATCGGAGACATTACTGCATAACCTGAATGTTTCCCCTTTCCTAGTTCAGACCCGCTACACTTGGAGCATGTCATTCTGGTAGGTTCTCTCATTAGATTCCCTCCTCAAACGCACTTGTTATAAGCGCGTTTTTGTTCGTTTACTCTCTAATCATGCGATACTTCTTTCTCTTTAGATTCTGTATATGATAAAACTGCTGTTGCCATAACTTTTGCCGCAATCAGCATAGCTTTTTCATCTATGCTAAACCTGGGATGATGATGTGGGTAAACTCGGTCAGCACCTTGATTTCGTGCGCCAGTGAAGAAAAAAGTGCCTGGTACGTGCTGCAAGTAATACGAAAAGTCTTCTCCACCCATCTGTGCTTCATGCTCGCTCACTTCTTTAACATCTGGTACTTTACTAGCAATGTCTCTTATTAATTCTGTTTCTACTTTATGATTTATTACTGCTGGATAACCGTGAATGTACTTAAGATCGTAATCTACATCTGCAGTCAAACAGGTCCCTCTCACTACACGCTCAAGTTCCTTTTCCATTAACTCTCGCACATCTTCTTTGAAAGTACGCACAGTCCCTACTAAACGAACTTTATTTGCAATTACATTGAATGCATTTCTTGCATCAAATGATCCAACGGATAAAACGGCTGAGTCCAAAGGATTTACTCTTCTTGATACTAACTGCTGTAGATTCGTAACTAGTTGAGAAGCAACTACGATGCTATCCTTTGTTAAGTGTGGCTGCGCACCGTGCCCACCCTGTCCTATAATTTCTAATTCAAAACGATCTGCTGCCGCCATAAATGGGCCTTCTTTATACATGATCTTTCCAGTTTCTTCAGTTGCCCATAGATGTGTACCGAATATCACATCCACACCTTGTAAACAACCATCCTCAATCATAGCAATCGCCCCACCTGGTTGGTATTCCTCAGCATGTTGGTGGATAAAGACGATTGTCCCTTCTAGTTGGGTACCAATCGAATTGAATGCTTTTGCTAGGCATAGTAAGGTCGCCGTATGTCCGTCATGACCGCAGGCATGCATAACGCCATCGACTTTCGATTTGTAAGGAACGTCATTTTCTTCTTGAATCGGGAGCGCATCAAAATCTGCTCGTAATGCTACTGTTTTTCCTGGCTTTCCTCCTTTTAGAGTTGCTACAACTCCTCTACCCCCAACGTGTTCACGGACGTCATGACCTAATTTACGATGATAATCAGCAATATATTTTGGCGTATGTACTTCTTTAAAGGATAGCTCAGGATACTGATGAAAGTACCTTCTTAATTCCACCATTTCGCTATAAAGTGTATCTAGCGTATTATAAATAGTACTCATTTCAATCCCCCTTCTTTCTATGGAAACGCACTACATAGATGAAATTAAGTCTACCATATTCCGAATAATTAGAAAACGATACTTGCATATCATTTAGATACTACTACACCCCCTCGATTCGAAAATAGAGGGGGTGTAGTAGATCTATCAATTTCCACCTATTGCAGATAATAATTGCTCTTTTTCATCATCCGTCACATATGCTCGTTGGTCAAAGATATTGTAGCCTTTTTTACGAATTGACTGAAGAATCGCACGGTAAAAAATAGCAGAACTTTTAACTGGTAATCTAGCATCGAGTGGGTACTGATCGATGGTAGAAAACGCTTTTTCATAATGATAATCGGCGTGAGTAGCTAGCGTTTCCCATAGTTTTATAAATTCAGGTGTTACTGTGCGGCTATAGAGGGCATCGATACTAAGACCACTATCTTTCATTTCATCGTAGGGCAAATAAATTCGGTCTCGGTCAAGATCTTCAGAAATATCTCTTAAGATATTCGTGATTTGCATACCGATACCTAAAGAAACCGCGCTATCTCTTAGCACATCTACCCTCTTAGGTGCTAGTATAGGCAAAAGCATCAAACCCACCGTACTCGCGACGTGATAAGAATAATGTTCAAGTTCATTCAACGTTTTGTATCGAGACTTGTACAGATCCATTTCCTGGCCAAGAATCATTTCATGAAAAGGTTGAGGATCCATCGAGAACCGCTGAAACACATCATGAAGAGCAATCCACATAGGGTCCTTATCTAGCTTTTCACCATTCAGAAAACGTGAAAATTGAGACCGAAATAGAGAAAGCTCAGTTTCCGGATCTGTCCCCTCATCTACGATATCGTCAACTCTCCTACAAAAGCTATACACAGCCCACACTGCTTTCTTCTTGTTTGAAGGTAGTAAGGAAAAAGCTTTGTAGAATGTCTTAGAATGATGTTTTATAGTAGATTCACAATGTTTATACGCTTCGTTCAGCATTCTCACTCACACCCTTTCTATTTCTTGTACTAACAAATCTGCTCCCTGCATCACGATTGGGATCCCTCCACCTGGGTGAACAGAGGCTCCAACTGCATAAAGGTTATTATACTCAAGAGGCTTGACCTGAGGACGGAATGCGCCTGACTGAGTTAATGTTGGTGCGATCCCAAAACTTCCTCCTTCAAATAAACCGTCCACTTCAGCATCCACCGGCGTTCTAATTTCCATCCACTGTATTGCTTCTTTCAAATCAGGGAAACCTCGGTCTTCTAATACTTGGATGATACCTTCGGCCAACTTCTCTTTATCCTTCCAATTCAAATCCTTTCCAGATGGGACTGGTACAAGTGCATATAAAACACTTTTTCCCTCGGGAGCTAAAGTGTCATCGATTTTTGAAGGATGGAATGTGTAGATGGCTGGTTCTTTTGAAACTGAACCATGTTTGAATACATCATTCATATGAATCCTAAAATTATCAGACATGAAGAATTGGTGAATATCGACTTCGTTGTAGATACGATCGAGGCCAAAATAGAGAAGTAAGCAACCAGATGAAGGTTTATACTTAGGCGTTTTTTTTGTATTGATCAAATTGTGAATCATAGGAAAATCACCATTAAAGATTACCTTATCATAATAAAATTCACCATCTGAGGAGCGAATTCCTTTACAATCTTTTTGATTTAACATTAATTCCTCTACTGAAGATTCATACTTAACTTCAATTCCTTCTTTTCGTAAATGCTTCTCCAAAAGTGGAATTAGACTTGCATAACCACCTTTGATGTACCAGATGCCATGTTCATACTCACTGAACGGTACTAAAGAATAAAGAGCTGGAGAGCCAGAAGGATTTCCCCCTATGTATAGGGTTTGGAGAGAAAAGGCATCCTGTAACCTCTTATCTTTAAAATATTGTGATGCTTGTGAGCGGACCGTTTGGTGTGCTTTCAATTCTAATAGAAGCTTTATGTTCTCAAAAGTAAAGAAGTCTTTTTTGTTGATAAATGACTTTTCCAGAAAAGCTTTCTTTCCTTTTGCAAACCTGGTTCTCATATCAGATAAGTAATTTATGAACCCCTCTTCTTCCCCAGGAAACATTGCTTTTATCTCATCTATTTGTTTAGAAATATCACTTGTTTTGGTAAAAGTTGAACCATCAGGGTAGATCATTCGGTAGAGAGGGTCACAGCGGATCATTTCGACTTCCTCTTTACCAATGCCAGCTTTTTCAAGAAATTCATAAATCATCTCAGGAAGTAAGACGATTGTCGGCCCTTTATCAACCTTGTAACCATCTCTTTCCACGAAGGCAAGTCTTCCTCCTAGTGTCTTCTCTTTCTCATGTATGGTTACTTCATGACCTTTTCTAGCAAGCATAAGAGCAGACATCATGCCACCTATACCACCGCCAACAATACCTATGTTCATGAGCTGCTCCTTTCTAGGTCTCTATTCTCTTGATGAAGGAGGTTTGTCGTAATTCTTGCAGACTCCATAATTGTAGGGAGCCCACTTCCTGGATGTGTCCCTCCACCAACTAGCCAACAGTGATCGAATTCTTTGAATTGATTAGGTGGTCTGAAAAACATCATTTGAGGCAGGTTATGAGCAAGGTTGAATGTAGCTCCCTTGTACACGTTCATATCGATTTCCCAATCGGTCGGGGTATACATCTCTTCTACTTCAATATGATCTTCTAAATCTTTGAAACCAGTTTTATTTCTGATTTGGTCTAATACGAGTCTTCTAAACTCATGTTTATGCTTTTCCCAATCAATTAAACTAAAGTTATTGGGGACTGGTGCTAGTATATAAATGGACGATTTCCCTTCAGGGGCTAACGTTTT
Organism: Guptibacillus algicola; assembly: GCF_020171805.1. Classification (GTDB taxonomy): domain Bacteria; phylum Bacillota; class Bacilli; order Bacillales; family Guptibacillaceae; genus Guptibacillus; species Guptibacillus algicola. The sequence goes on along the minus strand of NZ_JAIVAF010000003.1, from coordinate 1,073,216 downwards.
ATCAGTAACGCTAGCATTCTGGATATAGATCGATGGATCTTCTGATAGGACCTTTTGTTTTGTGATCTCCTCGACATTTCTCTTGTAGTCAGAAGAAAAAACGACAGTATGGTGCGATAAATCATAAGATTTGTTAACACCGAGATAGAGCATAAACGCAGAGCAAGAATATTTCTTCTTTTCCATTTTTTCTGGAGAGTATCGTTTTGCTTTACCAGCTGGAAATAGATGATTCACTGCATGTGCAAAGTCTGCATTAATGATAACCTCGTCTGCATACTCAACATTTCCATCCTCTAATTCTACACCTTGTACCGTTTTTCCATCTAGCAGAACTCTTTTGACAGGTGTTCCAGTGTGAATAATGCCACCTTCTTCTTTAATAACTCTTGCCATGGACTCACAAATTTGGTTCACTCCTCCGATCGGATGAAAGATACCATATTCATGTTCCATATAAGATAAGATCGTAAACGCACCTGGACATTCCCATGGAGACATACCTAGGTATTTAGCTTGAAACGTGAAAGATAAACGAAGGCGCTCATCATCAAAATAAGTTGCAAGTCGTTCATATACACTTTCCGTTACTGTTAATTTCGGTAACGCTTTAAGAAAGCGCCATCTTCCATAATCTACTAAAGAATCATGCTTATTTTGCAATATAGGCATAAGAGCTTGGAACTTTTCCTTTTCTTGCTCCATGAACCTTCTATACCCTTCTCCATTTCCAGGGAACAAAGTTTCAATTTGTTCAACCATTTCCTCTCTCTTTCTAGTCGGGAAAAATGAAAGGTCACCGAACTTTAATTCATACATCGGATCGACTTCGACTAGATCCAGGTAATCATGAACATTTCTACCAGACTGTTCAAACACTTCTTCTAATATATGGGGCATATTTAGGAAGGTAGGACCACGATCGAATGTGTAACCATTCCGTTCAAAGGAGGATGTTCGGCCACCTATAAATGGTTGTTTTTCATAAACGGATACTGCATACCCTTTACTAGCTAGCAGCATGGCTGCAGTTAATCCGCCCGGACCAGCTCCTATTACAATTACGTTCTTACCTTTACTCATTTTTGAATTCCCCTTCCGGATAACCCTTCTCGCACATATGTTATACAAACATTATACAGTCGTTGTTCAATTTGTTCAATTATTATGTTTCTTGATCCTTACGATCGTCAAAATAAACATGTTCTAACTTAAAAGGTTTCCCCTCCGTAAAGGTCAGTTTTCCGAAAGAAAACATCGGCTGTCGCCGCTTATCTGTTGGAGATCCAGGGTTAAAAATTATTCTTCCATCATACTCTTTATGAACAGGTATATGAGAATGACCGAAGATGATAACATCAACATCATCATCTTCAAACAAATCGACGGCGCGTTTTTCGGTTGTTTTGTTTCTCCCATGACCGTGAGTAATTCCAATCTTCAAGGAGCTGCATTCTATGATCTCCTTAAATTCAAATCGCTCTCTTATGTCGTTATCATCAACATTTCCATATACGCCTGATATGGGAGCATACTGTTTTAATTCTTCATAGACATCAAGCGTCTGCCAATCACCTGCATGAATGATTAGATCTGATTGCTCGAGTTCTTTCACGAGTGAAAGAGGTAGACTCTTTCCTTTCCTAGGCATGTGCGTATCAGAAATAATAATGATATTCATTGAATTCGCCCCTTTCCTTACTATTCCTACTGGAGGTTTGATATCTTGGAGCATATCGTTCGTCCTGGTGAGACACTTTCATCTATATCAGAGGATTATCGTGTACAATTATGGGAAATTCTACAAAGCAATTCGCTGCCAGATCCGAATCTGATCTACCCTGATCAAGTTATTGTTATACCTGGGTTTCCCGATCCTGCTACGTTTCCTTTTTCCATTTATGTATCATTAACAAACCGAACGTTGTCACTTTATAAAAATGGGTCTCTCGTTAAGGTATACCCTGTTGGTGTAGGACGTATGCTTCACGAAACACCTTCTGGATCTTTTATCATCATCAATAAAGCGCCAGATCCTGGCGGACCGTTTGGAACAATGTGGATGAGTATATCTAAGAAACATTATGGTATACATGGGACGAATGCTCCTTCTTCGATTGGGAAATATGTATCGAGAGGATGTATTCGAATGCAAAATCGTGATGTTGAAGAACTTTCTCGCACAATTCCTATCGGTACAAGGGTTCAAATTGGCTCATAAAAAAAAACACCGTCAAACTGATATTATCCCCTTTAAGTAGACATTCAAAAAAACCTTCATGGTATGGTGGAGGAAAGAATGATACTTAGAGGGGATTTTTCTATGGCTAAAAAAGGACAAATGTTTCAGCAGTATACAGACGAGTTTAAACATAATGCCGTGATGAAGTACATTAACGGTTCTAAAAGTTACAAAGCACTATCGGAAGAATTGGGAATAAAGAATAATACACAACTTAAAGTATGGGTGAGGAAGTGGAAGAACGGTGAGCCGTTTGATACCCGAGGTCGCAATGGGGAAAGCCCTATTCAAGGTAGGCCACGCACAAAATTTAAAACAATTGAAGAGGAAAGAGATTACCTGAAAGCGCAGGTGGATTACTTAAAAAAGCAGTATCAAAATCTCGAAAAGGAGGGAAAATCACGCAAAAAATAAAGTATGAAACCGTGGAAGACTTAAGGAAGAAAGCGCCTGTCTCTTGGTTGTTAGAGATTGCTTCTCTACAACCATCAAGCTATACAAATGGAGATCCAGTAAAGTAAGGCGTGAAGAAAGGGCCAATCAAGATCATGACATCCAAATGCATATGATGGGGATTCATTTTCTTCATCCTGAAACAGGTTATCCTACTATGACACGTTTATTGAAAGAAAGTGGTTACCACATCAATCACAAAAAAGTGTATCGATTGATGAGCGAGATGGGCATTCAATCGGTGATTCGTAAAAAGAGAAAAAGACATGGATATACGCCATCTGTGGTCTATCCGAATAGGCTAAAACGTAACTTTAAAGCCAAGGGAACGAATCAGAAAATGGTGACGGACATTACTTATGTATCAGATGGTAAACGATTCTATTACTTATCCGTGATTCAGGATTTATTCAACAATGAGATCGTAAGCTGGCAGCTTTCTAAACGCAACGGTTTGGAGCTTGTAATAGATACTGTTTCCCAATGGACAAAGAAAAAAGACGTAACTGAAGCCGTTCTCCATTCGGATCAAGGCTTTCAGTATACGTCTAGGGCATACAACACACGAATAGAAGAATATGGCGTTAAGGGCAGCCACTCTCGCAAAGGAAACTGCCTGGATAACGCCTGCATAGAGTCCTTCTTTTCGCATCTCAAAACAGAGAAATTGTATATCAATCAGTGTAAAACAGAAAACGAGATCAGACAAGCAATCGAAGATTACATCTACCACTATAACTACAGACGGTTTCAAAAGAAATTAAAACAACGCGCGCCGATTGAATATCGACACGCGTTGGCAGCGTAGTTTTTTTATACTGTCTACTTGACAGGGGTAAGACCAAACCGACGGTGTTTATCGTTTAGTTTATTATACTTTTTCGTTAAAGTAATCGTATAGTAATCTGCCTGCGTTAGCGATCGCTTCTCTTCCATATCGATTTTCAATTAATCCTGCAGTAAGAAAAGCGTATAGGACTGGTCCATGTGGCGTGTCCAATATTCCAACGTCATGTTCAATCCCATCTAGTTCGCCTGTTTTATGAGCTAGCTGACCGATTGCTTTACGATTGATTTTTGATGGGAATTTATCTTGGAATTGTTGATTGGACAACACTGATCTTGCCCATTCTTTAGATTGCATGGATAAGGTATTGCCATTATAAAGTTCTTTCAATAATGTGACTGTATCGCATGCACTCATCAAGTTGTCTCGTCCTAATTTAACAGAATCATGATCCATCATTTTTCTCATCAACGTTGAATGAAAACACCCTAAGCTCCTCATCGTGAAATTAACAGATGAGATACCTACTAAATCGATCAGCTGGTTCGTTGCGCTATTGTCAGAACTTATAATCATCAATGTGATTAATTCTGAAACGGTCCAAGTATGTTGATCTGAAAGATGTGATAGGACTCCTGCTCCATCGACAATATTATGAGGTTCAATCGTTATCTTGTCGTCCAAATGAATCGTTCCTGAATCTATTTGTTTTAATACTTCAATCATAATTGGAATTTTGATGATACTTGCTGAAGAAACTGGTTGATCTGATAGTAATGTTATTTCTCCGTCAGGTGTGGTAACAAATATTGAATGATTCCCATCAAGACCAATAAAACAGTCTTTTACTTTGTTTGAGATCATACTGAAATCCAACATCAATTTTCCCAGTATCTGCGGATACCACAGAGCTCCTCTTCATACAATGTTCCTTTAAGAGGAGTGACTTCAATAAAGCGTCCAGTACTCGGAGAATGAATCATCTTTCCATCGCCATAATAGATGCCAACGTGATGTACGCTTCCTTTACCTTGTTCATAGGCAAAGAATAATAAATCCCCTTTTTCCCATTCATTGTTTTGTATAACCTTTCCTGACTTCATCTGGTCGGATGCATCCCTTGGAATGGTACAACCGATCGTACGCGCCATATTATAGCTGAATCCAGAACAATCATATCCGTAAGATGACATCCCTCCCCATAAATAAAGAAGACCAATGAATTGTTCAGCGTTTTTCACAATGTCTTCGCCACTACCAGTGATAACATCGTTCGGAGTGATTACTCCATCTCTCTTTTTAAGTTTTTTATCCCCATGAGGAGACCAGACAAGAAAATCGTCCCCCGTTTCTTCTAGAAGTGGAAGGCGTGTTTGATAACTAAGGTGATGTGTGGTTTTCATATTAGGTGAAGTTAAAACCGCCCCGTGTTTATTGACAATTACAGTGGCGTTTTTGTCTCCATAAACTTCATTGGATAATTGATTTGTTGGAATCCATCCTGGATATCCTCTGCTATCCTTTGAAGAAGGCTGAGATGGAACGATAACATGTGACCAATTATCTTTTTCTTCTACTATTAATACTTCTTCACCATATAACACCTGCGATTGAACGAGGTTATTGTCACAAAGTTCTAGTCTTGGTGAATATGGAAGCTCATCTAACCAACCCTCTAGGTCTACAGGATTATGTAATGCTTTATCGTCCATTGGACGAGCGCTATCTGGAGTAGACCACAAAGTTGCTACTGTAACAGAAATTGTTTTTTTAGTTAATTCCAATTTCCAATCCCCCTTGTTTGACAGAATGTATACCGAGTCCTCTCTGTGAGTTAAATGTTATCATACTTTTGTTGTATGTGACGCCACCTTCAACATTCTCTTCTTTAAACATCAGAGGGGCATCAAAGTCGTATCGCGTAATATTTCTTTGACTTGCTGCAAAATGCGCCGCAGCGGTTATTCCCACTTTAGATTCGATCATGCTTCCGACCATACATTCAATACCTGCACTCTCTGCAATTGCGTTTATTTTTAACGCTTGATGAATCCCTCCTGCTTTCATAAGTTTGATATTTATTAAATCCGCTGCTCTCGACATAATCACTTTCAACGCATCATGAGGTGAAAATACGCTTTCGTCTGCCATTATAGGTGTACTTACTGAATCCGTAACCCTTTTAAGTCCCTCTATATCACTTGCATGAACAGGTTGTTCAACGAGGTCAAGTTGAAGCCCTTCCTCTTCCATTTTTCTAATTGCATAAATCGCTTCTTTGGCCGTCCAACCCTGATTAGCATCCAGTCTTATAATAGCTTTGTTATTCGTCCGATTTTGTACAGTTATTATTCTTTCGATATCTCGATGAATCGTATCTTTTCCAACTTTTACTTTTAATATTGAGAAACCTTCATCTATGTATTGAACAGCGTCATCACCCATTTCTTCTGGGGAGTTGACGCTAACTGTATAATCTGTTTCGAGTTGATCACGATAGCCTCCAAGGAATTGATATAATGGCATGTCAGACTTCTTTGCAAGAAGGTCATAAATAGCCATATCCACTGCAGCTTTTGCGCTTGTATTCCCTACTAACGAGGTATGAAGAACATCAAAGATATAACCCGAAGATGATAAATCTAATCCGATTAACTTAGGAGCGATGGCATTTGTTATTGCTGCCTTTACACTTTCAATACTTTCTCCTGTGATTGCGAGTGTCGGAGGTGCCTCCCCCCATCCGATTTGATCTCCTGCAGTAATATTTACAATAACAGATTCGGCATTCGTAACAGTACGAAGTGCAGTTTTGAATGGCTTTTTTAATGGAGCATTAACTATAAATGTTTCAATATCATTGATTTTCATTGATAAACTCTCCAATACGTTATAAGTTTGACCTTCCATTACAAGAAAGAGCCTGGGCGCAAGGGCACCCGGCTCTATTCACTATTTAATATCAGCTGTTTTAAGCTCCATGTATCCTACAGGGTGTCTAACGATTCCTGTTACATCATCACTCTGTAAGTAAACATGGTTATAGTAATGAATTGGGAAAATTGGCATTTCTTCAAATAGAATAGATTCTGCTTCGTGCATCAATTCGAATCGCTTCTCTTCATCTGTTTCATTCTTTGCTTGTTCAATCAAGCTATCAAACTTCTCATTGCTCCAGCCTGTTCTATTCATCGAATGTCCAGTCTGGAAGCTTTCTAGGAAGTTAATTGGATCAGCATAGTCTGCAAGGAATGAACTACGAGAAAACTGTAGCTTTAATGCTTTCTGCTCAGTTGAGAATACGTTCCATTCTTGGTTTGCAAGTTCTACATCTACTCCAAGTGACTCTTTGTACATTTGTTGAAGTGCTTCAGCGATCTTCTTATGGGAATCACTCGTATTATACGTTAGTGTTACTGCAGGTAGCGTGTCATACCCTTCTTCTTCCATTCCTTTTTCTAATAGCTCTTTTGCTTTTGATGCATCTGTTGTTACTAGGTCTCCACCAACATCTCTGAAGTCTTCACCTGCTGGATCTTCAAAGCCATAAGCAACAAAACCTTTCGCTGGCTTCTCTTTCCCTTTCGTAACAAACTCTACAATTTGCTGTTGATCTACAGCCATCGCAAATGCTTTACGAATATTTTCATTCTGGAATGGTTCCATTTCTGTATTAAAGCGATAGAAATACGTTCCAGATTGATCTTCTACTTGCGCTTTTCCTTCATCGAATAATTGCTCACTCAAGTCAGATGGTACGTCAGAAGTATGGAGATCTCCTGTTTTGAACATTTGATATTCTGTGTTCGTATCATCGACCATCGCCCAATGAACTTCATCAAGGTTTACGCTTTTTGCGTCCCAATATTCTTCGTTTTTCTCAAAAACAAATTCTGTGTCATGAGCCCATTTTGATAACTTAAACGGACCATTACTTACATAGCTATCTGCTTCTGTGTGCCATTCTGGATTTTGCTCAACTGTTTCTTTATGCACAGGGAAGAATGCTGGATTAGAAATTAGTGTAGGGAAGAAACCTACAGGACTACTAAGGTTTACTTCGAATGTCTTTTCGTCTACAGCTTTGACCATCATATCTTCAGCCGTACCTTCCCCTGTGTTATACGCTTCTGCGCCTTCGATAAAGTACGCTAGAAAAGCTGCAGGTGATGCAGTATCTGGGTTAGCAAGACGCTTCCAAGCAAATTCGAAATCTTCCGCTGTTACAGGTTCACCGTTAGACCAATTAGCATCTTCTCTAATATGAAAGGTATATGTTTTACCATCTTCTGATACGTCCCATTCCTTCGCCGTAGCGGGTTGTGGTTCATCATTTTCATCAAGTCTCGTCATACCTTCCATCAAGTTATTCAGCGCATTCCAAGATACGCTATCAAACCCGATCGGTGGATCAAATGATGTTGGCTCGCTCCCATTGTTAAGCTTAAGTACTTTTGTCCCTTGTTGTTGACTATCGCCATCACTACCACTATTTGAATTAGATGAACTGTTTTCAGTAGTTGTACAGCCAACGATTCCGATTAGCAGTAGAAGCGAAAGTAACATCGTAACGATTTTCTTCACATCTATTCCCCCTAAAATGTATTATAGAGAAGTGTCTCAAAAAGAGAGCTCTACTATCCTCTTATCTTCGTAACTTCGGATCTAAAGCATCCTGTAATCCATCTCCAAGCACGTTAAAAGCAAACATTGTTAATGAAATAAAGAATGCTGGAAAAAATAACCTCCACCAGTGACCGGATAAAATAACAGACAACCCATCGTTCGCCATAACACCCCAACTTGCGATAGGAGCTTGAACCCCAAGTCCAAGGAAGCTTAGGAATGCTTCCGCAAATATAGCTGTAGGAACTGTTAACGTCATTTGAACAATGATTGGTCCCATGGTGTTCGGAAGCAGGTTCTTACGAATAACTCGACCAGCACTAGCACCGAACGTTCTAGAAGCAAGAACATGCTCTGAGTTTTTCAATTGCAAAACTTGTCCCCGAACAATCCTTGCCATTCCAACCCACCCTGTAACGGTTAAGGCTACGATGATCGTGAATAGTCCAGGTCCCATAACGACCATCAAAAGAATGACCATTAATAGATATGGAAGACCGTAAAGGATTTCGATAATTCTCATCATGAAATTATCAACTCGTCCACCTTTATAGCCTGAAAAACCTCCATACGCTACCCCGATAATAAAGTCGATGATGGCTGCCATAAAGCCTACAAAGAGTGAAATACGTGCGCCATTCCATGTTCTTGTGAACATGTCTCTTCCGAGGTTGTCAGTACCAAACCAATGCTCGCCTGATGGAGCTTGGTTGCCGTTTGTTAATACTTGATGACTATAAGAATATGGTGACATCATCGGACCAAAAATGGCCATTAATACTAGTAAGATCAATACAATTAAACCTGCCATCGAGAGCTTATTCTGAGCTAAGCGCATCCAAGCATCTTTCCAATAGGAAATCGAAGGTTTTGCGATACGATCTGCGTCATATGATGATGTCTCAAGAGGGACAAACAAGTCGTCAGGTGTATAAGGTGTTTTTTGATTTGATTTCTCTGGTAACGACACGACTAATTCCCCCTCTTGTGAAGCTTAATTCTAGGATCGAGAATGCCGTATGCGATGTCTACAATAAATAGCATCATGATTAAGAATGCACTATAAAAAACGGTTGTCCCCATTATGACTGGATAATCTCGATCGTTTATTCCATTAATAAAGTATTTTCCCATTCCAGGAATTGCAAAGATTTTCTCGATAACAAAACTTCCGGTCAATACTCCTGCAACGAGGGTTCCAAGGATCGTAATGACAGGTAGAAGTGCATTTCTCATCGCATGCTTCATTACTATCTGGTAAGTAGACATTCCTTTTGCTTTTGCTGTTAGGATATAATCTTGATTCAAAACCTCTATCATACTTGAGCGAGTCAACCTCGCGATGATCGCCATTGGCCCAGTAGCGAGGGCAACTGCAGGCAGAACCATGTGCATTGGTGAGGACCACGTCGCGACAGGGAATATCTCCCAAGTAACAGCAAGCTGTTGAATAAGCAATGTAGCCATAATAAAGTTTGGAACTGAAATCCCTATCACAGCAAACGTCATTGCTATGTAATCGATGGTGCCATTATGTTTAAGAGCAGCGAAAATTCCAAGAATAACCCCAGAAATAACCGCAATTGCTAATGACAACATACCTAACTCCGCTGAAACAGGGAAACCTCTTCCAATCATTTCATTAACAGATGTTGATGATTGTTTAATAGAGGGACCAAAATCTAGCGTTGCAAGAGATTTTAAATAAATAAAATATTGCACGAAGACAGGTTCATTCAAATGATAGTGTGCCTCAAGATTTTGTTGAACAGCTTCGCTTGTATTCCGCTCCTGGTTAAATGGTGAGCCAGGAATGGCATGCATTAAGAAAAATGTGATCGTCACTATTATCCAAAGCGTAATGAGCATGGCGAACAATCGATTAGCAACGTACTTCGCCAATAATAACCCCTACTTTCTAACCAAATGTCGTCCTTGATGCTAATTCTGTCATAACAAGCATAGCTTGATAGGCTTCTAGCATATCTTTTGCTTGAAACTTCACGACCGTATCATTTTCAATTTCTGCTCCAGGCATGATACTTGCCCATTCTGCTTGCCCATAATTCGTGAATTCAATTCGTAAAACAGGCTTCTCTGGAGGAACTAACGGATCGACGCGGCGTCGATTTTCAATCGCAAAAGTAGTTTGCTCTTTTAAAAGCTGCCCAGTTTTGTGTGGCGATGGCACGAGTCCCGACGAACGAGAAATCGTTTCCTTAACGGTTACCGTCGTGATATTCGGAATAAGTGCTTCTGCCTCTGCTGTCGCTCTGTCATCTCCAGCTACAAATAGCACCGGGACTCCGTAATATCCAGCAACAAAAGCATTCATACCTAATTCACCAACGACTTTGTCATCAACATAAAAGTTCTTAACTGCATGAATCATTGAATGAGACATGATTCCTTTTAAAGATGCGCGCGCGTGGTAGCCTATGAATCCTGCCCCGTCATATGTATGGTCCAATCCTTCCATCATCGAAAACGGTTTTACATCTCCGGAAATAAGCTTTGCTTCCTCGTGTAACTTCTCCACAAGCAGATTGTTCATCTTAGAGTGACTGTCATTGACGGTAACTTCTTCAACCCTGCTGCTTAGAGCAGACTCGATCACATAGTTTGTTTCTTGAGTCATAAGCTCTTGGCCACGATGATAGTTTCGTTTCGACGAATCGACAAACGTATCATCTACAATGCCAGAAATTCCTTCCATGTCTACTGATAAGTAAAGTCTCAAACTTTCTCTCCTTTCATTTAATTCTTAACTTTCCGAATAATTATATCATGAATTCTCAATATTTTCTAAACATGAAAAAAACCACCTAATTTACAGGTGGTTACATTTTTAATCTATTTTCTCAGACAGCTCTGACCAGCGCTCGATCTTTTCCTCTAGTTCCATCGTTAATGCCTGCTCTTCTTTATAGAGCTTATCTACTTTCTCAAAATCACTTCCACATTTAGTGATTTCATCTTTCACGTTTTCTATTTTCAGTTCGATGTCTTCAATCGTCTGTTGAATCGTTTCCCATTCTTTCTTTTCATTATATGACAGCTTGTTTTTCCTAGGTTTCTCTTTCCTTGCTTCTTCTTGTGGTAAGGAAATTTTCTTTTCTTCAGCCTCAAGTTCTTTCTCGCGTTTTTTTACGTCTAGATAATCGGTGTAGGAACCATAATAATGGTCAATTTCACCATTTCCTTCAAATACAAAAAGCTGTTCAGCAATTTTGTCTAGAAAGTATCGATCGTGTGAAACTGTAATGACCGCCCCTGGAAATTCGGCCAAATAATCTTCTAATACCGACAGAGTTTGAACATCAAGGTCATTTGTAGGTTCATCTAAGAAAAGAACATTAGGCTCCTCCATCAGTATACGGAGTAAATAAAGTCGTCTTTTCTCTCCTCCAGACAATCTAGAAACATACGTCCATTGCAATTCTTTAGAGAAGAGAAAGCGTTCCAACATTTGTGAGGCTGTGATGCTTCCACCTTTTTGTAAGCGTACTTGTTCTCCGCCTTCTCGGATATATTCAATCACCCTAAGCGATTCATCGAGCCCTTCGTTTTGCTGGGTATAGAACCCAATTTTCACAGTCGTGCCAATTTCTACAGTACCGCTATCCGGTTGTATCCTGCCAGCAAGCATTTTTAAAAGCGTTGTTTTACCTGAACCGTTCGCACCTATTATTCCAATCCGATCTTGTGGTAGAACGAGGTAGCTAAAATGGTCTGTAATAGGCTGTCCATTTATCGCTTTCGTAATATCCTCTGCCTCGATGACCTTCTTTCCGAGTCGACTAGAACCAATCGCCATTTCAACATTTCCCTCTGTCTTATACTCAGGCTCATCCTTCATCGTCTCAATTCGCTGCTTCCTAGCTTTTTGTTTTGTTGTTCTTGCTTTTGCTCCACGCTTCAGCCATTCTAGTTCACTTTGTAATAACTTGCTTTGTTTATGCGCCTCTTTTTGTTCCCTACTTTCACGTAGTGCTTTTTGTTCGAGGAACGTTTCATAATTCCCGCCATATTCAAACAAACGACCTTTGTCTAATTCAAAAATACGGTTTGTCACACGGTTCAGAAAATAACGATCGTGCGTTACAAGTAAAAGTGTACCTGAGTATGTACTAAGATACTGTTCCAACCACTCAACTGTATCGTGATCGATGTGGTTGGTAGGTTCATCTAAAATTAGAAGATCTGCAGGCTGTATAAACGCTTTTGCCAATGCAACCCGTTTTTGCTGACCTCCAGATAGCGTATGAACCATAGAGTCAAATTTCGTTAATCCAAGCTTCGTTAGAATGGATTTCGCTTTTGTATTAAAATCCCATGCATCTAGACGGTCCATTTCTTCTTGCACAGCGAGAAGACGATCCTGGAAATCAGTATTTTCAGGGTCTACCGTTACTTTTTGAAGCACTTCTTCATAATTCCTTACTGCATTGAATAATGGTACATCACTATCAAACACCGTTTCGAGAATCGTTTTCTCCTCATTAAACGTTGGATCTTGAGGAAGGTATTCAACTTGAAATGAGTTAGCGTGAAAAAGTTCTCCTCTGTCTGCTGACTCAAGCCCAGCTAAGATTTTAAGTAGCGATGATTTCCCCGTCCCATTTACGCCAATTAAACCAATTCTTTGTCGTTCTTCCAATGAAAAAGTTATCCCATCGAAAAGAGTTTTATCTCCATAAGATTTGGTAATATTCTCAGCTTGAAGCAAGCTCATGACACTCATCCTTTTCTCTCTTTAGTCTGTTTTCTATTTTACCCTTTTTGTGTTTATAAGGAAACTAATTCGTTATTTATGCTTCTTGTTACCTCGTTCGATTTTGAGATAACAATGCGAAGTCAATTTGCAATACCGATGCTATCGTTTATGTAGATTAAATACAAAAAGGCTGTCAAGTACTCCTCGACAGCCTTTATCTTTGATTAGTGTTCACTAAGCGTTCTTTTTTTGTTTCTTATTCTTCTTATGTTTTTTGTTGTTGTTTTGGTCTGCAGATAGTTCACTTGCAAATTCAGTTTCATGTTTGTGTGCTTGCTTAGGATTTTTCATTTATCTTCACCTCCACTAATGATAAGGTGTTCAGAATTTAAATTTCTATTCTCAATACGGTATGTGAAATTTTGGTTTTGTGATCGAATTAATCATCTTCTTTTGTTAGTTCAGGGGCATGCAGGTGGTCTCGTGAAAGGGACACAGCTTCTTCTGATTCATGCCAGAATAACTCAACCTCTTCCTCATTTTTAATAGATGGAAATGAAACAATACCACTTTCGATGTCGACTATCTTTACACCCATGGTCAATATATTTCGGATAAACGTCTGAGCTTCAAATTCCATGAATTCCATCCTAGCCTCTTTCTTAAACAATATATCATCATCTACTTTTGTTTTCTTTCGAAAAAGCAATGTCTTTTTATGCTGTTCTAATTGTTCATAATGTTCACTGAAAGCTTGTGTAACTCTTTTCAAGCTTGATAATTCACGTTTTAATTTTGGAATTAATTCATTTGCTTCTTGCACTGTGAAATATCTTTTATCCATTTGAATTCTCCTCCATCCGATCATTCAATAGTACTTCTTTACCCCAACCTGACAACTTTAAGCATTTTTCGACGTATTTTTGCATTTGGTAGTAAACCCTATAATTACACGCTCATTTCGGCTATGATAGAAAGGTGTGGGGAACATTATTTTATTAAAGGAGGAATTTCTTTTGGCAAAAGTAACAGTACCAGATTATGGAACGTTCGAAGTAGCAGATGGAACAAAACTTACACTAGCACTTGAGGATAATGATGTTCATATTCTTCATCGCTGTGGTGGAAAAGCAAAATGTACGACATGCCGTGTAGAAGTTCTTGATGGAGAGTTCGGAGAACTAACTGAAATTGAAAAAGAAGCCTTTAAACGGAAAGGCGTTGAAGAAAACCTGCGCTTATCTTGTCAAGTTCGAGTTAATGGTGACTGTGAGGTAAAGCCCGCAATGACGTTAGAAAGTTCTGGGCTTGATGATGCAGGTCCTAGACCAGAAAAATAAGTGTAAAAAAAGACTCCGGCCACATGGATCATCCACATGCCGGAGTTCTTTTTATACTCTTTCATAAACGACAAAATCATAATCGTAAGAGTTCTTATCGTCTTTCGTATGTTGGTCTCTAGACTTTTCTACCCAGTCTTCCTCCTTAAGTTCAGCAAAGTAAGCATCGCCCTGAAATTCCTCATGTATTTCAGTAATATATAGACGGTCTGCGTATGGTAGGAGCTGCCGATAAATCTCTGCTCCTCCAATAACGAACCATTCTTTTTCATTATCTTCTTCTACCATTTCTAAAAATTGGTCAATCGAATGCAGAATCGTGACGTTATCGATCGTTAAATCACGTCGAGTAATGACGTAGCTCTCTCTTCCAGGTAGAGGCTTACCGATCGATTCAAACGTCTTTCTACCCATCACAATCGATTTATTCATCGTCATTTTCTTAAAGTATTTGAGATCTGCAGGTAAATGCCAAGGCAAGTCGTTATCTTTACCGATCAATCTGTTTTCATCCATCGCAAGAAGAAAGGAAATCATACAGATACCTCTCCTTTTATGTGAGGGTGCGGATCATATTCGGTTAGCTCAAAATCATCAAAAGTAAAGTCGAATAATGATTTCACTTCAGGGTTAATGTTCATCTTTGGTAATTTCCTTGGCTCTCGTTTTAACTGTAACTCAACCTGTTCCAAGTGATTGTTATAAATGTGAGCGTCCCCTAGTGTATGAATAAATTCTCCAGGCTCTAAATCACAAACTTGAGCCATCATCATGGTAAGTAACGCGTAAGAAGCGATATTAAATGGCACGCCTAGGAAAACGTCAGCTGAACGCTGATACAGTTGGCATGAAAGTTTCCCATCTGCGACATAGAATTGGAACAAACAGTGACATGGAGGAAGCGCCATATCATCTACTTGAGATGGATTCCATGCGGTTACAATCATTCTTCTAGAATTTGGATTTGTTTTTATTTGCTCGATAACTTTTTGGATTTGGTCTACGGTTTCACCGTCGCCACCAGTCCATGAACGCCATTGATGACCATAAACAGGTCCTAACTCTCCGTTTTCATCAGCCCATTCATTCCAAATCCGTACTCCGTTTTCCTGTAAATACTTAACGTTTGTATCTCCTTTAATAAACCATAGAAGCTCATGGATGATCGAACGTAAGTGGAGTTTTTTCGTAGTCAAAGCAGGAAAACCTTCTTGCAGATCAAACCTCATTTGGTGTCCGAATACACTGATTGTTCCTGTCCCTGTTCGGTCGGACTTTTTAGTTCCGTTATGTAATATTTCTTCGCAAAGCTGTAAATATGTTTTCATGCTTTCCCTCCTATACATGCGCTATAAATTATTGTACCACTGGAACGTTCTCATTCACACATCATATGTTATATGAGAAATTAAGGAAAGGATGATTGTGAAATGGGAAAAGGAGACAAACTTCCGAAGAACCTTCAAGATCCAAACCTTCAAAATTGGCTGAGTACATTTGATGATTTCTTTAAAGATCCGTTTTCTAACCTTCTTCCACAGCAAGCGTTTCGAGTTGATCTGTATGAGACGAATACGGCTTTTATCGTTGAAGCTGAACTTCCTGGCATCGCAAAAGAACAAATAAAAGTAGAGCCCTTAGGCGATGGAATCCGTATTTCCATTGAATCAGACAGTTTTCAAGAAGAACGAAATGATAAGCAAAAGTACTACAAACAGGAAAGAGCATATTCGAGTACGAGCAGGATTATTAAGCTGCCATATGCCTTTTCAATGGAGAATATGAAAGGAAAATATGAAAATGGTATCCTCGAAATAAAGATACCTAAGAAAGACCGAATCAAAGATAGCATAAATTATTTAGACATCGAATAAAAAAACGGAGGGTTCTCTCCCTCCGTTTCTTCCTTACATGCTCCAATCAATAAATGCATTTCCTTCAAGAAATCTTTCGCAGTCCATAGCAGCCATACACCCCGTGCCTGCTGCTGTAATCGCCTGCCTGTAAGTAAAGTCCTGCACATCTCCACATGCGAAAACTCCTGGGAGATTCGTACGAGTTGTTCCTGGTTCTACGTTGATATATCCTTTATCATCCATATCGATCTTACCTTTTAAGAAATCCGTATTCGGTTTATGACCGATCGCTACAAAAATACCATCTGTTTCAATGGTTTCTTCGTTTCCAGAGTCACTGTCTTTTACTTTGATGCCTTTTACTTTAGTTCCATCAGAGACAACTTCAACCGGTGAGGAATTTAGTTTCCAGGTGATTTTCTCATTGTTTCTTGCTCTCTCTTGCATAATTTTTGAAGCCCTAAGTTCGTTTCTTCTATGAAGAATAGTAACTTCAGAAGCAAATTTAGTAAGGAAAGTAGCTTCCTCCATAGCAGAGTCGCCTCCACCTATAACTACAATCTTCTTATTTCTAAAGAAGAAGCCATCACATGTGGCGCACGTACTTACACCTCTGCCCATGTTCTCTGATTCTCCTGGAATACCTAGAAGCTTTGCAGAAGCACCAGTCGAAATCAACACCGATTCTGCTTCCACATCACCAAGCGTATCCGTCTTTAATGTATACGGTTTTTTCGAAAAATCAATGTCCTTAACCCAACCTCTTTCAATCCTCGCTCCAAACCGTAAAGCCTGCTTCTTCATATTTTCCATTAACTCCGGGCCTAGTATTCCATCAGCAAACCCAGGAAAATTCTCAACATCCGTTGTTAATGTTAACTGGCCACCTGGTTCTGGTCCCTCTATTACGAGTGGTTCCATATTCGCTCTTGCTAGATAAATCGCAGCTGTTAATCCTGCTGGTCCTGTTCCTACGATAACTGCTTTGTACATAATGACCCTCCTCTTAAAACTTCATTATGTTATTTTTCCTTTATTTCGAAAAATAAACCAAATTCTCTACAAACTAGTATATCTTATTTACTGAATATTGATTATTATTATGCTCATATGCAAATGGTTGTTCTTTTCCATTCCTTATTGATAAAATGGATGAAGTGTAAATATTGCAATTTGTATTGAGGTGATAATATTATGAATCCAATCGTTGAATTTTGCATGAGCAATCTATCGAGTGGTTCACATAAAGCAATGGAAATCCTCGAAAAAGATCACGATTTAGACGTATTAGAATATTCTTGTTTAGGACACTGCACATTATGTAGTCAGGAAATGTATTGTCTCGTTAATGGCGAGCGAGTAACGGCTACTTCTTCAGATGAGCTTGTTCGTAATGTCTATCAATTTATAGAAGAAAACCCAATGTTTTAATTTAAGATTGATCAGGGCATAGTATTGAGTGACACTCTTAAAAGGAGGATTACTCAATGAAAAATCGCAATGGCTATGACCCGAAAACAGGTGAACAGGGCGTTAAAAACGGTGAAGATGCTCTTCAAATGAATAAAAAGAGAGGCCCGCAAAATGCGCGCCCTAAAAAGAAGTAAGTGACGCTGCTCATATGAGCAGCGTTTTCTTATGCGATTCGAAATCGATATAAAAACCAAAAATCCTCTATTGGTGTCTCACCACTTGCAATAATGTGTTGCTCACCTTCATCATCAACAGTTACCCAATTATCATGATCGTCTTGATAAGCTGGGTAAAAGTTTCCTTTTTTGAAAAGTTTTCGTCCACTTTCAGAACCAGTTAAAGGGTCTTCCTCAAAAACATCTCTTATACATTGAAAGAGTTCCAACTTGCCCACTCTCCTTCCATTCAAACAGAAACACCCCGCATGCCTCTCTATGAGAGCCATTTTGGCGGAGTGTTTTTATCCCAATAAATTTTACCCACTTCATGATGCTCACTAAAATTATCGTTAGCGTCATGATAATGGAAGTTGAACCAGTACCCCTCTTGAGGTGGATGGTCACGTCGAACATGAAACCTCATCAAGTCATCACCAGTTTGTTCGTTGTAAACATGTACAATACGTTCACCGTAACCGCCAGCAGGATTATCCGTCAAGCGAAGCGAACGAACGGCATCAACATCCAACTCTTCAACTTTAGATGTAATGACCTCATTCACTTTAGGAACGATTAAATTTATGTATTCAGAGCCTACACGATTAGCGATTGAATCACCGAACTTTTGCATTCCTAACTCTTCTGTTCGTTGGGATGCGTAAGTGACGAATCCTTTTACTACTTCAGAAGATGGTGAAAACGCAGCGATGTCTGGCCAATCTAATGGACTAGACTCTATGTCGTCATATAGATCAGAAGGCTTCGCTTCAACAACGTGCGACGAAATGTCTTTCTCGTAACTTGCTTCTTGAGTCCGTTCAGGTTTTACATCCTGTAAATATTCAGTTGGTATGACTGTTCCTAGTGTGATTACAGCTACGAATGCTACAAATAGCTTTCTTGTCCATAATGGAAAACTCAACGTCTACACCTGACTTTCTCATGAAAAGATTTCTTATATTGTCCCATGAAGATGAATAAAATGCCAGATGTTTTTCGAATATTCTGTGACATAATTTGAGCGCTTTAATTAAAAAGCGCTCGATGTTCTAACAAGTAAACATTTCGATTCTGTTTAGATCAATTCCTGTATACACCCATCTTCGCCCCGTCCATCTGAAACCTGAAACGGACCTGCGTCCAACATATACAGGCCAAAACCAGAACCTATTTCCACCTTTCATCCAAATATAGGTGTAGCGGTATAAACATCCTCTGATCGCAAATGGATCGACAGCTTGAGTTCCAGCCTGTTGAGACTGTGGCATTTGTGGCGCAGTCGATGGCGGACTTGAAGGTGGTTGCATCACCTGCTGTTGCTGCCTAGGGGTATTATAGGTATGAATGTGGTATTCAATGTGTTCATGTTCTTCACTATACATATGTTCCATCCCTTCTCACTTGATATAGACACTGTATGCCCATTCCACGTGAGAGGTTCTTTTTGAACAACAAAAAAAGCACCTCATTGAGTGTGCTGCCGTTTACTTCATAGATGAAGTTTTTAAGTAGATGGTGACCCGTACGGGATTCCGACGCGTTAGCTAGTCCTGCTGAATAATCATCGATGAAAAGACATCTGCAGGAGAACCCTTGGGTGAGAAGCTCGTAAGCTTCTTATAAAAATGGTGACCCGTACGGGATTCGAACCCGTGTTACCGCCGTGAAAGGGCGGTGTCTTAACCGCTTGACCAACGGGCCACTATAATGGAGCGGGTGATGGGAATCGAACCCACGACATCAGCTTGGAAGGCTGAGGTTTTACCACTAAACTACACCCGCAAATGGCGGAGGAAGAGGGATTCGAACCCCCGCGGGCCGTTAAGCCCCTGTCGGTTTTCAAGACCGATCCCTTCAGCCAGACTTGGGTATTCCTCCATTATGGTGGAGCCTAGCGGGATCGAACCGCTGACCTCCTGCGTGCAAGGCAGGCGCTCTCCCAGCTGAGCTAAGGCCCCAAATATGTATGGCGCGCCCGAGAGGAGTCGAACCCCTAACCTTCTGATCCGTAGTCAGACGCTCTATCCAATTGAGCTACGGGCGCATAAATAATACTTTATCATTAAAATGGTGCGGGTGAAGGGACTCGAACCCCCACGTCGTAAGACACTAGATCCTAAGTCTAGCGCGTCTGCCAATTCCGCCACACCCGCGTGTGGTGCCGGCCAGAGGACTTGAACCCCCAACCTACTGATTACAAGTCAGTTGCTCTACCAATTGAGCTAGACCGGCGAAGTATTTTGAAGCTTATTCAGCCGTTGTCTCTTCCTCTACTAGTGTCGCTCTGAAGCTAGCTGCGTCAAGACAAGTCGATGCCGATTCGAAGAAGTTATGCTCCTTGCTCTACCAATTGAGCTAGACCGGCGAAGTATTTTCCTGAATAAGTCAAAAAGAATGGTGGAGGATGACGGGCTCGAACCGCCGACCCTCTGCTTGTAAGGCAGATGCTCTCCCAGCTGAGCTAATCCTCCAAATAAACAGCGACCTCTACATTATATAACTACTTGTCTACCTTCGTCAACAGTTAATTTCATTAATTGTTTGTCGAAAGAAGTTGTCTTATGAGGACAAGATTTATAATATCAATTAATCTTATGTATTGCAATAGTTTTTTGAAATAAAAAAAGCAGGAGTGTTTCCCCTGCTTATACTGGCGTTTTGACGAGAGTTTTATTTTTCTTTGTAGGCGCACTGCGTTCAGGGTATTTCTTCGGTATCACTTCTACATCCAACTTTCGATACTCACGAATATTTGAGGCTTCCCTTAATAGCTGTTCTTCAACATAGTGACGCTTTCGTTTCAATAAAACCCCTCCTCATACTTAGTAACTCTTAATTACCCATGATAGACCTTTTTCAAACCAGGTCTTTATTACCATAATTGATTGGTAATTGTTAAGGTAAGATATAATGTATTCCGGCAAAGCACGTATTATGAAGGATCGATGAAAAATTGAAACTTGTTTATTTTTTCATTAGCTTTTTCCATAAACGTTACCTCACCATCATTCGATACTATAACGACGGTCTGGGCACGCGTTCCATAAGTATCTGAATTAATATAAATAGACGACAACATCCTCTCCCATTCTAATGGAATCCCTGTATCGGGGAGATCTCGATCGAGTGCTGGTTCGGCATGATCTAGTAATGTTAATAGTTTCTCTGGATCAGGTTCAACATTTTCACAAAGATAATTAGAAAAATACTCTTTTAGAAGATCTACTTTTGGCCAGCTCGTATTCAATAGATGATTACTTACTGCGTGAATGCCTTCTGGTACTTTTCTGACTTCATTTTCACGATTTGAATAATAATATAACTCATTGAAGTGACCTGCAAATAGATTAAACCCATTATAGCTATCTTTCACACTTTGCAGACTGATCATATAGTCGTAAGCATGCACGTTTCTAGTAAGAAAATTAACAGGAAGTTCACCTCTCGACTTTTCCTTATGTGTTTCTGTAGGCTCTCGAAAATTTGTTAAGGCAGCAATCTTTCCTTCTACTGTTACACCTAGCCATGTTCCATAAGCTTTTAGATCTCTACCCGCAAGAAGGTTTGGATGATCATTCCAAAAATGCGCTGTTTCAGTCGGTCGCTCGTAAAATTCATCTCGATTTGCAATCAGAATAAATGGGTATTTCGGGTTTTGTTCAATGGCAACAGCTATTAAACACATACATCCCACGCCGCCTTCCTCTAGTATGTAAAGAAGCACAGTGCCGGACACTGTGCTTCTAGACCTTATTGATGTGACAATGCAACCTCTTTACAATCGGTTGAGCAATAACGCTGATGAGACTCTAGACATTTATCACAAACGATGTGAAGTTTATCACACTGAACGTTCGCACAATTAATATACGTCTCAGCCTCAGTACCACAGTGATAGCATGTTCCAACAACCTTAGCATCATCCGTTTGATTTACATCAACAGCCAGGCGGTCATCAAATACAAAGCACTTCCCATCAAAATATTTCCCTTGTACTTCAGGGTCTTTGCCATATGTCACGATACCACCATGAAGCTGCGATACGTCGTTGAACCCTTTTTTCTTCAAATAGCCTGAAAACTTCTCGCAACGAATTCCTCCTGTACAATAGGTAAGAACTTTCTTATCCTTTTGATCTGAGAGATTCTCTTCAATCCATTCAGGTAGTTCGCGAAAAGCTTTTATATTAGGTCGAATCGCATTTCTAAAGTGACCGATATCGTATTCATAATCATTTCGCGCGTCGATTACGATCACATCATCACTTTCAAGAGCATTCATAAACTCTTTCGGTTCTAAATAATTTCCTGTTACTTCGTTTGGGTCGATATCCTCATCTAGACGAAGTGATACGATCTCGTTTCGTGCACGCACGTGCATTTTTTTAAATGTGTGCGAATCTGCTTCATCGATTTTAAATTCAATATCTGCAAATCGTGGATCACTCATTAACTCATGCATGTATTGTTGTGTACATTCTTTTGGACCAGAAACCGTACCATTTATGCCTTCTTTTCCTACAAGCACTCTTCCTTTTAAATCTAAGGATTTACAAAATTTGAGATGTTTCCGAGCGAAGTATTCAGGGTCTTCAATTTCTACGTACTTATAAAATAACAGCACTTGATATGCTGAAGCTTCTGATTGCAAGTCAAAAACCACCTTCTGCGAGTTCTAAAATCAGTAATAAATCTTACCTGATTTCTGATGTAATGTAAAGGTGAGGATTAAGATGTGAAATAGTCGTCTTTAAGCTTTTCAAGTTCGATCAATGATGCTTCAGCCCAACGCCCACCTTCATGCTTCAACTCATTCGCTTGCGTTTCAACCGCTTCTCTTAATGATTCATGGTAGTCTGGAACTTCTTCATCATAATGGTTGATCGCTGATACTGGAACAAGCGCTTTTTCATACTGTGAAAGTGCTTTACGCTGATGAAACAACGGTACATCAAGCTGCTTAGGATTATGCAGATCTCCTTGAGTTGGGTGTTTGATGACAGCGAGTATTTTCACAACTGCCTTAGGGGTTTTAACATCAACGATTTCACCTATATATCTACCTGTTTTGTAACCCGCCGTAACGAGGTCTCCTTGTGCAAAAGACTTTCCATCTGACATGATTCCTTCACTCCTTCACCAAAACTAATGCTTTCACAACCTGATGATATCACAAAATCCTCCAGAGTCTGGAGGATTTCATCTTGTGAATGCATGTTTTCCGATTGTCTTGATAATATGCCTGCTTCGAATCCAATTGTCTGTTGCTGTTTTTGGATTATAATAAAACAATGCCCCAGAGCTTGGATCTTCTCCTAGCAATGCTTCATATGCTGCGTGATATGCTTTCTTCCCAGGCTTTTTACTATACTGGCCATCAGAAACAGCAGTGTATGCTCCACTCTGGAAAATCACTTCTTTTATGGAATTAGGAAATTTAGAAGAGCGAACTCTGTTTAACGTAACGGCTGCTACTGCTACTTTTCCTTCGAAGGATTCCCCTCTTGCTTCACCATTTATTAAACGCGCTAGCATTTCAACTTCCTCTACGGAATATTTCTTTACTGCTAGTTGCTCGCCTTTTACTTCTTTCACGTCTTCCATATTGTATATAGGTAGGTTCATTCGTAATGCAACCTCATGTTTCGTGTTTGGGTCTGGTTTTGATTGTGAAGAAGGTGTTTCCTCATTCCTAGTTGGAAGTTCAGATTCCGCCTTAACTAACGTAACCGCCTCTACTTGATGAGTTTGGTAGGATAATAAATTCAAGAAAAGACTCATGATCATCAATAATGATAGTTGTTTTCTCACTTAGCCCCACCCCTTCTAAATAGCTTCAACGTCACAGTTAGAAAGGTTAGAGCATTTTCAATCTCCTTTCAATAGGAAATCGAAGGTCTTATTTCCAAAAAACCGAACCATATGAAACTTATTCCACCATAACCCCCTCTAATTCAATTCACTCTTAGCTAAAACTTGAAGAGTTAATTCATCTCCTGGTGGATTATGAAGTCCCGCTCTAACATCTCTATATAAACGTTCAATCTTGTTTTTCTTCATTAGACTTCGTCCCCCAATAATCCGCATGGAGAGATCAACAACGTCTAATGCCGCATTAACAGCTTGGTGTTTCGCAGCGAATAACTGAGATTGCATCGTCATTCGTTGCCGAGGATACTTATCCCATTGATCTGCAACCGAATATAGGAAATGTCGTGCACTTAATAGTTTCAACGAGATTTGACCGAATTTATCTTGAATGTGCGGAACTTCTTTCAAAGACGTATCCAAACTATTCGGTTGGTACGAATTTACAAATTCTATCGCCTCTTGCTTGGCTGCTTCAGCAATACCAAGGTAAACGGCAGGTATATGTAACAACCAGCCAGGAGGTAAAGATTTTGTTTTGCGTTCTTTATCATAAACTTCTAGTAGCCTCTCTGAAGGCACAAACACGTCTTGTAAAACAAGGTCATCACTTCTCGTTCCTCGCATCCCAAGAACATCCCATGTTTCATCAATTGATACGCCTTCATCGCCCATTGACACGAGAAAATCTGCTGCTTCGTCAGTATCTTTTACCGTGGCCTTAACAATAACTTGATCAAGGTGGGGACTTAGAGTAGTAAATGTCTTTCTCCCCGTAATTCGATAACCTGATGCTTCTTTTTCTGCCATCGTTACAGGGAGGCCTCCTCTTGTCGGATCTCCGGTTTCTTCTTCTGTTTGCGCGCGATTAATGATTGCCCCTTCGACTACATCTCTCGATAGCCTGCCGAACGTAACCTCGTTCCAAGGCCTACGGTCATTTAAATCTTTCAATATTCCTAGATGCCAACCAATCGAAAGAGCTGTCGCCCCTTCTCCTTTACCGAGCTCCTCTTGAATCAAAACCAATTCATATAAAGAAAGGTCACCCCCGCCATATTGAGTAGGAACGGGTAATGCTGAGTAACCCGATGTTCTGAAACGATCAACCACTGACTTTGGAATCGTTGCATTCTCATCGATTATGTTCGCATATTCACGTAATTCAGCACTGATTGCATGTGCTAAATTATATAACTCTTCTTCACGTTTGTTACGAATGAACTTTTCTATCAAAAAAGGCACCTTCCTTCAGTTGACTACTTATCATGGTTCAATTACGATTAATACAAATTATGATGTTATATCTAACAATTCATCGATACGTCCTTGATCGAAACCAATGATTACTTCTCCATCGATCACGATCGTTGGAGTAGACAATGCATCATGAGTATGGATGAGTTCGTTTCGCGCGGCCTGATCTTCTTTAATATTTAAAAGCTCATAATTTATGCCATGCATATCGAAATAGTTTTTTACAAACTCACAAGGCGGACAAGCTGGCTGAGTATATACTTTCACGTTCTTCATTTGACTTCACTTCCCCATCAAGAATTCTTACCGTTTAAAACATATCACCAGCGTTTCTTACTTGCAACACATCTGTTCTTTAAAAAGTTTGTTTCTAATTGATGTTGGGAATTAAGATTGCTGACAGGTTCTTGAAACTTTTTGTTCTATTCATCGTATAAGATAGTACACGAAGCAATTACCATTCATTCTTTTGAAGGAGTGACATACATGAACAATCTATCAGAACAAAACGATAAACAGCGTGAGAAAGCAGAAGAAATCATTCAAAGCTTTTATCATGAAGATGACTCTGATAAAATCTTGCAATCTTTGTCAGGACTAGGCGAAGACGCTCAGAGAAACGCAGGGCAATCGTTAGAAGCACTTAAGCGCCCTGTTAAAGGAATGATTGATCAACCTGATAATGATCTTCCTGAGAACCTTCATAAATTAAGAGAACACGTCTCAGAGCTTGAGCCAACCTACTTAAAGAAAAAGAAGATAAACAAACTTTTAAACAAAGTACTTGGTAGAAATGAAATTGAACAATATGCAAAAAAGTATAAAACGGTCGAATCACAAGTAGAAGTAATCGTTGAATCACTTCTAACAGGTAGAGATAAGCTACAAGAAGATAACTTGATGTTAAGAGAACTTAAGGACGTTGCTAAAGAAAGAATTGTCGGACTTGAAGATCAAATGGAGCTTGGCCAGACGCTAATGACCATGCTTGACGAAGAAGCTGCAAAAAACCAATGGAAAGAAAATCCATTACCCATACAAAAAGCCCAGCAAAAAGTGGTAAGCCGTGTGAAGAATATGTCTCAAGCCGTTATGGTGTTAAGACAATCGATGGCTTCTGTTGATCTGATTATAGAAAATAATGAGAAACTTGAGGAAGCGATTTTCAATGCAGTCACAATGACCAAAAATATAATCACCGTTACTGCTTCCATTCAGCTAGCTCTAGGAAATCAGCAGAAGGTTATTTCAGCGGTTCAAAATGTAAATGAGGCAACTGAATCGATGCTCCTTCGAAATGCAGAAATGCTTAAACAAAACACAGAAGAAACGATAAAAACTCTTGAAAAACCTGCGATTGCAATCGAATCGTTCAGAAAGGCGTACAATGATGTATTTGAAGCGATCGATATTACTGAAAAATCAAATGCTCGCATCATCGATAGTGGGAAATTGTTCATTACAGAGATGGAAGAGTTAAACAATGAAATGAAGCTTAAGCTCGACGGCTCGACAGTAAAGCAAAAGGAGCTTTCTGAAGCTGCTGACCGTCTATAAGACTGGAGGGAATTAATGTGAGGCTACTCGATTCTCCTGAATATCAATGGGTGGAGAAATTTTTGCCTCCCAGATTTAAAACAGTTGAATCAACGTTATTGCAAGACGTTGGTTCGAATGAATTTCTTACCTTTGCTGAGCAGCTTTTAGATGAGTTCATTCACCGAATATCTTCAGGAGCTGATAAACAAGCGAAATGGAAACGCACTGAAAAAGGTTTTACGATTTTCTTGAAAATCAAAAGAAACATCATTCTTTTCTCTGGGTATGACAGTCAAAAAAGCCGCTCTTCTACCCCTAAGAAGTTTTATATTCAATGGGAACGACAAATGAAGTCTACGAGAGAACATGGCAAATGCAAGCAGGGATTGATTTTAATTAACGATCGCGGACGAATTATCAAGAGAAGCGTCAAACGCTCTCCTTATTTTTCTGGGATATTTAATCGAATGAAACAATTAGATCAGGCTTTGATCGGTCCAGAGCACGTTGTGGTCGAATCAAAAGTTGACGCTACATTAAAAGAACATATCCAGGTAATCGAGCACCTTATAACAAACCCAGCTATTAAAGGGGTCATTGAATCTAGATCGAATCGGCTTGTTAATCTCCTCAATACGATGTTACCAGAACTAGATCTTCTCGATATAGAAGAGCGCCACACAGTAAAGCGAATGTTGTCGACTGAACTCCCCGGTCTATTAGAAGGCTATATCAGTCTTTCTGATAGCAATAAAGAACGAAGACATGGTGATTTGTTCCAGGCACTATGTAAGATGGAACTCACGTTGCATCAGCTGTTAGAAAAACTTGAAGACTTAAGACTATCTAAAGTGGATCACTTACTAAAAGTGAATAAGATGAGATATGACAAAAAATAAAAGCTAGCTGTCAAAGTGGACAGCTAGCTTTTATTATACTTCTTGTTGAATATTTTCTTTCATGATCGCTTGAATACGCTCATTCACTTCTTCTTCAGATAATCCATGCTCTTCTACATAACGATTTCGTTCGGATACGCGGCATTCATGAGAACAGCCACGCAAGTATTTATGCTCATTTTCTTCAGAAGTAATAATTTGTTTATTACAGTCTGGATCTGCACAGTTTACATATCGTTCGCATGGCTCACCAGTAAAGTAATCTTTACCTACCACCACATGATCTTTTTGGTTGATAGGAACAGAGATTCTCTCATCAAATACATAACATTTACCGTCCCAGAATTCACCTTTTGTTTCTTCGTCTTTACCATATGTGACGATTCCACCATCAAGCTGGTTCACATCCTGAAATCCTTGGTTGATCATCCAACCAGTAAATTTCTCACATCGAATACCACCCGTGCAGTAAGTCAGTATCTTTTTGTCTTTTTTGTCAGCTAGGTTTTCCTGTACCCATTCTGGTAAATCACGGAAGTTCTTAATATCAGGGTTGATGGCACCTTTGAAATGCCCTAGCTCGTACTCATAGTCGTTACGAGTATCAAGGATAATAACGTCTTCGTCTTGCATCGCTTCGCGCCATTCTTTTGGTTTTAGATGCTTCCCACCAACTTGTGTTGGATTGTGGTTATCTTCTAAACGAAGTGTTACTAATTCAGGACGTTCACGGACGTGCATTTTTTTAAATGCATGTTCTTCAGCCTCATCAATTTTGAAGAAAAGGTCACTAAATCGTTCGTCAGCGTGCATCATGTCCATGTATGCTTGTGTTTGTTCTACTGTTCCTGAAACCGTACCGTTGATCCCTTCTTCAGCCACCAAAATCCTACCCTTTAAATCATGTTCAATACAAAATTCTTGGTGCTTCTCTACAAAATCACCTGGGTTATCAATTTGTACATATTTATAATACAATAATACGCGGTAGTCTTTATTGCTCATAATCGTATCTCCTTTATTCCACTGTTTCTATAACAGAATCGTTCACCCGCTCCAAAATATTATTATAATAAATTCTCGCTAGAATGCAAATAGCAGGTTTTACATTTATTAATGTCCAATTGGAGGAATGACAATTAGGATGTTAGACGATTTCGATCGATGGTTCTACAAATACGTTTACGTTTCCTTTGATCGCTCGAGTGATCATACAACCATCTTCTGCTCGATCTGCTATGTCTAAGATCCTTTTTCTAAGCGATTCATCTGGTGTTTCATTTAAATAAACGACTGGATAATGATGGATGGACTCGACATGGACTCTTCCCTCTTCACTTACAATTAACTTAGAAGATATCTTAATATCCTCGAAAGAAATATTCTTCGCTTCAAGATAAAGTCCAAGCGTCATAAAATAACAAGCAGCAGAAGAACTTAGTAACAGTTCGTCAGGATTCGTACCTTCATCTAATCCTCCCATTGAGGTTGGAATCGTTACATCTGCTGAAAAATTCTCAGAATGGACCTCACCTTTTCCTTTCCTTCCGCCTTTGTAGCTTCCTTTTAACTCAAATACATGTTCCATCACAAATACCTCCAAACGATTTTCTATAAGAAAACCCCACTCTATAGATAGAGTGGAGTATTAGCTATTAGCAATATTGCTCAAATGCACCTGTAAGGTTTTCCACTATTTCTTCCACTTCATGATCTTCAATTTCCTCACGAGGAATGAAATGCAGAACCTGACCATCTTTCATTAACACCATAGATGGTGAAGAAGGCTCGTACCCTTCTAAATACTCTCTCATTTTTGACGTTGCTTCACGGTCTTGACCTGCGAAAACCGTAATAAAGTGGTCCGGTTTCTTTTCACTTTCGATTGCTTCACGCGCTGCTGGTCGTGCTAAACCTGCTGCGCACCCACATACTGAATTGATTACGACAAGTGTTGTCCCCTTTGTACCAGTTACAAACTCAGCTACCTCATCAGCTGTTGTAAGTTCTTCAAAGCCTGCTGAAGTTAATTCATCACGCATCGGCTGAGCCATTTGTTTCATGTATTCTTCATATGGATTCATTAAATGAACCTCCCTTTATTTTGATTTACGTGCTTGCGTCATTTGATGCCATACTGATCCTTTTGCTTCTTCTCCGCCTTTTATGCGCTCAAGTGCCATTCTTGCTTGCATCTTCACTTCGAACTCCGGATCATCTATTGATTTTTCTAATGCTCCGACTGCAGATTCATCGCCAACTTCATAAAGAAACATCGCTGCTCTCCAACGAACAAGTTTGTTCTTATCTGAAAGTGCTTCCACCATTTCAGGAATAGCTTCAACGTATCCAAGGTCTGACATGCAATCTCCAGCAGTTCTGCGAACCGTTACTGACTTGTCTTTTAACGCTTTATAAAGTAATGGCAGAACTTCTTTTGATTCAATCATACCAAGATAAACTGCAGCTAACCTACGAATGGAAGCTTTCTCATCTTCTAGTGCTTTCTCTAATAAAGGCAAATCGGTGATTTCTGGATCCAAGCGATCTAGAGCCGCATATCTTTCTTTCCACTCTGGGTGGTCAAGCATCTCAAGCGTTACATGCTTCTTTTCTTGTTTCTCTGAAGTTCGCTCTCGATTTGGGTCAAACGCTTCTTTCACAAGAGATTCGAGCCTTTTCTCGTCATAGGTGGCAGCTATTTCTTCAGTAACCTCCACTCCCACTTCTTCCGGAGAACCATAACGAGGATTTTGCTCTTTCCATTCTCTTTCCATCACCATATTGTCAGAAGCTGACGAAGCTTTCATCGCTGCTTCCATGAACCGATCAGGAAGACCGAAGCGATGTTCATCCTCTCCATCTACTAACTTGACCTGCATAGGAATTCCCCTAAACATTTGGATGAACACTTTAACTTCTCCAAAATCTTCTTCAACAGCTGAAGAAGACGCATGATCGTCGTCACTTTCTTGACCAAAAGCTTCTCTTGCTCCTGGTAATATATCTTCCCAAGCATATCTAGCATTTCGTTCTAATGCAATGAAATCCATTACATGATAAATTTCTTTCACCCCAGGTACCGCCATTAACTTTTGGATATATATAGGCGCATCAGCAAGGTCGCTGCCTTGCTTGTATTGACGGGTATCACCTGCAGCTAATTCTTCACTCAAGTTAATTTTCATCGAATTCGGACTCGGTGTTGGTTCGATTGATACGATCTTCATGGAACCTCCCCCTTCTTCAAGTGATTTTATCATATGTGTAATAGCTGTACCATTAAGAGCTATTACTTGTTGATTTTTACAACAGTAGCGTTCTTTTTATATTCGTTATAATAAGATAACACTTCATCTACATATTCATCGCTTCGGTTATATGCGAATAATGCTTGCTGTAATTTCCCTTCACTAGCACCGTTAGCTGATAGATAGCTAGCTGCTGTATAGGCTGCGTCAGTCATGTTATATGGATCTGCCTTTCCATCTCCGTTCCCATCTTTCCCATAACCACCGTATTTCTCAATCAAATCAGGATCTGTTATATCGATTTCATCTCCATCGTTCAACTTTCCTAATTCACTACCTTCATATTGCCAACCTAGCCAGGTTAATGGCATAAATTGGTAATGACCAATCGCACCTTTTGGACTTTCGAGAGAAGACATTGTTGAGAATTTTGTTTCAACACGGTGTACAGCAGCGAGTAATTCCCACTGAACGTCATATTGATTTGCTGCGTCTTGATACGTACCGATATATTCCTTTGGTACTTGTGATTTTTTAATTGGAGGTCTTAACCCTACCTTATCTTCTTGTAGAAGAAGCGCGATTATGACACTACCAATAACAGTGCCTAGTATTAATAATGCAGGTCTTCTCAATGTTGTTAGTCTTCCTTCCTATTTACGCTCGTTATTGTCGATAAACTCTTCACTTGGAAGATGAATCCATTTACCAAGATATCCATGATCAAACAATGCCTTAATGAGAATTAATAGAATTGGTGATAGGATAACACCCGCGATTCCAAACAAAGAAAGTGAAATAATCATAAATGACAAGATTGTAAATGCAGAAACGCCTAATGAATCTCCAGTGATTTTCGGTTCCATGATTTGCCTAACTAACATCACGACGCCTAATAACCCGATTAGCCAGAAAGCTAAGGTCGATTGGCCGATAATGAACAAATAAATAGCCCAAGGTAAGAAAATAGCAGATACCCCTAACAATGGAAGAACATCAAAAAAGGCAGATAGTAATGCGATTGTAAAAGCATTATCTACTCGCAAAATCCATAACCCACAAAGTACAAGAACAAACGTGATCGTAATTAATTTGAGCTGTGCTTTTACATATGAACCGATCCCGCTAAGCACATTTTCTTTTAAAAAATAGTAAGCTTTCTTGAAGGTGTTAGGAGTTCTTTTGTGTGCGATTCGTTTCCACATTTCAATCTCGACACTCAAAAAGTATGCAAGAACGATTCCAACTACGAAATTAATAATAAGAGTTGGAATTGAGGTAACGAAGGCGAAAATCCCGTTAAGAAATCCAGTTAATACAAAGGAAGCCTTTTCGACAACAGTAACGGAATACTCTTGAGCTTTATGTAAAATATCTGGTGGCAGTGCATTCATCTGAAGTTGCGCCCACTCCACATAGTTCAACAATTGCTCTTGGAAAATATCTACGTACCGTGGTATCAATGAGATAAGATTCTGAAGCTGCAACACAAAAATGGCTCCTGCGAGAAAAACGACACTTAATACGATCAACACAAAAAGAAGTGTCGATATGGTAGTGGCGACTGTTTTTCCTAACCCCTTATTATTTAAGAAACGCGCAAAAGGTTCTATTATCAAGAAGATAACATATCCAACAAAGATGGGTGCTGCGATCTCAAACAAAAAACTAAATACAAACATGATTAAAAATACGGTTAAAACGATTAAGCCGATATCAAAAGCAGTTCTAGCATATCGCTTATAAAACGTTAACATGTCTTCACCTCTTGTCACTCTTATGACGTAAGCATATCTTTTTTATGCTTCTTTTTCCATAGGAAAAACGCTTTAACACGTAACTTTATGTATGAATGGAAGTGATGGGCTTGTCTGAAGGCTTACCATAATAATAACCTTGACCAAAAGCGATGCCGATCTCTGCACAAAAATCAGCTTCTTCTTTTTGTTCAATACCTTCTGCTAATAACAGAATTCCTTCTTCATTCGCTAGTTTCCCTAAATCGATCAATGCTTTCTGTTTTTCTAGATCGTTATGACACTGATCAATATAACGTCTATCGATCTTTGCATAATCTGGTTTTAGTGCTAGGAGTAGTTCCTTTGTTGCATACCCTGTCCCTAAGTCATCAAGGGCAACTTTCATTCCTTCGTCTTGATAGGTTTTGAAAATATTTTTTAGGTGATCGATTCTATGAATCTTTTCCGTTTCTACTACTTCAAATACAAGGTCTCCTGGGTCAACACTATGTTCTTCAACTGCTTGGAATGTTGTTCTTAAACAATGAGCAGGGTCATATATAGAAGATGGCAGAAAATTAATGAATCGTTTAATTCCCCTAGGGATAAGATTTGAGCTAATCTCGATTGCTTTTTTACGTGCTTCACTATCGAGGAAAGATTGTAATCCAGAGTTTCTTGCAACTTCAAAAAGGTCATATGGTTTAAACGAATAGTGTTGATTAGTTGGCCTTAGGAGGAACTCATACGCTTCAATCTCACCCTTCTCTAGTGACAAGATCGGCTGCATATGGGCTGTAAACATACCTTCTTGCATGATTGTTACATACTTCAAATTCTGCAACCTTATATAAAAATGTGGAAACGAAACAACTGTCTTTTTTTCATGTATTGAAGATAACGTTGTGCAGCTAAATGTAATCGTTGCATTTCGGCTAAATTCTTTCTCGATGTCATTGCAAATCGTTAATAGCTCCGGAAAATTACTATATGAAATGGTAAAAGTGTCTCCTGATCTGTTAAATAAAGCGTTAAGACTGTCCAATAATATTGGTGAAGGTGTCGTTATTTCAAGTATTCCATTTGATAAAATACTGGGAATCAGTTGGCATTTATTGCAAAACAACTCATCTACTCCTTTTCAATGAAAAAACAGGGGGATACCCCCCTGTCAGTTCTTACTATCGATTTACTTTACTAGCGATTCGTAAAGACTCGAATACTTTTCCGCTGACTTTTCCCACGAATAGTTCAGACGCATCCCTCGCTCAACAAGCTTTCTCCACGTAAGACTCTCATGATGATAGTAATGGAGTGCGAGGCGAATGGCATTTAGCATGTCGTGTGCGTTGTAATCAGCAAAGCTAAATCCATGCCCCTCCCCAGTATACTTGTTATAAGGGATGACCGTATCTTTGAGCCCTCCGGTTTCACGGACGATTGGAAGACTTCCGTAGCGTAGCGCTATAAGCTGACTGATTCCACACGGTTCGAACTGCGAAGGCATGAGGAAAAGATCAGATGATGCGTACAGCTTACGAGCAAATGCTTCGTCAAAGTAAATATTGGCTGAAAACCTACCTGGATATCGGTTTTCGGCTTCCCTCAGCATATGTTCGTAATGCTCATCACCTGTTCCGAGCACGACGACTTGTACATTTTCTTCCATGATTTCAGGAAGTACTCTGAAGAACAAATCCATGCCTTTTTGCTCAACGAGTCTAGTAATCATACATAATACAGGAATGCCTTCACCCTTTTGTAGACCAAGCTTTTCTTGAAGCTCGATCTTGTTTTTCTCTTTCAAAAGGAATGATGAATGATACGTATATTTCAGTGCGGAATCTGCTGCTGGATCATAAAGCTCACTATCAATTCCGTTAATTATTCCGGTGAAATCATCTTCTCGCTTTCTTAAAATCCCATCCAGGTATTCACCAAAATAAGGTTGCTTGATTTCATCAGCATAAGACGGGCTTACTGTCGTAATATAATCCGAATAAAGAAGCCCACCTTTCATAAAGCTTACGTTGCCATGAAATTCGACACCTTCATTAGTAAAGTGAAGCTCGCTTAAATCTAAAAGGTCATGAAGAATCCCCTTAGGGAAGATCCCTTGATAACGAAGATTATGGATCGTGTACACAACTTTCATACCATCGTAGTAAGGATTATTTCGGTAATGTGCTTTCTTTAATACCGGGATCATACCTGTTTGCCAATCGTGACAATGAAGGATGTCTGGCTGCTCATCCAAGTAAGGAATCGCTTCTAATACAGCTCTGCAGAAGAAAGAAAACCTTTCTCCATCATCAAAGTATCCATAGCTTCCACTTCTCTTAAAATAATACTCATTGTCAATAAAGTAATACGTAATATCATTATATCTTAACGTTTCAATTCCACAGTATTGATGTCTCCAACCAACAGGTACTGTGATGGCTTCTTTGAGCTCGAGCTGCTCTTTGAACGTTTCGTTCATATCTTCATACTTTGGAAGGATGACCGATACATTGATTCCTTGCTTTTGTAACTCCTTTGGCAATGCGCCTATAACATCCCCGAGGCCGCCCGTTTTAATAAACGGATGACCTTCTGATGCCGCAAACAATACATTCATGATTCGTTCCCCCTGCTATAAGACTGTTGATTTTGCAATGACTCTTGGTTCATCTTCAGACGTTACTTTTTCATGAGGTGAAACGGAAACATCCTTATCCAGAATGACGTTCTCTACAATAGCACCTTCACTAATCTCACACTTTTGCATGATGATACTGTTCCGAATAACTGCCCCTTTACCGACTTTTACGCCTCTGAATAGGATACTGTTCTCCACAGTTCCAGATACTGTGCATCCATTTGCAATGAGGGAATTAACGACGGTTGAGGACTCATCGTATTTTGCAGGCGCTTCGTGCTTAACTTTTGTATAGATTGGACCTTTATTATAGAAAAGTTCCTGAGTAACATTTGGATCAAGTAATTCCATGCTGTATCTGTAGTAACTCTGTACGTTATCGATGAAGGATACATACCCTCCAAAGTGACACCCGTGCACATGATACCTGCTTAGACTCGCTGCAATAGCTTCATTGATCGATTTATACTTTCCGGTCTCAACGGCTTCTTCAACGATCGAAATGAGCAAAGAAGATTTCATTACGAATGTATTTAGATAAACATCGTCACCAGGGAGTGGCTCTACATCGAGGTTCAATCTCTCAACACGGTCCTCCTCATTCGTGTGTAGTACGTTATACGTGTTGCCGCTCACATAAGGATCATCACATGGTTTATAGACTAGTGTAATGTCTGCTCCTGTTTCTTCATGTTCATCGATCACGTTATGAAAGTCAACGTTCCATACTAACTTCCCGTTCGTAACAACCACATAGTGTGAAAGGCTACGCTTAAAGAAGGAAATATTCTCGTGAAAAGAACGAATATCACCATTCGTTACTCTTTCATCACTTGCAGGGGGCTGGAAAAACAATCCACCTTGGTGGCGATCAAGATCCCACTCTTTTCCTGAACCTAAATGGTCTAACAATGAGCGATATTTTTCTCTTGTAAATACAGCAACCGTATTAATTCCTGCATTTGTCATGCTAGATAATGAGAAATCAATCAATCGATAGCGTCCCGCAAACGGAACAGAAGCGAAGCTCCGATGCCTTGTCAACTCACTAAGGTCGTTATTTTCATCTACTAAATTAATGACACCTACTACTTTTTTCATCGATTCATCCTCCTGTTCTATTTAGGTACTGAAACAATTTCGCCATCAGCAATCAAGGAAATAGATCCGTCTTTATTTCCAAGCTCCATACCATCTTCAATCACAGTTCCACTCTCAATAATTGCATTTTCTATCTTGACGTTTGCTCCAATTTTCACATCAGGCATGATGATCGAATTCTTTATTGTCGTTCCTAGTCCTACATGCACGCCGTAAAACAATACTGAACGATACACTTCTCCATAAACAACACAGCCCTCATTAACGAGTGAACGGCTCACATTGGCTTGTGGTGCAATGTATTGAGGCGGTTGGTTCGGATTAACCGAATAGATTCTCCATGAAGGATCATTAAGAATTAAATCTGGATCGTCATCCAACAAATCCATGTTTGCTTCCCATAGGCTTTGAAGTGTTCCAACATCTTTCCAGTACCCACTGAACGAATACGCATAGAGTTTCTTCTGGTCTTCGATCATCGCTGGAATGATATCTTTCCCGAAGTCGTTTGAGGAATCAGGATTAGCTTCGTCTTCCGTTAAGTACTTCTCAAGAGCTTTCCAACTAAAGATGTATACGCCCATAGAAGCGAGGTTCGTTTTAGGTTCTTCAGGTTTCTCTTGAAATTCAACGATTCGGTTCTCCTCATCCGTATTCATGATTCCAAAGCGATTCGCTTCATTCCATGGAACTTCAAGAACAGCGATCGTCGCATCTGCACCTTGCTCTTCATGGTAATCGAGCATCTCTGAATAATCCATACGATAAATGTGGTCCCCTGATATCACGAGTACATATTCTGGGTCGTATTGACGAAGGTAATACATGTTTTGATAGATGGCATTCGCTGTACCTTTGTACCATTCTCCGCCTTTTTGGCCTAAGAAAGGCGGAAGTACTGATACGCCACCGTTCTTTCTATCAAGATCCCATGCACTGCCGATACCAATATAAGAATTGAGTATGTAGGGCTGATACTGCGTCAAAACCCCAACAGTATCAATATTTGAATTACTGCAATTACTTAACGTGAAATCAATGATCCGGTATTTCCCACCAAAAGGTACTGCTGGTTTTGCAAGACGAGTCGTTAGCTTGCCAAGTCTTGTCCCCTGCCCTCCAGCTAATAGCATTGCGACACAACGTTTCTTAGACATATCGATTTCTCCTTTCAAGGTTGCTTTTATTTTTTTTGCCGAGAACCACGATACCTAATGGAGGGATTTTGAGCTGAAGACTACATGGCTGATTGTGATAAGGTTGTTTTTCACTAAGCAACTTGTCTGCATTTACCTGCCCAGATCCTCCGTATTTTTTCTGATCACTATTAAACATTTCTACGTATTGTCCTGATGAATGTACTCCAATTCTGTAATCATAGTACACATTTGCTGAGAAATTGCAGATGACGATATCACAATCGCCTTTTGCTTTTCCTTTTCTCATGAAAGAAAGAACAGACTGCGATTGGTCGTTCGCATCGATCCATTCAAAACCTTCTGGAGCATGATCAATTCGCCAGAGTGCTCTCGAATCTAGGTAGAACTTGTTTAAGTCTTTCACATAATCATTTGTCTTCTTGTGAAGATCATAATCGAACAACATCCAATCAAGTTCGCTTAAATCTTTCCATTCATCAAACTGACCGAATTCTCCTCCCATAAACAATAGCTTTTTTCCTGGGTGAGTCATCATAAATCCATAAAGAGTGCGAAGATTAGCAAACTTCTGCCAATAGTCCCCTGGCATTTTGTTTAAGAGTGACTTCTTTCCATGAACGACTTCATCATGGGAAAGCGGTAGTAGGTAGTTTTCAGAAAAAGCATAGAAAAATGAAAAAGTTAACAGGTTATGGTGGTGCTTTCGATCGTCCATGTGAAGTTCCATGTACTTCAATGTATCGTTCATCCAGCCCATATTCCATTTGTAATTAAACCCTAATCCGCCTTCATGAACAGGAGCACTAACTAAAGGATAATCTGTTGATTCCTCGGCCATCATCAATGCATTTGGAAAGTGTTCAAATATTGTTTTGTTTAATTTTTGGAGAAATTCTTTTGCTGCAAGGTTTTCTCCTTCTCCTCCAGATCCTTCATGATGATAAAGAATCATCTGAGAAACAGCATCTATCCTTAAACCGTCTATATGGTATAAATCAAACCAGAAGAAGGCATTTGATATTAAGAAGCTTACGATTTCCGGTTTACTATAATCAAAATTGTACGTTCCCCAATTTCTTCTCTCAGCAAGCTCTGGATCTGATGGCTCGAAAACTGGACCACCGTCAAATTGACCTAAACCGTGAGCATCTTTACAAAAGTGAGCTGGAACCCAGTCAAGTATCACTCCGATATCTTCCTGGTGACAGCGATCGATAAACTTTTTCAGGTCATTCGGTTCACCAAAACGGCTCGTTACAGAAAAATAGCCAGTGATCTGGTATCCCCATGACCGATCGAATGGGTGCTCCATTACCGGCATGAGTTCAATATGCGTATATCCATGCTCTTTTACGTATGGAATCAGTTCATTCGTTAAATCTTCGTACGAGTAATACGAACCGTCTTGTTTCCTGCGCCAGGAACCTGGATGAACCTCATAAATCGAAATTGGATTTTCATATGGTTCCGCTTTCTTTCTTTTATTCATCCACTTACTGTCTTGCCAATCGAATTCGTCTACTTTTTTTACAATCGATGCAGTTTTCGGCTTTAGTTCTGAATAAAATGCATACGGATCAGACTTCAATAACACCGACCCGTCTTGCGAAGTAACGGCGTACTTGTATAGTTCATCCTCACCTAGACCTTCTACGTACAACGACCAAAGACCTGATTCCTCAATCTTGTGCATGTGATTCCTTGTGGCATCCCACTCGTTAAAATTCCCTGCAACAGCGACTGCTTTTGCGTGGGGAGCCCAGACGGTAAACCGTACTCCGCTTGTGCCTTCTTCTTCTGCTAAATGAGCTCCCATCGATCGGTAAGCTTGAAATAAGTTTCCTTGATGAAATAAATACCGATCGTAATCTGTCGGCATCGAAACTGTCATTGCGACACCTCTCTTCCATGCTAATTGTAGGGATTTACTAAATTAATCCGCTACTGTTTTATCATTCGACAGCGAATTTCCAACTCCTTTTCCATAAGTGTAATTTCGTGAAAAAAAAGTTGAATTTTCGATTGAATCGTCGAAATGTTATTTCAATGTAAAGAATGAATGTAAAATATGCTAATGAGCTAATCAACTTTACCCTTGAAAGCATTAAAAAAAGCAAAAAAGCTGTGGTTTCACCCACAGCTTTTTTACGATTAAGATACATTTTCTTCTGATTGAGCCATTCGTTCTAAAAGTTGATATGTCATGGAAACTGACCACGCAAGAGGCGTGTTTTTGTTTGGTATGTCCGTACCACCAATAAAGAGCTCTGGTATTTTACCGTTCTCTGGGGTGATGCTCATTGTTTTCTCCCAATACTCATTCATCTTATCTACTTGACCAATTTGACCATAACACAAACCTAACCACGGAAATCCAAAGCACCACTCTGCTTCACTGCCATCGTTATAGTACTGATCACCTTCATACCTCAGAATTCCACGCTCTCTTTCAAGTCGCTCAGTGACACGATCCAAAATTTTGATCGCCGTGGATCGTGATACAACTCGAAGAGGATAAATCAAGGATAGAAGGGATAGGTCCACCTCTTTTGTAGCACTTTCAGCCGGTAGCAAACGGTCTAACGTACGCTCTCCCTTGTGAATTAACTGCTGAGGTACATCAACAAGCGTTTTGACGGCTTTCAGTCCCGCTACACACGCTCCTACGCTAGAAGCATGTATTTCTACATTCTCTTCCCACATTCCGTTATCAGGATTCTTCCAGTACTCTAGACACTCTAAATAATCAACAAGTTTTTGGACGATACGGTAATCAACTTTATCACGTAAGATTGGTTTCCCTACTTGAATTCCTTGTCCTATACCAAAAAGCAAGATACCGATCGCGTCATTTTGAGCATGTCCCCATTCGACAGGGATTTCTTCAAGGTCTTTTGAATATCTAGAATGAATGTACTCATGAAGGTAAACAGGCTTTTGCTTTGTGTGAATATCAAGTTTCCACTCATATTTTCTTAATAAAGTGAGCAATGAATGATACGCCTTTTCGTACCTGGAACATTTCGAAGTTAGATAAGGCATCACTGTATAACAAACGTCTCTGATCCATACATAATTATAATCATCTGATGTACTCGCTACGTATGCTCCATTTGGTAACCTCATACTTTCGAGTACATCATGCAATTTATATTGATTCATTCCATTCACCTGCTCCTTAATTTTTACTATAATTGTTACCCTATTCGACATTTTTTTAATCACAAAAAAACCGACCTAATGAATTAGGTCAGTCTAATGTACTAGATATCGCTGCAGTCTCGTCCTCAACTGGCTCCATCTGATATACATAATCGATGTATGTGAGCAGGTGATCACGTGCTTCTTTTACTTTTACAAATTCTGTTTCACGTATGAATGCTTGAACGAATTTCTCAATTCGTTTCGCAAGTATATCGTCATCTGTTTTCATCATCAACACACTTAAATCGATACAAGCGCAGTGGTGTGTGTAATAAAGAGCTTTGTCATAGTCGGTAATATCCAATGACTTGCCCCCTTTCTAGGAGCTTACCTATAGTATCTGCAGGCGCACTCCGCTTACACGAAGAAAAAGATAACAGTGATTTAAGAAATAATAAAGGTATAACCGTCTTTTTGTTCTACTTTCTTTTCTTTTAGGAGCTTACCCATCGCGCGTTTAAAAGCAGCCTTGCTAATATTAAATTCATTCTTTATCGCATCAGGGTCACTTTTATCTGTGAACGGCATCTTTCCACCGCGCTCATCCATATATTTCAGAAGTTCATCGGCATCTTCAAGCCTTGCTTCTTTTACTAAAGGACGTGTGGATACATTAATCCTTCCATCTTCTCTTACAAATGTGACCCTCACTTTTACTCTCTCGCCAAGTCGTACACTTTGTTTCATTTCATCATTATGAAGAAACGCAAGGTATCCTTCTTCTGTTAAGATCGAAGCGCCTTCCTCTCCGAAACGATAAATAACACCTTCTGTTTCATGGTTCTTAAGATCTCCGCTCGCTTCTGTGGAAAGTTCTTTAATTTCTTCAAAATTGCTAAGATCTGCAAAAAGCCTATTTTTCTTATCAAGCTTTAATCCGCAGTAAAGCTCATCACCGTTTTCCGGCCATCTCGTGCGGTCTTCAGGCAAGTCATCTTTAGAAAGAAGCATATCTTTTTGGATTCCTATGTCAACAAAAACACCTAGTCGAGGTTGAACGCCTACTACTTTTAGAATTGAAAACGAATCAAGTGTTACGACAGGCATCGTTTCAGTTGCAGAAAGTCTGCCTTCATGATCATGATAAAGAAACACTTCCACCTCTTCTTCCTCACCATGCTCTTGTAACGCTTCATTTTTGTGAAGCAGAACATCTTCGTCTCCATTTGTTAAGAAGTAACCGTAATCTTGTTTACGTGCTACTTTTAATGTTGTAATTTCTCCAGCATATAATTGTGTTGCCAACTCTTTTCACAGCCTTTCATAATCCTTTACTTAGTATATCACTACACCAATATGTATTCTCTATTTATCATAAAACTTTTCATCCTGTAAATACTAACATAGACTTCACTCTGAAGGAGAGGTGTACTATGTCAACTTACCGCAAACTTGAAGAAACCCTGAAGAATGCTGACGAGCTTGTTGAATATGCAGGTGAGCAACTACAAAAAGCCACTCAAGTAGCACCAGGAATCACAGATAAAGAATACACAGAAACCCAACTACTACTTGAACAGATGGCACTGAATATTGATAAAATGATTCAAAGTGCTACACCTGAACAACGTGACGCTCTTACTAGAGCGAGACAGCAAGTCCAAGATCGTCAAAATGACTTCATATTAGGATTCGATACGTAAAGGTCTGCATTTCTGCAGACCTTTTTATTTACCTTATTATCCGAAAGACCCAAACTCGCTTGCTAATTTCTCAGAGTGTTTTCGTCTTGCTTTCCTTGCTTTCATCCTCTCTTCTCCACCATCATAAACGAATTTCTCTTCTTTCGTTTCTGGCAAAGCTTCAGGCACCTTCGTTGGTTTACCCTCTTCGTTTAATGCTACGAATGTTAGAAACGATGTCGCACAAACTTTTTTTACACCAGTAATGACATTCTCAGCAAAGATTTTCACTAACACTTCCATCGAGGTGTTGTGAGTCCAGCTCACATACGATTCAAGACTCACCACTTCTCCTTCTCGAATAGGCTCTAGAAAATCAATCGAATCAGCAGAAGCTGTAACAACTGCTGACCGCGCGTGTTTTGACGCAGAAATCGCTGCGATATCATCGATATAAGACATCAACCTTCCTCCAAAAAGAGTACCGTGAGTATTGGTGTCTGACGGTAGGACGAAGCTTGACTTTGTCGTTCTTGAAACGCGTATTAGTTTTTTTGTTAATTGTGTATCTGACATGACAACATTCACCTTTTTCTAAAACAGACCGACCGCTTGACCGTCTTCTGTTACATCCATATTTAATGCCGCTGGCTTTTTTGGAAGCCCTGGCATGGTCATTACATTTCCCGTTAACGCGACGATGAAACCAGCCCCAATCGATGGCCTAAATTCTCTCACAGTAATAGAAAATCCTACCGGACGACCGAGCAATGCTGCGTTATCAGAAAGTGAGTATTGTGTCTTCGCCATACAAACCGGGAAATGAGACCAACCATTAGCCTCAAATTCTTTAAGTTGCTTTAAAGCTTTTGCACCGAATTGAACGCTATCTGCTCCATAAATTTCTCTAGCGATGGTAGTGACTTTTTCTTCTATTGGTGCATCTAAATTGTATATTGGTGCAAAGTTATTTTCGGTTTGTTCAATTTGATGAAGCACTGCTTTCGCGAGTTCTTCACCGCCTTTTCCACCTCGCGCCCATACATCCGTTAGTGCGACTGGAACGTCATTTTCATTACACCAATCGAGCAAAGTGTTCACTTCTAAATCCGTATCAGTAACAAAACGGTTAATCGCAACTACAAATGGGACGCCGAATTTTTTTATGGAAGAAATGTGCTGCTCAAGATTTGCTAGTCCTTCTTGTAATGCTGCTACGTTTTCTTTTTGAAGCTGATCTTTCGCTACGCCACCATGCATTTTTAGAGCTCTAATCGTAGCAACGATGACCGTTGCTGCAGGATCGATTTCACCTGCTCTCGATTTGATATCAAAAAACTTCTCAGCACCTAAATCCGCACCAAAACCTGCT
The DNA here is from genome assembly GCF_020171805.1 of Guptibacillus algicola. Taxonomy (GTDB): domain Bacteria; phylum Bacillota; class Bacilli; order Bacillales; family Guptibacillaceae; genus Guptibacillus; species Guptibacillus algicola. Next base: position 1,029,912 of record NZ_JAIVAF010000003.1, on the reverse strand, counting down.
TCAGTCACAACATAGTCAGAAAGCTTTTGAGCCATTTTCGTTGCGGCAACACTGTTACATCCATGTGCGATATTCGCAAATGGGCCACCATGAATGAGTGCGGGAGTATTTTCTAATGTCTGCACGAGATTAGGGTTCATTGCGTTCTTTAATAATAACGTAAGTGCTCCTTGTACACCGAGGTCAGCTACTGTAATAGGTTCCTTCGCACGATTGTATCCTATTACGATTCTTCCGATCCTTAGCTTTAAATCAGTTAAGTCTGATGCTAAGCAAAGGATCGCCATCAGTTCAGAAGCAACTGTTATGTCAAAACCATCTTCTCTTGGGACACCTTGTGTTGGCCCACCAAGTCCAACGGTAACCTGTCTTAATGCTCGATCATTCAGGTCAAGCACTCTTTTCCACGTAATCCGTCTCGTGTCGATGTCAAGTTCGTTTCCTTGATGGATATGATTATCGATTAAAGCTGACAATGCATTGTGAGCGGATGTAATCGCATGAAGATCTCCAGTAAAGTGAAGGTTGATATCTTCCATCGGCATTACTTGAGAATATCCTCCACCTGCTGCTCCTCCTTTAATTCCCATACTTGGACCTAAGGAAGGTTCTCTCATTGCAACAATAGCTTTTTCACCAATACGGTTTAAGGCTTGACCGAGTCCTACTGTAACCGTGCTTTTCCCCTCGCCAGCTGGAGTGGGATTGATCGCAGTAACTAAAATCACTTTCCCAGACGGCTTTTTGTTGAGTCTTTTCATACTTGTAAGCGAGATTTTCGCTTTATAGTGTCCGTAAGGTTCCCACTCATCTTCTGTTAACCCTAATTCATTTGCTATTTCGTTAATTCGCTTCATTTTTGCTTCTTGTGCAATTTCAATATCACTTTTTACTTTAAGCTCTGACTTCATCAAACCCCTCCATACCCTTTTCTGTTTCCATGTATATCTTAACTAAGTTTATTAATTACAGTTAGAATAATCAACTGAAGTCTTTGAAAGCTTGACACTTCTTTTAAAATACAGTATATTTAAATTAACCGTTTATATTGCTGATTATTTAAATGAATTTTAGTCAGACCTTCTCGAATGTGCTTTACGTACATAAAGATTGTTGCTTGATTCAATACAATGTAAATGGGGAAAATTAAGTTGCACGAAGAACGTGCTAAGTTTTTAGGAGGAACAAACATGCAAAACGGAAAAGTAAAATGGTTTAACGCTGAAAAAGGTTTTGGATTTATCGAAGTTGAAGGTGCTGACGATGTATTCGTACACTTCTCCGCTATCGAAGGCGAAGGCTTCAAAACTCTAGAAGAAGGTCAAGAAGTTTCTTTTGAAATTGTTGAAGGAAACCGCGGACCTCAAGCTGCTAACGTAAACAAGCTTTAATTTATATACGTTTGGAAGGGACTGATGATAATCATCAGTCCCTTTTTATGTTGCAGTGATTAACGGTAATCTCTTTGGGTCATACTATTCCTGAACAAATCGTAAAGGTGGGATAGTATGTCAGAACCGTACTCTGATCTTCAACAGATTGAAATGTCGATCAAATCAGCTCAGCACCTTGTCGGGCAAGCTACCAAAAGCATGAATGGAAATCAGCTAAAAGCTGCTCAAGATGCTTTAGATCAAGCAAAACAACAATTCCAACAGGCAGTAGCTCATAAAACTGGCGTAAATGAGAATTTCTTCGAGTTCTCAAGTGAACTCATCGAAAAATGCGATACTCAATTAAGAGAAGCACAAGAATAAAAGCAGCCGATTCCGGCTGCTTTTTGTGTTGCGTTTTATTCATCGAGCTCAATCACACTATCGATTTCTGTTCCTCTTAGAGCTTGAACGGCAAGTCTGTGAGCTTCTTTGTTGTCATTTCTCGAGATGAGTTCGTAGATCGGCTGCAACCTTAATTCTTTCAATGTATCTTCAATTCTGTCCATCCACCTCGTTAGTAAAGGTTCATACACTGCCCATTCTCCTGAAAGCTGACTGATTACGACTTTAGAATCCCCTTTGATCACAATATCTGTATCGTCTATCTTGATTTCTTTTAATTCCTGAAGACCAGTCCAGAGTGCAGCATATTCTGCTTCATTATTATTTTCAAGATAACTAAGAGCTTTGTTGACACGGATCCTTTTCTTTTTTCTACCTTCAGAAAAATAAATAACGGCTCCGCATCCAGCTTCTTTCGTTTCTTTATCAAAACTTCCATCAAAAATAATTTCAAAGGATGAAGGACTTTCTTCCTTTTTTGCGGTGAACTTTTCGAACTCTTTAAACGACCATTTCATACCACGATCATCAAGGAAATAAAGATCTAGTGCACGTCCAGTCTTTTCGATATCTTTTGCCATCAGCATCGCCTGGTGTGTTGGTAGTTCATCTGATGTCATCCAGGCCTGTATACCCCGAGGCGTTTTATATTTCCATTTAAGAATTACATTCATATATCATACCCCTTAATTACGTAAGGTGTTTTCCAAGTTGTCTCAATTCGTCTCCAACTGTACATTCTGTGATACAAAAGCGCTGTGCATGGCATTTGCCGTAATCATGTTGATTCACACGTTTTAACAAACACCCATCGCAATATGTATCTAGAATGAATCCTACTTCCATCATAACCTCTTTTTTCTTCATTTCTTTCACTCCTACACTCGTCCCCTTCTATTCAAGTTTCTCCATTTACCTTAAATGTATGTCTTCCGGTAGTGTTCATGTATATGATAGAATACAACAAGACTAGCTCAGGGAGGAAACACAAGTGATTGAAGTGTATATAGACGGAGCAAGCGCAGGCAATCCCGGCCCATCTGGTGCAGGGATTTTTATTAAAGGAGACGGAGAAGTCATTCGTTCTTCCATTCCACTCGGAACGCTCTCAAATCATGAAGCAGAGTTCCAGGCATTGATCGAAGCTCTTCGCATTTGCATCGATAAAAAGCACCGCATTATCTCGTTGCGAACAGACTCTCAACTCGTGAGTGATGCGATCGATCGAAGACATACAAAAAAACGAACGTATGAATCTTACCTCTCCAATGCACTTGCTTTAGTAGATGAATTTGATCTTTTTTTCATAAAATGGATCCCAAGCTCAAAGAACAAAGTGGCAGATGAGCTTGCTAGAAAAGCTATCCAGCTAAATACAGCTGGATAGTCACTATAGTCTTATTCGCAACCCTAAGTCATTAAACGCTGATTGTAATGTATCATAATCTAGTGATAGCTTAAGATCATCAAATGAATGGTCAGCAAGTTCAGGAATTTGCTTCTCAATCGTCACGAGCTGAAGACTTAATTTAGCTGATTCTTCTCCATCTATTAGCTTTTTCCTATACCTGTTATACTTCGTATCTAAAGTCTCTATACTTGTATACACACCATCTACAGAACCATATTGCTGAACTAGAGGTAACGCAGCTTTATCCCCTACACCAGCTACTCCCGGTATATTATCACTTTTATCTCCAAGCAATGCCTTCACATCAATCCACTGATCCGGTGTAATGCCATATTCCGTTTTGAAATGCTCTTCGGTATAGACTTTGTCTCCTTCTTTACGAATTGCTATGATTTGAGACACTTTTTCATTCAATAGCTGCAAAAGGTCGCGATCGTTACTGTAAATAAAGCAGTCACCCATTTGGTCATTCGTCCAGCGGTGTGAAAGAGTACCCATCACATCGTCTGCTTCAAATCCTTCTACAGTTAATTGCGGAATTCCTGTCGCTTCGAACAACTTTACTGCTGTTTCGTATTGCTGAATCAATGGTTGAGGAAGCTCTCCTCGCGTCCCTTTATATTCCTTAAACAGCTCTCTTCGTTTCGATTCATCTCTCTTCACATCCCACGTTACAGCAAAATGAGTCGGGTTATAATCATTGATCAATGATATGATTTTCTGCATCTTCACTCTTAGCGCATTTGTATATAAACCTTCTGGTGTTTTAGTAAGTTGCTCCTCTGATTTTCCATAAGCAGTTGCAAAATACCCTCTACTTAGTAAATTAAAGCCATCTATTAATATGAGTCGGTTCATGATTGTGGTCATCCTTTCCTTAAATACCTTCTATAATGGTAACATAAACCGACTGTTGACACGGTTGAATAAACGAAAATAGAATCATGCATACAAATAAAACAGGACTGCCAAAGTTCTCGACAGCCCTGCATGTGTTTCCTTATTCTTGCGGGTTTTTTAGTTTTTGAGCTTCTATTTCTGCATATGACGGAATTTGTTTATCTTGCTTTTGCTTCGCGTTATTATTTCTCTCAGCATTCGCATTGCCTTTCTTCTAACGACCCATACTGACACTCCCTTATCGATTGGTTACGATTAGTTTGCGTCATCGTCGCCCTGTTCTATTCAAGAATTAATGAAGCGCCTGCTTGTAGGAACGAAGAAACGTGACATATTGTTCTGATGCTTCCTGAAATGCTTTTTCGTCTCGACGATCAAGTGCTAAATTGATTGTGTCCTGGTAACGGTTTTTCTGGAAGGTAAAGACGGCTTCATCAAGGATTAATTGGGCGTACAATTCCAACTCGAATGTTTCTTGATCTTTCTTCTTTTTCATCGCTTTATCTTTCATGTTGTCTCTATACGATTTATGATGGTTGTTCATGTTGCTCTCCCCCCTTAGAAGCTCTTTTTATTATTATACGAGGGAATCGTCAAAATATCAATATTTTTCAGAATATTCCGATATAATTTTTGGGTAACCTTTCCTCAATTGGACAGGGAGCGCGAAACCATCAAGTTTACCTATTTAAGCGGATAACGATCGATGTCAAAATAATTCTTTTTTAAAAGTCTAGGTTGATCCATCAATTCTTTAAATGTAAAGGAAGAAGACAGTTTGGATGTATCGATCAACATCAGCTGTTCTTCAACATCTCCAACTAGTTCATCTGTTTGATAACACATGCCGCAATCAATGCACTGGATAGAAGGTAATTCATTAATTTCGACCGCCCTTGATCCATCAGGAAGTTCCCAATATCCAGTATCGAGGGTTTCAAAGGCGCCTTCCTTATCACACCACTTACAATTCATGAACTCCCCTCCTCAACATCGTTTTTCTTGTTGTGTTTCGCTTGTTCTGCATTGTACTTCTTCTCTTTCATAATATCCCGTTTTTCTCTTTGGTCTTTAAGTGAAGAATGGCTAGGGTCATCCCCGTATTTACTTCTACGGTTCAGTCTCTGAAGGTTCTCAGGTACAAGGTTAAACCGCTCATCAGTCATGAGTGAGCTTATTCCGATTGCAGGTTTCTTCTCAAGCTGGTAGATGCTGTTGAAGTACGTATCGGCTGTACCAGGAGTGTAATTCTCAGGCTCTGGATACGAAGTAATTACACCCTCAAAATTTCTCAAAATGACTTTATCTGCGCTTTGAGAAATCATGTAGTTCGGTTGGAGAGCAATTTTCCCTCCTCCACCAGGTGCATCTACAACGAATGTTGGTACAGCATATCCAGATGTGTGACCTCGTAAGCCTTCCATAATCTCAAGCCCTTTTGCAACAGGGGCTCGAAAATGACCAATTCCTTCTGACAGATCACATTGATAAATATAGTATGGTCGTACTCGTATTTTTACAAGGTCATGCATCAACTTCTTCATTATTGTTACGCTATCATTAATTCCAGCAAGAATGACGGCTTGGTTTCCAACTGGCACACCTGCATTTACAAGCATTTCACATGCCTTCTTAGATTCTTCCGTTATTTCAATGCTTGTATTAAAGTGAGTATTTAACCAGACAGGATGGTATTTTTTTAAAATGTTACAAAGATCTTCGGTAATTCTTTGAGGAAAAACAACCGGTGCTCTTGTACCGATTCGAATGATCTCAACGTGTGGAATCGCACGTAGGTTTTTTAGGATATACTCAAGAATTTTATCGTTGATCAATAAGCCATCTCCTCCAGAAATAAGAACATCCCTTACTTCTGGTGTTTGTGAGATATAATTGATTGCTGCATCCAACTGTTTCTTTGGCACTCCCATTCCGATTTGTCCGGAAAATCGTCTTCTAGTGCAATACCTACAGTACATCGAGCATTGGTTCGTAACAAGAAACAAAACCCGATCAGGATAGCGATGTGTTAAACCAGGTACAGGGGAATCTTCGTCTTCATGAAGTGGGTCTTCTAAATCATACTTTGTTTTATGCATTTCTTTTGAGATCGGGATCGACTGCATCCGTACTGGGCACCTGGGGTCATCTGGATTCATCAGAGATGCGTAGTAGGGCGTTATATTTAATGGAATCGTTTTCGTTGCGATCCTTACCCCTTCCTCTTCATCAGGTGTGAGGTTAACTACTTTACGAAGGTCGTCAAGAGTTCGAATGGTATTCGTAAGCTGCCAAATCCAATCGTTCCATTGGTCCTCAGTAACATTCTTCCAAAGTTCGATATCCTTCCAATGACGTGCTGGCTTATAAAGTTGCATAAGCATCATACATTCCCCCTTCTTGGAATCTACTGTTATACTATGCAAGATTGATGCCAGCTCCATTATTTCTTTTAAAGTCTTATAACTTACCGTTTAGTCGTTATTTAAGTGATGACGATTAGCTCACGTGCTCATTTTTGGGCACTTACGTATTTTGAAAGCTTATACTGTAATGTTTGCCTTGGGATTTGAAGTTGCTTCGCTGCTTTCTGAACGTTACCTCCCGCACTTTCCATCGCCTTCTCAATTAATCTCCATTCTGTATGTTGAAGCACATCTCGAAGTGACTCTGAAGAAGAAGCTGTGAAGCGTGGCTTAATATAAGGAAAATCCTCTGCTGAAAGGTGCTCATTCTCAGCGAAATTCATTGCTGATTGAATCACATGCTCTAGTTCTCTTACATTCCCTTGCCACCTACGATCACAAAGAATCTCTAATGCTTCCTTTTCGATACTAGTGATGTTCTTATTAAATTTCTTGTTGTATTTCTCAATAAAATGATCGATGAGGGCAGGTATATCTCCTCGTCTCTCTCGAAGTGGCGGTATTCGTAAGTAAACAACGTTCAATCTGTAAAATAAATCCTCCCTAATCCTTTTTTCTTTAAGTGCCATTTCTGGTTCTTCATTAATCGCTGCAATGATCCTCACATCTACTCGACGTGTTTTCACTGCACCTACTCTTCGGATAACACCATCTTCTAATACACGAAGTAATTTTGCTTGAATTTCAGTTGGCATCGAATTGATTTCATCAAGAAACAATGATCCGTTGTCTGCTAGTTCAAAAAGCCCAGGCCGTTCTTCAGCACCTGTGAACGATCCTTTCGAAGTACCAAATAAAATCGATTCGAGAATGCTAGATGGTAGCGCAGCACAGTTTTGAGCAATAAACGCACCTTTTCTACCTGAAGCATTATGAATTGCTTGGATAAGGAGTTCTTTCCCAGTCCCAGTTTCTCCATACACAAGGACAGGGGAAAAATGTTGTGCTGCTTTCCGTGCCCATTTTTTTACTTTTAAGAAGGTTTCATCTGAAGTGATGATATCTCTAAACGTATAAGAGGTTCCATTATCAAAATCCTTCGCTGTATTCGTCGTTAATTTCGCTTGGAGTTCCATAACTTTATCTGATAGCTTCTTAATCCTACTGATATCACGAGCAATTTCTACAGCTCCTACCAGGGTGTCATCAACAATAATAGGTAGTGTCGTATTAATGGTAGAAACAAAGCTCCCTTTCATATTTCGATATGTTTGATCTTTGTTATAGATCGGTCTCTTTGTTGAAAGTACATAAGATAAGGTGCTTGTTTCCTTTGAAAGCGATGGAAAAGCCTCAAGGTAGTGCTTTCCAAGAACATCTTCTACATTTAACCCATCGTGCTTTGCAGCTATTTCATTGTAATAAATCGTTATCCCTTTATGATCAACGGCATGTATTCCTTCATCGATGCTTTCTAAGATCGCGCGAAACATTCCGTTGGTGATGGAAATGTTTTGTTTGAACATAAGCTCCCCCTTCGCCCAAAATCCATCTACGTATGCCGATTAGTCGGCACTCGTCACAAGTGCTTTGCTCCATAAATTCATATTCTCCCAATCATCATAGATCTTAACATTATTGATCAGACGTCCTCCATATTCATATCCAAGCTGAAAGAAGACTGCATTCATCCCAAAGGACAAGCTTCTTGCAATGGAGTAAGCATAATAAATCCCTTCATCTAACAACTTCGATTCTAGAGCTAGGATCAGATGTCTCATTGCACCGCTCTTTCTAAACTCAGGTAATGTAGCACAATCGGTTATCTCAGCATTTTGGAACGTGCGGTTAACCTCGGCTGAAGCTGCGCTCGTTATCTTGTTACCTTCCTCAACTAAATAAAAAATAGTCCCTTCTTTCATTACTTTACGGATATATTCCGGTTGATCCATCGGAGTTGGATAAACTTCGAAAACGCTCTTATACAATACCGAAAGTTTCTCTGCATCTTGCTCAGTGGCTCTTCTCATCACTGGTTTTTCAGAAAGAGGTGAAGCAACCTTTGATAGAACGCCATCAAGTATTTGTTCTTCCTCCATCCAGCGGTGAGCGTTCCTGCGCCAATTTTCTTTGAATTTTGTCATGACATGCATATCAACACCAGAGAAATAATTTCTTATCGTTCCTTCATACGAGAAACCTAAGCTCCTAAATATAGAAAGATCCGTATCTTTCACTTTTACGATGCATTTTGAATAGCCAGTCGTAAACAAGCGAAGCACATGAGTGATGACATGCCTCGAATTACCTGAGTAATGCTCGATTCGAATTCTTTCATTAAAAGGGTCATGATTACAGTCGAACGAATAGTCACTTCCTTTGTAGTTTCGATCAATTGCGATCTCTCTCTCATCTGTCATACCTTCCCCACCTTTTACTATCTTTTTGATTTTCTTCGCTCCTTCTGCTCAAAATCCTCTATATAAAAAGAATAAGAACGGTTTCCCGTCCTTATTCCTTCCCACACCACTCGACGATCGTATGCACATAGACTTCCGCTGCAAGCATCATCTGATCGATGTCGATATATTCATTTGAAAAGTGAGCAAGCGCCGTTTCCCCAGGACCGAAGACGAGTGCAGGTGTTTCAGCTAGCTGAGTAAGAAGACCTCCATCCGTACCCCATGGGGATGCTTCTATTTTCAACTCTTGTCCTGAGCTTTCCTCATAATTATGTTTCAGAATGGAAAGTAATGGGTGCTCCACACTTACTTCGCCAGGTAGCCATCTAGCTCCAAACCATTCGAGATCTACAGGGTGTTGCTTTATCCATTCGTCTTCAATAGAAGATAGTGCATTCGCCATTGCTTTTTGAGCATCCGTAAGCGCTTCACCTGGGATAACGCCCATTCTACCTTCTATGATAACTTGGTCCGGAACTGAAGATGGCCAGTCTCCACCTTTAATCGTGCCAAGGTTGATCGGAACTGGTATCGGGATATGCTTATAGAGTGGATCTGTAATCGTTTCATTTCGTTTTCTCTCTAACGTTTGTATTGCTTCGATAACACGCAAACTCTTCTCAAGTGCAGACACGCCTTCATACCTTGTCCCGCCATGTGCTGATTGCCCATTTATTTTCAATCGAAACCACATTGACCCTTGCTGTTTCGGAAAGACTTTCATATTTGTCGGTTCAGGAATAAGTGCTGCATCAGCTTTGTACCCTTTTTGAATCGTTGCGAGCGTTCCTGTCCCACCACTTTCTTCTTCTACAACGCTCTCGTATATGACATCTCCTTTTAATGAGATACCTAGCTCTTTCATACATTTAAGGGCAAGAAGCATCGCAGTGTTCCCGCCCTTCATGTCTGTAGAACCTCTCCCATAAAGCTTTCCGTCTATGACTTCACCACTGTAAGGATCTGCGCGCCAATCCTCTCTATTCCCAGGAGGCACAACATCCACATGGCCATTGAGGATTAACGATCTTCCACCACCACTCCCTTTCCTAACGCCTACTACGTTCGGACTGTTAGAAAAATCAGTACGGTTCGCGCAAAATGAAGGATGCGAAGTAGTTTCTTCCCCAGGTACGAAGCGATCCACATCGAGTTCTAGACGCTGTAGTTCGGCTTCAACTATTTCTTGCACGCGTGCTTCATTCCCTTGCACGCTGTCGCACCTGACGAGTCTTTGTAACAATTCCGTCCCATATTCTTTGTTGTTCTCCATCCATTTCTTTACCATCTCTTGCATCATCAATGCCTCCTAACTAGCTCGATTTCTAACTCGGCTTCAGTTGAATCAATCACTTCTTCTACCGTATAGCCTGGCATTATTTCGATTAGCTTTAGGCAGCCGTTCTCTATTTTCATTACTGCTCGTTCAGTAATAATCATATTCGCCCCTTCCTTCACTGTAAGAGGCAGGGAACATTCCTTAAGTATTTTGGGTTTTCCATCTTTTGTTGTATGACTCATCAACACGATTACCTTTTTCGCTTTTTGCGCAAGATCGATCGCGCCTCCCATACCTGGTACTCGCTTTCCTGGTACGATCCAGTTTGCAATATCACCTCTCCCGCTAACTTCTAACGCTCCTAGTATCGTAATATCGAGGTAACCTCTTCGAACCATTCCAAATGCTTCTGCACTATCAAAAAATGATGCGCCAGGGATAATGGAAACTGGGTATCCCCCTGCGTTTGATAGGTTTCCATCTTCCTCACCAACTTCAGGGCTTCCCCCCATACCTAATATGCCGTTTTCAGTATGCAGCATGACGCCGAGTGAACGAGGAAGATAATCTGCTACTAAAGTGGGGATACCGATTCCGAGGTTTACCATCATAAGAGGACCAATTTCTTCTGAAGCGCGCTTCGCGATCAACTTTCTCGTTTCAGCTCCCATACCCATTTCCAATCGACCCCCTTACTTTGAACGACATAGTCGATAAAAACACCTTGAGTAATGATTTCTTCAGGGTTTAATTCCCCAATATCTACGATTTCTTCCGCTTCAGCTACCGTAATGTTCCCAGCTGAGGCTACTAAAGGATTCGTATTTCTAGCACTTTGGTCATAGATGAGATTCCCATAACCATCTGCTTTTTTACATGAGACGATTGCTAAATCTGCCTGAAGAGCTGGTTCGATCATGTATTCTTTCCCATTCACGATCGCCTTTTCTTTACCTTCTTCAATCGAAGTCCCGAGGCCGACATCGACTAATATTCCTCCTAACCCCATTCCACCAGCCCGAATTTTCTCTGCGAGCGTTCCTTGTGGATAGAATGTAACTTCTAAATCTCCACTGTGCATTTGCTTGCCTGCTTCTGGATTCGACCCGATATGTGATGCAATCAACCGTTTCACGCGCTTCTCTGTAACGAGCTTTCCAGGTCCGATCCACGGAAAGCCTGCATCATTGCAAATCAACGTAATGTCTTTAATTCCAGACTCTAGTATCCACTCGATCAGAGTTGGCGGTGATCCGACTCCACCAAACCCACCACACATAATCGTCATATTATCTTTAAGTATGCCAAGGTCTGGTAATTTGCAGTGTTTACTCGTTCTCATTTCCACCCTCCCCCTTAACTGATCGATTTCGCTTCAAATAATCCCTGCTCCATTAATTCTGTCATCAAACTTGTTAATCCTTTATGGAGTTTATCAAGTAAAAGCTCAACTTCTACTTCGTTAATAATGAGAGGTGGAGCAACTAGTATAGCGTCACCAGCTGTACCATTCAGACCTCCAGCGGCAGTATAGACGAGTAATCCAGCTTCATAACAATGACGGATTAACCTATTCGTAACTTGATGTTCAAGGGGGAACGGCTCTTTTGTGATCGTATCCTTTACAAGTTCGATACCTGTTAGAAGGCCCTTTCCTCTAACATCACCGATGATTGGAAAGAGCGATTTAAGCTTTGTGAGTCCGTTCATGAGCAGCTTTCCTTGTTTATCTACGTTCGTAGTGACATCGTGATTCTCTAAATAGTCGAAGACAGCGAGACATACCGCTGCAGATAGGGGGTTGGCACTAAACGTATGGCCGCTCAATACAATTTTTGATCCATTATTGATCGTTTCGATAATTCGATCAGATACAATCGTACCAGCCATCGGGGTAAATCCAGCGCTCATCCCTTTTCCTAGTGCTATGATGTCAGGTTGTACGCCCCAATGTTCCATCGCATACATTTTCCCTGTTCGTCCGAGGCCAGTCATGACCTCATCCGCAATAAACAAGATTTCATAACGATCACACACTTTTTTCATCGCTTGAAAATAATGATCAGGGGGAACGACAGCACCTCCAGCAGCACCGATTACAGGCTCACATACAAACGCAGCGATTGAATCCGCTCCAAGTCTCTGAATCACTTGTTCAAATTCAAGTGCATATAATTCTGAGCAATTTGGGCATTTTCCTTCAAACGCACAACGATAACAATAAGGTGGAGAAAGTGTAGGGTAATGCTCCAGCATAGAGGCAAAGCGACTTCTACGAATAACATGACCCGACATCGATAATGCCCCCATCGTAATACCGTGATAACTCATCCACCTTGATATTACCCTGTTCTTCGTAGGTCTCCCTTGCTCCTGCCAATATTGAACGGCAATTTTCAGCGCAGTCTCCATTGCTTCAGAACCGCTATTCACAAAAAACACCCAGTTAAGATCTCCTGGTGCAGAAAGACAAAGCCGTTCTGCTAATTCTTCCGCAGGTCTACTCGTAAACTGAGAGCGATAGACAAATGATACTTGCGAAGCTTGCTTCATCATAGCTTCAGAAATTTCTTTCATACCATGACCTAAATTTGCAGTGATCGCACCTGAAGACCCATCTATAAACGTGTTTCCATCTTCATCGAAAAGGTAAATCCCTTTCCCATGAGAGATGACAGCATAATCCATACCGAGAAGTGGTTTGATTAAATGAGTCTTATTCATAGAAACCCTTCCCCCCGCTTTTTCTATTTACTATTAGCCTATGACGTGAAGCAAGAAATTTCTATCTACTTTTTATACAAAAAATTCTGACTTTATTGTACGATTTGGATAAGAGAACGGGGGGACACCTATGGGGATCACAGTAAATGAAGCTCTTCAATTAAATGAGATGAAAGAAATTAAATTAATCGCAGGGAAACAAGGACTTCATCAAGAGATCAAATGGATTACAATCGTAGAAGTAATGGAAGATGTATCACGATTACACGAGGGTGATTTCTTAATCACGACAGCATATGGTTGGAATGAGAAATCAGAGTTCTATACAAAATTAATCGACACGCTAGCAAGCAGAAAACTTTCTGCACTTGCGATTCATACAGGGTTCTATCTCGATGTTATTCCGATTGGAATTATAGAAGCTGCCAATCGTACCGGATTACCCCTTCTCGAAATTCCTAGAACCATGAACTTCTCTACCGTTACGAGAAGCATACTTGAACAGCTTGTCAATAAGCAGCTATCCTTGCTTGCTTATACGCAGCGCATACAAAAAGACCTTACATCGCTTGTTCTTAAAAATGTAGGTCTGTCTGTGATAACTGAAGCATTATCGAAGTTAATCAACGGAAATGTAGTGTTGTACGATGAGAATAACAATCTTCTTGCTAGTTCAACACTCGTTCATAGAAGAACAACGATTGAAGAAATCATGCCGATCATAGGACACGATCGTACGATTGGAAGAATGGTGGTTCAAAAGGAGCTGGAACTAACTTCATTAGATATGCTTGCATTAGAGCAGGCATCCACTATATTTGCGATCGAATTCCTAAAGCTACAAATCATTGAAGAAACGAGGATACACATTCACGCTGATTTTTTGGATACACTCTTATCTAAAAACTATGAAAGTGAGAAAGCAATATTAAAGAAAAGTAGTGATTTAGGCTTTGACTTTTCTGGCAAGAATCGAGTCCTAATCGTTACATCTGAGAACGACAAATGTCTAGACAATTATGTACAAGAACGAATTCTATCACACAAAACAAAAGGGATTGGAAAAAGAAAGATCGACCACCTCATCCTTTTGCTGACTGGTGACACGCTAGAAATTGATGAAACACATTGTAAAAACTTCTACATCGGCGTAAGTTCTACCGTCACAGGCATTAGAGACCTAGATCAAGCGCTAAAAGAAGCCTATACTTCCCACTTATTTGCCAGATATAAAGAAAAACCACTGGTTGAGTATGATGAGCTTGGGGTTTATAAGATGTTTATCCAACTTAAAGAGAATGGAGTGGATCTGAAAACATATTATGAACCTTTACTCCTCCCCATCATTCAATATGACGAAAAGCATCACGCTCAACTTCTCAAAACACTCGAAACATTTCTTGAAAATAATTTAGTCATCAACCGAACCGCTGAGAAACTTTATATCCATCGTCACACATTAAACTACCGAGTCAAGCAGCTAGAGAATTTAACAGGGATCGATATCTACTCATATGAACTGCGCACCCACATTCAATTAGCTCTTCTTGCTTATGTAACGGATCAAGTTCTATCAAATTGAGCTTTAATCAACAACTTTTGATAATCATTATGCTGGTGATTTCCGCACCAGGTTGTACTACAGAGTACAAAAAACATGGTTTTCTCATTAAAGATGTCCTCACGCTTTGTGAGGACTTTTTTTGTGTCATTATCATTCTTCTATAACAAAATCGTCAGAAAATTGGTTATCCACAGAATTCTGTGGGTAAATAATCACCGCCAACCATACCCCCTTACAAATAAAAAATACCGGCATAGGGTATAGGGTTTTACCTGTTGATAAGTCTCGAAAAGCCTATACTATCAGTATCTACAGAAGTTATCAACAAATGACATAAATGACGATTGTGGAAAAATAACTGCCTTTACCTTCATTTCGACGATAACGTTAAAATTATGCTACAATGATGTTTATATTGTTCTCTGAAAGGAAGTCTTGACTATGGAACACCTTCTAAACCCGAGAGTAAAATCAATTGAAATTTCAGGTATTAGACAATTCTTTAATATGGTTGCAGATTATGAGAACATGATCTCACTCACAATCGGCCAGCCAGATTTTCATACTCCAGATCACATCAAAGAAGCTGCGAAAGACGCAATTGATCAAAACCAAACAACGTATACACATAACGCTGGAATGATCGAGTTACGTAAAGCGGCTGGACACTTTGTCCAATCACGATATGGGCTGACATATAATCCACAAAATGAAATCATTACGACTTCAGGAGCAAGTCAGGCGATCGATATTACGTTACGTACACTCTTAACAGAGGGATCAGAAGTGATTTTACCTGGTCCAGTCTACCCAGGTTATGAACCTATCATTACACTTTGTGGAGCAACACCAGTTCATGTTGATACGAGTAATAACGCTTTTAAACTAACACGTGATTTAATCGAAAAAGCTGTTACGGAACGAACGAAATGTATCATCCTTCCGTCACCGTCTAATCCGACGGGTGTTGCGCTTTCTGAACAAGAACTCGCTGATATTTCAGATTTTCTTAAGGACAAAGAGATTTTTGTTTTGTCAGATGAGATATATTCTGAACTTGCATTTTCTGGTACACACACATCGATCGCTCAATTCGATGGGATGCGAGAAAAAACCATCGTCATCAACGGATTGTCTAAATCCCATTCGATGACAGGATGGCGAATCGGATTTCTTTTTGCTCCTGAGTCCATTGCAAAACATCTATTAAAAGTCCATCAGTATAATGTGTCATGCGCTTCTTCAATTTCACAACATGCGGCATTAGAGGCGCTCCAAAACGGGTTAACTGATGCAGTACCTATGAGAACTCAATACGAAGAAAGAATGAACTTTGTTTATAACAGACTAGTCGAGATGGGACTCTCACCTGTTAAGCCTGACGGAGCATTTTATATTCTTCCGTCGATCGAGAAATTTGGATTGTCCTCTTTCGATTTCGCTATGAAGCTTGCAAAAGAAGGGAATTTAGCTGTCGTACCAGGAAGCGCATTTTCAACGTACGGTGAAGGATATGTAAGAATTTCGTTCGCTTATAACATGGATATATTAAAAGAAGGTATGGATCGTCTCGAGTCCTTCCTCTCCTCTCTTTAAATTTATGCACTAAAAAACCAGTCCTGATAAAAGTATCAGAACTGGTTTTTCTTATGGCTTAATTGGGTTGTCTTCATAACTAATCCAGTCACTGAAGCTTCCTGGATAAAGCTTTGCATTGATTCCAGCATCATGAAATGCAAGTACGTTTACGCATGCTGTCACACCTGAGCCACAGTAGATAATCGGAGAATCTCCTCTGTTTGTTACCCCTCCCCTACTCTCTTTATCCTTCCAGGTATGGTCATTGTTCACATGATCTTTCCAGAAAAGGTTCGTAGCTGATGGAATATGGCCAGCTTTCGCATCAATAGGTTCGTTCTGTCCTAAGTACCTATCTTTCGCTCTGGAATCAATAATTGTAGTACCCTTAGAAATAGCTTCCTTTACTTCTTCCATAGAAACGATCATAGAATCATCTAGTGAGATCGGATAATGCGATCGTTCTACTTCAGTTTCATTTTGTTCGAGGGGAAGCCCTGCATCTTCCCAAGCTTTTATCCCACCATCTAGAACAGCCCTCTCCTTGTGCCCGGCATATCCAAGCAGCCACCATAATCTCGATGCCATCGCACCCATCTGTCTGTCATACGCGACTACTTTAGAATGTTCGTCAATCCCAAGTTTCTCAAATACAGTCTGAATCTGGTCCTTACTCGGAAGCGGGTGTCTTCCTCCATGATCCTTTACCGGACCTGACAAATCTTTTTCAAGATCAGCATAACGAGCACGTGGAATGTGTCCTTGTAAATACGACACATATCCACTTTCTTTATCAGATAAATCAAATTGACAATCCACCACTACGATATCCTTGTCTTGAATATGTTTTCTTAACCATTCCACTGAAACGATATTGTTCATTCGCTCCCCTCCCCTGCTTGATTCAATAGGACTTGTAGCTCCTCTACTTTGTATGAAAGGTCCTCTTTCGTAATAGAACTTGTCTTCATTTCGATTTGAGCACTAACAAACCGCTCAATATCATTCACAATATCTGTCTTTAAATGACTAAGCTGGTCTTCATAGAACTGCTTTGATCTTTCTCTTAAACTTCCTTTGATTTTATCAACGTACTGTTGCACAGGTTCTTGAAGAAGAGAAGAAAGCTTATCCTGGAGTTTTGCACTACCATTTTGTTCAAAGAATTGTTTTGAATTTCGATATTCTGAACTTGCCGTTTTATCGATTTGCTCTGTAGAAACTAGTTCTGATAATGACGCTTCGAATTGAGGTGTTTCCATATCATGCAGATTCTCAATCTCACTTTGGAAATCAGGGATTTCCTTATTGATTTTGAGATGAAATTCTCTGTAATTTGTCTTCAATGCACCTTGAATATAATAATCCATCCTTAAAGATGTCGCTCTCATCTCTTGCATCAAGTCATTCTCGAGATCACCTAAAAGATTAGATGCTGCCGTAGCTAACCCTGCTTTTCGGTTGAGAGTAGTCGGATTGAACGCCTCTTTATAAAAATCACCAAATCGGTAAAAAAGGCGTTGAGGGATATAATGTACGAGTTCTTCTATTTCCTGTTTGATTTTACTTACCGTTGAATTTACTGAATAATCGCTCACCAGTTGGATCGCATTCTCTTTCGCTGTGTGTAGCCTCTCGATATCCGCTTCTTTTTCATCACTATCACGATCAAAGTTATTCAACCAGTCTTGTAACATCGTGGTTACTCTCTTAAGCTCATTCCAATTCGATTGAATCGCCATCTTCGAAAGATCAGACTGTATGAAGGTGTAGAAGCGATCTTCAAAACGGTTGACGCCACCCTTTTCTCTAAGACGTGCTGGTAGACGTAATATATCCTTTTCTTCTTTCGTCCCATTAATCGAGGTCATTGCAGCTAAACTAGACACTGGAAATAGTGTAGGTTTTCTTATTCCATATTGGCCAAGCTGACTTTCAACATGTTCTTCTACAATCTCTAGCTCTTCTTCATCTTTTGCAAGATCAGCTGCATTTAACAGGAAGAACATTTTATCCATCTCAAATACATCTTTTACTCTACCAAGCTGAATCAAGAATTCCCTGTCAGCCTTTGAAAACGCGTGATTATAATACGTTACGTAAAGGATCGCATCTGCTTCTTTTATATATTGAAACGCAACTCCTGTATGCCTCGCATTAATTGAATCAGCTCCAGGCGTATCGACTAGCGTGATGCCTTCCTTTGTAAGCGGGTTATCGTGATATAAGGAAATCGAAGCGATGAAACAAGCTTTTGATTCATTGACAACTAGATCCTTGTAGTCATCCATCGATACGTTCCGAACTTTACCTAAAAGGTCCAGCTGCGCTTTCCCATCTAACACTGCTTTCAAGAACAAAGCGTGTGGCTTCGTATCCGAAGATTCTTTCGCAAAAATCTTCCCTTTTTCAATAATTCCAAGACTATCTTCAATAGAAAATGCTTTTTCACCAAAGAAAGATAGTGAATGCTGTATGTCTTTAAGAAGTTCATCCTCGGTTTTATAGAAAATATCTGCGGTTTCATGAGAGCGATCACTTTGAACAGGACAAATTCTGTTTAATGTAGCCGTTGTAGGATTAGGAGAAGAAGGAAGAACCGCTTTCCCTATGAGAGCGTTCGCAAAAGAAGATTTACCTGCGCTAAATGCACCAAATAGAGCCACAGTATATGATTGATACGCTAGTTTATCTGCTCTCGAACGAAATGAATCACGGGTTTGACCTAGACCAGGCAAATCTTCGATCGTATCTGCACCTTTGTGCAGTGCGTGTATTGTTAGCTCTCGAGAAGGAAGGCTGTCTGGTTCTTCAGGTAGGTCTTCAACCGCTTTTCTTTTTTCACTTTTCTGGATGCTTTTTGTAACAGGTGTATCTTCAGGCTCAATAACTACAACTTCTTTTTCAGGTTGCTCAAATAAGTCCTGGATCTTTCTTGCATCTGAATCATAGGCACCATTCAAGATTTCATCAAGACGGTCTTTTACTTCTGTTGCTTCTTCCACTAACTCAAAGTATTCTCGTGCTCTTTCTTCTCCGATGGCGTTCTCAAACTTCTTCTTTTCTTCGTTTTCTAAAGTGACCAACTCTTCTTCTAGTTGTAATATAAGCTCGTTCTTCTTTTGTTCTGACTGAACTTTAACTTGTGATTTCAATCGGCTTGCGATCGTTTCGGTATAGTGCAGCACAGCTTCACCTGTTGCTCCAGTTCCCTTTTCTGCTTCGTGCTTCAAAAATGAAAAGTCTATTGAAATGGCATAGTCTTTAAGATCATCAGACTTGTTTATTCCTGCTTCTTCTTCTAGGTTTAACAACAATTGTTGAAAATGCCATTCTAATTGCGTTTTCACTTGAGATTGTAATTTTTCTACAAATGTCTCGTAGCGATGCTCACGTTCCTGTTCGGTTTTTTTATCACGAAAGATCAACCCTACTTTGAAGCCTGGTTGAAGAGATTCAAGGTAAGCTCTTCCAGCCTCTCTTACTTCATAGGGCATAAGCATAGCACCTTTCGTAATCTTTGATGCTTCTACCTGAAATTCTTGTTCAATCTGATCGATCTTTTCTTGATATGATGCTAGGGTCTTTTGCATCTTCAAATGAGCATGATTCACTTCCTCATCTTCAGGCAAAACGTCTGTTACATCTTGAACCAACGATTGAGCAGAATCATAAACACTCTTCACCTTATCTTCCTCTGTTTTCTTTGCAAGACCCTCAATGTATACCTTCAACTGCTCAAACTGGTTATTAGGATGCGAGCGATCTCGTAACGATATGAAAAAGAACGATTCTAGCGACATTCCCCACGCATGAAACGAGGATGCAACGGACTGTTTAAATGAAGTGAAGGATAGTTCGGATTCCTTGTGCTTGTCAATTTGATTTACGATTAAGATAATCTTCTTATTCTGACGATGGAGCTCCCGAATAAATTGATAATTCACTTCTGACTGAACATGATTGTAATCCATCACATAGAAAACAACATCAGCTACATACATTGAATTCTCAGTAGCTAAGCGGTGTGCTTCATCAGTTGAGTCGATGCCTGGCGTATCGATCAAGACAACATCTTTATCTAGAAACGGAGAAGGAGCACTTAATTCGACTTCTGCAACTTCATCTCCATTCAAACAATAGTCTTTTACCGTTTCAATGTTATATGGTGCCTTAAACACCATTCTTTTTCCGTTGAAAAATTCGACCTCTGCGCCTGGATCCCCGCTTCTTACCCGTACTGTGTTTGCACTAGCAGGTATTGGGCTAGAAGGTAAAAGGTCCGTATCAAATAATGCGTTGATCAACGTGGACTTCCCAGCAGAAAAATGACCAGAAAATAAAAAATGCTGCTCTCCACTTTTAAGCTTCAACATTAGCTGCTTCATTTTTGATGCTTCTTTTGAACCTAATTCCTTCTCGATAAGAGCTAAACGCTTTATTAATAATTCAGTATTTTGTAAGTTTAGTGTCTGCTGACTATTCTTCATATCGCTCCGCTGCCTTTCAAAGTAGTGTCTCTATAAGGATAACGTTTTCAAACTCTTTTTCCCAGTATTTATATATGAAAAAAAGCCGGGAGAGGCCCCGGCTTTCTTATTTATGAATTTTTGTTTTTGTCGTTAAACTTACGGCGCTTCGCTCCAGAACTACGGTCTTGACGGTAGTTACCTTTGCGTCCACCGCGGTCGTTTGTGCGGTTACGACGATCGCGTCCACCGCCACCGCCTCCACGGTTAGGACCTTTTTTCGCACGAAGTGGTGCGATGTCAGTGATTTTGACAGGAGTTGTATCTGGTTCTCTTGTAAGAAGCTTAAGAGCTGCAGATACAAGCGTTACTGGGTCATGATCATCTAGAAGCTGTTCAGCTGATGAACGGTAGCCACTGTGATCCTGTTCTTCGATTGTGCTTTGAAGCTGTTGGATCGTAGACTGTTGTTGTCCTTCCATTGCTTCAGCAAAACTTGGAATCGTACGCTTTTGCATAGAACGCTTCGTGATTTTCTCGATCGTTTTCAGGTGGTCATACTCACGATGAGTGATAAATGTTGAAGCTAAACCTGATTTACCAGCACGTCCAGTACGTCCGATACGGTGAACATAGCTCTCTGGATCCTGAGGAATATCAAAGTTATAAACGTGAGTAACGCCACTGATATCAAGACCACGTGCAGCTACGTCAGTTGCTACCATGATATCGATCGTACCGTCTTTAAACTGTTTGATTACCTGGTCACGCTTGCCTTGAGGAAGGTCACCATGGATTCCTTCAGCCATATATCCACGTTTCTTAAGTCCTTCTGCAACTTCATCTACGCGTTTTTTCGTTCTACCGAAAACAATCGCAAGTTCAGGAGCTTGAATATCAAGTAGACGGCAAAGTAGATCGAACTTCTTCGGTTCGCGAACATCGTAGTAATGCTGATCGATTTGAGGAACAGTCATTTCTTTTGATTTCGTTCTTACCGTTTCAGGATTTGTCATGAACTTCTCTGCAAGAATAGCGATACGCTTAGGCATCGTTGCTGAGAATAGAAGTGTTTGACGCTGATCAGGAACACCTTTTAGAATTTTTTCGATATCTTCAATGAAGCCCATGTTGAGCATTTCGTCTGCTTCGTCTAGGACAACGAATGAAACTTCTTGTAGACGAATCGTCTTACGTTCCATGTGGTCAATTAGACGTCCAGGCGTAGCTACAACTAGCTGAGGGCGCTTCTTAAGTGCTTTGATCTGATGTCCGATACTTTGTCCACCATAGATAGGAAGAGCGCGTACACCCTTTGCTTGACCAATACGGTTCAGTTCTTCTGCAACCTGTACAGCAAGTTCACGAGTCGGTGCAAGTACAATTCCCTGTACATGGGTAAGTGATGTATCGATCTTTTCAATCATCGGGATACCAAACGCTGCAGTTTTACCTGTACCTGTTTGTGCCTGTCCGATTACATCCTTATTTTGTAGAGCTAGTGGGATCGTACCAGCTTGAATTGGTGTTGTTTCTTCAAAGCCCATCTGGTTAACGGCTTCGAGTATTGTGTTACTTAATCCAAGGTCTTGAAATTTTTTCAACGTATAAAAACTCCTTTTTACATTTAAATGCTATAAAATGGAGAATGCTCTCCACATCATTTTTAAAAAGAGCATTTTCCTTATGATGGAAAATGCTCGAAACAAGCAATTCTTCATTCACATATAGCGCTAATTAACAGTACCACTATCGCATCAAAAATTCAACTGCGAGAAAAAATATTTTTACTTTGGTTACTTGTTATTAGGAAGACGCTTTTTGAATTCCTTTTGAAGGATAGCGGTTACATCCCCCATTCTACCTGTACCGATGGTATTGCCACTTACTTCGATTATAGGTCTAACTTCCTGAGTTGTACTGGAAATAAAAACTTCATCGCTCTCTAGTAATTGCGTTTTAGTAAATGGTTCTTCTACTATTGTAATCCCTGCACCCTTGGCAGCATCTAATATTGTTCTTCTTGTAATTCCATCAAGGATGTAATTGTTTGCTGGATGCGTATAGAGGGTTTGGTCCTTCACCATGAATACATTTGTAGAACTTCCCTCGGTCACGGTTTCGCCTCTATGGAAAATAGCTTCATCATATCCTTGTTTTTTTGATTCTTCCTTTGCAAGAACATTTCCGAGTAGATTTAGACTCTTAATATCACAGCGTAGCCACCTTATATCCTCAGTAAACATCGCCCTACCTGGTGGGGGTGTATCGTTAGTTGCGTATTCAGTCGTATATGCAACGAGCACCGGTTCAGACTTTGCCGGGAATGGATGGTTTCTTGGTGCGATTCCTCGAGAGACCTGCATATATAAATGACCATTCTCTACGTTATTAGTTGAACGAAGCTCGTTAACTTTTGTTTGAAATGTAGCTCGATCAAATGGTAAGTCAATATGGATTTCACTAGCACTTCTTTTCAAGCGGTCGTAATGACCTTCTAGCTCAAAGAAGTTTCCATTATAGATTCGTATGACCTCATACACACCATCTCCAAATTGATACCCTCTATCTTCTATATTAATAGAAGCGTTTTCTTTAGATATTATTTCGTCATTTAATAGAATCACGTTCATACACTCCCGTCTATCTTGTATACCTATTCACCTTAACATATTCTTTTTATTGAAAGTAGCAACGAAATTTTTTAATTTTAATACAATTTATCTATTTACAATTTGTGCCTATTAGACTAGTATTTGTATTTGTAGAGATTCTAATATTTTGGGAGGTTACACGGTATGAAAAAGGTTTTATCATTAACTATGCTTCTGGTCCTTGTTTTTGCAGCAGCTTGTAGCAATGGTAACAGTGCTAATGAGAATGCAGCTGAAAATAACAGCCAGAACAACGAACAAGCTAGCTCAGAAGAAAATGGTGACCAAGAAGCAGACGTAAAAGGAGCTTTGCTTGATTTCCAAATGAACCTTACTAGTATGATCAATGAGAAAGATGGACCGATTTATGCATTCGAAGCTGCTAAAGCAAAAGAAGAAGAAAAGCCATCTGATGAAGAGCTTGCAACTATGAAAGAAGAAGCAAAAACAGCTGCTAACACAATTGCCGAAGATATTCGTGGAATGGAAATTCCAGCTGAACTTGAAGCTCATAAGAGTGACCTTGAAGCAGCTCTAGAAGATCTTGCGAAGTCTTATGAAACAAGAGCGGCAAACCTTTCAGACGAAGCTGGATTTGTTTATGAAGAATCAGATAGCATGTTCACATCAGCTGAAGAAAAGTTAGCATCTGTATATGAAGATGCTGGTCTAACAGCTCCTAGTATTTCAACAGAAGTAGCAGAATAAAGAAAAACCGTTACAATGTAACGGTTCAAAGGCTGTCGAAATGGTTCGACAGCCTTTTATGTACGGTTTTTTCGTAATGATTAAAATCCGTAAATCGTCATTCCTCCATCAACGAATAACGTTTGACCTGTCATGTAATCGGAAGCTTCTGAAGAAAGAAACACTGCAGCTCCAACGAGGTCTTTCAACTCCCCTACTCGATTCATTGGCGTTCTTGAAAGGATATCCTCTAGATATTCTTTGTTCTCTAACAACTGATCCGTTAATGGTGTTCTGAAATACCATGGTCCGATTGCATTTACAGAAATACCATCTTCAGCCCATTCCAAAGCTAGATTCTTCGTCATCTGTATCATGCCTGCTTTTGTAGCAGCATAAACGACTCCAGTTCTAAGAGCCACGTGACCTGCAACGGAAGAAACGTTAATTATCTTTCCACCACCATTTTCTTTCATGATTGCAGCACACGCTTGCGACATAAAGAATGCACCTTGCAGGTTCGTTTGAAAAATCTTATTCCACTCATTCTCAGTCACATCAGATGCTTTTGAACGAATATTCATTCCTGCGTTATTAATCAAGATATTAATCTTTCCAGCTTCTTTGTATACTTCTGAAACGGCTTCCTCAATTTCTTGCTTACTCGTAATATCGGTCTGAATCGGATAAGCCTTTCTGCCTTTATCCCTTATTAATCCTGCCGTTTCCATAATATCAGAGGATGTTCTTGCTAGAATCGCAACGTCTGCCCCAGCTTCCGCAGCTCCAATTGCAATCGCTCTCCCAATCCCTTTTCCTCCTCCTGTTACGACAACCACTTGATCTGTTAATTGAAATGAAGGTAAATAATTCACTAAAGTCCACTCCTTTAAAATGTGTTACAGTAATTTCTTCTATAAAATAGGTGGACTTCCTTTTTTATTGTATAAGTTTACATAATGTTTTTATGGTATATTATATTAGAAAATATTTCATGGATAAAGTTTCCATATGGTATAATCTTTCTAAAAGGGGGATAGCAGATGCGTCAGGATACACTCGGAACTTCCCTACGTGAACTTCGAATGTACCTTGGGCTCTCGCAGTCAGACCTCTCTAATGGGATTTGTACACAAGCGTTAATCAGTCAAATCGAAAATAATGATGTATCACCCTCTGCTGAACTTCTCTATCATCTAGCATCGAGACTTGGCGTAGATATCAATTATTTTTTCCACATGATCGAAACCCCTCGCCTCGATTATGTGAAGGAAGTTTGCCGTCAGATAAGGAGACATATTAAGAACCGTGAGTACCACACTGTCGCTGAAATCCTTGCAGATGAAGAGGATAACCCTCTCTTCTCTACAATTAAGAATCGTCAGTTCGTTTTGTGGCATAAAGCGATTTGCCACTATTACATCGAGCATGATGCCCACAGTTCATTCCAACTACTTAACGATGCGTTATTATTAACTGCAACCACCTCAAAAAATTATTCCGAACGAGAGATAGAGATTTTAATCAGCACAGCAATTCTTTATAGTGAAGAAAATAACTGGTATAACGCCCTACCTTTATTTAAAAAGGCTTTTTACCATGTACGCTTTTACCCGATTATCAACGATGAAACGATCGAAATCAGACTATACTATAATTATTCTAGAGCTTTATCATCAAGCGGAGATTATGATAAAGCGTTATCGATTGCAAAGGAAGGCGTTCAAATTTGTAGAGAAAAACAAAGGTTCTACTTATTTGGTGAGTTAACCTTTCAATGTGGAAAGCTAAATCACTTACTTGGAAATCAAGATCTCGCAAAAACTTACTTAAAAACCGCTTCCACTATCTTTCAATTGGATGATAACATTCCGTACAAAAACCATGTTGATACGTTCGCTAAGAAAGTAGAAAGCTAATATTATTTATGCTTTGTTTTTTCGATTAAGATGACGATGAAGTTAAACAGTGAAACAAAGAACAAGCCTGCTGTTATAAACAACATGAGTTCTTCCATTTCGAGTCCTCCCTTCATATGTGGCTATGGACTATTCATATTTCTCTGATCATATTTCATTTTTACAAACACGCGAAAGACCCCTTTTCCTAAATTAGTGGCAATATGGAAGATCGTCTTCATCAAGGTGTACCTGAGTGCCTTGAACCATTTCATGTGATTCTACTGGGGCCATGGCATAGCCACCGAATAAGACGATCGAAACGAGGAACATGAGAGACCATTTCTTCATCACTTCACCCCCTTTGTTACACTTATATTACAACTCTGGGAAAAATTATGCGTTCGTCCTATTCTATGCTCTAACACATAGAAAAAGCCTTATCCTATTCGGATAAGGCTTTTTGGCTCGTTTTAATAAACTGACTTATACTTTATGACGATTTAAAGCTTCAATCACATTTGAAACAGGTTCTTCATACCGCTCTCTACTCCAAGAGTTGTAAGATGGATGTGGTACACCTTCAATGATTGTCCATTTCTCGCTCGTGACATCTGCAAGTCTAAAGAATTTCTGTGCAAATCTTCCGCATGGGACAAACGTCACTTCTACGTCTGTTAATTTATTTAGTCTTTCTCTAAACTTGCTTAAGATGAAAGATTGGACCTTATTCAACTCTTCATCTTTAAACGCATCTTTATGATTGTATTTACGAATTACTTCAAACCGTTCTAATAATGCCTTTGCGCTTTCAATATCTTTCTGATCGTATGGACGTTTCTGCATCGGGATGTTACAAACGTTTAATAATCCTATTGCATCTAAGGATGGGCGATCCGTTTCGTCTTCATCATGTTTCTTTAATAACAACCCAAGAGGTTTGTTATACTCTTGTCCGAAAAGCTTTTTAGCCATCGTTGCCCCTGAAGCTCCAGCCACAGGAACTCCGTACTTCACCTCAGCAATATGTGGTGATTCCAAAATGAAGATCAATCTTGAACTGGGCTTGATGTACGTTTCGACACGATAGCGTTCGGCTAATCGATTGTATTCTTCTTCATAACGATTTTCCATACGTACCACTGCCTTTGTTGTATAGATTACTTTTTTTCTCTATCATTTAGCTATTCAACTGGAATGTCATCGATGATATTACCTTGATTTAGATGATATTGAATCTGACGTGCCATCAATTCATATCCATCGTCATTCGGATGGAATTGATCCTCAAAGAATAGATTTTCATCTACTGAATTGAAAAGTTCGTAAACTGGAACAAATGTTGTGTTTTCATCTTTTTCTACAGTAGATTGGGTTATCCCATTCCATCGCTGAACAATTTGGTCAATTTCTGTTATCGATTGAAAACTTTCTAATAAAGGATTATAAAGACCGATAAAAATAATTGGTGCGTCGCTGTTTACGGAACGGATTCTTTTCATGATTTTATCAAGGCGGTCAACATAATTTGACTGCTCTCTTTGAAAATCAGCCATCTGTAAATCTAAGAAATGTTCCTTAACCACTTTCATTAAATCATTTCCACCAATACTCATTAAAATCACATCAGCTTCACTTAATGATTCTCCTACTTCTTCTTCAAAGAGTATTTTGTATAATTTAGGCGTTCTTCTACCATGAACTGCATAATTTTCAACGGAAACACTTGCACCTGTATCTTGTTCAATATTAGTTGAAAGACGTCCGATATAGCCTTTTCCGGTCGAATCACCGCTACCTTTAGTAAGAGAGTCTCCAAGTCCAATCATCTTGATGTCTGCTTCTTCAGCTTCCTCAGACAACGTATCGTCATTCTTAGAGACTTGTTCTACTTCTTCTTCAGCTTCCTCACTACGTTCTTCTTGTATATCGTTTTTTTCAGCAATAGAAGAAATGACGGTTTCGTTTGGTACTTCGTTCACAACCATCATCGATGCTGCTTGTTTTAGTTCATTCAGACGCTGGCTCCTATGATCCATGATCGGCTTGATGCTGAGTAGGATAACGCCAGCAAAGGTGAGGAAAACAATCAGCCATATATTTTTCTTACTCAAGTTAAAGCCCTCCTCAATTCAATACCCTTTATACCCTTATTATATCCTCTTGTAACTACAAATTCTAACAGATGTAGTCGTATTGTTTTGCATGATACTTGTACACCTTTATAATAGATATGTAACGTCGCGTAGTGTCAGGAGGTATATTTAATGATTATATCAATTACTCAACCAGCATTAAACTGGTTCAAACGTGAAATGGCATTAGAAAAAGGAGATTCGCTTCGCTTCTTTGTTCGAGTTGGAGGATGCAGTACCGTTCAGGATGGCTTCTCACTAGGCATGACTGTTGAAACCCCAACAGAACCAGCTCTTTCCACAGAAGAAGAAGGAATCACATTTTATGTTGAAGAAAAAGACATTTGGTTTTTTGAAGAACTCGATTTCACTGTAAAGTACAGCAGGAAAAAAGACGAAATTGTATTTCAACATGGAGAATAGTGATAAGAAAACGCGAAAGCTTCGTTGCTTTCGCGTTTCTTTATCAACTTTCAGTTAAACCAAATCTCTCGATATGACTAATCAGTCCCTCGCTCCTGAGAACTCTCACCTGCTCATTTCCGAGTAGATCAAAGTGCGGAAACCCTTCTCGGTCGTGAATCCATTCTCCCTTAAAATTGTATTTCTCACCCCACTCTATTAACTTCGCTACATCCCTGCACCCCGCTTTTGTTACGGTTTTGTATTGTGGGAATCTTGGGTCATACCAATAGTGAGTAAGAAAAGCAACTTTTCCACTTGCTACCGTTCGTTTCCATTCTTGTAGTTCTTGCTTTGTTAATCCAAATGCCATTCGGTTACAATCCTTTGCTAGGTTTTTTCACCTTCTCATACTCTTTATGCCAGTCAGGAAACCTCTTTCTAATCGATACAGGTCTAAACGATTCCTTCTTCACACATGTATGTACTGACTTACCAGTTACACAGACGGTTTCATCTTCTTTTATTACCTCATATCCATAGACGACCCGGAGGCCATCGTAATGTTCCACCCAAGTATTCACTTTTACGTCGTCGCCGTAACGAACAGGGCGTTTGTAGCTTGCCTCAATATCGACTACTGGAGATAATATACCTTCTTTCTCCATATCTGCGTATTTAAATCCAAGGTCATTTATTAAGGTCGTTCTTCCTAGCTCAAACCAGATTAGATAGTTGGCATGATAAACAACACCCATCTGGTCAGTTTCAGCATATCGTACAGTGATTGGGGTAGTTGAAATAAACACTGAATATCCTCCTCTTACTTCTTGCTAACCATATCTAGTTTATCATAATTGATTGGTGAATCCCTATTAATGAAAAAGCCGAATGGGAATTTCCCACTCAGCTTAGTGTTTATATGTGTTACTTATGTGCTTCGTCCTTAATTTCATCTCGCATCGCATCGATGCTCTCAGCACGTCGCTCGTTTTTCGCCTGTATCTGCTGTTTTTGCTGATCACTATCTGTTAGCTCGATCGAAGCTTCTGCAGCGTGCATGTTTTCAATCGTATCTTGAACCATCTTTTGTAACTTTTCAGCGTTATCCTTACGATCATCCGGTTTTGCTCTCATGAGAAGCCCTCCCTATTCATTCCTGCAACTCGGAGTTGCACTATTAGTATGTGTGAGGGAAGGCGGTTATATCCTTATAATCGTTAGTTTTGCAAGCTTTTTGGAAGGGTTCCATAAAGTGAGTTTTCGTATGAAAGCATTTCTTTACGCATTTCAGCACTACATCCGTTAGATAGCAAAATATTTTCTGCTGCTTCGAATACTTGCCTAAGCATTCGCATCGCCATTCTGTAATCGACCACTACATTTTGTTTGATATTCTTCTCGTGCTGTGAAAGCTCCAGCATTAAATGGTACGTACATTCAAGAAGCCTCATAGGAACATCATTCAACGTACGAGCACTTCCATTTTCAAGAAACTCTTCAAATTGCACATCATCTTCATCACATAATAAGAAGTATGTTCTTGGTACATCTCCTAATTCATGATCGATGTCTGAAATCGTTAACGTCATGATTGCTAATCTTGATGCAAAACCACCAATCAATGCAGCTGTACCACAACCATATGGAGGTCCTGAAGCATCAAACATTTTGTAAATTTCACTGCCTAAAAAATCTTTTCTATCCATGATCATCACCCACCTTATGGAACCTTTACCCTTTTTCTATTGCAAGAAATCGTCTAAACGGCTTCTTCAAAAATAATAGGACTCATGAAATCGATGCTTTTTTGAGTAATGTCAATGAAGTTTCGCCAATATTCTTTCACGTTCTCATCATACTTCCCTTGATCAAAACTGATTTGTAACCAAGACAGTTCTTCGAGAAGTCTGATGGAAGAACCTACCCAAATCTTCTGTCCTTCAATTTGTAACGTGAACGGTTCTTCAAATCGAAAAGGAAGATATATTCCAGTATGGTTAGGGTGAAGAATAAGGTTTTGAAAAATCGTTCCCTTAAAAAGCTTAGCATATGTTAGTAAGACACGATCGTTCTTTGCTGCTGCTTTTTTTAAATGATGCAACGTTTTACTTTCACCGAGTTCAAGGCTAGCGATCGCTTTCTCCCAGTTTAACTCTTCACGATAAGGAACTAGATACCCCATCTGCTGCATCTTTATTTCTAACTCTTTTATTAAGAGTCCAGTTTCTGGTGCTTCTTCTGAATTTAAACTTGAAATTGGTTCAATTCTAGCTGTAATTGTCATAAAGATCCCCCCGAAAAAAACATATCTATTGGTACTATTCGCTTTTCTTATTACCTTTAAGACGTTTTTACAAACTTTGAAAAAAATTGTTATAAATGAAATAAACCAGAAAGATTGCTCCTTCTGGTTTCATCTGCATTATTTCCCTTTTGGGGGAGCATAGTCAGGCTTTGGATTTCCTTTTGTTTGCATCTGTTTTCCTTTGTTTCCTTCCGCTTCTGGGTGAAGGGAAGCTGTGTGATTTGGCGCAAAAGATTTCGGAAATCGTTTTGGGTTACTCATAGAGATCTCCTCCTTTACCTTATAGGCTGTGCAATAGGAGGATAATTATCATGTTAAGTATTAATTTTTGGCGTGTTTTTTTTCAAACTTATCTTCAATGCGCTCAATCGCTTCTTTGTCATTCATTAATTCTTGTTTATACTGTGAAACTAATTCTTTAAAGGTAATTTTTTGAGATTTTCTCATAATGTTCTCCTTTCGTAACGATTCACTTTATTGCAAGTATTCCCGAATTCAGAATATTTAATACATAAAATCGATTTGTATGTAAATTAATCGTCTTTTGTAAATTACTGCAATAAAAAAAGGCTGCCGAGATGTACTCGGCAGCCTAATTAATAATCTTATTTTGTTTCTAGTTTGTCGCGTAGAACCATTTGAAGGATTCCTCCGTGACGATAGTAGTCAATTTCAACTTCACTATCGAAACGGGCTAATACGTCAAATGTCTTCTCATCGCCTTCTGGAGAAATAGCCGTTACTTTAATTTCTTCACGAGGCTTAACATTTTCAGTAATTTCTACTGCAAATGTTTCTTTACCAGTAAGACCTAGAGAATCAGCAGAATCGCCTTCTTTGAATTGAAGTGGTAATACACCCATCAATACAAGGTTACTTCTGTGAATTCTTTCATAGCTCTCAGCGATAACTGTTTTAATTCCAAGAAGGTTCGTTCCTTTTGCTGCCCAATCACGAGAGCTTCCCATACCGTAATCTTTACCAGCAAGTACAACAAGGTCTGTTCCATCTTCTTTGTACTTCATTGCAGCATCATAAATTGGCATAACATCGTCTGTTTTCCAATACGTAGTCCAACCACCTTCAGTATCTGGTGCAATTTCGTTACGGATACGAATGTTTCCGAATGTTCCTCGCATCATTACTTCGTGGTTACCACGACGTGAACCATATGAGTTAAAGTCGATCGGACGAACGCCTTTGTCCTGTAAATATTGTCCTGCCGGCATTTCTTTTGCAATTGCTCCTGCTGGTGAAATGTGGTCAGTCGTTACAGAATCACCAAACTTCGCGATCGCTCTCATGTCCTTAAGCTCGTGAATTGCTTCAGGCTCTTTAGAAAGGTTTTCGAAGAATGGAGGGTTTTGGATGTAAGTTGATTCTTCATCCCAGTTATACAAGTCGCCTTCACTTGTACTCAACTGATTCCAACGCTCGTTTTCTTCAAAGACAGTTTTGTACTGACGCTTAAACATTTCAGGAGTAACTGTTTCAGCTACTGCTTCTTTTACTTCCTCAGGCGTTGGCCAGAGATCTTTCAAGTAAACGTCATTTCCGTCTTTGTCTTTACCAAATGATTCTGAATGAAGATCAAAATTCACGCTTCCTGCAAGTGCATAAGCAACAACAAGCGGTGGTGATGCTAGATAGTTTGCTTTCACTAGAGGGTGAATACGTCCTTCAAAGTTACGGTTACCAGAAAGTACTGACGTTACAGTCAGATCACTCTTCGCAATCGCATCTTCGATTTCTTCTTTTAGCGGACCAGAGTTACCGATACATGTTGTACAGCCATAACCTACAAGGTGGAATCCTAGGTCCTTAAGGTAAGGCATGAGCCCTGATTTCTCAAGATAGTCAGTAACAACTTTTGACCCTGGAGCAAGACTTGTTTTTACGTATTCAGGAACTTCTAGACCTTTTTCAACAGCTTTCTTCGCAAGAAGTGCTGCGCCAAGCATAACGGATGGATTCGACGTGTTTGTACAGCTTGTAATCGCAGCGATCGCAACTGCACCTGTTTTCATCTTCACTTCTTTACCATCGTTGAATTTAACAGTTGTTTCTTTGTTGATTTCGTTCTTATCCATTCCTAGTCCCTGGTTTCCTTGAGGAGAAACAAGCGCTTTGTTGAATTCTTCTTTCATGCTAGAAAGAGGAATCAAGTCTTGAGGACGCTTAGGTCCAGCTAAACTTGGTTCAACTGTAGAGAGATCAAGCTCTACAACACTTGAGTACTCAGGGTCTTCGGATTCTGGCGTGTAGTACAAGCCATTCGCTTGGCAATATTCACGAACCAGATTAATGTGCTCTTCTGAACGTCCAGTTAAGCGCATATATTCAAGCGCTTCTTCATCTACAGGGAAGAAGCTACAAGTTGATCCTTGCTCAGGAGCCATGTTCGAAATTGTCGCACGGTCAGCAAGCGGCATGCTAGATAGACCAGGTCCAAAGAATTCAACAAACTTTCCAACAACTTTCTTCTCACGAAGAAGTTGAGTTACTTTAAGTGCAAGGTCCGTTGCAGTTGTTCCACTTGCAAGTTCACCTGTTAGCTTGACACCGATTACTTCTGGAACAGGGAAATAAGAAGGCTGCCCAAGCATTCCTGCTTCAGCTTCAATTCCACCTACGCCCCAACCAAGAACGCCTAGACCGTTGATCATAGTTGTATGTGAATCAGTTCCAAAAAGTGTATCTGGGTAAGCTACATTTTCACCGTCAAAGTTATTTTCTTGAACAACGTTTGCAATGTACTCAAGGTTAACTTGGTGAACGATTCCTGTTGCTGGTGGTACAGCTCGATAGTTATCGAAGGAATCTTGAGCCCATTTTAGAAACTTATAACGCTCAAGGTTACGTTCAAATTCTTTGTTCATGTTAAATTCTAGTGCGTCATCAGAAGCATATTTATCAACTTGAACCGAATGGTCAATTACAAGATCAACCGGAATTTCAGGATTGATTTTGTCAGGATCTCCGCCCATATCAGCCATTGCCTTACGTAGTGATGCAAGATCAACTACTGCTGGTACTCCAGTGAAATCCTGCAGGATTACACGAGATGGTTTAAATGGTACGTCGATATCATTCTTTTGCTCGCTAGTTCCCCATTTAGCGAGGTTCTCAATATGCTCTTCTTTAATAACCTTACCGTCGTACTGACGAAGGATAGATTCGAGCAAGATCTTAATCGTGTAAGGGAGCTTGCTTACTTTTGCGATGCCTGCTTCTTCTAGCGCGTTTATGCGGTAGAACGAATATGATTTACCATTAGCATCGAACGTTGACTTTGAATTATAGAGTTCATGTTTTGCCATATGTAGTTCCCTCCTTCAAATTGCATAACAAAGCGGTAGTTGCAAAAACGCTTTCAACTTCCCTTTATCCATATTAGTAAATTTTCAAACATAAGTAAATAACAAGATTGTTATTATACTTCATAAGATTACCTTATGACCACATATTTTGATGCCACAAGGACAAAGTAACCTGTGTGGAGGTGATAGCTGATGGGAAAGCGTAAAGCGAATGGTGTGCGCCCAGGAATGAATGATGCAGATGCACAAGGAAACGGAGCTGGATCTGATAACGAATATGCTCACGAGCATCTTTCTGCAGAACAACGTGCGTTTAATAAAAAGACGAAGAAACGTCAATAGATGAAGAGTAAAACCCGTCATCAAGAAATGACGGGTTTTACTCATTTACACGTCTTTGTTCATTTCTGCTTGGATCGATTGGAGGTCGTCTTGGAATTTAAGAAGCTGTTGACGTTGATGTTCAGATGCATTTACAAGAGCGCTCTCTATTTGAGACATCGCCTCTCCTACTTCTTGTTGTAAATGGTGAAGTTCTTTTCCATATTCACTAGAGTTGACAACGATTTCATTGCTAGCGTCGATCGCCTGATCATATCCTTGCTGAGCAGCTTGGAATGCCTGCTGTTTGTCTTTATTATATGGCATCTTGCGCCCTCCTTATCAAATGGTTTCACCATAGTTTATCCATAATAAGGCTTGCTATTCGGGTTGTATAAGATGAAATGTCATGCAGATACTATAACTAAAGGAGGGATTGACCATGACAGAAAGCAATACTTTTAAAGACATGCGGAAAAATGCCCCCAAAGGCCAAACCGGCCAACAAGAGCCAATGAAAGGCTCACACAAAGTAAAGAAACGTAATCAGACAAGACAAAAGAATGGTGAAGGTTTTTAATTCTTTCCTTAATAAAAAAGGCGACCGTTAAGTCGCCTTTTTATTGTGAGATAGCGTTTAATGCCTGTATGATGCTGCCCTCTTCTTCTGTTGAAACAGTTCTTAGGTCAAGGATTATACGATCTTCCTTTATTCTTGTAATGACTGGGAGTGGAGCTTGTCTTAGTTTCGTTTCTAACTCATTACATGAGTACACGCTTGAGGACAACATAACTACATAAGTATCTAACTCGACTTCTGGCATCGTCCCACCACCAACTTGAGAAACGTCTTCCACAATTTCCGTATCGTAGAACGAAGTCTCATTTAAAAGATGTCTACAAAATGTCGTAGCTCTCTCAAACACTTCTTCTTTTGTCAGGAGAATATCTCGCACAGCAGGGATGGTGTTTTCTTCACCCACCACATGCTGTTGAAGGGTTGCTTCTAATGCAGAAAGTGTTAATTTATCGACGCGTAACACACGAGCCAATTGATTTTTCTTAAGTTTATCGATCAATGATTTCTTTCCCGCTATAATGCCAGCCTGTGGTCCCCCTAATAGCTTATCTCCACTGAATGAAACGATGTCAGCTCCGTCCATCAATACAGATTGCACTGTAGGCTCGGAACCGATACCTTGCTTACGGTAATCAAATAGTGCGCCACTACCTAAATCTTCATAATAAATGACAGCCTGATCACTAGCAAAACGTGATAAGTCTTTCCTGTCAACTTCTGAGGTAAAACCTACGATAGAGAAATTACTACGATGAACTTTCATAATCATGGACGTATCTTCCGTTACTGCATCTTCATAATCATATAGGTGTGTTTTATTCGTTGTTCCTACTTCTCTGAGTTGTGCACCACTTTCTGACATGATTGAAGAAACTCGAAACGACCCACCAATTTCAACGAGTTCTCCTCTAGAGACGATCACTTCACGGTCATTTGCAAGAGCACGTAATACTAAATATACCGCTGCAGCATTGTTATTCACTACCATAGCAGCTTCTGCACCAGTAGCCTCACAAATCAACGTTTCAGCTATATCATGTCTAGATCCTCGCTTTCCTGAAGAAAGATCATACTCTAAGGTATTATAGCTACGGGCAACTGTCGTTAATCCCTCTATCGCTTGTTCACTCAACCGAGCACGGCCAAGATTTGTATGTAACACAACCCCTGTAGCATTGATTACAGGACGAAGGTTTGGTGTGAGCATAGTTAATGCTTTCTCTTCCAACCTTTTTAAAATGTCACGGCGGAATTCTTCTCTTGTTCTTGATTTACCTGCATATGTTTCGGTGAGTAATTTGTTCCGAAGGTCATCAACTTCTTGTTGGATAACTTGTGTTAACCTTTCTTTTGAAAAAGCTGAAGCGTGGTCGTTATGTATAAAGTCATGCTGTAGTTCATGTATTGGAGGAAGTTCTCTAACTAGTGATTTCAACGTATTCAACTCCTAAAGACGAAAGGAAAGACACCCTTAAAGAGGTGTCTACTTCTTCCTACATCTGTTCCATTTCTTTAATAAAGGTTTCCGGTTCAGGATACTCTCCTGTTTCGTGCTTTGAATGAAGCTTACTACCATTTACCGTTACTTCGAATGCTCCTTTAGATCCTGGAATAAGCTCAAGGTTTGTAATGTCATGGCGAAAATGATTAAAAAGCGCTTCCGCGAAACTCGCGGCTTTTGGTGCGTAGTTTCACTGCATGCAGAATTCGATGGAAACAGTATAGCTCATATGAATTCCTCCCTTTAATTTTATCTTGTCCATACTATATCATTTCAAAAATCGAAACAAAAGAATTATACTCATATAAGGAGGTGGTACTATGTCGAGTCAAGAGAAAATACGTCTAACGTCTCTCTCAACAAAAGGTGGTTGAGGATGCAAACTCGGTCCAGAGGACCTGGCGCAAGTTTTGCGTCACCTACCTAAAAAAAACAAAGATCCAAACTTACTAGTTGGAGTAGAAACCTCCGATGATGCTGGTGTGTATCGATTGGCTGATGATATCGCCATGATTCAAACGGTCGACTTCTTTACACCAATCGTGGATGATCCTTATATGTTTGGTCAGATCGCAGCTGCCAACTCATTAAGTGACGTGTATGCGATGGGTGGTGTACCAAAAACAGTTCTGAACATCGTAGGTTTTCCAATAAAGAAGCTACCTCCAGAAATTCTATCTTCTATCCTCAAAGGAGCTTCAGATAAAGTCGAAGAAGCAGGTGCTGTTATTGCGGGAGGCCATTCGATTGATGACCAAGAACCTAAATTTGGTCTATCTGTTACAGGACTCGTCCACCCTGATCGTTACTATACAAATGTTGGAGCTAAGCCCGGAGACGCAGTCGTATTAACAAAACCAATCGGAGTGGGGATTCACACAACTGCCATCAAACCCGAGAAGCTTTCGAGCGAAAGGCTTCGCATTGTTTCCGAAACAATGGCAGAGCTTAATAAAGTTGCTGCTGAAGAGCTTACCCGCTTTGCACCGAATGCCGTTACTGATGTCACAGGATTCGGCTTACTTGGACACTGTTATGAAATGGCGACTGGAAGCGATGTTAGTCTTCATATTGACTTTAACAAGGTCCCCGTTCTTGAAGGTACGTATGAGTTAGCAGAACAAGGGTTCGTTCCTGGAGGATCAAAAGCGAATCATCGCTGGATTTCTGATTCAGTTCAGTATCAAAACCTAAATGAACTTCAGCAGCTCATCTTGTGTGACGCAGTTACTTCAGGTGGCCTACTGATTAGTCTACCTGAAGAAGAAGCTGTCGCTTACGTAGAACGTATGAAGGAAATGGGTAAAACAGCGACAGTAATAGGATCTGTCACAGAGAAACAATCATCATCAATTATTGCATCAAGCACACAAAAACCGTAGGGAGAGGTCCCTACGGTTTTTTACGATCGATTTATTCGATTAAATTACCTTCCATTGGGATTTCTTCGACATACCTTCTTCTAAAACTTATCGTTCATAGAGAGAGTCTTGAAGCTCCTCAGTTAAGTTTTCAGGAACATCATCGAAAACTACCCTTCCTTCTTTAAGAGCAATAATCCTTGTAGCATAATGTAATGCAAGCTTTACGCTATGAACATTAATAATCGTTAGCAGTCCTTGTTCTTCATGCGCCTTCTTGATTAATTGAAATATACGATCAGCAGTTCCTGGATCCAAACTTGCCACGGGTTCATCACCTAAAAAAACTTCTGGTGACTGGATCAATGCCCTCGCAATGCCCACCCTTTGTTTTTGTCCTCCGCTCAAACTATCTACACGCTGATGTTGCAACGGCAGCAGTTCAACTTGTTCTAATATTTGCCTAGCTTTAGATTTCTCAACATCAGTAAATAACCCTAGTACATTTTGAAAAGTAGAGTGAAAACCAAAAAGACCTGTATAAACATTTTGTAGAACAGATAAACGCGGAATCAACTGATGCTGTTGGAAAATCATCCCCATATTTCTTCTAATCTTTCTCAATGCTTCCGCTTCCTTGAGACTGTATGTTTGGTTCTGATAAGACACAGTACCTTCTGAGAGTGGTTGCAATCCATTCAATGTTCGAATCAGTGTAGACTTTCCGGCACCGGTTTTTCCTAATACACAAACGAATTCTCCTCTTGTGAACGTTAGGTTTACATCGTGAATAGCGGGTGTATCTGATCGACCATACGTGACTTTTCCATTCGT
Organism: Guptibacillus algicola; assembly: GCF_020171805.1. GTDB lineage: Bacteria > Bacillota > Bacilli > Bacillales > Guptibacillaceae > Guptibacillus > Guptibacillus algicola. Next base: position 991,380 of record NZ_JAIVAF010000003.1, on the reverse strand, counting down.
AATCTTTAGAAGCTCATCATTACATAACATCTTGTCTCACCCGGCTTCCTAAAAAGTCAACAGCGATCACGATCAACATGATGAGGAGTACATCAACAGCTACTGTTGAGTATTGAAACGTTTTAAAATGAATAAATAACTGTTGACCTATGCCCCCTCCCCCTACAAGACCAAGGATTAATGACGTTCGGACTGCAACTTCAAACCGATAAAAGTAATGCGAAAGTACATTTGGCCATATTTGAGGAAAAATCCCAAATAATGCTCTTGTAATGGATGGAGCACCAACCGCCTTCATCGCTTCTTGAGGTCCTTTATCAGCAGCTTCGATCAATTCACCGATTAGTTTACCTAATACGCTTGAGTTATGGACGATGATAGCGAGCGTAGCAGCAAATGGACCAGGTCCTACAACGGTTAGAAACATTAATCCTAATACGATTTCTGGAATCGAACGAAAAAAGCTCAAGAAAATCCGACTTCCTCTGTAGAATCTACCTGCAGTGTTCTTTGCAGCAAGTAGACTTAGCGGAAGTGCAAAGATCAGCCCGAGAATACTACCTAGAAATGCCATTCCAAGCGTTACTAAACTCGCTTCTAACATCCGTGGCACAACTTCTAATTGGAGAGGGAACCAATTAGAAAGAAAATCGACCATGTTCGCTAAAGCCTTCAGTTTGGTTAGATCAAAACCTGTAATGTGAATACTCCAGACGAACCCTACGATAACCAGTAATCCGTAAAATAAATGCTTCCAATTCACCCATGCCATGATTATTCTGTGATCAAGCCCTGTTTTACAGCGGCATCTTTAATACTTTTGTAGTTTTCATTACTTGCTTCAGTAAATCCAGAAGCTCCGAACGCATTCAAGATCGTCTCATCTTCAATCGATAAGAAGACCTCTTGCAATCGTTTCTTCGTTTCTTTGTCGGTCCCCTTCGCTACAGCCCATGGGTACTGAAATAACTTGTCTGATTTCCAAATAACCTTTAGTTGATCTTCATTAATTTTACCTGATTCTAACAGTTGGTTATATATCGCACTATCGATTGCTCCTGCATCCACCTGGTTATTCTGAACTGCTAGTGCCGTGGCATCGTGCGAGCCAGTGTACGTGATGGATTGAAAGGAATGATTATCCTGATCTTCAAACACCTCTCTGTCTTGTAGCTCAATCGACGGAATTAACGAGCCTGACGTCGAGTTAGGATCTCCGAAAGCAAAACTTTGCTCATTACTTTTCTCTAAAAATGATTCTAGTGACTCCCAACCATTCTCACTGCTTGTAATAATGTAAGAATGGTAGAAAGGTTCACCATCGATCAGCTGAGTCACAATCGCTTCTGCACCGCTTTTCTCATGTGCAATTACATATGTAAGCGGACCGAAAAACGCCATATCGATTTGTTCGTAATTCATCGCTTCTACCACACCGTTATAGTCTGGAAATGTGGTGATCTCGACTTTTTGATCTAGCTCATCAGAAAGCACGCCTTGTAGATTTTCCATGGCTTGATCGATTTCACCTTCAGTTTGAGCCGGTATCACACCAATTGTAAATGCTTCTGAATCGCTGTTTTGGGCGCTTTCTTGTTCACCGTTCGTAGAAGAACAGCCTACAAGAACCCCAACCAGAAATAGTGCCAACATTAATCGTTTCATTCTAGCATCACTCCGAATTTTAATTATCGCGCCACCTTCTTTCTTGTCCATCTCTTATGGTAAAGCCTTTTTCATCCAGACTTTCTAGAAAAGGAACAAGAAACTTCCTGCTTACACCTAGCACTTCTTTTGCAGATTGTAATGAAAAGGTGTTAGACGTGTTATTTCTTAACAGCTCACGTGAATCCTCCCACGCTGAACGGTGAATCATTAACTCTTTTGTAAGTTCAATAGCTTTCCCTTCCTCTATTAGAAACTGCTTCAATTCACCTTTTAGTTCGGAAGGAATGCCTTCATTATCGATCAAACTATCAATCGGTGGAACTTTCATGCCAGAATCTTCGAGAACGCTCACAACGTTTTCCATTCTCGTTTTCCATGCTTTAGGAAAATACGGTGAGAAGTATTCTTCAAAAAGATACGGCCCTTTTTGTTTCACATTCTCTTGTTCACCAAGCGCGAGTTCAATTAGTTTATCAGGATACTTTTTCTTCAGTTCTTGAATCAGCTCTGCTTTTGGTAAGCCCGTTCTCAATGGATAGACTTCATGATAATTACGCAACTGTCTTTTTATATCAGAACGAACTTGATTTCGAATAGCTTCTGTTGTAACAAAACTACCTTCTCTTACAACACTCGGATTGGTGGAAAGTTCTACTAAGATTTCATCCTTTATACCAAGCGTTTGCTTGATTTCTTCTTCTGATAGTATTAGTTCTTTTTCTAACAACTGCTGTAGCTGCTCGTATGGTGTACCAACACTCATCCTCTTCAACATCTCAACTGTCTCGACTCCAAATTTGTACTTCTTGCCCATCACATTGACGATCGATCCTCCGGCAATCGTTTCTACTGGGGAAGGGCGTCTGATGATGATACGATCACCTTTCTTAGCTAGGATAGGTTGCTCTAACCTCAGCTGACAGAAGAGGGCTTCATCGACATCGACCTCTAGTACATTCCGGTCAAAAAACACAATCGTTCCTCTAACTTCTGCTGTTCCAATATGAGCTGTAACTGGTGACCGTTGCTTTAAATCATGAGACATCGTCTTCGCTACCGTCACGTTGAGATCAACTGTTGATGTAGGCTTGTAAAAATCACTTGTTACAACTACCTGTCCCCTTTCAATATCTTCCCGGTCCAAGCCTGCAAGGTTCACAGCAACCCTCTGTCCTGCAAAAGCCTTATTCACTCTCTCATTATGTGACTGTACCTGTCTCACTCTGGCTTCGATTCCCTTCGGAACAATCGTCACTTTTTCCCCTTCTTGTAACTCTCCATCAAAAATCGTTCCTCTTACAATCGTTCCGTGCCCCTGTAACGTAAACACTTGATCTACGGGTAAGCGAAACGGTCCAACTTTATTCCGAGGCGGGACATCTAAAAGATAGGTTTTTATACTTTCTTTTAACTTCTCGATTCCTCTTCCTGACTTACTATCAACAACGTGTAGAGTTGCTCCTTCAAATCCTGTTCCAGTTATGTACTCTCTAATATCATCCTTAACTAGTTCGATCATTTCTTCATCCACTGCATCAGCCTTTGTAATGACGATAATCGACCGTTCAATACCAAGAAGAGATAGTATCTCAAGGTGTTCCCTTGTCTGAGGCATTACCCCTTCATCGGCTGCAACAACTGGAATAACGAGATCTATCCCTGCAACACCTGCAATCATTTGCCTCACAAACCGTTCATGGCCTGGAACATCGATAATCGACACATTCATATCCCCTGATAGTTCAAAGGGAGCAAAACCCGGCTCGATCGAAACATTCCGCTCCTTCTCTTCCTTCAGTCGGTCAGTGTCCACTCCAGTTAGCGCTCCTGTCAATGTGGTTTTCCCATGATCGATATGTCCTGCGAGACCAATCGTGTAATACTTCATTTTTTCACCTGCCATTGTTAAGTCATATCCCTTATTTACATTAATGAAATAATGTTCCTTACGCAACTGTAAGGCCTTCAAAACCTTCATGGAACATACATCGTTGTATTTTTATTCAACAGTGTATAAATAAAAAGTTATTCACAATTGTCCACACTCCAGCCTGTTACACCCCGTACAGACGCCTGTACTAGTTTCTAAACTGTTATAGTTCTTAATCGAGAACTGTATCACCCCGCCCTATTGTCGAATATTGTCATAGCGGGATTGTCATCGAGTTTTGTCGTATTTTCTGAATATCGAGCTGACTTACTAATTGTTCGTCTTTTTTCTATCTTCATCGACATTTTCTTTTGGATCTCCTAGGGTAAATTGACCTTATCTCTTGAATAGTTGAAAGTGATGCTTTATTATTCTAAGAGCATAATACATTACGGGGCTGGTTGTACGTCTGGTGAGTGCCACGGTCTTCAAAACCGCTTGTGACCTGCGTGCCAGGTCAGCTGGGTTCGATTCCCAGACGGTCCCGCCATTACACTTTGATCATCTGCAGGATGATTGGAGCACCAGCAATCGGCGCATCATCGGTATTAAGAATGAGGAATCCTTTTTCCACATGATAGTTTAAGTCCGGTTGAAGAACTCCATTAATAAATAAATTCATAAATGAAACCTCGTCAGGTGACAATATTCTTTGTTTGTTCAAATCCTTTACAGCATCACGGTCTGTAAAGGTTTTTTTCGTTCCATCTGATATCGTATAAAATTCATAGATTTTAACAAAAGCTGGCAACCTCTCTCTCCAAGGCTTTGAAGGCACTATAGGAAGTGTAATCCTTGGCGGTGCGGGACTACTTCGCTTTGCTCTTTCGTCTTTGAAAGCCATCTTATCCACCTCTCCCCTCTCGGCAATCCTCACAAATAGGCAAATGCACTTAAACAAAATATCACACTCAGACATATATTGGTTATATGACATATTGGAGGGTTTCATAATGCCTTTAAAAATAATGAAAATAGCTGTAGACGTTACCACAACTGTACAAACCCAGCCTAACGATCAGAAGTTTTTCCATACTACAGCTTCTTTGATATCTGGGCCTACCACCTATACTATTGCTGTTGGTGATTTTGAAACAGACACAGGAGCTGCAGCCACTGAACTTCCAGCTCTCGGTAATAACAATAGCTACTTTAACGTATATGTTAACGGCGTGCTTCAGATGCAAGATCTTTCCGCCTATACAGCTGGTACATCCCCTACAGGTAAGCTCGACCTCACTGTTCCTGACGGAGATAGCATCATGGCAAACACACCAATTGTTTTGGAAGTGGTGAATTTTACACCCTCGGCTAACTCCACGACAGAGACGTGATTAAGCCTAGCTACCTTGATTTATGGTCGTTTTGAGCGTATAATATGACCGAGTTGGATTGTGGTTAATTATTACGCAAGAGGTGAATGCGATGGCAGGTTGGTTTCAGTATTTTATCGTCGGTTGGACAGTCGTGTTGATCTCACTTATGGCAATCGGTGGTTTCTTCATGTTCCGAAAATTCTTAAAGCGTCTTCCAAAAGAAGATGGCAAATCCATTTTGGATTGGGAAGATTACTATATCGAGCAGACAAAGCATTTGTGGAATGAAAATCAAAAAAAATTACTAGAAGAATTGGTCTCTCCAGTTCCTGAACTATTTCGAGATATTGCTAGGAATAAGATTGCTGGGAAAATCGGCGAACTCGCGATGAAAGAGAATAGCAAGGAAATGACACAAGACCTTATTATTAGAGGATACATTATCGCAACTCCTAAGAGAGATCATAAATGGCTGATCAAGAAATTACACGATAAGCGAATCGATGTAACCCCTTATCAGCATTTGTTTCATTAAAAAACTCGTTTAGCATCATGCTAAACGAGTTTTTTATAATGTGCTCTGATGTAATTTTGTATTATGGCTTCGTTCTGTTTTTCTAAATTGATAGTACATCGCAACTCGCCAAGGTACGATCATACCGAACGCGAGCACAAAAAATAACGAACTCGTTTGAAGAACAGGTATCGATTGTCCGATTATCGTTTTAAAAACAATTCTTACTACTAATAAACCAAGCAAAATAAATACGAATGCTTTCGATCGTGTTAAGTAAATTTCATTGTTTTTAATTTCAAATTTTGATGTGCGTATTAATAATAATGAGAAAGCCGCGCCCACGAGTAATGCTTCGATCGCTTCATAAAGCGGCACCCTCGCTTCCGGAAGAACAAACATAAAAAAGCCTGTCGCCATAAAAAAAGGCGGTAGGATAATTTTTCTGATTGTTGCAGGTTTTTTTGAAGCCCTTAACCTGATCATAATTACACCAAGAGCCATCAATGCTCCTACTATCGTACTGAAAATCAGCATATTGTCATCCCTCACCTATCAGGTTACTGCTTATCATTTCCATTGTATGTGCAAGACCTAAAAAAAACAAGCGCACATAAAAGAACAGGGCATGCACCCTGCTCTTTTTAGTTACATATTTTGTTTGGAAAGTTCTTCTTCCCCTTCATCTGCAGCGATATTTAAGATGATCGTCATCGTGACGCCAACTACTGTGAAATATACGCCTAAATCGAACAGAATCGCTGTAGCAAGGTGAGTGTGTCCTAGAATAGGAAGCTCAAAATAAGCATCAGTATGGCTTAAAAATGGCTGACCAAAGAAAAATGACCCAACGCCAGTCAATACAGCAATTAACAAGCCGATTGGAATAAAATTCTTAAAGTCAAACCGTATGACTCGCTCCATCGTTTTAAACCCATATGATACATATAGCAGTACAAGTGCTCCTGATGTCATTAATCCACCAATAAATCCACCACCTGGCGCATTATGACCAGCGAAAAATAAGTAAATGGAGAATCCCATTATGATAAATACAATGATTGTCGTTGTTGTTTTTAAAATAAGATCGTTACTACGTTGCATGTATTCGCACCCTTTCTTTCTTGTTAGAATCCTTGGAATCCATTGAAAAGATTGTTCACAAGGAATGAAGTAAACATCGTCATGAAGTTAAAGTATAACAAAACTCCCATTACAATCATTAAATACCCGCCAGCCTTCATAATCAATCGGCTATTTCTCTTGATCCACTGTAATTTTCCAATAAAGAAAGATAGCAAGAAGAATGGAATTGAAAAGCCTAATGTATATGCGACCATATAGAATAAACCAGCTCCAGGATTAGATACTCCTAAAGCGATAACCGCAGCTAGAATCGGACCTGTACAAGGTGTCCATCCGGCCGCAAACCCCATTCCGATCAACACCGACCCGAGAAATCCAGATGGACGGTTTCGAATGGTTAACCTTCGATCTTTCAGCAAAAACGAAGGTTTCCAAAACCCTACGACCACAAGTCCAAATACTACGATTAGTATTGCACCCACTTGTCGTAGTAAGTCTTTATATTGAATAAAAAGGTTCCCAATTAGTGATGCAGACATACCGAGTACGAGGAAAATAATCGAAAAGCCTAATAAGAAGAATACTGTATGTAGGATGGCTCTTCGCTGCATCATTCCTCGCTCTTCTTTTAGATCATCTACTGATACCCCTGTAATGTAAGAAATAAACGCCGGATAAAGCGGCAATACACAAGGAGAAATGAAAGAAAGAAAACCGGCTCCAAAAGCTAAGAATATATTCAAATCAGCCATAAACTAACTCCCCGTTCTATACACGCACATAGCATGCGCATTCTGTAATCGTTTCAACCTCATTGTACCGGTTTTCAAACTTAATTGTGTGAACATTACATAACGATTTACTTTGCGAAGAATTCTTCAAGAGTTATACCCGCTTCATGGATTTCTTTTGCAGCCTCTTTGCCAACGTAGCGAACATGCCAAGGTTCGTATTGATAACCTGTGATCTCTTCTTTTCCTTTCAGGTATCTCACTACAAATCCATACATATACGCGTTTTCAGCAACCCATTCACCTTCTGGCGTACTTCCGAACTTCTCACTCAACGACCCACCTAGAGATGGGGCGCTTATATCCATTGTAAGACCAGTCTGGTGCTCACTTTGTCCTGCGTGCGCACTGACACGGTTCGCTTTCTCTGCACCATATCTATCTGCATTATAAGCAAAAATCGCTTCTTGTCTTTCGTATGAGCGATATCCAGATACAGCTTTAAGCTGCATGCCATCTTTGTTTGCAGCATCGAACATCTCTTCAAGAGCTTTCGCAGCTTCTTCTACCATCAATCTTTTTGGATCCCCTTCGTTCGCATAGAAGGGAACATCTGGTTCTACAAGATTTTCAGGCACGAAATCAGCAGGCAAATTCCGCTCCTTATTTGCAACTACGTAGATACTATCTGGGTTTGTAACAATTTTTTTTCCATTCTCTTCGGCCACTGTCTCCCCCATTGCAGGGTATGCGTTTTGATTTTCTGATTGTCCATTCTCATTTTTATATTCACTTGTAGAGCTTTCGTCCTCATTAGGTTGATCTGATTCGGTAGCTGATTCGTTTTCGTAAGTAGCGTTGTTTTCTTCCTTGCTCTCATCCGGCTGTTCGGTTTTATCTTCAGCCTGGTTTTGATTTTTTGCGCTCTGTTCGTCTGACGAACAACCAGCTACAAGAGCTAGCGATAGCCCAGTTACTATAAATAGATTTCTTGCCGTCATCTCAACACTTCCCAATATATAAATATAGTCTAACTTATCATATCATCATTAGGTTTAACGTCGTCAACCAAAATAACTCCATATAAAAAGCACTCTGCTTCCAGAGTGCCAGTACATTATTTGTTGTTATCCATCTGACTATTCATAGCCTTCATCATCTGATTAATCTTCTTCTGAGAAGGTTTTTGCCCCATCTGCATCATCATTACACGAAGCATATTTTCATTAATAGGGGGATTTTTCTTAAGATAATCCATCATATATTTGCGGGCAATAAAAAAGCCAAGCGCAGCCCCAGCAATTAATGCTAGAACGCCCACAAGCGTATACATCCACCACATGCTGTATTTCCTCCTTATTCTTTCTCTTCCAATAGTGTACTACAACCCTTCCTGATTATACAATAATGTCTATTAAAATAGTAGGGGTTGTTTAAACTAGCTTCTGTTTTTTAAGTGGACTGAGCCATCCAAATCGATTCGATTGATAATCAATGGCGAAGAATGTAGGAGTAAGTTTTCTAAGCACCTCAAAAAAGATTGTTTCTGCTTCATATGTACCATTTGAGTAGATGTTGATTTTCGCTTGATTTACAAATAGCGAGCCATCACTTTTTGATTGCAATACCGTTAGGCAGTGACCGCCATTTCGATATTCATAATGACGAAAGCCACCAAGCTCTGTCACAAGGTATCTATTAACATCGATCACCGGTATGGACTCTGTAATAAAATCAATTTGTTTATCTAGCAATTCTTGCTCTTCCTTTTGTATAGAGATCTTTCTCTCATTGAATAATTGATATAACAGGAGTTCTTTGCCACCATATTGAACAGCAACTTCTTGTTTGATCAAGTGCATTTCATAGTGCCTCATACCAATTCCTCCTGTCTACCTTGTGTTTTAACCAACAGTATACAGTAAGTTCATTAAGATGATTGTCTATACCTGTAATACAGGTTTCACTAGTTTTGTCGAAACCAAAAAACCTGTACTATAACATATATGTTATAGTACAGGTTTACTTTATGCCATGCTCGGCAGATCGCAAAGGACGCCACCGCATTTCGCGTCATAATCTAATTTCATTCGATCAACAAACCATTGATCACCAGGCTTTACGAAATAGGTGATGCCTCCCACTTCTTTCGTGAAATCCTCTGTCGATGGTTTATCAGACATAACACCTAGCGAAAATCCGCCGCTATCCCCACTCCCAGCGTATCGTACGAACAGTCTCAAACAATCACCTTGATTAAGCTCCATCTCACTCTTATAAAATTCCGCCGCTGAATCTGTAACTACAAACATCCTATCCGTCCTCTCTCTTTGTATTATAACACCTTGTTATAGTACAGTATAACTAATTTTCTAAAAATTGCAACCATAAAAATAGCCTAATTTTGCAATTTGCAAAATTAGGCTATTTTTACTGAATCGGTCCTTTATTTTTCTTGCTCTCTTTTAGTTTATCAGGTGTAACATCTTCGCCTGTTTCATCAACTACTTTGATGGAATGCAATTGATTTTCGAAAGACGATCGCAGGCTTTGTAAATATTCCTGACGAAGATTCTGTTGTTCTTTTTTCTCTTCGTCTGTGAGCCTTGACTCTTTTGATTTTCTAGATAACTCGTTAATTCGTTTTATTTTATCCTGTGATAACATACAGAAATAACTCCTTTAAACATCTAATTATCTTAATCGTAACGCAAGTCGTTACCACAGGCAAGTTTATAGCTTTTGTTGCTGTTCGTCAACGTGCTCCTTATAGCGCCTATGCACAGTAGCTTTAGAAGCTTCATAGCCGAACCCTTTAAGCGTCGCAGCGATTTCATGGAAAGTTAAGCCTCTATTCCTGAGATTCACGATTTCTTCAATGGGAACACTTTTACGCTCTCTTCCACCGTAATGTTGGTCCCTCAAGTTTCGTTCCGGCTTAAATCCCTCTCTTACTGCTTTCTCCATCCCTCGTTTTATTTTGAGGTTATGTAGCTTTCTCTGGAATTCCTCTACAATACTAACAATTTCAAGCACCATCGAATCGGCCTCAGAAAGCTGTAATTCACCGTTCTGGTTAACTGTATAAATTGTTCCCCCATACTTCTGAATCGCATGAAGAAGAGCTATTTTTGCATTTCCACGCCCTAGTCTTGTTTCATCTTGGATAAGAAGCACTTCTGCAGCGCCTTCTTTTAACAAATCCATCACTTCGAGAATTCCATCTCGATCAATATCATATCCACTATGTTTTTCTTCGATCATTTTGTAAATCGAGAAACCTGATTGAGCTGCAAACTTCTGCAGCTCTTCTTTTTGCCTGGCAAGTGATGACTCCTGTGTTTCTTTCTTAGTACTCACCCGACAATAAATGATAGCATTCATTCTTTGTCCTTTACCCCCAACGCTGTTGCATTTGCCTCAACAGGAATGATAAGTGTATCCCCTGCTGTAATCCAGTTTGCATCAATATTGTTCGCCTCTTCTACCCAGCTGACAAATTTGCGATCTGACATCTCATGCCCTTCACGATATTCTTCTGCGATTTCAAGAACAGTATCACCATGCTCTAACTCAATCTTAGTATACCGATCATACCCTTCTGCAGCTGCTGCTCTCAACGATACAAACACGATTATTAATACGGCCACAAAAGATATAATGACAAGAAAATCAACTCCAGACAAGCCTCTAGCTTGTTTTCTCATCTCAATCACCCCGAATACGAATATTTGTTCTGGTTTTAGTATAAACAGAACCCCTGTTCGTGTCAACTGAATTTTCGAACTTATGTTTGTATGCGAACAAAAATTCTGGTATACTACTAACAAATAGATAGATTGGAACGAGGTGCCAGATATATGAAACTATCAAACCGTCAGCAGGACATTCTGGACTTTATTAAAGTCGAAGTGAAACAAAAGGGTTATCCACCCTCCGTTAGAGAAATCGGTGAAGCCGTTGGACTAGCTTCAAGCTCCACTGTCCATGGACACCTGGCAAGACTTGAGAAAAAAGGTTACATTCGAAGAGACCCAACGAAACCACGAGCAATCGAAGTGCTCGGACTAGATGAAACGATCGATATTCCTCGTCCAGAAACGGTGAACATTCCGGTCATCGGTAAAGTAACCGCCGGTCAACCGATTACGGCGATCGAAAATGTTGAAGAGTACTTTCCTTTACCAGAACATTTCGTGCAAGATGATGAGCACACGTTCATGCTGATCATCGAAGGTGACAGTATGATCGAAGCTGGCATTTATAATGGAGACATGGTCATCGTCAAACAGCAGCCTACCGCGAACAACGGAGATATCGTCGTTGCAATGACAGACGATGGCGAAGCGACAGTCAAGCGCTTCTTCAAAGAAAGCAACTACTTCCGTCTCCAACCAGAAAATTCATCGATGGACCCAATCATACTTGATTCAGTATCCATCTTAGGAAAAGTTGTCGGAGTGTTCCGTTCGATTCACTAGAAGCGCAGAAGTTTGCGCTTCTTTTTTTTGTATAGAAAACGTCATTTTCTCTAAAAAACTTGAATCTTTTCTTAGTTTCTTTACGTATAATCAGGAAATAGGTTAACAAGAAAGGGTGGAGAAACATGTTTAAGAAACTTCTTGCTAGTGTTGGCGTAGGTGCTGCAAAGGTTGATACGCAGCTTGAAAAAGACTACTTTGTACCTGGAGAACATGTTCATGGAAAAGTAGTGATAAAAGGCGGAGATGTTGAACAGTCGATTGATTCCATTCATATTTTTCTTATGACTGAAGCGATCCGAGAAGTAGATGATAAGAAGATAAGAGAAAAAGTCGCTTTAGAGAAATTTCAAGTTGCTAATCAAGAAACGATTAAGGAAAGAGAAATAAAAGAAATTCCTTTCTCCATACAGCTTCCATATCATACACCTGCATCATTTGGAAGACTTCCAGTATGGTTTGAAACTGGGCTAGATATCCCGATGGCGCTCGATCCAAAAGACCGAGATCTCATTAAAGTGTCTCCACATCCATCTATCAAAAAAGTGATTGAAGCATTGGAAAGTTACCTCGGCTTTCATGTTAAAAAAGTTGAGATGGAACAATCAAAACGCTATGGTTATGTTCAAGAATTTGAATTTACGCCTAGCGGTGAATATCGTGCTTATTTAGATGAACTTGAAGCGATTTTCTTTTTACACGATACCTACTTAGATGTCTTACTAGAAGTTGATCGCCGTGCGCGTGGCCTCGGTGGATTATTTGCTGAAGCGTTAGAAATGGACGAAAGCGTTGCAAGTGTTCGACTATCGAACGACGATTTGAACGGCCCATTAGAGGTTATTGCTCAAAAGTTACAGCAAAAGATTGATCAATACAAAAAATAGAAACAATAAAAATGCTTAGGTTTTTATCCTAGGCATTTTTATATACTTTTATTAAGATTCATCGTAACTACCACATCGTTTATTGAAGCCTCTTTTATACCCAAATAACAATCACTAAGCTTTCACACTCTCTTTATGTTCGATAATCACATCAAAATATCTTAACGTTAGGTCAGAAAGCTCACATTTATCCGTCTCCCACGTTTCCTTTAGAAAAATTTTTGCAACCGCTCTTTTCCTTGCTCCTCCTACCGATGCGTCCTGTAACGCAATCATACTCTCATATATAGCCGTCATAAGTACGGCGATTCGCTTACAGTGTAGCGTTTGACGCGCTTCATCCATTTTCATTAACTGCGCAATTTTGTTCTTAAGTTGTTCCATGCCTTCATAGACACGATCTTTGTCGCCTACATCATCAGCAATCTGTTCTAAATCATGCGTTATCTTATCAATAAATAATTTGTGGACGTTGTACTTTGAGATCAGCCTTAATACTTCTAGACCAAGGATATTCGCGGTCCCTTCCCATACTGTTAACACTTGCGCGTCTCTTAATAACCTCGGTGTGACAAAGTCTTCGATATAGCCGTTACCACCGTGCATCTCAATCGCTTCATGCGCAAACCGAACCGCTTGTTCCGCAGATTCTTTTTTTACAAGTGCAATGAGCAATCGATTTAAGGCTTCAGCTTCTTTTGTCACATGTTCGCTTTTGTTCATAACGCGATCAAATAGTGAAATAGCAGAAAAGACACTGCTGAGTTCAACCTCTTGTTTCACTTTTAAGTTTACTAAACTCTCTTTTATCATCGGAAAATCTTTTAGCTGCCTTCTGAAAGCTTCTCTTTTATACGCATACTGTTTCGCTTCAAGAAACGCGCGCTGCATTATACCTACTGAAGCAATGGCATTGCATAAGCGAGACAGATTTAACGCTTCAATCATGTAGTAAAATCCTCTGTTTGGATCACCTACTAGATACGCAATCGATCCATCAAACACAACTTCCGCTGAAGGAACAGCTCTCACGCCAAGCTTATCTTTTAGCCTTCTTATGCATAAATCATTTACCTTTCCGTCGTCTTTCCTCCAAGGCACTAGAAATAGACTTAACCCCTTTGTTCCTGCTGGTGCACCTTCACATCTTGCAAGTACCATCGCAACTCCACAAGTACCGGCATTACTAGCAAAATACTTCTCTCCGTAGAGCCTGTAGTGATCTCCTTCTTTGATTGCTTTCGTTTCATTCGCTCCAACATCCGATCCACCCTGTCGTTCCGTTAAAAACGTAGCACCTTCATAAAGCTCGGTTTCTCCAGTCGAAAGAACGTGAGGCAGATACTTCTTCTTTAACTCTTCATCACCGTAGTGATCAAGAAGATAAGCCGTAGCCATCGTTAACGTGACAGGACAATAAAACCCTGGTTCAGCTTGCGATAATAAATAGCCTTGGGCATATGAATACAGATAGTTTCCTTTTTGTCCTAGGTCGGGAATTTCTTTATGTACATACGCTACGATTCCACGGTTATAAGTCTCTTCCACCGTTTTTTTGTAACCTTCATTCACCCAAACTTCAGATATATCGTTACCCATCTTATCGTATTTAATGAGTTTCGGCTGCCCTTCACGGTCTGTATGGACAGCTCTTTCATCAATTACTGTCCCACATCGTTCACCGAAATCTGCGAGCTCTTTTTCTGCCCACTTATAAAAATCCTCATCTAGATACCGCTTCAATAAAAATGGTAGGTTTGGATCCTCATGATAAAAATTCATCTCAGATATTCTCCTCACACGTTTTTATTTAAATTTTCTGATATCTTAAGTTTACCTCATCCCCTTTATTTGTTCCATTAAATGTTAGTAATAAGAAAGCCACAGGACGCTGAGCCCTGTGGTTATATTTACTTCATTTCATAATGTAGCTGAGCGAATTGCCCAAATTGTTTAACGTCTTTCAGGACGAGATCCGCTTCTATTTCTGATTCTTTAAATAAAGGAATTCCTTTCCCTAATAAAGAAGGCGCGACTGAGATAATAAACTCATCAACTAGTTTTTCACGCATTAGCGTATAGACGATTTCACTACCTCCAACAAGCCAGATCGTCTTGCCTTCTTGTTGTTTCAGTTCACGAGTGAATGTTGCTATGTCTTCGTTAATGAACGTCACGTAATCGGTATTTTCTACTGGTGTCTTTGTAAATACGTAACTTTCGATTCCCTTGTACGGATAATTACCTTTTTCCTGCTCCATAAACCAATCGTATGTTCGTCGACCGATGAGAACCGTGTCTATACCTTCGTAGAACTCTGAATACCCAGCATCCCCCTCAATTTCTCCTCGAAACAACCAGTCTAACGAATCGTCAGTGGTCGCGATATAACCATCAACACTCGTTGCTATGTACACGCTAACTTTTCTCTTGTTCGTCATGTAAACCTCCTTATAAAATCTTGTCCTTATTCTAGTTTAAACAATCTTGCTAGTCGAAACTAGCTAAATTACTAAAATTTTGTTCAAAAAAGCCCCTAAACACCAATGGTGTTAGGGGCTTTTGACTAAATCTTAGTAAGTCGTCATATACTGTTCGCGTTCCCAAGGGTGTACTTGCGTACGGAACATATCCCATTCGATTTCTTTCGCTTCAATGAAGTGCTCTGATGCGTGCTCACCTAGAGCGTTCATCATGACTTCATCTTTCTTAAGCAATTCAAGCGCATCATGTAGTGTTGCAGGAAGGTCAGTGATGCCTTCTGCTACACGCTCGTCTTTGTCCATCACGTAGATATTACGCTCTGTTGGAGCTGGAGGCGTCATCTTGTTCTTGATGCCGTCAAGACCAGCTGCAAGAAGAGCTGCCATCGCTAAGTATGGGTTCGCAGATGGATCTACGCTACGCACTTCGATACGTGTGCTGATTCCGCGAGATGCTGGAACACGGATAAGCGGGCTACGGTTACGAAGAGACCACGCTACGTAACAAGGTGCTTCGTATCCTGGTACAAGACGCTTGTAAGAGTTTACTGTTGGGTTCGTGATTGCTGTGAACGCTTCAGCATGCTTCATTGTACCTGCGATGAATTGACGTGCTGTTTCACTAAGTCCGATTTCGTCGTTTGGATCGTAGAACGCGTTCTTACCGTCTTTAAACAGCGACATGTTCGCATGCATTCCAGAACCGTTCACACCGAATAATGGCTTAGGCATGAACGTCGCATGTAGTCCATGTTGACGAGCAATCGTTTTTACTGCCAATTTAAAGGTTTGGATGTTATCACAAGTTGTGATCGCATCAGCGTATTTGAAATCAATTTCATGCTGACCTGGCGCAACTTCGTGGTGAGACGCCTCGATTTCGAAGCCCATGTCTTCAAGCTCAAGAACGATATCACGACGACAGTTCTCTCCAAGGTCTGTTGGTGCAAGGTCGAAATAACCACCTTTATCGTTAAGCTCAAGCGTTGGTTCACCGTTCGCATCCATCTTGAAAAGGAAGAATTCAGGTTCAGGTCCGATATTGAAATCAGAGAATCCAAGCTCCTCCATTTCTTTAAGTACACGTTTGAGTACAGAACGCGGATCGCCGTCGAACGGAGTTCCATCTGGGCTGTAGATATCACAGATCAAACGAGCAACTCTGCCTTTTTCTGAAGACCATGGGAATACAACCCATGTATCTAAATCAGGGTATAAGTACATGTCTGATTCTTCGATACGAACGAAGCCTTCGATTGAAGAACCATCGAACATCATTTTATTATCAAGAGCTTTTTCAAGCTGATCAACCGGGATTTCAACGTTCTTGATTATTCCTAGTAAATCCGTAAATTGCAATCGTATAAATTTAACATTTTCCTCATTCGCCAAGCGTTTAATATCATCTGCTGTGTAACTAGCCATGTAAAATAAATCCTCCTTAGAAATGAAAAATTTAGAATCGGGATGAACTGAACAGCGTTTCTTGTGACAACGAGAACAATACATTCTGAATAAATAGAACATTCCCAATTGCCGATCCCTTCTTCACTTATACTATACTATACACTAGGATGTTTGTCGTCGTGACATAGTATGTTAGATAATCTAACGTACTTTTAGAGAAGCAAAAAAGCAGGGATTTCTCCCTGCTTTCACCTAACTATTTGAAACTAACCCTTTGGTTAAAAGATCGTCAACTGCTCTAAGCACACTGATCTTCACGTGTTCATATGTGAGGCCACCTTGAACGTATGCTACATAAGGCGGCCTTAGTGGGCCGTCTGCTGAAAGCTCAAGACTTGCACCTTGAATGAATGTACCCGCTGCCATAATCACATCGTCTTCGTAGCCTGGCATATATGCCGGTTCAGGACGAACGTGCGCATTTACAGGTGAAGCCGCTTGAATGGCCTGGCAAAATGATACCATCCGTTCTCGATCGTTAAATTGTACAGATTGAATTAAATCGGTTCGTTTACTGTTCCAGCTTGGTGTCGTATTGAAACCAGCTGATTCTAATAAAGCCGAACTATAAACAGCTCCTTTTACCGCTTGTCCAACTGTATGTGGCGCAAGAAAAAGTCCTTGATACATTTCTTGGAGTGAATATAATGACGCTCCGACTTCTCTTCCGATACCAGGAGACGTGAGGCGATATCCGCAAAGTTCGATCAGGTCTTCTCTTCCAACGAGATACCCTCCTGTTTTTACGATACCTGCACCTGGATTTTTTATAAGTGAACCTGCAATCAGGTCAGCTCCAACGTGACATGGCTCACGTTCTTCAACGAATTCTCCGTAACAATTATCCACGAATACGATAACATCTTCTTTAATCGATTTAACAAACGAAATCATCTCTCTGATTTCATCGATCGTAAATGAAGGACGGTTCGCATACCCTTTTGATCGCTGAATGCCGATCATCTTTGTTTTATCTGTTATCGCTTCTTTTACAGCTTCATAGTCAACTTGATCACCAGACAACGGTATAGCCTTGTAACCAATATGGAAGTCTTTCAATGATCCGTTGCCTTCCCCACGTGTACCAACGATTTCTTCGAGCGTGTCATAAGGCGCTCCCGTTATATAGAGAAGTTCATCTTGTGGGCGTAAGACTCCGAATAAGGCTGTTGAAATTGCATGTGTACCAGAGACGATTTGCGGTCTAACAAGACCAGCTTCTCCTCCGAACACGTCGCCATATAGTTTCTCGAGCGTATCTCTTCCATCGTCGTCATACCCATAGCCAGTGGAAGGTGTAAAATGATAGTCACTAATTTTATTGTTATGAAATGCTTCTAGTACGCGGTATTGATTACTTTCAACTCGTTGATCTATTTCTTTTATCATCGGTTGAATTCGATCTTCCGCTTCGTTTGATAACTGCTTTAATTGCTCTTGATGTGTAAAGTGATTAAACATAGTTTCTTCTCCTAATCGTTGTTCCATTCTGTCGCGACCCGCTTAAAGAGATGTGTTGGTGCATAGCCTTTGCAACGGTAATGTTTGTAATCTTCGTCCCATTTACGTTCGATGAGAATCGTATTTCTCTGCAGGTAAGCGAGTTTGTCGCCCTGATCCGCTTGTATCGAGATTGAATAATATTCCATTTGTTTTAAGACTTGACTCTGAAGCGTTTCGTTCAGTTTAGATAAGTCTTCTTTATTGCGAGCCGATATGTTCACTTGCTCGTTTAAGCTGCTTCTTACGCCAGGTTCCGCTTGGTCCATCTTATTAAAAACAGTGAGAACCGGGATGTGTGAAGCATTGAGCTCTTTCAATAGATCCAGTACGATTTCTTCATGCCGTTCACGATCTGGATGAGATGCGTCGATAACATGTAGGATTAGGTCTGCCTCTTTTGCTTCTTCAAGTGTCGATTTAAATGAAGCTACAAGAGTGGTAGGAAGATCTTGAATAAATCCTACTGTGTCCGTAAGAAGAACATTGTAGCCATTCGGTAGCTTTAGCTGCCTTGTCATTGGATCTAGTGTCGCGAAAAGCTTGTCTTCTTCATATGAATCAGCTTGTGTTAGTCCGTTAAAGATCGTCGACTTCCCAGCGTTCGTGTATCCGACGAGTGCAACTTGAAGCGTTTCATTCCGCTTTCTTCTAAGTCTATACTGTTCACGATGCTTCACGGTATGGTCGAGTTGCTTCTTTAGGTCTGTAATGCGATTTCTGATATAACGACGATCGGTTTCTAGCTTCGTTTCACCGGGACCTCTTGTCCCAATTCCTCCCCCAAGTCTAGATAGAGATGTACCCTGACCAGCGAGACGAGGCAGCATATATTGCATCTGCGCAAGCTCAACTTGCAGCATACCTTCTCTCGATTTGGCTCTCTGAGCAAAGATATCGAGAATAAGCTGAGTGCGATCGATGACCTTAGCCTCAAGCTGTTCTGATAGGTTACGAAGCTGACTTGGTGATAGTTCGCTATTGAAAATAATCACGCCAGCTTCGTGTTCTTCTATCATCAGAGAGAGTTCTTCTACTTTTCCTTTACCAATATACGTGGCAGGGTGGATGCGTTCTCTTTTTTGTGAGAGGGTTTCCACCACTACCCCACCAGCTGTTTCAGTTAATGCAGCAAGTTCATCTAATGAATATGCAAACTGCTCATCGGTTTGATCTGAAAGCTGACAGCCTATTAAGATTGCTGGTTCAGCTACTTCAATTCGGTCTTTTTTCAACAGTACGTTCCCTGCCTTTACTATTCAGTCTGCTCTCATCATACCAGATGCTTATTTAATCTTCTATAGGGATGTCTTCTGGTAAGATCAACTCGAGTGACGTTCTGTCGATCACATCTGCACCAAGTAGCCGGACAGCTTGCTTTCTGATTGCTTTTTCAATAATATTCCGTACGAATCTCCCATTACTGAACGAGCCAGTTTCATCGATTCTCTTCATGATGAAGGATTTCTTTAATTTCCATTCCGCTTCCCTAGAAAAGCGATACTGTCGCTCTGATATCATTTTTCTCGCGATCTCTAACAATTCATCATTCGAGTAATCAGGGAAATCGATCATGAGAGGAAACCGCGATGGGAGTCCTGGGTTCAATGAAAGGAAGTTATCCATTTCTTCTGAATAGCCAGCAAGAATTAATATGAAGTCCTCATGGTAATCCTCCATTGCTTTCACTAACGTATCGATTGCTTCTTTCCCAAAATCCTTTTCTCCCCCTCGTGCAAGAGAATACGCTTCATCAATAAAAAGAATGCCCCCTTTTGCTTTCTTAACGAGCTCTCTTGTCTTCTGCGCTGTGTGACCGATATATTCACCAACAAGATCCGCTCTTTCCACTTCGATCAAATGTCCCTTCGATAAGACGTTCATTTCTAAGAAAAGCGTTCCGAGCAGCCTGGCAACCGTCGTTTTCCCTGTTCCTGGGTTCCCCTTGAACATCATATGGAGTGCTTGGGAATTTTGTCTCAAGCCATTCTCCTGTCTACACTGATTGACGAATAGCCAAGCATATACTTCTTTCAACAGATGCTTTACTTCTTGTAAGCCGATAAGCTGTTCCATTTCTTTCTGAATCCGTTCAAGAGGAATATGCTTTCTCACTGCTTCAGCAAGCGCAGAGTCAGCTGCTTCCAATTTCTCTTCAGCATGATTCAACACAATATTAATCTGACTTTTTCGCTGAGTTACGGAATGCTGCAAGATGCTCACCTCGTTTTATTCTGACACGATAGTATACGCACCCGCCCAAAAAGCGTGACAAATGCCCAAAAGAAAAACACTCCTATTCGAGTGTTTTTCCTTGGATCAACGTATCTACAAACTTTTCAGGTATCGTTACTTTCTCATCAGCTGAGTTCTTCTCATAAGAACGATAGTGATGAAGATAGCGATCATCTTCCGTGATATCTAACTCCAAAACATCTCCATCGTAATGTTCAAGCTGATTGACGAACACGTCATCATCTCTGTATGTGTATCTTCTAAAGCCAATACCAAGATATGAAAATTCTTCCGCCCTCACACCTGAAAGGTCTTTGAATACCGTGCAAAATCGCTCTTGAGGAATCACGTGCTTCCCTTTCCCCTCTGCTTTTGTAATACTGAGCGCTTTATCAACTAGCTTTTCGATCAATTTGTTCATCTCATTGCCTCCGTTTACTTGATTTCAGGGAGGTTACGTACTTCACTAGCCATTTCACCGCCACATAGTGGACAGGATGGTGTGTCAGAGAAAGAATAATCTGCTCTCATCCAACCAGTACAGTCTCCACTCGAACACGACCACACATCTGTGTCGACTTCAGGAATTGGTTCTTGCTGCTGTTTTGAAAAGAAGGCCATTGCAACCGCTCCTTTATTGTTTAGTATTGTTAGCATTCCCAAAAAAACCAAAATCATGTAATTCAATTCACGTTGTTTGTTATAATGAAAAAAAGAAAGGGGTAACGCAATGGAACTATTTGAGCAACCGCTACCTGATTTTCTAGAGGAGTACTTGACTTCCCTTGAAAGAAAGGGACGCCGGGCGTCAACCATCCGGCGTTATCGGTATGATCTTGTCGACTTTACAACATGGCTCAAAACATTTCATCGAAAAGTTGATTTTCAAAACTTTAATGAGCTAACGACAGAACAGTTACAATCATACATTCGTTACTTACACTTAGAGCGTCACTACTCTGAACGCACACTAAAAAGAATCATGACAGTATTAAATCAAGTATACCGTTATTATATGTCATTAAATCGGACAAAGAACAATCCTATGAAAGAAGTTGTCCTCCCCACTAATGAAGAAAGTGGCTTTAAAGAGGAAGACTTTATGAGGGAAAGTGAAAGTGAACGGCTGCTAGAAACAATCGTTTCACTAACAGATCTCACCGAGAATCAGCTGAAATCTCGCGAGTTCCTGATCGATCGAAACCTGATCATTGCAAGGCTATTCCTTAACTACGGTCTGAGCTTGCAAGAGGTTTGCGGGTTATCTATGAGGGATGTATCTTTTGAGCAAAATGAATTAGAAGTTAATTCCGCATCAGGCAAAAGAACCGTTAAGCTTCAGCCAGAACATAAGAAAATATTATTCGATTACTATCTCATCATACCTGCACCTGTTCGTCCTAGACTTAAGAGTGATGATCCGCTTTTTGTCGCATTTGATTTCCAACGTCAAACGTATCGATGGAGTTATGAAGTAGATCGTCCAAAGCGATTGACTGAAATCGCCGTTCAAAAGATGATACGCTTAGAAATTCAGCGAGCAGGTATCAGAAAAGGTGTATCAGCTCAGCACATGCGTAGGACTTGCGTCATTAAAGCGATCGAACGAGATGCTTCTGTTGAACATCTTCGGAGCACGTTCGGTTTGAAGTCAGAATTAACGCTCAAGCGTTATTTTGATTATCTTGAAGCAAAGGAATCATCCTAATCATTAAAAAAGTCCCTCATCCTGCATATCCAGAACGAGGGACCGGTATTACTTTTCAGAATCAAAATTTATTTCAACTGTACGCTGAGGAGCGAAAGTAGAAATGGCGTGTTTATAAATCAACTGCTGCTTGCCATCGGACTCAAGAATGATCGTAAAGTTATCAAATCCTTTGATCGTCCCCTTTAGCTGAAATCCGTTCAATAGGTACACCGTTACAAACACATTATCTTTACGCAGCTGGTTTAGAAATTGATCCTGGATGTTAATCTGTTGCTTCATGTTCAGTCCTCCTCTTTTTCTCTAAAGGCATTCAATATGTACATTTCTAGTTATCTGCTAACTTTCCTGCAACAGAGTGCAATATTTTTCGTATTTTTTCTTCCCTATTCTCCGTCATATCAAACCAATCGATGTCCATCTGGTGTCGAAACCACGTTAGTTGGCGCTTCGCATACCGTCTTGAGTTCTGTTTCAGTTCCTCTATGGCATCTTCGTAGGTTACCTTTCCTTCGATAAACCGATAGATTTCCTTATATCCGATTGCTTGAATCGACTGACAATCTTTTACACCTTGTTCATAAAGTGACCGCGCTTCAGCTAATAATCCTTCTTCCATCATGAGGTCTACTCTTCTATTAATTCTTTCATAAAGCGTTTCTCTGTCCATCGTTAACCCGACATTTACGAGATGATAAGGAGATTCTGAAGGCTGAGTATCTCTCGATGCTGAAACGGGTTCTCCTGTGACATGATAGACTTCTAGCGCACGTATTACTCGACGAATATTGTTCGGGTGAATCGATTCATAGCTGACTGGATCAACCTCTTTTAATCTCTCATGAAAACCGACTGGACCTTCTTCTTCTGCTATTTTCTCAAGTTTTCTTCGATACGCTTCATCTTCTTTCACTTCAGAAAACGAGTATTGATGCGTAACAGATTTTACATAGAGACCTGTCCCACCCGCTATGATGGGCACTTTGCCTCTTTCATTGATATCTTGAACTAGGTTCGTAGCAAGCGTTTGGAATTCTGCAGCTGAGAAGCTTTCCGTTGGATCCTTTATATCAATTAAGTGATGTGGGATCCCTTCCATTTCAGATTCCGTTACTTTTGCTGTTCCGATGTCCATTCCTCTATATATTTGCATCGAGTCGCCACTGATCACTTCACCGTTCAATGCTTTGGCCAACTCGATGCTCGTTTTTGTTTTTCCAACCGCTGTTGGGCCTAATACGGTCACTAGTTTTTGTTTTGCCATGTTCTATTCACGTTCTTTCCCCAGAGTTTGTTCTCATTTTGGACCTTACATGACCCTCTTAAACATCTTTTCCATCTCATAAGTGGAATAATGTATGATGATTGGTCTACCGTGAGGACATGTATACGGGTCAATCGCCTTTCGAAGCGTTTCAAGAAGTGTAAACACTTCATCATCTCGTAAATGTCGATTCGCTTTGATCGATTTCTTACATGACATCATAATCGCAGCTTCTTCCCGGAGTTTTTTTACGTCGATCGACCGATTATCGATAACTTCCTGAACGAGTTCCTCGATCGTCTCTTGCTCAGCTCCGTTTGGGAACCATACTGGGTGAGAGCTTACGAGGTAACTGTTTCGACCAAAGGATTCTAAGAACACCCCTACAGTCGCAAGATCTTCGATTCGATCGTCTAGTATTGCTGCTTCTGATGACGTATATTCAAGCGTGATCGGTACAAGAAGTTCTTGAACTTCAGGGTCGATCTCCCCGACTTTTTCACGGAAAAATTCATATTTGATCCGCTCTTGGGCAGCGTGTTGGTCAATAATATAAAGTCCGTTTTCATTTTGCGCTAGGATATACGTTCCATGCATTTGTCCGATCGGATAAAGAGGCGGAATCCGAGAATCCTCCAAGTTTTTTTCTTTCACAAAGTCGATGGCAAGCTCTAATTCATCTGTTTCTTTTGCTGCTATAGTACTACCCGGTGACGGATAGGTAGATCCCGTCAACTCTTCTTTTACGCTGAACGGTTCAAAGGTAGGCTCATGAAACCGTTTCGGTTCTTCTCTCGACACTTGCTGATGTTGAGCAGGGGTTTCTTCGTTTTGAGTGGGGTCTTCTTTCGGATCTGTTTCAGAAACCTCCTGCCTCTTAGCGTGCTGAAAAGAAAATGACGGTTGTTCGCTTTCTTTTTCTTTCTGTCTGAAGGTTGGTTGCTCTGGAATAAGCTCCGTCTTCTTAAAAATCCCAGTGATCGCATCTTCAATCGCTTTAGCAAGCTCTTGCTCTTTACTGATCCGTGCTTCTAACTTAGAAGGATGCACGTTCACATCGATTAAGGTAGGGTTCATTTTGATATGAAGCACAACGATTGGATACCTGCCGATTGGAAGAAGCGTGTGATACCCTTGCTGAATCCCCTTTGAAATCGGGTAGTTCTTAATATACCGGCCGTTTATCACTAGCGAGATATATTGGCGAGACGCGCGCGTTAGCTCAGGCTTAGCAACATAACCCGTTACATTAAAATCAATTGTTTCCGTTCGTAGAGGAAGCATTTTCCTAGCAGTGTTGTAACCGTAGATCGCTGCGATTACTTGTAAGAGATCGCCACTTCCGTTCGTCGACAGTAGTTTCTTACCATTATGGAAGAACCTAAAGGCTATTTCTGGGTGAGCCATCGCCTGTCTGTTCACAACATCTGCAACATTCGCAAGCTCTGTATGCACAGTCTTCATATGCTTCAACCGAGCTGGCGTATTATAGAAAAGGCCTGAAATCGTTAATTCAGTTCCTTTTCGACTGTCAGTCGCAGTAAACTGAGCAACTTCTCCCGCTTCGATCTTCACATACGTTCCTGCACTTTCTCCAGTCGATGTTTTTAATTCAAGATGAGAAACAGCTGCAATACTTGGAAGAGCTTCTCCCCTAAAACCTAACGTCTCGATATGAAATAGATCTCGTTCATTTCTAATTTTGCTCGTGGCATGCCTGAAGAAAGCGAGCTTACAATCCTCTTCGTCCATACCCGTTCCGTTATCTACGATTCGGATCTTGGAAAGACCGCCCTCTTCTATTTCCACCCTGATTTCACTGCTCTCTGCATCAATCGCGTTCTCAACAAGCTCTTTTACGACGGAGGCTGGTCTTTCAACGACTTCACCCGCGGCTATTTTGTTTGAAAGCTGATCATCAAGTTGAACGATCTTTCCCATATTCCTCACCTTTCTTTCTCTACTACTTTAACTGCTTTTTCAATTCATACAATGTATTGATCGCATCCATCGGTGTCATTTCCATAATATCAACTGATTTCAACTTCCTTAGAATCGCTTCCTCACCAGATGACTTAGAACGCCCCTTCTTTACATCTGATTCATCAAAGAAAGCTAGCTGTGCGTCTTCATCCACTTTTATTTCGGACTCTTGTTTTGGCTTCGCACTTGCTTCATTCGTTTCATTGGTTTCATTCGTATCTGTGCTCGATTCGAACTCAGACAAAATCGTTTGTGCCCGCTTAATCAGTTGGTCTGGTAGATTAGCAAGTTGCGCGACGTGAATTCCATAACTTTTATCAGCCGATCCATCGTGTACGCGGTGCAAGAAAACGACGCGCCCTTCCTTTTCAACTGCCTTTACGTGGACATTCTTCACACGTTCTAGCCCGCCTTCGAGTGTTGTAAGTTCATGATAATGTGTTGAAAAGAGTGTTTTCGCACGTACATGATCATGAAGATATTCGATGATTGATTGAGCAAGTGCCATCCCGTCATATGTCGACGTACCACGGCCAATTTCATCTAACAAAATCAGGCTATCTTCTGTTGCTTTTGTAATCGCGTAGTTTGCTTCGAGCATCTCAACCATGAACGTACTTTGACCCGCTGCAAGATCATCCGCGGCACCGATTCGCGTGAATATCTGGTCGAAGATCGGCAGAACTGCAGAATCAGCAGGAACAAAACATCCGATTTGACCAAGGAGCGAAATGAGCGCAAGTTGTCTCATGTACGTACTCTTACCGCTCATGTTAGGTCCTGTGATCAAAAGAACTTCTCGATCCTCATTCATCATCACATCGTTCGCAACATACTCTCGTCCTTTTAGCATCTTCTCTACAACCGGGTGACGACCACCTTCGATTGAAACTTCACGCGCTTCTGAGAAGGATGGTTTTGAGAACCGGTTTTCTTCACTTACCACTGCAAAAGCTTGTAATACATCAAGCTCACTGATTTTCTTTGCGAGCTTTTGAAGCTCTGGAATATACTGCTTCACTTGCTCTCTAAGGTTCGTGAACAAGTCATACTCGAGATCAACGATCTTCTCTTCCGCTTCAAGGATAAGAGATTCCTTTTCCTTCAATTCTGGGGTAATAAAACGCTCTGCGTTCGATAGCGTCTGTTTCCGCTCGTATCGTCCATCAGGAAGATGCTGAAGGTTCGACCTCGTTACTTCAATATAGTAGCCAAAGACTTTGTTGTATCCTATTTTGAGTGATCTGATGCCTGTCCGCTCTCGCTCTTGCATTTGTAGGGAAGCAATCCAGTCCTTCCCATTCCTGCTCGCATCACGGTAACGATCGAGGTCGCTATTGTACCCATCCCGAATCATTTGCCCTTCTTTCACTGAAAGAGGTGGGTTCTCTTCAATCGCTTCATTCAACAGCTCTGTAAGATCGTCACACGTTAAAATTTCATCTCCAAGCTCATTTGCATACGCATTATCGAGTTCAGTGACAGCTTGTTTGATGCCAGGGATTTTTTCTAATGATTTACGAAGCTGTACAAGGTCTCTTGCATTCAGGTTGCCAAAAGCAACCTTACCAGCTAGGCGCTCTAAGTCGTAAACGCCTTGTAATTGTTCACGAATCGTCTCACGCTCAAAAAATTGCTTCATCATTGTTTCTACAAGCTCTTGACGCTTAACGATCTCCCGGCGGTTCAACAATGGACGTTCTACCCATTGTTTTAAAAGACGGCCACCCATCGCAGTGACGGTACTATCTAAGAACCATACGAGAGAGCCTGTCCTTTTCTTATCCCTGATCGTTTCAACTAGCTCAAGATTTCGTTTTGAATTCACATCGAGCTTCATATACTGTGAAACGTGATAATGACGAAGCGGTTGAAGATGATCCATCGATCTTTTTTGTGTTCGGAGCAAATAATGTAATAGGCGTCCAAAGGCGCTCAGAAGTTTACTTTGATCAATATGATCAGATAGCTCGTGAAACTGTTCAGGAATGGAAACATCGTCCTCTATCGAGACTGTGAGAGACATCCTATCATGAATGGCTGTTGCCAACTGATCATCATCACTTCCGAGAATAACCTCTTTTGGTGACAGGTTCGAAAGCTCTCCAAGCACCTCGTGATGGTCACCTGTCAAGATCGTGGCCATGTTTTCACCCGTTGTTAAATCGTTCGCTGCAAGCGCATAGGTTTGATCTTCAAACTCTGAAATCGCTACTATGTAGTTGTTTTCTTTTTCTTTAATCAGGCGATCAGACATAACCGTTCCTGGTGTGATGAGCTGTACGACTTCTCTTTTAACAACACCCTTAGCATGTTTTGGATTTTCCGTCTGTTCACATATTGCGATTTTAAAGCCTTTTTCTACTAACTGTGAAATATAGTTTTCTGCAGAGTGATACGGTACACCGCACATCGGGATGCGGCCCTCGCCGCCTCCATCTCTGCTCGTTAATGTTATTTCAAGTTCTTTAGACGCACGCATCGCATCTTCAAAGAACATTTCGTAAAAATCTCCTAATCTAAAAAACAAAAAGGCATCTTGATACTCTGCCTTAATCCGTAAATATTGTTCGATCATAGGGGTATATCGAGCCATACTTCTTCTCCACCAATCTACATTTCTATTCAGCTAACAGTATATCACATCACTCTTCATAGCTTCTATGATAAAGAAGGGAGCGTTTCAATCAAAAAAAATAAAACCAGGAAGAAGAACACCTTCTCCCTGGTACTACTATTCTTCAAGATCACCAATTAAAAAGTTCGGATCTAAATCTTCAAACTCTTCATCTTCAACTTCATATTCCCAATCGTCATCATCGTCTTCACAGCCATCAGGATTTACGTAAACGCAAATTTTCGTTTCTCCAATTACTTCTACGAGAAACTCCCTTTCGACTTGAACGATAATTTTGTTGCCGTTCGGTGCAATGGTAGCTTCAAGACAATTAGGCTCTTGAATCGCTTTTGCAACCACTTCATCAGTTTTGCAATCTTTATCCTTGTAGCGAAGAGGGATTTCTTCACGATATTTAACGTTTTCTGTTACGACTTCTGTTTTTGTGTTATGACTGTATGAGTACCAGATATTAATGTCATAAGAGCCTTCAACAATGACGCAATCATGGTGCTTTTTTGCCTTGAATTTGTTGTTAATGATCCAGCAACCAAGAATACTTGAAGGTTTGTGCTCTGGTGTAACTGTGTTTGTATCCTGAGTAAATTTACGCCCTTTTCCGCAAACAGCTTTGGCGAATATCTCTCTGTAATTATAATCCTCTGACATCGATCATACCTCCTCTTCCAATCTTCATTCTCATCCTATGCATGACAAATGACTAGTGTGCCTTTTTTTTATTAAGGCTGTTCCACTATCAGTCTATGACCCTTATGTACAATGCTTTACAACCTTTTGTAAAATTTCTAAAAAAAATACGGTGAATGAAATTAATTTTAAAAGATGAAAGCATGAAAAAAGCGTGTGAAAGCTTGATAGGAGATGTATGAAAGGTGCTTTTAGTAAGAAAAACACAAAAAAAAAAGCCGGGAAGAAATCCCGACTTTACCTCTTTACTTACACCCTGGTCCAGATTGAGAAGATCCAGTCGTTCCGTCTAGAACGTTTCCGCCTGTGGATTCGATGATCTCATCTGTTACCGTGTTTGAAATGGTATTTGCAATAAGCTGAAGAAGATCGTTCACATCTGACTGAGAACGTTTGAACTCTTGAACAACTGGAATTTCATCAAGCTGTTCCATTAGTTTATCGATGCGCTCGTCTTTCTCTTTTAACGCTTCATGCTTACCATAATGTTGAAGGTTAACCGCTTCTTTTTGTTCAAGCTTAACGCGTGCGATTAAACTTTGAACCTTTTTGTTCTCATTGATTTTTTCTTCTGCACGTTTGAAGAAATCAACTTCTTCTGTTTCTGAAACGAGCTTAGCAAGCTCTTTTGCTTTTCCGATAACTTCTTGTCTTGTAATCATTATGCATTCACCTCAGCAGTATTTTCGATATATTCACCGTCTAGCGACCATGTTTTTGCTTTCGTAACTTTCACTTGCACGAGTTCACCAATAAGAGACTTCGGTGCTCTGAAGTTTACGACTTTATTTCTACTTGTATAACCCGATAAAACATCAGGATTCTTTTTACTTTCACCTTCAACAAGCACTTCAACGATTTCACCTTCGTACGCAGCATTTTTCTTTGCTGCCGTGTCGTTCACAAGTGCATTCAAACGCTGCAATCGCTCCTTCTTAACTTCCATCGGCACATTATCTTTCATCTTAGCCGCTGGTGTACCATCACGTTGAGAATAGATGAACGTATAAGCGCTATCGAACTCTACTTCTCTAACGAGTGACATTGTTTCTTCAAATTGCTCGTCAGTTTCATTTGGAAATCCGACAATAATATCGGTTGTGAAGGTAGCGTCAGGCATTGCAGTCTTGATCTTCTTCACTAATTCTAGGTACGTTTCTCTTGTATAACGACGGTTCATCAGCTTAAGCACATCATTACTACCACTTTGAACAGGAAGATGGATGTGATCAAGAAGATTGCCGCCTTGCCCGAGAACTTCAATTAAGCGATCATCAAAATCTCTCGGATGGCTCGTTGTAAAACGAACTCTTGGGATGTCGATCTTATGAATCTCATTCATTAAGTCACCAAGACCATATTCGATACCTTCAAGGTCTTTTCCGTATGCGTTGACATTCTGCCCTAAAAGGGTAACTTCTTTATACCCTTTTGCTGCGAGATGCCTCACTTCCTGAATAATATCTTCAGGTAGACGGCTTCGCTCCTTGCCTCGCGTATAAGGTACGATGCAATATGTACAGAATTTATCACAGCCATACATGATGTTGACCCATGCTTTGATCTCGCCTTTACGTGTTCTTGGCAAGTTCTCAATGATATCACCTTCTTTGGACCACACTTCCATAACCATCTCTTTACCAAATACAGCTTGCTCCATTAGCTGAGGTAAGCGGTGAATGTTATGAGTTCCGAAAATCAAATCAACAAACTGATGCTTCTGCATGATTCGATTCACAACGGACTCTTCTTGAGACATACATCCACAAACTCCGATGATCAAGTTCGGGTTTTCCATCTTCAGTGGCTTCAGGTGACCGAGTTCTCCAAACACTTTGTTTTCTGCATTCTCTCGAATCGCACACGTGTTCAGCAATATCACGTCAGCTTCCTCGACAACAGTAGTTGCTTCAAAGCCCATCCCTTCATAGATACCTGCCATGATTTCAGTATCATGCTCATTCATCTGGCAGCCATATGTACGAATAAGATACTTTTTATCTTGTCCGAGGTTCTTTATATTCTCAGGAATTTCGAAATCGTAATGTACGTTAACGTTTTCTTTTCCACGTTTTTTAGCATCCTTCAAAGAAGGTGGCTGATAGGTGGTTTGAAAGTACTTCGCAAAATCCTCAGTGGTTTTCTCCGTTTTCTTTGGCGATTGAATTTGCGACGATTGAAGCCGCTGTTCTTCGTTCAAATATGACGTCTCCTTTCCAGTCAAAGGATAACTCTGCTATGAAAAGAAGCATAATGCTCCTAAACTTAGAAAAAAACCGGCTCCTGCACTTAATCGTGATAGCCTTTGTTCTTTATGTTTGATCCTTTAGAGTTTACTATTATTTCACTGTAACGGTGGACATTACCTAATTATAAGGGGTTGTACGTATTTAAGCAATATGACTGTAATGAAAAGGAGCGAAGATTGCGTGTCTCTTATCTCACAAACTGATTTGCAGTAACTTTCTCCTATAACATGTTTAAGATAGCTTTCTAATTATGGAAGTACACAGAAAAAAACAGACTGCCGATCTCGACAGTCTGAGTCTACTTAAAGAATGCCTACTTCTTTCGCTGATTTTTCAAAAGCATCAAGAGCTTGCTGAAGCTCCTCTTTTGAATGCTGAGCAGTTACGATCGTTCTTACTCGCGCTTTTCCTTTTTGAACTGTTGGGAATGCGATGCCTTGAGCGAAAACGCCATTTTCGAACAGCTGATCAGAGAATTTGTGCGTCGTAGCTTCGTCTCCAATAATGACAGGTGTTACAGGTGTTTCACTAATGCCAGTATCGAATCCTAGCTTCTCAAGTCCTTCTTTGAAGAATTTCGTATTGTCCCAAAGCTTCTCAATAAGCTCTGGCTCTTCAACTAGAACATCGATAGCTGCTGAGCATGCAGCTGTAACGGCTGGTGGATGAGAAGTGCTGAATAAGAACGGGCGACCCTTGTGGATAAGGTAATCACGAAGCGTTTTCGTACTCGCGACATATCCACCTAACACTCCGATCGCTTTACTCAATGTACCGACCTGAATATGAACTCGACCGTTCAAATCAAAGTGATCAACAGTTCCACGACCGTTGCGACCAAGTACACCACTTGCATGAGCGTCGTCTACCATAACGAGCGCATCATATTTCTCACAAAGCTCTACGATTTCAGGAAGAGGAGCAATGTTACCATCCATAGAGAATACACCATCAGTAACAACGAGACGTGTGCGGTATTCTTGCGTTTCTTTCAATGCTTTCTCAAGATCTTCCATATCTGTATGCTTGTAGATGCGGCGGCCAGCTTTTGTTAAGCGGATGCCATCGATGATAGAAGCGTGATTGAGCTCATCAGAAATCACGACGTCTTCTTTTGTTAGGATAGCTGAAAGCACAGCCTGGTTTGTCGCAAAACCAGATTGCAATACTAGGGCAGCTTCCGTATGTTTAAATTCAGCAAGCTTTCGCTCGAATTCTTCATGCATGGAAAGCGTCCCTGCGATTGTACGAACAGAACCTGTCCCTGCACCGTACTTCTCAACTGCATCGATTGCCGCTTGCTTCATTTTTGGATGGTCTGTCAATCCAAGGTAGTTATTTGATGAAAGCTGGATAACTTCTTTTCCCTTGATTTCAACACGAGATCCTTGAGCGGATTCAAGAGGGATCAGATTGCGGAATACACCCTCCTCTTGCATTTGATCAAGTTCTTCTTGGAGATATTCAAAACCTTTCATATGACCTGCCTCCTTCTAATTATGTAAAAAGCTCATATGAGCTTTATGGATGTAATACTACCTTACCACATTTCCCTTCGAGCATTAATTCAAAGCCTTTTTCAAACTCTTCTAACGGGAAGTGGTGCGTGATCATCGGTTCAACATCGACTTGTCCTGACTGCAATAAGCCACTAACCTGACGCCACGTTTCAAACATCTTTCTTCCAGTTATGCCTTGAACAGTGATTCCTTTGAACACGATGTCGTTCGTTACATCGATTTCAACCGGGCGTACTGGTAAGCTTAAAATTGAAACGCGTCCACCGTTCGTCACCATTTTGAAGCCTTGATTCATTGCGATTGGGTGACCTGACATTTCACAGACAATGTCTACTCCGTGACCATTCGTCAATTCCTTCACTTTATCGAGTGGGTTTTCATGACGTGAGTTAACAATGCTCGTTGCACCCATCTTTTCTGCTAGATCGAGTCTGTAGTTATTCAAGTCGAATGCAATAACTTGTGAAGCACCCGCTGCCTTCGCTACTCCTACCGCCATGATTCCGATCGGGCCACAACCGATGATTGCAACTGTTTTACCTGCAACATCACCCGCGAGCACGGTATGAACTGCGTTTCCCATCGGTTCTTGTACCGAAGCAACATCAAATGAAAGAGACTCAGGGTTCTTCCAAATGTTTTGAGATGGCAGCGCAACATACTCAGCAAAACAACCGTTTGTGTCGACACCAATAATCTTAGTATTTTCACAAATATGGAACTGTCCCGTTAAGCACTGTGGGCATTGATTACATACGATGTGTGTTTCCGCAGAAACGTGATCTCCTACTTCTACATTCGTAACTCGTTCGCCTTTTTCAACAACGACACCTGCGAACTCATGACCAAATACATATGGAGGATTCACTCGACTTTGAGACCACTCATCCCAAGCGTAAATATGTACATCCGTTCCACAAATAGAAGTAGCTTTTACCTGTATTAGAACTTCATTTTCATCAATTTGTGGAATATCGACTGTTTGCAGCTGAGCTCCTTTTCCGCGCTCATGCTTTACAATCGCTTTCATCTTTCCTTCCACGACAAACACCTCTCTTTTTTGAAGCCTTCTCTGAACACTATTACCACAATCATAGTACCACTTTTAAGAATTATCGTAAAGAAAAAATGTCCACTATACGCGGACATCCATAGTTTTATTTCTGGACTATATCATGCCCCATTTTCAAACGATAAAATCCCCCGTTCATAGAATAACGAGGGACAGAAATTGCTACATAAATTCTGACATCATTTCCGTAAACTTCTCCTCTGATATCGTGAGGTTTTGCTTTGATAGAGGAGATTCACTATAACCAGTCACAGACTCTTGATAAGACGGCTTATTTGGATTGTGATAGATTAAGCCTTTTACGAGTCCATTATGCTCCATAAGTGTTTGCATAGCGACCATTCGATTCGTAGGATCATAGTTTTCGATATCCTTTAGGCTGATCAAGTTTTCTTTAAACCAATCATACGTGTTGATTTTGTTAAAAGTCACGCACGGGCTAAACACATTGATCAAGGAGAAACCTTTATGCTCGATCCCTTGTTCAATAAGAGCAACCAGATCTTTTAAATCTGTAGAAAAACTTTGTGCTACAAATCCACAACCACTAGAGAGCGCCAGTTCCATGATCGATAGTGACGATTCGATGGAACCAGAAGGAGTACTTTTCGTTTTAAACCCTTCAGCACTAGTCGGAGACGTCTGCCCTTTTGTCAGTCCATAGATCTGGTTATCCATAACGATATACGTGATATCGATATTTCGACGCATGGCATGAATGGTATGACCCATCCCGATTGCAAACCCGTCACCATCTCCTCCTGATGCAATAACCGTAAGGTCTCTGTTTGCCATCTTAACACCTTGCGCGATCGGAAGGGAACGCCCATGAATTCCATGAAATCCATATGCGTTAATGTATCCACTGATTCTACCTGAACAACCTATACCAGAAACAACAGCTAAATCATCTGGTTCTAATCCGACGTTAGCAGCTGCACGTTGTATAGCAGCCTGCACGGAGAAGTCTCCACATCCTGGACACCAGTTTGGCTTAACCTGATTTCTGAAATCTTTAAACGTTGCCATGGGTTAACAGCTCCTTGCATTGTTGATGAATATCACCTGGTAAGAACGGATTGCCATCATATTTTAGGAGACTTTCAATCTTTTCAGCATATCCTGCATTCATTTTCACTAAACTAGCAAGCTGTCCTGTTGCATTGTGTTCGACGATCACAACCTTCTTGGCAGCATCTAGCATCGGTTTAAGCTCATCGGTTGGAAATGGATGCACAAGTCGGATCTGAGCGTGATTCACTTTGTATCCATCCGCTTCTAAGCGAGGGATCACCTCTTCGATGGACCCTCTAGTTGAGTTGAAACCAACCAGTAGGACATCAGGTTCATTATGTTTATCATTTTTATAGACAGGAGTATCAAACGATAGCCCGCTCACCTTCCTCAGACGTTTCTCCATCTGATCTTTCCTGTTTTGGGGTACTTCTGATGGTTTACCCGTCTCATCATGCTCAACACCCGTCACATGAAAGATGCCATTTTTCGTGCCTGGGATCACGCGAGTTGAGACTCCATCTTCTGTCACTTCAAATCGCTTAAAATAAGACTTATCTTCTCTTTTTTCAATATCTTGATCGGATAACTTCCCTCTCCGAATCTGGATTTTCTCATAATCAAGAGGTTCTACCGTTTGTTTTCCAAGTGATAATTGAAGGTCCGAAAGTAAAATGACCGGACATTGGTATTCTTCCGCGAGATTGAACGCTTCGATTGAGTCATAGAATGCTTCTTCTACAGTACTCGGCGCTATGACGATCTTTGGTATTTCACCATGTGTTCCATAGATCATCGCTAGGAGGTCAGATTGTTCTTGCTTCGTAGGAAGCCCTGTACTTGGACCACCACGCTGCGTATCGATAATGACGAGTGGCGTTTCAGTGATTCCTGATAGTCCGATGGATTCCATCATTAAAGAGAGTCCAGGTCCAGCAGATGCAGTAAGGGTACGCACACCGGCATAGTTAGAGCCAATCGCCATCGTGGCTGCTGCAATTTCGTCTTCAGTTTGAATAACTGTCCCACCGAAATCAGGCAATTTCTTAATCAAATATTCCATAATTTCAGAAGCAGGTGTGATTGGATATGCAGCCATCAACCTTGCTCCACCAGCAATTGCTCCAAGTGCGATCGCGTCGTTTCCTATCATGAACATACGGTTCTTCCCATCAGCTTTTTTCAAGGAAAGTGCCTTAAGATTCCCGCCTGCTGTTTCCAAGAACGCATCAGCCCCACGCTGTATCGCTTCCATGTTACTATTAACGACTTTTTCGCCTTTTCGCCCAAAAATCTCATCAACAACGGCTTTATATGTTTCAGTATCGATACCAAGGGCTGCACTCGTAGCTCCAATCGCTACCATATTCTTCATTAACGACGTACCGAGCTCTGTTGCAATTTCAGTAAAAGGAACGGCGACTAAAGTTGCTTTGCAGTCTTCTGGCTTTACAGGTTTAAACTTTGCGTCGGCAATAATAATCCCGTCACTGTGCAGTTCGTGACCATTTACGTCAATCGTCTCTTGATCAAACGCAATGAGCATGTCCAGGTCATCTGAAACAGCGCGCACCTCTTTTGTACTAACACGTATCTTATTATTCGTATGTCCACCTTTGATACGGGAAGAAAAGTGACGATACCCGTACAAATAATACCCCATACGATTAAGTGCTATGGCAAAAATTTCTCCTGTGCTGTCTATTCCTTCCCCCTGCTGTCCGCCAACTTTCCATGAAAGTTGTTCGATCATAAAGCCCCACCCTTTCTAGTCTAGTGAGAGAAACACTTGCATACATTACTAGTTCGAAATAGGAATGTAATTCCCTGCTCCCTAGTGCTCGAATTGCTAAATTATTCCTCAAGAAGGGATTCGTTCTAGCAAGTTCCTCCATAAAAAGCCTTCCACTTCCTTATTCGAATAACGACGCTCTAATTCCTCTATCAACTTTGGGTAATCTTCATAACTTCTTAAATCAGAAGGCACCTGATCGATGCCGTCGAAGTCAGAGCCAAGGACGATATTAGAAATTCCACCAAGGGAAGCAATGTAATCAATATGTTCTAGAATATCTGAAATGCTTGCTTTTCGATCATTTCTAAGAAACTTAGGTACAAATGTTACGCCAATGGCAGCATCTTTTTTGATGAGTGCTTTTAACTGATCGTCATCAAGGTTTCTTGGATGCGTACAGATTTTCTTCACATTGGAATGTGTGGCGATCACATGATCAGCATGCTCGATTACGTCCCAGAATGCTTTGACAGACAAATGTGATACATCTGTCCACACGTCGTTCTCATTATGTACTTGCACAATCTCTTTTCCAAAGTCAGAAAGCCCTCCCCCTCTTGACTCAAGTATTCCATCACATGCAGCATTACCATAATTCCAAGTAAGTCCTACAGAACGGACACCTAGCCTGATGAGCGTCTTCAACCTTGTAATCTCTCTACCTATCGCATCGCAGCCTTCTAGGGTAAGCATCGCTCCAATTTTGCCCGCAGGTAACCGGACCGCTTCTTCTTTTGAATATACCGCTACAACATCGTCATATGGTTTTACAACTCGATCATAAAAAATATCCACCATTTCTAGAGCACAATCAAATTTCGCAGAATCTGGAACTCGTTCAGGAATATAGACCGCAAACATCTGCAAGCTTGCTCCAGCACTTCTCATTTTTTTTAAGTTCGTATGCAAATCTTCTCCATCTAGAAATGACAAAGAAGGATCGTTCCACATCTTACTTAGTACGTCACAATGTGCATCATATATTTTCATAGTTAGCCTCCAATTGCTATATGTATTTCTCAAAACGTATAAAAAAACCTGTTTGTAAAAACAAACAGGTTAACTTAACGGAATCACTTATCGAGGTTCAACAATTAACTTGATAGCCGTACGTTCTTCGCCATCAATTTGAATGTCGGTAAAAGCAGGGATACAAATGAGATCAACTCCGCTCGGTGCTACGAATCCTCTTGCAATTGCTACAGCTTTCACTGCTTGGTTAAGCGCTCCTGCTCCAATTGCTTGAATTTCAGCGTTACCTCTCTCTCGCAGGACGCCAGCGAGTGCACCAGCTACAGAATTTGGATTGGATTTTGCTGAAACTTTTAAGATTTCCATTTTGAAAGCCCCTCCTTAATTTGAGCATCCATTGCCACTCTAGACTATATTCCTTGCCATAAGCTTGTATTCCTGCTGATTCCGTTAATTTCTCAGGCCATCAAACCTATTCGTAGAATGGATGATCCTCATTGATTGCGATGCGTTCGATGTGTTTAGCTGTTCCAGTTTTTGGGTCAACTGTTAAAAAGACCCCACTAAGTTGTTCCCGACCTTTCGTGACTTCAAACCTAACAGGCATCGTTGTCAGAAATTTTTTGATAACAGCTTCTCTTTCCATACCAAGAATGCCATCATATGGTCCAGTCATGCCAGCATCAGTTAAGTAGGCTGTACCTTGAGGTAAAATACGTTCGTCAGCTGTTTGAACGTGTGTGTGCGTTCCGACGACGGCTGAGACTCTACCATCGAGGTACCAACCCATCGCTTGTTTCTCACTCGTTGTTTCAGCATGGAAATCTACAAAGATGACAGGTGTACGCTTTCTCATTTCATCTACAAGCTCATCTGCTTTTTTGAAAGGATCATCGATCGCAGGAAGGAATGTTCTGCCCTGTAAATTAATAACTCCTACTTCTGTTCCATTTATATTCACGATTGTAGACCCATTTCCCGGTGTACCTTCAGGGAAGTTTGCTGGTCTCACAAGTTTTGGTGCACGATTGATGAATTCAAAGATCTCACGATTATCCCAAGTATGGTTACCCATGGTGATCACTTGCGCACCTGACTCTAAGAAATTACGATAGATCTTCTCAGTAATGCCTCGACCTCCTGCAGCGTTCTCTCCGTTTACGATTGTAAACGTTGGTTTATACTTCCTTTTTAGACGAGGTAAATAATGAGACACCATATCTCGCCCCGGCGAACCTACAACATCTCCAACAAATAATATTTTCATAATACAACTCCAATCTGTCTATTCTTACTTAGTTTATCAAATGCTTGGTCGCTTTTTAAGCTTTATAGAAATAAATAA
This sequence comes from Guptibacillus algicola, assembly GCF_020171805.1. Lineage (GTDB taxonomy): Bacteria > Bacillota > Bacilli > Bacillales > Guptibacillaceae > Guptibacillus > Guptibacillus algicola. The sequence goes on along the minus strand of NZ_JAIVAF010000003.1, from coordinate 952,835 downwards.
AGCGATGCACGAGGCATCGCTTTATTATTTCGCATACTCTACTGCCCTAGTTTCACGAATGACCGTGACTTTAATGTGTCCTGGGTAGTCGAGTTCATTTTCGATTTTTTTGGTAATTTCTCTTGCGAGTCGGTAGGATGTTACGTCATCTACGATGTCCGGCTTAACCATGATTCGAATCTCACGACCAGCCTGAATAGCAAATGATTTCTCAACACCATCGAATGACTCAGAAATTTCTTCAAGCTTTTCAAGGCGTCTGATGTACGTCTCAAGTGTCTCACGACGTGCACCTGGACGAGCTGCTGAAAGTGCATCTGCTGCTGCCACGAGTGTAGAGATAACCGAAGTTGCTTCTGTATCACCGTGGTGTGAAGCGATCGCATTGATTACGACCGGATGCTCTTTGTACTTCGTTGCAAGCTCAACGCCAATTTCAACGTGACTTCCTTCTACTTCATGATCGATTGCTTTCCCTAAATCATGTAGGAGACCTGCACGTCTAGCGAGCTGTACGTCTTCTCCTAGTTCAGCTGCCATCAGTCCAGTTAAATATGCAACTTCCATAGAATGCTTCAATACGTTCTGTCCATAACTTGTACGGAATTTCAAGCGACCCAGAATTTTAATAAGGTCCGGGTGTAGCCCGTGTACGCCAATTTCAAACGTGGACTGCTCTCCGACTTCTCGAATGTATTCATCCACTTCCCTGCGAGATTTCTCGACCATTTCTTCAATCCGCGCTGGGTGGATTCTACCATCCTGTACGAGTTTGTCCAGAGCATTTCTTGCGATTTCTCTTCGAATCGGATCAAAACCGGAAAGGATAACTGCTTCCGGAGTATCATCGATAATAAGATCGATCCCTGTCAGCGTTTCAAGAGTTCGAATATTTCGGCCTTCACGACCAATGATTCGACCCTTCATCTCATCATTTGGCAGGTTTACAACGGATACCGTTGTTTCTGCTACGTGGTCAGCTGCACAGCGCTGAATCGCAAGGGATAGAACTTCTCTTGCTTTCTTATCAGCTTCTTCTTTCGCATTATACTCACGTTCTTTCACCATCTGCGCAAGTTCATGCTCAAGCTCCTGCTCACTTTCACGCATAATGATCTGCTTCGCTTCTTCCCTTGTTAAACCGGAAATTCGCTGCAGTTCACGCTGCTGCTCTTGAAGCATCTCCTCCACTTTGCTTTCCATCTCTTCAATATGTCGTTGTTTTTTGGCGAGAGCGTCCTCTCTTCTTTCGAGGGAATCCTCTTTTTTGTCTAGAGTCTCACTTTTTCGATCAAGGACCTCTTCTTTTTGTACCAAACGATTCTCTTGTTTTTGTAACTCATTTCTGCGTTCACGAATTTCACGCTCAGCTTCTACACGAAGATTATGATTCTCGTCCTTCGCTTCAAGCAAAGCTTCCTTCTTCATAGCTTCCGCATCGTTTTTACCTTCTCTGATAATCCGTTGCGCTTCTAATTCTGCACTGGAGATCTTCGCTTCAGCAATCGTTTTGCGAACAAGAAATCCAACAACTGCTCCGACGATTACAGAGACAAGCACAGTGGAGATGATGATTGTTATATCCATCGAACTCACCTCCTCCTGCTATTAACTTGTTGGTTTGCTGTCATGTTAGTTCTTTGTACCACTTGCAAGATTTCAATCCAGCACATTTCATCTGTTAAAAGTAAAGTTATAATTTTGCTAGAAAATTATAATTATACACTTAATATTGTAGCTTTCACCATTGAGGTTGTCAAGAGAGTGAAAGAAGGCACTATTGCTTCAAATCCCTCTTTGTTCCTCAATTTTTCGTTATCTTTTCCTGCTGTTTAGAAAGATAAGGTGATTCCTAGTATTGACAAAATCCCCATTTACTAGACATCGATTACTAGTTTTAATAAGCATAAAGGTGGAGAGAGGATTCTAATAAGTTTATCACAATAAAGAGCCGATCGAATACGATCGGCTCAAGCTTTCTATTTATCCTCTTCAAGCAGAGAATCTTTTCCTGCAGCTGTTTCGTCTACCTGCTTATCAGCATCTAAGTTATGATGTGCACGTACACGAGAATTAATTTCATCCTGAATGGCAGGATTTTCTTTCAAGAATTGTTTTGCATTCTCTCGTCCCTGACCAAGGCGTTCGCCTTCAAACGAGAACCATGCTCCGCTCTTCTGAACGATTTCAAGATTAGATCCTATATCGAGAATTTCACCTTGCATAGAAATACCTTCACCATACATGATATCCACTTCTGCTTGTTTAAATGGTGGAGCTACTTTGTTTTTTACAACTTTGATACGCGTCTTGTTACCGACCATGTCATTTCCTTGCTTAAGTGTTTCTGCACGACGAACTTCAAGGCGCACTGAAGAATAGAACTTAAGCGCTCTTCCGCCAGGAGTCGTTTCAGGGTTACCGAACATAACGCCTACTTTTTCACGAATCTGGTTGATAAAGATCGCCGTTGTCTTAGACTTGCTGATTGCACCTGAAAGCTTACGAAGCGCTTGAGACATCAAACGCGCTTGAAGACCAACGTGAGCGTCACCCATTTCGCCTTCGATCTCTGCTTTAGGAACAAGAGCTGCTACAGAGTCAACAACAACCATATCTACTGCTCCACTTCGTACAAGTGCCTCAGCGATTTCAAGTGCTTGTTCACCTGTGTCAGGCTGAGAAAGCAATAGTTCATCTATATTAACACCTAGTTTTTCTGCATATACCGGGTCAAGCGCGTGCTCAGCATCAATAAATGCAGCCTGTCCGCCACCACGTTGTACTTCTGCGATCGCATGAAGTGCAACCGTTGTTTTACCTGAAGATTCAGGACCATAAACTTCGATAATACGACCTCTTGGATATCCGCCCACTCCAAGAGCAATATCAAGAGCAAGCGATCCACTGGATACAGTAGAAACACGCTGCTCCGCCTGTTCGCCAAGCTTCATAATGGAACCTTTACCGAATTGTTTTTCTATTTGTCTCAATGCCATATCTAAGGCAGCTTTGCGATCACTCACGAAAAATTCCTCCTCGTTATTAAACTATCACTATCATATCTCTTTTTGGACGATTTGCCAATAGAAAACCGAACATTTATTCGTCTTTTTTTATTTCACGCACATTCAAGTAAAGAAACGGGCAAACACATCTTATCATAGGTCATTACTAATAAAGAACGATCAGCTCTATCTACTATCGAGCTGATCGTGTGATGTTTATACTCTGCTTTTTTGAGGTTTAGCAGGTTCGAGATGGATCGATTTACCACTGACCCCACCCGCACGCAATGCTTCATATACGAACGGTGCTACGTCTTCTGGTACTTCAAAGAAGGAGAACTTCTCAAAGATATCGATGCGACCAACAGATGCTGAATCGATTCCTGCAAGACTTGAAAGTTCTTCAAGTAGCTTTTTCGGATGCAGATCAATGTTCCGGCCAACGTTCAAGAAGAAGCGAACCATACCGTTCTGTCCACCCGTTTCACCGAAATTATATTCAGAAGGAGTAGTGTTTTGTTTTTCTTCGATTGCGTTCTCAAGAAGTGACTGAACAACGCTGTGTGCATCATACTTAGAAAGAAGCAAATCTGCTATTTCACTAGCTGTAGACTCTTGCTTTTGCGTTTTCATTTGTTTTTCAACAGATTTCACAATTTTTTCGAGGTCAACTGACTCATCCTGAAGCGGCTCAGCGGAAAGGTTCAACTTAATTTTCGACTCGATCGACTGTAGGAAACGCATATCTTTCGGTGTAACTAACGTTAGCGCAACACCTTTGTTCCCAGCGCGACCAGTACGTCCGATCCGGTGCACGTAGCGCTCTGGATCTTCTGGGATATCGTAGTTGATGACATGGGTAACATGTGCAACATCGATTCCTCGAGCTGCAATATCAGTAGCGACTAGGAAATTAAGCTGTGAGCGTCTGAACTGCTTCATGACACGTGTACGCTGCTGCTGTGTAAGATCACCATGCAGCTCTTCTGCTCGGTACCCACGCTTTTTAAGAGATTCAGTTAACTGAGAAGCACCTTTTTTTGTTTTAGTGAAAATGATTCCAAGGCGCACTTGCTCGCTTTCAATAACACGACAAAGGGTATCAAACTTCTCACTATCAAATGTTCTGTAGTACACTTGCTCGACCGTATCCGCCGTTACATCTCCTTTTGACACAGAGATTGTCAATGGGTCTTTCAAGTACTTTCCAGAAAGCTTACGAATCGGTGCTGGAATCGTAGCAGAAAACAATAATGACTGACGATTTTCAGGTAATTGCTTAAGTATTAGCTCAATATCGTCGATGAACCCCATATCCAACATTTCATCAGCTTCATCGAGGATAGCTGTATGAACGTGATCAGTTCTAAGTGTTTTCCGCTTCAAGTGATCGAGCATACGCCCTGGCGTACCAACCACAATGTTAACGCCTTTCTTAAGGGCACGAATCTGATGATAAATCGGTTCCCCGCCGTAAACAGCAAGGACATTCAACCCTTTGTGACGAGAGATTTTCTGAAGCTCGATAGCAACTTGCATAGCAAGCTCTCTCGTAGGTGTGAGGATGATTGCTTCTGGTCCGCCTCTTTTTGACACTTTCTCAATGAGTGGGATACCGAAAGCAGCGGTTTTACCAGTTCCTGTCTGAGCCTGGCCAATCATATCTCTACCTTCTAAAATAGGTTCAAGAGCCTTTTCCTGAATAGGAGTAGCCTCCTTGAAACCCATTTCTAGAACCGCTTTTCGTACTTCTGGTGATAAATCAAAGTCTTCAAAATTCTTCATACGTCCGTAATTCACCTTTCTAACTTCAATAATGTATTAAATCCATACTTTACTGTTCGTTTTCGGATGGCATCTCGATTTCCAGCAAGCTTTAGACAAATGACTTCCTCTCCTCGAGGAGATACCATTCCAATAAAAACAGTGCCGGCTTCCTTTCCTTCGATCGAATCCGGTCCAGCCACGCCGGTGAAACTAATGCCGATATCGGTGTTATACATTTTCTTAATACCTCTTGCAAGTTCTATCGCACATTCTTCACTAACAGCGCCGTTAGAAGATAGCGTTTCAGATGACACGCCAACCTTCTGTTTTACTTCGTTAGAGTAACACACAATCCCCCCATAAAAAAGCGATGAAGCTCCGGGGATGTTTGTAAACTCTTGACTGAACATACCGCCTGTAAGGCTTTCTGCGACTGAAATCGTCCAGTTTTCCTTTTCAAGAAGCGAAAACGCTTCACCAGAGAGGGAGGTTTGATCGTAGCCGTAAAAATATTTTCCTACCCGCTTTTGTATATCTTGCTCTGTTGTATCGATTAGCTTACTCGCAGCTTCTTCTGAAGCTGCTCTTGCAGTAAGTCTTAATGTCACTTCCAAATCACCTGCTAGCGGTGCAATTGTTGGATTGGTTTGTTGATCAATCAAATCTTCAAGTTCTGTCTCAAGGCTCGATTCCCCGATCCCAAAAAACCGAAGCTCACGAGAAATAATTCGCTCCTCATCCTTCATTTCGTTTAACAAAAATGGTTCAGCATACGTCGTAAACATTGGATAAAGCTCCTTCGGTGGACCTGGGAACAGCATGTATGTACACTCATCGTTCGTGAATGCCATTCCAGGAGCCATCCCATTGTCGTTCGGAAGGACGGTTGATCCTTCTATGACAAGAGCCTGCTTTCGATTATTCTCTGACATCGTGCCACCAGTTTTCTTATAGTATGCTTCAATATCATCCATTGCTTCCTGATCATAGACAAGTTGCCTGGAAAGCGCAGTTGCAATCGTTTCTTTCGTAAGATCGTCTTTAGTAGGGCCTAATCCTCCTGTGAATATCAGTAAATCAGAGCGACTTTCGGCCACTTCGATCGCTTGTTTGAGACGATTACCGTTATCGCCAACAGTCGTATGATAAAAAACATTAATACCAAGATTTGCAAGACGTTTCGATATAAATTGAGCATTCGTATTAGCGATTTGTCCTAGTAATAGTTCTGAACCGATTGCAATTATTTCAGCATTCATTAGCTCACGCTCCTTCACAAAGTTTTGCATATATCTTTTATATGTTTTTAGAGATAAAAAGGAACAGAATAGTCTGTTCCCTTTTTAATCAACGAGACTTGAGGAGAATCTCTTTGTTCTTATTAAAATAATCCCAACCGGAGTAAACTGTGATGATTAACGCAGCCCATAGGGAGATCGTAGCGAAAGGAAGGCCGATCGCTTCGAATGGAATATTATTGAGAAGTAGTGCAGAGATAGCTACGATTTGAATCCACGTTTTGAGCTTTCCGAGGTTGCTCGCTGCTAGTACTTCTCCTTCAGATGCTGCTACGAGTCTTAATCCTGTCACTGCGAACTCACGACTTAAGATAAAAACAACGACCCAAGCTGGTGCTGATCCAAGCTCAACAAGTGATACGAAAGCGGATGTAACAAGCAGCTTATCAGCAAGGGGGTCAAGAAACTTCCCAAGATTCGTTACAAGGTTATACTTCCTCGCAATATACCCATCGATCCAATCTGTTACGGAAGCTACAATAAAAATAAGAGCAGCAATTAACTGCGCATTTAAAATGGTTGCACCTGCAATTTCTGTTTCACCAAGCGGAAGTGGCGCTAGTAAAAAAAGAAGAAAAACAGGGATTAAAAATATTCGTGAGACTGTAATTTTGTTAGGCAAGTTCACTTATGTTCCTCCTAGAGTTCATTTAGCAAAATCGTTTTCTATTTTATCATTGTTCCCTTTTACCACAAAGGAAAACATATCCAGGATATTGTGAATAGAAGCAGGGGCCATCTCAACTAAGATGACCCCCCAAGCTGCTACTCTGCTTTTTTATAATTAAAGGTAACATTCTGGACTACTGGTTCATTTGGGATATCAATCTTCTCACCATTTACAAGGACTGTAATGTTAGGCGAACTGCCAATTCGTATAGAAGCAGAGGCTTCCTTCGTCAAGTCATGTGTTACTTTTTTGCCTTTCGTCAGGCTTTCATAGATATACTTCTTATTACTTTTGCCAGTTAACGCAACCCAGCTGCTTCCTTTCGCTTCTACAGTAATCTCAAACTTCTCGGCATTTGTAATTTCATATGTGGATTTTGATGCATTGCCTTCTGTTTTTTTGAGTTCCATTTTAGGAGCTGTTTCCTCTTCTGGCTCTTTTGTTTCTTCTGGCTCTTCTTCTTCAGTATCAGCAGGAGCTGGCTCCTCTTTGTTTTCTTCTTTCGAAGAATCATCTTTAGGCTCGTCAGACACTTCATCTGAAGCAGGAGCGTTCCCGCTATTTTCGTCGCTCGACACTTGTTCTTCTGTCTGGTTCGATGCACCATCTTTACTTGTTGTCGCATCATTACCTTGGACAACGAACCAGATAATACACGCCACACCTATGATCAATAAGATGACAAGAACGGAAGGAAATACGGATGACCATCTATTCGGTTTACTTGTAAGAGTTGGTCTCGTACGCCTAGGGGGCAGGTTTTCTGGTACATCTGAATTTGTCTTTGGTATTTCAGAGGCATACTCCTCCAGCAGTTCTTCACCGTGAAGGCCAACTGCTTCCGCATAGTTTTTAATGAAAGCACGCGTATAAAAATTACCTGGAAGCAGTTCGTAGTTCCCTTCTTCTATCGCAAGAAGATAACGTTTTTGAATTTTTGTTATGGATTGAATTTCATCGAGTGATAAATCTTTATCGTTTCGAGCACTCTTCAATCGTTGACCTAGCTCTGTCAATGGAAAACACCTACCAATTAATTAAAGTCAAAACCACCTGAAAATCCTGAAGCTTGATTTTCGATAACTTGATATGTAATCTCTTGCTCCGGATCATCACGCAATTCAATTATATAATCAAAATCATTCATCGTATACTCTGTTTCTCTAACAAAAATATCTGGATGCTCTACAACTTTTGTTGCAGGTAACCTCATCATATCACGTAGCAATTGCCAATGCTTCTCAGAAGATCTTTTCGCAGAAACAATTCCGTCGATAATAAAAATGTGATCACTGTTCATTTCATCATCAGCGATTTGTTGGCGAACCGTTTGCTTTAACATTGTTGAAGATAGAAATACCCACCTTCTATTCGCACAAACACTCGAAGCTACGATTGATTCTGTCTTTCCAACTCGGGGCATGCCTCTAATCCCAACAAGCTTATGCCCATCTTGCTTAAAGATTTCTGCAAGAAAATCAACAAGTAACCCAAGCTCGTCACGAATAAACCGAAACGTCTTCTTATCATCTGCATCTCGCTGTATGTACCTTCCATGTCTGACTGCAAGACGATCACGAAGTTTTGGCTCACGAAGCTTGGTTACTGTAATATTGTCCATCGTATTCAAAATTGATTCTAGCCGCTCGATTTGCTCAATTTGTTCTACGAGCAATAGCATACCTCTACGCTGATCATCAACACCATTGATCGTGATGATGTTAATTCCGAGCATACCTAACAGTGACGCGATGTCACCGAGAAGACCGGGTCTATTCTTGTGTATTTCGTATTCTAGGTACCATTCCTTTTTCTCCATATAGCAACTCCTAACACTTCACAATTTACCCATGTTTATTTAATCATAAATGATTTTTGTGAAGGTTAAAAGAGATGATTAACGATTTAGCTTACTTTTCTTGTCTGTACTGGTAAATAAATAAAAAAAAGAAGGGTGTCAGCACCCCTCTCGCACAGTATTATTTATTTTGACCTTGAACAAGCTTCACCATCATGTTAGCAATCGCATGCTGTTCTTCTTCATCAGCAACATGCCATAGATCAGCTAGTAACTGTTCTTCTTCGTTCTTTGCTTTTACGCCATCAGCTAAATAACCGCCGATTTGATAAGCAACATCAGAGATTACTTCTTGAGAAAGCCCCTGCTGTTCGCCTTGAGATAAACGATCATGCAGAAAGCCTTTCCAGCTATCAAAGTTATCAAGTACAGACATCTTTTGTCCCTCCTTTATTAGGTCATCACCTATATGTTGTCTAGAAGGGATTCCAATTATGCACCATATCGTTAAATCCACGCACCGTCTACAGAAATAATCTGTCCACTTATGTAAGAAGACTTCTCTGAATCGAGGAAAGAAATAACGTCTGCTACTTCTTCCGGATTACCAGAGCGACCAAGAGGAATCTCTTCGATTAATCCTTGCTCCTCTTCATCAGATAACGCCGCATTCATATTTGTCGCGATATACCCAGGCGCGACGGCATTTACGCGGATACCACTCGGACCAAGCTCTTTTGCAAAGCTTTTAACAAATGCATTTAGACCGCCCTTAACTGTTGAATAAACGACTTCACACGATGCTCCGGAGTTCCCCCACACAGAGGAAACCACGATGATGCTCCCCTGTTTTTGCTGCACCATGCTCTTTGAATAATGCCTGGCAAGTTTCACTGAAGAAGACAAATGTAGATTGATCATCTTATCAATGTGCTCATCATCCATATCAGTTAGAAGACCAATAAAGCTTGATCCTGCATTCAAAATCAAGGTATCGACTTTTTGTGCGAATCGATATACACTCTGCAATTCGTCTTTGTTTGATAGATCAGCTTGCACAGGGATGATTTCAGCAGAAGGGAACTCAGCTGCTAGTCCCTTGATGCTCTGTTCGTTCGAACGGTAATGAGCATAGACTCGATCACCATTTTGTATATACTCTCTCATGATCGCTTGTCCTATTCCACCACTCGCACCCGTAATCAAGACATTCTTCATTTTCACCCTCCCATCTTTAATCACAAGGAAAAAAGCACCCCACGGGTGCTTTTATTACTTAGGAACAACCTGGCAAACCGTAAATGATTCTTCTTTAAAGTGACCTTTCACGGCACTTTCAACGTCTTTTGCGGTAAGTTCTTCTAAAACCGGAACGACTTCAAACAAATCCATATCATTGAAGCGATAGCGTGTGAACTGATTTGCTATAAATTCAGGTGAATTTAACGCTCTTAGGAAGCTACCGATTTTCTTTTTCCTAATACGCTCAAGCTGATCTTCATCGATTGGATTTTTCGAGAACTCTTCTACCATCGAATACAACCGTTCAGCTAGCTCATCAGGGGAACTTGTGTTACTTCCTACTACTGAAAAGCCAAAGTTTTCTTCCTCTGTAAAGTCATAAGAAAAGCTCTGATCGATAAGGCCTTCGTTGTATAATGTTTCATAATTCTCTGAGCTCTGACCGAACATGAGATCAAGAGCAAGATTGATGGAAAGTTCATGCTTAAGTAAATCTCTGCCTTGGCGTCCTGGGTTAGGTTCTTTAAAACCAACAAGACATTTGGCAACTTGAACGGACATTGGCAGTACTTTCTTTTTCTCTGCAACACGTTGTGACTCTTTATCGAAAAATCGTTCGATAGGCGGCTGATCTTTGTATGATTTGGCAGCCTGATTACTTTCTACAAACGACATGATTTCTTCTGGATTTACATTACCAACAACGAAAAGAACCATGTTCGAAGGGTGGTAGAACGTCTCATAACATGTGTAGAGAGATTCTTTTGTAATCTTAGCAATCGACTCTACCGTTCCAGCAATATCGATTTTCACTGGATGTTTATGGAACATATTTTCAATTACGCCGAAATACGCGCGCCAGTCAGAGTTATCATTGTACATTTCAATTTCTTGACCGATGATGCCTTTCTCTTTTTCTACACTCTCGTCACTAAAATATGGCGCCTGAACGAAATCAACAAGCGTCTCAAGGTTTTGCATGACATTTTGTGTAGTAGAAAACAGATAAGCAGTTCTCGTAAACGACGTAAAGGCGTTTGATGACGCACCTTGCTTACTGAAATCTTGGAACACGTCACGGTCTTCTTTTTCAAATAATTTATGCTCAAGAAAATGCGCGATTCCATCAGGAACCTTTACATCTTCTGATCCATTTAACGGTACGAAATGGTTATCGACAGAACCATATTTTGTCGTAAACGTCGCATACGTTTTGTTGAAGCCTTTTTTCGGGAGCACGTATACGTCAAGACCATTGTCCATCGTCTGATGATAAAGTGTTTCTTGCAGCTGATTAAACGGGATTGTTCTCATCATTCAGCTCCCTCCCCTTTTAAGAAGTATACCGTGTCTAGCTTCACCTGATCAGCTACCCTTTTGACATCCTCTGTCGTAACGGCGTCGATTCCGTCCAACCATTCTTCTAAAGAACGTAGCTTTTGTGAAACAACACCATGATAAAGCAGTTCTACCATGCCTTTTGCATCGTCAACTGTCTCAAGTAGCTGATTTCGAATCATCGTTTTTGTCTGATTCATCTCTTCATCATTAAAATCACCGTTCTGCATTGCAGTTAACTGTTCTTTAATGATATCTACTGTTTTATTGTAATTTTTAAATTCAATTCCTGACATCACGATGATTAAGCCTTTGTGGCTTTCATATCTTGACGCTGCGTAGTACGCAAGACTTTCTTTTTCGCGAACATTTCTAAACAGCTTAGAATGAGAAAATCCACCAAACATTCCGTTGAAAACCTGTAGAGCATAATAATCATCATCAGCGTAACTAACACCTGAGCGGAAGCCCATGTGCAGCTTACCTTGTTTGATCTCTTGCTCTTCCTGTACTTCTCTTTCTTTCACTTCTAATGGCGCTTTCTCTGTAATCGCTGATGAAGCTTCCGTTCTTTCTTTTAATGGGAAGAGATCAGTTACTAAGTCTTTGATTGAAATCTCATCAAGATCTCCCACGAAATAAAGATCAATTTCATCTTCATTACATACTTTTTCGTAGTACTCATATAAGTTGTTCGCGTCGATTTGATCGATCTGTTCTTTAATTCCATATACATGTAGGCCAAATGGCTCATTAGGAAACATTTCCTGAGTCAGCCTCATATTCGAATATCTCATTTTATCATCATAAATCGATTGAATGCGTTGTTTTAACGTGCGCTTTTCTTTATCAACGATCGAAGAATCAAATGCACCGTCTACTTTCTTAGGATTCATCACAACATCCGCAAACAAACCTAATGCTTTCTTTAAAAGTGGCTTATCTTCAGAAAGGAATTTCTCATTAGCAAAATCCATTCTAAAGGTCATGATATGAAAGTCACCTTTCTTCGCTAAATCTACACCTAGCGTTGCACCATAAAGCTTTTCAAGTTCAGTGCGAAGAGCTTTAGAGGATGGATAATTCTCCGTTCCACTCTGAAGCACATAAGGCAAAAGCGCTCGTTTCGTCACCGTCTCCTCGCTAAGACGAGACTTAAACTGCATGACCACCGTCGTCGTTTTATACTTCTCGGTCTGAATTTTATGTAGCGTTAAACCGCCGCATGAGCTCTTCTCATGAGGGATAATTGCCATACAACTCACTCCTTTTCATCTCTCCATCGTTTTCCAACACAGGAAACCAATTCTTATTCCCTTTATACCATAGTATGTGTCAATGTGTAAGTAATTAACACTTGAAAAGCGAAGGTGGGCATGTTTTAAATCCGTAGGATGTTGGAGCACGTGAGGCTGAGGCGTTTTGTGTCTCAACCGAAGGGGCGAAACAGCCGGAGGATTTAGCCCACCGCAGCTGGACATACGAAAAGCGAAGACGAGCGTTTAGAAACGTAGATATTGGAACTCTTGAAATAGAACACGCTTTTTGTGTTCTGTTTCAAGAGTGAAATATCGCAGTTTCTGCGAGTCGTAGCTGGACATCGAAAAGCAGAAGCGACCGTTTAGGTCCGAAAGGCGCTGGAACCTTTTCGAATGAACACGCCCTTTGTGTTCAAGCGAAAAGGTGAAGCGACCGAGGACCTGGTCACTGCAGCTGGACATACGAAAAGCAAAGACGAGCGTTTAGAAACGTAGATATTGGAACTCTTGAAATAGAACACGCTTTTTGTGTTCTGTTGAAAGAGTGAAATATCGCAGTTTCTGCGAGTCGTAGCTGGACATACAAAAAAAGCGGAAGCGACCGAGGACCTGGTCACTGCAGCTAGACATACAAAAAGCGAAGACGAGCGTTTAGCAACGTAGATATTGGAACTCACTAACTCTCCAAACTCCATTTTATTTGCCATATCCAATTTTTATTAGTTAAAATTCATTTTTATTGTCCAAAAGGTGATTTTATTAGCCAAAATCACTTTTTATTGTCTAACTATCCTTATTCTAATCAACTCCACACACAAAAAAACCCTCCACAATCGTGGAGGGTTTATGAATATTATCGCTTCCCTTTTTCATACGGTTGACCGATTGCTTTCGGTGCATCCGCTCGTCCAACAAGTCCAGCTAGTGCTAGGATCGTTAGAACGTATGGGGAGATAAGAAGATAAACTTCTGGAATTTCTTTTAGACCAGGAATCTGTTGGCCTGTAATACTTAATGATTGCGCAAGGCCAAAGAACAATGCTGCTCCCATGGCACCTAGAGGATGCCATTTACCGAAAATCATAGCTGCAAGCGCCATAAAACCCTGACCTGAGATGGTTGCATGGCTGAAGTTTCCTGCGATTGAAGTAGCATAAACAGCTCCACCTAACCCAGCGAAACCACCGCTAAGCATAACAGCAACATAACGCATTTTTGTTACGTTGATCCCCATTGTATCAGCTGCCATTGGGTGCTCCCCAACAGAGCGAAGACGCAGACCAAACGGTGTTTTGTAGATAACCCACCAAACTAAAACCGCAAGTGCTATTGCAATATAAGATGTGTAATACGCATTTGAGAAGAAAAGAGGCCCAATAAAAGGAATATCACTTAAAAATGGAACATTCGTTTTATAGATACGCTCTTGAATAATTGGTGTTTGACCAGCATCAAAGATCTTCTTTACTAAGAAGATCGCAAGGCCTGCTGCTAGGAAGTTAAGAGCAACACCACTTACAACTTGATCCGCTCGTAAAGAAATACTTGCAACTGCATGTATCAGTGAAAATAATGCACCGATGATAATAGCTACAATCAATGAGAACCACGGTGAAGCTGCTCCCATGCCCCACTGCTCACCAAGATACGTAAATAACGCGCCTGTAAAGGCTCCCATAAGCATTAAACCTTCTAAGCCGATGTTAACGACACCAGATCTTTCACTGAAGACACCACCGAGTGCAGTAAATATTAGGGGAGCGGCTGAAAAGATAGCAGCAGGAATAACGATTTGTAGAATCTGCATGACATCCATTAAATTTTCCCCCTTTTGTTCACCCTGTTGCTGATCCAGTGAATGAGATAACTTGATGCAACAAAGAAGATAATCATGGCGATGACAATTTCAACTAGCTGAGTCGGAACCTGAGCAACTGACTGCATGTTCAATGCACCAATTTTCAGTCCACCGAATAAAGCAGCAGCTAGTACAACACCTAATGCGCTATTCGCACCAAGTAGCGACACTGCGATTCCATCAAATCCTACGCCGGTAAAGTCAGGCATAACTGTCATATAGCCATATGTGCCTAAACCTTCCATCGCACCAGCTGCCCCAGCAAAAGCTCCTGAGACGACCATTGAAAGAATAATGTTACGACGTACGTTGATTCCTGCATATTCTGAAGCATACTTATTGAAACCAACTGCTCGTAGCTCATACCCTGTTGAGGTTTTCCATAGGAGGAACCACATGATGATTGCGCCTATAATCGCAAAAACAATTCCATAATGAAGACGAGAGAAATCTGTGATACTTTCAAGAAATGCCGATTGAAGAGATGCAGACTGATGAATTTCTTCTGTTCTCTCTCCAGGAGCTAGTAAATACGTTCGAATTATCGCGTTAACAACGTGGAGAGCAACATAGTTCATCATGATCGTCGTGATAACTTCATGCACATGATATTTTGCTTTTAATAATCCAGGTACAAATGCCCAGATCGCTCCAGCTACACCTGCAGCCAAAATAGCGAGCGGGATATGAACAAATGGACTTAATCCCTCAAACTGTAGTCCAACATATACAGAAGCTAACCAGCCTACTAATAGCTGCCCTTCAACCCCTATGTTGAATAGACCCGTACGGAAAGCAAACGCTACCGCAAGACCTGAAAGAATAAGCGGGGTCATTTGACGAATCGTTTCACCTAAGACATAAGTATTAGAAAAAATACCATTAAAAAGTGCTGCATACGCTACGAACGGATTATATCCACTCACGAGCATAATAATTCCGCCAACAAATAAACCAAGCGCTACTGATAGAAGCGGTACTGAAATTGCTGACCATTTTCCTCTAAGAATACTCAAGATGTCTCACCAGCCTTTTTTCGCTTTCCGCCTGCCATAAGTAACCCTAATTCTTGTTCGGTCGTCTCTTCAGGTTTCACGACAGCTACGATCTTTCCTTCATAAATCACTGCGATACGATCACTAACGTTCATAATTTCATCCAACTCAAATGAGATCAGAAGAACTGCTTTCCCTTTGTCTCTTTCTTCAATTAACTTAGAGTGGATAAATTCGATCGCCCCTACATCTAGCCCACGTGTAGGCTGAGCAGCAATTAGGAGATTTGGACTACGATCGATTTCTCTTGCGATAATCGCTTTTTGCTGATTACCACCTGATAAGGCTCTCGCAGGTGTTGATTCACTAGGTGTGCGTACGTCAAACTCTTTTATTAGCGACTTCGCTTTATTTACAATGGTAGTAAAGTTGAGAATCCCGTTTCGAGAAAAAGGTCTTTTATAGTAGGTCTGAAGAACCATGTTTTCGCCAATTGAAAAATCCAATACAAGGCCATGCTTATGTCTATCTTGAGGGATGTGACCAAGACCGCTTTCAGTTACACGTCGTGGTTTCCAATTCGTGATGTCTTTTCCCTTTAGCATAACGTTGCCGGATTTTGTTTTTCTGAGGCCTGTAATCGCCTCGATCAATTCAGATTGTCCATTTCCATCTACTCCAGCGATTCCAACAATTTCTCCAGATTTCACAGAAATGTTGAGGCCATTAACTGCTGGAACGTGCCTTGAATCTTCTACTACTAAACTTTGAACCTCGAGAATATTTCCTTTTGGATCTGAAGGCTGTTTCTCAACTGAAAAGTTGACTTCTCTTCCTACCATCATCGAAGCCAAATCATCTGGGTTTGTTTCAGAAACATCGACCGTTCCAATTCCAACACCTCGACGAATAACTGTACATCGATCACACACTTCCATAATTTCTTTTAACTTGTGAGTGATCAAAATAATTGATTTTCCTTCAGAGATCAGCTTTTTCATAATAACGATTAGTTCTTTTATTTCTTGTGGTGTTAGGACAGCAGTTGGCTCATCAAAGATTAAGATATCCGCACCTCGATAAAGTGTTTTTAAGATCTCTACTCGCTGCTGCATTCCTACTGAAATATCCTCTATCTTTGCAGTAGGGTCTACTGCGAGACCATATTGCTTTGAGATCGCTTCCACTTCTTTTTCGGCTTCTTTCAGGTTGACTTGACCTTTTTTTGTTGGTTCGTTTCCTAGAATGATATTTTCCGTAACCGAGAACTTTTCTACCAGCATAAAATGCTGGTGAACCATTCCGATTCCTAGTTCATTCGCGATATTTGGGTCAGTGATGTTAACCTTGTTTCCTCGAACATAAATTTCACCTTTTTCAGGTTGATAAAGACCAAATAGAACATTCATCAAAGTAGATTTTCCAGCACCGTTTTCACCTAATAAAGCGTGAATTTCACCTTTTTGTAGCTGAAGCGTTATATTATCATTCGCAACGATACCAGGAAATTCCTTACGAATGTTCTTCATTTCAATGACATACTCCATACTGATTTCACTCCCTTATGCGCTAACATAAAACAAAGGCTAGCCTATGAAAGTACTAGCCTTTGACATGCTATTTTCCAGATGAGATTGACTCCAGAACCGTTGTTTCAATAGTGAACGACGGGTTCGACGAACTTATAGAGAGCTTACGAACGCTTCGTATTCTTCGTCAGTCTTAGGAACTTCTAGATCGCCATTCTGGATCTTCTCTTTATACTCTTCTACTTTCTTCAATGCATCTTCAGAAACGTTTTCTTGTGTTTCAGCAATTCCAACACCGTCTTCTTCAAGACCAAACTCTGTAACTTTTCCTCCTGGGAAACTATCTTCCATCGTTTGTTTAGATACTTCGATTACTGCTGTATCAACTCGTTTAACCATAGAAGTAAGAGTTACGTTCTCAGGCATCCCTTCTTCGTGCTGGTCACGGTCTACACCGATAACCCAAACTTCTTCACCGTTCTTCGCACGGTTTTTCGCTTCAGTGAACACGCCATTTCCTGTTCCACCTGCAGCATGATAAATGATGTCTGCACCTTTGTCATAAAGTGTTCCAGCAATAGCTTGTCCTTTTTCAGCAGCGTTGAAATCACCAGCATACTGTTCGAAGATCTCAGCATCAGGGTTTACAGATTTAACACCCGCTTTAAAGCCGCTCTCAAATTTCTTGATCAGCTCGGAATCAACTCCACCGATAAAGCCAACCTTGTTCGATTTTGTTTGCATTCCAGCGATTACACCAACAAGGAATGACCCTTGGTGCTCTTTGAATGTGATACTTGCTACGTTTTCAAGTGGCTCTCCACTCTCGTTAACTGCTACACTATCGACTAACGCAAGCTGTGCTTCAGGCTTTTGCTGTGCAATCGCTTGAATATCTTGCTGCATTAGAAAACCAATACCAAAGATAAGATCGTAATTATCACGAACTAGACCTGAAAGGTTTGGTTGATAATCACTTGCTGCTGTAGACTGTACATATTTAAAGCCTTTATCTTCTTCTAGGCCATTTTCTTCACCAAACATTTGAAGACCTTCCCAAGCAGATTGGTTAAAGGACTTATCATCAACACCGCCAGTATCTGTTACCATAGCAACTTTGAAGTTATTTTTATCTCCTTCTTCGCTACCACTACCGCCACCGGAACTCTCATCATTAGTACCACAAGCTGACAAAAGCGTTCCTGCAGCTAGAACAGCTGACATCATAAAACCGTACTTCTTTTTCATCTCTTTAATCCCCCTAATGTTAGTTAAACTTAAGCAGCTTCTAGTAAACTAGAACACTTAAATTTGAATGCGTTTTCATAGAGCATAAAATATTTTTGGATATATTATCCTAGTATGAAAACGATTTGAAAAATAAGTCATTTTTCGACATAACTATACCATTATTAAGGAGAGAAATAAATAGTTTTTTGAAAAAAAGCTCGATTACCAATATTTTAAATCGAAGGTAAATTAATTTCCATAAATTATTAAATTGCATCAAAAAAAGCACAGTCATTAACTTGACTGTGCTTCTTCTTCTTTACTTATTAGAACTTCTCTAGGCTTGCTTCCTTCATACGGACCAACGATCCCTCGTGCTTCCATTGCATCGATCAGCCTCGCAGCTCTCGTATACCCAATTCTGAAACGACGTTGTAGCATCGATACTGATGCGGTTTGCATCTCAGAGATAAGCTGAACAGCATCTTCAAACAGATCATCATCCACTTCCGGTTGCTCTTGTTCTGGCTTATCGCTCGGAATCATCTCTTCTTGGTACTGAGCTTTTTGTTGAGCAATTACAAAATCGACAAGCTCTTCCACTTCTTCATCTGATAGGAATGCCCCTTGAACACGCTTCGGTTTGTTCGCTCCAACAGGTAGGAAAAGCATATCACCTTTTCCTAGTAGCTTTTCAGCCCCTCCCATATCAAGAATCGTTCTCGAATCTGTTTGAGAAGATACGCTGAATGCAATACGAGATGGGATGTTTGCTTTGATGACACCTGTAATGACATCTACAGAAGGTCTTTGAGTAGCGATGATCAAATGAATTCCTGCAGCACGTGCCATTTGAGCAAGTCTTGTAATGGCATCCTCAACATCGCTCGATGCAACCATCATCAAGTCAGCAAGCTCATCGACAATTACAACGATATAAGGGAGCGTAGGTTGCTTCGACTCAGATCCTTCGTTATGGCGCTTAATATAGTTATTGTAACCTTCTATATTCCTCGTACCGCTGTGAGAGAAAAGCTCATAGCGGCGCTCCATTTCACTCACTACTTTTTTTAGTGCTTGTGAAGCTTTCTTAGGATCCGTCACGACTGGTGCTAAAAGGTGAGGAATTCCATTATACACATTTAATTCTACCATCTTAGGATCAATCATCATCATTTTTACTTCATGAGGCTTCGCCTTCAACATGATGCTCGCAATGATGCCATTGATACACACACTCTTACCACTTCCTGTAGCACCAGCTACAAGAAGGTGAGGCATTCGTGAAAGGTCAGAAATGACAGCTTCACCTGAAATATCTCTTCCAAATCCAATCGCAACTTTTGAATCGTGGGATTGGTATTCTTTTGATTCTAACACTTCTCTAAGCGTCACCATCGCAACCTCTGAATTCGGCACTTCGATTCCAATCGCAGACTTTCCTGGTATAGGTGCTTCGATTCGT
The DNA here is from genome assembly GCF_020171805.1 of Guptibacillus algicola. GTDB lineage: Bacteria > Bacillota > Bacilli > Bacillales > Guptibacillaceae > Guptibacillus > Guptibacillus algicola. The sequence goes on along the minus strand of NZ_JAIVAF010000003.1, from coordinate 933,378 downwards.
AAGTCTCTTGCAGCAAGAGCAAGTGCCAGGTCATCAGTTAGGTTTACGATTTTACTAACTTTCACTCCAGTATCTGGATACACTTCATATTTCGTTACTGCTGGTCCAAGATGGACCTTCATCACTTTAGCTTTCACACCAAAACTTTCAAACGTTTTTTCAAGCTTTCTTGCGTTCGCTGAAATTTGCTGACGTTCATTTTCTTGCGTTATTTTTTTGGGTGGCTGAAGAAGTGACAATGAAGGTAATTTATAGTCCTTGTTTTCAAGTTCACCCACAGTGAGTGTTTGAAGAGGCTTATCTTCTTTTGGTTCATTTGCATCCACTTTAGGTTCAGACGCTACTTCGTTACTTGCGCTCGGAGGCTCTTGATTTGCGTATGCACTCTCAGTGAATGTTCGAATTTCAGGTTCAAATTCCCCATCATCTCCTTCTTCCTCAGATGACAGGTCGTACGTTTTCTCTTCTTCTGTCGCTTCTTTCTCTTTCTTAAGTGCTTCCTGACGTTCTTTCTTATCTTTTCTGGATTTCTTACTATCAGCCATTAGTGTCTTTGCTTCGTCATACGTATTTAGGACGAAGGCTTTGACCCATTCGATCCCTTTTCCAAAAACATCGCTGAAGGATTTACCCGTAATTAATACGAAGGAAAGAAGAATTAATAAAAAGGAAATCACCTGTGTTCCTGCCGCATCGAAAAGTCGATAGCAGAACGCAAATAAAAGCGCGCCGATCATCCCACCACCTAGTGGACCGGGATTCGCTGGGTCTGTTACGCCCATCTGGAAGAGTTCGTATGTATTGAGAATCACAGATGCATTTTCCCACTCTCCATTACGCGATAACGTTTCGAATAACCCAACATGACTTAACAATAGTAATGAAACGCTCAATAAATAAAACCCCGAAAGTCTTCTTGTCCAAAAGAGGGGTAGTTTTCGTTTGACGATTAAATAACAAGCGAAGAGAACTAATCCAGCTACGATTAACCCATACCATTCCCCTGCAAAAAATCGGAACATATGATAGAACGCTCGACCAACGATTCCCATCTTCAAAACACCTAGAATCGTAAATGCAAGAATAGTCAGACCGATAAACTCCATTTTGACTTGTGATTGCCAGGCCTGCTTTTTCTTAGTAGTCGACTTCTTTCTTTTTTTTCTTTTTGCCATATTCTCACCTCGTTACAAGCCGTAGCTGGTGCGAAAAAGCAGCCGTCTCCGGCTGCTTCTCTATCACCAATCTATTCCTAGTATACCACATGTTACCGTGGTGCTATAGGCTCTATTTTTGAGGCGGAGTCAGAGTTAACATTTGTCCTGGTTGAGTGGATTCATTTAAAAAATCTTGTGGGTCAGTACTGAGAATTTGTACAACTCTGCATTCACTATGTGCGGTGCGTTCCACAACAAGCTGAACACCGTTCCAGTCGATTACCTGTTGCTGGTCATAAGCACTTTGTTCAGTTGGGAACACGGCTTCATGAGGAAGAATTGTGTATAAAATCACTGCACAACTTCTCCTTCCTGTGTTCCCTTATATTCTTCAATGTACTGATTTAGCTTCTTCATCGCTTGCCCAACTGCTCCTACCTCGTCGATTAAACCGTAACTCACCGCATCTTGACCAACTACATTTGTCCCAATATCTCTTGTTAAATTACCCCTTGAAAACATAAGCTCTTTAAACTTATCTTCTGTAATATTGGAATGTCGCGTAACAAAACTTACGACGCGTTCTTGCATCTTGTCCAAATACTCAAACGTTTGAGGTACACCGATAACTAGGCCTGTTAACCGTACTGGGTGAATCGTCATTGTAGCTGTTTCTGCAATAAACGAATAGTTAGCTGCAACAGCGATCGGCACTCCGATTGAGTGTCCTCCTCCTAACACGATTGATACGCAAGGTTTTGATAGCGATGCAATCATCTCTGATATCGCTAATCCCGCTTCAACATCTCCACCAACTGTATTCAACAAGATCAATACACCTTCGATTTTTGGATTTTGCTCAATGGCTACGATCTGGGGAATAAGGTGCTCGTATTTTGTTGTTTTGTTTTGGGGAGGTAATTGTACGTGCCCCTCTATTTGGCCAACAATCGTCAAACAATGAATGTTAGAATGTTCCATACTCGGGACATTTGTTTGGCCTAACTGTTGAATTTTATCTACAAGCGTTGATTTCGACTGATCATCTTTTTTTGGTTCAGGTTGCCCTGCTGGATTCGGTGTTTCATTCTGATCGTTCTGTTCGTTGTTCATACTGAGTTCTCCTTCCTCACTCTGGTAATAGTAGTATGAACGATGACGTGTTTTTCAATTCAAAGCTAAGAAAAAGAAAAAAGCAGACGCAACACGCGCCTACTAATAGACTTTTATTTATTTAACACAGCAGCAAGGGAAGAACGTTCCTCAGCTGTTAGCGGTAGCATAGGTAGACGAACGCTACCAACATCGATGCCACTTAGTTGAAGTGCTGTTTTCACAGGGGAAGGACTAGGAGCTTTAAAGAGCTCATTCATGATAGGAAGAATTTTCCTATGAATAGCTGAAGCTTCTTTTACGTCTCCTGCATGATATGCATTGAGCATTTCTTGCATTTCGTTCCCTAGTACGTGAGAAGCGACTGAAATGACGCCATCTCCTCCAATCGAAACGATTGGCAACGTAAGCCCATCGTCCCCACTGTATACGGTGAACGAATCGTCAGTGCGGCTTATAATTTCAGTAATTTGATCAAGATCACCGCTAGCTTCTTTAACAGAAACGATGTTTTCGATCTTAGAAAGTTCTACGATCGTATCAGCAGTCATATTCACTACTGATCTTCCTGGGATGTTATAGATCATTACTGGTAGCTTTGTTGCCTCAGCAACAGCTTTGAAATGCTCATAAAGACCTCGTTGACCTGGCTTACTGTAATATGGAGATACGATCATTACAGCATCGACACCAGTCGCTTCAGCCTTCTTTGTAAGCTCGATCGTTGCATGAGTATTATTACTACCTGTTCCTGCGATGATCGGAATTCGTCCGTTTGCACATTTCACTGATTGCTTGAATAACGCAATTTTTTCTTCTGAAGTTAGTGTTGGTGATTCACCAGTTGTACCTGCGACTACTAGACCGTCTGAGCCGTTGTTAATAAGGTAATTGATTAGTTGCTCTGTTTTGGTGAAATCGACATAACCTTTTCGATCGAAAGGTGTCACCATTGCTGTAAGTACTTTTCCAAAATTCACTACTACCACTCCTTGCTTTTGGGTTATCGCTGATCCATTATAGGTTCTACTTCTTCAGTACCCGGTTCTAGGTGTAAATAGAACGTTTCATGCAGTGCATTTACGGCCGCAGAAAGATCGCTCTGTTTTACAAGTACCCAGATCGTTGTATGAGAGTCTGCTGATTGAAGAATATCGATGTTTTGCCCAGCTAACGCCTCAACTATTTTCGACGTTACACCAGGTACTCCGCTCATTCCAGCTCCTACAGCAGAAACCTTCGCGCAGTTTTTGATGATAACAGGATCATAACCCATTTCATTTAACGTTTCTACTGCTTTTTCTGTCATTTCTTCCATGACAGTGTACACGACACCTGTTGGACTAATGTTGATGAAGTCCACGCTGATGCCTTCGAGTGCCATCGCTTTAAACACTTTTGACTGTAAGTCGTATTGCCCTTCTTTGGCAAAAACTTTTATCTGTGAAACACCGTTTACGTGTGCAATTCCAGTAATCAGTCTGTCTACCACCTGTTCACCAGCAGGATTACCTTTCATCGAGGTAACAAGCGTTCCAGTCGAAGAAGAATACGTTGAACGGATTCTAAGCGGAACCTTTGACTGCATCGCTATTTCTACCGCTCTTGGGTGAATGACTTTTGCCCCTTGATACGCCATGTTGCACACTTCATTGTAGGTGACGATTGAAAGAGGACGTGCTTTTTCCACTAGTCGAGGGTCAGCCGTCATAATTCCTTCCACGTCTGTAAAGATGTCTACCCACTCAGCAGAGAGTGCTGCTCCGAGAGCTGCAGCAGAAGTATCGCTGCCACCTCTTCCAAGCGTTGTGACGTCTCCTTTTTCAGTTATCCCTTGAAAGCCAGTGACAACAACGACATCCATAGCCTTTAGTTCCTCGGATAAACGCTCTGTCCTCATTTCAAGAATACGTGCTTTACTGTGTTCACCAGTTGTAATGAATCCAGCCTGACCACCAGTATAGGCCGTTGCTTTCAAATTTTCTTCAAGAAGCATGTTGGAAAATACAACCGATGAAATACTCTCGCCACAAGACACGAGTAAATCATATTCTCTTGAAGTCACTTTTCGTTTACGATCACCTATTAATCCGAGCAACGTGTCTGTTGCATAAGGATCGCCAAAACGACCCATAGCTGATACTACTACAACGACTTTGTAGCCATCTTTTACTGCATCTTTTATATGATTAACTGCTCGATTTCTTCCGTCTTCACTTTTTAATGAAGTGCCACCAAACTTCTGGACGATGACTTTCATTTTCGCACACCTTCTTCAGTCTATTTCAATATATTTAGGGCCGCAAGACTTTCCGCGATTTGAACAGAGTTCCACGCTGCCCCCTTCAGTAGATTATCAGAGACAATCCACATATGAAAGCCATTTTTTCGATCGAGATCTTTTCTGATACGTCCTACGAAAACATCAGGCTTCCCAACAGCATCGAGAGGCATTGGATATACCTGATTCGTTGGATCGTCTTGTAGCGTTACACCAGGAGCGTTACGTAATAATTCTCTGATCTGTTCTACAGAAACATCATCATTGCCAACTTCAATATATACTGATTCAGCATGACCGGTTTCGATTGGAAGACGTACACATGTTGCTGCTACTTCAAGTTCAGCATCATGCATAATTTTCTTCGTTTCATTTATCATCTTCATTTCTTCGTAGGTAAATCCGTTTTCTTCAAAAACATCTATTTGAGGAATTGCATTGAATGCGATCGGATAGTGTTTCTTATCACCTTTGACTGGCAAATACTCAGGTGTATGAGATTGTCCTTCTAGCATTGCTTTGGACTGTTCTTTCATCTCCGTTACGGCACCCGCTCCTGCACCACTGACAGCTTGGTACGTAGAAACGATGATTTTATTAAGTCCATAAGCTTGCTTTAATGGTTCTAGTGCAGCAACCATTTGTATCGTGGAACAGTTAGGATTTGCGATAATTCCTTTATGATCACTTAAGTCTCTCTCGTTTACTTCCGGTACAACAAGAGGCACATCTTCGTTCATTCTGAATGCGCTCGTATTATCTACAACGATCGCACCGTGTCTAACTGCTGCTGGAGCTAATTGCTTTGAAATACTTCCACCAGCACTAAACAAAGCCAAATCGACGCCAATGAATGATTCAGGCTTTGCTTCTAGAACAGTAACTTCCTCGCCTTTGAAGGACACTTTTGTTCCTGCTGAACGTGATGATGAAAGGAGCGTTAAGGTCGAGATCGGAAAATCTCGTTCTTCTAGTGTTTTGATCATTTGTTGTCCGACTGCACCTGTTGCTCCAACTACTGCTACGTGAAATTGTTTAACGCTCATTTTAATAATTCTCCTTCCATATTCCATTCATACATTACCCAGCACAACAGAAGGAGAAACCTACGTTTCTCCCCACATCTGGTGATTTTATTCTCTATTTTATCATAAACCTGTTTTAAAGAAAGAAAAACCCTTTCTTAATCTAAATATCGTTCTACTAAAACAGGTTGATGTTGTTTACCATTCATCGCATCTTCTATTGTTTCGGTTAGTGACGTCATTCTAGCGACAAGGGAGTTTGGTTTCTTCACAGGATCATCCTGACCAAACGGAATGAAATAAATATTCTTTGTCGACATCAACCTCAAAATATTTGTTCCATTCAAACCGAGCCCATCATTCGTAGAAATACCAAGGACAACAGGCATTTCATTTCGTAATGTAGCTTTTGCTCCCATCAACACAGGAGAATCTGTCATAGCATTCGCAAATTTACTGATAGAGTTGCCCGTAATCGGCGCAATAACCATGCAATCAAGCGGAGTTCTCGGACCAAACGGCTCAGCTTTCACAATCGAATCAACCGCTTCGTTCCCAGTGATTTCTACAATCTTAGCAACCCAATCTTCACCTTCACCAAAACGAGTATTTGTTGACGTAACGGTGTGAGATACAAATGGTGTGACTTTTGCACCTAACTGAACTAGCTCTTCAATCTGCGGGACTACCGCGTCATACGTACAATGAGAGCCTGTTAAACCAAATCCAATGTGTTTCCCTTTCAAACTCATGGATTCTTTTCCTCCCCTTCTTTAAGCTGTTCAATAAGCAGTTGCGTCAAAACCCCTGCGATGATTTTCCCAGCTGTTTTTGGAGCGACGATCCCTGGTAATCCAGGTGCTAGAAGCGCTTTAATTCCCCTTTTCTCTGCAAATCGAAAATCCGTGCCTCCTGGTTTTGATGCAAGATCAATAATCAGGGTATGAGACGGCATTTTCGAGATGACTTCTGACGTTACGATTTGCGCAGGTACGGTATTGATACAAACATCCAAATTCGCAACTTCAGTAGCAAGTGATGATAAATGAAATGGCTTTAATCCCATTTCGGTTATCCTTGCAATATGCTCGGGTTTTCTCGCTCCAACACTTACGTTTGCACCAAGGGCATCAAATGATCGTGCAACTGACATCCCAACCCGACCGAGTCCTAGTACAGCGATATTCGATTGATGGATGGTGATATCAGTATGTTGAATGACCATCATGATCGTGCCTTCTACAGTAGGAATGGAATTGTATATTGCAATATCATCTCTTTCAAATAATTTAACGAGTTTTCTTGACGCTTTCTTAGCCATTTCTTGAAGGTGGCTATTACTGATTCCGCTATAAACAGTGCAATGCGAAGGGGTTTTACTTAGGTGCTCGGCAGTCAGTATCACTTTCTCATTAGAAAAAATACTATCTACTTCACCTTCCATATTTGTTCCAGCTACTGGAAGGACAATGGCATCAAGCTTCGTAAGGTCTACTTCATTAACCGAGCATTTTGTTGCTCCTGTAAAACCATGATCAAGCTGATCAAAGCCGATTAAAGATAAATCAGCATTCATCTCTGTTAACTTTCGAATGATTTCAAGCTGGCGGGCATCACCGCCGATTACTGCGATATGTTGATTCGTTAGCATCGTTCCTCCCCTTTCTTTTTCCACGTCTACCTACGGGGATTATTGTAATTTCTCAACATTCTATGTGGTTGATGCCCGCTTGGTGAATTATCATTCTTGCTCAATTTTGCCCTCTTTTTGATTTTGCACAATAATCATATCTCGACCTATTGTTTGAATATTATCCCACGGTATCGAAATGGCGTTTTCAGTCCTTTTAAGCCCTCCCCATGAGGTCTTCGGTATGATCAGAGCCTTCAGCGCCCCATTCGTTTCATCGAATAGTAAATCCGTTTGGCCGAGTACTCCGAGTCTCTTCCCTTTTTCTACATCAACAAGCTCTTTACCACTCAACTGACTCAATCTCATTAAAAGCCCTCCCTCAGCAATTCATATACACTAGTCTATGAATGAAAAGGAGGTAGAAGACGTTTTATACAAGTAAGAAAGTCGTCATTGAGAAGTGTATAGTGCAATAAAAAAAGCCGCCGAGATTTACTCGACGGCTTCGTATTACTTTTTCATGCCTACTGGAAATGTTCCGTTCGGACTGATCAATGAGCTTGAGAAGTCATCAGTGAACATAGACTGAACCATGTTGTTAACTTTGTCATGGTCAACGTTTTCGATATTTTTGATAATATCGTCAAGTGTACGATGTTGATTAAGCAATAATTCATTTTTCCCATTACGGCTCATTCTACTATTCGTGCTTTCAAGACTTAGCATTAAATTCCCTTTCAGCTGTTCTTTACAGTTCTGAAGTTCTTTGGTCGTGATACCTTCACGTTTGAACTCATTAAGCGTGTTTTGAATCGTGTCATATAGACGATCGAGCTGATTCTGGGCTGTTCCTGCATAAATCGTTAATAACCCGCTGTCCTGATAAGCTGAGTGATAGGAAAATACTGAATAAGCGAGTCCTTGCTCTTCTCGAACTTCTTGAAAAAGACGACTACTCATGCTTCCACCTAGCACATTGTTCATGACGATTAAGCTATAAATGTCATCCGTTCCAAATGGAAGACCTGCGTAACCGAGACAAAGATGGGCTTGTTCTGTCTCTTTCTTTCGTGCGATATGTCCCGGATGAAAAGTTGGTGCATCAACTTTCGGCTTATCTGATGGTGTTTCCCAATGTTCGAATGCTCTTTCTACTTTGTCCATGAATGATGCATCTACATTACCAGCGATCGAGATAACGATATTATCTGGTGTATAGTGAGTTTGCATGTATTCACGAAGTGTGTCACCAGAGAACCCTTTTAACGTTTCTTCTGTTCCAAGAATCGGCATCGCCAGTTCATGATCTCCGTAGCTCGCTTGACTAAGGATGTCATGCACGATGTCGTCAGGAGTATCTTCATACATCTTGATTTCTTCGTGAACAACATTCTTCTCTTTAGCAAGTTCTAATGCATCGAACTGAGAATTGAAAAACATATCACTTAGAACATCTAGTGCGTAATCTGCATGATCATCAAGGACCTTCGCATAATAGCACGTGTATTCTTTTGATGTGAACGCATTCACCTGTCCGCCGATACTATCGAAAGATTCGGCAATTTCTTTTGCATTTCGCTTATCTGTTCCTTTAAAGAACATATGTTCAAGAAAGTGAGATACTCCGTTTAATTCTTTTGGCTCAAAACGCGATCCAGTACCAATCCAGATCCCAATAGCTACTGAACGTACGGTCGGAATATTTTCTAATACTACTCTTACTCCATTTTTACAAGTTACTTTGTTAATCAAGCTTGTTCCTCCTGTATTGTAACCTTGTCATACTGTTCCAAAAACACTATATCATTAAAATAGATTGGAAACAATTTTATGGGATTTTAGAAATCCGTTTCGAATCTAAAACCTGAGATACTGTTCCTAAATGATATCCTCGTTCTTTTATCCCTCTGATCATGGCTTCTAAGCTTTTCTCTGTTGGTTCAGTCGGGTGCATCAACACAAGAGCCCCAGCATGAACTTTCTGTAGCACTCTGGTAGTGATGACATGAGGCGATGGTTTTTTCCAATCAACGGTGTCAACACTCCATAGAACAGTTTTCATTCCAAGACGATGTGCGATCTCGACACTATTGTAGGCATAACTTCCACTAGGGGGCGCAAACACAGTTGGTTTTTTATCGATCGCAGCTTCGATTACTTTGTTCGTGTCTTCGAGCTCTTTACGAATGGCAGCATCATTCATTTGTTTTAAGTCAGGATGTGAGTAAGCATGGTTCCCGATTTCGTGACCTTCTTCATTAATCATCCGAACAAGGTCTGGGTTTTTCTTTGCCCACGACCCATCTAGAAAAAAGGTAGCATGAACATTATATTTCTTTAAATGCTTCAACATATCAGGTAAGTACTCTTCTCCCCATGCAACGTTAATCATCAAACCAACCATCGGTTTATTCGGGTTGCCTTTATATACTGGCGCGGGTTTAAGGTCGTCGAGCTGAATGTCAGGTTCAATTTCTTTCTTTACGAGCATTTCTTCGTCAAACTTCTTCCCTTCCATCCTTTCAAGTGATGCTTTTACTTCCACCTCTACACCATTATAACCAGGAATACCTTTCCAAACCTTATCAACAACTGCATTTACAGGCTTTATATCAAATTTTGCCTTAGCGTCTACTATTTCATTATGTAGTGACGAATCACCACTAACCATCATCGCTTCTTCTTTTAAGGAACTTAAGTACATCGAAGTATAGGGGTTTTGTATAGTTTCTGCTGTCATGGCCAATATGATCACAAATACAAATAAGTGTATCCAGGTTTTCTTCATCAGATGGACCCCCTTTTGTACAAAGGTTATGTAAAAAAGGCAAGCCCTAGAACTAGTGCGGGTAACTGGAAGGAATAAAAAAAGAATTCGGCTTAGCCGAATCCTTAGCTTTGTTGACTTTGTTCTTCGCGCTCACGCTCTTCTTTCAATAGTGCTTTACGAGAAAGGTTAACGCGGCCTTGTTTGTCGATTTCTTTAACTTTGACCATTACTTCATCGCCAATTGAAACGACATCTTCAACTTTGTTCGTACGCTCTTCAGCTAGTTCTGAAATGTGTACGAGACCTTCTTTTCCTTGGAATAGTTCTACAAACGCGCCGAACTTCTCAACACGCTTAACTTTACCGAGATATGTTGCACCTACTTCAACTTCTCTTACAAGATCTTCAATGATTTTCTTCGCTTTTGCGTTCATTTCCTGATCAGTAGAGGAGATGAAGATCGATCCATCTTGTTCGATATCAATCTTAACGTTAGTCTCTTCGATAATCTTGTTGATGATTTTCCCGCTTGGTCCAATCACGTCACGGATCTTATCTGGTTTGATAGCCATGGTTAAGATCTTAGGAGCATACGCAGAAAGCTCTGTACGTGGCTCGCTGATCGCACTCATCATGTTCTCAAGGATATCCAAACGTCCTTTTCTCGCTTGCTCTAAAGCTTCACGAAGGATCGCTTCATTGATTCCTGAAATCTTGATATCCATCTGTAGCGCTGTAACACCTTGCTTCGTACCAGCAACTTTGAAGTCCATATCTCCTAGAGCATCTTCCATTCCCTGAATATCAGTTAGAACGGTTACGTCTTCTCCGTCACTTACAAGACCCATTGCAATACCAGCTACAGGTGCTTTCAATGGAACACCAGCATCCATCATTGCAAGCGTGCTTGCGCAAATACTCGCTTGAGATGTTGATCCGTTTGATTCAAGTACTTCTGAAACAAGACGAATTGTATAAGGGAAATCTTTTTCTGTAGGAATAGCAGGCTCAAGTGCTCGTTCACCTAGGGCACCATGTCCAATTTCACGACGGCCAGGCCCTCTCATTGGTCCTGTTTCCCCAACACTAAACTTAGGGAAGTTGTAATGATGCATGAATCGCTTAGATTCTTCTGTTCCAAGACCATCTAGAATCTGAACATCACCAAGTGCTCCAAGTGTACAGATGCTTAGCGCCTGTGTTTGGCCACGTGTGAACAATCCAGAGCCGTGCGTTCTTGGAAGAATACCAACTTCTGAGTTTAGTGGGCGAATTTCATCTACTCCACGTCCATCTGGTCTAACTTTGTCCTTAAGGATCAAGCGACGAACTTCCTGTTTTACGAAGCTGTTCATGATTGAACTCACTTCACCTGCAGGAACGTCTTCGTTATCTTCGTACGATTCTACTGCACGGTTCATAACATCATCGATCGCTTCTTGACGTGCGTGCTTTTCTACTACTTTTACAGCTTCTTTAACATCAGCTAGGAACTTTTCACTAAGTTCAGCTTCAAGCGTTTCATCAGCTTTCTTTAGTACAACTTCACGCTTTTCTTTCCCTGTCGCTTCAATGATTTCTTCTTGGAACGTGATCAGGCGTTTAATTTCCTGATGTCCAAATAGAATTGCTTCAAGCATCGTCTCTTCTGGTACTTCGTCAGCACCCGCTTCAACCATATTGATTGCTTCTTTTGTACCAGCAACTGTTAAGTTAATATCACTTTCTTCAAGCTGATCGACACCAGGGTTCACTACGAATTCCCCGTTGATGCGTCCGATCACGACACCAGCGATCGGGCCATCGAATGGTAGATCACTGATACCTAAAGATAGAGATGAGCCGAACATAGCAGCCATTTCAGAAGAACAATCTTGATCGACACTCATTACAGTACTTACAACCTGAACCTCATTACGGAAGCCATCAGGGAACAATGGTCGAATCGGTCGGTCGATTAGTCTACTTGCCAAGATCGCTTTCTCACTAGGACGGCCTTCACGTTTAATGAATCCTCCTGGAATCTTACCAACTGCATATAGTCTTTCTTCATAGTTTACTGTAAGTGGGAAGAATGGAAGGTCCTTCGGTTCCTTAGAACCTGTTACTGTTGATAGTACAGCTGTATCGCCATAACGAATCATTGCTGCCCCGCTCGCCTGTTTAGCCAATTGACCGATTTCTACAGTCAGCTGACGGCCAGCCCAATCAATCGAAAACACTTGCTTATCTTGTGCCATTACTGTGAGAACTCCTCTCATCCTATAAAATCATTTTCTTTTAGTATACATTATACCCTAACCTTTTTACTTCTAAAAAGAAAGGACGAAAATCTATGTATTTTTAACCTAATAAAAAAGCGGGAAAAAATCCCGCTTCTTAAATCATTATCTACGTAGACCAAGTTCTTTGATTAGTTCACGGTAACGAGTAACGTCTTTGTTACGAAGATACGTTAAAAGGTTACGACGTTTACCAACCATCTTTAGAAGACCGCGACGAGAGTGGTGGTCTTTCTTGTGGAAACGAAGATGATCGTTCAAATTGTTAATTTCCTCAGTTAGGACAGCGATTTGAACTTCTGGAGAACCAGTATCATTCTCGTGAGTTTTGAACTTAGTGATAAGCTCTTGCTTACGCTCTTGTGTGATTGCCATCCTTTTCACCTCCTTCAATTCTTAATCCCCTGTTACCGCGCAAACGTCGGAGAGTCGATTGCCCAGTAAAGGTTGTGTACTTACCGTACAGATATTAGACTACAGGTTTTCAGAGTAAATTGCAAGAGGAAACTATTCTAGGATTCTTCTTGCTTCATCCGCATCTTTGCCGATCTGCTCGATCAAGTCATCGACTGATGAGAATTTCACTTCTCCGCGGATCTTTTTATGGAATTCAACCTCTACTTCTTTTCCGTACACGTTTTCTTCAAAGTCAAAAACGTGGACTTCAAGAGACGGTTTGTCAGGTGCTTCATCGTAAAAAGTAGGTTTGTAGCCTATGTTACAAACACCGTTTCTCCATTCGCCACCCGTCTTAAGTCTTACGGCATAAACCCCTGTAGCAGGTACGAGGTATTCTTTGTCCATCTCGATGTTCGCTGTAGGGAATCCGATCGTTCTTCCTCGCTGGTCGCCTTTTATGACCGTGCCCGTTACAACATACCTACGCCCTAGAATTTCTTCGACGTTTTCTACAGCTCCTTCTCGTATATAAGAACGAATAAGAGTTGAGCTCACTTTTTCATCATCCTTTGAAACTTTTTCAACGACAGTCTGGTCAAATTTATCGCGCGCATGGAAAGGCATCGAATCCATCGTTCCCCTACCTTTGCTTCCATATGTAAAATCGAACCCAGCTACGACATGAACCACTGATAGGTTAATAATATAGTCATCAACAAATTGTTGCGGCGTTAACCCTGCGATCGTTGTATCAAACTTCACAATATATAGAACGTCGATTCCCATCTCGTCGATAAGATTGATCTTCTCATCTAATGGCGTAATCGCTTCTACTTGTGGTGATGACTTTCCAAGCACAACAGAAGGATGTGGATAGAACGTCATGACAGATGAAGCGACACCTTTTTCATCTGCGATTTTTTTTGCGGTTGATATAACCTTTTGATGACCTCGGTGAATCCCATCAAAATACCCGAGCGCCATGACGGATGGTTTACTTCCTTCAATAAAATGTGGATGAGACAAATAAATTGTTTTCATAGCTTTCACCTTCTAACTTCATCTCGTGAACACTTTTTCAGGTTTCATCAGCCCTGGCTTTTCTGGATGTTTTTGATAAATAGCAATCGCTCTACCATCTAAACTATACATAACAAGCCGATCCTCTATCATCTCTTCTACTTCTGGCAGCACAGCACCGTTTTGAAGCTTTGCTTGAAGCTCTTCATCTACTGTAAGGGAAGGGATCGATGAGAGGGCATATTCCAGGGGAAAAAGTCTTAACGTTTCTTCCTCTATCATCTGTGTAATCTCATCAAATGTCAAACATTCTTCGAGCTTAAATGGGCCAGAAGCAGTCCTGATTAAGGATGACATATGGGCGGGATATCCAAGAGAAGCACCGATATCGACAGCAAGCGTTCTTATATAAGTTCCTTTGCTGCAGGTAACGCGTACTGGGATATCAACTGTGTCATGTTTATAAAGTATATCTCCCGTTTGTTCTAGTTCATGGATCGTCACGATACGTGAAGGACGTTCGACGACTTTTCCTTCAAAAGCATATTCGTAAAGGCGCTTTCCATTCACTTTAACGGCTGAATACATAGGAGGCACTTGTTCGATTTCACCTGTGAAGGCTTCTAGAGCAGACGAGATTTCATCGGGTTCGAATGTATTCGTTACACTTTTTTCTTCAATCTTCTCCCCAGTTGCATCTTCAGTAGAAGTCGAATAGCCAAGAGTAATGACAGCTTCATATGTTTTAGAGAAATCGGTCATATACTGTGCAACCTTTGTTGCTCTTCCAATGCAGAGGGGCAGCACACCCGTAACTGCAGGATCGAGCGTTCCTGTATGCCCTACCTTTTTGGTCATAAGGATTTTGCGAACTTTGGCAACGCAGTCATGTGACGTCATCCCAGCAGGTTTCTTTAATGGTAATATTCCTTCCATCACTCTTCCTCCTTTCTAAACATAGAGAAAGGATAGACATTCCTGCCTATCCTAACGTTCTCTACTCATCTGATTGATTTAAATCTGCAAGAAGTCTCTCTATTTTGTTTCCGTAATCGATTGATTCATCAAATTCGAAATAAATCTCAGGTGTTTTACGAAGACGAATTCTCTTTCCAATCTCAGAGCGAATAAATCCTGTCGCTTTAGCAAGACCATTAAGAGTAGCATCCTTCTTCTCGTCATCACCTAGTACTGTAATGAACACCGTTGCTTGTTGAAGATCGTTTGTCACCTCAACCGCTGTTACTGTAACGAAACCTACACGAGGATCTTTAATCTTTCTGCTGATAATATCCCCTAGTTCTTTTTTCATCTGTTCTCCAACGCGATTTGCGCGAACATTGCTCATCGTTACACCTCATTTCTTCCTAAAGCCATTCGTAAGTTGTCCGGGTAAGCTCAATGTCAGGATTTGAATCGATTAATGCAATAGCTCGTTGTAACTCGCGCTCACAAGCTGTTTTGCTAGAAGCTGTCGTTACAATCCCTATTACAGTCCGTTGCCACAAATCCTGATTATCAAGCTCAGAAACTGCTAAATTATAGTGCTTCAGCCGGCTTATCACCGACTGGAGCACTGATCTTTTTTCTTTAAGTGACTGCGCATCATATATTATGCATTCGCACTCAATGTAGCCGATCACTTAGGTTTTACTTCCTCCATTACGTATGCTTCAATGATGTCGCCTTCTTTAACATCGTTGAACTTCGCAAGCGTAATACCACACTCATAACCTTTCGCAACTTCTTTTGCATCGTCTTTGAAACGTTTTAACGTATCAACTTCACCTTCGAAAACGACGATGCCGTCACGGATTACTCGTACGCCAGAGTTTCTAGTGATTTTACCTTCGATTACGTAAGAACCAGCAATCGTACCGACTTTAGAAACTTTGAAGGTTTCACGTACTTCAGCTTGACCGATTACTTTTTCTTCGTATACAGGATCAAGCATACCCTTCATAGCTGATTCGATTTCTTCAATCGCTGTATAAATAACGCGGTGAAGACGAATATCAACTTGTTCAGCATCTGCGACTTTCTTCGCATTGTTATCAGGACGAACGCTAAATCCGATGATGATTGCGTTAGAAGCGGATGCAAGGATGATATCTGATTCTGTGATCGCACCTACACCAGTATGAATAATGTTGATCTTCACGCCTTCAACTTCGATCTTCTTAAGGGAGCCTGCAAGTGCCTCTACAGAACCTTGAACATCAGCTTTGATAATGATGTTGATGTCTTTCACATCACCTTGCTGAATTTTCTCAAATAGATCATCGAGATTCATCTTAGAAGATTCTTTACGCTGCGCTTCGATATGTTGCTGAGCTCTTGCTTCGCCGACTTGACGAGCTTGTTTCTCATCTTCAAATGCAACGAAACGGTCGCCTGCATGAGGGACATCACTTAATCCTGTTACTTCTACAGGAGTAGATGGTTCAGCTGTCTTCACACGTTTACCTAGGTCGTTGACCATCGCACGAACACGTCCGAACGTATTACCTACTACGACAGGGTCTCCGACTTTTAATGTTCCTTCTTGGACGAGTAGTGTTGCAACTGCACCGCGACCTTTGTCTAGCTCAGCTTCGATAACAGAACCTGAAGCAAGCTTATCAGGGTTCGCTTTGAATTCTTCTACTTCAGAAACAAGAACGATCATCTCAAGAAGGTCCTCGATTCCTTCACCTTTAATTGCAGAAAGGTTAACCGTGATCGTGTCTCCACCCCATGCTTCTGGTACTAGTTCATACTCAGTAAGCTCTTGAAGGACACGGTCAGGGTTTGCACCCTCTTTATCCATCTTATTAACGGCAACGATAATTGGCACTTCTGCAGCTTTCGCATGGTTAATCGCTTCTACAGTTTGTGGCATAATACCGTCGTCAGCTGCCACTACGATAATCGCGATATCTGTTACCTTCGCACCACGTGCTCGCATCGTTGTAAATGCTGCGTGCCCTGGTGTATCAAGGAACGTGATTTTCTTGTTTTTGTTTTCGATTTGGTATGCTCCGATGTGCTGCGTGATTCCACCAGCTTCACCTTGCGTTACCTTCGTATTACGGATGCTATCAAGAAGAGTTGTTTTACCATGGTCAACGTGACCCATGATTGTTACAACAGCAGGACGCTCTACAAGCTTCTCGCTATCATCTTCTTTTGTATAGTTATCAAGGTCTGTAATTTCAAAGATTTCTTCTTCTTCTACTTTTACGCCGTAATCGTCACAAATAAGTTCCATTGTATCTTTATCGAGCTCTTGGTTGATCGTTGCCATTACACCAAGACCCATTAGCTTCTTGATAAGCTCCGATGCATCTTTACCAAGCTTCTCTGCAAGCTGTCCAACTGTCAATGATCCAATGAATGTTACCTTCTCAGGCAATCTTCTTGGAGCTGCAGTGTTCTTAGGTGGTTGTCCTTTGCCACGACGATTTGGGCGTCTGCCACCACGACGTGCATTGTTTGGTTTATTTGTGTTGCTCTTTTGGTTTGAGTTTGCTTTTGGGTTAGTTCTGTTGTTTTTATTTTCCATACTGTTTTTGTCGCTTCCCTTTTTGGATTGTTTCGAATTGCTTTTAAGCTTTTCCACTGTTGAGTCATCAATCACAGACATGTGATTAGAGACTTTTATATCCATGCTTTTTAACTTTTCGATAACATCCTTACTAGTTGTATTGTGTTCTTTTGCATATTCATAAATTCGCATCTTACTCATACGTTCACCCCCGAGTTATTGATCAAGAATAGCAAAAAGTTTCTTTGCAAATCCTTCATCAGTGACGGCTATCGTCACTCGCTGTGCTTTACCGATCGCATGCCCGAGTTCATAGCGTCCTGCTACAATACATACTGGGATTCCATAAGTAGTTGCTTTATCTGTGATTTTTTTCTTTGTATTGTCGGATGCGTCATCCGCTAACAGTACGAGCCTCGCATGTTTTCGTCGGATTTCCTTAACTACTAATTCTTCCCCCGATACGAGTTTGCCTGCACGTTGAGCAAGTCCCAGAAGTGATTCGAAGTTCCTTCTCATTATGAACGTAACTCTTCAAGATGGAGATAAACGTCATCTGTTACTTCTGCTTTAAGATGAGTAGAAAGAGAGTTTCTCTTTCTAGCGAGTTTAAAACACGCTTCACTATTGCAGAGGTATGCCCCACGACCGTTCATTTTTCCGGTTGGATCAATAGCTATTTCCCCTTCTTTAGACCTGACAACACGTACTAATTCTTTCTTTGGCTTCATTTCTTGACAGGCTACACATTTTCGCATCGGAATCTTACGGTTTCTCACGATGGACACCTCTCCTGATCCTTAAAACTATTCGTTGTCGTAGTCAGTATCTTCTTGTTCGAAGAGCGGAGTGTCATCTTCAGTATAAAGACCTTCTTCTTCCGCATCTGACTGACTCTTAATGTCGATTTTCCAGCCTGTTAGTTTCGCAGCAAGACGTGCGTTCTGACCGCGTTTACCAATTGCTAGAGAAAGTTGATAATCAGGCACGATAACCTGAGTCATCTTATTCTCTTCGTCAACGTTTACTTTAAGTACTTTTGAAGGACTTAGAGCGTTCGCTACATATTCAACGATATCTTCTGACCAGCGAACGATATCGATCTTCTCGCCTTTTAGTTCATTAACAATTGCCTGTACACGTTGTCCACGTTGACCGACACAAGAACCAACAGGATCGATTTCAGGGTCTTCAGCATGAACAGAGATCTTTGAACGATCGCCTGCTTCGCGGGAAATCGACTTCACTTCTACCGTTCCATCATAGATTTCTGGAACTTCGAGTTCAAAGAGACGCTTCAAAAGCCCTGGATGTGTACGCGATACCATTACTTGAGGTCCTTTTGTCGTCTTTTCAACTTTTGTAACGTACACTTTAATTCTATCATGCGACTTATATGTTTCGTTTGGCATTTGCTCACCTGTAGGAAGTAGTGCTTCGATCCTGCCAAGGTCAACGTAAATAAAGCGGTGATCTTGACGCTGTACGATACCAGTCATAATATCGTCTTCACGTTCAATAAACTCACTAAAAATAATGCCGCGTTCAGCTTCACGTACACGCTGAGTGACAACCTGTTTCGCTGTCTGTGCGGCAATTCTACCGAAGTTACGAGGAGTTACTTCAATTTCCACAACGTCCTCTACTTCATATTGTGGATCCATATCCTTCGCATCTGCAAGAGAGATTTCTAGGCGAGAATCTTCTACTTCTTCAACAACATCTTTACGTGCAAACACACGAATAGACCCTGTATCCTGGTTGAAATCTACTCTTACGTTTTGCGCCTGGTGGAAATTACGCTTATAAGCGGAGATCAAAGCTGCTTCGATTGCCTCCACGATAATATCCTTGCTGATGCCCTTCTCCTTCTCGAGAACGGTCAGTGCATCCAATAGATCACTACTTTTCATCTTCATTCTCCCCTTTAACTAAAAAACAACTGCAAGCCTTGCGCTTGCCACTTTGTCATAAGGTACTTCTACCGTTATTGTTCTCGTTTTAACCTTCTGCTCGACGACAACCGTCTCACCATCGAAGTTTACAAGCTTTCCTTCAAAGCTCTTCTCACCGTCGATCTTTTCATAGGTTGTCATGTAAATTTGCTTACCTACCACTTTCTCGAAATCAGACGGTTTCTTTAGTGGACGCTCAGCACCTGGCGAGGATACTTCCAGAAAGTAAGGTTGTTCGATCGGATCTTGCTTGTCCAGTTGCTCGCTTAATTTCTCGCTCACAACACCGCATTCCTCGATATCAACTCCCCGCGGTGAATCGATATAGACACGCAGGAAAAAGTTGTTGCCCTCCTGTGTGAATTCTACATCTACAAGTTCCAGGTTCATTTCATCTGCTATTGGTTTTACTAGTTCTTCTGTAACCGTGATCACATGTTCAGTCATTGGTTGTCCTCCTTTCTGATCCTGTCAAGCAGGGTCCCAATCGAAAACGAAAGAGTGGGTTAGCCCCACTCTTTCGCTGCGTGTGTATTCACTAGTATTTCCACAATTACTATACCATACTCATTTATCCAATTCAACAAAGAAGAGAACGAGCCTCCCTTTAGAAAAGGCTGAGTTGATTAGCATCCGGTAGACCCTCTAGACATCCATGCTCATCTAGATATTCTAGGACAGTCTTCGAAATTTTGCTTCGCTGCTGAAGATCTTCCTTAGAAAGGAACTCTCCTCCATCTTTAGCGGCTTCTATATTGATAGCAGCGTTCGTTCCAACTCCCGGTAGAGAGTTGAATGGAGGGATGAGTGAATCTCCATCGACGATGAACTCTGTTGCTTTTGATCGATAGAGATCGACTTTTTGCATACGAAGACCTCTTTCTGACATTTCAAGCGAAATCTCAAGAACTGTAAGTAAGTTCTTTTCTTTCGGTGATGCATCCAGACCCTTTTCATTGATTTCTTCAATCCTTGATCGAATCGCGTTTGAACCTTTTACCATCGTATCGATATCAAAGTCGTCTGCTCTTACAGTAAAGTAAGCTGCGTAGAACAAGATCGGATGATGAACTTTGAAATACGCAATTCTCACAGCCATCAGCACGTAAGCTGCGGCATGGGCCTTCGGGAACATATACTTGATTTTCAAGCAAGAATCGATATACCAATCTGGTACATCATTCTTCTTCATCGCATCGACCCACTCTTCTTGAAGTCCTCTCCCCTTACGAACGAACTCCATGATTTTAAAGGCAAGAGAAGGTTCTAGTCCTTTATAGATCAAGTACACCATAATATCATCACGACACCCGATCACTTCACTAAGTGAACATGTCCCAGCCTGAATAAGCTCCTGTGCATTTCCAAGCCAAACGTCAGTACCATGGGACAATCCAGAAATCTGAACTAACTCCGAAAACGTACTAGGTTTTGTATCTTCAAGCATCTGACGAACAAAACGCGTACCGAACTCAGGGATTCCATATGTTCCTGTTTTACACATGATCTGATCTTGCGTCACACCAAGTGACTCTGTTCCACTGAAAAGCTTCATTACCTCAGCATCATCAGTCGGGATCGTTTTCGGATCGATTCCACTTAAATCTTGAAGCATTCTGATTACTGTTGGATCATCGTGTCCTAGTATATCAAGCTTCAAAAGATTATCGTGTATGGAATGGAAATCAAAGTGTGTTGTTTTCCATGCTGATGTTTTATCATCAGCTGGAAACTGAATTGGTGAAAAATCATAGATATCCATGTAATCAGGAACTACGATAATACCACCTGGGTGCTGACCGGAAGTACGTTTCACACCCGTACAACCAGATACGAGTCGATCGATTTCAGCGCCTCTGAAATGAAGGTCGTTATCACCCATATAGCCTTTTACATAACCGTAGGCTGTCTTTTCTGCAACGGTACCGATCGTTCCTGCTCGGAATACGTTATCTTCACCGAAAAGTTCTTTCGTATAGTTATGCGCTCTAGGCTGATATTCGCCCGAGAAGTTCAAATCGATATCGGGTACTTTATCACCCTTAAAACCGAGGAACGTTTCAAACGGTATATCATGTCCGTCTTTAATAAGTGGAACATGGCATGTTTCACACTCTTTATCCGGAAGGTCAAAGCCTGATCCTACAGAACCATCATCAAAGAATTTGGATTCTTTACAAGATGGACAAACGTAATGAGGCGGCAATGGGTTTACTTCCGTGATTTCCGTCATCGTAGCTACGAATGATGACCCTACTGACCCTCTGGAACCTACTAGGTAGCCATCGTTGAGGGATTTCTTAACAAGCTTTTGAGAGATGAGGTAGATAACGGCAAACCCATGCCCGATAATACTCTTTAGCTCTTTCTCTAGCCTTTCCTCAACAATCGTTGGTAGTTCATCTCCATAAATGCTCCTGGCACGGTCATAGCTCATTTGCCTCATCTCTTCATCTGCACCTTCGATTTTTGGTGTGAAGAGATCATCTTTGATCGGTTTAATATCATCGATAAGATCTGCTACATGCTGAGGTTTTTGAACTACTATTTCTTTCGCTTTCTCTGATCCAAGGAAATGGAAGCAATCGAGCATTTCGTTCGTCGTTCGAAAGTGCACCTGAGGAAGCGTTTGTCGATTCAATGGATTACCCGCCTGAGCTTTGATCAACACTTTACGATAAATGTGATCTTGAGGATCTAGATAATGAACGTTTCCTGTCGCAACGACGGGTTTATCTAGTTTCTCGCCGAGCTTTACAATGTTTCCGATAATATCTCTAAGGGCCATCTCATCTTGAACTAGCTCTTTCTCTATCAGATGCATGTAATTCTGAGGTGGTTGCACTTCAAGGTAATCATAAAACTTCGCGATCTCCTCAACTTCTTCTGGAGATTTCTGCATCATGCCTTCGAATACTTCACCCTTGTCGCAGCCTGAACCGATCAACAAGCCTTCTCTATATTTTTCAAGCTTTGATCGAGGTATTCTTGCAGTACGATAGAAGTAATCAAGGTGAGAAAGAGAAACGAGTTTGAAGAGATTTTTCAGTCCTACATCGTTTTTAGCAAGAATAATCGTATGGGATGGTCTCGTCCTTTGAAACCCTGTTTGTCCCATGTTTTCATTGAGCTGGTTATGATTTGTAATTTCTCTTTCGAGCGCATCTTTAACGAGCTTCCACATGAGATAACCTGTCGCTTCTGCATCATAAATGGCTCTATGGTGCTGTGTCAGGTTAATATCGAACTTCTTACAAAGCGTATTAAGACGATGGTTTCTCATTTCAGGAAATAGGAAACGCGCTAGCTCTAGTGTATCAATCACTGGGTTTTTCGCTTCTCCTAAGTCGATGTTTCGAAAGCCAACGTTCAAAAAGCCCATATCGAAGCTTGCGTTGTGAGCGACTAAAATATCGTCACCTATAAACTCATAAAAATCCTTCAGAACGTCTTCTATTTCTGGGGCATTTTCGACCATATCATCTGTAATGCCTGTTAATTCAATCGTCGTTGAAGATAGTGGATGATGAGGATTGGCGAACCGCTCAAATTTATCAACGATTTCTCCATCTTTCACTTTTACAGCAGCAAGCTCAATAATTTTATTATAAACAGCTGATAGACCTGTCGTCTCAACGTCAAATACGATGTACGTACTTGTTTCAAGATCACGATTAGCTTCGTTATAAGCAATTGGTACGCCATCATCAACAAGATCAGCCTCAAGCCCATAAATAACCTTGATATTATTTTTTTGACCCGCAGCATAAGCGTCAGGGAAGGATTGGACGACATTGTGATCTGTGATTGCGATGGCAGGGTGTCCCCAGTCAGCAGCTTGACTAATCAAACCGTTTACGGAACTAACTGCGTCCATCTGGCTCATTTGTGTATGAGCATGCAATTCTACACGTTTTTCATCTTCAGGCGCTTCATCTTTACGTAGCTCTGGCGTAATTTGAGTAAGGTCGTTACCAATCATCACAAGATCACGAACGAAAGTATCGTTCTGAATACCGCCTCTTACTTTCACCCAAATTCCTTTTCTAACTGCCTCAAGAATCGGCACATCTTCTTTATCACGTGAAAACATCTTCACTAAGATCGAATCGGTGTAATCCGTTATTTTAAAAGTTAATAAGGTTCGACCGCTTCGTAGTTCCTTCGTCTCAGCGTGGAAAACATACCCTTGAACAGCGATACGTCTTTCTTCGTCCTGAATTGTTTCGATCGGAACTGGGTCTTCCTTGATCTTATAACCGATCACAAGTGTATCTGGTGTTTGACCTTTGCTTTGAGCTGTATCCGCTTTTTGCTTTTCAATCAACGCTTCCATCATCTTGGATTGGTCTTCCTGTTGTTTTTGCTCTACGAACTTCTGATAATCTTGCTTTGATTCCTTCACTTCGATCTCAAGCATGTATTTAGGAAATCCAGCGTTCTCATAACATTCAGCTAACGGACCCGTTAGCTTTTTCCTTGCAATGGTTGCTTCCGTTTCATTACGAACATGAACGATTAGCTTATTTCCATTGATTTTTGGTGTTTGATTTTTCAGCAGTGCTGTTAATGAAGCAGAGTGATCTTGCATCAGTTCCACTACACTCTCCCAGTAACTAGCTGCAAGCTCTTCTGTTGCTTCACCATCAGTTGTAATCGAAAAGTTTACTTCAGCAATATGTTTAAGTCCTTCAATCAATCTACTTCTGAATAATTCATAAATATGAAATGGTAAGATTGCAGGTAGATGAAAATGGAAATGCCATTTTCGCGTTTCCTTGTATACAGTAAGTTTGGATATATAGCCTTCTTTAAAGTATTCATCAAACTTATCTGGAAACGATATTTGTTGAAGGAGCAGCTGAAGTCTTTCTTTTCTGAGCGTTAACTCCTGATCCATGTCATGACCCCCTTTTTTGACATTCGTTGGGTAAAACGAAAAAAAGGTGGAAGGACCCCCTCAAGGGTACCTATCCACAATTTAACCCAATTGTTCAAAGAGCTTCTGTAATTTGGAATTTAATTCATCCACAGACACTTCGAAAGATTCACCTGTATCTCTACGTTTCACTTCAACGATGCCTTCTGCTGCCTTTTTACCGACAACTACACGAATTGGAACTCCGATTAAATCTGCATCTTTGAACTTAACCCCAGCACGTTCTTTACGGTCATCGTAAAGGACATCATAGCGTTCCTTACGAATCGTGTCATAAAGACGATCTGATAGCGTTTTTTGATCTTCATTCTTCACATTAATCGCAATGAGATGAACGTGGAACGGTGTGACAGACATTGGCCAATTCAGTCCATTTTCGTCTGCATTTTGCTCAGCAATTGCAGCTAATGTTCTAGAGATTCCGATACCGTAACAGCCCATAATGATCGGCTCAGCTTTACCACCTTCGTTAAGGTAGGTTGCTCCCATCGCTTCACTATACTTCGTTCCTAGTTTAAATACTTGTCCAATTTCAATACCTTCAGCGAAAACAATCTTACCTTTTCCGTCTGGTGATGGATCACCTTCTTGTATGAACCTTAGATCTTCAAAACGTTCGATGGAAAGGTCACGCTCTGGATTCACATTGTGGTATGCAGTAGCACCTTTGATACTGCCATTCACGATCGACTTGATGGCATTGTCTGCAATGATCGTGCCGTCGAATTCTTTCACATCGATTTCTTGTTTCACGTTTTCGACAAGGTCTGTTCCGTATAAGTTCTTCACTTTAATTTCGTTTAATTCATGATCTCCTCTAACGAGAACAAGTACTAACTCATCGTTCACTTTTAATAGAGAAGTATGAATTTCACGGTCAGGAGATGTTTCAGCCTCGCCTTTTGCTAGCGCTTCTTCTGACTCATCAGGTTTAGAGTACTCTACTGTAACTTCAGCCATCTCGGTGTTCGCTGCATAATCGGACTCATCACTATACGCGATCGTATCTTCACCAACACTTGAGAGTGCCATGAACTCTTCCGTATCTTTACCGCCCATTGCACCAGAATCAGCAACGACTGGTCGGAAATTCAGTCCGAGCTTTGTGAAAATTTTGCTGTACGTTTCGTGCATGAGGTCATATGCATCATCAAGCTGCTCTTCTGAAGAGTGGAAGGAATAAGCATCTTTCATGATGAACTCTCTTCCTCGAAGTAAGCCAAAGCGAGGACGTCGCTCATCACGATATTTTGTCTGCACTTGATAAAGAATAACAGGCATTTGTTTGTACGAACTTAGTTCATCCCTCACAAGACTTGTAATAAGTTCTTCGTGTGTGGCACCAAGTGCAAACGGGCGATCATGACGATCTTTTAGCCTCATTAGCTCAGGACCATATACGTCCCAACGACCTGTCTCTTGCCATAGTTCAGCTGGCTGAATTGCCGGCATAAGAAGCTCTTGTGCACCAGCATCGTTCAATTCTTCTCGAACAACACTTTCGATTTTCATCAACACTTTCTTACCTAGGGGTAGGTAAGAATATATACCAGCTGCGTTTTGTCTTATAAAACCCGCTCGAACAAGCAGCTGATGACTTTTAATTTCTGCATCAGCTGGATTGTCCCTGAGGGTCGGATTAAAATAGTTTGATTGTTTCATGACCTGCACCTCATTTCATTCTTCAAAAAGGCAAATGCCCTTACTTTCTTACAAAAAGAAACGTTGAATATCATTCCAGGTTACAACGAGCATGAGTAACATGAGGAAGGAGAATCCAATAAAATGGACAAGGCTTTCTTTTTGTGGATCGATTGGTTTCCCTCTTAACGCTTCAACCCCAATAAACAATAGCCTACCTCCATCGAGAGCAGGTAAAGGAAGAAGGTTGAATATTCCAAGGTTAATGCTTAGAAAAGCAGCCCATCTCATCAAGACATAAACGCCCTTTGATGCCGCTTCTTCAGTATAACTGTATATGCCTACAGGTCCTGAAAAAGCATCGATCGAAAGCTGACCCGTTACTAGTTGACCAAGCCCAACAAAGATTGCTTTAGAGAATTCATACGTTGATGTGAATCCAAATGCAACTGAATCTAGGAAATTCACTTGGTAGGCAGGCGCAACTCCAATTCGTCCAACTGACTGGTTTTCAGTCAATTCTTGCTTTTCAGGAGTGATCGCTAGTGAAACTGCTTCTCCTTCACGGTCCACCTTGAAGCTGAGTTGGTTTTCTGCATTATCCTGAATGATTGAGGTCATTTTACCCCAACTAGTAATCTCTGTACCATTGATCTCTGTTATCACATCACCATTCATCATTCCAGCTTGTTCAGCAGGACTTCCTTCTACTACTTCACTTACTTGATTTGTCGGTGTTCCTTGTAGTAAACCAAGAAGGAAAAAGATCACGATTGCAAGCAAGAAGTTCATGACGGGTCCTGCAAAAATTGCAAGGAAGCGATCCCAGAGTGACTTTGAGCCGAATTGGCGATCGTATGGTGCAATCTGAAATTCAGAACCATCCATCACATAGTGTGACTGTTCATCCAAATGATAAACAACCGCAGGTGCATCTTCCTCTTCATAACCTTTAATGAAAAGCTTGTGCTCTAAATCAGCTTCTTCAACTGTGATTTCTTTAAGATTTGTGTAAGCAGATTTTTGGTTAATGACGATTTTCTCTATTTTGTTGTTGTTATTGAATAACAGACCAACCCGTTGTCCAGGTTTTAATTCGATCATTTCCGGGTCTTCTCCGGCCATCCGAACAAACCCGCCAAGAGGCAATAGCCTTATGGTATATACCGTTTCGCCTTTTTTAATCGTAAAAAGCTTAGGGCCAAATCCGATCGCGAATTCACGGCATAATATTCCTGCACGTTTTGCAAGGAGCAAATGTCCCAGTTCATGGAAAAAGACTAGTGCTCCGAATATGATAATGATCGAAATCACAGTATTCATATCCACTTAACCACCTTTATTTAATTAATGACTGAACTCTCGACCTTGTTTCAGAATCGATCTGTAGAATTTCATCTAATGATGCATTCTGAATAGAGTCGTGTTGTTCGAGCGCTTGTTCAACGAGCTCCTCAATCGTTAAGAAATCGATTTTGCCCTCTAGAAATGCAGCAACAGCCGTTTCATTCGCAGCATTTAATACTGCTGGCATCGAGCCGCCTGTACGACCAGCATCGTAAGCGAGTTTTAAACTACGGAAACGTTCAAAATTCACCTTTTCAAAGTGAAGCTTACCGACTTCCCATAAGTTTAACCGTTTTGCATTTCTAATTTCAAGCCGATCAGGATAGCTAAGTGCATATTGAATCGGAATTCTCATATCCGGAGTACCTAGATGGGCCATTACGCTACCGTCTATGTACTCGACCATCGAGTGGATGATGCTCTCTTTATGTAGCAGAACATCGATTTGATCATATGGG
Source organism: Guptibacillus algicola (assembly GCF_020171805.1). Classification (GTDB taxonomy): domain Bacteria; phylum Bacillota; class Bacilli; order Bacillales; family Guptibacillaceae; genus Guptibacillus; species Guptibacillus algicola. The sequence goes on along the minus strand of NZ_JAIVAF010000003.1, from coordinate 905,832 downwards.
GTACCAAATAACCAATGTGCTTCGATTACTTCTAACCCTTTATTCATCATAGTAGCAGAATCGATCGTAATCTTTGCTCCCATCGACCAGTTTGGATGATTAAGCGCATCCGCAACGCTTACCCCTTGTAACTCTTCTCTCGTCTTATCTCGAAAACTCCCACCAGAAGCAGTCAAGATCAGGCGATCCATGTGTTCGATTTTTTCACCGTTTAAGCATTGAAATAACGCCGAATGTTCGCTGTCTACAGGTAGTAGAGCTGAGCCGTGTTTTCTGGCAGCTTCCGTCACAAGATGTCCTGCCGTAACAAGGGTTTCTTTGTTCGCAATGGCAATCGTCTTCCCTTGTTCGATCGCAGACATCGTTGGAGAAAGTCCGATACTACCAAGAATCGCGTTGACGAGGACTGTTGATTCAGGATGACAGGCTACTTCTAGCAACCCTTCATCTCCATATACAATCTTTGTTCCTCTCGAAACATTTCTTCTCAAGCTTTCTGCGTCTTCCCTCAACTGAACCGAAAGCAATTTAGGTTGGAATTCTTCAACGATCTCCGCTGCTTTTTGAATGTTTCTACCAACAGAAACGGCAACGAGGGAAAACAACTCAGGGTGCATTCTTATTATATCAAGAGTCTGGGTTCCAATTGACCCAGAAGCTCCCAGTAAGCTGATTTTTTTCAAACGACCTGTTCCTCCAATCCATTCTGTAGATCCAGTTGCAGGCATTTATACCAGGTGAAGCAAATGTAGAATAGGGAGTACGAAGATCAGGCTATCGAACCGGTCCAGTATCCCTCCATGTCCTGGCAAAATACTACCTGAGTCCTTCACGCCATAATGACGCTTAAACGCTGACTCTACCAGATCTCCAATCTGTCCAAAAACAGAGGTTAGTACTGAGACGATAATGACTAAAGAAATTGATTCATAGACCGGATAGATCAGTTGAAAAACAATTCCTACAATTAGGGCCATGCCTACTCCACCAAGCGCACCTTCTACTGTTTTATTAGGAGATATATGCGGCCAAAGCTTTTTCTTTCCTATTGCTCGACCAACAAAGTACGCTCCAGAGTCTGATGCCCATATCAAAAAGATGATAAAGAATAGCTGAACCATGCCTTCTAAGCTTGTGTCTGCTAAATAACGTGTTGCTGTAAAATAATAAAAACCCAATCCGACATACAACGATGCCATCAGGATGAAAGAACTCTCATCAAAACTATATTTATTCTTTGTTAGCACAGTCATTGCTAACAGAATGAGCAATCCAAAGAATAATAAATCAATTTTGGAAAAAACAGAGGATGTGAGCGCAGCGATCCAATCTTCAGGCATGACTAGAATCCAGGTCCCTATTAGGGCCAGTAATCCTGGTAATGAAACGAGCGAAATCTTTTTCATCAACAACAGCTCGACCATACCAACTGTGGCTACTAACGTCATAAGGATAATAAAAGGCCAGTCTCCTACAATAATCATACCTAATAATAATACGCCGAAAATCACACCTGTAATAATACGTTGCTTCATAACGCTAATGTCCTCCTACAATTAAACCCCGCCATAGCGGCGACCACGTCGCTGATACTCTTGTACAGCCTCAACAAAATGATGTTCTGTAAAATCAGGCCATAGTACCTCTGTAAACCAAAGTTCGGTATAAGCGAGTTGCCATAGCATAAAATTGCTCAGACGAATTTCCCCGCTTGTCCTAATCAAAAGGTCAGGATCTGGGTATTGGCTACTTAGAAGATAAGAAGAAATCTTTTCCTCGGATATCTCATCTTCTGACAGTATCCCCTTTTGTACGTCGCTTAATAACCGCTGCATCGCGGTCTTCATTTCATGCCGGCTACCATAATTCAATGCGAAATTCAGAATAAGTCCGGTATTGTCTTTCGTGTCTTCAACCGCCTTTGAAATAGCTTTAAAGGTATGAGAGGGCAGTTGCTCTCGTTCTCCCATGATTCTTACTTGCACGTTCTGCTCGATTAGTTCTGGCAGATGACTAAGCAAGAATTGTTCAGGGAGCTTCATTAAGAAGTCTACCTCTTCTTTTGGCCGCTTCCAATTCTCGGTTGAGAAGGCGTATAGCGTTAAATAGTTAACACCAATGTCATTTGCTTTCCTGACGATTTTCTTAACTACTTTAACTCCTTCGCGGTGTCCAGCCACTCGTGGTAAACCGCGCTTCTTCGCCCAGCGTCCATTGCCATCCATTATGATCGCAATATGCCTTGGAATATTAGCAGATGTGTTAATGTCCAAATGTTCTTCATCTTCATTCTTTCTCATCCAGTTTGAGAACTTCCCAAGCATTGCAAATCCTCCATTGTGTCACTTACTTAACAAAAAAACCCCCTGTGGGAAAAGAGGGTCCTTTTATTATCTTATTTTACATGTTATTGAATTAGACTTCCATGATTTCTTTTTCTTTGTCTGATGCAATGCTCTCAGCTTCACCAACATATTTATCTGTAAGCTTTTGCACTTCGTCAGTGTTACGACGTAGCTCATCTTCAGTAATGTCGCCTGCTTTTTCTTTCTTCTTCAGCTCATCGTTAGTATCACGACGGATGTTGCGGATAACAACCTTACCATCTTCAGCATACTTCTTAACTAACTTCACAAGCTCTTTACGACGTTCTTCAGTAAGAGCTGGAATCGTAATACGAATGACGTTACCATCATTTGAAGGAGTTAAACCAAGATCTGATTTTAGGATAGCTTTTTCGATATCTCCGATTGCTGACTTATCATAAGGCTGAATAAGAAGCATACGAGCTTCAGGAATTGAAATTCCAGCAAGTTGGTTTACTGGAGTAGGAGCGCCATAGTAGTCAACTTGAATCTTATCTAGTAAAGAAGCATTGGCTCTTCCAGCTCTTAGTGTTGCTAGCTCTTTTCTTAAACTAGAGATTCCGTTCTTCATACGTTCTTCAGCATTTTTCAAAATTTCTTCTGGCATCTTAATTTCTCCCCTTTACTACTGTTCCAATTTCTTCGCCACAAACGGCACGTTTAATGTTGCCTTCTTCCATAATCGAGAAGACCACAAGTGGAATATCATTATCCATACATAGTGAAGAAGCTGTAGAATCCATTACCGCTAGACCTTCTTTAAGTACATCGAGATATGATAGAGTTTCATATTTCTTCGCTGTTGCATCAACGGTAGGGTCTGCTGAGTAAACACCATCTACGTTGTTTTTCGCCATTAGGATTACATCAGCTTCGATTTCAGCTGCACGCAACGCTGCAGTTGTATCTGTAGAGAAGTAAGGATTACCTGTACCTGCTGCGAAAATAACAACACGTTTTTTCTCAAGATGGCGAATTGCTTTTCTTCGAATATAAGGTTCTGCTACCTCTTTCATTTCGATCGACGTTTGAACTCTCGTTTCAACGCCAATTGTTTCTAGACTATCTTGCATCGCTAGAGAATTCATTACTGTTGCTAGCATACCCATATAATCTGCAGTAGCACGGTCCATACCCATCTCACTGCCTACTTTACCACGCCAGATATTGCCACCGCCAACTACGACCGCAACTTCAACACCCATTTCGTGGATCTCTTTAATCTGGCTAGCAATCGACTGAACGATGGAAGGTGAAATACCAAGTCCTTCTCCACCTGATAATGCTTCACCGCTTAATTTTAACACAACGCGTTCATACTTGGCTCCGCTCATATTAACCCTCCAGCATGTTTATTCTATCCTTGCTCTTGAAAAATAGGGAACACATCGTGTTCCCTATCGGTATTACTTCTTCACTTGAGACATAACTTCTTCAGCGAAGTTATCTTCGCGTTTTTCCATGCCTTCTCCAACTTCGTAACGGATGAATCCTTTTACAGAACCACCTTTAGATTGAACATACTTCCCAACTTTTTGGTCAGTATCTTTAACGAAAGCCTGATCTACTAGAGAGATCTCTTCGAAGAATTTGTTTAGACGGCCTTCTACCATCTTTTCAACAATGTTTTCTGGCTTTCCTTCGTTAAGCGCTTGTTGCTTAAGTACTTCACGCTCACGTTCAATCTCTTCAGCAGGGATTTCATCGCGAGAAACGAAACGAGGGTTTACTGCTGCAGCGTGCATTGCAACGTCTTTTGCTGCTTCTTCGTCAGTTGTACCTTCAAGAAGAGTCAATACGCCGATACGGCCGCCCATGTGAAGGTAAGAACCGAATGCATCAGCATCAGTTTTCTCAACGATTTGGAAACGACGAAGTGAAATCTTTTCACCAATCTTAGCGATTGCGTTATTTAAGAATTCTGTAACAGTTTGTCCATTTTCCATTTTGCTTTCAAGAGCTGCTTCAACAGACTCTGGGTTAGACTTAAGGATGTGAGAAGCAATGTCGTTGATAAGCACTTTGAAGTTATCGTTTTTCGCAACGAAGTCAGTTTCAGAGTTGATTTCAGCGATTACAGCTTTGTTACCTTCAACTACGATAGCTGCAAGACCTTCTGCTGCTACGCGATCAGCTTTCTTAGCTGCTTTAGAGATACCTTTCTCACGAAGCCAGTCGATTGCCTTGTCCATGTCACCGTCGTTTTCAGTTAGTGCCTTTTTGCAATCCATCATACCTGCGCCTGTTTGGTCGCGCAATTCTTTTACCATTTTTGCTGTTACTGCCATTAGTAATTCCTCCTTGGTTTATGATATGTAAACATACACTGTTGGTTAAAAAAAGGTGATAAAGGGGTAGAGTTCCCCTTTATCACCCCTTTGTGTTCTTATACAGATGTTTCTTCAGTTTCAACTGCTTCTGCTTCTGCCTCTTCTTCTTCTACTTTGCTAACTTCGATAACAGCGTCAGCCATTTTAGCAGTAAGAAGTTTAACAGCGCGGATCGCGTCGTCGTTACCAGGGATCACATAATCTACTTCATCAGGATCACAGTTTGTATCTACGATTGCAACGATTGGGATGTTAAGCTTACGTGCTTCCGCAATTGCAATACGCTCTTTACGAGGATCGATAACAAACAATGCGTCCGGGATACCGTTCATGTCCTTGATACCACCAAGGAATCTTTCTAGACGGTCCATTTCCTTCTTAAGAAGAATAACTTCTTTCTTAGGAAGTACATCGAATGTGCCATCTTCTTGCATTTTTTCAAGACTCTTCAGACGGTTGATACGCTTTTGAATTGTTTCAAAGTTCGTAAGCGTACCACCCAACCAACGTTGGTTGATGTAGTATTGACCAGCACGGATCGCTTCATCTTTAACAGATTCTTGCGCCTGCTTTTTCGTTCCTACGAATAGAACTTTACCGCCGTCTTGAGCGATTTCGCGTACAAAGTTGAATGCTTCTTCAACTTTCTTCACTGTTTTTTGAAGGTCGATAATGTAGATACCGTTTCTTTCAGTGAAGATATAAGGTTTCATTTTTGGGTTCCAACGACGAGTTTGGTGTCCGAAGTGTACCCCAGCTTCTAGAAGCTGTTTCATAGAGATAACTGCCATGATAAATCCTCCTAATGGTTTTTTAGCCTCCGCTTGCATCGCTTTCGAGAAAAACTGCAAATGCAGCACCGTTTCCCAAATCAACAAGCGTGTGTGTTTAACACCGTTGATTAATATACCATATTGTTTTCATTGCCGCAAGCGAGAAATCAAAATTTCCGCATTTGCCTTGTTCTTGCATTTTAGCTTACTCCAATAAAAAACTCCGGCAGTGCCGGAGTCATATCATTATTGAGTCTTAAGTTTTGATAGCTCCACCAAAAACTTATCGTTAAGAACTTTGATGTACGTACCCTTCATACCCAGTGAACGAGATTCGATAACACCCGCACTCTCAAGCTTTCTTAGCGCGTTAACGATAACAGAACGAGTAATACCTACTCTGTCAGCAATTTTACTAGCAACTAGTAAACCTTCGTTACCCTCAAGCTCTTCAAAGATATGCTCGATCGCTTCAAGTTCACTATAAGATAGAGATGAGATCGCCATTTGAACAACCGCTTTGTTTCTTGCTTCTTCTTCGATTTCTTCTGCTTTCTCATGAAGAATCTCCATACCTACTACAGTAGCTCCATATTCTGCTAGAAGTAGATCGTCATTCGAGAACGAATCACTAAGGCGAGAAAGAATCAGCGTACCAAGACGCTCTCCTCCACCAACGATCGGCACGATTGTCGTTAAGCCTTTTTCAAAAAGGTCACGGTTTTCTACTGGAAATGCAGTATATTCACTTGTGATATCCAAGTTTGAAGACGTTTCGTTAATATTAAATAGATTCTGAGTGTATTCTTCAGGAAACTGTCTTTCTGAGAACATTTTCTTCATACGCTCATTTTCGATCTCTTGGTTGATTGCGATACCAAGAAGCTTCCCTCTACGACTAACAACATAAACGTTCGCAAGAATTACGTCACGAAGCGTTTCTGCCATGTCTGTAAAGTTCACGGGTCCTTCTGATTTTTGTAGCATTCCGTTAATTTTTCTTGTTTTCTCAAGTAAGTTCATCTTTTTTGTCCTCCTGCGTGTGTTATAAGATATATTGACTTAGGTCACGGTTTTTAGCTATAGTCGCTAATTTTTCTTCAACGTATTCTGGTGTAATTGTAATGCTTTCTAAATTAATATCAGGAGCTTCAAAGGAAAGATCTTCAAGAAGCTTTTCAAGAATCGTATGAAGTCTTCTCGCTCCAATATTATCTGTGTCTTGATTTACGTCGGCTGCAATTGTTGCAATTTTATAAATAGCATCGTCAGAAAATTCAACTTTAATACCTTCAGTTTCTAATAATGCTGTGTATTGCTTCACAAGTGCATTATCAGGTTCTGTTAATATTCGCTTGAAGTCATCAACATTCAAGCTTGATAACTCTACGCGAATCGGAAATCTACCCTGTAGCTCCGGTATAAGATCTGATGGCTTAGTCATGTGAAACGCACCGGCAGCGACGAATAGAATATGGTCTGTTTTTACTGGTCCATATTTGGTTGTTACAGTTGACCCTTCTACGATCGGAAGGATGTCGCGCTGTACTCCTTCTCGAGAAACATCAGCAGATTGCTGACTCTTTCCTGCAACCTTATCAATTTCGTCAATAAAAATGATACCCGTTTGTTCCGTCTTCGAAACAGCATCCTGTGATACTTCATCCATATCGATCAACTTAGCCGCTTCATCCTGTGTCAAAACCTTTCTGGCTTCAGCTACAGTAAGCTTTCGTTTCTTTTTCTTCTTAGGCATGATGTTACCTAGCATATCCTGCATATTCATGCCCATTTGCTCCATACCTGAACCTTGGAACATATCCATCATCGATTGATTCTGCTCTTCCACTTCAACAGTAATCATTCTATCTTCTAATTCACCTAGAGCTAACTGATGAGCGATTTGCCTTCTCTTTGTCGCGATATTTTGGTCTTCAGATGACTGCTGTTCACTGCTATCATCTTGGCCTTGATTACCAAAAAACATTTCGAGTGGGTTTTTGTACTGTGATTGTTTCTTAGCAGAAGGTACGAGTAATTCTACGATGCGTTTGTTCGCATTTTCCTCTGCCTTATCTTTTACTTGCTCCATCCGATCTTCCTTCACAATTCGGATCGATGTCTCGACTAGATCTCTTACCATCGATTCAACGTCGCGACCAACGTAACCTACTTCGGTGAACTTTGTCGCTTCTACTTTAATGAAAGGAGCATTCACAAGTTTCGCGAGGCGTCTAGCGATCTCGGTTTTACCAACACCTGTCGGCCCAATCATCAAGATGTTTTTTGGATTCACTTCATCTCGTAACTTATCGCTCAAAAGACCTCTACGGTATCGATTTCTTAATGCAACAGCGACTGCCTTCTTCGCATCATTCTGCCCTACAATATATTGATCTAGCTTCTCGACAATCTGACGAGGTGTTAATGGATTAGACATATGATCGCCTCCAATGATACTAATTTATAACTACAAGGATTCAACGACAATCTGATCATTAGTATAGACACAAATTTCTGCAGCGATTTGCATCGAAGCCTTCGCGATTTCTTCAGCACTCTTGCCTTCACTATAACGCTTCAATGCTCTTCCTGCTGAAAGTGCATAATTTGATCCAGAGCCAATGGAGAGAATACCATCGTCAGGCTCGATCACTTCACCAGTTCCTGAAATGAGCAATAGCTGCTCTTCATTCATAACGATGAGCATCGCTTCAAGTTTTCTTAATACCCTGTCACTTCTCCATTCTTTTGCAAGTTCAACTGCCGCACGTTGAAGATTACCACCGAATTCTTCGAGCTTACCTTCAAACTTCTCAAAAAGGGTAAACGCATCGGCTACTGATCCAGCAAAACCGGCAACTACCTTACCATGAAAAAGTCGTCTTACCTTCTTAGCAGTATGCTTCATGACAACTGCATTTCCAAACGTTACCTGGCCGTCTCCAGCCATCGCACATCCTCCATTATGTTGAATAGCAAATATCGTGGTTGCGTGAAAGTCTCCCATAAGTTCCTCCTCCCGAGCAGTTAAGCTCTTGGGTGATGGTTCATATATATATTTCGCAAACGATCGCCCGTCACATGGGTGTATATTTGCGTAGTCGAAAGGTTCGCATGCCCTAACAGCTCTTGAACTGACCTTAGATCAGCTCCCTCATTAAGCAGGTGAGTTGCGAAGGTATGCCTCATGACGTGTGGACTAATATGTACATGCATCGAAGCTTCTTCAACAATACGATTCAAGATTGTTCTGACGCCGCGCGCCGTTAAACGCGCCCCTCTAAAATTCAAGAATAGAGCTCTGGTAGAGTCTTTCTCCTTTGATAGAAGTTTATTACGGCCATCGTTCATGTAATGGTTAATTGCATCGATCGCAAAACTTCCAATCGGAACATATCTTTCTTTACGACCTTTTCCGATGACAAATATGGTGCCAATGGAAAAGTCGATATCTTCTATATCAAGCGCTACACATTCACTCACCCGAATCCCACATCCGTAAAGGACTTCAAGTAACGCTCTGTCTCGTTGACCTAACGCCGTAGTGGAATCTGGAGCATCAAAAAGTTGATCAAGCTCCTGTGTGTATAAAAACTGCGGAAGTCGTTTCTCTTGCTTCGGAAGTGAACTCATCGTAAAAGGATTTACTTCTACAATCTCCTCTCTCAAAAGAAAACGATAAAGGCTGCGTAATGTTGAAATTTTCCTAGCTGCGGTTTTTCTTGCAAAGCCTTGTTCATGCAACTGAGTTAGATAGATCCTAACATCTGCATAAGAAACAGCAGCAAAGACATCGATAGTCTGCTGCTTCATGAAGTTCTGAAAATGTTCTATATCCTGCAAATAACTAGAAATCGTATGAGGCGAACAATTCTTTTCAATCTGAAGATACTCCGAGAAAGACTGCACATACCTCTTTTGATTATTATCCATCCTTTATCACCTCAAAAGGCTTCTAAATCGTATCACAATTTAGAAGCCTAAGCAATAGAAATTTACAATGTTTTTTTAAAATTCTGAATTGTTTCCAACGCACGATTGGCAATCGTTTCATTTCGTTCTTTTTTGTTCTTAATACGCTTCTCAAGCGGTGGAAAAAGTCCGAAGTTAGCGTTCATCGGCTGGAAATTGTCTGGGTTAGCAGTTGTGATGTAGTTCGCTAAACTTCCGAGAGCTGTTTCTTCTGGGAATACAACCGTTTCTTCGCCACTCATCAATCTCGCAGCGTTAAAGCCTGAGATGAGTCCAGCTGCTGCCGACTCAACATACCCTTCTACACCTGTCATTTGACCAGCGAAGAATAGGTCGTCACGATCTCGATACTGATAAGTTGGTTTTAATAGATTCGGTGAGTTGATAAACGTATTACGATGCATCACACCATAGCGCACAATATCAGCATTCTCAAGTCCAGGAATCATACGGATCACTTCTTTTTGAGGTCCCCATTTGAGATGTGTTTGGAAACCAACGATGTTGTACAACGTACCTGACGAGTTGTCTTGACGAAGTTGGACAACTGCATACGGTCGCTTACCTGTCTTTGGATCCTCAAGCCCTACTGGCTTTAGTGGACCAAACGTCATCGTTTTCTGTCCTCGTTGCGCCATTACTTCAATCGGCATGCACCCTTCAAAGAAGATTTCTTTTTCAAATTCCTTCAACGGCACAGTTTCTGCAGATATAAGAGCTTCATAGAAACGATTGAACTCTTCCTCTGTCATCGGACAGTTCAAGTAAGCAGCTTCACCTTTGTCATATCGAGACTTTTTATAGACTTTGTCCATATCGATACTTTCAGTTTCGATAATAGGAGCTGCAGCATCGTAAAAATATAGATACTCTTCGCCTGTTAATGCTTTAAGCTGATCTGATAGATCTTTTGACGTTAGTGGGCCAGTCGCGATAATTGCAGGTCCCTCGGGAATTGTTGTGAATTCATCTGAAAACACGGTTACATTCGGGTGACCCTTAACATACTCCGTTACTTTAGCAGCAAATTCATGTCGATCGACCGCTAATGCACCACCTGCTGGTACAGCACATTCATCAGCAGCCTTAATGATGACAGAATCCATTTCACGCATCTCTTCTTTTAACACACCCACAGCATTTGTTAGTGTATTCGCTCGAAGAGAGTTACTACAAACAAGTTCTGCAAATTTGTCAGTGTGATGCGCCGGCGTTTGTTTCTTTGGTCGCATTTCATACAAATGTACATTTATACCTCGCTTGGCTAGCTGCCAGGCTGCTTCACTTCCCGCAAGCCCAGCACCTATTACCGTCACGTGATTACTCATTCCAAAAACCCCTTACTAGTTTTCTTCTTCAACGAAATCACAGTTTACGCACTTGATTTCTTTCTTTTTCTTCGTTTTCTTTTCAACAAGCATGTCTCCACATTTTGGACACGGTCGCTTGATCGGTTTATCCCATGACAAGAAATCGCATTCTGGAAAACGGTCACACCCGTAGAACAAGCGATTCTTTTTACTTTTTCGTTCCACAATGTTACCTTCTTTACATTTCGGACAATCCACACCGATTTCTTTTAAGATCGGCTTGGTGTTACGACAATCAGGGAAATTAGAGCACGCCATGAATTTCCCGTAGCGTCCCATCTTGATGACCATCGGCGAGCCACATTTCTCACAATCTTCGCCTGCCGGCTCGTCTTTGATCTCAACTTCCTGCATTTCTTCTTCTGCTACCTTTAGACGCTTACCAAAGTTCTGATAAAATTCGTCTATTACAGAAATCCATTCTGCCTCTCCATCCTCGACTTTGTCAAGGTCATTTTCAAGGCCTGCAGTAAATTCAATGTTGATAATATCTTCAAAGAACTCGAGGATGAGCTCAAGAACAATTTCACCAAGCTCTGTAGGAACGAATTTACGATCCTCAAGCGCTACATACCCTCTTCGCTGAATCGTATCAAGTGTCGGAGCATACGTAGAAGGTCTTCCTATTCCAAGCTCTTCCATCGTCTTAACGAGACGTGCTTCAGAATAACGCGGTGGTGGTTGTGTAAAGTGTTGGGTTGGATCGATGTCCGTCGATGATACATCCATTCCTTCTTCTAGATCAGGAAGCATCTTATCATCTTCTTTTTTGTTATCATCGTTTCCTTCCACATATACCTTCATGAAACCTTTGAACTTTACTTTTGAACCTGTTGCTCGGAACGTTGCACCGTTATTATCAAGATCGACGCTCATCGTGTCCATGATAGCAGGAGCCATTTGACTTGCAACGAATCGCTCCCAAATCAATCGATACAACCGAAGCTGATCACGTTTTAAGTACGCCTTCATTTCGGTTGGGTTTCTCATGACGGATGTAGGTCTGACAGCTTCGTGAGCATCCTGGGATTTTCCTGATTGTTTCTTTGCAGGTTTTTTACCCGACAAGAACTCTTTACCGTATTTTCCTTCGATGTATTCACTTGCTTCGCCCTTAGCTGTATCTGAGATTCTCGTTGAGTCTGTTCTCATATACGTGATCAGACCAACAGTTCCCTGTTTCCCTAGTTCGATACCTTCATATAACTGCTGTGCGAGCATCATCGTTTTCTTAGCTCTAAAGTTAAGCTTTCGTGCAGCTTCTTGTTGAAGGGATGATGTTGTAAACGGTTGAGCTGGATTTCGCTTGCGTTCCTTTTTTTGAACAGATTGGATACGGAACTGATCCCCTTCCATTCGATTCAGCACGTTATCAACTTCTTCACGCGATGAAAGGTCCGTCTTCTTCCCTTCGATTCCATAGAAACCTGCTTCAAAGTTTTCGCCATCTTTTTCAAATGAGGCTTTGATCTTCCAATATTCTTCTGCCTGAAAGTTTTGGATTTCTTTTTCTCGTTCAACAATCAAACGAACCGCTACAGTTTGAACTCTTCCTGCGCTTAGTCCTTTTTTTACTTTCTTCCAAAGTAAAGGACTGATGTTGTAACCTACAAGTCGATCTAGAACTCTGCGTGCCTGTTGTGCATCCACAAGATCCATGTTGATCGCTCGCGGTCGTTTAAATGCATCCTTTACCGCATCTTTTGTAATTTCATTAAATACTACTCTGCATTCTTTATCTTCATGAATTTTTAAGCTGTGTGCTAAATGCCATGCAATCGCTTCCCCTTCGCGATCGGGGTCGGCCGCAAGATAAACTTTCTTCGCCTTTTTTGCAGCATCTTTGATTTCTTTCAGCACAGGCCCTTTCCCGCGTATTGTAATATATTTAGGAGCATAGTTGTTTTCAACATCAACGCCCATCTGACTTCTGGGTAAGTCGATCACATGACCCATCGATGCTTTCACTTTGTATTTTTTCCCTAAATATTTTTCAATTGTTTTTGCTTTAGCGGGAGATTCAACAATAACTAGATAATCTGCCACAGTAAGTTTCCTCCCCCCATTTGAGGTAATTTTAAAATCTTCACCATTATTAAATATTCAAAACTCTTTTGTCAAATAGTGCTAACTACTTTTTCTTGAAATTCATCGTACTCAGAAAGGATATCTTCGCTATTTAATATGAGTTTTGCACCTTGTTGAATCAATCGGTTCGTCCCCACTGAATTCATGTCTGTCAACCTTCCAGGGAGACAATAGACATCCCGACCTTGTTCAATTGCTTGATCTGCTGTTATGAGAGAACCACTTTTCTTTTTCGCTTCCACAATAAATGTACCTTTTGATAATCCGCTTATAATGCGATTTCGCTCTGGAAACTGAATTCGTTCCGCCTTACGGTGAGGCGGATACTCAGTTAAGAGCAATCCATCCTTCGCGATATCGGTTGCAAGCTCTATGTTTTCTCTAGGATAAATATGTTTGAACCCAGAACCTAGTACAGCAACTGTTCCTGATCGGTGACGAAGTGCTAGACGATGAGCCAGTGTATCCACACCACGTGCTAGACCACTGACTACTGTAATGTTCTGTTGTACAACTGGAGTCAGTACAACGCCCATACAAGCCTCTGCATGTGAGGACGGATAACGAGTCCCTACGACACTCAAACTTGGTGTGTTGAGTAAACGAATGTTTCCAATACAGTAGATGACCCACGGTGCATCATAAATATGCGTCAAACTTTTTGGGTATTCTTCATCAAAACGTGTGATGACTTTCATTTCACCGAATCCATTTATCTTCCATGGTTTCGTCACATGCAAATCACGATAAAAGCGAGATGCACTTCGAAAATCAAGCCCAAAATTCGTTAACGTAACAGCAGACATATCATATATGCTTTGAAGCGTGGGGTCAAATGTTAAAAAAGATCGGATCACTTTCCAGTTTGCGCCTTCACAATGATGTAGTTGGATCAGCCTGCTTCTGAACGTCCTCACTACACTTCTCTCCAATCAAAAAATTTATGCTATTTTTTATGTATAAGAGAAATAGCTCCCGACCGGGAGCTATTACCTTTACGCCTTATGTGTTGTACATTTCTCTAGCAAGCCTTTTGTTTCTAAAACTGAAATCAGTGTATCACCCATTACTGCAGGAGTAGGAGCAACTTTGATGCCTGCTGATTCCATCGTTTTGATCTTCTCGTCAGCAGTACCTTTACCACCAGAGATAATGGCACCAGCATGGCCCATACGTTTTCCTGGAGGTGCTGTTTGACCGCCGATAAAGCCAACAACAGGCTTCGTCATGTTTGCTTTAACCCACTCTGCTGCTTCTTCTTCAGCCGTACCACCGATCTCACCGATCATGATAACTGCATACGTATCTTCATCTTCATTAAATGCTTTCAATACATCGATAAAGTTCGTACCGTTAACTGGGTCGCCTCCGATACCTACTGCAGTAGATTGTCCAATTCCTGCTTCAGATAGCTGATGCACAGCTTCGTACGTCAACGTACCAGAACGGGAGACAACTCCTACATGGCCTTTCTTATGGATATATCCAGGCATGATCCCAATCTTACACTCATCCGGCGTAATAACACCAGGACAGTTCGGTCCAACAAGACGGGTTTTCTTCCCTTCCATATAACGAGTTACCTTCACCATATCGATTACAGGAATACCCTCTGTAATACAGATCGCGATATCCATTTCAGCATCAACAGCTTCCATGATTGCATCTGCAGCAAATGCAGGTGGCACATAGATTACTGACGCTGTAGCGCCTGTTTGATTAACAGCTTGTTCAACCGTATTGAAAACCGGAACGCCTTCGATTTCTGTTCCGCCTTTTCCTGGTGTTACCCCACCTACGATTTTAGTACCATACTCTAGCATCTGTTGAGTATGAAATAAACCAACTGAACCGGTAATACCTTGAACGATAACTTTTGTATCTTTATTAATGTAAACGCTCATTCCTAGTCCCGCCTTTCTACTTAACTAATGAAACAATTTTTTCTGCGCCGTCTGCCATTGATTCAGCTGCAGTTATATTTAAACCTGAATCTTTAAGGATTTGTTTCCCTAGATCAACGTTTGTACCTTCTAGTCGAACGACAAGCGGAATTTCAAGCCCAACTTGCTTCGTCGCTTCGACTACACCTTCAGCAATAACATCACACTTCATGATTCCACCGAAGATGTTTACGTAGATACCTTTAACATTCTGATCAGAAAGGATGATCTTGAATGCTTCTGTAACTTTCTCAGCAGTTGCGCCGCCCCCAACGTCAAGAAAGTTAGCGGGATCGCCGCCATAATGTTTAATAATATCCATTGTAGACATAGCAAGACCTGCGCCATTTACCATACAACCGATATTACCTTCTAGAGCAATATAGCTGAGCTCGTATTTTGAAGCTTCAATTTCCTTCGCATCCTCTTCATCAAGGTCACGCAGCTCAAGGATATCCTTATGGCGATAAAGCGCATTTGGATCAAAGTTAAGCTTTGCATCGAGCGCCATTACATTGCCATCACCCGTAGTAACTAGCGGGTTGATTTCAGCAATAGAAGCGTCTTTTTCAATGAAGGCTTTGTAAAGACCAAGCATGAACTTCACTGTCTTATTCAACATTTCTTTTGGAATGTTGATGTTGAATGCTAGTCTTCTAGCTTGGTAGCCTTGAAGACCTACAGCAGGATCGATCACTTCTTTGAAGATTTTCTCTGGTGTCTTTTCTGCTACTTCTTCAATTTCAGTTCCGCCTTCTTCAGAGGCCATCATAACTACGCGAGAAGTCGCACGATCGACAACTAATCCAACATAATATTCATTCTTAATATCGCAACCTTCTTCGATAAGTAAGCGCTTTACTTCCTTACCTTCAGGACCCGTTTGATGAGTAACGAGTGTTTTACCGAGGATTTCCTCAGCATATGTACGAACTTCGTCGAGGTTCTTTGCAATCTTTACCCCACCGGCTTTGCCTCGACCACCAGCATGGATTTGAGCTTTCACTACATAAACGCTGCTTTCTAATTGTTTAGCAACATCTACCGCTTCTTTAGCGGAATAAGCAACTTGTCCATTTGGGACTGAGACCCCATAATTTCTTAGGACTTCTTTTCCCTGATACTCATGGATATTCATTCTCTTGTCCTCCTATCCTACTCAATCAAGTCATTGACGACGTTTTCATTGTATAGAAAATTCCCACCGCTTGTCTACCCCTTTGCACAAAGTACCTATTCTTTACAGTAAATTAATAAAGGAATATAACGAATGTTTGCTTCTTTTTTACGTTTTATCTCAATCATAAAAAACTGCCGAGGTTCTCTCGACAGTCTGCCCTGCGTATTATTTGCGGTCTTCCTGCTCTTTTTCACCAGGCGATTTCTTTTCCTGCTCACGCTTCTGGTGATCAGTCACAGTTAACTCTCTTGCTGCAGCAGGCGTGTAGACGCCGAACTCCTCACCAGCTTCTTCATAATACGAGTCACTTTTCTCGGGGTGTAATCGATCATTCACTTGGCTCTTCTCCTTCTCAGTAGAATAATCATAGTATCAACAATCTAATGGTATTCATTCATCAAAACATGCCCAATCGTTCTCTTACTGGCGCAAACGTTTTCCGATGCACGTCGGTCACACCATGCTGATCAAGAGCGGATAAATGTTCTTTCGTACCATACCCTACATGTCTTTCAAATCCATACTCGGGATATTTGCCTCCGAGCTTTTCCATCATACGGTCACGCGTAACCTTCGCTACGATCGATGCAGCTGCGATGCTAATACTCCTTGCGTCCCCTTTTATTAGAGACTCTTGCTCTACCGGAAGTGGGAGCTCCATAGCGTCCACAAGTAAAAAGTCAGGTGAGTGAGAAAGAGCGGCAACCGCTTTTTGCATAGCCTTTTTTGATGCCTGATAGATATTGAACTCATCGATTTCTTCAGCACTCATAACGCCTACTCCAACTGAAATAGCCTTTTCAAGAATGGCATCATATAATTCATTCAGCTTTGGTGTTGACAGCTTTTTGGAGTCTTGAAGACCATAAATCGGTTTCTTCACATCTAATATCACCGCAGAAGCCACTACAGGCCCTGCTAACGGCCCTCTTCCCACTTCATCGACTCCTGCTATTGCTTTGAAGCCAGAATCGTTGTACCGCTTTTCAAAGACGCTCATATCATTATGTAACTGAATGACTTTTTCGAATTGCGCTTTCTTTCTGAGCTCTTTTGCTATAAGATCTTTCACACCTTTTCGCTCATCACGCTGAAACGCAATCCAATCTTCTTCTGAATACCGCCCCTCTAAGAGGATCTCCTTAATTTCACTAATCGTTTTCTTCGGATTTCCGCTCACAACGTTCCCTCTTTCTTTACTTAAAAATAATAAAAAGGCAAGGCTTCGCCTTACCTTTCCTCAGTAGGTGTCTCGAGAGTAAGATCGCCAAGTTTTCCGCTTCGCAGTTCCCTTAGAACTGTTTCAGCAGTCTTGTCATAATCGATCCAGCCACCGCCTAATAAAAAGCCTCGCTTTTTACCAATCTCGTCAAATAATTCTACGATATCTTCTGGGATATGATCTAACTTATAACGTTCCATTAGTCTGTTTGGATAGTGCTCACTGAGAAAATTAAGAGTAAATACGGCAACATCTTGAAAGTCTAATATTTCATCTTTAATCGCACCGGTTGCAGCAAGCTTATAACCTGTTTTCTGATCTTCAAACTTTGGCCAGAGGATACCTGGTGTATCGAGTAGGTCCATCTCTTTTCCTACTTTTATCCACTGTTGTTTCTTCGTTATACCTGGTCGATCACCTGTTTTGGCGATTTTCTTCCCCGCAAGCCTATTGATCAATGTAGACTTTCCAACGTTCGGGATACCAAGAATCAACGCACGCACTGCGCGCGGCTTCATTCCCTTTTCTACCATACGTTCGAGCTTATCACTAACGAGTTCTCTCGCTGCAGCAGGAATCGATTTTACACCTTTACCTGTCTGAGAGTCTATCGGAAGCGCTTTATGACCTTGCTCGTGGAAATACTCTTTCCATTCCGCTGTTTTCTGATCATCCGCCATATCAGCTTTATTTAAGAGGATAAGCCTCGGTTTAGAAGAAACGATCTCGTCGATCATTGGGTTACGAGAAGATAGTGGAATTCTGGCATCCACAAGTTCAATTACTACATCAATCATTTTAAGCTTTTCGGTTATCTCCCTACGTGCTTTGGCCATATGACCGGGAAACCATTGAATCGTCATGCAATCTCCACCTATTCCATTACTTGAATATCTGTAAGAGGCCAGAATACGATGTTAGCCTCACCAATAACTTTATCTTTAGACACAAAACCGATCGAGCGGCTGTCCTTACTATGTTGACGGTTATCTCCCATAACGAATAAGTGACCTTCTGGAACAGTCGTCTTACCCGTTAAGCCGTTCAGATCAAAGTCATACGTTAAATTACCTGAAAGTAAATCATTCTTTGCTGTATCAAGGTATGGTTCCTTTATAAGCTCACCGTTCACATAGAGATTGTCGTCTTTATACTCGATTTCATCTCCAGGTAAACCAATAACCCGCTTAATATAATCTCTTCCTTCTAAAGCTTCAAAGACTATGATATCAAAGCGTTCAGGTTCACCAATATTATAACTTATCTTGTTAACAATCATTCGATCACGATCATGTAATGTTGGCATCATGCTCTCCCCGTCTACAACGATGGGAGCGAATATAAAATAACGAACAGCTCCAGCGAGAATAAAAGCGATAACGAGCGCCTTTATCCAATCCCAAGAATCTTTTTTCTCCCCTGTTTTCTGACTGCCCATGTTCGTTCTCCTCCTATGATGGATATTTCCGGAATCAATAATTCCCCTTAATAACCGCTCACAAACTTACCTATATGTACCGTATATTTTACCACAGCAATATGTGTGTGGACATCCAATAGAATAGAAAAAAGGAGCCTGACAACGCAAGCTCCTTTTTCATAGATAACATTATTATCGAATTTCTTTAATACGAGCGGCTTTACCACGAAGTGCACGCAAGTAGTATAGCTTAGCACGGCGAACTTTACCGCGACGAACTACCTCAAGCTTAGCAACTTTTGGTGAATGTACAGGGAATGTACGCTCAACTCCAGTTCCGTAAGAAATCTTACGTACTGTGAATGTTTCGCTAATTCCGCCACCACGTCGTTTAATCACAACACCTTCGAATACCTGAATACGCTCACGAGTGCCTTCGACAACTTTAACGTGAACTTTAACAGTATCCCCTGGTCGGAAATTCGGAAGATCCGACTTAAGCTGTTCTTTTGTGATTTCCTGGATTAACTTGTGCATCAAGTAACCCTCCTTCCACACAGATGCTCTTATAAATAATGGTGCATTACAGCGGAACATCGTAATTCATGACTAATGCCACAAAAAATATCATAGCATAGCAGGTTTTAGATTACAAGGGAGAATCAATTAGATTCTTCTTTAATTTCGTTAAGAAGTTTCTGCTCTTCTTTTGAAAGCTCTTTAGATTCAAGTAAATCTGGTCGCCTTGTCCACGTTCGTCTTAGGGATTCCTTCAAACGCCATTTCTCGATAGCCGCATGGTTTCCAGATAGGAGAACCTCCGGAACATCATGACCTTCGTATGATGAAGGGCGCGTATAATGTGGGTGCTCGAGCAATCCACTGCTGAACGAATCCATGGGTGCTGAGCTTTTATTGCCTAAGACACCCGGAAGCAGTCTAGTGACACTGTCGATTATGACCATGCTAGCAAGCTCGCCTCCGGTCAATACGAAGTCACCAATTGAGATTTCATCTGTGATCAGGTGCTCTCGAATTCTCTCATCGTACCCCTCATAGTGTCCACATACGAATATAAGGTGTTCTTCACTAGCAAGCTCTTCTGCTTTAGCCTGAGTGAACCTTTCTCCTTGAGGACACATTAGGACGACGCGAGGAGGCCTTTCTGATGTTTGTGATAAGGATGACACCGCATCGAATACAGGCTGTGGAGTCAGGACCATACCAGCTCCACCCCCATATGGATAATCATCTACGTTCTTATGCTTATTCGTACTATACTCTCTGAAGTTCGTTACTCTGTAAGAAACAGCGCCACTATCCTGCGCACGCTTCAAGATAGAGTGATTGAATACTCCCGTAAACATCTCAGGAAACAATGATAGTACATCGATCTTCATCTTAATCACGGAGCCCTTCCATGAGATGTACAATCACTTCACCTTTTGTGAGATCGACGCGTTTAACCACTTGAGAAATATACGGAAGAAGTAAATCTTTCCCACCATTCGATTGTTGTACGACCCATACGTCGTTTGCTCCAGGCGATAGAATTTCTTTAATCTTTCCTAGATACTCCCCTTCGTCTGAGTGAACTTCTAGTCCAATGATATCTCGATAATAAAATTCATCGTCTTCTAACGTACCAAGCTGCTCTTCCTTAATCTTTAGGATTCCCTCTTTCAAGTGCTCCACCTCATTCAATGAGTTTAACCCTTCAAATGTTAGCAGATTAAACTGCTTGTGCTTACGGTGTGAGCGAACGACTAATTGAATCGGCTCCTCGCTTTCCTTAAATAGGTAAAGCGTATTTCCTTCTGCATAGCGCTCTTCCGGAAAGTCCGTCCTAGAAATGACGCGTACCTCGCCTCGAACACCATGTGTATTTACGATCTTTCCAACATTCAACCATTGTGTCATGATGTATGTCCTTTCATGTAAACTATGGGGTTATGCTCTCTACAATCCCATCTTTTATAATAATTTTACCTTTTTGCTCAGCAGCTTTCCACTCATCCCCTACTTCGATACTCTGAATCGCATCGACTTCACCTTCGTGAAGTTCACTTTCAGGAGGTAGCTGCTCGATTTGTTCTACTTTATATTCAAGGAGTGAGATCTTCTCATTCCTTGTATGAACTTCTTTATCGAATTGCTCAGCGATCCATTCTTTATCAGACGGCCGTTTCTTCTGTAATCGCTTCTTCTCAAATTGAAGTTGTTCACATTCTTGAGCAAGTAAAGCAACTTCCTCTTCCCACTTATCTATATAAAGAGCTCGACTCGATTCCGTCAACAGCTGCTTCACTTCGAATTTTTTTATGATGTTCATTTCAATTGACCTCCATAGTATAGAGGGATTTTTAAAAAAGTTAACTATGTAGAACACGGTGCCTCACTTCACCATGAAACAACAAAAAAGAGGAGTACGCCTCCCCTTATACGATTTCAAGCTGTACACGCGTGCTTGATTGCACTGCAGCTGCATTCATTACTGTTCGAATGGATTTTGCTACTTTTCCGTTCTTACCAATCACTTTACCAGTGTCATTCGTATGAACATGGAGCTTATAAGTGACCTCTTTTTCTCCACGTAGTTCCTCAACAACAACCTCGTCAGGATGATCGACAAGAGCTTTAACAATCGTTTCAACTAGATCCTTCATACAACCCCACCTTTTTTAAGATGATGGAAAATGATACACCAAAGGAGGCTTTACTATAAAGCCTCCCCCACGGTGTCAAATTACTTTTGGTTTTTTGCGTTGTGTAGCTTTTCCATAAGACCTTCTTTAGAGAAAAGGTTACGTACTGTATCGGAAGGCTTAGCGCCTTTTAGCATCCAATCAAGAGCTTTTTCCTCGTTAAGTTTAACGTCAACAGGATTAGCAACCGGATTATAAGTTCCGATTTCCTCGATGAAACGTCCGTCACGAGGAGCACGAGAATCTGCAACAACTACGCGGTAATAAGGGTTTCTTTTTGCACCCATACGCTTTAAACGAATTTTAACTGCCATGTGTTTCACCTCCAAAAAATACTCACATAAATAAATATAATATCATAAATTATCACTCTTGTACAGAGGAAATTTATTTCGTTTTTATTGCATGAATGGGAAATTCATGCCCTTGCCTTTTTTCTTACCACCTTTGGACATGTTAGTCATCTGCTTCATCATTTTCTTCATCTCTTCAAATTGCTTCAAGAGACGGTTGACGTCTTGTACAGATGTGCCACTACCGGTAGCAATTCTTTTCTTGCGGCTCGCATTGATCACATCAGGCTGTTCTTTTTCAAGAGCAGTCATCGATTGAATGATTGCTTCAACCCGACCGATTTGTTTTTCATCAACGCTGACGTTTTTCATCGCCTTCTTGTTCATCCCAGGAATCATATCCATCAATTCATCAAGTGGGCCCATACTACGAACCTGTCCAAGTTGGTCGAGAAAGTCATCGAACGTAAAGCTCATCGTTCTCATTTTCTTCTCGAGCTCTTTTGCTTTGTCTTCGTCCACTGAAGTTTGTGCTTTTTCGATAAGAGACAGCACATCTCCCATCCCTAAGATTCGGGATGCCATCCGTTCAGGATGGAATGGTTCGAGTGCATCAAGCTTTTCACCCATACCAGCAAACTTGATCGGTTTGTCGGTAACTGACTTAATTGAAAGTGCAGCACCCCCACGCGTATCGCCATCAAGCTTTGTAAGAACAACACCAGTAATATCTAGTGCGTCGTTAAAGTTTTCGGCAACATTTACCGCGTCTTGACCAGTCATCGAGTCTACTACTAGGAAGATTTCATCAGGTGTTACTGCTTCTTTTACGTCCTTAAGCTCTTGCATAAGATTTTCATCAATATGCAGGCGACCGGCCGTATCGATCAGTACATAATCCAAATGTTCTTCCTTCGCTTTTTCGATCGCTTTGCTAGCTATTTCAACCGGACTAACTTGGTCGCCCATTGAAAACACGGGCATACTTAGCTGTTTTCCGATCGTTTCTAGCTGATCGATCGCAGCGGGACGATAAATATCGGCCGCAACGAGTAAAGGTTTGCGATTGTGCTTCTTTCGTAAGTGGTTTGCAAGCTTCCCGACGGTCGTCGTTTTACCCGCACCCTGTAGACCAGCCATCATAATAACAGTTGGCGGACGGTTTGATACTGCGATCTTACTTTGCTCTCCGCCCATAAGTGCAGTCAGCTCTTCATTAACAACCTTAATGACCTGCTGACCTGGCGTCAGGCTTTTCATTACTTCCTGCCCTACAGCCCGCTCTTTCACTTTATTAATGAACTGCTTCACGACTTTAAAGTTTACATCCGCCTCAAGTAAAGCTAACCTTACTTCACGCATCATTTCTTTAACGTCAGCTTCAGTAACTTTCCCTTTGCCGCGAATTTTCTGCAGGGTACCTTGCAGTCGGTCGGCTAAACCTTCAAATGCCATGTTTGCCGCCTCCTAATCCAGTTTTTCGAGAGATTGTATCAATGTTAGAGCGTTCGAGGTTGAATCTCCTTCCTTGATTACTTTTGTAAGTTGCTCAAGGAGCTCTTGACGTTTGTTGTACCTCTCGAATAGCAATAGTTTTGCTTCATATTCTTCTATCATTTGTTCCGTTCGCTTAATGTTATCATAGACAGCCTGCCGGCTAACTTGAAATTCTTCTGCGATCTCACCAAGGGAGTAATCATCCAAATAATACAATGCCATGTAATTCCGCTGTTTCGGAGTTAAAAGCGACTGATAAAAGTCAAATAACGAATTCATTCGCATTGTTTTTTCGAGCATTGGTAGCACCCCCTCGTGTTAAGGCAATCACCTTTACGTTAAATATACTACTATGCGTAAAATCATTTGTCAAGATTTTTTCTTAACACAATGTTTTAGTGATTTTACTCTTCATTTTCACCATCTTCTTCGATGATCGAGGAGAAGAGTCCATAGACGAATGTATCAGCGTCAAACTCCTGTAAATCATCCATTTGCTCACCAAGCCCAACAAGCTTAACAGGGATGTCCAGCTCATGTCGAATAGCTAATACGATTCCACCTTTCGCCGTTCCGTCAAGCTTCGTAAGCGCAATACCGGATACATCAGTCGATTGACTAAACTGTTTCGCCTGACTCATCGCATTCTGACCAGTTGTTGCATCTAGCACTAGAATGACTTCATGTGGTGCATTCGGGATCTCTTTCTGGATGACGCGCTTCACCTTTTCAAGTTCATTCATGAGGTTCACTTTGTTCTGCAGGCGTCCAGCCGTATCACATAGTAAGATGTCAGCTTTACGTGACTTCGCAGATTTCACGGCGTCAAACACAACCGCAGCTGGGTCTGAACCAGCCTGATGCTTCACCACATCCACACCTACGCGTTCGCCCCATACGTCAAGCTGTTCGATCGCACCCGCTCTAAACGTATCTCCAGCAGCTAAGAGAACCTTCTTGTTTTCTTGCTTGAATTTATGGGCAAGTTTTCCGATCGTCGTTGTTTTACCTACACCGTTAACGCCAACGAACAAGAAGACCGTTAATTCATCTTCTTGAACATTTAACGAATTGTCTTCATCTTTATGAAGAAGCTCAGCAAGCTTTTCAGAAATAACACTCTGAAGCGCTTCTGTGTCTTTAATGTTTCTTGTTCTTGCTTCATCCTTCAAAACATCGATCAGATCCATCACAGTGGCGACACCAACGTCAGCACTGATTAATAGTTCTTCTAGTTCTTCGAAGAATTCTTCATCGACTTTCCGATAATTTTTCACAAGGTCATTCATTTTTGTAGAAAACGATGTTCTCGTTTTCTCGAGTCCATCTCTAAATTTCTCTGTTACATTATCCGATTGCGTCGAAAACTTGTCTTTTAACTTTTTGAAAAAGCTCATTGAACTACCCCCACTGTCTTATTGCGAAATTAATTGTTTTGATTCTTCAAGCCTAACAGATACGAGCCTTGAAACTCCCGACTCTTGCATGGTGACACCATAAAGGACGTCAGACTCTTCCATCGTACCCTTACGGTGTGTGATCACGATAAACTGCGTCTTCTCACTGAATTGTTTTAAATACCTTGCGAACCTGTTCACATTTGCATCGTCGAGTGCAGCTTCTACTTCATCTAGCACACAGAATGGAACAGGGCGTACTTTCAAAATGGCAAAGAGTAGAGCGATCGCTGTGAATGCTCGTTCACCGCCAGAAAGGAGCGCAAGATGTTGAAGCTTCTTACCTGGTGGTTGGGCAAGGATATCGACTCCAGTCGATAAAAGGTTTTCCGGGTCGGTTAATACAAGATCCGCCTTCCCGCCTCCAAATAATTCTTTGAACACTTGTTGGAATTGCGTTCGAATCTTCGTGAATGTCTCTTCGAACCGTTTCTTCATTTCCTGATCCATTTCATCTATTACAGTATATAGTGTGTCTTTCGCCTGCAACAAATCCTTCTGCTGTTCGGTTAAGAATGTATAACGCTCATTCACGCGCTCAAACTCATCGATCGCACCTATATTAACCGTACCAAGTTCATCGATCTCAAGCTTGATTAACTTCAGCTTCTTCTTCGCTTCACTCGCGTCCATGGTAAGTACGTGCTTTTCTTTCGCGGCTTCGTACGTTAACTCATACTCTTCACTTAGCATCGTCAGGCGGTTTTCGAGTTCTACATCAAGACGGTTCACCTGTACTTCTGCAGCCTGCAAAAGGCCAGATAACTGTTTTTCTTCTGCGATCAACGATTCATGTGCTGTGCTGATCTTCTCGATGGTCAGTTGACGAGATGTTTTCACTTCCCTCTCGTCTTGAAGAGACACCAACAGGTTGTCCTTTTCATCACGAAGCTTCTGTATATTCTCATCTAGTTTCTCTTCCCCAGTTGAATTAGAAGACATCGCCTCATTGAGAAGCTCGTGCTCTTCCGTCGTTTCATTCAACTGAGTCTTGGTATCCTGCTGTTCTGAAGATAGTCTCTCGAGTGTTTCTTTCTGGTTTTGGAACGACTGCTGATGTTCAGCCACCTTCACTTTCAATTCTGTGATTTCCGATTGTATCGTTTCTTTGGACGTTTGCTGGGATTGCTTCTTAAGTGTTAAAGCTTCGATTTTCTTCTCTAACACTTCTGCTTGCTCTGTAATTGCTTCGAGACGTTCTGATAAGAAAGTACTACGCTTCTCATGGGTTTCTTTTTCTTCCTCAATCGCACTTTTCTCACGGTCATACAGTTGAAGACGTTCGTTCGTGTTGCGCTCTTCCCCTTCGATTCCTCTGTAGTCGCCAAGAAGAGACTGCTCTTCTAGTCGAAGATTCTCCCCATGTTCTCTCATCGTTTCAAGCTCAGTTTCAAGTTTCTCTAGTTCAGCTTTGTCATGTTGGATCTCTTTTTCAACGCCTAGCGTTTTCTTTTCCATATCAGCTAGTTTACTTTCTAACAGATCAAGTTCACGCTGCCTGCTTAATAGGGAAGTAGACTTTTGCTTCACACTTCCTCCACTCATCGAACCACCTGGGTTCACCACATCGCCTTCAAGCGTAACGATACGGTTTTTGTACTGAACGATTTTTGCTAGCTCGTTCGCACCTTTCAAGTCATTCGCAACGAGGACAGATCCTAACAGGTTCTCTAAGACGTTAGAATACTTTTGTTCAAATTGAATTAAATCCGAAGCTACACCGACAAAGGCTTCGTGTTTTTTTACACGTTCTAAATCATAACCAGAGATCTTTCTAGACTTAATGACCGTTAATGGAAGGAAAGTCGCTCGGCCAGATCGGTTTTTCTTTAAGAACGCGATCGCTCCTCGACCAGCTCGTTCATCGGAGACAACTACACTTTGCATAGCTCCACCAAGAGCTGTTTCAATCGCGGTTTCTACTTGTTTCGGTACCGTGATTAGTTCAGCGACAGCACCTTCTATTCCTTCAAGGTCATTTCTTGCCTTCAGTACTTCTTTTACCCCTTGGTAGAACCCAGCATAATCTTCCTGCATTTCTTCAAGCATCTGTTTCTTCGAGCGGTGCTGCTGAATATATTGATACGCTTGATAGAGCTTCGATTCTTTTTCACCGAGAGCTTTTTTCTTTTCTTCAACATCATGCTTGCTTTTATAAAATGCTGAAACATGAGCTTCAAGCTTCTTCTTCGAATCCTTAAGTTGATTCGAGATTTCATTCTTTTTCTCATCAACAACCGTTCGTTGCTGAATGAACTTGTGGTTGTCATCATCTAATCGTTTCTTACGCTGCGAGAGAACAGTCAGCTGATCTTGAAGATAGCGATTTTCGTTTCGAATCGATGCTTGCTCGTTCAACAGCTCGAAGTAATCTGATTTCATGCGATCTAGTTCTTGTTCGATGTCCTGCTCAACATCTGCAAGAAGCTCAGTTTCTTTCTTCAGCTGGTTTTTCAACTCGGCTAACTCACTCTTCTGGCGTTCAAAACGACTACGATGATGAGCGATCTCTTTTTCATAATAGCTTTTCTTTTCTTGCAGAAAGCTAATTCGTTCTTTTAGGTTCTCTCTGTTTTGATGAGCATTCTTCTTTCGTTCTTTCAGGACTTCCCTTTTACCTTCTAGCTTTTCAAGCTCTTCACTCGTATCTAAAAGGGTTTGTTGAAAACGTTCGATATTAGTTTCTGCAGAGAGGAGTTCTTGTTTCGCCTCCTCGAGCTCCTGCTTCTTTACTTGAACGGCTTCTGAGACTTCATGCTCTTTCTGTTTCAAATCGTCTAATTCAGCAGATTTTTTCTTCCATGCGGCATGAAACTCCTCAATTTCGTGAACGGTAAGAGCGGTTTCGATCTTCTCTAGCTCTTCCCTTTTCTCAAGGTAGTCTTTTGCAATGGACGCTTGGATTCTTAGAGGCTCCACCTGATCTTCTAGTTCATAAAGGATATCTTCCACACGATAAAGGTTATCGGCCGTTTCTTTTAATCTAGCTTCCGCTTTATGTTTTCGAGTCTTGTATTTCAAAACTCCTGCTGCCTCTTCGAATATTTTCCTGCGCTCTTCAGACTTGCTGCTCAGGATCTCTTCGATCCTTCCCTGTCCAATAATGGAAAACGATTCTTTCCCAAGCCCTGAGTCCATAAATAACTCTATGATATCTTTAAGCCTGCACGTCTGGTTATTCAACAGATATTCACTATCACCAGAGCGGTACACTCTCCTAGTTACGCTTACTTCGTTATATTCTATAGGAAGGTATTGATTATGATTATCTAATGTTAACGTTACTTCCGCAAGGTTCACCGCCTTACGAGATTCACTTCCTGAGAAGATGATATCTTCCATCTTCGATCCTCTGAGTGACCTGGCAGATTGCTCACCTAGCACCCATCGAATGGCATCATTTATATTACTTTTGCCGCTCCCGTTAGGACCGACAACTGATGTAACTCCTGGAACAAACTCAACTGAAATTCGATCGGCAAATGATTTAAAGCCGACTACATCTAATCGTTTGAGGAACATCAATTTTTCCCCCTCATCTGTTTCATATCTATGTAAGTAAAAAGTTATGCAATGCTAGCACTAACTGCCTTATTTTATCATAAATTCCTATAGCCTACGATACAAGGCGTTATCCATGTTACAATAATAAAAGCTCAAAATGACCTTTCACTAAAATATTGGGTCAGAGCAGACAGATTGTGCAAAAAGGCAGGTGGTACGAATGGATCTATCTAACAAGACAGAAGAAAACCTTACGTTTATGGTTGAAGGCATTAAAGAAAAGCTTCAAGTCATTAACTCTTCCATGATCAAACCAGAATCTTTTGACCTCTCTACTTATGAAGACATTCACGAAATCTATACGATGGTCAATAAAAAAGATTCGCTAACACCAGGTGAAATGCAGGCGTTACTAGCAGAACTAGGTAAACTACGTACTGCTTAAATTGAAAACAGCACATAAGTAAAAAGAATCCTGTACATCAGGATTCTTTTTCATTACGTTCTTTTAAGTTAAGAAGCGCTTGTTCGGCAGCTTTTTGTTCAGCTTCTTTTTTCGATCGACCTACTCCAAGTCCCAGGTCAGCTCCGTTAAGTGTTACTTTGGACGCAAATTCACGATTATGCGCTGGCCCTTTTTCATCTGTAATGACATAGTCTATGACCCCAAGGCTTTCACGTTGAATGACTTCTTGTAGCTGGCTTTTGTAATCCATCACATGAGAAAAAGCACCGGCGTTAATTTTTGGATAGACGAATTTCTCTAGAAAGTCAAAGACGACTTCTATGCCTTGATCAAGATACAATGCACATACAAATGATTCGAACACATCGGCAAGAAGCGCTGGTCTTGCTCTGCCACCCGTCATTTCCTCGCCCTTACCTAGAAGCACAAGGTGTCCGAAATTGAGATCGTTAGCGAATTGGACAAGCGATGGCTCACACACGATGGCAGCCCTTAGCTTCGTTAATTCTCCCTCACTCATATTCGGATATTTTTCAAACAGGTACCGTGATATTGTAAGTTCAAGTACAGCATCACCTAGAAATTCTAGACGTTCATTATCCATCTGCGGATGCAGTCGATGCTCATTCACATACGATGAATGAGTAAATGCCTGGTAGAGAAGTTGTTCATTATTAAAGGAAACATTGATTTCCTTAAGAAACAAAGCGAACTTTTCTTTCTCAGTGTCCCCAACCACGAGTTGTCGTGAATGCTTAGGCTTAAAACGTCTTTTTGTTTTATGTGAGTGTTTGTGTGATTTGGACATAGATACCTCCACGACTAATCAATATCTTCTACATACAAAGGGAATAAAGCCCCGCGTTTACGGGGCCTTAATCCACAAATCCAGGAACATCCTGAACATTAATTTTGGCTATTTATGTAATCAATTACATCGCCAACTGTTACGATCTTCTCAGCGTCCTCGTCTGAGATTTCCATGTCAAACTCATCTTCAAGCTCCATAACTAATTCCACTACATCAAGGGAATCGGCACCAAGGTCATCTTTAAAAGAAGCTTCAGGTTTAACTTCAGCTGCTTCAACTCCAAGACGATCTACGATGATTTTTGTTACACGCTCTAGTGTATCTGCCATTATAACTCACCTCCCCTCAAGCTATTATAGGATATATAAAGTAAAAAAACTAGATGTACAATTTTTCTCTTCTGTTACATTACCATTCCACCGTCAATATGAAGCGTCTGGCCGGTGATATAATTCGCATCATCAGATGACAGAAACTTAACTGCTTTTGCAATATCCTCTGCAGCGCCAAGTCTACCAAGAGGAATCTGCCCCTTCATTCCACTCTTCACTTCATCTGATAATTCGTCTGTCATATCCGTTTCGATGAACCCAGGCGCAAGAGCATTAACTGTAATATTACGACTCGCAAGTTCTTTTGCTGTTGTTTTCGTTAATCCGATTACACCAGCTTTTGCAGCTACATAGTTAGCCTGCCCCGCATTTCCTGCAACACCAACAACAGAAGCCACATTAATGATGCGACCGTATCGCTGTTTCATCATTTGGCGAGTAACGGATTTCGTACAGTTAAAGACACCTTTTAGATTTGTATTGATTACGTCATCCCACTCTTGTTCCTTCATACGCATCAATAAGTTATCTCTTGTTATACCTGCGTTGTTAACCAATACTTCTAGGCTTCCGAATTCAGCAATAACTTCCTTCATCATTCCTTGGACTTCATCCATGTTCCCAACGTTTGCTTGGATTGCAATGGCATGGCCTCCAGCTGCTTTAATTTCGTCTACAACTGCGTTTGCTTTCGCTTCACTTCCAGCATAGTTAACAGCTACATTCATCCCTTCCGATGCAAGTTCGAGTGCAATCGCACGTCCGATTCCGCGAGATCCACCTGTTACGAGTGCCGATTTTTTCTCTGCCATGTTTATTCCTCCCCTAGCTTTTCTACTAATTGATCAAGCTGCTCTGGTGTACTCACAGCATGAACAAAAGCGCGACGATTTACTTTCTTCACAAGACCTGACAATACGTTCCCTGGACCAACTTCAATAAATCGGTCTACACCTAGTTCCATCAATTTTCGAATTGTGTCTTCAAAAAGTACTGGTGAATAAATCTGCTGCAATAAGTTGTTTTTGATTTCTTCTGCTGATGTACTAGGTTCTGCAGAAACGTTTGCAATTACCGGTACAGTAGCATCTGAGATCGTAATCGAATCTAAAATCGCAGACATTTTATCTGCAGCAGGTTTCATCAAGATTGAATGAAACGGTCCACTAACCTGAAGAGGAATGACCCTTCTAGCTCCTTTTTCTTTCGCTACTTCTGAAGCTTTCTCCACACCAGCTTTCGCACCAGAAATGACAATTTGTCCAGGGCTATTCAAGTTTGCTAGCTGAACTGTGTCAGTTGTTTCTGATACGTCTTCTACAATCGCCTGCAGCTCTTCACGATCCATTCCCATAATCGCTGCCATAGCACCTTCACCTGCAGGAACAGCTTCCTCCATGTAAAGACCTCTGTTTCTAACTGCATAGACAGCATCAGAGAACGATAGAGACCCAGAAGCGACTAGAGCGGAATACTCTCCAAGGCTATGCCCAGCAGTGTAATCTGCAGTAATCCCTTTCTCTCGTAAAGCTTCCAAAACCGCTACGCTCGCTGTTACAATCGCTGGCTGTGTGTTTTCTGTTTTCGTTAAAGTTTCCATCGGGCCATTCATGATTAGCTTAGTTAGATCATAATCAAGGCGGTTATCTGCTTCTTTGAAAATGTTTTCTGAAGCGGAATACACTTCACGAAAGTCATTCCCCATTCCTACCGCTTGTGCTCCTTGTCCTGGAAATAAAAATGCTGTTTTTCCCATTACTGATCTCCTTCCTGCTTCTCTTCAAGAGAAGATTTGATTTCAGTTACGACGTTTCCTGTTACCATCATTCTAGCCTGTTTAATTGCACTGAAAACTGCTCGTCCATTCGATGAGCCGTGCGCTTTAATCACTGGAGCGCGCAGGCCAAATAATCCAGCTCCGCCATACTCGGAATAGTCTAGTTTGTTTTTGAGGTTTTTCAATTTCGGCTTCAGCACTCCTGCTGCCATTTTACTTGTGAATGAGCTTGTAAGCTCTTCCTTCAGCATTGTGAACATCGTTAGTGCTGTTCCTTCGATTGTTTTTAGTACTAGATTTCCTGAGAAACCATCGCATACAACAACATCTGCTGCATTACTTAGAATATCTCTAGATTCAACGTTCCCAACAAAGTTTAATCCGCTTTCTTGTAGTAACGTGAAAGCTTGTTTACTGAGTTCGTTCCCTTTTCCTTCTTCTGTACCGATGTTCAGTAAGCCGATCCTAGGAGATTCAATCCCTCGGACTTTCTCAGCATATACGGAGCCCATGTGTGCATATTGAAGCAAGTGCTCTGGCTTTGAATCCATATTTGCACCTACATCGAGTAGTAGAAACCCTTTTTCATCGATGGTTGGAAGTGTAGGGGCCAGACCTGGTCTTTCGATACCTTCGATGCGACCAACATACAATAGGCCAGCTGCCATTAGGGCACCTGTATTTCCAGCAGAAATACAGGCATCTGCTCTTCCTTCTTTCACTTCGTTCACTGCTAATACCATCGATGCTTTCTTCTTTCTCCTAGCTGCACGTACTGGTTGATCTTCTGACGTTATGTATTCATCTGTATGTAATACTGTTATTCGCTCTTTACTGTCTGTTAGTAAGGGGTTGATTTGGTTTTCATCTCCAACGATGGTTACAGACAGATCTTTATAGGCTTCGAGTGCTTCATGAACACCATCTATGATTGCTTGCGGGGCGTTGTCTCCACCCATCGCATCTATTGCAAGTCTCATGTTAGTTCAGCATCCTTTCAGGGTTTGGTAGAGCGATACATGACAAACTCACCGGAAAATACGGTTTCGTTTTGAACGAAGCTATTAACTTCTACTGTCGTTCTTCCTTTACTATTGTCTGTTACGTTTGCTTTTGCTATAACTCGCTCTCCTTCGTTCACCTGTCTTGAAAAACGAATGTTAGCTTTCGCAGTTAAAGCGAGCTCGTCGTTGATAATCGCCACTGCTAGTGAGTTCGCCTGCGCAAACAGATGATGACCCCTAGCAATCTTGTTTCTAGAAAAAACATGCTCTGGTCTGATATCTAGAATTGAAATGGCACTTTCATCAAGCTGTAAATCAATCACCTGACCGATTACTTCTTCCATCGGGAGAGCTTTAACCTCATCAAACTGCTGCTGTGCAACATATTTGATTCGTTCTCGTAATTCAGGAATCGAAAGCTCGAGTCTGTCCAACCTTATCGTTTGAATGCTCACACTAAATTTATCAGCAAGATCTTCATCAGTAATAAAAGGTGTGTTATCAATGGTTTCTTTTAATAACCGTTGACGCTCTTTCTTGCTCCTTTTCATTTTCTACCGCCGCCTATCTAGCATTAATAAACGGATAAAGAGGATCGAATGATCCTCTTTATCTCAGTCTTATGACTAGGTCCTAAAACGTAGTATATAATGGCAGGCGTGATTTTGCAAGCTAATCAAGCTTTTCCCCGCTTAAAACGCCCTCGTTAGTTAAGTAGGTTCTAAGAGGTCGATAAGCATCGTCCTCCCAGAAAGCAGTAGATTCAACTAGTGCACTCGCATCATTACGAGCAACTTCAAGTACACGGTAATCATGAACGAGATCTGCTACTTTGAATTCTGGTAAACCACTTTGTTTCCTACCAAAAAAGTCACCTGGTCCTCGAAGTTCTAAGTCGCGCTGAGACAAAACAAAACCATCGTTCGATTCAGTCATGATCTGCATCCGCTCTTTCCCTACTTCGGATTTTGGATCAGCAAGTAAAATACAATATGACTGATCCTTCCCTCGACCTACTCGGCCTCGGAGCTGATGAAGCTGCGCCAAACCGAAACGTTCAGCATCATAAATAACCATAATCGTCGCATTTGGTACGTTTACCCCAACCTCCACGACCGTCGTTGATACTAGAAGCTGAACATCATTTTCACTGTAGGCTTCCATTACAGCTTCCTTTTCATCAGAAGTTAATCTTCCATGCATTAATCCTACCTTGTAATGTGGAAGCGCCGTTTGCATTTGTGCGTGAACATCGATTGCATTTTGCACATCGAGCTTCTCTGATTCCTCGATCAGAGGACAGATTACATAACCCTGACGACCTTGATCGAGTTCTTTCGTCACAAAATCGAGCACGCGGGAAAGCATATCTGGTTTCGCCCAATATGTCTCGATTGGTTTTCTTCCGGCAGGCATTTCATCGATCGTCGAAACATCCATATCTCCAAACACAGAGATGGCGAGTGTTCTAGGTATCGGTGTCGCCGTCATATACAGAACATCAGGAGTCAATCCTTTTTCTTTTAGCACCCTTCTCTGCATAACACCAAAACGATGCTGCTCATCAGTAATGACTAAACCGAGATGCTTAAACACGACTTCGTCTTGTATGAGTGCGTGCGTACCGATCAATAGATCGATCTCCCCAGCTGCTAACCGCTCAAGCAGCTCTCTTCGCTTCTTCCCTTTTACAGATCCTGTCAGTAACTCTACGTTCAGTCGATCTCCTAGAAGATCTTCAAATGACTCAAAGTGCTGTTCAGCAAGGATCTCAGTTGGTACCATAAGAGCTCCTTGATTTCCAGAAAGGTACGTAGCATACAGCCCGATCGCAGCGACTACAGTTTTACCGGAGCCAACATCACCCTGAAGCAAGCGATTCATTCTGTATGGACTTTGCATATCTTTTAAAATTTCTTCGACGACTCGATTCTGTGCACCAGTTAGTGGGAAGGGTAGACTACTAATAAACGCTTCTAAATCACTTTTTTTATACACATGAGAGGAGCCCTTCGTATTTTCCCTCTCTCTCTTTCGAAACAACTGCATCTTCAACTGAAATTGAAGTAACTCTTCGTAAACAAACCTTCTTCTCGCCTGTTTCAAGTGGTCATGAGATTGTGGAGCATGCATGGTTTCAACAGCTTCTCTTTTATCCATCAACTTGTATCGTTCAAGCATTTGAGGAGGTAAAGATTCTTCAATTTCATGTGAAAATTGTTTAAGGGCGAGTTGGATATACCGTTTTATCGCTTTTACCGTAATATCTCCACCAACAGGATAAACAGGCTCGATCGTACCATCTGGGTCATGACTAGAAAACGTAATCTCAGAAGCGGAAAGGGTCATCTTATGCTGGTCCCACTTTCCTGTGACGGTAACTGTCTGACCGAGCGTGAATTGTTTTTTTAGAAAAGCGCGATTAAAAAAAACGGCTGTAATGAGGAACCTTCCCACTAACAGCCTTACAGACAGTCTAGATTTCTTCTTTCCGTAGTATCGAACGACAGGTTCACTATGAACTTTCCCTTCGAGCGTAGCACGTTCTTCATGCTTTACGTCAGCTAGATCTTTCAGTTCATAGTCTTCATATCGAAAAGGGAAATACTCTAGTAGATCGGAGACGCTATTGATCCCGATCGATGATAGAGAAGCAGCTTTCTCATCACCTATACCTTTTATTTTCGTGACTTCGCTCAACATCATTCACTCATTTCTTATCTAGAGATACTCCAAAAATTCTGGCTTCTAATTCTCGCCCTGTCGGGGTAGCTGCTAAGCCTCCTTGCGCAGTTTCACGCAGTGCAGATGGCATCGTTTGTCCAATCTTATACATTGCGTCGATTACTTCATCACAAGGTATGCGGCTCGTTATTCCAGCGAGTGACATATCCGCAGCTACAAGAGCGTTCGAAGCTCCCATCGCATTTCGTTTAACGCACGGTACTTCTACGAGCCCTGCTACAGGGTCACAAACTAAACCAAGCATATTTTTAAGCGCGATCGCAAAAGCATGTGAAGACTGCTCAGGTGTCCCTCCCATTAGCTCTACGATAGCAGCAGCGGCCATCCCTGTTGCTGAACCTACTTCAGCCTGACATCCTCCAGCTGCTCCTGAAATGGAAGCATTGTTAGCAACAACAAACCCAAAAGCTCCTGATGTAAAGAGATAGCGAACCATTTGCTCTTTCGTTGGGTTGATTTTTTCTCTAATCGCAAATAATGTTCCTGGTACAACTCCCGCTGATCCTGCCGTAGGTGTTGCGCAAATTGTTCCCATCGCGGCGTTTACTTCATTCGTTGCCATCGCCTTACTTACTGCGTCTAACATCGTTTCCCCTGAAAGTGACTTCCCTGACTTCAAGTAATTTTGAAGAAGAACAGCGTCTCCACCTGTTAAGCCAGAATGAGAGCGAACGTCTTCAGTAATGCCTCGCTCAACCGCTTGTTCCATAACCTCAAGATTTCTTTCCATCTGACCAACGACTTGTTCACGCGTTGAACTTCTTACGTCCATTTCTTGTTCAATCATAATTTCTGAAACTGGTACATTTCTAGATTGGGCAAGCTCAACTAATTCTGCTACATTACGAAACATAGCTATACCTCCTATTTACGTTACTCACTTATTTTTGCTACTTGGAGAATATTCGGAAGCGATTCGACTTCATCAAGAACAACTTGTGGAATGTTCTGATCAACTTCGATCGTCATGAGAGCTTCTTTCCCCTTCTCTTTCCTTGAAACATTCATATGACCGATATTGATTTCGTGCTTCGCTAGTAAGTTAGACACGCCAGCAATTGCACCGAACCGATCATTGTGAACGACGAGTATCGCAGGACTGTTACCAGATAAGCCAAGCGCAAATCCATTTAGTTCGATCACTTCCATCTTTCCACCGCCGATTGAGATCCCTACTAGTTCGAGCTCACCTTTGTCATCTTTCAGATGAACTCTTGCAGTGTTCGGATGATCTGTGACCGCATCCTCCTCTATGAAGCGCACTTTAATCTTTTTCTCTTTCGCTATTGTAAGCGCATTCACAATTCGTTCATCGAACGTATCAAAATCAAGGACGCCACCTACTAACGCCACATCTGTACCGTGACCTTTGTATGTTTTTGCGAATGAACCATATAAAGAAATCGTTATACTTTCTGGTTCTCGACCAAATAGGTGTCTTGCAACTCGTCCGATTCTTGCTGCACCTGCAGTATGAGAACTTGAAGGCCCGATCATGACAGGACCAATAATATCAAAGACGCTGCGAAACTTCACATCGACTCCACCTTTCATTATGTACACGGTGTGAACACGTGGTTCATAGATTACAGAAAAAGAAAACCTGGCATGTGCCACGTTTCTTTTTCTGCTTAATACCTATTAGCTTTATTCTACAGAAACAATGTAAGGATAGATTGGCTGCTTGCCTTCGTGAAGCTCAACTTCAACTTCTTCAAAGTTCTCTTCAATGAAAGAAACAAGACGTTCAGCTTCTTCCTTATCGGTATCTTCTCCGTAGATGATCGTAATGATCTCATCATCTTCACCGACCATTGATTGAAGGAGTTCTTTTGCAACTTCAAATCGATCTGATTCAGAAACAACGATCTTTCCATCAGAAATGCCCATAAAGTCATCTTTCGATATTGAAACACCATCGATTTGAGTGTCTCTAACCGCAAACGTGACTTGACCTGATTTCACTTCAGACATGCTGTCTTTCATAGCTGTACCATTTTCTTCAATGTCAGCAGATGGATTGAATCCAAGTAAGCTTGCTATTCCTTGAGGAACCGTCTTTGAAGGAATGACTACGACATTCTCTTCAACCACAGAAGCAGCTTGCTCTGCTGTCATTACAATATTGCTATTGTTCGGAAGAATGATGATATTATCAGCGTTTACTTCCTCGATCGCCTTTACGATATCTTCTGTACTAGGATTCATTGTTTGACCACCAGAGATTACGTAACTTGCACCTAGACTTTTAAACAATTCTGCAATGCCATCACCCATCGATACCGTGATGATGCCATATTTCTTTCGCTCAGCAGAAACTGGTTCAGGTGAAGATTTCTCTTCGTTAAGAATAGCCGAATGTTGCTCACGCATATTCTCTATCTTAATCTTGATCAAGCTCCCGAAGTTCTGTGCATATGTCATGATGTTACCAGGGTATTCCGTATGCATATGTACTT
Organism: Guptibacillus algicola; assembly: GCF_020171805.1. Lineage (GTDB taxonomy): Bacteria > Bacillota > Bacilli > Bacillales > Guptibacillaceae > Guptibacillus > Guptibacillus algicola. Next base: position 868,115 of record NZ_JAIVAF010000003.1, on the reverse strand, counting down.
TGACAAGATCGTCATCTGAAATGACAAGTAGAGAATCACCATGCTTGTCTAATTCATTTCGAAACGATTCTTCATCGAAAGGAGATTGTTTCAGTTTGGAATCTTCTAGATGAACCATAAATTCAGTACAATATCCGAATTCAATATCTTCTGTCTTCATGTGACTTTGCGCGCCTTTGTGGTGCTCAGCACGAACGAGCTCTTCCATCTTTTCTTCTTCAAGGGAAACGTCAGGAGCTTCTTTTCCTTCAAGAACAGCAAGGAACCCTTCATAAATAACAAGTAGACCTTGACCACCAGAGTCAACTACTCCAACTTCTTTTAGAACAGGAAGCAAGTCAGGCGTACGTTGAAGAGAAGCTTTTGCTTCCTTTACGACAACTTGCATAAGCTCGATCATATCTTCTGTTTGCTTAGCGGATTTCACTGCTTTTTTTGCAGCATCTTTCGCTACAGTTAAAATCGTTCCTTCAACAGGCTTCATTACGGCCTTATAAGCCGACTCCACACCGTTGTCTAGGGCAGCCGCAAATTCAACTGGTCCAACTTCACTTTTGTTTTCGATCGCTTTTGAAAACCCTCTGAATAATTGCGAAAGAATTACTCCTGAGTTTCCGCGAGCACCCATCAACAAACCTCGTGCAAATAAAGATGCGACATCTCCAACTTTTTCGGAGCTGCTTTTCTTTACCTCGTTAGCACCAGACGTAATAGTTAGGTTCATATTTGTTCCCGTATCACCATCAGGCACAGGGAATACGTTTAGGGCGTCAACCATTTTTGCATTCTTAGATAGGTTGTTTGCACCTTCAACAACCATATGCGCAAACCGCTTACCGTCAATCCTCTTAATTGTCACAGACTGTTCCTCCTAACTCCACTTAAGGGTTCGTAACTCTGACCCCTTGTACGTAGATGTTTACAGAATCTACAGATAGTCCGAGCATTTGGTCAAGCTGGTACTTTACTTTTGTTTGAACGTTATGAGCAACTTCTGAAATTTTTGTACCATAGCTCACGATAATATACATATCGATATTTAGTTCCTCTTCTTCTCTGCGAACTACTATCCCTCTGCTAAAGTTATCTTTTCCCAACAATTCTGTAATACCGTCTTTTAATTGCTTCTGAGAAGCCATACCCACGATACCATAACAATCTATTGCTGCGCCACCTGCAATTGCAGCGACGACCTCAGTAGAAATATCAATTTGTCCATATTGGGTTTTCATTTCGATTGACATATTTGTTCCTCCCTTAGCGATTTGGGTGCTGACCAATGTTCCATTCTATCTTAACTACTAACTCTTGATGCTAAATGAATTAAGAATACATCCTGTACAGAGCTAATGTTATTTTACTACAATATTACTTATTTTAAAAGTTCATCCTTGTAAAACACTAGTATCATCACTTTTAGGTGTTAAGTTTTTTTCTTGATAACCCTTGTTCTTTGTCTTGCATTCACTACACCTACGTGATACTATAGTGGAGGATTTATCCTGCACTTCTTGTGCAATGTAGGACAGTAAGGAGGTTGAAATAATGGCTAAATGTGCAATCACTGGCAAAAAGACTGCGTTTGGTAACAAGCGTTCTCACGCGTTGAATACAACAAAACGTAAATTTGGTGCTAACCTTCAAAAGGTACGTATCATGGTTGATGGTAAACCGAAAAAAGTATATGTTTCTGCTCGTGCCCTTAAATCAGGTAAAGTAGAACGCGTATAATTGAAACAAAAAAGCACCCATTAGCGGGTGCTTTTTTTTGTGTAAGCTTGTTGTAATCTAGATGATACGCTCCCAATGCCGTTGGAAACACCTCTTGCTTTCCTGTGGACGAACGTCCAAGCCTCAAAGCGAACAAAGACCGTCCACTCTGAGACTTGAACGCCCGTTGGACCACGGGAGTCAAGAGGTATTCACTCCTACTAGAGTACATTCAATCAAAGTTAAACTTTCCGACCTATTACGCTAACAAACTTTTCAGCGCGTCATTTTGAGGTGGTTTATTCTTGGCTTATTCCTTCATATTAAAGCAGATTGAAGCGGAAGGATGCTCGACTCCTGCGGGACATACGGGACAGGTGAGATCCCGCAGGAGCGTGCGACGAGGAAGCTCACCGCCCTCCCCGCGGAAAGCGAGCATCCTGGAGCGTAAATCACCACTATTTTGTTGGCCGATTCCTTAGACTTTCTCAACAGCCTGACACAAAAAAAGCACCCGCTAACGGGTGCTTTTTTTGTATGTTATTCATTCTTACGAAGAGATCCAAGAATCGCCCTTACAAACCCACCAAGAAACTTAGGTAGTTTAATCGTATAGAACTTCATACTTCCCCCTCCTCAAAAGTCAAAAATGGAGCCCAGGATAAAACAATATGAGATTATAATATTCTTTACTATTATATTCGCCGAAAAGAAAATATACCCTATTCCTGCTGTTCGGCGTCCGAACTTCTTACCACCATAAGTATGCCTTCAGTAAATGAATAAGACCCATTTTCCTCGACCAATTCATTGCTGATACATAAACTTGAACCCCACTCTAACACTTTATCAGTAAGCGGAAACTTAAATCCTTCAAGCGTTAAACCTTGCACTTCAGGAGTGAACGATAAAAATGAAGCATAGGGATAACGCGCTTCTTTTTTTATTGAATAGTGCCCTGGCGATTTAAGTTGAAGCCTGTTCTGGCGATCTTCAAGCTTCACGCTTACACCAGCTTTTAACCCTTTAATCAACATCTGTACATTCATCCAACTATGATCTAGCCTTCCGCCCGTAACACCGAAGAGAATGATTTCTTTCGGCTGTTGATCGATCGCCCAATCGAGCGCAAGTTCAAGGTCAGTATGATCCTTCTCAGAAGGATATACGTTAAATGAGAGGTTATGAGTTTCCATCCACTCTCTTTCGCTAGGACTAACAGAATCAAAATCGCCAAATCCTTGTTCTGGAGTAATCCCGTTCTTTAAGAGCGTGTACACTCCTCGATCAACACCGACCCACCTAACATCTGGTGTAGATTTAAGCAAGTTTTGAGGTAAGTCCGATAGTGGTCCACCTGCTACTAGATAGATAACTTCGTTCTTCATTGATGATGAACCATCTTTGGTGACGTTGATGAAAGTAGTGCTAACACAACGATCGATACGGCTGCTGCTGGAAACAAGTAAGAAGCATTATAAAGAAATGAGTACAGTGCAACGGGCGTTCCTTCTGGCGCCATATCCCCAAACCAGATGACACCTGATAAAAAATGGGTTACCAACCTAAATAGTGATCCGACAAAACAGCCTATCGCAATCTTTGTGATTCGTTTTTTCTTTGTTTTATCTGCTGATACACTAAATAGTCCAGCTAAACCAACAACCATGAAAGCAATAGGGTAATCTAATAGAAATTGAATGGGATGTACGTAGAAAGGCGCAACGAGTAAGGGCTGCAACAACCCTACGAGTAATCCTGTAACAACACCTGCTCCTACACCTCTTCTAAATGCGATCAAAAAGATGGGTACCATCGCTAGAGAAACTGAACCACCGTTTGGCCATAAGCGAATAGAAAACAAATCAAGGATTACCCCTATTCCTGCCATCAGGGCAATCTCGAGAAGTAAAACAAGTCGATTATGATTCATGAACATCTACTCCTACTAAATAATTCGTATATTTACCTTTACAAAAAAACAGCGGGCATGTTGCCCGACTGCTTTATGATTGACGAAGGCTTTCAATCGCTGCTTTACGATCTTCTTGGTTATAAACGGCTGATCCTGCAACAAGAACAGTCGCACCAGCTTCGATACATTTCCTTGCTGTCTCGGCGTTCACACCTCCGTCGACTTCAATTTCGGGAGAAACCCCTAATTCGTTCGCAAGCTTTGCCGTTTCAGCAATTTTTCCAACCACTCTTTCAATGAAAGCCTGTCCACCAAAGCCAGGATTGACTGTCATCAAGAGAACGAGGTCTACGTCTTCGATCACATGTTTGATCGCATCAACAGGTGTTGCAGGGTTAATGACAACTCCCGCTTTTACACCTTTACTCTTTATTAACTGGATCGTCCTGTGAAGATGAGGGCACGCTTCAGCATGGACAGTAAGAATGTCTGCTCCTGCATCTGCAAACTCTTCAATATAGTTATCAGGGTTTTCAATCATAAGATGAACGTCGAGTGGCAGATTCGTTACAGGGCGAAGCGCTCGAACGATCGGTGCTCCTATCGTAATGTTTGGAACGAAGTGGCCGTCCATAACATCTACATGGATGTAATCTGCTCCACCTGCTTCAACATCCTTCACTTCTTCTCCAAGTTTTGCAAAATCTGCAGAGAGGATTGATGGTGCAATTTTTATCATATTAATACCTCCGTTTTTGATCCTTAATCTCAGTGAAGAATGAGGAATAATGGTCGTAACGATACGCCTTTATTTCTCCTTCCTCTACTGCCGCTTTTACCGCACATCCTGGTTCTTTCATATGAGTGCAGGCTCTAAACTTACATTCGTTAGTTTTTTCTCTAATCTCAGGGAAGTAGAGCCATAAATCATCTGCCTCGATTCCTCTGAAATCTAGAGAACTAAAGCCTGGTGTGTCAGCGACTAATCCAGAGCCAAACGGAATTAGCTCAACATGCCTAGTCGTATGCTTTCCACGCCCGAGATGAGTCGATATATCACTTGTATCTAAATCCAAGTCAGGATTAATCGCATTAAGAAGCGAAGATTTACCGACACCAGACTGTCCCGCAAACACAGTGACTTTATCAAAAAAGTGTTGTTCGATTTCTGAAATACCTGACAAACTTTGTGCTGAGTTCATCAATACATCATAACCGATTTCACAATAGTCCTTGCTGTAATTCTGTATGATTTCTTCCTCGGATTCTGAAACAAGGTCCATTTTTGTTATGCAGATGACTGGCTTTATATCACTCGCTTCGATGTGAACAAGAAACTTATCAAGTAGCTGCGTATTAAATGTAGGCTGCGTAGCTGAAAAAACGAGAAAAGCCTGATCGATATTCGCGATTGGTGGTCGCACTAGTTCATTCTCTCTTTTCTTTACTTCAAGAATATAGCCATCTGTTTTGTTCTCCGCTTCGTATACAACATCATCACCAACTAAGGGTGTGATTTTGCGTTTTCGGAAATTCCCTCTACCTCTGCACTGATAGATCTCTTTGTTCACTTCATCCTGCACGTAATAAAAGCCACTTAACGCTTTAATAATTCTTCCATCTGCCATGTAGGACTCCTTACTCATTTTTTGCGTATTTTTGTTTTGCTTCATCATACGTAATATTCTTTGACTGGACTTCTTCTCCATTATCAAAGACTTTGTATGAAGCGTAATCTCCAGGGTTGATCGTCAATTCAAATTCAAACTTACTATCCTTTTCAACTTCTTCAACAATTTCTGCATTCTCTGTTTTAGAGTCTCGATAAATAATTTCGATTTGATGTTTTTCTTTGTCTTTCACTTTTACTTTCACTTCTTCAGTGAAAACAACCTGCTCTTCTTCAGGCTCTGGCTCTGGCTCTGGTTCTGGCTCTGGGCCTTTGGAAAGTGTAACCGTAACAGTTTCACCTTCTTTTATGCTTGTGGCAGTACTTGGTGATTGAGCCATAACAAGGCCTTCCTTGACCGAATCACTAAACTGAGCTTCATCATAGGCAATCTTAATTTTTCTTTCTGCAGCGTAGGCTTCAACCTCTTGCTTCGTTTTGTTCGTTAGTTCTTGCAACGCAAATGGTTCAGGTCCCAGGCTATACCAAATGACGATACGATCTTCTGTTGGGAGCACCATCTTACCCGCTTCCGGACTCTGGTCATAGATTTCCCCCTCAGGTTCATCACGATACTCGTCTTCGAACTTAACATTTTCGAAACCAAGACTTTCTAATTCAGCTTCCACTTCGTCCTTCGACTTGCCAATATAATTGCCAAGCTCAGTTTTTTCTGCACCTTTACTTACATACAAAGTCACCTTACTATTTTCTTTCACCATTGAACCTGCCCCTGGATTTTGACTGATCACGTCATCCTCATCCACATTTTCATTAAACTGTTCTTCTTTCACAGCAGTGAGGTTGTTTTCGATTAAAGCTGTCCTAGCATCATCGTACGTCATTCCAGAAACATCGGGTACTTCAACATCTGGCACGTAAAAAAGATCTGGCATAAAAATAAACGCGAGTGCCCCTGCCCCACCAAGAAGAAGTAAGATCAAGAAAATAATCGTTACAACTTTTCCAGCTTTCTTCTTCTTTTTCTTTTTCGGCTCAGGATCTTCGCCTTTTTCTTCACTTTTGACTTTTGGTTCCGATTTCTCACTCTTACTTTGAGTAGGTTCATTTGGAACAACAGGCGCTAAAACCTTTGTTGCTTCTTCATCATCGTCACGAGAAGACAGCGGGGCATCATACACTTTTGTTGGATCGAGTGCGTTGTCTAACGCATCATAGAACTCTTGTGCGTTTTCATAGCGCTGATGGGGTTCTTTTGCCATCGCTTTTAATATGATTTGTTCAACATTTTTAGGTAAAGATGTATTGATCAAACTTGGTTTTGGAAAGCGATCCTGTAGATGTTTTAAAGCAACAGAAACAGGAGAGTCACCTGAAAACGGTAAAACGCCTGTCACCACTTCATACAGTACGACCCCTAGAGAGTATATATCTGACCGTTCTGTAGCAGCCCCGCCTCGCGCTTGTTCAGGGGAAAAATAGTGTACAGACCCTAGTACAGAATTTGTATGGGTAATCGTAGCTGATGTCATAGCCATCGCTATACCAAAATCAGTGACTTTCGCTTCTCCGTATTCATCGATCAAAATATTATGAGGTTTAATGTCGCGATGAATGATTTGATTTTCGTGTGCATGTTCAATCGCTGACGCAATTTGTTTAACAATATCGATCGCTTCTACGATCGGAAGGGCACCTCTGTCACGAATACTCTGCTTTAACGTTTTCCCTTCCACATATTCCATTACGATGTAATGATAATCTTCATCCTCACCTACGTCATAAATCGAAACAATATTTGGATGATCAAGGCTTGTTGCGGATTCTGCTTCTCTTCTAAACCGCTTGATAAATTCATCGTCTTTCGAGAATTCAGGTCTCAGCAATTTAACAGCTACAATCCGATCTAGAATTAAATCACTAGCCTTGTACACGATTGCCATACCACCATCACCGATGATTTCTAACAATTTGTACCGGCCGTTAATATGTTTTCCTAGCATTAGCTTTCACTTCCTGAAGACATAGAGTTCTCTATGACTGCAACAGTAATGTTATCTTCTCCACCTGCTTCATTAGCAAGCGTGATGAGTTTTGTCGCTTTCTCCTGCAGTGAAATACCAGAATACATAACCTCGTTAAGCGTTTCGTCTGATAGCTTATTCGTTAACCCGTCTGTACAAAATAATGCAGCTTCATCCTTACTCCATTCGAAGGTATGAATATCGACTTTCACCTTGTCATCAGTACCTAATGCACGTAATAAAACGTGCTTTCTAGGATGGTCCAGAGCCTCTTCTTCTGATAATTGACCATTTTTCACAAGCTCATTCACTAGGGAATGGTCGCTTGTTTTCTGATGCACCTGTCCATCTTGTATCAAGTAAGCCCTACTGTCACCGACATGGCCAATCGTAATAAAATCTTCTGTACATACAGCAGCGACTAACGTTGTTCCCATCCCTGCGTATTCTTTGTTGTCATTCGAATAAGATAATATCGTTTCATTCGCCTCTTTAATGTTATGTAAAAGCCAAGCTTCCGCTCTTCCCGGGCGAAAGCCAGCTTTCTCTTTTTGCCAATTAGTTTGAAGGCATTCTACTGCCATGGAGCTTGCTATATCCCCTGCACGATGGCCGCCCATTCCATCTGCCACAATCACAAGGTACTCACCAAGATTATTTTGAATAGCATTGGTACTGTCTTCATTGTAAGCCCTGACCTGTCCGCGGTCTGTCAATGTTACAGCTTGCATGTGGTCACCCCGTCTCTTTTATCCACTATATAGGTTCTTTAAGCAAAGCCTGTTTAGCTATCTTTGGTCAACGTTGCAATATAGAAACCATCTGTTCCAAAGTAGTGAGGTAACAGTTGGAGCTCCCCTCCATCAACATAAGCCTCTACCTTCTTTGGAAGTCGTTCTTTCATTGTTGTATCAAATGAAAACTCAGGATGCTCTTTAAGAAATGATGCTACGATTTCCTGATTTTCAGCTTCTTCTATTGTACACGTACTATAAACCAATTTTCCACCAGGTTTTACAAGAGAAGCCTGTGAATCCAAAATTCCCCTTTGAACAGACGTAATCCTTTCGACGTCCTCAGGTTTTTTTGACCATTTGATGTCTGGCTTTCTTCTCAGCACACCAAACCCTGTACATGGTGCATCAACAAGAATGCGATCAAACGAATTTCCTTCGAATTCATCAGTTACAAGACGACTGTCTAGTGCTTTCGCTTCCACATTCGTAAGTCCTAGACGTTCTGCTTGTTTCTTTATAAGCTTAATTTTATGGTCATGAAGATCAAGAGATTGAACGTACCCTTGTCCTTGTAAGCGTTCAGCGATATGGGTAGTCTTTCCTCCTGGAGCTGCACAAGCATCAAGAACCGCTTGACCAGATTCAATATCGAGTGCTCGTGCTACAAGCATCGAGCTTTCATCTTGTATGGTGACTTCTCCTCTTTTGTAAACATCTGTTTCGATTAAGTGACCTTGAACGACTTTAATGGCGTCTTCTGAAAGCTCACCTTTTATAACATCTAAACCAGCTTCAGATAAATCGTTCAACACGTTATCGACTGTTGTCTTCATCGTGTTCACCCTTGCTGTCACATAAGGTGCTTGAAGGTTCTCATCACACATCGCTTCTGTCTCAGCTATTCCAAATTGCTCAATCCAGCGCTGCACGAGCCATAGCGGATGACTTTTCTCTATTGAAATTCTTTCAGCATCATCTGAAATGGAGCTGAAATCTTTAAGACCCTTTCGTTGCACATTACGTAGGACTCCGTTCACCATGCCGCTGATTCCCTTATGTCCACGTTTCTTCGCAATTTCTACCGCTTCATGGATAACCGCTCGATCAGGAACGCGATCGAGGTATGTCATTTGATAAAGTGATAGATGTAAAAGAGAGATCACCCAAGGCTGTATCTTCTTACGGTTTGTTAAAAAGTCATCGAGATAAAAGTCGAGCGTCTTCTGGCGCTGAATCGTACCATAAACGATTTCAGTTAAGAGACCGATATCTTTTCGATTCAATTTATGCTTGTTAATCGTTTCATTCAACAACAAGTTACTGTATGCCTGGTTTTTGTTGATCTTTTCGATTACGTCTAATGCCGCTTCTCTCACATTAGTCATGTTGCTCACCAAATAGAGACCCTTTTTCAAACGTACGGCCCTGTAAATATTGTGAAGCGCTCATTCGCTTTTTGCCAGCTGGCTGTATTTCAGTGAGTTTAATCGCTGTCGTATTCCCAGTAGCTACTACAGGACCGTCAGCTTCCGTATAGAGAACAGTGCCTGGGGTAGTTTGTTCTTCATTTTCCACTTTTTCACCCCACCAGACCTTCATTACATTGCCTTCATAGTGTGTAAATGCCACCGGCCAAGGATGGAGACCACGGATCTGGTTATAAATTTCTTCACCCGTTTTGCTCCAGTCAATTCTTTCAAGGTTCCGCTTGATATTTGGTGCGAACGTTGCTTCTTCATCCTTTTGCTTCACTGGAGTGATGTTGCCTTTTAATAACTCAGGTATCGTTTCTTTCAAGAGCTGTGCGCCTGACACGCTAAGCTTGTCATGAAGGATACCAGTGTGATCACGCTCATCAATCGGTACAACAGATTGAGTTAGGATGTCACCTGCATCTAATTTCTCTACCATATACATGATGGTGATGCCTGTCTCTTTCTTACCTTGAAGAATCGAATAATGGATAGGCGCACCGCCTCGAAGCGCAGGTAATAAGGAAGCATGCACATTAATGCATCCGTGCTCTGGTGCATCAAGCAACTCTTTCGGTAGAATCTGTCCGAATGCAGCCGTTACAATCAAATCAGGCTTAAGGTCAAGAATTTCCTTGAGTTGATCTGGTTCTTTCACTTTCTCAGGCTGTAAAACTGGTAACCCATGCTTTTCTGCAGCTACTTTAACAGGTGGTGGAGTTAGCGTTCGCTTCCTTCCTTTCGGTCGATCAGGTTGTGTAACTACACCTGAAATGGTATACCCTTCCTCAACCAACATATCTAAAACAGGGACTGAAAAATCTGGCGTTCCCATAAAAACAATATTCATATTATCGCTCACTTCCTTCCGCCTCTAAATCCACGTATCTTATCACTTTTTCAGTAAATAGAACGCCGTGAAGATGGTCGATCTCATGCTGTATGGCTCTTGCAAAGAACCCTTCTGCTTTTAATTTGAATTCTTTTCCGTTTCGATCTTGTGCAGTTAGAACGATGCGATAGGGACGTTCAACTTCACCGAACAAGCCTGGGAAGCTTAAACACCCTTCGAGATCCACCTCGCCTCCAGTTGCTTTTTGAATCACAGGGTTTATGATTTCAAGCGGCTCTTCTTCACGAGTATCGATCACTGCAACTTGCTTCTCGATTCCGATTTGTGGAGCAGCAAGACCGACACCTTCTGCATCGTACATTGTTTCAAACATATCATCTAATAGGTGATGGAGATTGTCATCAAACGTTTTGACAGTCTCACATTCTTTTTCTAGAACTTCATCTGGGTGTAACACAATTTTTCTTATAGCCAAATTATTTCTTCCTTTCGAACAAGTCTACATCATCATGTAGGGCTGCGTATCTATCGTAATCTGAAGTTGCCCTCGCGTCATTTCTTTCGCGTAATGTTTTTGAATTTCTTTTAGAGAATGATGCAATTTTGGTTCAGTTTTGTATTTTATCATGCATTGATAGCGATATCTATCTTTAATCCTTGGGATTGCTGATGCTACGGGGCCTAGGACAACACATTCCGGAGACAGGTTCGATTTAAGAAAGTCCGATATCTTTTCTGTCACATCGACTGTTTTTGTTAATTCTTCATGTGAAATGTTCACCATGGCAAGAAAATAGAAAGGTGGATACCCATATTGCTTTCTCATCACCATTTCACGCTGATAAAAAGAATTGTAATCATGCTTCGACGCTAGTTCGATACTATAATGTTCAGGAGTATAGGATTGTACAACGACTTCACCTGGTAAGATATGACGACCAGCGCGACCACTTACTTGAGTAAGGAGTTGAAAGGTCTTTTCAGATGCACGAAAATCAGGGATGTGAAGCATAGCATCTCCTGCTAGTACCCCTACGAGGGTCACGTTAGGAAAATCGAGTCCTTTCGCAATCATCTGCGTTCCTAGTAATATATCAGCTTTTCCTTCACCAAATTGTGTAAGAAGCTTCTCGTGAGAGCCTTTACGCCTCGTTGTATCAACATCCATCCTAACTACACGTGCTTCTGGTAGGATTTTCGTTAATTCTTCTTCAACTCGCTGTGTACCCGTACCAAAGAAACGAATATGTTCGCTTTCACACTCAGGACATGATGATGGAAGTGGTTCTTCAAATCCACAATAATGACAACGCATCGTCCCGTTAATCTTATGGTAAGTTAAACTGATATCACAATGAGGACACTCTACAACAAACCCACAATCTCGACACATGACGAATGTTGAATATCCTCTTCTATTTAGAAACAGAACACTTTGCTCTTTTTTCATCAATCGGTCCTGCAGTTTGTCGTAGAGCTCATTCGAAAACATGGAACGATTACCTGATCTTAGCTCTTCTCTCATATCGACGATCGACACTTCAGGCATTTGTTGATTATTGACGCGATGAAGTAGCTCCAGTAAAGAGTATACGCCCTTCGTCGCTCGTGCATAGGATTCGAGTGAAGGTGTTGCACTTCCTAATACGATTGGACATTTGTGATTTTCCCCACGCTTAATCGCAACATCTCTCGCATGATAGCGAGGGTTTTCTTCTTGCTTATAGCTTCCTTCATGCTCTTCATCAATAATGATGATACCGAGATTTTTGAACGGCGCGAATACGGCTGACCTTGCACCTACGACTACCTTTACTTCACCACGGTGAATCTTTCTCCACTCGTCGTACTTTTCGCCTCGAGACAGCCCACTGTGCAACACAGCAACATTCGATCCGAACCGACTTTTAAAACGGTTTACCATCTGAGGGGTAAGTGAGATTTCGGGTACAAGAACAATCGCTTCTTTACCATCATTTAAAACTTTGTGGATCGATTGAAGGTAGATTTCAGTTTTCCCACTACCTGTAACGCCATGAATTAAGAATGTGCGATGCTGATTGTTTTCTATGCTACTTAAGATCGGTGTGATCGCTTCCTGCTGGAGGTCGGTTAACTCTAGCGGTTCAGAAGGAGCAAAACTTCTTCCTTCATATGGATCTCGATATAGCTCGACTTCTTCTTCTTTCAAGATAGATTTAGATACAAGTGCTTTGATCGTTGATCGAGTGGTATCTAACGTCCCCATAAGCTCTTTGTAAGAAACGGCTCCTTTATGATCAATAAAATATTGAATGATTTCCTGTTGCTTTAAAGCACGTTTTCCCATCTTTTCTTTTTCAATTGAAAGCTCTTCCCCATTTAATTGAGTGGAAATGGCTAATTGAGTTTTGGGGGCTGTTTTTTCTTTTACGTCGTACCTTACTTCTAGTTCATCGTTCTTGATCGCTCGATTTAAGTCTTTATGGGTAAAGTGGGATAAGAATTCATCCCATTTGATTCCGTTAGAGGAGAGCATCCTGCCCCAAGCAGCCTCTTCATCAAAGTTTTGACCTGGTATAACCGTTTTCGTTACGTTTGCTTTCATCGCTGCTGGCAACATTGCCTGAAATGCAGACACAGCATAGCAAAGCGTCTTTTCTGTTAACCAGAAACCTAAATCTAACAGTTCTGGTGTTAATACAGGTGTAACGTCCTTTATTTCTTCTAATTCTTTTAGTTTGTCCAGTTCCGATTCCTGTTCGACACTAATGACAAAGCCTTGAATTTTTCGTGGCCCGAATGGCACGACCACCCTCATTCCCGGTTCAATAAGGTCTTCTAAGGCTTCTGGAATCGCATAATCAAACAAGCGATCTGTTTGATTTGCAGGAACATCGACGATTACCCGTGCAATCATCGAAAATCGCCGTCCAGTCGGATCGCTTCATCGAGGATTTTGTTTGCTACATCATGCTTCGATTGAAGCGGAAGGTGGATCTGTTCTCCGTCTTTTCTAATCAACGTCATGATGTTTGTATCCTTATCGAACCCCGCACCTTCACTCGTGATGTTGTTTGCACAAACAAGGTCGAGATTTTTCTTCTGAAGCTTCTTCCAAGCGTATTCTTCGACTTTTTCTGATTCTGCAGCAAACCCAATAAGCACTTGATTGTCTTTCTTCTCTCCTAATGAAGATAAGATATCCTTTGTACGTTCCATCTCGATCGCAATCGAATCATCTGATTTCTTAACTTTCTCTTTTGATACCGTAATTGGGCGATAATCAGCAACGGCTGCTGCTTTAATAATGATATCTGCTTGCACTGATACTTCCATTGCAGCGTGGTACATCTCATCAGCAGTTAAGACATCGATTCGGTTTACACCTGCTGGCGTTGTAAGTTGAACGGGCCCTGCAATCAATGTGACTTCCGCTCCTCTTAATGATGCTTGTTCCGCTAATGCAAATCCCATTTTCCCAGAAGAATAATTCGTGAAATACCTAACTGGGTCAACAGGTTCACGGGTAGGTCCTGCAGTAATCATAACGTGCTTACCTTTGAGGTCTCTTGTATCTTCATTAAAATACGTTTGCAATGTTGATAAAATATCCTCTGGCTCAGCCATACGGCCCTTGCCTACATAGCCACACGCTAATAATCCTTCTCCAGGCTCAAGAAAATGACAGCCAAATTCTTTTAACACTGCCATATTTCGTAAGACAGCGGGGTGCTCATACATATGTACATTCATTGCTGGTGCTACAAAGATTGGAGCCTGTGTAGCTAATAGGGTAGTAGACATCATATCGTCTGCAATTCCATTCGATAACTTTCCGATCATGTTTGCTGTAGCAGGTGCTATGAGAACGAGATCTGCCCAATCCGCAAGGTCGATATGAGCAACAGAGGATGGATCTTTTTCTTCAAACGTGTCAGTATAAACATCATTTCTAGAGAGGGTTTGAAATGTGAGAGGTGTTACAAATTGAGATGCTGAATCTGTCATCAAAACCTTAACCTCTGCACCTTCCTGGTATAGCTTGCTTGTAAGTGCAGCTGCTTTGAAAACCGCAATACCACCACTTACACATAGCATTATTCTTTTTCCTTTCAGACTCATTTTATTTCACCTTCCATCATACTAGTTAACATAATAATGTTACGGTTTACTCAAGATAGCTGTTTTCTTTTATGAAAAAAATAACAACCTATTCTCATAGGTTGTTACTTCTACTAGTCGTGTATCATTCCATCTGCTAACAATTTGCCGTCCATTACTTCTTCTAGCGCTTTACCTACTGGCTTTTCGGACTTAGGGTGGTCAACATAAACATTCTCAGTTTGCTGAATGATACGAGCTCGCTTTGCCGAAAGGGTTACGAGCGTGTATTTGGAGTCAATTCTGTCCATTAATGAGTCGATTGATGGATATAAGATCATAGTTTATACCTCCGTTACGTTTTTATAATTATGTGCAATACGATCACGTCTTAAATGCTCTGCGGTAATGATTGCTCTCATTCTTTCGCATGCAAGCTCAACCTGATCGTTTTCAACGATATAATCGTACTGATCGATCAGTTCAATCTCTTCTTTCGCAACACCCATCCGATTGTCAATCACATCGTCTGTTTCAGTTCCACGATTGACAATTCGACTTCTGAGTTCAGTAAGGCTCGGTGGCATTAAGAAGATAAAGGCACCTTCAGGGAAATGCTTTCTTACCTGTTTGGCTCCTTGAACTTCGATTTCCAATAATACATCTTTACCTGAATCAAGCGTTTCTTCTACGTAATCAACAGGTGTTCCGTAGTAATTGTCTACGAATTGAGCGTATTCAAGTAGTTTATTGTTTTCAATCATTTCTTCAAACTCAGAGTGTGATTTAAAGAAATAGTCCACTCCATTTACTTCGCCTTCACGCGGTTTACGAGTGGTAACAGAAATTGAATACTGCACTTCCTCTGCATCCTGCATGAACGCTTTTCTCACTGTTCCTTTTCCAACTCCTGATGGGCCAGAAAGGACAATTAGTAATCCGCGATCTTTATTCATACTAACCTCCACTTTCTAAATCCTACTCATCTGATAGTTCGTCTTTGTTGATCAGTCGCTGCGCTACAGTTTCTGGCTGAACCGCTGATAAAATAACATGATCACTATCAGAGATAATAACGGCACGAGTTCTTCGCCCGTATGTAGCATCAACCAACATATTACGATCTCTAGCTACCGTAATAATTCGCTTAATAGGTGCTGATTCTGGACTAACGATCGATACAATTCGGTTGGCGTTGACGATATTGCCAAAGCCAATGTTAATCAATTTAATACTCATTGTCTTTCCTCCCGGGAATCACGATTCTATTTTTACACAGTTTGTGTGAATTTAAACGATGAATATCGTGCAGACTATTCGATATTTTGAACTTGTTCACGAACCTTTTCAACTTCACTCTTCAGGTCGACCACGTACTGGCTGATCATGTGATGAGTAGATTTGGAACCGATCGTATTAAGCTCTCTATTTATCTCCTGCACTAAGAAGTCAAGCTTTCGTCCGATTGCACCTTCTGTAGTAAGAATATCATGGAACTGAATGAGATGACTACGAAGTCTTGTAATTTCTTCATCGATACTTGCCTTATCGGCAAGAAGGGCAACTTCTGTTAAGACTCGTCCTTCATCAACATCCTCTAGTTCTTTAAACTCAGCTAATTTATGCCGAATCCGCGTTTCGAAAGCTTTTGTAACATCGCTAGTCATTCCTGAGATAAGCTCTATTTTCTTTTCCATCTCGATTAGCTTTGAATGGATATCATCATTCAAGGAGATCCCTTCAGAACTTCTCATCAAAAGCAACGAATTTACAGCCTCTTCAAGAGCATCAACTATACCAGTTTCTACTTTATCTAAGGATGTTTCCCCTTGCTGCACATGAAAAACATCTTCGAGATTCACTAACTGAGAAATCGAAAGGTCGTCTTTTAACTCGTACCGTTCACCGGCTTGTTTTAACAACGTTATGTATTGATCGAGCAACTTCCAATCAGTTCGTAACTCATTTGAATCCATAGCTGAGCCTTCTAGCTGGATGTACACATCTACTTTACCGCGATGAACGTTTTGCTGCACGATCTTTTTGAATTTCGTTTCCATCTCTAGTAGAGATTTTGGCATTCTAAAGGATACATCGAAGTAGCGATGATTAACTGATTTTATTTCCACAGTTATTTGAACACCGTTATATTCTGTAGATGCTCTTCCATACCCTGTCATACTCTTAACCATACTATCACTTCCATTAGCTATTCTATCCAATTGTACCACTTCATAAAGCTGAAACAAAGTCATAACTTCGTCTCGATTTAGGATTCTCCCTTTTTATGAAATAAACTGTAAATTCAATAAAAAAACAGAGGGATACATCACCCTCTGTTCAAACGGATGTTTCTTTTGAAGAAGACTGAACCTGCAAGAAGAAAGGTTGGGATACATGAGAAGACAAGAATGAGCATCCACTCTCTCATTGAGAGGTATGTTGTATGAAAGATCGGTTGGAGTGGTTCATAGTAAATAACTGCAAGAAGCAGACCGACCGATGATAGCACTGCTAAGACGAGTGCTTTGTTTTCAAAAGGATTTCTGTGAAAAATGGACCGTTCACTTCTACAATCGAACACATGAATAAGCTGCGCAAGAACAAGAGTAGAGAATGCTACCGTTTGAGCTTTCACAAGCTCATCAGGATTTTCACCGTAGCAGATCATGAACGCTGCAAGAGTACAGATCCCGATCATAATTCCCCGTGAAATAATCTTCCAACCTAGCCCTCTAGCAAACACCCCTTCTTTCGGGTGACGTGGATTTCTTTTCATCACATTCCCTTCTGCTGGGTCAAGGCCTAGAGCCATTGCAGGTAGGCCATCTGTAACTAAATTCACCCATAGAATTTGAATTGGCACTAGTGGCAGCGGAAGCGCAAGAAGGATGGCAAATAACATCACTAAGATTTCGCCAACATTTGAAGCAAGAAGGTATCGAATAAATTTACGAATGTTCTCGTATATATTTCTACCTTCTTCAACAGCTGCTCGAATCGTTGCAAAATTATCGTCACTCAAGATGAGTGAGGATGCTTCTTTTGCTACATCTGTACCGGTTAGCCCCATCGATATGCCGATATTCGAGGCTTTTATGGCCGGCGCATCATTGACCCCATCTCCAGTCATAGCGACGATATGCCCTTTTTTCTGAAGAGCTTTCACGATTTTCAATTTATGTTCAGGGGATACACGAGCAAATACGTATATATCTTCAACGTTATCTTCTAATTCTTCAACAGTATAAGTAGATAGCTTACTACCCTCCATCACCTTTCCATCTTCAGGCAAGATACCGAGGTTGCGAGCGATTGCTGTTGCCGTTGTAACATGGTCACCTGTAATCATTATCGTCTTAATTCCAGCGATTTTACACTCTTCTACTGCTTGCTTCACTTCTTCTCTAGGAGGATCGATCATCCCTTGTAAGCCAACAAACGTAAGTCTTGATTCTGCCTGTACGCTATGTAAAAGCCTCTCTTCATTTTGGATCGGCTTAAAAGCGACGGCGATCGTACGAAGCGCATTGTTACCAAAAGACGTAAGTTCATCTTGTATTTGTTTTTCATAGCTTTTACGAAGTGGCGCTTGTCTTTCATTCCAAAGAACAGAACCACATTGCTTTAAGACGATATCAGGTGCACCTTTTGCAATGACGTATCGTTTCCCTGATCGATCTTCTACGATTACACTCATCATCTTACGGTTGGAATCGAACGGGAACTCCTGAATAATCGTAAATTCCTCTTCACGAACTTCTTCTGTTAAGCCAGCTTTCATCGCAGCAGCTACTAACGCCCCTTCGGTAGGGTCTCCATCAAGATAGTAGTCTCCATCTTGTTCAAGAACTCTAGCATTGCTACAAATCAGCCCAAATGTTAAAAGCTGTTTTAACGACTTTTCATCATCAGAATATACTCTCGTATCTCCTTTGAAAAAGTCTCCATACGGAGAATATCCAGATCCCGTCACATTCCACGTTTGGCCACCAGCCCAGAGCTTAGTAACCATCATTTTGTTTTGAGTCAGCGTGCCTGTCTTATCTGAACAGATGACTGTTGCGCATCCTAACGTTTCTACTGATGGCAGCTTTCTTACGATCGCTCTTCGTTTGATCATCTTTTGCATACCTATCGCTAAGGCGATCGTTACGATGGCAGGAAGTCCTTCTGGAATTGCTGCAACGGCTAGCGATACACCTGCTAAGAACATGTCATAAACATCTCGTCCTTGAAAAATCCCCAGTAACACAACGATTGCTGTTAAGAATAGTGCTCCTGCTATTAGGATCTTTCCTAATTGCTCCAAGCGATGCTGCAATGGCGTTTCAAGTGTATCAGCATTTTGAATCAAGTGGGCGATTTTGCCCATCTCTGTATTCATGCCTGTAGCGGTAACGATTCCAATTCCTTTCCCCTTCGTTACAAGGGTCCCCATAAATCCCATATTAAGTTGATCACCAGGACCTGCTCCTTCTTCTCGTATCGGCTCTGGATGTTTGTTTGAAGGCACCGATTCACCAGTTAGTGCTGATTCTTCGATTTGCAGCTCCTGACAATGGATGATTCTGAGATCTGCTCCGATACGGTCTCCACTTTCAATTCGAACAATATCCCCAACGACAGCTTCTCTTGCAGGTATTGAAAGCCACGCGGAATCACGCAACACTTTCATATGTGGAGATGATAGTTGCTTTAATGCTTGTAACGACTTTTCTGCTTTCCGCTCCTGGACAAACCCGAGTATCCCATTGACCAATATGATGAGGATGATCGCGATTGCATCAAGGTACTCACCAAGAAGACCCGATATTAGGGTCGCTGCAAGTAAGACGACGACCATAAAATCTTTGAACTGCGATAAAAACATGAGGAATAACGATGGCCGCTCTGCTTCCTCAAGCTCATTTGGACCAAAGACCTTTCGTCTCTCTGTCGCATCTTCCGTGCTGATACCAGTTTCAACATTCGTTTCTAATTCTTCTGCCACCTCTGGTTCTGTCATATTATACCAACTCATGTTCAACACTCCGATCCTGCACAATGTCACTCTAATAGTCCATCTATATTCAGACAAGCCACAAAAAATGCTATACTGTACAAGATGTCTATTGATAGAAATGTAGGTGAACAGTATGTCATTCGACGGTATGGTCACAAGAGCCGTAGCGCATGAGACAAATGAAGTATTAAAAGGTGGTAGAGTAACGAAAATCTATCAGCCTTATGCAACAGATTTACTCCTCGTCATTCGTTCAGGAGGTAAGAATCATCAGCTATTAGTATCTGCTAACCCTTCGTATGCAAGAATTCACATTACGGAAGAATCGTATGCGAATCCAAAAGAGCCACCGATGTTTTGTATGTTATTAAGAAAACATTTGGAAGGTAGTATTATCGAAGAAATCAATCAAGTTGAAAACGAGCGAATCATTCATATTACGTTCAGAGCCCGAAACGATTTGGGGGATATGACGACAAGAACACTCGTAGCAGAAATTATGGGGCGTCATAGTAATGTGATGCTTTTGAACGAGAATTCTATGATCCTTGATAGTATCAAGCATCTTTCTCCTTCGGTAAACAGACATAGAACTGTCATGCCAGGGCAGGATTATGTTGCACCGCCAGAACAAAATAAAGTGTCACCATTTAATTTATCAGAGGAATATTTTCTAAGACAGATTGACTTTAATGCAGGAAAACTAGGAAATCAGCTTGTACAAGCATTCGGAGGCGTCTCTCCATTAATCGCAAACGAAGTCATTCATAGATCTGGACTTGCAACGAGATCTACCCTACCGGAAGCATTCCGTTCTATTTTTGAAGACCTCTACAACCATCACTACACGCCACAGATGGTTTTGTCTTCAAAAGAGAATTTCTCTGTCGTTTCACTGACTCACATAAAGGGCGAAAGCAAGTCGTTCGATACAGTTAGTGAGCTTCTTGACCGTTTCTATTACGGTAAAGCCGATCGCGATCGTGTCAAACAGCAAACGAATGATCTTGAACGTTTCCTTTCAAATGAACGAAAGAAAAATGAAAAGAAAATAAAGAAGCTAACAAAAACCATTCAAGAAGCAAAATCAGCTGACAAGTACCAGTTACTTGGCGAGCTCTTAACAGCTAATATGCATATGGTTAAGCGCGGTGACGCTGAAGTCGAAGTACAAAATTACTACGACGAGGAAGGCGGAACGGTAACGATCGAGCTAAACCCTCTAAAGTCACCTTCTGATAACGCTCAGCAATATTTTAAGAAATACAATAAAGCAAAGAACTCGATCAACGTTCTAGAAGAGCAAATCGAGAATGCCCATGAAGAAATAGCATACCTCGAACAGCTGCTACAACAATTGTCATCTGCTTCTCCACGAGATATTGAAGAAATTCGTGAAGAGCTTGAGGAAGAAGGATATATAAAGAAACGATCAAGAAAGCAAAAGAAAAAGAAGAATTCAAAACCTCAGTTAGACACGTATGAATCAACTGATGGTACAGAGATACTCGTAGGGAAAAACAACAAACAAAATGAGTATTTAACGAACAAATTAGCAGCAAGAAGTGAAACGTGGCTGCACACGAAAGATATACCAGGGTCACATGTCGTGATTCGAGACAGAGATTATTCTGAGCAAACGCTATTAGAAGCAGCCAACCTCGCAGCTTACTTTAGTAAAGCAAGAGAATCTGGGTCTGTTCCAGTTGATTATACTGAGGTACGTAACGTGAAGAAGCCGAATGGTGCAAAACCTGGTTTCGTGACGTATGACCATCAGAATACGCTATTTGTTACACCAGATGAAGATCTTGTTTATAAGATGAAGAAATAATAACAAAGCGTCACGCCAATTTGGCGTGACGCTTTGTTATTAATTACGTAAACGTGCCTATATTAGAATCATCCTTCATACGTAATTTGTTCTTTCACCTCATTCAAAATGCGAATATCAATTTTCTTCATTTTCAACAGTTCTTTCATTATCTTATCCGCTACGGATGGATCTGATTGTAGTAGGTCTTGAAGCTGATCAGGAACGATTTGCCATGACACACCGAACTTGTCCTTTAGCCATCCGCATTGCTGAGCCGATTCTTCTCCTCCTTCAGAGAGCTTATCCCAATAATAATCCACTTCTTCCTGTGATGCGCATGAGACGATAAACGAAACAGCTTCATTGAATGTAAAGTGAGGGCCGCCATTTAACGCTACAAATTTCTGCCCTTCTAAAGAAAACTCGACTGTCATCACACTTCCTTTCTCTTTACCATGAATTTCTTGCCCGGCTTTCCTATAATGAGTGACTTTAGTGACCTCAGAATGTTTGAATATCGTCGTATAAAAGGTTACCGCTTCTTCTGCTTCGTGATCGAACCATAGATTAGGAATAATCTTTTGGAAAGTCGCCATGCTTCTCTACCTCCCTTGGAATAATTACAGTATCAAGGCTGAAAAATTTACGAAGATGGAGCATGATCCATCACTAGTAATCTTCTCTAACCATGCCAGTTAACCTTTAAGTCACCCAAAGAAAAAAAAGCAGCTTAGCTAGCTGCTAGCTTGTAGAGAAACTTGATTAATGTGTTCCCTATGCCGTAGGAGTTTGAATACCACAAGATTCCTGTGGACGAACGCCTGAGCCTCCTCGCGGACAAAAGCCGTCCACTCCGAGTCTCAAACGCCCGTTTTCCACGGGAGTCAAGTGGTATTCACTCCTATTAGGTAGCAATCAATCAAAGCAAACTTTCCGACTGATTATGATTAAGTAGTCCTCTGTTTTATACCCTAAAAGTAATTTAATGGCTTTTCTTATTTTCGAAACCACATATCAATGTTGATTGGAGCGGAAGGATGCTCGACTCCTGCGGGACGTGCGGGACAGGTGAGACCCCACAGGAGCGTTTTGAAAGCGACGAGGAGACTCACCGCCCGCCCCGCGGAAAGCGAGCATCCTGAAGCGGAAATCGCCTCACTATCCTTGCAGATGGTCTTTAAGACTTTCTCAACAATCTGAGCAGCTTAGCTAGCTGCTTTTACCTTCATTTTATAATTGTGCAACGGTAATAATTGCGAGTCCCTCTAATACTTCAATATGGTTTACTTCCTTCGCGCCGAGCGTCTTTAGCTTTTCACTTAATTCCTCTGATGTATACCGATGTCTCTTTGTAGATACATTCGACCATCTTAGAAGTGAGGTTTGTTCAAACCCGCTCATCCCGTGTTTTTTTGCATAGGAAAAAGCAGCAGACTGATCCATACGGAGAGAAGGATTCAGCATCACTACTTTTCCTGCTGTTTTTGTAACACGAATCATTTCTTTCATACCTTCTTCAGGCTCTGGTAATAAGAACATCACACAGGTGGATAACGATAGATCGAAAACATTATTTTCGAAAGATAAATCACAAGCATCTTCTACTGAAAAGTGTGTTTTCTCCACTCGATTTCGAAAGAAAAAGTTTTGTTTGCTTGCTTTCAGCATTTCAGTGGACAAATCGACTCCCGTAAGCAAAGATGCCTCTTCAACACCTCTTAACAATAATCTCCCTGTACCACATCCAACGTCGAGTACAGATTTATTTTCCCACGACCCTGAGGCATGTTTCAATTCATCATGTATTTCGCCAAGCCATTTTGTTCGTGCCATATCATCAAAGAATGATACGAGTGAATCAAATTCTTCGCCTTGCATTTTTCTCATAAGAACCCTCCATCGTTTAAACGGAGAGATTGTTTAACTGCTTAACCCACTCTTCTGAAGAGGGGTCGGCTCGCCAGTTCAGCAGTGATTGAACCTCTCTTTCCTTAATCATACCTGTTTCTGTTGCACTTGTTAACAATTCATCAAAATTCGTTAACGTATGCCATTCGATATTGTGTTCATGAAAATTCTCTGAGCCTTTTTCCATTCCATATGTGAATATTGCTATAACACCTAACACTTCAGCACCTGCTTTTCTTAGTTGAAGAGCAGCATCGATCGCACTACCACCAGTCGATATGAGATCCTCAATCACAACAACTTTTTGACCCTTGATTATTTTTCCTTCAATCACGTTACCTTTTCCATGTCCTTTGGCACTGCTTCTTACGTAAACCATGGGAAGATCAAGCTTATCGCTCACCCAGGCAGCATGAGGAATACCAGCAGTTGCGGTGCCAGCAACCACGTCTGCTTTTGGATATTGAGAAAGAATCAAACTAGAAAGACCTTTTGCGATTTCCCTTCGAACGGAAGGATAAGAAAGAGTTAGCCTGTTATCGCAATAAATAGGAGATAGTAAACCTGATGACCACGTAAACGGATCATTTGGTCTTAATGTGACTGCTTGAATGTCGAGCAGTGCTTTAGCGATTGATTTCATGTAATGTCCCCCATTCCGATTTCAATTTTTCATACGCTACAAGAGGGCTCCTCGAAGCTGTTATACTACGACCAACCACAATGTAGTCACTACCTAACACTCTAGCTTTTGCAGGTGTGCACACACGATTTTGGTCTCCAGCAAGATCACCTTCTAGTCGAATGCCAGGGGTTACAGTTAAGAAATCCAGCCCACAAGCTTCTTTAATACCAGGTACTTCAAGGGCTGAGCTTACTACGCCGTTTAGTCCACTATCTTTCGAAAGTCTTGCTAGAGACACGACACTTTCTTTCATGTTAAGTGCACAGTTCAGTTCTTTCTTGATCATTTGTTCTGATGAGCTTGTTAATTGTGTCACTCCTATACATAATGGACGCTTTTTCCCTGGAGCAGTTCCTGCCTCTAACCCTTCAATAGCCGCATTCATCATTCGTCTACCACCACTTGCATGTACGTTGATGAGGTCTACTTCAAGCGAAGCAAGTCCTTTCATCGCTTTACCGACTGTGTTCGGGATATCGTGTAATTTTAGATCTAGAAAAACGCGGTGACCTTGTTCTTTGAGTCGTTCGACAAGTCCTGGACCATACTGGAAGTAAGCTTCCATTCCTATTTTCACAAAAAGACTCTCTTCCTTTAACTGATCTAGTAAGCGATCTAATTCTTCTTTATTCGAGTAGTCTAGCGCGAGGATGATTGAAGTGTCCACTCTGTTTTCCAGCTCCTTCCTATTAATTCATCGATATGATAGAGGCCTAGATCATCTAATAATAAAGGGAGATTTTCAATGATAGTCGGACAACAATATGGATCTACGAAATTAGCGGTACCCACCGCTACAGCGCTTGCACCAGCTAAGAAATACTCCACTACATCCTCAGCAGTCTGAACGCCACCCATGCCGATGATTGGAATGGAAACTTGTTGACTGACCTGATGAATCATTCGAATCGCTACAGGTTTGATCGCTGGCCCAGATAACCCACCAGCTCCATTTGCAAGAATAGGTTTACTTGTTTTCAAGTCTATTCTCATTCCTAGAAGCGTATTGATCATCGTAAGCCCGTCAGCTCCCGCTTTTTCAACCGATTTTGCTATCTCAACAATATCAGTGACGTTTGGAGAAAGCTTGACATACACAGGTACACTTGATACGGCTTTAACTGCTTTTGTCACTTCATACGCAGTTTCAGGGACTGTACCGAATGCTAAGCCGCCTTCTTTTACATTTGGGCACGAAATATTCAGTTCGAGCGCATGGACGTTTGGAGCTTTAGAAATTTCCTTCGACACGGCTACATAATCCTCTATCGTTGAACCAGCGACATTTGCGATTATAGGGACATCAAACTCAGAAAGCCAAGGTAGCTCCGAATGAAGTACTTCGTCTAGCCCAGGGTTTTGCAATCCGATCGCATTCAGCATCCCTGAAGACGTTTCAGCAACACGAGGCGTGGGATTTCCAAACCTAGGTTCAGCTGTTGTTGCTTTCACCATGATCGCGCCTAGTTTCTCAAGGTCATAGAACTTGCTGTATTCACGACCAAACCCAAAGCAACCAGATGCAGGCATGATTGGGTTTTTTAAAGATAAACCGGGTAACTCGATTTGCAAACGACTCATAATACGACCTCCCCTGCTTCAAATACTGGTCCATCGCTACAAACCTTTCGATATTTGAGTGCAGTTGTATCTCCTTGAACATGACATACACATGCAAGGCACGCGCCAATTCCACATCCCATTCGTTGTTCAAGAGATAAATATACCTTGCCCTTCGAGCGATAAGATTCTAGAGCCCGAAGCATTGGGGATGGCCCACATGCAAAGAGATAATCAAAAGAGAAATCGAGCTGATTCGTTACGAACCCACTTTCTCCGTAACTTCCATCTACCGTGGTGATCGTGACGGGACCAAACTCTTTGAACTCTTCTTCATAAAAAACACTCTCTTTAGATTGAAAACCATTCACATGATGAACGTGAACGCCTCTTTCTTGTAAACTCTCTGACAAGTAGTACAGTGGGGGAACGCCGATCCCTCCCCCAACGAGCACTGCTGTTTGTCCCTCACGTAGTTCATCAACTGGAAACCCGTTTCCAAGCGGTCCTAGTATGTCAATCACTGCTCCTGGCACTTCACTTTTTAACAAGTTTGTTCCTTTTCCTTCCGCACGATAAATCATTGTGAGGAGATGCTTTTTTGGTTCAACGTGACAAATGCTGATCGGTCTTCGTAACAATGGATCAGATCCTCCCCCAGCTTTCACGTGAACGAATTGACCAGGTTTAAACGATTCGTCGATCGACTCATTGTAAACGATCGCTTCATAGATTGACTCGGCAATCTGTCTTTGCGACACAAGTTCAGTCTTTAACTGGTTCATGAATGAATCACTTCTTTTTGGTGAAATTTCGGCATGCTCTTACTTGAAAACGTCATCGTTTCTAGAACTCGAAGCAGCGCTTTCGCAGTATCCAACGACGTGAAACATACGACCCCATTCTCAACGGATTCGCGTCGAATTCGGAAACCGTCTCTTGCAGGCTGCTTGCCGCGCGTTAGCGTGTTGATGACAAACTGCGCTTGACCTTCACGAATCACGTGCAACAGATTTGGTTTTTCAGCACCGATCTTGTTTACAGTCGTTACAGGTATTCCTATTTCTCGTATGACCTCTGCCGTACCTTCAGTAGCGAGGATGTGATAGCCAATCGAGTGGAATCGCTTAACAAGCTCAACTCCTTCTTCTTTGTCTTTATCGGCGATCGTAAAGAGCACAGAGCCATGGGTTGGAATGTTCATCCCTGAAGCGACTAACCCTTTATAAAGAGCTTTTTCAAGTGTGCAATCTCTTCCCATTACTTCACCAGTTGACTTCATTTCCGGACCAAGTGTAATATCTACTCTTCTTAACTTCGCAAAAGAGAATACCGGAACTTTCACAAATACTTCTTCTCTTTCTTCTGCGTACCCTGTTTCGTAACCAAGTTCCATTAGTTTTTGACCAAGTATAACCTTCGTTGCAAAGTTCGCCATCGGAACTCCCGTTATCTTACTTAAAAACGGCACAGTCCTACTTGACCTTGGGTTCACTTCTAGGACGTAAACGTTTTTCTGCTGAATAACGAACTGGATGTTCAGCAGTCCAACGATGTTTAGTCCTCTTGCAAGCTTAATCGTTTGATTGATAAGCGTTTCCTTCACATCATCTGTGAGACTTTGAGGAGGATACACGGCGATCGAATCTCCTGAGTGAATACCCGCTCGTTCGATGTGTTCCATGATACCCGGAATATAGACCGTTTCACCGTCAGATATTGCATCAACTTCGATTTCTTTCCCCATTAAGTAGCGATCGATCAGCACGGGATGCTGTGGATTCACCTTCACTGCGTTTTTCATATAGTGTAAAAGTTCGCTTTCTTTATAAACGATCTCCATCGCTCTTCCACCGAGTACATAAGAGGGACGAACTAATACTGGATAGCCTATTCTAGTAGCTACTGATATGGCTTCTTCTACAGAAGTTGCTGTTTTTCCATCAGGCTGAGGAATATCTAGAGCTTTCATCGTGAGTTCAAATTTATCGCGATCTTCTGCCTTATCCATATCCGAAAGCTTTGTCCCTAGTATTCTCACACCTCTCGATGCAAGTTCATCTGCAAGATTGATAGCTGTTTGCCCTCCAAACTGAACGATAACGCCAGTCGGCTTTTCAAGTTCAATCACGTGCATAACGTCTTCGGCTGTTAATGGTTCGAAGTAAAGTTTGTCTGAAATACTAAAGTCAGTAGACACTGTTTCAGGGTTGTTGTTGATGATGATTGCTTCGTATCCTGCTTCACGAATTGCCCATACACTATGAACGGTCGCATAATCAAATTCGATTCCTTGACCGATACGAATCGGCCCAGAACCAAGGACTAATACACTTTCCTTCGAAGACCTAGCAGACTCATTTTCTTCTTCATAGGTAGAATAGTAGTAAGGCGTTTCTGATTCAAACTCGCCTGCACAAGTGTCTACCATTTTATAAACTGGAACGATTCCTTCTTCCATCCGTAGGGTGTAGATGTTCCTCTCTTCCTCACCCCATAATTCTGCGATGAACTTATCTGTAAATCCTTTTTCCTTCGCTTCTCTTAATCGTTCAAGATCACCTTTGTTCGATCTTAAGACTTCCTCAAGTTGAATGATTCCTTCTAACTTAACGAGAAAATAGTAGTCGATCGCACTCCACTCGTGAATATCCTGAATGGTCCTCCCTCTTCGAAAGGCCTCTGCGATTACGAAGATCCGTTCATCATCTGCATATTTAATACGTTCTTCTAGTTCACTCTCACTCAACTCACTCATATAAGGGATTAAAAGGTGATCAACATTTGACTCTAGTGAGCGGACAGCTTTCAATAGTGATTCTTCAATCGTTCGACCGATCGCCATTACTTCTCCAGTCGCTTTCATCTGAGTTCCGAGGCGACGATTTGCACTTTCAAACTTATCGAACGGCCACCTTGGAATTTTTGATACAACATAATCAAGGGCCGGTTCGAAACTTGAATATGTTTTCCCTGTAACTGGATTCTCCATTTCTGAGAGTGATAAGCCGACAGCAATTTTTGCTGCTAGCTTTGCTATCGGATATCCAGTCGCTTTTGATGCTAGAGCTGACGAACGACTGACGCGCGGGTTCACCTCGATGATGTAATACTGGAAGCTGTAAGGGTCAAGAGCGAGCTGAATATTACATCCACCTTCGATCTGCAAAGCTCGAATCACCTTCAGCGCTACGTTTCTAAGCATCTGATAGTCTCGATCAGATAGCGTTTGACTCGGAGCAACCACAATTGAATCCCCTGTATGAATGCCAACAGGATCAATGTTCTCCATATTACATACGACGATCGCCTTATCCTGACCGTCTCTCATCACTTCATATTCGATTTCTTTAAAACCAGCGATACTTTTTTCTAACAAGCACTGTGTGACAGGGCTATACTTCAAACCACTCGATACGATTTCTTCTAGTTCTTCATCGTTATGAACAATGCCGCCCCCAGTTCCACCAAGTGTATAAGCAGGGCGAACGATGACAGGATAGCCAATCCGATTAACGAACGAGTATGCCTCATCTAAATTGCGGACAATGTCACTTTCCGGAACAGGTTCGCTAAGCTTTCTCATTAACTCTCTAAAAAGGTCGCGATCTTCAGCCTGTTGAATTGCATCAAGACTCGTTCCTAATAGCTCTACATTGTATTCGTTCAAGACTCCCGCTTCCGATAATTCCATCGCAAGATTCAAACCAGTTTGTCCGCCAAGCGTTGCAAGAAGGGCATCTGGACGCTCTTTTCTAATGATTTTACTAACGAAGTCTAGCGTCAGAGGTTCAATGTAAACTTCGTCTGCGATCGTAGCGTCAGTCATGATCGTTGCAGGATTAGAGTTTACTAGAATGACTTCATAGCCTTCTTCTTTTAGCGCCTGGCAAGCCTGTGTACCTGCGTAGTCAAATTCAGCTGCCTGACCTATTACGATAGGACCTGAACCAATCACAAGAATCTTTTGAATATCTGTACGTTTAGGCATATGTTTTCTCCCCCTTAGTTGCAGTGATCATCGCAATGAACTCATCGAATAACTCATTTGAATCTTCAGGTCCAGGTGAAGCTTCCGGGTGATATTGGACGCTGAATGCAGCATGCTGCTTGTGCCTTACACCTTCAATCGTGTCATCATTGATCGCTGTGTGCGTAATGACTAGCTCTGTATTTTCTAATGTTGCAGGTGAAACCGTATACCCATGATTTTGAGACGTGATCGCCACTTTCCCTGTACTGCTCTCCATAACAGGATGATTTGAACCTCTGTGTCCAAATTTCATTTTCTCTGTATTAGCCCCACAAGCGAGAGCAAAAAGCTGATGGCCAAGACAGATTCCAAACAACGGAATTTTACCGAGTACTCCTTGAATCATGTCGATCGCTTCAGGAACATCTTTTGGATCTCCAGGTCCGTTACTCAACATGATTCCGTCTGGGTTCAGTCTTACTATTTCCTCGGCGGACGTGTGGTAAGGCACTACGACTACATCACATTTCCGTTTTGTAAGTTCACGAAGGATACCGTGCTTCATGCCAAAATCGACTAGAACTACTCGATACCCTCTACCCGGACTCGCATAAGGTGCTTTTATGGAAACTTCTTCAACTTGATTCCGTTTAAGCGGAATATCTCTTAGATCTTCTATCACTTTCTTCGTATCAACTTCCATATTACAAAGCTTTCCTTTGAGCGTACCGTTCGCACGAATGAGTTTCGTTAATTTCCTTGTATCGATGCCTTCGAGACCTGGAATTCCTTTGATTCTTAACAACTCATCGATCGTCATTTCGTTTCTCCAATAGCTTGGAGCTTTTGTGGCTTCCTTAACAATTAAGCCATGTACAGATGGATTTATCGATTCAAAATCATCTCGATTGATTCCGTAGTTTCCGATAAGAGGGTAGGTAAAAGTCACAATCTGCGCACAGTAAGATGGGTCTGACAAAATTTCCTGGTAACCTGTCATCCCTGTGTTAAAAACAACTTCGCCGCTTTTCTCAATTTCACTTCCAAACGCTTTTCCAACAAAAATTGAACCGTCTTCAAGTATCAGCTGTCTTTTCATTCGTGATCGCTCCCTTTCTCAAAAACCTTTTTTCCGTTCACATACGTGACCGCTGGCCACCCCTTGCAGTTCCATCCTTTAAAAGGAGTGTTCTTCCCTTTCGATACGAACGTCTCTGGGTCGATTCGTTCTTCACTATCTAAATCTATTAGCGTTAAATCTGCTTCCACACCTTCTTCTAGTGTTCCGTAAGATAATCCAAATGCTTCTGCTGGCTTTACTGTTAGCCAGTCAACTAGCTGTTTCAGTGTGAACGTTCCTTTCTCAACAAAGTTTGAGTAAAGAAGCGGGAATGCTGTTTCAAGTCCTACGATTCCAAATGGCGCTTTTTCCATTGATGTTGCCTTTTCTTCTTGTGAATGCGGGGCGTGATCTGTTGCTATGAAATCGATCGTACCGTCTAGCAGCCCTTCGATTAATGCTTTCTGGTCCTCCTTCGAGCGTAGTGGAGGATTCATTTTGAAATTCGTGTCAAGACCGGGGATATCTTCTTCAGAAAGAAGCAGGTGATGTGGGGTCACTTCTGCAGTAACATTGATTCCTGCTCGCTTCGCATCCCTGACAGTTCGTACTGATTCTCTCGTGCTTATATGGCATACGTGATAATGCGCGCCTGCTGCTTCAGCAAGTAGAACATCGCGTGCTATATGTACAGATTCACAAACGGAGGGGATTCCATTCAAATCATGTTCTTTTGAAAAGTGCCCCTCATGAACGCATCCTCTATTTATTAGCGTATTTTCTTCACAGTGTGCAACGATTGAGAGACCTAGAGATGCCGCACGTTTCATAGCTTCTAACATCATGCCTGCATGTTGAACTCCTACTCCGTCGTCGGTAAGAGCAAACGCTCCAGATGAACGAAGACCTTCAAAGTTTGTTAATTCATCGCCAAGCTGCCTAATGGTAATCGAGCCATATGGAAGGACACGGACGTTTGCTGTCTTTTCTATTCTTTCCATTAACTCAGACATAGTCGTACTTTGATCTGGTACCGGCCTCGTGTTAGGCATCGCAGCAATCGTCGTAAACCCTCCTTTTGCCGCTGCTTTCGTTCCCGTTTCAATCGTCTCTTTATGTTCGCCTCCTGGCTCTCTTAGATGAACATGTAGATCGACAAGGCCT
The DNA here is from genome assembly GCF_020171805.1 of Guptibacillus algicola. Classification (GTDB taxonomy): domain Bacteria; phylum Bacillota; class Bacilli; order Bacillales; family Guptibacillaceae; genus Guptibacillus; species Guptibacillus algicola. The sequence continues at coordinate 836,520 of NZ_JAIVAF010000003.1, read as the reverse complement.
GGAATAAGGAGCATCTTTTCCGCATCGAACGTGTCTTCGTGATCAGACTCGATCGACGATGAAATTCTTTCAACCTTTCCATCTCTTGAAATAAGAACATCACGTTTTTCTAGATTACCAGTTTCATTTAATAGCAGTGCATTTTTGATGATCATCACACATACATTCCTTTCTCTTTGGATTGAAGGATATGGTTTAAGACAGCCATGCGAACGTAAACGCCATTTTCCATCTGCTTAAATATTCGTGAGCGTTCACATTCTACCAATGAAGCATCGATTTCTACCCCTCTGTTTACAGGAGCAGGGTGCATGATGATGCTCCCTGCATTCATACGTCTCTCTCGTTCTACCGTAAGACCATGTGCCTTGAGATATGATTTTTGCTCAACACGCTTATCGTGTCGTTCATTCTGAATTCGGAGTAACATCAATACGTCTGCATGTTCTACTGCTTCATCCATCGTGATGTATGGAAATGCTCCGATCGAATCTTCTCGAAAGGCTTCTGGACCTGAGAAGGAAACGTCTGCACCAAGTTTTGAAAGAATAACCGCATTTGACCTTGCAACTCGACTGTGTTTGATGTCACCTGCGATGACGATTCTTAATCCTCTGAACGTATGAAACTCCTGTTTGATCGTTAGTAAATCTAAAAGTGACTGTGTAGGGTGGTGCCCACATCCATCCCCCGCATTAATAATCGATAATGACGTGTTTTCTATTAGAGATGCGTAGTACTTTTCTTCTGGATGACGGATGACCGCTACTTCTGCACCGATCGCTTCTAACGTTCTTATCGTGTCATAGAGGCTCTCCCCTTTTTGAACACTTGATCCTGCTACTTCAAAATTTAATGTATGGCATCCTAACCGTTTTTCCGCTACTTCAAAACTGAATCTTGTTCTCGTCGAAGGTTCGAAAAATAAATTTGCTACAACTGCTGAAGGAAATCCTACCTTTTCATTTCCTAATCGGAAGTGTTCAGCTTGTTGAAGAATCGATTCAATCTCTTCTTGCTCCATCGTCAACATATCGAGTAAATGCTTCATCTCACCACTCCTTCAATTTTCTTCATCGATCCTGGCATAAAAAAACACCCTGAGCAGTCTCAGGGTGTAGAAAAGTGGACGCGATGGTTCTCGCGCCTATTCCTCACCCTTTTAGGTCTCTCTGTACCTTTTTAAAGGATGTTACTATGCAGCTGTATGATCTTCTTCATTCTCTTCAAACATACTTTCAATCGATTCCTGCGTGCCTCCCCCAGGAAGGACGAGGTTCAAGAAGATTCCAATGATCGTAGCAAGCGCCATTCCAGCGATTTGAAGCTGCTCAGTTACCTGAATGAAGGCACCACCTACACCTAGTACTAAAATTACGGATGAAATGATTAAGTTTCTTTTCTCACCTAAGTCGATTTTGTTATCGATAAGCATGCGTAGTCCAGATGAAGCGATAATTCCGAAAAGAAGGATGGATACCCCGCCCATTACCGCTGTTGGAATAGTAGAAATGAGGGCTGATACCTTACCGATAAATCCAAAGATAAGTGCTAGTAATGCTGCACCTCCGATAACAAACACACTGAACACTCTAGTGATTGCAAGTACACCAATGTTTTCCCCGTAAGTTGTATTCGGTGGTCCACCTAGAAACGATGCGATCATCGTTGCAACACCGTCCCCTAGGATCGACCTGTGCAGCCCAGGTGTTTTCAAGAAGTTGCGACCAGCTACTTTACTCAGCACCATCTGGTCACCGATATGTTCAGCGATTGTCACTAGTGCGATCGGAACCATCACGAACAGGATTTCCCATGAAAACACTTGTACCGGGTTGTAATCCGCAAATGGGATGATGAAGTCAGGCACTTGGAACAGTGACGCTTCACGAACAGGCGAAAAGTCTACGAGTCCCATAAAATAAGCGAACGAATAGCCAGAAACGATTCCGATTAAGATTGGAAGAAGGCTTAGAAAACCTCTTAAGAAGATGGAAGCTGCAATTGTAACGCCTAACGTCACGAGCGCTACTGTAAAATGTATGCCACTATAAGCTTCCGTTACAGGGTTGTTCATAGCCATACTGATTGCAGTACCCGCAAGCCCAAGACCGATCACCATGATAACAGGGCCTACGACAATCGGTGGTAAGAGCCTAAGTAGCCAATTCAAGCCTGCTGCCCGTATCGTAATGGCAACAACGCCGTAGACGATTCCAGCGAAGAACGTCCCAATCATTGCTCCTTCAGGCCCACCAAGTGATACTGCTGAAATGATCGGAGCGATAAAAGCAAATGATGACCCTAGATATGCTGGAATTTTCCCTCTTGTAATCAGTAAGTATGCAAGTGTACCAAGTCCACTTGAAGCAAGTGCGACTGCTGGATCAAGACCAACTAAGAATGGTACGAGGATGGTAGCTCCGAACATTGCGAAAAGATGCTGGAGACTCAATGTAACCCAGGTTGTTGCCTTTGGTACTTCACGGATTCCTAATTCTTGTTTCATCGTTTTTTTTCCTCCTTGAATGTGCGTCCCGGCTAAGAAGGTATAAAAAAACTCCTCGCTTAGCCGCAAGGAGGTACACGCGTGTCCTAAATGAACAGCGTCTCCTCCCTTGGCTGTCTCTCTGGACTACCTTAAAGGGAGCACGTATTGTGTTTTTTTATGAATGTTTAATGCTAACTTGATCGAATTCATCAACTTCTGTTAAAGCAACTTCTATAATTTCTTCTTTTGAAGTCGGAACATTTTTCCCAACATAATCTGGGCGAATCGGAAGCTCTCTATGCCCTCTGTCGACGAGTACCGCAAGCTGAATCTGTGAAGGTCTACCAAGATCTATCAAAGCATCCATCGCCGCTCGAACGGTGCGTCCAGTGAACAATACATCATCTACTAGAATGACTTTTTGATCTGTTACGTCTTTATCGATGCTCGTTCCTTTTATTTTCGGATCCTGATTTTCATGCTTTAGAGATAAATCATCGCGATACATCGTGATATCGACCTCTCCGACAGGAATCGTTGAGCCTTCGATTTGTTCGATCCGTTCTGCGAGTCGTTCTGCGAGGTAGATCCCTCTTGTTTTAATACCTACTAGCATCGCATGTTCGATTCCTTTATTTCGCTCTAAAATTTCATGTGCGATTCTCGTTAGTGCTCGGCGAATCGCTTGATCATCAAGTAATACTCTCTTATCTTCCATATTTCTCTTCCTTTCAACTTGACGGCTACTGTGGTCCTAAGTCATAAAAAACCCTCTTGCCATGAGAGCAAAAGGGTTTTGGGCATACAAAATGTACGTTCAGTACATAGCCTTTGTTCCTTTGCAGCCTCACGGGACCATCTTTAAAGGATTGCTATATTGTCTACATGTAGTATGGCAGAGTGATGAAACCCTGTCAACACCTCTTTATCTTCTTAATCGCTTTAAAAGCTGTTCCATGTCTTCAGGTACTTCACGTGAAAATTCAAGCCATTCCCCAGACACTGGATGTTCAAAGCCCAATACGCCAGCATGTAATGCTTGCCCATCGATCGGTAACGATTTCTTTCTTGGACCATACTTTGGATCCCCTGCAACAGGGTGATCGATGTATTTCATATGAACGCGAATTTGGTGCGTTCGTCCTGTTTCTAGCTGACACTCTACATATGTGTAGTGGTCGTAACGTTCTAACACTTTAAAGTGCGTAACTGCATCACGACTTTGCTCATCCGTAACGGTCATTCTCTGTCTTTCTTGTTTATCACGACCAATCGGCGCATCGATCGTGCCGACATCATGCTGGATGTTACCATGTACGATCGCCTTGTAACGACGATTTACCGTTTTCGCTTGAAGTTGTTTCACAAGTGATTCATGAGCGTTGTCATTTTTAGCAACCATCAATAGACCAGACGTATCTTTATCGATTCGATGAACGATACCTGGGCGAATGACGCCATTAATCCCGCTAAGATCCTTAACCTGATGCATCAACCCGTTCACAAGCGTTCCGTTTGGATGACCTGGTGCTGGGTGTACAACCATGCCTCTCGGTTTATTAACCACAAGAACATCTTGATCTTCATAAACGATATCTAGATTAAGATCTTCAGGAACAACTTCAAGTGTTTCTGGTTCCGGCACCATCACGACGATTTCGTCGTCTTCAGAAACTTTGTAATTTCCTTTTACGGATTCACCGTTAACTTGAATGTTCTCTTCTTTGATCCAGGTTTGAATCTGGCTACGGGTCCATTCTTGATCAAATGATGGGATCAACTTATCGATTCGTTGACCTTTATTTTCTTGTGTTACTGTAAATGTATACTTTTCCATTACTTATCCCCTTCAGCTTGCTTGCCTTCAAATATAGTTCCGATAAAAATGAGGATCACTCCTATAACGAGCGAAGCATCTGCCACATTGAAAATCGGAAAATCATACGAGAAGATATATGTGTCAACAAAATCGACGACTTCTCCTCTAAAAATACGGTCAATGAAATTCCCAACTGCACCGCCTAAAATCAAGGCGAGAGTAACACTGACGAAACGGCTATGTTTATATTGCTTCATATAATATAAAACAGCGGCAATCACGATAACCGTTATAATATAAAAGAAAATCATCTGACCTTGAAGAATACCAAATGCAGCTCCTCGGTTTCGATGTGAAGTCAGATAAAGAAAGTCGTTGATCAGCTTAATTGTCTCCCCATATTCCATGTTTTTAACAACAAGCCATTTGGTCCACTGATCAAATAGTATGATGCCAATGGCTATTAAATATTTCCACACATGCGCTCCCCCGATCAAATGATACTTCCTATGAAAGTTTAGCACAGGATTCACTCCTGTACAATGTGAACGTCAACCGTATAAAAAGCGCTTTGCATTTTGCAAAGCGCCTTTTATCTTAATAATGGTTTTTCACAGTTTCAGCACAATCCACGCAAAGGGTTGGATATGTTTCGTCTTGACCAACTGTCTTCGTTACTCTCCAGCAACGTTCACATGTTTCGCCTTCTGCTGGTGAGACCACGATCGAAAGCTCTTCATAATCTTTCGCTTCTGATGGTGCTTCAGATTTGCTACCCGCAACTGATGCAGCAGAAACGATTAGAAGCTTATCAAGGTTAGTGATGCTTTCTAGAAGCTGTTTCGCTTCACCATCTGCATAGATATGAAGCTCCGCTGTTAGTGACTTACCAATTTTCTTTTCATTTCGAGCTTCTTCAAGAGCTTTAAGAACTTCATCACGAAGGTCCATGACTTGATCCCATTTGCTTTCTAGATCAGCAGTTCCTTCAAAGTTCTTCCCTTCAGGCATATCAGAAAGCTGAACATATTCTTCTTTTTCACCAGGGACAAACTGCCATACTTCTTCAGCAGTATGTGGAATGATTGGTGAAAGAAGCTTCGTTAATGCTACAGCTGTTTGATAGAGAACTGTTTGAATCGCTCGGCGCTTAGGATGATCTTCATGCTCGATGTAAAGCGTATCTTTTGCGATATCGAGATAGAATGAGCTCATCTCTGTTGTAAAGAAGTTATGGATCGTATTGTAAACAGTTAAGAACTGATACTCATCATAAGCTTTCTTCACTTTCGTCACCACGTTATTTAACTTCACAAGCATGTATTGATCGAGCTCGCTAAGATTTTCATATGAAACGCTATTCACTTCCGGATCGAAGCCTTCTAAGTTTCCTAGCATGAATCGGAACGTATTACGAATCTTTCTGTACACTTCCGCTACTTGTTTGAGGATCTCGTTCGAAACTCTAACATCAGCCTGGTAGTCAGCAGAAGAAACCCACAACCTCAGGATGTCAGCTCCGAGCTGCTTCATCACATCGTTTGGTACCATAACGTTACCTAATGACTTACTCATCTTCTTACCTTCACCATCAAGAACAAATCCATGACTCAGTACTGCCTTATATGGTGCTTTTCCTGTAACTGCTACAGAAGTTGATAGGGAGGAGTTAAACCAACCACGGTATTGGTCGGAGCCTTCAAGATACAAGTCTGCAGGACGAGCAAGATCATTGCGCTCTTCAAGTACTGCTTGATGAGAAGAACCAGAGTCGAACCAAACATCCATGATATCCATTTCTTTACGGAACGTACCGTTTGGACTATGTTCTGACGTGAATCCTTCTGGTAAGAGTTCTTTTGCATCCCATTCAAACCAGATGTTTGAACCGTGCTGTCTGAATAACTCTGACACATGGTCAATGGTTTCATCCGTTAGAATTGGCTCATCGTTCTCACCGTAGAAGACCGGAATTGGAACGCCCCATGCACGCTGACGGGAAATACACCAATCTTCTCTGTCTTTTACCATGTTGTGTAGACGAATTTCTCCCCAAGAAGGGAACCATTCTACGTCGGCTACGGCTTGTAATAGTTCAGGTCTAAATTGCTTGATCGAAGCAAACCACTGTTCAGTAGCACGGAAGATGATCGGCTTCTTTGTACGCCAGTCATGCGGATAAGAGTGCGTAAAGAACGAAAGCTTAACAAGTGCTCCAGCTTCTTCAAGCTTTTCGGTGATCGGCTTGTTTGCTTTATCATAGAACAACCCTTCAAATCCAGGTGCTTCGTTTGTGAAGACACCTTTTTCATCTACTGGGCAAAGGATTTCAAGGTTATACTTTCTTCCGATCGCATAGTCGTCTTCACCATGACCAGGAGCTGTATGAACGCAACCAGTACCAGCATCTAGCGTTACGTGATCTCCTAGAATCACGAGGGACTCACGATCGTAAAGAGGGTGTTGAGCCGTTACATACTCAAGTTCGCTACCTTTTACACGCTTAAGTTCTTTGACGCTATTCCATTCAAATTCTTCTTTTAGTTGATCCAGTAGTTCAGAAGCGACGATAAACTTGTTTCCATCTGCTTCCACTACGCTATATTCAAATGATGCATTCAAGGCGATCGCAAGGTTAGAAGGAATCGTCCAAGGAGTAGTTGTCCAGATGATGAACTTCTCATCTCCATCCAATACACCTTTTCCATCCTTTACTTGGAACCCTACATAAATTGAAGGAGATCGTTTGTCTTGATATTCGATTTCAGCTTCGGCTAGAGCCGATTCAGAAGTTGGAGACCAATAAACGGTTTTCTTATCTTTGTAAATATAGCCACGCTTCGCCATTTCTCCAAATACTTTGATTTGTTGAGCTTCATAGCCTTTGTTGAGTGTGATATATGGGTTATCCCAGTCTCCTCGTACACCAAGACGTTTGAACTGCTCACGCTGGCGGTCAACTTGTTTAAGGGCATACTCTTCACACTTCTTACGGAATTCAGCTACCGTTAACTTCTTACGATCAACACCTTTTTTCGTTAGTGCCTGCTCGATCGGTAGACCGTGTGTATCCCAACCTGGAACATATGGAGCATTAAATCCATTCATAGATTTGTAACGCACGATCATGTCCTTCAACACTTTGTTTTCAGCGTGCCCGATGTGGATATCTCCATTCGCGTACGGAGGGCCATCGTGCAATACGAAAAGAGGACGATCTTTCGTTCTTTCCTGTACCTTCTCATAAAGATTATTTTCTTCCCATTCTTTTTGCATATCAGGCTCTTTGTTTGGCAAATTTCCACGCATTGGGAACTTTGTTTTTGGCATTAACAGTGTTTCTTTAAAGCTCATGTCCTTTCCTCCTTCAAAATCAAAACGCCGCATTCTGTCTCCGTAAACATAAAAAACCTCCTCATCCCTAAATAGGGACGAGAAGGTTTTCCCGTGGTACCACCCAACTTAAGCACAGACCTGTGCTCACTTTGCATTCGTAACGTGAATGATACGCCGGGGCTTACTTATTGTTCAGCTCGGGACTCAGGGATGATTTTCACTGAATGCTTAACACCGGGCTCACACCAACCCCAGCTCGCTTTGTTAAGGTAAATCAGTTACTCTTCCCATCGCAGTCGTTCTTTATCACTTATTTGTAAGAAACAGTATCGTCCATTTCTTAATCATTTATGCTTTTGAAATGCGTAGTTAACCCTATTTATAGGAGTAACATTCGTAAGTATATCAAAAGTATAGTGTATTTAATTTTAATAAGTCAAGAAAATGCGGTATAAATGTTGAAAGATTTATGCGTTCTCTTGAATCTGCTCTTCTTCTTCATCAAAACGTGCAGCTAGCCCGTCCCAATCTTCGTTTGTAAGCATTTCAAGTTGAGCTTCAACAAGCATGCGGAAACGTGTACGGTATACGGAAGCTTGTTTTTTCAACTCTTCATTTTCCATTGATATCTTTCTTGCTTTTGCTAGAGAATCATTAATGATGCGATCTGCGTTCTTCTCTGCTTCCTTAAGGATCAAACGAGATTCTTTCGTTGCACTCTGCTTGACTTCTTCTGCAGTTTCTTGCGCGACAAGAATCGATTTGTTCAGTGTTTCCTCAAGGTTTGAGAAGTGTCCTAGTCTTTCTTCAAGAATCTTAACTCTCTCGTTAAGCTCTTTCTTTTCTCTGATAACAGTTTCATAATCTTTAATGACTTGATCTAGAAATTCATTTACCTCGTCTTCATCATAACCGCGGAATCCGCGAGTAAACTCTTTGTTATGAATGTCTAATGGTGTTAAAGGCAATTCAGCCACCTCCGGTTTGCTCTCTTTTATGTCCCAACTCGTAATTCGACAATCCTTTTGGACAATCCTTCTAAATATGACAAATTATTTTCTTATACTATACGTGATTCGCCATTTACCCTTCTTTGTCTTACCATCGATCGTGTTGATTTTGCTTCTACCTGAACCTCGAAGGGAAAGATAATCACCCGCTTTTATTTCGGTTGAAGGTTGATCAACGACCTTCCAATTTAATTTTGCACGTTCATGCTCGATCATTGGAGATACTTTAGAACGAGATAAGTTGTATACTTCTGCTAAAACTGCATCTAGCCGAAGGCTACTCACAGTACCAGTTTGCTCTTCCCACCTAGTAGGTGGAACATTAACCTTTGTAATCGGAATCACTTCTGGTGATATCGACGCTTTTCCAGCCTGGTTTAAGTTTATTTTAATATACTCCGCTACTTCTTCCGCCACGATTAACTGTGCGTGACCATCCATCACGTAAATATCACCGAATTTTTCCCGTTTTAATCCTAGTCCCATTAAAGCACCTAAAAGATCTGGGTGTGATAACGAAACGAATTTAGACGGATATGTAATTTCTAATGCAACTACTGCATAATCTTCTGTTGTTGCTGTTAGATAAGGGGGAAGAAGCAGTGCACGCTGTCGTTCTGCTCCGTCCACTGCGCCTGAAAAGGACACGCTCACTTCTGGATGATTTCCAATTATTTGGGTTACGATATCCTGCTCTCGTGGATCTAGGAAATCCGTCAGCTTTGGAGAATATCTTTCTTCTACTTCTCCTTGCCATTCTAACACTCGATCAACAAAATTTCGTTCTTCAGCTCGATAGTGTTCGTATATTGACATAGTCTTACTAAATCATTCCAAAGAGAGCAATGACTCCATATTGCGCGAACTGTAGTGCAAAAATGGCAACAATAGGGGAAATATCTAGCATTCCACCGATCGGCGGTATTATTTTGCGGAACGGAGCAAGGTATGGTTCAGCAACTCTTGCAATCATTTGTCCAATGGAGGACTCTCTAGCATTCGGAATCCAGGACATAAAGATATAAATGATTAATATCCATGAATAAATCTGTAAAACTTGTGCTAATAAATAACCAATTTGCAAATTCTTCACCTTCCTTAGAACTAATCTTCAAATATTTCATCGGTAATGTTACCGGAGATTTCAACATTATCCGGGGTACACATGAACGTGTCAGGACCAAGTTTCTGAATATCTCCGCCAAGAGCGTAAACCGTTCCACTTAAGAAATCAACAATCCTCTTTGCCTGATCATGTGGGATTTGCTGCAAGTTCATCACAACAGACTTACGGTTTTTTATATGATCTGCGATATCCTGAGCTTCAGCATACACTCTAGGTTCAACAAGCACAACTCTAGAGTTTTTGTGGATACTTTGCAAACTGACCACATTTTGATTTGATTGTTGCTTTTGCTTATTCTGGTTACGACTAACCCTTGAATTCTCTAACTCATCGTCATCAGCATACGTTGTTTGACCATCATCCTCGAACTCTATTGGTTCATCATCGAGCTCAAAGAACTGCTTAAACTTTGTTTTAATTCCCATTCCCTGCACCTCCGGGAGTTGTTATTTTCTTAACCAACAAGAGACGATCCGATACGAACAAACGTAGCACCTTCTTCAACTGCAATCTCGTAATCATTAGACATCCCCATAGAAAGTTCTTTACAAGGAGCGTGGCTAAATGAACACTTTTGAATAAGTATTTGAAGTTCTTTCAAACGTTGAAAGACAGTTCTGATCTCTTCGGCATCTTTTATATGTGGAGCCATCGTCATCAAACCAACGACTTCAATATTTGGGTAGTTTTCTAGGGATTCAACGAAAGGCATTACATGTTCAGGTGTTAAACCATGTTTGGATTCTTCTCCCGAAACATTGACTTGAACAAAACATTTCATCTTTCTAGACGCTCTCTTGTTGATCTCTTTCGCGAGAGAGCGACGGTCCAATGAGTGAATATAATCCACGTGATCTATGATTTCCTTCACCTTACGAGATTGCAATGTTCCTATGAAATGCCACACTGGCTGTTCTTCAAAAGCTTCAACTTTTTCGATCAAGCCTTCTTGACGATTTTCTCCAAGGTGGGATAAACCTGCATCAACAGCTTCTTTGGCACGATCGACACTAACGTATTTCGTTACCGCGATAATGTTCACATCTTCTGGATTTCGGTTAGATCGATGTGCAGCTGTTTTAATCTTCGAAACGATTTGATCTAAATTTGTTCTTACTTCCACTTCCCTGTTAACCCTCCTCAAGTCCAATGTAACCCATCATTCTTCCAGTCTTACCATTTTCGCTTCGGTGAGAGAAAAACAGGTTACTGCAGCTTGTACAATAGTCGCTAACAAAAATATTGTTCTCTGGCACGCCTGCTTTAAGAAACAAGTGTTTATTCACAGCTTTTAAATCGAGCTGATAAGTGTCATTTTCATTTCGTGTAAAGAATTGTTCAGAGTCAAACGCAACTTGAATGACACTCTCTATTACCCTGTCGTCAACTTCATAACAGCAACTGCCAATCGAAGGTCCTATTGCAGTCAAAATGTCCTTAGGGTCGATACCATCCTCTTGCCACCTCTGAATCATCTCTCCAGCAATATCCTTCGTTGTTCCTTTCCAACCTGCGTGGGCAATTCCAACCCTTTCCGCAGATGGTGAGTAAAAAAAGAGCGGAACACAGTCTGCATAGAGTGCACCTAACATGATTCCCTTTTCATCCGTATACAAACCGTCTTTACTTGGTATAGCAGAATCATGTTCAGTCGCACCACGTCCCTTATCAGCTGAACGGATATGTGCGATTTCATTCCCATGAATTTGCTCTGCAACTACCCAATGCTCTAGCGGTGTGTCTAGCTTGTTACTAAGTATCTTTCGATTTGTCAGAACATCGAGTGAGTGGTCTGGCACATGGAATCCGAGATTTAGACTTGCAAAAGGTTCCTTGCTTACACCGTTATGTCTAGTTGAAAAACCGGCTTTTAGTTTACTTTTAGAACTACCATCATCACCGAAATGAAGTGCTAGTGAAGTATGGTCATCCGTATCTTGAAACAGTTCTTTTCTCACAGCTATATCCCTTCATTTCTATTCAAGTTTACACTCTATTTTATCATATTATGTTGAGAAGAAGGGATATAGATTGTGAGATATTGGCTACTCATGACTCTTTTTGGAAAGATTCTGAATCTGATGAATCATAATATTTCACTAAAATCACATCTGAACCTATTTTTACTATGTTTCGCCATGGAATCACAAGATCACTCTCACGAGCAAAAAATCCCATCATCTTTCCTTGTCCTGGGATGACGATCGCTTCAATTTTTCCAGTTGTTAAGTTTATTTCGAGGTCTGCTATATGTCCAAGTTTTTTTCCGTTAGATACATTTACAACATCTTTAACTTGAAATTCAGAGATTTTTATCATCACACCCCCACCTTTCCATCTTATTATATGAAAAGTGGGCAATAGAAAAGACCTGTTAAACAGGTCTTGTTCTAACTTTGTATATTTTTATTCATTTGCTGGATTGCTGCTTTTTCAAGACGTGATACTTGCGCTTGAGAAATACCTATTTCATCAGCTACTTCCATCTGGGTCTTTCCTTGAAAGAAACGCATTTGAAGAATCATATTTTCCCTTTGATTAAGCCTTGTCATCGCTTCTTTTAATGCGATGTCCTCAAGCCAATGAAAATCCTTTTGCTTATCATCACTAATTTGATCCATTACGAAGATCGGATCTCCACCATCATTGTATATTGGTTCAAACAATGAAACAGGGTCCTGGATGGCGTCAAGAGCGAATACAACTTCTTCTTTCGTTACACCTAGTTCCTTAGCGATTTCTGTTGGATTCGGCTCCTTGGAGTTTTTCGTCATCAATTTGTCCCTGATCTGGAGGGATTTATAGGCAATATCTCGAAGCGATCTAGAAACCCGTATCGGATTATTGTCCCTAAGATACCGTCTAATTTCACCGATAATCATCGGCACTGCATAAGTTGAGAATTTCACGTTTTGCGATAAATCGAAGTTATCAATGGATTTCATTAACCCAATACATCCGACCTGAAAGAGATCATCAACGTATTCACCACGATTATTAAATCGCTGAATAACGCTTAAAACGAGTCGTAAATTTCCATTCACTAGCTCTTCCCTAGCAGAAATATCACCTTCCTGCATCTGTTTGAAGAGCACTCTCATTTTCTCATTCTTCAGAACCGGAAGTTTGGAGGTATCTACTCCACAAATCTCGACTTTGTTTCGTGTCAACTCTTTCCCTCCTCATCGGAGATGCTGTCAAAGTAAAGTATCTCCGAGAGTGGGAAAATTATGCATTTATCATTTTAAGAAAGTTAGACCATCTTATTGAATTCTTTTCGGAGCCTTTTGATAATGCGCTTTTCTAGTCTAGAAATATAAGACTGAGAAATTCCGAGAAGATCAGCAACATCCTTTTGGGTTTTTTCTTCATCACCAGCAAGACCGAACCGTAATTCCATAATTTGCTTTTCTCTTGGATTCAGTGTTTCAAGAGCTTTTACAAGCAATTTCCGATCTACGCGAGCGTCGATCCCCTTTGTGATTATATCTTCATCAGTACCTAATACATCAGATAAGAGTAACTCATTCCCATCCCAATCCACATTAAGAGGCTCATCGAAGGAAACTTCGGATCGGATTTTGTTATTTCGACGGAGAAACATGAGAATTTCATTCTCAATACATCTTGAAGCATAAGTAGCTAGCTTTATTTTCTTTTCTGGATTGAATGTATTTACAGCCTTTATCAAACCAATCGTACCTATACTAATTAAATCTTCAATATTGATTCCTGTGTTTTCAAACTTTCTAGCAATGTAGACAACAAGACGCAAATTTCTTTCGATTAGAATAGAGCGGGCAGCCTTGTCACCACCAGGCAATTTGATCAAGAGATGAGCTTCTTCTTCTTTTGTTAAAGGAGGTGGAAGGGCTTCGCTTCCTCCTATGTAATAGATCTCGTCAGGCTTTATGCCGAGTTTCATTAGGATACGCTGCCACCAGAGTACAACTTTTATCTTTAATTTCCCCATGCATTTTACCTCCCCAATCTGTTCATTTCTTCTATTTTTAAGAAGCGTTCGCCTTTTCAGCCAGCATTTTTGGATGAAGGATGCAACTGTACTCTTTCTCGCCAGATAATGATTGGAAACTAAGGCCAACAAGTACTTTCTTCACAACAAGCGTTTCTTCATTCGTTGTTATTTCTACTACATCAGGCTTCAGCGCACACAAAAATTGATGATCTTGTCCGACGGCTCGAAACGGAACGATTCTAAGCCTATGTTCCCACCTGTCCACCTCTCCCTCACTCTGAAAATCCGTTACATTTTTTGCTTTTTCTAGAAATTGATCTGAAAAATGTCCTGAATGAACTGTCATATCAAGGATCATGACAGGTGCGCCTGACAAAGGGTCACGGAGCTGGTTTCCACTGTCGATCAAAGCAGAAGCGGTGACAATAACATCATCGATCGTAATCTTCACGGTTGCAATTTGATCATAATGAATTTTCTTTGCCTCGATTTCACCTAACCTTTTCTTAGAGAACATCCAAATGACAGGAAAACCGACGAGTACAAATCCCCAGCTGACTGGATCTCCAAATCCAGTGCTTTGTGTTGCGACTGCACCGTTATAAACGCCAACTTCCTGTTTAAAGAAATAATGCGCCCCTAACATTCCTCCGCCGATCATGAACGTAACGAAATAGAACAACAACCAACTCTGCACGAAACTTCTGAACCTGGTAAACCCAAACGTAATGCTCACGATGATAAAAGAATAAAATAATTTCACGAGAGGATGAACCATGAATTCCAATCCAGGTACAAATAAAAATATGACATAGAGTGAAGCGAAAAGTGCGCCAGCAGCAAGTCGTCTTTTACGTACATGACGCTTTAGCAGCAAACTGGTAAGCATCAATAGCATGTAGTCAAAACATACGTTCAACAGCCATATTACATCCAGATATACAGCCACCTGCTGGCTCCTCCCTAATGAATTTGACTTTTAGTATAGACTAGTTTGAATTGAAAGGCTGTCAAATCGTGCCGTTAATACCAAGGTTATTTTGCATAATTACCACTATTTTTGTCACTGAGTTTTAAAGCAAAAAAAATAGCCGCCCATAATCGGACGGCTTACCTCTGTACTACATCGTTCATCACTTGTTCGACTCCCGTATTCGTTGGAAGAAGTTCGATACACTCATACCCTGGGAAGTTTGTTTCCATTATTGTTTTTAATTTCTTAGATGCACCTTGAGGCGTAAACAAAAGTAAAGTTGGACCTGCTCCACTAAGAGCAGCGCCATATGCCCCCCAATCAACCGCAAGATCTTGTACGCGTTCAAGATCTGGTACAAAATGCTTTCGATAAGGCTGATGGAATAAATCTTTCTTCATTAACTCCCCTGCAAGCGCCCAATTGTTTTTAACAGCAGCTGCAGTGAAAACATTTGCGATACTACTCGCCTTCACGGCATCTTGATAAGAAAGGTTTTCTGGGAGAACAGAACGTGAATCAGTTGTTTTCAATTTCGTCCCTGGAACTAATGCAAGCATCTCAAGATTTTCGACTTCATGAACGATCGTGTCGATTTCCCCTAATCCTGATGCGATGACAAGTCCTCCATAAATCGAAGCTGCTACGTTATCTGCATGACCTTCAAATTTAGAAGCGTACATTACTTTTTGCTTTGAAGTCAGTTCAAGGTCCATAATACGATCCGCGATTTCTACTCCAGCTACAATTGCTGCTGCACTGCTACCAAGTCCCCGTTCCAGAGGTAGTTCGCTTGACATCGTAACAGTCTGTGGCTTTGGCGTTTGCATATTCTCATTAGCAATCGACTCGATTACTTTATAGATGAGATTATCTTTACCTGATGGGAACTTCTCTTGAAAATCGATATAGTGAAAGTTCCATTCCGTTGAAGGTTCAACCTTAACATGGAGATAACGATTGATCGCTAACCCAATCGAATCGAACCCCGGCCCAAGATTTGAAGTACTTCCTGGTATGCTTAATGAGACATGCTGTTTCAATGACTAACACATCCCTTAAGCTCTTCTAAAAACTTCCCTTTATCAGCAGCTACAACACGCGGTTTAACAAGAACAGTTTCCATTGCCGTAGAAGGGTCTTTTAAGCCATTTCCAGTCAATACGGCGACAATCGTGCTACCTTGCTGAATTTCTTTAGAAGCAACTTGTTTTAACACGCCAGCTATCGAAGCACACGAAGCAGGTTCAGCAAATACTCCTTCTTTTTTTGCGAGTAGCTGATAGGCATTCAAAATTTCTTCATCTGTTACACTATCAATCTTCCCATCTGATTCGACTACCGCTTCTTCGGCGAGTTGCCAGCTGGCTGGATTTCCAATTCTGATTGCAGTAGCGATCGTTTCTGGATTTTGAATGATCTTTTTCTTTACAATCGCTGCTGATCCTTCTGCTTCAAACCCTCTCATCTCAGGTTTCCGTTCATGAGAAAGATATTCCTTAAATCCTTTCCAATAAGCTGAAATATTCCCTGCATTTCCAACCGGTATTGCAAGCACATCCGGTGCTTTACCAAGCTGATCACACACTTCAAAAGCAGCGGTCTTCTGACCTTCCAAACGATATGGGTTAACAGAATTCACGAGAGTAATAGGCTCAGTTTCAGCGATCGATCTCACCATACGGAGCGCTTCATCAAAGTTTCCATCAATCTCAAAGATTTCTGCACCATAGATCATGGCTTGTGCAAGTTTACCGAGTGCGACCTTGCCTTTTGGAATAACGATGATACAACGTAAGCCAGCCCTCGCACCATACGCGGCAGCTGCTGCTGCTGTATTTCCAGTCGAAGCACAAATGATGGCGTTACTGCCTTCTTCCTTCGCTTTCGCGACTGCCATCACCATGCCTCTATCTTTAAAGGAACCTGTAGGGTTCGCTCCCTCAATTTTCACATGTAGTGACACTCCGAGCTCCTCAGAAAGCGTATTTAACTTTAATAAAGGTGTATTTCCCTCATTTAAACTAAGTGAGGGAGTTTCTTCAGTAATCGGTAAATAATCAGTATAATGCTCTAATAACCCATTCCAGACAGACATTACATTCCCTCCACTCGATACCTGCTTTTCACATCTACTACTACATCCAAATCAGTTAATTGGCTATGCATATCATCAAATGCTTGTTGGTTCGTTTCGTGGGTGATGATGACAAGCTCAGCAGTTCCATTATTAATGACTGGTTCTTGGATTAACTTCTCAAGGCTGATTCCGTGATCCTTAAATAAGTGAGAAATCTTTGAAAAGGCACCAGCTTCATCTTTCACAAACAGTCTGATGAAGTACTTACTCTTAATTTCCTCATCTTTCTTCAGTTTACGTTCATGTTGAGGAAGAATGACACTCTTACCATTTACTCCTAAACGCATGTTTTTGATAACAGCAACAAGGTCAGAGACAACTGCAGTAGCTGTAGGAAGTTGTCCTGCACCTGGACCGTAGAACATTGTCTCTCCAACAGCTTCTCCGTATACATAAACAGCGTTGTACTCATCATTTACTGCCGCAAGTGGATGACGTGATGGCAAAAGGGTTGGCTGGACAGACAGTTCGATCGAACCATTATCTGAACTCGCGATCGATAGTAGTTTAATTGTATATCCTAGCTTCTTACTGTAAGAGATGTCCTCTGCATCAACCTGAGTGATTCCCTTTATCTTGACATCATCTAAGCCAACCTTCATGGAAAAACCTAATGTTCCAAGAATAACGACTTTACGAGCTGCATCAAGACCTTCCACATCAGCAGTTGGATCAGCTTCAGCAAAACCAAGTTCTTGCGCTTCTTTCAATACGCTCTCGTATGGCACGTTATTCTTTGTCATCTTAGTAAGAATATAGTTAGTCGTACCGTTAACGATTCCCATCAATTTCGTGATTCTATCAGATGATAGACCTTCTACTAAACTACGAAGGATTGGAATACCACCAGCCACACTAGCTTCATAAAAGAGATCACATTCATTGTCCACCGCAGCCGTTAACAACTCTCTTCCATGCAAAGCCATCAAATCCTTGTTAGCAGTTACAACATGTTTTTTATTTTTTAACGAAGCAAGAATATACTCTTTCGCTTGGTCGATTCCACCCATCACTTCAATAACGACATCAACATCTGGATTATTAATAACATCTTCAGGATTCTGAGTTAACAGATCTTCATTAACAGCAACACCTCGATGCTTTTCGATATCTCTTACAAGTACCTTTCCTACCTTTACTACACAGCCAACACGTTGTTGAAGCTCCTCCTGATGAGACTCAATCATATGTACCACACCACTACCAACAGTCCCAAGTCCCAACAGTCCGATCGATACGCTATCCTTCATATTCTCCACTCCCTTATGTCCTTCTAACGAGGACTTTTGTTTTTATATAATGGACATTATACGTGCCATCCTTCACAAACACAACAGTGTTTAGAGAAAAATTTGAATAATTTGAAAGAAAGGCGGAGTTTCGCGTTTAGAAACGGAGTCATTGGAGCGCTTTCAATTGAACACGCTTTTTGTGTTCATTTGTAAGAGCGAAATGACGTAGTTTCTGCGAAACGCAGCTAGACATAAATAAAGGCGGAAGTGGGCGTTTAGGCTCGACAAGCGCTGGAGCCTTTTCGATTGAACACGTTCTTTGTGTTCTGTCGAAAAGGTGAAGCGATCGAGAGCCTGCCCACTGGAGCTAGATATTGTTAAAGGCGGAAGTGGCTGGTCACGCCCGACAAGCGCTGGAACCTCTCAAGTGGAACACGCTCTTTGTGTTCTACATGAGAGGTGAAGCGTCTCGAGGGCGTAGCCACTGAAGCTAGATATCGTTAAAGGGGGAAGTGGGCGTTTAGGCTCGACAAGCGCTGGAGCCTTTTCGATTGAACACGTTCTTTGTGTTCTGTCGAAAAGGTGAAGCGATCAAGAGCCTGCCCACTGGAGCTAGATATAAAGAAAGGCGGAGACGAGCGGTTAGAAACGGAAAGATTGGAACTCTTGAAAGTGAACACGCTTTTTGTGTTCATTTGAAAGAGTGAAAATATCGGAGTTTCTGCGAGTCGCAGCTAGATCAAGAAAAGCAAAGACGAGCGGTTAGAAACGGAAAGATTGGAGCGCTTTCAATAGAACATGCTCTTTGTGTTCAATTGAAAGAGCGAAATCTTGGAGTTTCTGCGAGTCGCAGCTAGACAATCATAAAGGCGGAAGTGGGCGTTTAGGCTCGACAAGCGCTGGAGCCTTTTCGATTGAACACGTTCTTTGTGTTCTGTCGAAAAGGTGAAGCGATCAAGAGCCTGCCCACTGGAGCTAGATATTGTTAAAAGCAGAAGTGGCTGGTCACGCCCGACAAGCGCTGGAACCTCTCAAGTGGAACACGCTCTTTGTGTTCTGCTTGAGAGGTGAAGCGTCTCGAGGGCGTAGCCACTGAAGCTAGATATAAAGAAAGGCGGAGACGAGCGGTTAGAAACGGAGAAATTGGAACTCTTGAAAGTGAACACGCTTTTTGTGTTCATTTGAAAGAGTGAAATTTCGGAGTTTCTGCGAGTCGCAGCTAGATCAAGAAAAGCAAAGACGAGCGGTTAGAAACGGAGAAATTGGAACTCTTGAAAGTGAACACGCTTTTTGTGTTCATTTAAAAGAGTGAAATTTCGGAGTTTCTGCGAGTCGCAGCTAGATCAAGAAAGGCGGAAGTGGGCATCCAGCCTCTCCCCCCCCCTTAAAACGCTTTCAAATACAATAAAAAAACCAGCTCTTCAATGAGCTGGTTTTAAAGTATTATCTTCTACGCTTACGATTACGAAGGAACGTAGGAATATCGAGTGTTTCATTGGATTCCTCAACGCGAGAACCAAACTTAGAAGGTTCTGGCTGTTGTACTTCTTCCTCTTCTTGTTTCGGCTGCTGAATTGGAGCACCCTGTTTAGATTGAGAAGATGGACGAGGAACGGATTTTTTCTTGTTTTCATTCTCGTCAAATCCAGTTGCAATTACTGTTACAAGAATTTCATCTTTTAGTTCTTCGTTGATAACAGAACCGAAGATCATGTTTACATTTTCATCTGAAGCTGAAGACACGATATCCGCTGCTTCATTTACTTCATATAGGCTTAGGTTTGATCCGCCAGTAATGTTCATAAGAACACCTTTTGCTCCGTCGATTGACGTTTCAAGCAATGGGCTGGAAATAGCCTTTTTAGCTGCTTCTGAAGCACGATTCTCACCTGTTGCAATTCCGATACCCATCAATGCAGATCCTCTTTCGGTCATGATGGTTTTAACGTCGGCAAAGTCAAGGTTAATAAGTCCAGGTACAGCGATCAGGTCTGAAATACCTTGTACACCTTGACGAAGTACGTTATCTGCTTCACGGAATGCTTCTAGCATCGGTGTATTCTTGTCAACGATTTCAAGGAGACGGTCGTTAGGAATAACGATCAACGTATCAACTTTTTCTTTTAACATCGCGATACCAGATACAGCTTGAGTCGAACGCTTTCGCCCTTCAAATGTAAATGGACGAGTAACAACGCCCACTGTAAGAGCGCCTAGTTCTTTCGCGATCTCAGCAATAACAGGAGCCGCACCAGTACCAGTTCCGCCTCCCATACCTGCTGTTACAAAGACCATGTCAGCGCCGCGAAGTGCTTCTTCAATCTGTTCTTTGCTCTCTTCAGCAGCTTTCTTTCCGATTTCCGGATTTGCGCCTGCACCAAGACCTCTTGTCAACTTGCCACCAATCTGCATCTTAACTTCCGCTTTCGCAAGGTTCAAGGCTTGCGCATCTGTATTGACAGCAATGAATTCTACACCTTGTACTCCGTTTTCAATCATTCGGTTAACAGCATTGCTTCCGCCACCGCCGACACCGATTACTTTTATTTGTGCTAATTGTTCCATATTCATATCAAACTCTAACATCTCAGGTCCTCCTAATCTTGTAATGCCCTTTATTCTACAAATAAATTAAAGAAATTCTTAACTTTTTCTTTCATTCCTGGAGAAGACTTCTCTCCCGACTGAGGCTCAGGTTTGCTTTTACGCTTGGGCTTCACTTCATCCTCAGGGTTTAAGGAAGCAGCCACTTCTTTCCCCTGAATCTTTACGTTCTTGTACGTAAATTGGATTAGACCAATGCCTGTAGTATATTGGGGTTCGCGAACTCCAATATAATCAGGAACTGCAACGCGCACATTATGTTGAAGTACGTCTCTTGCAAGCTCGAGTATACCATCCATACCTACCATTCCTCCGGTAAGTACAAATCCACCTGGCAATTCGCGTATACCCAAACGCCTAATCTCGTCTTCTATCAATTCTAACATCTCTTCGATACGAGGTTCTATAATATGCGCCAATTCGAACTGATTAAATTCTTGTTCAGCTGAACTACCTATTGTAGAGACAGTAAATGCTTCTTCTTCAGATGCAAGATCGACAAATGCATTACCGTGCTTAACCTTAATACGTTCAGCTTCTTCTGTAGTTGTTCTTAAACCAATAGAAATATCCTTCGTGACGTTATCTCCCCCGATAGGAAGAACTGAAGTCGCTTTAAGAGAACCTTCTTCGAATATAGAAATTGTCGTTGAACCTGCTCCCATGTTCACAAGAGCAACTCCTAGGTTTTTCTCATCCTTAGAAAGAGCCATTGCGCCACATGCTAGCGGCTGAAGACAAATATCTGCAATTTCAAGGCCTGCTTTTTCAACACATCTCAATAGATTATGTAATACGGTTTTTGAACCTGTAATGATCGTGCCTTCCATTTCAAGACGTACACCGATCATGCCCCTTGGGTCTGTAATGCCATCTAATCCATCCACTACGAATTGACCTGGGATTACATCAATAATTTCACGCTCAGGAGGGATAGAAACAACCTGTGCTGCATCAATTACTCTCGCAACGTCTTCATCATGAATTTCACGGTCTTCACTAGAAACAGCCACAACACCATGACAAGGCTGAAGCTGAACATGGTTTCCGTTAATTCCAACAATGACGGAGCGAATCGATAAACCTACCATTCTTTCTGCATTTTCTACTGCCTGTTTAATTGAACGAACAGTTTCATCTATATCCACAATCGATCCTTTACGAATTCCATCGGACGGCGCACTGCCTACCCCTAGGATATTCAATGAATCGTTTGTCATCTGGCCAATGATCACTTTCACATTGGATGTACCGATGTCTAGACTCACATAAACTTCGTTGCTGTTCATTCTCCTGGCACCTCCTTCAAATTGCTACCCATTTCAGGTATTTGTAAATTCTCTATAATAGGGTCGAATAAACCTCCAACACCTTTATATTCACAACATTTTCTGTTAGTAAACATCTTTTTAACAGAAAGGTACTGATCGCTATAAGAATGCGATATAAGGACACTATTCCACAAATCCGTTAATTTCCCTTCTTTTGACCAATATTTTATAAGTTTTTTTAGTAGTTTGACTCATAAAATTGATTCAGTAGATTATAAGTCTTTCGTAACAATAGAGAAAGAGCATACGTATAAGTCTACACCATGAAGAACATGGAGAAAAGATAATGATTAATTCATACGAAAAAAGCTTATAATCGTTCCATTATAGGAATGAAAAGAGTCATACTCCTTGAACCATAAAGGTTCGTATTGAATCACTCATACTTGTCCATTAGGAGGATACTCATAGTTAATTTCTCGCTCATGATTCTTTTTTCTCTTCTGTTACCTTTTCATATGGCTCGAGCCAGCTACCTTCATTCAAATATAGAATACCTTTTGGCTTATCCTGAAGTTCTTTCACAATTAACGGATAGGCATTTATTCTTTCTGCAAAACTACTGATGCTTGTCCGAACTTCATAACCATCACTCATAAATAACGTAAGATTAAAGGCATTATCACCTTTTGGTTCATAGTGAATTTCAGAAATTCGATTGATCACACTCATCTTAACTTTCCTTAACTCCCCTGCCATCTCTTGGAGTTCTGTGCTCTCATCCCATTGGAGAAGAATCGGTGCGTTAACTGGGGTTTCGCCTTTTTTTAAGGCATCTAGTATTGTTCCTGTTTGGAGGATTGGGAAGAATTTGCTTCCCTTCTTCAGATACGCAACTCGCTCGTTTTCAGTTACTTCTATTTTCACCGTTGCAGGAAACTGTCGAGTAACGATTGCACTAGATATTTCTTTCGAACTTTCAATTTGAGATACTACTTCTTTTTTATTAATGTTCCAAAAGCTTACACTTTGATCAAGACCACTCATCTTCTCGATTTCATCTGTAGCAATATAATTATTGCCTGAAATACTGATCGTCCGAATGTGGCTTAAAGAAGATTGGAAGTAAATAATCAACAAAATTAAAAAGAAGAAGATTGATAAATAGACGATCAGTCTTCTATTTGCGCGCTGTTTGCGCTGCGCTTTTAATGTCGGAATCCGATCTTCTATCGTTACTACTTTGCGATCTTCCATCCTTTTGCCCCCGTCTTGAAAAATAATTCTTCAAAGTGTTCTATTTCATATCATGGCAACCGCACGGCATGATAAAGAAATGCTGCTTATTTTCACCATTATAGCATATTTTTAGGGCTTTTTATCCAGACGAAGAAAATGTTTTCTAAGTCAAATATCGACTAAGTTAGCCTCTTTCTTAAATAAAAGAATATCAATATAAAAAACGCTCCATTAATCGGAGCGCTTTTATCCATCATCGATTTCAAATTCTGTTTGGAGGTGACTTCTCTGATTATGTTTCACAGTGTGCTTCACGGCGATTAGTGCTTTGAAATATCCTCTGTAGATTTACCAGCAATTACAACGAAGAGTTAGCTAAAACTTTGCATATCGACTGATATTAAGCAAGACACCCATCGCTACGAGCATGAGCGTTAACGAGGAACCTCCGTAGCTTAAGAAGGGAAGGGTGATACCTGTTACAGGCATCAATCCAGTAACTACCCCGATGTTGATCATGACTTGAATCGCGACCATCCCGATAATGCCAACTGCGAGCAAGCTGCCAAATAAATCGGGGGCACGTAATGCGATTCTGATTCCTCTCCAAAGGAGGAGTGCAAACAACAGAATTACGAAACTTCCGCCTATAAACCCTAGCTCCTCAGATAAAATAGCAAAAATAAAATCTGTTTGGGGTTCAGGTAAGTAATAGAACTTTTGCCTGCTTTGTCCTAGACCGAGCCCCATCAATCCTCCTGGACCAATCGCATACAGTGATTGTATGATTTGGAAGCCACTGCCAAGTGGATCACTCCAAGGGTCGAGGTACGATGTAATCCTTGCTACTCGGTAAGGTGCGGATATGATTAAACCTACAAACCCTGCTATCCCTAGTAAACCTAACCATGCAAAATGTGAAATCTTTGCACCAGAAATGAAAATCATCACAACACATGTGCCAACCATTACCGCACCTGTACCAAGGTCAGGCTGGAGCATAATCATCGCAAATGCCACCATTACGAGACCAAGTGAAGGAACAAGTCCCTTTTTAAATGATGTAATGCGCTTTTGGTTTTCTGATAAGTATTTTGCCAAAAACGCAATCATCGCTAGCTTTGTAAATTCAGAAGGTTGGATTGAAAACGCACCAACACCTAACCAGCTTCTCGCTCCCCCTCTTACTAATCCTACCCCTGGGATCAAGACTAGTATTAATAGGAGAAAGCAAATAAGAATCCCTAACTTAGACCAAGTTCTCCATGTCCAGTATTCCACATTCATCACGAAGAACATTGCAACGACTCCTACTCCCGCAAATAAAAGCTGTCTTTTCGCGAAAAAGAAGGCGTCATCGAATTTATAAGAAGCCCATACCGCACTAGCACTATAGACCATCACTAATCCGATCGCTAGTAGAGCAAGTGTCACAGTTAAAAAGACTAAGTCCGGCGTTGATTTTGTTTTCGGCAATGAATCCACACCCCGTTATCGTCGATTTACTTACCCCCTAACTAGGATAAGCATGACAACCTTTCATTAGAGTTTATGCATTGCTTCAATAAAAATGTCACCGCGCTCTTCAAACGTTTTATATTGATCCCAACTTGCACATGCAGGTGATAATAGGATTACATCACCCTCATTTGAAAGATTGAAAGCTGTCGGAACAGCTTTTTCTACATTATCGACAATTGTAACGTTCTTCAATCCTGCATTATTTGCAGTTTCCTGAAGTTTCGGTGCTGTTTCACCAAATGTTATCAAGTGTTTCACTTTCTCTTGAAAATATGGAATGAGGTCATCAAAATCATTTCCTCTATCCAACCCTCCTGCCAATAGGACAACGGGATGATCAAACGAGTCAAGAGCCTTCTTCGTTGCAATCGAGTTCGTTGCTTTTGAATCGTTGAAAAACTTCCTGCCCTTCGCTTCTCCAACGAATTGCAGTCGATGCTTTACTCCATGAAAATTTGTGAGCTCCTCATAAATCTTTTCATTCGTAACACCAGATAGTTTCGCAACCGCAATAGCAGCAAGCGTATTCTCTACGTTCTGCTTCATTGAGAGGTCAGCGATTTCAATCACTCTTTCACCTTTGTATGTGATTACACCATCAAGGATGCAAACCCCAGATTTTATCTGACTCGTTGCAGAAAAAGGTACGAGGGTCGCATCTGATGCTTCGGCAAACTCCGAAACAAGCGGGTCATCTGCATTATAAACGGCATAGTCTTCAGATGTTTGATTTGCAAATATCTGAGCTTTTGCATGTGCATAAGCTTCTTTTGAACCGTGGTAATCAAGGTGTGCTTCATAAATGTTAAGTAGAACAGATATGTGAGGGTGAAATTCCTCTGTGCCTTGAAGTTGAAAACTAGAAAGCTCTGTGACAAGCGTTTGGTCCCGCGTTGCTTTAGCAGCAACTTCACATACAACCGTACCAATGTTACCAGCTACGACAGGGTTCGAACTCGTCCCACTTAAGAGCTCTCCTATTAGAGTGGTAGTCGTCGTCTTCCCGTTTGAACCTGTAATCGCGATGAACGGAGCTTCAGAAATTTTTCCAGCAACCTCTACTTCTGTAATAATGGGAATTTCTTTTGCTTCAGCTTCTTTTAAAAGTGGGTTGTGGTAAGGAATGCCTGGGTTTTTTACAATAAGATCGATTCCTTCTAGTAATGAAAGAGGGTGACCACCTCCAACAACAGTAAAGCCATCTTCAAGTAGCTCCATTGCTTTCGGGTTGTTTGCAACCTCTTCTCGATCATTTACGATGACGTTAGCACCAAGAGAGCGGAGCAGCTTTGCTGCTGCATATCCACTCTTAGCGATGCCCATCACTAATACAGAACGTTGTTTGTAAACTTCTTGATTTTTCATTACAACCACACCTCAAGATAGATTCCTAATGCTGCACAAATCAAGCCAACAGTCCAAAATGTCGCAACAACACGCCATTCTGTCCAGCCAGATAATTCATAGTGGTGATGGAGTGGGCTCATTTTGAAGACGCGGTTACCCGTTGTTTTAAATGAAGCGACCTGAATGATGACAGATAACGTTTCAATTACAAATACGCCACCAATCACGACTAACAATAATTCGAGCTTGGTCATAATCGCCACTGCCGCTAAAGCTCCACCTAAAGCAAGGGAGCCTGTGTCACCCATAAATACTTTTGCTGGATGCGCATTAAATACGAGAAAACCAAGAACTGCTCCTACAACACTGACAGAAAATATTGCTACATCGTACATGTATGTAGCCGCTGCTAGGATTGCAAATGCTCCAAATGCAATCGCTGCTGTTCCTGCCACGAGTCCATCGAGACCGTCTGTTAAGTTGACTGCGTTAGAAGCACCAACAAGCATGATGAACAGCAAAACAACGTAGCCAATTCCAAGATCGAAACTAAAATCTGTACCAGGAACGTGAATAGCAGTATCGAAGCCAATCGTCCGTAGTCCGAAATAAACGAGAATTGCGATAAACACCTGACCGAGTAGCTTTTGTTTAGACGTTAACCCAAGGTTACGTTTTTTTACTACCTTAATGAAATCATCAAGGAAACCAATTAAGCCGTACCCAATCGTTACAAAGAGCAAGAGCCAGATTTCTATAGATATCTCATCGTATTTCAAAGCGATTGCTACCGTACCAATAATAATAGCAAGTATGATAATAAGTCCGCCCATCGTCGGGGTACCTGATTTTTTCTGGTGCGACTTAGGTCCTTCATCTCGTATACTTTGACCGAATTTCAATCTCCTTAAGAAAGGAATAAAGACTGGCGAAACCAGTACTGCGATAATAAATGATGCTAGTAAACTAAAAATTAATAAACGTTCAATCAATGTCCTGCCTCCTCAAAAATTAATTCCCTATTGCCTTAATGATCGTTTCAAGCCCGAGGCCTCTCGAAGCTTTTAATAGAACTGCTGTCTCTTTATCAAGGCGGTCCATTAAATATGATGAAGCCTCTTCTTTCGTGGCAAAGGAAACAGCAGGAACACTTACTGCTTCATTCGTTTTCATCTCTTCGTAGATCCATTTACCTTTTTCACCAACAGTAACAACTTCAGTTAACTCATTGCTGACTGAGTTAGCGATGTCTCGATGCAGCTCTTCTTCTTTATCACCAAGCTCATACATGTCACCTAATACTGCAATCTTCTTCTTGTAACCTTCAAGTTCACTAAGCGTTTCAATTGCTGCTCTCATAGATGTTGGGCTTGCGTTATATGCATCATTGATGATCAATGCCCCATTACTACTCGTATACTGTTCAAGTCTCATTCCAGTTAATTTCAATGAAGAAAGCGAGGACCTGATAGCATCTTCCTCAATTCCAAGCTTTCTACCAGCGACAATACTAAAGAGCGCATTCTTAACATTATGCTTCCCTAATAAGTGGATTTCGAACGGCTTTTCTTCGTTTACAAGAGTAAAACTAAAACCTTTCTCTAGTTGAGAAACATGGCTGATTTGAAGATTGTTTTGATCTTCATATCCACACGAAATAGCGCGGCTCTTGACCGGTGATAATAATGGTTCATCTCCGTCGATAATCAATGACCCATTTTCTTTTAGCCCATCTATAATCTCCATCTTTGCTTTTGCAATATTTTCTTTACTGCCAAGCTGAAGAAGATGTGACTCACCAATATTCGTGATGACTGCCACATCAGGACGAGCGATCGATGATAGTAGTGAAATTTCCCCTTGCGAGCTCATACCCATTTCTAAAATTAGCAAATCCGTATCTTCTGGCATCTCAAGGATTGTCATCGGTAGACCCCAGTGATTATTTAAATTCCCTTGAGTTTTATATGTTTTATATTTCGTACTAAGAACCGCTTCTAACATATCTTTTACAGTTGTTTTACCATTACTACCTGTAACGCCAACCACGTAAGGCTTATGTGTATTGAGCACGGCTTTCGCAAGGTTTTGCAACCCTTCTGTTGTGTCTTTCACATAATAAACTGCAATTTTGCCTTCAAGGTCCTTAGGAAACGACTTCGATTCATCCCAAAGCGTCCCAGTCGCCCCATTTTCTATCGCTTTATCAATAAAGCGATGGCCGTCATACACTTCGCCAACGATTGGTACAAACAGTTTATTTGTGCAATCTTTACGCGTATCTGTTGCAATGCCCTCAAAGTTGATATCCGTTTTTGCTGAAGCATTCGAAAAGTTGTCTAGTAAATTTGATTGAAACTTCATGCTTTCTTCCCCTTTATTGCCTGACGTGCCACATGACGGTCATCGAAATCATGAACCTTCTCACCGATAATCTGGTACGTTTCATGACCCTTCCCAGCAATCAATACAACATCACCTTCCGTTGCTTCATTAATTGCATGAGCGATCGCTTGTGCACGATCAGTTATTCGAACAAAATGTCCATCTGCACCCTCAACCATATCGTCTAAAATTCTTTCTGGATCTTCACTTCTAGGGTTATCAGAAGTAAGAACGGTTGTATCTGCTATCTTTGTAGCAATCTTTGCCATAAGTGGTCGCTTTGTACGATCACGATCTCCTCCACAACCAACCACTGCAAATACATTCCCTTGCGCCATTTCTTTTACGGTAGAAAGAACATTCTCGAGACTGTCAGGCGTGTGTGCATAATCTACGATAACAGGGAAGTTCTGCCCCTCATCGACCAATTCAAAACGTCCTGGAACGCCCTGAATTCCTTCTAGGCTTTTCAGGATTGCATGTAATGGGATGTCTGCAGCCCTACAAGCAGAGATTGCAGCAAGAGCATTGTATACACTAAACTTGCCTGTAAGCTTGATCTTAACGTCTTCTTCCCCTTCAGGCGTAAGCAGTCTAAATCTTGTCCCATTCGCTGAGAATGAGATATCTTCTGCTTTAACATCTGCTTCTTTATCAATTCCGTATGTGAAGATATGTGCAGAAGTCATCTTCTCGTAATCAGAACTAACAGGGTCATCCGCATTTAATACAGCGACCTTCTTACGGCCTGTATCATATGTATTGCCTAATTGAGAGAATAAAAGACCTTTCGCCTGACGATACTCTTCCATCGTGCCATGATAATCTAAATGATCCTGCGTTAAGTTCGTGAATACTGCGATATCATAATCACAACCACGGACTCTCCCAAGCGTTAAGGCATGTGAAGACACTTCCATTACAGCAGTATCTACGCCATGATCTCTCATGTTTGCAAATCGCTTCTGTAAAAGAAGTGGTTCTGGAGTCGTGTTTTTGGTTTCAAACT
Source organism: Guptibacillus algicola (assembly GCF_020171805.1). Lineage (GTDB taxonomy): Bacteria > Bacillota > Bacilli > Bacillales > Guptibacillaceae > Guptibacillus > Guptibacillus algicola. The sequence goes on along the minus strand of NZ_JAIVAF010000003.1, from coordinate 807,041 downwards.
CTTCTTCTCCGATTTTTATATTGATCGTTCCTATCAATCCTGTTTTTTGATTCTGATCACGGTGCACTTTCTCGATCAAATGGGAAACAGTCGTTTTTCCATTCGTGCCCGTTACTCCGATCAAGTTAAATGCTCCAGTCGGATTCTGATAGAAGTGATTCGCGATCTCCGCTAACGATCGATGCGTATCTTTAACGAGGATAACAGGAACATCAAGATCTAGTTCTTTTTGAGCGACAACGGCAACCGCTCCTTTACGAACTGCATCCTCCGCAAAATCATGACCATCAACCGTGTAACCAGGAATGCAAACAAACAAGCTGCCTTTGGTTACATTGCGATTATCGCTTTCAACTGACGCAATTTCTGGATTTCCACGTCCAAGCTTTTTATATGTAAATAATGCATGAAGTAGATCATCTAGTCTCATCTTTGATCACCTTTCTAGTTTGCTGACTTTTTCAGAAAACAAGCCAAGAGCATATGCCTTGGCTTGTTTCATACTTATTGTACTCACAGAGTGACTATTTGTCACCCATATAAAGTCTGATTTCAGAGCCTGCAGGTAATTTTACACCCGGATCTGGTGCTTGTGCAACAACTGTATCTCCATCACCACTCGCTTCAATTTTCAAATTGTACATGGCCTGCCTTATTTCTTTGGAGCTCATTCCCACAAGGTTTGGCATTTCAATCGTCTCTTCATCTAACCATGTTTTTTCTTTCTCAATTTGATCTTCCCTCTTTGGGACATCCATAACCGTCAAACTATCATTAATTATATTTCCAACAATTGGAGCGGCGACAACGCCACCAAATTGCAGTGTATCTTTCGGATTATCTATCGCTGTATACACCACAATTTGCGGATCATCCGCAGGGGCAATTCCTATAAAAGAAACGATATGGTTGTTCTTTAGATAAGCACCATCTTTTGCTTTTTGAGCTGTACCTGTTTTCCCACCGACCCTGTATCCTTCTACGAACGCATTTTTTCCAGTTCCGAGTGCTACCACTGTTTCTAGCGCATGTCGTACTTCTTTTGAAGTTTCTTCTCTGATGACCTGTCGCTTCACTTGTGGTGTGTTTTTACTAATTACAGCACCAGTATCAGGATCGATCCATTCTTTTGCAATATAGGGTTCGTATAACGTCCCACCGTTAACTGCAGCTGAGACGGCAGTTACTTGCTGGATCGGAGTGACAGATACACCTTGACCAAATGCAGTAGTAGCAAGTTCTAATGGACCAACGTTTTTCACATCGAATAGAATACCACTTGCTTCACCTTGTAAATCGATTCCTGTCTTCTCACCAAATCCAAATTTGTGAATATATGAAAATAGTTTTTCTTTCCCTAGTCTTTCACCGAGCATAACGAACCCTGGGTTACATGAATTTTGGACACCTTCTAAGAATGTTTGGCTCCCATGTCCTCCACTCTTCCAACATTTCAGCTTACGTCCTGCTACTTCGATGCTACCTGGATCGTGAAAGTGGTCATTTTCAAGGTCAACCTTGCCTTCTTCAATTGCAGCTGCAAGCGTGATGATCTTGAATGTTGACCCTGGCTCATACGTGCTCCAGACCGGTTTATTTTGATTCCAGATATCTGGTGAGAAATCTTGAAAATGTTCTGGGTTGAAATCAGGGCGAGATGCCATACCGAGGATTTCTCCCGTATTTGGGTTCATTGCGATTGCTACAGCACCATCAGGATTATAGGTGGCTTCTGCGATATCGAGTTCACGTTCTATAATCGTTTGAACCTTCGAATCAATCGTCAAGCGTAGATCCAAGCCATCGATGGGTTTAGTATAATCGTCAGCAAGAGAAGGCATCCTCTTCCCTTTAGCATCTGCATAATATTCTACCTGACCTTGTTCACCACTTAATTCTTCATCATAATACAACTCGATCCCCGTTAAACCTTGATTATCGATGCCGCTAAATCCAAGAACGTGCGAGAGGAAAGACCCATTCGGATAATGTCTTTTGTTGTCTTCTGCAATATAGACACCAGGAAGGTTCATCTTTCGTATTTCATTCGCTTTCTCGTTCGTCATTTTCTTACCTTCAGGGCGTATCCAAACCATCGACTGCTTCTGGGTTATCGTTTCGTAGACTTTCTCTTTACTCGTATTCAGTGATGCTGCAATAGCTTCCGCTGTTGAAGCAGGGTTCTGTACCTGTCTTGGCACGATCAAAACGGATGGAGCACTGATATTCGTAGCCAATGGAACGCCATTACGATCAAGGATCTCTCCTCTATTCGGTTCGAATGGAATATTTCTGCTCCACGAATCTTTCGCTTTTTCACTGAGCCAGTTACCCATAACAAGTTGAACGTAACCAAGTCGTGTTACGATCACTGCGAATATAAACAAGCCTACAAGTAGTGCTACAACAAGTCTTCTCCTGACAGTGACATTGGAAACGCGCATAAGCTCATCCTCTCTGATTATGCTCGTTTCACTATATGTCATTTTCCTATCTATTAGACCTGCTAGTCCGTGATCGGTTCTTCTGTTGTTTCTTCATCTTCTTTGTCTTCATCAGTAGGTTCAGGAGAAGGTTTCTTTAGCTCTGCTACGAGATAATCTCCTTCTTTGACAACGGCACCTTTGGCGATACCTTGCTTCGCTACATAGCCTGCACCCATAATGTTAGGTTTCAGTTCCATTAACTCAACAAGTTTCATTACGTCTGTTAAAGACCAGCCTGTAATATCAGGCATCGATACGTCACCTTTTGTTCGTAAAAGAATTCGTTCTCCTTCGAGGACTTCAGATTCTGGATGAGGCGATTGTTTTACTACTTCTCCTGAACCTCCTAATACCGTAACGTTAAAGCCATCTTCTTTCAGCTCTTTCTCTACTTTATTGATATCTTGTCCCGTGAAGTCTTCAATCTTTTTAACATTGTCGTTTGTAGCTTCAGACTTCTCTTTAGTATTTTCTTGTAATGGATCGATGTTTAAATACTGCAAACTATTTTTCATTACTGTGTTGAAAATTGTTGCAACAGGATCGCTCCCTAATTCAGGGTATTCGAGGTCCGGTCGATCGACAGCCACGTAAACTAGTAATTCAGGGTCTTCAGCTGGAGCCATTCCAAGGAAAGAAAATATGTTGTTACCGTATCCACTCATATATCCTTTTGCTCCTTCAGATATTTGAGCCGTCCCTGTTTTACCGGCAATGGAGTATCCTTCGATATCGTAAGGGGTACCGGTACCCTCGGTTACAACAGTACGTAAAATGTCTCTAGTTTTCTTAGCAGTTTCACTTGAAATTGGTTCGCCAGCTACTTCAGGTTCATGATTTAACTTAACGTCCTTTGAATCAGGGTCAACGATTTTTTCGATCACATAAGGCTTCATCATTTTTCCACCGTTTGCAACCGCGGTCGCAGCTTGAATCTGTTGAATCGGTGTTATGGTAGAGCCTTGACCAAAACCTGTGGATATTCGTTCAAGATCTCCACCGTAAATAATTCTTGAAGAACCTTCCCCAGGAAGATCAATCCCGGTTTTCTTATCAAATCTAAATTTAGAAAGATAATCTCGATACGTATCATAACCTAGTTTTTCTTTTACTAGAATGGACATCGCCACGTTCGAGGATTTTTGAACACCTTCATCAAAACTAATCATACCCCACCCTTTACCATAGTTATGGTCGGGAACAGTACCTCCTGGAACGGCATATCTACCAGATTGATAGAGTTCATCTCCGTTATAAACACCTTCTTCAATCGCTGACGCGAGTGTGAACACCTTCATTGTAGAGCCGGGTTCGTAAGGTGAAATCGCCATGTTCGTGTAATCTTCAATGTTCTTCTTGTTTGGATTAAACGTAGGTCTGGTACCTAGCGCAAGGATTTTACCCGTGTCAGGATCTGCTACGATCGCAGTCATTCGTACTGGGTTATATTCCTCCTGAACCTTATCCATCGCCCTCTCTACAAACAACTGTATCTTTTCGTCGATCGTTAAGTACACATCATTCCCTCTTTTGGAAGGTGCAATGTTGTCATTACCATACGGGAGCTTATAGCCCTTTCGATCCGTCTGGTATGTTTCTTTCCCTTCTTGAGGAAGAAGGTACTTGTTCAATCGTTTTTCTAGTCCTAGCAAACCTTCTTGAACACCATCGTCGTTTTCATTTGTAAAACCTAAAACGTGAGAGGCAAACTCATCATTCGGGTACAACCTCGTTTTCGATGGAATGAATCCTATCCCAGGAAGATCGAGCTTTTCGATCTGCTCTTTCTCAGTTAAGCTTAAGTCTTTCCCCTCAGAACCAAATTCTACCTGGAAGAGGCCTTCTCTCGAGAGGCGTTCTTTAATTTCTTTCTCACTCATATCTAAGATAGTCGCAAGTTCACTTGCGGTCTTATCTATATCCTCCACATGCTCCTCATATCCATCGCTCAGAATCGCTCTAAGCGTAAATGAAGGAATATCCATTGCGAGAGCTTTTTCCCCAGTTCGATCGTAGATCGTCCCTCGATCTGCATGAAGAATTCTACTTTTGGTCCACTTTTCTTTACCTAGTTCCGTTAAGTCTACTTTTTCTCCATCTTCTCCTGAAACAGTTTGTGTCCATTCGATATAGAAAAAACGTCCAATAAAAGCAAAAAAGAGCAGGACGAAAAGTGCCATCATTATCCCTGCTCCTCGATTAATATGTGGGTTCTTATTTGTTTCCTTCATTTCAGTGCAAACCTCCGAATTTATGATCCTCTGTTGATCACTTCTACGTTTTGATCATTCAGCTGCATGCCAAGTTTCTCTTCAGCAATATCAATAATTCGATCTGGTGCACTTAATTCTGTCACTTTCACCTGAAGCTCTTCGTTTTGTTTCATTTGAGCCTGCTGCTTTGATTCAACCTGTTGGATACTCGTATTGATGTTATAGATCGATGCATAATTAGAAATCATGACGATCGAAGCTGCTACAACTGCAATACAAAGCGTCATCCAAAGCAGCTTTTCCCCTTTCGTGATTTTTCCACGTTGAACATAAACTGCTTTTTTCTGTACTTCAACTTGTTGCTTCTCTGAATGCTGCTGTTGATACTTATACGCCAGGTTACTCATTCTTTTCCCCCTAACACTTTCTTAAAGTTTTTATTTATCTTTTTATATTTTTCTTTTATATCTTTTCTGCAATGCGAAGCTTTGCTGATCGTGCCCGACGATTGCCTTCTTGTTCTTCTTCAGAAGGTAGAATCGGTTTTCTTGTAACCAATTTCATCTCCGGTTGATACTCATCCGGTATGATTGGCATGCCTGGCGGTAATTCTGGTCCAGAGGCTGCTTCTTTCATCGTTGTCTTGCAAATTCTGTCTTCAAGAGAGTGGAATGTGATTACGCTGATTCGTCCACCTGGGTTTAGAATCGACATCCCATCGATTAAAGCTTGCTCAAATACCTTAAGCTCATCATTCACCGCAATTCTAATCGCCTGGAAAATGCGCTTAGCAGGGTGTCCACCTTTCCTTCTCGCTGGAGCAGGAATGGCATCCTTAATGATTTCCACGAGTTCGAAAGTTGTTTCGATCGGCTGTTGTTCTCTTGCTTTTTCAATTTTTCGCGCGATTTGCTTTGAGAATTTCTCTTCGCCAAATTTGAAGAAGATGGATACGAGCCGTTCATATTCCCACTCGTTCACTACCTCGTATGCGGTCAAATCAGATGTTTGATCCATTCGCATATCGAGCTTTGCATCAAACTGATAACTAAATCCGCGCTCTCCTTTATCAAGCTGAGGGGATGAGACACCAAGATCGAAAAGAATGCCGTCTACTTTTTCTACTCCAAGATCTGAAAGGGCTTCTTTAATATAGCTAAAATTACGTTCTACGACAGTAAGCTTGTCTTCATAACCCGCTAATACCGTTTTCGCATTATCAATCGCCCACTGATCTTGGTCAAATGCATAAAGATGCCCTGTACTCAATCGGTCGAGTATTGCTTTAGAATGACCTCCCCCACCGAGTGTACAGTCTACGTAAATGCCATCTTCTTTAATGTTTAGTGCGTCGACCGCTTCTTCTTTTAAAACTGTAATATGTTCAAACATGTTTACACCTTAACCTTCACTGCATATTAACCTTCTACAAGTCAAAATCCATCATGCTTTCTGCAATCTCAGAGAATGATTCTTCTGAGGCATTGAAGTAGTCTTCCCAAACCGGCTTACTCCAAATCTCTAACCTGTTTGAAACACCAATGACAACGCATTCCTTCTCGAGCTCAGCATATTGTCTAAGAGTACCAGCAATATTTACCCTGCCTTGCTTGTCCAACTGACATTCTGTAGCACCTGAGAAAAAGAATCTGGTAAAAGCACGTGCATCTTTCTTTGTAAAAGGGAGTGTTTTCATTTTCTCTTCAAGGGCTTCCCATTCTTTCATAGGATAACCAAAAATACATTTATCAAGCCCACGAGTAAGGACAAATGTGTCACCAAGTTCATCACGAAACTTTGCGGGAATAATCATTCTACCTTTTTCATCAACAGTATGCTGATATTCCCCCATGAACATTGGCTTTCCCCACCTTCCCCACTTTCTACCTTTAAGTTACCACAACTCCCCACTTTTCACCACTAGAAAATGTATTCGTGCACCAAAATAAAAATCCTGCTGTGATCAGCAGGATTTTTTGAGAAAATTTTATTATTTTTTTACAAATAAACAACTTTGTGATTTTCATTAATGGATAAGTCTAACTTCATTATACGATCGATGAAGTCAGGACCGTGCCAGTTCAAGTAATACACAATGTTCCATTTTCTTTCCTGTGGAGCTCCATTTGGTTTTAACGCAAGTCCGATCTCACTGAACTTACGAAGTGTATGTTCATGTCGCTCTATTATCGTGTTTTGCAATCTTTTCTGAAGTAATTCAAGCTGCCTTTGGATAAACTCTCCATTTTTGTTTGAATAACTCTCAAGTCCCTTGTCGATCTTGCTAGTTAACTCCCTTAAATCTTCATGTATGCTTTCGATCTTTTCAGAAGCACTAGAGAAAGCTTCTTCTAGGCCGTAGTGATCAAGATTTTGAACATACCGCTTTCGATCTTCGGAAACACCTTGTTTGACAACATCCTCTATATTCAACGATAGCTCAGAAGCATCCTTTTGAATATGACGTTCCACAAACGTGAAAGTCATTCGAGGAACGATGACAGGCAATTTAAAGTCAAAGGTTCGAAAAGCTGGTTTCAACAATGCCCAATAAGAAAGTTCACCAGGTCCACCGACAAAAGCTAGCACAGGAAACATCGCGTCCTGCATAATAGGTCTCGTGACGACATTATTACTCAACTTCCCAGGTTCTTCTTCAGCTATTTGAAGCAATTCCTCTTTTGAGTACTCGACTTCTCCCGCTTTTCCCTTGAACATAGTACCATTACGCTCTAATAGAACTCTCTCCCCTTTTACTTTCACAAATAAATTAGCCTGATTCTCTTCTAGGTCAACCTCTACAGGATACTCAAGCTCATGGAGCGAAGCAGCTTGCTCGAGAACCCGCTGGTTAAGTGCTTCATTGTCATTTATGATATTCTTAAACATCTTGGTTTGCTGAGCTCGAAAAGCTTCGTTCCCTGAATCAACAAGAACGAGACCGTACTTCGAAAACAGTTTCGTTACAATATGACAAAAGTGGTCGACAAACGTTACTGAGTGGTCTGAAATGCTTTCAAGCCACTCTCGAATGTCACTTGTATATGAGGTCTCACCAAATTCGTGAAGAATCTCATCTGTCCATTCTTTCATTTTTGTCTGATCAAGCTCTATATCCGATAGCGCCTGTTTTCGGTATTGCTTTTGAGGTACTGCTACTTTGTTTTCTTTTTCGCTGAACGTATACACATGGTTAATCTCATGAAAATCATGATCCTCACCTGCAATCCAAAATACCGGGATAACTGGAACGCCTAGTTCTTTTTCTTTTTCTTCAGCAAGTTTAATAACAGATATAGCTTTATAGATCGTGTATAGTGGTCCTGTCATTACACCAGCTTGTTGGCCACCAACAACGGTTACAGCGTCCTCTCTTTTTAATCTTTCAATATTCTTCAACGTCTTCTCATCAGGATTATAAACGCGATTGAACGCATCAAGATGATCTGCTACTTTCGCACGTTCAAAATCACGCCCCATCAATTCCTGGTAGCGCTCTTCGTAAGACTCTATTTTTTGATATGTATAGTCAAAAAAAGCTGAGATGCTTTTTTTCCTCTCGATGTAATCTGTAGCAATTACATTTGTTCCCGGAAGGAAAGTTTCGGTGAGTTTCATTACTATTTCTTCCTTTCTCGACACAAATACGATATTCCGCCATCATAATCCTTAGTTAGTATATCAAACTGTTCCCACTGCTACCAAAAAAAAAGCTTATGAGTTACACCGTAGCAATTCGGTGCGCTAACCCAATAAGCAATAATAAAACATATCCTGTTGAAAAGACGAGAAAATTAAAACGCCAGGCACCTTTCATCACTTTTCTAATACTGATATCTTCTTTTGTCTTCCAATGTAGAACTGTGAAGGCAACTGCAATAATCAGCATAAGAATGAAGATGATCCATAGATAGGAACGTTGAAATAATTCAACGCAAATAAAATGGACGCTCAGTATAAAAAACAAGGTTGATAAATCAGTGGCAAGCCTGATTGAATACTTCTTTTTCTTCGTAACTTTCACAGTAATAATATAGACGATGTACCAAGCAAGAAGCGGTGCTGTTACAGCTGTCGCAACAATGCCAATCAAGACATCTCCCATTACAGCCTCTCCTCCATCTTTAATTCCAAACCTTTAATCGCATCGAACACAAACCGAGTGAATGGTACATCCATTCCTTTTAAAGAAGCTTCTTTCAATACGAATCCTGAGATTGCATCGATCTCGGTTCTCCGGGCTGCACGGACATCTGCCAACATCGAGGAAGTATTCATGGCTGTAAGTTTACATACATGCTGAACTCTGTTCCAGGACTCTTCGAATTCAAGATCCAGCACGTTACTGGACTCTTTTATTAATTCTCTCAAAAGTCCAAAAAACCTCGGGTTTGTTAGCAATTCACCATTTGAAATTTGGAAAAGGGCTGTTAAAGGATTGATTCCGCAGTTTATGATCAGTTTCTCCGCCAATAACTTGTACCAGTTGTCCTTATATTCGATCGACAAACTATTGTTAAGTTCACCTATAGCAGTACATAGCCCAGAGTAACTGCTAACGTTCAAGCTTCCTTCTCCTGTATGAATGACAGTAATATCATCACACTTTTTTGCGCCATGCTTGACAGTTCCAACAGAAACAGGTTGAACCAATGAGTCAAGGTAGCGAACATGCTCCATTCCATTTGGAATGAATAACAGTTCAGGCGACTTTCTCGTTCCATATGTATGCGTAATGGATGAGATCACATCTTTAACATTGTAAGATTTCACTGCAACGATAACGATATCAGGATCAGCCGATAAGGATGTAGATGCGTGTACCTCGTACGTCTTTTCTAAGTCTCCATTTTTATACCGAATGCCTTTTTGTTGGAGGTTTTTCGCTTGGTCTTCTCGACGGGTGACCATCGTGATCGTATGACCTGATGAAGATAATTTAGCACCCAAGAGAAGACCGATCGCACCCGCTCCAATAATCGTAATATTCAACGCAATACACCTCTCTAACAGGTCAAAAGCACTAATAATAATGCTAGTTTAGCACAATTTTTCATTTAGTTGATCAAAAAAATCCCTTAACTGTTATGTTAAGGGATTTTTCGGTGCTATTAAACTGGATAAACAGGATGTTTCTTATCCGGTGCACTCATTTCTTTCGACTCATAATAAGAAAGTCGATCAACAAGAACTTCTCTTAGTTCACTACCAGGAACGATATCATCGACGATTAACTCGGATGCGAGTTTGTAAATATCGATATGTTCTTTGTATTCTTTATGCTTTTCTTTAACATATTCAATTCGTTCTTTCGGATCTTCAATTGCATTAATTTTGTTCGCATAAACAGCATTGACGGCTGCTTCAGGTCCCATTACTGCGATTTGTGCTGTCGGTAACGCGATACAGCAGTCTGGCTCAAACGCAGGTCCTGCCATAGCATATAGGCCAGCTCCATAAGCCTTTCGAACAACTACAGATATTTTTGGTACCGTTGCTGAGCTCATTGCTGCGATCAGCTTTGCACCGTGTCTTATGATACCTGCACTTTCAACTTTTGTCCCGATCATGAATCCAGGAACGTCGGCAAGGAATACGAGTGGTATATGATAAGCATCACAAAGCTGTATGAATTTAGCACCTTTATCAGCTGAATCAACAAACAGGACGCCGCCTTTTACCTTCGGCTGATTAGCGATCAAACCAACAACCTTACCGTCGATTCGTGCAAATCCCGTGATTAACTCAGGTGCGAAAAGTTTCTTCATTTCAAAGAAGCTCTCGCCGTCTACTAACGCATCGATCAAATCATACATGTTGAATGGTGCATTCTGATTCTCAGGAACGATATCAGTAATCGATTTTTCTAATGAAGGAAGTTTCCCTTCTAATTCAGGTGTTCTTTTGTGAAAGTTACCTGGAAAATAGCTTAAGTATTGACGCCCTAGTTGGATCGCGTGCTCTTCATTTTCAGCGAGCACATCGCCGCAACCACTCGTACTACAATGCATCTTAGCACCGCCCATTTCCTCAAGCGATACCTTTTCCCCAATAACCTTCTCAGCCATACGCGGCGAGCCAAGGTACATAGAGGCATTCTTATCTACCATTACAACGATATCGCAGAATGCTGGTATGTACGCACCACCTGCAGCAGATGGACCAAACAATAAACAAACTTGTGGGACCATACCAGACATCTTCACCTGATTGTGAAAGATTTTACCTGCTCCTCTACGATTTGGGAACATTTCTAGTTGGTCAGTGATTCTTGCACCAGCCGAGTCAACGAGATACAAGATCGGCACTTTAAGATTCATCGCAGTTTCTTGAATGCGAATGATCTTCTCAACCGTTCTTGCTCCCCACGAACCTGCCTTAACAGTAGAATCATTAGCCATCACACATACCTTTTCACCGTTCACCTTACCTATTGCAGTAACGACACCGTCAGCAGGCAAGTCGTTCGCAAGGTTGTTTGCAAATTTGCCGTCTTCCGTATATTGACCGTTATCAAATAATAGGTTCAAACGATCGCGTACAAACATTTTGTTTGTTTCTTTCAGTTTCTGATGATATTTTTCTGCACCACCAGATTCAATTTCTTTAGATTTATTTTCTAGTACTTCTTCAAGATGATTCATTAGGAACCTCCTTTAGTTCTTTAGATTGAGCGCTCGTTCAGCGAATAAACTTACTTGATCGTTACGAGGACATCGCCTTCATTAACGAAATCACCAATCGTTACTTTCACTTCTGCTACTGTTCCTTCTTCAGTGCCCTCTACAGGTATTTCCATTTTCATCGATTCAAGCATCACAAGCTCTTGTCCAGATGTAACAGAGTCTCCTTCTGATACCATTACGTTCAATACTGTTCCTGCCATAGATGATTTGATTTCATTCATTGTTGTCATACCCCTTTTGTAAGTTATTTTTTGTGAGCAAGTTTCTTCGATAAGTAAGCTGTCGTATACTGACCATTCTGAAAGTCAGATTCTTGTAACAGATCTTCGAACAAAGGTCCGTTATGTTTAATACCTGTTAATTGAAATTTACTAAAGAACGTTCTTGCGATCTCTAATGATTCCTTTCGAGTTGAACCTGTGGCAATGATTTTCGCAATCATAGGATCGTAGAATGGAGAAACCGCTGAACCACTCTCATAGCCACCGTCAATCCTAATTCCTTTTACATCTGGAAATACAAGCGACTCTATCTTTCCTGGCGAAGGCATGAATGTATTTGGGTCTTCAGCGTATAAACGGAACTCAATACTATGTCCCTCTGGAGAAATTTCCTCTTGTGTAAGCGGGAGCGCTCTGCCATCGGCAATCAACAATTGCCATTCAACAAGATCTACACCGTTTGTCTCTTCTGTAATGGGATGTTCAACCTGTAGTCTTGTGTTCATTTCAAGAAAATAAAAATTCTCGTCTTCGTCCATAACGAACTCAACTGTACCTGCATTCGTGTAATTGACATGTTTAGCAGCTTTTGTCGCTGCTTCACCAATCAAGTTACGCGTATTTGCAGAGATGAACGGGGACGGTGTTTCTTCGACGACTTTCTGGTTTCTACGCTGAATTGAGCAATCTCTTTCATAGAGATGAACGATATTGCCGTGATGATCTCCGATGATTTGTACTTCGATGTGACGAGCGTTATCAATAAACTTCTCTACGAACATCGCACCGTTTCCGAAGTAAGCCTTCGCGCGGTTTTGACTTGAAGAGAATGCTTTTTCTAAATCATGATCATTCTCACACCGTTGCATCCCAATCCCACCACCGCCTGCGGCAGCTTTTAGCATAACAGGGTAACCCACTTCATTCGCATAGGCGATCGCCTTTTCTACATCTTCGATCTCAGTGCTGCCCGGTACTACAGGCACATCTGCTTCTATCATCGTTTTCCTTGCAGTGATTTTATCTCCCATCGCTTCTACAACATCTGCAGAAGGACCAATAAACGTTAAACCCTTTTCTGCTATTTTCCTCGCAAATGATGCATTTTCGGATAAGAAGCCATATCCTGGATGAATCGCATCTACCTTCTCTTCTAATGCAACTCGTATAATTTCATCTTGATTCAAATATGATTTTGCTGCAGGAGGATCTCCTATTCCATGCGCATGTGTCGCTAACCTTACATACGGCATATCTTTATCAGCACTGGAGTACACAGCGACCGTTTCAATTCCAAGTCTGCTGCATGTTCGAATAATTCGTTCCGCAATTTCGCCGCGGTTCGCTATCAATACTTTCTTCAACAATACCTCTCCTTTCAGAGCACAAAATACAGGTTGAAAACCCTTACATTAATCATATCATTAATTGACCGTCACGTTTCAACAAATATTCAAATAATTCCTTTTATATTTTGTTTTTTGAAATGAAGAAAAGTTTTGTGTTTTCGGTTATAATTAGGAAAGGAACCTTTTCTTTTAGAAAAAGAGAGGAATTTGTAACTATGACGGAGGGGGCCAACGATGGTAGATTTGACAGTACGACCACTTGTAATCAATTACAAAACTCTAGAAGAGTTTAAGAAGTTTAAAGAGTATGGCATTCAAGAGCTTTCTATGATGGAAGACTTGCAGGATAACATTATTGAGAATGATAGTGAATCACCATTCTACGGGATTTATTTTGGTGACAAGCTCGTTGCTAGAATGAGTTTGTATCGGATCGATGAGAAATATGACAGATATTTTGATCCACCCCAGGATTACTTGGAGCTTTGGAAACTAGAAGTCTTACCTCAGTATCATGATCGCGATTATGGTTCAACGCTTGTGAACTTCGCGAAAACATTTAATCTTCCTGTGAAAACAAATGCAAGACAGGGTTCAAGTCAATTTTGGGAGAAGATGGGCTTCGAGGCTGTCACATACAACCCAGAACGTGATCGCGGAGAAAATCCTTATGTTTGGTATCCAGAAGGAGTTTCTGAACAGGATGTATAAAAAATAGGAACAGCCCTAGTTGGCTGTTCCTATTTTTTTACTTTCTCGAGGTTTCCATTTGAATCCATTTGAAAACGGATGTTGCCCTGGTCTTCATCTTTGAACACAACCATCTTTCTTGCTCGTTCCATGATTTCGAGAAGAGACTGATAATCCTCTTGAACCATGACGTACTCTTTTTCAATCTGCAAAAGCTGCTGCTTTAACTGTTCGTTTTCCAAAAGAATCTCTTTATACGATTCTTCTAATTCACTCACATTCGAAATGCAAGACTTTGCTTGGACAAGAATTTGTATCGCTTCATCGATCATTGCAATGTTGTCTTGGTCTTCCACCTCGTGGCTCTCTCTTACTTTTTCGTTATAAAATCCCGATCTCTTTTGTTCTTTACGCTGCTTTTTTGCAAGAACGATCGCAGACTCATATTGCTTACGAATTAGTGAGTTCCACCTGAATCCACATGCCGCGGGAGTTCTAGATAATTTCTTACCTACCTCCTCAAACGCAGCCAGCTGTGTACTTGCTTCACGAATATGTCGTAAAACAACCTCAGCTAGTAATACATCTTCATCCTTTGACCATGCATCTTGACGAATGGGTACCAAACGCAATCCCCCCTAAAATAAACTTTTTACAGTCATCTTATGCGTCTGATAGATATAGTAGAATTTTAGAATCTATAATTTTTCTAATTTATTAGTCGGGGGCTATCGTTTGTTTAGGAATTTTTCTACTGCTTTATGATGTTCCTCAGACTCCCAGAGTTCAGAACATGAAAGAATTTCTCTCTCAATCCGTTCTGAAATCATCGATTGATCTAGCGAATCTAACCAATGTTTCTTATATGTCTGTAAGATGGTGGAGGAATGTGGTAGAAGCGTTCGAATGACTCTCTCAGCTTCTTCTTCCCACTGATCTTCTTGTAATATGTATGTTAGGAATCCAAGCGGGTACGCTTCCTCTGGAGTGTATCGCTTGCCACTCATGAGCATCTCCATCGCTTTCGTTGAACCCATTCTTTCCATGGCGTAAACCGTTCCACCCCAACCAGTGGTAATTCCGATCGACCCTTGGATAAAGCCCATTTTAATTCCTCTTCGTGCGATTCGATAGTCACAAGCGACAGATAATTCACATCCTCCACCGACTGCATGTCCGTTCAACAACGCTACAGTGGGCTTCTTACAGAAAAACACCTGTTCAAGAACGCTTCCCATTTTCCTTAGCATCGGATACGCTTCTTCTTTCGTACGAAGATGGTGAAAAGAAGCTAGGTCGCCTCCACCACAAAATGCACGGTCTCCACTTCCTGTTATGACGATATAAGAGACTGATGGATCCTCCTCAGCAGTCTTAATCGCATGTCTGAATTCATCCATAACATCATAATTAATCGCATTCCTTTGATTAGGACGATTAATTGTTAACATAGCAGCACGGTTTTTCTTTTCATAAAGAAGACTCGTCATTTCTCTCCTCACTCCTGAAATAAGGTATAAAAAAAACAGAGAGATTACTCTCTCTGTTCCAAGCGTGTTGAAAGCTTACTTGCTTACAACGTTTTCACCTTTATAATTCCCACACTCTTTACATACACGGTGAGAAAGTTTGAATTCGCCACAGTTAGGGCATTTCACCATTCCTGGTACTTCAAGTTTATAATGAGTACGACGCTTGTTTTTACGTGTTTTAGAAGTTCTTCTAGCTGGTACTGCCATCGTTTCCACCTCCTTAAAAAGTTAAATCGTGCGTTGAAAGTTGTCCGGTCTATTTATCGTTCTTTTCATTAAAGAGATCAGCTAAACCGGCCAGACGAGGATCAATCTTTTCTTCCGTTTCCTCGTGCGTGACAACTTCCCATCCTTTGCCGGATTTGTTTTGCATTTCATCAGATTCCGAACTGTGTTTAACAACACGGATAGGAATCTCCAAAAGTATATTTTCCTTAATATACGGAACTAAGTCAACCGTATTTCCCGAAACTTGATGAATTTCTTCATCTTCTTCTTCAAAATCGACTCCAGATGTGTTCGGTTCGAGCACAAAAGTTTCCAATGGATGAAGTACGAAAGGGAAATCAACATCTTCGAGCGTATTCGCACACGGAAGGACCATCTTGCCTTTTAGGGTAAGATGAAAGGTAACCTTATTACCATGAAAAGATGTTTCACCGGTAACGTGTACGGGCGTAATTTCTCGAATCTGTGTTTCTTCATTCTTTAGTTCCTCTACATTAACTAACTCGTCAATTGTAAGCCCCTTCTGTTTGAAGGACTTCAACTGATCTACTGACCATTTCATCTGTCTATCACCTCAAGGCAACAAAAGTATTATAGCTACAAAATACGTAAATGTCAATATTTTTTCTTTACACCACTTTGTGTGAAACCCAATCATGGTATAATGTTAATCATACCAGAGAAAAAAGCTGGAATTCAACTCATACAACTATGATCCTTTTCTATTACTGATGAAAGGAGCTTTATTATGAAAACAGCGGGTGTAGTTGTCGAATACAACCCCTTTCATAACGGGCATCTGTACCATTTAGAAGAAACGAAGAAAGCAACGGGGGCAGATATTGTTGTTGCGGTTATGAGCGGATCCTTTCTACAGAGAGGGGAACCTGCTCTAGTCGATAAGTGGAGTAGAACTTCGATGGCACTTCAAAATGGGGTCGATATCGTTATAGAACTTCCATACGTATACTCTACCCAAAAAGCTGAAATTTTTGCCAAAGGTGCTGTATCCTTGTTAAGTGAAATGGGAGTGGATGAACTTTGCTTCGGAAGTGAAGCCGGACGTATCGAAGATTTCAGAAAAACGATGGCTTTCATCAAAGAAAACGAAAAACGGTATAATGACCAGATTCAACTCTACATGAACGAAGGAAATAGCTATCCAAAATCTGCTTCGCTCGCCTTTCAGTCACTACAAGACCATGAAGACGTTCTCGATTTATCGCTCCCAAATAATATCCTTGGCTACCAATATGTGAAAGCAATCGATGAACTGCGCTCACCTATGGAAGCCCAAACCATCTTACGTACAAAAGCTGGATACCATGATGAAGACTTTCAAGACAAAAAAATCGCGAGCGCTACAGCTATACGAAAAAAGCTTGTGAATGATGAGCCTAAAAGCGTAAAATCCTATGTCCCTGATCCTACGTTCAATGAGCTAAAACACTTCTATCAATCGCATTCGACATTCCATGGGTGGCACAGATTATACCCGCTCTTACAATACAAACTCGTAACGAGTTCACAGAGTGAATTAAAAGCGATCTACGAAGCAGAGGAAGGGCTTGAAAACCGTCTTGTTTCAGCAGCGAAGCATTCCAATGATTTCCTAACCTTTATGGAAGCGATCAAAACGAAACGATACACATGGACAAGGTTACAACGATTTGCACTACATATCTTAACAAATACACGAAAAGACGAAATGAGACCAGCTTTAGAAGGGTCTGAAGCGCCATACCTTAGACTACTTGGGATGTCTAGTGGAGGGAGAAAATATTTGAATAAAATAAAATCCTCACTTACAGTTCCACTTGTTGCAAACGTAAACCAGTTTGATCACCCCTTCCTCTCAATTGAAAAAAGGGTCAGCGAAGTATACGCGTTAGGCTTTGAAGGAGAAGCAAAAGAGGAGTTCCTCAAAAAGGAATATCAAACATCTCCGATTATTTTATAATGCCTGCCGTGTAAGAGATAAGAAAACCTGTCGAGACGTCTCGACAGGTTTTTCTATTCATGATAATTCACTCTTGCAATGAAAGTTACCATCAACAGGCTTTATTCACTACTTTTCTTCTAACTGTTTTAAATAGTCAGATGCGTCCTTAAAGGTTTCTACCGGTACGACTTTCATCTTAGTCTTGATGTCTTCAGCTGCTTCAAGGGCATCTTCATAATTCGAATGAGCTACAGGGGCGAAGAATATGTCGGCACCAGAGCCATCTGCTGCAACAACTTTCTGTTGAATTCCGCCAATCGGCCCTACTTCACCTTCTTCTGTGATCGTCCCTGTCCCAGCGATTTTGTAACCTTTTGTCCAATCTTCTTCTGTAAGTTGATTGTATATTTCAAGAGAGAACATCAGTCCCGCTGAAGGACCACCGATTTGATCAGTGTTAATATCGACCGATGGCTCGGTTTTGATCGTTTTCGCTGTTACCGGGCCTGTGATCCCAATACCTACTTTTCCGTCTTCTGTATTAAAGCGCTCAGGAAATTCTGAGAATCCTAGTTCGATTTCTTGTTGTTCGTCACCCCGTTTAAACGTAATGACCACTTTATCTGATTCGGTGTATTCACCAAGGAGGTCTAACAACTGTTGTGTCTTTTCAATATTATTCCCATCTACCCCCGTAATCAAGTCGCCTGGCTTCAGTTTCCCTTCTGCAGGCATACCTTCTACGACTCCTGTAACGAGTACTCCCTTATGATCGATCGTAATCGACTTATCTGCTGCCTGATAAGCGACGATCGTTGCATCCGTCTGTGAGCCCGCCATTACTTCGAGTTGACGTTCATGGTATTCCTCATCAGACTCTCCTTCTCGTTTGATCATGTCTTCAGATATCAGTTCATGATATTGATTAAACTTTGCCCATACATACTGTATGATATTTGCTTCTCCGACTCTTACAGTAGTGAGCATAAATTCTCCTTCGTCAGGAGAGCCTCCATCAACCTTGATGACATCATCAAGCTCTCTAGCTTCCCCTGGCGTCGTTACATAGTACGGCAAATCGATAAACGTAAATGCTGCAACTAATGTAATGATCACAGCCCAAACAATTGTAAA
The DNA here is from genome assembly GCF_020171805.1 of Guptibacillus algicola. Lineage (GTDB taxonomy): Bacteria > Bacillota > Bacilli > Bacillales > Guptibacillaceae > Guptibacillus > Guptibacillus algicola. Next base: position 788,560 of record NZ_JAIVAF010000003.1, on the reverse strand, counting down.
TCTCTTGGTAGTCCGGTTCATTTATTTTTCTCCTTCCACTCTTTCACCGCTGCATGAATCTCATCGAGGTGGCGAAAAGCTTCTTCCTCTCCAGTTTTGATAATGTCCTGTATGTTTGTGAACGAACGCGAATGAAACGATTCAAGACGAGGTTTGATCATCACATCAGCATTGATTTCATGAAGTCGAACCATCTCGTTTTGCATGATATCGATGCTCTGCATGATCACATCAAAGATTGACGTTACGTCGGATTCCTTCTTCACATCAGAAACATCAACAGCAATTACAAGATCTGCCCCCATCTCTCTTGCGACAGAAACAGGAACTCTGTCGATCACCCCTCCATCGACAAGCAATCGATCTCCGATTTTCTCTGGTGTGAAAATTCCAGGAATTGCAATACTCGCTCGAACAGCTTCAGCAATCGAACCAGTCCGATACACGACTTTTTCCCCTTTAATCAAATCGGTCGTTACCACCGCGAGTGGTGGCTGCAAGTCTTCAAGCTGTTTTCCGTGCGTTAACGTTCTTATGAGATTCTTCACTTTATTTCCAGTTATAAAACCCATTTTTGGTACAGTAAAATCGAGGTAGTACTTCCTTTTAAAAAGGGAAGCCATCTTCTCCATCGTCTCTACTTTATGTCCCGAACCATAAATAGCACCTACGAGTGACCCCATACTACTCCCTGCTATATAATCGATTGGAACGTCATGTTCTACAAGTACTTTGATTACGCCAAGATGTGCAAAACCTCTTGCTCCCCCTGAACCAAGAGCCAATCCAACTTTTGGACGGTTCATCCTGAGATCCTCCCGTCTATACCTGCTTAATCATATGGTCTAATTGTTCCACAAATACGTATATTTTAACTAGCGGACAGGTTTTATTTCTCGTTTATACATATGCGACTCGTCATGATGGCCATTACTTTGGGGGGAATGCTTCTGTGAACGTACAAGTACTTAAAACAATATTTCTAGCTTCTTCAATGACCATCATCGCATTCTCGATCATTTTGTTACCAGAACATACGCTAGACGCTTCTAAAAGTGGTCTTTCCATGTGGTGGAACATTGTCTTTCCTTCATTATTACCCTTTTTTATTATCTCTGAACTGTTGATTGGAATTGGCGTTGTTCGCTTTATCGGTGTACTTCTCGAACCGTTTATGCGCCCTCTCTTTCGCGTACCAGGTTCTGGTGCTTTCGTTTGGGCAATGGGCATCGCTTCAGGCTTCCCAGCAGGCGCAAAATACACAGCCCACCTCAGACAGAACAATGACATTACTGCAATCGAGGGAGAACGACTCGTTTCTTTTACTAACTGTTCCAATCCTCTGTTTATTTTTGCTGCAGTAGCTGTTGGGTTTTTCCACAATCCATCACTAGGAATCATTCTTGCAGCAGCTCATTATATCGGTAATATTCTTGTTGGCTTGGTTATGCGATTTCATCGTTCTGAAGATCGCTTCACAAAGAGCTATGAGCGTTCGCCTCTCGGAAGATTACCAAGAGCGTTTAAAGCCTTGCATGAAACCCGCTTATACGACGATCGCCCTTTTGGGAAAATGATGGGGGACGCAGTCCATTCATCAATCAAAACGTTATTAATGGTCGGAGGATTTATCATATTGTTTTCTGTTCTTAACGAACTTTTAGGTGTAATTGGTTTTACAGGAATGGTAGCAAGCATCGTTAATGTCATATTGATAGCCCTTCACATTTCTCCAGCGCTCTCCACTCCCCTTTTGTCAGGGTTGTTTGAAATTACACTCGGGAGTCGGCTGATCAGTGAAAGCAGCGCACTTTTATTACAACAAACGATGATTGCAAGCTTCATCCTTGCCTTCAATGGCTTTTCGGTTCAAGCACAGGTCGCTAGTATTCTTGCGGACACGGATATTCGTTTTAAACCTTTTTTCTTTGCACGGGTATTGCACGGGGTATTCGCAATGGTCTTAACCCTCGTGCTTTGGAAACCAATATACGTAGAGTGGTTATCCTCAGGCACAAAGACATTACCGGTCTTCCACAGAGAAAACTCCACTTCGATCATCGACCAGCTATATGGATTTTTTGAACAAACTGGACCATGGCTTACATTAATTGCTCTTATCGTGTTCGTCATTCTCTCAATACGCAGGATGAGCATTCAACTTCAGTAGAAAAAAGCCCCGTTACTCTAACGGGGATCCTGCATACTTTTCTCTTAACGCGTCTTGCACGATTTCAGGAACAAGATCAGAAACAGGTGCATGGTATTTTGCAATCTCCTTCACGATGCTCGAGCTTAAGAATGAATATTGATTGTTAGTCATCATAAAGAACGTTTCGATTTCATCTTCAAGTTTTCGATTGATCGAAGCAATCTTCATCTCATATTCAAAATCGGATACTGCCCGGAGACCACGAAGAATAGTAGACGCTCCGACTTGCTTTGCATAATCGATCAATAATCCTTGATACGAATCAACGGTAACGTTCTCCATATCTTTCGTAGCTTCTTTAATTAATTCAACACGCTCTTCTACAGAAAATAATGTTGATTTACTCTGATTATTCAGAACGACGACTTTAATATTATCGAATACTCTGGCACCTCTCTTAATAATATCAAGGTGTCCAAACGTTACAGGATCAAAGCTACCTGGACATACCGCAATCTTTCCCATGACTATTCCTCCCTCTCAACATCCGACTGTGTATATGTATATATTGAAATGGTTGTTTTTCCGCTGTATGTTTCTCTTCTAGTACATGTTAAATTCGCTAGTTCATCAGGCAAGTCTACTTCTTTAAGATGCTCGACGACGATTGTCGCATCCTCAGTAAGCAACCCATAGGATGATAACTTTTCAAGATCTTCAACGATCTTCTCCTTATGATAAGGGGGATCGAGCAATACGAGGGAGAACGTTAACTCTCTCTTGAGCAGAGCTTTTAGAGCTCGTTTCGAATCGTTGCGAAACACTTCGCTTGAGTCTTGGAACCCTGTTTGTTCAAGATTCCACTTGATGGTTTCAATTGCTTTACTATCACGATCAACAAAAATACACGAGTCTACTCCTCGGCTTAACGCTTCAATACCTAGAGCACCACTACCACCATATAAATCTAGCGCACGTCCACCTTTAAAAAAAGGACCCACCATATTATAGATGGCTTCTCGAACTTTATCTGTTGTTGGTCTAGTAGACATGCCTGGAACAGGCTTTATATGCCTACCTTTACACGTTCCTGCTATAATTCTCATCTCGTTCACAACCTTATCCTTTCCATATTCCTAACTATCCTACCATAAAAAAAGTGAAAGCTAAAATTAATGTATAAACGAATAGTGGATGGCGATACTAACTATAGCAGCATCTTACCAGGTTAATGATGCTGTCAACCGCGGAGAAGACTTACGTTTCCCCATAAGTTCTTCCTCCGGTTTCTCCTCTCCCATTTGCCTTAACCATTAGGTTTAAGGCACCCGCAGGAAGTATCTTCCTGCGGGTATTTTTATGGCATCAACCTGGGTCTAAATCAAGCGGCATATCGATCGCCTGAATGCCATCCCAATCATGATGGATCCACTCACCAAATTCTTCTTTTGTTAACGTTGAGTTCGTGAGCACATAATCCTCTACTTCCGACAAAGAGGAACTAGATAATAAATTTGCTTCTGCACTTGTTATCACTCCATGAATGACCAGTGCTGCAAGAATATCAGCAATGATAATTCCTTGGATGAGGTTTTTATCGATGGTTTCCTCTTCAGAGTTTCTACCTTTCCAGTACAAATAGAGCATGCCCCCTATTACGATCGCAAAGAGCAGAATCGATCCCATGGAAAAACCTCCTTTCTTCTCATTTTAATGGAAACGCTTCATCCTTTCCATCATTTAAATTTCGTGCTACATTATGAGAGGATTTCTAAGACAAGGAAAGGAGCAACAAACATGATCCAACGCTTCATAGAACTTGGAGAAGGCTATTCTGATATTTATGAGCTAGTCGAACTTGCAAGAACAAATTCACATCGAGTTCACCGTCTTTTGTTATTACATACAACGAAAAATGAGCTCCCTGTTGTCTCACCCGTCGTCGTATTAAAGACTGCTGGCGAAGGAAACCTTCAGCCACTTTATGTATGTAGAGAAGGGATTCCTGATAAAGAGCCCTCAGTAAAACGACTTCAGTTGTTTGAAGAAGTTAGTGAGGAACTATCTCTTCCAATCATCCCTCTTGAAGTAAAGCCATCAAGTGACTTTAACGAAGTTGAGCTTTACTATAACCACATCATTGGCATCTTACGTCTAAATCATCTTATTCCACCAATGCAATGATAAAAAAGCAGAAACCTGAAGAGGTTTCTGCTTAAGCCTGTAGAGGAACATGGAGTTCCTCTACAGGCTGAGCACCCGTTAGCGGGTGCTTTTTTTTGTGTAAGTTTGTTGTAATCTAGATGATACGCTCCCAATGCCGTAGGAGCTTAAATACCTCTTGCTTTCCTGTGGACGAACGTCCAAGCCTCAAAGCGAACAAAGACCGTCCACTCTGAGTCTTGAACGCCCGTTGGACCACGGGAGTAAAGAGGTATTCACTCCTACTAGAGTACATTCAATCAAATTTAAACTTTCCGACCTATTACGCTAACAAACTTTTCAGCGCGTCATTTTGAGGTGGTTTATTCTTGGCTCATATTAATGCAGATTGAAGCGGAAGGATGCTCGACTCCTGCGGGACATGCGGGACAGGTGAGATCCCGCAGGAGCGTGCGACGAGGAAGCTCACCGCCCGCCCCGCGGAAAGCGAGCATCCTGGAGCGTAAATCACCACTATTTTTGTTGGCGGATTCCTTAGACCTTCTCAACAGCCTGGAGCAGAAACCTGAAGAGGTTTCTGCTTTTTTATGATGGTATTTCCTTCGTTTGATAGACGTGTTGTTTTCGATTTAAGATAGGTAGCACTTTTTGTTTCACGTAGACCACGCTAACTAATAAAATGAATCCAGCAAATAAGAAGAGTCCTCTCGTTCCAAATCCTGCGACAATCCAACCGCCTGTAATGGGACCTAGAAGGTTTCCAAGATAAATAGCACTATTCGAAAAGCTATATGTTCGACTCTCCATCCCTACTGGTGATAAGCGTTTAACGAGAGAATTGACTGAAGGCAATAAGCCTCCTATACAAAGACCTAACAGGAACCTTAAGGCGATCAATTGCCATAACTCTTGGACGAACGCTTGTGGAATCGAGAAGACTGCCGCTCCGATTAGGGAATAATACAACACATGTTGAGATCCCTTTACATCTCCCATCTTTCCAAGCTTCGGTGATGCAACCATGTTTGCAATTCCCATTACAGATGTGGCGATTCCTGCGAATAATGCAACGTTTTCACCTGACGCAAGCTTTTGTACGAATAAAGGAATTAGCGGATTCATACCTAGGAGGGCAAATTGCACGAGAAAGCCTACGATGAATAACGACATCATCGGGGAATGAACCGTAACTCGTTTAAAATCTTTAATAGCGTTACTTCTTTCCACTTTTGCTTTTGGATTTGGTTTGGTCTCTTCTTTTACAAGGAACAATACAACTAAAGCCGCTAACAAGATACAAAGTCCAGTTACGTTGAAAATCATCCGAAAACCAAATGCTTCTGCCATAAGCCCTCCAAAGAGAGGCCCGCATATAGCACCTGCTACAGCCCCTGAGTTAAGGGTACCAAGTGCATAGCCAACATGTTGTTTTGGGGTATTCGTAGCAACGAGTGCAATGGACGCAGGGATAAACCCTGACACCACACCATTCAATAGTCTGAGTCCAAGAAGTTCAAGGGGACCTGTGGCAAATCCGGTCAAAATAATGACGACTGCCATACCGAATCCTGAACGTAAAACCATTAGCTTACGTCCATGTCGATCTGCCACACGTCCCCAGAAAGGAGAAAATAAGAAAGCTGTTAAAAAGTTAGCACCAAATATGACGCCGGACCATATACTAATTTGCTTTTCACCTTCCACACCGAGCTCCTGAAGGTAAAGGGGCAGGAAGGGCATGATCATGGTCATAGCGCCAAGGACTAGGAATTGACAAATGAACAAAATCCAAACGTTGCGTTTCCAATTATTCATGCATACACATCCTTTGACTTGACCATTATAAACTTCGGTATCCGAAACAATCAACACTTACGCTCTTATTCACATACAAAAAGCCATCCTGGATAGGATGACTCTTTATAAACCCATTTTATAATCATATTGTTTTGCTTTATCTGGCTTTGCATTTTGATATTCAGTACGTACTTCAGGTCGCTTTGAGGGTTCTACACGCTTCACGAAATGAAGTGACTGCAAACGTTCTTTCGTGCTTTCTAGCTGATCGTAGTTTATGTAGAGCACGACATATTTTTGTTTTGAGGAAACATAGTGAACATTCCCAAACCTTCTTAATTGCTTCGCATGCTTTAGCGATTGAATATAAACAGCTAAGCCAACTCGTTCTACAAACATAACGTGCTTCCCCTTTGCTTTTAAATTCTTGTTTCAAATCTAGCACGGATAACGAACATCCGCAAGATTGGACATTATGAAGCTCATTTAGATATTCTAAGGATATGAAAGGATGCGATAGTGTGAACCTTACTGAAACATGGGAATCATTTTTAGACTTATTATCAAACGAAGAAGCGATACAATTTGTATATAAGCAGTCAATCACAGGCATTCCTTTTCTATATATTACAACAAACCCATCTGTGAGCAAAGGAACAATAGAAGACTCAATCAAATTATTAGCAGCTAAAGTGATGCGTGGAAAGCGTCTGCAGATGGAATACTCATTTGTTCGCAATGACGGAAATTTGCTTGTATACCGCGTTCGCTTTCTCGTTCCTCAAGAAAAAATGTTTTGTTGCGGGAACCTATGTCCTGACTGCATTCGTTTTCGAAATTGAAAAACCAGAGCAAATGCTCTGGTTAGCCACATCCGCAGCTGCCGCCTGAACCGCAGCCGCCGCCACAAGATTGATTGTCGAAGAACGGATTACCTGAAGGGACTTTTATGGAAGGAGAAACTTCACCAGCTAGAAGCGTACACACTTCAACGAGTAAGTTCTCAAGGTTTGTTTCTGCTTTCTTAAACTCAGCAACCTTATCATGAAGGTCCATATCGCGCTTCGCTTCTCTAACCTTCACTGTAATCGTCATATAATCTGGATGATACCTTCCAAAACGCTGAACTTCATCGTAAAGGTCCTTCATCTCAGAAAAATGCTTGATCAACCGCTGAGCCTCTTTATCTTTTTGAAGCGCTTTTCGTGCTTCATTATACTCGTGGGCAACTTCTGAATCTTTTATCGATAAACCAAGGTCTTCTGCCTGGTCTAAAATCATTACACTATCAAGAGTAGCAATCATCGTTACACCTCCGCTTTCATTCTACCACCTATAGGAAGGGCATGACCAGTGCTCTATTACAAATACCTTCTAAGTTTCCTTTTATTAGCTATTGACTAAAAATGGATTAAACTCTATAATCTTCTAGATTTATGTTTTTTCATCTTAGAAAGGAAGAAAAAAAACAAGTGAAACTTCTTACATTTAATCCTTTTCGAACGCTCGGTATGCCAGGGATATCTTATGTTAAGCCAGATCATATGTTTAAAAAGATCGATGACATTCGAGCTGCTGATGTCTTGTTATTCCCAGAAAACTGGCAAGTGAATTCCCTCGTCTATGGATTGCAAAAAAAGATTTTCCCTTCCATCCAATCCATCCAACTAGGCTTCGATAAAATCGAAATGACGAGAGCATTCTGGTCACTCGCACCTGACCTCACTCCATATACAGAAATCAGAGGGCGATCAAATGAATCAATCGAAATAATTTTAGACACGTTTCCGTTCCCATTCGTTGCAAAGGAAGCTCGGAATTCGATGGGGAAAGGTGTGTTTTTAATACAAAATAAAAATGACTTTCTCTCGTATTGTGAAAAGAATGAAGTATTGTATGTACAAGAATACTTGCCGATCGAAAAGGATCTCCGCGTCGTTTTTGTAGGTGATTCCGTTGTATCAGCCTATTGGCGCATTGGAGAAAATTCATTTCACAACAACGTTGCTCAAGGTGGAAAACTCGCATTCCACAGCATTCCACTTGAAGCACTTCAACTTGTTGAAAAAACAGCTAGAGCGCTCGGTATCAATCATGCCGGATTTGATTTAGTTGAGGCGAACGGAAAGTTTTACTTCTTGGAATTTAACTGTTTATTTGGAAACCAGGCTCTAAATCAGCAGGGAATCCGTGTAGAAAACATCATCTATGATTATGTGAAGAGTCAATTTACACCTGTAGTTCCGCCTACAAACCCATTCAAACAAATTTCATAAAAATCAATCTTTCTCAACAACCGATAAGCCTCTAACGTGAGGCTTATTTGATTTCTACCCTCATCTCCTTTAAGGATAAGTAACGCCCTCCGTCTGGTCGCATTATATCCAATCTTATTACATGCTTCCCTTCAGATAAATCTTGTAGAATAAAAGCTGCCTTATGCTCGGTTTGATGCTTCTTTCCGTCTACATAAACATCGATATAGCCTTTATGCTCGCTAGTCTCTTTCCGATCATCAAATGTAAAGTTTGGAATTAAGCATTCAACAAAAACACTCGAACCTTTCACCTTATGATGAACAACAACCGTTTCTGAGTCTTTATGACTTTGTGAGGGTTCTTGATACGACTGACCAAATCCGACGACTGGTATACAGCAAAGAATCATAAACAATATGAAAAGTGCATGTCTTCCATAGTGAATTACAAACTTCAATCGAAACACACTCCTTTGTTTAGAGTGTGCCCAACTTAAGTGAATTCATGACAAAAAAAAGACCCTACTGATTTTGCTGGGTCATTAAAGCTAACATTGTGTTAACCATATTTAACTGATTTTGAAACCGATCAACCTTCTGCGGAAAAGTTTGCCCAAAGAATTGTTTTGAGGCGAGTTCACATTCTTTCAATGCATAGGGCTCTCTGCTTAACCTTCTATACCAAACCGGTTGATTTCGAATAAAAAAGAGTAGATCCTGTCTTGTTGAAAGATATGCTTGCACTTCTTCACGCATTTACGTTCCTCCTAATCATGTCTGAATGGAAACGGAGATTGGTGATGGATGTACGGTGGTTGCTTCGGTTTCGACTGAAACTGTGAAAGGACTTCTTGTATGGAATAGACAGCACCGCTAAATTGCTCGATGTTTCTTTGAACTTCATCAAATTTTAATCCTTTGATCATATTTAGTACATTACCGATCGTACCCTCAGATTTTGCAGTCGTTTTTTCTTCAGATCCCGTCTTTTCATCACTATCAGAATCCAACCACATGTCGTCGTCTTCACCGAACAATGCCCATTCCTCAAAAAGATCCTGTAATGTTTTATCACCACTTTTAACCTTCTTTAATACGTGAGGATGCGCTTTGACGAATGTTTTGAATTCCTGAACCTTTTGGTTTGGCATTTTCTTTGCTTCAGGCATATTCGTCCCCTCCCTTTCTTACACGGCCTTACTACATCATAATTAGACTTTTCATAAATGTGCGCCTATTTTATTGGTGTAATATATTATTATTGATAAGATGAGTAAGTACATGAGAACAGGAAAGAAAGGGATGTCAGATGGACAAATTGAATGAACAACTCCGATCGAAACTTACCACGCTTTTAGAATCTAGCGATGAATCAAAACAGGCATTGCTTTCTCTATTAGAGGGTGTTGAAGAGAAGCATAATGGCAATTACAAAACTTATCTAGCTGCTTTAATGGGAATTAGTAGTAGATTGATGAATGAAAATACATATGAAAGCATCATTCCGAATCGAGTGCTCGTACACAACCCTCTTGGCATCACGCATGGCGGTATCACTGCTTCATTAATGGATATCGCTATGGGCTCTTTAGTCCATCAGTTCCTCCCCAAACAACAGGCTGCTGTCACGTCCGAAATGAAAATTCACTTCCTATCTAGCGGGACAGGAAGTGAACTTAGGTGCCTCTCAACCGCCATATTAAAAAGTGATACAAGATGGGTAGTGGAGGCTAATGTATATAGAGACGACCAAAAACTAGTTGCCACAGCAACTGGAACGTTCATGATCATTACTAAAAAGGCTTGATAAAGTTTTGCGTATAGTATTCTCGGAACACTCCGACACCGATCTCTGTAAAATCTTTGTTTAACAGGGCTTCTCGGTGTCCTTTACTATTTAACCAACCGATCATGGCAGCGCCTGCATCAGGATATCTTGCTGCGATATTTTCGCCAGCATAACTATAGAGAACATCTCCCTCTTTCAGTCGGTCTGATAATTCACCTTTCGTTGGTGATGTATGTGAAAAATACTCATTGTCATGCATATCCTTACTGTGTCTTACGGCGACTTCAGAAACAGCATCATTGTATCCGAGAGGCTCTTTTTCAAACTGATTTCGAATGACATTCGTCATCGCAAAAACCTGTTTTTCTCTAGCGAGCTGGACATCTTCCCACTGTTCATCTGATAAACTTTCTGTTTCGAGTAACTCACCTCGATAAGAAACGGCATATGGTCGCTGTGTAGCAAGCACTTCTGGATTCGCTAGTCTAACTGCTGCGAGTTTGCCGTTGAATTTATCAAAATAGTATTGAGCATAGAGATCATCACTAATTTTAACAAGCGGCTTCAACGATTTCTCTTCTTCCGTTAATTGAAATCGATACACACTACCCGCTGCATTTAAAGAAACTTCATCTGTAGGTGAACGATCTTGAAATACCGTTTCTTCTTGTTCACCGATCGGATAGTGTCCTGAAGCTTTGATATCCCCCATAAAGAACACAGTGACAACCTTCTCGTCTTGCACACCTACTTGAAGGTATGCTGAACTCGACTGTTCATAAATCCACCAATCATACCCATAGGCACTAGGATCGACTCGGTCTGGTTCTCCTAACTCGTCTGAAAGAGAAGATGCGTTCTCTCCCATCCATGTTTCTACCCCAGTAAGTTCGATAGGTTCCTCATTAACGTCCTTCTCTGCGCCAGTCTCAGGAACAGTTTCTTCGAGAACAAACTTTTCTTCCGTAATGAACCGATCAACTTTCGGTAGAACACGATCCCAATCTATCTTGTTATAAGCATCGACCGTGACCACGACTATAACGATCAATAATACGATGCGAATACCATTTTTAATCATCGTACCGCCTCCAATATATTGTAATCATTATGCATCAAATGGCGTCTGTTTCGCAATGTTAATGCATTCCGTCGCTTCCCTTAAACGAAAAAGAAGAGCCATCTCTGGCTCTTCCTAACTGCTTATGAGTTAATGTATTCTTTAAGATTAAAGTACGATACGATTCCAATAAATTTCTCATCTTCAACAACTGGTAGTTCAGTTAGACGATGATCATTCATGATTTTCGCAGCTTCCTCAGGCTTCATTTCTGGTGTAAGCGTCATAGGAGGGTTTTCCATTACATCTTCAATCTTAGATGAGCTTCCCTCTTTATCCGCAATGCCACTCACTGCAATTGCACGGTCTGTCACAATTCCAATTAAGCGATCACTATCGTCTAACACTGGAACGATCGTAACGTGTTCATTCTTCATGATAGACGCTGCTTCATTCATGCTATCTTCACGCTTACATGCTGTAACATGCTTTGCAACCTCCGCTACGGATACCATGCTTTTCTGAAGAGCAGAACCTAGCTCATCACGAACCATATCGAGTTTCTTGTAGCATGTGTTCAAAATGTTTTTGGGGAATTCTTCATCATACTCTACACCATGAGGATAGTAGTGCTTTCCTAGGTAAGGCTTCCCAAGCTTAATAATCGCATGAGCAGACTCTACTTCGCCCTCAACAGCTACTCCAGGTACTCTAAGATAATAAACGTCTCCGTTTGTCATATCTTCGAATTTATAATCGTATGTAACTCGTTCATAATCCCACTGTCCTGCAAGAACTAAACCGTTTTCATGCATGATGTGGTCTAAAATGGAAAACTGAACGATAGTGGACTCAAGTCCTGTGTTATCGAATTTCATTATATATTTGCCTCCTTTAATAGTTCGCAACCCTTCCACACTCTAATAATAGTATAACGGACTGTGTTGGTGCAACGTTTACTAGCTCTAAGCATTATACCAGATTCTTTATTAGTCTCTCCATAGTATTTGTACATTTAATATTTTTTTCAAAAAGTTAGTGATAATCTGTGGTATTTATCCTAATTCTGGTCACACTACCTATTGAAAGGAGATGACATTATGAAACGATATGTATCAGTAGCTGTGTTTCTCGTACTCTTCCTAGCTGCTGGGATTTTCACACCAGATACGGCCTTTGGTCAAACTACATACACGGTTAAATCTGGTGATACACTTTGGAAGATCTCAGTTCGCTACAAAATTGGTTTGAGTGAAATTATTAATGCTAACCCACACTTTGAAAACCCTGATCTTATTTACCCAGGTGACAGAGTAAATATTCCAACTGGAAATCCATCGATCAACGAATCGAAAGATGTTGGGCAACAAGTGATGGACTTAACAAATCAGGAGCGTTCTAAGTATGGCTTAGCACCTTTAAAATGGGACTGGGAAGTTGCACGAGTAGCTAGATATAAATCAGCAGATATGAGAGATAAAAATTACTTCTCCCATACGTCACCAACATATGGTTCACCATTTCAAATGTTAAAGAACTTCGGTGTCTCTTATCGAAGTGCAGGTGAAAATATTGCTGCTGGACAATCGACTCCACAAGAAGTCGTTAATGCGTGGATGAACAGTGAAGGCCACCGCAAAAACATCTTAAATAAAGGATACACCCACATCGGTGTAGGTTATGTTTCAGGCGGCTCTTACGGGCACTATTGGACACAGATGTTTATCTCAAAATAAAAAAGCACCCCCCTCATCATATACTAGCTCCAAGAGCTCAGTATTTGAAAGGGGGGTTTTTTATATACTTTCTTGTTCTTCTTCCATAATGAGAGTCGACACAACAATATTAATTTCATTCACTTGGAAGCCAGTCATCATTTCGACTTCTTGCTTAATTTTTTCTTGAAGAGTATAACAAACTAGCGGAATACACTCCCCATACTTGATTCCTATCTCAACACCGAGAGTCAACCCTTCATTCTCATCAAACGTTTCATCAGAATACATCGATTTTCGTTTACCAACAATACGTTTCAACGTACGCTTTACATTTGATTGAATTTGTTCAATCCCTTCCATTTCAGATACCACTACATCAAGGATGAAATCGAAGACTGTTTCGGAAATAGAGAGGGTTCCGTACAAACTGGGTTTCTTCATGTTGAAAACTTCCCCCTTTGTATTCTTCTCTTATCTATTTATATGAGGACTACAAATCAAAATATGCTCTATGAAAATTCATACCTCTTACTGGTAAAAGGAACCCTTACATACTATAATAAAGTAAGATGGTAGGTCTAGAAAGGAGAACAAGATTGCCAAAGTTCCTCTCAAAACGCTTCTTATTCATTTTATTATTTATTGCAATCGCTGCTTTATTTACGTTCTGGATCTTGCCTGTATCGATTCCTTTACTACTAGCATTCTTTACAGCACTTGCTTTAGATCCAGCCGTTCGCTTAATTAAGCAACGAACAAAACTAAAGAGGTATCTCCCAGTTACGATTGTTTTTACTCTGTTCGTGATTTTGATATCGCTTATGAGTTACTTCCTGATCACAAAAGTCGTGACAGAAGGTATTGAGATCGTTGAAAACTCCCCTATGTACATACAAAATATCACTCACATGTGGGAGAGCATCGAAGCAAACATGTATAGCGTATCAAAAAGTTTTCCACCCGAGTTTGTTCAAGAATTCACTTATCAAATTGAACAATTTCTCGAAAACTTAAAAGTAAAAATCAGCAGTATCGATTATCTTAAAATCATTACGATCTTCGTAACTGAAATACCTAACTATCTCGTAAGTATCCTTGTCTATCTCATTGCTTTGTTTTTATTTTTAATGGAACTACCAAGACTAAAAAGACAAGCATATTCATACCTCTCTGAGCAAACTGCAGAAAAAGTTCAATTTATGACAGGCCGTTTGTCTTATGTGATTTTTGGCTTTTTTAAAGCTCAATTTTTAGTGAGTATTATTATTTTCGTAGTAAGTTTAATCGGACTTTTAATGATTGCACCAAAGGTTGCTCTTCTGATGGCATTCATCATCTGGCTAATCGACTTTATCCCTATTATTGGATCGATTGTAATCTTAGGTCCATGGGCGTTGTACTACCTTATTTCAGGTGATATTTCGATGGGCAGTCAATTAGCGATCCTTGCCGTCGTTCTCCTTGTTATACGTCGTACAGTCGAACCTAAGGTCATGGGACAACATATTGGTCTATCCCCCTTATCTACTCTAATATCGATGTATATAGGTCTTAAGCTTCTTGGCATCATGGGCTTTATTATTGGACCAATCATTCTCATCGCATTTAACTCTGCTAGAGAAGCTGGTCTCATCAAAATCAATTTCAAATTATAAAAACGCGGGGTGCTCCCGCGTTTTTTTATTATGCAAAAAAAGAAGCTGCTCATGAAGAGCAACTTCTTTTCTTTGTTTACCAGATCATTCCCATAAGCGCTACAATTGCTGTACCTGCGACGAATATTCCGAAGAACATTCCCCATGCTGGGTACTGATGCCCTTTGTGGCTTAAGTGCATGAACATATAAAGTTGGAATACTAATTGGATCCCAGCGAGAATCATAATGAAAATTACTGTAAATCCATCTGAAATCGCGTCACTCGCAACAGCAACGAACGCAAGCATGGTGATGAAAATCATCATGACGAACGATACGATTTGCTGTTTAAATTCCTTTTCATGAGCAATCTTATGGTGAATATCAAGGTGACTCTGATCGTGTTCTGAAACGTGTTCAGTGCTTTCATGAGTACTCATTGACTTAACCCACCTTTCCCATTAAGTAAACGACTGTGAAGATAAAGATCCACACAACGTCGATAAAGTGCCAATACAATGCAAATAGATAAAACTTAGGTGCAGTGTAAAGGTCCATTCCACGACGCATGTTACGGAAGATCAATAGAGCTATCCAAACGATACCAGCAGTTACGTGGGCACCGTGTGTTCCAACTAGCGTATAGAACGCTGAGCCCCAAGCACTACTTTGCATAGTATGCCCATATTCGTGTACATAGTGGTTAAATTCATAAATCTCTAATCCAAGGAATCCTAAACCAAGAATAGCTGTTACGACAAACCAACCAATCATTCGCTTAAAATGATTTGTCTTTAGCGCCATCGTTGCGAATACGGACGTTAAACTACTTGTAAGTAGAATCATTGTGGCAATAAATACGAGTGGAAGCTCAAATAATTCGTTTGATGTCACTCCACCGTTCGTTGAGTTCCTTAGTCCTAAGTATACCCCAAAAAGCGAGGCGAAAAGCACTGTTTCGCCTCCAAGGAAAAACCAGAAGCCAAGAAATTTATTTTTACCATCAAGTGTCGCCCGTTCTGGATTGGCAGGCAATTTGCTCATTGTTTCTTTAGCACTCATTTGCCTTTCCCCCCTTCAGCAGGCAGATCTTCTTTGTGTATGTGATAACCATGGTAGTCGATAACTGATCTTAGAACCATACCTACTACAGTAAGTACAAGTCCACCGATTGCAATTATCCACATTGAATAGATTGCAGCTAAACCAGCGATGAATAGTCCTAGTGACATCACAAATGGAAGTATGGACGCATCAGGCATATGGATATCATCCAATGGTTCTGCAGGGACCATCACTTTATTACCAGCACGTTTCTCTAACCACCAAGCATCAAGGCCTCGTATAAGTGGCGTTTGAGCAAAGTTGTATTCAGGAGCCGGTGAAGAGATAGCCCATTCGAGCGTTCTTCCATCCCATGGATCGTTTCCTGCTTTTTTCCCTTTTACAGCAGTTTGGATAATGTTCCAAACCATTACGATCGTTGCGATTCCCATCAGGAATGCCCCTATGGTTGCCGCAAAGTTCGCTTCATCAAGACTTTGTCCTGATAGATATGTGTAAACTCGACGTGGCATTCCCATAAGACCCAAGAAGTGCATTGGGAAGAATGTTAAATGGAATCCAATAAAGAATAACCAGAAATGAAGTTTTCCTAGGAATTCATTTAAAACTGTACCGAAAATCTTCGGCCACCAGTAGTAGAATCCTGCGAAAAGACCAAAGACTACGCCCCCTACGATAACGTAGTGGAAGTGAGCGACTACGAAGTAGCTGTCATGGTACTGGTAGTCAGCCGGTGGAACACTTAGCATTACCCCAGTCATACCACCAAGTACGAAAGAAGGAATAAAGCCAACTGCAAAAAGGTTTGCTGTTGGGAAGCTTACTTTTCCTCCCCACATTGTGAATAACCAGTTAAAGATCTTAACACCAGTTGGAACGGCGATTAGCATCGTTGCAACGGCGAAAATTGAGTTTGCAATCGGTCCAAGTCCAACAGTGAACATGTGGTGAACCCAAACCATGAATCCTAAAAATCCGATTAGTGCTGTCGCAAATACCATCGCGGAATAACCGAAAAGGCGCTTACGAGAAAATGTTGCAATAATTTCAGAGAACATACCGAATGCCGGTAGTACTAGAATATAAACTTCTGGGTGCCCGAAAATCCAGAAAAGATGTTCATAAATAATCGGGTTACCCCCTGCTTCAGCTGCGAAGAACTGAGTACCGAACAAGCGATCGAACATAAGTAGTGCAAGACCGATTGTAAGTGCAGGGAAAGCGAATAGAATAAGACCTGATGTAATAAAGCTTGACCATGTAAATAACGGCATACGCATAAATGTCATTCCCGGAGCGCGCATGTTGATGATGGTTACTAGGAAGTTAATACCACCAATCAACGTACCGATACCAGAAATCTGTAGTCCTAATACATAAAAGTCTACTCCGTTACCAGGACTTGTGGTTGATAATGGTGCATATCCTGTCCAACCCGCGTCAGGAGCTCCACCCATAAACCAACCAAGGTTAAGTAGAATTCCTCCGGCAGAGAACAGCCAGAAGCCAAGTGAGTTTATAAATGGAAAGGCAACATCCCGTGCTCCTATTTGGAGTGGAATAATCGCATTCATAAACCCAAAGATCAGCGGCATCGCCGCTAAGAATATCATTGTTGTACCGTGCATCGTAAGCAACTGATTAAATGTGGCAGCGCCTACGAAGTCAAATTCAGGATAAAGCAACTGCACCCGTAGTAGGATTGCTTCTAGACCACCGAGGAGAAAGAAGAATGCCCCGGAAACGAGATAGAGAATCCCGATTTTTTTGTGGTCAACGGTAGTTAGCCAATCCCAGACAGGATTTTTCTTTTTATAATCTGACACGAATTAAACCTCCTTATTTCCGTTGACTATTCTTCAACCTTTAACCCATTGAGATATTCAACAAGAGCGTCAAGCTCTTCGTCATTTAGCTGATCGCCAAATGCTGGCATGTTGTTACCAGGCTTGTATTCACCGGGATTAGCAATCCAGCCTTTGATGTTCTCATCTGTATGTTCAAGAATACCCGCAACCATTTCACGGTCGCCAAAGTTTGTTAAGTTTGGACCAGTATTGCCGCCTTCACCGCCGACTGCGTGACAGCCGATACAGCTTTTCGCGAAGAGTTCTTCACCTTGTTGAGCCTGATCAGTAGCTGCTTGAGACGAAGCATTTTGCATCTTCTCTGCCCATGCATCGAAATCATCTCTTTCTTGAGCGATAACTTTAAAGTCCATCAATGCGTGGGATGGTCCACACAGCTCAGCACACTTACCAAAATATGTACCAGGTTCATTAGCATTTAGCCACATCTTGTTAACAGTACCTGTGTTGGTATCCATTTTACCTCCGAGAGTAGGTACCCAGAATGAATGGAGCACGTCTTTGGAAGCGAGTTCAAAATAAACTCTTTCCCCGGTAGGCATATACAAATCCTGAGAAGTCTTAATTTCAAGATCTGGATATTCAAACTCCCACCAATATTGGTGTGCTGTAACTTTGATCACAAGTGCATCTTCTGGAGGGCTATCCGTTCCTTCATCCAATGCAAACGTAGCCATTACTGTTGGAACAGCTAGGATCAAAAGTAAAATAATTGGGACAGTTGTCCATAAAATCTCAAGAACGACGTTACCTTCTGTTTGCTCTGGAATCTCATTGTCGTCTTCACCACGTCTTCTGAAGCGAACGAGCACAATCGTATAAATAAGTGCTACTACAACGAAAACACCAATCATGACGTAAAGACTCAACATCATGAGATTAAATTGCATTTCCGCCCCTTCCCCTTTAGGGAGCAAAGTGGTTAACTGCTCATTACCGCAGCCCGTAAGCGTTAACGCAATTACCGATAACAGTGGTAAAAAACGCCAAACATTTTTCCAACGTTTCATTTGCACCTTAAACCTCACTTTCTTAATAGCTTTTGCTCAAATTGAATTATAGGAAGACAAGGCGGGATAAAAACTTCCCGCTTTGTCTGACCATACTTTTTATAACCTTTATCGGTTAATATTCACTGCAATCATTACGATAAACAGAATCGTAATATAATTTAGTGAGTAAACGAACATAATTCGCGCCCACTTAATATCATCTTTCATAAAGAAACCTGCTACTCCAATAGCAAACCATCCAAAACCAAGGATCGATGCTACTGTGATATAAACTGGACCGAAGCTATATAGTAATAGCGATACCGGTACAAGCGCAGCAGTGTACAATACGATTTGACGCTTAGTCATTTGAAATCCTGCAACTACAGGAAGCATTGGAATTCCAGCGTCACGATAATCATCAACCCGCTTCATAGCTAGCGCCAAGAAGTGAGGCGGTTGCCAAATGAACATGATAAGGAACATTCCCCATGCTACCGGGCTTAAGTTTGGATCGATTGCTGCCCAACCGATAAGTGGTGGTAAAGCACCAGAAAACGATCCAACGACCGTATTTAATGAGGTTGTCCTTTTCGTCCACATAGTATAAAGCACTACGTAAATAACGAGCCCGAGTAGTCCGAGTAAAGCTGCCATCGGTTCAACGATGAGAAGCATGATCGAACCTGATATAGATAATCCAAGTCCAACGAATAAAACCTGATTAGCAGGTATTTTCCCTGTTACAGAAGGACGAGTATTTGTTCGAGCCATTACCTGGTCGATATCGCGGTCAATATAATTATTTAAAGATGTACCCCCTGCAACCACAAACGCGGTGCCTAACATCGTTAAAATCAATACTAATGGGTTCGCGAACAGATCAAAACCTGAAGCAACAGAAGCAACCCACAACCCAGTAAATGCTGTGATTAAGTTATCAAAAACAATTCCAAGCTTTGTGAGCGTTAAAAAGTCTTTCCATGTTCCAGAAGGATTTGCTTCTGAAAGAGGACCTGGCTCCATCACTCGGCTTGATGCCTCGTAAACAGTTCTAGTCTTACTCATACGATACACCTCCTTTTCGTTCGGCTATTTGAATAGCCAGTGCATCATTCATGTTAAACAACCTCGATTTGAGATTGTATAATCTCTTTGTGTAAGCAATCATCACGTATACTCCCCCAGGATTCTTACCTTCATCTGAAAAGTGTTATGCAATTTTCACAAGTTATCATGATAACACGGTCACAGCTATGGTAAGATAATGTTGGTTTTGAGAGGAAGCAGTATCCGCAATCCTTATCCATTATAAACGAATCTACTAGTTTTGTATACGTTGTTTAAAATTAGCTAAATATGCTTTATTTTGTAGAAAGATAGGTGCAATCTGCTCTTCTCACACTTATTGTACTACGTTTTAGAGCCAATTTGATAAGAAGGTGGTATTTGTGAATAAATTGTTGAAATTATTCGGAATCATAACGTCACTTGGAATGCTTCTTGTACTTTTGATGGGTGCAGTTGTAACCAAAACAGGTTCAGGTGACGGATGCGGAAATTCATGGCCGTTATGCTACGGAAAAGTATTGCCTGAAGCTCCAGAACTTGAAACGATTATAGAATTGAGTCATAGATTCGTCTCAGCTATCCTTGGGCTGCTCGTTATTATATTGGCAATATGGTGTTGGCGTAAGATCGGACATATGAGAGAAACAAAAATTCTAGCTATCGCTTCCGTTTTCTTGATTGTTTTTCAAGGTCTTCTTGGAGCAGCAGCTGTTGTATGGGGACAATCTGATATTGTACTCGCCTCTCACTTTGGATTTTCACTAGCAAGCTTTGCGAGTGTGGTACTTCTAACCATTCTTGTATTTGAAGCCTCTCAGACGGTACGAAAACCAATCGTTCCAAAGAGGATCAGAATTCATCTCTATGCTGTTACGATCTATTCTTACATCGTTGTTTACACCGGTGCTCTTGTAAGGCACACAGGTTCAAGTATGGCTTGCGGTAATGTGCCTTTCTGTAATGATGGACAACTTCTCGCGTTTTCAGGACAACCAGGTATCCAGATGCTGCACCGAACAGCCGCCATGTTGATTTTCGTGTGGATTCTCTACATCATGATAAAAGGACTTAGAGAAATGAAGAACGAAAGGACGATGCGAAGAGGCCTTATCCTTGCATTCGTTTTCGTATCTTTGCAAGCATTAAGCGGTATCCTCGTCGTCGTAACAAAACTAAATCTATTTCTTGCATTATTTCACGGACTATTCATCTCAGGATTATTTACCGTCCTTCTCTACCTCGTCATGCTTTCTCTCCGAGGAGCACGACAGTAAAAAGAAGCTGCGCGAATTCGCGCAGCTTCTTTTCTTTATTCCTGTAATTCAATCAGTAAATCTCCTGGCTCAATTCCTTCTCCATTCGAAACATGTATGTGTTTGACCACACCACTTCTTGGTGCTTGCACAGTTGTTTCCATCTTCATCGCTTCAGTAATCATCAGATGGTCACCTTTGTTTACTTTCTCACCGTTTTCTACAAGAACTTTGATGACAGTTCCCGGCATCGTCGCACCTATATAGTCCGGATTATTTTTATCTGTTTTCGGTTTAGCAGCTACAGATGTTTTAACATTCTCATCCTTAATAACTACTTCACGAGGTTGACCATTCAATTCGAAGTAAATGGTTCTCTTTCCTTCGATATTTGGTTCTCCGATCGATACAAGTTTAACGATAAGAGTCTTTCCTTGTTCGATTTCAACTTCCACCTCTTCCCCTAGTCTCATACCGTAAAGGAAAGTTGGTGTGTCTAGTACTGATACATCTCCGAACATATCCTTAACATCTTCATATTCGAGGAATACTTTAGGATACAGAGCGTAAGAAATTAAGTCATGGCTTGTTACTTGTCTATTTAATTTATGATAGAGCGTATCTTTTAGATCAGTGAAATTAACGGGTTCTAGTAGTTCACCTGGGCGTGTCGTAACAGGCTCTCTTCCCTTAAGGATGATTTGCTGAAGCTCTTTCGGGAATCCTTGATACGGTTGTCCGAGGTATCCCTGGAATAATTCCACTACTGAATCTGGAAAATCAAGTGACTCTCCTCGTTCATAAATATCATCTTCATTCAAATCATTCTGTACCATATAAAGAGCCATGTCGCCTACCACTTTCGACGAAGGTGTTACTTTTACTAGATCACCAAATAATTCATTGACCCTGCTATACATTTGTTTTACTTCGTCCCACCGTTCTCCAAGGCCTACTCCCTTTGCCTGTTGCTGGAGATTACTATACTGACCACCAGGCATTTCATGCTGATACACTTCTGTATGTGGAGCCGACATGCCGCTTTCAAAACCGCTATAATACTTTCTAGTATCTTCCCAATAGTGCGATAGCTCTTCTAGCGCTTTAATATCGATATTAGGCTGTCGTTCGGACCCTTCCATCGCATAGTAGAGAGAATTCGCACTAGGTTGTGAGGTAAGACCAGCCATTGAACTAACGGCAACGTCCACGATATCCACACCTGCTTCAATCGCTTTAGCGTATGTATATACGCCGTTTCCACTCGTATCATGAGTATGGAGGTGGATTGGGATAGAAACGGTTTCTTTTAAAGTAGAAATGAGATCATAGGCTGCTTGAGGCTTTAATAGTCCCGCCATATCTTTGATTCCAAGAATATGCGCACCAGCATCTTCTAGCTCTTTTGCTAACCTTTGATAATAGGCTAAGTCGTATTTCGTTTTCGAAGGATCTAGAATATCTCCTGTATAACAGATTGACGCTTCAGCAATCTTGTTTGTTCTACGCACCGCTTCGATCGCTTTTGTCATGCCTTCTACCCAGTTCAAGCTGTCGAAGATTCGAAACACATCGATTCCTGCATCTGCTGATTTTTCTACAAACTCGTTGATCAAGTTATCTGGATAGTTTTTGTAACCTACAGCATTCGAAGCACGTAGGAGCATCTGGAACATTACGTTCGGAACTTTCTCTCTGAGTTTGATAAGTCGATCCCACGGATCTTCTTTTAGGAATCGAAGTGAAACATCAAACGTCGCTCCGCCCCACATCTCCATCGAGAACAATTCCGGTAACATTCTAGAAGTAGGTTCAGCGATGTGCAACAGATCGGTTGTACGTACGCGAGTTGCTAGTAGAGATTGATGCCCATCTCGGAATGTTGTATCTGTGAGCAACGTTTTGTTTTGGTCCTTCACCCAGTTCACAAGTCCTTCAGGCCCCTCTTCATCAAGAATTTGCTTCGTTCCTTTAGGAATTTCTTCACTATACGTTAAGTGAGGGATTCTCCTTTTTGGAAAAGCTGGCTTCTTCTTTTTATCGAGACCCGGAAATCCGTTGACGGTAATGGTCCCAATATAAGAAAGCATCTTCGTACCTCTGTCTTTTCGTTTAGGGAAAACAAAAAGTTCTGGAGTCGAATCGATAAAGGATGTGTCATAAACACCATTTTTGAAATTTTCATGCTTGATTACATTTTCTAAGAACGCAATATTTGTTTTAATGCCTCTGATCCGAAATTCTTTTAGGTTACGTACCATCTTTGAAGCTGCTTGTTCAAAGCTTAATGCCCAAGTAGAAAGCTTAACGAGTAGCGAATCATAGTAAGGTGTGATAACCGCACCTTGATAGCCGTTACCAGCATCTAGACGAACGCCAAATCCGCCACCTGTTCGATATGCCATTAACTTTCCTGTGTCTGGCATAAAGTTGTTTTCAGGGTCTTCTGTCGTTACTCGACACTGAATTGCAACACCGTGACAATCGATTTTCCCTTGAACCGGAATACCTAGACGACTACCATGAAGTTCTTCACCTTGTGCGATCATGATCTGAGATTGCACGATGTCGATCCCGGTGATCATTTCGGTAATCGTGTGCTCAACCTGTACGCGAGGATTTACTTCGATAAAGAAGAACTGTCCTTGTTGATCGACGAGAAACTCTACTGTACCAGCGTTAACATACTCTACATTCTTCATCAATCTAACAGCTGCATCACAGATGTCCGCTCTTGTTTTCTCATCAAGTGACACGCTAGGTGCAACTTCGACTACTTTTTGATGACGTCTTTGAACAGAGCAGTCACGTTCATAAAGGTGAATCGTATTTCCGTGTTTATCACTTAATATCTGAACTTCAATATGTTTTGGATTTTCTACAAATTTCTCTACGTATATTTCATCACGACCAAATGCAGCCTTCGCCTCAGACTTCGCTCTTTCATATGAATCAGCAAGGGCTTGTTCACTTCTAACAATTCTCATCCCTCGACCTCCGCCACCTAATGCAGCTTTGATCATCAATGGATAGCCATGTTCTTCAGCGAATTGTTTGACTTCATTCAATCCTTCAACAGGACCGTCGGATCCAGGGATGACGGGAAGGTCAGCTAACACTGCTTGTTTTCTAGCCTCCACTTTATCTCCAAACATGCCCAGATGTTCTAGGTCAGGTCCAATAAAGATGATGTCTTCTTCCTGACAGCGTTTCGCAAAGTGAGTATTCTCAGAAAGAAAACCATAACCTGGATGGATCGCATCTATGTTATTGGTTTTAGCTATTTCAATGATTCCTTCAATGTCTAGATAAGCATCGATCGGTTTTTTATCCTCGCCTACTAGATACGCTTCATCAGCTTTGTATCTATGGTAAGCACCACTGTCTTCTTTTGAATAGATCGCAACCGTACGAATATCAAGTTCAGTACATGCACGAAAGATACGAATTGCAATTTCGCCTCTGTTTGCTACAAGTATTTTCTTAATTTCTTTCAAATTAGTTCCTCCTCTTGCTAAGTCAGAATTACATTGAAACGGTATTTTCACTTTGGAAATGATCTGTTTTCTTTGCTTTTCGAATGTTTACGAATGCAGAGACATTGATTAAGATCCCAACAGACATCATTAGTAGAACTAATGAAGAGCCACCATAACTAATAAAAGGTAGTGGAACTCCTGTTACTGGTAACCACCCTGTGATTGCTCCAAGGTTTACGACAGTTTGCACACCGATCATACCTGCAATCCCTATTGCTAGAAGACTGCCAAACGTATCCTTACATCGAATGCCAATGACGAAACCTTTGAACACAATGTAACCAAGCAGACCGACTACAAACACGACACCAAATAGACCTAATTCTTCTGCTACGATCGCCATAATAAAATCAGTGTGTGGTTCAGGTAAGAAGCCATACTTTTGAATGCTTTGGCCGAATCCCTGACCCGTGATGCCTCCTGAAGCAATTGCGATATACGAATTAATTAAGTGGAATCCGCTATCAGTTGGATCTGAAAATGGATTATAGGCGCCCGTAAATCGGGATAATTGCTCTGCTGATAGCGTTAACCATGCACCAGCAAATAGGAGTATCCCGACAGCTATCAAACTTAATAGATGCTGCCATCTCATTCCGGAGCATACGATTACGATTCCTGAAGTTAACGCAATGATCATTGCCGTCCCAAGATCTGGCTGAGACGCTACTAGAGCGAAGATTACTCCAATTACCATGATAGGAGGTAAAGCCCCTCTTAGAAAGTTAGAAATATAGGCTTGTTTTTTAGAGTAAATAGCAGCAAGATAAATAATCAAACCTAACTTAACAAATTCAGAAGGTTGGAAACCGATTGGACCGATATAAATCCAACTCTGTGCATTGTTAGTTGTTGATCCAATTATTTTTACGAGTAGCAATCCAAGAACCGATCCTCCCAGTATCGGTATAATGAATTTTCGATACGCTTTGTAAGGAAACAACATCGTTCCTAACAAGACAACTAACGATACCGCTAACCACATGATCTGCCTATTAAAGAAATAAGCGCTATTGGTCTCATGCCTCATCACAGCCCATACCATGCTTGCGCTATAGACCATCACGAGGCCAAATACGCACAAAAGTAACACGCTTATGATGAGTGAATAATCGTAATTCTTAAATAATTTTTTTATCATAGACGTCATCCTACCTATTTATTTACTCTGGATTTACGAACAGTACTGATCGATAAGGTCTATACCGATGACTGCAATGCGTTTGAAGTATGTATAGCATTCGATGAGTTTTCATCGAAACCTGCCTGTCCTAGATAAATTAAGACTTTTCACGAATTACTTTTAAAATCGTCCAGCCGTCAGACTCTTTTCCCATCACTTTAAAAGGAATCAAGTTCGTAATACAAAGCCAGAGATTAAAAAATAGTGTCCAGGCTACGATATGAAGGGGCAACGGAAGGGCCAGTGTGAGAAGTGCTGCACTCAAATTAAAGAGCGGGCCACTCAAGGCTATGATCACTTTTCCGAATGCATGGTCAGGCTGGCTACTAATCGTCATTCCGCCCGCAAAATAGAAGGCGTTAATCGCGATTTCTCCTCTTGCATGTTTCCAGGTAAATAATCTCGGTCCTACGCCAAGGTGAAGCTTTACACTTGAGGACGTTAATACGTTTGCTGCAAGGGTATGACCTGCTTCATGTAATAGTAAACTGAGAGGGGAAATAACAAGAATCACCATGAGCAAATCATACATTCTTATCTACTCCTACTATCTAAACTAGCCTTACACTCGTATTCTATCATATTTTCTTCCTCCGTTCGTTAAGCCAAACAAAAAGCTCAAACTATCTAGTAATAGTTTGAGCTTGTTATTATTTCTTAATGCTAGCTTCATGAAGAGCTGAGAGCTGACGTTCGAGAGACTCGAGCAATTCTTTTCCATCGTCTTCGTTCACTAGTCCTAATCGAACAGCGAAGTCTATTTCACGTGATAAACCAAACATTTGAGTATCAAGAACCTCTTCATAAAGAGGACATTGAGGCATTGTTAAATTCTCCATTTGAACTTCAATGAGTTTTAGGATCTTGTGCGCATCGGCCTTCAACAGCTCGTATGCTTTTTCACGATGTCCTGTTGCCATCCCAGTTGACAAAACTGATCCCTCCGTTCCCTTTCCCATTCCTCTTATAATCATAAAAGCTAACCCGATAAATTGCAAGAAAAACCAGTATTTTTCATACTAGAATATGCTTAATTCGTATTGTGAAGAAAAGTTTTCAAGTAGCTTGATTCCAGCAATGCTATTCCCTTTAGGATCCAGGGGCGGGCTGTATACTCCTATTCCCATCTGATTAGGTACAAGACTTAAAATTCCACCAGAGACACCACTTTTCGCTGGAATTGCCACATTAATCGCAAATTCTCCTGATGCATTATACATACCACACGTTACCATGAACGTTTTGACGATACGAGCGATATACCTCGGAATAATCTTTCGTTCTGTTTCAGGATCACGGCCTTCATTCGCAAGCACCATTCCTATTCTCGCAAGGTCCTTACAGTTTACTTCTACCGAACATTGTTTCGTGTAAGCTTCGAGAAGCATTTCAACATCATTATCGATCAAACCATGTTGCTTCATAAAATAACATAAGGCACGGTTTAAATGAGCTGATTCAAACTCCGAGTCAGCTACTTCGTAATTGATCCCTATGCTAGAATTGTTCGTCATATCATGAATCAGCTGTAAAATACGGCCAACTTTCTCATCTGAGGTTTCACCGTGGATCAAATCTGTAACGACTAAAGCACCAGCATTGATCATTGGATTTAACGGCTTTGAAGGAACTTGTGACTCAAGCTTCGCGATCGAATTAAAAGGATCGCCTGTTGGCTCCTTCCCAACTCTTGAAAAAACATGATCCTCTCCCGCATCCATAATTGCTAATGCGAGCGTAAGTATCTTTGAAATACTCTGTAGCGTGAAGGTTTCTCCAACGTCTCCAGCAGATAAACACCCATCTTCTTTTGAATAGACGGCGATTGCCAGTTTATCAGGGTCTGCTTTTTCAAGGGCAGGGATGTAATCAGCTACTTTCCCATCCTTAGTAAATGGCTTGCTGCGCTTAACGAGTTTGACTAGTTCCTGTTCTGTGGTACATTTCATGTTTCCGTCACCCACCTCTGAAGAATAAATTATGTCACCATACTATTCCCCAAATGTGACAAAAGCAAGCATAACCGGTATACTTGTTTTGCAAAAGATTTAGATTGCGGGGTGCATCATATGGAAACGATTATTCCAATCAAAGGGAAGGTCACTTATCCGATTACGCTAGACGCGAGCGTTTGGATATTCGATGACAGAAAAATTGAGCTTGATGAATTTCTAAAGTTCAATCGTACTTCTGAAGAAAATGAGAACGATTACATCAAGGCTCAGTCAGAACGCTTCGAACAAGCACGTACAGGTATTAAACCACCTATTAACCAAAGTATAAAGCGCTTTGAAAAAGAAAAAATTTTAAAAGGTAGCTACGTGATACCTCTAGAACCGTTTATTTCGAATGCTGAACCCTTGGTGGAAGGCAATCAAGTCCAGTTAGAGACAAATAACGGCGAACACGTCATTCTTTCCATTGAAGAAGCTTTGAACGGCTTTCTAGGTTTCGCCCTAAACGGAAAGCCGCTCAAGGATGATGGACCAGTACATTTTTATTATGGCGATGGTTCAAATGCTTCATCACCATATAAAAACATTTCAGGAATTACCATCATTTAAAGAAGGTCAGCCGCAAGTCGGGCAAGTTGAGATCGTTCACCTTTCTCAAGTTTCACATGTCCACTTAGCGGTTGGTCTTTAAATTTTTCTACAACATATGTGAGCCCATTGGTATATTCATCTAAATAGGGGTGATCAATTTGTTGTGGATCTCCAAGAAGAACGATTTTACTACCCTCACCCACCCTGGTAAGGATCGTTTTGACTTCATGCTTCGTAAGGTTTTGCGCTTCGTCGATAATAATGTATTGATCTGGGAGGCTTCGCCCACGAATATACGTAAGCGCCTCTACTTGTATCGATCCTATACCTGCTAGGATCTTTTCTAATTCCCCTGTTTTCTTCACATTAAATAAGTATTCAAGGTTATCATAGATCGGCTGCATCCACGGTTTTAACTTTTCATCTTTCTCACCAGGTAAATATCCAATATCCTTCCCAACAGGTACGATAGGTCTTGCGATGAAGAGCTTTTTATATTGATTCAAATCCTCTGTTTGCATGAGCCCAGCAGCTATCGTAAGAAGTGTTTTCCCAGTCCCTGCTTTTCCAACTAACGTAACGAGCGGGATATCTTTTCTAACGAGTAAATCAAGCGCCATTCGTTGCTGGACATTCCTCGGACCAATTCCCCACATGTATTCCGTTTCCATCGCTGTCTTTTCGATCCGCTTACCCTTCTTATCAACCTTACCGATTCCTGATGAAGAAGGATGTGCTGGATCTTTCAAGATGACATATTGGTTCGGATAAAGCTGCTTACCTTTCAATGCCTTTTGATCGATATAGTGATGTTCAAAGAAGCTGTTTAATAGGTCACTCTCGACATAACGTTCCTCATAACCCGTATAGATCTGATTGAATTCGACTACCCGATCACTTAAGAAGTCTTCCGCTTGAATGCCGAGAGCATCTGCTTTTACTCTCACAAGCGCATCTTTGCTAACAAGAATAACAGTTCGACCAGATTTCTGTTTTCCTTCTTCTAAAAACAAATTTAATGCTACCGCCAATATACGATTATCATTTGTTTTCTCAACAAACTTATCTTGAAAATATTGAAACGATCGATGATTGAGCTCAATCCTTAGCGTCCCGCCATTCTCTAAAGGAATCGAAGAATGAAGTTTACCTCGCTCTCTGAATCCATCGATCATTCGTGAGATGTGTCTTGCGTTCCTTCCAATTTCGTCCATATATCGCTTCTTTGAATCAACCTCTTCTAATACAACAGCAGGAATAACGATTTCATTCGTATCAAACGAATAGATGGCATTTGGATCCTGTAATAAGACGTTTGTATCCAGGACGTAAACCTTATCCAACGTTTCGCCTCCCGAGTGATTATAGTTGGTGTGACTGGTAGCAAATGACAGTTGGGACTATCTACGTTTGTATAATCTATGAACTTTTGTATAAAGTTAGACGGTTATTCAGAAAATAAATAACAAAAGAAGTGAATGAAAGAATCGATCACATACCTCGGAGGAATTGATATGAGAAGAAGTAAATGGTTGTTGATAGGGTTCGTCCTGCTAGCAGCTTGTCAGACAAATGATGAGCCAGTTGCTGAAAAGCAGGAAAAAGTTGAATATGTGAAACAGTCCGTTAGAACACCTGAAAACGAGGAACGTTCTGCTTCTGAAATCGCCAAACACCTTGTGACAGTGGCGAAGCAAGTGCCAGATGTGGATGATGCCACCGCAGTTGTTACTGGGAAGTACGCAGTCATTGGCATCGATGTAAATGAAAAGCTAGATCGATCACGGGTTAGCTCGATCAAGTACACAGTAGCTGAAGCCCTTCAAAAGGATCCATATGGTGCGAATGCACTTGTTACAGCTGATGCAGATACGACTTATCGCTTGAAACGAATGGCGACAGAAATTAAAAGAGGTCATCCTGTAGGTGGAATTATGGAAGAACTGGCTGACATCGTTGGTCGACTCGTGCCTGAGGTCCCAGGTGATATCAATAAATCTGAACGAGAACCGACAAGGACAAATGACAAACAGCTTCCTTCTAATGAGAAACAACAACTGAAAGAACAACAAGAAAAACAGGATTTAGACAAGTAAAACCGGCTCATGCCGGTTTTATCTTGTTACTCCTGTTTTCTTTAATTCAGCCATAACAGAGCGATCTAACTTCGCAGCTGCTTCTGGATCATATGTTTTCTCATATGCAGGTTCTACAGACACCTTTGCACCATAGAACATGACGTCTCGTACTTCTTTAATCGCCAATGTCACTTTCGCAAGTTTTAGAGGTACTGATTTCATCGATTCTTGATCGATCACTGTAGCTCCTGAGATTGAATACGTACTTTCATTTCCTATCAAAGTGATAGAAACCTGATTATTATCTTGAATATTCTTTACGATTCTTGATTTAAGATCTACCGCAAAGACGATCGTGCGATTATCAACCGCATAAAGCCAAGATATTGCACTTACGTTTGGTCCTTTTGTCTCATGATCAATCGTCGAAAGAAGAACATACTGCTCCTTTTTCAAAATCGAGAGTAGTTCATTCGAAAGGGTATTCTCTACCTTGTTTGGCATCCTTATCCCTCCAGTTATTAAAAAAGTTCTATAGGCAATGGACTGCAAAACCTAGCCTCATTCATGCTATACTAGCTACATGAAATGAGAGGTGTTTAACGTGCGTGTAAAATGTGTTTTATGTGACAAAATCGAAAATATTGATAGTGGTAGCCCACTTGCTAAGAAACTTCGCAACAGACCAATTCACACGTATATGTGCGACCCGTGTCATGAACGGATTGAAGCTCGCACAAACGAGAGAAAAGAAAGCGGCGATTTCAAGCTCTATCATCAAGAAGAGACCGATGATGAGTGGTAAAATTAAAGAAGGCCTAATTGCTGGAACGATTTCCGGCATCATCCTTGGATTTCTTTTAAAAGGAATCGAAGCTTCTACCGGTATCCTCGTATACACATTGTTACTAAATATTGATTTCATCCCTATTATCGGGAACATTGAATGGCCTGAAACGATTGAATTTATCTTTCATCTTATCATCTCACTAGCCATTGGAGTCGTGTACAGCATCGGGAGTTATAGGTACTTTCATAAACGAAAGGTAGCTCAAGTAGTCTTCTCTTATCTACTAACGCTCCCTACCGTTTTCCTATACTTTCCTCTGACATATTTAGCAGAGAAACCTACTCCACCTTTGACAGATATCGTGGCTATAGGCTATTGGACGCTTGGACATGCCGTCTATGCTGCTGTGTTATTCGCTGTTTATACGTATAATGAAAAGTAATTTTTAAGAAAGACGTGCTAAGAGCACGTCTTTTGTTATGTTATTGATTGTATTTCGGTTCATTTTGAATGGATGTTAACAGCGCATCGATCAGTTCGATCGGGAACTTCATATTACTCGGATCATTATTCTTCACATAATGAACGATATAATAAGGATCTTTCACCTCAATATCCATGTTAGATATCCCATGATCTTCGATTAAAATTTCCTCAAAAAAAGCTCTCGTATCCTGGGCAGCATCGTCGCTCTCTCTCTCGTCTGCAACTTTTTTTATGCTTAGCCAATTATACATCGCATCCTGAAGGTTCACTGCTTCCCCCCGCGTGTTTTGACGTTAGCCCGCCTCGTTCTCATTCTTCTTAGATTGCTTCAGGCGAACCTTATATATAATTAATACGACAGCAGCAGCTACTAATCCTTCCGCTACAGGTAGCCCAATTCCGAAAAAGGTAAGAGGAAAACAGCCGATGATCAACATTATGTAAATCACAGCATTTTTAAGGATCGGTAACTTTTTTGCAAACCCTAGTCTATAAACGACGATCGATAAAATCACAATTATGGCATAGAGTAAGTAAAAGCCTAGTGTTGTATTCTCTTCAATTCCAACTAGCCTTGCAAAAAATGATAAATCACCTGATGGAACGACTTCATTGTTCACATTGACACCTCCACAAAATCTACATAAAAAAGCGATTCAAAAGGATGCCCCTTTTGAATCGCCATAGACACCCTTACTGGGCTAGCTTGTTCTTTTTCGCTTGCTTTTCACGTTCGTTCTTATCAAGGATCTTCTTACGAAGACGGATAGAATCTGGTGTGATTTCGCAATACTCATCATCATTCAAGTACTCAAGAGCTTCTTCAAGAGTAAGAACGCGTGGTTTCTTCATAGAAACTGTTTGGTCTTTGTTTGCTGAACGCATGTTAGTCATCTGTTTCACTTTTACGATGTTAACTGTGATGTCATTTTCGCGAGTGTGTTCACCAACAATCATACCTTCATAAACTTCAGTACCAGGTTCAACGAAAATCGTACCACGATCTTCTACACCCATGATTCCGTATTCAGAAGCTTTTCCTTTTTCCATCGATACAAGTACACCTTGACGACGTCCGCCAACGCGACCGCTGATCAATGGCATATACGTTTCGAACGTATGGTTTAAGATTCCGTAACCGCGAGTTTGCGTAAGGAATTCTGTCGTATAACCGATCAAACCACGTGCAGGTACCATGAACTCTAGACGAACTTGGCCCGAACCGTTGTTAACCATGTTAACCATTTCACCTTTACGCTCACCAAGTGATTCCATTACAGAACCAGTGTAGTCATCAGGAACGTCGATTTGAACACGTTCAACTGGCTCGCTTGCAACGCCATCTACTTCACGTACGATAACTTCTGGCTTAGATACCTGAAGCTCGAATCCTTCACGACGCATGTTCTCGATTAGGATTGATAGGTGAAGTTCACCACGTCCTGAAACGATCCATTCGTCTGGAGAATTTGTGTTTTCAACGCGAAGACTTACGTCTGTTTCAAGCTGAGCTCTTAGACGTTCTTCGATCTTACGGCTTGTAATATATTTACCTTCTTTACCTGCAAATGGACTGTTGTTCACAAGGAAAGTCATTTGAAGTGTAGGCTCATCGATACGGAGGATTGGAAGCTGATCTTGGTGATCGTAAGGACAAACTGTTTCACCTACGTTGATCTCTTCCATACCTGATACCGCTACAAGATCTCCCGCTTTTGCTTCTTGAATTTCAACACGTTTCAACCCAATAAAGCCGAAGAGTTTGGTTACTCTAAATTGCTTCACAGATCCATCGACCTTCATAAGAGCTACCTGCTGTCCAACCTTCATCGTTCCTCTGAAGATACGACCGATACCAATACGGCCTAGGTAGTCGTTGTAATCAAGAAGTGTGATCTGAAATTGAAGTGGCTCATCACTATTGTCGATCGGTGCTGGGATATTATCGATGATTGTATCCATCAATACCTTCATGTTGTCGTCTTGCTTCTCAGGGTCAGCGCTTGCTGTACCGTTGATTGCTGAAGCATAAACAACTGGGAAGTCCAACTGATCTTCATCAGCGCCTAGATCGATAAATAAATCGATAACTTCGTCAACTACTTCTGCTGGTCTTGCAGCAGGGCGGTCAATTTTGTTCAATACTACGATTGGTGTAAGCTTCTGCTCTAGCGCTTTTTTAAGAACAAAGCGTGTTTGAGGCATACAACCTTCATACGCATCTACAACAAGTAGAACACCGTCTACCATCTTCATGATACGTTCTACTTCACCACCGAAGTCTGCGTGTCCAGGAGTATCCATAATGTTGATTCGCTTGTCTTCATAATTAATTGCAGTATTTTTAGCAAGGATTGTAATCCCGCGTTCTCTTTCAAGGTCATTCGAGTCCATCGCACGCTCATTAACTTGCTCGTTGTCACGGAATGTACCTGATTGGTGTAACATCTGATCAACTAGTGTCGTTTTACCGTGGTCAACGTGAGCGATAATCGCTATGTTACGAATATCTTCTCTAATTTGCATTAAACTCTCTCCTCGTATTCTCGTCCTATCCAAGACGATAATCTCAATAACTAGTCCATTATAACACAGTTATCGCAATAGGAGAAATTTATATCCTTTCAGGATTGGATTCTTTAATGTACACTATAGGTATTAAGGGGGCTTTCGAATGAATAAGCATAATTTCCTTTTACTTTTAATGGCCATATTGGCAGTCACTAGCATGTGCGCAATTGGCGTTTCGATAGCTGAACAAAGCTGGATCGGTACATTGCTTTCTTTTGTTAGTGTGGGATTCTTCATGGGTATGGGCTTTCGAATCAAACGAAAAGCAGAGCAGTAGTAAAAAGAGTTGTCTTTGGGACAACTCTTTTTTAGATTGTTGAGAGAGTCTCCATTTCTAGATGTGGTGTTGATTTCCACTCCAGGATGCTCGCTTTCTGTGGGCTGTGAGCCTTCTCGTCGCTGAAAAACGCTTCTGTGGGATTTCACCTGTCCCGAACGTCCAGTAGGAGTAGAGCATCCTTTCGCTCCAATCTATGATGTTAGGTGAAAAATCTATACATAAATTCATAAAAAGAAAATCAAATACAACTGATACTCTAGTATATTAAATGTCAATGGACAGAGACTTCTTTAATGTTACTTCTTTCGATAGTTACTCAGGACATACCATGATCAAATATTCTTTTCCTTCATCTTCTTCTATTCCGTATTGTTCAAACCCGCACTTTCCTAGAAAGATACTCCAAGCGATGCATTCATATGGAAGACCAGCAAAGACTACGTTATTCATCACTTGTCTGTGTTTAGCGATAACTGCCTTTCCGATTCCTTCTCTTCTCATTTTCGGGTTAACCACAATCGTACCGATCCATGGTTTCTTATTAGATGGAGCATGTGGATGTACACAGCTCACCGCAACTGGTTCACCCTCTTGCATCCATTTCGTCCACTTACATCCGAAACCATTATACGTTTGAATATAAGAAATCAATTCAGATTTTGTCGGTTGCCTGCCTAACTCGTTTAAGTACCATGTTTCATCACTTCTCGTCCATTGAAACAGCAACTCAACTTGTTCATGTCCAAATGGTTCATCTACTACCATTACGAAGATGGCTTCTTAAGATAGAAATTTTGGTCGATCGCAGGCTGTATATAATGATGTTGGACATGGTTGTGAAAAGATTCGTTTCCGACGAAAATTGTATTCTTTTTAAGAATATCGATCGGTTTATTATCAACAGTTGTGCAAACACCGCCAACTTCCTCGATCAGAATTTTGCCTGCTGCAAAGTCCCAAGGAGCGAGCCTTAATGATACATAACCATCTAACCTTCCTGCTGCTACATATGCCATTTCGATCGCCGCACTACCATAAGACCTTGTCCCTCTGATTTTCTTTAAGAGCGGTGAAAATGTTCGTGGATCGATGCGATGATTCTCTGTCACCCACGTTGCATTTATCGCAAGTAACGTCTCGGATAGTTCTACTGGCTGTAAAGCTTCTTGCTTCTCTTCATTAATGAACAGGCCTTCACCTTTCTTACAGTGATAGAGCTCGTCCTTCGTAACATCATATATAAGAGCTACTTTACCGATCCCTTCCTCGTATATTCCGATCGAGATGGCAAAGTTTGTTTGCTGGTGAACAAAATTCATTGTACCGTCGATCGGATCTAGGAACCATATAATTCCCTTAGTATCTTCGACTTGATCACCAAAACCTTCTTCCCCCATGATTCGATGGTCTGGATAATGGGTATTAATTTTTTCTATAAAAAATTGCTCAGTTTGTTTATCAATATCCGTCACAAGATCGTTTGGATTGCTTTTCGTATGGATGCTGAAGGAAGTTTTGAACGAGGCAATAATGTCTTGACCAGCCTCACGAATCCATCGCTTTGCATCTTGATAAATGTTTTCCATATTCGTTTGCTTTGTCATGATTCGAACTCCTTTTAGCTTTGTCTATCCTCTTATTATGACAGGAAAAAAAGAAAAAACGAACCTTTTTGCAAGGTTCGCACATTCAAGCTTCGAGACGAATCATTTCCTGTCTTAGTTTTTCTAGCTTATCTTTGCACTTAACCATTCCATCCTTGTCGCTTGCAATCATCGCATCGTGTAGTGTTGCCAACTCATAATCAATTTCCATCTTCAAAACCGGAATACGCTTCTCTGCTTCATTTCTCTGCAAAGATTGAATCACCTGTTTCATGGTAACCTACACCCCTCTCAAAGTTTTCGTCAAAGCAGTAGCCTGTGACTGTCAAGGTACAAGACTGAATATTCTGACTTTTCTGCTTTTGCTTACTTTATCTTATGCCTCGAAGGCGAAGTATGCAACCTCTTTATTTAGTAGTATTTTTCCTCTTTCACCTAACTTTCAAACATTTAAGTGCGCATAGTTCGTCATCTTTCATACATTTTGTCGTTTTATGGTACACTATTTTCATAAAATCTTGGCTAATTGGAGGAAATTATGTCATTCAAAGGGTTTTCAACAAAGGATTTTGAGACGTTTGATATCGACGGTCTCGAACCACGGATGGAAGCAATTCAAACACGCATCCAGCCTAAGTTCGAAGAAATAAGCAATGAAATAAAGAGTGACCTTGAAGTTCTTGTAGGTAATGAGATGTATCTTCATATCGCGAGACATTTGAGGAGAACGAAAAATCCACCAGCTGATACATGGATGGCCTTCTCACACAACAACCGTGGGTACAAAAAACATCCCCATTTTCAAATTGGACTTTTCGATGATCATGTATTTGTTTGGTTAGCTTATATTTATGAACTTCCTGGCAAAAAAGACATGGCATCTATGATGCTATCGAATATTGGTCAATTAAAAGAAACCATTCCTGCTTCTTATATGGTCTCAACTGATCACACAAAAAAATCTGCAAGCAAATCTATCCACGACGTGAATCTTGAAGATGCATTAACTCGTTTCAGAGACGTGAAAAAAGGCGAGTTTCTAATAGGCAGACACTTCAAAAGTGATGACCCGTTATTAGCAGATGGAGAAGCCTTCATTCAAGAGGTCAAAAACACATTTGAAACACTTGTACCGATCTACCACATGTCGATGAAAGAGGAAATAACAAAGGAGGGGTAAACACCCCTCCTTTACTTATTCATCATAACCTTTTCCCGCTCTGTTTCTTTCGCTTCCTTAACCGTATGATAGGTTGAAAAGCCAGTGTCCTTATCAAACTGCTTAAACATTTGCTTCTCTTCTGATTTAGAAGGTACAACTTGTTTGAAATCTGAATAAGTGCTGAGCACCTCTCCTTTACTTACTCCATTATCATATGCTTTCTCTACCGTTTGAAAAAATTGAACAACCTTGATCACTTCCTCTTTGCTCCAATCGATCGATATTGGATATTGCACGTTCATGATCTTACCCCTTTCTGCTCACTCCATTTTTCAATTACTTTACTTGCGTCATCATCAAACCGATCAAATAGCTCCTTCACTGTTGGAACATCATGAATCGACCCGATTACTTGACCTGCCCAAGCAAAACCATCTTCGTCTTTCCCATCATAAATAAAACGCTTGTTGGCTTCACCGCTTATGTATTCTTTAAGACTCTCATACCCCTCATCTCTCGACTCTATTTCTTGTATACGTTCAGCGAATTGATTGCGTATTACTCTTGCCGGGGCACCGAGGCTTCTTTTTATAATAACAGTATCTGTTTCTTTACTAGTAATAATTCGATTCTTATAAGACTCATGGGCGTGAGTACATTCTTTTGTTGCAATAAATCTAGTTCCCATCTCGACTCCTTCTGCACCTAGAGCTAGCGCAGCCATCAGTCCTCTGCCATCTCCAATACCACCTGAAGCAATAACAGGAATACTTACCGCGCTCACAACTTGGGGTACAAGGACCATCGTACTCGTGTCATCTTTACCAAGGTGCCCTCCACCTTCTTGTCCAACGACCATTACGGCATCAGCACCAAGTTCTTCTGCTTTGACGGCTTGTCTTTTACCGGCAGTCAAGACGAGCACCTTCGTATTCGTACCCCTCACCATGTCGAAGACTGGCTTAGGATTCCCGCCAGTTACTGAGATGATGTCGATCCCTTCTTCAAGTGCAGCCTCAACCATCTCTTCAAACGGTCTTCCGTGCTGTCCAATCGCAAAGTTTACCCCAAACGGATTTAAGGTCTTGCTTTTTGTTAGTCTGATTTCTTCCTTTAGCAGCTCAGGTGAGTTCATAGACATCGCCGTCAGTTGTCCAAGACCACCCGCGTTGCTTACTGCAGAAGCAAGTTCATGATAAGCTAAATATGCGAGACCACCTTGAACGATCGGTCTTTCGATACCAAGTAGTGTTGTTAAACGAGTATTCCAATTCACTAGCCATCTCCTCCTTTTCTTACAATGTTCTAGAATTTAGTTAAAAAACCCTCTCTCGAAAGGATGGCAGTTGGGTACTCAAAATAAAACTTGCAAATAATGAATTATGTGATTATACTCAGTTTGTTTATGGCATTTATTGTTTTTTCGTAAAAATTCCTTCCTATTGTCATTCGACAAGGAATTCTTCGTTACAGAGTATAGATAAAGAGGTGCTTGATTTGCAACAAAACGAAACACCGTTATTCACAGGATTATTAGAACATGCTAACAAAAACCCAATTCAATTTCATATACCTGGACATAAAAAAGGAACAGGAATGGACCCTGAATTCCGAGCTTTTATTGGTGATAATGCCCTTTCGATCGACTTGATCAATATTGGTCCATTAGATGACCTCCATCATCCACACGGGATGATTAAAGAAGCTCAAGATCTTGCAGCTGAAGCATTTGGTGCTGATGCTACATTCTTTTCCGTACAAGGAACAAGTGGCGCGATCATGACGATGGTCATGGCGGTTTGTTCACCTGGTGATAAAATCATCGTACCACGGAACGTTCATAAATCTGTGATGTCCGCTATTATTTTTTCAGGTGCTACTCCTGTTTTTATCCATCCGGAAATCGACCCTAAGCTAGGGATCTCACACGGCATCACACCTGAAGCTGTTAGCAAAGCGTTAGCACAGCACCCAGATGCTAAAGGCGTACTTGTTATTAACCCAACGTACTTTGGAATTTCTGCAAACCTCGAAGAGATCGTGTCCATCGCACATAACTATGAAGTACCGGTACTTGTCGATGAAGCACATGGTGTTCACATTCACTTCCATGATCGCCTCCCTCTTTCTGCAATGCAAGCTGGCGCTGATATGGCAGCAACAAGCGTGCATAAGCTAGGTGGTTCGATGACCCAAAGTTCTGTACTGAATGTAAAAGAAGGTCTTGTATCTGCAAAACGCGTGCAAACGATCATCAGTATGCTAACGACCACCTCCACTTCATACTTATTACTTGCATCACTTGATGTAGCCCGTAAGCGGTTAGCTACTGAAGGGTATGAACTCGTGGAACAAGCCGTACGTCTCGCTGAAAAAACGCGGAATCAAATCAATAATATTTCACCTCTCTACTGTGTAGGAGATGAAATAATCGGCACAAATGCAACATATGATTATGATCCTACTAAGTTGATCGTTTCAGTTCATGACCTCGGAATTACTGGATATGAAGCAGAGATCTGGTTGCGGAAAGAAGCGAACCTTGAAGTTGAGCTTTCTGACTTATACAACATCCTATGTATTGTCACGCCTGGGGACAACGAAGAAACAACTTCAGCACTTGTTTACGCTTTGAAAGATATGGTTGAAGCTTTCAGAGAGGCAGTGGGGTCGAATCCAAAACTATTCGCTGTTCATGTACCGGATATTCCAGTCCTAGCCGTTTCTCCAAGAGATGCATTCTATTCTGATACAGAGATCGTCCCTATCGAGGAATCAGCTGGTAGAGTTATCGCTGAATTTATCATGGTATATCCTCCGGGTATTCCAATCTATATCCCTGGTGAGATCATAACAGAAGAAAACCTTCAGTATATCGAAGAGAACATCGAAGCTGGATTGCCTGTTCAAGGTCCTGAAGACGATGAATTGAAAACGTTACGAGTCATTAAAGAATATAAAGCAATTAAATAAGGAAGAGGTGGCTGCTTAGCCACCTCTTCCTTATTATATAATTATTTTCGATCCTTCTTGTTGCATTCTGGACATCTGCTATACAATGTACTCACTTTATCTTCAAGTACATGATCAATCGTTTTTTCACACGTTTGGCATATGATAATTCCCATATCTAACACCCCTCAAAGTAAGTTTTGAAAACGCTTCCGTTTTGCTTATCTCCATAATAGTGTGTCACAATTAATTTGTCAATACTATATTGTATATCACATTGATAAGGTTTGTTCCAATTTTTAGTGATATTAGGCGGACGAATGCAATAGGTTATACTCTTTATAAAAATCCCGTCAAAACTAATTGTCAGAATACGAAACCACAGGTAAACTATACCTATAGGAGAGGAGGAATCAAGCTTGCCACAGAGTGCCTATATTGTTCCTAATTCTCACGATCAATTGGATTTAAATTCAGTCAAATCGTTTCTCACCTATTATAAAGAAATAACAAACAAAACAGGAGAACAGCTTTCTTGGAATTATGGGGCTTCTGCATTTCCGTATAACATAATGGACCAATCAACGGATGAATCGGATAACTGGTTCTACTTAAAAGGAACAACAGAGGAATATCGCGGAATGGTTATTGGACTAACGAAAGACGGCATTCAAGTCGTCTTACCGGATTATGCAACACATGGAGACAAATCGAAGGCTAATGAAATCTGTAAATTCCTAGCGAAAAAAATCAACGGAAACTTAACATTATTTAATGGAAGAACGATGTATCACTCGAAGAAATAACCAGCCATGTGGCTGGTTATTTAATTGGAATTGAAAAAAGACTGCCACAGGATTTCTCGACAGTCTTTTATCTAAACGCGTTATTCTAATTCAGTATCAATCGTTTCTGGATCGATCATGCTATATCCTTTGTCTCTTAAACCTTTCACAATATCCGCTAGACCTGCAGCAGTCCAATCTCTATCATGCATCAATAAGTTTGCACCATCTTGTAGAAGCGGTGAATTCACCATGATATCCGTAATCGCTGCCTTGTTTTGGTATTCTTTATTCCAATCATACCCGTAAGTCCAGTTCATCAACAGCATGCCTTCCTCTTTTACTAATGCTTTTGAAAAGTCAGTATTAGATCCGAAAGGAGCTCTGAAGAATTTCGGACGCTCGCCGATAACTTCTTCAATCATATCATTTAACTTTACGATTTCCTCACGCTGTTTTTCTTCAGATAGAGATTTTAAGTCCGAGTGGCTCATCGTGTGATTTCCAATCTCAAATCCCATATCATGAATTTCTTTTACATTCGCTTTTTCTTCTTCTGTATCCATAAAATGACCATTAACAAAGAAGATAGCTGGTGCATCAATTTCTTTTAGCGTTTTCGCCATTTCGACCGCATGCTTATCTGGAGCATCATCAATGGTAAGAAGAACAGCCTCAGACTCAGCATCGCCAATTGGTTCTAACCCCCAGAAAGCCGGATTCAACGCATACTTCTTTTCTACTTCTTCCTCAGGTTTTGTTTCTTCCTCTTTCGTTTCTTCCTTGTTTTCTTCTTTTTTATTATCTTCTTCCTTATTATCTTCTTTGTTGTTTCCTTCTGAATTCTGACTTTCTTCGTTAGTTGCAACTTCTTTGTCTTTTTCGCTTGCGCTTTCTTCAGCATTTGAGTTTGCATCGGTTGAACATGCAGCAAGCAGAATTAATACAAGCACCGATAATAATTGAATTACTTTCTTCATTCTCTCCCTCTCCCCTACATCTAGTCTTTTCTAATCATAAACGAATGTATTGAAAGTAGAAAGAGAAGAATGTCACATTTAACCAATCATATTTTTCAAATTTCGACATTATTCTGACTTATCTTCTGACATGCTAAAATACTTTACAAGCTAAATTTCAACCCATATACTAGACAACGTGCCTTTTTCTGGACCGAATATTTGGCTAAGTAAAATCAGGGGTCGTGTTAAACGTTCGCATATTTTTCTGAACCCGGGGGCAACATTTAGTACACATAGTATTTATTTATCTCTTACATTACCCGGAAGATTCACGATGTTTGAATAACAACTAAAAAGTATTGATCGAAAGGTGTGATTTACAATGAATAAGCTTACGAGAGTATTTATGATCTCTGCTGCATTGACCCTCATCTTCATCATTTGGGGTACAATCGCTCCAGAGTCTCTAAATACTTCTACATCAACCGTTCAGACGTTTTTACAAGTGAAGTTTGGATGGTTCTATTTATTAGCAGCTTCAGCATTTCTTATTTTTGCGATCTACCTCATCTTTTCTAAATTCGGTAGAATTCGTTTAGGTAAAGATTCAGATCGTCCAGAGTACAGCACGATTACCTGGTTCGCCATGTTGTTCTCAGCAGGAATGGGTATCGGTCTAGTTTTCTGGGGTGTAGCTGAACCAATGTTTCACTACTATACACCACCAGCAGGAGCTTCACCGGAATCTGATCAAGCAGCAAGGCTTGCATTCCGATATAGCTTCTTCCACTGGGGCTTACACCCATGGGGCATTTACACAGTAGTAGCACTTGCTCTTGCCTACTTTAAGTTCAGAAGAGGCGCACCAGGCGTTGTGAGCGCTGTGTTCCACCCATTACTTGGTGACCGAGTATATGGACCGCTTGGAAAGCTAATCGATGTTATCGCGGTATTTGCTACAGTATTTGGTGTAGCTACGTCATTAGGTTTCGGGGCATCTCAAATTGGTGGAGGAATTTCATATTTAACAGATGTTGAGAACTCATTTACGACACAACTAGTCATCATTCTAGTTGTAACAGTTCTTTATATGATTTCTGCAACAACTGGTATTTCTCGAGGTATTAAATATTTGAGTAATACAAACATTGTCCTTGCCATTTTACTAATGTTCTTCTTGCTATTTGCAGGACCTACAAACTTTATTATGGATCTCTTCACTTCAACGCTAGGTTCTTATATTCAAAACTTACCTAGCATGAGCTTACGTATGCGTCCATTCGAAGGTTCATCTTGGATTCAAAGCTGGACAATCTTCTATTGGGCTTGGTGGATTGCATGGGCACCATTCGTTGGTACCTTTATCGCCCGTGTTTCAAAAGGTAGAACGATACGTGAATTCGTTCTAGGCGTACTACTTGTACCAACAATCTTCGGTGGCCTTTGGTTCTCTGTATTCGGTGGTTCTGCAATTTCACTCGATATGGCAGGCACTGGAGTTTACGATATTATTAGTGACCAAGGGATGGAAGTCGCATTATTCGCGGTTCTTGAGCAATTCCCACTTGGTACATTTATGTCTGTTCTCGCTATTTTGCTTATCAGTACGTTCTTCATTACATCTGCAGACTCTGCTACGTTCGTTCTTGGTATGCAAACAACTAATGGAAGCTTGAACCCATCAACAGGCGTTAAGCTTACATGGGGCGTCATTCAGTCTTCTGCTGCTGCAGTATTGCTATGGTCAGGTGGACTAGGAGCCCTTCAAACGGCATCCATTATCGCTGCCTTTCCGTTTGCAATTATCATAATCGGTATGATCATCTCATTACTGAAAGCATTCAAGGAAGAAAAGCTCCCTTCTCGCCCACCTAAAAAAGATGAATAACAAAATGAAATCCCCCTACCTTTGCAGGTGGGGGATTTTTAGTTTATCTATAAACCCTGATTAGTGTTCCGTATACCGTAGGAGTTTCAATACCTTTTGCCTTGTTTTCATATTACACATATTTATGTTGATTGGAGCAGAAGGATGCTCCAATCCTGCGGGATGCGAGGGACAGGTGAGCCCACAGGAGCGTTTTTCAAGACCAGGAGGCTCACCGCCCGCCCCGCGGAAACGAGGATCCTGTAGCGCCAATCACCACCATACCCGTGCAGATGGTCCTTAGGACTTTCTCGACAATGTGGAAATCCCCAAGGTGGGGGATTTTTTTTATATATGGTAGAACGTTTCGATAAGGATAAATGCTAACGTCGAAGCTCCTGTAACAAGGAGGACAGTCTTAAATTCAGGAATGAGCCTCACTGTCGACGTTACAATCACATATAAAAACATGAGGATCATAATGCCTTTAAAGAAAGGTCGATCATGAGAAGAAAGGTGTAAGACGACGACTAAAGCGCTCCATGCAGCTATGTGAAACAATAGAACGATTCCCATTCTAGCCAAGCCCTCTCACCCCCATTTAACCTATATGCTCTAATTCCTATCCGTATGCTTTTCTAGCATACAAAAAAGCCCTGGTTCGATGACCAGGGCTTCCCTTTAATTATTTATGCAATGTGGATTGGTGTTCCAATTGCTACTTCAGCAGCTTCCATCGTGATCTCACCAAGAGTTGGGTGAGCATGGATTGTAAGTGCGATATCTTCAGCTGTCATACCAGCTTCAATTGCAAGACCTAGTTCTGCAATCATG
Source organism: Guptibacillus algicola (assembly GCF_020171805.1). Lineage (GTDB taxonomy): Bacteria > Bacillota > Bacilli > Bacillales > Guptibacillaceae > Guptibacillus > Guptibacillus algicola. Next base: position 744,100 of record NZ_JAIVAF010000003.1, on the reverse strand, counting down.
TCAGAAGCATTAGGACCAGCAATTTGAGCACCGATTACAAGACCATCTTCTTTACGAGTGATAAGCTTCATGAAGCCTTCACTGTCGTTAAGAGAAAGCGCACGTCCGTTAGCACCGAACGGGAATTTAGATGCTTTTACTTCGAATCCTTCATCTTTTGCTTCTTGCTCTTTATAACCAACTGAAGCTAGTTCTGGTTCACAGAATACAACTTCAGGAATTGCAAGATAATCGATTTCAGCAGCTTCGCCACTAATTGCTTCAGCAGCAACTTTACCTTCGTAAGAAGCTTTGTGTGCTAATGCAGGACCTTCAACGATATCTCCAATTGCATAGATGTTGTCAAAGTTTGTGCGGCACTGCTTGTCGATCTTAACAAGACCTTTATCAGTCATTTCAATGCCAAGTTCTTCAAGACCAATTTCTTCAGTGTTAGGCTTACGCCCAACTGTTACAAGAACATAGTCAGCGTCGAACGTCTTCGATTCACCTTTAATTTCAGCTGTAACAGTAACACCTTCATCAGTTTCTTCAACGCCTTGAGCCATTGCTTCAGTAATGATTTCGACATTACCTTTCTTCTTAAGACGACGAGAAACAAGCGTGCTCATTTGCTTTTCGAAAGTAGGCAGGATTTGCTTAGAACCTTCAAGGATCGTTACTTCTGTACCGAAGTTAGCATATACAGAACCAAGTTCGATTCCGATATAACCTCCACCGATCACTACCATTTTCTTAGGTACTTCATCAAGTGCAAGAGCCCCAGTAGAAGAAATTACGCGCTTGCTCCATTTGAAGCTTGGAAGTTCGATCGGACGAGAACCTGTAGCAATGATACAGTGGTTGAACGTGTATGTTTGAGAGTTCTTATCATCCATAATACGAACAGTGTTCTTATCTACAAAGTATACTTCACCACTGATTACGTCTACCTTGTTAGCTTTCATCAAGCCTTCAACGCCACCAGTAAGCTTGTTTACAACAGAAGTTTTCCACTCCTGTACTTTCTTCATGTCTACAGATACGTTTTCAGCTGTGATTCCGATATCATCAGAATGCTTAGCGTCTTCGTATTTGTGTGAAGCATTGATAAGTGCTTTTGAAGGGATACACCCAACGTTAAGGCAAACTCCACCGAGAGTTCCTTTATCAGCAATTGCTACTTTTTGACCCAGCTGTGCAGCACGAATTGCTGCTACATACCCACCAGGTCCAGCTCCTACTACAAGTGTGTCTAGTTCGATTGGAAAATCTCCTACTACCATAATTTTACGCCTCCATCATTAAGAGTTGTGGATCGTTCAACAGACGCTTGATGTGATTTAGTGCTAATTGAGCAGTTACACCATCAATTAGTCTGTGGTCGTAGCTGATTGAAAGAGCAAGTACTGGTGCTGCAACGATTTCACCATCGATAACAACTGGCTTCTCTTCAATACGACCGATACCAAGAATAGCAGCGTCAGGGTTGTTGATGATCGGCGTGAACCATTGTCCGCCTGCAGAACCCAAGTTAGAAATTGTGCACGTGCTGCCTTTCATATCGTCCCCTGATAGTTTACCATCACGAGCTTTTTTAGCCAACTCATTAATTTCTGCTGAAACATTAAGAAGTGGCTTACGATCAGCATCCTTAACAACAGGAACAACTAATCCAGCGTCAGTATTAGCGGCAATACCAATATTGTAATAATGCTTGTGTACGATTTCGTCAGTTGAATCGTCAATTGAAGCATTAAGCATAGGGAATTCACGTAAAGCAGATACAAGTGCTTTAACTACGTATGGAAGATACGTTAGCTTAACATCTTTGTCAGCAGCGTACTGCTTGAATTTCTTACGGTGAGCAACGAGATCTGTTACAACAACTTCGTCCATGTGTGTAACGTGAGGAGCAGTATGCTTGGAGTTAACCATAGCTTTTGCGATCGCTTTACGCATACCTTTCATTTTCTCACGAGTTTCAGGCTGTGCTGATGCAGCAGGAGCTGAAGTTGCTGATGTTGATGCTGCTTCTTGCTCTTGTCCTTTCGCTTCAGTTGTTTCTTCTGTCGCTTCAGATGGAGCAGCTGCTTCTTGGCCACCACCACTGAGGTGATTATCGACATCTTCTTTAAGTACGCGACCGTTCTTACCAGATCCAGATACTTTAGAAATCTTCACACCGTTTTCGCGTGCATATTTACGTACTGCAGGCATTGCGATAACGCGTTTTGTAGGATCAGCGTCTTCTTCTTCATCCTCTGCAGGCGTTTGTTCAGCACTTTCACTCTTAGGAGTTTCTTTTGGCTCCTCTTTCGGTTCTTCTTCAGCTTTAGGCTCTTCTGGAGATTCTTCTTCAGAACCATCATCGTAACCCTCAGCGTCGAATGTGATGACTACATCTCCAACTACGACTGTAGCTCCTTCTTCAGCGTGAACGTCTTTAACTGTACCGTCTACGGGAGAAGGGATTTCTACAACAGCCTTGTCGTTTTGAACTTCAGCAAGGATGTCATCTTCTTTAACTTCGTCACCCTTTTTAACGAACCACTTTACGATTTCACCTTCATGGATACCTTCACCGATATCCGGCATTTTGAATTCATATGCCACAGGACTTCGCCTCCTATTTGTAAAAAAATTAGCTTATATAAGGTCTAAAGCGAAGTGCAAATGCACTTCACTTCATTATTTTTTATCCAAGTTAACTCTAATTAAAAGTTAACGACTGTTTTTGCTTTTTCGATAATATCAGTATGATCTGGAAGCCAAACATCTTCTGCAGCAGAGAAAGCAAACACTGTATCAGGTGCCGTAACACGTAGTACAGGAGCTTCTAGGCTAAGAATCGCACGGTCATTGATTTCAGCAACGACACTTGCAGCAATTCCAGCTTGTTTTTGTGCTTCTTGTACAACGATCGCACGGTTTGTTTTCTCAACAGAAGCGATGATCGTATCGATGTCTAGTGGGCTAACAGTACGTAGATCGATAACTTCAGCATTAATTCCCTCTTTTTCAAGCTCTTCAGCAGCTTTAAGAGATGCTTGAACCATCGCACCGTACGTTACGATCGTTACGTCTGATCCTTCACGCTTCACATCAGCTTTACCAATTTCAATTGTATATTCTTCCTCTGGTACTTCTTGACGGAAAGAACGGTATAATTTCATATGCTCAAGGAAAATAACTGGGTCGTTATCACGAATCGCAGAAATAAGAAGTCCTTTTGCATCATAAGGATTTGATGGGATAACTACTTTAAGACCAGGCTGTTGAGCCATAAGCCCTTCAAGGCTATCTGCGTGAAGTTCAGGTGTTTTAACTCCTCCACCAAATGGAGAACGTACAGTGATCGGAGCGTTGAAAGAACCACCAGAACGGTAGCGTAGACGCGCCATTTGACCAGAAATTGCATCCATAACTTCGTAAACGAAACCGAAGAACTGGATTTCTGGAACTGGTCTGAAGCCAGTAAGTGCAAGCCCGATTGACATACCGCCAATTCCTGATTCTGCTAGTGGAGTATCGAATACACGATCCTCACCAAATTCTTTTTGAAGTCCTTCTGTCGCACGGAATACGCCGCCGTTTTGACCTACATCTTCACCAAATACAAGTACGTTCTCGTCATTCTTTAACTCGATACGCATTGCATCAGTGATTGCTTGAATCATTGTCATTTGCGCCATAGCTTACTTCGACTCCTTTGCACTATATTCTTCGTATTGCTCGCGAAGGTTCTGAGGAAGCTCTTCGTACATAATACTCATTAGATCTGTTACTTTTTGCTTCGGAGTTTTGTCTGCTTCTTTAATGGCAGCTTTGATTTCTTCCTTCGCCTTTTCAACTACTTCATTTTCTTTATCTTCGGACCAAAGGTCTTTGCTTTCAAGATATTTACGGAAACGCACGATCGGGTCTTTTTTCTCCCATTCGCTGTCCAAGTCTTCTGAACGGTAACGAGTTGGATCATCACCAGCCATTGTATGTGGACCATAACGGTAAGTCATCGTCTCGATAAGAGTTGGACCTTCACCGTTGATTGCGCGCTCACGAGCATCAGTAACTGCTTTATAAACAGCTAATACGTCCATTCCATCTACCTGAACGCCATGAATTCCAACACCCACTGCTTTTTGAGCAATCGTCTTAGCAGCAGATTGCTTTTCAACAGGTACTGAAATCGCAAAGCGGTTGTTTTGAACAACAAAGATTGCAGGAGCAGCATAAGCACCAGCAAAGTTCATTCCTTCGTAGAAATCACCTTGTGACGCACCGCCATCACCAGTGTAAGTGATCGCAACGTTTTTCTTGCCTTTTTTCTTAAGTCCTAGTGCAACACCAGCAGTCTGAGTAATTTGAGCTCCAATGATGATTTGTGGGCTCAACATGTTAAGTCCGTCTGCTTGGTTTCCTACAAAGTGTCCACGAGAGAATAAGAACGCTTTATATAGAGGAAGTCCGTGCCAAATTAGCTGTGGTACATCACGGTAACCTGGAAGAATCCAGTCCTCTTTATCAAGTGCAAACTGACTTCCTAATTGAGAAGCTTCTTGACCTGCTGTTGGAGCATAGAATCCTAGACGTCCTTGACGGTTCAAAGAGATTGAACGCTGATCAAGAATACGAGTATAAACCATGCGGCGCATAAGTTCTTGAAGTTGCTCATCAGTTAGTTCTGGCATAGCCTCTTCATTAATAATCTCGCCGTTTTCATTTAGAATTTGGAACATTTCGAATTGGCCTTCAATGTTTTCGAGGGTTTTTGTCCCCATACCTTTCACCTCATCCTTTCATTCATAAAGAGATAAATTATTAAATTGCTTGTAGCAATTATGAGTGGGTCGTTCAGTTTTCAGACATATCTAGCATGTCCATTTAACCTTTATTAAATGACAGTTTGTCTTGATTAATTTGTGCCACCAAAGACAACACTCAATTTCATACCCTTATTTCTAAAGAATTAATCCCTAGTACTATGTACTACTACGTTTTTAAAGCTGTATCAGTAAATATAAGGGAGTGCTTCTCTTCATGAGTAAGTTCGTTTTTTAGTTTACAATACAGTATCTATATAGTCAATTATTAGGTTTGAAAAATAAACTTTTAGGAAACACACAAAACTGTTATAACCGCGAATATAGAACTGTATCAATACAACGAGTTGTGTTTTATAACGATGCAATTAAAAAAACCGCCCTTTAAAATAGAGCGGTTTTGTGTTATTCACCATAATTAACATTTAAGTCTGCGGCTTTATAAAAAGCTTTTTTGGCTTCGTTGAATTCAGTTGTATACTTATTGAACTCTTCTTTTTGCTTTGAGACTTTTGTATATTGTTCGTTCACTTTCTTGATTTGCTCTTGCAGCTGCTCAAGCGTAAGCTCTTTATCTTGCAGCATCGTGTAGAGCTTCTTATCTAGCTCGATCGCTGCTTTGTATTCTTTATAAAGGCTTTGGTATGCATCGTAGCGCTTATCCATCTTATCGATAAGTGCTTCAGCACTTTCTTGAACGTTCTCATCTTCAAGGTCTCCACGTAAGTCTTTCGTATTTTCAAACTCTTCGTATGCCTTGTCGATACTTTCTTTCTCGTTGTTCAAGTATTCCAGTCTCTTCTTAGTGAGTGCTTCAGCTTCAGTTGAAAGTGATTTGATCTTATCAAACTCATCCATACTTAAAGCAACGATCTCATCGTAAAGTTCCTGTTCTTTCTTTTCAGCTTTCGCGAGTGGTGCTTGCTGTTCTCTAAATTGATCCTCCAGAGCTACAGCTTCTTCTAAATGGTTATACATCTTTTCCTCTGTACTCTCACCGAACTGACAACCTACCAGGATGAGAAAACAGAAAAAAAGAGAAATGATTCCTACTCGGTTAACTCGTGACAACAATAGTCCCCCCACATCTCCAATTAATACCAATGATTTCATATCTTTGATTACTATACCATATTCTATCATCCAATAGAACAGTCGTTTTATCACAAATTTAACCTTCTATTTATTTCTATAAAGCTCTCCTTATCCAATACCAGCACACTGTTCATTTTCTGATATATGTTATGATGATAAGTCGTATGCTAAACTGTTATGTAGATGTTGATGTACCCATATTTAAGGTAATTCAGTATAATGAAATGTGAGAGTCCGTGATGATAGGAGTGAACATGAATATGTTAACAATGAAAGATATACGTAGAGAAGGAGATCCAATCCTCACTCAAGTTGCAAAAGAAATTGAACTTCCTGCTTCAGAGGATGAAAAGAAGATTCTCCGTGATATGCTTCAATTTCTAATTAACAGCCAAGATCCTGAGACAGCAATAGAGTATGAATTACGTTCAGGTATCGGTATCGCTGCACCACAAATCGGAATAGGCAAAAGAATGTTTGCCGTTCATGTGACAGATCATAGAGGGACCCTTTATAGCTATGGCATCATGAATCCTAAAATCATTAGCCATTCTGTTGAAAAAACCTACTTAGAAGGTGGCGAAGGTTGTTTGTCAGTGGATCGAGAAGTGCCTGGAGCTGTACCTCGGTATGCAAGAATTACAGTAAAAGGAACAGATATAGAAGGAAACCCACTTAAGTTAAGGCTAAAAGGACTGCCATCTATCGTCGTTCAACACGAAATCGATCATTTAGATGGTGTTATGTTTTACGACAGAATCGATGAAGAAGAGGCAAAAGAAATTTCACCTCTTCAAAGATAGAAAAAAGGAATCGCGCAAAGCGCGATTCCTTTTTATTATAATAGTCCTGCTTTTATCAAACCATTTCGAATGCCATCTTCATCTACAGGGTCTGTAACAAAATCCGCTGCATCTTTTGCTTCTTGATAGGCGTTCCCCATCGCGATACCTGTTCCTGCGTATTTAAGCATTTCAATATCGTTTAGAGCATCTCCGAATGCATACGTATTTTCACGTTTGAAGCCTAGGTGAGAAATCATGGCTTCGATTCCTCTTGCCTTTGATCCTCCAGGAGGAATAACGTCCATTGAAAAATCATGCCAGCGAATAAAATCAAAATTACCGTACGCATCTCGATAATTCGATTCTTCTTCACTTTGACAGAACAATAACGCCTGATAAATTTCACGGTCATGATAGTAGGTAGGATTATAGCCAGGATAGTGCATCTTCAAATCATCCATGCTTTTCATGATGTGAGGATGCTCATCGTGATTACTCATCATTGCCTCATGGTCAAGAAACACCATAGGATGACCGTTTTCCTTAGCTGATTTTTCAAGAGAAATAATTTCTTCTCTGCTAAGAGGATTCGTCTGTACGATGTCTTCTTTATGCTTCACATACTGTCCGTTAAAGCTTATGAAAGAATCGACCGCTAACTCCTCTCTCAAGCCTCTGAACATAAATGGCGCTCTCCCTGTTGCGATTGCTACAGTGACGCCCTTATTTGTTAACTCTTTAAGTGCATCTCTTGTTGAAGTTGGAATTTGTTTATCGTGATCTAGTAATGTTCCATCTATATCGAAGAAAACAATTTTATCATTCATCATTTCTCTCACCTATCTTTTCTATTTATGCTGATTTTCTTAGAGTATTACGTTCTGTCTTTGTCGTCCGGCCCGATAAATAGACACCGGTAAAAATAAATAACAACCCTACAATCATTGTGAGTGTCACAGCTTCACCAAGGTAAGCGCTCCCCCAAAACAATGCAGTGACAGGAACAAGGTATGTTACGAGCGTAGCGTACTCAGCACTTCCTTTTTGAATCATATAAAAGAAGAGAAGATAGGCTATGCCAGAACCAAACACCCCGAGTCCTATTAGCGATATTAGGATATCACGTTCCATGATCGGCGTAAATGAAGGAGCATCTCCAGTAATTAACATTATGATCATACCACCAACTGCGCCGACCGTTAGTGTCATGATTGCCATAATATCAACGGGAACGTGTGCAAGATTCTTCTTCGCAAACTGTGAAGCATAGCCATAGCAAGCAGTGGCAATCAACATGGGTACTACTCCAACCCAATCTTCTTGAAAGAAAGAGCTTATATCAAATTCTATAAGGAATAGAATGCCGATAAAGCCTATAATAACTCCTGACAACTGCCTCGCCTTAAGAACTCTTGAGAAGAACAGTGCCCCTAAAATTCCTGTAAATAAAGGAGTCGTGGCATTTAATGCAGCAGCTAGACTGCTTGAGATTCGCACCTCGCTAAACGCAATCAGTCCCCATGGTATAAGTGCGTTCAACATTCCGACTAGAATCAAGCTTCCCCAGGGGAGCTTATTAAACAAGTTGCTGACTCGCCTTTTAACAATGAGATAACCCAGTATTGCTACTGCACCAAATAAACAACGATAGAATACTACGCCCATGGGTCCTACAACAGGCACGAGTATTTTGATAAACATGAATGACATTCCCCATATCAAACTTAGTGATAGCAGGGCGAGCAACAGCCTCATTCATTCCCCTCCTCAATCGATTTGTACCACTTTATCTTACATGAAGAGGATACTCTTGTCTCTTCATTCATTTCCATCTGTTTCCTAACTATTTTTTTAGTTCACTACGAATAATAAAACCACTACATTATTTGGAAAGGAATGACGAATATGTACTCAAAAATGAAGAGAAAAATTAAAAAATCCCTAAAAAACATCTTTTTTCCTCAATCACCAATCGTATCAGAATAAGAATTTTTCCTTTCATGGCGCGGTATATCTCAATTTTTATTATGGAAAATCTATTTGAAACATGAAAAAGAAACCAATTTCCTATATAATAAACGGAGATGCACACAAATTGTCTTGGTTAAGGAGAGATTTAGAATGATCTATAAGGTTTACTATCAAGAAACAAAAAAGGAGGTTCCTGTAAGAGAGCGAACAAAGAGCCTGTACGTTGAGGCTAATTCTGAACGGGAAGTTCGCTATAAATTAAAGGAACGAAACTACAATATCGAATTCATTCAAACAGTAGAAGATGAATTTCTAGAATTCGAGCAAAAATCAGAGCACTTTGAATTGGAGAATGTATAAACTATGAAATTTGTTAAAAATCATCAAACAGCCGTTTTTGCACTCGGTGGACTAGGAGAAATCGGCAAAAACATGTACGGTATTCAATTCCAGGATGAAATCATCCTGGTCGATGCAGGGGTGAAATTCCCTGAAGAAGAATTACTAGGAATCGACTACGTTATTCCTGACTACTCATATCTCGTGAAAAATCAGGATAAGATCAAAGGACTATTCATCACTCATGGCCACGAAGACCATATTGGTGGAATTCCATATTTACTACGTGAGATCAACGTACCGATTTTCGGCGGTAAACTTGCGTTAGGATTTATTCGTAACAAACTTGAAGAACACGGCCTTTTAAGAGGAGCATCCCTCAACGAAATTACTGAAGACGACATTATTAAATTCAGAAAAACATCTGTTGCGTTCTTCAGAACAACTCATAGTATTCCAGATTCCTTTGGAGTTGTTGTAAAAACACCACCTGGTAACATCGTTCACACAGGTGATTTCAAGTTCGACTTTACACCAGTTGGTGAACCAGCTAACTTAACAAAAATGGCTGAAATCGGTAAAGAAGGCGTGCTAGCACTTCTTTCTGACAGCACAAACAGTGAAGTTCCTGGCTTTACGATGTCTGAGAGTCGTGTCGGCGAAACGATCCAAGACATCTTTAGAAAAGTAGATGGCCGCGTTATATTCGCAACATTTGCATCTAACATCCACCGTCTTCAACAGGTTGTTGAAGCAGCGGTTGAAAACGGACGCAAGGTTGCAGTATTCGGACGAAGCATGGAAGCAAATATCACGATTGGACAAGAACTCGGATATATTCGCGCTCCTAAAGACACGTTCATCGACGCACATCAGATCAACAGACTTCCAGAAAACCAGGTCACTATCCTTTGTACAGGAAGTCAAGGTGAACCAATGGCGGCACTATCTAGAATCGCTAACGGTACTCACCGTCAGATTCAAATCATCCCTGGTGATACTGTTGTTTTCTCTTCCTCGCCTATCCCTGGTAACCAGGTGAGCGTATCGAGAATCATTAACCAACTTTCCCGTGCAGGAGCTGACGTGATTCATCACAAACTAAGTGATATTCACACTTCTGGACACGGTGGCCAAGATGAGCAGAAATTGATGCTGCGTCTAATTAAGCCGAAATTCTTTATGCCTATCCACGGTGAATATAGAATGCTCAAAATGCATACAAAGCTAGCTCAGGACTGTGGAATTCCACAAGATCACTCTTTCATTATGGATAACGGTGAAGTTCTAGCTCTTAGCGAAAATGAAGCTTCTATCAGTGGAAAGATTCCTTCTGGTTCTGTCTATGTAGATGGAAAAGGTATCGGTGACATCGGTAACATCGTTCTACGTGACCGAAAGATTCTTTCTGAAGAAGGCCTTGTTATCGTAGTCGTTAGCATCAACATGAAAGAGTTCAAAATTCTTTCAGGACCTGACATCATCTCTCGTGGCTTCGTATACATGAGAGAATCAGGCGATCTAATCAACGATGCTCAAGATCTTCTAACGAAGCATCTAAATGGCGTAATGGAAAAACGTACAAGTCAGTGGTCTGAGATCAAGAACGAAATCACAGATACTCTTGCACCGTTCCTATACGAGAAAACAAAGCGTCGTCCAATGATCCTACCGATCATCATGGAGATCTAATAAACAAAAATGCCCACCTGTCATCTGACAAGTGGGCATTTTTTTGTTTTTAGATATGTAGTATGTATGGTGCTTCCCGTGCCGTAGGAGCTTGAACACCCCTTGCTTTCCTGTGGACGAACGCCCTAGCTTCAAAGCGGATAACACCATTCCGCTCCGAGTCTCGAACGCCCGTTGGACCACGGGAGTCAAGGGGTGTTCACTCCTACTGGAAAACATTTAATACGAAATTAAACTTTCCGTACTATTAGGTTGACTACTATTATTTCACTTCTCGTATAAATAAAGGCCCACCTGTAGCTTAACAGGCGGGCCTTTCTGATCTAATCTCTATTAAGTAACTGACGCTCTAAACGGTTGATATCTTGATCTGAACCGATCACGATCAAAATATCCCCTTTGTAGATCTTTTGATCTGCTTGAGGTGAAACGATGATATCATCACCATTCTTAATCGCGACGATATTAGCACCGTATTTGGCACGAATATCTAATTCAATAATTGTTTTATTGTCCATTCTTGAGTTTGCAATAAGCTCGACGATACTATGCTCATCAGATAGCTCTAAATAATCAAGTACGCTATTTGAAATGATATTATGAGCAATTCTCATTCCCATATCTCGTTCAGGGTGAACAATCTTATCTGCTCCTATTTTATTCAATACCTTTTCATGGTAATCATTTTGAGCTTTTACAGTAATATTGCTTACTCCAAGTTCTTTTAAGATCAACGTTGTTAGGATACTCGATTGAATATTATCTCCTATCGCAACGATCACATGATCGAAATTACGTATGCCTAAGTTTTTTAGGACACTCTCATCCGTTGAATCTGCAATAACCGCGTGTGTTGCCACGGAGGAAAATTCATTTACTTTGTCTTCATCCATATCAATTGCTAGAACTTCCATCCCCTGTTGGCTCAATGATTTGCATATACTACCGCCAAAACGGCCTAATCCTATAACTGCAAATTGTTTTTTCACCGTACACTCCTCCTACTTATCTCGGAAAGAAACGTGACAGCGATCCGCTGCCACGTTGTTAACTCTATCCTATCACGTTGTCTCACCGTGTCAATATAATCTCTTTACGACTTGTTCCCTTTTACATACTCAGCATCAAAGAGGAATAGTCTCATCAATAAGATAAGAGAAGGAACGAGTAAGCATAAACCTGCTACAAAGGCGATGACAAGGTAAACCCCCATCGTTTCATTCGTGTAGCCAGAATAAATCGTAACGTAGTCGTATAAAATCCATGGAAGGTGTGACACCCCGTAACCAAAGAAGGCAAAAAAGAATTGCAGCATAACAAAGATAAACGCTGTTCCATAGCGTTTCTTATGAAAGATCAAGTATGTTGCAACTAAGAAACAAAACAGTGATGCAATAAACAGCCATGCATAGTCGAGCGTGCTCGCAAAATGCTCAGGGTTATGTTGCTGTAGCGCAACGAACACCAGAATACTAGCTAAGATGGTTGGCGCACTCCAAAAGAGAGCATATTTTCTTAGCAGTTCTAGAGCAGGCTTATCATTCGCTCGGCTAGCATAGAACGTAAGAAATGCTGCACTGATGAACAACACAGAAACAATCGCAAGTATCACGACTGACCATGAGTAAAAGCTTGTAAACAGTTCACCAGCGAGAAACGTAACATTGCCGTCAACTTCTTCTATGAAACCACCTTCAGACAAAGTGAGCGCTGTTGAGAGCGAAGCAGGAATCAATAACCCTGTCACTCCATACAAGAAGGTATAAACTCTACTCTTTTTAGCCCCGTAGTTCCCAAACGCATAAAACGATCCCCTGATGGCGATGAGAATGATCGCAATACTTCCTGGTACAAGCAATGCCGTTCCGAAATAATAAGCAGTGTCTGGAAAGAATCCGATCAGACCTACAAAGAAGAATACGAAGAATACGTTCGTTACTTCCCAAACTGGAGATAAATACCGGCTGATAATACGGTTGATGATATGATCTCGGCCGGTTAGCTCACCGTAGTATGCAAAGAAACCGGCACCGAAATCGATTGAAGCAGTGATGAGATAACCATATAGAAATACCCATAGCACCGTAATCCCAATAACCTGAATATCCAACTTGACACCCCCTATCTAGCTTTTGCGATTTCCTCTAGTTCATTTTCTGCTGGATTTGAATGGAACATCTTTCTAAGAACGATGACACATAGCGTCCCGAGGACGATGTACAACAATAGGAACAAGATCAGCATCAAGCCTACGTGATCAGATGTTGTTGCAGCGTGACCTGTTCGAAGGATGTCCCAAAGGATCCAAGGCTGACGTCCCACTTCTGAGAAGATCCATCCAAATTCGATGGCGAGCATCGATAACGGCCCTGCAAGGACGATAAGTCTTAATAACCATCGATTACCTGGGTTGAATCGTTTTAACCTTAGAGCGAGCATATAGAAGAACGTTATAGCTGCTAAGTACATTCCGATTCCTACCATGCCATCAAAAAGGTAGTGGATAAAGAGTGGCGGAATCTCATCTTCAGGCACTTGATCCAAGCCCATCACTTCCGCACTAGGGTTACCGTGAGCAAGGATACTTAAGAAGTTAGGTAGCACGAGACCGTATTTTACTTCCTCATTCTCTTCATCTAAAATACCGCCAACAATTAAGTCTGCATTCCCTTTCGTTTCAAAATGCCATTCTGCAGCAGCTAGTTTTTCAGGTTGGTATTCAGCAAGAAACTTCCCTGCAAAATCTCCAACCATCGCGGTTCCAATTGCAAAAATAAAGCCAGCTGTCATCGTCAGTTTCAACGCTTTTTTGTAATACGTACCATTCTTGCCCCGAAGCATCATGAATGCTGTGATCGCGGCTAGTACCATCGCCGATGTCAGATATGAGGACATCACGACATGTCCTACCTTTGTTGGCGTGGCAGGATTGAACATCGCAGCAAGCGGCTCAATATCAGTCAATATTCCATCAACCATGGTAAAGCCCTGTGGAGCATTCATAAACGCATTGACTGTTGAGATAAAGACCGCTGACATCGTTGAACCAATTACAACTGGAATTGAAATCAACCAGTGATAGATTGGCTTCTTAAACCGATCCCATGTATATAAATAGATACCTAGAAAGATTGCTTCAAAGAAGAAAGCAAACGTCTCTAAAAATAGTGGTAAACTGATCACTTGTCCTGCAAGCTGCATGAAATTCGGCCATAACAGAGAAAGCTGTAAACCGATAGCCGTACCTGTTACAACCCCTACTGCAACTGTTACGACAAAGCCTCTTGACCACCTTCTTGCTAGTAACGTGTAGTAAGGATCATTTCGTTTAATTCCGATCCATTCTGCTAAACTGATAAGCAAAGGCACACCAACACCAAGAGTCGCAAATATGATATGAAACCCTAGTGTAAGGCTTGTTAAAAGCCTGCTGAGCATCGCTGAATCCATCTCCACCATCTTCATCCCCTTTATTCCTCAAAATCATATAACTCATCTTCCCTTATCACCTTGAACAAAAACAAACAAACTTGTGAAATAATCTACTACTCTATTATGACTTACCGAAGACTTTGTGACAAGTATCACAAACTACATAAAAGAAGTTTATTGGCAGGTCAAATCGAATTAACAAGTTTTTGTATTTTGATGAGCTTTCCACTTTTCTACCATCTCATCCTAATCGACATAAAAAAGAAGCCCAAAATGGGCTCCTTCCTCTTATCCTGCATCCATCATATTGAACTGTGACTTTACTAATTCGTAATAGGTGCCTCCCTTATTCATCAGTTCATTGTGGTTTCCTTGTTCTAAAATTTCACCATGATCTAAAACGATTATATTATCTGCATTACGGATCGTTGACAGTCGGTGAGCAATCATGATTGCTGTTCGACCTTCAAGTACGACGTTAAGAGCATTCTGTATCTTTAACTCTGTTTCCGTGTCGATACTAGCAGTAGCCTCATCGAGAATTAGAATGCGCGGATCTGCTAACAGAGCTCTGGCAAAAGATAATAGCTGACGTTCACCTACTGATAGAACGTTACCTCTCTCTTCTACCTCAGTCTCATATCCGTTACTCAACCGTTTGATAAATTGATCAGCTCCCACCGCTTGCGCCGCTTCGATCACTTCTTCGTCCGTTGCATCCGGTCTACCAAAACGAATGTTTTCCATGATCGTACCTGAGAAAATAAACGTATCCTGCAATACGACACTAACTTTTTGACGAAGACTATCTAACTTTACATCTCTTAAATCGACGCCATCGATTTTAACCGAGCCTTGCGTAGGATCGTAAAACCTACTGATTAAGTTTGCGATTGTTGACTTTCCTGACCCGGTATGGCCAACAAGTGCAACTGTTTCTCCTGCATTCATTTTTAAGCTCATTTGATGAAGTGCTTTCCGCTTCTCATCATAAGAGAATTCAACATCTTCAAAGGTAATTTCGCCCTTAATTTCCTTGAATTCGATCGCATTCTTTTTCTCTGGTACGTTTGGCTTTTCATCGAGAAATTCAAAGATACGCTCAGATGATGCCATCGCTACTAGAAGCTGATTATAAACTTGCCCTAGTCTCGAAATAGGTTCCCAGAACATTCCTAGATAAAATGCGAATGTAACGAACACACCATAATCCATGCCATTTTGAATGAGATATACCCCGAACCAAATCAATATGGCAGTACCGATTGCATTCGACATTTCCACAAACGGTCTGAACATCGCACTTTTTTTAGTTGCATCTTTCCAGCTCGCATACGTCTCATGGTTTACACCTTCAAAGAACTCCATGTTCTCATTTTCCTGAGTGTATGATTGTGTCACTCTTATTCCTTGAATATTTTCATTCAAGTGAGAGTTGAGTTTCGCTTGTTTAATTCTAACCTGCTGCCATGACCTTCTGATTCTCCTTCTTAACCTAGTTGAGATTAAGAACATGAGCGGAAGAATAATCATGATTGCAAGCGTTAGCTCTGGACTTAGCACAAACATGATTACGAGGATACCAAGTAATAGAACGATATCCATCAAGAGGTTGATAACTCCGTTCGTGAAGAGCTCTTGCATGGAGTTAACGTCATTAATGATCCTTACTAGTATTGACCCAGCAGACCGCTTATCAAAAAAGCCGTGCGAGAGCTTTTGGATATGTTTGAAAAGCCCCTGCCTTATGTCATAGATGATGTACTGACCTAGCTGATTCGTCCATTTTATACGATACGTATTTGATATCCACGATATCAGGTAGAGGACTGCTATCCCAATAATAAGCTGGATCAATAAGGTTTCATCTTTATTTTTTATCGCGTGATCAAAGAGCAACACCCCAATAAAGATTGGTACAATCAACCGTACCGCTGTAGAGATCAGCATCGTGATGATGGCTTTTGGCAGTAGATTTTTCTTGTATGGTTCCATGTATCCTAGGAGCCTCGACATTTGCTTCCAATTAAACTGCTTCTCAATAGCTGAATCCTGAGAATAGTGAAATCTCTGTCTACGATTCTGTTTCATTCCGATTCTTCCCCCCTTTTCAAACGGTCTGTCTCTCCATTATTTCTTTCTGATCCTGATATTGAATGTCATAGATTCCTCGATAATAGCCTTCCTTCTTAACCAATTCGTTATGGTTGCCTCGCTCTACAATTTCTCCTTTGTTCAATACGAGGATTTCATCGGCATGCTTCAGCGAAGAAATTCTATGAGCGATGATGAACGTTGTTCTGCCTTTCATCACTTCTTCAAACGCTTGTTGTATCTTAAATTCCGTTTGCATATCGACAGCGCTTGTTGCGTCATCAAGGATTAAAATGCTAGGGTCTGTCAAGATAGCCCTTGCAATCGCAATCCTTTGCTTTTGTCCTCCTGAAAGACCCATCCCACGCTCACCTAGAATCGTGTCATACCCTTCAGGTAACTCCATAATAAAGTCATGTGCCTGCGCCCTTTTCGCCGCATCTTCAATCTTTTCAAAAGATACATCCGGATCTCCATAGGCGATGTTATCTCTGATCGTTGATGAAAATAGGAATGTTTCCTGAAGAACAACTCCGATATTCCGTCTTAGAGACTTGAAGGTATAGTTGTCGATCTTCTTTCCATCGATCAGAATTTCTCCACTATTCGGTTCATAAAAGCGTGCAATAAGCTGAGTAACAGTTGTTTTACCTGAGCCTGTAGCACCAAGTAAACCGATCGTCGTCCCTTTAGGTGCATCAAACGTGACATCTTTCAAGGCTTCATCATCTTCAGACGCGTATTTGTGTGTAACATGATTGAACTGAACGTGTCCTTCTAGTCGGTCCACTTCGATCGCGCCTTCTCGATCATAAATATCTTCATTTTCATCAAGGATTTCAAGCAACCGTTCCCCAGAAGCTTTTGATTGTGAAAAAGTGTTGATTACGAATCCAAGGTTCATGATTGGCCAAATAATATACCAAACAAGACTGAAGAAGGCAACGAGTTCACCTGGCTGAAGCTGGTTTTGGAATACGAGGTATCCTCCATATGATAGAAGGAACACAACACATAGGTTTCCAATAAACTCCATCATCGGGAAGAACTTCGCCCAAATATTCGAAGTTGTTAAATAATTATCGCGATAATCCGTATTACTGTTTACGAATTTACCGATCTCGAAATCTTCTCTTGATAATGATTTAACTGTATTGATTCCACTGATATTTTCCTGTACTTTCGTATTCAATCTTGCCATTGATTTCCTAATACCCCTGAATGCTGGGTGGACGTTCTTATCAAAGCGATAGACTGCAATACTAAGAAACGGAAGCATTCCAAGCGTTACTAACGCTAGTGGAACGGAATAGTTAAACATAACGGCTAAACTGAACGTAATGAGAAGCAAAAAGTTTATCACTTGAGCAAATCCAAATGAAAGGAAAAAGCGAAAACCCTCAACATCCGCTGTTAAGCGTGACATTAAATCTCCGGTCTTCGCATTGTCATAGTATCTAAAAGGTAAATACTGAAGCTTTTTGTAAAGCTCTTCCCTTAGTCTATAAACAGCTGTTACTCCAAAGAGATCTCCTAAGTACTGATGAAAGAAAGTCGCAATCCCTTTAAATACCATAATTGCGATAAATCCAAACGCTAGATAAGGAACCCACTGGTACTGCTGATCGAGGATGACATCATCAATCGTAAACTGCAGGACCATGGGGTAGACCACCGTAATCCCAGTTACGAAAAACAACGAGAATACGGACAGTAAGAACAGTTTCTTATAAGGCCAATAAAATTCTTTTAATCTCTTAAACGTATCCAACGCGACACCACCTTTGACTTTAAATAAATTGTAAAATTAGTGACAATATACATAATATATCGGATTTCGAAATAAATAACCACCAATTAGAACCATTTAACAAAAAAAACTCCAAGAATGAATTCTTGAAGTCTACTAGTCTTTAGAAACAAACAAAATGTCTTTCTACAACATACAAAATGAAAATTTCTCATCGTTACATACATCTTAAATTTTTCACTACATTTTTATTGTTACTCGTCATTTCTATAAAATATGATTGGTCTCCTTAAAACTACAAAGTTTTTTTGAACATTAAAAAACCTCCAGGTGCGAACCTGGAGGTTTTGATCAAAAGCATTAAGCTTTATTATACGTTTAGTGTTTCTTGGCCTGGCTTCCAGTTTGCTGGGCAAAGTCCACCAGTTTGAAGTGCTTGAAGCACGCGAAGTGTTTCATCAACATCACGGCCGATGTTGTTGTGGTTAACAACAGCATACTGAAGTTCACCTTCAGGGCTGATGATGAATAGACCACGAAGTGCTACACCTTCGTCTTCAATAAATACGCCATATTCTTTAGATACTTTGTGGTTCGTATCTGCAGCTAGTGGATAGTTAAGATCACCAAGACCATTTTCGTTACGGTCAGTGTTGATCCATGCTAAGTGTGTATGGATAGTATCAGTAGATACTCCGATAACTTCTGCATCTAGATCGTCGAACTCTTCGTAACGGTCACTTAGTGCAGTGATTTCAGTTGGGCACACGAATGTGAAGTCCATTGGATAGAAGAAAAGCACTGTCCATTTGTCGTTCTTCATGTTTTCTTCAAGACTTACTTTACCGAATTCTTTGTTGTTCATAACTGCTTCCATTTCGAAGCGAGGTGCTTGTTTACCTACCATGCGTTCTGCCATGTGTAAATCCCTCCTAGAAAATATCCTGCGGCTTTCGCCCACGTTTGTCATTATAGTACAACCATTTTTAATAGTCAATATTAAGTAATAATGAATTTAATGTAATGGTAAATGACGTACCTTCTTATATTGCCCGTGTATTCTATTCGTTAAACAATGACATGATAAGTATACATAAAACTATTTCTTACGTCTTCTATAACACATTGCTTGAACCAAGGTGTCATTTTTCGCTATACTTTGTCAGTAAGATACATATTGCACTGTTTAAGGAGGAATAAAATGGATTTTATTGAAAACATCAGCTGGGCAGGATTGCTCGTTGATACAGGACTTCTAATTTTACAACTGATCGCAATCTTTATCGTTTACGCAATTGTTAAATCAATAGGTACGCGATTTATTGAAAGGTCTTTTAGTGAAGTAAGTACAAAAAAGAATATGAGCCAAAGCAGAGCAGACACGCTTAAGAACTTAACGATGAGCGTTTTTGCTTATGTGTTGATCTTCATCGTTGTAGCTGTTGTGTTTGATACGTTTGGTTTTGATATTAAAGCATTGATCGCAGGTGCGGGTATCATTGGCCTTGCAGTAGGTTTTGGTGCTCAAGGACTTGTGAGCGATGTTGTAACTGGATTCTTCATCCTACTTGAAAAACAAATGGATGTTGGTGACTATGTCACAGCCGCTGGATTCGGAGGAATCGTTGAAGAAGTTGGACTACGTACGACACATATCCGTTCATTTGATGGCACACTTAATTATGTGCCAAACCGCGAGATCAGCTCCCTCAGCAATCATTCTAGGGGTAATATGCGTGCACTCGTAGATATCGGGATTTCTTACGACGATAATATAGACGAAGCGATCCGTGTTCTTCAAGATGTATGTGAGAGAGTTGCAGAAACGAACGATGCGATCGTGGACGGACCAAACGTTCTTGGTGTACAAAACCTTGGCGATTCAGATGTTGTTATCCGCGTTCTTTGTCAAACGAAGAATATGGAGCAATGGGGCGTAGAACGTCAGCTGCGTAAAGAAATTAAGGAAGCGTTTGATGCGAATGGTATCGAAATTCCGTTTCCACATCAGGTTTACGTTGAAAAGAAAGAACAGTAATCGTTTAAACAAAATTACCACTGGGTAAAGTAATGACAAACCGTTAAGGAGAGTGACGTCATTGCCTTACGATTCAAGAAGTGATCTCCCAGATCAGGTAAAAGATAATCTTCCCGCTCACGCTCAAGATATTTTTAAAGAAGCTTTTAACTCTGCTTCAGAGCAATACGATAATGAGAAAACAGCTTTTAAAGTAGCTTGGAGTGCAGTGGAAGAAAAGTATAAGAAGAATGATAATGGCAACTGGGTAAAAAAAGACGATTAAATGAAAAGAGGGTGTCACCAAATTCTACTTTTGGTGACACCCTTTTTTTATGTTATTGCTGGTATCTGCTATCTACTTGCTGACAAACTTGATCAGCTGTCATGCCATCTGCATTGATGACACTACCCTGGGTTGTTGCGTCTTGCATCCCCATGACATTCTGATCCTGACCTGAAATTACACAACAATCACAGCCGTTGGCATCTGCTTCCTGTTTAAGGGACACCACTTCATATCCTTTTGCTTGAAGAGCTTGTGCTACGTCAGAAAGCGTATCTTCTACAGCGATTCTATTCATGCTATTCACTCCCTTCCCCTATATGTATGTGTTACGAGTACTAGAGTTAGGATGAACTATATTTGTTAAATTATGCATGCTAATCATAAGAAACTCAAGAATTCATTAAGAAGCCAATAGGTTTACTTACATATATAAGAGTAGCGTTAGGGCTCACTTTCGTACATTATGCTGCATACTATATCAATATATTCAAAAATAGGACTAGCTTTAAAAGGAGATGATCGAACATCTATGGATAACCTCGAACGAGAAGTCATCATTAACAAACTCGTATCGCCACCACTTCCTTTATACGACCCTACATTCCCTATTTTACTTTTCTGGAGTCCAAAAGCAGGTTGTACATCACTCGTTAAATGGTACTTTTACCAAATTGGATTACTTCAAACTGCAACGAATTACGAATCTATTCATCTATATAGAATGAACGAATTTGAAAAACAACCAAATCATAAAAGCAAAATAACGAAATCGTTGATGACTAACGAAAAGGACATTTACAAGCTTGTTCGTGATCCATATACACGAGCAGTGAGTTCTTATTTCGCAACTCTAATCAATCCGAGCATCATGAATAATTTAGCTCCACATCTGAAAGATGGTATGTCGTTTAAACAATTTTTGTATGTAATTCGAAAAAGAGGGGTTAAAAAGGGAACGATCAACCTTCATATTGCTCAGCAATACACTGAAGGGGAAGAATTATTAATAAAGAACTATATTAGGCTTGAACAATTCAGTGATGAATTAAAGAAGATTGAAAAACAATATAGCCTTCTCCCCTCTCCTATCGAGAAGATTGTTAAGTCTCCACATCATGTAGCTCAAAAAATGGCGGAATTCGGTGAAGAATCCTTTGCTGATATCAAGATGACAGCTTCTTCACTAAACGATTCCCTACCGACATATCACAACTTCTATAGTGATGAAACGATCGGTTTGGTTAGAGAAATATATAAACAGGACTTCGAGAATTACAATTACAGCTTAACTTTGAAGCCTTTGTGAACTTAGGAGCATTTTCTTTTGCTAACATCTAGACACTTTTGAGTTATATCATTAAAGCTTTTTGGAGTGTTGTTTCTATGCATGTGGGAGTTGATTTCCGCTCTAGGATGCTCGCTTTCCGCGTGTCGGTCGGTGAGCCTCCTCGTCGCCAAAATCGCTCCTGTGCGGTCTCACCTGTCCCGCACATCCCGCTGAAGTCGAGCACCTTCCGCTCCAATCAACCTTGTTATGTAGGAAATAGATGATATATAGAACAACTTAGAGAAGTAAGTGAGCTATGGGATTACCAAATTCATATTTTTCAAAAGCAGAAACGCCCCGAGTAATTCACTCGGGGCGTCTTCTTATTCTGTAATGGTATCGATGTAGTTTGTGAGCACATCGTATGCAATGTCGATTGCAGCTTCGTCAGGTTTTAATGTAGAAGAATGGAGACCAGATTCGGAGTTTACTCCTAGCCAAAACATGAATCCAGGTATGTCACGTAAGAAATACCCAAAGTCTTCACCAGTCATCGCTTCACGACACTCGATTACGGAGATATCGTTTAGC
The DNA here is from genome assembly GCF_020171805.1 of Guptibacillus algicola. Classification (GTDB taxonomy): domain Bacteria; phylum Bacillota; class Bacilli; order Bacillales; family Guptibacillaceae; genus Guptibacillus; species Guptibacillus algicola. The sequence continues at coordinate 721,976 of NZ_JAIVAF010000003.1, read as the reverse complement.
TTGCGAGTGATTTCCATAAATCTTTCGACTAAAGTTGCTTCATTGAATACTTGATAGTAATTCGAACCATAATCAATGCTTGCTTCACATTCAAATGAAGCTTCAATTCCTTTAATGATCGCTTCGATTCGTTCTTTCACTAGAGTCATGGACTCTGCTGAAAGAGATCTGATCGTGCCTTCTAAACGAGAAGTCTCAGCGATAATGTTTTGCTTCGTACCACCCTCTATTTTCCCTATCGTTACAACAGCAGAATCAAGAGGATCGATATTTCGCGAAACGATCGACTGAAGTTGCGTCACTAGATGGCTACCAGCCACCACCATATCCTTTGTAAGGTGAGGGTAAGCAGCATGACCACCTTTACCTATTAAATCGATAAAAAGCTCTGACGTATTTGCAAAAAGCAAACCGGGTTTTGTCGCGACAGTACCAACAGGGTATTCAGGTGCAACATGGAGCGCAACCATTTGATCAGGCTTCCAAGCGTTAAATTCTTCTGATGCTAACATCGGAAGAGCTCCACCTGGGCCTTCTTCTGCCGGTTGAAAAATAAAGAGTAGATTGTCTTTCACCTGATTGCCAGAATAATGCTCAAGAAGCGATAAAGCAATCGTCATATGGAAGTCATGTCCACACGCATGCATGTAACCCTCGTGTTCAGATTGAAACAGATAATCTGTTTCCTCTTTAATAGGAAGACCATCTATATCCGTGCGGTAACCAACGGTCTTTGAAGGGTTGCTACCTTTTACAAGTACAAGAATTCCAGTTTTCCACGTTTTCACTTCAAGATGCTCTTCTGAAAGCTGTTCGATAAACTGAAGTAAATATTGTTGTGTTTTATATTCCTGAAACCCTGCTTCTGGAATGCGGTGCAGATCTCTTCTTACTGCTCTATTGTCCATTCTGAAATCAGTCTGCTTTTAGCTGACGAAGCTCTTTTTTGATTTCAGTCTTAGAGCGAGTTTGATCATCGATTTCTTTTAGTACTCTTGCAGGAGTACCTCCAACTAGCGTAAATTCAGGAACATCTTCTGTTACGATCGATCCAGCCGCAATAACTGCACCTTTCCCAACTTTTACGCCTTCAAGAACCACAGCGTTCGCACCGACTACTACGTCATCTTCAATAATTACCGGAGATGCAGAAGGTGGCTCGATGACACCTGCTAGAACAGCACCTGCACCGATGTGACAGTTTTTACCTACAGTAGCGCGTCCACCAAGAACAACGTTCATGTCGATCATCGTACCTTCGCCGACTACAGAGCCAATGTTGATCATTGCACCCATCATGATGACAGCATTGTTACCGATCTCAACCTGATCACGAATAACCGCTCCTGGCTCAATTCGAGCTTGAATACCTTTAAGATCTAGCATCGGGATAGCAGAGTTACGACGATCATTTTCTACAACGTAATCTTCAATGTTTGAAGCCTCATTTTCAAGTACGTGCTTAATCTCTTTCCATTCACCGAAAAGAACACCAGTATCACCGGTAATAAACGTCTTCGTGTTACTACCGAAGTCGATTCCGTCTAGGTTCCCTTTAATATGTACTTTAACAGGAGTTGATTTCTCGCTGTTTTGAATAAAGCTAATAATTTCGTTTGCATCCATCTGTTTCATGAATATTCTTCCTCCTTAGTTACATCCAAATAGCTACACGGCTTTGCCGCATGCTTTTCATTTTATCGTACATGATAATTTTCGTGAAGTCTAATGATTTACTAGGTATCAAGTAGTTCAAGAAATTTCTCCACCTGTTTCAGTTGTAGTGCTGTATCATTTGTTAAAAGCCATGTATCTCTTTTCAGCGGCTTTCCTTCTTTGTCTAACAAAGGAATCCTATAGTATTCGTTCACGTCCTCTGTGATACTAATCGATGGAAGAATGGCATACCCGATGCCGTTAAGCGCCATCTGTTTGCACGTCTCAATTTGATCGACGACAATCGTTTTCTTTGGAGGTGCAAATGATTGAGTTTGCCACCATTCTTGAATCTCCTGGTAATAGGTCGAATCACTTTTGAACTGGATGAAGGGTTTCTCCGTTTGTTGAAGCTCTTCGATCGAACGAATAGTTGTATCGACTAAATAGAGTTCATCTGATAACAGGTAATGGCTTCTCCCTCTCCAATCTGGTTTCCCTCTTATAATACCCACGTGAATATCATCTTCATATAAATACTTCAGAATCTCACTACTCCACCCTGTTACGAGAGAAATTTTCACGCTAGGGTAATTCTCCACAAATCTTTTTAATATTGAAGGAAGCCAATACTGTCCTATTATGGATGCCACTGCAAGCTTCAACGTTCCGTGAACTTCTGAACTTAGCGATGTTAAGGCTTCATAAACCTTTTCTTCTCTCTTCAACGTATCGTTTGCAAAAGCTATGATTCGCTCTCCTGCAGGTGTTACCGTTAATCCTTTTTGCGACCTAAGGAAGATCGGAACGCCCCAAGCTTTTTCAATGGACTGCAGACGCTGACTTAAAGCGGGTTGAGACACATACAACCGCTCTGCCGCTCTTCGCATGTTTTTTTCTTCATCAAGAATCGAAAGCACTTTATATTCAGTACTCATGTCATCACTCTCCATCATTCGAACTATCTATTCGTAATCATTACACCTATACTATAAGTTTTTCTTATGTCTTTTAATCATTATTATCTAATTTCATTATCACCTGTTCGATACTATACTAAAGGAAGAGACTCCTACAGGAAAGAGCAAACGATGAATTAAAGGGTGATACAAATGGAATGGCTGTGGCTTTTTGGAATTGGACTTATCGCTACCTTTATAGGAACATTATCAGGTAGCGGGGGATTAATAAATGTTCCTGCTATGATCTTACTCGGACTACCGATCCACTCAATTATTTCTGCTAACAAATTCTCTAACATGCTGAGTTCTTTTTCAAGCTTTTTTGTATTGTTACGAAGAAAAGAGCTCGTGATGAAAGAAGCATTTAAGACAGGTCCAATCGCCTTAGTAGGTGGGGTATGTGGAGGATTATTCGCTTCATCACTATCTGAACAAGCTCTCCAACTATTTGCTGCTTCGCTCCTAATCGCAGCTTTAGGGATATCGTTTCTCAAAAAAAGGCAATCGAGCACGACTCTAAAGAAAGTGCCTACAAAAGCTCTTCCTTTCCTAGGCGTAATCGGCTGGTATGATGGCTCATTTGGCCCAGGTCAAGCAACACTTCAAATGCATTTATTTAGACAGAGTGGTCTATCTTATCTGTTTTCGATCGGTTTAACCCGCTTCAACACGTTTCTAAGCTGCACTGGTGCTGTACTCGTCTACTTCATGAGTGGGCATCTGAATATGGCGATAGCCATACCACTTGCTATCGGGTCAATCACGGGTGCTCAAATATCGGTAAGGATTGCCGACAAATTGTCATTATCACAAGTGAATTGGCTGCTCCGAACGATGACGATCCTATTGATTTGCCAAGTTTGCTACAGTATTTTCTCAAATCATTTTTAAGGAGGTATCGAGATGAAGATCGATTATCGTAGATTACATCATATTCAGATCTGTATTCCACATGGAATGGAAGATCATGCAAGAACGTTCTATAAGGGTATTCTTGGGTTTACTGAAATTGAAAAACCTGAAGCACTAAAGAAAAATGGAGGATTTTGGCTCACTTGTGCAGGAATTGAGGTCCACATTGGGACTGAACCCGACATATCTCCCGGTAAACGTCATCCAGCCTTTGAAGTAGGAAATATTTCGGAAGCTCGGTCCATATTGGAAAAGCATGATGTGTTCATCCAAGAAGAAACGCCAATCGATGGCTTCGAACGATTTACATTCTTTGATCCATTCAGAAATAGAATTGAATTTATTCAACCGAAATCCGACTTATGACTCAGTCGGATTTTTTCTTTGACCTTTTAGGCATGAATAGCACTACTACAAAACTGATAAGAGCTAAAATGCCGATTCCACCATATACCCACTTGAGTGAAACGGTTAATCCATTTTGTAGTACTTCTAGCGTTGTGGAATCAAGGGTGTTACGTTTTTCTTCATCAAGTAGCATGTTTGCAGAATTAATTCCAAGACTTTCACTCGTTTGACGTTGCTCGATATATCGCATTAACCTACTATTCAATATACCTCCAAGTAGAGCTGCACCAACTGCACTCCCAAGGGTTCTCATGAATACATTAGAAGCTGTTGCAATTCCTCTTTTCTCCCAAGGAACTGCGCCTTGTATCGCTACAATAAATGTAGTAGAGGTTAAACCCATTCCAATACCGATAAAGAATGATCCTGTGCCTGCGAAAAGTGGTCCGAGTTCTGGCGTCATCAACATATAGATCGTAGACCCCAAAAGAAGCGAAAGACCGCCTAACACAGATGTTATTCGAAAACCTATTTTTATGACGAGCTTTCCAGCAATTGTAGAAGCAATCGGCCATCCTATCGACATCGTAGTAAGAGTAAATCCGGCTACGATCGGTGATTTTTCCATAACACCTTGAACGAAAGTTGGTAAGAAACTTGAAACACCAATTATAATAATTCCAGTTGTAAACGTAACTGAGTTTGATAAAGATATGACAGGATCCCTCCATATTCCAAGGGGCATAATTGGTTCCCTAGCTCGCTTTTCAACGAGAAAAAACGAGCAAATGCCTAGTATTGTAAATCCTGAAAGAGCGATAATTGTTACGGATGACCACGCCCAATAGGTACCTCCTTGAATGAGAATAACCATTAGTGCACTAACTGAGAGTAATAGAATGATAGCTCCAGGGTAATCAACTGACTTTTTCTTTTTTTCGATTTTCTCGTGAAGTAATAAAAGAACTCCAATAAGAGAAAGAATGCCAAGCGGTACGTTCATCCAAAATACCCATGCCCAATCAAAATATGTAACGAACAGACCGCCGAGTGCAGGACCAGTTATAGCCGAGATCCCCCAAACACTCGCTAAATAGCCCTGTATTTTCGCCCTTTCTTCCATTGAGTAAAGATCCCCTACTATTGTTAGTGCGATCGGCTGGACCGCTCCTGCCCCTATTCCTTGTATCAACCGAAAGAAAATAAGTGCTTCCATCGTCTCTGCAAAACCGCACAACACTGAGCCTAATAAAAACACTACCACTCCAAATGTATAAATAGGCTTTCTACCAAATAAGTCTGATAGCTTCCCAAACAGTAGTACTGTAATCGCTGACATTAACAAGTACGATGAAAAAACCCAGCTGAATTTAGAGAAGCCACCAAGGTCTGAAACGATACCAGGCATAGCAGTTGAAACAATCGTTCCCTCAATCGCTGCCATGAACATACCGATCACAATGGCTGTCAATACGAGTGGGCGGTTTGTTTCTTTATTTCTCACACTTATAGAAATCTTCTCTGCTAAATACTTCATCCTCACAACTCCAATTATCAAAGTTCTATACCTATACTTTATAAGTTTTTTAAACAGATGAATACAGAAAAACCCGGCATTTCCATACCGGGTTTCTCACCTGAGTTTATTATGATCGTTTAAATGAGGATTCGTGAAGATACCTGTTAACAAATTTCAAGAGTGCTCTTCGTGTTAAGATCCCTTTGAAAATGTTCTCGTCATCCACTACACATAAAAAAGGATGATCGATCGATAGCTTTAGACCTTTGAAAAAACCTTCATTTTCATTAATGCATGGAATGTCAGTGTTCATGACATCTTCAACAACATAGTCGCTTAACTTCTCAAACTCAATTCTCTCGATTCCAAGGATCGAATCCAAAATAAGTGGTTGACTGATTAATCCTTTTAGCCTGAACTTTGTATCAAGAACAGGTATAGAAGAATATCCAGATTTAATAAGAATAAGCATGGCGTGCTCCAGCGGGTTAGACAATTGGACGTGAGCCACTTTTTCAGCTGAGATGATCAAATCTTGTATTCCTGTTTCGTACAAATTAGGCAATTCCATATGCTTAGCCATTTACAACTTCCCCTCAAGCATGATTCACCCTGTTAATCTTTTTTTCTAATTTCTAATGAAGGGTCTTTATTAATAGTAACATGAAACATGATTGTCCGTTAACTGCAATCGCTTTAGTGTTCATAGATCATTTTACGAGTCATCCCACCATCGATCACAAGGTTTTCGCCAGTAACGAAATCGTTGTCTCGGTGTGATAAGAACAGGCAAGCTCTAGCAATATCTGATGGCTTACCTACTCTTTTAGAAGGATGCTGAAGATGATCTTTATTTCGTAGCCCTTCATAATCTGAAACTTCGATCCAGCCTGGGCTGATACTATTTACGGTAATATGGTCCTCTGCAAGAGAAATCGCAAGGGCATGCGTAAGCGCAACGATTCCTCCCTTACTTGCAGCATATGCTTCACTGCCTGGTTCAGACATAGACGCTCTAGTTGACGCTATATTAATAATGGAGCCTCTTTCATTCTTCCTCATTATCTTCGCTGCTGCCTGAGAGCAAAGAAAAACACTTCTTAAATTCGTATTTATGATATGATCCCATTCATTCACGCTGAGCTCGTCCATTGGTGTAAAAGCAGTGACACCAGCATTATTTATTAAGACATCTAACTTTCCAAAATTTTGATCGATTGTATTCATCAATGCTTGAATGGATTCAGGATCACTTACATCCGCTTTAATAATTTCACCATTGTTTCCCTTCATCATTCGTAACGTCTGTTCACAGTTTTCAACATCTTTATCCGCTAAGATCACATAACTTCCCTTTTCAGCATACTCGACCGCAATTCCCCGTCCGATTCCATGCCCTGCTCCTGTTACCACAACTACTTCTTCCATCCGATTCACCTCTTAAAACCAGTTTTTCTTTTTAAAGTACATCACCATAATACCTGTGATAATAATCATGACGATCCAAACCGCTGGATAGCCCCATGAAAGACTTAGTTCTGGCATATGTGCAAAGTTCATCCCATAGATTCCAGCTATAAATGTTAATGGGATAAAAATCGTAGATACAATCGTGAGTACTTTCATTATTTCATTCATTTTCATACTTAATGTGGAATAATACACGTCCAACAACCCATATAATTGACCCCGTGACGTTTCGACCATATCGTTCGCTTGGACAATGTGATCATGAATATCCTGCAGGTAAAATGAAATCGATTCACTGATATATGGTACTTTTCGGTTAATGAGTTTATTAACAACTTCTCGGACAGGCCACACTGTTTTCTTTAGTTGCAGAATCGTGTTCTTATATTCATTAATATCTTGTAACGAATGATTATCTGGATCCTCCATTATATTTCCTTCTAAAGTTGCGATTCGATCGTCCATTTCATCCATAATGATTAGATATTGATCAAATATGACATCCATCAGAGAATAAAATAGAAAATCAGCACCCGATTTTCTTATTTTGCCTTTGTTTTCTTTTAACATGAGTCTAACTGGATCAAATAAGTCGCCTTTCTTTTCCTGGAACGTAACAACAGTATTTTCCAATAATATAAAGCTAACTTGTTCGATATCAAGTTCACTTTCATCCTGTTCCAGGTCGATCATCTTCACAATAGCAAGTAAGTGATTTTCAAAGAAATCGATCTTTGGACGATGTTCCGTATTTAAAATATCTTCTGTTGTTAAAGGATGAAGCCCCACCATCTTACTAATTGCATCAACTACCTCTACATTATGTACACCGTTCACATTAATCCAAGTGATTTTCTCTGAATGGATCATGGGTTTAAGATCGTCCAATGAAGCATGTTGTTTTTCGTTTACTTCATGTTCATTGAATTCGATGCTGGAGATCGTCACTTCTTCCTTGTGTTCTTCCCCTACGTAAACGAGAGAGCCAGGCGGCATTCCTCTTTTTTGTGTTCTATTTCTTTTACGGGGGCTTTTGATTCGTCGTCTCAGTCCCAATGCACTCACCTCATTTCTATACTAAATTACCCAAAACAAGAATATCAAAAACCAGCTTCTCCCTTTTTGCTTGTTGCTACAATAATAAAAACCCGCAATGCGGGTTTAAGTTGTCGAGTTATAGCGCTTTTTCTTTTTCAATAACCTCTGTATAGTTCTCCCACAGAAATTCTAGGTCATGTTTTGCGGAGTCTACTCTGATCCCTCTCCAAATAACGACCATAAATAACCCTAATCCTAGAAACATAGCGATTAATCCAAGCAGCACTTCAACCATTTCCTATCATCCCCTCTCCTGATACCAATTTATGCTTGTCCATTGGATAAAATGTCAGAAAAGGCTGTAAATTACTTGATTCTTTGATAAATCTAAGGTAAGGTACGGTAAAGATATTTTTAGAGGAGGAATCCCATTTTGGATCGTTCTAATGAAGAAATAAGACAGATTGAAGAAAAAGCCAAAGAAGAACAACGCCGTGCTGAAGAAGCAAAAAAAGTTGTGAAGGATGCTCAAAAAGCCGCTAATCCACAGCGAGAGCATAATGAATTCCAAAACAAGTAAGAAAATAAAAAAGAGCCCTCCTTTGAACGGACGCAGATATCTGCTTCATCCTAAGGAAGGGCTCTTTTCTATTGTTCCGTATTTAATTCGATCAAGTTTCCATCAGGATCAGCAACAAAAACCTGTGCGAACCCACTTCTACTCGTTCGATTTTCATGAAATTCAACCTCTTTATTCGTTAACCACTTTACACATTCGTCATAATCGTTAACACGCAGTGCAAAGTGACCTACTTTTGAATCTAAATCGCTCGAACCTCTAATTGAACTTGATGAAGGATACTCGATTAAATGAAGCTGTTGATTGCCAACTTGATACCAAGCTCCCTTAAATCCAAAGTTAGGACGCTCAATTTCTTCAAGACAGATGATGTTCGTATAGAACTCTTTTGATTTAACTAAATCTGTCACTGACAAACTTACGTGATGAATGTTCGCTACTTCAATCATGCTTCCTCTCCTTCTCATGCCCACTCTTACTTCTACGCTTTCCTTCTTGTTCTTTCCGTTTGCATTCTAACGGCAATCCGATCACAAATCGTGTGCCAACATTATCTTTACTCGTTACCGTAATCGACCCGCCATGCTCTTCAATCACCTTGTAACTGACCATCAAACCAAGTCCAGTGCCCTTATCAGAAGTATGATAATAAGGCTCGCCTAACTTGTTGATGATTTGATGAGGTATTCCTGCACCTTCATCTGTAACCTCAATCAGTATCATACTTTTTGAACTTAGTGTAATGGAGAGCGACAACGTTCCTCCACTAAGCATGGATTCGATTCCATTTTCTATGATGTTAAATAAGGCTTGTCTGATGTGAGATCGGATACATAAACAGTGTATATCATGATCGCTTTTCATAATGATGTCAACGTTATGTTCTGCTGCTTTCTCGGAAAGACTTTCACTAATTTGAGTAAGTAGTTCAGTTAAATTCACCTGATCATACGATACTACCTCTCGCTTTGAGAGAAGAAGAAACTCATTGACGAATTCTTCAACTTCTTTCATTTCAGTTCCAACAACATTAAGAAGGTCTTGATTCACAGAATCATTCCCTTTTAGTAGTTGCAGAAAAGCCTTTATCGATGAAAGTGGATTTCGAATCTCGTGTGCGACACCTGCGGCAAGTTCTGAGAGTACATTACTCGTCTCTGTCTTTTTGGCAATTTCTTCAGCTTCTTTGATTTTTGATACATCGCGAACGATGACTAAGTGATGATTCGGATAAATCTGAAAACTCACTGTGAAACTATACGTATGGGCGGTTCCTGTTTCAGGATCCCACCGTTTCCCTTCTCCATTTCTCCCATTTGGTGATTGGAGATCCCAGATTATGTCACAATCACCTTTAATTTCGTTATAGTGACAGTCGATCAAGTAATCTTTATCGAGATTCACCATGTTAACGAACGCGTGATTAACATCTTTAATCAATCCGTTTTCATGTATGATTGCCATTCCATCTAATGCGCCTTCAAAGAGCCTTCGAAAGCGTTCTTCGCTTTGTTTTATTTCGGCAATCATCGCTTTTGTTTCAGTAATATCTCTATAAATAGTCATGTAGAGACCACCATGAATACTCTTCTTAGAAGTAAACTCCAAGAACTTCTTCTCTCCACCTGCCATCGTAAACTCTAAATCCGCTCTAATTTCTCCCTTTTCCTCGAGCTGGTGCTGAAACACTTTCCCTTTCGACACACTGTTCCCTTCTAGAAAGTCGAATAAATTATAGTTTCTTATCTCTTCTGTTGTTAAATTAAATAGCTTGCATGCGGCTGCATTTGCGTCAACGATCATCCGGTCGTTATTCCATATTAAAATGCCGTCTAAAGCATGCTCAAAAATACTATTGAATTTATCTTTGTTTTCCATTAATTCTTCAAATAATGCACGCTCAGATGTGATGTCCCTAATAATTGATAAATTTAAATCTTTGTATGCATGTGATGTAATCGATAATTCGATCACTTTTTCTTTTCCATTAGCTAATCGTATTGGGAGCTGTCCGCGAACATAGCCTGTTTCTGATAGTCTCCTCATCATTTTTTCGAACTCTTTTCTACCTTTTGGTTGGACATGATGACCGATTTTCATGTGAAGAATTTCTTCACGTGTTATTTCGAAAATGTCACAGCAAGCTTGATTGATTTCCACCAATTCATTTTCTTGGTTAAATAACGTGATACCATCTTTTGAAGAGCTGAATATATGAGAGAGCTTTTTACTTTTTTCCACTAACTCTTTACGAAGATCGCTTTCGTTTTGAATCGAGTTTTCATCGGTATTTAGAAATAACAAATCATTTTCCAATCGGTTCATAAGCGTTCTCCTTTTAGTAACATTACTACAATTATAGCATGCTGATTGTACTACTCCTATATTTATGGGAATACTACATAAATCAATGTGCAAAATAATGAAGATTCCAGTTAAACAAGGGGTATGAAGATGAAGTTGCTTATTACGATCATCACTATTCTATGTCTTTTTCCTATAGAGACACGTGCACACACACAAGCAATTCCTCCCATCGACCATAAGGTACAGCTCATCCCCTGGAAAGAAGTAGAAAATATCATTCCTAGAGATGCAGTCTTTTCGATTAAAGATGTGGAGACTGGTAAGACATTTAACGTTCAACGAAGAGCCGGAAGTGATCATGCTGATGTACAACCACTAACAAAGAAAGATACGAATATCATGAAGTCGATTTACAAAGAATGGAGCTGGAAACGTCGTGCAGCAATCGTTTCCATCGATGGACAGTTTATCGCTGCTTCGATGAACGGAATGCCTCATGGCGCAGGGGCATTGCAAAACGGATTCAACGGTCATTTTTGTTTGCATTTCTTAAATAGTTCAACTCACCGATCAAAAGAACCTGATCCTGCGCACCATTTGATGGTATTGAAAGCTGCAGGTAGAATAGATGATTATTTAGGAAAGAAAACACCTGAGGAAATCCTCGATGTAGTCATGATCGCGATCAATAATACAGATAAAACACTACTAGAGAAAGTCGTTATAAATGACTCACAAAAGAGCATGAAAAAACTTTCGAAGATGTACATGACAAATTGGACAATACAATCCTCAAAAAAAGATGAGAAAAACCCGTTTGTTCGTCATATCCAAACGAAAGTAGAGATCTATATCTCTGATGCTGGAACGATTACAACCGTTTTATCACTAAAGGCGAAAAGAGACCCACTCACTAGTAAGTGGAAGATCGATACAAAACCATTACTCAACATCATCGATTAGAAAGGAGAATTGATTAAAAATGGATCGATATGAAAAAGCATATGAGATATATCGGCAGCAAAAAGCGAATGATCCACCTGCTCCACATGAACGCGGTGATATGTATGTATCAGCAGTGAGGAAAAGTGATGATGGCGATCTTATTGCATTTAAGACGAATACCGGAGAAGAACTCGACTATATTCAAGCATTAGAAGCAGCAAAAAGCGGTAAACTCAGTGGAATTGACATCTTTCATAAATATGGGCGAGATATTATAAGAAGTGAACCCGACGGAATTAAAGAGAATAACCTTGATCACCTGCCAGAATTTTAGAAGAAGCAAAAAAGCGCGACCTATGGAGGGTCGCGCTTGGTCATTTATGTATGGTGATCCGTACTGGATTTGAACCAGTGACCCCTTGCCTGTCAAGCAAGTGCTCTCCCGCTGAGCTAACGGATCAGTTTGTGCTAGAACATTTAATAATATACATGAACGCATAAGGAGCTGTCAATACTTTCCTCAGAATCTTTTTTTAGGGGTCTCATTCATCAAAAGACCCCTACCTAAGTTAACCAATTCGTTCTTCTTTATCTCTTTTTTCTCGCTCTTCTTCATCTAGCGCTTCTTCACGGTCGCGAAGTCTATGTGCCAAACGACTAGATGCATTCGATGCGATGCTAGCAACAAGATCATCTAAGAACGTATGCACACCATTCCCAGACTTCGTATCGAGCTTCTCGATGATCCCAATCTTTTGTTTATCGAGGTGACCATACGTTGTAACAGCTATGCTTCCGTAGCCAAACACTGCTCCTAGTGCAATCGTTTCATCGACTCCAAATAACCCTTCATCCATTTCAACGATTGACTGAAGTGGCTCTGAAAGTTTCCCCTGTTCAGCTAGCTTATCGAGCTCGATTCCAACGAGTACAGCATGCTGAATTTCTCGTTTCATAAGAACTGCTTCTACACTTTCTATACAGTCATCCATCGATAGATCATCTACATAAGGAGATTGCATTTTGAAAACAATATCTGCAATATCTTGAATAGACACGCCGCGCTCCTTTATTAATGCTCTTGTTGCTGCTTCAACTTCTCGACTATGTATCCTTTTCTTCATGATAGTTCTCCTCTCTATGTCCCAAAAAGTAAGTATGTTAGAATCATTATATCACTTTGAAAAATTAGAATGTCAAATAAACAAACTTTCACAACTACACAGGAGGCTTTGAAATGAATAGAGGCACATACCAGGACACATCCATATATAGCGAACACTTACAAGAAGAAATTGAGCTTCAAATTTATTTACCTTACAATTACTCTCCATTGTATAAATATTCGTTTTTAATCGCCAATGATGGTAGCGATTACTTTAAGCTAGGACGACTAGGTCGTACAGCAGATGAGCTAATCGAAAACGATGAAATCGAAGAGTTGATCATCGTAGGTATACCATACAAAAGTGTTGAAGACAGAAGAAGAAAATATCACCCTGAGGGCGAGCAAAGTGAAGCTTACCTACGTTTCCTTGTTAATGAACTCGTTCCGTTTCTTGATGAAGAGTATGCAACGTTCCATCTAGGATACGGTCGTGCATTGATTGGGGACTCACTCGCTGCAACTGTTGCGCTTCGAGCAGGTCTTGAATATCCGAGAACATTTGGTAAAGCTATTTTACACTCTCCATACGTTGATGAAGACTTAAAAGAGAAAGTAGAGAACTGCAAAGAGCCTGAACTCCTTTCGATCTACCATGTGATTGGTACCGAAGAAACAGAAGTGCCTACAACTGATGGACAAACAAAGAATTTTATTGATCCAAATAGAGAATTGAGCAACGTTATCAAAGAAAGAGACTTCGATTATTTTTATGATGAATTCGAAGGTGGACACCTTTGGAAACACTGGCAGCCAGATATGAAGAGAGCTCTCCTTCATATGTTTAAGCTGTAAGCATATTACCATTTCTTATTTTTGAATTTTTGGTATAATTAACAGTGGAAATGAATAAGTCACGTCCAGAGCAAATTTTATGGGAGGGATTATAACATGAAATACGGCATTGCAATATTCCCGTCAAAAAAACTACAAGATATCGCTAACTCCTACAGAAAACGTTACGATCCACACTACGCTCTTATCCCGCCACATCTGACGATCAGAGAGGCATTTGAAGCGACTCAGGAAGAGATCGACAAGATTACACCAGAGCTTCACAGAATCTCTGACGAATCAAAACCTTTTACGATGAACGTTTATAAAATCGGATCATTTCATCCGGTAAATAACGTAATCTATATGAAGGTGAAAGAAAATGAAGTGCTAGATGATCTATATCGCCAGCTTAACCCAGAGGAAGTAAGAAGTGACCGCGATTACAAGTTCGTTCCACATATTACTATCGCTCAAAAGCTTTCTGACGATGAACATTCAGACGTATACGGTAGCCTTCGTATGATGGATGTTGATGAGGAAGAAAAAATCGACCGCTTTCAACTTCTTTATCAGTTAGAAAATGGTTCGTGGACAGTTTATGAAACATTCCACCTTGGTAAAGTTCGCTAATGCTGATCAAAGCAGTTGAAACACAGAACGAGCAAGAAGATGCATTCAAAGTAAGACATCGGGTGTTCGTGCACGAGCAAAAAGTTCCTGAAGATCTCGAAATCGATCAACATGAGGACGAAGCGACTCATTTTGTAGCATATGATCAACAAAAGCCTATCGCTGCAGGTCGCTACAGAATAGTCGACGGCTTTGCAAAGTTAGAACGCATATGCGTGCTCAAAGACTACAGAGGAACAGGGATCGGCAAACTCCTAATGAATGAAATCGAAAAACAGGCTGGCAAAAAAGGAGTGAGTGGACTAAAGCTTAACTCTCAGGTGTCTGCAATCGATTTTTATAAATCATTAGGATATGAAATTACGTCATCGGAATTTATGGATGCTGGAATCCCTCACGTAACCATGATAAAGAAACTATGACACTGGTCCATGACCAGTGTCTTTTTTGTGGTCTTTTATAGTTTGGGTCCGTTAATAAGGGTAATTTGCTAACCATTCGTACATGATAAGAAAGATGTCATATGAACGAAGGGAAAGGAAGAAATGGAATATGGATCTATTTTCATTGAGCTATTCGTTGGATTTCTTGCACTTCTTGTATTAACAAAAATGCTTGGAAAGACACAAATTACTCAGATCACACCATTTGACTTTATTTCCTCCCTCGTCCTTGGTGAGTTAGTTGGAAACGCTATTTATGATAAAGACATTACTTATTTCACGATTCTATACACTGTCTTCCTATGGGGAACACTTATTTACGTAATTGAATGGATCACCCAGAAATTCAGAGGAACTAGAAAGCTGTTGGAAGGAAGTCCATCCATCGTTATCCATCATGGAAGAATTAATCGTACTAACCTAAAGAAAAATAAATTAGACCTTAATCAGCTTCAAAACCTCCTTAGACAAAAAGGGATCTTTTCATTAAGGGAGGTAGAATTCGCTATCCTCGAAACGAATGGAAGCATTAGCGTTCTTCAAAAATCAGAATATTCACAGCCGAACAGGGAAGATTTTGACCTTCGCCCCTTTAAGGAACATCTTTCCATTACCTTTATTTCTGATGGCAAAGTGGACTGGGGGAATTTAAAAGAAGCCGGCTTTAACGATGAATGGCTCTATAAAGTACTTAAAGAGCATCGTATCGATCATCCTGAAGAAGTCCTCATCCTTGAGTGGAAGCAAGATGAAGGAGTTTTTCTACACCCTATGGACCACTAATACATAAGAAAAGAGCAGATAAAGATCTGCTCTTAAAACCATGAAAAGCCTCCTTCAGGTCTATCATTCTCTTCTTCAGAAGCTTCGTTTTCATCCTTCTTTTCCTTATCATCACTTTCAACTTCGTCAGGATTCCCATCAGAAGATTTACTGCCGAAGAACCCCCATGGATCTCTTCTTTCAGGTTCTTCATCTCTATGCTTCTTACCATGATCTTCAATGATTACCTCATCAGCTTTAATGATTACTTTTTTGACATGGATCACTTGCGGCTTTCTTTTTTTCTTCTTAGACATATCTTGCCCCCCTCTTCTCTCGTTGTCGCCATACACTGCTATCGTATGCAACTACAAGATATTGAGAGTGGGCTAACAAACAATCACACATTAATAACTGATGGCAATTTGATTGGACGTTTTGATTTTATAATCTTGTTCGTAGAAATACACGAATCCTTCGACAATAAACGGCTCATGTATAGTTGATTTGAATGGAATTTGAAAGTTCTCGATTCCCATATTATCCCCTGGTTTAATGGATACATCACCAAGTGGTGAGACCCATATTTCTCCTCGATCTCTTGCTTTTGACATCCAGTCACTGTCCATAAACGTCCATTGTGTTCCGCTCGTTGCCCCTCTCGTCTCCGCTTGCTCAACGGTTAAAATTTGGCCTTTGATGATTGCAGTTTCAGCGGGACGGAAACGAAAACAAACAACAGGGTTTTTCAGCATTGTACTTCCACTGTTCGTGATTTGAAGATCTCCACGAATAATGAATGATTTCTTATCTTGTACGATTATAGAATAGTTGAAATATGCTAAGGACTTTAGCTTTTCCGTACTTTCAGTCGGTTGGCTAACGCTACCTTCATTGCTCTTACTTCGATATTTCATTCGCTTTTCGTAATCTTTTACCTTCGCCTTAAACAGCTGAATCTGAAGTTCTTTTTCATTTATGTCATTCTGCATCGTTGTGAGAAGCTGTTCGTAATTTTTGATTCTTCCTTCTGAAACAGCACCCTGGTATCTTTTTTCGAGAGCTTCAAACTTCACCTTTAGATCGTTTGAAGTTTTCTGTTTCATCTCGATCTCTTTTTTGGCCTTTTCAAGTTCAACCGTTAGACGGCTGCGTTCATCATCTAACGTCTTGATTTTTTGTTGAGCTTCAGTTAACTCTTTTTCTAATTCTTCCATCCTTACTTGAGATGCTTCAATAGACTTTCCTTTCGCATTATTTTCGTATTGTAATTCTTCCATTTTTGTTTCGACCATTTGTAGATGATCTCTTACAAATATCAGCTCTTTTTCAAGTTCTAATGATTTTTCTTGAAAGTATTTTGTTCTAGTAATTAGTCTAGAGTAGCTTAACTTTTCATCCTGTTTCACTTAGCTCACTCCCCTCACTATTATATGTATGAACTTGTGACCCCTGTTCATAACAAAAAGGGCGAGATCTCTCTCACCCTTCTCATCGTTCTATCTTAGTGATGCTTCTTGTACTTTATGTCATCGAAATTAATACAGTTGTCGATCGTTAAGCCGCCAGTTTCTGCTTCAACAACGCCCGAGTTGTATACAGTTTCTCCTCTACGGTCATACAAGTGTACTTCGAATTCGTTTCCTTGGTCCGTATCGACAACAGCTAGCTTAAATTCACATCTGATACCGTTCTTCATTCTTCCACTACCGTTGATCATGAACTTCACACCATCGTCCCCACATGGAACGCACACTAGAGAATCTTGATCAAATGATTCTGCTGTAAAAGAAAAGTCCGTCGTGCCATCTTCCATGTTGGCATCATTAAATGTAAGAGACATATGGCTTCCTGTCATGCTACAATCTGGGCAAATGTTTAACTTCATCGACATGGTTCCTTCATAATCCGGATTACTTGTTGATCCACTAGCTTCACCTGCTACAGTACAGTCGCAGCTTGGTCTTGGGAAGATATCTGGACATTGCTCTGGGAACGTAATCGGTGGGCACCACTCGTCAACGTCTTCAGGAGCTAACAAGTCATTATTGCGTGGTGAACAGAACTTAGCAAGAACTTCTAGCATAACATCTGCTTCTACCTGAATATCCACACAGAAAATGACTTCAAGATCAAATGATTGTGGAACAGGACAATTTAGCAACACTGTACCAGACGGAATGCGAGCTATGATTTTGCTAATGTTGCAATAAAGGTGTGTTCCGTCCGGATAACATAGAACGAAAGATTCAAGTACCGACGCGTTACAGCTCACTTCAGTAACCGTTTGACCAAAACGGTCGACTACCTTTACTTTAACGTCAGTGGTGAAGAGTAAGTCGACGAGTTGTGCATCCGCATAACCTCCACCAGGTAATACGACGTTCACATCTCGTTTCTCTCCAACCTGTTCGCAAAGAAACTCCTCACAGTGGTCGCTATCTGATAGCGAGAATAATGGTGGCGCCTCAGGCGTTTGTGCAACGATCCTAAGTGGACGTCGACTAGGATCTTCCATTGCAGACTCTATCTGTTCTAACTGATCATCAGAGAATTCAATATTCTTTGATACCATCAGTTGGTCCGTTACCCAGTCGTAAACTTTTTGAACGCGGATACATTCATCTTGCAAACTGTTTGTTGCAGTAGGAATGGATCGGTTCGAATTAGGCTTGTGACCCATATAGTTCATTCCTTTCTTCACATTATAGGTTGATTCACTACATATTATGGAATTAGGAGAGAAATGCAACAGTAAAGGCTGCCCAATTTTTTATTAAGTCGCAATCATGAACGACAGCTTAGAATACAAATCCGTAGAAGGAGTGTGTTTATGGAACGACTCTATTGGAAAAGTAGAGCTATAGCGACATTGACTAATGAAGAAAGAAAACACCTCAGCATCCTTTTACCATACTTTGGCCTTTCGATCGAACCAAACACAAAAGTGATAACAGGCGCTCTGGAACATAAACTAGTCAACGTCCACTGCTCGAACGATTTATTTGAAACACTATCAAAAAGCCTAGCTCATACTGGAGTGCGCTTGAAGCAACGTACAGATGAAACGTGTGACTTAACCATAACCGTTTCAGTGCGAAACGGTAGCTCTTATCCGATTGCACTTAGAGTCAATAACATGAATTACTATTTGAAGCCTCTCCAAATGATGACGACCAATGTTCAAGAGCAACTGCACAAGCGTTTCTGGCTTCCAACGATTAGCTCTTCACTCGCGTTTCGATTTCAACCATATGTGCCAAAACATGCTGCAGAATGGCTAAGCTATGCGATCATCCAATCGTTTCATAGAGATGAATTTCGCCCCGTTGATATAAGCTTTCGGGATTATCAAACGATCGTCAGAAAAGTGCTCCTTCCTTTAAATAAGAATTTTGCACAGTTTCAATTACAAGAATCTGAAACAGACTGGCCGGATTTGCCACCGGAACTAACTACCTCTACCCCATCGAAACCTACAATGAATAAAGAGGATAAAAAGAAGCCCCTCATTCAAGAAGAGCCTGTTTTACATCATCAGATTGAGCCTTTCAAAAACGCAAAGGCAAATCAACAAACCCAAACATTTAATCCATTTAAATTTCAAAACAGGGAAAATCGGCGCTCCATTATAAATCCGTTTCAAAAAAAGCGGTAAATGCCTATACCCAGTCCTTCCTATTTGAATAAACTAGACTAAAACATCGATCGCATTTTCAATAGGAGGATTTATACATGTTAAAGAAAGATGTACAGGATTTATTTAATAAAGCAAAACGCCGCCCTCGTGGAAAGTCTCAACCACCAGCACCAAAGAAATCAGGCTGTAAATCATGTGGGAGAGTGACATGGAAACCGAATAGATAACGTATAAAAGCCACCTACCAATATGTTGGAGGTGGCTTTTACATGAGTGGCCAAAAGATCGGGATCAAATAAAGCGTCGTACACATGACGATGATCTTCACTGGTAACCCTGCTCTCACGAAATCGATAAACCGATACTTTCCTGCTTCGTAGACGATTAAATTCGTCTGATAACCAAAAGGAGTCAAAAAGCTTGCAGATGCTGCAATCGCGATAGCAACTGCGTAAGGTTCCACATTGAACCCTAGTTGTACAGTCGTATACAGTGCAATAGGAAACACAAGAGCTGCTGCTGCGTTGTTTGTGATCACCTCGGTAATGACCGATGCAACGATATATATTGCTACTAAAAGCGGAAATGGACCAAATGCACTTAATGGTAGAATAAATGTGTTTGTAATTGCATGCGCTGCACCTGATTTCTCAAGTGCTACAGCGATCCCTAGAGCAGAGCCGATGATGGCAAGTAGTGACCAAGGTATAGACCTAAATGCTTCTTTTATCGTGACTACTTTAAGTAAAAGAAAGGCGAGGCACGTAACAAGAGCTCCATTTGCCATTGAAACCCACTGCATACTGACACATAGCAACATGATAAAGAATGAAAAATAAATAATGAGTTCTCTTTTCGACACCGTTAATTTCTTTGTAGGGTTATGAGGGTAAGCGATTTCTTCATAAGGAATTTCAGGCAAAACCTTATATCCATAAAGGCTCATATAGAGAATGACTAAAGTAGTGCTTGGAATACCTACAAGCGCAAGTTCAAACATTGTAAACCCTTCATAGCCATTTTGCACGAGCATAGAATGAACCAATAGGTTTGTTGACGTACCAATAAGCGTACACATTCCACCCAAAATAGCAGCATAAGAAACGGGGATCAAGTATTTTGAGGGATGAAACTTATTTGCAATTGCCCACTTCCTTATTATTGGCGAGAATAAAAGTACTAGTGGAATATTGTTCAAGAAGCCAGACATGCCTGATACGATTGCCATAAGCTTCAGGTTATTACTTGATCCATTGTTCGTTGTTTTCGTAAACTTACTAGTTAAAAAAGGTATAACGCTAGTCTTCTGAATGGCCGAAATAATTACGAATAATGCTCCAACTGTGATTACGCTCTGATTCAAAAATCCGGATAAGGCTTCTAAAGGAGAAATTACACCAATCAGAAGAAGTATGATGACGGCTGAGATAAATGCTACATGAGCTCTAACCCACTCGCGCATCAATACGATAAACATAATGATAATGATGCTAACCGTAATGAATCCATACATGGTCATGATCGCAACTTCCACACTCTCCTGTTCAAATCTAGCTTTTTCTACGGACCTTCTACCGTCGTATTCCTTTTATCTCTTCAATAATTTTCCTATTAATATTACGAATGTGTCTTCTTCGAACATCTAGAATTTCTTTTCTTATTGCCGTTGCATTTTTCTTTGTTCCCATCTCATCGTGTACACGGTAGCGTACGAGTGGCTGATTTAGAAAATAGAAATCATAATGCTGCACGATTCTTAACCACAAATCATAATCATGCGTGAAGGGAAGCGTTTCATCGAAAAGTCCAACTTTACGAAATATGGACATTTTGATCATGACTGTACATCCGTTAATGGGGCAGTTCATTTTTATCTTCCTATAAAACAATACTCGATTTGGAAAGTGAACCCCGAGCGGACCAGTGATAACAGTACTTTTATGATCCATGAGGACATAAGATGAGTAGCTTATAGACGCACCCGTTTCTTTCATGAACGCAACTTGTTTTTCTACTTTATCCGGCTCAAAACTATCATCTGAGCTTAGCCAACAAAAATAGGTTCCTGTCGCTCTGCTGATTCCTGCGTTCAAAGCGCTTGCCGTTCCTCCATTTTGCTTTTCTATATATGTGATCGATTGTAAATATGGGGTAACTCTCTCTTTGTGTTTAATCGATCCGTCATTCACAACAATGATTTCTATGTTTGGATAGGTTTGATTAAGGGCACTTTGAATTGCCTCACCAACGTATGCACAGTTGTAAAACGGAATGATGATTGAAACCTTTTCCACCGATCTCCCCCCCGGATTTTATTATTCATATTAAAATATGCAACCACTTACATTTTGTATTGGACATTCCTCTATCATTAGGAATTTGTGCAAAACACTAAGTTACCACCTTCATTAGAGAACAAATTTTAATTAACGCATAAAATGAAGGTAAGAGATTCTTAGACTTCATGCAGAGAGGACTATTAAGTTGACTAACAACATGATCACGCCTTTTTTTGCAAACTCAATTGCCAAAAGCGGAACACACTTAATGAAACAACTATTAGAAGGGCACCCTTCCCTTACCCATCATGCTTTCATCTATCCAGGACACTTAGATCAGCTCCAGGATCATAAAAAGACGTTATCCTCACTACAACAGAATTCGTTTGCTAATGGGCACATCTTCCACTCCAAAGAGTACGTAGCGCTTTTTAACGAATTACAACTGAAACAACTTTTCTTATATAGAGACCCAAGAGATATCATTGTCTCGTACTGCTACTTTTTCATGAGGTTTCCCGACCATCCATACCGTCGATTCTTCTTGGAAAACAACCTATCGATTAAAGAAAGATGTTTACTATTCATTAATGGCGTCGATTCAGAAACCGTCAGAAGACCAAACATTGCAGTTTGGTACAACAAGTTTCTTGGATGGAAAAATGAACCGAACGTTCTTCCAGTCTCATACGAATCCTTAGTTGAATCACCTGAATCTCAGCAACAGCAGCTAGAGAGGATCGTGAACTTCTTTCAGCTAGAATCGAATTCAAACCTTATCAATACTCGTGTAGAACAAATGCAAGCAAATGTAGATCCGAAAAAATCGGCTACGTTTAGAAAAGGGCAAGCAGGAAATTGGAAGCAGGAGTTTGATAAAGAGGTGAAAGAGGCTTTTAAGGCAGTTGGAGGAGATCTGTTAATTCAATTAGGTTACGAAAAAGATAATGAATGGTAATAGTGAATGGGGGAACTGTCCCCCTTTTATTTATTTTATAAAGGAAGTGAGTGCTTTTTCGAAATGATTTACACTACGAGCCCAAGTCCATTTCGCAGCTTCTTTTTCTCCTTGGAGCATGAGGTTGTTTCGAAATTTTGGTTGCTGAATCAAAGTCGTAACATCTTGATAAAGTTTGTTTTCATGGCGATAGGAAAGCAAACAGTTTTCCCCACTACGGCAATAGTCCATATTCCCCCCAGAATACACTGTTGCAAGAGCGGCACCACACTTCATCGCTTCTAGACCCGGTAATGAAGCAGTATCGTACGTAGATGAGCTCACGAAAATATCTGACCGATTTAAAAATAAATTAAGCTGCTGGTCTGTTTGAGGCGTTAACGATTGAAACAATGGATTCCCATGTACTTGCCTAAGCCACTTTGATGAGCGAAGTTCTGAAGGTGGTGTAATCAAGTTGACGTTTATAGTAGGATAAGTCTGTTTCAACTTTGTGAGTACACTGATAAGATATTCTTGTTCTCTATGCCAAGAATAACCCCCTTCTGGTATTCGAAGCATACAGCTCACCTCTACTTGTTTATTATCCTTTCGTATGTTCATATTTTTGAAAACCTCACTGACCCCAACAGGTACAATATTCCCTTCAATCCCGTGATTAAGTTTGATAAGTTGTTTCTGCCAGTTTGAGAGTACAATAAGGTTCTTACTAATGTGATAGCTTTTAAAAGACGCTTCATGATCATCTAGAAAAACAGGTTCATAGCATAGACTTATTCGAACATGGGCACCTTTTCCCGCTAGACTAGCCTGATGACATACATTTGTTAACGTATAAAAGTTTGAAACGATGATATCACTAACTGGAAAGTCTTCTGCTTTAATCTGAGCTTGTGGAGTTCGAATAACCTGGACTTTATTCGGGTATTCAATTACGCCGCCAGGAGGCATAACGAAAGTCACCTGATGCCCTTTGTTCGCTAAACCATTCGCTAGTTCAACTAACATCCTTTGTGCTCCACCCTTACAGAGGGTTATTGCAGCAAACGTGATTTTCATAGCATTGTTCCTTTCATCTTATTTTTCTTACAGCTTCTCCAATCGATCAAAACACTCTAGAAACAACGCAAACTCTTTTTTCTCACGGATTAATGCAAGTTCTTTATGCAATTTATTAATTTGTTCTTCACTCAAATCTTTTGGTATCAAATCTTTCAAAGCTTCTTTATTGGAGGCTTTCTTACCGATCTCTCGTAACATTTCACTGAATACTCTTTTTGTTACTGTGAAATCATTAGAATACCCTTCACATAGCTTATGATAATTGATCAATATTTGATTGACTTCATGTAGATTGAATGGGACTGGTAAGAAGGTAAGGCTAATAATCATGCAGTCCACTGATCGGTACGTTTCTTGAAACCGGTAATAATTGCTCTTCGATTCGTCTTTATTAAGGGCAGAAACGGGGTGTTCTTGGTGATAGCTGATTAACCTTGGATCAGTAAGGTATTGTGCCCCATCCTTATACAAGCGGTACCCCATTTCACAATCGTCCCATCCGTATCCTGGATACTCAGCGAACAGTCCAACCCTCTCGATTGCCTCTTTTGATACTGAGACATGTCCAGTTCCGAAGAGCTGCCATGGAATCCGATAGTTTGTTAATTTATAGCCATAGTTATCTATTATGATCCCTTGGTAGTGGGCTTCGTACTTAGTTGGTAAGGCCAGAGTTTGGTAGGATTGTGTGTAGATATCAGTTATACTGATTATTGCTTTTCTACCTTTAGATCGTTGAAAGTCCTGAAGCTTTTCCTTTAGACTAGGACTCGATTTTGATAGTTCATAGCACTCTTCAATCTGATGATCTGAAAAATCCTTAAATAATACAGAGTAAAGTCGTTTAATAAAAAGAATCCCAGTTACAACTGCATTTTCATAGCGCTTATGATAGTCGTAATGAATCTTTAGGAAATTGGGTTTAACCATGATTTCTGCGTCAAGAAAAATAAGAATCTTCCCTTTCGCTTCCATCACCCCTTTATTTCTTGCAGCTGCTCTCCCAATATTCCGACCACAATCCATATACTTAAGATCAAATGAAAAAGAATGATGGTTTATAATTTGGCGTGTTTCATCAGTTGAACCATCATCGATCAAGAGCACTTCTACTTTTGTCAAATCAAAGATTTGGTTCTGTAAAGAGATGAGAGTAAATAAATTCTGAGGGAATTTATTATAAGTTGGGATGATGACGCTAACCTCATATTCTTTCTTACCCTTTCTATTTTCAACCATAGTTTCACCTCCCACTTCAGCATCATTGGTCTATGATGCTTCTATTTTGTTCTTTTAGAATCAGTTTATCGAGCTCATTTTTATATCGTTTTTTTAAAGCATCAATTTCAATCAGTTGTTCATCACTAAAGAGTGCTGATCCCATTTTCTCATGCTTTCGATAGTAAAGGAGCGCTTCGTCCATACTCTTAATACGGGCATGCCTTGCCATTCGAATCCACATATCGTAATCCTGTGTGTATTTTAGCTTTGGATTAAAAGGTCCTGATTTCCTGAACATTTCTTTCTTCACCATTACAGTACTTCCATTAATGGGACAGCTATTCTGTATATGTTTTAAGAAAGCCAATCGAGTTCGTAACCTTGTTCCGACGGACTCTCTGAACACCACATTATTTCCATCGATTAAACTATAGTTCGTATATACGAGGTCAGCACTCGTTCGCTTCATATACGAGACTTGTTTAGCTATTTTTTCAGGGAAGAAAAGATCATCTGAACTTAACCATGCGATCAGCTCTCCAGTCGCTAGTCCGATACCACGGTTAAGTGCAGTAGCGGTTCCACCGTTATTCTTGTAAACATACTTAATAAATGGGAAATATGGGGCGATGAGCTCCTTATGCATCGAAGATCCGTCATCTACAACAATGGTTTCTATGTTTTTATATGTCTGATTCAATGCACTTTCAATAGCCTGATTAACGTAAGCACAATTATAGAATGGTATGATAATACTTACTTTTGGACTATCGTTCAATGTCTTCAAGCCTCTTCTCACGTTAAATTATTGCAGCAAGCTTAACTATTACTATCCTATGATGCGATTGATTGTCCGACTAGGTGAACACCTGTATTTTTCCTTTAATAAGCAAAAACGGCACTTGTCTACAAGGGCCGTTTCTGATTACCATTTTGAATTTTTTTCATATCCAAGTGATTGTAATAGATTGCCACTCTCTTTTTTGAACAGCTCTTTTAGTTCAAGATCAAACTCTTCTTGCCAGCCACCTATCGCACCTTTTCTGAACGTAGGGGATGTATCAGGGTCAATGTTTTTTATCATGTTTCCGACCATCCAAGAACGAGATGTTGGAACGGGGTTTTCTCCCCAAAGAAATTTAACTAATTGATGTAAAACAATGATTCTGCTACGTTCTGAAGAAATTAAATCTTCAAAACGAATCGTAAATACATTGGGACGATTCTTCCACTCCGAAAAACTGGTATACCAATCTTCTACATTCGGCTGATATGGTTTATTAGGAGTGATCGGCTCGCCACCCTTTATCAAGAACTTGATCCGATCTCGATGTGTAAACCCTTCTTGTGTGAATGTTTCATAAAGAGGATGGATTGGTAACGTGGGAATAAAATACGCGTAAGAAACAACAACGTCACGTGGGTCTCTCATCACAAATATTTTTTTCATATTTAATTTAGAAAAAAACGCGTCCCATTCATCTGAACAAAACAAATGTCCATTTACAAACTCATTCTTTTCGAGGTTCTCTGTTCTCGAAAGCTGAAGCTTTGGTTGATTGCTAAAGGGACCAAACATCCCTTTATCTGGGTGATGTTTCATCCCGGGTATTCCGAGTAAAATTTGCTTTAATAAATGTGTACCACTCTTTGGAATTGAAATCATAATGAAGGGATGTAATTCGTTTGATTTTGACAAAGCCGTTCCTCTCTTTCTCGTATTAAAAGTACCAAAAGTACTCAGTGATACGTTATTGATTTTGGCAGCGATAGTATTCTAGCGTATCATTCAGACTTTGATGAAGGGAGTAATTCGGTAACCAACCAAGTTTTCTTAATTCAGAAACATCGATAGGTTTCATTACCTCCATTCCTACACTCTTTTTGTCATTCACAAAATTTGTTACGCTCGTTAACGACTGCATTTCATCAACAATAGCTCGAATCGTTACAAGTCTTCCTGTAGCGATATCGTATGTTCGGTTTCTTTCACCAAACAAGAATAGTGTCTCGTATGCCCCTACAGCATCTCGAACATCAAGAAAGTCCCTTTTCAGAGCGAAGTTCGTGATTGTAAATTTAGCTGTTTTCTTATTTCGTTCCATCTCTACAACATGTTTCGCGAGCAATGCACATATCCCAGATGATGGTCCTGGTCCAATTAAATTTGTTGGTTTAGCAAGCACTATTTCTAGGTTGAATAGATCTGCCCAGTGACGAGCGACCTGTATTTGCATTGTTTTACTAAGCGCATAAGGATGGTGAGGCTTTTCTTTAAGCTCCGGATCATATTGAAGGGCAGAGCCAACCAACACTATTTTCGTAGAAGGGGAAGACGTTCGGACAGAATCTAATAGATACACCGTCGAGAGTAGATTCGCTTCCATCGTTGTCACTGGATCTTTCCATGACAATTGGACAGAATTCACTCCTGCAAGATGAAGAAGAAAGGTCGGCTTCTCCATTTTCATCAAACGTTCGACAGCTTTTCGATCCGTTAGATCACATTGAATAATATGAATGCCTTCAGAAACAAAACTTGTTTCTCGAACAACGGCCTTAACGTTCCATCCCTTTTTTCGAAAATGTCGACATGCTTCTTGTCCTGTAAAACCAGCAGCCCCAGTAATAAGAATGGAAACCTCATCACTCATCTTTCCATCCAATCCTTAAGTTCTTTTATCATCGTCATATAACTTGGTGGCGAGTAAATGAAGTCCTTTCTTGTATTCACGATTGTTCGATCTAACACAACAGCTTCATCTGGAATGATGTCAACGTCTTTCTTATGGAACGTTTTCTTAAACAAGTGAAGAAGTTCATATTTCGATATCTTTTTATCAACACAAAGGTGATAAAGTCCAGTTACATTATTTTGAAGCAAAAGGTCGATTGCTTTCGCAAGTTCAAGTGTTGTAACGCCGTTCCACATCATGTTCTTAAAGCCTTTTATTTCTCCTTTTTGTTTCATAAACCATAACAATAGGCCGATTCCATCATCCTTGAGTTCTGGTCCTACAATCGAAGTGCGGATGGTTAAGGCGCTGTCATCAACTACCTCACCCATCGCTTTCGTCTTTGCGTACACAGACGTTCCATCCTTCGAATCTGCCTCAGTGTAGTCACCTTTTTCTCCAGAAAAGACACAATCTGTACTTATGTGAACAAGCTTTCCTCCGTACCTCTTCGTTAACTTCGCAAGCTGATGAGGTAGCAAACTATTCACTTGAAATGCTTCTGTT
Organism: Guptibacillus algicola; assembly: GCF_020171805.1. Lineage (GTDB taxonomy): Bacteria > Bacillota > Bacilli > Bacillales > Guptibacillaceae > Guptibacillus > Guptibacillus algicola. The sequence continues at coordinate 694,060 of NZ_JAIVAF010000003.1, read as the reverse complement.
TTGTTTAACTCAGCATGTTGATTCAACATGCCTATCGCATTGATGACGACGTCTGGCTTTTGGTAATCGATCAACTCTTCCACCTGACTAGGTATCAATACATCTAAATAAATTCCTTCATGACTACCTTTGTCTCGGCAAGTATAGGAAACATTCCATCCGTCTTTTTGCCGGAAGTAATCTACGATCATATGTCCGGCCATTCCTTTTCCACCTAAGACAAGTAATTTCATGAAATGAATCCACCTTTTTGAAGCAGCTTCTTCAATTCATCTTTCGACATTAAGTTTTCACTAGAATTGTAGTTTTCTAATTCAACTTGCTTGAAGGTAGCGTAATATTCCTGAAGCCCGTCTACCGTTATGGATGGAAGAATAACAAAATACTCTTTGTCATAGTAAACGGTACTTTGACTTTCATACTCTGAAAATAAGAGCTCGTGCAACTTTTCTCCTGGTCGTATCCCTAATACTTCAACCTCAACGTTAGGCTTACCAGATGCTTCGATCAATACGTCGGCAAGATCTACGATTTTACAAGTAGGCATCTTCATGACGAAAATCTCTCCGCCCTTGCTTTCATAGGTCGCTTTGAAGAGAAGTTTGATAGCATCTTCTAGCGTTAAGAAGAATCGTGTCATTCTCATATCAGTAATTCCAATTTTTCCTCGCTCTTCAATCTGATTCTTAAACACATGAATAACGCTCCCATTAGTACCTAGAACGTTCCCACCGCGAACACATACGAACGTTGTATTGGACTTAAGTACGTTAGCATGTATAATCAGTCTTTCTCCCATCGCCTTCGTAAATCCATAGAAATTCGAAGGGTTTGCTGCTTTATCCGTTGAAATATAAATCACTTTCTCAACATTATTTAGAATGGCTGCATCGATCACATTTTGAGTGCCGATGACATTTGTTTTCATCGCTTCTAAAGGTTGATCTTCACAGACAGGAACGTGCTTAAGTGCAGCAAGGTGAAAAACAAAGTCTACACCCTTCGTTGCTTCGATCAACCCGTCTTTTTCTTTAATATCTCCAATAATGAATTTCAACTTTTGCTCTTGATGAAACGCTCGTTTCATCGCTACTTGACTGGACTCATTTCTCGAGAAAACCCTTATTTCACTCGGTTGTTTTTCGAGCAGTTGCTTAACAAGTTCATTTCCCCATGATCCAGTTCCCCCAGTTACCAATATCGTTTTATTGTGGAACAACATGTAGCCCTCCCATTAAAAATTTCACCACTTTATCTGAAACTGCAACGTCTCCATATCCTTCAGGAAGATCCCATTCAGAAGGTTGACTGATCATCACGTTAACCGCGCGCAGAATATTAGTTGCATGTAAGCCTGAAACAATGTTGCTTCCGCACGCAACGGTTTCTGGTCGTTCTGTCGTTTTTCGAATCGTAACGGTAGGTACATGAAACAAACAACACTCTTCTTGGACCGTACCACTATCTGTCAACACACATTTTGCGTTTTGTTCAAGCTTTACGAAGTCAAAGAATCCGAACGGCTCATGAAATTCAATGAGAGGATGTAACTCGATTCCTTTCAAATGTGCTAAACGAGACCTTGTACGCGGGTGAACACTGCAGATCATTCGTTTACCATGTGTTTCTGCGACTTGATTCATTCCTTGTAAGATCTCTTTTAGATTTTCATCGTTGTCAACGTTTTCTGCTCGATGAGCCGTTATGAGAAAATAATCCCGTTCTTTCAACTTAAGATCCTTCAGGATCATACTTTCCGTGATTTTTTCGCGATTGTATCTCAACACCTCATTGATTGGATTACCTGAGACGTAAACCCGATTCGTTGCTATGCCTTCCCGAAGAAGGTTTTCTTTACTCTGAGGCGTGTAAGGAAGATTAAACGTTGAGATCGCATCGATCACTCGACGGTTTTTCTCTTCAGGTACAGACCAATCAAAGCAGCGATTACCGGCTTCCATATGCACGACCGGAATTCCCATTCGCTCTGCTAAAATGGCGCTTAACGCACTGTTTGTATCACCTAACACCAAAACTTTATCAGGCATTTCTTTTTTGAATATGATTTCAAGCTCTCGATACATCGTCGCGAGCTGTTCTCCTAGCGATTGTTGCTGATTGAATAACATATAATCAGGATCTCTAATACCGAGCTCCTTAAAAAAGATGCTGCTGAGGGTTTTAGTGAAATTTTGCCCTGTATGGATAAGTACGTGCTTATCTGCCAGAAGATCGAGTTTCTTTATAATTAAACTCAACCGTATAATTTCAGGTCTAGTACCTAAAACTGTAATAATTTTCATCGTTCGTTCCCCTCCTGCTACATTTCTAGGACAGCTTACTGATAGGTTATGTAAGTAATTAACAGTTTGATATGGTTAGCACACTATATTTGTTAAAAAACGGAATTATAATTCCTGATTATTCCTTAAGTGAATTTCAGACTTGTTCATGTAGCCCACACTCGTTTACTTTTTGGATTGTCGGTTCCCTATCAAATAAATAAGACGCCAGGCAAATTCTACCTTCGCGTCTTTTCTTGATCTGTTATAACTTTTTCTATGTGTCGTAACAATTCATCTGCCCTTTTTGAGGTTGAATGATTCTTGTGGACCATTTGAAAACCCGCTCTAGCAATCCTAAGACGTTCTTCTTCATGTTTTAGATAATACGCTGCTTTTTGCATCACGTTTCGTTCATCGATCGAGACAAAGGTTTCACCGTCCACAAACCCGAGGTCCGTCAATTCCTTAGAAGAAGAAGCTAATAGTAGTGTGTTACAAGCTGGCGCTTCGAAATATTTTAAAACAGGATAGTGATAGATCGAATCACATGTAAAAAACATTTTCGTACGATTCAATTCTTTCGCGTAAGCATCCCCTGTTATACTCCCTCTTCCTATTTGCTTATATCCTGGGTGTTTATGATAGTGAAAATTTCTTAATGAATTCAATTTGTTATAAGTAAAGGTTCGAAATGGATACACGTCAGAAAATAACGCCCCCATCATCAAGTAGTCCATGCTCTTTTCTAACTGATAATCCTTGAATATCGATGTCTCAACATGGTGAGGTAGCCATACGAGACGATCTTGAAACTCTGGATACCATTTTATGAAGGCATCTCGATAGTGGGCAAATATCACAGAAACATGATTTTTTTCTATCAACCGTTTTCGTCTCATTTTCTTGTAATGGAGATCATGCATGAAGATGCCGACTGGGATGTTTGTTTTATCTAGATCTCTGATATGCGGGCAATAAGTAGGATGATAATCATTCAATAAAATAAAGTCAGGCTTAACTTGTAGTTTCATGAGAATTTCGGGTAATAGACCATGATCATGCCAGAGAATCACGTTCGATCGCTTTTGTAGCTCTCTGATCAAATAAAAACTGCTTCGCTCAACATGTTTTGATAGATCTTTCGTTATAAATAAAATTGTTCGCTTCTGCTGCATGATTCACACCTTCCTTAAGAGCACAATATAAAAAAGGTTTCACAAATGTGAAACCTTACAAAAAAGAAATTATAGTTCGATCGATAGAATTTGATCAGTACAAACAAGCATTTCATTAGCCTGTCCTGAAGCTCCTGCTGGTGTAAACACGACATAGTTTGAACCGATTTCTTTAATCGTAACACCCGCTAGATCTGGTGATCCATCAATCTCTTGAGTATTTGCAACATAAACCATCTGAATCACTGTGTTGCTTTTCTTTAGCTGGAATAATTTCGCATTCAATGTGCGCATACCATAACCCCTCTCAAAATAAATTCTAGGTTTTACAACCTACTTTAATATAAATATGTATCCAAAAATTGGTTGTTTGGACAAATATCATTTTTTCTAAAAATAATTTAAATAATCTATCAAATTTAGAAGTTAGATAACTATTTTGTAAAAAAATGGTTGTATTGCTCATACACTTTGTACCGGATTCTAATACATTATGGTAAGCCTGAAAAAAAAGTCAGGTTGATCTTTTGAGAAGGAGGAAAATATATGAGAAGTCTTTTTGACGATACGTGTTGTGGCAAGAGCCCAACATCAAATTGTAAAGGCTGTGTATGTAATGTATTGCAACGCATGGCTAACGGAAACAACTGCGATATTTGGGAAGATAATATGACTGTAGTTTACCTATTACCCAAAGGTCAAACAGGGTATATGTATATGAGTGGTGAATACGATCCAACACCATTTACTTTTATGGGGATGGAATCGAACAGCTGTTGTGCAAGGTTCCGATATACTGATGTAAATGGAAACCCTAGAACAGCTATCATCGACTGTAGCACGCTTGCTGGTATTTCCCGCGTGTCAGAATAATAGATCTTTCTTCATCGATGAAGGTTGCTGAAAAGCAGCCTTTTTTCTTGCGAAGATAAGTAAAAAAGCCTCCAACTGTTAGAAGCTTTTCATTTTGCTTACGGTTGATGGATCGACTGAATCAACTTGATGTACTCTTCTTCTTTCCCAATATCAAACCGCTTTCCAGATGAAACTCTCGCAAGACACTTCTCGCTCCCCAAGACGTCACGAATCGCATCTGTTAATTGAATTTCTCCTCCTGTACCAGGATGTAATTGATTTAACTTTTGATAGATACTGCTCGTAAATACATAACGTCCTGTAACGGCAAGGTTTGAAGGCGGATTTGATGTGGGTTTTTCAACAATATCCGTAATATCATACACTCCGTCTGACTTTAGCTTTCCTTCTATGACTCCGTAATCCTTTAGATACTCATCCGCCACTTCTTTCACTGCAATCACATTTGCTTTGTTTTTCTTATACACCTCGATCAATTCTGATAGTGCTGGTGTCCCTAAGAAAATGTCATCAGGTAACAGAACTGCAAACGGTTCGTCCCCTGTAAACGGCTTTGCAAGCGAGATGGCATCACCTAGCCCCTTCGCATGAGACTGTCGTACGTATTGGATATGGACGTTCGGAACCTGTGTCTTCTTTAATAAATGGGTTTTGTTCACTCGTTCGAGAAATGCTTCAAGTTCTAAAGAGTGGTCAAAGTAATCCATAATGAGGTTTTTCGTTCGCGAGATGACGATCAGAATCTCTTCTATACCTGAAGCAACAGCCTCTTCTACAACATAATGAATCGCTGGCTTGCCGCAGATCGGGAACATCTCTTTTGGTATCACTTTTGTGATGGGTAGGCTCCTTGTACCATACCCAGCTGCAGGAATCACTGCTTTCTTTATCATACGTGCTCCCCTTCCCCTGATTATCTATTTAATACCTTATTCAATATAAAAGTCGCAGTAACTTGTCTACGGAAAAACAGGCGAAGAGCAGACAGGATGGATGCCTATTTATGACCAACTCACTCAATTTCATCACACCAACGCCTTCAAGCCTAATACGATATAAAGTAATGTGATTGCTATTGGAGGGAACACTCGCATGGATATATGTATCGTTGGTGCAGGGTATGTTGGTCTAACAACAGCAGCATTGCTTGCTGATCTTGGACATAACGTGCACTGCATCGATAAAGATATAGATAAAATCGAGAAATTAAATCAAGGGATTTGTCCCATACATGAGCCTGGGCTCGAGGAATTGTTACAAAAGAATAACCAAAACGGACGATTGATTTTCTCTGATGATCGTGAAGCGTGTATGCTTCATTCTCCTATCATTCTAGTTGCAGTCGGAACCCCACCAAAACCGAACGGCGATACAGACCTAACAGCTTATAAGAAAGTCTTTCAGCATATTTCACAAAAGATCACGACCCATAAAACGATCATCACAAAAAGCACCGTTCCTCCTGGTACAAATGAGTGGGCACACCATTTTCTAATTGAGAAAGGAGTCGATGAAAAACTGTTCGATATCGTATCGAATCCTGAATTTTTACGAGAGGGCTCTGCCGTGCACGATTCTTTTCATCCGGATAAGATCGTAGTCGGCGCAAAGTCTTCTAAAGCGATAAGTATGTTGAAGGAAATGTATAACGAGTTGTCAGCTCCAGTTATTGAAACAACGCTAACAGGCGCTGAGTTGATGAAGTATGCTTCTAATGCTTTTCTCGCAACCAAGATTTCATTTATTAATGAGTTTGCAAGAGTATGTGATCACTACCAGGTTGATGTCACTGACGTCGCAACGTCGCTAGGAGTAGACCCAAGGATCGGTCCACATTTCTTACAATCGGGGCTCGGTTATGGAGGGTCGTGCTTTCCAAAAGATCTCGATGCATTAAGTCACGCAGCCAGAAAGAAGAGAATTTCAACTCATTTATTAAGTGCTGTAAAACAAGTGAACAACCAGCAGATCGATTACTACATCAAGAAACTTGATAAGAAGCTTAGAGGCCTTCAAGGGAAACGAATTTCTGTATGGGGCCTATCTTTTAAACCAAATACAGATGATATAAGAGATTCTGCTTCAATAAAGCTTTGTCAAAAATTGATTCAACATGGGTGTTCTGTATTCGCATTCGACCCACAGGCACATGCTAAAAACCTCTTCATACACGAAACAAGTAATATGTATGAGGCGGTATCAGGTGCAGATGCACTCATTGTTGCAACGGACTGGGCAATGTTCAAATCACCTGATTGGGAGCGGGTTCGTAATGAAATGAAAGGACGGATTGTATTGGATGGTCGAAACTTTCTTAATCCTATAGACGTTAAGAATGCTGGCTTACACTACCTTGGGGTTGGGCGATCATGACGATTCTCGTTACTGGTGCTGCTGGATTTGTCGGTTCTCATTTGTGTGAACAACTATTGAAAACCTCAGAAACAAACGTAATTGGGATCGATCTTAACATTGAAGGTAATCAATTAAAAATGAGAAACGTGAAATCGCTCCTTAAACACCCAAATTTCAAGCTATATGACATCGATCTTTTGACAGAAGACCTTTCAACGTTCATGAAGAACGTAGACGTTATCTACCATCTTGCAGGTATCCCTGGAGTAAGGTCGAGCTTTGGTAACGACTTTGAATCTTACATCCTTAACAATGGACTTGTCACCCAACGACTATTAGAAACGTGTCGTCATCACACCATTGCTAAATTCATCTATATCTCTACCTCTTCCGTTTATGGTGAAAAAGATGGAAAGGTTACAGAAGACCTTCCAACCGTCCCCCTTTCCCCATACGGCGTTACGAAGCTTACTAGCGAACAACTTTGTCACATCTATCATCTCTACTTCAAAGTACCGACTGTCGTTCTACGATACTTCACCGTGTACGGCCCGCGTCAACGACCGGATATGGCGTTTCATCGATTTATAAAACAAATGCTAGAAAATAAACCGATAACGGTCTATGGCGACGGTTTGCAATCGAGAGATTTCACATATGTTGCTGACTGTGTGCAAGCCACTGCAGCCGTCAAAGATGCCGATTACGTAATAGGAGAAACGATCAACATAGGTGGTAAAGAGAGAGCCACAGTACTAGAAGTAATTTCTACTCTTGAAGAGTTACTCGGTCAGAAAGCCAAAATCGATTTTGTTACAAAAGCTACAGGCGAACCGATGCACACCTGGGCAGATATCTCGAAAGCTCAAAAACTTTTAAACTATCGGCCAAGCGTTCGATTGAGGGAAGGTTTGATGAACGAAATCGTAGACTTAGCTGAGCTATACGATAGAAAGGAATGAGAAAATTGAATATCGCCTATGTTTGCACAGAGAAACTTCCTTCTCCCGCTGTAAAAGGTGGCGCGATACAGATGATGATCGATGGAGTCGTCCCTTATTTGATAGAAACCCACTCAATGACCGTTTTCTCTGTTCAGGACCCAGAACTTCCTGATTATGAAGAGGTAGAATCCGTCACATATATTCGAGTTCCTCGTGAAAATTATAGCCAAAACATTGCAGATGAATTAGCTGACATGGACCCCTTTGATCTCATACATGTTTTCAACAGACCAAAAGCTGTTCCGCTATACAAAAGCGTCATGCCAGAAAGCGAAATCGTTTTGAGTCTTCACAATGACATGTTTACAGAGCGAAAGCTGAGTGATGAAGAAGGCTTGAAAGCCATCGAATGTGCTTCAGAGATCATGACAGTAAGTAACTATATAAAGGGAGCCATTTTGAACCGGTTTCCTGAAGCTGATCGTAAAATCCAAGTCGTCTATTCCGGCGTCGATCTTACTCAGTTCCATCCTTCTTGGACGGAAGAAGGAAAAAAGATCAAACAACGTTTAAGACGAAAATACAGCCTCTCGAATCGTAAAGTCATCCTTTTCATCGGCAGACTCAGTAAAACAAAAGGTCCACACCTCCTCATCAAAGCGATGCCATCTATTCTAGAAGAGCACCCTGATGCTGTGCTCGTTATTTGCGGCGGCAAGTGGTTTAGTGATAATCGTATGAATGAATACGTATCGTATCTTTACAAGTTAGCTAAGCCACTTGGGGATCACGTTCTTTTCACGAAGTACATCCCCCATGAGGAAATTCCAAATACATTCTTACTCGGCGACGTTTTTGTCTGTAGCTCACAATGGCAGGAGCCTTTAGCGCGCGTTCATTATGAAGCGATGGCTGCAGGTGTTCCGCTGATTACAACGAAGCGAGGCGGCAATGCTGAAGTTGTCACGCACATGCATAATGGTCTTGTAATTGGAGCTTATCGCCGACCCTCTTCCTTCTCTAGAGCGATATGCGACGTATTAAACCATCCTGAGAGAGCCTCTGAGATGAGCTTGAACGGTCGTAAGGTGGTAGAAGCTAACCATACCTTTCGTCATGTAGCGGATCGGCTAGAGCGTGTGTATAACAAAGCTTTTGATGGTATACCAAAGCTTTCTTCAGAGCCTGAACATCGCACGCTTGAAGCTGAGGTCCTAACTACAGAGGTAGAGGAAGAAGAAAAACAGTCAGTACCAACTCCAGATACTGGAACTACAAACACTGAACCAAAACAAGAACCAGAACCGCCGTGGATCTTTAACAGAAGTAACAGAAATAAAAAGAGATAGAGCCTATCAAAGGCTCTATCTCTTTGATCTTATATCCTATTGTTCTTACCGTTTACTTACGCTTACGAGCGTAATCGTTTATAGGGAAATTTCCCAAAGAAAAAGAACCGACGGATCTATCGGTTCTATCTCTTTTATTCGTCTTCGTCCTCATCGTCTTCATCAAGCTCTTCTTCCTCTTCTTCCTCTTCTTCTAGAGGTAGTTCAGCAGCAACTTCTTCTTCTTCCTCCTCTTCCTCCTCTTCTTCCTCTTCTCCTTCTTCATCCTCGTCCTCATCCATATCGAACTCGAACGTGTGCTCTTCACCATTCACCATTTCAAACGTTAGTTCAACTTCATCTACTTCACCGCTCGCTAGCATTTCCTGTAACTTCTTTAACACTTCATCGTGCTTATCGTGATGCGCCATTGTAACTCTCCTTTTATTTTTATCAGTGGTATTCTCGTAAAAAGAATTCTTTATAGATTATGAGAATACGCTCATGTTGTATAGGGCAAATGAAGCATAGTATCTAAAGATTTTAACCTATTTTTTTGTTTCCAGCTGGTAACCAGATTGAGGATCGTTTTTTTGGCGTGTCGATAATTTGAACCAATCCATCATCATCGCAGTCGTATTCTGCAGCACGATCTTCCTCTTCAGATGATTCGAGCTCTTCTTCTTCCTCGCAGTCTTCCTCACTGCTTTCTTCATTTTCCGGTTGTTCAACGAGCTCACCTGGAGCTTCTTCAAGGATACATTCTTCTATAGGCTCTTGAATTGTTTCTTCAACTTCTTCTGACTCATCTTCTAGTTGGACTGGTTCTGTTTCGTTGCACTCAAATTTTTGTTTAAACAGTTCTTTTGGACTCAGCACAGGACACCCGAAATTACTTTTACCTAGAGCTCTTGGACGACTTACCTTTCTTACAAGAAGGGAATATTCGTTTTCCTCTTGTTCGATGTGCTCATCATGATCGTCATATGAAGGAACATCGATCGAAGCCTGATCTAACACGAGTTCTTGCACACTCTCGCTTAGGTCTTCTTGCAATGAAATCGGATTACCTTCAACTTCAGAAGCTTCAGTTTCTCCAAGAGATTCAGTGCTTCCAATAGAACTCTTAGGAATTTCGATAATCGTGCCATTCCCAGGTGGTAATTCTTTAAGATCGGTAGTTGGAACAGGTGGAGTTTTTAGAGAAGAGGTTGTGTCTACTTCTAATTCAGCCTGCCCACTATCGATGATTTTTTCATACTCTGCATAACTCCACCCCATAGAACCAGGAGGAGAAAAACGAAAATCTTCGAGGTCTAATTTAGGAATCGCTTTCTGTTGTGATACTTGTTCCATCGCTTATGACACCCCCTTTGACCGCTTTGAAAATCCTATCAAAATTCATAAGAAATTCTTCTTTCGAATTTTCTACAGCGATGATATTCCGAATATGCATCAAATACTTTTCATCTGACCATGAGCGCTTCTGGCTGAGATAATATTTATGAGCAATCGCACAGAATAGATGGGGGAATTTTAAGTCTGTCCAGAGAACTCGGTACTGTCCCTCGGTTAACGGGTGTACTGCATCATAATGAATGAGCATCTCTTCTCCGAGCTCATGATCCCACACCGCAAGCTTCTTCATGACTTTATTCATCAATATGCGAATATCTCGAGACGGCAGATCGGCATTAACAGAGTGAAGGTCTCTCATAAACGCTACTCCGTCCTTCTCAATCAAACGTGCCATTGTGAAGTCTTGCTGACAGAACATTTTCGATTCGAACACTTCGTTCGTCCATTTCGTAAATTCAGGATTATCAAGCTCAGCTAACGCTTCTTTTGCACGCTCGAGCATGAGGTCGACCTGTTGAAGAAACAAAATCGAAAATTGATCTGTCGTATAGTCTTGCGCAAGCTTTTTGTATCCTTCTAATTCTTGAATCTTCCACCTGTACAATTTATGCCATTTATCAATTCTGCTCCGCTTCTTACTTCCTTCAGGCTGCATATAGCCCTTTGATGCATTGTGGAACTGCCCAATAAAAGCCATCGTTTTCTTCGTTTGCTCTTTGTCATAGTAGAGCATTGTTTCGCCCTCTACATCTTCATATAGCACATAAGCGTGGTCTTCACCCGCAAGGATTAGGCCATTATTCCGAGTTCTGATCAACTTCGCGATTGGCATCCCTTTTTCTTGAAGGTGCCAATGAGCTCCAGCAATATAAAGCATCCGCTCAGGTCGAATAAACTCCTGCCTTAACATCATCGTCCCTTGTTTCGTGTGCACGCGCCATTTCGTACGTCCTTGCCGACTGAATATCAAATGAACGCTAGTTGGTTCAACTGGGTAGTAACGAAGGATTTGGTTTAGTTCTTCTAAGTTAGCCGTTTCATGCACAAGTGAAAAATCTGCATCGTCAGCCAAATCTTCCATATCTTCGCTTAAATCATCGATTTCCTCAGCATCATCGTGGTCTTCATTTAGGTCTTCTGCTTCTTCATCAACTTCCAAGTCTTCTAACTCTTGGTCAAGATTCCATTCTTCTTCCACAATTCTTTCCCTCTCTTCCTCTACCGTCTAGCCGCATTTTCATAAACGGACTTTAAGTTAGATGCTACTCGATTCCAACCAAACTTCTCTTCTACATAACTGCGACCAAATTTGCCAAAACGATCGCGGGTTCCTTCACTTGAGAGAAACGTATGAATCATGTTTGCATATGCAGAAGGATCATCAAACTGATGAACAACTTTTCCGTTTTTCCCCTCAACAATCACCTCAGGGTTACCACCACGATCACTCGTTAATAATGGTAAACCTGCAGCCATGGCTTCATAGTGAACCCTTGCAAGTGGCTCCTGCCACTGAGAACAACAAACAAACACATCCGCCATTGAATAGAGCTTAGGGATATCTTTTGGCTCTACGAATTTAATGAACGTAATGTTATCTGGATACATTGCACCAAGTGTATAGAGATGCTTCACATAATTGTTTACATCGTTTTCACCGAACCACTTGGATCCAATAAAAACCATGTGAGCATCTGGATGTTGCTCGATAATTTTTGGTAAGGCATGAAGTAAGATGTGAGGTCCTTTAACTTTACTTAATCTCCCTACAAAGAGAATGACTTTTTTGTTTTGGATGTTAAGCTGAGATTTGATGGAGTTTCTAAGTTCTCTACCTTTCGTGGTCCATCTTGGGTGATAGGCATTCAAGTCCACACCTGAATAAACCGTCTGCACTTTTCCACGTGCTGAAGGAAAGCGATCTGTAATGGTTTTCCCAATATAATCACTTACGGTCACGATTTTCGAAACGAGCGAGATGCACGTTTCTCCTTCTTCGTCTTCCATTTTCCCTTGTGCAAACATCTCATTGTGAACACTTAGGATAAATTTACTAGTAGGTGAAGCTTTCTTTAATCGTTCGATCCATGTGGGGCGATTACAAACATGGATCACATCAAATTTTTGCTCACTAAGTTCTTGAATAAGCCCCTCTAAATAATCCTCCTGATTGATTCTGATGTACTCAACACCGTTATTTCTTTCTCTAGATTCCAAATTAACGTCATCGATCGAAATCACTGTTACATCATGATTGTTTGCTAAAAGCTTTGAAACGGCTTCTAAATAGATCTGGATCGCACCACCCCTAATAGCTGGGACTGGCAACTTTTCTGTTGCGACTAAGGCTATTTTCATATTCACCCTCCTTTATATCTTTAAAAAACTACCGTATCGGGACGCCTTATGACGTTTAGCTGTCGAACGATAAGCAGAAAAAGACACGATTTAAAATACTGTTTATAAGCATGATACGAAGGAAAAGAAAGGTTGTGCGAAATCCTAAACGTAAAAGATAAAAAGGGCTTTGCCAACTGTTTCATACACCTATTTTTCGGACAGAATAGTCGAAATTGGTGACATGACCATCCTCTTCTCCATACCGTATTAGGAACAGATATGATAGGTAGGTGAACTTATGGAAACTTGGCACAATAAAGTGGGGTCCTCTGAAGTAGAATTTAGAGGATCGAATCAGGTCGTGTTTCGTTCGGGGAAAGAAACAGAAGAAGACGAAGAAGTTGAAGTTGCAAAGCAGAATATCAGCGTTGATTCAAACGATCACGATCTATTTCAAAGGATGGAATTAGCTAATCTTGTGGATGAAGAAGAGGAGGAAGCAGGTACCGAGCTTACACCTGAAATGCAGGAAAAGTTAACAAAGCTTGCAGAACTTCTACTTCCGAATTGGGAATTCAATGTACAGAGTGTCGAAGTGATACAAGGCGGTCAGATGGCTCTTGTTTGGAAGTTCATGACAGACCAGGGACCGAAGTGTTTGAAAAGGATACACCGTCCTGAAAAGAAAGCATTATTCTCGATCCATGCACAGGACTATTTAGCAAAAAAAGGTATGCGTGTGCCAGCTATTATACCGAATAAAGATGGCAGCCTTTATACGAAGCACGGACCGTTCTTGTTTGTTGTGTATGAATGGATTGAAGGAAGACCGTTTAACTTAACCGTACCTGAAGATTTGCAGTGGATGATGAGAGGTCTTGGGGACTATCATACTGAATCAGTAGGATACGTTCCTCCTCCAGCGACACCGATCTTCTCAAAGCTAGGTAAATGGCCGAAACACTACATTAAGAGATGTCAGCAGATGGAAACATGGAAACTGATTGCAAAGCGTTTTCCAGATGACCCTTTTTGTCAGTTGTATTTAGCTGAAATTGATCCGTTCATCGCAAAAGGAAGAGAAATTTTAGAAAAGCTTCGGGCTTCTCATTACCCAGAATGGGTAGCAGCTTGTAAGAAAAAGCCAAATCTCTGTCACCAGGACTACGGGACCGGAAACACGCTTCTATCTGAAGATCAGATCTGGATTATTGACCTTGATACAACGACCTTCGATTTGCCGATACGAGACTTACGTAAAGTAATCATTCCGTTGATGGGAGATACAGGTGTATGGGATCATCAACTGTTTGAACTGATGTTATCAGCTTATGAAGAAGTTGCACCACTAACAGATGAACAAAAGAACGTTATGTATATCGATATGCTTTTCCCTTATGAGCTCTATGAAACCGTTAGTGAGCGTTTCGGAAGAAAGAACGACATTATGCCAGAAGAACTGATGGCAGCATTTGAATATGAGAAACGTAAAACCGAACAGCTATCACAGCTACTCTAAAAAAACGCCCCGGAACGAAGTCCGGGGCGTTTCATTTATGTTGCGATAATGTTGTACCCGCTGTCCACGTGAATCATCTCACCAGTTATTCCACCAGAAAGATCACTCATCAAGAACAGTGCAGTATTTCCTACATCTTCTTTCGTTACAGTACGACGAAGTGGCGATTTTTCTTCAATCTCTTTAAGAACAGAGTTAAAGTCGCCGATGCCTTTTGCTGCAAGCGTGCGAATTGGTCCTGCAGAGATCGCATTCACGCGAATACCATCTTTACCAAGATCGTTCGCAAGATATTTCATGCTAGCGTCAAGAGATGCTTTTGCAACTCCCATCACATTGTAATTATTTACAACGCGCTCTCCACCTAGGTATGTCATAGTGAGAATACTTCCACCTTCAGTCATCAATGGACGAGCAGCCTTTGAAACGGCTGTAAGTGAGTAAGAACTGATGTTATGTGCTAACATAAATCCTTCTCTCGTCGTTTCAAGATACTCTCCTTTGAGCTCGTCCGTTTTCGCAAATGCGATACAGTGAGCAAGTCCGTGAATAACACCGACCTCTTCCTTAATCTTTGCAAAAGTGGATTCGATTTCGTGATCATCCGTAATATCACAAGGTAAGATGACAGAATCGTCACGATCAAGCGTTGCTGCAAGATCGCGTACATTTTTCTCAAGACGGTCTCCCGCGTATGTAAATACAAGTCTTGCTCCTGCATTACTTAGTGCCTGGGCGATCCCCCACGCGATGCTGCGTTTATTCGCAACACCCATTACAACGTATGTACGATTTTCAAGAGACAGGTTCATATCCATGCTCCTCCTCGGTTTTTAATATTAGTTATTAGCACCACGTGCTAATTATAACATGCTTTACGGAACCTGTACCATGTCGAATTAACTAGCCTTTGCTCGTTTCAATATTTCTTTTCTCATATCCGCAATATGGGCAAGCAAAAATAATGTTTTGATTAGACTGAGCGGTTATCGTATTGTGAAGTTCGCTTCTCTTTTGACAAGATGGACATACAACTTCTGGTTCAGAATGATTCATACACATGACCTCCTGCTCGTAGTATCACCTTGAAGACCATTTTCATTCTAAAAAAAAGCTCCCGGCACTTAGCCGGAAGCCTATTCCTAATAGCTTAACAACGTTCTTACTTCTTCTACACTCTCACTACTTCCTGTAACGATCAATCGATCGCCAATCCGAAGCTCCGTGTCACCGTGAGGAACGATCGAGTCTTTCCCACGGAATATGCGTACGATGATCGTATCACCTAGATAAGGGAAATTCCGAAGAGGAACGCCGTTATATTCCACATTGTTCATATTGATTTGGTAGAGAGCATTTTCTTCTCTCGTGAAAATATTAACGACTCCTGGTGATTCGATCAACGCTTTGAGCAAGGCTTTAGTTGAAAAGAACACTGAGAAAACGTCGATATTTAAATCGCGTAATTGATCCGCAACTTCTGTGAGTTCAATTCTTGCGATTACTCGCTCTGTTCCGTACTCTCTAGCGAAAACAGCAATATCGGCGTTCGTTTCATCATCACCAGTAGAAATCAATAAGATATCCGCATTGAACACTTCACTGTTTCTAAGAGTATCGATGCTATAATCACTAAGCTCTGTTACGCTGAAGTGACTACTCTGCTTATCTGAATCAACTTTTTCTTGTTTCGTATGGTAAATCGATGTTTGGTAGTTAGCAGGATTAAGCTCGAGCGAAATCGGTAGTGTAATTTGGTTTGCACCAATGATCGCGAGCTTCTTCGCATTCGAACGTTCTTCTGGCTTAGGCATGACTTTTCTAAACACGATCGGTGCGACGATACAGCTTATCACTGCTACAAGGATTAAAGCAGATGACAGTTGTTCATCGATAATATCGATACGCTCACCGATTTCTGCTGCTGCAATCACAAGAGAAAGCGTCGAAGTCAAGAGAATCCCTGTACCTAGAACTGTTTTGATGTCATACCATCTTTTTAAGACGATAACAGGTACCAGTTTTGATACAAATAACGCGATTACAAGTAATGGTATAAGTACAAGGACTTTTGGATCCTGGAAGAGGGACCAAACATCTAGCTCTACCCCTACCATCACAAAGAAGATTGGAATTAAGAAGCCATAACCAAATGAATCGAGCTTCTGCACAAGTTCCGTATTTGGTGAGAGGAGCGAGACAAGAGCACCAGCTAAGAATGCTCCAAGAATATTTTCTGCTCCTACTGTTTCTGAAATACCAACTAGTACGATGATGAGCGTGAACACCGCTCTTGTGCCAATTTGAATCGTACCTTTTGACATTGTTTCAATGAAGGAAAGATGCCTGAAATAAGCTCCCATGAAGTAAAGGAGAATTCCTGCTCCAAACAGTAGTAACAAGAGCCACATGTTTCCTTCTCCACCAGAATTCAACGAAACGAAGATCGCTAGTAAGATCATTGTAGCAAGGTCGGCGATAACTGCAATCAGTAGAATTGTCTGCCCGATACTCGTTTTTAGTACATTTGCATCTTTCAACGTTGGCACAACAACTCCTAGGGAGATCGTCGAGATGATTAATGTCATGAAAAAGGCATTATCTGTGTAACCAAGTACAACAAATAATAACGATAATCCATAAGACACAATAAATATTAAAATAAAGACGATAAATGAAACAAGAACACGGTTCGGTTCTATTTTTCCGCTCGGAAGTTTCACTTTTTTCTTTTTACTAGCAAAAACAGAGAAATCAATCTCAAGTCCACTTAGAAACATTAAGAATATAAATCCTAGTGTTGAAAGTGTATCTAGCCATGTATCAGCTTCTACTAAGTTGAAGCCACTCTGTCCGATAATAATACCGGCAATGATTTCAGCTACTACCACAGGAAGAATGTTCAATCTAAAGCGGTGTAGGATAAATGGAATTAGAAATGCGATAACTACTACAATTACTAAGGATGATACTGATGCGCCATGTTCCATGTTCTTCCTCCTTCAAAACGACCACAATATTCTATTATATCAAATAGCTCATAAACGCTGTAGCCATTCCAAAATAGATGAGAATACTGATGATGTCGTTGATCGTCGTAATAAACGGCCCAGAGGCCACTGCAGGGTCAATATTTAATTTATGCATAAGTAAAGGTACAAGCGCACCTGCAAGCGTTGCGACTATCAGAGTACATAATAGCGAAAAACCAACTAAAATTCCAAGAAAAAAGGTTCCTTGCCACAGAAAAATAATAATCGTTACAAGAATCCCGCATGTTGATCCTGTTATTAACCCTGTACCTGCTTCTCGTAAAATTAAGTTCCATTTACTATGTTCTTCAAAATCTCCTGTTGCAATCCCTCGTACGACAACCGCAAGGGCCTGTGTTCCTGTATTCCCTGCCATCCCTGCAATCAATGGTATAAATACAGCAAGTAACGCCACTTTGTCGAGGGTTTCTTCAAATTGTCCAATCAAACTAGCTGTCATCATTCCAAGGAATAAAAGGATAACTAACCAGGGCAACCGTTTTCGCGCAGATGAAAATGGGTTCTTGTCAAGTGTTCCATCGTCTGAAATTGCAGCAAGCTTTGAATAATCCTCTGAAGCTTCTTCTTCAATAACGTCAACGATATCATCATGCGTAATAATCCCGAGTAAGTGCTGTTGAAAATCAAGAACAGGTAGTGCTAGAAAGTCATAATCTCGCATTAACCTTGCTGCTTCCTCTTGATCCTCCCCCACTGATATTGATACGACACGTTCATTCATGATCTCTTCAATTAAGGTATCATCTTCTGCAATGATCAAATCTCTTAAAGATATGACACCTACCAGCCTTTTTTGCTGATCAACGACGAATACATAGTAGATGGTTTCTGCCTCAGGGGCTTCGCGCCTAAGAATTTGCATGGCACGCTTCACCGTCTGATGTGCCCGTATCGCAACGAATTCTGTCGTCATGATACTTCCGGCCGTTTTTTCTTCATAATGCAACAGCTCTTTGATTTCGTCAGCTGCATCGTCATCCATAATTGTAAGGTAGCTCGCGATTTGTTCAGGATTTAGCTCATTCAAGACATCGACGGCATCATCTGCGTACATTTCTGCAAGCATTTCAGCAGCATACGGAGGCTCCATCTCAGAAATGTATTCTTCTTGCTCTTCTATTTCGAAATTCTGGAATATTTCCGCCATTTCTTTCGGCGATAAATACGTGTAAACAAGTAATCTAACATCTTCTTCTACTGTAAGGAAGAATTTTGCCTGGTCATAAGGATGTATATCGAGAAACAGGTCACGAAATGCCTCTATTTTTTCTTCAGCTAAGTATTGGATAAGTGCATCATAGATAAGTTGGATTTCTTGTTCTGACTGTGCCACCAAGCACCCCTCCTTACTACTATTTTCTATGTGTCGAGAAGGATAACGTAATAAAATGGACATAAATTGCATATGAAGTCTTGTTTAATTCTTTAAGTAGCGTACAATCTCATTTATACTATAGTAAGTAAAATTACCTTCCTATCTTAGTCGGAACGCAGTTATTTTGTCAAAACAAATTCCGTTTTCAGATTTGCAAAAAGGGTTTTTTTAGATAAGATAGGTGATGTGCTCAAGAGTACGTCTCCAACGCTTTTCTTTAGAAAGGATTATATCATGAACAATGACAATCAAACACCTTGGCAGCAGATAGATTATACGCTTCTGTTCTTTATATTTCTTCTTATGTGTGTGAGTACAGTTGCAATCTATTCTGCTCAAGCTTCACTTCCCGGAGAATTAAAAAACGTGAACTTCGCTGGAAAGCAGCTGACGTGGTACTTCATCGGAGCATTCGTATTATCACTGACGATGGTAATCGATTTTGATCGCTTCAAGCAACTATCTTGGTACCTTTTCGGATTCGGTATTTTCCTTTTGCTATTGCTTCAATTCATGCCAGAGTACATAGGGAGCTATCAGATTGCTCCAATACGAAATGGCGCGAAAAGTTGGTTTGTATTACCTGGGCTCGGAAGTGTGCAACCTTCAGAATTCATGAAGATCTTCTTGATCATTACAATCAGTTCTACCGTAGTGAAACACCATGAAATCCATGGGGAGAAAACGATTCGTACTGATTTACTATTGTTAGGGAAAATCTTCGGCATATCAGCTATTCCGCTTGCTGTCGTTATGAAACAGCCTGACCTCGGTACAGCGATGGTCTTTACAGCGATCGTTGTAAGCATCACTCTTGTTTCCGGAGTCCGTTGGCGTCTCCTAGCATTGCTTACATTGACCGGTGTTGCTGGCATTGCCGCAGTTGTGTTTACATTCTTTAAGTTTCCTACCTTCTTCAAGGAATATATTCTAGATGAATACCAGCTAGCTCGTTTTTATGGGTGGCTAGCTCCTGAAGAGTACACAGATGCAGGATATCAAGCAACGAAGGCGATTCTTGCCATCGGTTCAGGTAAGCTTGAAGGAAAAGGCTACTCTGACGGTACCGTCTATTTTCCAGAAGCTCACACCGACTTCATCTTTGCAGTGATAGGAGAAGAGTTTGGCTTTATCGGTGCAAGCATAACAATTTCGATCTTCTTCTTGCTGATCTATCGGATGATTCATACAGCACTAGAGAGTAATGAATCGTTCGGAAGCTACTTATGCGCAGGTGTCATCGGAATGTTAACGTTCCAAGTGTTCCAAAATATAGGGATGACGGTTCGATTGCTACCGATCACAGGAATCCCCCTTCCCTTTGTAAGTTATGGAGGAAGTGCGCTCCTGACGTATATGATCGCAGTAGGATTAGTCCTCAATGTACGATCTCGAACAAAAACATATATGTTTGAATAACCTGCCGCTTTGGCAGGTTATTTTACATAGACAGAAGAATTCTCTTTGTCAAAATAGGGAATGGATAACCGCATAAAGGAGGAAGGTCATTGTTTGATATTATTGGAGATATACACGGTTGTTATGATGAATTCGTGAAACTTACTAAAAAGCTAGGATATGAGTGGGTGAATGATATCCCTATCCACCCAGAAAAAAGAAAGCTTGTTTTTCTTGGAGATTTAACCGACAGAGGTCCCGATTCACTAAAGGTGATCGACGTCGTTACAAAACTTGTAGATGAAAACCTGGCCTACTATTGCCCTGGAAATCATTGCAATAAACTTTATCGCTATATGATTGGAAGAAACGTTCAGCAAAAGCACGGCTTAGAAACAACTGTAGAGGAACTTTCGAAGCTTTCAGATGATAAAAGAAGTGCGATCGTGAACAAGTTCACTACCCTATATGAGCAATCACCTCTTTATTTAACGCTAGATAACGGAAAGTTAATCGTCGCTCACGCTGGAATACCTGCAAAATACATTGGACAATCAGGGAAAAAAGTGAAGACCTTCGTCCTATATGGTGATGTGACAGGTGAAACGCACCCAAACGGGATGCCAGTAAGAAGAGATTGGGCAGCTACCTATACAGCACCTCCACTCGTTGTCTATGGACATACCCCAGTACACGAACCTCGGTGGATCAACCAAACCGTTAATATCGATACAGGTTGTGTGTTTGGAGGGAAATTGACATGCGTACAGTACCCAGAACTCACCACGGTTTCTGTTCCTTCCACTCTTCCGTTCGTAGAAGAAAAATTCAAATCGTTTGAATAATATCCAACATATCTTGTTCTAATTCAACAGAGAAGTTTAGTGTTCTTTCAAGAAAGGGGTGATCGAATTGTAGGCTTTTACTATGAAGAGCCTGACGGTTTATCACTTCCTTTCCCCCTCCATAAAGATCATCTCCAAGTAGAGGATGGCCGATGGAAGACATGTGAACACGAATTTGATGAGTCCTACCCGTTAATAGCTCAATTTCTAGGAGACTGTTACCCGCACAAGTTTGTATCGTTCGAAAATGTGTTATGGCATTTTGTCCGTCTTCCCTCACTGTCCTCTCAATAATACTTCCTTCTTTTCGTCCGATAGGCCGATTGATGACGCCTTCTTCAATGTCTGGGATACCGTGTACAATAGCGAAGTATGAACGTTTCATCGTTTTATTTTTTTGTTGCTTCGAAAGAAGGTCGTGTGCATAACGATGTTTCGCAAACAAGACGAGACCAGAAGTATCACGGTCCAAACGATTAACCGCATGAATCGTGCGGTTGAGCTTGTTTTCTTTATAGTAAGCTAGAACTCCTTCTGCAAGAGAACTCGCTGAGTGTCTTGAAGGAATGGTCGGCAAGTTTGCAGGTTTATTAATCAGCAAATAATGCTCATCTTCATATACAATTCTAAGAGGCATCACGATCGGTAACATACTCTCACTTACCTCTTCTTCTGGAAACTTGATTTCGACGGTGTCACCTGTCCGTAACGTCGTCCGAACATTCTTCACCTCTCCATTCACCCGAATTTCGCCGCCCTTGAATTTGATATCTGTTAACATGCTTCTAGATAACGCCTTTTCCCCTATGAGAAATGCTTTCATCAGCATTCCATCTTGAGAGTCTTCAACCTCCCAGTCAAACCTTACATAACTCATCCTCTATACCTCCACTTCTAGCATTCGATAAAAAAACAGCCCAGCTCTTATGATGAACTGGACTGCCATACTTACTCATCGTCGACGAACGATTCCTTGACTCGCTTCCAGAATGGAAAAGGCCTGAATCTAGCGAATCTGATCTTCTCTTCAGCCACTCGATATTGAATGGATTTTACGTCTTTTTGAAGTAAGAAAAGGTGATCGATCGTAATCTGAAAATCAACATCATTAACGGGTCTTAACAAACATGTATGATGTTGTGGTAACACGAGAGGCGAACCTACCGTTCGAAATACGCGATTGTTGATCGATGCCATCTCAGACAGCTGAATCGATGGTAGTGCTGGATGGATAATAGCGCCACCAAGCGCCTTGTTATAGGCAGTACTCCCTGAAGGAGTAGAAATACAAAGCCCGTCACCTCTAAAGGTTTCAAAAAGGTCACCTTTTATATCCACATTCATCACAAGAGAACCTTCGACACTTTTGACAGTACATTCGTTTAAAGCCAGGTACCTGTTTTCCTTCGTGCTATCGAGATAGCGAACAGTCACTTCAAGAAGAGGATATTCAACAATTTGAAATGGCGTTCTCGCAATGTGAATGACGAGCTTCTCCACTTCCTCCGGCACCCAATCTGCATAAAACCCAAGGTGTCCAGTATGTACGCCCACAAAAGCCGTTTCATCTAACCGATCTTGATAATGGTGAAACGCATGAAGCAGTGTTCCATCACCACCAACCGAGATAACAATATCTGGTTCTGCTTCATCGTACTCAAGATCAAAATCTCGCAGATAGTTCTTAATACGTTGCTGAAGCTGGTTTGACGTTTGATCCCCTTTCGACTTAATAGCAAATTTCACTTTTGGCACCTCATCTACTTTAATTTTCTGCGTTTTTCTTTTCGTTTTCCTTCTTCTGCATAAACACTTTTTGGGCTTCCTTTATTTCTACCCTAATCTCAGACATTTCATCATCCAGCCTCGATGCAGCTTCAGCTGCCCGCTGTAGTCGTCTTTGAATGTTGTTTGGGATCTTCTTGTTGTATTTGTAGTTCAGAGAGTGCTCGATCGTTGCCCAAAAATTCATCGCGAGAGTGCGAATCTGTATCTCTACGAGAAGCATTTGTTCGCCACTAATCGTTTGGACGGGATACCGCACAACGACGTGATAAGAGCGGTATCCGCTCTCTTTTTGGTTTGTAACATAATCTCGCTCTTCCACGATGTCAAAGTCCCGCCTATTGCGCAAATGTTGAATCACACGATTAATGTCTTCAACAAACTGACACATAACACGTAACCCTGCAATATCATGCATTTCCTCCCGAAGCTTATCAGTAGGAATATCTTTTCGCTTTGCTTTATCGAGTATACTTGGAATAGGCTTTACTCTTCCTGTCACAAACTCTACAGGCGTATGCTCATCAGATTTTTCAAACTGATCTCGTATGCCTTTAAGCTTCACCTTAAGCTCGTTAACAGCCTGCTTATATGGCGCCAAAAATTCTTCCCAATTCATCCTACCACCACCAACGACGATATCTATGAAGTTGCTGTTAGAAATACGCTTTCCACAGCTTGATTCATTTCATTTCCATAATTCGAGTTACCCTTTATGTTCTCAACTAAATAAGCCAGCTCTTCTTTTATTTCGACAAGCTCTAGCTTTTCACCTGTCTCATCAACCAGCATAACTGGTAAATCTTTGTTTAATATTTCTTTCAAAGAAGACCAAATGTCCTCGTTAAAGCGAATATATGTATATCCTTCTTCTCCATCTAATAAATAAACGAATGAAAGGTTGTCCGAATCAACAAGCATGTTTCCTGTTGCTGTATACGCTCGTAAATCTGCTTTCTCATCGATATGGAAAATTGTAAACTCCTCTTTAAATTCTCCTTTTGTTACGGGGTATTGTAATGCCACGAATACCTCTCCTTTCCTCTTAAATGCTATATGTACCACCACATAGTTTATCACAATGGATGGGGTGATTTCATTTCTGTTGTTCTAAACACATACATATGACATAATTCACGTTATATCAAGACTTTTCCTTAACGGAGGTTCATCTAATGACACAAGAAATCGAAATTGAATTTAAAAATATGATCACAGACAAAGAGTATATATCCCTACTAACTTCTTATCAGCTATCGTCCACCGATATCAAAACACAAAAAAATGACTATTTTGATTCCGCACAATTCACATTGCGTGATAAAGGGGCTGCCCTCCGAGTTAGACAAAAGAAAAATGATCTCGTACTAACATTGAAAGAGCCAGCGGAAGAAGGGTTATTAGAAACACATCAAGTTATTTCTGAAGAAACGTTCCAGTCCATTAAAGAAACAGGAGAGTTACCAAAAGGCGACGTCTCAAAACAAGTCATTAAGCTAGGTCTAACCGATAACCTTCTTCACCTAGGTTCTTTAACGACTCATCGTGCAGAAGTGGAGCTATCTACTGGTCTTCTCGTACTTGATCATAGTGAGTATCTAGGATGCGTTGACTATGAATTAGAATTTGAAGTAACCAACTATGAACAAGGTGAGCGAGCTTTCCATCAGCTTCTAGAAGAACATGGGATTGAGATTAGAAAAGCAAAGAACAAAATACAACGATTTTTCTTAGCAAAACAGAAGCAAATTTAGGGCTTCTGTTTTTTTATGGGAAAGGTACCAAACCAGATTATTTGCTGTTACATATAGAGGTTGCTAAAATAAACTATGTAATGAGGTTCTAATTTCCGAAGGGGAAGAGCAATATGAAACAAAACATGTATGAATTAATTGGACGTTCACAGTTAGACGAACTCGTGAATGTATTTTATAGCCGTGTTTCTAAACACCCAAAACTTAAACCGATTTTTCCAGCTGATTTGGATGAAACAGCTAGGAAACAAAAACAATTTCTAACTCAATTTCTTGGAGGTCCTCCTCTATATTCAGAGGAACATGGACATCCTATGTTAAGAGCAAGACATTTACCATTTGAAATAACTCCAGAGCGTGCATCAGCATGGCTTTCTTGTATGGAAGAAGCGATGGACGAAGTCGAGTTGGACATCCATCTAAAAGAACATCTATTGAATAGACTTACCTTCACTGCCCATCATATGGTAAACACGGGTAATCCGGAAGAGAAAGGAGAATCGAATTGACACCGAATGAAACAGGTTCCTTTTGCGATTCTTACAATCCAAACGGAGATACCGAGACAACCTGTTCAACGCTCTCTCAGAAAAGCAAACCGATTGAGATTTATTCTTTCATCGATCCGTTATGTCCTGACTGCTGGGGGCTTGAACCTGTCATAAAGAAATTACAATTAGAATATGGCCACACATTTAGAATAAGACACCTCGTTGGTGGAAATGTAGAAACATTTAACTCTTTCAAGAGAAAAACAGAAGGCATCAAAACACACGCGGATGTTGCAAAACGCTGGGAACGCACTGCCACTCGATCTGGAATGTCATGCGATGGTGATCTCTGGTTTGAAGACCCGATCGACACACCCTATATCGCATCGATCGCGATCAAAGCTGCAGAGCTTCAAGGAAAGTTACAGGGCCTTCGTTTTCTTAGAAAAATGAGAGAACTCCTGTTTATCGAAAAGCAGAACATGACAAAGCAAGAGAACCTTGTAAATGCTGCAAAAGATACTGGTCTCGATGTGGAAGAATTCAAAAAGGATCTTCAGTCTCAAGCTTCAATCAGAGCTTTTCAATGTGACTTAAAGATATCAGCTGAAATGGAAGTAACTGAGCTTCCGACACTTGTTTTCTTTAATGAAAACATCGAAGAAGAAGGATTGAAAATTACGGGTCTTTACGATTATGAAGTTTACGTTAGCATTCTACATGAAATGCTGAAAAAAGAACCGATACCCGAGCCGCTTCCTTCCATCGAACACTTCTTACAACGATATCAGTTCGTTGCAACAAAAGAAGTAGCAGTCGTTTATGACATGAGCTTAGAAGAAGCAGATGCTGAAATGAAGAAACTAGCACTTAAACAAAAAGCCGCTCAAGTACCTGTGAAACACGGATGCTTCTGGCGCGCGACTTCTCACTCATAAGGAACGGGGAAAATGATCCCGTTCCTTTTTTTACGGTCTAAAAACGAAAAGGTTTCATAGTTATTTTAATGAGGAGGAGTAAGTATGTCTTATTCAGTAATAATCGGATTGATTCTAGTAGTGCTTAGCTTCGGTGTATTTCTTATGGGGCTATTGAAGTTCATTCCTTCCATCGTCGGCATCCTACTGTTGTTCCTTTCAATACTCTTTACGGTAAGTATGTTTAATAAACGAAATCAGTTTAGAGGATTTCATTAAAAACCCGCCTTCTTGGGAGAAGGCGGGTTTAGCTCTAGGAGAAGATCGTTAGAAGTGTTGCCCCACACACATGACTGATTTCCGCTCCAGGATGCTCGCTTTCCGCGGGGCGGGCGGTGAGCCTCCTCGGCTTCGCCTGTGGGGTCTCACCTGTCCCGCTCATCCCGCAGGAGTCGAGCATCCTTCCGCTCCAATCCCCTATATTTTGGTTTATACTACACTTAATCAAACCAATATCTGTTTTAACAACCGAATATCATTGTACTTGAGACTTGAGAGTAAACGCTATCATATAGTGATATACAAGGACACAACTCCTATTGAAGACCTTCATTAAATTTCATTTTAAATCATAAAACCCGCCTTCATAGGAGAAGGCGGGTTCGTTATGTTATGAGAAAAGCAGATTCTCCATCTCATCAAGAATGGATTCAAATACATCCAATGCATCACTGATCGGCTTCGAAGACGTCATGTCTACGCCAGCCTTCTTCAAGACTTCGATCGGATAGTCGGAGCTTCCAGCTTTTAAGAATTCGATATAGCGTGAAACGGCTGGTTCTCCTTCATCGAGGATTTGTTTGGATAAGGATGCCGCTGCACTAAATCCTGTAGCATATTGGAAAACATAATAGTTGTAATAGAAGTGAGGGATTCTTGCCCATTCAAGTGCAATATCCTCATCGATCACAAGGTTGTCTCCGAAATACTTTTTGTTTAATTCATAATACAAGTCCGAAAGCAAATCTGGAGTCAACGGTTCTCCGTCCTGGGCTTTCTTATGAATCGCATGTTCGAATTCAGCAAACATTGTCTGACGGAAAACAGTACCTCTGAATCCTTCTAGATAATGATTCAACAAGTAAAGCTTCTCCTGTTTGTCGCTTGTGTTTTTAAGTAAATAATCATTCAAAAGGGACTCGTTTGTAGTTGAAGCAACTTCCGCTACAAAAATCGAGTAGTTCGCATATGGGTAAGGCTGGTTCTTTCTTGTGTAATAGGAATGAACAGAATGCCCAAACTCATGTGCGAGTGTGAATAGATTATTCACATTATCTTGCCAGTTCATCAAGATATATGGACGAGTGCCATACGCACCAGATGAGTAAGCACCACTACGTTTGCCAACGTTTTCTTGAACATCTACCCAGCGATTTTCGAATCCTTCTTTTAGGATTTCTTCATATTCATCACCTAATGGCGTTAAGCCCTTTAAAATATAATCCTTCGCTTCATCGTATTTCACTTCCATTTTCACATCTGGCACAAGTGGCGTATAGAGATCATACATATGAAGTTCATCTAGCCCAAGCGCCTTCTTTCGAATATCAACATAACGATGAAGTAAGTCTAGACGGCTGTTGACTGTTTCAACAAGATTATCATAAACCTCTTCAGGAATATTGTTGTTATCGAGTGCTGCTTGACGTGCAGAATCATAGTTCCTGACTGATGCGTTGTAGTTATCACGTTTAACTGTTCCACTCAACGTACTCGCAAACGTATTTTTGAATTTACCATACGTGTCGTACACTGCCTTAAATGCATCCTTCCTCACTCGGCGATCGCTACTTTCTAGAAAACGAATTAACCTGCCGTGAGTAACTTCCACCTCTTCCCCATTCTCATCCTGAATTGTAGGGAACTTCATGTCAGCATTATTTAGCATTCCGAACGTGTTGCTAGAACTATTTGTCACATCGCTAATACCAGCGAGGATCGCTTCTTCTTCTTTTGAAA
The DNA here is from genome assembly GCF_020171805.1 of Guptibacillus algicola. Lineage (GTDB taxonomy): Bacteria > Bacillota > Bacilli > Bacillales > Guptibacillaceae > Guptibacillus > Guptibacillus algicola. The sequence continues at coordinate 666,242 of NZ_JAIVAF010000003.1, read as the reverse complement.
GTACGTGAGGACGCTGACGGTTGATTTCATCTAGAGCTTGAGCGTATAGCTCTAAATCCTTATTTTCTTTTAAATAAGCTTCGATTTCTTTCTCAGGAATGCTCAAGATTTCAGGCACAACGAATGCGAGCGCACTGCTTACTTGTGTTGCAAGATTAGACGCACGGTCATTCAAACCTTGATAGGTTGAATTCGTTGTATCTTGATCGTAGCGCATGTGGGCATATGTAAAGAGTTTTCCGAGTTTCTTAGTAATCTCGTCTTGCTTTTGTAGGCCTGCATACAGCGTATCTGCAGATTCACTTAGTTTTCCTTTGAATTTCTCCATTTCAGGAATAAGTGCTTTTATTTCTTTGAATTCTTCTTCCCATTTCTGATCAGTTTCATAAATCGCCTCTAAATCCCAAGTATCTTCAACGGGAATATCTTCACGTTTCGGTAAAGCGTTCTTAGTCTTATTTTCCATCTATCAGACACCTCCATCTAAAATTCACATCACACTATTTATCCTATCATATCTCTCTTATTATTCTTACATTTTCGCTCGACAATACTTGCATGTTATCGCAGATGCAATAGTATTTTTTTGTCATTCTCTAATGCTGTTTCCATAAGAGCATTCATGATTGGCTGATGAACTTTTTCATACCGGTCTCCTCTGTCTCTAATAACGCGTAATCGTATGAGCTGCTCAAGATAACCCTGGAGAGCGAGGGCAACACCCTTTTCGTATGTGTTCATCCGTACTTTGATTATGCCTAGAGAGATAAGTTCATAAAAAGAAGTCGTTAATTGAGGAAACGTAAACGTCATGTGGGGTTGAAGCTTAGGGAGAAACACTAATACGATCCAAGCTTGCCATAAATAAGGTGGGGTCTCGATCCAGTAATTTGAGGTTGTTGGTATACCAACTTCAGAGGGAAACAGTCTGATTGCTTTGCCCTTATCATATAGAATCTTTCTCATATAATTAAACGCATAGCTTTTTTCACCATGGGGGTTCGTTCGCCATATTTTCTTTTGATTAAGCCAAATCGAATCGCGTTGAGGAAAAGATAACTCTATTGGAAGGGTTTTAAAAATTGCGGCTAGTGAAGTTTTATCTGGAGAGATAACGGTGGTCGTACAAATGATTTTAGTAGGAGTTAAACTATACTGAGGGATGACGAGGTAAAAGAGTTTTTTAAGGGGGCAATAATAAAATAGTAATGGGGTTTGGTTTACGATTTTACTCGCTGCCCACTCCATTGAACTGATCGAATGAATAAAACGGTATTTGCTTCTCAAACGGCTTTTACCAAGGATCCACCATACGTCTATTCCACTTTCGAAATAACTGTCTGTACGGTGTTGTAAGAGGCTTTCTTCAATCGGGGAACATTGATATTCAATCGCGAGGTTTCTTGCTTTTAGAAAGAGGTCTGGGCGCTTTCTTGGCTTTAGTAAATAGGTTTCGACTTCAACATCGTGATGGTCTTTTCTCAACCAATGGTAAAGCTGTTCTTTTCCTGAGAGGTGATCACTCGATTCTGTTTCCCAGGAGTCAACACATGGTGTGTTTGCATGATGAGCGAAGTGCCATATTTTCTTCTGACCAAGCTTCATAACGACTGAGTTATTGCAGCTTGGACAATAGAAGTCTGTAGATTTTCTGAGATTTTTAAGTGTTACTAAATTCTCTAGATGATCAGCGAAATTAAAAACAGTTCCATTTCTTGAAACAGCTTTCAGCATCTTACCACCTCAATTTCATTTAGATGAACTAAATATTCTTCTCTGTCGCACCATTATCCTTTAAACGAAACCAAATAAAAAAGCCGATTTCCTATTGAAATCGGCAATGGTTTATAAGAGTGGGAAGTGTACACGGAGCTGCTCAAGAGCCTGTTCAGAGAGAATCTCCTTACCGTATTCCTGCATTCTGTGAACCGTAAGATCTGATTCATAACCGTACTCTAACAACTGGCTCAAACGGTTATCTTGATCATCTTCGCTCAATGCTTCGTCAAAAACAACGTGAAGGTAATATCTGTCTTCAAAGTTATACAGACCGTTTTCAACTCCATCTGCATCAAATCCGTGAGCTAAAGAGATAACGTCCTCGAAATCTTTAAATCCAATAGTAAAGGTAAGTTCTTCCTCTTCAATTTGCTCTGCTTCCTCTGTCTCATGGCTATTCTGAATCGTAAATTTGTCATCAAGAATCTTATCAATATTCTCATCGATTGGAAGATCCAATTGTTTATCTTCAGAAATTGGTAATTCAAGTTTGGAGCCGTCATTGGACATTTGCGCACGAGTAACAATGATTTCCAGACCTTTTTCAAGGGCCTGTACTTGTATCCAGAGCGGACCTTCCAGCGAAAATTGTTCTCGCTGGTGCGCTTCATCCATCATTTCCCAGAACAACTCTTCTCCTCTTTCTCGATCGTACCAAATCTCTTCTCGATCAAATCCTCTATTTTCAATGTCCCTATACGTGATAAAGAATTTTAATGTATTAGCGTTGACTCGTTCTATTTCCATCCGTTTTCTCTCCCTCCTGTTTGTTTAACCGGAAGGCTATTCCCTCTGGGATACTCCTTATTGTCTCATTCCCTTAAGCGATTAAACCAAACCGCTTTTCTCTTGTAATACCATTCTATGATAAAACATCTAAGAATGGAAATAAAAAAACGTTTGTTTTTCACTCATATTAAAGCATATACACGATATAAATATTTATGTGTATAGCTTGCCCCTGTATGCTCCTGTCATGATTGTAAAATTTATCTAAATCCGGGAGTTGGCGCCTTTGTTAGAAACGGAAATGATCACATCGATTTTGTTCATTATTGGAATCGATATTGTACTTGGAGGTGATAATGCTGTCGTAATTGCACTAGCTTGTCGAAATTTACCTGAATCCCACCGAGGTAAAGCGATCATAATCGGTACTGCACTCGCTGTAGGATTAAGGATAGCACTAACCGTTGTTGCCGTCTATTTATTAACACTACCTTATTTATTGATCATAGGTAGCATATTTTTACTACTCATTTCCTTAAAACTTGTGAAGGAAGAAGATACTCCTGAAACGATCGACTCTAAGTTTTCCTTTTGGGGAGCAATTAGAACGATCGTAGTTGCAGACCTTATCATGGGTCTTGATAACGTCCTCGCTATCGCTGGAGCTGCAAACGGAAAACTGTATCTCGTCGTGTTCGGATTACTCATTTCTATCCCCATCATCGTTTGGGGAAGTAGAATGATCCTTCATGCGTTAAACCGATTCCCTATACTTATTTATGTAGGTGCTGGAATTCTTGCCTTAACAGCGGGAAAAATGCTTACAAACGCTCCTGAGCTTAAAACGTTTTACTACACATATCCCTCCTTGGAGCTTCCAACACATTGGCTCTTCCTACTAATAATTATTGTCGGAGGTTGGTATTATAAAAGGAAAGCTCACAAAACACATGGTGCTAAATAAAAAAACTTCTACAGGGTGGTAACCCTGTAGAAGTTTTTATTAATTTACAAGACGCTGAGTTGCTTCCTGAAGCTGGAATGTACGAACCTTTCGTGGAAGGAAACGACGAATCTCATCTTCATTGTACCCAACTTGTAGGCGCTTCTCATCGATGATAATCGGACGACGAAGCAATCCAGGATATTCACTAATTAACTCGAATAACTCTTGAAGAGAAACAGTATCTAAGTTCAAGCCCAATTCCTGGAATGTTTTTGAGCGAGTTGATATAATTTCATCTGTTCCGTCCTCAGTCATACGAAGAATTTCTTTGACCTCTTCAATAGTGAGTGGTTCAGCAAAAATGTTACGTTCCGTAAATGGAATATCGTGCTCCTGTAGCCATGCTTTTGCTTTTCGACAAGATGTACAGCTTGGAGATGTATAGAGTGTTACCATAAGGATTGGCTCCTTTCTATAAATAAACATTATTCTTTATTTAGAAACATTATCTTCTCACAATTTATATTATACTACAGTGCGTATAAAATAACTAGGGTGATGACAAAAGTTATAATTAATTTATACAATCCTTGTACAATGATTCCTTGCTCTACCTTTTACTTCCCCCCTTATGACCTTTCTAAACATAAATTGTTTCAAAATGTTTTATTTTAATTCAGCAGTAAACTATTCCACATGATAGTATTCGTAAAAGAGACACTACTTTTGAGGTGAACATTAATGAAGAAAGCGATTTATCTAGCAGGCTTGCTCGTCTTGACGACAGCCTGTAGCACGCCAGAAATTACAAGTAATGAAACAAGCGATCAACCCATCCCTGTAGAAGTTGCCGATGTAAAGAAAATCGAGCTCTCAGATGAGCTCGAACTAACAGGACAAGCTATTCCTGGTACTATGATTCCGCTCATCGCTCCTTCACCCCTTGAAATCGTAGAAATGAATGTAAAAGTAGGAAGTACAGTTGAAAAGGGAGATTTAATCGCAACGTTAGACGATACGGCTGCAAGGCGAAATGTCGCGAACTTATCGAACGCAGTCGATGAGTTAGAGAAAGCCGTCACACAGGCAAAACAGCTGTCCAGTGAAGCTGAGAAAAACGCCAAGGAATTAAAAGCAATGCAAGAGGAGTTAAATTCATCTTTACAACGTTCACAAACGCTTCTCGAGCAAATTGATACAGAAGAAGTAACCGCTTCAGATGTACTGAAAGAAAGTCTTGAAGTAGCAATTAAACAAGCTGAGCTTTCACAGGCCGCAGCCTCTCTTCCATCTATGTCTCAAGGAAACGTAACACAGCTTGAATCGCAGTTAGCTGAAACGAGAGCAAGTTTGACTCAAGCAAGAGATGTTTTGAATGCAACAACGATTGAAGCACCTATCAACGGAGTTATCTCTCAAGTAAATGCAGAAGAAAATTCTACAGCTGTCCCTAACTCTCCGATCGCAGTTGTCGTAAATATGGATCCTGTAGTCGCATCTTTTCAAGTAAACAGCTTTCAAATCAGCAAACTTTCAAAAGGACAGAAAGTAACGATCTCATTCGATGGAATCGATGGAACTTACTCTGGTGAACTCAGTGAAATTCCACCAACAGCAAATGAACAAACGGGTTCATTTGTCATCGATATCGAACTCGAAAATAAGGATAATAAGATTAAGGGTGGAATGAAAGCGACTGCATACATCAAAACCGATGTGATTAGTGATGCAATCGTCGTACCGAAAGAAGCGATTGTATATGGGGATGACGAAACGTATGTCTTTGTATCCCAAGGGAAGAAAGTTAAAAAAGTTCCAGTAAAAGTAGGAGCAGAATCCGATGAAACGATCCAAATAACAGATGGCTTAACGACCGAAGATGATGTGATTACGAATGGTAAAGATCGTCTATCTGAATCATCTGAAATACAGGTACAGAATTGAGTTGAAATCACATGAATATTGCTAAACTTTCTGTTTTCCGCCCTATCGCAATGGGGATGGTCATTGTTTTCATTCTCATTATCGGGACGGTTTCACTTCGAAATATGCCTGTTGACCTATTCCCTGATTTAACATTTCCCGTTGCTGCCGTAACGGTTACATATGAAGGTGCAGGTCCTGAAGAAGTTGAAAACTTACTTGCTTCTCCTTTAGAAAACGTAATGGGTACGCTACCTAACGTCGAAAGTATCTCTTCCATCTCACGGAATGGAGGAGCTTTGATACTGATCTCCTTCGAATGGGGGACAGACATGGACTTTGCCACCCTCAACATGAGGGAACAAATTGATGCTGTAAGAGATTCTCTCCCATCAGATGTGCCGATGCCGAAAGTGTTACGTTTCAACCCAAGTGACATTCCAATCATGCAGCTAGGCGTTTCAGGTTCTGAGGAAGAATTGACGGAAATCAAGCAAACCATTGAAGATCAGATCAAACCCGCTCTCGACTCTGTTCCAGGCGTTGCAGCTGTGACGATCGAGGGTCAACTTGAAAAAGAAATCCGATTAACCGCAGATCCTGATCGACTTAGTCAATATGGGGTAACATTAACAAATCTTCAACAGCTTATCGGTTCTGAAAACCTTAATATCCCGAGTGGTTCAATCGAAACAGAAAATAAGAATCTTCCCCTCCGCGTCACGGGAGAATTTGAGTCTGTTGATGATTTGAAAAATCTTTCGGTTCCAACAGAGAGTGGTCCAATAAAATTGGATCAACTTGTAACAATTGAGGAAATGATGAAGCCATCTGCACAAGAAAGTTATTTGAACGGTGAACCGGCAATCGGCTTCTCCATTCAAAAACAGTCTGGTTCGAACACCGTGAATGTTGTTAGTCAAATCAATGAGAAGTTGGAGGAAATACAACCTTCTCTTCCTTCAGACATGGAGATCAAAACTGTCTTCGACCAGGCAAAGTTTATTAACCAATCGATTCGCGCCGTTGTTTGGAATATTATCATCGGTAGTATTCTTGCAGCTGCTGTTCTCTATCTCTTCTTAAGAAATATCAGAAGTACATTGATTATCGGCCTATCGATACCGATCTCGATTGTTGGTGCCTTCATCTTGATGTATTTCTCAGGTCAAACAATCAACCTCCTCACTCTTGGTGGTTTAGCCCTCGGGGTTGGAATGATGGTGGATAACTCGATCGTCATACTCGAAAATATTTATCGTTTAAGACAAGAAGGAAAATCCCTGAAGGATGCTGCAGTTGAAGGAACAAAAGAGGTAGGCAGTGCAATCATCGCATCCACTATGACGACTGTTGTTGTGTTCCTACCGATCGTCTTCGTAACTGGATTAGCAGCACAGTTATTTAAGCCACTTGCCTTGGCAATTACGTTCTCTCTACTTGCATCTTTATTTACAGCATTAATAATCGTACCGTTACTTTCGTCTCTATTAATGAACCGGAATGCATCCAAATCCACATTCCAATTACGTTTCGAGAGATTGAACGGCTGGTATAAGCGTCTATTGGATAAAGCACTTCGACATCCTAAAAAAACGTTTGGTCTTACGATCGGTTTATTGGTCGTTTCAGCTGCAGGAACACCTTTCATCGGCACAGAATTCCTCCCTGCACAGGACCAAAGCTTCGTGAACATATCTGCTCAGTTACCAGCTGGAAGTTCACTAGATGCAACGACTGATGTGACAGAAGAAATCGACCAAGTATTAGAGGACATTCCAGAAGTTAAACTATCGTACCTTACTGCTGGAGGAACGGATAATTTCAGTGTCGGTGCAGGTAGCCAAACCAATCGCGCCACCTATAGTGTATTACTCGTTCCAATCGATGAACGAAGTAAATCTGACCTCGAAGTAGCTGAAGATATTCGAACAAAACTTAAGGGCATCCCGAATGCCGAAATCATGGTGTCTGCAAGTGATTCAGGTTTCAACGCAGATCCAATCGCCCTCAATATTATTGGACCTGATCTCGATGTTCTAAAAGAGCTATCAGATGATGTCCTCGAGAGTATTTCAGAAGTTGAAGGTGTCAGAGAACCTACGTCTAGTATCGAATCGAATAACCCCGAGGTACAGATTTGGATCGACAGAGAAAAAGCAGCAAGCTATGGCGTTGGAAGTACACAGATTTCAACTGCAATTTCGAACGCCACAAACGGGCTTGTCGCAAGTAATCTTGCGAGGGACGGAAAACAGCTCGATATCAGACTTACTGTGGAAGAGAAGTACACAGACTCTCTCGACTCTTTATCGACTTTATTAATTGAAACACAGACTGGGCAAAAAATTCCTCTTTCTGCAGTCGCTGACATTAAGAGGGGACTTGGACCGTCAGAAATTACTCGAACCGATCGATTACGTCAGGTTGAAATTACGGCAAGCTTATTGAATCGAGATCTTGGCACAGTAACAGAAGAGATACGTGAAAAGCTCGTTAAGGATGTGCCACTTCCAAGTAATGCATATAAAATAACCTTCGGTGGACAAGACGAGCAGATGAACGATGCGTTCTTCAAGCTCTCTGGAGCACTTGGGCTCGCAATCTTACTCGTATATATGGTGATGGCAGGTCAGTTTGAATCCTTCCTATATCCATTTATCATCATGTTCTCCGTTCCGTTAACAGCTATCGGAATTATAGTAGGGTTACTCGTAACGTTCCAACCACTTGGAGTAGGTTCACTTGTAGGAATGCTCATATTGACCGGGATCGTTGTTAACAACGCAATCGTGCTCGTCGATTACATTAACCAGCTTCGTGCTACAGGCATGGATACACGCTCTGCTATCTTAGAAGCAGGACCGATACGATTACGACCAATCCTGATGACGGCTCTTACAACCATATTAGGCCTTGTTCCACTCTCTCTTGGATTTGGTGAAGGTACCGAAATCCAGCAGCCGATGGCAATCGTGATTGTATTTGGATTGACCGTGGCAACATTCATTACGCTAATCTTTATCCCTGTCGTTTATTATCTAATCGATATGAGGAAGCAAAAACGTCTTGATAAGAAACGTGAGAAAGTGGAAGAAGCATAAATAAAAAAGGAAAGCCAATTGGCTTTCCTTTTGTTATGCAGACGTTTTTGTATTTGAGGCAGGCGACTTTGCAGGACGTGGATTCCATTTCTTTATACGTTTCTTCAACATATCTTTCAGCATCTCACGTTTCTTTTTCTTCTTCTTATCCCGGTTTTTCATAGAAGCATCCTCCTCATTGAAAAACAGTCTTCTTATTCCTCTACAAGTTCTTTGTTGACTTTAAGACTTAATACTTCATCAACTGGCATGTACGATTCACCGTATAATTGCTTGTCCTTATAAGTATGGATTTCTTGATACGTATGCTTCATTGCTTCGAAAATTTCTTGTTCACCAGCTTCTTCAGGTGACCAGTACAAAATTTCCATTTCGTTGATTTCGTTCGTTGCAAGTGAGCGTCTCCGGTAACCGATTGACTTCGCGTGCTTGAAGCCTTCTCTCAAATAAAAGCGTTGTCTTTTTTCTGTGTCTGTATCTTCATAATCGACAGGTTCAACTTCCAAGATAATCGGTTTGTTTTTTTCTTTTAGACCATTGATCAGCTTTTTACCAAGCCCCTGACCTCTGGCATCTCCGGAAACAAAGATATAATCCACAAAGATGAAATCTGGCAGGTTGGCATACATTAATACATGATTTGGCCCCTCATCCTTGATGTAAATGTCACTCTTTTCCTCAAGTAACAAGTCCATATGTTCCTTTGATTTCATTTCTTCAATAGGAAAATATTGCTTCAATTTCTCATACCAGTTCATTGATCTACTCCTTTTAGTAAATTAATCACTATTAGTATAACATATTTATACAGTACATAAGATACATGATAGGGCTTGCAAGCAATAATATTCCCTCTTTTCAAAAAACTAAACATTCGCTAAACTAAGTAAAAACCATGTCTGGAGGTATTTGAATGCCCCTTTTACTTGAGTTTATGCTCTTCGCTTCATTCATTATTGGTTTAACAGCGTTTATGGCAGTGATCATGCATGGATTTGGAACTAGCCTTTCGAAACAAAGCAAGTCTTTCAAACAACACCTCACTGAAAGTAAGCAAAACTGGAAAGGCATCAAACGTGAGCATTAAAAAAGAAGACCGTCGTTGACTAGCGGTCTTCAGATTGTAGAGAAACTTAATTAAAGTGCTCCCTAAGCCGTAGGAGTTTGAATACCACAAGACTCCTGTGGTATTCACTCCTACTAGGTTGCAATTAATCAAAGCAAACTTTCCGACTTTAAGTAGTCATCTGCTTTATTTCTCTAGAACTAATTATTTACTTTTGTCTTGCTCTTGTTTTAACACCACATATAAATGTTGATTGGAGCGGAAGGATGCTCGACTCCTGCGGGACGTGCGGGACAGGTGAGACCCCACAGGAGCGTTTTGGAAGCGACGAGGAGACTCACCGCCCGCCCCGCGGAAAGCGAGCATCCTGGAGCGGAAATCATTACCATACCCGTGACGATGGGCCTTAATACTCCTAACAATCTGAAAAGACCGCCATTGACTGGCGGTCTTCTTTTTATGGAGTGTAGTCTACATTGTTCGTATACTTGTTTCCTGCATTCCATAGTAAATATTCATTGATGTTATTCTTCTTAAGCGCCTTAATTTGCGCTTCTACTTCAGCTTTGCCATAGTTTAAGTAATTCCCACTACCAAGATAGCTTGCAGTGAAGTCTTGGATCCAAGGTCTGCTTGTAGGTGGTGTATCTAACGCAGCAAGCACCTTGTTTTCAACTTTAGCATATTCATCAATAATCTTATATGGCTCAAGGTCTGGCTTTGAGATTCCGAAATATGGTCCCCAATGACTTGGATAGATCATAGATGAAATAACGTCAACGTTTTCAGAGATTTTTGAGAAGTTCTGACCGATTCCTGGAGCTTCTGGAATCGTTGCAGAATAACCAAAGATATCAACAGAAACATCCACACCGTATGGTTCTAGTTTCGAGTTCGCATAAGCTACGAAATCTGTTACTGCAGCTACTCGTTTCTGTACATTTTCCATCTCAAGATCTTTGTAGTCTCCCATTGTGTACGTAAGTGACGTATCTCGTTTTTCAAAGCCTTCTGGGAATCGCACATAATCAAACTGAATTTCTTTAAAGCCCATCTTTGCTGCTTCAATTGCAATTTCGACATTGTAATCCCAAACTTCTTTACTGAACGGATTTACGAAGGCTTCTCCTCTTCCGTTCTTCCAAATGGAGTTACCATCTTTATAAGAGAGCTCTGGTCGTGCTTCTGCTAAAACAGTATCCTTAAAAACTACTACTCTAGCAATCGGATAAATTTCATTCTTCTCTAGCTCCTCTAAAACCTTCCGTGGTTCTTTAATATAAGGTTTACCTATATCGTATTCTGCTAGTGAAGAATCTTCTGATGGTTCATATGTAAGATTACCGAAATCATCTTTAATATCGATGACCATTGAATTCAATTCAGTAGAATTTACAAAATCGATAAGCTTATCAAATTTTGCTCCACCTGCTGAATGCCCTGTAAGGTAAATCCCTCGTACTGCGTCAGGATATTCAAAATCTAAACCAGAATCGTACACAAATCGAGGAAGCTTATCAGGCAGCTTCAATTCTTTCCCTTCAACTTTAACTCCATCATGATCTTTAGCTTCTAGTGATGATTCTTCTGCAAAAGCAGGTTGCGCCACTACAGAAAAAAGCAAAACAGTTGCCACCAGGTTTCTCAACCCAACTTTGAAAATACGCACAGCTTCTCTCTCCTTTATTAATATGCCTACTCTATTATAAGACGTTTATTAGCACTTTGAAAGAACTTCCAGTAAATTTCACCATGACTTTTTATGTCTTTTTAGTGAACGTTCATAGTTGATTTCATTTTGAGGACATGGTATGATTTCTAGAAAAACATTTAGGACAGCGAGGAGGCAGTTAACCATGAGAAACGTTTCACTAACAAATATCTTTCAATTACCATTTGCTAGAAAGTATTTGAAAAGAGCTGGACTTGCTCATGCAGTTACAGTTGCTCAAAAAGCATACGACCTTGCATGCCAGGAGGGAGTCAATACCGACCTAGCTACAAAAGCAGCTCTTCTTCACGATATCGGCCATTATACATGGTACAGGGATGGGGAATGGGATTTTGATCTTTATAAACAAAATGACATCCATGCGATCAAGGGTGCTGAACGAGCGCACAAAATGCTCATCCGATTAGGAGAGAATCCTGAAGCTGCGAAAGAAATTGCAGTTGCCATTCTATTTCATACCGATTCCTATTTTCAGGGAACAGTAGAGAGAACATCTCTACAGGAAGTTGTGGCGATGGCTGATGAGGCCGATGAAGAACCAAACGGTAATCATCATTACAAAGTCATTTCAGAAGCAGAAGCAGAAGAAATGCTTGCTGAATTAGATGCTCTGATCGAAACACAACACTCGAAATCCCATCTACAGCAGAGCGTCTAACATCACGAACGATGGAGTTGGAAAGGAATCTTCACAATGCTCTCTTCTTCTCTCCTTTCCCTTACCTCCCCTCCCCATTTTTCAATAAATTCTTCTTGTTTTCCTCCACTAGGTACCTTCATAATTAAACTTGTCTTCCCTTGTTTTTTTGACGTTTTTACAACGAAATCATATAGCCCCCATTTCTTAGCTTCATCTCCTGTAAAATAAAATTCAATCAATTCAGCATGATTGGTCATCATTTCAATCCAGATGTAGCCGATTGTAGTATCGTTTGTTTCTAGCAAATAAATAATCGATTCCTTTGTCGGTTCACTTGTACTAAGACTAGGATTCATATCTCTTAACGTTTCTAGTGATTGCTTATCGAATTCAGGGTTATACGAATAAAAAATCATACTCTTCCCCCTTTTAATTATTATATATATAAGGAGTCTGTAACCATGATCGTAAAAATAGTATTACTTGTTTCTACACTACTTTTAATAACGACGATTTTATTAGATTATTCTACTTCTATGAACTTATCCCTTTTTATTAAAGCTATCCTTTTCATAACGATCGCGATCTATCTTGTATACATAGCTCTTAAGTTCAAAGAAAAAAATGAAAAATAAAGAAGAGGCTGCATTTCAATTGAAATGCAGCCTCTTTTCATACTTTTTATACAGTTACGCTATTCTTAAGCTTGTTGTATTCTTCTTCCGTACAAGCTACCCAATGGCCTTCTGAAACCTCGCGAAGCACTCTTTCTTCACCATTCTCAGGCTTATGCTTCTCTGGGTCATAGACCATACGTTTTCTTGAACGCTCATACTCAGGATCCGGAAGAGGAATCGCTGAAAGCAAGGATTGCGTATACGAATGAAGAGGATTACGATAAAGCTCTTCACTCTCAGCAAGCTCTACGATTTGTCCGCGGTACATAACACCGATACGATCACTGATGTATTTAACCATAGAAAGATCATGCGCGATAAATAGATATGTTAATCCTTTTTCACGCTGAAGTTTCTTCATTAGGTTAACTACCTGTGCTTGAATCGATACGTCAAGAGCTGAAATAGGCTCATCGGCAATGATGAATTCAGGGTCTACAGCAAGCGCACGAGCAATTCCGATACGCTGACGTTGTCCACCACTAAATTCGTGAGGATAACGGTTTGCGTGCTCTTTGTTAAGACCAACAGTTTCTAAAAGCTCATGGACTTTATCCATTCTAGCTTTCTTAGAATCTGCAAGACCATGAATATCGATGCCTTCAGCGATGATATCTGCAACAGTCATTCTAGGGTTTAGTGACGCATACGGATCTTGGAAAATCATCTGCATTTTACGATTGAATTTCTTCAAATCTTTTGCTGATTTCTTATCGTGAACGTCTTCACCCTTAAAAACAACTTCTCCATCTGTAGCATCATATAAACGAATGATCGTACGACCTGTGGTTGACTTACCACAGCCAGATTCTCCTACAAGACCAAATGTTTCACCTTGATAAATATCAAATGTTAATCCATCAACAGCTTTTACGGTACCTTTACCGACTTTAAAATGCTGTTTAAGGTTCTTGATTTCGAGTAGCTTCTCTTGTTTAGACATTTCTTTCACCATCTTTCGTGGCAATGATCGGCTCATCTGGAGCCATGCCGCGCAAGCGTTTCTTAATAGCTTCTGGCGGTTCTACTTTCGGTGCTTTTTCGTGCAACAACCATGTCGCAGCATAATGAGTCTCGGTAACTTTGAATAGAGGTGGCTCCATCTCAGTATCGATCTTCATCGCATATGGATTACGTGGAGCGAATGCATCGCCCTTCGGTGGATCCAATAAATCTGGAGGTGAACCAGGGATTGCAATCAAGTCTTCTTCTGATGCTTCAAGACTAGGCATTGAACCTAGAAGACCCCATGTATATGGATGTTGAGGGTTGTAGAAGATTTCATCTACTGTTCCTGTCTCAACGATTTTACCTGCATACATAACTGCAACGCGGTCAGCGATATTTGCTACAACGCCCAGATCATGCGTGATGAAGATAATTGAAGTACCCATCTTTTCTTGAAGGTCTTTCAATAGCTCAAGAATCTGTGCTTGGATCGTAACGTCTAGCGCTGTTGTTGGCTCATCCGCAATAAGAACTCTCGGATTACAAGCAAGTGCAATCGCGATTACCACACGCTGACGCATACCACCAGAGAATTGGTGAGGGTATTGCGTTACTCTACCTTCAGCATCAGGAATTCCTACTAGTTTCAGAAGTTCGATCGCACGTTCTTTTGCTTCTGCCTTGTTCATGTTTTGGTGTTTGATCAACCCTTCCATGATCTGTTTCCCTACTGTCATCGTTGGGTTGAGAGATGTCATCGGATCTTGGAAGATCATCGAAATTTCAGATCCGCGAATCTTTTGCATTTCCTTCTCAGGAAGCTTAGAAAGATCACGGTCTCCAAATTTGATTTCACCTTGCTTAATACGGCCTGGAGGATCAGGTATCAAACGCATGACTGCTTTTGATGTTACAGACTTACCAGAACCTGACTCTCCTACTATTGCTAATGTTTCACCTTTATTCAAATGGAAGTTTACTCCGCGAACTGCTTTGACTTCTCCGGCAAACGTATCAAAGGAGACATGCAGATCGTTTACGTCTAAAATTCTTTCCATCATAATCCCCCCTATTTACGTAGCTTTGGATCAAATGCATCTCGTAGCCCATCACCAACAAGGTTGAAGGCAATCATGATCAAGGAAATAATGATCGATGGCCATAATACAAGATGCGGATAGATCTGTAGGCTTGAGAAGCCGTTGTTAATGATTGAACCTAGTGAAGCTTCTGGAGGTCTAATTCCTAGACCGATAAAGCTTAAGAATGCTTCGAAGAAAATCGCACCTGGAATTGTAAACATCGTTGTAATGATAATTTGACCAAGTACGTTCGGAATCAAGTGCTTTCCGATTACTCGTCCGCTTGTTGCACCTAGCGTACGTGAAGCTAGTACGAACTCTTGTGTTTTCAGCTTCAATACTTGTCCCCGTACAATACGCGACATTCCGACCCAACCAGTTAAGGATAGTGCCACGATTATCGAGAATATCCCTGGTTCGAAAATCAATATTGCAAGGATGATTAAGATTAAGTTTGGAATACCTACAAGAACCTCGATGATACGTTGAAGTACGTTGTCCACTCGTCCACCGTAGTATGCTGAAATACCACCGTATGCAACACCGATAACAAAATCAATAAATGCTGCTGCGGCCGCAATAAATAATGAAATACGAGTACCTTGCCAAACACGAGTCCACTGGTCACGGCCAAACTCATCTGTACCGAACCAGAAGTATTCATTTTCGTAGCCTTTCGCTTCATACTGGTCTACGCCACGAATATCTACCCCGTTAACTCCTAAGAATCCAATGTTTTCAAGAACTGGTACCTTTGCTGGTAGCTTTGCTCTTGTTAGTTCTTGTGTACGATAATCGTGCTCATTCATCATTGGTCCAAAAATCGCTAAAAAGGTTACCAAGAAGATAATAACTAGTCCAATAATAGCACCAGGATTTTTCTTTAATCGTCTCCAAGCATCTTTCCAGAAACCAGTACTTTCACCGGCTATGACTTCGCTTTCCGACTCATCGATGTTAGCGGGGTGAAACATATCATCTGTAAGGTCGTGTAGTTTTTCTTGTTTCATACTCATTACTCTTTCCCTCCCGCTAAACGAATTCGAGGGTCAACAATTCCGTATAAGATGTCAACCAATAAGATAACTAGAATAAATAAGAAACTAAAGAATAGTGTCGTACCCATAATGATCGGGAAATCGTTTGTCAAAATGGAATTAACAAATTTTTCACCAAGACCAGGGATTACGAAGATTCTCTCAATAACTAGAGTACCTGTCATTAGACCTACAACCAGTGGTCCCATAATGGTAATGATAGGTATAGAAGCATTACGGATTGTATGTCTAATAACAACCGCTGTACTGCTCAAGCCTTTTGCTTTTGCTGTTACGATATAATCTTGTCCGAGAACTTCTAACATCTCTGTTCTCATGAAACGAGCGATCGTCGCAACAACAATTGAAGCAATTGCAATTGTTGGCATGATCGTATAGGCGAATCCATCCCAGTATGCTACTGGAAGCAGCTGCCATTTAACTCCTAGCCAATACTGCATTAGGCCAGCGATAACAAAACTTGGTATTGAAATACCTAGTACTGCAATGACCATTGTTCCATAGTCCCAAAATGAGTTGTGTCTTAATGCTGCAATAATACCTAAAAACAGTCCAAGTATTGTACCTACCAATAGTGACTGGAACCCTAAGTACGCTGATGGTCCAATACGTTCAGAGATAATAGTAGATACTTGACGGCCATCCTGCTGGAAGGATACACCAAGATCTCCTGTTAATAAGTTTGTCATGTAATTAAAGTACTGAACTGCAACAGGATCATTAAGACCATATTTTTCGTTCAGTTGTACAATTTGTGCGTCACTTAGCTTTTCCTGGTTATTAAAAGGTGTACCAGGGAGAAGCTTCATTAGGAAAAACGTTAGTGAAGCAATAATAAGGAAGGTAATTACCATTGATACTACCCTTCCACCGATATAACGTCCCACTACAATCAACCTCCTCGAGAAATACCTGCCTCTTTAAGTATAAGTCGAAAAACAACGAATAACCAGAAGTTATTTTTATCTTTTCTGATAATTAAACCTTTTTTCGACATATTTTTCATTTACAGGTAAAAAGAGAGTATATGTCAGGATGACATATACTCTCCTGAAAAGCTTAAATTATTTACCTTCGATCTTAATCCACTTGTAAGATGCATCAGCACCGAATGGGTGTACATAGTAGTTCTGAACATAATCCTTTTGAAGGATCGCTAGACCACGTTGGTAAGTAGGAACAATCGCGATGTCCTCTTCCATTAGTACTTTTTCAGCTTCTTGCATCATTTCCCAACGCTTAGCAGGGTCAGTTTCATTCTTTGCATTTGAAACTAGCTCGTCATACTTTTCGCTTGAGTAAGCCATGCGGTTGTATGCACCATCAGTTTCAAACATGTAAAGGAATGTCATTGGATCTGGGTAGTCAGGACCCCAACCACCAGTTGAGATATCAAAATCTCCGCTATCTTCAAGCTCAAGGAACTGCTTCCAAGGCTGCTTGTTGATTGTTAGAGTAAGTCCGTCTAGCTTAGACTCGTACTGTTCTTTTGCATACTCTGCAATTTTAGAAGCAAGTTCAGAGTCAGTTGTTAGGAATTCAAGTTCTACAGAATCTTTACCAATCTCTTCAAGTCCTGTTTTCCAAGCTTCTTTTGCTTCTTCTTCGCCCATGTCAGCATGGAAGCCTTCTGGAGCGAACTTACGGAAGTCATCACCATTTGGACCTGATACGAAATCAGATGGTACAAAGTACTTCGCTGCGATAGAACCGTTGTTTAGAAGAACGTTTACAAGTCCGTCACGGTCATATGCAAGGAATAGTGCTTTACGTACGTTTTTGTTAGCAAGAGCTTCGTTCTCCTGGTTCATACGAAGGAAGAACATTGTAGGCTCAAGGATTGTATTGAAATCTTCTCTATCTTTGAACTGGTCAACGAAGTCTGAGCTAAGACCAGCACGGTCGATCTTTCCAGTTTCATAAAGGTTTACTGCAGTAGCAACGTCTTGTACTACTTTTACTGAGATGTTTTCAAGACTTACAACATCAGCATCCCAATATTCAGTGTTTTTCTTGTAGTTCCAGCCTTCACCGTGGTTCCACTCAGAGAATACGAATGGTCCGTTGTAAAGCATAGTGTCTGCTTCAAGAGCGTACTTGTCAGCTTGCTCTTCAGCAAATGCTTTTGGTTGTGGATAGAACGTTGCGAAAGTTAAAAGGGACTTGAAATAAGGAGTCTCTTTTTCAATTGTGATTTCTAGAGTTTTTTCGTCAACTGCTTTTGCACCTAGTTCTTCAACCTTACCGTAAAGAGGATCTCCTTCAGTAACGATTGCGTTACCGTTCTTGATTCCTGCAGTTCCAAACATGGAAGCGTAAGGAGAAAGTGTATCAGGGTGTAGTGCTTTGTGCCAAGCGTAGATGAAGTCTTCTGCAGTTACTTGAGAACCGTCAGACCATTTAGCATCTTCGCGAAGAGTAAACGTGTAAACAGTTTCACCGTCTTTTTCTTCTACTTGTGGCTCTTCAGCCGCAACACCTAGAGTTGGTTCGTTGTTTTTGTCAAGGCGATAAAGACCTTCAAAAACTTGGTTCATTGCTTTGAATGAAGTTGTGTCAGTCGCTTGTGTAGTGTCCATTGAAGGAATCTCTGCACTGTCAGTTAGGTTCAGCTCTTGTTTCGCTGATTCAGAACCGCCATCGTCTCCCCCACTATTTCCATTACCACCATTTGAGCCGCCACCGCCGCAAGCGGATAGGAACATGCTCAGTACAAGCACAAGAGATAGAACAAGAGTCCATCTTGATTTCTTCATGCTGTGTGACCTCCCTTAAATTATGTAGCTATAAAAGCCATATTCTGCGAAACGAAATTCATCAAATTATCTAAAAATTTGACTCGTTCCTTCCCACAACTCGTATTATACAAGTTTTCTAACTATTTTGCATATGCATTTTTAACGAGAATTTACAAAAACCGCGTCAGCATTACGTTTGCATAACAAAAGATAGTTCAAAAGACCTAGTATGTAATGTGGGTTTTTGGGTAGATATTTTTACTTTTGCAACGATATGCATGAAAATCTAACTAGTCCTATGTATCTAAAAGTATGTAGTGCTTTAAAGTGCATGGAATATGCATCTAACATAATTTTCAAAATAATTACTTTTGTATAGATGAACATAAGTTATTGTTCTTATCCTTTACAAATTTTATACTTATTAATGACAAACTAATACGGGGGTTCACATGAAATCATTATTAATTCGTTCCGGAGTACTAATCGTTCTTTCTTTCGTAGCTGCGATCATCACCTCTATCCTTTCAGATAAGGGATACTCACTCCAAGGTGCTTCTGACATCTTATTCATGATTGCACTTGCAATGCTCTTGATCGGTGCAGCTCTTCACGTTGTCCAAACTGGATTCTTTGATGGTATCGTTTATTCTTTTAAGAGATTTATCAAGTCTTCGACAAAACATCAAATGATCGAAGAAGATAAATCTGAGCTATCTTATAAGCTAGAATACAATAATCCTGTAACGTATCCTATCCTAATTGCTGGCGGATTTTGGACGATCATTACGATTCTCATCGCAGTAGCGATTACAAACAGTTGATTTGTTGCATCAAAGGGTATTCGTAAGATATACTTACGGTACTAATAGGATACGGAAATTCGCTATGACAAAGAGTAGTACATTCAGCTGTGCTTTTTAGAGAGCCTGTGGGTGGTGAAAACAGGTATCACACTGTTTGGAATGGACTTTCGAGCACCTTTGCTGAACAGATTAGTAGGTAAAGGCGTGAGCATTCACGTTATCACTAGGTTTATTCGATAAACCAATAAGTGATCCATTTAATGGATAAGCAGGGTGGCACCACGGTCCATTCGTCCCTAGCAATACGGGATGAATGGACTTTTTTGTATTCTATTGATAAAGAACTTTTGGAGGGTGAAAACAATGAGCGTTATTTTTTCAGGTATACAGCCTAGCGGAACATTAACAATTGGGAACTACCTCGGTGCAATGAAACATTTTACAGAGTTACAAGAGGACAATGAGTGTTACTTTTGCGTTGTAAACCAGCATGCTATTACAGTTCCACAGGAAAAGAAAGCATTAAAAACAAACACGAAGAGCCTGGCAGCACTCTATCTAGCATCTGGAATCGATCCAGAGAAGTCTACTCTATTCATTCAATCTGAAGTACCTGCACACGCACAGCTAGGCTGGATGTTACAGTGTGTCTCTTATATAGGAGAACTTGAGAGAATGACCCAATTTAAAGATAAATCGTCTGGTAAAGATGCTGTTAGCGCTGGACTACTAACGTATCCTCCACTAATGGCTGCAGATATCCTTCTTTATGGAACGGAGATCGTACCGGTGGGAGATGATCAAAAGCAGCATATTGAGCTTACAAGAAACCTTGCAGAGCGTTTCAACCGTAAATTCAACGATATCTTCGCAATGCCAGAGCCACGCATTCCGAAAGTTGGAGCGCGCATCATGTCTCTTCAAGATCCAACGAGAAAAATGAGTAAATCTGATGAAAACAAGAACGCATATATCTCGATGTTAGATGAGCCAAATACGATTATTAAAAAAATCAAGCGTGCTGTAACAGATTCTGATGGTGTTGTCCGATTTGATAAAGAAAACAAACCGGCAATATCAAACCTTCTTACGATCTACTCTCTTTGCTCTGGCAAATCAGTCGAAGAAATCGAAGGCATGTATGAAGGCAAAGGATACGGAGACTTCAAGGCAGAACTTGGCGAAGTCGTCGCTGAAACACTACGACCAATCCAAGAACGCTACAACGACTTGATCAACTCAGAAGAACTAGATAACATCCTAGACCTCGGAGCTGAAAAAGCCAATCGAAAAGCGAATAAAATGCTTGCAAAAGCTGAAAGAGCGATGGGACTGGAAAGAAAGCGGAAGTAGGCGGTTAGGCCCGACAAGCGCTGGAAGAAGTTTAGATGAACACGTTCTTTGTGTTCAACTAAACTTCTGAAGCGACTCGAGGGGCTGCCTACTGGAGCTAGACTTGAAAGGCGGAAGTGAGCGTCTAGAAACGGCGATATTGGAACTCTTGAAATAGAACACGCTTTTTGTGTTCTGTTGAAAGAGTGAAATATTGTAGTTTCTGCGATTCGCAGCTAGACACGAAAAGCGGAGGTGGCCGGTTAGGCCCGACAAGCGCTTGAGGCTTTTCGCGGATATAATCCTAATTTCGCGGATAAGTTAACTAATATCGCGGATATATCTAGATTTTAGCGGATAACTTTGTGGTTTTCGCGGATATCCATCCCCACTCTCTCAAAAGCCCTTCCCACATCTCGGGAAGGGCTCTTTTATTGTCCAAAATCTACTTTTATTAGCTAAATTCAAGATTTATTGTCCAAAACAACTACTTTATTATCCAAAATCCAGTTTTAATGTCTATTTGAACTCATTGTAATCGCCAAAGTGTAAAGACTAGCAATTCCTACCCAAAACCAGCACCAAAAAAGACCGCCATTCAGGCGGTCTTCTTCTATCACCTTAATTCACATGTGTTCCTTTTTCTAGTTCCCATATCTTCTCAAAGTATGGTTGACCCTTGATGATGCGTTCGCAGATCTGTTCGTGTTTTGGTGACCAGCCTGCTTTTACTTCACGGTAGAGCCCTTCCCATGCCTCGTCCATTTCCATGTTTTGAATCGTCATGTATTTCTTAGGCTGACATTCTGTTAGCCAATATCTTATTTCCGCTGAATTACCACTTGAGTATAGCTGGTCGAGCGCCATGAATAATAGCTGCTTGAGCTGCCGCTCTTTCCTTGTTAAGCCTCTCATCACATCCGGACCAGGTGAAAGGATGTGATGCTCTTTTACAGGGGTTTCTGCTGTAAATGGATATACCATTGCTTCTGCGTCTGCCACCATTTCATAAACAGCTTTTTCCTGCCTAGGAATAACTCTACTCTTACGAATTGGGATTTTATATCCAAGCGTATCGATGATGATTACGCCTCTGCCGTCAGTTGCAAGGAAACAATACTCTAATGGAGATCGCTCGTTATTTTTACGAATGTAGCTCTTCTGAAACACGTCGCTCAATAAACTTTCAGGAAGCTCTGCTAGGTCGTTCTCGATGTAGTGATATAGAAGTGACTCTACTTTTATGACTGGGACTTGATCTAACAATTCAATAAAGTCGTCTTTTCTCCATTCGTGAAAATCACAAACGTTATATCCGTTCTCTTCACCTTCAAACCAATTCACCCACACATCTCGCAAATATAACATTCGGTTACCCCTCACTTCGCTACTGTTTGTAAAAACAGTATAGTCAGGAGCAAGTAAAAATATTCCATGATCAGCATATTCTTCAGAAAAGAGTTTTATGACAAAGAAATACCCCCGGTTTCCCGGAGGTATCTTGGTTATTTTACAAATTTCTTAAAGATCAGTGTAGCATTATGTCCACCGAAACCTAGTGAGTTATTTAAGATGGCTTGTACATCTGATTTACGAGCTTTGTTTGGCACATAATCAAGATCACAGTCAGGGTCAGGTGTTTCATAGTTGATTGTAGGAGGTAAGATTCCTTCTTCAATCGCTTTTGCACAAAAAATACTTTCTACTGCACCGGCAGCACCTAACAAGTGCCCCGTCATGGACTTAGTTGAGCTAACTGCTAGCTTATAAGCATGGTCGCCAAATACTGATTTAATTGCAGCTGTTTCATACTTATCGTTGTATTCTGTACTAGTTCCGTGAGCGTTGATATAATCGATGTCTTCAGGAGCAAGTCCTGCGTCATCGATCGCTTGCTTCATTGACCTCGCACCGCCTTCACCTTCTGGAGCTGGCTGTGTTACGTGGTAAGCATCACCTGTTGAACCATAGCCTACGATTTCACCGTAGATTTTCGCACCACGTGCTTCAGCAGATTCCAGGCTTTCAATAACGAGAATACCAGCACCTTCACCGATGACGAAGCCATTACGATCTGCATCGAACGGTCTACTTGCACTTGCTGGGTCTGGATTCGTAGACAATGCTTTCATTGAGCTAAATCCTGCGACACTCATGTTCGTGATCGGTGCTTCTGAACCACCCGTGATCATAACGTCCGCATCACCACGTTGGATCACTTTGAATGCATCACCGATCGAATTCGTTCCTGATGCACATGCTGTAACCGTACATGAGTTGATGCCTTTCGCACCAAGCATGATCGATACTTGTCCAGATGCCATATCAGGAATCATCATCGGTACGAAGAATGGGCTGACGCGGCGAGCACCTTTATCTAAGAACGTACGGAATTGAGACTCATACGTCTCCATTCCACCGATTCCTGAGCCGATCCAAACGCCGACGCGTTCAGCATTTTCATCTGTAATTTTAAAATTAGCATCTTCTACTGCCATTTGAGAAGCTGCAACAGCAAACTGTGTAAAACGGTCCATCTTTCTTGCTTCTTTTCTGTCCATGTACTGTTCAGGGTCGAATTCAAGCGCCTCTGCTGAAACTTTCGCAGGAAATTCATTAACGTCCAAACGTTGTAGAGGGTTTACTCCAGATACACCGTTCAAAACGTTCGTCCATGTTTCTGAAACAGAGTTTCCTAGAGGTGAAATCGTTCCTAAGCCAGTAATTACAACTCTTTTATTCATTTCAAACAACTCTCCTTTATTGAAAACTACAAGTTCACTTATTTACCTAATTTAAGTGCTACAGCACCCCAAGTCAATCCGCCACCAAAACCAACAAGTACAACAACATCGTCATCTTTCACGCGTCCTTCTCTAATCGCTTCTGACAGTGCAATCGGAATTGTTGAAGATGATGTGTTTCCATATTTCTTAACAGTTGTCGCCATGTTTTCCTCTGGTAATTCGAGCTTTTGACGAGCAGCTTCCATAATTCTAATGTTCGCTTGGTGAGGAATAAGGTAATCAACGTCGGCTTTTGTAAGACCTGCTTTGTCAATTACGTTAACAGCAGATTGTCCCATTTGTCTTACAGCAAACTTGAACACTTCTCTACCGTTCATTTCCATAAACCCTTGTGGTTCTTGATAAAGATGTTTTGAGCCTGATCCATCTGATCCAAGTTCGAAGGATAGAATTCCTCTTCCTTCAGTAACAGGTCCGATCACGGCAGCTCCTGCTCCATCACCGAATAGGACAGCTGTGTTACGGTCATCCCAGTTCGTGATTTTCGAGAGCTTTTCAACACCTACAACCAAAATATTTTTATATGTGTCATTATTAATGAATTGCGACGCAGTAATCATACCATACATAAACCCTGCACACGCAGCACTCACATCCATTGCAGCGGCCTTTGTTGCTCCTAGCTTATCTTGCAGTAAACAGCCTACGGATGGGAATGGAAAATCAGGTGTTACAGTAGCGACTAAGATAAGATCTAAGTCTTCTGCTTTTATATTTGCATCTTCTAGAGCTTTAATAGATGCTTCATAAGCCATGTCCGATGTATTCGTATTATCATCAGCAATTCTTCGCTCTTCAATACCTGTTCTTGTGCGAATCCATTCATCTGATGTGTCCACCATTTTTTCTAAGTCATGGTTCGTTAAAATACGTTCTGGAACATAATGGCCAATACCCATTAAACCTGCATTCATATTAATTGCTCCTTTGTAGGAAATTTTAAACTTTGATTACCACCAATCTTTAGTAGCTGGTACTAATTTTAATTGAAACGCAATGATTTGTCTACACTCCTGCTCGATGTATTCAACACCATTCATGAGTTATGACATAAAATAAACATAACGAATGAGTGAAGGAGGTCTATGGATGTATAATCCGTACCAACAGCCGTATCCCCCTCAATACTATACACAACAGCAAGCTCCCTACCAGTCATTCCAACAGCCTATGGCACCAGGATATCAACCACACTATCCCCAGCAACCTCCTGCCCCTCAACAGTATTCTGGGTATCATGGAGGCTCTGCCTATCCCAGTCAACCTGGTTACCATAATCAATTTGGGTATCAAGGACACCCTGGGTACCCTGGACATCCGGGATTCCCGGGCGCGCACCCTTACCCGGGATATCCTGGAGGGCCAGGAGGATTTATGAATAAGTATAAAAAGCCAAATGGAAATTATGATATGCCTAAGATGATCAATTCCGCTAACCAGATGATGAATACATTTAAACAAGTTAGTCCGATGGTAAAACAAATGGGATCTCTAATGAATTTATTCATTAAATAATGGAAAAGACGTGAATCCTCACGTCTTTTCACGTTATTTAGAGTACAACAACAGGCTACCCACAGTTACTAATAATAGGACACCGGAAATGACCATAAGTCCAAAACTTCCTATTAGAATTCCTACTAAAAGTCCGAATAACGGGATAAACCAGATCCAGTATGCTTTCTTGGTCATTGCTTTCTCTCCCTTATTCCTCGGCGTCCTGCTTTCCAAGCTCATAAGCATCTTCCATCGCTTTTAAGAATAGTTCGAGTAGCGGTTGCATGTTCTCAAGGTCTAACTCGATATCCTGCTCGCTAAGAGACTGTTTCGCCTCTGGAAAATACTTCATTGCAATTTGCATAAATCTCATATTTTGTTCCAATACATTCACCCCTATTATTCTTTCGCCACTTTAGGCTCGCTTCTATTATAACGACAAATAGGGTGTATTGAAATGCTCCCATTGTTCTCTTTGACCGGAAACCATCTTAAGTACCATCGCTGCCTGTCCTCTATGATACGCTTCGTGGTCGATTAGATGACTGATGACCCACTCAGGAGAGTATGCATGTACCTCACCGTTAATCTCAACTGGAGGACCCGGCTTCCGATAATCCACATCTGAAAGGTTATTATAGAACTTCCTGCACATCTCTCTTACTTCAGCGAGCCTAGCGAGGAACCAGGACAGGTCTTTTTCTTCAGGTGCCGTGATCACTTGCTCTTCTTTAAAGAAAAATCGCTTTTTCTCATCCTCACTAACTTGCTCTCCCATGAGCGCATTCTTTACCCACCATAGTTCGATCTGTGCGATATGAAGTAAGTAGCCAGCCACAGTTGGAAATTTGGAATAATGATAGTGAAGCTCTTGATCTTCTATTTTGCTAACCATGTAAAGTAGCTTTTCTCTTGTTTCTTTTAGAGCCTTCATCCCGTGTGAAGAATCATGAACATCGTAATTTCCTAGCGTCTTTTCCATCATAATGATCGTCCCTTCCTACTCATTCAAGTTGTTTTGGATAATAATCAGGATAAAGTTGTGTTAGTTTCTTCAAGTGATTACGCTGCTCTTCTAGACCTTTTTCAATAGGAGTAAGGTTTGTAAACGAGAGCTTATTGACACATTTCTTATTCGATACAGTACACTTCATACTTGAGTCTTTACGAATTTCTACTTTATCTCCTAGTAACCATTCGACTCCTTTTTGCCATTCTCCTTCTCTCCCGCTAGAGAGATTGAAGGTTTCAGAGCTTTCCTTTCGTTCCGCAACTCTTACTAATCCTTCACATACGTCTTTCACATAGAGTGCATCAAAATGAAACCTCTCTCCTTCTAACAAAAATTCCTTCGAAAGATCTCCAGTTTGCAATACGTGTTGGAAAACGTGATTATCGCGTTGCCATGGTCCATATACAAGTGGCAAACGAACCTTCTTTACGATTGTTTTGCTGTCACTGCAATCAAGTACAACCTCTTCAGCCGCTTTTAGTTTACCTAGGGGAGTAGAGGGGTTCAACGGAGTTCGTTCCGTTATTCTTCCAAATCGTCTTCCGAAAATTTCAAAAGATGAGGTGTATACTAGTCGTTTACCTGAACAAGCAGATAGTATTTTTTTGGTGATTAATGTCCCTTCTTCAACCAACCGAGCTGAGCGTTGTCCATCGATTTGAGGAGGTACACTCAAATGAAAAACGGCATCGCAATCGCTCACAAGCGATTCGATGGAAGTTTCACCGAGCAGCCTATCTACATACGTATAGTTTGCGTTTCTAGCAAAAAACAGTTCCTTCTCAGCGTACTCAACTTTCCGACTAGCATCTACTTTTCCATCTAAGGCAACCACTTCGATCCCTTCATCTAGAAGATACTCACTCAATTGAAACCCTATGAAACCAAGTGCACCTGTTACAAGGACTTTCCTCATATTGCTCCTCCTTCAAACTTGAATAATCACCCGAATGTGAGCGCAGGCTAAGAATACAACCATATTACGGAAGGGAAATTAGACATGGATCTCCATTACGGCAAGCCATTCTGGCCAACATTACATAACGATCGAACAGAATTCTCGAAGCTCACCACCTCTATATCATGTGATGTGTTAATCATTGGTGGTGGGTTGGCGGGTACGATGATGGCTCGCATGCTTTCAGACTATCAACTACAAACGGTCTTACTTGAAAAAGACGAGATTGGCTCCGGGAGTACTGCTGCTAATACAGGTCTACTGCAATTTTCTAACGACGAATTGCTTATCGACCTCATAGATAAGATCGGTGCTGAGAAAGCTGTATACTTTTATAAACTTTGTTTAAAAGCTCTAGACGAACTAGATAAATACCACTCTTATTTAAGGACACCTGCTGACTTTCAGCGAGTGGATAGCTTTTATTATGCAAGTTCTGAGCGTCATGCGAAGAAACTTAAGAATGAGTATGAAGCGCTTCGTAAATACGGCTTTTCTGCTGATTGGTTAGATCAACGCGCGATCGAGAGTCTTTATTCCTTCAGTGCTCCTTGTGGAATTTATACGAAAAATGAAGCTCAGGTAGACCCTTATCAATTCGCGAAGTCTCTTGCAATCGATTCACATGAACTTGGGACTGATATCTATGAACATACGGAAGTTCTCTCTCATAGCTTTACAGATGACGAGCTGCATTTCGAAACAGAATATGGAGAGATCACTGCAAAACATGTGATTTATGCAACCGGATATGCGACACAAGAATTTGCAAAAACAAAAGGCGCTCTACTTGAGCGCACTTATACAATTGCGACTGAACCTGTCGAAAACTTCGATGGTTGGCACAATCGTTCTTTAATATGGGAAACGAATCGGCCATATTACTATTTAAGAACCACACCTGATCAAAGGATCCTGATCGGAGGCCTCGATACTTCTTTATCTAAAGAACTTCCATCTTATAGTAATAAGTTGTTAGATAAGCTTCATTCTATGTTTCCTTCTATCCAAACATCTTCCGCTTATGAATGGAGCTCTGTCTTTGCTTCGAGTAAGGATGGGTTACCCTTCATCGGTCAGCACCCAAAATACAAAGGAGTCTACTTCTTGCTAGGGTATGGCGGCAATGGAACTGTCTATAATATGGTAGCAGCTGAAATGTTGAAGGATCTCATTCTTTACGGCTACCACCCTGCGATGGCAATCACATCACTGAAACGATAACGTTAAAGGTTGCTTTCTTCAGATTTGAAGAAACGTACGATCTTTTTGCCTAGTGATTGATAACTGTCACTTAACAATGTTAATTCTATCGGTGAACCTGCTTTTTCCTGTAGCTGTTCATATTCCCTGATCTTCTCAAGGGAATACGGACTGTTTATCGAATGATGCCACACCTTAACAGGACACCTCGCGATTTCTATTTCTTTCGATGCAAGTGTTTCTAATACGTTCTCACGGTCTATTCCATAAGCGAGTGCGATTTCTTTAATCAACCGCTTATAAAAGAGCTTATGCTTTTGTTCTCTTAGAATCAGGTCTTTCACATTTATACAAGGATTCAAGTAAGCAGCTGAACGAATTCGGCTGCTTTTATTATGTTGAAAAGAATTTGCAGCGAGAACCCCCATTCCTTCAGCTAGAATATGAATCTTATCATTTAGGATCTCCTGTTTATGAACAAGTTTATAGATCCGCTCTGCTAATCTGATTGACGCTTCAGAACCCCAGTGCCGTCCATATAAGTTACTCGTATAAACGGTATAACCTGCTTGAAGGAGTTCTCCAATAACACTCGCCCGTGTGTGGTTTTGTAACCAAAAGCTTGTTTCGGAATCCACAAAGTGTGAGACGTCTCCGAAAATGAACACGCCAAATCCGTTAGGCTTTTCAGGGACAAGAACGATCGTCCACTCCCCGTCTAATTGGTAGACTCGTTTACGAATACACATACTCTCCCCTCGCCCTTTTTCCATCTTTCTGTATACACTATGCAGGATAAGCTTAGAAGAAAGGGAGATGTGCCTATTTTATAGTCTTTTTATATGGAGTGAATCATTATTTTTCAAACGTAGCCCCCTTACCTCATCGTATGCCACCCCTATCCAATTCATGATATCGCTTATTTTTCATTCAAAACGGGTATCAGGAAAATGGTGGTGATCTTATGAAGAAATCAACAGTACTAGTATTTTTTGTAACATATGGATTGTTTAGCCTATCCGGCTTTCTTTTTCCGTATGACCCTGACTGGTACACAAGTCTGTCGAAACCTGAATGGACTCCAGCTGGTGCTGTAATCGGTGGTGTTTGGGCGATATTATTTGCACTTATCTCTCTTTCAGTTGCCCTAATTTACCAAACGTATGGATTTGGAAGGCATAACAGCGAATACCTTTCCCTTTTATCGATAAACTATTTGTTGAATCAAGCTTTTAGCTTCTTTCAATTTCAACAGCATCAATTGTTTGCATCTTTTCTAGACGCATTGCTCTTAGCGGTCACGACGTTCGCACTCATTTTCCTCTCAGGTGCTCAAAAGAAGCTTGCGGGTTGGCTACTCGTTCCTTATTTCTTGTGGACTAGCTTTGCAACGTATCTTTCATGGGTGATTTATGTCATGAATCGTTAAAATTGATAGGTGTCGAAAACCCGTGATTATGGTATGATGTTCGGTAGAATACGTTTACAAATGGGGTGAAATACTGTGCGTTATATTTGGGCAATTATCTGGGGATTCCTGCTTAGCAATATGATCTTCTATGTACTTGCATCCATGCAGGGTGGCTCTTTCAATTTTCCGGCTGCAATTATTTTTGGGGTTATCATCTCAGCAGCTGCAATCGTCTTAGGTGATGGTGTCATCACGGATTCAGCCGAGCAATAGGAACAAGCGCCTGTCTGGCGCTTGTTTTTTTAGTGGTTTGGTTTTGGCTCCCGAGCCCACTTTCGATTCTGATTGGAGCATTGAGGAAAAGCCTCACCAGCTTTGAGCTCAACCTGCTGAGGATTTTTCACCATCGTGCCGGTCTCACCAATTTCAATATAGATACCATTGTTCGGAGCTTTTTGCCCTGGTGTATATTGACGATTTTCTCCGCCCATCTGACAGCCTCCTTCCTCTTATGAACACGCCCCCTTTAACAGCATTCAACACCGAATAGTATTTTATGTAGAAAACAGGGTCTTTACAAAACTGGAAACCCTGGTGTTTAATGGATACATGTGTCAAATACATAGTGAGCGTTTATTGGAGGAAAGAAATCATGGAATTGTGGGTACTTATTAAGTACGCATTACTTGGACTGCTTCAAGGGTTTACAGAACCGATCCCTATTTCATCAAGCGGTCACTTAGTTATTGCTAAAGAATATTTCAGCCTAGAAACAAAGGGTTTGAGCTTTGAAGTTCTCATGAACTTCGCTTCTCTTATCGCTGTATTAATTATTTACAGACGTGATTTACTGCGTTTAACAACGAATGGACTAAGTTACATCACGACAAAGAACAAAAGTGCCAAAGATGACTTCATGTTCATCGTATACTTAGTGATCGGTACCATCCCTGCAGCTGTGCTTGGCATCTTATTCGGAGATTTAATCGGCGAAAACCTTAGCCACTACAAGACAGTTGGGATTACACTGATTATCACAGGAATTGCGCTGTGGTTAATTCGTAATCTCCGTGGAGGAAAAAGCGACCAGGATCTTAACTTAAAGGATGCACTTATTGTAGGTTTTGCACAAGCGATCGCATTGATTCCTGGAATTAGCCGCTCAGGAGCTACGATCGTCGCTGCTATGGGCGTTGGAATGAAACAAGAGACTGCGCTTCGATTCTCCTTTTTACTGTTCATCCCCGTAAGTGTCGGTACGATGGTATTCGGGTTCGGAGACATTCTAGCCGATCAGCGCTTACGTTTAGATGATCTACTTATTCCTTATATCGTAGCGTTCTTGCTTTCATTGATTGCTTCTTACTTTTCACTGAAGTGGTTCATGAATATCATGGCAAAAGGAAACCTAATTTATTTTGCAATTTATTGCTTTATTGCAGGCGCACTTGTTCTTATTTTCTAAAATAGCTAAAAAAACACCCGTGTTGGGTGTTTTTAATTTGTAGAGAAAACTGATTAATGTGTTCCTTATGCCGTAGGAGTTTGAATACCACTACCCTCTTACTAGGTTATCCATCAAAGTAAACTTTTCCACTGAATATGATTAATTCGTCCTTTACTTTACTTCTCTAGAAGGAATTTAATTTGCTTTTTTCTTGTTTTCAAAACCACATATCCATATTGATTGGAGCGGAAGGATGCTCGACTCCTGCGGGATGTGCGGGACAGGTGAGACCCCGGAGGCGCAACGTTCTTGTGCGCTGAGAAGGCTCACCGCCCGCCCCGCGGAAAGCGAGCATCCTGGAGCGGAAATCCCCTCTATAACCGTGCAGATGGTCCTTAAGACTTTCTCGACAAACTGAAAACACCCGCGTTGGGTGTTTCTTCTTTATCCTCCACTCACTGGTGGAATGAAAGCGATAACGTCATTTGCTTTTACAGTGCGGTTCTCTTCCTCTTCATATTCCTCATTGATTGCAGTCATCGTTTGATGAAGCTTGAGAGAAGGATATTCCCTAAGTAAATATTCTTTCACATGTTGAACCGTCATCCCTTCACCTTCAAACTCCAGTTCATCTTTCCCAACTTTCTCTCGTTGATCAGCGAAAAATAAAATCTTCACCATTATGAATCCTCCTTTGGTCGACCTGTTGGATAGGATGTTTGTTCGAGCTGATCGCCAATCCACTCTTCTCCATCCACCCAGTATTCCTTTTTCCAAATCGGTACGATTTCTTTAATACGTTCGATTGCGTATCGACTTGCTTCGTAACTCTCTGCCCTATGTGGTGAAGCGACAGCGATGACTACAGCAATATCGCTTATCGCTAGCTTTCCTGTTCGATGGACGATAGAGGTTTTTACACCATTCCAACGTTTACTGATTTCAGTACCAATACGCTGAAGCTGCTTTTCAGCCATTGATGGATATGCTTCATATTGTAAAGAAACCGTCTGTTTATGCCCTGTAAATTCACGAACGGTTCCAATAAACGTATTCACCGCACCAGCTTCAGGATGAACGACGCTCAAAACTACTTCATTTACGTCGATTTCTTCAGTTGTGATTTTATAGTACTCCATTTGTAAGGTCCTCCAATAAATGATCGATGCAGTCATCGATGTTTGCTTCGGTATAACTTTGTTCAATGTCTGGAAGGTTTGATGCTTGTGTAATGACGGCTTTGATCATCGTACTATCTAAAAGCTTTTCATCTTGATGATCTCTTACCATGATGACACGTGGATAATGATAATTCTTAAATCCCTCTATCAAAATGACATCAAGATCAAACGAGGAATATAGGTTTATGAGTTGTGGTAACTCCCAATCTTGTTCACTCGTAGCATGAATGGAAAGAAGGCCATCACCACTTACACCTGTGACGATTGCACCTGCTTTACGATGCCTTCCTGTATCCTTCTCATCATCATACACATCTGGTTTTCCATGGCCATGATGCTTAATCACACCTACCTTGACTCCAGCTTCAGAAGCACGGCTAATCAACCGTTCGATGAAAAGGGTCTTTCCGCTGTTTTGGTAACCAATAACTTGTAAGATCGCTGGCATCATGGATGACTCGATCCTTCTTCCCTTAAGTGGAGGATATCCACTACGTCTCCTGCTTTAAAACCTCTCGTTCCCCCTGGAAGAACAGTTAGTGCATTCGCTTCAACTAACGAAGTTACGCTTCCCGATTTGTCTAATCCTGTGGGACTTACATGAATACGGCCTTCAACTTCTTCTGTTTTACTCCGTACAAACCTTGTATAAGGATTTGGTTTTGGAAAGTCTTTTTGAAGAAGTGCTTTACTTTTCAATCGATAAGGTGTTTTTGAATAAAGAGCGCGCTTTAGAATAGGTCTTACGAATAGCTCAAATCCAACGAAACAGGCAGAAGGATTTCCTGATAATCCGAATAAGATCTTCCCATTCCATTCAGCAACGGTCGTCACACTACCTGGCCTCATACCTACTTTGTTAAATAACACAGTTGCTCCTAACTTTTCATAGATCCTAGGCATGTAATCATAGTCTCCAACAGACACTCCCCCCGTAGTAATAAGGATGTCAACGTGGTCAAGCGCATGTTTCACTGATGAGAAACACTTCTCAAAATCATCTTCAAGAACTCCATAATACTTTGGCTTTGCTCCTGCAGCTTTGATTTGTCCTTCGATCATTGGAGAGTTACTATTACGAATCTTTCCTGGTTCTAAATCGTCACTAGGGTCTAGAAGTTCAGTACCTGTCGCAAAAAGTCCCACTTCAGGTTTCTTAACAACTGGAACCTCTCCATATCCAAACGTTGCTAAGAGGGCTTTTACGCCTGGTGTTACCAATGCGCCACGCTCGACGAGCACCTTCCCTCTTGGAGCATCTTCACCTTGCTTTGAGATATTTTCTCCCTCTTTAACCTTGCGCTTTATGTAAATATAAGATGTGTTATCGCTGACTTCTTCACGAACAAGTTCAAACATAATGACTGCCGTTGCGCCATTCGGGATTGGAGCTCCTGTCATGATTCGAATCGCCTCGCCACGGTGGAGGGTTTTCTTTGCCACAGTTCCTGCACCGATTTCTTCAATAACTTTGAATCGTACTGGATTTTCTTGATTTGCTTCACCTGTGTCTTCAGCCCGAATTGCGAAACCATCGTATGGTGAGCGATCAAATGGTGGAACGTCATGATCAGACTTCAAATCGACTCCAAGATATCTGCCGTCGCTTTCTCTGAGTGTTACTATTTCGGTTTCACTCTCGAAAGATAATTGCATTACTTTGTCTATTGCATCTTGTACCGGTAGTGGTTTTCTTCTCTCAACCATCCTCATCTCCACCCCTTCTTCTTTAACTGTTTTCATTGTAACAAAGAACTCACTGCATCATGAGAATAAACGTCGAATGATTGTTCACTGCTCTGAATAGATTGTTAGTGATGCAACTTATATGTGAATGGAAAGGAGTGATGAATATGCCTATGAACCACTATATGGTTAAGCCCGGCGATACGTTGTTATCAATTGCAGATTATTACAATCGTTCTGTAAGTGACATCAAAGAAAATAATGCATTGCCTTCGAATATCATTTATGTCGGACAGATGCTTCGGATCCCCTCTGACGCCACACCTTATCACGTGCAAAGAGGAGATACGCTCTTAACGATCGCTGAGAGATTTAAGATTCCCGTTGATGAGATCAAAGAAGAAAATCAGCTGAGAACGAATATTATTTATGTTGGTCAGCAGCTCAATATCCCCGATGGATCTAATCGTTCTTATGGTGTAGAGTATACGGTAAAAGCAGGCGATAGTCTTTATCAAATAGCAAACGAATACGGCACAACGGTAAAAAGCCTCCTCACACTTAACGAACTTGAAGCTGATTCATTAACAATCGGTCAGAAGCTAAAAATCCCCACTTATACGGAAGTCGTCACGCGAACCGATCGTGCAAATATAAGAACGGGACCTGGGAAAGGGTATAACGTCATTACTCAGATGCGAGCCGGTGCAAGACTTGCAGTCAAAGGCATACGTGACACCTGGTACAAAGTAGAGCTTTATGATGGAACTGAAGGTTGGGTTTCTGATAGTATCGTGGAATTTAAAGTATATGGAGATGAGAAACCTGTATCTCGAATCATTGGGTATTATACGCTTGAAGAAGGTCCACAGCTTCCTTCTTCTTATCAATCTTTTGTTCAACACCGCCCTTCTTTATCTCAACTTGCGCTGTTTTTATTTCGGATTAGCCAGGCCAACCCAACTAAGATCGAAAAGTTTGGGAAATTTACTGATAAAGAAATCGCGAAACTCGTCCAGCTCGCACATGAGCAAAACATCAAAATCATGCCTGTTGTGCACAACCTTTTATATAAAAAGGGAGATACTGAACCGAGTAAGAAAGTTGTTCAAACCCTTGTATCAAGCGAAGAAAACAGAAGAGCTTTTGCTTTAAACCTTGTAAAACTCGTCGAAAAGTATAATTTTGATGGTGTCGATATCGATATTGAGGATGTGTATATAGAAGATTCAGAAAAACTATCGCTTTTATATAAGACGATCGGTGAAGAAATGCGTAAAAAGGGCTACTTTTTCTCGGCAAGTGTTCCTTCACGCGCATCTGATGAACCAGTTAACCCTTTCTCTGATCCATTTGATTATGCTGCGATTGGTAGCTCTGTTGATCAATTCATCGTTATGCTCTATAACGAGTTCGGTTGGCCAGGAAGTCCTGCTGGACCAGCGGTAACTGCAGGATGGATGGATAAGGTGATGAAATATGCCAAAACGAGGATTCCTAAAGAGAAACTCGTCGCAGCCGTTTCTGTTTTTGGATTTGACTTTAATTTAGATAAAGATAAAAGCACGTATGTCACATACGATATGGCAATGAAATTAAAGAAGAAATACAAAGCTGAAGTTAAATTTGATGAGGAACGAAAGACACCTTACTTCGCTTATACCGACGAGGAAGGCAGCAAACACGAGGTATGGTTTGAAAACGAAGAAAGCATAAGGGCAAAAATCAACCTTGCGGATCAACTCGGAATACAGGGTGTCGCACTATGGAGGCTTGGTATGGAAGACCCTGCGATGTGGAAGATGGTTTCTGAAGAGGTTGTTGTTGAAAGAACAGAGTAAAAAAAGGAAGAGGTTCGCCCTCTTCCTTTTTTGGTGTAATTATGAGATACCTAGTGCAATCTTTGCATAACGAGACATCTTGTCTTTTGTCCAAGGTGGATTCCATACGATATCAACCTCAGCGTCATTTACTTCTTCAACGTCTGATAGACAACGCTTCACATCATTAACGATCGTTCCTGCAAGTGGGCATCCCATTGCAGTTAGCGTCATCTTAACTTCCGCTTTACCAGTTTCATCTAGGTCTACTTCATAGACAAGCCCTAAATTTACAATATCGATACCTAACTCAGGATCGATTACGTTCTCAAGAGCTTCCATCAATTTATCTTTCGTTGCTTGATCTGCAGCCATGTTATTTCTCCTTTCATTCGTCTTCCACTTACTATTATAACAAACTGAGTTTTAACTTAAACCGAAAAGCACTGATTCCTACAAATGAGTCTTAAACCATTCCACGAGTTCAAGTACTGCTTCGCGTGAAACTTTGTGACCAGACGTCTCGTCTTTCACAAACCTTAAGTTCTCTTCGTTCCCTTCATAGTGGGATTTGATTTGATGGTAGAAATCATAAGTAAGTGTATAAGGAACAACTTTGTCGACTGTACTATGCCACATCAGTAGTGGACGGCCGTTCAACGCTTCTTCTTTTAGTGATAGGTCATATTCCTGTAACCCCTCTATTTGCCTTTTCATTTCTTCTTCTGAAATAGGAAGACTGAACCCTTCTTCTTTCAAGTAATGAATTTGAGCATTAGCAAGCTTGAAGTAGGATGGTGAACCCATTAAGGATACAGCCGCTTTAATCCAAGGATATTGAGTTAAGGATCCAAATGTAAGAATTCCACCCATCGACGTCCCAGACATACCGATTCGATCTTCTTGTACAAGATTACGACTGATTAGATGCTGTCTTATATAATCAAGTTCATTCAAGCTTTGAATAACGATATCCCAAAACACATATTGTCGCTTTTCCTCAGAAAGGTTCTTCTCACGCTCACCATGATGGACGGCATCCGGTAATACAACACGGAATCCTTCTTCAGCAAGTAGGTACGCGATATGAAGATTATGCTCTTTTGCACTAGTAAAACCATGCTGAAACATAACTAACGGTAACTTCTCTTCAGCAAGGTTCCCCTCGACTACATGTAAAACTGGAATATTTTCCATTAACTCATTTTCAATCGTGATCATGTACATAGCCCCTTTTACATTCATCTACTCTAATCGTACCATTCAAGGAAAGCATTAGTAAATTTAGATCACCTCAAACTATTAAAAAACATGCAGGCGAGTTAAAGCCTGCATGTTCATTCTTACTTATTGACTTGAGTTTCGTTGCTCTTTTCAACCGATTTCATATTTTCTAGCTTGTTATAGTACTGAGTTGGGAACTGAGATCCTTCGTAAACCATCTTGCTATCTCCACTATCGTCTGATTTATCAGGAGGTGTTGGATTTCCTGCCTTTTCTAGAGGTAGGCCATCACTAAATTTCTTTGAGACTTGATGGCGAATGTCGTTCGCTTTCGTTTTCAACTTCTCTCTCTTCTCTGGATCTTTCAATAAATAAGAAGAAATGCCGATTGTGCTAGCAGCTGCAATGCTTGAAATGAGTAACGTTTGTTTTTTCGTCATAATCGACTGCACCTCCAATAGAATGTTAATAATGGTTTACCCTAGTTATTCTATTCTCAAACGGACAGAACCTTCTTTTTAACTTTTTTGTAAATAATGTAATATCGTTAGACACTTGTTTTCGAGCATTGTACAATGTTCAGTATAGCCAAGGCTTAAACTAATGACACTTTTCAAAGGAGCTTCTATGACAACTAAACCGCATCTTATCGCCATTGATCTTGATGGAACGTTGTTAAACGGAGAAAAAAATATTTCTGAACGCTCTAAGGCGGCTATCGACGAAGCCCGTAAACAGGGCCATCACGTTGCGATCGCAACGGGTAGACCGTTTCGAGCAAGCTCACGTTATTATGATGAGCTATCCCTTGATAGCCCTATGATTAACTTTAATGGAGCATTTGTGCATCACCCACTCGATCGATCATTCGGTACTTATCACACACCGCTTGATTTGCAAACAGCGCATTCGATCGTTAATTCTTGTAACGAAATTAATGTAAAGAACATTATGGCTGAAGTAATGGATGATGTGTATCTGCACAAACATGATGATCAGATCCTTCAAAGTATGATTATGAAGGAATCATCCATCATAACTGGAGAAATCCATAAGAACTTAAATCACGATCCAACGTCACTATTGATACTTCCGCACGATGAGCAGTTGTCAGACTTAAGAGACACCTTACACAAACACCATGCTGAAACAATCGAGCACCGTGTTTGGGCTGCTCCGTGGAATGTCATCGAGATAGTGAAAATCGGATTAAATAAAGCCGTTGGCCTCCGTCGTCTTGCTGAACACTTCAATGTACCTCAAGATCGCGTCATTGCCTTCGGTGATGAAGATAACGACCTTGAGATGATCGAATATGCTGGTACAGGAGTTGCGATGGGGAATGCGATTGATCCATTAAAAAATATCGCAAATGAGATCACTCTTACAAATGAAGAGGACGGAATTGCAGTATACCTTGAAGAACGACTTAACTTATCTTTACCACGAACAGGACAGCTATCATAAGCTGTCTTTTTTTCGTTTATTTAAGTATTTTTACATTGAATAATAACGACCTAAGGGACTCATCCTACTATCAAAGGGAGGGATTTCTTTTGGGTAAGAACAGTAAACAAAAACAGCGAATGGCAAGAGAAGGAGCAGATCGCGCTGTCTCGAATATGGATCAACGTGATTTGACGAGCATGAGTAGTCAAGAGCGTAAAAAGGTAGAACAAGAACGTCTATCGGGTGGTGAGTAAATGGGTAACCGATACTTTCAGCTAGCAAGAGAGGCTGTTGAAAATGCTGAACAACTGGCATCAACCGGTCAACAAGGCCTCCAGCAACAAATTGAAGTAGCGAAGAACAATTTATCAGCTGCCTTCCATCAATCCAATTCTGCAGAAAAAGAACAGCTTACTGCGTACCAACAAACCATTCAAGACCTTAGTCAAGAATCTTCCAACAAACCCTTTTAAATTGGATACCATCCAAAAAACCCGGCGCAGGCCGGGTTTTCAACGTTAAAATAATTTCAATGCTCGTCTAAAG
Organism: Guptibacillus algicola; assembly: GCF_020171805.1. GTDB lineage: Bacteria > Bacillota > Bacilli > Bacillales > Guptibacillaceae > Guptibacillus > Guptibacillus algicola. The sequence continues at coordinate 627,441 of NZ_JAIVAF010000003.1, read as the reverse complement.
GAAGATTTCACACCCAATGCTTTGAAGAGTTCTTTCGTGATGAGCTTGTACCCTTTCCTGTTTAACTGAACACCATCATTCTCATAAAGAGACTCTTGTGATTTGTGATGTTTGATGATCGACCATAAATCGATGTGCTTTGTATCAAACTTCTTTGAGAGGTGTTTAACCCGATCAGCATACCCTTCGATCTTATGGTTTGTGAAGGACGTATTTTCTTCATCTCTTATAGGAGACGGTGAAATCAAGATGACCCGCTCTTGTGGTAAATTGTTCAACATGTAACCAATATTTTTCTCAAATTCCGAAAGATTGTTTTCATGATTCAAGCACGCTTCCTGAGTTCCAAAGAGAATCGTTACAAAATCAGGTTGATAGCTTAAAACATCAGTCTGAAATCGTGAAACACCTTCTCTTGTAGTTGGCGAAGACCCTGCATTTATGACGATCCACTCCTCGAGTTGGTTTCTAATAAGAGAAGTTAACCGTTCATTCCCCTTCTCATCAACTTCTTTTGCTGTTAAGCAGTCTCCAAAACAGACGAGTACTGGCAATGATATCGCCCCTTTCTATACTGAACTTCGACACTATACTTTCTTTTGAAGTAGTGCAGTTATGTATGGATGCCTTTCTTCTGTGCCTTCTATCGTAAATTGCACAGGACATGTAAAAATCGGTCCATCATATACAAACGTATGAAATTCTCCATTCTCGCCACAAGGGTCTACTTCATCACGAAGGCTTTTAAGAAAATGACGATCATACTGTCTCCCTAGCCAACAAGGATCGATCTCCGTTTCATCAACTGTTGTAATAACTGCTTTAAATCCGCTATCGATAAAGCGTTCTGCAGTATCTATGGTTGAATTTTGCCACAACGGGAACACACCCTTTAGGCCGCTTTTCTTTAAATGCTGTTCGCGATACTCACGGATCTCTTCTACATATAAGTCAGCAAAAGCAATACCTTCAATTTCGTTTTCAATAAATTGGTGATAAGACTCTCTCATCACCAATTCATACTGGTTGTTTGAGCATTTATCTGGTAGATTTGTTATCGTTAGCGGAATTTGTAACGCTTCTGCTTGCTTCTTAAGCAAACTTACACTTACACCATGAAATGAAATCCGATCGTGAGGGACTGTGACAGTTGTCCAAAGTCCAGCGATGTCGACTTCATCGTTTGTAAGTAAGTCATGGAGAGCTAGAGCGCTATCCTTTCCGGAGCTCCAAGAAAAAAGAAGATTCATCATTTCATTCTCCTCTCTCCTATATAGACGAACGAGAATGCCATAATGTTTCAATTATTTAGAATTTATTCGTAATAATATTAATTTAATTTAAAAAGGGTTCGATATGCAAAAAGTCGAAACAATTATCACGGAGGTGGAACGGGAATGAACGTATACCAGTTGTCTAGTCAGGTCGAGGATGATGTGATCGATAAAGTAGCAAAATTACTTATGAAGCAGATCACACATTCTGATCACGAAGGAAGTTATGAGAAATTAATCTCAGGAGCAAAGCTTGCAACCAGCGAAGAAACCGCTTCAAGAATTGTAGTTGCTGAAGATGATGGTGATATTCTTGGAGTGGCGTTCTTTAATATTGGAGTTAGCGTCGCGAATGGCGGCCCTTATATATGGTTGAACGAATTGTTTGTAGACCCAGAAGCAAGAAATCAAGGGATTGGGAGAAGACTTTTGTTACATGTTATTTATTGGGCTGAGCGAGAAGGAATCAAGGGAATTGAACTTGAAACCGGAATAAATAATGCTGTTACGAAACATCTTTATAATTCACTTGGGTTCCACGATATTATTTCGAAGCGCTACGGATTCACTTTCTCATCATAATTGATTTATGCCAAGAGATAATTTTGGTACACTAGTAGGAGTTAAGAAAGGAGGCTTCAATATGCAACTACGAGTAGATCACACACCTAACCCAAATGCGATTAAGATTACAGCTGACAAGAATCTTTTCGAAGGTTCATCCAGCCATTCTTTCAAAAAAAATGATACCCCTGACCATGCAGTAGCAGCAGAACTACTGAAATTAGAAGGTGTCGACAACGTATTTGGCTATCAGGATTTCATCACGATTAACAAGATGCCTGAAGCAGAATGGGACAGCTTGCTCCCAGAAGTTAAAGAAATCATCACAAATAACGCATAAAGAAATTCCCCGGTATCCCCGGGGAATTTTATTTAGTCATCTTTTCTAAAGAAGCCAAAGATACCTGCAGTATTTACGATATTCGTAAAGGCATGTGGATCAATTTCATTGATGATATGTTCAAGGTCATAAAGCTCATAACGCGTCACAACCATCATAAGCATTTCTTTATCTTCTCCTCTGTAAGCACCTTTCGCAGGTAACTTTGTCATTCCTCGAACAAGTCTGTCATGAATCGCTTTTTGAAGAGCATCTCCTTTAGATGTAACGATCATCGCTGTTAGCTTCTCATGACGAGTATGAATGACATCGATAACACGAGAAGAAACATACAGCGTCACGAGTGTGTACAATGCTTTTTCCCAACCATAGAGCATTCCAGCAGTTAAGATAATCAATGCGTTCAAACTGAAAAAATACGTACCGATCGGGCGGTCCTTCATCCTAGAGAGGATCATTGCAACGATATCCATACCTCCAGTTGAAGCCCCCCACTTTAACGTGAATCCAATTCCAATCGCAGCAAGCGCCCCTCCGAACACAGCGTTTAAAAGGATATCTTCTGAAAGAGCTTGAACCGGAATAACTTCAAGAAAGAACGTAGTAAGACCAACACTGATCAAACTGTAAAGTGTGAAGGCTTTCCCTACCTTCTTCCACCCTAAGATCCCAACTGGAATATTTAATAAGAATAGCAAGATACCAGTTGATACATGAATTGGCGTATAATCATTTAGTACACTAGAGAGTAGCTGCGCCATACCGGTAAAACCACTAGCGTATACGTTCGCTGGGATTAGAAATAAATTTAGAGAAACCGCTCCTAAAATGGCTCCTAACAAAATGATAATAATTTTTTTGATGATTTCCATAATAACACCCTTTTCTTTGACAGCCTCTTCTTAATAAAAAGGACGATGTAATAAAATTAGTTAGCAAGACCTTTATTGTAAGGCTTTCGGCAAGGTTCGACAACCACAAATGTTCCTATAAAAAAATTCTTATAAAGAAAAGGTCTCTCGGACCCATCTTTACGATATAATCATTGATTTTAAGTTATTGTAGGGATAAACTTTAAGAAACTAGCCAGCATTATAATGAAGAAAGGACGGTTGTTCATGAATGTACAAATTATAACCGACAGCGCCTCTGATCTTCCAGAGGAATTAGTGCAAAAACATAATCTTGAGATCATGCCTCTTATCGTCATTCTTGAAGAGAAAGAATATTACGACCGAGAAGAAATCCAGTCCAAAGCGTTATACACCGCGTTACGAGAAGGAAGATTAGCGAAAACATCCCAAATCCCCCCTGCTCGTATTAAAGAAACGTTTACAAAGTTCGCAAAAGAAGGACAGCCTTTCATCTACATTGGTCTTTCATCTGAAATATCCGGTACATTCCAATCAGCTGCAGTCATCAAGAATGAAGTTCAAGAAGAATTTCCAGACGTACAGATGGAAGTCGTTGATTCAAGAGGCGCATCACTTGGCTACGGGTTAATGGCGATTCACGCTTCAAAGCTTGCTGAACAAGGGAAAAGCGTTGAAGAGATACTCGATAGCCTGAAGGACTCTTACATCGAACATATGGAACACATCTTCACAGTTGACGATCTCGATTTCCTACAGCGAGGTGGCAGAGTCAGTAAAGCTTCTGCATTCTTCGGAGGAATGCTTAAGATCAAACCCATTCTCCATGTTGAAGATGGAAAACTTGTACCGATTGAAAAAGTCCGCGGGAAAAACAAAGTGTATAAGCGTATGGTTGAAATCATGGAAGAACGCGGCGTTAACCTGCAGTCACAGCTAATCGGAATCTCCCATGGTGATGACCTTGAAAGTGCAGAAAAGCTAAAAGAAGCCATTCAAGAAAAGTACGGTGGCCAAGATTTCATCATCACTGAAGTTGGAGCTACGATCGGTTCTCACTCCGGTCCTGGTACACTTGCATTATTTTTCCTAAATAAGTAAATAGTATGCTACATAGTATCTCCCACAACTGTGTACCCTAAAAGTAGTGAACTAAACTAAGGGTACAGGGAGGTCTTTTATGTCTAACACAAAAGACAATAATAAGAAGCCAGTGGATCATAACGCGAAGCGAATGCTTAAGAATGATCAAAAGGAAAAGAACCGAGAACAAGGGAAACATCAATACTCAAAAAGCAGTGATCATCTATAAAATAGAGAAGGCTGGATTTCCAGTCTTCTTATTTATTGGGTAGCTTTTTCCACTGCAGTAAATTAGCTGTAAACATAAAATAGAACTGCCGACAGACTTCTCGGCAGTTCAAGATTAGTTACTTTCTAACATCCGTAATTGCATAGGTTGGGAACTCTAAGCCAAGCCACATCGTCACACCTACTCCAAAAATAACGTACATCACAAAAAACAGGTCAAATTTTGAGAGTCGCGTATTGTAATAATACGTTCGCTCCCCATTATGGAACTGCTTCGATTCCATCGCTACCGCTATTCTGTGTGCGCGTCGGATACTTTGAGAAAGTAAAGGTACAGCGTACAATTTAATCGTTTGGGTTACTCTTTTAATTCCTTTCTCCTTCTTTATACCTCTAACAAGGAGAGCCGTTTTGAGCTGTTGGAACTCTTCGACCATCATCGGTAGTATACGAACAGCTGCCATAAAGCTATATGCGAACCGAGGAGGCACGTGAAGCTGCTGAGTGAGAGAATAAAACAGCAGGACTGGCCTCGTAGTAAGTGCGAATATCAAACCGAGTAATGCAAAGTTCAATGCTCTAAACCCGATGTGGAGTCCTCTATAAAAGCTCTCTTCCGTTATATGAATAAGCCCCCACTTCCACCATGTTGTCGTTCCTTGTCCGAAGAAGATCATACTTGAAGCGCTAGAAAAAAACAAAAGAAGAAACGGGATCATCAAGATGAGTAATAGCTTTCTTTTATGTCCTGTATAAAAAGCAACAAGGACGAGTGGTATGAACGTAACATATGTGATTACATTCGGATTATGAATAAACAACAGTCCTAGAAACAAAACGAGGAAAAAGACTAGCTTGAATGCAGGATTCATTCTATGCAACCAAGTTTCTTCATAATTAAGAGTCCACTGCATGAACGATCTCCTCCTCTCGACTGTTTAGTCTACGATCACACATCAACGCTCCTTTAGAAATAACCCACTCTCTCGTCGCGTACGTTTTGACAATGTTAGGATCATGAGTGACCATCAAAATGATCGTGCCCTTTGACCTTAATTCTTCAAAGTACTGCAACAGTTTAAATGTGTTCTTCGCATCCTGGCCAAACGTTGGTTCATCTAACAACAACACTCTCTGATCACCAAATAGCGCTGTTCCGACGCTAAGCTTTCGTTTCTGACCGGTTGAAAGTTGGTAAGGATGCTGATCTTGCAGGTGTAATAAATCGTACTCTGTAAGCCAGTTCGTTACTTTTTCGTGAACATGATCTGTTATGGAGTAAGCTAACTCATCGTACACTGAATGTGTAACAAACTGAAACTCCGGATTTTGAAAAACAAACGCGAGCTCTTCTCTTGCTTCTTCAATAGATCGAAGCTTTTTTCCATTCACACATACTTGGCCTGTCGTTTTCAACACGTTCATCATGCTAAGAAGCAAAGAGCTTTTTCCCGCTCCATTCTCTCCCGTTACGACGATCCACTCCCCTTCACATATCTCTAATTCAGGTAATGTGATCATACAGTTCTTTCCTCTATATCCCTTTAGGTCTTCTACAGTTACGACAGAGTTAGATTGGTTTGAACTCCTCTTAAGGGTGAGTTCTTCTTTATGTTCATCCCACACACCTGGATACCATATTCCATATTCCTTCATCTTATGTTTGTAAAAAGAAAGGATCGTCTCAGGATCAGCATCTGCGATGATGTTGCCATTCTCGTCGAAAAGAACTACACGGTGTACAAAATCGATAACAGTATCAACTTTGTGCTCAACGATGACCATCGTTTGGTTTTCATCGATTCGTTTGATTGTTTCCCAAACGTCAGTGGTCCCCTCTGGGTCAAGGAGCGCAGTTGGTTCATCAAGGTAAAGCACATCTGGCTCTAAAGAAAGAACGGAAGCAATTGCAAGTCTTTGCTTCATTCCTTGCGAGAGCGACGAAATTTCTACATGCGCGTTTTCAAAGTGCAACCCCACTTTATGAAGATACATCTGGATTAAACCGTCCATGTCTTCTCGTGAAATGCCGCGGTTCTCAAGAACAAATGCCATTTCTTCATCAACATAAGGCATACAAAACTGAGCATCAGGGTCTTGAAATACATATCCAGCCGACTCAGCGATCACGTTTTCTTCCACTTTCATTGGTACTGGTACCGCACTTGGAATAAGTCCCGATAACACTTGAAGAAGCGTTGATTTACCACATCCGCTCGGTCCTAGTAACAACACTTTTTCACCCTTCTGGATCTGAAGAGAAAGGTCATTGAAGAGTAACTCGGATGAACCCGAATATTTCACTCTTAAGTTTGTGACTCCGACTTTCATAAAACTCCTCCTTACTTATCCAGTGCTTTGAAGTCCTCGTCACTTGCTGGTCTTACAAGACTCGTTACCCCTGTTTTCTCAAGGGCTTCAACAAGGAAATAAGCAAAGATTCCAGCAATGAGCAACCCACCTAGTACCCTTGCAGAAATCAGTAAAATTAGGTTCCATAGCGCGAGATCTAATATATAGCCATAGGCGACATCCATAATCAATGAGCCAGCTGCTGCTGCAACCCCACTAACTGCTGCTACAAATGCGGTATAACGTTTGTAACCAAACAGCATAAAGACTAATTCGGTACCAAGACCTTGTACGATTCCGTATAACAATACTGAAAGCCCGTACTCTGACCCTACAAGAAATTCACCTGATGCTGCTGCAGTTTCTGCTAGTATTGCTACACCTGGCTTCCTGAGAATGAGCATCGCGACCGTTCCTGCAATAAACCACATACCATAAACAACATCACCAATATGAAGTCCGAAAGGTTTTACGATGTTGTAAACAGGCCCCCACAACTTATAAATAATCCCAAAAACAAGGGCGATTACAATCGTAATAAGAATATCTGAAAGCTTTAATCGGTTCATATCCGTTCACTCTCCATCATAGGAACAGGCCACTGTTCGATCGTATAAGCCATTTCCCAAAAACCATACTCAAGCTGGCAGCTTTGAATATAGAAATCTTTCATTCGTTGAAGTTCAGATTCTGTTGCGGTTTTTGCTCGCTCGTCTACGATCACTCGTAGTTTTTCCGTGACGAAGGCCATTTCTTTTTCCCCATAAAACGTAATCCAATCATAAAATGGATGGTCGGTATTTGGGGCAACGTCTTCCATGAGCCGCTGTCCGATTTCTTGATACGTCCAAGGGCAAGGAAGTAATGCTGCCGCGATATCACCTAGTGAACCAGTATGAGCGGCATCGAGCATATGTCTCGTATAATGATGTGCTGTAGGAGCGAGCGGAAAGCCTTGTAACTCTTCGTATGTCACGCCTGCAACGCTACAAAAATTAGTATGAGGATGAACTTCACTATTTAAGACGAAAGAAATTTGCTCATTGAAGAACTCCATAGCTCCCCTTTCCTCACACTTGGAAAGGGCGATTCCATAAATTCGTGCAAATGTATTCAAATACTCAAAATCTTGCTTCACGTAATGGATGAGCTGTTCTTTTTTTAGATGACCTGTGGCGATCCCTCTAACGAAAGGGTGCTGGTAAATCGCCTCAAAAATAGGTTCTGCTTCTCTTCTCATTTGATCTGTAAATAACATATAAATAACTCCTTCCCGCTTATCATCCGCCTGATGAAGAGGAAAGGAGCCGATATGCACAACCATCAACATTTCTGAAGCAAACTAAAAACCGCTCCAAAAATGGAGCGGCTGCGTTTGCATCCGTCTCCACTTTCCTACGCTGGCGCTAACCAGATCAGGTTCAAAGGGTCCAGGTATTCCTGTCTCAGTCATGGTTACATGACTCCCCTAGTGGACTATAAGCATTTCATATTATAATCTTAAAGCTACTATTCATTTACTATTCTGTCAACTAGAATGTGGAAGTTTAATGACGAAAGTCGTTTCATCTTCATCTGAACGCACAGATATCGTGCCATTATGCTTCTCAATAATTTGTTTGCATACTGAAAGTCCAAGACCCGTTCCAAGCTCTTTTGTACTAATAAATGGTTCAAAAATGCTTTCTACTAGGTGAGAAGGAATCGGTTTCCCATTGTTAGAAATGTGTGTGACAACAGAATCGTCATCAACAAATCCTTTAACTTTAATTGTTCTTGGCTCTTGGTTCTTTTCGTTTAACTCTTCTATTGAGTTGATTAAAATATTAAGGATAACTTGTTTTAGCTGTTCATCTACTCCACAGACGGTTAGATGGGAGGAAATATCGGTCGATACCTCGATGTTTGACTCAAGAAGCCTTGGATACAAAATTTGTACGGAATACTCTAGCAAACCACTCATGTTTAACTTTGTTGGAGCGTCATCGATTCCACGCATCTTTGATAAAAATAAGAACTGACGAACTTTCTCCTCAAGGTTATTCATTTCTTCATTAATAATTTCAAAATAATGCTTTCTAAGCGCTTCTTCATTAGGCTGATCTTCTAACAGTTTGAGAAAACCTTTGATCGATGTAAGTGGATTACGAAATTCATGAGCAAAACTTGCTCCTAATTGACCTAGGATTGTTAGTCTGTCGCTATGCATCTCTTTAATAAATAGATTTTTATCCTGTATGATACTATCCTTTAATTTTGTATATTCAGTTACAGAGTGATAAAGGTAAGAGTTAAAGTAATTATTAATAATATGCAGTGCTCTTGATAGATCGTTTCTGTTAAAATCTGATTCATTCAAAACTGAAATGACGACTGATCGCCCCGAATTAATATTTGCAACGAATTCCCCGATGTTTACATTTGCTTGAATTCGTTCCGTTGCAATCTTCTTCGTCAACGTTACAATCCAGCTTTCATCCTCAGTCAAGATATAGTGTGATATCAATTCTACCGTACGTTTGCCATTCTGAATGATTTCTTCGTAGTATGGGTCTTCTTTTGAAAGCTTCGCAATCGACAGCCATTTTTGAACAATGTTAGGCTGGCTATCTTTTAAAAACGCTGCTAGCTGTTGTTCAAACTGTTTATTATTTTCCATCGCGTTTCCCTCACTGACTACTTATGCTTTTTCTAGTTTATCATGAAACTCCATCTGCTACATCGTAGAAAACAGGTTTGAAAATGAGAGAGAATGGTAATCACTACCATAGAGAAAATATTAATCGAAAGGATGATCTGATTATGCGCCCTGATAATAAACAAACGAATGGACAACCAGCTCAGCACCAAAACCATCAGCCAGGATCACAAGAAGAAATGAATCCAAAACCGTTGATCGATGACTGGGAGTACAAAGGATCAGGAAAACTTACGAATAAAGTAGCACTCATAACGGGTGGCGATAGCGGAATCGGTGAAGCTTGCGCACTTGCGTATGCAAAAGAAGGTGCGAAGCTTGCAATCGTTTATCTAGATGAAGAACAAGATGCACAAAACACAAAGAAGCTCATCGAAAACGAAGGATCGGAATGCCTCCTTCTAGCTGGTGATATTGGCGATGAGTCTTTCTGCAAGAGCGTGATCGATCAAGTGATCGAAGTATACGGCAGACTCGATATTCTTATTAACAATGCAGCAGAACAGCACCCCCAAAAAGGAATTGAAGATATTACAGCTGAACAACTTGAGAAAACGTACCGTACAAACGTCTTCTCGATGTTCCATCTTACAAAAGCAGCCCTCCCTCATTTGAAGAAAGGGAGTACCATCATCAACACGTCTTCAATTACAGGCTACGAAGGAAACGAGCAGTTAATCGACTATTCTACTACGAAAGGCGCAATCACAGCATTCACAAGAAGTATGGCAAAATCCCTTGTCGGTAAAGGAATTCGCGTGAACAGTGTTGCTCCAGGCCCGATTTGGACACCCCTCATTCCTTCCACTTTCTCAAGCGATAAAGTAAAGGACTTCGGAACAAACACACCGATGGGACGTCCTGGTCAACCTGAGGAACTCGCAGCAGCTTATGTACTCCTTGGAAGTGACGATTCTTCATATATGACTGGCCAAACGATTCATATTAATGGCGGACAATTCATGTCGTCTTAATACTAAAGAGAAACCTCCCTTTGATGGGGAGGTTTTTTATTGTTGGCATAGCGGAGGCGTTTGGAATGGTGCTAATTCGCTAATATAAAGGAATTTTGGACATTAAATTGAGATTTTGGATATTAAAAAGAAAGTTTGGCTAATAAAATTGCCTTTTGGACAATAACCATCACTAAACCCCTCGTTAGACCTAGTTTTTATCCGAAACACACCTCTCTCACCTTTTCTACATAACCCTGCATGCTTTACAGTTCGTGTGACATTCTAACAGTATAGACACCCTGAAAGGATGAACGAGACTCATGCATACGATGTGGAAAGGCTCGATTAGTTTCGGATTGGTGAACATTCCAATCAAGCTATATTCAGCTACTGAAAATAAAGATATTAAGATGCGTTACCTTCACGAGAAGTGTCATACGCCGATCAAATATGAGAAAACGTGTCCCAACTGTGAAAAAGCTCTGGAATCTGATGAAATTGTTCGCGGCTATGAATACGAAGACGGTAAGTTTGTCATTATCGAAAGAGATGAAATCGAAGCACTCGCTCAGGAAAAAAGCAAGTCAGTTGAAATTGTGGATTTCGTTGAACTAGATGACATTGATCCTGTCTTTTTCAATCGCTCCTACTTCATTGGACCAAATGATAACGGTAGTAAGCCATACATGCTTCTAAAGAAAGCGATGGAAACTTCCGGAAGGATTGGAATTGCGAAGATCACTATACGTTCAAAAGAACACCTTGCTGCTGTTCGAGTGTACAAAAATGGTTTAATGATGGAAACGATGTATTTTCCTGATGAAGTTCGCGAATTAGATCATGTGCCAGACCTCCCTGAAGAAATGGATTTGAGTGATAAAGAATTGAAAATGGCTCAACAATTGATTGAACAGCTCACAACAGAGTTTGACCCCTCTCAGTACCAAGATGAAAGACGAGAAGCCATTATGGCACTTATCCAAAGTAAGATATCTGGTGATGACATTAAAGTTGTGAAGGAAAAACCAAAGAAAAACGTTGTCGACTTAATGGATGCTCTGCAAGCGAGTCTTGAGCCAACCGGAACAACCGAGCCTTCCAAACCAAAGAAGCAAGAACAAAAGAAAAAGAAAGTATCTGTAAAAAAGAAGAAAGAAAAAGAGGCGAATTAGATTGTTCGCCTCCTTCATCTAACGTGTTATAAGAACTGCCCATTTCTCCTGAAATGAGGGATTTGAATGAAGCCAATAAAACCATTTGAGCCAGTTACATCGGCCACGGTCCCTTCCTCCCCACATGGCATCTCACAAGTGAAATGGGATGGTGTTCGTGTATTAGCCTACTTTGACAAACAGCATTTAAAGCTTTTTAATCGATCGCTCAATGAACGGACAGCTACTTACCCAGAGCTTCAAGAATTACCTTCACTTGCTCAAAGTGTTTCATTTATCTTAGATGGCGAAATCGTTTCACTTAATGAAAAAGGAGAGCCTTCTTTTCATGATGTTATGCGCAGAGATCGACTGAAGAAAGCTAACCAAATCGCAAAAGGCGTAGAAATGAACCCGATATTCTACATGGTGTTTGATGTTATTTTATGGGATGGTAAATGGGTCAACGATCGCCCATTGATCGAACGACTTGAAATACTCGAAGAAGGACTAAATCAGAACAAATCGATTCGCATTGTTCATAGTCACGAAAATGGAGAACAGCTTTTTTCTGTAATTAAAGAAAAAGGTATGGAAGGCATCGTTTGGAAAGACCTTAACAGCTCTTATGTGATCAATGGTAAAAGCGACAGCTGGAAAAAGGTTAAAAATTATCAGGACATCTTTGCCACTGTATGTGGAGTAACATTTCGAGGAAATATTATAAATACGTTTTTATTGGGTTTGTATGACTCAAACAATCAGCTACGCTACATCGGGAGTGCTGGTACAGGAAAGTTAAAAAATGATGAGATTTCTCGTCTATCTGAAATGGTAACGTTAGTGAAACAATCCACCTCCCCCTTCTTAGAATTTGATCCTAACCGCAAAGACATTGTATGGCTCTCTCCAGAAATCATTGTAAAAGTAACCTATCTTGAGTGGACGAGTGATCAACGGTTACGTCAGCCTGTCGTTCAAACGATCACTGATGGTGATCCAAAAACCTGCTCGTTTCAACAAACATAGAAAGGTAGGAAATTCTGTGGAACAGGTCATGAAAGAAATTTTTACGCAAGAAGATCACAATTTCAGCGGGAATTTTATCATTTACGGTTACCATGAAGATCAAGAGGAGTTTGTCATCTCAATAATGAGAGACGGTCATGAATCGATTATAGGGGCATTTTCTGAAGGACTTTCTAGTGAAGAATATAATAGCTTGCATAAAACGATCGTCGAAAATCAAGACCATATCGATCAGAACATCGTTAGGATTGCTCCAGGGATCTGTGTTGAACTTTCCTTTAAGGGTATGAAGAACAACAAAATCTTAGCGCCTACCTTTGTTTCGTTCCAACTCGATACTGACTATCAAGAGTGCACAGAAGAGAACCTTATCCTAACCAACTTACCTTTTTCTAGAGAAATTTCACTTACGAATCCTTCAAAAAAATACTGGCCAAATGTGACGAAGAAAGAATATATTTCATACTTACTAAACGTCTCCCCTCTTCTTTTACCGATGCTAAAAGACAAGCACCTAACTGTTATCCGTTATCCGAATGGTGTTGGCAATGAATCGTTTTATCAAAAGAATTGCCCAGATTATGCACCAAATTTTATTCAAACAGATAGAAGTGAAGGTATTGATTACATCATCTGCAACCACCTTTCCACACTAGTCTGGCTCGGCAACCAGGGTTCAATCGAATTTCATATTCCTTTTCATACCATTCAATCGAATAAGCCTGTTGAGATCGTGTTCGATCTCGATCCACCAGACGAAAAATCATTCGATCTTGTTATATTAGCTGCAAACGAAATTAACAAGATTTTCTCTTCACTTGGGATCGTTGGATTCCCTAAGCTAACGGGTAGCAAAGGGATCCAAATACATATTCCGATAAAAGGTTCAGATTTAACGTACGATGACACCAGAATCTTCACTTCGTTTATTGCAAATTACCTTGTCGAGCAGCATCCAGCTTCTTTCACCATCGAAAGAATGAAAAAAAATCGAAAAGGTAGACTGTATGTCGATTTTCTTCAACACGCTGAAGGTAAGACAATGATCTGTCCTTATTCCACTAGAGGGAAACAATCACCTACAGTGGCTGCACCATTGTACTGGAGCGAAGTTAACGATTCCTTATCACCAACGTCTTTTACGATCAAATCTGTACGAGAGCGAATAGAAAAGGAAGGGTGTCCTTTCGAAAGATATTTTCATGAAACGAACCCATCCCTTCCAACGGTCATCGATAAGCTTCAGAAAGAAACATCGTGAGCGCGCTGAATCAAAAAAAGACTGTCGAGAAAATCTCAACAGTCTTCGGTAGCTCTACAATGTTTTCACAGACCAGCGCTCAACGAGCTTATGAGGAACGCAAACTCGTTTGTTGCTTGCTTCTGCATCTTCGATTTTTTCGAGTAAGCAATTCACAGCTTGATAGCCTAGTTGAAAGATATTAATATCAACAGACGTTAACGGTGGGCTTGCGTATTCAGCAAGCATGACATTGTTGAAACTGATAATCGAAATATCATCTGGAACCGATAGTTCGATTTCATCAAGCTTGCTCATAATTCCGAGCGCCATCAAATCATCTGCTACGACAAGTGCCGTTGGCGGTTCTTCTAGCGAGCATAATTCCATCACTGCTTCGTGCCCACCTTCTTTCAAAAACTCAACGTGCACAATATAATCATCCCTGTATTTCAAGTTCGCTTCGCGCAGCGCTTTTTCATAACCACTTAGTCGATCGACGGTTACAACAAGGTCGAGCTTTCCTCCAACAAATGCAATTCGTTCATGTCCTCTACTGATCAGATGCTCGGTTACATCCTTTGCCGCTCGGAAGTTATCATTATCAACATGCGTCACTTCATCTGGGTACTTAAAAGGCTTTCCAATCACCGTAAAAGGAAATTCTTCATCTTTTAAGAATTTCATAATCGAATCATCGATTCTAGAATAAAGAAGAACAATGCCATCGACTCTTCTCCCATGAACCATTCCTTTTACTGCATCTAGAATTTCTTCTTCCTTCGATCCAGTCGACATGTATAGGGTAAATTCATTCTCATGCGCTTTCGTACTGATTCCTCTAAGAACTTCCGGGAAGAAAGGGTTTTGAAATACTTTATCTGCCGAACTAGGCATCACGATTCCTAGGGTTTGTGTACTTCTATTCGCTAGACTACGCGCATTATAATTCACGTGATAACCGAGTTCTTCCATTGCTTCACGAACGCGACGCTTCGTCTTTTCACTGATTCTCGGATTATTTGCGATGACACGAGAAACAGTGGATGGGGCCACATTCGCGAGCTTCGCTACATCTTTTATCGTTACTGCCACTGGTTTCCCTCCTGAACAACAGGCTAACGCAACCGTAACGATTGCTGATTTCGAGTAAGCCGTTGTTAATACTTTCTTATTGTAAACGATTCCATAACTATTGTACAAACTCATTTAAAAAGGAGAAAGAAGATGGTCGACAACCTAGATCCTCCCCCCTCCTTATTAACTTTACTTATCCTTTCGTTCCTCCTGCTGTTAGGCCAGAGATAAAGTAACGCTGAAGCGATAAGAAAAGAATTGAAATTGGAATCGCAATGAGGACAGATCCTGCCGCAAACGTTGTAAACTCATTTCCAAACTGATCTGAAATCATACGATACAAGCCTACTGCAAGTGTAAACTTCTCTTCACTTCTTAAGATGATTTGAGCAAGAATAAAGTCTGTGAACGGTGTGATGAAGCTAAATAGTGCAACAACCGCAAGAATTGGTTTTGCAAGTGGCAAAATGATCTGCCAAAAGATACGGAAGTGACCTGCACCGTCAATTCGAGCTGACTCATCAAGCTCTTTTGGAATCGTATCGAAGTACCCCTTCGCTAGCCATGTGTTCATCGGTAACAATCCACCTGCATAAACAAGGATCAACGCAAAGTGTGTATCAAGAAAACCAGTGATATATGCAAGGACATAGATTGCGATCAATGCAGCAAAGTTAGGAATCATTTGTAGGATCAAGAACGTCATCAATCCATTCTTACGACCAACGAAACGATAGCGAGAGAACGCATATGCCATACAAGAAATCATTGCTACTGCAAGGATCATCGTGATGATACAAATCTTCAACGTATTCCAGTACCACAATAAGTAGTCACTTTCTGCAGTATTGAAAAGATCTTTGTAGTGCTGTAGCGTTGCATTTTCAGGAATAATCGATGAACCTGATAAGCTGTCACCTGGATTGAAAGACGAACCGATGATCCATGCGACTGGATATAGAATAATGATACAAGCGATAGCAATGACAATATAGGACAGTGTTAAACGGATGGTGTTCTGCATTTTCGTACTCATATTACATCATATCCTCTTCTTGGAATGATTTCGTTCTTCTAAACTGCCACAATGCTACCGCGATTACGATAACGGATAGAAGCATTGTAATTGCAGCCGCTTTACCGTACTGTGCTGAAGTAAACGTTAGTTTGTAGATCCATGAGATCAAGATATCCGTCGATCCAGCAGTTTGACCCGAAACGGCAGGTCCCCCACCATTGAATAGGTAGATTACGTTAAAGTTATTAAAGTTGAACGTATACTGTGTGATAAGGATCGGTGCGATTGCAAATAAAATCATTGGAAGCGTAATCGCTCTGAACTTTTGCCAGATCGAAGCACCGTCTACGGTCGCAGCTTCATATAATTCGTTTGGTATGGATTGGAGTACACCTGTTACCATTGCGAAGATGAACGGGAATCCAAGCCAAAATTGTATGAGTATTAAAGCTACTTTGGTCCAGAACGGTTCCGTTAACCATGGAATACTGTCTATACCGAATGCAGCTAAGATGTCATTGTTGATGGCACCGAACGTTTCGTTAAACATTCCTGCAAATACTAGGATTGAAACGAATGCCGGTACTGCCCATGGCAAGATAAAAATTGTTCTTATAATGCCTTTAAATTTAAGGTCTTTCTGGTTCATCAGTACGGCAAGGAAAATACCAATTGCGATCTGACCAGTCGTTGCGAAGAACGTCCATACGATTGTCCAAGAAAATACGTCTAGGAACGTGTTACGCCAAATATCCATGCTGAAGATATCGATATAGTTTTGAATCCCAATCCAGTCAACGAGGTTCGCTGGTGGTGAGTGATAAAGATCATAGTTCGTAAATGATAAAAGTATGACGAATAGGATAGGAAAGATAACAACAAAGATTAGTAGAAAGAATCCAGGAGCTAGCATTAAATAAGGAAAGCCCTGTTCTGAAACATTTCGATACTGCTCTCTTACTGAATTAAGAGGAATGCCAAGGTCACGATTCTTTCCGTTTACATAGGCATCCCGCAGGTTCAAGAAGTAGATCAACAACCCTATCGCAATGACTAGGACTGCGATGATTCCTTGTGTTAAAAGGAAAATAGAGTGATCTCGTGGTAGTTGTTCTCCTAGCGTAACGATTCCCCATAATCCGATGTTAATTAGATCAGCAAAAGCAACTGCAAATGAAATCGTTAGGATAAAGAACATGAATCCCTTCATAATCTGCTTATTATAGAACTGACCTAACCCTGGAATGAGGGACAATGCTAATGCTGTTTTTCGATGCTTCGTTTGACGTCCAGTTGCCTCCATCGTGATGGCAATCCCCTTTCTTCCCCTCACTTTGACATCCATTAAAGTGAGAAGCAGTACCCCTTTATGGAGTACCGCTTTTGATTTTCATTACTTAATTACTATGATTTTGTTCGATCTGTGATTTGATTGTTTTCGTAGCTTCTTCAAGTGCAGCCTTAGGATCTTGCTTACCTGTAGCTACCAATTGAAGTGCAGATGCTGCTGGCTCCCATACTTCTGCCATTTCAGGAATGTTAGGCATAGGCGTACCATATTGAGACTGAATTGCAACAGCGCTTGCTGCTTCATTTTCTGCAATAACAGGATCTTCGATTAGAGACTTAACTGGAGGGATTTCACCAGTTTCTTTAAAACGAATCTTACCGTTTTCTGCGTTTGCTACCCATTCAACTAGCTTTGTAGCCCACTCTTTGTTTTCAGAGAAGTTACTTACATGCCAGCCTTTAACACCGATAAACGTCTTAAAGTTCTCACCGTTTGGAAGCTTAGGCATCGGTGCTACACCGATTTCAATTCCAGCATCTTTATATCCTTGGAAAGACCATGGACCGTTCATTACAGATGCTGCTTTGCCATCGTTAAATAGTCCATCCATTGTAGATCCACCGTTTTCACCGATAAGTCCTTTAGGGAATAGACCTTCTTCATACCACTTCTGGATGTATTCTGTACCTTCGATCGCGCCTTCGTTAGCTAAACCAAGATCTTGAGGATTAAGACCTTCATCAGAACGATCGAATACGTAACCACCGTATCCAGAAAGAACTGCATTCGCAAAGTAGAAGTTATCCCAAAGTGCAAGGAAACCATATTGCTTGTCCTTCGTGAAATCTTTTGCAAACGTGTATACGTCCTCCATTGATTCTGGAGCTTCATCCATCAATGCTTTGTTATAGATAAATACTGGCGTTTCAGTAGCTTTTGGAAGTCCATAAAGCTTGCCATCGTAAGTTTGTGCTTGAATAGAAGATTCTGTATAACGGTCTACTACTTCTTGATCAACTTCGATTGGAGAAATCAACCCTTCTACAGCAACTTGTCCGATCTGATCGTGAGGTAGAGTTAGAACGTCAGGGCCAGTACCTGCTGGACCGTCTAGACGGATCTGCTCTCTAATTTCGTCAGCCATACCAAGCTCTTTAAATTCAACTTTAATACCATGTTCTTCTTCGAAACTTTTAATTGCTGGTTCAAGCGCTACTGCTTTGTCTTTATCTTCCCAGACTACTAGTTTCTCAGGTTTGTTCGCTTCAGCGTCTCCGTCGCCACCGTTACTATTATTTGTAGAAGCGCTTTCATTGTTTTGCGGACCACAAGCAGCTAGTACGCCGATTGCTAAAACCAGTGTTAGAAATAAGGCAAAAAACCTTTTCATTTCTTTAACCCCCTCAATAATTTACGATAGTCACACAAGCATTTTCATGATTTCGTGAAAACGATTGCACTAACTTTCTATACCTAATTATACATGTAGCGAAATTTTTAGCAACCGTTTGCACAAAACTTTTTTGAAATTTTTTTATACTTGATTTGATCTATTCTTAAAGGGATTTGACTAGAGGTCAAGAATCTTCTACATTAATAGGGGAGCACGCATGAAAGGCCTTGTGACCAAATCGTGTTGGAATAGTACAAATTAATGCAAGCGATTGCATTTAGGAGGGGACAAATTGCAAAAAGAAGCGATCTATCATCGACCAAAAAACAACTTCGCCTATCCTTATAATAACGAAACGTTACATATCAAACTGCAAGCAAAGAAAGGCGATTTAACGTCTGTATCACTCATTCATGGTGATCCATATGATTGGGAAGACCATGCATGGCAATCTATGAAACACCCTATGACCCTTACAGGTTCTGACTCTTTGTTTGACTACTGGGATATTGCGATCAACCCTCCCTACCGAAGACTTCGTTATGGGTTTCTCTTAGAAGATAAACAAGAAGCTTTTTTTTACACTGAAAAAGGATTCTACACAGAGCAACCAGAGGATACCAATGATTACTTCAGCTTTCCTTTCTTAAATGGAAAAGACGTCTTCAGGGCGCCTGAATGGGTGAAAGACACAATCTGGTATCAGATTTTTCCTGAACGATTTGCGAATGGAGACCCGTCGATCGATCCAGAAGAAAGCTTACCTTGGGGAGAATTCCCTCCTACACCAACTAACTTTTTTGGTGGGGATTTTCAAGGAGTGATGGATCATCTGAACCACTTATCAAAGCTTGGTATAAACGGAATCTACTTCACTCCTTTTTTCAAAGCTCACTCCAACCACAAATACGATACGATTGATTACATGGAGATCGACCCTCAATTTGGAGATAAGGAAACGTTCAAAAAACTTGTGAATGCGTGTCATGAGCGCGGAATCAAGATCATGCTCGATGCCGTCTTCAACCACAGCGGCTACCACTTTGAACCGTTTCAAGATGTATTACTGAATGGCGAAAATTCCCGCTACCGTGATTGGTTCCATGTTCGTTCATTTCCGATTGAAACAGAACCATTACCTTCATATGATACGTTTGCATTTCAGCCTACGATGCCGAAACTCAATACCGAGAATCCAGAAGTACGTGAATATCTTCTAAATGTAGGACGGTACTGGGTAGAAGAATTCGATATCGATGGTTGGCGACTTGATGTTGCAAATGAAGTTGACCATGCGTTCTGGCGCGATTTTCGAAATGAAGTAAAAAAAGTGAAGCCAGAACTCTATATCTTAGGAGAGATCTGGCATGATTCCATGCCATGGCTTCAAGGTGATCAGTTCGATGCCGTTATGAACTATCCGTTCACGTCAGCTGTTCTGGATCACTTCGCACATAAGAAAATTGCTGCGGATACGATGGCAGACAGGCTAACATCTCTGCTCCACTCCTACCCTGCTAATGTAAACGATGTTGCTTTTAACCTTCTCGGGAGTCATGACACCCCAAGAATGCTGACGCTTGCGAATGAAAATAAAGATCTTGTTAAGTTAATGTATATCATGCAGCTATCATTCCCCGGATCACCATGTATTTACTACGGAGATGAGATCGGAATGACTGGTGGTGCAGACCCAGGCTGTCGCTATTGCATGATTTGGGATGAAGAAAAGCAGGATAAAGAGTTATTCCATTTCCTACAGCAGCTCATCTCATTAAGAAAGACGCACGAAGCATTCGGTACCGCTGGGTCGTACGAACTGTTTACGACAAGTGAAACGATCACGCAATTTATTAAACGGACTGAAAAGGAAACCCTCCTCTTCCTTTTGAACAATGCAGACTCTTCTTCTTCCGTTTCAATTGCAAACTTCGTTCAACATCGTGCAAAGAGCTTAGTAAGCAATCAAGAATTTAACGATGCGACTGTCCACCTCAAACCATATGGGTATGAGATCATCTCACTCATCTAAAGCTTACAGCTTCTGGAATTCATTCCAGAAGCTTTTTTTCATGTCTTTCCCCTCTCAATTTCTGAAAGCGCAACCACCTAGACCCCACCTGCAATCCTAGCATTTTCCTTTTTTGCACTTGTTAGATTTTGTGACAAACTATTTTAAATATTCTAAAAATAAACTTGAACTTCACCGCGATACAGCATAATATAAGCATATAGAAAATAATGTTTGTGAGATTAACTAACATGGAGGTGCGAAAAGTGAAAAAAGTCGAAGCGATTATTCGTCCTGAATCTTTTCAGGACTTAAGAGATCGATTAAGAGATGAAGGCATTACAGGAATGACAGTTTCAGAAGTTGCAGGGTGTGGTTTACAAAAGAAACAAACGGGGCTCTTTAGGGGAAGTCATTTCGAAGTGGATCTCCAACCGAAAGTAAAAGTTGAACTTATTTTTGAAGATTATCTTCTCGATCATGTTGTAAAAACGATTCGTGATGTTTGTTCAACTGGGCAAGTAGGCGACGGAAAAATCTTCGTCTACCCAGTAGAAGATGTTATTCGGATTCGCTCAGGTGAACACGGTCTAACTGCTTTTAAATAAAAAAGTAAAGGATGGTTACGTTGAAAAAAGTATCAGTTCTATTTGCAGCTATTATTCTATTATCGAGTGGAAAGGCATATGCCGCGGCAGATGCATCAGCTATAACAGTAGTAAGTCAATCGATCGACACGGTTTGGGTCATGATCGCAACATTCCTCGTGTTCTTCATGCATGCAGGATTCGCAATGGTAGAAACTGGGTTCACCCGTTCAAAAAACGCACTTAATATTTTAATGAAAAACTTGTTAACGATGTCGATCGGAGCTGTTTTGTACTTCGTAATCGGATTTGCCTTCATGTTCGGGGACTCTGCTTCAGGATTCATCGGTAGTAGCGGGTTTTTCCTCACAGGACAGTCTGATCAAATTGGATTCTTTGTCTTCCAGGCTGTTTTTGCTGCTACGTGTGCAACAATTATTTCAGGAGCAGTTGCTGAACGTATGAAACTGATCAGCTATATCGCGATCACAATCGCAATGGTCGGATTTGTATATCCAGTAGTAGGACACTGGATTTGGGGAGGCGGCTGGTTAGCAGAGTTAGGATTTACTGATTTCGCTGGGTCAACAGTCGTCCACCTTACAGGTGCACTTGGTGCTGTCGTAGCCGTTACATTCCTTGGAGGGCGTATCGGTAAATATTCAAAAGATAAAGTGAACGTTATTCAAGGACACAACATTCCTCTTGGCGCACTAGGCGTATTTATTCTATGGTTTGGCTGGTTTGGATTTAACGCTGGTAGTACATTATCTGCTAGTGACGCACTTATTCCTACGATCGTCGCTACAACTCTTCTAGCTGCGTCGGGTGGCGTAATCTCAAGCGCTCTTTATTCTTATATCAGATACAAACAGATCGATGCATCGCTTACGCTAAACGGAGCCCTTGCAGGACTTGTTGGTATAACTGCTGGAACGGCAAGCGTCTCTCCACTCGGTGCCATTGCGATCGGCCTTATCGCTGGTATTATTCTCATCGAAGCAGTTCAATTGATCGACCGTCGAGTGAAGCTAGATGATCCAGTTGGCGCGATTGCAGTTCACGGAGTATGTGGCGTATGGGGTACGCTTGCTGTTGGACTCTTTGCAATAGACGGTGGTCTCTTCTATGGTGGTGGCGCTGCCCTCCTTGGTGTTCAAGCAATTGGAATTCTTGCTGTTATGGCTTGGACATTCTCGACTGTAGGATTATTCCTCTTCGTTTACACACGCTTCTCGTCAATTCGCGTTTCAAGAGAAGAAGAAATCCAAGGACTCGATTTTTCTGAACACGGTTCAACTGCTTATGAAGTTCGTGGAGCAATCAACTCAAGCAACAGTCTTTCTACAGGAGCTGGATTTGGCCACGGCCTTGTCGACAGATTAAATCGGTTAGAATCGCCAGAAGTAAAGGAATCTCAAACACAATAATTTCCGAATGAAACCCGCTCAAAGCGTATGCTCTGAGCGGGTTTTTACATTCCACTACGTATTCGAATAGTACTCACCCTTCGATGGCGAAACGCTCATGATGAATAGCGGAAGAGAAATGATCAGCATCACAAACGACCCTCCAGCGACAACAAATTGAATCGAAATCACTTCAGCAAGAAGTCCAAATAGCAACATGATGATGATAACGATAAAAGCTTCGATGAATCCAAACAAACTACCGATCCTCCCCATCATCTCGACAGGAACATTTGATTGATAGAAGGTATCGAATCCAGTGTTCGCAAATGCAAGAGCGAACGAAAGGAGAAAGAATCCAAAGCTCGCCATTTCAAACCCACCTGATAAGGCGTATACTATATATCCGAGAGAGAGAACAACCGCCCCTCCCCCTAGCAGCCATGATGTTGTTAGTTTTCTTATCATGACTGTATTAACGATCGCACCGACTAGTATTCCTACTCCCGAAATGCTGACAAGATAACCGTACGAACTATTTGTTAAATGCAGCACCTCTTTCGAAAAAGCAGCTTCGAGCGAATCGACTCCCCATGTCATCACAGTGATCGCACTGTACAAAAAGTAAATACTAACGATATACCCTGCTTTTCTAGCGTAGTTCAGTACGATTTTCCAATCCTCTTTCATGACTTGAATTGATACATTCAGAGACTCACCCTTAGGCATGCCGTCACTTTTTTCCACATTAGGCATGATAATCATTAATAATGCAGAACTAGCTACGGCTACAGAATTGATGTAAATCGCATAGGTTGGTGTACCTATGATGAATAGAAAGCCAGCAATAGCAGGTCCGATGATAAAAGCTCCAGAATCTACGAGACTTCTAAAAGAATTAAACTTCTTCCTTTCCCCGTGCACAATCAACTTCGTAATGTACACCATCGATGTAGGATGATAGATAGAGCTCGACATGTTTATGACGAGAACAGTACAATACATAAACACAATTGAAGTAAGTGATGGAAGAATCGCTGTTACTAGTGATTGAAATAGCGCTAAACCAATCATCAATCTTCGTTTGTTCACTCGATCAATCCAACTGCCGCACCATCCATTTGTAAGGAGCGTTGCTAATGGCTTTAGAATATAAAGAGCTGTCACGGCAAGAACTGATTTTGTCATGTCGAGGATGATCAAGTTTAGCGCGATATGATAGATCCACCCTCCTACATTCGATAATCCTATACTAGTTAAAAGCACAATATGTTTTTTCGACGTTACCTTTTTCATCACACACCTCGCAATTACATTTTATTGAACCAATAAAAAAATCCCACCCCCAAGACAATAGTCTTGAGGACGAGATTCGTAATCGCGGTGCCACCTCAGTTTATCGATATGTCGCCATATCAACCTTATCAGGTACGGCAATTTACTACATTTGCGTATACCCTATCTCTATAACGGGAGCTCCCGTTACACCATCACCAATAATGGATCCAATGTAAAGCTCAGAGGTTTGGTTCAATAACCGTTCCATACTCCTTTTCAGCAACCGGAGTTCTCTGTAGATGGTAAGGATATTTACTCTTCTCTTCAAAGCCTTTAAATTTGTAAAAATATTACCATAATTAAAAAGTTTTGTAAATTACTTTCGCTCAGATTTTTCCTAGGGAGATTCTTAACACTTTAGACTCAAGGGTTCCCATCTGTAATAAAATTTACGATATATCCAAAAAACATAAAGATAAAAAAACTAAAAAACATGAACGTATTTGCGATTATGAGTGAATTCTTCTTTATTAATGCTGCAAAAACAATTCCAACTGGAGCAATAATAAATGTTACAACCCATAATTGACTAGATACATTAAAAATAATATTAGGAAGCCAAACTAGCAAACTAACGATTAAGCAAATAATCGATAGTCGTTTAAAATGCGTTTTCTTCACCTTTGTCATCTACCTCCTCATCCCCACCCATATTCTACCACATACCCTTGACCGCACCTTAAGTAAATTTACTACCATAAAAACAACACCAATGAAAAATGTCCTGTAACCATCCACAGGACATTTCTACTCTTATTTTATTTCACATTATTTTTGATCAATAACCCTTCTTTAATCCACAAGATTAATCTTATTGTGCTCTAACCAAAAGTTAATCTGTGCAAGATGTGCGATGAGCTGAGGTCCTGCCATAAGCTGACCGAACCATGGAACTTTAAATGCTTTCCCATCTGTATCCAGAATGTCCTGCACCACTTTTCGATCGATCAGTTCGAGAATCGGTGCTTGCTTATTCGCGAGCGTTTCTGTTAGCCACGTTTTCACAGCTTTCGTGTAAGCAGGGTTATACGTTTTCGGATAAGGACTTTTCTTTCGGTAAAGAACATCATGGGACAATACACCAGTCATAGCTTTTCGAAGCAGCCCTTTCTCTCTTCCATCGAGCATTTTCATTTCCCAGGGAACATTCCACACATATTCGATGATTCGATGATCTGAAAAAGGTACTCGCACCTCTAGACTTGCGCCCATACTCATTCTATCTTTGCGTTCAAGTAACGTCGTCATAAACCAATTTAAATTCAAGTAGAAAAGTGCCCTTCTTTTCGCTTCTAGTTCAGTTTCACCATCAAGCTTCGGTGTTTCTTTGATCGTTTCTCGATACCTTTCTGTTACATAGCTTTCGAGCTTTAATTTGTTTCTAATGTCTTCTTTTAACATCGCTTGACGTTCAAGAGTCGAACGCATCCACGGAAACTGTTCTTGGTCAAGTAATTCTGGTTTATGAAACCATGGATATCCACCAAATATTTCATCAGCACACTCGCCAGATAGTGCGACGGTTGCTTGCTGTTTGATTTGTTTTGAAAACCATAATAGCGATGAATCCACATCAGCCATGCCTGGCAAATCACGACATATGACTGCCTCTTTTAAATGATGCACGAGCTGATCAGTATCGATTACACAGTTACGATGGTCTGTACTGAGCTCTGTTGAAACACGTTTTATCCAAGGAGCATCTGAATTCGGCTGAAACTCACTGCTCTCGAAGTATTTATCATTGTCTACATAGTCCACAGAGAAAGAACGAAGAACACCTCTACCTTCATCCTGAAACGCTGATTGAGCTACGGAAGTGATTGCACTTGAATCAACACCACCTGATAAAAATGTACATACCGGCACATCAGCCACAAGTTGGCGCTTGATCGAGTCTTTTAGAAGATCCCCGACCTTTCCTACAGTAGTTTCAAGGTTATCTGTATGTTCATTACTCTTAACATCCCAGTAACGCCACGTCTTTAAACCACTATGATTAAAGACCATGGCAAACCCAGGACGAACCTCTTTTATCCCTCGGAACACACCGTGACCAGGCGTACGAGAAGGTCCGAGCCCAAATATTTCTTGCAACCCTTCTCGATCGATCTCTGTCTTCACATCAGGATGAGCAAGGATTGCTTTAAGCTCTGATCCAAACTGCAGGGATGGTCCACTAGAACGATAGAACAGAGGTTTCACCCCAAGGCGATCTCTTGCTAGAAACAGGTGTTTCCTAAGGTCATCCCATATAGCAAATGCAAAGATCCCGTTTAAGTGATCGACACAGTCTTCTCCCCATTCGATATAGGAAGTTAGAAGCACTTCGGTATCAGAATGAGATCGAAACGTATACCCTTTTGAGAGGAGCACGCTCCGTAAATCTTCAGTGTTATATAATTCACCGTTATAACAAATCGTATATTTCTGATTAAGATGCTCTCGTGACATCGGCTGATTTCCGCCGGAAGGGTCAACGACAATGAGTCGCGTGTGTCCAAAACCACAGTGTTTGTTCATAAAACAATTCGTATCATCTGGTCCACGTTTAGACAGGGTCGCCGCCATCTGTTGAAGTACTTTTTCCTTTTGTGTTAGGTCCTGTTTCCAATCTACCCACCCGGTTATTCCACACAAAGGCTTTCCCCTCCAATCCATACTCTCTTTAACGTATGCAGGAGCCCAAATTTTGTGATAGGAAACTCCACAAAAAAAAGAAACCCTCTATGGGGCTTCTCTACACAGCTTTTTGAAAGGTTAAGCAGTACCATGCCCCTTCCTTAACAATCGGTTTCATCTGTTTTAGTTCAAAGCCTGCCTTTGTCGCCATGTCTACCATTTCCGTACTTGTTGGAAGCTGATGAAGGTTACTATGAGCGCTCATAAAGCTATTGAATGCAGCTGAGAACGCGTGGCCGTGCTCTGATTCATGAAGAGGAGAGATGATGATCAAGGATCCATTATCACTTGTCACTTCACTTGCTTTTTGAAAAAGGCTGTACCTTTCATCTGGCGCAAAGTAGTATAGTAAGTTATTCATCATCGCTACATCAAATCGATCACCGTCCCAGCTCCAGCTCATCATATCTTCCGGATAAAGATCGATTGATGATTTTAATTCGTAAGGAATATGTGATTCAGCATCAAGACAAACTTGCCTGCTTTTCTCGATCCCAACGAGCCTCATGTTTTCTTTTTTTGCTCCGATTCTAGAGAGGTAGCCTGCATACCCTGCTCCAAAGTCCACGACTGATTTCGCATCCACCTTTTGGAGCCATTGATACACTTTCGGAAATGCAAAACGTTCAATAAAACTTGAAGTGGCGGCTACCGTTCCTGCGTAATCTTCGTCCTTATATGAAGCATACTCCTTACCGTTCAATAATTTTGAGTACGAAAGGAGAATCGGAATATGTAATTCCATCATCTCTTTTAACAATACGCCTACGTTCTGGTCGCTATTCTTCGACATCGATTCAACCATACTTTTCTTGGATCGAATCAAGCCTTTCTTGTCTTCCTTCAAATGGCCGATCGCAACCCCCACCTCAGACCATCTAGTTAAAAGTAGTTCGTTCATCCCCCGTTTATCCGCAACTGCTGTTACAGTAGCTCCATGATGAAATTCATCAAATAAATCATGTTCGTAACCTAAATGGGCGTGCCACGCATAAAGAAAGGGCTCATTGCTCTTCATCCATTTCCTCGCACGCCATATCTTTTTTACCTCGTTCATCCTATCTCCCCCTTACTACCCTTCCACGGGTAATCTTCGTTTTTATCAAAAATCACTTTTTGTTCGATACCAGAAAGTTTATGATCATTTCTCCTTGCCGGAAGGAGACCTGCTTGCTTCATGCGATCAAAGATCGTAAATTTCCAAATCCCTAACCCTGAGGTATTGAGCATCTGCTTGTAATGAAGAACGGATGAATGCTCTGTTTGCTGTACCCCTTTTATCCTTAATCGTTGCCATGGACGGTAAGGGAATGAATAAAGCAGTGCTGCCTGGTGACTGAGACGTGAAACAAACTCTGCTCTTGGTTTCCTCACCTTTTCATACCATCTAAGGTGCTTCCATTCTGTTTGGTTCGTTTTAAACATCCAACATAGCAGCTCCCCAAGCACATCCGAATCTTGTATAGCTAGATTCATCCCCTCTCCCGCCATCGGGTGCACACTGTGCGCTGCGTCACCAGTTAAGATAATGTTATCTTTTACATATTGGGAGACATTGTGTCTAACTGGAATCATGAGCTGGATCTTTTTCCACGAATCGATCTGTTGGACATACCCATCGAGCTCAGGTATCAATTCGCAGTATGCGCGATAGAAAGAATCGAGTCCTTCTTTACGCATTTCTTTAAACTCTCCTGGCTTGATCAGCAGTACACTTCTCACTTCATTATTTGGAAGAGGAAATAGTCCAAGAAAACGATTCTGGGTCGTAATGATGGTGGATTTATCAAGGCTATCAGGGCGAGGAAATGAGACAGTTAGGAAATGATGGTTGTATGAGGTTTTCTTCATTTCTACATCCATCGCCGTTCGTGTTGGAGACGCTCGACCTTCAGCACCGACGTAGAAATTCGCCTGTATCTCAAGTTGTCCCTCTTTCGTCTCGATCACCGCTTTTTTCTTAGATGATTCTTCATCAGTAAACCCTGTAAACTTTGCTGGTTGTATGTGATCGATCGAGTCATACTTCGATGCTTCTTCAAACAATAGTTTTTTCAACCGCTCATGGGGAATCATTAAAGACGTATTGTAAGGAGATTGAATAAGATCATATCGAAATTCATTTTCACTTAATTTCTTAAGAGAGCCATTGTCCATCCGTTCGAATTCATGAAATTGAATGGAAGGAAGACTGACTCCGTTCTCTTTCACCGTTTCTAGGAGACCGATGCGATCTAGTATATCGAGGCTCTTAGGTTGTAGAAGTTCTCCTTTGTATATCAAACCGCTTTTCTTATCTTTTTCTACGATTAGGGTTTTCACATTGCTCTGACCTAGTTTCACTGCAAGGGTGAGCCCTGCGATTCCCCCTCCGATTATTAAGACATCGTACTGCATCTCTATCACCTCGTTACTACCCTTCTCTTCCCTTCTTCTCAACTGGATAAACAGAATGATCCTTGAGAGATGTGCTAGCTCAAATATTTAATGCGACACACAAAAAAGCTTAGCCCAAAGGACTAAACTATGAACAGTTATTTCTTTTTAGTAAATAGGATACTATCCAAGCCTGCTCCAATAGCAACGCCAAGGGCAATTCCAAGTCCAATATTATCAAAGACGACGCCATACACGACACCTAATGCAGTTCCCACACCTATAAACGTTCCTGGTGCAGCCACCTTCTTCTTCGGCTTTTTATCGTTCACTCATATCCCTCCTGCATGATTTTATTATGAATAAAAAAACACCTATCAAATCAACTGGATTTGATAGGTGTAAGCACACTTAAGTGGCGAGCGGAAATTCACGAGATGTAAGAAGTTTTTCAAAGTGTTCTTTATTTAGTGGTTTACTATAAAAGAACCCTTGCGCGAAATTACATCCAAACCTTTTGACGATCTCGCCTTGCTCCTCTGTTTCAATTCCCTCTGCGACGATTGATAAATTCAAGCCTTCACACATCGTGATAACCGCTTTGACGATCGCTGCATCCGCACTGTTTTCTTTTAGGTTACGAATAAACGATTGGTCGATCTTTAAGATATCCAGTGGAAAATCCTTAAGATAACTTAGTGATGAGTAGCCCGTTCCGAAGTCATCGATCGAAACTTTGATTCCCATATTTCTTAGCTGTCTTAACATTGAAATACTATATTCGGTATTGACCAGTGTAGTACTTTCCGTTACCTCTAGATGAAGAGAATGAGGGGATAGCTGTGATTTCGTTAACGCATCTCGAACCGATTCAACGAAATGTTCACTCTGGAATTGACGTCCAGAAACGTTAACGCTAATCGATAGATGTTCGTAGCCCAAGTTCTGCCACATCTTTGTTTGTGTACACGCTTCGTTTAACACCCATATCCCAATCTCTTCAATAAGTCCCGTATCTTCAGCAAGTGGAATGAATTCGGCAGGTGACACTAATCCTAACTTAGGATGATTCCACCTTATCAAAGCTTCACACGCATAGATCTTTTGTTCATCAAGATTCACCTGCGGCTGATAGTAAAGCGTTAGTTCTTCCTTCTCAATCGCTCTACGTAGATAGCTTTCTAACTCTAGCCTCTCGAATGCCTGATCATTCATCTCATCTCTATAAAATTCAATATGATTGGCGCCTTGCTTTTTCGCTCGGTCTAAAGCGATATATGCGTTTCTCATCAATTCATCCATATCTGCGCCATCATGTGGGGAAATACTGATTCCGACTCCTACTGTCATGAAATATTCCACTTCATTGTAAACAATCGGCTCTTTTAACTCATCGATGATTCGTTTTGCAAGACACAACGCATCATTCTCGGTATTCATACCAGAAAGGATCATTGTAAACTCGTCGCCACCAAACCTTGCAAGAACAGCATCGTCTTTTACTGCATCTCTCAATTTTGCTGTAACGAGTTTCAGAATATGATCACCCCGTTGATGACCAAGACTATCGTTGATGAGTTTGAAACGATCTAAATCAACAAACATGACAGCAAGCATTTCATCACGTGCTTTTAGCGATTCTTCTAGTAAGTTCTCAAACAAAAGACGGTTTGGTAGTTCTGTTAGAACATCATAGTACGCAAGGTGCGCGATCTTCTCTTCTGCCCTTAGTTGCCTCATGATATTCTTTCCGATTCCATAAGCGCCAACCACTTCCCCATTCTCAATAATAGGGATATTCGTAATTGTAAAAAGAACACTTTCTCCTGACTTATGGATTAAATGCACATCATAAGACTGCGCTTGTCCTCTAAGAGCAAGTTCAAATTTTTCTTTTGTTTTTGAGAAATCTCGCTGAGCTACAAAATTCAGTGAATAGTTACCCATCACTTCATCAGGTCTATACCCTAACAACGGTTTAAGAGCAGGGTTAACGCTAGTAATCTTACCGAAAACGTCAACAGAATAAACGAGGTTAGGATTTTGTTCAAATAGGGAGTTATATCGCTGCTCAGACTGCTGCAAACTAGCAGCGAGCGACTCTAACTCTTCTGTTGATGCCTTTATCAAATGAGATAATGCCTTTGTTCCTCCATCCAATTCGTTCATCTCCTGCATGTAGAATGATAGTAAAGATTGAATTCTCATCTTGTGTTCTATGTAAAACCAACGACTTCTAATGGTTCAATGATATCAAAAAGAAGGGAATACGAATACCTTTATAACAAAAACAAGTCTATTACCCTATTCTATATATCGGTAGAAATATCCATTTGTTTAATAGAAAAAACCGCCACAACAATGGCGGTTTGACATTCATAATTGATATAGATGTAGTACAGAATACCCGTAAAAGAAGACAAGAAAGAAGGAAAACATAAACTGTAGCCAGAAGGGCCATATCGACTTACCTTTCTTACCCCTTACTAGAATCATCTCCATCGATGAGAGCAACCAGATTGCTAGAACTGCTTTTACGATTGAAGGGCCCCAGAAATTATATCCTGAAACGAGAATAACTCCTGAAATTACTGTTAATACATATAACGTCCGAAGCACCATATGGGTGATCTTTTGGACTTTCATTTTTCCTTTTCTCATAAGGAAATAGCTAATGAGAAAAGTCAAAAGCGTTAATACAAACGCAGTGTAATGTGCATGAAGCATAGTATTGTTCCTCCTCAGAATAATTGCGACAAACCTATTTTATCATGAAGTAGGATTCGTTCGAAAACTATCAGATTATTTTGACTCAAATGATATGAAGGAGATAGATTCATTGTTATAATGAGGGAGTGTGACATGAATAAATAGACGGGAGTGACGGAGTATTATGGTACAAACACAAGATATTATTCAGATGACAGAGCAATACGGAGCTAACAACTATCATCCATTACCGATCGTCATCGCAGAAGCTGAAGGTGTATGGGTAAAAGACCCAGAAGGAAACCGCTATATGGACATGCTCAGCGCATATTCTGCAGTGAACCAAGGTCATAGACACCCAAAGATTATTCAAGCTCTCAAAGACCAAGCCGATCGCGTCACATTAACTTCTAGAGCATTTCACAACGACCAGCTCGGACCGTTTTATCGTAAGATTTCCGAATTTACTAACAAAGACATGGTGTTACCGATGAACACGGGCGCTGAAGCTGTTGAAACAGCTGTAAAAGCGATGCGCCGCTGGGCTTATGAAGTAAAAGGTGTTGAAAAAGACAAAGCTGAGATCATCGCATGTGAAGGAAACTTCCACGGACGTACGATGACAGCTGTTTCTCTATCTTCTGAAGAAGAGTATCAGCGTGGCTATGGTCCAATGCTTCCTGGTATCAAGCTCGTCCCGTACGGTGATATTGAAGCGCTTAAGAAAGCGATCACACCGAATACAGCTGGTTTCCTGTTCGAACCGATCCAAGGTGAAGCAGGAATCAATATCCCACCAGAAGGATACTTAAAAGAAGCGTTTGAGTATTGTAAGAAAAATGATGTTCTCTTCGTCGCTGACGAAATTCAAGCTGGCCTTTGCCGCTCAGGTAAAAAGTTCGCTTGTGATTGGGATGACGTAGAGCCTGATATGTACATTCTTGGCAAGGCACTTGGTGGTGGCGTATTTCCTATTTCGTGTGTTGCGGCTAACAATAACGTTCTTGGCGTGTTCACTCCAGGCTCACACGGTTCAACGTTTGGAGGAAATCCGCTCGCTTGTGCAGTTTCCATCGCATCGATCGAAGTGCTTGAAAATGAGAAGCTAGCTGACCGTTCCCTCGAACTAGGTAACCACTTCCAACAGAAGTTAAAAGAAATCGACAACCCAGCGATTAAAGAAGTTCGCGGACGCGGTCTTTTCATCGGAGTCGAGCTTCATGAAGCAGCTCGCCCATATTGTGAGAAACTAAAAGAGAAAGGTCTTCTCTGTAAAGAAACTCACGAAACAGTCATCCGTTTTGCGCCTCCACTCATCATTAGTGAAGAGGACCTTAACTGGGCGATCGATCAAATTAAAGATGTACTTTCAGTATAAATTAAAAGCCCCGCTGATCTGATCTTCAGCGGGGCTTCCTTAATGCCTTATAATCCTATCGAAACATATTTGGTTTCAAGGTAAGCTTCGATTCCCTCATGACCACCTTCACGTCCAAGACCACTTTGCTTCATACCACCGAACGGTGCTTGTGCAGCAGATGGCACTCCGTCGTTCCAACCTACAATCCCATAATCCAAACCGTTTACAACGGCATTCCCTCTTCGTACGCTTTCACTGAATACGTATGCTGCAAGTCCAAATGGCGTTTGGTTTGCATATTTGATCGCTTCTTCATCAGTAGATACCTTTTGAATCGGTGCTACCGGTCCAAATGTTTCTTCATTCATAATCAACATGCCAGGTGTTACATCTTTTAAGATCGTTGGGCGATAGAAGTAACACCCATTTTCTTCGTATCCTTCTCCACCTAGCGCAACTGTTGCTCCTTGACTCGTTGCATTCTTCACGTGCTTATCGACTTTGTCATAACCATCTTTGTCGATCATAGGACCGATGTCCGTCCCTTTTTCAAGACCATTACCAACGTTAAGTTCTTTTGTTTTCTGAACAAACCGTTCGACGAACTCATCGTGAATCTTCTCTTGAACATACACTCGGTTCCCACAGATACATGTTTGGCCACCGTTTCTAAATTTAGATGCAATGACGCCATCAACAGCTTTTTCAATATCAGCATCATCAAGAACGATGATCGGCGCATGACCTCCTAGCTCAAGAGAAATATTCTTAACCGTTTCTGAAGCTTGTTCCATCAGTTTCTTCCCAACTTCTGTAGATCCCGTGAACGTGATTTTCCTCACGTGAGGATTACTCATCAGTTCACCTGCAACTTCAGAAGACTTTCCTGATACTAGGTTCACGACTCCTTTTGGAATTCCGGCTTCTTCACAAAGCTCGACGAGTCGAACAGCAGTTAAAGGCGTTGCAGAAGGCGGCTTGACCACGAACGTACACCCAGCAGCAAGAGCTGGTGCTAGCTTCCTAGCAATCATCGCAGCGGGGAAGTTCCATGGGGTGATCGCCCCAACAACGCCGACAGGCTGCTTACGAACTTCCATCATTCTTCCTTCTTTGTGCGGAGGAATCGTACGTCCATATACGCGTTTTCCTTCTTCAGCAAACCATTCGACGAATGAAGCAGAATACGCTACTTCTCCTTTCGATTCATGGAGAGGCTTACCCATTTCTTTCGTCATCAATTCTGCTAACTCATCTTCATGTTCCATCATGAGTGAATGAAGCTTTTTTAAGTATGATGCACGCTCATATGCAGTTAGATTAGACCATGCTGGAAAAGCGTTATGTGCAGCATCGATCGCTTTTTTCGTTTCGGATTTACCTCCGAGTGGAACAGATCCAACGACTTCATTTGTTGCTGGATTTCTTACTTCGATCTTTTCTAAATCCTGCCCTGTCCATTCTCCATTAATATAATGAAACTTCTCCATTTGCTAACCCTCCTGATAAACTAAAATCTCCTATACGTTTCCTTTTTTATGGAGCTATTAAACACTTACCCTATATTAACTTCATTCTGAAGAGAGCCAATTCCTTCAATTGAAATCGCAATCTTATCACCATGCTTTAGAAATTTTGGCGGCTTAAACCCTTTCCCGACACCAGAAGGCGTCCCTGTTGCGATAATGTCACCTGCTTCAAGCGTCATCCCTTTTGAAAGTACTGAGACAAGCTCACGTATATCAAAAATCAAATCTTCCGTATTTCCGTCTTGCCTTACTTCACCATTGATCGTCGTAACGATATTGAGCTTATGAGGATCTTCCAAAGCAGAGTGATGGAGAATAACAGGGCCCATCGGACATGATTGATCAAGGCTTTTACCAATAAAAAACTGCCCATGCTTCTTTTGAAGGTCACGAGCCGTGATGTCATTTACAATCGTATACCCAAAGACATGATCCATTGCATCCTCTCGAGAAATTCCTTTCCCGTCTTTACCAATGACGATTGCAAGCTCACCTTCATAATCAAGCTGAGTGGAAACCTCTGAAGAAAACGACAACAGCTCATTCGGGTTTGCGATGCTTGTCGGTGCTTTTGTGAAAATCATTGGATTTGTAGGGATATCCTTCTCACTCCCCATCTCGATCGCATGGTCTTTATAGTTCTTGCCCACACAAAAGATATTCTTTAACGGCCGCTGAATTGGAGCGGTAAGCGTGATGTCTTCGATGGATACGTGATACCAATTCTTGCTTTCTTGAAGTAAGATTTCGATCTCATCGTGCCGATCTTTTGAGATGAAATCTAATAATGTTGAAACGCTTTCACCTTTTGCTTGAAAATACGAGAAACAGTCAAGGACCGCCTCCTCCTCTTCAAGCCAAACACCAAATCTGTTTTGTCCTTTGTAAAGAAATGAAATGTACTTCATTACTGTATCTCCTTTCGTTTATGTGTAAAAAAAGGCCTGCAGTAACGTGCAGGCCGTCTTCTTATTCTTTTGCTTCCTCATCGCTTTGTTTCTTCTCCGTTAGAAGCTCTGTAAATTCTTCTCTTGGTCTTTTCAATACCTTCTCATTCACCTTGAGTCCAGTTAGGACTTCGACAGCGTTGTCTTTCACCCTGCCCGTTTCGATCGTTCGTAGCTTAAGCTTTTTCTTCTCAACTACAACGACGTACGAGACATCATCTTTGTTGATGATGCTTTCCCGAGGTACGATCGGAGCATCAACATTCTGATGAAGAGGAACTTCGATCTCAACATGCGTACCCGCTGTCATGTCCTCTGTTTCGTCCATCAACACGGTAAAATGAAAATAGCTTGATTCTTCCTCAATCGAGTAAGGACGGTTTTCCACCATCGTGATTCGACCGCTTACAGACTTTCCTGGATATGCAGGTGCTTTGATCGTTACTTCTTGATCAACTGCGAGTAGCGGATAGTCAAGTTCTGAGACAGACCCTTGAACAGCTAACTCATTTGAGTCTACTTTCGCAACTGCTTCCCCATTTTCAGGCGTTCGGTTAAGCTGAGTAACCGTTCCTTCTAATGATGATTCTATTTCTCTTTCAACTTCTTCCTGATCAGCAGCCTGAATTTTGCGATCTAGTTCTTTCGCGTCTAGCTCAGCTAATCGCTTTTGATACTCTGTTTCTCGTATTTGTTCATCGATACCGAGTAGAAGTTGAATTCTTTCTTCATCATTCAGCTCAGAATTCAGTTGAATTGTCGAAGCCTGTGATGAGAGGTCATTCAGTTGGTCGTCCAACACATCGATCTCAGTTTCCACTTTGTTTTGCTCTGCTTCTAATTCAGAAACATCTATGTCCTGATCGGATTCATATTCAAATAGTGCAGTTCCGATCGAAACTTCTTCACCTTCTCCGACAAGAAACTCTGAGATTTCGCCTCTAGTTCGCTGATAATAGTATACTTCTTCATCTTGAGGAACGAGTAGTCCATCGAAGCTATTTACATCTTCAAACGTTTCTTTCTTCACCGATACCGTTTCGAGCTCCTTCTCTCCTGCTAGTACTCGTTGAATGACGAGTGTGTTTACAGTTACGAAGGCTACAAGAAGCAGACCGAGACTTATGCTGATCAAGAGCGACTTACGATTCAATTCGAAATCCACCTCTCATTTAAAATGCCGTTCGGAAATATGCCATCACGAAAGCGAGTGTGATGTCGAGAATGATGATTATGGTAATGACAAAACTTCTTTTATGAGAAGTTGCTTGTTTGATCGCTGCATATTGGACAATGATGGACCATACAAGAAACAGCGACAAACTATAGCTAAAAAATAACCAGAATGAATCATCCACGAAGATGTCGATATAGACACCGATGCTAAATGGTGAAATATATGAAGGTTCATGGAGAAAAATAATAAATGGCAGCTGCACGATCATTCCGATCAATAAAATAAATACAGCGTAACTATGTATAAATGAGAGTCTTTTAAATCCAACATCCTGAAAGAATGGCCAAAATAATAGCGCTCCAACAAGAATGATGAAGAAAAAGACAAGTATTCCTAAAACACCATCAGATATGACTTCACTTAATACGAATAGTAGCTTCTCGCTCGACTCTAATCCTGCATACTCAGGTAACTCACCAGCGTATTTGATGTTCAAAAAAGACGTTGATGCGGTTACAACGAAAGCTAGCAAGCTGAGCAAGATAAGACGCCACCATGAACCTTTTAATCGATAAGCCGAACGCAACGTTCGAAAATGAGTAAAAGGTTTCACAATTCCTTTTCCTAATTTCATAGAGTGCGACATCCATGTTCCTCCTACGTTAATTACCTCAACTACTAATCATATTTTTACATAAAATACGTTATTTTGACAGTCTCTTTCATCAATTCTTTACATTTATTGTATGGATGTGAGAAAAAACAAGCTGCCGAGAATCATCTCGGCAGCCTAGGGTAGAACTATAGCGTCTCTAATTGTATTCTACTTCCTTTACCTGAAGGCTCAGAAGGTGTTACGACAAGCTTTCGTGGAAGTCTTGCGCGCAACTCAGGAACGTGGCTGATTACGCCGACTGAAAGACTTTCGGTTTGCAGCTTTTCAAGTGAGGTGATCACCGTATCGAGCAATGTTTCATCGAGCGTCCCAAATCCTTCATCCAAAAAGAAGAATTGAAGAGGATGCGCTCCTCTCAGCTGGATTTGTCCTGATAGTGCAAGAGCAAGCGAAAGAGAGGTCAAGAACGTCTCGCCACCTGATAGCGTAGAAACAGGTCTCTTCACTCCCCCATTTGCGTCATCTCGAATAAGGAAACCACCAGAAGAATCAACTTCGAGGGCATAGCGCTGACCAGTCAGATCCCCTAGCTTTTGTGATGCATCGAGACTAACCTGCTCTAGCTGTTCTGAAGCGATGAACTCTACGAAACTATTTCCGCGGAACACTGCTTGAAGCTTCCCTAGCTTTTCGAGCTCTTCACTTGTTTTCTTTCGATCACGTTCTAATTCCATGAAGCGCTCATGCCTTTTCGTGACGTCTTCTACATGATGACGGCTTGCCGCAAGTTGAGAGTGTGCATCGTCTCTTGCTTTTTGCTTTTCTCTTGCAGACTCTTCTGCTTCTTTCCATTCATCTTCCGAAATCTTCTCGCCAGCTAGTTTTGTTTCTAGCTCTTCGATTCCGTGAATAACACGATTCCATTCTTTATCATACGTTTCTACTTCTTCTTCCCACTCAGAACGAGACTGTTTTGACACTTCTTGAGCCCTAACACTCTCTCGATTTGAGAAAATCGATTCCTTTTGTTCTCTCTCATAGGAAGAGCTCGCTTTTTCTAAACGCACTCGAACGTCTTTTACATAGTTTTCATCAGCAGCTGCTTGTCGCTCTGCTTTCTGATAATCTTGTTCCAGCTTAGTAAGTTCTTCTCGAGCCTTTTTCTCAGAATCTCGTAGATTATTCAGTTGCTCTTCGACGTTTTGATACAAGGTTTGTGCTGAACCTTCGCCAACTAGTTCAACTAGCTCCCGTTCGTCACGATTGACTTGTTCATTATTCTGATGGAGGGTGCTCTTAATCTCCGCTTTTTGAACGGTTAGTGTTTGCACTTTTTCTTGTAAAAAGGTAGATCGTTCTTCTTTTTCCTCGATATAAGGAATGCTTTTTGATAAACGCTCTCGAAGTACTTCCGCATCACCGTCCATCTTTTCAAGCTTTCTTACTTCTTCTTCAATCTCATCTACTTCAAGAGAAAGGTCTTCTTTTATCTTTCGCTTTAGTTCATCTACTCTCGCACTGAATGCTGCCTTTTTCTCTAAGAGGGATGCGAGATTGCGGTTAACCTGATCAAGGCGATAACTGTTTTTTGAAACAGTGGAACTATACTCCTGCAGGTCTTTTCCTACACTTCTGATCGCTTCTTCTAACTCCCTTACATCTTGAGCAAAAGACTTCAACTCTGTAACTAGATCTTCTGATAAATCAACGGGTTTTTGTTCCGCTTTAATCTCTCTTACGCCTTCATCAAGATCAATCATCGTATCAGATAGCTGTTCGAGTTTATATTGTAGCTGCTTTCCTTGCATGAGACTATCCTTCAGTGCTTCTCGCTTTTGCTCTGTTTGCTCGATCTTGTGCTGCCATTCAAGGGTCTGATCTTCCCCTCTCGCAAGATCAACATGTTCGGTCGCTCCACAAACTGGACAAGCCTCTCCTTCTTGAAGTTCTGAAGCAAGCTTAATTGCAATCGCATGCGTTCTACTATTTTCGAGCTTCTGGTAGGCTTCATGAATCGTTTGACTAAATCTCGCAATACGTTTGTCGATTGCTGTTTTGCATGAAGATACGCCTTCGTAGCTGGTTAGCAGCTTGCGGAAAAGCGAACGATAGCTTTCTTTTGTATTATTCAGCGTGTCATGCATGTCGTTCTGCGACGCTTCAAGAGAGGATTTTTCGCTCTTAATCTTCTCTTCTTCCTCTTCTGTTTCTTGTAATTGTTTTGATACGCTTTCGTATTCTTGCTTTAGTTGTTGAGCTGTCGACAGTCGTTTTCTTTCTTCATTCGGAATTTGCAAGTTCTCAAGCTTACGATTCAAATCTTCTTGCAGCGACCTCGCTACTTTTAAATCATAATCTGCCTGTTCTTTGGCATTATTTGCTTCAGCTGATTCTTCTTCAATTTTATTTGATTTCTCTAGGTTAGCATTACGAATTTTTTTCAAGCTAGTAAGATCATTCTCAAGCTTAATCCCTCGTTCAAGGTCATTTAGCTTCTTGATGAGTTGCGGCTCTTCTGTTTGCTGTTTCTTTCGTATATCGTCATAGCTCTTCTTAGCAGCTTCATAACGCTTTGTCGCTTTTGTTAGCTGTTGTTTCGTTTGATCAAAACGACGAAGCGCTTCTTCTTCCTCTTTCTCGGTAGATTCAAGCGTATCGAGGTATGGTTTTAATTCAGAAGCTGCAAATGCATGTTTAATCTTAGTCTTAAGCTCGTTAACTTCGTCACTTTTTGTAAGAAGGCTCGTCTTTTTATTCGTTAATTGAGTAAGCTCTTGCTGAAGAGACCAAATTCGCTCCGCATGTTGTCGCTTCTTTTTCGAAGCATTAAGCTCATTCGTTGCCTTTTCTGCTGCATCTTCTGCGCTTTTCAGAGCTTCCTTCGCCTCTTTCAAATGTTCCTTTGAAGCATCTCCGAGGCCGGTTTGTTCTGCCGTCAGCTCATTCAACACGCTTTTCTCTTGATCCACTCTTGCCTTTAATCTGCGATTGAACTGATCACCGTACTTCTCTAATTGGAAAAGTCTTTGAAGCATTTGGCGCCGTTCTGTCCCTTTTAAAGAAAGAAATTCCGCAAACTTACCCTGTGGCAAAACGACGGCTCGGGTAAAATCATCGATCGTCAGTCCAAGAATTTCTTGAATTCGTTGAGATACATCGCGATCCTTATCAGCGAGAATGCTTTCTTCACTCGTAATCTCTACAAGGCGAGATGTTGTTGAGCGGACCGAAATATCACCTGACCGCTTATAACTTCGTTCGACCCGATATTGAACACCTTCACTAAGTTCAAATGTAAATGATACAGAAAGTGTGTCTTCCGCATGATTCATGATTCCCTGCGTATTGTTCGTCGCACGCTCGACTTTCCCGTATAGCGCAAGTGTCATCGCATCGAGCAACGATGATTTACCACTTCCGGTCGGGCCAAATATCCCGAAGACGCCGCCCTGACATAGCGCTTCGAAATCAACAACCTGTGATTCTCGAAAACTATGAAGACCTGATACAGATAATCGTAGTGGCTTCACTCTTTCATTCCTCCCTTCCTACTCATCTTCTTCACCTTCAGAAAGTTCTAAGAACAAGCGAACTAGCTCTTCGTCAGGTTCTCCTCCATCTGTCTGCTGTTCATAGAAACGTTTGAAAAGTTCGTCGATCGGAAGGTTTGAATTAGCTGTCGTGTTTTTTGTTTCACTTTTATTAAAAACAGGTCTTATATGGATAAAACCTTCATGTTTACTTCGTAATCTATGAATTTCCTCTATTGAGAGAGTATCGCGTAAATGCACCTCAAGATCGACCCACGCATCCTGATCTTTTCCTTCTTCAAGCCACGTATATACCTGTTCGATTCCTTGATCCGCAACCCACCTCACTAGTGGTTTTCCTGACTGAAGAGGGACTTCATCAATATGTGCGAGACCACCTGGTTCTACATCAATGAGCGTGACTGATTTTGCATGACTCGCCTCAGAAAAGCTGTACGCGAGAGGGGATCCAGAATATCGTGCGAGAGCAGAACCTCTTGTGATCGTTTGTGGACGATGAAGATGCCCAAGCGCGACGTACTGAGCCTGTTCAGGCAATGAGTTAGCAGAAACGGTATAAGCACCACCGACTTGAATCGGCCGCTCTGAATCAGTCTCTCTACTCCCAGCAACATAAATATGACTCATCGCAATATGCACCGCGTCATCCGGTACATCAGAGGAAAGATCGTGAAACAGTTTCTCTACACGATCATCATAAGCGAGCTGTAACACTCCTTCTTCCTGACTTTCAGTAAGACATTCGTTCAAACGAGATTCTGATGGGTAAGGAAGAGCTGCTATGGAAAGCTTCTGACCATTACGAACTGTCAGCTGAAGGCGTTCTGCTGTAGGAAACCCGATGATCGTAATCCCGTTTCGATCCGCTAGGGGACGTGATGCTGCCAGGCGATCTGGACTATCATGGTTTCCAGAAATAATAATAAGCGGTCGTTCGCCGTTTTGGGTTAGCTTAACTGCAGCATCGTAAAATAGCGTTTCGGCAGCCGCTGGTGGATTTACCGTGTCGAAAACGTCTCCTGCCATTAAGATGGCATCCACATTTTCATCATCTGCGATGGTGATGAGCTCTTCGAGGAACTCTTTTTGCTCTGGTAATCTACTTCTTCCTTCAAGCGTTTTTCCTAGATGCCAATCTGCTGTATGAAGCAACTTCATCTTCTTCACTCCTTTGCAAACAAAATTTGTATGTAGAACGTATTTTGAATAAATAAGCCAGCCGGACATCAGCCCGGCCAGCACGTTAATCGATCGTTACCAATCTACCACCATCGAAAAAGTAAAGCACCTTTTCTTTACATGGCATGTTCCATATTTCATCGATTGCTTTTTCATATAATCGTAACTGTGTTGAGTAGCGGTTCGTCATCGTCGTTTCAATCTGTTCTTCAGAAGTAAACCGATTCTCGATAACATCTGTTTTGTAATCGACTAGCGTTAATCCATCTTCCTCTTCGATAATAAGGTCGATGACACCCTGCAGGACGACCGTTTCTTGTTCGCCTTCAAATTCACAGTAAATCCACTTAGAATCTACACCAAGACTGAACGGAACTTCCTTATGAATAGCTTTTGCATTCCTCATCTTTGCTCCAAGAGGAGAATCAATAAACTGCACGATTTGTGCTTCATCAATCGCCTCCGTCTGTTCAGATGTTAACAGTTCTTTTTGTTCAAGACGAGCGATTAACTCTCTAATTGACATCTCATCAGCGACACGGGGCACGTCAAGGTGTTGCATGACCACGTGCATGGCCGTACCTCTTTCAGCAGGAGTAAGCTTTTTACTTTGCAAGAACCGAGGTCGTTCTTTTAAGGACTGTTTAAACCCTTTGACGATCGTAGAATCACTGCGCTCGTCCGCAAAAACTTCACGCTGTCGTTTTACTTCTGTTACGGATTGCTTTGACTTCGTTTCTGTAGCAGCAGTATGAGGATACGACCAGCTCAATCGATTAACGACTTCTTCCTGATTTGGACTGCTCTCAGGAATCTTGTTTTTCTCACGAAGTAACCGTTCATACTCCTCTTGTCTTTCTACATCTTCAGATTCTACTTCAGCAAAGTCAGCTGCTGAGTGAATGGTTAGGTCCCACCTAGATGTGTGGTTGTACACCGCAGCTGGCTTCTTAATATCGGCGACTT
Source organism: Guptibacillus algicola (assembly GCF_020171805.1). Taxonomy (GTDB): domain Bacteria; phylum Bacillota; class Bacilli; order Bacillales; family Guptibacillaceae; genus Guptibacillus; species Guptibacillus algicola. The sequence goes on along the minus strand of NZ_JAIVAF010000003.1, from coordinate 584,438 downwards.
CATCAATAATCTTCTCTAAATCACGGTGCCTTAGTAGAGATGGTCCGATCCAGCTTAAATAGGATTTTCCTTTTGATCGTTCAAAATCTGAAAGCAGCCATTCTTCTGTCGAAGCACCTGTCCAGGTTAATAGCTCTTTCTCCCATTCTTTCACGGTACCAATCAAATACAGCTTCTCTTTCGCTCTCGTTAACGCAACATACAGTACCCGCATTTCCTCTGCGAGCATTTCAAGTCGCATCCTTTTTTGAAGTGTAAAATAAGGGAGCGTCGGATACGTCACGCGATTGATCGGATCGATAAACTTTGAAGCTACTCCTAGCTCTTTATGCATGAGCATCGGATTCACCATGTCACGTAAGTTGAACTGTTTTGCGATTCCTGCAACAAAAACGATTGGGAACTCGAGCCCCTTACTTTTGTGAATCGTCATGACTCTGACAACGTCTTCTTGCTCACCGAGCGCTCGTGCAGTGCCAAGATCGCCACCTTGCTCTTTCATTCGATCAATAAAGCGTAGGAAACGGAATAAACCTCTAAATGATGTTGCTTCATACTGTCTTGCACGATCATATAATGCACGTAAATTTGCCTGACGCTGCAAACCTGCAGGCATTCCACCTACAAACTCATAATAGTTCGTTTCTCGATACAATTGCCAAATCAGCTCGCCAAGAGAAGACTGTCTAGCTTGGTCACGCCACTGGTTAAGGTTTTCTAGAAAATCTGAAAGCTTGCTAGAAAGATCATCAGATTCATTCGCTACATACGTTTGTACCGCTTCGAAATAGTTCGACCTCTTCTCATGGATTCGTATTCTAGCTAGTTCTTCCTCTGTTAATCCAATGATAGGAGAGCGAAGCACTGAGGCGAGCGGAATATCCTGATACGGGTTATCGATCACGTTGAGAAGACTCATCATGATCGCTACTTCTGTCGCTTCAAAATAGCCTGTAGCAAGATCTGAATACGAGGGGATTCCTGCCTGCTTTAATTCTTCAAGGATGACTGGCGCAGAGCTTGCGGTTGCTCTGAGTAGTACGACCATATCCCTGTATTCAACAGGTCTCATTCGGTCTTCTTTTCGGTCGTAAACTTTTGCACGCTCCTGTTCACCTTTGCCCATCATCGTCTTGATGCGCGATGCCATCAAACGTGCTTCTAGCTGAACTTTCTCAACGTCCTCCTCGCTATCTTCCACTTCTTTGCTTTGGTCGATCAAGTGAACTTCAGGAACGACTGATTCAGATGAAGGGTAATCTGCGCCAGGTATCAGTTCAGCTGCTTCATCATACTGAATTTCTCCAACGCGTTCGTCCATGATTTGTTTGAAAATGTAGTTCGTCCCATTAAGAACTTCTTCACGACTTCTGAAGTTTCGCGCAAGGTCGATCCGCTTAGAGGGCTCGTCAGATGAACGTCCGAATGTTTTATATTTTGAAAGAAAGAGACCTGGCTCTGCTAGTCGGAACCGATAGATGCTCTGCTTCACGTCACCAACCATAAAGCGATTCCCAGCTGTATCACCACTACGGCTGATTGCATTCAAGATTGTTTCTTGAACTGAATTCGTATCCTGATACTCATCGATCAACACTTCTGCAAACTGTGTTTGATATTCTCTAGCAGCACTAGAAGGGATAGGATATTCTGGCGTGGAATCCTCATCGAGAAGAACAGAGAGACAGTAATGCTCAAGATCACTGTAGTCAACAAGTCCCTTCTCTTTTTTTAATAGTTTGTAACGTTCTCGGAACTGTTTCACAAGCTGTGAGAGTGTGCGTAGATGAGGTGCTAACTTTTCTAGATCTTCCACATACTCCTCTGCCGTTCTTTGGAATAATTCTTCCTGCAAGCTCTGAACAGTCTTTTTCACTTTGTCTCTCATACCTTTTACGGCATCGATTTTCAGAGGGTCATACTGATCACCTTTACATGGTTTAAGTCTACCGAAATGAAAGGCTTCAAAGCTCTCTTTAAGAGAAGACCATGAGTCATGTGCTGATTCGAGAGCATTTGTGACCATCGTGCGCTCTTTCTGAAGAGTTTCAAGATAAGGTTCTGGACCTTCAGCAGAGGATGCTAGGTCGATCGATTTGTCCTGAAGTTCTTTCATCCCTTCAAGCTGCAAGATGACATCTTTCTTAAGCTCCTTCACCCAGATCAATTCATCGAACTTTTGTTTCCCTGCATTTTCGTACTGAACGACACTTTCATATAACCATTGATCTGGCCACGGATGACTCGATGAGAAGTGATACAGTTTTTCGACGAGCTGCTGAAGATCGATATCACTTCGATCACTACTATAACGGTCAACTAATTCAAAGAATGCCTCGTTGTTCTCATCACTATAATGTTCCTCAAAGAGCTCTTCCATCGCTTCTTCTCGAAGAAGAGCTGCTTCTGTTTGATCTGCGACTCTGAAGGCAGGATCAAGGTCGATTTCATAGTAATAGCGGCGTAAGACTTCCATACAAAAGGAATGGAGAGTCGAGATAGATGCTCTGTTTAGCATCGAGAGCTGTCTTCGTAAATAGAGAGATGAAGGATCTTCTTTTAGCCTCGCTTCAAGCGCTTCTCCAATTCGGTGTCTCATTTCGGCAGCCGCTGCGTTTGTGAATGTAACAACAAGAATGCGGTCGACCTCAGCTGGGTCCTTCTCGTCCGCTAGCCGTCTAATGATGCGTTCAACGAGGACAGCTGTTTTCCCCGATCCGGCAGCAGCAGCCACAAGAACATCTTGATTTCGTGCAGCAATCGCCTCCCATTGTGCATCCGTCCAGTTAGAGCCTTCTGGCTTCTTAATGAATTCCGTCATCATCGTCTCCTCCTTTCTCTCTCATACTCCTTAATATCGTTTCATCATCTTTTACAGGAATCACTTTGTATGAATTATCCTCCATCGCCTGATCAAATTGACAAAATGAGCGATAAGAACAAAACGTACAAGGAATTTTATCTTTCATTTTGTACGGGTCGATATCGATTTTCCCATCAGAAATATCTGTACCGATCTGCTGAATCGTTTTTCTTGTATACGATCGGAGCGCATCGAAATCATCTCTAGAGAGCACCGATGAGTTCTTAGTAAAGTTCCCATCTTTCTTTAACGCAGCGGGTACGATATCCGATTTGTCCATCTCAATCGTATCATCCATCAACCGAACCACATCTTTATCAGCGAGTAGGAGCCCTTTCATCTTAAACTTCTTGAAAAGCTCCCTCTGTATGGCCGATTGTGTTGGTGATGAGGTTTGGAGCATCGGGTTATGAACATGGAAATAGAGCATTCCTGCAGCAGCTGCTTCTCTTCCAAGCCATAGATGTGAATAAGAGATCACTACATCTAAATACGTAAGCATCTGTAGCGCAAGCCCAAAGTATACTTCAGACAGATCGAGAGACGTTCCGCTCGATTTATAATCGATGACCCTTAGAAGAAGCTCATCCTCTTTGAATGCCTGATCGACTCGATCGATTCGTCCGATCAACTGAAGCGTACAACCATTTCTCAATTTGAATTGAATCGGAGGCAGCTCTTGTCCAGGACCGAATGCTAGCTCTAGGCCAGCGGGCTGAAACCCACTTCGTTTTGCCTGCTGTCCGAGTACGGATGATGCACGTCCTACGACCTGTTTTAACTTCCTCATAATATAGTGGTACCGGTTTGAGCTTAGTAGAATTTCATTTTGAAGTCTTGGTGCAAGCTGCTCAACGATCTCACCAGAAAGTTCATAGTATTGATTTGTCGAAAGCTTACTCCAATCCCAGTCTCGTTGTTTGATTGTTTCTGCAAGCATATTTAACGATGCATGGAAAAGCTGACCGATGTCAGGGGCTTCTAGCTTGAACGTTGAACGTTCTTTCAACCTTAGACCATGTGAGGCAAATTGAGAAAAGGCGCAAGACTGATACCGCTCCATCCTCGAGACACTCGCTTGGATATTCGATCCGTATAGCTCACGGCTCGTTTCCACTGAGAGATTCGTAGCTTTATTGCGGTAAAACAGACTTTCGATTAACCTCAACTTACTGCTCTCTTGATCTTTGTGATCGACAAACCAGTTATATGCATCCCACCAGATACCATTGATCGGATAACCTCTATGCCACTGGCGAAGCTGACCAGTAAGTCTTCCGATCGTTTTCAATGGATTCGTAATGAATGACAATTCGTCTACTGCTTCTTCACCTGGTTCAGCAAACTTCAGTCCAATAGTAAGGTCAGGGAACATTTCCTGAATACGGTTCATAACGATTGAAGGCTGTAGTCCTTTTCCTTCCTCATCTGCGAGTGGGCAGCTTATCCATAAATAATCTGAAGGTGTAGATAGCGCATGATAGATAAGAAACTCTTCGTCTAATAACCTTCGCTTTAATCCTGGCGCCAGCTGAATTCCTTGTTCTTCTAGCTTCTCTCGATCTTGTTCACTTAACAATCCGTCATCCTGAATTTTTGCAGGCAACACACCATCGTTCACACCAAGTAAAAAACCACACTTCACGTTCGTAAAACGTGTTCGATCGATACTACCGATCACAACTTGGTCAAGTGACGCAGGAACGAGTGCAAACTTCATGCTTTCGATACCAGCTTCAAGAAGCTTCGTAAACTGATCGACCGATAGCTCCTGGTCTCCGATTAGCTCGACAGTTTCATCAAGAAGAGCGATCACGGCATCCCAAACCTGATCATGTTCTCGCGCTTTCGTTAGCTGACCTGCCTCTTCAGCCTGCTCTTTTAATCGATCTACCTTTTCAGCAGCGTTACAATTTTCAAGGAAATAATAGAGAACTTCACACTTCTCTCGCACCGTCTTGGCACTTTTCATTTTCCGCTCAAATTTCTCTAAAGGATCTGCAATCCATTCCTTCGTTTGATTCAGACGGTCTTCCATCTTTTCAATTTCTTCTGATGAGACTGTTTCTTTGTCTTCTAATTGACGGTAAATATTCGCTTTCCATCGGTCTCCAGTTCTCCACCGGTAACCTTTGATTCCTTTCGCGATCACGTAGTTCTCAAGCTCATCCATCCGATCTCTCATCTGAGCTTTGCTATCCTCCGCTTCATCTGGGAATAGCAATTCTGTTTTGACACAGCGAAATACAGCTTCATAACGCCAGTGATATTGAATAATATCTAGGCTCGATCGAATGAGTTCGATCAGCGGGTGATGAAGCATCGTACGTTTCTGGTCAGAGAAAATAGGAATACCATGATCAGTAAAAATCGTCTCCACAAGCTCATAGTAAGTCGACATGTCTCGAACCATCACAGAGATATCTCGATAGCGATACCCCTCGTCTCTAACAAGTCGCAGCGTATCTCGTGCTGCCGCTTCAACTTCAGAACGTATATTCACTGCATGATTGACGTGTATGTTTTCGAGTTCACCTGAATACAAGACAGGCGGACGTTCCCCATAGTTTGCTTCTAGATGGCTGAGCTCGTTGTTTCGATATCTCTTTTGCTCACTAAGAACCTGAGGGACGTCAACATCAATACCTTCCTCATTCGCTATCTCAAGTAACGTCTGATACGTTGTAGCAGGCTCATGGAAAAGATCGAGTTCATGCACAGAAGACGGAATCATCTCTGTATCCATCGTTATCGTAAAGGTGATATTGGCACCCTTTTTCATCAATGCTTGTAAAACGAGTAACTCCTGTGGAGTAAAGCTATGAAACCCATCGACCCAGATCGTTGCATTTTCTAAATAGTTAGATTCAGAGATTTTCTCAGCTAACAGCTGTAAGTAGTCTTCCGAATCTAAATAATGGCCAATCATCGCTCGTTGAAACGCGTCGTATACAAGATGAAGATCGTATAGCTTGTCTCTTAACAAACTTCTGTCGTCAGTTGTATAAAAGTCATCTGCGTAGCTCTTGATATGATCTGGTTCCAAACAGTAACGCTTAAATTCAGTCACCATATCATTGAGCTGATCAATGTAACCTGTTTTGTCAGAGGAGCGTTGATAGATTCGAAGTTTCTGTTTGTTTTCTTCGATAATGTGGCGGAGCATCATGCTGGTACCGACGGACGTTAAATGTGGTCTCGCCATCCCTCCTGTTTCTTGTAGGACTTTCCATGCAAGTCGTGTGAAGCTAAACACTTGTGCGCGAATCATTCCTTTTAATCCGCGATTATGTACTAACTCATACTCCGATTGAAACGTCATTTGTTCTGGTACTAAATAAATCATCGTTTCGCCTAGAGGACGTTTGATTAACTCACTTTGAATTTCAGTGAGGCAACGATCGGTTTTTCCGCTCCCCGATCTGCCAATTACAAATTGAACTCCCATGCCTTTCTCCTCCCGTACCCGTGTACTAACTATCTCTTCATATTATCTCACGTTTTTCACCAATTTGATAGGTATCATAAGAAGATACGTTCGCATCAAACACTTCCAAATGTTGAGTGGTTCTCTAATAGGTTTTAGGCAACACTGTAAGGGTATAGTGTACTAAGCATAACTTTTGAAAAGGAGTTTTTGACATGGAAAACAAAGAAATGGATACATTCAAATGGGAACTAAACCGAATCACGAGAGACATGACTGAATTTGTTCATAGCTATGAAAAGCTCGATGATTCACAGAAGACAAGTGTTCACAGTAACTATCCTTTCGAATTAGATCTTCATGAACTGAAAAATGCGCTAGCGAAATGGAACAATACTGTTAACAAAATGTAAAAGCACCAAGCACCTCCAACTAGTGGGGGTGCTTTTTTTGATGCCCTGAACATTTTTTTAAGGAAATTACATACATCTAGTAAAGGTATGGATTCGAAAATGAGGAGGGGAACAATGTACACCAATAGGAAATATTACGAACCTTATATTAGCCCCTTTGACCCTTGTAAACCTATACGAATGAAGTCCTATTCTACACCTCCAAATCTTTATTTAGGTTTTCAACCTCCGGGTCTTGAACAGTTCTCCCCGAGAGAAGCACTCAAATCGGGAACGCTCTGGAAAGTGTTCTATGACCCTTACGAAAAGAACAAGGAGGGATAACCGTGTCACACAAACAGCTACCGAAGGAGTATTACGAACTACTCGAAGAGCTTCAGGCAACTGATTTTGTGCTTTTAGAACTAACATTGTATCTCGATACACACCCAAATGACATCGATGCGATTAAACAGTTTAATGAATTTGCGAAAATGAGGAAGCAATTAAAGAAAAAGTACGAAAAAGAATACGGCCCCCTCCTGCAGTACGGGAATAGTTATAGCAGCTATCCATGGAACTGGGACGATGCACCGTGGCCGTGGCAAGTTTAATCATGAAAGGATGAGTGCGTTTGTGGGTTTATGAGAAAAAGCTTCAATATCCAGTAAAAGTAAGCACATGTAACCCGATGCTTGCGAAATTTCTAATCGAGCAATACGGAGGAGCAGATGGAGAGCTAGCAGCTGCCCTTCGATACTTAAACCAGCGGTACACGATTCCTGATAAAGTCGTCGGGTTACTAACTGATATCGGTACTGAAGAATTCGCCCACCTCGAAATGATTGCAACGATGATTTATAAACTAACGAAAGATGCAACCTCAGACCAAATGAAAGAAGCTGGACTTGGAGCTCACTACGCAAACCACGACAGAGCACTCTTCTACCAAAACGCAGCAGGCGTCCCATGGACAGCAAGCTACATCGCTGCAAAAGGCGACCCAATCGCAGACCTATACGAAGACATCGCCGCCGAAGAAAAAGCCAGAGCCACCTACCAATGGATCATCGACCTCTCAGACGACCCAGACCTAAACGACTCCCTCGCCTTCCTAAGAGAACGAGAAATCGTACACTCGCAGAGGTTTAGAGAAGCAGTGGAGATTTTGAAGGAAGAGAGGGATAAGAAGAAGTTTTATTGATTGATTGAAAAGCGGAGACGAGCGGTTAGAAACGGAGCTATTGGAACTCTTGAAATTGAACACGTTCTTTGTGTTCAGTTGAAAGAGTGAAATAGCTCCGTTTCTGCGAGTCGGAGCTGGACATCACGAAAAGCGGAGACGAGCGGTTAGAAACGGAGCTATTGGAACTCTTGAAATTGAACACGTTCTTTGTGTTCAGTTGAAAGAGTGAAATAGCGCAGTTTCTGCGAGTCGGAGCTGGACATCATGAAAAGCGGAGGTGGCCCGTTTAGGCTCGACAACCGCTGGAGGCTTTTCGAATGAACACGCTTTTTGTGTTCAATCGAAAAGGTGAAGCGTCTCGAGAGCCTGGCCACCGCAGCTAGACACGAAAAGCGGAGACGAGCGGTTAGAAACGGAGCCATCCAACCTCTCAAAATAGCGTTTCGCCGATAAAACCCCCATTTTCGCTGATATATTGAAAAAAGCGCTGATATAATTCGCATTTTCGCTGATATATCGGTAATATCGCTGATATCGCTCAAATTTTCGCCGATATCTCACACCGAGCACAACTGTCATGAGCCAAATCCCTACTTTATTAGCCAAATCAAGGTTTTATTGTCCAAATCAGCATTTTATTAGCCAAAATCATTTTTTATTGTCTAACTAAAATGATTCTAACCCCAACATACCACTCCACCCCGCCCACAAACCGAGTACTACAAAAGCCATGCCGCATACCGGCATGGCTTATCTTGATTGATCTTCGATTCTTGTTTTTCTTGGGCGTTGGTTCAATTTTAGTTCGATGATTTTTCCTGCACCCCACAGCAAGCTGATGGCAACTACGATCAATACGAGCTGAAGTGGCTGGTGAATCAGTGAAAATACATCGTGACCAATGAACGATACGATTGCGATCATGACCATTTTTCCAAGAAGAACAGCTAGCACAAAACTTCTAATACTCATATTAGACAAACCTGCGACAACGTTGATGAGAGCTGATGGCGTGAACGGGAAGCATAGCAAAAGAAATACCATTCCAAATCCATGTCTCTCTATCCAGCGCAGAGTTTTATCGATCTTTTTATGTTTTGTAATCAATCCCATGAAGCGCTGCCTTGCAAATTTTCTTACCACAATAAAAACAAGCAATGCACCAAGAGATGCGCCTAACCACGATAGCAACGAACCGAACCAGAATCCGTAAGCCGCAGCATTGCCGGCTACAAATAGAAATAACGGCAATATTGGAAGGACAGCTTCCAACATCGGAAGCAGAATTCCAGGTAAAGGACCAAGTGCTGCGTATTGATTAAGCCATTCTTTTATCGTCTCTTCATTTAGAGAATCAATTATCATTCCCCACTCCATATGGGAATCAACCTCGTTTCATGATGCGAGTGTCATGTTATGTGACAGCACGGATTACGTTTCTTACTCTTTATTAAAGCATAAATAAAGTCTGATAGAAAGTTGGAAGTTAGTTCATCAGTGCTTGATAAACTTCCTCATCTAATGCTTTCGCTTTTTCTTTATTATAGGTTTTCTCATACTGTGGCTCAGCCGTGATCTTTGCACCCCAAAACATGGACTCTAAGACTTGTTCAACTTCTACGTTAATCTTGGCTAGTTTTAAAGAAACACCACTCATGGCTTCTTCTAGAATAGAGGCTTTCCCTTGTATAGAATACACGGTTTCTAACCCGATGATCGATAGAACAACGCCATGGTTTTCCTTCACATTTTCAACCGTCCTCGAATTAGTCGTAACAGAAAAACGAATGTTCTTCGTATTTAACGCTTTCACCCATGAAATTGCAGATACATTAGGCATACCAGTTTCGTGATCGATTGTTGAAAGCATGACGAGCTTTTCCCCTTCTAGAAAAGCTGTAAGATCATCCGTTAACTCAGTCACATTACCCTTCTTTGCCATTCACCTCATCCTTTCACTTCTCATATCTCTACTCTCTCCTAAAAGATTACCATGAATACCCGGTATTGGAAACGCTCCGGCACTAGGGGAGTTGTGACTTAAAACAAAAAAATTGCCGCACTCATCGAGTACGGCAAAAAGGGGGAAAATCAATGTAAAAAATTCATTACTTAGGGGGTTTGATAATAACTATACCCCGTCTGCAAGTTCCGAAACCTAAAGTTTATTATTTTATTTATTTTTTTTTACTTTTGTTAGAGGTGCACTGATTTTTCCTTTTACAGGAACGATATTAGGGAGGCCAGACAGGTTCACAGTAACAGGTGATAAGGAGGTTACATGCCCCATATCGAGATTAACGAAAAAACCATCACCGGATTTTTCAATGTCGTAAATAAGGATTTCATCACGGTTACGATCCTCAACTGATAGAGAACTAAAGTCTTGTCGATATGGATGTTGATCCTTTTCATTTCCGTTCATGAGATTAAATGTTCGAACCTCTTCATGATGAACGTGACTTTCACCCTCTAATAGTAGAGAAAGTTTATGGGATCCCCTTATCTCTTCTGTACCAATCGAATAGGTAATCCCACCATAGCTTCCTGCTTTTAGCAGTTCACCGCTTTTTATCTGTGTTAGTTTTTCCTTATCGATCGTCGTAGAAAAGGATCCATTATGATCTTTTGAAATGCCGGTAACTTCATAGTTCAACTCTTCTTCAAATTCATAAAACGGCTGAAGTAGTATGGAGTATTCGTCTCCTTCTTTCTTCACCTTATACCGATGTTGATAGGATTCTTCTCCAAACTGTTGAGTGATAAGAATGTGAGATAGATCAGGTAGGGTTGTATTAAAAAATATCTCATTCCCGTGAAAGTTTGCGGTGAATTTCGAAAACGTGATGGAACCTTCTTTCGTTTGGACTGTTGTATTCAAGTCAGCTTCAGCAAAAGGACTGCCCATGTACCCATTGCTGAGGTCTAAAGTCACATCATCTAAAGAGACTTTCTTTCCATTTTCGTTGACTTTTAAATTTTGGAGCGTAACTTCTTTACTATAATTCAACTGGTGGATATCATCATCTGGACGGAACGTTTCTAGGTCTGCAGGAATTAAGACCGCAGCTTTATAAACGCGATGATCCATAACCATAGGCTTCATTGAATTCCGATATTGCATCTCCTGCTGATTGACGACTTTAGATTGACTACCTTCGGCTTCAGTATCATAGCTGACCTTCCCTACCGTGAGCGATGGGAGGTCTTGCGGTAAATCATCTTTCTTTAGAGGGAAGGAATAAGAAAGATATATCCCTCCATAAGCAAGCACCATCGCATCATGGATCTCAAGCTCGCGATCCAACTCAAGTATTGGGATGGTCATATTATATGTATTGACTGCATCGAGCTGTTCAGCTAGCTTCATTTGTGGAATGATTTGCTTCATTTGGTTATCTAGTTCAGCTGATGACTCCATCACGTTGAATACATTTGCATCTACTTCAAAATCAGCTTCTCTATTTTGTAGAAAGTTAAAAACAACAAAGAACAACCCTAATGTAACCAATATTCCGATAATTTTATATGTATTTAACCTCTTCATCCTTTCCCCCCAGGTTACTTTTTCCTATAGTTTACCATAAAAAAACAGCAGATTGTCTGCTGTTTTACGGTTGAACCTCAACTGGGATGCGAAATAGAAAACGCTCTTTTTCACCCTCGTATTCAATTGGTACTGTGACTTCGATTTGATAAACGCCAGGTTCAAGCTCCGCTGTTAGTTTAGCTTCCCCTTCCAAAATGTCTTTTGGTGATACGTTCTCTTCAACAGTGGGTTCATTCGTAGTAAAGGGAATGACTACTTCATCGGTCTCATGTTTTGTGATCTTATAGTTCAACATTCCATCTTCTACAACTTTGATTGAATTCTCTTCATCACCGCTGTACCTAAGCTTTGCTGTTAATGATACGCGGTTATCATCTGTAAGCTTACTATTTAGCAATCCACCTACAGGAATCTTTGGTTGTGTTTCTGATCGTGAGACGACATCTTTTTGAGTCTCACTTAGAACGTACTCACTCGTGTTCATTTTGCCGTCACTCATCAAGACGTTTGCTGCTCCGACAATAACGAATACAATAAAGAAAACAATAATAAATTTTGAACCATTAAACTTAATACGTTTCATGATGACATCCTTCCATACCTTAACTCAATGCTACTAGTATAGCATTTTCTTCTTCTTGTTGGACGAGTAATCCAACAAACTTTCTAAACAGTTTGTTACACTGAAAAGAAAAAGTGTATTGAAAGGATGTCATCGATGTTATCTACAATAATGGACATATTTGTTGCCATCGGACTGTTTTTCTTTCTGCTTTTCGGCCTTTATTTAGTCGATACATTTCGACGCAAGAAATAACTTAAGCTTCTGGACCAGCCTTATACAATACTGATGGTGCTGGATCCACAACCGAAGCGTCATATTCAGTTTGCAGTTTCGATGATGGGATTTCTTTCATTACCCTTACAAGCTCTTCCTCATCAGGGCTATATCCCTTCCTTGATAAATACTCCATGATTTCGTGTGTAGAAACTGGTTCTTCAACATTTTTTAGAAACGTAAGAATTTCGTTTTGCATGTCTAGTCCCCTTCCTTATCATGATCTTTATCACCATAGATTCATTACCCTAACATCTACGAATGTAACCCCATACAAGGTAAACCCTTTCCATTTTATCTAATTTTCGCTAAACTTAAACTTACTACGCACATCATTTCCATGCGATCGATGTTTATGTGCAAGGAGGGAGAAAGATCAGTGCGACACATTATACTTTTACTTACTATTGTGATCGCTTTAGTTATCTCTGGCTGCCAGAATGAAGAGAATACATCTGAACAACCAGAAACTAACGGGGGTGAAAAGGTGTCTGAAGAAGTTGAGTTTGAAACGGTTCAAATGAACAATGCACCTCAAGATATACAAACAACCTTACAACAAAAGTGGTTAGAAAAGTCTACATTCACTGTTCCATCAGGCGATCATCTCTATATCATTATAACGAGAGGTGAAATGCCTACAGGAGGCTACTCGATAACGATTGACAGCATTTCAAAAGAGGATAACAAATTATTGGTTAAGTACTATACAACCGACCCTAAAAAGGATGAGATGGTGACACAGGCGATTACGAAGCCATTCACAATCGCTAAGATCGACCACACAAATGCTCGAATCAACTTTCAGGAAATCAAGAAAAGCTCCCTACAATGATTGGGAGCTTTTTATACCTATCGAAAGGATGATTGGATGATTGTCTATGAACAAAATGATTCTTACATTATGATCAGACAGCATGAACATGCTCTCCTATCAGGTCAGCTCGCGAATAAGCTTGATCGAAACTACTGGCCAGACCTTTCCTATCAACATGACGTCCTCTACGCGATTCACCATCACGATCGAGGATGGAAATCACTTGATGAAGTTCCAATTTGGAACGATGCTAACCAAATCCCATTTTCCTTCATGGATTATCCCCTTCCAGTTAAGCTTGATTATTACATAAAAGGAATTGAAGAGGTTCATAAGTACAGCTCATATGCCGCATACCTATGCAGCAAGCATTACCAATCTTTCTTCAAAAACGCTACTTCACCAAAAGGCGTTAGCTTTTACAATGATGAAAACAAACGTCAGAAAGCACTGTTACAAGATTTCAACATTCAGGAAGACCTCTTCACTTTTCACTATCACCTTCTCCAGTTTTTCGATGACCTTTCTTTATATGTTTGTTTCCAAGATCCTGGTGTCCACAAATCAGATGAATTGTCATGGTTTAAAGAGGGCTTCTCACAACCATTCTATTTCCTATCAAAAGACGAGCGCATCGTTGCGAATTGGATCGATGAAAGTACCATTTCGTTATCTCACCCTCTAATTTCAACTGAAGAGCGTTTCGCAGTTCAATTGAAACGCGTACCAAAACACTTAGTCGCACAAAAAGGAATCTCTGCTGCCTATCACGCTACTTCTACAGAACATCGATCATTTCGAATTTTACCCCCAGAAAGTTGAAATCTAATGAAAAATAGAGTAAATAGAAGAAAATAAAAGCATGAAATCCATGAGTTCGCTTTCACGCCACAATTGGAGGCTCGTCACATTCCTCTTTCCTGCGTATAATTCACTTTGTTTTGTCCGGTCCACCTTTCCGGGGAGGGAAGGAATACGCATAAAAGAAGGAAGTGTATTATTTGTCAATTCAACAAGTAAAAAGTGAATGGTTCGGAAACGTCCGTGGTGACGTTATGGCAGGACTAGTCGTGGCGCTTGCGCTTATTCCTGAAGCCATTGCTTTCTCAATAATGGCAGGGGTCGATCCAATGGTAGGATTGTACGCCTCATTCTCAATTGCCGTCGTCATTTCATTTACTGGTGGTAGACCAGGGATGATTTCAGCAGCAACAGGTGCGATGGCTGTACTGATGGTAACTCTTGTCGCTGATCACGGTCTGCAGTATTTATTCGCTGCAACGATCTTAACTGGTATTCTGCAAATTGCTATGGGAGTATTGAAAGTCGGCAAATTCATGAAATTTATTCCACGTTCGGTTATGGTAGGTTTCGTGAATGCCCTCGCAATCCTTATCTTTAGCTCACAGCTACCACACTTCGTAGGAGAATCTTGGCCGATGTATCTTATGGTTGCTGGAGCACTAGCGATCATCTATCTTCTACCTAGATTTACAAAAGTTATTCCTTCCCCACTTATTGCGATTGTGGTTATTACAGTGATTGCAATCATGTCAGGAAGTGGCGTACGAACAGTTGGCGATATGGGTGAGCTTACTCAAGCACTCCCTGCATTCTTTATTCCATCCGTTCCATTTAACCTTGACACTCTAATGATTATTTTCCCATATTCATTAGCGCTCGCGCTCGTTGGACTTCTTGAGTCGTTCCTTACAGCATCGATCGTTGATGATATGACGGATACAGATAGTAACAAGAACAGAGAGGCAAAAGGACAAGGTGTTGCTAACATCGTGACTGGTTTCTTCGGTGGTATGGCTGGTTGTGCGATGATTGGACAATCTGTCATCAATGTTAAATCAGGTGGTAAAGGACGTCTTTCAGCTCTAGTTGCTGGTTCATTCTTAATGTTTTTGATTCTAGTTATGGGTGATATTGTAAGTCAAATACCACTTGCAGCACTCGTTGGGGTTATGATCATGGTATCCGTAGGAACATTCGATTGGTCATCACTTACGAACTTACACCGTCTTCCGAAAACGGATGCTGCGGTTATGGTCGTTACTGTATTAACCGTATTATTCACGCATAACCTAGCAAATGGTGTACTAGCTGGTATCGTATTGAGTGCGATCTTCTTCGCAGCAAAAATCTCTAAGATTCATGTGAACAGTACACTCGATGACGCGAACAACCGTAGAATTTATGAAGTATCAGGTCAAATATTCTTTGCGTCTGTAACGGATTTAATCAAATCCTTCGATTATAAAGAAGAAATCGATCGCGTTGAAATTTCCTTATCAGATGCTCATCTCTGGGATGATTCTGCAGTAGGTGCAATTGATAAGATTCATGCTAAATTTGTTCAAAACGGTATTTCCGTTAAGTTTGTTGGCTTAAATGAAGCAAGTACGACATTGATGAACAAATTATCTGATAGCAATTCAGACAAAATGGCATCGTAAACGTATAAAGGCACTTCCTCTATTGAAGGAAGTGCCTTTTTATGTACTCATAATAACAGTGATAATCCATACACAAGTGCACCAATTGTGGCTATTGAATAATTAAAAAGGCGATTGTTTTCGTTCC
The DNA here is from genome assembly GCF_020171805.1 of Guptibacillus algicola. GTDB lineage: Bacteria > Bacillota > Bacilli > Bacillales > Guptibacillaceae > Guptibacillus > Guptibacillus algicola. The sequence continues at coordinate 568,773 of NZ_JAIVAF010000003.1, read as the reverse complement.
AATTCGTTTCAGCGTTGAATTCTCCAAAGGCAAGCAGTCGGTACTTCGTCTCGCTTCTCAACCTCAACACATCCTTTTATTTAACTATTCTGAAAATATCTTTCTTATATTGTAAGCGCTTACTATCCCTTTGTAAAGGCATTAAAAAAAAAGAAAGGCACCCTCAACTGGGTGCTATTGTTGTAAATCTAATGGAAGCTTAATCGCCACTGTTGTTCCTAAACCTTCTTCACTCGCAAACGTCATCTCACCTTTATGATTTTGAATGATCCTTCTACAAATCATCAATCCAAGACCATTTCCTTTTTTCTTAGTAGTATAGAATGGCTCACCGAGGTGTGATAGCTGGTGATCTGGTATACCAGTTCCATTATCTTTCACTTCGATCATGATGTCTGTGGAATCAACGTAAACGGATACAACAATTTCTCCTCCGTCTGGCATCGCTTCGATTGCATTCTTTAGAACGTTGATCAAAACTTGCTTGATTTGATTTTCACTGCATGTGATGGCAGGGACTGTCTTTATTAGCCGAGTAAATATCTGCACATTATTCAATATTGCCTGCGTTTCAATTAGGGTTAGTACATTCTCGATGAGGTCGAGGATGTTCGCCTTTTCATAGGTAACTGCTTGAGGTCGCGCCAAGACCATAAATTCGTTTACGATCATGTTGATTCGGTCTAGTTCAGACATCATGATCTTGATAAACTCCTGATCACTCTCATCCGATAGCCTAGATTTCAGTATTTGTGTAAACCCTTTCAAGGATGTGAGTGGGTTCCTGATTTCATGAGCCACTCCAGCAGCAAGTTCTCCTATGACGGATAGTTTGTCAGACGTTCTTAGAAACTCTTCAGTTTGTTTTCGATTTGTAATATCTTTCCTAATATAAACATATTGATAAGGCTCTCCCTCATCATCAAGAAAAGGAACGATCGTAGTATCTACCCAGAAAACCTCTCCGTTCTTCTTTTTATTATTGATTTCACCTTTCCACACTTCACCTTTGCTTATTTTGCTTCTCATCTCAGTGAAAAAAGATTCTGGGTGATAGCCTGAATCTAGAATCATATGCTCTTCACCAATCAACTCCTTTTTCATGTATCCAGATGTCTCACAGAACTTGTCATTGACTGACGTGATCTTGCCTCTTTTGTCTGCGATCGACACGAGCGCACTTTCATCGAGTGCATACTTCATGTCCTTGAGCTGTTTGAGTGTTTGCTTCAATTCACGCTCTGCTTCTTTTTTCTCAGTGATATCTCTTGTGACAACAACGAGCGTTCGCTCATTGTCTAAGCCACTAGGAATAAGCGTCGCTCGATCTTCAAGACAGAGCCACGAACCGTTCGCATGTTTTCTACGAAACTCAACCACAGCAGGAGATGGGTCTTGAGGATCGTTTTTCAATAAATTACTTATGCTCCTCTTATCACCGGGATAGACATCCAGTGTGATCGATCGACCTAAATAATAGTGAGGAGAATATCCAAGAATCGTTTCATGGGATGGTGATGCGTAAATAACAGTATCATTTTCAACGTTAACAAGACTTATTAATTCTGAAGTATGCTCAGCGATAAGCCTGTACTTCTCCTGGCTTTCCTTTAACGCTACTGCGGTTTTTCTTTCTAACGTAATATCTCTAACAATGCTAAAAGCACCATCGACCTTATTATTAATGTAAATAGGAATCGTGATGATCTCAACATCTACTCTGTTCCTAGTTACATGTATTAGTGTTGTTTGAAGCTTAGAAATCTTTCCTGCTAGTGTGTTTCTAAATGCTTCTTCTACTTTCTTCCGATCCGCATGTATGATAAATTCCGTGTAATGTTTATTTAAAACACTTTCTCCATTTTGCTGTGCAAACTGTTCGCCATACCCATTCATATTCGTGATGTATCCATTTAGATTAAGAGAAAACATCATACCAGGATAATGGGTGAAGAGAGACAGATATGTTTCGTATTCTCTATGTAGCTCATGAAGCTGATGTTTCTCTATGAGAATATTTTCTGACTGTTTGACCATTGTTCCCTCCCCAGTGCATGGTTATCGTTATCATCATAAACTTTTCTACATGGTCAGGTTTTTATCCTGCATATAATTAGTAAAAAAATCCAACAAAAAAAGCCGTCCTCTATTAACGGCTTTTACACTGGTGAAGTGGATCAACCTCATCTTTCCACATCTCTTCATTTCGAAGAGCAAATAACGTCCAGTCATCATTTCCATTATAATTAGTATCATTGCATTCTCGAAACTGAACGATTGCTTGAAAGATATCTCCTTCAATTGATTCTAGTAATTGGTTGCGTTTCGGGTGATCCTGTATCCAGTCAAACAACTCCTTATTAAGAATTGCCTTAAGATCAATTTTCATGACGATTTCCTCCTCATTTAAACCCACACAGGAAGAAAAATAGTTGATCTCTCATTTCTCTAACCCGCTAGTTACGTAGCCCGGCGTTGCATGAGTGCATTTAACAACCGGTCTAATTCCTGGCTGCAGCGAATCGTTTTCTCAGAAGCAAATCCATATCGTCCTGCTATATCAAACATTTCTTTTCGTTTCTTTTCAATGATTGCCTCAAACTCATACATTCTGCATTCCTCCTCACTCGAACACATAACCATTATGCCCAATACTAAGAGGAATCAAAACGCATTCGACTAAACTTCTAATTACTTTGCATAAGCTGCTTCCATTAGACAAGCTTCGCCGCAACTGCTTTAATACAATTGTTATAAGAAAGTCATTTACATTACTTATTTGTCTTATTCCCCGTAAAGCTTAGAATAATGCATTTACTAGAAAAGAAGTTCACAGGAAGCAGGAAACACATCGTTTTTACTACTACCGTACGCCAATTAACCATCATCTTATCCATACAAAAAGAGAACCAGCAGTGCTGATTCTCTCTTCCTATTCATTATTTTTATTACTGCTCAAATAGCTGATAAAGCGACACATCATGTTCATGATCGGGGCGATCGGTTTCATGAATTCTTGCTGTTTCCTTTTGTTCATTAACGCTCGTTAACCAAACTGGAACGCCATTATGATGGACTTGAATGTCTTCTTTTGAAGAGATAATTTGTTTTGCTCTCATTGCATCCACTAGAAACACCCTCTCGTCTTTTGTTTTCAGTTTGTACTAGTGAATGGAGTTTATTCACACTTTTTTCTTACCTTCCCATTCATAATGAAACTGTTCTAGAAACGACTCCATACATGCATGCCTTTCTTCTGCAAGCTCTTTTCCTTTTTCTGTGTTCATCAAGTCTTTCAGCTTTAATAGCTTTTCATAGAAATGATTAATCGCGGTTGAGCGACCTTCTCTATAGCTCGATGCAGACATTTCTTCTCTAGGAGTAAGGCTCGGGTCATACATCATGTCACCTTTTGACCCTGCGTAAACAAATGTACGAGCAATACCGATTGCTCCGATCGCATCTAATCGATCAGCATCCTGCACGACTTTTGCTTCGAGTGAGCGGACGGGAGGCATTTTTCCGCCTTTAAATGAAATGGTCGAAATAATCTCGATAATATGATTTCTGTCATTTTCTTCTACGTGCCTCAAGAGCTTTTCGACTTCTTTGAAACCTTCTTCAGGACATGTAAGTTTATCATCGACAAGATCATGAACAAGCGCCGCAGCTTCACAAACAAATAAGTTGGCCTGTTCTGCTTCTGCAATGATTATTGCAAGTCTTGTTACACGATCAATATGTGACCAGTCATGTCCGCTCCCTTCATTTTCAAGCTTTTGCTCTACGTACCTACGTAATTCTTGGATAACATTCTCCACGTTATAGCCTCCTCATTCTTTCACAAAAAAAGGTCAGCTTATGCTGACCTACAGTTTGTAGAGAAACCTGATTAATGTGTTCCCTATGCCGTAGGAGTTTGAATACCACAAGATTCCTGTGGACGAACGCCCGAGCCTCATCGAGGACAAAAAGCCGTCCACTCAGAGTCTCGAACGCCCGTTTTCCACGGGAGTCAAGTGGTATTCACTCCTACTAGGTAGCAGTCAATGAAAGCAAACTTTCCGACTGATTATAATTAAGTAGTCCTCTGTTTTATATTCCTAAAAGTAACTTTATGGCTTTTCTTGTTTTCAAAACCACATATTAATGCTGATTGGAGCGGAAGCTCGACTCCTGCGGGACGTGCGGGACAGGTGAGACCCCACAGGAGCGTTTTGAAAGCGACGAGGAGACTCACCGCCCGCCCCGCGGAAAGCGAGCATCCTGTAGCGGAAATCACTACTATATCCGAGGCGAATGGACCTTTCTACTTTCTCGACAATCTGAAGGTCAGCTTATGCTGACCTAGACCATTTCTTCTATTTCTGCATTTTCTTTTAGCTTATTTCTAAGTTCTTGAACTTCTTTCTGCAGCTTTGTTTCTTCAAGGTAACTTTTGATGCGATCTTTCATTTCATCATAAGAAGGGGGGTTTTCCGCATCTTTTGTGAACTGTTCATCGTAAAATGCTTTCATTTCTTCTTCTGTTACTTCTGGTGTCTTAACGTTTTCTTCAACGTATTTATCAACAACCACGATATTAGCATATTGCCGTTCGAGTTGCTCAAGGGTAATTCCTTGCGCTTTCAACGCTTCTTGTAACTGTTCTTCACTTTCGAACTGTGATTTCACTTGATCAAGCTCGGTTTCAACTTCTTTATCCGATGCCTCAAAGCCTTGTTCCTTAGCTTCTTGTAAGAGAAGCTCCTGACCGATCAAGTTATCCATTACTTCTTTTTTGATCGTTTCAGCTGTTTCAGTCTTAGAAGGGTCTTTCCCTTCCATCGTGTAACGCAGCTGTGTTTGCATCAACATGGAGTTGTAATCTTTCCCGCTGATTTCTTCTCCGTTAACAGTCGCTACAACGCTATCCGCATCGACTTTCATCGCCTCGAGTTCTTTCTGCGTATCCTCCATCGAAACGGTATCATCAGTAGACTCTTTTTCCTTATTGGCTTCTCCCTCATTGTTCGAACAAGCAGCCAGCAACAGCACTGCTAGCAGGACTAGCAAACTTAATTGTTTCTTCATGGTGTGAACGTTCTCCCTTCAAATTTAGCTCATAAGTAAATCGTATCACAAATCTTATCATTTTTACGATACAGATAAGGTAATTATGGTAATTTTTTGATACTTACAAAAAAATCCCTGCAAGACAGGGATTAGTTCACATAATAGTAACGCTTCTCTAGTAATTCTTGTAAGAACGACACGCCTACACATACACCCCAATAGATGAAGGCTACTAATATATAGAGAGTCATAAAATCAAATTCTCGCCCTCCAACAATTTGGGCGTGATGAAGGAGTTCCGGCACCGTAATTACTGCTGCTAGAGAAGATGCCTTGATTAAATCTAACATTACATTCGATAAAGGAGGAATTGCAATCCGTGTAGCTTGGGGCAAGACGACCTCTCTCATTGTTTGCCAATAAGACATACCGAGAGCTGTTGAAGCTTCCCATTGACCCTTTTCGATTGAGGATAACGCAGATCGCTGAATCTCTGCGATATACGCGGAGCTGTTCAAACTAAATCCGATCAGCGCAGCTGTAATAGCAGAAAACTCGATTCCAGCCATAGGAAGACCGAAGTATAAGATGTAAAGAAATACTAGGATCGGTGTTCCTCTCATAAATGAAATGTACAACCGTGCCGGCCAACGTAAAGCCCTCACTTTAGACATTCGACCGAGTGCTAGAAACAACCCTAAAAACAGACCGACTAGCATTCCGACGACAGCGATTAACATCGTTAACCCTAGTCCCTCAATGACATAGGGAAACGATCTTAAGGCAAGGTCTGCATCAAATAGGTTTTCAGGTTGAAAGGTACCCATTTGTTACATCACCCTTCTATTTATCAAAATCGATATCAGGCTCGACTGATACATCCGCACCGTTGAAGAACTCTGCAGAAATTTCTTTAAGTGTGCCATCTTCCTTCATTTCCTTAACTGTCTCGTTAACTTTCTTCTCTAGCTCGTCATTTCCATTATTCATTACAATTGCTTGGTTATTTGGTAAATACTTAATGTCAGGGTGAATCGTGATATTCAACTCAGGAAATGCAGCAAGAGCTAGTGTTTGAAGGTAATAATCATTTAGAATGATATCCGTACGTCCAGTCGACACATCTCGTAAATATTGTTCGTTGGTTGCATTCGAATAGATCTTTTCTTCTGCACCATTCTCTCGAGCAACCTCCATATAAACAGTCGTAGATGCTCCTGCAGCAATCTTTCCTTCAAGGTCATCTAATGATTCGATACCTGAAAGGTCGTCTTTACGAACGATCGCTGTTCCATAAGAATATTTAACAGGCTCAGAAAAAGTGAACTTCTCTTGACGCTTTTCTGTATCAGTAATGTCGTTTGCAGCTAGATCTACTTGACCTGATTTAAGGCTTGTCAGCATACCATCAAAGCCCATTTCTTTGAATTCAACCTCTAGATCAAGACGTTTTGCTAGTTCTTTCACTACTTCTACTTCATACCCAGTAATCTCATCTGATCCTTCTTTATAGTATGAAGTTGGGTATAGCGTGCCTGAAGTTGCAACGACCAGCTTGCCTTCTTCTTTAATTTCATCCCACTTTGAAGTGGTTTCTTCACTTTCTTTTTGTTCGTCATTCGAACAAGCGCTTATGGCTAACACGAGAAGTCCTACAATTACCATAGGAGCAAATCGTTTTATGTACTTAAACATAGTAATAATCCCCCTTTACTGTACTAAACAGTTAAAAATATATCATTGTTATACGACAAAATGCAACAAATAGGGCTATTTTCTTCAATATACCAAGTATTCATATTCTTCGCAAAATAATAATGAGCACTCCCAAAAAACTCGGGAGTGCTCAAACGCTGTTTTTAAGTTGTACTAGACTTAATGATTCGGCAATTGCTCATCGATCTTTTCGTGAAGATAAGCGGTTGCTTCATCCAAGTGTTTGACCGCTTCCTCAGGAAAACGATCGATTTCTTTCGCTCTTTTCACATGACCATACAGCACCAAGTCTTGTGAATTCATAATGATTTCAAGAACTTCACTACCGATTTCATCTTTTCTCTCATCCATATGAATCGCTGTTTTGTATTCACGGATAACTTCAGTCAATATTTGCAAACGTTGAATATCCATACACTCAAACTCCTTATTCATAGTCCTATTAAAGAGTATCATGATTGTGACTCTTTTTACATCATCTCACTCCATAAATCGAAGGAGATCACCGTAGATCACGCGATCTGAGAAGTCCAGTTCATCTTGAACGTGATCAAAGTGGCGTGCACATTTGTTTCGATTCGTTTTCTCAGTTGTTTCTTTGTTGTAACACGTGTTCTTCGTGTATACATACTCTTCCGTCACGAAGCTTCCATCTCTCAAAATGACCAAGTTCTTTCGATCTGGGGCGAGCAAGCTTCTTCCAAAATTCAAGCTCTTTTGTTCATTCACACCAAGAAGTTCAAGAATGGTCGGCTTTAAGTCAATTTGACCCCCAACAGTGTTAAACACCTTCCCTTCTTCTCCAGGAACATGGATGATCAGTGGAACTTTTTGCAGCTGAACGTGTTCAACTGGACCGATCTCTTTGCCAAGGTATTCTCCAATCGCATCATTATACGTTTCTGATAAACCATAGTGATCTCCATATAAGACGAAGATCGAATCTTCATATAATCCTTCTGCTTTTAAGTCTTTAAAGAATTTCTTAATGGATTCATCTTCGTAACGTACTGTCGCGAAATACCGGTTCACAACATCCTTACTCGTATCAGGTAACGGGATGAGCGTATCTTCCTCTTCTAGCAAATAAGGAAAGTGGTTTGTGAGCGTAAGGAACTTTGCAGAATAAGGCTCTTCTAATTCTTTCAAATAAGGAATCGATTGTTCAAAGAACGGGATATCCTTCAACCCGTAATTAATTGAGTTCTCATCCGTTACATCGAAATCTTTCTTGGAAAAATAACGGTCATACCCAAGCGTTTCATACATTTCTTCACGGTTCCAAAACTGACGATCATTACCGTGAAAAGATGTTGTCGTATACCCTTCATCCTTTAATGCTAATGGAAGGGAGAGAAAATTATTCTCGGGCTTCCTAACGAATACTGAACCTCCAGCAAGTGGGTATAAACTATTATCGATCATGAATTCTGCGTCAGATGTTTTACCTTGTGCTGTTTGGTGATAGAAATTAGGAAAATAAAAGCTCTCATCTTTCAAACTGTTTAAGAAAGGCATCACTTCTTTTCCTTCGACTTTCTCGTCCATCATGAATGCCTGTGTCGATTCAAGCGAAATGAGTATTAAGTTCTTACCTTCAGCTACACCAGCGAAAGACGACCTATCGACACTGTTCTTCTCAACAAATTTCTGAATCTCTGATATATCCGTATCATCTGCAAACACGCTGTTTAATGACGTGATCGATTGGAACGCTACGTCGTACACATGATAAGTATAAGCTCCTAGTGACTTAACGAATAGCTCACGATCATATGATTTCTCAAATAATAATGGATGGATGATAAGTGCGAGCACGGCTGTAACAATGAACATTCCAGCTCCAAATAGTGCTGTTCTTTTCTTTAACTTACTTGATAATGAAACTGAACGTAATCTCCACCTTTTTATAAGCCAAAAGATTACTAGTGAGTCTAATACAAGAAGAGGATCATACCAATTGATCAATTCAACAGTACTTTGACTTAATCCACCAACATTACCGAACTGAAAAAGAACCGGCACCGTAATGAAATCTATGTAAAAACGGTAGTAAAGTACATTTGCATATAAAATGACAGATAACAAAAAATAAACCGCTAGCATAAGGCCCGGTTTTGAGTATTTCTTGAATAGACCTATCCCCAGCAGCAAACTAATAGCCCCTATTGAATTGATAAACAACAAAAGCTCTTCTCCCACACCTCTTATCGTTAGTGAGAATTCAAATCGATACACTAAATACGTTTTTATAAATAGCAATGCTACCAGCACAAAATAAAATAGCCAGACTTGATCGCTCTTCTTGCCCATTTCCATCTTCTCCAACCCCTTACGTCTCCCTGTGTCGTTCTATCTAGTACTTAATACCACTAATCGAGGGAGACCAAACGGCTACCCTTGTTTCTACTTTACTATTTAAACGAATCATTATCCTATAAAGTTTCGTTTTCAGTAAGAAAAAACAAGTGCAATTACACCAAGTGCTATGAGAAATAAACCTGTTAACACACAAAAAAGTGTCACGACCCACCATGGGATGGAGTCGAGTGCTTTTGTTTCAATAAAAAAAAGAATACTCTCTCCACGATCTGAGTTCTTTGAAGCTCGTGAATGATTGGCTGTATCTGATTTTTTCACTTCAAGCTTATGGAATAGTATCCTTGGACTTGCAACAACCAATAATCCAAATGCAAAAAGTAGCATAGCAATCGTAAAGCTCATCACCAACCCGCCTTTCCTTACTCTGTATGTAAGGTAGTATGAGCGAATAAACGAAAGTTCATGCGAGTCGGTTCAATTTATGAATTAAAATACGCCCAGAGAATAGATCTCTGAGCTTCGCGTCACTTCACAATAGTATTCGATCACTTCTTGTATAGATGTTAAATCCACCGCGCCGAATAAACCCTACCGTTGTAATTTCTAGGTCTTCAGCAAGGCTTAATGCAAGGTCAGTCGGTGCCGATTTCGATAAGAGGACACCGATACCCATCTTAGATAATTTCAGCACAACTTCTGAAGAAATTCTGCCGCTGAACGCAACCGCTACCTCTGATGGTGAAACGTGATTCTGAAGAAGATAGCCGTACAATTTATCCAGCGCATTATGACGCCCGATATCTGTTCTGATCGCAATCATATCTCCATTACTGAAAAGCGCCGCATTATGCACACCGCCTGTCGAACGAAACGTCAACGATTCATCTTGAAGCGTGCTCATATACTGTATACAATCTTCTGCTGAGAGCGTTGGCGCATTCATAATTGTTCTAGCTGTTCTAGAATCGCTTTCTAAATAAAAATGCCTACTTTTTCCGCAACATGAGCTGATTTTCCGCTTTGTATACATGTCAGTTTCGAGCGAAACATTTGTTTCCGCTATTACGTTGACGATTCCATGCGCCTCATTGAACATCATTTCATTAACCGCTTTATGAGAGCGAACGACGCCTTCAGAAGCGAGAAAACCAATCACGAGTTCCTCGAGATCTTGTGGGGTGCATACAACTGTTGCGAATTCAACTCCATTCACTCTGATTGTAAGAGGCTTTTCAAGAGCAATACAATCTTCTTTCTCACGAAAAGCTCCTTTATGATAGCTAACGATTTTTCTATTACTACTCTTCATCACGTCACCCACCTATGAAGGACATTTCGATCTTCTCTCGATTTGCTACTTTTTCTTCCGTTCTCTCATCAGAATAGCGATCATCACGCTTATTCCAAATGGATTCGAGCAGGTCCTTCATTTCATAATCTGACGCACCATTTCGAAGTGGATTCCGTAAGCTTCGTCCCCTGGATGAGAATAAACACGTATACAAAGTACCGTCTGCTGACAATCTTGCACGCGTACAGTTTGAACAGAACGAATCACTTACAGAAGAAATGACCCCGATTTCACCTGCTCCATCGCTGTATGAAAAACGGTTTGCAACTTCGCCATAATACAAAGGTTCAACCTCTTCTAGTGGATACCGTTCTGATAGCTGATTCACGATCTCTTTTTTACTAACAACATGGTCAAATTTCCATCCGTTCGAGTTTCCAACGTCCATATATTCAATAAATCTGACAATATGGCCAGTGTGTCGAAAGTACTCTGCCATCGGAATAATTTCATGATCGTTCACACCTTTTTGAACGACCATATTTATTTTCACCTGTAACCCAGCATCTTTAGCCGCTTGAATACCATCGAGAACAGGCTTAATTTTGGTGCCTCTTCCATTCATTTTCCCGAACGTTTCATCGTTGATCGCATCAAGACTTACATTGACACGATTTAAGCCAGCTTCTTTTAATTTCATAGCATGCTTTTTTAGAAGAGAAGCATTTGTAGTGAGGGCAATATCGTTAAGGCCGTCAATCGTTGCAAGCATATGTACGAGCACATCAAGATCTTTTCTTAAGAGGGGCTCTCCTCCTGTAAGCCTTATTTTCTCCACTCCCAATCCTACAAACAACCTGGCAAGCCTTGTGATCTCCTCAAAACTTAGAAGACTTGCTTTCGGAAGGAATTCATAATCCGGACCAAACGTTTCTTCTGGCATACAATAGCGGCATCGGAAATTGCAGCGGTCCGTTACAGAAATTCGCAAGTCTCGTAACGGACGTTGGTAGACATCATAGACTCTTGACTCTTCAGACATTAACCTCACTCCTTTCGAAAAGTAGTAGTTAGGCTAATGGTAAAGGGTACGAGCACTTTTTTCCAGTACTAACCGTAAAATTCTTGGTTAAGGTTGTCCAAAGAAAAAAACTGACCCGTCTGGTCAGTTTAACTTATTGACTTCGTATACTTATCTGCAACGCTGCTCGCGCCATAAGAATATGGTTTGATACGTGCGATGTATCCTACCGCCGTCACCCATCCAACTACTTCCTGAATGATTTTACGCGTTTCACCTTGCTTTCCAACATCAAGGTGAATTTCAATCGGCCATTTCTTTAAAAGCTGTGCGATTCCCTCATCTTTCAACGATTCCATAAGCTCAAGGCTCATTTCGGTTTCTTTATAAATGCGGTGCCTCAACTCGTGAATTGGCTTATGCTTCTCTCTGCGATAAAAAATCCTCGCACCTTTTCCTACACGATGAATGATTAATGCAGTCACAAATTGTGTTGTTTTTCGTGTTGTTTGAGAGTCCGTACCGATCACAATGCGATACGTCGCTTTTGGATCTTCCTTTGTATACGACTCGATTAACCCAGTAACTTGTTCGACCGTCACTCTTCCAGCTGTGGGACTAATAAAATCCATCACAGTTCCCTTCTTTCATCTAAAAGTAGTAGTTAGTACTACTATATTTATTCAAAAGCTGAAAAATATGTACGCCCGAACCAAATTTACTAGTCATTATAGAGGCTTTTATCCTCGATTTCACCGTCTAGCCTATGCACGATAAGCTCAGAAGGTCTATTAGAATCACAAAGTTCTCTTCCAAACTGATAGGCATCTTCTTTTGTACTGAACGTTTTGGTAGCTTGCTCAGCTCCTTCTCGCTTCACTTGCCAATTCTCATCACTATGGCTTTGAACGTGATAGATCGTCTTCATGAAAGAACCTCCTATTTTCTTTTTTAAAAGTAAATACCACTTCCCACCCTTTTCTAAACGCTTTGCTTCCGCTTAGTGAATAAGAGGACTTCTGCAGGTGCCTTCTCTATCTTAATGATGATCGTTTTGTATCCTTCTTTTTGTTTCGCTTGAAATGTCCTCCTCGTAATCGGGCGTTTGGCTGACCATTGGATTGAAGAAGGGTTTTGCCAGGAATCGTGTGTGATGAGCTCCTGTTTATAAAAATAGTGATTACCACTTTGGTACTGTTCGCAAATATAGCGAACGGTTTGCTTTGTATGCATTCGACTCACTCCTACAGGATAGAAAGAACCGCAGCGGTTATCGCTGCGGTCAACTATTACTTACCATCTTTTAAAAGAACAACGTTTAGCCCTGGGTCACCTTCTAGGAAACCAACAGCTATCGCAGTATAGTTCTGCCCACTTTCGACAGGAATATTCGGAATATCTAAAACTGATTCACTACTTCCGGCTGGCCTGATCTCAAGGTCATATGTTCCTGAGTCAACCATCGTGTAATCTGAAGCGTTACCGAACGACAGATCACTTATGATTGGATCTCCACCTTTTACAGCGATATCGACTGCTGGTGCGTCAGGTGAAGCGTGCACAGCACGGATTCCTGCTTTTTCTGTTGACCCTTTTTCATCTTCTAGAACAAGCAAAGAAAGATCAGAAAGCTTTCCTAAAGCAACAACGGAATAGTCTTTTCCACTACCAATCGTTAACGTCTTCTCTAAAACTGGTTCTCCTTTTCCTCCAGCGGAAGCAGGAAACACTTGAATCTTTCTATCTCCAGGCGCTACAGAAACATAATCCGTTGCCGATTGGAACGAAGCTCCTTCGAAAGCAGGCTTCCCATCGACATAAACATCTACTGCTGGTGCATCTGGAGAAGCATGAATAACTCTTACGTTTGATTGTTCGCCAGCTTGAGTGATCGGGGTTATTCCTACGATCATTAGCGCGGTCAGGAGCAATGAGGCGATAATTTTCATACAGTCACATCCTTTTCTTCTAATATCTGACGAGACTATTTTTCAACAGAATAAAGAGAAATATTCAAAAGAAAAAAACTAACCAGCGGCTACCCCTTATGTTAGGAATAAGTACGAAATGATCGCTTTCCTTAATCACTTGTCTGAACATCAGCCCTTTTTATCGCATACAGTAACAAGAGACGTTAGAAAAAGGATGTGAAATCATGCCGGCATTAGTTGGAGCAATCAAAGTAAACAGCATCGGTAGTAGCGGAGTATTTCATGTCGGTGACGTGTTTATTGTATCTCCTATCAGCACGGCGAAAACCTTTGCTGGTGCAGGTTCATTTAATACAGGAAACGGACTTAATGTGAGTAGTTCCTACAGTGTAACATCTGTAAATGATTCCGATGTTGCTGACCAAAACGTAGTTGCAAATATCTAAAATCGGGCGAACACCTATTATTAAATTGAGCATAGACTGTATGTAAGATTGTGACACGGGAGTGGATTGTCTATGTATCCAAACGACAACTTATATGCGATATTGCAACGGATGCAAGAAACGATTGCTCAACAGGACAATCGAATAACCAAGCTCGAAAAGAAGATAAAGCGGCTCGAATTAAAAATGCAAGAACAATCGCAAACACCTAAAACAAACATTGAAAAAGTTGAATATAAATTTGATCAGCTAAAAATCGAACGATTGGATGGCACATTGAATATTGGACTCACTCCAGGAGCAGGTGGCGAGATGTTAGAAGATTTTACTGTCAACGGACAGCCACAATCTCCTAATTCACCAGCTGCTTCTCCTGAATCGATTCAAGCGATTCAACAAAACGTCCAATCTTATATGCAGAGAGATGCGTTACCACAACTTATGGAATTAGAAAAACAATATAACTATCCCCTCGACGATCCGTATCGTCAGTTTATTTTAAATGATATTCATAAACAGCTCGATCAACGTATCAATCATTACTTGAGTGAAAATGGTACCCGTTCACCATCAGCATCCAATGAGGAAGTAACGGAAGAAATCGTTGAGAAAATCAAGCGAGACGTCGTAAAGGGGATGGAAGCTTTCATTAAAAACTTGCCAAAGGGGATGGAACCACAGTGAAATACACCGTCATAAATAGAGGTCTTTCAGTTGGGCAACTTTCAATCATGGCCGTTGCAAGCTCATCCGTTGTTCTTATCGGTGATACTCAAACAGTTGCATGTTCTTCAATTTTTGATACACCACCTGAGTCCCTAATCGTCACAAGACCATTTGTGCCGATCACAACATGATCATTCCATCTAGAGCTTCGCTCGTTAACTGGATTCGAGTCGCATCGATCGACCTTGCAGGAACAGTGCAAATTGGAGACAGTAATCAAATCACACCTGAAGCACAGGTATATGCTGTACAAAGAGAGTTACCGATCTTCAATGGGGACGAAGCTAAGGATCTATCCGAATTTCCTATTTATTCTCAAGAAATACCGCTTCCTCCCATTACGGAATGTGTTGAACAAATTACCATACAAGAAAACCCCGTCATAAAAGTAGGCGGGATCGACATCATCGGTGTTGCAGCATCTTCAGTTCTCCACGTTGGGTCTACTCAAAGGATACAACTCGAATCTAGGGTGAAAAACATTCGAGAGTTCTTCTCTGATCCTAACGAGGATAAGTCGAACATATCCCCAGATTAGACATAGTATACGGTATAACTATCACTGCAAAGGATGTTTATCCATGCCTTCTATTGTAGGTCCAGTAAAGATTAACAGCGCAGGGGGAGTCGTAAACTTCGGAGACAGTTTTAATACGACACCTAAATCGACTTCAAAAACATATGCAGGTTCTGGTGGTTTTAATACTGGTGATTTCCATGTTGTAAACAACGGCTTCAGCATGACGAATTCCTTCGATCCTGACTTAGCTGACCAAGACATCACTGCAAATAACTAGGGAGCTGAAGAGCCTTGAATTTCTTTGTAAATCAAAACATCGTCATTCATCAGCTTAGAGTAGAAGGAATTTCAAACTCTTCAGTTCTTCAAATTGGCAGTGCAGGGGTCATCAAACCACTTTCTAACCTTTATAATACTGGAGCGTACACAGAGCCAGCGCCGGAGTTCGAATCACAGTCAGAATTTAGTCCTTATGTACCGTTAGCACCTCCATCATAATTCCGCCTTTTTCTCAGGCGGTTTTTTTGTACTTAAAAAAAAGAAAAACCTCTATCAGACGATTAGCGCTCGCCAAGATAGAGGTTTTCTTTATATCTTATTGTTCTTTATCATTCACATTAGAAGAGCTGGTCTTTGAAGCATCACTTGAGGCTTCATCGTCTCCCTCTTCATTCGTTTTTGAAGATTCTTCAGCAGCTTCGGTACTCTCTTCGCTTCCGCTGTTGCTTGAGCCTGAAGCTCCAGTGTCTTCTTCGCTTCCGCTTTCACCTGAGCCTGAACCGCTGGTGCCTTCTTCGCTTCCGCTTTCACCTGAACCTGAACCGCCGGTGCCTTCTTCGCTTCCGCTATCTCCTGAGCCTGAGCCACCAGTCCCTTCTTCGCTTCCGCTATCTCCTGAGCCTGAGCCACCAGTCCCTTCTTCACTTCCGTCGTCGCCTGAGCCTGAGCCACCGGTGCCTTCTTCGCTTCCGCTATCTCCTGAGCCTGAGCCGCCGGTGCCTCCTTCGCTTCCGCTGTCTCCTGAGCCTGAGTCGCCGGTGCCTTCTTCACTTCCGTCGTCACCTGAGCCTGAGCCACCGGTGCCTTCTTCACTTCCGTCGTCACCTGAGCCTGAGCCACCGGTGCCTTCTTCACTTCCGTCATCGCCTGAGCCTGAGCCACCAGTGCCTTCTCCGCTTCCGTCATCGCCTGAGCCTGAGCCACCAGTGCCTTCTTCGCTTCCGGTATCATCATCTCCAGAACCTTCAGCACCTTCTTCAGCGTTTTCTTCATTACTGTCTTCTGAAGTTTCATCCTGCTCTTGAGATTCTGTATCGGTCTGTTCTTCTGAATCGTTATTTCCTTCATTACTTTGCTCATTTTCTTTGTTCTCGTTAGATGATTTCTCATCCTTTTCTTGATCTTTCTTTTTATCTTCATCGTTGTCTTTCTTTTCTGGTTTTGGTTTAGGTAATTTTGCTTTTTCTGGCTCCTCACCTACAAAATACAATTCCTTAATGATTTGGGATGAAGGAGTTTTTGAATTTGCTCGTAGACCTGATTCCTTATCAATTTCTAGCTCCATTATTGAATCTGGTTTCTTGAATGATGCTGTTTCAACATCTTTTGAAACGGTTGTCATCACATGCTTGAACAACAATTTCGCGATGTCATCATCCTTCTTATGAATAAACGTATCAGCTGTCGTTTTGTCATAACCAGTCCAAACTGCAGCTGTATAATTTGTTGTATATCCAGAGAACCACGAGTCAGACGTTCCTTCTGCATTGATATTTTCTGGTAAGTTCGTCGTACCTGTTTTACCTGCAACATCAAGACCTGGGATTGCTGCTTGCATTCCTGTTCCCTCATTGACTACTGTACGGAGCATATCCGTGATCATATACGCTGTTCCTTCACTCATCGCACGCTTTCCTTCTGGTGCTAGATCAAGTTCCTTACCATTCGGATAAACAACTTTCTCAACGCTATAAGGCTCATGATAAACTCCACCAGAGCCGAATGAAGCATAGGCACCTGCAAGCTGCAGTGGAGAAATTCCATTTTTGAAACCTCCAATAGCATACGAAGGATACGTATGATCGATTGGAATTCCAAGATTCTCTGCAAACACCTTAGCCTCTTCACCTCCGACTTCCATAAATGCTTTGATCGCCGGAATGTTATATGACCATTGTAATGCAGTTCTTATCGAGACACTGCCTTGAAATTCATCGTTCCAATTGCTAATTTCTTTATCATTCAGTTCAAGTTTTTCATCGACGAATTGCTTATTCGTAGACCACTTGTGGTTCTCGATACCAGGACCATAATCAAGGATCGGCTTGATTGTAGAACCAGGCTGACGTTTAAGCTGTGTTGCGTAGTTGAATCCTTTTTGAACGTCTTTCTTTTCAGATTGACGATTTCCCCCGATCGCTTTGATCTTTCCAGTTTGCGTATCGATCAAAGCAATTCCTGCTTTGAATTTCTCGTCAGGATAATTCACAGCTTGGTCTGTCGTAAGAGCGTCATCGACTACTTTTTGAGCATTTTGGTCTAGTGTTGTATAAATCTCCAGACCCCCTGTAAACAGTGCCGTTTCAGGAATACCCGCTTTCTTCAAGTCTTCGATCACCTGATCAATAAAAGCGTCGTTCGTCGTCGTAGGTGTTTTTTTCTCGACGATTAGATCAGACACCTTTTGTGATTCAGCCTCTTTTCTTTCTTTTTCATTGATATAACCGTGTTTTTTCATTAAGTAAAGTACGGTTCCTCTTCTCTCTTCTGCAAGATCTTCATGTTTATATGGATCGTAACCAGAAGGTCTCTGCGGTAATCCAGCAAGAAGAGCAGCTTCACTAGTCGTTAATTCATCTAAACTTTTATTGAAGTATGTATCAGCTGCGGTTGCAACCCCATATGCTCCATTACCAAAATAGATTTTATTAACATACATTTCGAAAATTTCTTCTTTTGAATACGCTTCTTCTAATTCCACTGCAAGGTATGCTTCCTGAACTTTACGCTTCATCGTTTTTTCAGGCTCTAGAAGCATGTTCTTCACAACTTGCTGTGTGATCGTACTTGCGCCCTCAGCACCAAATCCTTCCTTGATGTTCGCTAAGATTGCACCACCGATTCGTTTCACATCAACACCTTTGTGATCCCAGAACCTCACATCTTCAACTGCGATAAACGCGTTTACAACATGATCTGGTATATCTTCAAAAGCAACGGTTTTTCTATGCTCTTTACCGATTAAATCTTTTATTTTATTCCCTTCTCGATCGTAGATCGTTGACGATTGAGCAAGGTTTAGCTCTTTTTCGTTAAGTTTAGGCGCGTCATTTATATATGCATACGTATTATAGCCACCAAAAGATAAACCAAAAATCATGATAAATACCATGCTAAGTGCTGTGTATCGTAAAAAAGTGCGCTTTTTAACCTGTTTCTGCCCCTTTTCGTTATGTTTCCCCATAATAATCCCACCTTAAAGGTCTTAGTCTATATGAGGGAATACCCAACCAGTCGATTTTAAAAACATTAAATTTTGATGAAACGATTTTCATTTCTGTGTCATATAGTATTAACGGCATACAAAGGAGGATGATCATGGACAATTCCACATCGAATGATCTTTTGGTTTGGGGAAAAACATTTTATGAAAAAATCAGCACTCAATCTAGAGATAGTGACCAGTACAGCAAGCTCCTTCCGCTAACAGAAAACTGGTTAAAAGATCTCGAACATCATGTTCAACTTCAAGACTCCTCACCTAACAGTTCTTTATACATGAGAGCGGCAGACCTCTACAATGAGTGGAAATCGATCAGACGAGAAAGTGTACCGATCGGTGGTCACACGCTTCCACCACTCCCTTACGCTTACGATGCTTTAGAACCATATATTTCTCAGCGCATCATGAAACTTCACCATGATAAACATCATCAAAGCTATGTAGATGGATTGAATAAGGCAGAAAAAGAACTTGAGAAAGCTAGAAAGAAAGGAAACTACGATCTCATCAAACATTGGGAAAGAGAGTTAGCTTTTAACGGCGCAGGACATTATCTGCATACGATATTCTGGAAAACGATGACCCCACATGGAGGAAAACCATCGGGAGTTCTACTAGATGAAATCAATAAAAGCTTCGGTAGCTTTAAGAAGTTCAAAGAACAGTTCACGAATGCTGCTAATAAAGTAGAAGGCTCAGGCTGGGCGATCCTCGTGTGGTCACCTGTCTCAAGACGGCTTGAGATTCTTCAAGCAGAGAAACATCAAAATTTAAGTCAGTGGGATGTTATTCCTCTTCTTGCACTCGATGTATGGGAGCACGCGTATTACCTTCAATACGAAAATAAGCGCAAGGACTATATCGATAACTGGTGGAATGTTGTGAACTGGCTCGAAGTGACACACAGACTTGAAACAGCTCAAAATGTAAAATGGGAGTCTTTTTAATCCAAAAAAGCAAAGACATTGTCTTTGCTTTCTTCTATCTATATGCACCTTGCCAATAAGGTGAGCCATATTGACTTCCATAACCGCTGTAACCTTGACCACCTTGAGGATACCCTCCGCCTTGATAGCTTCCTTGGCCCTGATAACCACCTTGACCCTGGTACCCTGCTCCATATCCCTGGCCTTGATACCCCTGATAACCATAGCCAGGCGGATAGCCATAACCACCGTAGTACGGAGGTCTTGGTCTAGGATAGCCATAACCTGGTGCTATCGCACTACCAATAAACCCGCCCGCAAGTCCTCCCGCTAAGCCGCCGAGAAAAGGATAGCCGAGCCCAAATTGCCTCATTTGATGATTATATCTATTGTGCAGATGTGGATCATAACAATTCATATGATGATGTCCCATATATCTCACATGTCATCTCCCTTTCCATATACCGTTCGAATGCCTACAGTATAGGTTATGGAAAGGTCACGATATTGAAAGGGACATTAGCGGAGAAAATGGGATTTCACACATTAAAACCTAGGCCAGTAAACACTTAACCAAATCACGACGATGCCTGAAGCGAATAAAAATAATTCAGGTCGCCTCGAAATATATTGAAAATACTCCAAAACGGTGTGTCCAATTATGATAAAGTTAAGTTCTAGAATTAAGGTTACCCCACCCGCAACAGAGAGACCAAAGCCTACGAGAAAAATGAAAAAACGAAAGATCATGTCACTCCAGCAGTAACCGTCTTTTTCATTTCCGCCTGTCCCTCCTCGCGTTTTATTATTCATCATATTAACTTGTCCTTCTAATTATGCTAACTAGAGCATATAACTTTTCATCTATTCGCATAAGTGATACAACGGAATGGGGATAGTATGATTGGAAAGGAGGAGAAACATTGATAGAAAAAGTTGAACAAGCAGTTAGAGAAAACTGGGTTCCATCGTTTCGTTATGAAAAGAACGAAACAACGCCTTTCACACCTTTTACAAAGGACCTTAGCCAGGCAAAAGGCGCAATCGTTTCTACAGGCGGTATTTATGTAAAAGGACAAACGCCCTTTACCGATCATTTCGGACTAGGTGACCCCTCTTACAGAGAAATACCTGTATCTGCAGCTAATAAAGACCTATCATTTTCTCACGAACATTATGATCAAACGAACGTGAGGCAGGACCCTAACGTCCTCTTCCCACTTGAAAGAATGAACGAATTGGTGGCTGAGGGCAGGATTGGAGAATTGGCAGATACTCATTACAGTTTTATGGGGTACATCCCAACTCCTCATCCATTAAAACAGGTGACTGCACCTGAAGTAGCACAAAAACTACTTCAACAAAACGTAGATTTCGCATTGTTGGTCCCTTCCTGACCAGTTTGCCAACAGTCGGCCGGTCTGGTCGCGCGCATTTTGGAAGAACACGGGATTCCGACAGTAACACTTTCAATGTCAAAAGAAATTGCAGACTATGTTAAGATTCCCCGCACGTTATACAACAGATTTCCGTTTGGAAGTGCTGTAGGACAACCAGGCAACAAAGAACAACAGCAACAGGTTATTCATAAAGCTCTTGATTGTCTAAAAGAAGCAACAGAAGGCGGAACAATTGTCGAATCAAACATTAAGTTTAAGTAACGGAAAAACCGGCTGTATGTCAGCCGGTTTTTTACTTGAAAAGAAACATAAAGTTCCTCTACAAACTGATTAGGTATATACCGATCCTTTTAGCTTGTGGTAGCTATGACTAGTTTGCCATTACTTCAAACAATCCAACCGATCATCATTACATAGTTTTCTGTTTTGTTTGGCGGTGTTAGTTTTATTTAGGATTGAGGTTGAATTTTTTTGATTGGAGCGGAAATCACCACCAAATACAATTTAAAAACCGGCTGCATTCAGCCGGTTTTCATCATTAATTTGAAGTTGTAAACTGCTCTTCTTCCGTTGAGCCTTTAAGCGCTGTAGTCGAAGATGTGCCACCCGCAATTACTTGAGAAACAGCATCGAAATACCCTGTTCCTACCTCTCTCTGGTGCCTTGTCGCTGTATATCCATCAACTTCACTAGCAAACTCTGCCTGCTGAAGCTTCGAGTATGCTGCCATACCATGATCCTTATAGTCTCTTGCAAGCTCGAACATGCTATGGTTCAGTGCATGGAATCCAGCTAACGTCACGAACTGGAACTTATAGCCCATCTTACCTAACTCTCTTTGGAATTTCGCAATCGTTTCGTCATCAAGTTTCTTCTTCCAGTTAAACGAAGGCGAACAATTATATGCAAGGAGTTTCCCAGGGAATCTTTCATGGATAGCAGCCGCAAAACGCTTCGCTTCTTCTAAATTCGGTTCAGATGTTTCACACCAAATGAGGTCTGCATAAGGAGCATACGCAAGCCCTCTTGCAATCGCTTGATCGAGTCCTGGTTTCGTATAGAAGAACCCTTCTGGCGTCCGTTCGCCAGTAATAAACTCGTGATCATATTTATCTACATCACTCGTTATTAGATTTGCAGCATTCGCATCCGTTCTCGCGATGATGATCGTAGGAACGCCCATTACGTCTGCTGCAAGTCTAGCAGAGACAAGGTTTCGTACTGCTTGCTGAGTGGGTAGCAATACCTTACCACCTAGGTGACCACACTTTTTCTCCGAAGAAAGTTGATCTTCGAAATGCACGCCTGCTGCACCCGCTTCGATCATCGATTTCATCAGTTCAAACACATTCAGGGCCCCACCAAATCCAGCTTCTGCATCTGCAACGATTGGAACAAACCAATCACGATCATGCATGCCTTCTGAATGTTCGATTTGATCAGCTCGTTGAAGCGCTTGATTAATACGTTTTACTACCTGCGGTACGCTATTCACAGGGTATAAGCTTTGATCAGGGTACATCTGTCCTGAAACGTTTGCGTCAGCAGCAACCTGCCAACCGCTTAAGTATATGGCCTGCAAGCCGGCTTTCACTTGTTGAACAGCTTGATTACCAGTTAAAGCCCCAAGTGCATTCACAAAATCTTCTTCATGAATTGATTTCCATAATCTTTCTGCACCCCGACGAGCAAGCGTATGTTCAATTTGAACCGACCCTCGTAACTTAAGTACTTCTTCTGCCGTATAAGGTCTCTCTACTCCCTTAAAACGATCTTCATTCCAACTAGCCATTAATTTTTTTTCTTCACTCATTATAATTCCTCCTTTAATTATCAACCAAGGCGATTTATACGCTTTTTCCATATTTGATTACTTTCAGGCATAACAAGATTCCAGACGCTAGTAACTTTCTCAATTGCTGAAACTTCTCTAATACTCATTCCGTCGAACCCTGTGATTGCTTCAGGTTGCACGTCAACTTCGCTAATATTCTCAGCATTTCTTATACAAAGAACATGACTACCACGTCTATGTCCAACGGAAATCACGGACTGTACGATTTCGCTTGCGTAGTCATGATCTTCAGTTGATATCCTAAGTCCTGCACTGTGATTTCTTAATTCATATAAAATGTCATCACACTCGGTCCAATTCGATTCGTCGATAACGACTGCCGCTTTCACTGTTCCATTTACTAGCGAAAGCTCACCTTCTGCAAAGGAAATCATATTCTTCCACACCCTCGCTGTTCGATATGAATCGATACCTTTTAGGATTAAGTAGGGTGCTGATCGCATGCTTAAAAGGTAGTTAGCGTTTCTAAACAAGTATGTTCCAACGACCATCAATGTTTGTGAACTTATCGAGCCAACTTGAATCATAATGGCCGGAACTTTTTTATTAAGTGATGCTGCTGTTTTTATGAAATGATTGATAATTTCTAATGAAGAATGAACTTCAGATGTCGTCAGGTGATCAGAAAAGTCAATCGAGACAACGTTCGTTTCTATTTCAAGATACCGCTTTATGTCCGAATGGTTTCTTGGGGTCAAACACACTCGTTGGTCTTGCAAATCTGCTCGAACTGGCTTGATGTTCCAACAGGTCTCACGAATATGTTTCGTTTGAACGTCAGGTTGTGACGTTGTCAGATGCTCTAGTTGCTGATTGTGCTGCTCATCTTCAAATTTGTGTTGAAGTCTTTTTAGGAACAATGCTTCTGACTTTGCTGGTCCAGTTTCCAGTTCCAACGTTCCCATTTAACGCCCCCTCCTCATCAATCCAATCGTCCATTACCGTTACAGCGGTGACAACCGACACAGCTTTCACCACGACAATGTGTGCACTGTTCAGCCTTACGATCCTTACCATGACAATGAGGACAAGAAATTTCACCATTTCCAGAACAGGTATAACAATTCATTTAATCTTCCTCCTAACTGTTATAGTACAACTAACTTAATATGTTAGTATTATATAACAATAAACGAAAAAGGTTCAACCTATTTTTCAGAAAAATATAAATTATTATAAACACCCAAATATAACTGGGGATTGTAGTACTTTTTTGTTAATCCACATAAAAAAACCAGCATCCTATTGGATGCTGGCTCATCAGTTCTTGAATAGTGTTGTAATTCTTTCAATACTTGCAGCAAATGAATCCATGTTAACAAACCGTGCTTCCCTAATCGTTTCCTTTCCTTCTACATACAACAGTAGAACAGGAATGGTAAAAACAGAAAACTCTCCTGCTGCTTCAGGTACATCATGAACATTTAACTTCGCACGCTGAATTTCTGGATAGTCCTCTAGTACTTCCTCTACTTGTGGGAGGAGGGCATGACAAACGGAACAGTTTGTTCCGTATAGATATAAAAAGAATAATTTCTCATCTTGAATAGAGGATAAAGCACCTTGCAAAGAGATTTCTTTCATACTTTCACCTACCTATGAGGAAACAGTTACTCTTCTATTCTTTGCTTTAACGAACATAAATAATCCATATGCAATAAATCCAAGCGCAACGACCCCTAACAGAATCATCCCATAAGGTTGTTGAGCTAGTTCTGAAAGAGCACCGTCAAGTCCTCTCGTCTTATCAGGGTTAGCTGTGATGGCCGTTTGGATAAAAAAGACTCCCATTAATCCAAAGACGACACCTCTTGCACTTAACCCGAATTGACCTACACGTTTACCCCACCATTGCTCTTGGTTGTGCATGTTATGATTCTTTAAACGCTTCATAAACGACTTTTTATACGCACGAACGATTTGAGTCATACCAAAGACGATAAATCCAACACCGATTAGTGCGATAATCCATTGACCGAATGGTTTACTGAGTAGCATAGCTGACCATGTTTGTTTTCCACCAGAAGAAGAGCTTCCTGCTCTCGATATGATTTGAACGGCATTATAAGCAAGAAACACATGAACGATCCCGCTTCCAACAAACCCAATTCGTAACAAGATTTCTTTCGTTCCATTACCTTTTTTCTCTGGGTCCTTTATTCCTTGAATACACTTCCACATGGCATAGCCAAGTAGACCAACAGCTAAAATCCATAGTAGGGCTTCACCGAAAGGCTTTGAAGCAATCGATGCGAATGCACCCTTAGAATCTGTCGTTTTCCCACCTTTTCCTACCGCAGCTTGAAAAGCTAAGATTCCGATTATTAAATAAACAACACCTTTTGCGATATATCCCATCCTAGCAAAACCTCTAATCCAGGGCTTTACATCGTTAGCGGCTCGCTGTGCTTTTGCTTTTGACTCAGTACTTACATCCATCTCTCTTTCTCCTTCCAACAATTTCGATTCTCAGGTATATTCCCTAACAAAATCAATTTCAACCTAAAAATGAAAAAAGAAATAGCCATACTTACGAATCCAGCATTCGTAAGTATGGCCCTTCAATTGAGGAGATAGATCTGTGGGTACAGACTATCGATATGATTTTACTATACTATAAGTCTCTAAATTTTCATATAGTTTTGAATCATTTCTTCTCTAATTTATCGCGTTAAACGATTTATGAGTGTTGAGCAGAGATTGATCTTCTAGCAAGTACTTTACCCATCAAGCCGTGTTTCGGAGATAAAATAAACGTCGCTCCGAAAATCAAGCCAGCGATCGATGCCATTGATCCAGCAATTGAGACATTCCATGCAAGAGCTGCATAATAACCACCAACAGCTGAAGCGACACCGATAAACGCACTGATCAGAAGCATAATGAGCAAGCGATCAGTTAACAAGTATGCTGTTGCACCAGGTACAATCAACATCGCAACAACTAGAATCGCGCCGACACTATCGAATGACGCTACTGTCGTGATCGATACCATTGACATTAATAAATAATGTATGAAGACTACAGGAATTCCAATAGCAGTTGCCATAGCAGGATCAAATGAGCTGATCTTGATCTCCTTATAGAATAGGAATATCAGCGTAAGGTTTAAAATCAGTACGATACCAAGCATCCAAACTGCTGAAGGTCCAAGCTCTATTCCATTGATCGTCAACGTATCCCATGGGATAAACGTAATTTCTCCCATTAGGGCATGGTTAACGTCGAGATGGACTTGACCAGCGAAGGCTGATAATAAGATTACTCCGAAAGCAAACAGAGATGTGAAGACTACACCAATCGCAGCATCGGATTGAACACCTGAAGTATCGAGCACTTGCACGAGAAATGCAGTTAGGAGACCGATGATTCCGGCTCCGACAAGCATATAGATTCCTTCAAGGGAGTGACTTACGAGGTACGCTAGCACGATACCAAGTAAGACGGTGTGACTGATAGCATCAGCTAACATCGCCATTTTCCTTAAAATAAGAAAACAACCTACGATTCCACATGAAACACCTACTAGAGAACCCGTAAGAATAATCCAAGCACCATAGCTCATGATCAGTTAACCTCCCTTCGTTGATAGTCTGATTGATCACTATAAATACCACCTGCAGCAAATAACTCGGGATCTAATTTCGGAGTGCGATCGTGTATCTCCATATATTCCTTCAATTCACTAAGCGTCCTAGAAGGAATTTCCTTGTAATTCCATGAATCGTTTGCAACAAGCTGAAGGTTTGCAAACTTCATCTCATACATGAGATACGTTTCAAACAATCTGTTGTTTAACGTAATTTCATAGCTCTCAATTGCGCCTTTAGATGTTAGTTTCCATAAATCAACACTAGTCTTTGTAATCAACCCTTCTTTTTGAAGGATTGCAAGATTCGCTTGAAGCTTTCGGTCACTCATCGGCCTGCGTTCTACTAGGTCGTCTTTCGAAAATCCGATTTCTCCTCCAGTCGTTGCTGCTGTTTCTGTTAAATCAAACATCGACTGAAGTACCGTTTCACGAGCTACTTCTTTACGTAATTTATAGAGCTTCAGACCTTTTGAAACTAAACCACGTTGTGGAGCGAATACGAGTGAGAAGATGAAGATCAACGTTGCTGCTACCACGATGACTGGTCCTGTAGGAAGACTGCTCGCCAACGAACTCAAAATCGTTCCAAGCATTCCTGAAAGTGCACCGATTCCTCCAGCGATAATAACCATACGATCAAGACGATCTGTCCAATAACGAGCAGAGATCGCTGGCGTGATAAGCATTGCAGCCATCAAGACAACACCTACGGCCTGAAGCCCGATTACGACAGCACTCACGATCAATGTCATCAACAATGCGTTAAGGACACCGGTCGGTAATCCGATTCCCTTAGCAAATTGACGGTCGAACGTAAACAATTTAAGCTCTTTAAACAATAAAAACGTAATGATCAAGAGTGCGATAGCAACTCCAGAGATAACTTTTACATCTGTTCCAACTAACGATGCTGCTTGCCCGAATATAAAATCATCAAGTCCACTTTGGTTCCCGTTTTCCGATTGTGCAATTTTTGTTAAAAGCACGATACCAAAACCAAAGAATACTGAAAGAACCAATCCGATTGCTGTATCTTCTTTGATTCTTGAGTGAGTGATGATCGTTTGAATGAAATAGGTGGCGATTAGCCCAGAGATAGCCGCTCCAACAAGAAACCAGCCAATCGACTTTGTACCGTATAGAAGGAAAGCAATACAAATACCTGGAAGTGCTGCGTGTGCCATCGCATCACCGATTAGACTCTGTTTCCGTAGTAGGGCAAAACTGCCGAGCACGCCACTCGCAATTCCAAGCAGTATGGATCCAAAGAGGACCCATTGTGTGTTTGCATCCTGTAAAGTGAGGATTAAGTCATTCCACATTTCTGGTCCTCCTTATTACTGTTGAACAAACGGCTGATTCACTTGCTGATCAAGGAACGCAAGTCGACCTCCGTAAGTTTTTTGTAGATTATCGATCGTAAACACTTCTTCAGTTGGGCCAAGTGCTACTTGTCGTTTGTTTAATAGGAACGTCCAATCAAAATATTCTTTAACAGTTTGAAGGTCATGATGGACGACTAGAACGGTTTTACCCTGTGCTTTTAATTCGTTCAATAGTGCGATGATTGCTTTTTCTGTTGCTGCGTCAACGCCAACAAATGGTTCATCCATAAAGTAAACCGTCGCATCCTGAGCTAGTGCTCTAGCTAGGAATACACGCTGTTGCTGTCCACCTGAAAGTTGACTGATCTGTCTATTTGCATATTCTTTCATACCTACTTTATCTAGAGCCTGTAGGGCAATTTGTGTATCTTTCTTCCCTGGTCTCTTAAACCAACCGATATGACCATAGCGGCCCATAAGCACGACATCAAGTGCGTTGGTTGGGAAATCCCAATCGACGGAGCCACGTTGAGGAACATATCCAACGAGCTTTCTTTGCGCTCGATAAGATTTTCCATATATGTTGATCGTACCAGATGCAGTTGGAACAAGACCCAGTATCGCCTTGATTAAAGTTGATTTACCTGCGCCGTTTGGACCAACAATCCCTATAAGCTTTCCTTCAGGTACACTAAATGTTACTTCTTGAAGTACCGGCTTACGGTCATATGCAACTGTTACGTTTGAAATATCTACCGGATTCATTCCTGAAACTCCTTTCGTCTTCTAAAACAATTATTTTAATGAAGTTGTTATCGTTTCGATATTATGACGGTACATGCCAGTATACGTTCCTTCTTTAGTTCCCTTCTCGCCCATTGCATCGGAGAACAATTCACCGCCAATTTTCACATCGTGACCCTTTTCTTTCGCGCCTTCAACGACTGCATTAATGGATCGTTCTGAAATACTACTCTCAATAAATACGGCCTTAATATTTCTGTCAACGAGTACATTCACTAGATCTTGAACGTCACGCAAGCCATATTCTGAATCCGTGCTCAAGCCCTGTAGCCCCTTCACTTCCATTCCGTAAGCCTGACCAAAGTACTGAAACGCATCATGTGCTGTTACAAGTACACGACTTTCTTCTGGAATTTCATTGATCTTCTGTTGAGCCTCAGCCTGCACTTCTTCTAATTCCTTAATGTAAGCTTCTGTATTCTTCATGTATTCATCTTTATTTTCCGGGTCGTACTCAATCAAACCATCGCGAACTTCTTCCACTGCATATTTCCAAAGATCGATGTTGAACCATACATGTGGGTCGATTGCTGATTTGTCAGCCGGGTCGATTAGAAGCTTATCTTCTGGAATAGCTTCCGCGATTGGATATGTTGGTTTATCTTTCTTCATCTTGGCAAAGATATCGCCCATCTTACCTTCTAAGTGTAAGCCATTATAAAAAATAATATCTGCTTTAGACAGTTTGTTAATATCCCCCTGAGAAGCTTGATATAAGTGAGGATCGATACCTGGTCCCATTAGTCCGTCAACTTCTACATGCTCTCCACCAACATTTTTCACTATGTCGGCAATCTGTCCGATGGTCGTTGTAACAACGATCTTCTCGTTCTCGCTCCCCGCATCCGTGTTACCACACCCTGAAATAACGAGCGCTAATGCGGCACCTAAAAATAGTGCTAGAAATTTTTTCATGATGAATTCCTCACTTTCGATTAGTTAAGATTGTATTCTTCGATTGTGAATTTGTGCATAGTGGAAAAAATGCTGGCTTGGTGCATTTGCACCAAGAAGTCTTGGCCATGTTTATATTTGTTTACCATGGGCAAACTTTGCTTAAAAAAAAGCGAGCCAAGAAAATTCTCAACTCATTTTTATCACACTATGCATTCACACACAAATGTTTCCTTAGTACAAAACTATCGCGTTCTGCCATCTTTGTCAACACTATTTTATGCATTTTCTAGCCATTTAGAATCATAAGCGTGATCAATGTCACAGCTTCATTTTCAAATAGGATATACAATTGCACTATAAACTGCTACTAAATTTACGTATGAGGAGTAATATAAAATAGGGGGAGATGACGATGACCATATCTAAAAAAATTCGTAAACACCGTCTCGAGAAAGGAATGACGATCGACGAGCTTGCTGTAAAAGTCCGGATTGGAAGAGGCATAATGGAAGCTATCGAAGAAAACAAACTAGTACCTGATGTGCAGACGTTACTAAAGATTTCGACCGCGCTAGACATTCCAGCATCAGAATTCCTAGAGCTTGATCACACAGGAAAGCACCATCATAAAGAATCGACAAATAATAAAAGGTAAAGATAATGAAAAAGCGCCGGCAGAAGCCAGCGCTTTAATTTACTTTTACTAAGTTTTCCTCAGCAGAGGGCAAAGCAACTTCTACTGTTGTGCCCTCTCCCTCACTACTTGTTAAGTGTAATGTACCCCCATGATTTTCAATAATATTGAAACTAACCATCATACCTAGCCCTGTTCCATTCTCTTTCAATGTGTAGAAAGGTTCTCCGATGTGCTGAAGCTGCTCAGCAGAAATCCCGACACCCTGGTCTCGAATTTTTACTGTTGCTTCTTTCTCTTCATTTAGTTTTACCGTCACTGTAATGATGCCACCATTCGGCATCGCTTCGATTGCGTTCTTGATAATATTAACGAATACTTGTTTAATCTGATTTTCTTCACATGTTATGAGAAGCTGATCAAACTCATAATGCGTCCGAATCATCACATCATTCAAAATCGCTTGTGTTTTTAGTAATGTGACGACATGCCTAAGAAGTGATATCAGATCACACTGAGCGAACTCTTTATCATGTGGTCTTGCTAGAAGCATAAATTCACTTACAATCACATTGATTCGGTCGATTTCAGACAGCATGATTTGTAGAAACTCTTTAGACTTCACATCATCCGATGAGGTATAAAGGATATTTGCAAATCCTTTCAATGAAGTTAAAGGATTTCTAATTTCGTGCCCGACCCCAGCAGCTAGTTCTCCAACCGCTGTTAACTTCTCAGATTTCCTCAACAGCTCTTCGGTTTCCTTGAGCTCTGTAATATCTTCAACAATCACGATTACCCCTTTTATGCTTCCATCGATCACATGAGGAATCATGATTAGTTTCACTTTGATCGCGTGTCCTAGCTTATGTAGAATAGCTGACTCGCATTTTTGTGGAATACCTTTCTTCACTTCTAAAAAGCATTTCATGCTTCTTTTCTTTGTTCCATAGGCAAGCATGCTGTAACAGTTAATGTGTTTCGCTTCATGAAATGAATACCCTGATATATTCTCTAGTGCAGGGTTGAAATTTATTATTGTGCCTTCTAAATCAACAAGCATAATACCATCCGGGTTGTTTTCTACGAGTGAATTATACCGGCGTTCGCTCTCCTGAAGCTGCGCAGTTTTTAATGCTAGTTTTCGGTCCCTAACAACACTAATCAAAAGAAGAACCGTAACGATGAAAACAGCAGTTAAAATCACGTATGGCATCATGGACCCTTCGCTGTACTTCTCCATATTAAATGATGTTGATGAAGAGGCATATGAGATGGTGAAATAATGAACGGAAGCAATTCCTAACCCTAAAGTAAGAGCTCCAATTACATTATTAATAAACTGTCGTTTTTCATTCCTCATCCGGTACACGATCCACAAACTACAAAAAGATGAGAACATCGCAATAAATGCTGTTACGATTAATTGCCAAACATTCGTAAGAGTATATGATACCTCGAGCACATATACAGAGCTTACTAGCTGAAGGGCTAACAACGTCACAGTTAATGATAAGCTAGACAAGATAACTGGTAAAAGACGACCGTGCATTTTCGAAATAAAAAAGAATGTCACAAATGCTCCGATCATCGGTATTGTTAACGATAGAACGATAAACCATGGTTGATCGAACTGCTGGATAGCTACGTTACTTGAGTACCCATGCAACCCTATATAATAAAGGATCCATATTCCTGATCCAAGAGTTGCAGCACTTCCAACTGCCCATAGTTTCTTAGTCTTAGAGCAGACACCTACCGTTCGTTCATGGAAATCAAATGCTGCATACGTGTAGCTCACTACCATAAAAATCGACAATGCAACTAAAAAAAAGTGAAATGTATAAGTGAAATTCCCCATTATATACCCCGCCCAATTTATGACTAACTAGCGTAATGATCCAGTCTTAAAAGTTATACTATGTAATCTATTTGACACTGTATTGAAATACCCTTCCAAATTTCATCAATATATCCTAAATTTCTCATTCAAGGATTAAATATTTACTAGCGACCGAACAAGATTGTCTCATGGACAATCTTGAGTCGGCACATTTTCTTGAGTAATCCTTTATAATGATGGGTATCTAACTTGGTGAGGAGGTATCTCACATGGATCAATTGTTATTTAAGGTACAAAAGGTCAGTCGACTTGAAAACTACCATATCCCAGATACCCTTGAAGCGAATGTAGAGGTAGAGCTGATCGACCGAAAATCTGGAGACTTGCTAAAGCAAGCTGTATTACCTGTCCGTTTCAATGAGCATGGGGCGTTCCCGTCCATTCCACATGTGCGATCATTTACAAACGACAAGAAAACACAAACAAAACTATTATTCGATATTAGAAGATACATTAGAAGACTAAGACCATTTCTAGAACCGGATCAAGATTGACTCTCTTCGTATAAGTATTTATAAATATTACACGCAACCTGGATGTTCAATAAGTCACTAGGAGAATCAAAGTCAACAACCAGTATCTCTTGAATTCTCTGCATTCGGTAATTCATCGTATTCACGTGAACATGAAGCAATTCTGATGCTCTTCTTAAATCTTGTCCAGTCGATAGGTAGATAAATAGCGTGTGAAAAAGATCTCCTTTTCTACGCTTCTCATAGGAAAGAAGTGGTGAGAGATAATCTAGTGCGTAATCTGAAAGCTCCTTTTCTTCATTGTTGAGCAACAAACGCAGTGCGCCGATCTCACCATACCAAGATACGCTCCCATCAAAAGTGAATCTACGTAAAAACGTAATGGTCTTTTTCGCTTCTTTGAACGTCACGTATAGGTTGTGAACTCCTTTTACAGGTTTACCAATTCCTATTCGATAATGGTGGTCATCAATTACACAACTAAGAAGCTGCTTCAGACTATGAATAAAGGAATTGACTTGATCGACCACATATACCGCTTCCGTATCTTTGAAGTGAAAAAGCACCACGATTTGTCTTCCCCACTCCGTCACATGAATGTTCTTATCCACACATTCTGATATCGAATGCTGAATTGCTGAGTGCACGCATTGTCTTGACCACTCTTCCTTAACGCCATTTTCTTTTGGTAAATCTATGAGTGCGATCGCATACGAACCATTTTCACAGGTATGTAGACGCGAAGCAAGGTAGTCAAAATCAGTATCCTCTCCGTCCACTGACATCATATTGATCAAAAGCTCATTTGTAAGGCGCTGCTTTTCCTTTTCTTCGCCTTCCTTTTTCATCAACTGTAATCCTGCAACTGTACAAGAATGCCAGATTGCGGAATGTTCAAACCTTGTCAGCTGAGTTGTCGTTGAAAGAATCGCTAGGTAGCCCGTCGGAAACGTGAGCCGTCCAAGCGCAAAAAGCATAAACCCTTTCCCATTCATCACGTTTCTTCCTGACCGTTTCTCGGTGGAACGTATATTACGATGGATGGCCTTTCTTAACTCGTCTAATACGGATATCTCCGCCATACTCTTCGCTTGGATATCGCCGAAGGGACTAAATAATACGACCGGCCTGTCGATTGAATTTGAAAGAAACGTACAGATATCTTGAAAAGAGTTCTCTTCCATCCCAAAATCTGAAAGTGCTTGATGGGTTTCTACCGATTTTGATAAGTTCTCATTTTGTTCGAGCACCGATTGATTGAAGGTCTTCAGTCGCTCGATCGATGATTTTTTGTTTTCATATAGTCCTGCATTTTCAATAGCGATAGAGGCTTGTGAAGAGATGGCCTCAACAAGCTTAATATCTTCATCTTCAAACCTCTTCATTTCATCAAAGCTATCCAATACAATGACGCCAGTACAAGTTGCATCTTTTTTGATCGGCACGCAAACCGTGCTCATCGGTAAACGGATCGCTGACTTATGATATAACTCTTTGTTAAGTGAAGTCATCGTGCTCATCGCTTGGGCTGCTTTTTCACTTGTAGGGAAATGCATCGTTTCTTCTTTCTTGAACGCCATCCCAGTCATCGATTCTCCAGGAGTTAGGATCACTTCATTTAAGCTCTCTTTATGAAACCCTGTTGAAGCCGCAACTCGTAATCCTTCCTTCTTCTCATCTAGTAGAAACAAAATTCCACCCTCAGCAGCATCGATCGCAGAAACAGCTTCCTCGATCACCGATTGGATCACAGAGTAAAAATCCAATGACGAATTGAAGATGGTGGAGACCTCCATAAGTAAGTGAAGCTGACGTTTACTTAGTTCTGCTTCGTTGTATAGTAATCCTTTCGCCACAAGTGCCACTCCCCATCCATGTAAACTATCTCTCTATAACTGTCTCTTTAGACACTTCTAAATACTTTAGCGTCACATCGCCAAGTGTTTTCGCTGCGATTAACATCGCCCTTTCATCAATATCGAACATTGGGTGATGGTGAGGGTACACCGCATTGATTTCTTCACTTCTTGCTCCTGTTAAGAAAAAGGTTCCTGGCACTTCTTGCAAGTAGTACGAAACGTCTTCTCCTACCATCAAAGCTTCCGTTTCAATAGCTTCTGTCACATCTTCAACGTTTTCTGCAGCGTCCGCCAGTAGCTTTGTTTCTGTCTCGTGGTTCACAACAGGAGGATAACCACGTTTATACGTAAAGGAATACTCCGCGCCTACTGCTTCACAAGCAGATTTGATCATTCGTTCCATTCTCTTCACGATATCTTCACGCACGTCCATATCGAACGTTCGGACAGTACCTGTTAATGTAGCTGTTTCTGAGATAACATTATTTGCTGCACCGGCATGGAAGGAACCTACAGAAAGAACTGCTGTCTTTGCTGGATCGATCGCCCGGCTGACGATTTGTTGAAGACTTCCCACCAGTTGACTTGCAATGACGATCGAATCGATCGCTTCATGTGGAATCCCGCCGTGTCCGCCTTTTCCTTTTATGACGATTTCAAAGGAATCCGCAGCCGCCATAAGCTCATCAGATTTATATGCGATGGTACCTGTTGGAAAACCAGACCACAAGTGTGTGCCGAACAAGACGTCCACTCCGTCTAGACACCCATCTTCGATCATCGGTTTTGCTCCACCAGGTGCCAGCTCTTCAGCAAATTGATGAATAAAAACAACTGTACCTTCAAGGGTGTCTCTTTGCTCATATAGTGCTTGAGCTAAATAAAGCAATGTTGAGGTATGGCCATCATGACCACATGCATGCATCACACCAGGGATCGTTGATTTATACGGTACATCCTTTTGGTCATGGATAGGAAGAGCGTCGAAATCTGCTCGAAGTGCTACGGTTTTACCAGGATGATGACCGTTTAACGTGGCTACTACTCCACGTCCGCCTACTTCAGTTCGAACATCCATACCGAGGTCCTCATAAAAGGCAGCGATCAAAGCAGGAGTCCGAACTTCTTCAAATGAAAGTTCGGGGTGCTTGTGAAGTTCCCTTCTAAGTGACACCATATCTGGATAGAGCTCTTCAAGTCTTTTGTGTAGCGTTTCCTTCATTTATGAAGCTCCTCTCTTATTGTTTTTAGTTCTTTTCATCAGACTTATGTGTAGTTTAACAAATAATTCTGGTAAAAAAAGGCTAATTCTATTAATTCAGAGGTAAAACTAAGAATTTTCTCACTTTTAATCACAATGATTCGTTTGAAAGGTATCATTTCTTACGGGGAGACTGTTGAATTGCAATCATTGAAGAACTTTTCTAGAATTGTGAGTGAGAAGAAGGAGGTAATTCCATGCACATTTTGCTTTTAGGAAGTACAGGAAGAGTGGGAAGTCAAGTTCTGAAGTTAGCAGTTGAAGATGGACATGATGTAACTGTTCTTGTCCGTTCTAAAGAGAGACTCGAAGTAAAGGAAGGAATCACCATTGTTGAAGGTGATGTACTCAACGCATCCAAACTAGATGAAGCCGCTAGAGAGGCTGATGTGATCGTAAGTGCTCTCAGTACAGATAAGACTACAACGCTATCAGAAAGCACTCCGCTCATTATCGATACGATGAAGAAGCACAATATTAAGCGAATCGTTACCGTTGGTACAGCGGGGATCTTAACTAGTAAAACATCAAAAGAGTTGTTCCGTTACGAATCTCCAAAATCAAAACGGAAGACAACTCGCGCTGCTGAGGAACATCGAAGTGTTTACGAAGCTTTTCTAACTAGTAACCTTGATTGGACCATAGTTTGTCCAACATACCTACCTGATGGGGAAGCTATTGGGAATTACCGTATTGAGGAAAATGTTCTACCTGAAGAGGGGAAGAAAATTTCAGTTGGGGACACTGCGCACTTTGTTTATCATGAACTGTTAAAAGGAGAACATCTTCAAAAACGAGTTGGACTCGCATACTGATTACAGCTCAGAAGGTGTTTAGGACCGTCAAGATCGACTAAGTAAACCTTGTCTTGAAACAGAGTCGCTACATACTCTGTAATTGTAAATAAGGAAAAAATCTCGTTGAGAAATCTTCACACCCTTTAATGTGTTGGTCGATTTGCTCAAGAAGATTTTTTGTCAGAAGGCGTGTTTTCGTCCTTTGACGTGCTTATTTTATTTATCCCGCTTAATCGATCTGCACCTAACCATATCGAATCCTCCACCTGTTCGCTTTTCTTAGCATGACGCTAAACGTTTAGAATATGCGTTACCTGAACGAGGCCAATGAAAAGAAAAAAACTAGGTTGTCATGTCGACAGCCTAGTTTTTTTCAAGGATATTTATTTTTTTAATGATGCTTCAAGCGCGATGATCATCATGTCTTTGAACGTTGTTTGGCGCTCTTCAGAAGTTGTTTCTTCTCCTGTTACGATATGATCGCTCACTGTGAGTACAGTAAGAGCATTCACACCATACTTCGCTGCAATCGTGTAGAGCGCTGAAGTTTCCATCTCTACCCCTAGCACTTGATAATCAGAAAGCTTCTGGAAGATTTCTGGATTATCACGGTAGAATGAATCACTAGTGAATACATTTCCAACATGAACGCTCATTTCTTTTTCTGATGCTGCATCGTACGCGTTCTTAAGTAAATTGAAATCTGCAGTTGGCGCAAAGTCCATCCCGTCAAACTGAAGGCGGTTCACGCCAGAGTCAGTCGTAGCACTCATCGCTAGAATTACGTCTCTTACGTTTACTTCCTTTTTCAGTGCTCCACAAGTACCGACGCGGATTAAGTTCTTCACACCGTAGCTCTGGATCAATTCGTTTACGTAAATTGAGATCGATGGTACGCCCATGCCTGTACCCATCACAGAAACTCGTTCGCCTTTATATGTACCTGTATATCCAAGCATCCCTCTTACTTCATTAAAACAAACCACATCTTCGAGAAATGTCTCAGCGATGAACTTTGCTCGTAGCGGATCGCCTGGTAGTAGAATCGTTTCTGCAATATCGCCTTGTTTCGCTCCAATATGTACGCTCATTGTGTTTCCTCCTTGAGTTTCATTCAATATCAAAAGTAGCATAAGATGCATAGACAATCCAGTCTGAATCGCTATTTTGTTAAGTTTCCTTTTTTTGCTGATAGGTATACGGGGTTTTGCGGATTTGGCTAATAATAGTGGTATTTGGACAATAAAATGAGATTTTGGCTAATAAATGTGGAAACTAGCTAATAAATAGCTAGTTTGGACAATAAATGGTTTGGTGCTGGAGAGTTTATGGTCGCGCTACGCAGTGATGGGGACAAGAGCGAGCGGGATATCCGCGAAACCCTCGTTTTATCTGCGATATTTCTGATATATCCGCGAATTCCCTATATTTATCCGCGAAACTCAACTTATATCCGCGAAAAGCTCTCTCTCAAACAAAAAAAGCGCTACGATTAGCGCTTTTTAATAGTATGGTGAAATCATCAAGTAAACGATAACTCCAGTTAGGCTGACATAGAGCCAGATCGGCATCGTCCACCTTGCGATCTTACGGTGTTTTTCAACTTGCATATTTAGCCCACGCGCTACTGTTATGAGGGCGAGCGGTACGATTGCTGCTGCGAGTATGATGTGGGTGATCAGGATGAAGAAATAGATCGGACGAATAATTCCTTCTCCACCGAACGAAGTG
This sequence comes from Guptibacillus algicola, assembly GCF_020171805.1. Classification (GTDB taxonomy): domain Bacteria; phylum Bacillota; class Bacilli; order Bacillales; family Guptibacillaceae; genus Guptibacillus; species Guptibacillus algicola. Next base: position 530,786 of record NZ_JAIVAF010000003.1, on the reverse strand, counting down.
GATTCTGATAAGCCGTGATACGTGACGTACGAGAGTAAGAATAGCGCCGTCGTGGTGAATGCTGCAAAGATGAAGCGTCGATGCACTTTCACGTTTTTCTGTAAGATAAAGATCAGAGCACAAGCTAGAAAGACAAAGGTAAAGCTGTTTAATATTGCATTTAATAAAGGAAGAATCGTAATATCAAAGCCTACTTCACCATTGTATTCTGGTAATAAAAACAGAATAACAACGAGCACGTTGACTGCGATCGATAGTCCTACAATCCATGGTGTATAATTCCGTTGTTTTACTTCATTCATTGTGATTCTACTCCTTATCACTGTTTTCTACATATTAAGGATAAGAGAGTTTACGATATTGAGCAACTACTTGCAGTCAACTATAAGAAACTATTTACTTCTCTATTCACGTTTTGTTCACATTACGGTGTCCATTGATCATGAATGATCCCCACGAGATGTGGTTCCCCTTCATAATCCATGAAGACGAGCTTTAAACTTTTCCAATCTAACCCATCAAATTCTTCAGAGCCTGGGACAAAATATTCGACGTACGTACTTTCTGGAAATGCTTGCTGTATGTTCTCAACGCTATTCGTCTGTTTGTACATGGCGTCCAATGTGACGAAATCCGTTTCTAGAAAATCCACATCGTACACATATTGATCAAAATACTCACGAGGCGTTAACCGAATCGGATCCCCTTTCCCCGCACTGACTCCCCATTCGTACTGTTTATCTGAATCTAAGATCATTTCAAGCTGACCCTTCATAAAGACTTGCGCTCTATTTTTATCTACGGTCATATAAGGAGAAAACAAGACTCCTTTATTTGGATGGACGACGGCTGCCAGTTCATTCATATCACCGTTCTTAATTGCAGAGAGAGCATAATAGGATTGCTCCATCACATTTGTCTCTTGAGGTTTCTTCGCTTCGACAGGCTTTTCTTCAACGGTTGGCGGCGGCTGATTCGCATTACAGGCGACTAGTATTCCAGCAAGGAATAAAAAGAAGAATCCTTTACGCATGAACATTCTTTCTTCCTCCTTTTATACTATACTTGTTGTTAACTATATTCGCCGTTCGAGGCTCCAATCATTCATATCGACCAAAACACGGAAATTTTCAAATAAAATTAAATTGTTCTGTCATCGCTTACATGTCTATGATAATAGGTTCGATGCCTCTCAATAAGAATGATATGAAATCTCACAATTTGATTTTAGTAGGAAAAAGCTATAAAATTTTTACTTGGGAACTCATAAAACGCAATAGTTATGGGATCGTCGCACTAATAATTAGAATTGTAGTGTTTGTTCCAGGTTTAACGATACGAAAATAGGAATATTACTGTTCCATTATGAGTCCGTTCCCTCTGGAACAGCAATAATGAAAAGTGAGGTCAGAAAGATGAATCAACCATCAAAAAAGGCTTCTGTTATTGTCATATTTGGAGCTACGGGAGATCTAGCAAAACGCAAGCTTTTCCCTTCGTTGTATAACTTATATTGCAAAGGTGAACTTGCGGAAGATTTTGCAGTTGTCGGAGTAGCACGCAGAAAGCTTTCAAATGAAGAATTTCGTTCTCGTGTACATGATGCAGTAATTGATACTGCTTGCATGGATAAAGATGATAAGCATAAAGAATTCAGCGATCACTTTTTCTATCAACCGTTCGATGTCACGAAAAGTGAATCTTATCAAGATCTAAAAGCATTGACTGAATCTCTAGATACGGAGTTCAACATTCCAGGAAACCGAATCTTCTACATGGCGATGGCGCCAGAATTCTTTGGTACGATTGCGCTTAACCTCGATGCTGAAGGATTGATAGCAGGTGACGGCTGGAATCGTCTTGTGATTGAGAAACCATTCGGACATAATTTCGCTTCTGCACAAAAGCTTAACGATGAAATTCGTCAAGTCTTCTCAGAAGATGAGATCTACCGAATCGACCACTATCTAGGAAAAGAAATGGTGCAGAACATTGAAGCGATTCGATTTGCGAACGCTCTGTTTGAACCACTATGGAATAACCGTTACATATCAAACATTCAGATCACTTCGAGCGAAACGGTTGGAGTTGAGAATAGAGGCGGCTATTACGAGAAATCAGGAGCGTTACGAGATATGGTACAGAACCATATGCTTCAGATGGTTTCCTTGCTTGCTATGGAGCCGCCAGCTAGCCTATCAACAGAAGAGATTCGAAGTGAAAAAGTAAAAGTTCTTCGTGGGCTAAGAGCTGTCATTCCTGAAGAGGTAAACAAATACTTTGTACGCGGTCAATACGATGCGGGTGAAATGAATGGCGAACGTCAACAGGGCTACCGTGAAGAAGAAAATGTAGACGAAGAATCAAATACAGAAACATTCGTAGGCGCAAAGCTTATGATCGATAACTTCCGCTGGGCTGGTGTACCGTTCTATATTCGTACAGGTAAGCGCATGGAGAGTAAATCGACTAAGATCGTTATCGAGTTCAAGGATATGCCTATGAACCTCTACAAAGAGCAAAGCGGCAAGCTTGGACCTAACCTTCTCGTTATCCACATTCAACCTGAAGAAGGCATGACCCTTCATTTGAATGCGAAGGATACAGGCGACATGCGTAAAACGACGCCTATTCAGTTAAACTTTAACAACAAACAAGAGAACTACATTAATTCTCCAGAAGCGTATGAACGACTCCTAAACGACGTGATGCGTGGTGACGCAACGAACTTCACCCGCTGGGATGAAGTAGCGTTATCTTGGAAATTTATCGACCCAATCTCTATCGCATGGGCAAATGAGAAGGAACCTTCCTTCCCTAACTACGCTTCAGGATCGATGGGACCAGAGGCTTCAGATAACCTACTTGAAAAAGATGGTTTCCACTGGTGGCCTCTACCAGAAAACAAGTAAGTAAAGAAAAAAGATACGTGCGATGCGTATCTTTTTCTTTCTAATATCCATTAATTATGAAAGGAAGTGCAAAACGATGAAAATGTATGATGTTAGTGCACCAATTTTTAAAGGAATGGCTGTATACAAGGACAAGGAAGAAAAACAGCCTGAAATCAACACAAAGACAAATGGACATGTAACGGAATCCCGTCTCTCACTAGATGTTCACACAGGCACGCACGTTGACGCCCCTCTTCACATGATGAATGACGGTGCAACGTTTGAAACGATCGACCAGGAGGACCTTGTAGGTACTGTTAAAGTCATCGACGTAACAAACGTAAAGGGCGCAATAACGAAAGCGGATATCGAATCAGAAGATATTCAATCAGGAGACTTCGTTCTTTTCAAGTCTCAAAACTCTTTTGAAGAAACATTTAACTTTGAATTTGTTTTCGTAGGCGAAGATGCAGCACGTCATCTCGCAGAGTGCGGTATCCGTGGTGTCGGTGTTGACGGATTAGGAATCGAACGAAGCCAGCCTGACCACCCAACACACCGCTCTCTATTTGAGAAAAACGTCATCATTATGGAAGGCCTTCGTCTAAAAGATGTGGACGCTGGTCAATACTTCATGGTCGCAGCACCACTGAAGCTTCAAGGTACTGACGCTTCACCTGCTCGCGTACTCTTGTTTGAAGGTCTAAAAGAAGCATAAGAAGCATAACGAAAAGCCGGGGATCATTCCCCGGCTTTATTTATTCTACCTCTAGCGCCATCTTTAAATATTCCACGAATAACAACGACTGCTCTTTCAATTTCACGTCCTCACTATCAAGGATCGAGTGATCTAAAGCTAACCCATCGATAAACGAAATCATCGACCGTGCTATAAGGTCACTATCGTATTTCTTGCTGAACTCTCCACATGCTTGACCTTTCTCAATGACTTCCTTATAGATCTTCAGTCCATAATAATAGCGCTCTTTTCCGTACTTTCTTCGTCTTGGATCATTTCGACCTGTAATGAAAAACTCAAGGTTTGAAGGTGCCATTGGATCCATCCTATCAGGGTCGTGATCTTCACCAAACAATCTTCTCATGAGGAGATCCCAGTGAGAAACTCCTTCGTTCTTTAAGATTTCCTCCGTGTCTTCCATAGCAGTGTTTAATCCTTCTTCTAGAAGCGCTTCATATACGTCTTCTTTACTAGAAAAGTATTGATACAGCCCTCCTCTACTGACGCTAGCTTCGTCCATGATGTGCTTCATCGTTGCGCGTTCATAGCCGTGTTCTATAAAAACAGTTTTAGCGGCGTTTAACAGCTCAGCTCGACGCTGCTCCTTGTGTTCTTTGCTGACCTTTGGAGACATCATTCTCCCTCCGTTCTATTTTTGATCGAAACAGTAATCCTACTAATGACATCATAACAAGTAACGAGCCAGTTGCGATAAACATAGGTATCACACCAAAGATCGTTACAAGTATTCCACCTAGTAACGGACCAATAATCGTAGCTGTTGTTGTAGCGCTATTGATTACACCAAATACTCTACCCGTTATGTGCACGGGAGTATCTGTTTGAACTGCTGCTTGAAACGGAATGAAAACAATTCCCGCTGAAAAGCCCGCTACTAGCCCAAGACCAGGTCCCCATAGAATCGAGTATGAAAGGTCCATCCCCGTAAATACAGCAAGTAAACCAAAGCTAACTCCCATACCACAAACGCCCAAAAGCATCAGTAAGATCGGTTTATATTCAGTCTTCTTCGCTAGAAGCCATCCTGAGAAAAACATTCCGAGACCAGAACCCGTCACAAGAATACCAAACAAGTCTGGAGAAGCGTTTGTTAACTCTCTGATTAAGACGATGATTTGAGAATCTGAGAGTTGAAGGATCAGAAGGCTTATTGTAAGGATAGAGAGACCAACAAGCAAGAATCGGTTTCCCTTCATAAAGGATACCCCTTGAAGAAAGTCTTCCTTGAACGAGATTGCCTTCCCATTCGTTTCTACAGTACTTTCATTGGAAAACACGCTCGCAGGAAGTGTGAGCAGCAAGATTGCTGATAGAATAAATGTTGCTGAATCGATTAAGAACACGGGATTAGCTCCAAATGCTGTTACGAGCAGACCGCTTAGAAGCGGGCCAAGCACTTTCGTCCCAGAATCGATCATCGATGTGATCGACATCGCACTCTTCATTTGATCATCTGGTACGAGTTCTTTTAACTTCCCGTTCTTTGCTGGAATAAATAGTGCTGCAAACATGCCGATTCCAAATAAACAAATGTAAACCATCCAGATCGTCGTAGCAAAGATCAGCATGAGGACAAGACCTGCCCTAACGAGATCCGAAACCACCATAAGCGTTTTACGGTTAAATCGATCGGCAAACGTTCCAGCGAATGGTCCAAATAACGCCATCGGTACCGCAAGACACAGGATGATGAGGGAGACTTCAATCGGTGTAGCATTCCATTTCAGGCCGACCATCGTAATGATGGCAACGATACTTAGCCAATCGCCAATACTCGAAATTAACTGTGCAATCATGAGCGTGATGTACCCTCTGTTTCGTAAAAGTGTTTGCTTCAATTTAGCAACCCCCTAAAACGACACTAATGTCTTTTTTGTTATTTTCATTATATCGACATCAGTGTCGTTTTACAACACTTATTTTCAGAAAATAAAAAAACAGGCCTGACCCTCTTGAGGTCAAGCCTGTTTGTACAAGTACTATTTCAGATTAATCTTCAAGCCACTCTGTGTGGAACACGCCTTCTTTGTCGATACGCTGATACGTATGAGCTCCGAAGTAGTCGCGTTGTGCTTGAAGTAAGTTCGCAGGTAGCGTCTCGCTACGGTAGCTATCGTAGTAAGCTAGCGCACTAGATAGACCTGGAACTGGAATTCCACGTTGTACAGCAAGTGATACTACGTCACGTGCAGCACTTTGGTAAGATTCAACGATTTCCTTGAAGTAAGGATCAAGAAGAAGGTTCGTAAGTCCAGCTTCACGATCGTAAGCTTCTTTGATGTTTTGTAGGAAGCCTGCACGGATGATACAACCGCCACGGAAAATCATTGCGATGCTACCGTAGTCAAGGTTCCAATCGTACTCATCAGAAGCAGAGCGCATTTGTGCGAAACCTTGAGCATACGAACAAATCTTGCTTAGGTATAATGCTTTACGGATCTTCTCGATCAGCTCTTTCTTGTCGCCATCAAATGGTTTTACATCAGGGCCATTAAGAATCTTACTTGCTTTCACGCGCTCTTCTTTCATTGCTGAAATGAAGCGTGAGAATACTGATTCTGTAATGATGGATAGTGGAACGCCAAGGTCTAGTGCACTCTGGCTCGTCCATTTACCAGTACCTTTTTGACCGGCTGTATCGAGGATCACGTCAACAAGTGCTTTACCTGTCTCAGGATCTTGCTTCGTAAAGATATCTGCAGTGATTTCGATCAGATAGCTATCAAGTTCACCTTCGTTCCATTCTTTGAACACTTCGTGAAGCTCTTCAGTAGAGAGACCAAGAACGTGCTTCATCATGTAGTAAGCTTCACAGATCAGCTGCATGTCGCCATACTCGATACCGTTATGCACCATTTTCACATAGTGACCAGCGCCGTCTGGACCGATATACGTTGTACAAGCTTCTCCGTCAACTTTTGCTGCAATATCCGTAAAGATATCTTCAACCTCACGGAAAGCGTCAGGCTGTCCACCAGGCATGATCGATGGGCCGTTAAGTGCGCCCTCTTCCCCGCCTGAAACGCCAGCTCCGATGAAACGAATGCCTTTTTCTTTCAATTGCTCAGAACGAGCTTGTGTATCTTTGAAGAAAGCATTTCCGCCATCGATAATGATATCGTCCTTATCAAGATGTGGAAGTAGCTGCTCAATCGTAGCATCTGTTGGACCACCGGCTTTGACCATTAGCAAAATTCTTCTTGGTGTTTCTAGTGATTGAACGAATTCTTCAATGCTGTATGTATCTTGAAAGTTACGACCTTCAACTTCACTCATCATTTCTTTTGTTTTACCTTCTGAACGATTATAAACGGATACAGAATAACCGCGGCTTTCGATATTCATGGCAAGGTTCTTTCCCATGACGGCTAGACCGATTACACCAATTTGTTGTTTAGACATGTTTTACCCTCCAACTTTATACTGTATTGCTCTACTCGATGACTGCACTAAAAAGTATACCATAAACGAATGTTTATAGTATGTACACGTGCCTAAAGGCTACTCATACAGCCTGACAGTATGCATTATACGTCTTTCATGCGTTCCGTGCAAAGGTAATAAACTATCGCGACTAATTTTGAGAGAAATGGGAAAATAAAAGAAGGTAATGAGAAAGGAGTGAATCAGCGTGAATGAAAAGAAACTAGCTGGTGAACGTGCTGCAGAACTCGTACAAGATGGAATGGTTGTGGGCCTCGGAACCGGGAGCACCGTTCACTATACAATCGTAAAACTAGCTTCAATGGTACAGGAGGGGCTTTCAATTACGGGCATACCAACCTCAAAACAAACGGAAGTTCTAGCCCTTGAGCACGGCATCCCTCTCGCCTCATTAGGAGAGGAGAAAACGATCGATCTTACGATTGATGGTGCTGATGAACTAGATGGACAGCTCACTCTCATCAAAGGAGGAGGAGGAGCACTCCTACGCGAGAAAATGATCGCGTACCACTCTAAGCAAATGGTTGTTGTCGCTGACTCCAATAAACTTGTAAGGCAACTAGGAGCCTTTCCACTCCCTGTCGAAGTTGTTCCGTTCGGCTACCAAACAACGATGGCTGCTCTGTCCAAACTAGGATGTAAGGCGACATTACGAATGAACGGTGATGAGTCATTTATTACAGACAATCAAAACCTCATCGTTGATTGCTCATTCGAAAGTATTCCTTCTCCTCCAAAGCTCCATGAATGGCTCAATGCGATCCCTGGTGTAGTTGAGAATGGACTCTTTATCGGTCTTGCTGAGAAAGCCTATATCGGCCGAGACGGCGGTGTTACGATTATTGAATAAAAATTATCCCGGCTACATAAGCCGGGATTTCCTATTATTTGATAACGAGCACTGGGCAATTTGCTCTCTGTAAGACGTTATGACTTACACTACCGAGAAAGATTTCTTTAATTCCACTTAGACCGCGGCTCCCCATCACGATTAAGTCACAATGATTTTCATCCGCATAATTAACGAGTTCTTCACCCGGATTACCTTCAAGTACCATCGTCTTTGTAACATGATCTGGGATACGTTCTGTTACTTTCTCACTTACTTCATTCAACATGTTCACTGCGTCTCTTCTGAGCTCATTCAAAACGCTCGCATAGATCACGGCAGAACTAATCTGAGCTGTAGGATTAAGAGCTGTGATGATGTCGAGATGAAGGTCAGGATTTTCCTCAGCCATCTTAATGGCCTCATCGAGTGCCTTTACACTTAATTCAGAACCGTCGAAAGCAACCAGGACTCTATTATATTGTTTCATGAGTCATTCTCCTTTCCTGATCTACTTAAAAGATACCAAGACTGAAGTGTGCAATCTGTGATTTTCGTCACAATAGGCGACCCTTTATGATTTCTTTCTGTAAAGCACCTGCTCAGTGAGAATGGCCGTAATCGATCCCAAGATCAAACCATTGTTTAAGATCGATGCCATGATAGGCGGTGTATCTTTAAAAGCTTCTGGCTGAATAAACATTGTTCCGATTCCAACCATAAAGGAAATACCTATTATAAATACTTTTCCCTCTGAAGGATCCTTCTCAAACTCATTGAACGCAATTCCCACCATTTTCACAAAAACAAGAAAGATAACTGAATATCCTACGGGTTCAGGAAGCGCAGCGAAGAAAGCCATCACAGCAGGGAAAAGACTGATGAATACAATAATAATACTTCCGAGGATAAACGGAAGGCGCTTTTTAATTCCTGTCGTCATAATAAACCCAGCAGCGCCTGATATCGGTACGCTTCCTACCGCTGAAAAAACGCCTCCAAGGAGCTGGTTAATACCTGATATGAAACCCGCCTGCTTGTATCGTGATTGTGGTCGTTCGCTATTCAAGTTACTTAACACTTCTTCTACTACTCGAATGCTCGCGATCATGTTCGTAAGCAATAAGAGGGTTACGAGGGCAGCAGTTACGATCATACCTGAATTCCATGTTGGATAGCCGAATGCGAAAACTTCAGGAAGCCTTAACAATGCTTTTTCTGAAAGCACGACAGGTTTTGCTAGCCCTAGTAAAGCGAACAGTATCCATCCCACTACCATAAGGATAAGAATCGAGTATTGTTGAATGGCAGCAGGCATTCTTCTTGAGAACCAGATCGATAAGATTACTAGAAGAAGTGATAGCGCCGCGATCCGTAGATCTAACCCTTCTTTTAGGTACCCTACTCCCATCATACCGTTTAGAAAAGAACCACTAAGTTGCGCGACTAGTAGAAGGAGATAGATGCCTGTCACAACAGGTGTGAAAAGCTTTGAGATCTTTTCTACCAACCCTAGTCCACTCAAGATAATAAACAGAATACCGCTAGCGATCATTGCTAATTCTAGCGCTTGTAACGTTTCAATCTCAGAACCGAAGATCGTTGCACTTAAACCTGCATAAAGGACAAAAACGCCCCACCATAATCCTGCCGGTCCCTCATTGATCGGTAATCGGTGTCCAAGTGTCACTTGTAAAATTCCAGCGACACCAAGGACAAACATCGTTCTTTGTACAAACCCAGCAGCTGCCGTAGGATCTAAATGGAACAAACTCGCGATCGCTACTGGCGCTACGATTGAGCCCGCAATCATAAAAACAGCCCATTGAAGGGCAGATAATGTGTTCTTCATATCCATTAAGCCTCATTTCATAAATACGTTCCAAACTTCCTTTTCCATCATAACAAACACGCCTTTAGCGGTCATTACGAATTTTTCCACTGTGCAATAGACGAACCCTCTGTTATACTATTTTCTTGGTGATTTGATTTCTATATCAAAGTCACGGGTGGGAGAGGGCTAAAAAAAGTAAGAAGGGAATATAGTGAAAACGAAAATTAATTTTGATTTTCAAGCTCACGATACTTCGCTGAAAAAGGAGATACTCGCAGGTTTAACGTCATTCTTTACGATTGTTTATATCGCAGCAGTCAACGCTTCGATCCTTGCCGATGCAGGCATACCGTTTGAAGCCGGAATGATCGCAACGGTTATCACATCGGTTTTTGGTTGTTTGCTCGTAGGGTTATATGCAAATGCACCGATTATTCTCGTACCAGGAATGGGCGTAAATGCATTCTTCACGTTTACAATGGTTGAGTCTATGGGCTTGAGCTGGCAAGTGGCACTTGGTTCAGTATTTATTGCTGGAATTTTGTTCGCCATCACAGCATTCACACCTCTAGCAGGTGTACTATCGAAAGCCATTCCACGCTCACTGAAAGAAGCCATTACAGTTGGTATAGGACTTTTCCTAACCTTCATCGGTCTTCAAAAAGGTGGAATCGTGGTTTCTAGTGACTCGACCTTCGTAGCACTTGGTGACATAGGATCGAGCCATGTTATTGCAACTCTTGTGACATTAGCAATTGCAGCGATTCTATTTCTTAGGAACGTTAAAGGTCACTTCTTGATCAGTATGTTGATCGGAACTGCACTTGCTTGGAGCATGGGACTCATTGAAACAGGTCAGCAGCAAAGCTTTTCATTCAGTTCGTATGGATCAGTCTTTGCAGCGATGTCTTTCGAAGATTTCTTAGTCCTACCGTTCTGGATCGCAACGTTCTCGATGGCGATGATTCTTGTGTTTGAGAATATGGGTCTGCTTCATGGACTACTACCTGATCAGTCTAAATTCCAAAAAGCATACAAAGCGAACTCTATTTCAGCAATAACAGCTGGACTGTTCGGAACGAGCCCGACTGTATCCACGGTCGAAAGTGCTTCTGGAATTGCGGCAGGCGGACGAACTGGAATGACTTCTGTTACAACAGGACTTCTGTTCTTAACGTCATTGTTTTTCATTCCGGTGTTCAAGATGATTCCTGATTCAGCGATCGCACCAGTGCTCATCATCATTGGTGGATTGATGATTACATCAATCCAAAACATTTCGCTTCAGGATTTCTCAGAAGGATTTCCAGCATTTTTGATCATCGTGATGATTCCTCTCACGTACAGTATCGTAGACGGCATTGCTTTCGGTTTCATCGCTTATCCTTTTCTAAAGCTAGCGCTTGGTAAAGGGAAAGAGGTTCCGGTTCCAATGTACGTAATCGCAAGCTTGTTCTTCCTTAACTTCTTCCTCCACGGAATTTAACAGTAGCGCTCCCTATATGGGAGCGTTATTTTTTTGTCTAACGTTCCTATTAAACCTGTGATATTCTGGTAAAAGGTGATGACATTGAAAAGACTCTATATAGCATTGTTAGGTGCGCTACTCGTCGGCTGTCAGCAACAACCAGTCGCCGTTCACACAACAATAGAAAAAGAAACGTTCGAGCATTCTGAGAAAGACCTTCTTCATCGTTCGAATTCATATGACAAAGAAACCATCATATCTTCCTTTGCCGATCAGCATCCTAAAGAATGGGGAGAAAGCGTTACGGGTGTAAAAACAGCATTTCATACGGAAGAACATGAATTAGCTCTTACGTTTGATGCTTGCGGGGGCCAACACGGAAGTAAAATCGATCATCAACTGATCTCTTTTTTGAACGACCAGGCTATTCCTGCGACCCTTTTTGTAAATAGCAGATGGATTGATGAAAACAAGGAAGCGTTTCTAGAGTTAGCCGAAAACCCTCTCTTTCAAATCGAAAATCATGGCACAGAGCATAAACCGCTGTCAGTATCGGGTGAAACAGCTTGGGGAATTCAAGGTACGGACTCAGTCGAAGAAGCGTATGAAGAAATAATGGAGAATCACACAAAGATCACTGAATTAACGGGCCGATCTCCAGAACTATTTCGTTCTGGGACTGCTTACTATGATGAAGTTGCAGTTGAAGTTGCTAGTGATTTAGGAATAAGCGTAGTAAACTTCACGATTCTAGGAGATGCAGGTGCAACCTATTCCAGTAACCAAGTAAAGAATGCACTGTTAGACGCCTCTCCTGGTGATATTGCCTTGCTTCATATGAACCAACCGAATAGCGGAACCGCGAAAGGCGTTATGGAAGCAGTCCCTCTTCTAAAAGAAAAAGGATTTTCTTTCGTTAAGCTCGAAAACCAAAATTTACGTTAATAAAAGCAAGTTAGACTGGCTATGTTAATTATCATCAACCGAAAGGAGTGATGATTAATGAGCCAATCGAAAGGACAGCGCGAGCGTCAATTTCGCAAACGCAAAGAATCACAGAATCCGCATGGAAAGATTAAGTCTCTTGAGCAACTTTCTAACGAAACGGATTCTAAAAAAACGCCTTAACATGATGTAAACAGATTAAACTCCACTCATTACGGGTAACTACGCAAAGAGTAAACAATTTGAAGGGAGTTTAAACGATATGAATGAATTGAAAGTGTCTGTAGCCGGCATGAAAGGCGATGACTGCATACAAGAAATCGAACAAGCCCTACTTTCCCTAAACGGAGTAGAAAGAGCTCTCGCTGATCTAAAAGAAGAAATGGTGTCAATTGAATATGACGAAAACGCGATAGACGTCTCTGTGATTATTAATACAATTGAAGAGATCGGCTTCGAGCCTGCACAATAGAGCCTGCATTCATGCAGGCTTTTTTTATTGCTAAACAAAGTAAAAAAAGAAAGAGCAGGCATCAGCCTACTCTTCATAATAAATGATTCATTTTTCCGAACATGGAAGTCGCTTTCTCATCTACACATCTAAAGACTTTCCATCACTAGGAGCACTTGCACCAATTTTCCGCTTATGAATCAACGCATTGACCTCTCCGCCAACAAGAAGAATTAAGCCTGTTAGGTAAAACCATAGCATTAAAATGATCACACCGCCAAGGCTTCCATACGTTGCAGAATAGTTCCCGAAGTTACTCACATAGAACGAGAAGGCGAGCGAAATAACTTGCCACCCAATCGTTGCTACTACGGATCCGATCAGAACTTCTTTAAAGGGGAAATGTTTATTTGGAGCGTAACGGTACAATACAGATAGTACGAGTGCCATAACCGCAACTGCAATGACCCAGCGTAACACCCTAAACAATATCTCCGTTGACTCTGGTAAATTTAACGATGTCGTCATCCTATCGATGATCAGATCGCCAAAGACTGGTAAAACGAGTGTGACAACAAAAGCGATAATAAGTCCTACAGTAAGAAGAATGGAAAGAAGACGTGCTTTTATAAATGATCTCGATTCTTCCACATCGTACGCTTGGTTCAGAGCACGAATAAGTGCCATGATACCGTTAGATGCTGACCAAAGTGTACCTAAGATTCCGACCGTTAATAGTCCCCCCTGCGGTTCACTAATAATCGATACGACGTTATCCTGCAGGATCCCGCCAATTTCACCAGGAGCATACTTCGTAATGAAGGTGACTGCCTCCTGCTTATCGATTGATAAGTAAGGGAGGATAGAGATAACCAATATGAGCAGAGGAAAGATCGAAAGCATGAAGTAATAAGCAAGCTCAGCAGCTAGACTCGTTACACGATCTTCCCCAATTTCTTTTCCTAGCTTTTTAATAAAAGACATCATGGCTTTTCCCCTTTCTAATCATTCTTTAAATTGCTTTCCCTGATTAGTGGGTAAGTAATCCTTTGAATACAAAAAGAGCAGGTTGTTACGCCTGCTCTCAGGGAAGTCTTAAGGTCCATCTGGCGAGGGTGTGGGGGTATTTCCGCTCCAGGATGCTCGCTTTCCGCGGGGCGGGCGGTGAGCCTCCTCGGCTTCGCCTGTGGGGTCTCACCTGTCCCGCAGATCCCGCAGGAGTCGAGCATCCTTCCGCTCCAATCAACGTATTGTGTGGTTTTGAAAGTTCGACAAAAGCAAACATACAAAAACGGCAAGATATCTATCAGATTATTACTTAATCATAATCTCGATCGGAAAGTTTGCTATGAATGATTGCAATTTAGTAGGAGTGAATACCGCTTGATTACCGTGGAAAATGGGCGTCTGAGACTCGGATGGAAGGCTTTGTCCGCGAAGAGGCTCAGGCTTTCGTCCACAGGAGTCTTGCGGTATTCAAACTCCTACGGCGGAGGGAACAAATTAATCAGGTTCTCCCTCACAAACTGAGAGCAGGCTGTTACGCCTGCTCTTATAATAGGTAAAAGGTGTTTACTGTGCTTTCTCCTCATTGCTGAAAGCATTTAAGTTCTCGCTAGAACCCTCTATATTCAAATGATTCTTTAATTCCATTTTGGCATTACTGAGCGTATTCTCGTCCAATTTCAAATAATAAGTTGAGCCTGGTTGATAGTTTTCACCAGACAGCTGGATTTTATCGATCGATTTCAGGTTGGAGACAAACGGATAAAGGCTAAGTGCCTCTTTGAAGCTCATACTCATCGTTAAGTTTTCGCCGATTCGCTCAAGAACTCCGCCGTATTTTGGAACAGAAGATAACGAGCTTAATTTATCGATCGAAGCTGTTATCACGTCCATTTGACGCTGCCCTCGCATAATATCCGAATCTGCTTTTCGAGTCCGCGCGTATGCTAAGGCTTCTTCTCCATCCAGTGTATTTTCGCCTACGTTTAGTGAAATATCACCTTTTGACTCTTTATATAATTGATCAACAACGCTTTGTTTTTCAATTGAAACATCGATTCCTCCAATTTCATCGATTACCGTTTTGAACGCATCGAAATTGACTCGAACCACTTCGTCGATCGGAATGCCGAGCATCCCTTCTACCGTTTGGATTGTTAAATCGATTCCACCCTTGGCATGTGCGTGTGTGATTTTATCCATCCCTTGCCCAGGTATTTCCACATAAGAATCTCTTGGAATGCTCAATAACTTCATCGACTTATCATCCTGATTGAATGTAGCGACCATCATTGCATCACTTCTTCCTTCTGACGACGCTTCACGATCATCTACTCCGAGTAACAAAACAGAGAAATGGTCTTTTCCGATGTCCACTCCTTCTTCTCGTAAGTCGGATTGTGTTCCTCGTTCAGGCTCCATCATGGATTGATTCGACGCAGCTGAAACTTTATAAAAAAGGTACCCGCCGTATCCCGTGACTCCTATTACAAGGAACGTTAATACGATTAATACGCTTCTCTTTAAACTTCTCTTTCTTCTTCTTTTCAGTCTTCGTTCATATCGTTCGTTCATGTTCAAAAATCCCCTTCAAGACAGTCTCATTTTTGAAACAATTAGATGATTCGAATACCATATTCAAAAAAAGACGGTAGGGATTACGAAGCCTTACTCCACGACTTTTTTGTATTTCTTGGTGTATAACTGTAGAATACAAAAGGAGGTTACATAGAAAGGACGAGACGCATTGGAGATGAAGATCAAGTACGTTCCATGGATCATTACGGGGTGTTATTTTTTATTCGGTTCCCTTTGGATATTACTCTCCGATACAATTCTTTATCAAATTACAGATAATTTCATGATCAGTAAACAAATCGGCTTGTACAAAGGCTGGTTCTTTGTCTTGATTACTTGTCTGCTTCTTTACTTTCTATTAAAACGGCTTCTCTTTTTAAACCAAAGTACGCAAGATCGGCTGTATGAAAGTGAAGAACGCTACAGAAGGCTTGTAGAGTCTTCTCCATACTCCATCGTTTTGTATCAAGATGGAAAAATCGTTTACTCGAATCAAGCCGGACTTGATATGATGGGGGTTCGTTCAAGGGAATCCTTAGATGAACAAACACGTTCGCCGGTTGCAAACCAAACAGACGCCTTACATATCAGATCGATTCTTAAGCAACTGCAAAATGAACCCGAAGTTGATGCGAAGACAAAGGAATATCAAATAATTAATGAAGAAGGAAACATAATTGACGTAGAATCAACGTTTACTCCGATTTTCTTCAAAGATAAGAACGCTATCATTATTCAGACGAAAGATATAACCGATCAGAAAACGGCTCTTAAGGAACTTTGGGAAGCTAAGCAAATGATACAAGCCATCATTTCTGCTTCGCCGATTGCGATCGTTACTCTTGATTTAAACTCAACAGTCCGTTCTTGGAATCCTGCCGCTGAAAAGATCTTTGGCTGGAACCGTCACGAAATTATTGGTAAACCAGTACCCATCGTTCCAGAAGAAGAGAAAGATATTTCGATTGCTGAAATTGTAAAGCATGGTCATATCGTTAATAAAGAAGTAAAGCGAAAAAGGAAAGATGGCTCATACGTTTACGCTGTTCTCTCAACTGCGCCTATTCAAGATGAAATGGGTGAGATCAATGGGATCATGGCTGCTTTCATGGATGTAACGGATACGAAGAAAACGGAAGAAGCATTGATGAAAACTGAGAAGCTATCTGCTGTTGGACAGCTTGCGGCAAGCGTCGCTCACGAGATAAGAAACCCTCTTACATCCGTGAAAGGATTCATTCAGCTTTTACAGAGAGATGAAGAAATTGCGAGAAACGCCCCTTACCTCAGCATTATTTTATCTGAGATGGATCGGATGGATGATATTATCAAAGATCTCTTAGTTCTTGCAAAACCTCAGGCTGAACGGTTTACTACATTACTTGTTAACGACCTACTCTCTTATGTCGTTCAATTATTAAATAGTCAAGCTTCTCTTTACAATATTTCATTCATAATGGAGCTTACAGAAGAAGTGTTAAGCATCTATGGAGAAGAAAATCAGCTAAAGCAAGTATTCATTAACTTGATCAAGAACGCAATCGAAGCAATGCCAGTAGGTGGTACGGTTACAATCGAAACGTATCGCGATGGGGATCATGTGACAGTTACCATTGAAGATGAAGGGGTTGGTATCCCCGCTCATAAGATTAAAACACTCGGTGAACCTTTTTATACCACAAAAGAAGATGGAACAGGACTCGGTCTTCTATCAAGCTTTCGTATCATAGAGAATCACGAGGGTTCACTTAACTTTGAAAGCAAAGAAGGTGTCGGTACAAAAGTAACGGTTTCGCTCCCTCTACCCAAGCAAAAAGGTGAAGGAACTGGGCAATTATAGTCGTTATACTTGTAATTTTTTTGTCCTTCCTTCCCAATCTATGCTAAAATATCTTTCGTCTCTTATGTTCGAAAAAGGTTCACCTGAAGGAGGAAGCAACATTGGATAAAATTAAACGTAATGATCCGTGTCCTTGTGGAAGCGGAAAAAAATATAAAAAATGCTGCATGGGGTCAGAAACAGCACAGGATCAAATTGAAGAACAGCTTTATACACAGGAACTCTACACGATTCAAGCACAGCTAGTCGAATACGCGATGAGCGAACACGATTACAAGATGGTGACACTAGCTAACGAGCTATTCATCCGCCATAACATACCAAAAGAGTTAGAAGAAACGTATATGCATGGCATTTTCCCATGGGCGATCTTCCATCAATCTGTTAACCAGTGGAATAAAACGATCGTCAAAGAATACATCCAGCGCTACACGAGCACGTTCTCAACTGAGAAAGTGAAAGCAACTGTCGACGGCTGGCGCGATGCGTACATGTCTGTCTACCTTGTCGAAGAAAGCACAAGTAATACAGCAATCGTAAAAGAATATGGTGACCCACAACCATTCAGCATCTTGTTACCTGATGGAGCTGACCTTTCAAAAGGCGAAATCATTGCAGGTATCATGCTGCCAGTGAAAGACGGAGCGATGCCATTTATCGAACTTCTCAAAATCTCAAACGACGCGATGAAGACAATCATTACGAAGCTTGAGCAAGAAGATAAATCGATTCGTACGCTTATGCACACGTCGTTCCCTGAAGTACTTAGTGAAATTATAAAACTTAAAGACAATAGAAGCACTGAAGAAAAAACTGAACTTCAATGGGCAAGAGAAGAAGATCAGAAAGTTGGTTCTCTCTTCACGGAGCATGCTAGTGATGAACTCAATTCTGATCAACGCAATGACATGTTGACGTTCTGGAGAAAATACAGTGAAGAAGAAGCTCCATCTATACGAAAACCCGCTATCTTTGCCGCAGCACTTGAGTATTTAGCTGCGAAAGAATTCGGTGTTTCTGTAAGCCAAAGCGCACTCGCGAAAAAATACGAAACGTCACCATCTAGTATTTCAAGCAAATATAAAGCAATGGCTGAGAAATTTGATCTTGTACTACAATAAGCCATCACAGGTTGCCAGAGTTTCTGGCAACCTTTTTGTACGGATTGAAACCTGCAAGAGACCTTTTAGCATCAGCTCTGTAACATTAGCGACGATTTTGTAATGGTTATCAAAAATAACTCATAAAGACCTTTACCACCTCTCTTCCCTGCTATACTGTAATCAATCCAGTTAACCTTTCTCTCAACCCGGAAAGGAACTGGAGTTAATAGGAGAAAGTAAGTGTATCCCTTTCCCCCCGGAAAAACCTCCTTATTCTTAAAGCCAGAAAGAGGCGCGTCTCATGACGCGCCTCTTTCGTTTGGCATGATTCTTTTTTTCTCTAGTAGTTGTTACCTTTCTTTTCGACCACTCACCGTCTCGTACTAGTAACACATCACTACCTCCTTTGATGTATGATAGAAATAAGGAGGATGATAAAGATGATAACGAGTGAACACATTTATGCGACATTTGAACCGCTTAGGAATCGTGAAAATGCTGAGAAAATGGAGAAGTACATGCGTAACCACTTCCCTTTCCTAGGAGTGAAAACACCAGAAAGAAAACAAGCTTACAGATCGATTTTAAAAGAAAACGGCGCTCCTAGTGATGAAG
Organism: Guptibacillus algicola; assembly: GCF_020171805.1. Taxonomy (GTDB): domain Bacteria; phylum Bacillota; class Bacilli; order Bacillales; family Guptibacillaceae; genus Guptibacillus; species Guptibacillus algicola. The sequence continues at coordinate 512,020 of NZ_JAIVAF010000003.1, read as the reverse complement.
ACATCGTCCCGCTTGTGAAAGAACTTTGGAATTCAGAAGAAAGAGAATATCAATACGTTGCCCAAGAGCTTCTTGCTCGAAAGAAGCAATTTGATGAATGTGATTATGAACTGATTGAGTATCTTGTCACTACAAAATCATGGTGGGATACAGTGGACGGACTCGCCTCCAATACAGCAGGAACCTACTTTATTCATCATCCAGAGCAAATCGATAAGCTGACGGGAAAGTGGATTCGCCATGATAACAAGTGGCTAAACAGGACAGCAATCCTTTTCCAACTAAAGTATAAAGAGAAAACAGACTTTGAATTGCTTAAAAGCTATTGTTTACTTCACGCAGACTCTAACGAATTCTTCCTGCAAAAAGCCATCGGATGGGCACTACGAGAATATTCGAAGACGAACCCTGATGCTGTTCAACAATTTATCGATCAGCACGAGCTAGCCCCGTTAAGTAAACGCGAAGGTCTTAAAGTTATCAAGAAGAAACAAACTGCTTCATCATCACAATAGATACATAGATTGATTACAAAAAACAAGCTGTCGAGACTAGTCTCGACAGCTTGTTTCGCTTCAAATGATCACGTATTATTTACCGATGAATTGTTGTGTCCAGATGTTTCCTTCTTCAACATGTCCTACACCGATATGAGTAAAGCTTTCATTCATAATGTTCTTGCGGTGTCCTTCACTGTTCATCCATGCATTTACTACTGCTTCTGGAGTTTGTTGACCTTTCGCAATGTTCTCTCCAGCCGTGCGGTATTCAACCCCAAACTGATCCATCATTTCAAAAGGAGAACCGTACGTTGGGCTATTATGAGCGAAATAGTTATTTGCTTTCATGTCTTCCGACTTAGCTTCGGCAACTTTACTAAGCTCTGTGTCTACTTTTAGTGCTGGCAAACCAGCTTTCTCTCTTTCTGCATTTGTAAGATTAACAACTTCTTGCTCAAATTGAGACAGTCCGTTTTCTTGCTTTGTTTCATTATTTTGAGCTGGCTCTGCTGCTTCATTTGTAGGTGACTCGCTTGGTGCCTGCGCTTTGCTTGGTGCAGGTGCACTTTCCTTCGGAGCAGGCTCTTGCTCTACTTTTTTATTTGAGAAGTTAATTGAATCCTGAATAGAAATATTGTACTGATCTTCAATCTGCTTAACGAACGATTGAAAATCTTCCATATTAGAAAATTGATAAGACTGAGTCTTCACGTCAATATTGGAGTTCTGTTCAGCTCCTGTACTTGCTGAACTTGTTGTTGGATTTGCTGCCAACAGGGCTGCTGCCGCTGTGACACTTAGAATAACTGATTTCTTCAATGGTATTCCTCCTTGTTTTGGTGAAAATGTCTTGCACATTGAAAGTATCATATGAAAAGCAGCTTGTAAGACCGTAAAAAATTCCTACACCGGAAATCACTGGTACACACTTACAAACTACCCTAATCTGCTAAAAAGGGGCTGAATGCTGTCCTAGCAAGGGACCAAGGCACATCCAACCCTTATGTTGATTAGCGATCAGCCTGGAAATAGTTCCATATTATAGGAGAAATCCACTCATTAACTGTTCTTTTCAACTATTGCTAAACGATTACAAAAAAGAGAGAGCTGTAACAGCCTCCCTCTTTCAATGCTAATTTGTTGAACGCAAGTCTGTGAATGGATACCAAACCATTTCAGCTCGACCTACAATATCTTTTGTCGCGATTTTACCTAGACCGTTTCGGCTGTCCATACTTCTAAGCCTGTTGTCACCCATCACGAATAATTCCCCATCAGGGATTTCAATCGGTCCAAAATCCTCAGTTAATTGCATCCCCATCGTTTCAGCTTTATTTCGATTCGTGGATAGATAAGGCTCATCGAGCTCCTTTCCATTCACTAAGAGACTGTCATTCTTCATTTCTACTGTATCACCAGGTAAACCGATTACGCGCTTCACATAGTGTTTATCCATTTCTGCATTTTTTATGATGACGATCTCGCCTCTGTCAGGCTCGTCTTGCACATAAGAGATAAATTTATTTACTAAAAGACGATCACCGTCATGTAAGGTTGGATCCATTGACGCACCCTCAACGATATAAGGTGCAACGATAAACATTTTTAATACGAAGGCTAGAGCAACTGCAAAGATTAGAGGACTTGCCCACTCTTTCACCCACTTGGTTTGAGACTCTTTTTCCATGTCATCCTCCTTAAGTGCTTCCAATTCTTCTCTATTACCTTATGAGATTCCCAGTTTATTCTAGCATGATTTTCCTATATATTGCTAGCATGCACCACCGTCAAACTGCCTATTTTTGAGCATTTGATTTCATATTTCTACCACTTTATGGTGAACTTAACTTATCATACTTCTAGGAGGGTATTCATGAACATTAAAGCTTTCGTATTTGATGCATATGGGACGTTGTTTGATGTATTCTCGGTAATGGAGAAATGTGAAGAGCTTTTTCCAAACAATGGAGAGGCAATAAGCCAATCGTGGCGTAAAAAACAACTAGAGTACAGTTATTTAAGGCAGATGATGGGGAAATATCGACCGTTTTCAGAAGTCACCCGAGATGCACTGCGTTATGCAGTTGCAGAAACAGGCCAGGACTTGAATGCTGAAGATGAAGAAGCGCTTTTGGGTGCCTACAAGGAGCTTGAAGTGTATGAAGAGGTTCCTCAAGTTCTAAAAGAACTGAAAGAACAAAACGTGACGGTCGCTATTTTTTCAAATGGGTCACATGATATGTTAGATCCACTAGTAGCGCAGTCACCTCTATCTGACTATATCGACCATATTATTAGTGCAGATGATGTGAAACAATATAAGCCGACACCTGCATCCTACACGCACGTCATCGATTCTCTTAAAATAACAAGACAAGATGTTCTTTTCATGTCTTCAAACGGATGGGACATTTCGGGTGCTGCAAACTTTGGATTTAACACAGCATGGATCAACCGAAAAGAACAGCCAGTTGAGGAACTCAACTTACAACCATCCTCGATCTATCATGATTTAACCGGTCTAAAGAACTGGAAATAACGAATTGCCTGAACTATATTGGTTCAGGCTTTTTTTCATTCTCAATTGCCCAAACCATTTAAAACTTCTTACATACAATACTATTACAGATTAACAACAGCAAGGTGAAGGAGGTGACTAGAATGGGTTACGGCTATGGCCAAGGATTCGCGCTTATCGTAGTTCTTTTCATTCTGCTTATCATTGTAGGTGCTGCTTTCGTTTATTAATCTACAGAAAGAGGAGGGAGATTCTCCCTCTTCTCAAGCTGTCGAGAAAATCTCGGCAGCTTTTTCTATTTTACCTTTTACCATGAAAAGGAGGAATTTCCGCTCCAGGATACTCGCTTTCCGTAGGGCGGGCGGTGAGCCTCCTCGTCGCTAACGCTCCTGTGGCGTCTAACCTGTCCCGCTCATCCTGCAGGAGTCGAGCATCCTTCCGCTCCAATCAACGGTTATTGTGAGAATGATTTAAATCATTTTTCATCAAATCAGGAAGCTTTAATGGTAAAGAAAGATTTTCATATCTAGTTGAATTCAATAGAACGGGAGGTTCTGTTAGAGTGCATCACAATCTAGTAGGAGTGAAGTCAGCTTGACTCCAGCGGAAGAACGAGCGACCGAGACCCCACAGCGAACGCTTTTTCGCGAGGAGGCTCGGGCGTTCGTCCGCAGGAAAGCAAGCTGTTTTCAAACTCCTACGACATCGGGAGCACAGGTTAAGGTTTCTCTGCAGACTGAGATGAGGGACATTCTCCCTCTTCTTTTCATTGCTAAATTCAAGCGTTATAGGTTCTTCAAAAAGAACGGTACTTTTGACCTAATAAGGACAAGCTAACTTCCCATATTATACCCATTGATTCTTTTTTCTCTTAGCCGTATAATCTTCGCATAGCATAAGAATTTAAGGACGTAGTAAGGATGGATAATATGATGAAGGAAGATCGTTTATTTAGGGGCGAGATTATTCGTTATCAGGAACAGTTGAAACAATTCCGAATCTCTTTCCACCAGCTTAGTGTTCTTTCACCGATCGAACCATCCGTTCGAAACTGGTGCAAAGGTGTAGCATATAAACTCATAGAACTACCGACGCTTTCTAATCGGGTTCTACAAACCCGCAAGCTTCCGTATCGAGAGCTTGTTAAACAATACTTATTTAGTAAATCGAATTTGAAGCGGTATCATAAATATATCCTAGCTATTTTCTTGTTAAAGCATGGTAACTACCAACATTTAAGTGAGTATTTATCATTCTCGTTATAAAATTTCGTGTATAGCTTGATGCAAATGTGCGAAAGTTTTTACTTTGTCGAAATCAATACCTAAATTCACTGTTGTTTGAGCAATCTCAGGCCGGATGCCCGTAACGATTGTTTCGATGCCAGATAGCTCAAGTATTTTCATTAACTGGAAGATTTCGTTCGCTACCATCGTGTCCATGATCGGCACTCCAGATAGATCCACCACTAGGTGGGATAGCTTAAGCTCTGCACTCTTTTCGACCCCTCTACGCTGGATAAGAGACGCTCGATACGTATCGATTGTTCCGATTAATGGCAGGACACCTACACTTTTGGATAACGGAATGATTGGAACGCTTAATTCAGAAATTCTCGTTTCCTGCGCCTTCATCTTCTCTTCGTTTAATTGATTTGTATAGACAGTCACTTTATGAAGAAGAAGATCAAAGGATTTGTTCATATAGCTTCCCCATTCAGCAAGCTGAGCCGCATCTATGTTTTCACTCTTCTCCCTACTAAATTCCACCATAATATCCCAAAGAATTTGCCTCAAATACGTAAGACTAGCGACTGATTGTTGTAATGAAAACGTATGATGCTCAAAGATTTCAACAATTCGACTCGCCCACTGCATCACATCTCTTTGGTTCGACTCAAGAAAAATCATTTGACGGACAAAGTCTGAACAGAAAGCTTCTATTTCTTTTTTCAACTTTGAATCATCGATCACAGCTGTATCTGTTGCTTCATGTTCATTAACTAACTTATGAAGTCTAGTGATCCACTTTTCACTTATTTCTTCCAAATGTTCTTCGAAGAAATCGACATATCTTTGCTCTACTTTGTTCATGATCTCTTCTCCCTATTAATAAGAATTTATTGTTAATTCATTGATTCCCCGTTTTGCTCAATTATACACGTTAACATTTTTACAAATGTGGAAACTGAATGACGAACATCGTTAAAGGATTTACTCAATTAAAGGAGAATAGTATACTGGGGAGAGTTCATTTACATTGATACGTTTATGAATTGGATTCCAAGGGAAACAGTATTTTGAACAGATGTTACGTAATCTACTGAAGAGTCGAGCCCTGTATATAAAAATCTCCCGGAGGTGCCACATGCTGAAAGAAAAACTACTAACGAAAGAAGAACTACGCCGGATCGTCCGTGATCTTCAAGGTAAAGGTGTAAAAGCACAGCTTTGTTATAGAAAAGCATAGGACACTCTGAGCGATCTTACTAAAAGGTCGTTTTTTTTTTTGCTAAAAAAGCACAAAACACCTAATTTGGTTCTTACTTCACTATATAAAGTCATTAATTACCTAAGACTATTTCCTTCGTTCAAGGCTCCCTTCCCCCCTCAAACTCTTTGTTTCCTACGATGAAAATTAATTAGAATTCGAATAAGATTTGCTTACCGACGGAATTTGAGATGGGTGCACCCGCTGTGGAGAGCGCGTTGTGGAGGATCATCAATTTGAAGTACTAGCATCACAATATATCCCCTTGATAAAAAGCCAGATAAAGAAACTTCGCCTTACAAGAAACTATCATCACTATGAACAACATGCATTAATTGCGTTATGGGACTGTGCCAAACAATTTGATTCATCAAAAGGGAGTTTTTCTGCATTCGCATATGTAAAGATACGAGGAAAATTAATCGATGAACTTCGTAAGGAGGTAAAACTTGCAAATCAATATGTTTACGCTGATGAGATCGATCAGGTACCATCAGTGAATAGCCAACCAAATAATCTAAATCACGATCACCTTACTTTGTTGACTGCAAATCAACGTAAGTGGGTAGAACTTTCGATTGTTGAGGAGCTCTCATTGAAAGAGATCGCTTCAAGAGAAGGCGTTTCCGTAGAGGCGGTAAAGTCGTGGCGTAAGAGTGCAATAACAAAGCTAAGGAAACTAGTTGTACAAAAAAACACCCCGTAGAAACGGGGTGTTTTGTGGTGATGACTAGCGGTTGTATTTCTTTTTGAACTTCTCAACACGACCACCAGCATCGTTAAAGCGCTGTTGACCAGTGTAGAACGGGTGAGACTCAGAACTGATATCAACTTTGATTAGTGGATATTCGTTACCGTCTTCCCACTCGATTGTTTCATTTGATCCTTGAGTAGAACCAGTTAGAAACTTAAATCCGCTACTTACATCTAGAAAAACAACTTTTTTGTAATCAGGATGAATTCCTTGCTTCATTTTAGTAGACCTCCTTTATCGATTGAATCATCATTTACATTTAAATGAATGGTATAACTTAAGAACAGTTTTGACTTCATCAAACGATGAGTTCAAAACCCGTCCTTCCTAGTATATAATCTTTGGGCAATTTGTTCAAACATTGAATCACATATTTTCAATAAATTTTATTAAATTGCTATGTAAAACACTAAATAACTAGTTCAAAAAGAACCAAAAAGCATTATTTAGGAGAAGTTAATAATAATTTTTTTGAAAACAATCCAGATTCGATATAATGTTTGTGTGATAATATAAACATGTCGTGAAGGTTGTTGAGATGAACGATGTTGCTCATGAGGAGATAACGCTTGTTCATAAACATCTCATTGCACAGAAGAATGTTAGACGGTGCCCAACATCAATGTACCGCCTAGTCTTGTTGGAACTGAAAACGTTGATATGAAGTTAATAAACTATCTAATTCTTGACTACACTGCAACGTTTCCTCGTGCGATATTCCTTTCCTAACACCAATCTCGATCATTTCCTCCTGTTTTCGTTTAATCCAATCAAGCAACACTTCCCTAGCTTCAAAGTCAACATACAACAAAGCTCGTCCCTCCTTCAATTCGTACAAATTCTATTATCCAAATATTCACATGACTTGTGAACCCTTTCGTCAAAACTAGACAAAAACCTCTTACTCTCGCTGTTATGAGACTCTTTACATTCATTCGAACGATTTTCCAATTTACGACCATATTTTTGAAATAAAAAACAGCTTCTATTGACGAAGCTGTTAAGAACTAATTTTGGTATTTAACACCTGTAGCTTATCTTTCGTAAGGGACAAGTAATAATAAAATAATTCTGTTGTTGAACATTCATATAGCTGCTTTTGTTTTACTTTATAAATTCCCTTTTCTAGTAAAAGGGTAATAAGCTCGTCTTTCGAGCGCGTTTGCTTAATCACTTTGTTCATTCCTCCAACTGCTTTGTATCGATAGCAGCATCCTCATAATAGTCAAGCGTTAGCCTCCCATCTGAGTGTAACTGCCCTAAGTAAATTTCATTGATGTTGACTTGTTTTTCCCTAAGTTTACTTTGTAACCATTCTCTTGTTCTTCCAATACTATTGAGGACGTCTATCATTACAACACCATCCATGATGACCGCTTTTGGTTCTTTTTCTTCTGGAAGGTGAAGCCACAACTCTGATGGTCGCACAGCACGGTAATCGCGTTTCAATAACACACTTAACTCACCATCTGCTTCAAGGAGGGCAAACTCAACATCATTAGCTGAGAAAACATCCTTCTTTCGTAACATCTCTAAAAGCTCATCTGCAGATATGCGTTCTTTTTTTAAGTTTTCTTCAAGGATTTTTCCGTCCTTTATGAAAATACGGGCCTTACCTTCCACGACGTCTCGAAACGCTTTGCTTTTTAGTGAGATCATGCTAATCACTACCGAAACACCAGCCCAAATGCCCAAACTCGTTATTCCATTAAACAAACTTGCTTCTGTGCTCATCGTTAACGTCCCTGCAACATCACCGATGATAATACCAACTATATACTCGAAATAAGATAGTTTTGAAAGCTGTTTCTTACCTAGTACCTTTGTTAGCAGAAATAAAACGATCAACATTAATAATGACCTTGCTATCACTTCTAACCATTCACTCATCTTATTTTCCCCTTTTGTTAAACTTAAAACCCCTAATTAACATTTTCTACTAGTTTGCGTAGAGGTTTGAAATTTATGTGTTCTGTACACCCAATCTCTTGTACGATAAGATAATATGGGTAACTTCTGAACTGAAGAAAGGAAGATACAATGCTCGAGCAAGCGAAACACCAGCTGAAACATTATTTTGGTTACGATGAGTTTCGATCCGGTCAAAAGCAAATTATCGATAGCATCCTGACAAAACGGAATACACTAGGCATCATGCCAACTGGCGGTGGAAAATCGATCTGCTATCAAGTACCTGCACTTATGAACGATGGATTAACAATCGTCATATCTCCTTTGATTTCACTGATGAAAGATCAGGTAGATGCACTATCTGGGTATGGGATCGATGCTGCTTATATAAATAGTTCATTAACAGAAACAGAAATAAGGTCGACTATGCAAGAAGCAGAATACGGGGAAATCAAGCTACTCTACATCGCTCCTGAGCGATTGGAAGCACCATCTTTCCAACGGATGTTGCAACGAACTTCTGTTTCGTTGATCGCAGTAGATGAAGCACACTGTATTTCACAGTGGGGGCACGACTTTCGTCCAAGTTATATGAAGATCAGTAGTATGATGAATTTATTTTCTAACCGCCCGCCGATCATTGCACTGACAGCTACTGCTACCCCAGAGGTCGTAAGTGATATTCAGCGTATTCTTACTATTACAGAAGAACAGACCTACATATCTGGGTTTGAACGCGAAAATCTTCATTTCTCAGTTGTTAAAGGAGAAAAGAAGAAGAACTTTATCACCTCATATTTGAAGAAAAATGCAACGCAGTCGGGTATTATTTACACCGCGACTAGAAAAGAAACTGATCAGCTCTATTCTTCACTCGAGAAGCTCGGCATCAAAGTAGGCAAATACCATGCTGGACTCTCAGAAAACGAGCGCAAAGCTGCACAGGAAGCATTTTTGTTCGATGATCTTGCGGTCATGGTAGCGACAAATGCATTTGGGATGGGAATCGACAAATCAAACGTCAGATTCGTTATTCATCACAATTTACCAAAGAACATGGAATCGTATTATCAAGAAGCTGGACGTGCCGGGAGAGATGGCGAAGAAAGTGATTGTTTCCTCCTCTTTTCACCAGGTGATATCCATATTCAAAAGTTTCTTATCCAAGAGAACCAGCATGATCCGGTAAGGAAGTCTGCAGAGCTTTCAAAGTTAAAAGCGATGGTTGACTACTGTCACACGGAAAAATGTCTCCAAGGCGCGATTCTCCATTACTTTGGCGATGAGCGTCCGGATTATCGATGTGGAAAATGTAGCAACTGTGTTGATGAACGTGAGGTCGTTGAGATTACAAAAGAAGCACAAATGATTTTCTCAACGATTAAGAGGGTGAATGAGCGTTTTGGTAAAACGATCATTGCTCAGATATTAAAAGGTTCTAGATCAAAACGAATTAAAGAACTTCACCTTGATCAAGTGTCGACTTTCGGACTTCTAGCACGACGAACTCAGCAAGACATCATCGATCTAATTGACTTCCTAACCGCTGAGCAATTTATCACTTTAACGGATAGTAAGTATCCAACACTGATCCTTCAAGAAAAAACGTTACCCGTTCTTAAAGGAAAAGAAGCAATTCATAAGAAAGTGTCGAGAAAACCTGAGGCGATCGAAGGAAATGATGAGTTATTCGAAAAGCTTCGCATGTTACGAAAGCAACTTGCAGATCGAGATGGGGTCCCTCCTTACGTCGTGTTTGCTGATAGTACGCTAAGGGAGATGAGTGAGGTCCTGCCAACGTCACGTGACGAGATGCTTAAAATCAAAGGTGTTGGAGAGATGAAATACGAGAAGTATGGCAGCGCATTTGTTGATCTGTTAGAATCCCTATCAACACGAAATCAATCGAGTGAAAAGCCAAGTCACTTGGCATCATTCGAACTGTTTCAAGACGGAAAAGAAATTCCTATGATTGCAGCGACAAGGGGACTAAGCGAATCAACTGTCGAAGGTCATCTCTTAAAAGCAATCGAGGATGGTTTACTGAAAGAAATTGATCGTATTGTAGCTCCTGAACACGAAGAACTCATTTTACAGGAAGCAGCCTCAATCGGAGACGAGAAACTTAAACCATTGAAGGAAGCGCTCCCTGAAGAGATTACGTATACACAAATTAAAGCTGTTCTAACGAAAAAGAGAAAAGTAACCACATAAAAGAGGAAGAGCTTCCACGCTCTTCCTCTAAGTTTATTGGGAAAGTTTGATTCGTTGTTCCCTATGCCGTAGGAGTTTGAATACCGCTTGCTTTCCTGTGGACGAACGCCCGAGCCTCACAGCGGACAAAAACCCGTCCACTCCGAGTCTCGAAGCGGTATTCACTCCTACTGGGTTGCAATTAACCTAGCAAACTTTCCGATTGATTATGATCAAAGAGTCATTTTCTTTTGTTGTATACCTTTTTTTTATTCGCTTTGCATTTGTTTCCTAATCATTCATTCAAATGTTGATTGGAGCGGAAGGAGGATCGACTCCTGCGGGATGTGCGGGACAGGTGAGACCCCGGAGGCGCAACGGTTTTGTGCGCTGAGAAGGCTCACCGCCCGCCCCGCGGAAAGCGATCCTCCTGGAGCGGAAATCACCACCTCAATCAAGGGTGGTATCCCATTCAGAAGATGGATTTCGGAACTAGCTTAACGAAAAGAGGAAGAGCATTATCGCTCTTCCTCTTTTTATATCCTATTCATAACGCAATGAGTCGATTGGATCGAGTCTAGATGCTTTGTTGGCTGGTAAGATCCCAAAGACGATACCGATCAACATTGAGAATACGAGTGCTCCAACTACTACTTGCCATGAGATGAGCGATGGCCAATCTGCGAAGAATGAAACGAGATATGCTGTTCCAGATCCTAGCAATATCCCGATCGTTCCACCAATCAACGTTAAGATGATCGACTCGACTAAGAACTGAAAAAGGATTTGTTGTCTCGTTGCTCCAAGTGATTTCCGAATCCCGATTTCTCTTGTTCGCTCGGTGACGGAAACGAGCATGATGTTCATTACACCAATTCCCCCAACGAGAAGCGAGATACCGGCAATACTTCCGATAATCGTCGTCATAATCGTTGTCACCTGGCCAATTCCTGCTGCGATTTCCTCCATGTTCATCACTTGATAGGAATCTTCCGTATCATGTAGACGATTCAGTACCTCTGTCGCCTGTTCGCCAGTCGGCTTCAGATCATCCGTATCCCCTACCTCCAATGTTACCTGGCTATAATTATTCGTTCCAAACATATTCCTCATAGCGGACCATGGGAGATACGTATCAACAGAGCCAAACGCAAACAATCCCGTAGGCTTCTCAAGAACACCTATGATTTCGACAGGTTGAACACCGACACGAATGATTTCACCTATTGGAGATTTCCCTTCGAAAAGCTCTTCCTGCATCGCTGCACTAACGACCGTCACTCTTCTTCCGCCTAGGAAATCTGCAGATGTAAAACCACGTCCTTCTGCAATATCCAGCTTATTGACTTCCATATAGGCTTGATTGATTCCAGTGATCGACGTATCAGTCGACTCATCCCGAAGTCGCACTGTTGAATATTCTGAAGTAGATGCTACAACGTTTGTAACCTTATCTAACTTTTCAAGCTCACGGATATCATCTGAAGTGAAAGGGTTTTGTTCCCAGTCACCTTGCTGCATCTCTTCTTCTGATGGCTGGTAAAATACTTCGATCGTATTTCCATCACCAGCAATTTGAGATTTCAGCATGGCTTCTCCACCTTGGCCGATCGCAACGACCACGATTACAGCCGCAACGCCGATAATAATGCCAAGCATTGTCAGGATAGAACGCATCTTGTGTGCTTTAACAGACATGAGAGCCATCTTAATGTTTTCAAAGAGACTCATGAAGGAAACCCTCCATTCATAGGCTGCTTACCAAGTAATCCATCTCGAACGTAAATCACTCGATTTGCATATTCCGCTACTTCAGGCTCGTGAGTGACTACGATAATCGTTGTTCCTTCTTTGTTAAGTTCAACGAAAAGTTCCATGATCGCAACACTCGTAGCAGTATCGAGGGCACCAGTTGGCTCATCCGCTAGAATGAGAGATGGATCGTTAACAAGTGCTCTCGCGATTGCAACTCGCTGCTTTTGACCACCTGATAATTCGTTTGGTAAATGTCCCATCCGATCTCGAAGTCCAACTCGAGTCAACGAATCACTCGCTCGTTCCTCTCGCTCTTTTTTCGATGCGCCGGCGTATACCATAGGAAGTTCAACATTCTTTAAAGCCGTTAACCTCGGCAAGAGCTGAAACTGTTGAAAAACGAAGCCGATCGACTTATTCCTAACTTTTGCGAGCTCTGGGTCAGAATGAGTCGAAACATCCTCTCCCTCTAAAAAATAAGTGCCTGATGTTGGACGATCCAAACAACCGATGATATTCATCAATGTGGATTTCCCAGAGCCAGAGGGCCCCATGATTGCAACGAACTCACCTTTTTCTATCGTGGTCGTGATCCCTTTTAACACTTCGACCGTTTCTTTACCTAGCGTATAACTTTTTACAATTTTTTCTAATTCAATCATTTCAATTTCACTTCCATCCCATCCTTCAGCTTATCAGGAGGGTTGATAACAACTTGATCATCTTTCTTCACGCCGCTTGACACTTCGATTCGTTCCGCAGTCGATGAACCTGTCTTGATGTCTTTTCGTACAGCTTTACCTTTTTCAACTATGTAAACATACTGCTCATCACCGTCCTGTAGAACCGCGCTAAACGGAAGCGTCATCGCATCATGGGAATCTGTTTCGATTTCGACGATCATCTGAAAACCAGGTTTTAGATTGAGCTTTTGACCTTCATCAATCGTGATCGTTACAGGAAACTGAACGGCATTGGAACCACTCTCAGCCGCTGATGCTTCTGGTAAATAACCTACGTCAGAAACCTTCCCTGTCCACTCCTGATCTGGAACTGCATCAGATGTTAGCGTTACACGTTGCCCATCTTCTACACTTAATGTGTCGTATTCTGAAAGCTTTCCTTTCACAACGAGGTCATCCATGCTACCTAATCGAACAAGTGGCTTTTCTCCTTGAGTTGTTGGAGATGTTTTTTCATTCACTTCGATTACAATTCCATCGATCTCACTCGTTACCGTTAATTCAGTCATACGCTCCTTTAGACGATCTCGTTGAAGCAATGCTTGACGAAGATCAAGGTTCGCCATCCGTATGTCCATTTGTACTTGTTCGAGCTCTGCTTCCATCGTCTCTTCTGCTTCTTCTTTTCCGACATCGTCAGCAAGTTCATCTTCTTTTTCTTGTAATCTTGTTTTCTGTTTATCTAGTGAGTTAATACGAAGGTAGAGCGATTCAATAGTAATGTCGTTCTGCTCTTTCTCCATCTTAAGATCAGGGTTTTCGTACGTCAGCACTTTATCTCCCTTACTTACTGAATCGCCCTCAGCTACATGGACGGTCGTTAATTCACCTTTTGTCTGGTCATCGAACAAAAGACTTTCATTTGCTAGTGTCAACGTACCAGGAGTCATGACCGTGGTATTGATATTTTCACTTTTCAAAGTCTTTGTTTCTACCTCAGCTGATTTACTAGCGTACGTGTTGTACACATTAAACCCTATTATTACAACTAAAACAGTTACAACAGCAATCGAGATCCATACTTTTTTCTTCATTCGATTACATTCCCGACATGCTGTTAAACATTGTGCCAATTGCAGCAAAGCCAATTCCGATTAAGAAGAAGACGATAGGAATAATCCAAGCAAGTGCTTTTGGCCAACCAGCTGTAATTCTAAGACCAATAATAGTTAAGATTGTCGCCCAAATGTTGAAGATTTCAAGACTATTCCAAACACCAGCAGAAGCTCCCTCAGCACTCATTAGACTACCGATACTCGTATACATCGTACCGGGCTCGCCACCTAGTAATGCCATTAAAAGACCGTTTAACACTAGGCCGATTGCGCTAATAAAAGTAATGAATAAGTTCATAGAAAACAATTGTTTGAATGTTACTTCAGATGGTGTTGCTTTTGAAATTAACCAGTAGATAAAGCTTCCGATCAAAACACCGAAAATAGGAGAGATACCGATTGAAAGCGCGGTAAATACTTTGATGAAGATGAGAGCGCCGCCCATATTTTCCGCACCGTTCATTCCTTCATTCATTGTTGCTTCAAAGTCAGGACTCATTACCATGAGCCATCCTGCTACTAATGATGCTATTAAAACGATTAGTAGTGGTAGCCACACCTTTGGTTTTGTGCGAATCCTTTCAAATTGTTCACCCGGGCTAAAAATCATCCCCAGGATTGATGGATTTGTTGAGTTTTCGTTCATCTCGTCACAACCTTTCTTATTTACTCAACTGTATATACGAAAGAGTAATTTGAAAGGTTCCCATAAATTATAAAAAATTGTTTAGTTTTTCCTCCTCGATCAGCCTTATTTTTCACACTCTGCAGCTTGTAGTATTTTTTCATGCTTCGTTATATTGCGAATGAAACCTACTACCATTGCACTTATAGCGATCCAAACAACCTTCTTCATAAGGATCCTCTCCTTCATTGTCATTCCTTCATCGTATGAGAGGAAAATCTATAGGGTCCTATTAAAAAAAGAAGACTCTCAGCTAAGAGAGTCTTCTTTTTGATAAGAAATAACGTGTAACAAGTCATCATACCGTTCGAACAGTTCGTCTTTAGAAAGTGGAAGTACTCGGGTAAGATCTTCAACAATACGCTCATCTGACCTTAGCCAAGCATGATGCTGACGTTTCACGTAACGTTCTGCATCGTCGAACGTATGGAATGTACAGTCAACCACTTCGCCCTGCTTCATTATTTCATAAGTGTTATCAACTGGTCGGATATAGATGACCTCATCATCGTGGTTTTCATAAAAAGATCCTTGATCGCCATCTCGGCGGTTCAGTTTATTTCGATCTGCATCACTCTTTAGGGGTTTAATAGCAAAAGGCTCTGCTACAAAGAGCTCGTACGTCGTCTCTGTCAGTTCGCACCCTGACGCTTTCGGGTGGCCGCCTCCTCCAAATCTACCTGCGAATTCTGATACATCTACCTCATCATGTATCGTTCGAAATCCAGCTCGTTTGTTCCCGATATTAATAATTGCAATCAAGTCGAGATGAGGATGCCGTTTGTTCAGTTCATTCCCTAATTCTGAATGATATGATTCTGCATGGATGATGCCTACGCAGTATTCATCGATAAAAGTTTGTACGATCTGATAATTTTTCTTATGAATATACCGACTGATCTTTCTTTCCTCTAGGTCAAGAATCATTTCCTCGGTTTCACTTAACGAAAAGGAGTCTGGATCTCGGGTCAATCGTCTCAGCATTTCTGCTTTAAACGTTTCTCTCCCTAGTATCGAAAACAGATCGTTCAACCGTTTTGCATCTGTGTCGTCGTCTTCTTCCCATTCCCACGTATCATATTTCCGCACAAGTTCAAGGAATTGTTCGATTCCTTCATTCCGCTCAATCTTTTCTCTTTCTACTAAATAGTCATAAAACAATGTCGCCGCACATGTTTTCTTCTCACTACCAGGCTCTACAAAACCCCACTCATAGTCGTTAAAATGAATTGCACTCGCATGATGGTCGATCATTTGTACATGGCCACCATCCATATGGCGCTTTTCAAGAAGGTGTTCAACTTCTTCATTCACCGATAGATCTGTAATAAAAAGTGGACTATCGTCATTTTTCTCCAAGAAAGATTCTACACGCTGATTTAAGTTCCGATATGTACAATGTGTGATATCTGCGCTTTTCTCAAAAGCAAGTTCTGCAATAAGTGCACAAGCCGAGCCATCAAGGTCACTGTCTGTAAAAAGTTTAATCATCGCCCACTCCTCCTATTCCACGTTAGTATGTGCCCCACATGTAAAATCATTACATCGCTAAAAATAAAAAAGCGAGCTCGATCGCTCGCTTCATAAGACAACGTTTCAAATTATACATCTCTACACATAATCACACAACTAGGGTTTAGGAGGGTGTGTTCGGCTGAAACTGTTCTCGCAACATAAACTTTTGGATTTTTCCACTTGCGTTTCTAGGCAGCTCATCAACAAATACATATTTTCTCGGTCGCTTATACGTTGCTAAACTCGGGCTATCTCTACAGTAGCGATCGAGACTTTCCTCAGTAAGAGCACTATCTTTTTTCACGATGATTGCTGTAACCACTTCACCCCATTTTTCATCAGGCTGACCAAGGACCGCAACATCCAATACCCCTTCATGGGCATGTAACACATCTTCGATTTCTCGTGGATAGACATTTTCTCCTCCGGATATGACCATATCATCGACGCGATCTGATACGAATAAATATCCTTCATCATCCATAAAGCCTAAGTCACCAGAGTGATACCACCCTTTGTATAACGCTTTTTCGGTCGCATCTGGTCGGTTAAAATACCCTGTCATCATACAAGGCCCTTTTACAATAATTTCCCCTACTTCACCTGGAGGAAGAATCGCTTCTGGATCTGATGGTCCATCTTCAGATGGTCGCACGACCCTTACTTCATGGTTGATCGCTGCACGACCTGCTGAACCGACCTTTGTAAGCTGTTCGTGTTGATCGAGAAATGTCACGGCAGGTCCCATCTCTGTCATTCCGTATGCTTGTATAAGATTGATACCGAGCTTTTCCTTGATTGCCTTCACTAGCGAAGGCGCCATAGGAGCTGCTCCGTACAATCCTAGTCGAAGACTGCTGATATCATAGGCAGCAAGGTTTTCTTGAAGCATCATATTCCACATTGTTGGAGCTCCAAAAACGATACTTACCTTTTCTTCCTGTATCGCTTCTAACACTTTCTGAGGTTCGAAGTGATGCAGGATAATGTTAACTGCTCCAAAGTGAACACGTGGCAAGAAGTTACAATGAAGTTCTGCACAGTGAAACATCGGTGCTGCAACAAGACCTATATCATGGTCTTTCAAATGCAAACTAGAGCCACAGATCAAGCTTTGCTCAACCATGCTTCTATGCTTATGTAGCACGCCCTTAGGTCTACCAGTTGTTCCACTCGTGTACATGATCGCATACGTATCATTTTCATCCACGTCACTCTTTGGTTCATCTACAGAAGATAAGCGTACTTGTTTCTCAAAGCTTTCCGCAAATGAAGGTGCTTCGCCATCTGTTAACCAGAAAGAGACCTCAGGGAAATCGTGCTGCACAGCAGCTACAATAGGCTCGAGGATTTTTTCATAAACCACAATGGAAGGCTTCGCATCTTTCAAAATGTAAGCGACTTCATTTGGTTTCAACCTAAAGTTGATCGGATTAAGAACAGCTCCGATCTTTGCACACGCGAAAAAGAGACATGCGAGTTCCGCATTATTAAACAAAAGCGTTGAAACGCGATCTCCTTTTTTCACACCAGCGTCAAGAAGAGCGTTTGAAACGCGATTCACTTCTACGTTCCACTCCTCATACGTCCACCTGATACCCTTCGTTTTATCCACGAGAGCTTCTTTTGCACCAAACTTTCTCACCGTTTGCATGAATAGAGAGCCGATTGTTACGTACATGAACATCCTCCTCTTTCGAATAGTGTCGATAAGTGATGATTGGTCTCGTATGTATGTGTCCATGTGTATAGTTCCATCTTCTTAGCTAAAATCCTTTCTATTTCTGAATATTTCGATATATTTAATTGCATACAGGAAGTCTATATAAAAAGACTGCCTATAAAAGGCAGTCGCAAATATTAATAATAGTTCAGAGTGAATGAATCATGGGTTAAGTGGAGATTTCCGCTCCAGGAGGATCGCTTTCCGCGGGGCGGGCGTTGAGCCTCCTCGGCTTCGCCTGTGGGGTCTCACCTGTCCCGCACATCCCGCAGGAGTCGACCCTCCCTCCGCTCCAATCAACGCCATTGTGTGGATTTACTCTTCACTACTCTAACCTCATCTAAAAACATGGTCTCTAAAGAAGGTAACGTCCATAAGAATTGGTCAAGACGTTTCTTATGGATTTAATACAAACTCCTAGAAGTAAATAAATCATCGTTTCTCTATAGCCAGCCTGAGATTGTCTGACAACAAGAAGTCACGTACAAACGTTATCCTAGATTCGATCTGTCAGGTCATCTTGGTTCCATTTATTCATCTTTGGTACGCGATGGTTTTCGATCATCTCAAGTAACTGTATAGGATCCTCATGAGAGAGGAGTGGCTCCATATATTGACGAGCGAGGAAACCTTCACTCACCATGTGATTAAGCATGTTATGATATGGCGCATAATAATTCTTTGTATTCAATAACGCGATTGGTTTGTTGTGGTATTCAAGCTGATACCACGTGTAGATTTCTGTTAGCTCTTCAAGTGTTCCGATTCCACCAGGAAGTGCTAGAAAGGCATCGCCATGGTCGTACATTTTGGCTTTACGCTCATGCATCGTTTCAACAATGATGAGTTCTGATAGTTCAACATGAGCAACATTATCGTATATCTTTCTCGGGATGATTCCTGTCACCTTACCCCCATGCTTTAAAACTGTTCGAGCTAATGCTCCCATGAGTCCAACGTTTCCACCGCCGTAGACAACTTCTATCCCTTTAAGTGCTAATTGTTTTCCTAGCTTTTCAACAGCCTCAAAATAGAGCCTGTCGACATTCTCACTTGAGCCACAAAACACAGTGATTCGATTTAAATTCGTCATACACAGCGCTCCTTTCGGTAGATTCTTCCTAACGTCATCTTACTACTTAATATGAAGGAAAAATAGAGGAAATACTCACAAAAAAATACCGATGAACGTTCATCGGTATTTTCCATCTATCTGTTTTTTTCCTGGGCTAGTTCCTCTAAAACGTCACCGATCCTACGGTTGATCACAAGGTCTGCGATCGAATCATATTTCGTTTCTTCATCATTTATGATGACCACTTTTGCACCGTGGCGTTTCGCTTCTACAGGGAAGAGATTCGCTGGCGATACGCTTAAGGAAGAACCTAACACGATAAAAAGATCAGCTTTTTTCGTCTCTTGCTTCGCCATATGAATCGCGTTCATAGGTAACGGTTCACCAAACAGTACGACGCCAGGACGTTTGAAGCCGCCGCATGAACAGAGCACATCATCGTTCATGAAATGGTCGTTTCCGGATGATTCTCCGCAATCATCACAATACACTTCACTTAGCGTTCCATGCATTTCAGCGACGTTCTTACTCCCCGCTCGTTTATGCAATCCGTCAACGTTTTGAGTTAACACACAGCTAATGTGGCCACTCTTCTCCCATTCTGATAAATAATAGTAGCCTTCATGTGGTGTTGCTTCTTGTAATTTCTCAATGCGGTTTTTATAAAAACGGACAAACATGTCCCGTTCATATGTCATTGCATCCCTACTGGCAAATAACAAAGGATCGTACTCATTCCACATGCCATCTAATGCTGACCTAAAATCTGCTAGACCACTTTCAGTACTCATTCCAGCTCCAGTTAGCACTACGGTATGTTTCGCTTCATAAAACCATTTTGCAAGCATTCTATTCACCTGCCTTAGAAAGTACGAATAATACACCATTCACATATTTGCGATAGTTCAAACCTTTTTCCTCATATTCTGTCATTTCAATGTAACAATTCGTATTCCTTATACACAAAAACAATGAGGCGGATATCGCCTCATTGCTTAGTGAATGAATTATGGTTTTGCTGGAGATGGCTCTTCTGGAGCTTTACCATCACGCTTTTTATCCTTCTTTGGTTTAGGATTTTTCGCAACGAGATGTTTCTCTTTCGTTATCGCTTTATAGAATGAGACTGTCATCAGAATCATAATGATTGAGAACGGCAACGCAGCGAGTATGAGTACGTTTTGCAACGCCTGAAGTCCACCAGTATAAAGAAGTACTGCTGCCATGGCTGACTGCGTGACTCCCCATGTAAGCTTGACGCTAGTACCTGGATTTAATGACCCATACGTTGTCTGCATTCCTAATACGAACGTAGCTGAATCGGCTGACGTTACGAAGAATGTTCCGATCAATGTAATCGCTACGATCGAGAGAACGATACCTAATGGATAATTCTGCAACGTTCCAAATAAGGCTTCTTCAGTTGCAAGTGAAGCAATATCAGCTGTACCGTTTTGTTGTAGATTGATCGCTGATACACCAAATGCTGAGAACCATAAGAATCCGACAATTGAAGGTACGAGTAGAACACCAACAAGAAATTCGCGAATCGATCTTCCGCGAGAAACACGTGCGATAAAGATTCCTACGAATGGTGACCAAGAAATCCACCATGCCCAATAAAATATCGTCCAGTTATTGATCCACTCACGGTTCTCTGGATTAAGTGGTGCGATTCGGAAACTCATCGCTAGTAAGTTGGTTAAGTAAGAACCAATCGTATCTGTAAACATGTTCAAAATATAAATCGTCGGTCCTAAAATAAACATTGCCAGGAACAAGAATCCTGCTAGACCGATATTTGCATTACTTAAGTATTTGATCCCTTTACTAATGCCTGTCCATGCTGAAATCATAAATAGCACTGTTACGACGGCAATAATGATTAATTGAGAGGTAAAATTGTTAGGAATTCCTGTTAAGTATGAAAGTCCGCCGTTAATTTGGACAGCGCCAAAACCAAGTGTTGTTGCTACACCAACAATCGTTGCAAAGACTGCTAAAGTATCGATTACTTTACCTAGTAGACCGTTCACTCGTTCACCAAAGATTGGGTAAAGAGTTGCACTGATCAGTCCAGGACGATCATGTCTAAATTTAAAGTAAGCAAGCACAAGAGCTACTATTGCATAAATTGCCCATGCATGTACTCCCCAGTGGAAATATACATACTGCATCGATTCCTTAACTGCTGCTGGGGTTCCCGTTTCTGCTGTAGGAGCATTCACTGCATAATGATAAATCGGCTCTGCCGCTCCCCAGAATACAAGACCGATTCCCATACCGGCACTAAACAACATCGCAAACCAGCTTAACGTTGTAAACTCTGGTTTCTCATCCGGTTTACCCAGCTTAATTTTGCCGTAAGGCGTAAAGATAATAAATACACAAAATAGGACAAGGAGCGTTACAAGAATAAGGTAATACCAACCAAACTTATTCGAGATAAACGTTTGGGCAGTGGCTGATATGGACTGAAGACTGTCAGGAGAAATCGAGCCCCATACTACCATGATTAAACTGATAACCACTGTGCTCCAAAACACTGATGAAACTTTTCCTGTCACTGTCGTCACCTCAACTTCATTTAATTTTCTGTTTTAACATCACGATGAGTTAAAGGACAGAATGTAGTACGTTTTTACCTCTATCTATCTATACCACTAGAAAATAGGTCGAAACACCGAATTTTAAGTTAATAATATTCTAAACTCCATCTCTTCCTTAAAAACCCTAATAAAATGGGCGTTATAGCGCGACTATTTTTTTCTGTTTTTTTCGTTTGATTTCGACACTTTTACTCTCTTTGTTGGTGGCTGTTTTTTTATCCACTTTAGAAACCTTCGTATTTTTTCGTCTTCTTTTAACTTTCTTACTGTATTTAGCCTTATCGCTAACTCTTGATTACTGTATAACGCATGAATTTGCTTATGGCATGCTACACACAAGTTAGCAGTTGGTTCAAACGTCCCTCCTTCTTCTTTAGGTGTTAAATGATGAACCGTACATGTTACACCACTTCGTCCGCACAGTTCGCACTCCATCCTAAAACCACCCCTTACACTCACTGCTATTATTTGTTCTTTGATGAGAGGTATACCATACAAAAGAGAAAAAGCCCCCCCATCATACAGGAAGGCTTATGCATTAGATACTTAATATCTCTTTGATTTCGTCCTCAGAAAGGCTCGAGATCATCGTTTCACCCGGTTGGATGACTTTTTCGATCAGCTCTTTTTTCTTTTGCTGAAGTTCATATATCTTCTCTTCGATCGTTCCTTGAGTAATCAACCTTAACACTTGCACAACTTTTTTCTGCCCGATACGGTGAGCTCTACCGGCAGCCTGTTCTTCAACCGCTGGATTCCACCATAGGTCATATAAGATAACCGTGTCAGCGCCGGTTAAATTCAAACCAGTACCTCCAGCCTTTAACGAAATAAGGAAGATTTCTTTTTCTCCTTCGTTAAATCGCTCTGTCATTTCGACACGATCTTTGGAAGGCGTTTGACCATCTAAATAAAACACATCGTGTCCTGCGCTCTTTAAATTATCCTGAATGATACGAAGCATACTCGCAAACTGCGAGAAGATAAGAATTCGCTGCTTGTTTTGTATTGAAGTCGCAACAATGTCCATCAACTGCTCAAGCTTGCCAGAGTACCCATCGTAGTTTTCTAGGAACAAAGAAGGATGACAGCATAACTGTCTGAGCCGTGTCAGTCCTGCGAGTATTTTCATCCGATTACGCTGGAACCCTTCACCCGCAATGCTCTCTTTCGTTTCCTGCTGAATGCGATGGAGGTAGCCGATGTAGAGTTCTTTTTGTTGTTTTGTTAACTCAGATACTTGAACCGTTTCGATCTTATCAGGAAGTTCTTTTAACACATCCTGCTTCACACGTCTCAAGATAAATGGGCGCACCATTCTTGATACTTGTTCATGAGGCAGCTTCTTAAAAGCACCCAAATCTGGGAAGAAGCCTGGCATGATTGAATGAAACAGTGCCCAAAGCTCATCTAGAGAATTTTCAATCGGTGTCCCACTGAGCGCAAATCGCTTTTTAGCACGTAGATGCCTCACAGCTTGAGACGTCTTCGTTGCTGGGTTCTTGATTGCCTGCGCTTCATCTAGAAAGACCGAATCAAACTGCATCGCTTCATAATGAGAAATATCTTGTCGCAATGTTGGATAAGAAGTAATCCACACGTCAGGTGCTGACTGAGCCAAAAGTTCTCTTCGTTCAGGCGGCGCCCCTGCATTAACTGCAACTTTCATACTAGGTGCGAATTTCTCAAATTCTTTCTTCCAGTTATAAATCAACGAAGCAGGCGCAACGACGAGTGCTGTCGCATCTGGGTTCTCTTTCTTTTCAGACAGAAGGTAAGCGATACTTTGCAACGTCTTACCTAAACCCATATCGTCAGCTAGAATACCTCCGAGTTGATAGTAACCGAGTGCCTTTAACCATTGAAAACCGGTCAATTGGTACGAACGCAGTTCTGCATCTAACTCTTCAGGTAAATCAAACTGAAGATCTTCAGGATGTTTAAGTCTTGATAAAAGTTCTCGAAATGCCTTCCCATAACGCGAGCTACGCTTCCCTGTCCCCATCGTTTCATCAATCTGTAAGCCTCGGTAAAGTGGAAGCTTTATATCGCCACGGTCGACCTCATTTTCTTTAATGTTCAATTCATCCAAAAGCTTTCCAACGTGTTGAAACTCTTCATCTTCAATCGAAACGAATGAGCCGTTCTCAAGGCGATAATACCTTCTCTTTTCGATCATCGCTTTCAGTACGTTTGAAATCTCGCCTTCGTCGATTCCCTTCATATCAAAACTAACATCGAGCCAAGTTCCTGATCCATCTACATCGACTGATGTGACAGGCATGGACCCTTCATCCAATAACCAGCTCTTTGCTGAATCTGTTAAAAATACTTCTGCTAGTTCATCAAGACGTGGGAGCGTCCAATATAGAAAATCAAAGATCAATGCTTCATCATCAACATACAGTTCGCGCCCGTTATATTTAAGCGACGCTTGTTCAATAAGCCCCATGATTTGCTGCTCTTTCTCACTATCACGAAGGATGATGCCTCCTTCTTCATTTTCTAGTCGAGAAGAGCTGTCGAACGGATCGATTTGATCGTCACCATAATTATACGTAACGTTAACGAGCAGGCGTTCTCCTTCTGCATTCACGTAAACCTTCGCACGAAGTTCTGGGTTTTCGATTTTCTCAGTAATGTCTTCTGAAATCGTAATGTCCCCGAGTTTCTTCAACCTTGGAACAACTTGTGAAAGAAACGGTTCGATTTGGTCACCTGAGATGGAAACGGTGCTTCCTGGTGCCGAAGTTCGAAACTGAGCTAGCTCTTTCAGCAACTTCTGCTGTTTCTTAGTCACTTTGTATAACGTCTCATTGTGAAAAACCCAACCGTACGTGCTGAAGAAAGCCGCTTCTTCAAAGCCATTTAGATGAAGTACGTAGTCCGAGTCCACTTGATCAACTTCAAACTCGAACGGGTGTTTATCTTTTTGTAGCGGGATGTTTTCGTAAAGATAACGATTAAAATCAAACCGAACTGTGCGGTTCTGTGCATACAATTCCTCGAGAAACTCGTTTGCGGTTAAAGGCGGCAAGATCAACTCTCTGTTGTCTGTAAACCTCCCCCAATTATCTGGGATACTTAAATAAACTAGCTCATTACGCCTTACAGCTAACAGTAACTGCAGTAATGGTAGATCGTCTTCATCAAACTCTTGCTCATGAGGCTCATAGCTAAATTTCTTTGTAAAATATAGCGATTCCTCAGACTGAACAGCATCTAGGAATGTGCGAATATCTTTTACAATGTATAAACGATCCACGCCTACCTTCATCTCGATCGTCCAAGGTGCGTCCCCTTGTGATCTTCTAAGCGACGGGTAAGCTGTTGCTTTAATCGTAAACTCTACCTGTAACCGATCTTTTTTTGCTGAAGGTATATCAGATAAATCCACATCATAATCGCTCAATGCTTGAATTAACTGATCTGTCTCGACGTAACTCTTCGTTGCAACTGGAGCAGTGCTCTTCTTTTCTTTCTTAGGCTCTTGGTAGTGTGGTTGAGAGTCACTGATCGCAATGAGAACAGCCGCGATATGCTTACATGTTCCATACGTATCGAATGCTTCACACTCACAAGATCCAAACCAGTTATCGCTCAATAGTTCGATAACGACTTCATAATCACTTGTTCCTTGTACGTGTGCAGTATAAGATTTTTTCTCAGAATTATAATTTAGAACATGAACGCGTCCGTCCTGGTAATATGTGAGCCCTCTCTGATAGAAACTCACTGGAAACCGTTCTTTTATTTCGCTCTTCGAAAACATTGAGTTTTGGTTCATCTCGCTATCACTTCAATTCTCATCGTAGTAGTACCCTTCATTATACAATTATCTCGGCCGTCCACAAAATCATAACCGCTTTCAAACGATATTTTTTATGTGCATTGCTTCTATTTTTGCAAGTTCGGACATGTATTTAAAGAGAGACAAGCAAAAAAGGAGAATGCTATTGATGCTAGAAACTGTGATAGGTCATATCATTCTTGGTTTATCGATTGCAGCACCAGTCGGTCCTATCAATGTCGAAATCATGAAACAAGGAATTCATAAAGGGTTCTGGTCTTCCCTCCTCGTTGGTGGGGGTGGGATGAGTGCGGACCTCATCTTAATGTGTCTCATGTATTTCGGAATCGCTGCTTTCGTGAAAATATCGTATGTACAACTTTCTTTATTAGTTCTTGGATGTGTAATTCTCACTTTGTCAGGTATTCAAGGGTGCCTCTCCTCAGTCAGTATAGACGAGGCGAATGACAAAGATAAGTCCGGACTCTTTCATTCCTATGCAACAGGCTTCATGATTGCAGCATTCAACCCGATGAACCTTTTGTTTTGGCTCGGTATTTATGGATCTGTGTTAAGTCAGTCCTTACAGCGCCCTGACAAATGGGAAGCCTTCTTATTGTCTACGCTCGTGTTTGTTGGGATCGGGCTTTGGAACTTGAATATGTCGTTGACCGTTCACTTTGGCAAAACGCTAATGAAACCAAGAATGCTAAAAGGGATCAGCGTTGTAGCAAGTCTCGTATTGCTCTTCTTCGGACTTCGTTTCGGATACTTAGCTGCTGAGATGCTCTTCGTCGCTTCAAAATAAAGAGAGCAGCTTTTGCCGCCCCTAAGTCACGTAAACATATATCGCTATACCCGCTACAGCTAAAATACTAACAACCAGGTAAATTAAAGAAATCGTTATCGTCGTATTTTTTGCTTTCTTGTCATAAGCAGAATCACTCTTTCCTGCTACCATAAGGGTACCGATTAAAATAAGTACAATAAATATTACGATTAAA
This sequence comes from Guptibacillus algicola, assembly GCF_020171805.1. Taxonomy (GTDB): domain Bacteria; phylum Bacillota; class Bacilli; order Bacillales; family Guptibacillaceae; genus Guptibacillus; species Guptibacillus algicola. Next base: position 485,700 of record NZ_JAIVAF010000003.1, on the reverse strand, counting down.
ATAGTTGCGAGCTGCATCATATCTCTCCCCTCTCTTCTATCATACATCGAATCGAAAGTGGTTTTAAACACTGATTTTCATCAATGTTTTTACATTATTGAAATATAGGCACCAGTTGGTTAGACGAAAAATAGAGAAATTATTTTGCTTTTTTTATGTATTGTAATCCTGATTTATGACAACACTTTTTTATACAGTCGGTCATTATCTTTCATTACAATGAAGATGCTGTCAGATGGCCGGCCGTACCACAAGCAAGTCCCTTGAAAGAGCCCCTCTACTTAGGAGGGGCTTGTTCCATTATATGGACTGTTTAGAACGAGGTCAGCATTCTCTTTAGGGGCTACTTGCTCCAAGTAATAGTCTTCTGCTTTCCAGTATCGCTCATTAAACTTGGCAAGCTTCTTCTGTGTTTCCTCGCTTTCTCTTAAGAACCTCGTCCCTCTTGGGCATTCAAGATAGATCATATAATCGAAATAATCGCGCCACTCAATCCGCTGTAAGAAAACACCTTCTATTAAAATGATCGCAGCATCAGGTAATGGACATTCTTCTAGAAAATGAGAATCACTTTGTTCGTCATATCGCTTAAGTTTCAGTTCGGAAGCGACTTTCACCTTTTTAAACAGCTGATCTCGTAAATAGGGAACGTCCCACTGATAACGATAGTACTCAACCCATTCCTCATGCCCGGTATTGTAGCGAGCCTTTCTTACTTCGATATAGTCATCGAGATGAATGACAACGATCTCTCGGTCACTACAAGGAGCCCCTTGACGCATTTTTTTAACAAGAGTGGTTTTTCCAGACCGACTCAATCCATCGATTCCAATTACAATACGTTTCTCTTTTTGAACCTTAGATAAAATAGTTGACAGGTCCACTATTCTCATCTCACTTTCTATTAATTTGTGCTAATTTTCTACATTTTCCTTAAATTTTTATTGATTTACGTTCAAGCTATCGATAAACTATGATTATATTCGATAAAGAGAACAGATCTACTAAACAGGGGGTTAGATTTGTGAAGAAAGATCATAACTTACCAGAAGACTGGATGCCTCTTGTGCAGGAAGCAATGAATTCCGGCACAACGAAGGAAGAATTTGCAGCTTATTTAACAGAAATGGAACAAACTCAAAAGAAGTCCTCATAGAAGCACAAACCCAACCAGATGGTTGGGTTTGTTTTATACAAATAAATGGAGAATAGACATCGTTCCAGATCTACCTTCTTTCTTTTTATCAAGGTCGACATAACCATGTTCGAGGTAGATCTTACGCGCCGCAACATTTTCTTCATTAACGCCTAGAACCACTTCATCGATGTCTGGAAAATTGGTTTTCACATACTCTTTCACAAGTGACATGGCTTCTTTGCCATATCCATTCCCTTGCTCTTTCTGATCGATACTGAACGCTCTTAACAGCATAGCGTTCTTGTTTGATGTGTACTCCTCCGCACCCTTTCCGCTATGTAAAACGAAAAAACCAACAACCTTCTCTTCTGATAAAACAACGACCGGATGCCGTTCTGGATCCTTCATGGACAGCTCAAATGCTGGCATAGGTAGAGAGGTATACTTCAATTGGGTGTCAGAAAGGGTGAATCCTCTGAGCGCCTCAAGATGAAATCCTTGAGTACGGACTAGCTTCACTTGTTCTGTAGTTGACTTTGTCATGTTCTCCCTCTCCTTTCGCACCCTACAATTTCTACTTCACGTAAGGAAAAACCTTTTTTCCTATAAAAAAAAGCAGCATACGATAAGTATGCTGCAGAGAATATTACTTCTCTCTTCTTGCAAAATCGACGAATCGAAATTTATCTAAGCGATGTCGTGATTCCGTATATTCAATAAGTGATGTATCACTCAAGTAGACATAGTTCCGCACGACGACGACGTGGTCATAATCCTTCAAATCCAGAAAACGACTGTCATCTTCATGGGCCTCCTCGACCACGATTTCTTTTTTGGCATAGCTGATCGAGAGTCCAAGATCATTCTCCAAATAATCGTAAATCGAGTTCTCACACGTCTCTTTTGTTAACTCCGGCACGTATTGAACAGGAAAATAGTCACGATCTAAAATAATCCGCTCTCCATCGATTTCTCTCGCTCTGACAACGTGCCAAACCTTATCATCTGCACCAAGACCAAGCTGTTCTCGTACCCAATCAGTAGGCTTTTCTTTCTCAAGATAGTGAACGATCGTGCGAGCTGTTTTGCTCATTTGCTGCGATACTTCTTTGAAGCTCACTAGTCCTGAGACGGGAAACTCATACCTGTTCACGTCGATTACAACAGATCCTCTTGCTTTTATCTTTTGAATCAACCCATTTTGAGACAGAAGGTTCAGTGCCTTTCGTATCGTTTCGCGCGATGTGCCATACGTTTCTGAGAGTTCATTCTCAGATGGTAGTTTGCTGTTTGGTTTATACGTACCGTCTTGAATTTTTTCGGATAGCTCTTGGTAAATCTGTGCGTATTTCGTTTGTCTCATGTCACCATCACCTTATTAAGATTGCTTAAAATGATAGACTACAGATTCGAATGGCTTCAGCTTCATTCCATCGATTTCATTGTGAGGAGTCTCTGGGTAATTAGAAAGAAGTAGTTCTTGTCTGAACCCAGCTATTGAGACGTGTGAAGGAAGGCGAAATTCTGTTTCACGTTCGTAAAAGTTGTTGATCACGAGTAACTTTTCTCCCTCAACTTCTCGTACATAAGCAAAGATAGAAGGATCTTCAGCTAATAAGAGCTCATAGCTTCCTTCTGTTACGATATCAAGGTTCTTCCTAAGATCGATGAGCTTTTGATAATGTTCGAACACAGAATCCTTCTCTTGAAGCGTATCTTCTACATTGATCTCCTCGTAGTTCTTGGCTACTGGAATCCATGGTTCACCCGTTGTGAACCCAGCTTCTGCATCCGAATCCCACTGTACAGGCGTTCTGGAATTGTCTCTCGATTTATGGCGTAAGATTTCAAGAATCTCTTCTTCACTATGCCCTTTTTCTTTTAAGATCGAATAGATATTTAGCGACTCAACATCACGGTACGAAGAAATATCGTCGAACTTTGGATTCGTCATCCCGATTTCTTCCCCTTGGTAAATGTACGGTGTTCCCTGCATCATATGCATCGTTGTCGCTAACATCTTCGCTGACTCTCTTCTGTAATCACCATCGTTCCCATAGCGAGATACGATTCGAGGTTGATCGTGGTTACACCAGAATAGTGCGTTCCACCCTCCACCTTCATGCATTTCCTTCTGCCATGTTGAAAGGATGTCTTTCAGCTTAAGAAAGTCGAAATCAGCGACCGTCCACTTTTCACCGTTCGGGTAGTCTACTTTCAAGTGGTGAAAGTTAAACGTCATGCTGAGCTCATTACGCTCAGGATTTGAATACTTAATGCAATCATCAATCGTTGTTGATGACATCTCCCCTACCGTCATCGGATTATACTTCATAAACACTTCACGATTCATCTCGTTCATGAACTCATGAGCACGAGGTCCATCTGTATAAAACTTACGTCCATCTCCAGGCGCAACCGACCCATCGTCGTTCGGGAAGCTCTGATCTTTCGAGATGAGGTTGATGACATCGAGACGGAATCCATCGACACCTTTTTCAAACCAGAATGTCATCATGTCATAGACATCATCGCGTACTTTCTCGTTCTCCCAATTCAAATCAGCTTGTGTCACGTCGAATAAATGAAGGTAGTATTGACCCGTTTCACGGTCAAACTGCCATGCGGACCCACCGAACTTAGACTGCCAGTTTGTTGGTTCTGCACCATCTACTGGATCTTTCCAAATGTAATAATCGCGGTATGGATTATCTTTTGATTTTCGTGATTCGATGAACCACTGATGCTCCGTTGAGGTGTGGTTAACGACGATATCCATAATGATCTTGATATCACGAGCATGCGCTTCTTCAAGCAAACGATCGAAATCCTCCATCGTGCCATACTCTTCATAAATGCTGAAATAATCACTAATATCATAGCCATTATCATTTTGCGGTGAATCGTAAATCGGCGTTAACCACACCACATCGATACCAAGCTTCTTTAAGTAGTCCAACTTCTCGATTATCCCGTTAATATCGCCTGTACCATTTCCTGTTGTATCGTTAAAACTTTTTGGATAGATCTGATACACAACTGATTTTTTCCACCATGGTTGCACGCTATTCAACTCCTTAACTCTTTTTCAATCTACTGATAGCAAAAAACGATATCACCGGAGTTGTCAGATGAACCGGTAGACATTCCAGGTGATATCGTACGTTCCTATTAATTTTCTACTTTTCTTACCTTCCCGTACACAAGTGTAAGAAGGAAAGGCACTACTAAAACAATAGCCATTCCAAGGAAGAAAGCTCCCCAATATTCTTTGAAGATCGATAAGAATCCAGGTACGCCTCCAACACCGATCGATTGTGCTTCAACACCGAGAACGGTGATGACAAGGCCAGCGATCGCAGAACCGATGATTGCAGCGAAGAATGGGAAACGATAACGAAGGTTTACACCAAACAATGCAGGCTCCGTTACACCAAGGAAAGCAGATACTGCTGACGTTCCTGCAAGACCTTTCGTTTTCTCTTGCTTCGTCACCTTCATCATCGCAAGTGCTGCTGCACCTTGTGCGATATTTGAAAGGGCTAGCATCGGCCATAAGAACGTGCTTCCAGTGCTTCCGATCAATTGAAGATCGACTGCTAAGAAGGTATGGTGCATACCCGTAATAACGAGTGGCGCATAAAGTGCGCCGTATACAAGTCCACCGATCGCTGGAACTGCATCAAACAAACCAATAAATCCATCTGTCAATAGGTTTGCAATCCAAAACGTAACGGGGCCGATGAATGTGAAAGCTAAAAAGCCTGTTACAAGTAGGGCCACTGGTGCAACAACAAGCATTTGTATCGAATCATGCACGCGTTTATTTAAGAATGTTTCGATTTTCGCTAATATATACGCGGATACAAGAACTGGCAAGACCTGTCCTTGATATCCGATTTTTTCAATCTCAAGACCAAACAAGTTCCATGTTGGAATTTCATCTGCTTGACCATATGTCCATGCGTTAAGAAGATCCGGATGGACTAAGATAAGACCGAGGACAATACCTAGTAACGGACTTCCGCCAAACTGTTTCGCTGCTGACCAACCGATCAGTCCAGGTAAAAAGACAAAGGCGGTATTCGCGATTAAGTTGATGATGCTCGCAAGATCTGCCCACTGAGGATAAACCTCTACGAGTGGGTCACTAAAGAAGATATCTGGAGCAGTTAGAATGTTATTGATACCAAGCAACAAACCTGCTGTTACGATCGCAGGTAAAATAGGTATGAAAATATCAGCTAGCGTCTTCACTGCACGCTGCAACATGTTTTGCTTCTCGGCGGCAGCGTTCTTAACATCCTGTTTGGATGCGCTCTCAATTTCAGTCAATTCAGCGAAGATTTTATACACTTTATCAACTGTACCTTGTCCGATAACAACTTGGAACTGACCATTCGCAGAGAACGAACCTTTAACAAGATCATTTTGTTCTAGCGCTTCTTGGTCCACTTTACTTTCGTCATGTAAAACGAGTCGTAGTCGCGTCACACAGTGCGTTGCGGTTGAAACGTTTTCCTTACCGCCAATCGCTTCCACGATCTGCTCGACAGACTTCCTGTCTATAGCCATGCTTCTTCCCCCTATTCAAAAGAAGCAGGTCGCCTACGAACGACCTGCTCGTTATCGATTCATTACTTCTTCACTTTTGTATACATAATTTCAGCTTCAGCGCGAGATGCATCATCTGTGTATTTCTTCTCTACGTTTTCCAATACATCAGGATTCGTGATGATGACAGGTGTGATTGTGCTCGAAGCTTTTTCTTTTACAAGATCAAGGTCAACGGAAATAAGTGGATCGCCAACTTTTACTTTGTCGCCTTCTTTCACATGTCCTTCGAAGCCTTCTCCACCCATGCCAACAGTTTCTAGTCCTACATGAATTAGAAGTTCAAGTCCTGATTCAGATTTAATTCCTACAGCATGCTTCGTGTGGAAGAATTGAATGATCTCTCCATTTACTGGTGAAACAACTTCACCATCTGTTGGTTCGATCGCTACGCCATCACCCATCATTTTTTGAGAAAACGTTGGATCGGGTACCGTTTCAAGCTCAACAACCTTCCCGTTTAATGGAGCGAAGATCTTCTCCTCTGTAGGTGTTTCTTTTTTACCGAATAGTTTCTTTAACATAATATATATTCTCCTTTCAACCGCTTTCATTTATGTCTTAACTTGTCTATACATGTTAATTACAATTCGTAGTTTACCTTGTATATACAAGTTAGTCAACTAGAACGTTTTGCGCTCTTAGGGGGAAGCGGCTATCAGTATTGAAATCAATACTCCTTTTCCCTTTTACCTTGCAAATAAACAAATCAAAACATGTTTTATCTTGTGTGAAAACGTTTAATATATGTACTAGACCATAAGGAGGGATATAGGATGAATAAAGTGGATGTAGAAACGCTATACCTTAAGGATAATGGAAGTATTCCAAACAACCCTGATCTTCCTCTTATCCTTTATCGTGGAAGTTTAGTAGATCTCGTAGACAATTGCGCGGATCAGTTCAAAAAGAATAACTGGACGAACAGTTGGAAGAACGGGGTTTTTGATTACCATCATTACCACAGCAACACTCATGAAGTCCTTGGTGTTGTTAGTGGAGAAGCAACGATCACGTTTGGTGGTGAAGATGGAGAAAAGGTAACAGTGAAGAAAGGCGACGCGGTTGTCATACCAGCCGGTGTTGGACACAAGCGAGAGAACGCATCATCTGATTTTCAGGTCGTCGGCGCTTATCCAAATGGACGAGATCACGACATGAAAACGGGCGATCCAAATGAACGAGACGCGCTGGAAACGATCCAACGTGTCCCATTTCCTGAAACAGATCCGATCTTTGGTGGCGATGGACCGCTGATTGAAGTTTGGTCGAATGTGAATCGAGGGACGTAAAAAAAAGACGCCTAGAGAGCGTCTTTTCTTTGTCTATCCCTTTCTTCCTGGCACTGTTTCATCATAAAAAGGTTGATGATCTGGATGGTGTGCGAGTCTGCTATCTTGATTGCACTTATCGATTTCCTCCATCTGTTCTGGAGTCAAATCAAAATCGAATAGATCAGCGTTTTCTTTTATCCGCTTAGGATGGGAAGACTTCACGTTCACGATCACATCATGTTGAAGACACCATTTAAGAACGACTTGGGCAGGAGATTTCCCAACACGTTCGCTTATTGCTTCAATCGTTGGATTGGTTAACACCTTTCCTCTTTTTAGAGGAGACCACGCAGCGATTTGAATGTTCTTCGCGTGACAATAGGCTCTGAGTTCCTCTTGTATTAGTTCTGGGTGGAATTCAATCTGATTGAGTACAGGCATTACACTCGAACTCTTAGCAATGGCCTCAAGGTGGTGCCTTTCAAAGTTACTTACTCCGATCGCGCACACTTTCCCCTCGTGATACAGCTTTTCTAACGCCTGCCACGTCTCTTGATACAACTCAGGAACGGGCCAATGAATAAGATACAGATCAAGATAATCCGTACCGAGTCGTTCGAGCGAGCGTTCGAATGCTTGTAGCGTCTCATTATACCCTTGCTCATCGTTCCAGACTTTTGAAGTAACAAACAGCTCTTCTCGTGGTAGGTTTGATTCCTTGATCGCTCGACCGACCGCTTCTTCGTTTCCATAATAGGATGCGGTATCGATGCCCCTATACCCGATTTTAAGTGCTTCGTTCACGGCGTTAACCGCTTCCTCTCCCTGTAGCTTAAATACGCCAACACAAACTTCAGGAATCTTTACTCCGTTTAAGAGCGTTACGCGTGAATCTATTCCCATTCCCTCATCATCCTCCCCCTATGAATGTTTAAATCAACTTCTTATATTCTTCAACAAACGAGCGAGGATCTTCTTTTATCATAAAAGAAATCACACCTCTGTTTGTGTGGAGATAAAGAAACCCATAGTTGCCAGTCGTAAATCGATAGGACACATCGAACACGTCGTTCAATCGATAATGCTGGTATGTCGAGCGAATGCTATCTTCATATAACTCTAATTCATATTCTTCCTCAATCGTGTGCTGCCCTGTCCGTTCGATTTTGCGAACCATTTCTATGAACGGATGAGAGGTAATAAACGTCATGATATTCACTGCTTCCTTTACGAAAACTCAGAGGGTTTCGCTAGTTATAATCTATGCCTGTTATACCATGTTTTAATCCCGTAGTAAAAATCCACTTCTACAACGAGTGCTTAAGCTCCTTCTTTTCTTGTACCCGGAGCGTGTCTTCGCCGATATACCGCCCATTTCGCTGATATCTCTACTTTTCCCCTGTTATCCAACCTCAAAAACATAAAAAAAAGAGCGAATCACAAGGATTCGCTCAGTCACTCTTATACTTCTAGTGCTTCAACTACTTTGTTTGCTGCACTAGCGCTTGATTGAGGGTTTTGCCCAGTAACGAGCTTGCCGTCACGAACAGCAAAGTCTGCCCAATTTTCTTGCGAGGTAAAATCTGCGCCTTTTAGACGAAGCGTTGACTCAAGCAAGAATGGCATTTTCTCAACTAGCTGCATTTCTTCTTCTTCAGAATCTGTAAATCCTGTTACTTGCTTCCCTTGTACAATAGGCGTACCGTCATTGTACGTTACGTTCACAAGTCCAGCTGGTCCGTGGCAAACAGCACCGATCACTTTGTCACTTTGTGCTTGCTCTTGCAGTACGTGAAGAAGTGTTTCGCTATCTGGGAAGTCGAACATCGTACCATGACCACCCGGAAGGAAGACTGCGTCAAACTGATTCGCATCTTCTTTTGATAGAGGCGTTGTAATCTCTAGCTTCTGCTGTGCTTCTTCCCATTCCGGATGAGATTCCTCAGGAATACTGTTTGGATCAAGCTCTACTTTTCCGCCTTTTATTGAAGTTACCTTAATTTCATATCCTTTTTCCTTGAAGATATTGTAAGGAACTGCGAACTCTTCAAGCCATAAGCCTGTTTTATTTTCTGCATCGATTTCTGTATGGTTTGTTACGACCATTAGTACTTTTTTACTCATTGAAATCCTCTCCTTTATCTTCTTAGCCTGCTTCAGCCACTTTTGTATATTACCCGCTGAAAATAATTTTAATCATCGGAAGTGGCTAGAACTAATACAGTACCTTTGGAATGATAAAGAACATATAGAACACATTCAAGAAAACTGCTCCAAACACAAGCAGCGTGTTTTCCTTTTTCACTTGAACAATGTACAAAACGAGCCAGATAAGAAGCAAACCGACTGGAACTAATGCGTATATATAATCTGTCCTTAAGAGTAACACCCCTAACAGTTCAAGGATCGAGTACGGCACGATAATGATTCCGAGTATGATATTAATAATATGTATCCATTTCTTTTCAAGCGGCTTCAATGGTATTCTCCTTTCGCTAGCACTACTACTATTCTCCTTTTCTAATGGTTAACAGTCAATCTATCTTTTAGGTAAGAACCAAATTCTGGACGATCTCTGGTTAAAATGTAGTGTTTTCCTCCGTCATTGTCGTTACTTGATGAATGATGCCGAATACCTTTCTGTGAATCAAATTGCAGAAAGTGAGGAAACGATATGTTTCGTAAATCTAAAATGATCAGTATGTTCGTCGTTGCAGCTTTCGTGATGATGGCACTGCCCGCGCTTGCTTCAGCAGAGCTTGGCGACAGAACATTGAACAAAGGAGATAGAGGTTCTGATGTTGTAGAACTTCAAAACTATCTTCTTACAAAAGGAGTATTCCCTTATCACACAGCGACAGGCTACTATGGTGATATCACGAAAAACGCCGTAAAAGAATTTCAAGAGCAACGAAATCTAAAAGTAGATGGCATCGCTGGACCTAACACAAATAGCAAGATTAAAGTCCTTCGTTATGGCGATATCGGGAAACAAGTCATACATATTCAGAGTCAACTCGAAAAAACAGGTCACCACACTTCAGGTCTTGACGGGGTGTATGGAGACGGAACGAAAGCTTCCGTGAAAAGCTTCCAAGAAGCAAGAGGACTAGAAGTCGACGGAATCGCTGGTCCAAGCACTCGATCAGCTCTGAATCAAGCTGCTTCTGAAGGAACAGCTGCAGGAAAAGAGCTTACAGTTGAAAGTACAGCGTACACGGCTCATTGCGATGGATGCTCAGGCGTAACGAGAATGGGCGTAAACTTGAAGAAATACCCTGATGGGAACGTGATCGCAGTGGATCCAGATGTGATTCCTATGGGCTCAATCGTTGAAGTTGAAGGCTATGGCCGTGCAATTGCTGCAGATACAGGCGGAGCAATCAATGGCAAGAAAATCGATGTTTTCATCGAAGACCAAGACGATGCGATGGCATGGGGTCGTAAAGACGTGAAAGTGAAAGTTATAAAATAATAGATAAAGCAAGCCGTACCACCTCAACGTTGAAGAGGTAGTGCGGCTTTTATTTAGAGCTAAAAACAAAGGGTAATTAATAGAGCTTCTTCTCTTTATCCGTAAGTTCCAGAAGAAATGGGTATGTTGATAAAAGCATAAAAAGCAACGCGAAAATAGTTAGTCCTGAAATTGTCTCGGGTACATCAAAGACTATCAACATTATTAACACTATTGGTAGTATTGGGATAAGCGAAAACGTGATTCTTAAGGATTTTGCTGTGAAATAGAGAGATTGAGAGCATTGAGTACAACGAATAGGATATATCTTTTTAATGAGTGTTTTTTTAACTAACTCCCACCTTGATACTTTCGCATGACAATTGGGACAAAAATTCATTATCACTCCCCCACTCGTGACAATTATATACTCCCTCTTACAAAAGGAGAAGTTAGTGAGTAGATTGACCAGATAAAAACGCACCAAAAAGTTAGAGAGGTAATGCGACCGTTCAACAAAGGACTTTCATTGGTGAGGACATACGTTCTAAATAACGTGTATAAAGAAAAAAGGATAAATGAGAAGCCGATCCACACTGAACCCACATTTCCAACAAAGGAAATACCTCCACGCTCATACAACTTACTGAGAGGAAACTCGGTGAGTATAAAACCAACAACTAAAAAGCCAATGATTTCTATCATCGTAAGAGCATACCCTTTCCAAAGAGACATGATATCAATACCTTTCTCTATTAAAACGTTCCACATGAATACCTATATACTTTTTTCATAGTGCACTCTATTTGTTCCATCAGCGTCTGTGAGAAATTCCTTCACTTCACTCAAAGAAAAATCTTCACTCCAATGTACATAATGACCACCTTGGACTGGGTAATATTTTATCGGGAGATTATGTTTCTTAATTTTTTGTATGTACTGTTTTGTGTTTCGATACTCTTTTTCATTAACACTTTCAAAAGTCCCATAGACTAAGTAAGTTGGTACATCTACCTTTTTTAATAAACGAGGAAGATTAAGGTCATAGTATCCAAACATTAGTTTAAGTCCTTGAACCGAAAAATCACTTTGATGTTTCAGAGCAGTACGTACATAGTGATTTTCTTTTATATGTACATGCTCACAAAATCGCGTCACGTTATCGTCAAAGGGAATCTCATTGACCTCTTGTTCATTTTCTTGAGTGAAAAGTGGTGCTAATTTACTTAGGAATGATTCTCCAAAAAGCTTGACCCCAACATTCAATAAAGGGAAAGCATATGCAAATAGACCAAACTCTGATGTAGGAACTCTTGGGAAAGGTTTGTGTCCTTGGTCTAGCAAAATTAGTTTATTTACTTTATGAGGGTAGTGAACTGCAAAGGATAAAAGGACAGCTCCACCTAATGAATGTCCAATAAAGTTCGCTTTTTCAATATTTTGTTGTTCCATATACCGATTTATCCAGTCTGCTAATTGCAATGATGTTACTTTACCTTCAATACCACTGCTTTTCCCAAGACCCGGTAGATCGATTAAGTGAGTTTCATACTCTTCTTTCAAATGTTCTGCTATATTTAAACCTTCATTGCCTGAAAAACCGCCCGCAGGGAGAAAAATAATCGGTTCTCCTTGTCCTACTCTTTCAACATAATAATCAAAACGATTCTTTGTGATTTCTGTCACCTCTCTACTTTAGCAACCACTGAATCACCCAATCAAAACTTGGAAAATTCTGATAACCCAAGTTTAACATAATCCCCGTCGATATCCTCTTCCATCACATATAAAAAAACGCCCGGAATTAACCGGGCGTTTTCGCTAATCGTTTATCGACTTACTTACCATACCAACCTTTGTTAGCTTCAATTTGATCATCATGTTCTTGGTGCCAGTAGTCGACGCTATAAGAATAATCATAGTTCATGATGCACTTGATGCCGCTCCCTTGAGGGTCATGTCCAAGGCCGTAGTTATGAGAGAACTCATGCTGAGCTGCATGCCAAGTGTTTTCTGCACCTTGGTCAAGGTTGACTGAAACGGCACTCTGATAAGGATCGTTTGAATACACATAAGCGATACCGCCAGAGTTGAAGTTCGAATCACGCGTGAAACCTACTAAGAAATCTTCACCGTTTCCATTCCAATCTCGATCTAAGTCTTGAAGAATCTCAGATGCATTTCTTCCTTGTGAGCTCCACTGAGCAAACGTCTTCACCTGGAAATCGATATCGTGGTCACGAGTAAAGCCGTTGTCTGCGTTTTCGATGATGTTTTGAGTGAGTGTTTGCCAGTCACTGTGTGCTGCACGGTATTCTTCGTCAGCTGCAACAATAACAGTTACGACACGAGTTGCTTCATCCCCTGATCCGTTGTCTCCACCATCGTCAGATCCACCGCCAGATCCTCCACAGAACAAGCAGATAAGCTCTCCTTCTTTCGATTTGTTCTTCTCTGCTTTCTTCTCTTCTTTCGCTTCGTTCTTCATTGCTTTTTTATCTTCTTTCGATTGTTTCTTTGTAGTGTTCTTTTCTATCTTCTTTTCACCGATTTTCTTGCCTTGTTCGTTAACGATCTCAGCAACTGAATCATTTTCTACTAATGCAGCTTGGTCGAAATCTTCTTTGCCTTTATTCTTTGCCTTTGGAAGTGATTCGATCGTTACTTGATTTCCTGAAGCGTCTACAGTTGTTGTTTCTGTGTGGTTACTTGAAAACCCTGGTGCGATCGCTAGCGTTAATGCTAGCGATAACGCGACAAACCCTTTACGTTTCATGTTGATTTTCCCCCAAGTTTTTTTATTTAGAATCGAACATCTATTAATCTAGCACAAAGAAACCTGTCATTTCAGGGGTCTATTGATCGAAATTTACAAGTTTATGTCTAAGAACAAAGAACTGTTTTTTTTTACGAAATCATAATAAAAAAGCTCATTTCGATAAAAAAACTCTCCTCAATGGGAGAGTTTTTGTTTAGTTACCGCTATGTTTACCACGCTGCTGGAGCTTAATGAGTCGATAGGTGTGGGTCGCGATTACCTTCAAAACCGCATAGGTCGGAATGGCTAGTATGAGCCCAAGGAACCCTGCTAAACTACTTGCAACGAGTAGCAAAAGAATAATCGTCAAAGGATGAATATCGAGTCTTCTTCCCATCACTTGTGGAGATATCAAATTACTTTCGATTTGTTGGATTACGATTACTCCTAAAACAACATAAAGTGCAGTTAATGGAGATTGAATGAAGCCAACAAGTACACCTGGTGCCGTCCCGATAATCGGTCCGATGAAAGGAACCACGTTCAAGAAGAGTGCGATAAAGGCCAGGATCAAGGCGTAATCAAGTCCAATGATGACATACCAGATATACACGAACGTTCCGATAAAAAGACTCACAATAAGCTGCCCTTGTATAAATCCGCTCAATGCATCGTCCATGTCTTCTAGAATCTTAGCGCCTTCTTCACGATGTGCACGCGGAACGAATCGTAACATGGATGGCATCAGCTTTTTACCATCCTTTAACATGTAATAAAGGATAAAAGGAAGAAGAACGATTCCGATGACAACATCTGTTACGATGTTCAAGAAGGATAACAAGTAGTTTCCAAATGATGAGCTAATATCACCGATCGAGCCAGATATGCGCTCAGTCATTCCGTCGACCGAAACCATTTCACTTTGTAAAAGGTTTGCTATGTATGGGTTACTCTCCCACCGCACAAGTGCATCTTGAAGGTCTTCTACTAGCGCCGGAGCACCTTTTGCTAAACTATTAAACTGTTCGGTCAGTATAGGACCGATGCTGAATACAAGACCGGTTATCCCACCTGCAAGAGCAAGATAAACAATAAGAATTCCGAGCGACCTCGGTATCTTTGCTTTCTCAAGCAATACGATAATCGGGCGCAATAAATAATAGAATACGCCCGCTGCGATGATCGGAAAAGCAAGCGTCGTTACTAGAATGACGAGTGGTCGAAATAAGAATTCAATTTTGCTTCCGACCCAGATGACCGTGAAAATCAATAACAGCCATATAAGAAACCGAAACATACGCGACCTTTCAATCATGGGCCTCCCTCACTTTTCTTTGTTAAATTTGATGATGCCTTTTCGATATAATCGAATTACTGTTTCAACTACCCATGCCGGAATTTTTTTTGGAAAATAAGGGTTGCAATAGATTGTTTGATAAGCCGTTTTCAAGTCTTCCCAATGACTGCATTCTTTCGTTTGACGAAAACGAACAACATCGATTACGCGCACTTCTCCGGTTTTTAATAACATCACGTTTTGTAAGTGAGTATCAGATGGGTTTAGCCCTTTACTTTTAGCATAGTTAAGTGCATCCTCTACATTCTGAACCATCTCTTTTGTAATCTCAATCCCTTCGATCAAACAATCATAGAACGTAACCCCATCTAAATATTCAAGAATCAAATAGCCCTTCCCTGCCTCATAGAGCTTAGGATAATAGACGTCATTATCAAGTTCTTGGTAAATAGCTGCTTCTTGTTCTGCTAGATGATGAAATTCAGGATAAAAAACTTTTAATACTTTATTTTCCATAGAGAGTTTAAATACCGCTGCGCTTCTTCCTTTCCCAATCGGATGAAGCTCGTCTGGATAGGTAACAATGGATTCCCCTTCAAAACGAATGTCATTCACGAGATCGACTGCTGTTATCATTGGGTCTCTTCCTCTCTTGGTTCTGCCGTTATCTCTATTATATATGAAAAACCACTACCTCTATGGTAATGGTTCATCCGACAGCTACCACACTAATTGCTTACGAATTCTATACGATAAAAGTTTCATAACGATCTACTAAAATGGTTCACCTGTCATCACTCTCATAAAGTTTCGATAAAAGTTAAAATAGTCCAGGTTAACCGCAACATCTTGAATTGGCCTTCCATCGAACTCATCTTGTTCGAAACTTTGCCGGAAGTCACCGATGCTAAGTCCACGAGCCTCACCACTGATCTCTAATGCAACTGGCGTCTTATAAAAAGTAAACATCTCAGGATGAATAACCGCCATGATCGTGACCGCATCATGAACGGGGGGTCCTTCTAACCCTGGTACCTTCTTTTTATAAAATTCAAAGTAATAGTAATCGAGCAGTGGTTTTAAGAGTTTAGACTTGCCTTTAGAATCAATATAATCAATCATCCCAGGGGTGACGATCGCGCTTTGCGTCACGTTTAATGGAAATAACTTTACATTTTTTGCGTAGCGCATCACAATATTCGCCGCTACTGGGTCCGCGTGAAAATTCGCCTCAGCACTCGGCGTCACATTACCTGGTACATTAAATGCGCCACCCATCACATAAAATGTATTAATTCTCTCCATCTTCTCCGAGTAAAGAAGAAACAGGGTCGCTAGCGACGTTAACCTTCCTACGTTTACAATGACGAGGTCATCATACTTATCGATTAAAGGAATAACCTCAAAGAAATTCTCCAGTGGAGCGGAATGATTCGATGGAGGCGTGATGGGTCCGAGTCCATCCGGACCGTGCACGTCCGGATAAAAGACAGGAACTTCACCGGTCATAGGTTTTTCGGCACCACCCATCACAGGAATGTCCGTACGTCCGACTTCTTCTAGAAGATAACGAACGTTTATTGCAGTTTGTTCTTTCGAAACATTCCCGTAGCAAGCAACGATTCCAATCACATCGATTTCGCCTGATAAGTATGCATATAGAAGCGCAATCGTGTCGTCGATTCCAACATCCCCAAAGAACAATACCTTTTGTCCCACTCCCTCACCTCACTCAAATTTATCCTTACGGGAATTTATTCAAAAAAGATAAGATCTAGACGTATTCCATGCCAGAGGCGTGGTATTCTGATGACTAGACCTACGTTTTACAATAAAAAAAGAGCAGTAACTTACTGCTCTTTCACAAAAATATTAAGCTCGTTGTGCAAGGTTTTCGCTTCGAACGGAAGGGGGAATCCTTCATCACCATCAATATTAACCACGAGATCTTTTGAGGACTTTACGTTAAGTTTCGATGCCGGGAAGTACTCGATCTGTTCATTACTTTGAAGCTTCCCATTAAAGAGGTCCGGAATCAGTTTAATCACATGTGGAAGCGAGAGTTTCTTTAGGATAAACACATGGAAATAGCCATCGTTTACTTCCGCATGTGAAGCAAAGGATTCAATTCCACCCACTGAGTTGGTTAGCGCCACAAGCATCAAATAGCACTCCCCGCTCCATTCTTTCTCATCGTATGTAACGGTTAGTTCGAAAGGCGTCTTATCTTTAAGTGCCTTTCCACCTTCAATGAAATAAGCGAGCGGGCCAAAACGTGACTTCTCTTCAGGGCTTACGTCATACACGGCTTCTGCGATTGCACCAACAGCAAGCACATTCATGAAGTATTGATCGTTGATCTTTCCAATATCAACGGGTTTCGTATGGCGTTCCCTTAATACGTCTAGTGCTTTATCTGGCTGCATGGGTATTCCAAGTGCTCTAGCAAAATCATTAACAGTACCTAGCGGAATAAATCCAAAGGCAGGGCGATCCTCTCGTTCAGCAAGCCCATTGATACTTTCATTGATCGTGCCATCTCCTCCAAGGGATATGAGTGTTTCATAAGTCCCTTCACATGCTTCTGTTGCAAATCGTTCAGCGTCGCCCGCTTTCTCAGTGAAACGTACCGTCACCTCATCATGATTTTCCTTCAAAATTGCTACAACGTCTTCTTCAAATTCGATTGCCTTCTCTTTTCCAGAAGAAGGGTTCACGATCAACATCGCTTTTTTCATACAACATCCCCATTTCTCTAACAAAGTGATAGGTAGATAGCTATGATTCTTTTCCCTTTATGCAAATTGGTGAAACAAGGAGTGAGACACGTGAAACCTTTCCACCATCTCATTCGTATAGTAACAGACAACGGAATTCACATTCTGAAAGGATGAGCCTTATGTTTAAAAAAGTAGCATCAGATGTATTAGGATTAAGTGATGTTGGAAGTGTCATCAAACCTGTCGATTATGACAAAGTAGATGCAGATGATTACGTTCTGCATGAAGATGGAGAAAAAATCTATTTCCTAATCAAATCCAAAGCTGATGAGTATTGTTTTACGAACCTTGCCCTCATTCATGTTGACGGCAAAAGTGCATCTAGCAGCAAACGCACGTTAAGACGTTATGAATACAGCCACAATAAATTCACGAACGTAGCTCTAGAAACAGCTGGAACCGTTGACCTTGATGTCGAAATCAAATTCCAGCTAGGGAACGAAGTCTTCTCAATCGATGTACATAAGAAGTTCATCGAAGAACTAAAAGATTTATATAAATCCCTCATCCGCATTGCTGAGCTGACACGCGAGAACGAAATCTATTACGATTACTCTAGAAAGAGTCTGGACTTAGCTTCATCCACGTTAACGAGTATGCGCCATAGTAACACAAGCCTTCATGAAGAATTTAAGCAAATTAATCAAATTGCATTCGATTGGTTAGAAGAATCAAAGAAACACTATACGATCAAAGACTTTGGTGACGTGTACGAGCGCTATATTAATAATTAATAAACGAAGGGGTCAGGCATGTGCCTGACCCTTTATCGTTGACTCTCGATCGTTAATCCTTCTCTCGCTAAAGCATAGTGAATCCCATGCTTTAACGTTGAAAAGCACGTGAGTCCTTCAAGTTCTGCGCTCGATTGAACGACTTGCATACTAAGCTTAGGTGAGATTCCTACTAACAGACATGAAACACCCAACATCCTCGATGCTTTTACCATGCTGTGTAGTAAATCGATCGTAAAATCATCTACTTCATAAATTCCTGTTAAATCAAGTATGAGCGTATTTGCCTTATAATCAGGGAGTTTTTGGAGCGTTTTCGTCATGAGTTCGTCCAAGCGGTGTTCATCGTATCTTCCGATTAAAGGGATAACAAGTATATGATCGAGAACTGGGATGATCGGTGCCGATATTTCCTTGATCATTTGCTGAAGTTCTTTTGTCCGCTCCGACACTTTCTTCTCTAAATCAATGAGTTCACGGCGCTTTTTCTCTTGAATCATATCGTGTATATTTTCTTTTGGTGTAATGCTAGATGGAGAAAATACGTACTCCGAATATTCATCACCTTCTATTTGACTCTTTCTCACTTCGTACCATACTTTTTCGTTAAATAAGCCGCTAAAAACGCCTGCCCAGTGCCCAGGAATGAACGTACCTTCCTTATGCTTCTTTTGTTCCTTATTAATCTTGTATTCCCAGCTGTTCTGAATTTTTACGACTGCCGTGTTCTCTTCCTCGTCTACGTCAATAATCGTTGTGATTCCCCAGCCTGCTGTTTTGTACGTATTTGGTAAGCTACTTACGATATGTTCGACTTTCCCAATCGTTTCATGATAGAACTCACTCACGATCTCACCCGTCCGATACCCAGCAGATTCTAATACAAGCGCAGTCTCATCTTTTCCTGCAATTTCTTCAATTGAGTCGAGAAAGACTTTAAAAGCTGTATTGATCCAAAATACCAAGGCTTCATCGCCTTCATACTTAAGATCACCTCTTTCTGTATCCCATTCGAAATGAGAGCCATTCACATCGATTTCATGGTAATTCGCACTTACGTTGTTACCCATTAGTAAACCTCCTGAAAATGGGGTCAGGCACGTGCCTGACCCCATTGATATGCATTTCCAGAGAAATAAACATCTTCATTATCTTTAAATGTATAAACGACTTCTTCACGCTCTGGGTGAAAATAGACAATGAGATAATCTCCACTCTGATCTTTCATATACTTACCACAATTATACAACGGATAATCGCCGATTTGTAATGAATCGCAATTTAACTCAGAAGTAATCCAGTCCATTACTAGTTCTTTCTCATCCATAACTTCCCCCTAAAATGTAGCTTCTTACGAGAGCTTTTCCACATTCTAGGTGGGTTAAAACCTTTTTTAGATTTCAATTTCTTCCGCCTCAGGATCTAACTCCCTTACTTTTGTTAGATAATGAGTAATATTCATCTCTACTTCTTCGGGACATTCAAATCCTAACTCACCTGCAACATCTCTACATAACTCCATGAAGAAGTTATTCATATTGAACAGTGCGTTCCAATTGTCCTCGATGTCTGCTCCTGCATAGGTTGCTTCAAGCTTCTGCCACGTTTCTGAATCGAGATAACGCTTAAACCACCGACCGCATTTGTTCGGATTCACTTCCCAGTTAAACCGAACTCCTAATGACCATTCAAGGATTTTTTGTAAGTATTGAAATCGCATAACATTATCGAGCATATATTTTGCGAAGAATAGCTCATCACGCCACAGACTTTTCGCAACATACGTCGTATCCCACCAATAGCTATTAACCAGCTCTTGAAATTCATCCTGCGTTGGTTTTTTCACATAAAACGCTTTGTTACTCGGCGTTACCATATCTTCTACAATTTGATCTTTGTCTAAAAGAACCTTGTACCCCAAATCGTAGTGTGGCGGCAATTCTTCAAGCTGTGCAATTTCCTTCAGTGATTCGGTCGTAGAAATTTGGAAATCGACACGAGTGCCGTCCATATACATAACGAGTCTCGTGATCCACCCTTCATTCTTTCTCGGAATAAGTGGAACTGTCGTCATGCGGTCCCCAAAGCGCTTCAACCATGTGTCATCTTTCAGAAATCGCTCGAGATCTTCTGCAAATACTTCGATATCATAATCCGTAAATACGTCCCGAAAAGCATGAGGATTTGCGCGTGAACTCGTCATCAACAGTGCTCGAACATTAGCATCTGCTTTACCCCATTCCATTAGGTCCATCAACATTCTCTTTTGATCCTTCACCTTTCTTCCCCCGCTCCCTTATTCTTTTCCCGTACATTATGTAGAAAATCCGAAGCTCTTGCTTCGGATCTCCGACTTAGAATAGTAATCCAGCTATTGCACCTAATACACCTAAAACAATGATAAGGATAACCCAGAAGATCGCAAAGATTACGATAATCCAACCAGCTAGCTTTCTTCCAGTTTGGATTAAGTATATACCAAGGACTAGCGGGCCGATGATCAAACCGAGAATTGCCCAGATAAAGGCACTTTTGTCTCGTTTTTTCGCATCAACATATAAATAAATAGCGATAATAATATTAATGATCAAGCCGAATGATAGTTCCATGTCCTCACCTCACTTCTCTCTCTGTTGGTAAAATGATACCCCAAAGAAAAATCGATTAAACGGTTTATATCCTTACTTTGCTCTAAATCTCAACCTTCAATGTGTCAAAAGCAAAGGAAATTGGTTTACCGCTATCCTTTAATTGCTTTTCAAGTTTCAGGAGTTCATCGTATCCTAATTGATCAGGCTCCTCTACGTGCGTTAAATAAACGGATTTCACATTCAACTTGTCTATAATCTCAAGCGTTTGTTCAAATGTCGCTTCTTCACTTAAAACAGGATGGATTTCTGAGATTTGTCTTTCACCAGTAAATGGGTTGAATTCAAATACTCCGGTTGGAAGAACGGCAAGATCTAGTTCACCGAGTTCTGGTGGATTCCACCCATATAACTCATCAGGGGCGATTAAGATTCGTTCCTTTCCGTCTTCGAACAAAAATGCATAAACATAATCCTCTGCCAGTCGAAATGGTGTAACCGTTACACCATTTAACGTAATCGATTCCCCATCCTTTAGATGATGTAACGCAATAAAATTCTGGCTTTCAAAAAAAGCAAGATGTTCACCAGATCCTAACCGATTCTCAAAATCGATTCCCACTTGTTCGGGTAAATACACATTCATGGTTGTCCCCTTCGGAGGGTAGTTGATCCAATCAGCATTCATCGTTTCGAGAACCCTTCTCCCCATCACATGATCTGGGTGCCAATGAGAGTACAAGACGCCATCGACTTTCTTCACTGTTGAACGGTTTACCTGCATATAGCTATCTTCAGGTGTATCGATTAAGACATTCGGCCCGTGAACAAACACACTAGGTCCAGATCTGCTGTATGGAACCCCTTTTTCTCTCGCTTCCTTACATACATCACAAGTACATAGTGGACGAGGTGTAGCCATCGCCCCGCCAGTTCCTAAAAATTCAATTTGCACATCGCCACTCCTCTCTTTTCACTTAGTCTATCGAAGTTACGAATGGAAAAAAAGAGAAATAGTAGTAAAGTTTTACTCAAAATTCACAACGGATTTCTCAGTTTAACTCTCATCCTTTGTGGAACATCGGCTATAGAACGTATTAAGGAGGAGGAATAGCATGATGTCAGAAACGGAAACAACCTACCAATTACCAAGAATCGGATCACCCGCACCAGACTTTTCTGCTACAAGTACCCAAGGGAACATCTCTCTCGGTGACTACAAAGGTAAATGGTTTATTCTATTCTCTCACCCGGCAGATTTCACGCCTGTATGCACGACAGAATTCGTTGCATTTCAGGAGATTTACCCTGAGCTTCGGGACCTTGGTGTTGAATTGATCGGTCTAAGTGTTGACAGTGTATCCTCTCACCTTGCCTGGATTCGAAATATTGAGAAGAACTTTAATAAAGAAATCGAGTTCCCGGTTATTGCAGACCTCGACCGTGAAGTTGCAACTAAATACGGAATGATTATGCCTGGTGAAAGTCAGACTGAAACTAGTCGAGCTGTTTTCGTAGTGGATGATAAGCAAGTCGTTCGTTCGATCATCTATTACCCATTAACTACAGGCAGAAACATGCAGGAAATCTTAAGACTTGTTAAAGCATTGAAAACTACGGATGACAAAGGTGTACCTACTCCAGCAAATTGGGAACCTGGAGATAAGACACTCGTTTCTCCACCTAAAACGGTAAAAGAGATGAACGATCGGAAGATGGACCCAAATCTCGAATGTATCGACTGGTATTTGTGTCAAAAAGACTTGAAGGAATAACTTAAAAAACTTTAAAAAAGAATAAATAACGTAAAGGCCGCTTTAGCTCATAGTGGCCTTTTTCATATTCATTTCATCTAAGTTACTTTCTTTTTTTATCGATTGGCATATTACTGTGAGGATTGCACACAGTAATGCTATATAGGTAAAAAGATCGAGGTGATGCAAATGCTCAATATGAGAAAAAAGGGTTCCTTTCATAAGCGGATTGAACACATTAAACAGGCTTTCGGACAACCCGAAGATTTAATTTTTCATATCGTTGAGAAAGGTTCTGTTTCTCTTGCCATCATCTATTTTAAAAGTCTTGTAGAACAAGTTGAACTAAAAAGAGGTGTCGTTAAGAAGATTCAAGCATCCTCTGAAGATGACTATTTCCTTGATGAGTACATGAATATCGTTACCACACCCGCCTCGCTAAAAGAGTCAAGCGATGAGTTGTTGAATGACCTTTTAGAAGGAATGGCGGTTATTATCCTGAGCAATTCGAATGCATACGTCATATGTGATGTTTCGTCGACGGAAGGAAGAGATATCGTTCCATCTGAGACGGAGATCAACATCAGAGGTCCTCATGAAGCATTTACTGAAAGACTCGATAAGAACATTGGATTGCTTCGCATGCGTATTAGAAATCCCAATCTTCGATTAGTTAGCCTTCAATTAGGAAACGTGACAAAAACAAAAGTCATTGTGAGCTATATCGAGGGCACTGCTCCTAAGGAAATCATAGATGAGGTGTTCACGCGACTCAACCAAGTTGATATCAACATCATACTTGAATCCCAAATGATTGAGGAAGCAATCGTTGATAAACAAGCGTCTCTGTTTCCTACGATTTCAAATACCGAGCTACCTGCAAAAGTAGCCTCTAGGCTGATTGAAGGGCGAGTCGCAATTCTAACAGAAGGCACTCCCTTCGCTTTAACAGTTCCTGCCCTATTCACTGAATTTTTTCAAGCTCCTGAAGATTATTATCAACGATGGGACATTGCATCTTTGCTTCGGTTGTTACGGTTTACAACGTTCATCTGGGGTACGCTCGTACCAGGACTTTTCGTAGCACTTACAACGTACCACCAAGAAATGATCCCTAGCCTTCTGCTATACAGTTTTGCAGCTCAGCGTGAGGGGCTTCCATATCCATCTCTCGTTGAAGTGTTGATTATGGAGTTTATTTTCGAAGTTCTACGTGAAGCAGGTGTTCGAATGCCTGTCGCGATCGGCTCTGCCATATCAATCGTTGGTGCACTTGTGCTCGGGCAGGCTGCGGTTCAAGCTGGCTTGATTTCAGCAGCCGTCGTAATCGTTGTGTCGCTAACAGCCGTTGCGAACTTCGTTAGTCCTGCCTACAATTTCGGTGTTACCGGAAGAATCCTTCGATTCGGCTTTCTCTTAGCAGGTGGAACACTAGGGTTTTATGGCATGTTTTTCTTGTTTTTGGTCGTGCTGATTCATTCAGCCTCTCTTCAGTCTTTCGGAGTATCGTATCTCACTCCATTCGCACCCCTAAATTTGCGTGATTTACGAGACACGTTTGTTCGTCTACCTGATAACTGGGTGAAAAACCAAATCCCTAAAGGAATCGGAAGAAAGGAGTAGTAACATGAGAAAAATTAGTGCTCTTCTCCCTCTTTTTCTCATCCTCCTCCTTTCCGGATGCTGGGATCAGGGTGATATCTCAGAACTTGTTATCGTGGACATGATAGGGATCGAGAAAGATAAAAACACAGATGAGTTCGTTATTTACCTTCAGATTGTAAACCCTACATCTTTTGCTACTCAAGAAAAAAGGATCGATTCAAGTCCCGTCTATACGTTTGTTAGTAAACACAAATCATTGAAAGCTGCAGTAGACAAAGCAAGCCTTCAAGTTCCACGACACTTGTTCTTTGCAAAAACAAACTTTCTCCTGTTATCTAGTGACCTAGAAATTTCTGATATGGAAGAGATCTTTAACTTTCTTGACCGTAATAGTGAAACGAGAGCACCAATCCAAACAGCGGTCTCCCTTCAACCTCTTTCAGAAACAATGTTTCGGTTAACAAAGATTAATATTCTTCCAGGGCAATGGCTTTTCGAGAACCTACAGGCCTCGAAGCGGCATTTCTCAGCCACTGTTTTGAAATATAGGGTGAGAGATAACGTTGAAAAATACTATCGTGACGGTAATCTATTATTTCCTGCAGTCGTTTTCTTAGATGATAACGCACAAACGACTGATTTCTTAAATGAAGTTGACACGAGTAGCGGGCATGCACAGTTTGTTGGTGGGGTCGCTTATCAAAAAAATGCCGAACCTGTCTTACTTTCAGAGGAGGAAATGGCCCTGTATAACCTGTTGAAGAATCAATTGAATCAGTTACCTTTGACCGTATCGAAAGATGAAGAAGTAGCGCATTTTTTAGATATCAACAGATGTAAAAGTAAGAAAAAAACAATAGGAGAAAATCCGTATCGGTTTGGATTCAGGATTACATGTAAAGCGGACTTCTTAAACAGTAAGGTGACTGATACGTTAACGTTAAAAGCGATCGAGGAGATGGAAAGTGAAGCGAACAAAAGCCTTGAGGCAAAGCTCAGTGAATTGACTGATAAGCTTCAAGAAGAAGAGCTAGACCTATTAGGACTATTTTCAAGGTACCCGTCGATGAGTAAAATGGAAAAACGCTCAGCTTTTAAGAATGCTACTCTTACTTATGATGTCAAGATCACAGTAAATGATGTCGGGAACATCATTGATTCATATAGCGACGAGGAGGAACAGGAATGAAGGATTCTAGCTACAATCATTTAACGACGTGGCAATTCTTCTTGCTCGCAACGAACTATTTGATTGGACCTACGTATTTCGTTCAAATGAACGGACTGATCAGTGCAACAAAACAATGGTCGTGGGTCCCGCCACTTCTCGCTTTCATCATGAGCCTTGGAGTCCTTTGGCTATGGTTACACCTTCTAAAACGACATCCTGGCAAAGACCTAGCAGAAATTACGGTTGGCCTTCTTGGTCAAAAATTAGGATTTGTTATCTCTCTGATCTTCATCTATTTCTTTATCTTGATTGCTTCTCTTGCTACAAGAAACGTCGGTGATGTGATCACAACTGTTGCTATGGACTATACACCAACTGTGGTGTTTAATCTCCTTACAATTACAGTCGCTATTTATTTATTGTCAAAGGGATTACGCACATTAGGGCGGTCCGTGGAAATTTTAACACCTTTTATTTTCATCACTTTCTGGGGATCGCTTTTGCTCATTATCGGAGAATGGGACACAGATCGAATCGTACCTTTACCTGGCTCATTCGATATGCAGGCAATCGGAAGTATGACGATCGCTTTCTTTAGCTTTCCATACCTTGAATTCCTTCCGATTCTTTTGCTGATTCCTCTCACAAGAAACGCCAAAAGAACGAGACAGAGCGTTTATTTAGCAAGTATCGTTACAACGATATCAACGGTTGGTGTCGTTTTCCTTCTCTTAGGAACGATTGGGGATACACGCATTTCGAACTTAACGTATCCCACTATGGCAGCCGCACAAGAAATTAGTCTATTTCGAACGATTGAAAACCTTGATGTGTTTGTATCGTCTATCTTGATAACGACAGTACTCATCAAAGTCTCGATCTTACTTTACGCAGCTTTTATCTTTATAAAATGCGTATTCCGTTTTCCTTACAGAATTCCGATTCTTTTCGTACTTCTTTTTATGACAACTGCTTTTTCAATGGGAGCTCACGCAAACATCGTGGAAAACATTGAATACGCTAAAACACTTGTACCGATCTATTCCGTCATCCTTGGCATACTATTGCCATTACTACTGCTCATTATGTCGTACGTAAGAAAAGGTGTTCAGTTATGAATATGTTCACGTTTCTACCATTTCTTATCTTTCTTATCATCACTGTCATCTACCTCATCGTTAAGAAAGACAGAGCTAACCTAATCAAATTTCTATTGATGTCACTTGTAACAGGGTGGATCTGGTGGACGTGGTCCATGGATAAGTTGATTGATCCGCTCTACCCAGTAAAGCTACTTGCAAAAGGACTTCAAAACCTTTGAGAATAAATCATAAAATAACCCCTGGCATATGTACCAGGGGTAGCAATTGAGAGACTATCTAAACCTCTATTAAAACTGTATCAATTTTCGCATGATCTTCAGGCGACGAATCAACATGGTGATAGATCAGCTTGCCGTTTTCGGAATAGACGTATGTTCCACCTTGGATATACACGTCTGCTTTTTTCATCGAAGTTAGAACAACCTTCTTCTGCCGTTCATCCTTCGGGATAAAGTTTTTCACCTTTCCAATCACGAAGCCGATTGCAGCTTGTGATAACAGCTTCCATTTCGGTGATGTTTTATGTCCAAGCTCATAATACGCTTCCTTATTGGGATCTCCTAAAATAGGGAATGGAAACGGTCCAAATGCTTCTATAAATTTGCTTATGAATGCTGCGTTCGACGGTGCGATTGCATACACGGTAACGCCTTTATCATGAAACTCATCAATTCGCTCACGCAACTGCGTGAGATATTCTCGGCAGACCGGTCAACCGAGGTGACGAACGAAGACGACCATAGTCGTGTTTTTCTCTTCGATCATCTCATCAAAAGACATGACATTGTTAGTTTGTGTTTCGAACGATACGTCCACTCTACATTCCTCCAATCTCACTTATTGTATCGATGTTCTCGTCTGGTTATCAAGGAAATAGAACTCCACTCCCTCCATACATTCTATATATTGGTCCTTATGTGACTATCTAGAACTGACCTTGAATCTTCAAGCTCTTTTTTATTTTCACGAAACTTTTTGTTAGAGTCAGTCGTAAATAAGCCAATTCCATCACTAAGGAGGACAAAGATGTTTCGAGTAGGCGGTATTTTCATTCCTGTAACAGATTTGGACAAATCGATCGAATGGTACGAGGATAACCTCGGTGTGACGAAGATTGACAGCTGGGATGGTGGTGTTGGATTCTATTTTCCAAACGACGATACACAGCTAGCCTTAATTCAAGTGGATGAGTCGCAGCCCTCTGAATTTACGGTTAGTCCCAATTCGAAGAACGGATATTTCAATTTCCTAGTCGATGATATTGAAGAAGCTTATCAGAAATTAAACGCGAGTGGTGTCGTCACATCCGAAATCGAAGAGTTCGGTGGCATGAAGGTGTTTGACTTCTTCGATTTAGATGGCAATCCGTTTAGCGTTGTGAATGAGGTGAAGGACTCGCCTTATCATCGTGAAGAAGTACGAAAAGCACAGAGCAAAGCGTTCTAATTTAAAAAGCGCCCTACATCGGGCGCTCCTTCTTCAAAACTCAACCTCAAATTTCATAAATCCTGGCTTCATGAGGTCTAAGAGAGGTATTCTTCAACACGTCTTTCCCCGACACGTCATTGTAATTCGCTAGGAGCAGACGCTCGTTACTTTCATCGATGGATACATCGATATCAAAGATCGTATGATCGTCACTGCAGTTTAAGATAATGAGCCAACGTGTGCCTTCAAACTGCCTCGTATACACATAGAGCTTTTCTTGACCCTTCGATAAATCTGTATAATCACCATAAATCATAACGGGATGCTCTTTCCGGAGTGCAATTAAGTCCTTATAGTAATTAAAAATTGAGTCTTCTTCAGATAGTTCACGCTTTACGTTGATCATTTTATAGTTCGGATTTACATTGATCCATGGTTCGCCTTCTGTAAAACCAGCCTGCTCGGTTTCATCCCATTGAACCGGTGTTCTAGAGTTGTCGCGACTTAAAGGCAATAAACTTTCGAACACTTGTACAGGATTGCGACCTTTCTCCACTTCTTCTCTATACTTGTTTTTCATGGCGATATCATTATAGTCTTCGATCGTATCGAACCGAACCCCGGTCATCCCGATCTCTTCACCTTGAAATACGTATGGAATACCAGGAAGAGTATGAATCATCGTCGCAAGAAGCTTTGACGATTCTTTTCGGTAACGGTTGTCATTTCCGTATCTCGATACCTGACGTGTGTGGTCATGGTTATTCAAAAACTGTGAATTCCATCCTTTTCCGTAGAATGCTTTATGCCACTTCTCCTGAATCTCTTTGTACCGCACCATGTCCCACGAAGGCATATCATCTGCGACTTCAAAATGAAAGAGCGTTTTTAACTCATTCCTATCTTCTGCTACGTACTTCAACCCTTCTTCAGGCGTAACAAATGGGATTTCGCCTACGGTTAAGATATCGTAATGGCGAAGGACCTTTTCGTTCATTTCTTTCAGATACTCATGTATTCCAGGGTTGTTTGCTAGATAATCGGTATACTCCGGATTCTCCGCATTCGGAAAGCCATCGATCTTAGCTAGTAAGTTGATGACGTCCATTCGAAACCCATCGATCCCCTTATCGAGCCAGAAGCGCATCATCTCATAAATCGCCTCACGCACTTCTTCGTTCTCCCAGTTCAGATCTGGTTGCTCGACTGCAAAGGAATGGAAGTAATACTGCCCAGTTCCCACGTCGTACTCCCATGTGGATGGGGTGAAATAAGAACGCCAATTGTTTGGTTCACTTCCATTCACCGGATCTCTCCATATGTACCAATCTCTCTTTGGATGATCAATCGATGATTTCGACTCCAGAAACCACTCGTGTTGGTCAGATGTATGGTTCACCACAAGGTCCAATATGACTTTTAGTCCCCGTTTATGTGCTTCATCTAACAGTTCTTCGAAATCCTCCATCGTGCCTGCCTTTTCCATGACCGAGTAATAATCAGAGATATCATAGCCGTTATCGCGATCTGGGGACTCATAAAACGGATTGAGCCAAACGACGTTCACACCAAGTTTTTCTATATAATCTAGCTTCTCGATCACTCCTCGTAAATCGCCAACTCCATCTCCACTACTATCATAGAAGCTGCGCCAGTATACCTGATACACGACCGCTTCTTTCCACCATGTTCGTTCCAAATTAGTTCCCCTCCTTGATGACGTTCCAATTCTGCTCAATGATACTAAGTATGTAATCGGGTTGATCCCAATGAAGCATATGCGTACTTTCAGGAATATCTTTTACGATCCCAATTGTTTTTTCTTCAAAAATTCCAGCCATCCTTCTTCTTTCTTGTTCCCTATTACTAGGGAGAGTAGCCCTTAATAATAGGATATCGGAAGGTAGCTCATGATAGATATCAACAATATCATGTTTATGCATCGCTTTTACGATACTGCTTCCCGTATAACCCCTTGCATGCCAGTAAAATCTGCCGTCTTTCTTCAATACTAAATCTTCCGCTGCGCGATCTAAAGCAGCAGACCTTCTTGATACGGAACCGTATACAGCCTGCTCTTTAAACTCTTCCCACGTCTCAACGTAGTCTTCAAAATCCACTTCATAAAAAGCGGCTTCTTCGTCCATCGATTGCTTAGACTCACGCTTACTTTGATACCCGCCATCAAGCAAAATCGAACCTAATACCTTTTCCCTATAATTCTTCACATAAAAAAGCGCAACGAAACTTCCCCACGAATGGGATAGGAAATAAAATCTCTCGATGTGTAGAGTATCAATCACCTTATCTAACCACTCTACCATTTCTGGCATCTCGTAGTCCTCTTCTCGATCGAAGGGATCAGTTTGCCCGTGACCTGGTGCATCCACTGCGAATATGTGGAAATCGTTCTTTAATCCTTCTGCTATTTCGATAAAACTTAAGCTCGTGCTCCCAAGTCCGTGTAAACAAAACACGACTGGGTTACCGCTCTCTCCCCACTCCGTAACTCGAACATCTTTGCCGCCTATCTTTATGCAATAACGATTCACGTGCTTCTCCCCCAACTCAGTACCTTCACATATTCTATCCATTATTGTAACAGACTGACAATTCGTAACGGGACTTTGCTTTTTCAAATCCAAACAAAAAGAGCACGGAATCATTTCAATTCCATGCTCTCATCATATTGGTAATTAGTTTACCGTTCCACCTGCTTGAATATAACGCGCGTTGAACTCTTGTACAAATTGATTCGTAATCGCATCATCATGAATGATCAGCATGTTTTCGTCGTTCACGTCGTTACCGTTTGTACTCCAGTTAGTTGAACCGACAATGACTGTTGGATCACTGTTTGTTTCAGCATCCACAAGCATCGTTTTACTATGAAGCTTACGTGCTTCAGCATCCTTGTACACAGGAGCTGCATTAGCCCAGCGGATGTTCGGGTTATTTTGACTTCCAGTTACGGTACGTCCTGTCATTTCGATACTTGCAGACCACCACTGGTTCCAGAAGTCACTTGAGAATACGCCTTTCACATCAAAGCCAGTAAGTGTTCCCTGCTGGTCCTGGTAAGAACCTTCCCACTTATACTTCAACTCATCTACAAGAGCTTGATCACTCCATGCGAAGATTGTGAAATATGTGTTTAGGTCAGCTTCTGTTTTCACAAGTTCAGCCATGCGACCGACCGCATCGTCCCCAGCGGAGAAGTAAACTTCAACCGTTTTACCGCCGATTGTCACTTGATGCGGTGTGTTATCCGTTTTACGAGAGCCAAAGTTTGAATCAGAAGTGCTAGGTGAAAGTGTGCTTGTTCCCCACATTTCGTTAAATTCAGTTTCGTAGATTGAAGACAATTCTGAAGAATTCACTTCCACAACATGCTGCTGGTTACCATCAAGTACACCGTTCGCCATGTTTTCTTCAGAGCCATAGAGACCCGTCACTGTGAAATTCCAGCTTCCAGTAAATACCCATTTGTCATCGACTAGTGCAAATTTATTGTGCATTTGATCGGCTGGAGAATAATACGTACCATCTGTTTGTTGCTCTGCTTCTACAAATAAATAGCCAGTCATCTCAGTGTTCCCAACCATGATCGTGCGCTGTGGGAAATCATCAGGTGAAGAAGGTAGGTTATGATCTGCACGTAGCGCTGTATCTTCAACTGCTAGCATCGGAGAATCAGAGAATACGTGAATATCGTCAGCCGTTCCGACTACCATATCTTTTCCGCGAACCATTTCCTCAACATAGAGTCTCATCGTCTTAAAACGGTCTACATAATGAGGGTCCGTTGCGTCTTTAGAGTCCGCGATCACTCGTACGTCAACACCTTCAGAAGCTTTTTGGATTAAAGCATCAACGACTTTTGGTAGATTGATCTCATATGTAGCAAAATCAATGCTTGTTGTCGCAGCGTTAATACGCTTCAGGAGACGATCTTCGAGATTTACATTGTAGTTTGCTTCGTTACCCGGATCAGCATATTGGTCCATTGCACATTTATTGAAATAAACGTTGATTGCGTCAGGTGCTTCAGAAACTTGATTCAGGTGCTCAGTCGTATCCGTACAAGCCCCGCCAGATCCACTACCGGATCCGCTTGTGCTAGATGAAGATGGTGTTCCTTTTCCTTCACTGTAAGAACCAGTCGATGTTACCCAGTTAGAAGCATCCGTTCCAGCTACTCCTGGATCTTGGCGTTCCATCGTCGCCTTCGTATCGTTGTCACCAGCGTGCCAGGCGTCAACGTTGTCGATCAAGACCCCGCTATCATCGCGAAGTTCCATGTTTTCGCCAGAGTTGCTTAGTGCTCCACTGTAAATATGATCAGCCGTAACGCCAGAAATCGTATTATCATCTGTTCGTTCAAGTATGTAATACCCATCCGCTGGAATACTGCCAGTCAAATTGATTGAAGGACTGCCGTCTGTTGAGTTTAGCGTCCAACCGTCTAGTGAGATAGCGCTACCAGTATTGTTGTAAAGCTCGATCCACTCATCATTGTAATCAACTGTCGTGCCCATCCATGCTACTTCATTGACAACAACGTCCCCATTCGTTGCTGCATGAACCTCATTTGGCGTCATCGATGGGGTAATAACAGTTAGTACCATACTGATAGACGCTACGATCATTCCCAATTTCTTCATCGTGTTTTCCTCCCTGAGATGTCCTTTATGTAACTCTTTCCACACTATCCTACAATTTTCGACGAATTTTTAATATACTTTTAATGAAAATATTTTGTAAATTTTTAATTTACATACTATGCACTAGTTCTAAGAGCCCAGACAATAGTAAAGCGCTTACATTTTTGCCAGTAAGCGCTTCGTTTTGTTGATTCTGTACCCTCAAGTAACCAGCATTTAATTAAAACTCGTAAATAATCATTTTAAGAGATATAACGCTTAGCAAGTAATGCAAAAAGACTGCCGATCCATTCTCGACAGCCATACCCAACACACCTACACCTTCTGTAAATGCGTAACCTTAAAATCCTCTGTAGACTTCAATCCATAACCAATCATTCTGTCCATTCCAATATGTGCGGTCCAGATCAGTCCTATAGCTACTAAAAGAGTTTGTTCTCCTATTAAACTAAATAGAAGTATAGTTAATGGTAGACTATATGTGTGTAAAACGTTATAGGCATATGAACCTACTTTTGTTCCGAACATATATCCAAACATCGCGACATCAGGAGCGAATAGTAACAACAGGAATAGCCACCAGCTCACATTCATTTCAGAATAAAAATAGATAGACAGGATCAATACTACGAATCCTTCTACGTGTAAAAAGAGTTTCGTCAATTAGGGATCACCTCAGAATGAAAAGCTGATGGAACGTCGTAACAAACCTTAACGCTACACAGCACTTTCGTTTTACTATCATACGTAAGAACTTCTTTTGTTTGCTCTTTACTATATTCTTTCATAGCTTCAGAGGTTTGGAGAGTAATCGTATAATCAAACGTTTCAGCCCTACTCTTACTCTCTTTAGCCTCTTGGACAAGCTCCAAAAACTCTTCCGCTCCTAATACTGCAAGCGTTTCTTCTTTTTGTTTCACGATTACCTGATCCATCACACCGAATTCTGTACCGAACATTTGGTTATACGCTACTTCTATATTGGACCTTAGAGGTGAAGGATCTGCACACCCTGTTATGATTAGTAGAAGTACTAAAAGCCCTAACATTAATCGAATCACTTGCCACTCCACCGGAAAAATCGTGAAGCAAGCGCAGTAGAAACCACTGAAATACCTAGCAGCACACCTACTTCAAGTCCATAGTCCGTGATCGGTCCGATATTCCATGTTCCTCGGAGCAATTCCACCACATAGTAAAGCGGTAGTACTTTTGCGACATTTTGTAGAATGGTTGGCATGAATTCAAGGGGAAATGCAGCGCCAGATAGGAATAGCATAAGATTTAAGCAAAGAGAACTTATCGCTGCAGCTGCCTGTGTATTTTTGGCTAGTGACGTTAGGAACAAAGCAAATGGAAAGAAAGCAAGTATACTGACTAACAATGCAAGCAATGTGCTACCAATATAAGCAGGTAGAGTCAGGTCGTACATCAACATACCAAACACCATGAGCAGCAAAGCAGAAATGACAAAGATAACGGACCCTTGGAACGTATGTGCAGCTAAGATCATCCATGAGCGAATCGGCGTGGATTGGTATCTCCTTAGAACACCAGTCTCACGATATCCTGTTAAGACTGTCCCAAGTGTAAAGAACGAGATCGTCACGATGTTTACACCGATCCAGGAAGGAACAAACATCTCTGCAAAAGAGAGACCACTCACATTGCTATCTCCAAACATGGAGCCGAACAGCCAAATCATGATGATTGGAAAAAGAAATGTCCAGAACACACTGAGTCGATCTCGAAAGAACATTTTCGTCTCTAAGCTTGCAAGCTTCACCATCGCAGTCATGCTGTTTCCTCCTTTTCAAGAAAGTGAACAAATAAATCATCGAGTGATCCCTTTTCAAACCTAAAGTTCTTAATTAAGATGTTATTGTCATAGCAATATTTAAAAATATAGTACGCAGTCGTCTGCTGGTCTTCACTCAGCACTTTATACGATTGGTTTTCAACTTCTACGCTCACAACGTTCGGCAGGGAGATGAGGAAATCATATTCAAGCTCGTCGGTATCGAATGCAAGGTAATGCACAGGAATTTGATTCAAAAGCTCTTGTGTTGTATCTAACGCTCTTAACTGCCCGCTATAGATCATCGCAACGCGGTCACAAAGCTTCTCGGCTTCTTCCATGTAGTGTGTGGTCACTACGATCGTACACCCTTGTTCTTTCAACGTACTGATCAATCCCCAAAGTTCTCGTCTAGCGTGAGGATCAAGTCCCATACTTGGTTCATCGAGGAAAAGAATTTCAGGCTTATGAAGTGTCGCGAGCGCGAGCGTCACACGCTGTTTCCAACCACCAGACAAGTCATCAAACATCACATTCATCTTTTCCTCAAGTCCTAAAAGCTCAATGAGATGATCTTTCTGAGTAGTCGGGTAAAAAGATGCAAACAAATCGATTGCTTCTTTCACCTTCATCTTCTTCTGAATTGCTGTCGCTTGGAACTGAACACCTATTCTCTTATTCAATTCACGTAGTTGTTTATGTGGCGTTAATCCAAGCACAGAAACCTCCCCGCTATCAGGCTTTCGAATCCCTTCAAGCATCTCGATCGTAGTGGTTTTTCCTGCGCCGTTAGGACCGATGATGCCAAAGACTTCTCCCTTTCTTACCGACAAGGAAATGTCTTTCACTGCCTGCACGTTTCCGTATGATTTCGATACATGCTGAACCCTGATTACTTCTTCCATTAACAAATCCCCCCACCTCTTAATTTCACGTCCAAACGCTGTCCTGTTGATTGATATGATAGTCTTCAACTTCTAATACGTTAATCCTTCACAATAGTTTCAAAACCATTGAAATATCCAGGAAGATAACCTTGCGGGGGATATGAGGGGCGAATTGTGGGTGTAATTTCCGTCCGCACGAGCTTCCTGGTGGGGTTTATCAGCGATATTCAGCATATATCAGCGATAGTTTGATTTTATCAGCGAAATCAAACTATATATCGGCGAAAAGGCCCGTTTTATCAGCGATCCTTCGTTTTTATCAGCGAAACCGTGAGGACACCATAAAAAACTGCCGAGAAAAAATCTCGGCAGCTCTATTAACACGTTTATTTCACTTCATCATACTTCTTTTTGATGAGCTCAAAAAGTTGCGAGCCTTCTTCAACACCAGTGAAGGTTGTGATTGCTTTAGAAAGTCCTTCGTTTTGGATGACTTCTTGAATTTGGACTGCTTCTTCGTCTTCTTTTGGATCGAATCGAAGTGCTGCTGCGATTCCTTTTGCTAGGAACGTTGGCTCTTTTTCTACTTTCATCAACTGACTTGCAGGTCCTGTCAGACGATCTTTTGGACCGACCTTACGGATTGGAGCACGCCCAACTCGTGTGACTTCGTCTACAAGGTGAGGATTCAGAAATCTTGCAAGAATCTTCTCGATGTACGTACCATGTACTTCCGGATCAAAGCTATATTTATGCTGAAGCAATGCTCCCGTTTCTTCTAAAGCACTCTTAACATCTTTGTAGATGCTGTCATTCTCAAGTGCGTCTTTAATCGTTTCTGCACCTGCAAGATAACCAAGATATGCAGTCATCGCATGACCAGTGTTAACCGTAAATAGCTTTCGCTCAATATAAGGAGCGAGGTCTTCAACGTAGGTGATCCCTTTGATCTCGGGTACGTCCCCTACCATCATCGTCTTGTCGACAGCCCACTCATAAAACGGTTCAACCGCAACGGTCAGCGGATCTTCATGAGTTTGGTTCGGCACGATTCGGTCGACCGCTGCATCCGGAAAACCAGCATATTCTGAAAGAGAAGGACGCTGACTTTCATCCATTTGCTCTTCGATCGCTTCCTTTAACATCGTACTTCCACCGATCATGTTCTCACATGCGATGATATTAACGGGCGCATTTCCAGACTCGATACGTTTCTCGATTCCCTCTTTAATGCTGCTTGAGATGAGCTTTAGAACTGTAGGTCCTACCGCTGTTGTGATAAGATCAGCTTCAGCAATCGCATCGACTACACCCTGTGGATTCGCTTTACTGTTGATTCCTCTAACCTTATCTACTACGATTTCCTCGCGCTCTTGTCCAAGAATTTCAACGGTGTACTGCTTTTGTTGATTCAGTGCATCGATTACCGTTTCATTGATATCTACGAAACACACATCATATCCGGATTGTGATAATAGCTTACCGATGAAACCTCTTCCGATATTTCCAGCTCCAAAATGAACAGCTAGCATAATTAATTCACCTCATTAAACATA
The DNA here is from genome assembly GCF_020171805.1 of Guptibacillus algicola. GTDB lineage: Bacteria > Bacillota > Bacilli > Bacillales > Guptibacillaceae > Guptibacillus > Guptibacillus algicola. The sequence goes on along the minus strand of NZ_JAIVAF010000003.1, from coordinate 449,097 downwards.
GAGATAAACGTTTCTTTATCTTCTGCTTGAATGAGCTTCTCCACGTTCTCTTCTTCTGAGCAAACGATTGCGATTTGAGATAGAATTTCAAGGTGCTCGTTATCTTTTCCAGCAATCCCGATGATGAGCTTCGCAATATTTCCATCGCCAAAGTCAACGCCTTCACGGAGTTGAACGATTGATAGACCCGAATGGTTTACTGCTTTCTTCGCATCCTCTGTTCCGTGAGGGATCGCTACATAGTTCCCCATGTACGTCGTTGTGATTTTTTCACGTTCAAACATTTGATCAACGTAGCTTTCTTCAACGTACCCTTTGTTTACGAGGATCTCCCCTGCAAGACGAATGGCATCTTCCTTTGTTGCTGCTTTCTCGTTTAATACAATGTTTTCTTTAGATAGAATGTCGTTAGCCATTAGTATATCTCTCCCTTTATACTTAGTTTTTCAATAATGAAACCTCTTAGTTTTTCTGCTAAAAAAACTAGGATTCTCTCTTCGTTTTCTTCTTCAAACAATGTCATCGTTTCATTTGTCTCGATGATGACAGTGCTTATGAAACTCATAATCTCAATTTGTTCAGTCGTAGCATCTTCAGGTGCGAGCTGAAGCAAAATCGTATCTATATCGATTTCTTCCCCATCCATCGCTTTACGCTTCACAGGTTTCTGCAATCGGATCATGGAAAACGTCGGTTTATGAATGTCATGCGTACGTGTATGAAACAACGCAAGTGACGATCCTGGAATTCCAACGCCCCCTACTTCCTCTCGCTTTAAAAGTGCTTCTGTGACTGCTTTCGCACGTGTCATGCTAGTACCCTGTTCAAGGCGGATACATTCTTTTTCTAACAATTCTTCGATGTCTTTTTCTTGCCCTTCTGTTAGGGCGAAGTGCTTCATTATCGATGAAGCTGTTTCATTGTAAGCTGCTGATCTAGTAAACCAGTCTACTGCCTGATGTCCAGATTCAAAGCCGCTTTCCTTTTCTTTCAGCGCAATTCTCCTATGCGTAACGGTTGATTTTTGAAGAGCTGCTCGAATACCTTTTGCTTCTTTTTCAGATAGAAATGGGCTCACTTCAATATAGTTTTTGTCGATGTCAGGCAACGGAATCGTTGACACGATAAGATCGAAAGCATGAATATCTTCTCTTTCTAACTCAAACAGCGACACGCTCTTTACATCATCGATCTCATGAAATTCTTGCTTCAGCCGTGTTGCGAGCATTTTAGAAGTTCCAATTCCGCTTGAGCAAACGGCAAGAATGTGTAGGTCGTTCTTTTTGTTCGAACTTTCCAGGGCTGAACCGAAGTGAAGAACAAGAAACCCAACTTCTTCATCCGGAATCGTTATACCTGTAAAGACTTTTTCAACTGCTTCAGAGATCATGTTGAAAAGGTCAGGATAATCTCCCTTTATCTTTGTTAACAGCGGATTGTGAATGCTCATTTTCTGATTGAGACGATGAGTAGCTGGACCTAAATGAGTGACGAGGCCTTGGAACAAAGAATCGTTCGACTCGAGATTAACATCAATCCTGTCACTAACTTCTCTAATCAATTGTCTCGCCTTCACTGTGATCGGGTAATTCGATTCCTCAAGATAATAACTACTTGAGCTTCGAAGCTTTGCGCCTCGTAAGTGCATAGTGATATAGCCAACCTCAGCTTCTGGAATCGGGATAGAGAAATAGTCTTCCATTCGCTTGCTGATCGCTTCGGCTGAATGAAACTCTTTTGTCTCTTTTAAAGAAGTGAGATATGCACCTTCCATTTGAATCTTCTCACCTTGTTCAATTCGTTCGACCGCGAGTGTTAAGTGGACGATAAGTCCGATATAAGCACTATCCGCCATCATGTATGGAAGGTTATTGTTCACTTCCTGAACGATTGCTTCGACCTGATGAAGCTTCTCACGATCGACGAGGCCAAGGAGTTGATCTGAAGCAGACTCCATCACATCTCCTTTTGACTTCTTTTGAATCGATTGCTTCAATAATGTAAAGAAATCAGAATCATTGTACTCTGTTGCAAGGAGGGAACTAATCGCGTGCCTCTTCAAGGCTTCTGCACCTTCGACCTGTACGCCGTAGCCTCGCCTTCTGATTAATGAAAGCTGCATACTCTCGAGCCACTCTTCCACCCTGTTTAAATCGTTGCTGATCGTTGCTACTGTCACCCTCAGGTCATTCGCTAACCCGACGAGTTTGATCGGCTCATGTGATTCTAACAACTTACATAGAATCAATGTTTCACGCTCATTTTGCGTGTATTCTGTAATGTCTAAGTTGTACAAATACCGCTTGAGTTCATCACGCTTCGATGGATGTCCATCGAATTGGACACCCACCCCCGCTTTTTTTATTAGCTTTAAATCGTAGCCATTCACAACATCCTCAAGGCCTGCTAGATCTCTGTGTACGGTTCGTTCACTTACCTCGAGTCGCTGTGCGATTTCTTTTACTGTGAAAAAATCGTCCGTTTCAAGCAATAGTTGCAAAATGCTTCTTTCCCTTGCAGAGATAAACATGCCATGTCACCTCTATCCTTCTATTAGCGATTCTGTAAGGTGCTAACAAGTTCGTCGTATTTCGGACTGTTCATGAAGTTCTGAACAGAAATGTGTTCAGCATCTGGACGCTTCGCTTTCGCACGATCAGTTAAATCCTTGTGCGTTACGATTAGATCAGCGTCGTGAGGAAGATTATTGATAGAAGTATTTGAAACATCGATCTCTTCAAGACCTGCTTTCTTAAACTTGTTTCGAAGAACAGATGCGCCCATCGCACTTGACCCCATTCCAGCATCACATGCAAACACGACTTTCTTAATGTCCTTTTGAATCGACTCTTCACTGTCCTTCGTGCTATCAGCTGCTTCCTCCTGCTTATCGCCAAGATCACTTACAAGCTCATCGTATTTCGGGCTGTTCATGAAGTTCGTCACTGAAATATGATGCGCGTTTGGAAGCTTCGCTTTTGCACGATCTGTTAAATCTTTATGCGTTACAACAAGGTCTGCATCATTCGGTAGATTGCTAATCGACGTATTGATGACTTCGATATGTTCGAGACCTGCTTTTTTGAATTTATTCTTCAGTACGGACGCACCCATTGCACTAGAACCCATACCTGCGTCACATGCAAACACAACTTTCTTAATGTCTTTGTAGTTAACAGTAGCTTCAGAAGTCGTTTCTTCTTTCGCGCCTAATGATGATCTAACGCTACTCTTCTTCCCTTTCATTGCTTCCATTTTCTCTGCAGCTTCTTCTAGTTCTTCACCAGAGTCATTTGATCTCTTAAGGATAAAGGATGCGACTAGGAACGATACGAGTGTGGCAACAACTACACCTGCAATCACACCAAGGTACCCTCCACGAGGTGTCATAATCATAAGTGCAAAGATACTACCAGGTGAAGGCGGTGCGATCAGCCCAGCATTTAGAATACCGAATGTGAATACGCCACTCATTCCACCAAGGATAACCGCGATTAGTAGTGCAGGCTTCATCAAGATGTAAGGGAAGTAAATTTCATGAATCCCACCAAAGAAGTGGATGATTGCAGCACCTGGTGCTGATTGCTTTGCTGAACCTTTTCCTGCTACCCAGAATGCTAGAAGAATTCCAAGACCAGGTCCAGGGTTTGATTCTAGTAAGAACAGGATTGATTTCCCTGCGTTTGCTGCCTGCTCAATCCCAAGCGGGCTTAAAATTCCGTGGTTGATCGCATTGTTTAGGAACAATACTTTTGCAGGTTCAATCAGAATACTTGCAAGTGGCAATAGTCCAGCAGCTACGATTACTTCTACACCTGCTGCAAGTGCCTTATTCAGGCCTAGTACGACAGGTCCAATCGCTAGTGAACCGATAACCGTCAACAAACCACCAATAATACCAGCCGAGAAGTTGTTAACAAGCATTTCAAAACCAGATTTAATTTTTCCTTTAATCGCTTCATCAAATTTCTTAATCGCAAAACCACCAAGTGGTCCCATTGCCATTGCACCAAGGAACATCGGAATATCCGCTCCGACGATCACACCCATCGTCGCCGTTGCTCCGACTACTCCTCCTCGTCCGCCATAGACAATTTTACCGCCAGTGTAACCAATTAAGAGTGGCAATAAGTAAGTGATCATTGGCCCCACAAGTGAAGCTAACTGTTCATTTGGAATCCAACCATCTGGTATAAATAGTGCAGTAATAAGTCCCCAGGCAATAAATGCGCCGATATTCGGCATGATCATGCCACTTAAATAGCTACCAAACCGTTGAACCTTCACTTTGAAGCCGGATTTTTCTTGATCGCTCATGTGTCGTTCCTCCTGTTCTCCCGCAGGCATCGAGAGTGACTTGTTGACATCATTTATTAAAATCTGTCGCTAACTCGGTCACTACCTTGCTGTCGGAAATGTTTTCTTTGTTAATTCCAATAGTAAAGCCGAAAGAAAGCGTTCGCAATCTTTTCCAAATTCAAATTCGTCAGGAGACTTGTTGACATTATTAAATAGCGGCACCAAACAACCAATAAATTCTACTATAAGGTGAATATGAAAGATGGAGTTGGAGATAACTGAATCCTGTAGTTAAGGAGGGATTCGATGGACGAAAAGAAGAGAAATGCTAATGAGCGCAATCAGGATGATACGTTAACAAACCAGCAGGGGCACCCTGTAACGAACAACCAGAATGTTCGTACTGTAGGAAATCGTGGCCCTACTACTCTTGAGAACTATGATTTTCTTGAGAAAATCAGTCATTTCGATCGGGAACGAACACCTGAACGTGTCGTCCATGCGCGCGGTGCTGGAGCTCATGGATACTTTGAATCGTACGGAACGGTGGGAGATGAACCGATCTCTACGTATACCCGTGCTAAGGTGTTTACGGAAACGGGTAAGAAAACCCCAGTATTTGTTCGATTTTCAACGGTTGTTCACGGGACACATTCACCAGAAACGTTACGTGATCCAAGAGGGTTCGCTGTAAAGTTTTATACAGAAGACGGCAACTGGGATCTCGTTGGAAATAACTTAAAAGTATTCTTTATTCGGGATCCACTAAAGTTCCCAGATATGGTGCATTCCTTCAAGCCAGATCCTGTCACAAACATTCAAGATATGGAGAGAATGTTCGATTTTCTTTGTCAGTCACCAGAATCGATGCATATGGTAACATTCTTATTTTCTCCATGGGGCATTCCGGCGGGCTACCGTCACATGCAAGGATCTGGGGTTCATGCGTACAAATGGGTGAACAAAGAAGGAAAAGCTGTTCTTGTGAAATATCACTGGGAGCCTGTTCAAGGAATCCGAAACCTCTCTCAAGATGAAGCCGACCATATACAGTCGATGAACTTTAATCATGCGACAGCTGACTTGTATAAGGCGATAGAAGACGGGGACTATCCTGAATGGGAACTCTATGTTCAAATCATGGAAGACGGTGAACACCCTGAGCTTGATTTTGATCCACTCGATCCAACAAAGCTTTGGTATAAAGAGGACTTCCCTTGGTATAAGGTAGGCAAAATGACGCTTAATAAAAACCCGGAAAATTATTTTGCGGAAGTTGAACAAGCCGCTTTTGGTACAGGAGTGTTAGTTGATGGACTCGACTTCTCTGATGATAAGCTTCTTCAAGGTAGAACCTATTCTTACTCAGATACACAGCGTTACCGTGTAGGATCGAACTACTTGCAACTCCCGATCAACAAGCCTACGAAGCACGTTGCAACGAACCAGAGCGCAGGACAAATGGATTACAGAACGGATTATGGGAAAGATGAGAATCCTCATATCAACTATGAGCCTTCCTTAATCGGTGGGTTGAACGAAGCAAAGAATCCTGGTGTCGAACATGAACCTTACGTTGAAGGGAACTTATCGAGGAAGAGTATTCCTCGAGAAAACAACTATGGTCAAGCAGGAGAAACGTATCGAAGACTTAATGAATTCGAGCAAGAGGAGCTTATATCAAACCTCGTAGCTGCGCTACTAGACTGCAGAGAAGAGATTCAGGATTGTATGCTCGAACACCTTACTCAGTGTGATAAGGAGTACGGTGAACGAGTGATGAACGGACTGAAAGAAGCGAAGGAGTCTATTGGTTCCGTGTTAGATGATGCTGTATGTGAAGCGGAAGATAAGAGTCACCCTTCAGATCCTTATTAAGGTGGAGATACTGGAAGTATCGTATAAAAAAGCAGAACTTCTAATCATAGAAGTTCTGCTCAAGCTGTCGAGAAAAATCTCGACAGCTTTTTCGATTTTACCTTTAATAGTTATATAGAATACTTCGCAATTGTGCGAGTGAGATAATTTCAATTTTATCTATAAACGGACGAATTCATTAATATATACTTCTCTCCCTGTTACGTTGTGTGTCACACCAAGTTTAGTCCCTCATCACAAGTTACAGCAGTTTCGACATATAGTATTCATCGACATACTCACCATCAATAAGCAATGAATGCCGCTTTAATCCTTCAACCTCAAAGCCGAATTTCTTGTATAGGGCAAGGCCACCTTCGTTAGGTGTTGCGACAGTTAGCTCAATTCTATGTATGCTTCTCTCATTTGCCCATTCTTCTAATGTGCTAAACAGTGCTGTTCCAACTCCAGTTCCTCGATACTTTTCTAGTACACCGATCACGAGGTAAACTGCGTGTTGTTTCTTTTTCGCATCAGACCCAATAGCAACTAGATAGCCTACTAGTTCATCGTCCTGTTGTGCTACATATATCGTGGAGGTTTCACTTTTCAACATTGACTGAAGCTTCTTCTTTTCTTGTTCAACATCGTATTTTCTCTCATCCGCTTCGAAAAGCATATACTGTGATTCTGCATCTACTGTATTTCTTAGTGATGAGAACGCTTCTGCATCTGCAACTTGAATTTCTCTAATCTTCATATTCTCCTACTCCTTCAACAAATTTATTTGATCTCACACGAAACGTTCCAATTTATCCCGAACCACTCTTTGTCTACCTTCGCTTCTCCATTTGCTTGCAGCTTTCGATCGCTGATCGCATACTTAGGTTATTTGTAACCAACCCAAAGGTAAGAACAAGAAGACAGAGGATTCCGATGGGTAAAGCTATTTTTCTTCTCACACTCTTTCCCCCACGTTTTTAATAAGAAAAAAAGGGATGAAGCCCATCATCCCTTTTTGCAAAGCTATTCTATTGCTCTGAATCTTTTTTCTTCAAAGGCTCACCGATCACTCTTACTTCACGTTCTAAGTCCACCGAAAACTTTTCTTTTACAGTGTTTTGCACGTGATGGATCACATCGAGATAGTCGGTCGCTGTTGCGTTGTCGATGTTGACGATAAACCCAGCGTGCTTCTTAGAAACTTCCGCTCCACCGATTCGTGTTCCTTGCAAACCAGAATCTTGAATAAGTTTCCCTGCAAATAATCCTGGTGGGCGCTTAAACACACTACCGCAAGATGGGTATTCAAGTGGCTGTTTGCTTTCACGCTTAAACGTAAGGTCATCCATAATTGCTTTGATTTCTTCGTAATTCCCTTGCTTCAATTGGAACGTTGCTTCAAGAACAAGGAAGCCTGTTTCATCAACATTGCTGTGGCGGTAAGATAAATCGAGCTCTTCCGCTTTACGACGAACGAGCTGACCGTCTTTCGTGACGCCAAGGACACTTTCGAGGCAGTCTGCAACTTCGCCACCGTACGCTCCTGCGTTCATGTACACAGCACCACCTACAGACCCGGGAATTCCACATGCGAATTCTAGTCCTGATAGATGTTGCTTCAGCGCGTATTCGGAAACTTCGATAATACGAGCGCCCGCTTCAGCCACAACCGTATCACCAGTTCGTTCAATTTTATCAAGTGTTGAAATATTCAACACGATTCCTCGGATTCCGCCATCCTGAATGATGACATTCGATCCTTTTCCGAGAATCGTTAACGGTAGATCGTGCTCGTTCGCATACTCCACCACTGCTCTAGCATCTTCCGCACCACTAGGAAAAACAAAAACATCTGCTTTTCCACCCATCTGTGTGTACGTATGCACATTCAGTGGTTCATTCAATCTGACATCTGCTGTTGGCAAACTATTTCTCAGGTCGTTAAACACACGTTGATTATCCATTACTTACCTCACTTATGAACATGTTCGATTGCAAATTGATCGCTCGAACCTTTTATTTTTATTATAGTTATCTTCAAAACTGTTCGTGTCTAAAATCTTCATTATTTCGGCACATCACATTCTTTTATAAGAAACAGCTTTACACAATCATTTATTTTACCATTAATGGGCGAATTCTTCACGTATTTCATAAAAGCATGCAAAAAGCAACCCGAGAACCTTTTTGTCCTAGGCTTATTGCTCCTTCAGAGAATCACTCAACTTTAATAAAATATTCTTCCTGAGTTCGACCAATTCAGAGAACTGATAAAAAAAGGCAATCTTCTGATCAGCGGTCGTTTCCCCTGTAGGTTTCGTCGAAAAGATGAAATGTGTCCACGCTTCAGCAATGTCTTCTTCTGGATGTGTTGCTGCGTAGTCTGTAGAAAAATGATTAGGATACTTCTCGAAAAACGCCACTTGCGCTTCTTCATCCCATTCCACGTCTTGATCGAGCCACTCATCATAATAATCAGCCCAGAACGTCTCAAAGAACGCATTCATATACGAATTCTGCCTGCTGCATCCGTTAAAGGCAAAATAGTAGTCACAGGCCATGAATGCTTCCTCGACGGCATCCTCATCTGCTAAATCCTCTTGATCGATTTGATCGTCCTTTAAGGTCAAGAGATGACCGTATTCATGTACCAGCGTGTAATAGAAGTCTTTCTCATTCACAGTATCTTCATAATCAATTGCGAGCACCCATTCATCTGAATTATCTAATGGCTCGACATAGCCGAGAACGTCATCTCGCCCATCTGTAAAAATCAAAAACTCTTTGACCATTTCACGGTTTTCAGAAGGAATCAAGTCACTAAACAAATACCATAAGTCTCTATGTTTATCAGTTTCTTTGGCGAAAGAAAGATAGGCTTCTTCATCAGTCATGATCGTATGACTAGTCAGATCATCAGCCTCAACATCATACGAAACGATTTGCACTTCCACAGCATCTCTTTCTTCTTCTATAGAGTCAGGGATATCAAGGAAATTTCCTTTCAACGAAATAATCTCACCCAAATACCGATCCCCTTCTTCGATCACTCGTTCATCTTCAGGCAATACAGTGGAGCTCGGATCACTAACTTCAAACGAACAAGCTGTCAAAAGAAAAAGTACTAAACAAGCGCAGAACCACGTTTTCATAGTGCACGCTCACTTTCTATTAGGGATATAACAGTAGATGCAGAAAGAGCTAGGCTTATACGGATCACCTCACGAGAGGATAAAGGTATTCATTCGATAAGAACTTAGGATATCCTGCCAACGAAAAAACGGAAGCCGAATTCATCAGCTTCCATCCTTAATTATTATTTTGAAATTTGGATAACCCCACCACAATGTGAAAATCCGTGAAATTCGAGCTTGCAAGACCCCTCTAAAGCAGCCTTCAACTCATCAAAAGCAAAGTAAAATTCATCTTCGTCCCAGTGATGTAGATTGTCAATTCGGCATTCTTCTAGTTGCTTTCTGTTTTCAAATGCAACATCGCCGATCAGCATCTTCCCACCTTCAGAAAGCTTGGGAAGAAGTTCTTTAATGAACGTTACTTTCTCATCATCAGAAATATGGTGAAGAGCATATGTGCTAATAATAAAGTCATACTCTTTCTGCTTGAAATGTTCAGGCAGCCCATTCGTAAGATCCCATTCGATTAGCGTAGCATAAGGCATTTTCAACTGTGCGATTCGAATCATTTCATTTGAGAAGTCGATGCCGTTAATGTCATGTCCCGCTTCTTATAACCTGCTTGCCAACACACCAGTGCCAAACCCAATATCAAGCACGTTCGCCTGATTTGAAGACATGACTTCGTTATAAATCGCGTTTAAGATTTCCTTATAACCAGCGAATGGATATTCATTGCTTTCTTCACTCACCTGTACAGAGCGATCATACTCATTCGCCCATAAATCAAACCCTTGTTTACTTAACATCTACATCCTCCTACTCTATATATCTGCTCATTTTTCACGCATCGTTCACCCAACTTTTAGCAAGTTATCTAAATACTAACATAGTTTAGTTTTCCGGTTCTTTTTGCTCTACTTTTATCTTTAGAAGCAACACAACATTTTCGTCCGTAATCATCCGCTCAATGCCTTCCTCGCTTTTAACATCGACGCTTCTGATCTCGCCTTTCTTACCACTTTGATAATAAACACCAATGACTTTCGTATCTCCCGAGTCAAGCGTGATTTCCTCGTCCATCGTGTATCCCCATCCGTAAGGCATTTCTGGATCAATCGGATTATTTGAAACTTTCTTAGGTGCACTCGTCGTTCCCGGTGCATAAAGAGAAAAAAGCTCTTCTCCTTCAGCAGGTTGAATAATGCCGAACCCCATATTTCCTTCTTGTGTCTCGTCCATTGCGAAACCATAGGATAGCTCAGCGATGTGAAGTGGCGACATCGGCTTTCCATCTTCGAATCCTTCGACCCAAACGTTCACCCAAGTCTCATCAGCTTTTGTTAATCGTAGATTATAGTTTAAAAGAATCCCTATCCCCATCTCACGATACATCTTTTCGTGCTCGTCCTCTTGTTCATGTGAAATATAAGCCAGATGCTCATCATCGACTGAAGCCGACATGCTGCAACCAGCAAGTAGTAGCAATAATGCTGCGTAAACAAAAGCGTTTCTCATCTCATCACCTTCTTTTTGGAATAGCTATACTTTCCAATAAATTACTAAAAATAGATCTTAAGACTATTATTTCCATGTTATAATTTACCTTGAACTACGAATTTTCACAAAACTATGAGGTGTGAATATATGAAGCGATTGGTTATTCTAGTAAGTCTTTTGCTCGTCGTTGGTGTGTTAAGTCTAGTAGTCGTAAACCCGTCCAAAAGTTCAGAAGCAGTCAACTCGCAGGCTCATACAGAAATTACGAGAGAGCTATCGAAAGAGCTTTCTAGTAAAGCGTCAAGCTATAACATTACCGTTGTCGGCGACGTCATGTTCGACTGGTCAATCAAAACAGCGATGAGTACAGAAGGACCAAACTACCCACTTCAACATATATCACCACTAATAAAAGATTCTGACCTGTCCATATTAAATTTAGAAACTGCAATCGGTACGTCAGGACATAAACAGGACAAGCTCTATACGTTCCAATCCCCGCCTGCCTCGGCAAAAGCGATGAAGGACGCTGGTTTTGACCTCGTGTCCCTTGCGAATAACCATGCGATGGATTTCGGTAGAGAGGGTTTATACGAAACGATCGATTTACTGAAACAAGCAGACTTGAACTATATCGGAGCGGGTAAGAACGAAAACGAAGCGTACCGTGCTTATTCCGACACAATCAATAATCATAAAATTGATATTCTTGGCTTTTCACAAGTATTACCCGCAATCTCATGGTACGCAAATGAAGATGGCGGACTTGCAAGCGGTTACCAGCAAGATCGTGTGATTGAACACATCAAAAAGTCAGCGGCCAATTGCGATACGACGATCGTGTATCTCCACTGGGGAACCGAACGCACTATTCAGCCGAGTGCTAGCCAGAGAAACTTCGCTCATACTATGATCGATGCTGGTGCTGATATCATCATCGGGTCACATCCTCATGTGCTTCAAGGGATGGAGTACTATAACGGAAAACCAATACTGTATTCACTCGGTAACTTTTTATTCCCGGATTATGTAGATGGTGACAGCGCTGACACAGTGATCGCTAAGATCGATGTGTTGATGGACAACTATGAAGTGACGCTGATCCCTGCCGTCATTCATGACAGCACTGTCACACTAGCAGATAAACAAAACGCTGCTAGAATTACGGATAAGATGATTTATCGTTCAAACCTAATCTCACAATCTTCCAACTTCGCAGTCTCTGAAGTGAAAGGAAATCAATCTCTAACGATCGCAACAGCAGGTCAATAGCGGAGTTTCCTAAAACACCTTCGCATAGATACACGTATCGGTTAATCCTGATTCATCTAAACGAACATCATCATTCTTTAATATCGCCTCAAGGGTAAAATCGAGTCGCTCAGGTACTGCGCGGCTCTTTTTATTTTCGATATCGCATTGAATCTCTAAGCGCTTCATCTTCAATTCTTTCTCCGCAAATGCGGAAAGCCTCCGAACAGCTTCCGTCATATACCCTTTTCCACTGTATTTTGTATTAATCCAGTAGCCAATTTCAGTCTTTGGGACATCCCAATCAAGGTTATGCAAACCTGTCGTGCCGACATAATTACCTGTTTCTTTCTCGAAAATAAGAAACCTCAAGCCTTCACGCTTCAAAAACTTTATATGTGCTTCACGCACATTGATTTCTGTATCTTCGACCGTTGGATTTTCTCTAGCGAATCCTACCCATGGCGAGAGTTCTTCCATCGAAGAATAAATGGCTTCATTAATCTCTTTTCCATCACCTGGCATCGGTATTCGTAACGTTAATCGCTCAGTCTCTAGTTCAGTACGGATATCCATTAATATTGGGTTCATCTTTCTATCCTCCACTATCTTCGTATAATAGCTATATTATAGACATACTAGTTTTTGGAAATAAAGAGTATTTTCTAAAAAGTCACTTTCTTTTCCTACACAAAAAAACGAGACCATCTCGGCCTCGCTTTTCCTTGTTCAGTAATTTATTCGCTATCCTTATGGCCACTCTCAGGGAGTGTATCCCAGAATGTTGTATCTTGCGTTTCGATTGAGCCATCCGCAATCGATTTGATGACAGCTTTCATCCCTGTTACGGCCTGGTTGATGAGATAGCCGTTACTTTTTTGACCTAGAATATATGGCTCGTAATAATGGTCAGCCATACCTCTCATTTCAAATAGAAGCGTTGAAATGCCATACTCAACCGCAAGACCATTTCGACTGATGGTAGGAGCTGTTCCCCCTACATATTTTGATAACGTAGCGTACCCTTTTGCTTCGATCGCATTATACATAACGCCACCGAGCCTTTTAGACTTTTCTCTGACATCAGCATCAACGTCTGGATTCGTTGGGTAGAGAATCGAACCTGATACCAGTTCATCAGTGTCTCCTAGAGTCGTTTCTGTTCCTTGATGGTGAAGATCAACCATATACTCAGGTTCATATTTCTGAAGGACGTTCTGATGCAGTGCTTTTGTTTCAGGCTGGTTTCGATCCACGTGGTCGCGGTTCAGATCCACCCCATTCGCATTATAGCGCGTATGCGTTCCTGCAGCATAATCTTCAAGAGAGAAATTCACGTCACCTTCAGCACCATCGACGTTTAATCTCGGTGCGATGAGAACGTTAACATGTTGAAGAAGTTCTCTCACTTCCTTACTGTTCGTGCTCAAGTACTTGATGACTTTTAACGCCCCTTCAGTCGTGAGCGTTTCGTTCCCATGTTGTTGTGTTAAAAAAAGAATCGTCGGATTTTCTTCATTCTCTCCAAATTTTGCGAGGTAAAGATCGCGGTCCTTTACAGACTGTCCATATACTTCAAGTTCAAGTGCTTCAGACTGTTTGTCAATTCTCTCGAGTACTTTGACCATTTCCTCATAGTTATGTAATCGCTCGTTCTTCACCGTTTCATTTCCGTTATACCCTGGACCATTTCCTACAGCCCCGACACTTTGTCCATTACCAAGCAAACCTCCCGAAACGACTAACATACCTGAAACTACAATCGGAATCATCTTTTTGTTCATCATAAGTCCCCCAGTTAGAATAAATTTCTCAAGGAGACTTCTTCTCTTAAAGAATTTACACTTCCTGTCAAATGATAAAATTCGATTCATTTGGCCCAGATGGAAAGGAATGGAACGATCAAAGGACCTAGGAGGATTTTTTTAAAGGACTATTTTCGCTAAAAAACCCTTTTATTCTTCACAAAAAATGAGTATAGAACCATCTCACTTATGGCAATTAGAACAAAAATGAGTCTATCGATATAAAAAAAGCAAGCTCGAGTTGAGCTTGCTTTCCATAAAACACTTAATTCGCTTTTGCAACAGGCTGAACGTTCTTCTTTTTCGACGTTAATCGATCGACTAGCCCTGCTAATGCACCATCCCCGGTTACGTTCGTTGCTGTACCAAAGCTATCTTGTGCAAGGTAAAGTGCGATCATAAGAGAAACCATCGTCGCATCGAAGCCTAGCATGCTTTCTAGAAGGCCAATCGCTGCCATCACCGCGCCACCTGGTACACCAGGAGCTGCGATCATCGTGATTCCAAGCATCAAGATGAATGGCGTGATCGAAGCGAACGTTGGATCTTGTCCATTCAGTAACATGACGGCCATCGCACATGAAACAATCGTGATCGTACTTCCTGAAAGATGAATCGTAGCAAGGAGCGGGATGCTGAAGTCTGCTACCTTTTCACGCACACCATTTTTCTTCGTTTGTCTGAGCGTTACTGGAATCGTCGATGCTGAAGACTGTGTACCGAGCGCTGTGAAGTAGGCTGGTACCATCCCTTTTAATAATTTGAATGGATTTCGTGAAGTCGCTGCACCCGTCACGCTATATTGAATGATGAGCATTGTCAGGTGAAGAAGAATAATCATAACAAAAACTTTTGCAAACACGCTTAAAATCGTTTGCACCTGACCTGCACTCGTCATATTCGCGAAAATACCAAGGATATGAAGCGGCAATAACGGGATGATAACGTAGCTGATCACTTTCTCGATAATCGTTCTAAATTCAACCATGACACCTTTGAGCTTGTTTTCCTTCATGGCAGCCATTCCTAAACCGAGCGTGAATGCTAGAACTAGTGCTGTCATCACACCCATCATCGGTTGAATCTCTACCTGAAAGAATGGCTCTAGGAGAGATTCTTCAGGGTTCTCCATCTCTGATGCTGCGCCACCGGTTTCAAGAAAAATCGGATACAAATTACGTGCAGCAAAGAATGCGAGCAAGCCTGCTAGAAAAGTAGACAGGTAAGCAACTGTCGTCGTGATCCCAATCAGTTTTCCTGCGCCCTTCCCGATTTCTCCAATTCCGGGAGCGATAAAGCCAATGATGATCAACGGAATAGCAAACCCAAGGAAATTCCCGAAGATACCGTTGAATGTAGCGAATAAACGTACTGTCCATTCTGGTAGAAATGCTCCTATTAACACACCAAGAGCAATAGCGATGAGTATTCGTGGTAGTAGTCCAATCTTCTTCATAGTGTCCTCCAAACAAAAACATTTGTCCTTCTCAGATGTAATCTATGGAGTACTTTACAAGATAATTTAACTTCTAGCAAGCCTTTGAACCTAAAAAGATATAAAACTTTTTTCCAATTAGCATACTAAAAAGACTCGCCGCCTTTTTCTAATCGAAAAGATAGGGACGAGTCTTTTTTAGCCTACGCATTCAACTGTTTATTATAAACTTTCATAAAAAATGCTTCTAATGGGGCGGTCTCTTTGATGTGCTCATTACATACATTGCTATCCACACATATATAATGGCCAATCGTGTGATACTCTCCCTTGTCATACACTTCTGAGGTAACATGCGCCACTTCCCCGTACCGGCCGCACAAATAACAGGTTGTCCTCTGGTTGAGAATTCGATATGTGCCTTCGATACCTATGAGTACACCATTGATTGGATAGATCAGATACTTTCGTTTAGAACGTATATCATTCCAACCTAGATACGTTAACGTTCTCGAATGATTAAAAGGTAACGTCACTTTCTTACTTCTTGTAAAAAGTTTCTCCACTTGTTGATTCGCTATCTCAGGAAAAGGAATAACAGCATTCTCTACTCTTTCAAGAAAACCTCCGATTTCTGATTCATTTAAATAACGAATCTCATTAATGAACGAAGCTTGTTCATCAGAAAGTGAAGAAAAAAGTCCGAGTAATTTATCAGCGACATTATGTCTTACCGCATCTTTCACATCAGCATCAACAAGGTGACTAACATTGTATAATAAGACATCTACCTGCTCACGTATGACGTTCAGATGGTGATTGTACAGAAATGGCTGAAGCATACATGCACCCCTCCTTGTGTTTTCTTTATACCACACTAAGAGTGTTCATTCTACACAAAAAGCCGGCTATGCCGGCTTTAAAACGTAAGATCAATCGCTCCCTGTTACAAAATCATCTTCCCTAATCGATGCAAGAACGACTCCAGACGTCACTCGATCGTTTTCTTGTACGTGTAGTTCAGAGATTTGCCCACTTACGTTAAGTATGACATCTTCAACGTTGCCCTGCCCATCGCGAATAACAAACATCGGCTCCCACTCGTACACCCTTGATGCATGGTTCACGTAAACTTTCTCGACAATTCCTTCACATGGACAGACCACTGTGCGATTCATTGTTTTTTGTTCCCCTTTCTGACATGTATTGTTCCTCAAAACGAGGAGTAAGTCAGGTTACTATAATGATATGTTCCACAAGTCCAAGTATGATGTGAAACATTTGCTTCAAAAACCTCGCGTCTATTTTACCTGCATTTTTTAAATTCGCAACCCCGAAAGAGATATCCATACATTTCAGAAAAATGAGACGCGAACACTTTTATTTCGAGGCATAAGAAAACGAGTATTCACTCGGATACTCGTTCTTAGGGCGTGTTATCATCGATCTTCTTTTTGGTTTCTAAATCGATAAGCTTTCTGATCTTCTTCATCAATGGATCATTGAGCTCATATTCTTTTCCATAAGTAAGGTTAAACGTGTAATCAAACCCTGGAGGATTTGTTCCTTGCGTGTGCTGGATAATCGTTTCCATCTTATCGAGCGCTTTAACAAACTTCGCTTCATCCGTTTCACCTTTGTTGTACTCCTTACAAAGGGCCAAGATAGCATCCTGGTTCTCTGGAGGCAATGCGTCCGTTAACCGCTCTACACCTTTTTCTTCCTTCTTGACTTTCTTATCATGATTCACTTTAACTGTCGCAGAAATATCTCCATCATATGCTTCTCCAAGATCATGAACAAGGCACATCGAGATGACTTTATTCATATCGAGACTTTTCAGTTCATCACTTAAGGCAAGTGCGAACATCGCAAGTCTCCAAGAATGTTCAGCAACACTTTCTCTTCTCCCCTTCTTCGTATATGCAGACCTCGTCGTATCCTTAAGCCGCTCTAATTCTTTTATGAATGTGATGATTTCCTTAGCATCCACTTCACATACCTCCTTCGTGTTGCGCGGTGCCTGTCACCACCCGATTGTTGTCACTTAATGTCTAAAATGCTTTAAAACGTTCTCCTTATGGATAAAGTGAGCTCTTAACGATTCGCACTTCTCTTTATGATTCTTCCACTTACCTTTTCGATCCTCAATCATCCTTTTCACTTCAGAAGGGTTCGGTCCACCTCGAACGCTTCGTCTTTCAACAAACACTTTGGGAGAAACAATTCCTTCCCACTCTTCTTTCGTCAACACGACTTTTTCACTTAAATTCTTCTTCAATAGTTCGTTCACATCAGCTACATTCCAATCCGAAAGTTCACGGTTATCTTGAACGCTTGTTGTTGCGATGATACTTGAAACCTTATATGCCTCACGATAAGAAACGCCTTTTTCTCTCGTTAGAACGTCAGCACATTCTGTGATGGTGATACAATTTTCTGATGCCTGCTTTTCTGCTCGATCTTTGTCAACTTCCATCGTTCTAACCACTGCGTTCATCAAGCGATACACACGAGATGCTTTATCAAACCCTCTATAGAGATGTGGTTGAAGATCATCTTCTGTATCAACGATATCTCCGTACGGTGTGTTATGAATCATTTGAATCACGCTTAACGCTTCACCGACAGCACTACTCGCTAGTGCACGAGCATGTTCAACTGACACAGGATTCCTTTTTTGTGGCATAATGCTGCTTATTTGCACGTAAGGAGCAGCCACCTTCACGATTCCAATTTCAACGGTTGCAAGACGAAGAAAATCGTTGATCCATCTCCCTGTGTTTGTCATTGAAGCTAAAATTGAAGTGGCAGGTTCTAAGAGATAATCAACTCCACCAATCGCATCATAAGAATTCTCCATCAATCCATCAAATCCAAGCAGGTCACAAACTCGCTCCCGATCAATCTTGAAACCCGTTGTCGTGATCGCCGCTGCACCCATCGGTGAAAGGTTAATGCAATGAAACGCACTCCAAAATCGATTAAGGTCCCGATCAAGCACATCGAATACCGCTAGTAAATAATGCCCAAACGTCGTCGGTTGCGCTGGTTGTGTATGAGTGTGAGCCGTCATGACTGTGTTTAGATGTTCATTTGCTTGCTGAATCAACGCTTCCTCGACATCTATCATGTCTTCTAATAGTGAGAGAACACATTCTCTGAGAACAATTCGATACATCGCTTCGCCCATATCGTTCCGGCTTCTAGCGATGTGTATCATACATGCTAAATCAGGGCCAATATCTTTACTTATTTTTGATTCCATCATGAAAAACAAATCTTCAAAGTCTGGTGAGTAGTCTAGCGAACTCACGTCCATGTCTCCAATTCGGTTGATGCACTCGAGGATGATGTTCGCATCCTCTTTCTTGATGATCGTTTGTTCAGATAACATGATTACATGAGCTCTATGAATTTGAAACATCGCTTGAAATAAGTAATCGCGCTGATCATAGAATACGGGCTTCAATAATGCATCTACATACGTTTTACCAGGAAAGACACTACCCTCTTGTTTAGTGAATTCTTCTTTGTTCATTTCGTGCCTGTCACCACCCGTTTTTTCACATCATATGTTGACACATAAAAAAAGGGCATTGAGCTATGTGCTCAAATGCCCGTTTTTTTAGTAGGTCTCTTTCTTCCATACATAATACGAATCTGGGTCTGGGTTTACGTTCCTCATCCAGAGGCTATGCTTTGGCACAACGCGATCGGACACTTTGTACCATTCGCCCCCTCGCATTTTTCGATAGAGTTTGAAACGGGATAAATTTTTGTCAAAAAAGCTTAGTGAAGGCAGCAATTTCTTGATGGTTTTCAACATGCCTTCACGCACCTCCTCCATTTTGAGTCAACAGAACACTATATGTAAGGAGAAATAAAAAGATGTTAAAAAAGGGCTTTCTGTAATAACCGTTTAATCTGTACGACACCTCCACCCTAACAAGATTTACCATCTTTTTTTCTGCAACAATTTCCTCTTACTAGGCACAATGAAGATAGGATAAAAGGAGGGAATAAGATGGATCTAAACGAACCAAATCACTATCAAGCAGGCGATATCGTATATGTCATGTACAGAAATCCACACACGTATAACGTGGCCAATATACAAGAAGCAGCTGTTGTGAACGACCCTGAGCATCCAGGGCAACTGGCACTTTTTTTGTATGAAACGTATTATCCATTGAATGCCGATATGGCGATCTACCAATCAGAAACAGAAGCTCAACAAGCCTACGAATCGTATTTCGGGTAAAGAAAGGAGGAACTCGATTGGTTAAACCGTTTGTACCACAGCTCGTCTATATGGAACCGCGTGCTACTGATTACCCTCTCGGTCGTCAGTTAAAAGAAAAGTTCACAAAGATGGGAATCGAAATTCGTGAAACCACCTCGCACAACCAGGTAAGAAACCTGCCGGGAGATAACCATTTTCAGCAGTATCGTGTCGCAAAATCCACACTTGTTGTAGGAGTAAGGAAAACGCTGAAATTTGATACATCAAAACCTTCAGCAGAATATGCCATCCCTTTTGCCACAGGCTGTATGGGACACTGCCACTATTGTTATTTGCAGACGACAATGGGAAGTAAACCCTACATAAGGACGTATGTGAATACAGATGAAATCTTTGATGCTGCTGAGAAATATATGCAAGAACGCGCACCAGAACAGACGAGGTTTGAAGCATCTTGTACCTCTGACATCGTCGGGATCGATCATCTAACACACACGCTGAAAAGCGCTATTGAGTATTTCGGAAAATCAGAATATGGGAAGCTTCGTTTTGTGACGAAATTTGCCCATGTTGATCATCTTCTCGATGCAGAACACAACAAAAAAACTCGGTTTCGATTCAGCATGAACGCCGATTATGTGATTAAATTTCTTGAGCCAGGTACTTCAAGGCTCGATGAGCGTATTGAAGCGGCCGCAAAAGTTGCCGACGCAGGATATCCTCTTGGTTTCATCATAGCGCCTATCTATTTATATGATGATTGGAAACAGGGGTATCTTGAATTGTTTGAGCAACTAGAAGCAAAACTCCCAAAGAGCGCAACAAAAGACTTAACGTTCGAACTCATCCAGCACCGATTCACGAAACCAGCAAAGCGCGTTATTGAAAAGAACTATCCGATGTCAAAGCTTGAGATGGAAGAAGAAAAAAGGCAGTGGAAGTGGGGCAAATACGGGATAGGGAAATACGTGTATAAGAAAGACGAGCAAGAGGACATGAAAGAAACGCTTGGAGGCTACATCGATCGATTCTTTCCTGATGCAAAACTTGAGTATTTTACGTAAAGGTATGTGTCCATATAGAAAAAGTCATTTACTCTGATTGGAATTATGGTTTGGGAAACTTTCAATGAGGTTTCACACGTAGAGGTAGTTGATTGGAAGGCGTGTGAATCACGTTTGTGGAGGAATTGTTTCGTTCACGGCAATCTGCATAGCGCCGTTTCAAGGGAGGGAGCCAATAGTGGCCCCCTCCTTTTTACATTTGAATGGCGATCTGATCCTGATCTACGCTTTTCGCACCTTCACTGAACACTAAGCGAGTCGTAAATTTGTAAGAGGTACGCTTTTGGGGTTCTGGAATGGTTTCAGGAATACGAAATGAGAACGGAATCGTCACTTTTTGTTCTTTTCGTATGTCTTTCACTGTTAGGATGGTCACAGAATCAACAACGCGAGAAGTTTTCTTCGCGTGATCGATATAGAGGAGATCACATTCTACGCGCTTGATTCGTTGCTCAATCGTTCCTCCAATAATCTCGAACGATCCTACAACAAGTTCACCGCGCTTGAAAGTAAGCTTCTCAAGAATCAAATCGATCTTTGCTGCTCCAATTCCTAACAAGCACATTGATTTACGAAGGAGCACGTTCTATTTCCCCCCTTTAACGACCGATTTTCGATGAAAACGATCATACTTTTCATCGAGTTGACGGTCAATCCGATCCATTTCTTTCTTATCGTGAAGAAGATCTTCTTTATTTTGCTTTACAAGGTCTTTAAATGACATTGATTTATTAGTTGAGAATAGGTTTTTTTTCATTTTTATCTCCCTTAATTCGTTCTTAGTTTTTTATAGATTATCAACAACTTACCGTACAATTAAAAATGACCTCTACCACTATGGTAAAGGTCATACAAAATGACCTCCACCGTCTGGTAAAGGTCTTGCTAACAGCAATTTGCTGCCAATAAAGCCGAGAGCATCCGCTCTGTCTTGACGACTTTATTGTAAAAGCTACTCCCCTTTAGGAGAAACGATAAATTGTTATCTCAATAGTATAGAATATATAGAATAGTGTCAATAGTCTAAATCATATTTGTCCTTGAGCTCTTGTGGAGCTTGTTTCACAACATGTTGCAGGATGAATGTCAGAATCATAACATCATCTAGTATCCCAAAGATACTGAGAAAATCTGGGATTAAATCGAACGGAAGCGCAAAATAACCGATGATTACTGCAAGTGATAGCCATTTTTTCTTACCGACCTGCCGTGAAGTAAAATACTCATACAAAAATGGGACGAACTTCTTCACTTTGAAGATCAACCTCGCTCGTTTCATCATTGCAGCCATATTGTTCACTCCTTTTCTGCATGTGCAAAACAAAAATAACCTCCGCCACTATGGCAAAGGTTATCCTTGTGGGAACCCTTTACCAAAGCGACGGTAAAGGTCTTGCTAACAGCTAACGCTGCCAATAAAGCCGAGAGCGATATGCTCTGTAATGACGACTTTACCGTAAAAGCTACTCCCCTTCGAACGTTCATTTGTACTTACAACTTTAGATCAAGACGTATCATTCGTCAAGAAAAATGTTTTCTGAACGCTTAAAACAACAGTCTACTAGTAGAGATGACCATCGTGACGGTAAGCATACTGAAGACGGTAGATGCAAGAACGATTTGAGCAGACAGTTCTGGCTCATTCTGATATTCCTGAGCGATGATCGCACTGTTCACTGCTGTCGGCATAGCGGAAGAAATCAAGAGCGCCTGCGCGATAATACCGTCGATGCCAAGCGTATAAATAAGACCGATCGCAATAGCAGGGCCTAGCAGCAATCGAATGAACAAGCTCACGTACACAACAGAAAGATTCTTTGCAAAACGAAGCTGTGCCACCTGTGCCCCGAGCGTCACAAGTGCGATCGCCACCATTGAGTCAGCAATGTAATCAGCTGGAATCAATACGAATTCAGGAACATCAACATTCAACATATTAAGGCTTATTCCAAACACCATCGCATAAAGGACAGGCATTTTGAAATACCCAAGAACTGCGTTCAGCTTATTTCCATCGACCGCTTTCAGTGCAAAGATTCCCCAAGAAAATGTTAAGATGTTTTGAAACGTAAGAATGATCACTTGGATCGACATTGCGAACGGATCATGTTTAAATACAAGGTCATTTACAGGTACCCCGTAGTTCCCAGAGTTATAGAAGAGAATACTATTTGTGAAGGAAGCCTTCACGCTTCTGCTATACCGAAACACCTTACTTACGATAAGTGAGATGACGTACAACATGACTACGAAGAAGGAAAAGAACGACAAAACAGAAAGAAACAACGTGAGTGAGAACGTCGTTTCATATAGCTTTAGAAAGATAAAGCCAGGAACAATAAAATAAATATTCACTTTCGCTAACGTATAAAGATCTAGCTGAAAAATACGGTGAAGGAGCACACCGATCCCAATCAAAATAAATACAGGTACAATAATATCGACGAATACACCAATCATGACAAATCCTCAAATCTATACGTTTGATTTTCTCTAAAGACTTATCATAACAGAAAACGGAACGAATTCTCTGCACCTTGCTTGTTCATTTTTGAGCATAGTAACAATCTAAAAAAGCGTTAATCTATACCGTCAACGCTTTTTCATTGACCTCTCTAATAACCTTATTAACTGCTTTCCTATTTTCCCATAGCAACTTCTGTAACGCTTCAGTCGAGACAACTTTTTCTTCCTTATCACAATAGGTGTTCCCTTTTCCATGAATCGTATAAGAGCCATCATCATATTTCATCAGAGTCCACTGTCCTTCACGCTCATAATCATCAAAAACAATGTAGTATTTTTTACCAGTAGCATCATAATCAGCGATTCTCTTGAAATTTGATAAGAGCTCACGTATCTCCCTCTTGCTTTTAACCACATTCATTCGTCTCTCTCCTTTATCTCTATTGGCAATAGATAATAATTCTCCTGATACGTTCAAATCCCTTCTTCCCCAACTGAAAAAGCAGCCGGAGTGATTTCCGGCTGCCTTTGTTAAAACTCTTCTATATCGTCAAAGTAAACGTCGATCAGTTCATCTTTCTTTTCGTTCACTAGCACATATACGCGAACGTTCTTGCTTACACCATTGGATTCTAATGTGAAGTCAAAGTTATATTGATGGCGTTCATCCGAAATAAACACTTTTCCTTCATATGTGTATTCCGTAACGTTCTGTTCTGGGTACTGCTTTTTCGTTTGCTGAATCGCTATCTTTCCCCATTCAGCATAGGATGGTTGCTGTGCGCTTGCAATAGGTGCTTGCGCAAAAAGTGTTAGAACCATCAAAACACTTAGACACCCTTTTATTTTTTTGATCATGGTATGACCCCCCACTCGATTTGGTATGAAGATAGTATTTAATTTATTTCTCACAATCATACATTCGTGACAGTTTCATCAGGTTGCTCGTCCATGCCAATTCCATACCTGGTACATATCATGTAAGTAAGGTAGATGATTCCCACGCTTCAATAATCAAGAGGAACGATCATAACAAACATTCTAGAGCGGTCTAGGATGTTTCTTTTTGTTCATGGTTCGGTAGCTTACTTATGAGTTGCAATAAGCATCGAATCAAGACAAAGAAAATATAAACGCTGATAAATGTGTAATACCATTTCCAGGTTATGTAGTGGACCAAATCTGTGTGCTTTTCTAGGAAAAACTCAATCACCGTCATAATCGTCGTATACATAAACCCCTTTAATAAATAACCTTTGAAAGAAAAATGATAGGTTGTTTGATAATAATGCAGGCTTAAAACGGGAAACAGCACTAGTTCAAACAACGGGCTACTATCAAAATAAGGAAAAATCGTCACAGGATAAGATAGCATGCCACTTTCCACTACGATGACTCCGAGAATTAAGGCAAAATAACCAGTAATAAAAAAGGCCAATAGCCAATCCTTAACAGGAGGTTTACGTAAGCTATAGAAAAAGAACAAAATTCCACCTACAAACATGATATAAAGGATTGCTTTTTCAACTGGCATATTTCCACCTACCCAACTATCTCAACCTTCGAACGTTTCATGGTAATTCACGTATTAATTTTTCCGAATGGTTAATCGTTTATCCGCTTTTTACATGAAAAGGGAAAATAAATTCCACAAGTATGGGATTTTCACAAACAAGCAAAATAAACAAAAACCTTAATTTGCGTTTTATGACGGTAGACCAGGGGAAAAACGCTATAGAAATCGTTTGAAGGGAGTCACAGCCATGTTCAAAAAGTTCCTACCCTGGCAGCTGCGGAAATATTTTGATATGCCTAGGAGAGTGCGTAAGCATGAACTCCAATCCACTCTTTGGTATATGCCAGCAATTTATATTCTTGGTGCAATCCTATTCGCAGGGGTCACCCTCTTTCTAGATTTGTCAGTCGACATATCTAGGTTCACGCCTGAACTTATGCATGCGAGTGTTCAACCAACAAGATTACTCGTAAGCTCTTTGATCGGTGGAATCTTAACACTCAGTGCGTTCACATTAAACTCCGTACTCGTTGTGTTAACAACGTTTAGCGGCCAGTTCTCTCCACGCATGCTTTTGAATTTCGTCGCGGACCGAACCACTCAACATTTTGTAGGGATTTTCCACGGAAGCTTCGTATATGTTCTTGTTACTTTCCTATTACTAACAAGTCAATCACAAGAGAATTTCGTCGTCATTCCTGCCGTCACGTTCGCCTTAGCATTTATAACGGTGATGACATTTATTTTGTTCATTAACCATGCGACAAGCTGGATGCAGGTACATAATATCGCTACGAATATGAAGGATGAGTCCATTTCGATCGTGAGAACCTCTCTTTCAGATGAGCTCGAAGAATTCAGAAGCGAAAAACCTGTTCATTACGATAAGGATGAAAGGGAAAATGAAACGGAAGCATTCGCCCTTGAATCTGGGTATATTCAATTGATTGACTTCAGGAAAATGATTAAAGAAGCGAAAAAAGATAATATCATGATTCAATACCATAAAAAAGTAGGAGATTACGTTTTGAGAGGCACCTCACTCTTTTCATTCTGGGGCAGTGGAGCAAAAGATGTTGATGTTAATAAGTATCATGAGCTACTTGAGATCGGTTATAAGGAAACAGAGATTCAAGATATTAAGATGGGGATGACAAAACTTTCTGAGATTGGCGTAAAATCACTCGGAAACAATGACCCGAAGACAGCGATTACGATTATCCATCAAATGGCTGACCTCCTATTAGAAGTTGAAAAAGATATTACATTCACCCCATACCTTGCTGATAAAGAAGGTCAAGTAAGGGTGGTCATGGAATCTGAGAACTTTGGCTATTACCTATACCGTGGTTACGGGTACATTCGACACTATGCTGGTGAAAACTATCTAATTATTTCTGAGATCATTTTAGCTTTAAGTCTTGTATCCCAATCGATCTCAAAAGACAAATTAAAGGAAGTATGGGAATTTGGTAAGAATACGATGGACCATATCGACGAGAAACTCATTTATGATTTAGATCGTGACTACTTACTAGAAAAGCTATATAGTCTCGCCTATTACACAGGTCATGAAGAGGAGTTTCATAAAATCGAGAAACGTTTTGGACAGAGCGGTGATGAAGGTCATAAAATGGAAAACTAAAATCTCAGCACAAGTATAAAAAAGACTGCTGTCTTTTGAACAGCAGTCTTTTCTCATGGAGATGTCTCCATCTATTCTTTTATCCAAAAGCGGCGATCTTGCTTTCAATTTCATCTTCCATTTGTAACTCTTCAAACGAATAAATTCGCTCTACGAAGATTTGGTGCCAGAGCATGAAGACGAGCACCGTCCATATTTTTCTCGAGTAGTCACCTTTCTTCTGAACGTGAGCTTCTAACAGCTCTGATACGACCTTCTTATCAATGAGATAATCCGTTTCACTTACATGGATGAGTTGTTTTGCCCAATCATAAAGCTCATGTCGAAGCCAATGTTTAATCGGCACTGGAAACCCTAGCTTTTTGCGATCGAGGACATGGTCAGGTACTATACCACGCGCTGCTTTTCTAAGAATAGACTTCGTCGTTCCGTCAGCAATCTTCTCATGTACAGGTATTTCTCTTGCTACGTTAAAGACTTCTTTATCTAAGAAAGGCACGCGTAATTCAAGTGCGTTTGCCATCGTCATCTTATCTGCTTTAAGAAGGATATCTCCTCGAAGCCACGTTTGAATATCAATATACTGCATTTGATTTACGGGATGATCGGAAGCGACAGTCTGATAAAAAGGCTTTGTAATCTTCTGGTATGTTTCGGTTGGATGATACGTTCTCAGAAGCCTTGATTTCTCCTTTTCTTCAAACATCTTAGCATTTCCTATATATCGCTTAGAAAGATCCGTTGAGCCTCTCTCAAGAAAACTTTTCCCCTTCATTCCTTCCGGTAGAACGGTTGCTACTCGGTTAATCATCTGTTTCAGTCCTTTAGGAACGGGTTGGAACATTCGTAGCGCATCAGGCTCACGGTAAATATTGTACCCACCGAATAGCTCATCTGCTCCTTCCCCTGAAAGAACGACTGTAACATGTTTCCGAGCTTCTCTAGCAACAAAATAAAGCGGCACACAAGCAGGATCTGCAAGAGGATCATCCATATGGAACATGATCTTCGGTAGCTTTTGGATGTATTCTTTGGCAGAGATCATATAAGAATAATTGTCTACATCAAGCTTTTGAGCCGTTTCCTTCGCAACGTCTACTTCAGAATATCCTTCTCTCTCAAAACCGACTGAGAATGTCTTAATATTTGGGTTTATTCTCTTTGCCATGGACACAATGATCGAGGAATCGATACCGCCAGAAAGAAATGAGCCAACAGGTACATCACTTCGCATATGTACATTAACTGAATCGAGTAATACGTCTTGTATCCGCTTTACCCACTGATCCTCATTCGAAGTCATAACTGGATTGAACGTGGCATGGAAATATTGCTTAAACTGAAGTGGACCATCTAATTTCTTCACAAAATAGTTACCAGGTTCAACTTTTTTGATGCCTTCCGTTAATGTCATAGGCTCTGGTGAATATTGAAAGCTTAAGTAATGCTGTAAGGAGACTTCATCGACTTGTTCATAGTTCTGTAATAGTGTGATACTCTTTTTTTCTGATGCAAAAATAATATCGTGATCTCCCTCTTTATAATAAAGAGGTTTAATACCAAAGTGATCTCTAGCTCCGTACATCGTTTTCTCTTGTTTGTCCCATATTACTATAGAGAACATTCCGCGCAGTTCAGCGAACGATTCGACACCTTTTTCCGAGAATAATACAAGGACGACTTCAGTATCTGATTCATTTTCGAACGTTTTTCCTTGTTTCTTTAACTGTTCGCGAAGCTCGATATAATTGTAAATTTCTCCATTAAAAACCATCCAATATCGTTCATTTTCATAATGATACGGCTGATGGCCGCTTTCGATATCGATGATGCTAAGTCTTCTAAATCCAAGAGATACGTGATGATCAGTATAATACCCCTCATCATCAGGTCCTCTATGATTAATGATCTGATTCATTTTCACAAAATCTGATTGTGAATTGTAACCCGATTTCTTTGGTTCCGTACGTAAAACTCCAACAAAACCACACATAATTTAGCCACACTTTCATTTGGTGATAGTAATGCAATTGTAACATTAAAGTAATATACTTTTAACACAAAAGTGAAATTTTTCTGCAAATTTACGTTGTGATGGTTTCTCAACGAGCCGTAGTAAGGAAGTATGTCAGTTAATCTGTGGTGAATTGAACTAAGAAAATGTGTTCGAAGATTCGTGTATCGTTTTATTCCATATTCAGTAATGATTATCCAGCCTTATTCCATCTACTACTTCTATTAAATCATATTCTTGAAAGAATTTGTCTTTTTTTAGGACTAAATTCTTGTATTAGGAAGATAGTCTCACGGAAAAACTTCCCTTACTTCAGTTATCCCCGTTTGATCTAGACATAAACAGTCCCATGTCTTTGCAGTCTAAACTCGAAAAAGCAGCAAAAAGAGCTGCTGCCTTCAAAGTCGACCAATATCCTCGATGGTGACCGTAATACCCTCTTGTCCTGGCATCCAATTCGCTGGAACCACTTTTCCAGTCTTCTTGTGATAATGAAGAGCTTGAATCAGTCTTAGTAATTCAAATGAGTTCCGTCCAATTTGTGATGGATACACCATTTTTGACTTGATCATACCAAGTGCATCTATGATGATCGTACCTCTTAAAGCTGTACCTGTCTGTTCCTCTAGAACGCGATACGATTTACTTATCTGATGATTGCGATCACTAATTAGAGGATATTGAATTTTTGCAGCAGCAGGAGATACTTCTGTAAAGACCTTATGAGAGTAAACACTATCAGTACTAATTCCAAATACATACGTATTAAGGCTCTTCAGTTCAGGATAAATAGCAGCGACCGCTGCTAATTCTGTCGGTCAAACAAATGTAAAGTCGCTCGGATAGAAAAACAGGATGACCCAACTACCTCGATAATCTTCAAGACTAATCTGCACAATATCTTTTTCGTTCGGTTCGTAGGCTTCAGCTCGAAATAATGGCGCAACATCGTTTGTTTGCGCACAAAATGGGAGGTTCTCCTCTTCCATATCACAATCCACCTCTTTTCAGATGCTTTATATGATATGAGACGCTATCTCAATTCATTCTAACCTCACCATTTCTTTATCATTTTTAAAGATATAGAAATTAACAAAAAAACCCTCCTTTTTTGAAGAGTAAAATCTGGTTCTTTGGTGATATTAAGAATCGATTCCATAAAAATTAAAGGAGGAAGAAATATGAAAAAGAAAGCAATCGTATTAACAATGGTAGCCGCTCTATCTACTGGCTCACTTGCTGCTTGTAATACAGATCAAGACGATATGAACCAGCAGCCAGAAGATGTAAACTACGATCCAGTTCGTTATGATAACAACAGAGATAACGATATGGATATGAACAGACGCGATATTCGTCAACCGAACGAGCGTGACACTCCAAACAACATGGATGAAGAAGAGCCAGATTTGGATGAAGAACCATCCGAGCAAAGACGTCAAGACAGACGTGACAGAAATTACTAAGGTCACAAACAGCTTCTGTACACAAAAGTACAGAAGCTTTTCCATTATATAAAGAAAAAGCCCCTCTTCAAGAGGGGGGAGAGAATAGGCTATTCTTCACTATATGGCGATTGGGATTAGAGTATTCCACCAATTTATGAAAGCGCAATCTAAAAAACAATAACCTTTACGATAAAAATCTTCCAGATGATTAGGAATGCGAAATAATTTATGTTATTATAGTATCTACTCTAAATGGAAAAGAGGGATTTTACGTGGAGGTAGAGAACGATATTATACTCCCAGAAATCGGTAGTGATGTAGAAATTGATAATCGCAAAGCAAAAGTTATAAGCATTTTAAACAACACGATTGTAGCCGAATGGCATGAAGTCTCTGAAGATGAAGAAAAACGTGTTGTTGCAAAGCACGACGAATATACAATGCTTTAATTCAAAAAGGACAGGCACCGCGCCTGTCCTTTCTTGTCTTCAGTCTTCGTTCAGTTGCTCTTCCCCCGCACCTTTTAGCTCAATGTACGCCTTTTTAAATTCCTTGTACGTAGCCATACCATACGTTTCTTGATCGTTATGAAAGAGTTCTTTAAATGCGAACGCATGCGCTTCATCTACCGAACAAGCTCTAGCGTTCATCACTAGATTAAGATACGATACGAAATAAGATTTACTTAGCTTACCACCGTTCTTTGTAATCACGTTTCTTCCCTCCGTTTGCACTCCACATGATAAGGAAAGTATAATCCCTTCCCACTCCAAAATACAAACGGGAGCACCTAACGGATAGGCCCCTGCACTGCTTACCCAATTTACCTTTACCAGACTTAACACAAATACCGTTTAAACAGCTGGCAATGTGATCGTGAATGTCGTTTCCTTCTCTGAAGACTTACATGAAATCTGCCCTTTGTGGTTTTGGATGATCTTCTGACAAACATATAGACCAATTCCTGTACCAAGCTCTTTCGTCGTGTAAAACGGTTCAAAGATCGTATCAAGCTTTTTCTCCGGTATTACTGGTCCATTGTTCGTAATGTGAAGCATCATCTCACCCTTTTTCTTCTCCCCAATAAGCTCGATCGTTCGATTTTTCTTAATTTCTTTTAAAGCATCGATCGAGTTCATAACAATATTCAAAAGAACTTGACGAATCTTATCTTTTTGTCCAAAAATCCGTAATCCCTTAGGAATATTATTCAAAATATGAACATCAACGTCCACAACGCTCGGATAAATGAAATCAATCATATCATTGAATACATCGCTCAGTTCAAATTCTTCTTCTTCTACACCATCGATCTCTTTCTTTGATACGTGGAGAAACTGAGAGATACGAAAATTCAGCTGCTTTAATTCATGATCAATGACATCAAGATACTTCATTTCAGGATTTTCTTTCCTTAATATCGCTACAAACCCCATGATTGCTGTTAATGGATTCCTAAATTCATGCACAAAACTCGATGACATTTGTCCTAAAATCGATAGCTTTTCTTGATGAGTTTCGTCTATGTATGAGATTTTCTCCTGTAACTCATCATGTTTGATTTTGGTGTATTCCGTAACGGCATGATAGGCGAACTTATCGAACAACTCATTTAACGACTCGAGAATCGGCTGCAGATCGTTTGACGATAGGTCAGAATTCGTCATGTGATTAAACAACACACTTCTCCCTAAATTAACGTTATATATAAAATCGCCAATATTGATATTTGCTTCAACACGCTGCTTCGCCACTTTCTTTGCAAGTTCAGCAATTTTTTCGTCACCGATTGGCTCCACGATATTCCTTCTCACAAGCTCATACATTAATTTGCCATTTGCGACTACCTTATCCTTATAAATGTCATCATCGGATATTCGGATCCGCTGCTTCCAAATAGTAAGGTATTCGTCTAAATTTTGGTCGAGGTAGTCTATTAATTGATTTTGTGCAATCATAACCTCATCCCTCTTTTAATTTATTTTAAAATGCACACTATACAGAACTTTCTTACTAGTATAACAATAATAATGGATAGAAGAAATCCGCTTTCTCTCTTATCCAGAGGTGTATCCATCGTCTAAGTAAACGCCTTTTTTGAATAGAAAGCTTTTCTCACCATTCTATATTGAATTCTGCTCACTTCTACAAATTACGAACCTCTATTATAGAGTGGAAATAATGTCTTTACATCAGTAAATACAATTGGGTAGTTTATAATAATAATATTACATTACTTTTAAGTAGAAATCTGTTAATTTCCACAAATTTAATAAGCGTTCTACGAATATCCTTCCTGTTGTCAGTAGAGAGGCATACTTACAAAAACCGGAGAATATATTTTAAAATAATATTTCGAAACTCCTTATTTTATAATGGAGGTTGTTATCATGCCTAAGAAAGGGAAGTTTGAAGCGATTGCGTTCTTCCTGCATCACTATGAAGAACGAAATCAGAAGATGAGGAAACAGAGGTTGAACCATTTATCAAAAACCGAAAAAAGAGAGTTAACAACGTCGCTTGAGATGATCTACAAAAAACTCGTTCATCTTTCTGATTTACCACCTGAGTCCATTGAAACACAAAGCATCATCGACGAATGGTATCATATCTTATCTGACAATTTTAATGGAATGTACTCACTTGAGGAGTTTCAAAAGCTTGGAGATCTGTATGTGAAGAATGATCGAT
Source organism: Guptibacillus algicola (assembly GCF_020171805.1). GTDB lineage: Bacteria > Bacillota > Bacilli > Bacillales > Guptibacillaceae > Guptibacillus > Guptibacillus algicola. Next base: position 416,723 of record NZ_JAIVAF010000003.1, on the reverse strand, counting down.
TCAAACGGAACATCGATAAGTATGGAGCGGGCCTTGCTACGTACATGCGAGAAGCGATCGCATGCTATATAGGAATCGAACGGAACAAAACCACGGGCTAGCCCGTGGTTTTCTCGTTAATGCAGCGTTAGTAACCCATTAACCGGTAGCGGATCTTTCGAACTAACGTGAATATGATTTTCCGTTCTGCTTCCCTTCTTAATGAGAATGTAATCAACATCTTTCAATTCGTGAGGAACAAAATGAACCGTGTGAGAGCGAAGAAACTCTTGAGAGACTACGAGACACGACATCTGTTTAATCCGTACGACGGACAAATGGTGATCGATAGATGTTGATGTGTCAGGTCTCACCAACTGGCTATAATGTTCCCCCTTCTCTTTTACTTTGATATGACCCCTTCCTTTTAGGATGATTAAGGAATACTCATCGAAAGAAGGGTAGTCTAAGGTTTTCTCTTCATATGATCGACCGAGCTTGTTCGCTAGGAGCGGTAAGCTTTTGTATAGTACTTCATTATGGCTTCCTTCTAAAATATGTTTATCTCCTTCGATTGAGAATACGCTGCTTAACGTCGCGTTTCCATCTCCTAGCTCCGTTTTCAATGAACCCGTTACTTCTCCATCCACCCAAATATCGGATGAGTCAGAAGGCTCAATTTCTAAATAGCGTATCGTTTCTTCACCAATGCCCCCAATGAGAGTAATCGGGATATGTCGCTTCTTCACAACCTCTCGCTTTTTATTTAACACATCGAGAAACTTGTTTTTTGTTTCCATCGACTGATAAGGAACGACCCCAAACTCCCCACCACTATTTTTCATAAAAAGGTAATTACCGTAAGCAGCCCCTGGCGTAATATCCTTAAGTCCTTTAAAATACTCATGAATCGCACTAACTTCACTCATGTTTGTAACTCTCGGTAGGAGCCAAAGGTAAGCATCCATATAAAGTCGAACAAGATTGATCTTCTCCCCCGATTCACCGGGTAAGCTACCACCTGTCCAGTAGCTGAAATTAGGAGGTGATCCAGCGTTCGGGGTACACATCATGATTAGCTGGCTCACATCAAACTTATAATAGTTGCTTTCAATGTATGACCGACTTACTAACCCACCCATACTGTGACTCACGACAGCGACCTTTTTCTTTCCCGTTACTTTTTTTGCGTGCTGAATCGTATCATATAAGTAACGACGTGCAGAATGCTCGATCGGTTTCCGCCAGTCATAATACGCAACGAAGAAATTCTCTCCTTCTTTTAACCCTAGTTCTGATTCAAGTAACTTGACGAATGGTTTGTACACGATACCTGCAAGTCCAAAATGCCAGTCTCCCGTTCCGGGGATGATTTCGTCCCCCATTGAACCAAATAATCCAGGCACAAATACTACCGGATAATCACCAACTAAGTTCGATTTTTGTTGAATAACCGTCCTCTCCCTTCAAGCAGGACTCGTAGCGAATACTAGTAAACTATATTCGTTTAGGACGAGAATAAGAACTTATAGAAGGTGCTCGCTCGGCTCAAACAAACTAGAGCTTCTTATAAAATCCAGTAGCATTTCCTTCAAACCCACATCGCTCATAAAATGCATGTGCAGCCTTTCGCTCAGTCCGATTTCCACTATTTAACGTAACCATTGTCGCACCGCTTTCTCGTGCCCAGCTTTCCGCAAATCGCAAAAGTGCTTTACCGATTCCTATTCCTCTAGATTCAGAGTCAACGACAAATCCGTTTATTCGAATATAAGAATCACTGTTCTCGTATCGGTAACAGTGCATAAACCCAATCATACCTACTACTCCATTGTCTCTAACAAATACATACGTATGATTGGATGATTCCTCAAAAATAACGCCCATCCGTATTTCCATCTCTTCTGTACTCGTTGGGTACCCAAGCTCACCCATCAGATGGGCGAGGACTTCGATATCAGAATCAATCGCTTTTCTAATCAAGAAAATCCCTCCAATTTTTTCAATTATGTTTTGACATGGTAACAGATCTCATGTACATTATGTATTGAACGAACATTAATAAATGAAAATGATAAATTATTCGTATTTAGGGGTGTGTTTCATGGAAAATGTGTTTGATTACGAAGATATTCAATTAATTCCTGCAAAATGTGTGGTTAACAGTCGATCCGAATGTGATACAAAGATTACAATTGGTGAGCATACATTCAAACTTCCAGTCGTACCTGCCAACATGCAGACGATTATAGATGAAAAGATCGCAACGTTTTTAGCTGAAAATGGCTATTTCTATATCATGCACCGCTTTCAACCAGAGCGACGCCTTTCCTTCGTTAAAGAAATGAAGGATCGTGACCTCATTTCCTCTATCAGTATTGGAGTGAAGGAAGAAGAATACAGCTTCGTTGAACAATTAGCAGACGAAAACCTTATTCCAGACTATATAACGATCGATATTGCACACGGTCACTCTGAAGCAGTCATCCAGATGATCAAACATATCAAGAAGCACGTACCACAAAGTTTCCTCATCGCTGGAAACGTGGGTACCCCAGAAGCAGTTAGAGAGCTTGAGCATGCTGGTGCAGATGCAACAAAGGTGGGCATCGGACCAGGAAAAGTTTGTATCACAAAAATTAAAACAGGATTTGGAACAGGTGGATGGCAGTTAGCTGCATTACGCTGGTGTGCAAAAGCAGCAAGTAAGCCAGTCATCGCTGATGGAGGCATTCGTACTCACGGTGACATCGCAAAATCCATTCGTTTTGGTGCCTCGATGGTGATGATCGGATCACTATTTGCAGGACACGAAGAATCTCCTGGAGAAACTACGGAACGTGACGGGAAACTCGTGAAAGAATACTTTGGATCAGCTTCCGAATTTCAAAAAGGTGAGAAAAAGAACGTAGAAGGCAAGAAAATGTTTGTTGAACATAAGGGCTCGCTTCAAGACACTCTTGTGGAAATGGAACAAGATCTACAATCTGCAATTTCATATGCAGGTGGAGATAACCTTGAAGCCCTTCGCCATGTCGACTATGTTGTCGTGAAGAACTCAATTTTCAATGGTGACAAAGTCTATTAAAATATGATTTGCTTACGCCACACTTCTAAATGGAAGCGTGGCTTTTTTCTTTTGTTTTGTGCTGTTCTTGATTTATTGAATACCTATGGAAAATGCCACTTTCCTCATACTGCAACCGCTCAAATGTGAGGCCGATTTTCTCAGCAACATGAATCGAGCTCTTATTACTCGGATGAATATCAGCAACAATTTCTTCAATTCCGGTGGTTTCAAATGCATGTTGTACTAAGGGTTTTGCAGCTTCAGTGGCATAACCGCTCCCCCAGTATTCTTGTTTCAGACGCCAGCCAATTTCGATTTCTGGTCCTATCGCATCTACTGGAATTAGCAACATCCAGCCAATAATCTCTTGATCCTTCGTTTCAATCATCCAATACCCCATACCTTTTGGGTACACATTTTTAATCCTTTTCGTAACAAACGCTCTGTGATTGATTTCGTCATCCCAAGGTCCATCGACGTAACGAACAACTTCTTTGTCGCGGTCCATTTCGATACAAAACTCTAAATCTCGCATGGTCCTTTCGCGCAAAATGAGTCGTTCCGTTTTCAAAATTGGCAGCATACGCACGTCCTCCATTAAGGAAAGTTTCAAACTACATCATTAAGAGGTTTCTTTAAACCAAATCTTCCATCCATTATACTCTTCTAGTTCTTTGACGACATGATACGTTTCAAGATCGTTATTAACGCTCTCTTCGATTTCACCTTTCACATAACCAACGCTATACCCTTCATCTTTACTAAGAGACATCCGCTTAAACGTACCAAAATCATCAGATGGTTCCTGCATATTCGTTATAGATCGTACGCTCCATAAATTCTTGTCTTTAACAAAATGAACTTCTGCCGCCCATATAGCTTCTTCAATATTCGTTCCCTTCAAGAAAACTAACGCAAGCTCATCATTCACTTCATATGTTTCATAAAACTCTTCATCTTCTATTCGATCGTATGTAACCACAGCTTCTTCAGGCGTATTTTGGCCGCCTTCCTCCCACTGAATGCAAGCAGGTACTATAAAAACAAGCAGCGCTACCAATATTAGTTTGAATTTCATTGTGGTAACCTCCTTAATACCTTTTACCATCTACTACGACCAAGCCTCCTATAAAGTTCCATTCAATTATCAATTAAATTATATAATAAACAAAAGACGATTGTTCATTGATTATACACATAGAATTGCTACGTATATAATAAGACCCGAATCAGCTGATTCGGGTCTTTGTTTCCGTTTCTTGGTTCGAGGCCTATTAACACTGCACGATGGAGAAGTACCGCATACCCCAATGCTCCTATCATGTATCAATCATTCTTCACTTCTTATCATTTACAGTATGAATATGATCAAGTAATTGTTGGAAGCCAGTTAACGCTTTCTTAAATTCCTCTTTTGACAAACCGCTGTTAGCTGCCATGGCGTCAGGAATAATCGATGCTTCTTCCTTTAACTCTTCTCCTTTGGTCGTTAATCGTACCATCACTCTTCGCTCATCCTCTTTTGATCGCTCGCGTTTAATAAGGCCTGAATCCTCCATTCTTTTAAGTAATGGTGTAAGTGTCCCAGAATCTAAATAAAGTTCAGCACCAAGCGCCTTCACTGTTGTTTCATCCTGCTCCCATAAAACAAGCAATACAAGATATTGAGGATACGTAATTCCAAGCTTATCTAAGTAAGGACGGTACATCTTAGTAATTTCCCTTGAACATGCATAGACAGAAAAACAAAGCTGATTTTCTAATTTTAATTGGTCATTCCGTTCGATTATGAACACCTTCTTCGAATTAAGTTGTGCACAATCAATTTATCCTGAATCGTTAAACATGTCAACTTCAGTTAGTTGACAAAGTGAGAAAGGTATCGTATATTAAGTTTTGTAAAATTAAATTGTGCACAACTTAAATAACAGGAGGAATAGCAAATGAATTCATTATACACGGCAACAGCACTTGCGCACGGTGGACGTCAAGGTAAAGTAGAATCGACAGATGGTGTGATCAACATGGATTTGCGCATGCCTAAAGAGCTTGGTGGACAGGGAGGAGAAGCGACTAATCCAGAACAACTATTTGCAGCTGGATATGCAGCATGTTTCGATAGCGCGCTTAATATGGTCGCTAGAATGAAGCGAATAAAAATAAAAGATACGGTTGTTGAAGCTCAAGTCTCAATTGGTAAAGAAGAAGATGGCGCGTTTGGACTTAGCGCTAAATTATTTGTAACTATTCCGGATATTGATCAAGAATCTGCAGAAGAATTAGTAAAAGCAGCTCACGAGACATGTCCTTATTCAAGAGCAACCCGTGGCAATATGGAAGTTGAGTTAACCACCAATACTAAATAATGAACAATAGAGCTGCCAATCTGGCGGCTCTTTTTTTAGTGGGATTTTTTCTAAATTTCTATCAATCAAGGTGTTTGTCACGCAAGAGAATAAGGAGTATAATTTGATAATTGATTATAGAGAACCTACTAAACTAGTGAAACAGTATTCATTTGATACAAACGTTACAAACCAAATTGAGAGGAGGTTTCGAGGTGACGACTACTCAACCTTATAATAAAATTCTGATTGCTGCACTGTTACTTGCAGGATCTTTCATTACGATATTAAATCAAACTCTTATGATAACAGCCATACCGCCTATTATGGATGAGATGAACATTACAGCAAATACCGCTCAATGGCTAACGACGGTCTTCATGCTCGTGAATGGAATCATGATTCCAGTGAGCGCCTTTCTACTCGAACGATTTACTACTAGGCAATTATTTATTGTAGCGATGGGAATCTTCTCCGTCGGAACGATAGTGGGTGGATTAGCTCCAAACTTTGGCGTATTGTTAATGGGTCGAGTCATACAGTCCGCCGGTGCCGGCGTGATGCTTCCATTGATGCAAACAGTCTTTCTCATGATTTTCCCAGTTAACAAGCGTGGTGCTGCGATGGGATATATCGGGCTCGTCATTTCATTCGCTCCGGCGATTGGACCTGCCCTATCAGGTTGGATGACCCAAAACTACTCTTGGCGTCTTCTGTTCTGGTCTATTTTGCCCCTCGCAATCATGATTATCGTAATAGCATACTTTATCATGAAGAATGTGACAGAGCTTACACGACCAAAGGTCGATCCGATTTCAATCATTCTATCATCGATCGGTTTCGGTGGTTTGCTTTATGCATTTACGAGCGCAGGAAACTATGGTTGGGGAAGCCCGCTGACATTAGTAGTTCTGTTAGTTGGAACAATTACACTCACTATATTCATCGTGAGACAATTAAAAATGTCTCATCCAATGCTTGAATTCCGAGTGTTTAAAGATAAGATATTTACAATCACAACACTAATAGGAATGATTATGTTCCTAGGCTTAATCGGTGCAGAAACATTGATTCCTCTTTATATGCAGAACATGAGAGATTTCACTGCATTTGAATCAGGGTTAGTACTTTTACCTGGCGCAATCATCGTGGCCTTTATGTCTCCGATCACCGGTCGCATTTTCGATAAGTTCGGTGCAAGGTTACTCGCGATCATCGGACTGACAATTGTTACAGCGTCAACCTTTGGTTTTGCATTCATCGATACGACGACAACGATTACGTTTCTAACCGTCATGTATGCGATCCGTATGTTCGGCTTATCGATGGTGATGATGCCAGTCACTACAGCAGGATTGAATCAGATGCCAAAACGACTCATTCCTCATGGTGCAGCGATGAATAATACGATGCGCCAAATCACAGCATCTGTGGGAACAGCTATACTCGTTACAGTCATGACGACAACTGCTCAATCAGCACAACAAGAACCTTCGATTGCGAACCCAGATATATATGGTGTAAAAGTCGCGTTCATCGTCATCGTCGCGCTAACGTTCATCGGACTATTGCTCTCTTTCTATATTAGAAAGAACAGTCCTGAAGAAGAGGTGGCAGAGCAAGAAGCAACAGAAGAAGTAGACAGCGAACATTCAAAGTCGGTTAATATGTAGAGACTCGTCCACACGGACGAGTCTTTTTTATTGAAACTTAGGACTTAGCTCACTCCATACATCAAAAAGATTTCCGTCAGGGTCGCTGAACACAAAGTTATTGCCGACATGTCCACGATCTTCTATCTCTCCTACATCCACGTCACGTTCCAGAAGTAATGCATGCAAATCTTGCAACATGGCCAAGCCATCAACTTCAAAAGTCAAACAAAACAGCACGTTCCCTTTATAATCTGTGAACCCTACTCTTGCCCCCTCCATTGCTTTTACTAGAAAGAAGCTTTGATCTGCAAAATCTAGAATCGCTTTATCTTGATCTCGATAGGTTTCTACAGCGCCAAGGGTTTCTTGATACCACTCTGAAGCTTTCGCGGGATTTGCGACTGGGATATAGGTTGTACCAACTCGCTTAATTAACGAAGCCATACCACATCCTCCTAACCCTACCCAAAAATCGTTTCCATCCGCTGTGCTTGCTCTTCTTTGTTTAGGTATTCATAGAATCCTACACGGTTTCCCCATGGATCCTCGAAAGTTCCCCATTTCACTGGAACTTCTTCTCTTGAATGGATTTCAAAGTGACTTACATTTAATCTTTTCATTACCCTCTCGCGCTCAGCTTCTATATCTTCAACACCCCATCTTAGTGGACCGCTTCCAACAGCAGGCGTTCCTTCTGCAAGCTGTAGCCAGCTCCCCGGGAAGATCTCCCACTCAACAATTCCATTGTGTGGTGCAAAATCTGGCTTCCTCGCAAAAAGTCCACTGTACCACGAAATTCCTTCCGTCATGTCAGATACTCGTACTTGAATCGTCATTTCAAACACCATTTCGATCGCCTCCTAAAATATGTATCGTACTTTTATATCTTACCAGAACGTTCGTTCTTATTAAAGTTGTTTTTTGATAATTCTGTATTATTTTTTGCGAGTTTCCAAAACGATTTTCTAGCATACCATGTTCTGTTGAATCCTAGTGCGAATAAGGGAGTACTGAGCATGACTAATCGAACGAAGAGCAGATATGCTTCTGTAGCTGACCCATTTCTTTTGAACCGCCTTCACGTTAGTGTAGGGAAGAACCTGATCGTACAAACAAAAAAAGACACACTTCGAGGCATCCTAGTCGACGTGCAACCTAACCTCATCGTCCTTTGCCATTACGATGAAATGGTCTCAGTCCACCTTAATCAAATCATCGCCATATTGCCTCAATAAAAAAGGAAGCACATATGTGCTTCCCATTCATTAAACCTTAACAGTACACCTATTTAGTAACTCTTTCATAACATCTTCTGCAGAGCGAATCGCCTCTCCGCCGCCTTGCGCAAAGTCCTTTTTACCGCCACCTTTACCGTTTATAACAGGTAGCACTTCTTTAAGTACAAGATTCATATCAAGAGTAAGATTTGAGCCTCTACCGCAAACGATCTGTATTTTCCCTCCTACTTCACTAATGAGGAGGACGATTACAGAAGAGTTTTCGTTCAGTACGATCTTTGCTAGCTTTTGAAGTTCCTTCATACCATACTCATAAGAAATGAGCTGTACAACTTGATTGTGTCCTACAGTATGTGGTGTCGCTACGAGCTTTTCCGCTTCATATGTTAAGAGTTTTTCTTTCATGTTATCGATCGTTTTTTCCTGATCGTTTGTTTGTTGCAGCAAGCGCTTAGTAGCTTCCCCAACATTTTCTTCTGGAACACTCAGTGTTTTTGTAAGTGTCTCCATCACTTTTTGCTTTTTATAAAGTTCATCGATCATTCTCTGACCACAAACGAACGTTACCCTAACTTGCTTTTTCTGCTTCTCCCACTTTAAGATACTGATGCCACCGACTTCTCCAGTGAAAGCTGGATGTGTGCCGCCGCAGCCACTATAATCCACTTTTGGAATCATGACGAGACGGATGTTTTCCGAAACAGAAAGCTGCTTACGAAGTGGATACTGCTGAGCTTCATCTGGTGAAACCCATTTTGAAATGATTTCGGTATTCTTTAGAACAATCTTATTCGCGGATTCCTCAGCTCGTTTAGCTTCTTCTTCGGTAAGTTTAGGAACATCGAGATCGATCGTACATGTTTCTTGCCCGAGATGAAAACTCACGGTTTTATACCCAAACAAATCCTCAAACGAGGCAGACAATAGATGCTGTCCCGCGTGTTGCTGCATGTGATCGAAGCGACGAACCCAATCGACTTCACCTGTCACCTTTTCTTGACTTTGAAGTGATTCCTCAACATAATGACGAACCTCTCCATCCACTTCCTGAGCGTCCTTTACTCTAACACCATTGATGGTTCCAACATCATGAGGCTGTCCTCCTCCAGTTGGATAAAAAGCTGTTTCGTGAAGCACCACGTATCTACCCTGTTCATCGATCTGTTCGTTTTTAACCGTAGTTTCAAACGTTCGTATGTATGGATCTTTGTAATATAATTTAACAGTCATTCGAACCCTTCTTTCTACATGCATATTAGGTTTATACTATCATGACCTTCGTTCTACCTGCACTTTTTGCATAAATCACCTGTGAGCATCTTCCCTCACATACAAAAGACTTGAGGAATTCATCCTCAAGCCCACACATTACTTTTTCTTTGTAAACTTTGAGAGCAGAATGGCGATGATCAAAAACAAAATCCCAAACACCATAATGTTATCTGAAATAAAATCCATAAAAGACAACTACCTTTCACTTTTGTTAACGATAGTAAAAGGATACCACATCAATGGATCATATCGATAATCCAATCATTCACCCAGAAAACTTACTGTCCTCTTCCCCTTTCTTAAATTGCCAGAGGATGATGTACATAATCAAACTACCGAGACAAAACAACATGATGAAGGGCCAGCTAATGCGCTCGCCTTTCAGTAGATCTACTAAAGTGATAGCTACGATACACCCAAGCGCAAACGGTACCCAATGCTTCAACAAATACGCTATCATCTTTCAATCACCTACCTGTTCATATTCTTCTTAACGTATAGACCCTATTCCTCTGAGTTTCTTTACACCCGTTCGCATAAAATGTCTTCATCATCGGAAGATTGCGAACGCTCGTACTTCCTATATAAGACGTTGCCCCAAATTCATCCCGAAGTAGCCGCAAGCATTGCCTATGAATCTCTTTGCTTTTTCCTTTACCTCTTTCAGAAGGAACTAATCCAAAATAGAACAACCTTCCTTCAGCTTTTGTACCTGGTTCGATATGGGGCATGACAACACCGATTGCTTTCTTACCTTCATAAACGATCATACAACTATCTTTGTAATCAGAACCGAGCTCACGTTCAACACTTATTAACTGATCATCGATCGAAAGACTAGAAGATGCGTTGAACGTATCGGTCATCGCCTCACCCCATATCTTCTTATACTTATCTTTCGTTAATTCATGTAACGATACGAAGGTGTATAGAGTCGTTCTTTCAATTTCTGTTTTTAGATCATGTGTCACCTGCACTGTCTCATCGTGTAATGAAAACCCAACATCGATCAGATCGTTGCATACATCCTCTTGACCACTGATAACAATATTAAGTGTAGACGTATCCAGTAATTCAGGGTCGTTAAGAATAGCACTAACGAACTCTTTGATCTCTAACTCGCTTAAATGATGAAGCTCTTCAAACGTTACAAACTTCTCACCCTTTACGATTTTCACTTTGTCATAGAGCTCGTATCTTCGAGAAAGTTCCTGATAGCTCTCTGACTCAAGAAGGTTACGCATGAACAACGCCTTTTCATCACGATAAATGTCCATATCCTTTCCATCATGCGCCAGTTTCAATCTATTATAATTCTCCGTTATGTCTGGGTTTTCCTTGAAAAAGCGCGTCACTTTCCAAAAGTTGTCGACAACAGAATGATTTAGCGTCAATTGAAGCCCAAGTGGTAAGATCTCATCTTCTTTCTCATACGCCCCAAAGAATGATGTTTGACTACTTCCTTCATTTCGAGCATACGTTTGATCTAAAAATGACCTTGCGTAGTCAAATGCAGCTTCATCCACACGAATCTGCAGATCAACATCACCTTTCGTGAGCGACCCTTTGACGGCCGTACTCCCTACGTGATGGACGTCTGCAGTAGGAATGGCGCGCGTAATGATTTCAGCATGCTTTTGAACAACTTCTTCTGCTCGATCACGGAAATACTCTTCACTTTTAAACGTTACGATTTCTTTCATACCGATGGTCCCTCCTGAGTTCTCATTTATTGTAATCTCGTTGTATAACTCATTCTTACATCGGTATCGCTCCCATCGCACTCTTCATCCCCTACTATCTTCCATTTCACATGTGAAATCCCTTCTATCAATTCTTACATGATTAGGAAAGAGAAGAATTTTGTCGGCTTCAAACCAGGCATATCACGATTCTTAATAGTGGATGAATCTTTGCAACTAGAACATTGTCATTCGACTTCCTGCAATCATTTCCCCGGAAATCTCCTAAAAGCAGACAATGAATTTCTTCTAAAATAGACAGTAAAAAAATTTTGTTCTCGACACCGATAGCCCTTTCTTTTACTAGAGTTTATGTATAATTAATTCCATCAAATACCATAGATCGGGAGGCACCATATGAGACCTTTGCGTCTAGTGTTTTTATTTCTATCTCTCATTCTAGCTACCTCTTGTAATTTGCTACCTGGAAAGGATACCGCGAAGGAAAGCGAAGCCTCAAAGGAACCTGAAGCAGTTGAAGCCGGAACAACAGCGACTTGGAGTGAAGGAACCTACAAATGGGAAGAGAATGGAAACATCATGGGAACTCTCGACATCAGTGATCCGAGTGGCGCATCGTTCGCATTTTCATTATTTGCCTATGATGGACAAGATGTTGGCGAACTAGCAGGCACCACGAGTGGGGACGATGAAGCAGTCTTTACTCATCCAGACAACGAGGAATGTACTGTTACGTTTACGAAGGAAAAAGAAGCTATCTCTGTACAGGCTACTGAAGAATGTCAAAACATTGCAGATGCAAACGTTTCGTTCGATGGTACGTATACGTTTATCCAGATCGGTTCTGAAACGCACGCAGACTCAGAATCAACAGATGAATCTACAACAGAAGAATCTGCAACAGAAGAAGAATCAGATTCCGAAGCTGATGCAGAATCAGCTAAAGAAGAACCAGAGGATGAATCAATTTCAAATTGGAAAGAAGCGCTCTACATCGATGCTCGTTTCGATAAGGGGAACTTAAGCATCTATAACGTCACACCCGACTCGTTCATGTTTTCCTTTGATGTGAGCAGCGGCGGTCATGTTGGGAACCTTACTGGAAAGGCAAAAGCGAACGGGAACGAAGCAATCTTTCAAGATAATGATCAACCTGAGTGTAAAGGAACGTTCACAATGAAAGATAATGTCATTACCTTTGAAGAAGATTCGTGTTTGTATTACCACGGTGCAGCTGTTGAGTTCTCTGGTGAATTTACGATGACTGATGATCCTCCAAATCTACCAACTGCAACAAGAGAAAACAACAGCTGTTCATCTGCTCCTTTCCATTCAGATCTCCTCACTTTTGCAGAGAAAGGACATTTGAAAGATGCTTCAATCTTCCTCGGCATGACAGAAGATGAGTTAAAAGCATCTAACCCTGCGCTCGAGTATGACGATTGGTTTTTCGAAGGAATCCCTGCTTTCTTTAATAATACGTATGCATACTTAACGGTTGATAAAAAGATCTTCAACATGCGTTACAACGCGTTATCTGAAGGGCCAGCTATCCCATATGAGCAACTAACCTGCCAGTTCGGCGATCCAGATGAAGTGTTTTTAAATGAATTACGGGGTGAGTATTATCATGTTTATCATACTGGAGGAAATATGATTTCATTCATCTCGACTGAAGAAAAAGGTTCCATCAGTGCTGTCGAGTTAGAATCACAGACTGATATGTTACAAGAATACAAAGATAGCCACTAACGGAAAAGCCCCTGTGCTAAAACTTTAGCACAAGGGCTTTTGTTCTTTATGAATCTCTACTATCTTTCTTTCCACCTAGCGCAAACAAGTTGCTACCCGTTAACGCTAATAGTACGGCTAATGCTAGAAGAGATAAATCAAACTCCCATCCTGCCATTTGACCGTTTCCAAAGAATCCAACCATCGGAATCTTCACTGTTACAATTGCACCTACCATAATAATTCCAATTAAGATTGCACTGATGTTAACAAAGATTCCAAGAATAAGGGCGGCACCTGCCACTACTTCAACCGTTGCAGTAAAATAAGCAAGAAATCCAGGAAGCCCCATCATGTCTTTAAACATCCCTACGACTCCCTCGATCCCCATCCACTTCTGAATACCGTGGGCCAACATAATCACACCGAGGACAACGCGCGCAACTAATAATCCATATTCGACTTTGTTGTTGTTCATAATCGTACTCCTCCTTTTTTGATAAAGATGTTTTCACTTTAACTATAACGTTCTACTTCAAAAGAAGAAGTAAGCATCCTTACACTCTTCATTTCATTAAAGTATGCGCTTCCATATAATTTCCTATTGCATACCCGCTTTTTATTGTGTAAAGTGGTCAAGTATGTTTTATAGGAGGTTACATCATGAATCAATCACAACAGCACGTTCAAATTAAAGTAGCTGACCCTTCAGCCATCGGTCTATTCGGCTTAGCAATGGTAACACTCGTCGCTTCTTCAGCGAAGCTCGGTTTGACTGACGGCGTTTCATTCATATTACCGTGGGCTATTTTTCTAGGAGGAATCGCTCAACTGTTTGCTAGTATGCTAGATGCAAAGCACAACAATACGTTTGGAACAACTGCGTTTGGCGCGTTCGGACTTTTCTGGCTTGGAATCGGTACATCCTGGTTGATCCAGTACGGGGTATTTGGAGATGCAGCAGCAAGTGCAGTCGATCCAAACCAGCTGGGCATCGCGTACATCGGGTATTTGATCTTCAGCTTGTTCATGACGATCGGAGCAATGGAAACACATAAAGTGCTCTTCATCATCTTCGTCCTCATCGACTGTCTATTCATCGGACTTGCGTTATCAACGCTAGGAGTTGCCCCTGAAGCGATGCACCTATTCGCAGCTGTTTCAGAACTTCTAATCGCGATCTTCAGCTTCTACGGATCTGCGGCAAGCGTATTAAACACTCACTTTGGCAAGGTGACGCTTCCTGTCGGAAAACCGTTCGGTGTATTTAAATAGAGGCAAGCATGATAAAAAGGGACCTTTCGGAGGTCTCTTTTTTAGGTTGCTCAAAACACAGAGTGACTGAAGAATAACTTAGCACCATACCATTTTTTTAAACGATTAAAAGATAAAAAAACAGGCTTCTAATATTCTAGATAGCCTGTTATGGGAATTTAAACCCCACATTCTTATATTAAAACTCCAACGGTCTAAGCTTTCTTTCGATATCAGCACGTTTTGGTTCGAGGAAAGGTGGTAGTGCTAATTCCTCACCCATTGTTTCTAACGGTTCATCCGTTGCGAACCCTGGTCCATCCGTGGACAGTTCAAATAAGATGCCGTTCGGTTCTCTGAAGTAAAGAGCTTTGAAATAGTAGCGTTCAACTTTACCAGAGTTTGGTAAGCGGTAGTCATTCAATCGTTCAGCCCACTTGCTATACTCTTCTTCATTCGGTACACGGAAAGCAACGTGGTGAACCCCACCCCTTCCAAGGCGTGCTTTAGGAAGATCTTCGCGTACTTCGATATGCACTTCTGCACCGCTCCCACCTTCTCCGGTGGAATAAACAAGAATGTCTTCACCTTTTTCCTCTGGTGAAGGATAAGATCCATTTTCTCTAAAGCCCATCACTTCTGTTAACACTTGAACCGTTGGCTTAGGGTCTTCAACAGTTAGCGTGACCGGACCAAGGCCAACGATACTGTGCTCAGTCGGGATATCATCTCGTTCCCATGGCGTTCCGGACCGTACGCCTTCTTCTCCATCATCAGCAACAAGAATCAGTCTTGTTCCATCAAAGTCCTCAAAGCTAAGAGAATTGCGGCCTGCTCTCTTTCTAATAGTTTCATGCTTTATGTCGAACGACTCAAAACGTTCCTTCCAGAAATGAAGGGATTCTGACGTTTTCACTCTTAATGATACAGATGAAATATCGGATGTCCCTCTATATGTTCTACCCAAGCCAGGGATATCAAAAAATGTGATATCTGTACCTGGTGTACCTTCGCCATCCGCGTAAAAGAGATGATACGATTCTGTATTGTCTTGGTTCACGGTTTTTTTAACTAATCTCATACCTAATATCTTTGTGAAGAACTCATAATTTCTTTCCGCTTTTCCAGTTAAAATGGAAACATGGTGTACTCCTAATAAGTGCATTCTTATCACTCCTTTATCTTCACTATCATTATAAATGGAGATTATCTCGAATCAATATATTTTAATTAAAGGTATTCACGCCATAAACCTTCATTTCTCCAATCGACTCGAAACCAGCTTTTTTGTAAATTCCGATTCCCTCTTGAGACGCTTGAAGGAAACACCACTTCTTCTTATACTGAGCTGCTTCATGTAGAAGATAACGAAACATCGTTGAACCATATCCTTTACCTTGTTCAACTTCTGATGTTCCCATGTCAAAGATTCCGATGCTATCTTTCGCTACAATGATCGACCCTGTTGTAACTGGTTTTCCCTCTGCCATACCGATGTATAACTTCAGGTCTGACGACTTCATATCAACTGAAGAAGCTACCTTTTCATAATAAGTTTTGACTGCTCTCCCTTCTTGTGACTCTCCGAAAAACGAAGCGATCAAGGCACCAAACCGAGATACGTCTTCACACGTTTCGACTACTTTGATTTCAAAATCACGAGGTAACACTGGGGAAGGTTCTTCATTTCCAAATTCTTTGACCATGGCAATATTGGTCTCTGCTTCTTCCAAGCCATGCTTTTGTAGTTCACTCTCGAACGTCCAGTCATCTGTATTCCAATACCAGACGCTTAGAGGGTACTTTTTTCTCTTAAACAAGCTTAGTGCGTCATGAAATCTAACTGCAAATAACGCTTCTTTATTTTGTATTCCAATAACGTTGAACGTGTCTGATGGCAAGCCAGCATCTACGATCGTTATGGAATCACTTTCCGCAACGCTCATGGTTTCAATCCGCTTCGCAAAGTATGAAACTTTATATACAAAATTATCTACCAATCGTTTCTCAATACTCATATAAAACCTTCCTTTCAATTCGTTCCCGTATTTCGATACAGTGTTAACAATACCTTTTTCTTCAATGTGTGTTACCATGAAAATATGTACAGAATACATAATGAAATAAGAAAGGGGGAGACGTATGGAGACGACACAAACTCCTGCCTACAACAATATAAATGAAGCAGCTAAAGAAGTGCTTGAGCTCATCAGTAAATTCATCGATGTGAATACGTTTTTTGTCGCAAAAAACGATAAACAAAACGTAGATATTCTCGAGTCTTTCAACCGTGAAGACATTCTTCTCGAATCAGGTTACCAAACCTTATACCGTGACTCTTACTGACAATTCATTGTACGAGCTGGTCGTGAACCGCTCATCATTGATGATTTGACTACGAATAGTTTTACGAAAGATATGGATGTTACGAAAAGTCTTGGTGGAGGCTCATTAGTCGGAGTCCCAATCAACTTTCGAAATGGTGAAAATTTCGGCACGCTTTGTGCCATGGATAGTCGTCCACATCATTTTGAGGATGACCATATAGCACTCATGAAGTCGATGGCAAGTTTATTAGGGAATGTTCTTGAATTAGAAAAGGCACATTCTAGCATCGAAACACTCTCTGTACCGCTCGTCCCGATCTCAAGTGA
This sequence comes from Guptibacillus algicola, assembly GCF_020171805.1. Taxonomy (GTDB): domain Bacteria; phylum Bacillota; class Bacilli; order Bacillales; family Guptibacillaceae; genus Guptibacillus; species Guptibacillus algicola. The sequence goes on along the minus strand of NZ_JAIVAF010000003.1, from coordinate 399,822 downwards.
AGTCGCGATTTTACCGATTATCGGTGATGTGGATGAAGAGAGAACAGAAAGAATAATCGAGACCGCTTTATCACAAAGTGTTAAGAAAAACCTTGAATATATTTTGCTTGATCTCTCAGGACTTCATGACATCGATGAAAACAATATGAACAATCTCCTTAAGATTAGCAAATCACTTGATCTCGTAGGTGTTCAAATGATCATTACTGGCATTCGTCCTCAGCTTGCGATGAAAGCTGTACAATCCAATAGCGACTTTGAACATATTGAAGTAAGCGCCAACCTTAGTCAAGCACTAGACTATATCGGGTATCAACTAATAAAGAATGATGATTAATCAGACTCTCCCAAGGGTCTGTTTTTTTATTGTAAAACTGTAAGCCAGCCCTTCTATTTCCGATCAGTATTTGCTAATTTTCTTATACAAACACAAATACAAAAGCTTATGTTGCCCCCTCCTACACCTTAAGAACTACTCCATCTACTACTTTTCCTTCTCTAAAATATACCCTTCTGCTAATAGATAAACTCATAGCACAATGAAATAATTGAAGTATACTAATTTCTGAAATTTCTGTATAAAAGGAGCGGATGACTTGAAACGTAATCATTATTTAATAACATTGTGTATGGCTGTTGTTTTAGTAGTAGGACTCTTTCTACCTGCTAACAACACCAATGCGAATTCTCCAGCTAGTCAAACCACATTGGACGAAAAGTTAGTTGAAGAAATGAAAAATAACACCGGTCTTATTAATGTGATCGTCACATTCCATGGACAAGATGCACCTTCAACAGAGAATGTTGACCTTCTTAAATCACTTGGTATAAATACGGGCATAACGATGCGCGCTCTACCCATTGCTGGTGTATTAGCTACGACGAAACAAATCGAAGAACTAGCAAAGCATGATGAGGTGCGCTCACTTTACCTCAACCGAAAAGTTGAATTTTATAATGGCGATTCAACAGATCTCACTGGGGTCAACAAAGTTCGTACAGATGATGCTATGAGAAAAACAAACGGTGGATTACCTGTCTCAGGAAAAGACATTGGGGTAGTCGTAAATGACAGTGGTGTTGATGGCACTCACCCAGATATGAAGCTTGGAAAAAACCTCGTTCAGAACGTAATGGGTACTACGAACATGCCAAGTTCAACAGGATTAGCACCAGTTGTCTACGTTGAAGATGTTGCGAACACGGATACGAACTCCGGTCACGGTACTCACGTAGCAGGAACAGTTGGCGGAACTGGCGCAGCTTCAGCGGGGCTATATGAGGGAGTTGCACCTGGCGCAGATATGATTGGATATGGGTCAGGTGGCGGAGTACTAATTCTTGACCTTATTGGTGGATTTGATTACGCAATTGAGCATCAAGATCGCTACAACATAAAGGTCATTACAAATTCATGGGGATCGAACGATGACTTCTTCGTGGACGACCCAGTAAACGTTGCGACAAAGCTATGTTACGACAACGACATCACAGTCTTGTTCGCTGCCGGTAATGCAGGGCCTGATGAAGACACGCATAACCCTTACGCAAAAGCACCATGGGTGATTTCTGTAGCAGCAGGCAAAAAGGACGGAACGCTCGCAAGCTTCTCTTCTCGTGGAACAAGAGGTGTTGGTGAAACGTTTGAAATCGATGGAGAAACATGGACGTGGAAAGATGAGCCTACCGTTACAGCTCCTGGTGTAGAGATCATTTCAGCAAGAACGCTATCACCAGTTGGTGTACTGAATGCTAGCAAAGATACGAATTTGATTCCTACAGCTTATCTTCCTTATTACACGACACTTCAAGGAACATCAATGGCTACGCCTCATGTAGCAGGTGTAGCAGCGTTACTATTGGATGCAAATCCGAATTTATCGCCGTCTGAAGTAAAAGATATCATTAGTAAAACTGCAACAAACATGCCTGGACGTGAGGCATATGAAGTTGGTTCTGGTTACGTGAATGCATACGCCGCCGTTGATCTTGCGATGGACATGAACAAAACATATGGCTCCACAGTTAACAAAGACCAGTCGTTCAATGCTTCAAGCTCTATGGAAGTCATTAGAGAAAATTACAGGATTGACTATAATCCCACGTCTACAAACACGACGACGTTTACAGTTCAACAGAATCAAGCTCAGCTCGTAGCAAAAATGTATGCTGATGGCGATCTCTACACAGAAGAAGGTGGAAATCCTCTCGTCTTCACCATCACTGACCCGAATGGTGAAGTGTACGAATCAGGATTCAACCCTACCTACAGTATCGACCTTGTAAATACAATTACAGTTGATAACCCTGTTCCAGGTACATGGGACCTAGAAGTAAGTGCTTATCCAGGTGCAGCACTTCCTGAAGAAGTAGTAGGCACCCTAACACAAAAAACATCACGTACACTCTCAGGTTTATCTGATATTGGCGGTCATCCTGCAGAATCTGCAATCAAGCTCGGCATTGTAGAGCGTCTGTTCGATGCTAAGACAGACGGAAAGTTCTTCCCAGATCATGAGCTAAAGCGCGTTGACCTCGCCTCCTACCTTGTGATGGGTTCAGGTATTCGTCAAGTTGAGCAAACCACAAACAACGTAGCAATTGAAGCCGTTCTTGCAAAAGGCGCCGCTCTAAAGGGGGCACATACCTTTAATGGTGTAATGCTAACCAAGATGAACGGTACATTTGATCCTAATGGAACTGTTTCTCGCGCTGAACTCGCCTACTCACTTGTTCAAAGCTTAGGCTTACAGGAACAAGCTCAACATTTTGATGGCGACGTAACCGTTGCATACAGTGGTGAACGACTTTCAATCTCTGATGGTGGTGATATTCCTGCTGAATTAAAAGGCTATGTTCAGCTTGCTCTCGACCTTGGTATTCTAAATGCACAGTTCTCATCAACACAGGAACCATATGACTTAGAGCCAACCATACATGCTTCATTCGCTCCTACTGAACACGTAACTCGCGGAGAATTCGCTGTTGCGATGACACGATTCTTTCATAACTATTAATTCTACTATCCGTCGTGAGAGTTCCCCCCTTACGACAATAGTTGGAGATAGAACGGCACTCCATAGGGATTGGAGTGCCGCTTTTTTTCACCTACAAAATTGCTTTGTTACCATCTCGATCATATAGGTAGGCAGGCTTCTCTCCAATTGTATGAAAGCTGGTTTCACTCGCTACCACAGCTGTACCATCTGGAATCGCTAGAATAGGAACTCCATTCTCATTCACAAATGCTTTCACCTTTTCTTCATGTTCTTTTATATAGTGGCAGAAGATCACATAACCTCCAACGAGCTTTAGACTTTCTAATTCTTTCAAACTAGTTGGTTTCGGTTCAGATTCCTCATAGATCTTCATATTCTCACCAAGCACGATTGCCCCTGCACTCTGTCCATAAATGATGCCGCCGTCGGCAAAGAACTTTTTTAATAGAGTATCAAAACCCGTTGTAACGAGTTCTGCAAGGAGTTTGTTAACAGATCCACCACTCATGTACACACCTGAAAAAGACCTCATGTCATCATACGTTTTCTCTCTCAAATCCGTCCACATCGTTACTTTAGTATTAGGAAATAAACTGCATGTGTACTCATAACAAGAGTCATAAGAGCGATAGTTTTCATCCCCAGCTAGCGGGATATATAGAACCGATTTCTTTTCGTCTAATGAACGAACATAATAACGATTCATCTCTCGTGTTTGAATGGCATCCCCACCACCCGATAAAATCAACTCACCCAACATCACGTTCCCCTTTCATTACAACACTTCTCGGATTACCTTTTTAAAATACTTTACAGAAAGTAGTCCAAAAACGGAGTAAAGAATTGTATATAACACCATAACGATAATCATCGGCGTCCATAATGTTGTTCCAAAGAAAAACCATCCGGATCGAACTGCAAAATAGCTGTGCAGTAAACCGACAATCAGTGGTATACCAAAATTGAACACCTGCTTGCCTGCGATTCCTCTAAGTAAATCTCGTTTTGAATACCCAAGTTTACGAAGAATACGATAGCTCGGCTTCTCCTCTTCACTTTCATCCATCTGTTTAAAATACAGGATGCATCCTGAAGTAATAAGGAAAGTAAGCCCTAGGTAAGCCACGATGAACATGACTAACCCCATGTTTTGCTTTTGAGTTGTTGCAAGATCTAACTGAGATTGGTGTGTTTTGTGAAGACCAAGATCGTGGAACAATGTGTTGGCTTCTTCACGTGTACTACTCTTCGTTACGTTGATACCAACATAAGAATCAGTTGATGATTCTCCCTCTCGAATCTTCGAAAAAAGCTTCTCGTCTACGACAGCTGTAGGTAATCCTCCTGGAGACACACGTGTATTCAAAATATACTCATCTTCTAAACCCATATAAGTTAATGGTATTGAGGTCCCTTCACTGCTTACGTAAACAGTTCCTTTCTTTTTAAGAGGCATGATTGCCTCGACCATATGATTATATCCAGTAAACATCACTTCGTCTTCCCGAAGAGACATAGTTGATACAGCATCCTCACTAATAAGAGTCATAAATGAGTTCGATGTATCAAGGGTTAATTCCAAATCAGTATCAATTAGTGACGAGATATCTAACTCCTTCTGAACATATTCAACCCTTTTTTCTACAAATGGAATCGAATTCTCCTTTAATGTTTTCCCAAATCGTTCCGCATCTCCCTCATCCGTAAACGCAAAGTGATCGGGAATGCTGATCTCTGCATTTTTTTCAGCTGAATAGAACGATATGTAGCTTAATGAAAGCAACCCTATCGCAACGGCAGATACAGTTGTGATCACAGTTAACATAAAGGCGTTCGATTTCATCCGAAACATAATCGATGAAAGTGAGAGAACCTCATTGACGTCAAGATAACCATTTTTCTGACGTCGGATCAGATTCGTAATAAATCGAACAGATCCTTTATAAAACAAGTACGTCCCAACGATCACTAACCCAAGAATCGAAACCATCGCATTCATCATCTGCTGAAAATCATTAAAATCCCCATCGAATAGCTTTGAAGATACGTAGTATCCGAGAAGAATAAATACAATTCCTAAGATCCCCATGAGGATCTCCCAAATCGAAATCTTTTTCACACGCTCTTCAGTCGTTGTCGTCACGCTAAATAAATGTAGAATGGTTCTTCTTTTAAGAAACACATAGTTCATCACCATAACAAGTAGAAAGATGACGCTGAATACGAGTAGCGTTAACCAAAACGCATTCATGGAAAAGAATAAACTTGCTGATTCCTCGATCCCAATCACTTTGAAAAAAATCATCAGTATGAATTTTGATAGTGCAAAGCCTATGAATGTACCGATCACAATCGAAAAGAGAAACACGATTGCATTCTCCAATGAGATGATGAAAAAGATTCGGCTCTTCGTCATCCCGATAAGTTGAAACAGACCGATTTCTTTACTTCTACGCTTAATGAAAAGGTTGTTCGCGTAAAAGAGAAAGACACCGATAATAACGATCAAAAAGATAGACGTTGTTCGGATCATTGCAGCTAGATTAATCGACTCTTTACTGCTGATAGCCGGAGCAAATTGTAATGTAACAAACGTAAAGTAAAGGGCAACTGTAAAAACAAGCGCAAAGAGGTAAAGGTAGTAGTTCTTTACATTCTTCTGTAAGTTACGAAGAATAAGCTGTTTAGTACTCATACGACACCCCACCGAGTACTCCCTGCGTTTTCATAATATCCTTAAGAAATGCCTGTCTTGTTTGCTCCCCTTTATTCAACTGCGTATAGATACTTCCATCCTTAATAAAGATGACACGCGAACTGAAGCTTGCCGTCACTGGATCATGAGTGACCATCATGATCGTAGCTTTTCGCTTCTCGTTCATATCGCTTAATTTCGTTAACAGATCAGAAGCAGACTTAGAATCTAGTGCACCTGTTGGTTCATCGGCAAAAATGATGCTCGGATCATGGATGAATGCACGAGCTGCAGACGTACGCTGCTTTTGACCTCCTGAGATTTCATTTGGATAACTCTCACTTATACTCTCTATATCTAACTCTCTCGCTACTTCGTGAAACTTTTCATTCGCTTCCTTCTTCGATACCTTTTTGATCGAGAGTGGTAACAGGATGTTCTCTTTCACTGTTAACGTATCTAACAGGTTGTATTCCTGAAAGATGAACCCTAGCTCATGCTTTCGATAGCTTGCTAGCTCCTTTTCTTTTAGTTTCGATATTTCCCTACCTTGGACTTTGATCGATCCCTGGCTGATGCGATCGATTGATGACAACACGTTCAGTAATGTTGTTTTCCCAGATCCAGATGCCCCCATAATGCTCACGAACTCACCTTGTTCAATACGTAAATCAATCCCTTTTAACACTTCATGTTTCGTGAACTTATTGCCGTAGCTCTTATGTAGTTTCGTTGCTTCTAACACGATCATGTCACGACCTCCTCTTATTCGATGACTTCAGTTTAATAGAGATGAGGAAGCTTTTCCTTTCAATCACCTAACAAAACAGAGAAGCATGTGACACTATTGTCACACGCCCCTCGTCGATTCAAACTCGTTAGCGCTCGGGAAAATGACGGTCACTGTTGTTCCAACCCCAGACTCTGACTGCACCTCAAGTGTAATATGTAAAGCTTCTGCTACTTTTCTCGCTAAGTATAAGCCCATACCAGTCGCAGCATGATCGGAGTGTCTTGTTGTGGACGTGAATCCTTTATCGAAAATGCGTGGTAAGTCTTGTGAATCGATTCCTTGGCCATAGTCTCTAATTCTTAGGACTGTCTGGTTTCCGCTAATACTACTCGTGATAGAAAGATCTGAAGAGTTACTATATTTCACGGCATTCGTTAAGAGCTGCCTCATGATGAAAGCAAGCCATTTCGCATCGCTCAACACTTCCTCTACTTCAAGATCGATTTCAAATCCGATCCCTTTACGTATACACCATGAACGTAATGTTTTTATTTCCCCGAATAACGTGCTCTCGAGGTCGACTCGCTCTATGTATACATCACTTTGAATGAAAGAAATTCGTTTACTATGAAGCTGTTGATCTAATAACAAGTGAATGCGAAGCCACTCGTACGTAAGCTCTGCCTTTGCTTCCTTGTCCTCGAGTCGTTCGATCATTAAAGACATCACTGTCAGTGGTGTCTTCACTTCATGGATCCACGATAGCAAGTCATCCTTTTCTTGCTCGATCGCTATCTGCTTCTTCGAAATGGCTTCTTGAAGCTTTTCGATCTCCAGTGCAATGGTTTGTTCCACAACCTTTTCAAAAGGACTGTTCGCCTCAGGAAGACTCCATAATTCAAGGTCGTTCTCTCTGTCCCTAAGCTTGCGGTAAAATGCCGTTTCAATCCGATACCGAATGATGAAGAATACCGTCATGATGAGGGTGGAGAGAAAAACAACGTAAGTCATCGAAGTGAGTGCAATCGAAGCATCAAGGTACGAGATTAATAGAAGCAATAGTTGAAGAGAAACGAACAACATGATCCAACTACTTCTCTCGATAAGAAATGCTTTTACCATCAAGAGATCCGCTCCACTGCCATGTATCCTTGACCGACCTTGGTCAGGATCGAATTACCAAGACCAATTTCAGCTAGCTTCTTTCTTAACCTGTTTACATTAACAGTTAACGTATTGTCACTCACAAACCTTTCATCTTCCCAGAGCATCGTAATCAATTCGTCTCGACTAACAATCTTATTTTTTCGTTCGATCAAAATTTTAAGAATGTAGATTTCATTTTTCGTTAACTCGACCATTCCTTTGTCACTCGATAACTGATTGCGACCATAATCTACCGTCGCTCCGAGCCACGTTTTCATATCGGTGTCGTCATTGTTGTAATTATACACTCGCCTTAGAATCGCTTTTATCTTAGCAACGAGTACATCAAAATGAAACGGCTTTTGTATGAAGTCATCCGCCCCAAGGTTCATCGACATCACCATGTCGGTAGGATGATCTCGTGACGATAAGAAGATGATCGGCACATTCGAGTGTTCACGAATTAACCTACACCAGTGAAACCCATCAAATTTAGGCAATTGAATATCGATGATCACTAATTCAGGCTTAAGCTCTACAAACTCTTTAAACACATCACTAAAATCACGTACTCCATAAACGTCGTACGACCACTGTGTTAAACGATCTTTCACTTCTTGAAACAACGACTGATCATCTTCGATCAGAAAAAGCTTAAACATATTCTTTCACCACGCTAACCTGTCATTTTTACCCAGTATTAATAGTACCACACAATTAGAGCTCTCCTCTATCTCCCATACCAGCTCCGATCGAACGTGAGACCAAGTGACTCACCAAACTGAAATGCAAAGTCAACATAAGAAGAACCCCTCGCTGTAATGACCTGCTCATCCTTTATTACGGGAGCATCACAATAATAATCTTCATCGAACGTCGCTAGAAATTTACGCTGCTCACGCGTCAGACCCGTTGTATATTTCTTTCCTTCTAACAAACCGCTCATCGATAATAAATAGGGAGCACTCGAAATTGCGCCGATCAATAACTCTCTCCCCTTCAAACTCTCCAAGAAATACTTTAAATCATGATGCTCAACAAGGTGTTCAAAATCATCTACTCCAGGAAGGGCGAGACTATCTAACTGCAACCGATCGACTTGATTGATACTAAACTGCGGATAACAAGGCATGCCTGCCTCTCCCGATACAAGTCCATGATCCAATCCGATAAAAACAACAGGCTTATTTCCCTGCTTTAGCACTGAAACAAGTACAGATAGTTCATACTCGCTGAAACCGTGATATAAGAGAATACCAGTATACATGGTACACACTCCTTCTTTTTTATTGAGCTTTGAGTCCCAATCAATCGCTAATCTTTCATTGACACGCTTAATCCAAACACTTCTACCTGTTCTTCAGAGTAGGCGGATAATCCTTTCTTTCTATCTTGAAACTCGCAATAATCTATTAGAATACGGATTAGCCCTTCTCTTTCTTGTCTATACTAAGAATCACTATGACGATGTATAGGGGAGAAACACTATGTCTAATTTAGATGTCACGCTTCATATTATTTATTTTATATTGATGATCACTGCCGCAATCTACTTCTTCATCCTCAGTCGATCACCTAAGAACGTTCCACTTTATGAATATGTAATCGCCATGATCATCACTGCTTGGTCAGGGACTGCGTATCTATCGATCGCATTAGGTCAAGGAGTAGTGGAAAGAGCGGATCGAACGATTTACTTCGCTCGTTATCTTGACTGGGTAGTAACGACACCACTTTTACTGCTATCACTCGCGTTAACAGCTATGTTTTATGAGAAGAAGAAAAACAAAGGTCTACTGATCGCACTAGTTTCTGCTGATGTGTTTATGATATTAACTGGACTGATCGCAGACTTTTCACCAGAACGAACGAAGTATATTTGGTATTCTTTTGGAATCATCGCACTTATTATCGTCTTGTTCATTCTTTGGATGCCACTTCGAAGAATGGCAAAAGCAGGTGGTAAACGCTTATCACGTCATTACAACTTTACTGCCGCATACTTAACGTCATTCTGGGTTCTCTATCCCACTGCCTGGCTGCTTGGTTCGACTGGACTGAATATAACCCAGGAAATGGTCAGTGCTCTTTCCTTTATCATCCTGCCACTATTCTCAAAAATAGGGTTTGGCATCATAGACCTCCATGGACTCAGAAGACTCAATCAATAGAAAAAACCAGTATCCGTCGTGTAGATACTGGTTTTTTCTATGTATGTTCTCTCTCCATCTTTCTTATCCCAATCCTTCCATGAATACCTTCACCACCATAGGACCTAAAATAACGATAAAGATTGGTGGAAAAATGAATAAGATCATTGGGATCAACATTTTGACTGGAGCTTTCATCGCTTGTTCTCGTGCCATCTCACGCCTTTGCTCCCTTAGTCTCGTTGTTAAGTTCATAATCACTCTCGACATCCCGACACCTAGATGATCAGCCTGAATAATCGACGTCATCACACTTCTAAAACTATCAGATGGGACACGTTTCTTCATATCGTAAAATGCTTCACGTCTAGATTTTCCCCGCTTCATTTCATCTAACGTCTTCTTAAACTCAGCGGATAAAGGGCCCTTCATTCGGTCACACACATCCGTGATCGCTCCTTCAAGACCAACTCCAGCTTCAAGTAGCAAGCTCACCATATCAAAGAAGTCAGAGAGTTCCCTGTTGATTAACTTCACACGCTGCGCTTTCTTTTTAGCTAAGTAAAAAATAGGATAGCGATAAAACAGGAATGATACTGCTAGTGCCAAGATCAGAGCAGAAAAACCGCCATCCGAGTTAGGTCCGATCAACAGCAATGCAAGAAATCCACCGGTGATACTTGCTAGAATTTGAATCAAACGAAATTCAATCGGTGATAACTTTTCATAACCACTTTCTCGAATCATAAGCTCGAGCTTTCGATGATCCTTCTTCTCAAGCATTCTACCAAGCCTCGCAACACTTAGCGTCCAGAACTTTCGTAATAGCGTTTGAGTGATTCCTTTCGAAGGTTTTTTTGTTTTCTTTTCTACTCCTTCAGACTTCCCGAAGTAGACGTCAGCGCGTGACTCAATCGCAATATCTCGTTGGAAGATGGTAGAAAAGACTGCTGTGAATAAAAGCATAAAGAAGACTACGGAAGAAATCGCAAACAGCATGCTGATCATATGCTACACCTCAATTCGTACGATCTTTTGAATGATGAACCAACCTAGTAGTAGGGAAACCGTTCCTGCAGAAAGTAACACCCACCCTAATGGGTAATCGATCATCGGTTGAAAATAATCAGGACTTACAAAATAAAGATACAACGTAAGAACAATCGGGAGAGCAGTAATGACCCACGACGATAATTTTCCTTGAGCCGTTAATGTATTGAGTTCTTCGAGAATTCGTATTCTTCCTCTAACGGTTTCCTCCATATTATCCATGAGCTGCGCTAAGTTCCCTCCGCTCTTTCGCTGTGCCAGAATCGCCTGGATCACCACTTCAAGCTCCTTATTTGGAAGACGTGTGATTAAGTTCTGAAACACTTCTTCCACGGGAATTCCCATCCCAATTTCTCGAACAGATCGATCAAATTCAGGACCGATTGGATCTGGCATTTCTTTTCCGATTAGTTTCATCGTTTGCACAAAGCTAAATCCTGCTCGAAGCGAATTGGACATTGTAGCAAGCGCTTCGACTAGCTGATAGGATAACTGTTTGTTTCGTTTTCTTGCTTTATTCACCATGTATCGTTCAGGTGCTACAAATCCGATTATTACGGAAAGAAGGCAGAGATACCATGGAAAGGAAAGAATAAATAGAAGAATTGGTGCAGCAGTAGCGAGCAAGAGCCTTACAACGAAGAACTCTTCGACCTTTAACGTGCTTCCAGCCTGCTGAAGCTTTATCTCTGTTTCTTTACTGAACTTTATTCCATTAAACAAATGTGATAGTTTCATGATTAATGGTTTCAAAACTTGCTTCTTTTCTTCACTCTTCTCCTCAACTACTTTTGAGCCTACAGGCACGAAATCATTGATTCTCGTGTTCGCTTTCTTCCTCTTCTTCCATTTGGTGGTTATGAAGTAAAATGTGATAGAGAAAATGAAGAATAATACTCCTAATTGAATGATCTCATTCATTTCACCACTCCTCTTTGAACCATGAAGCTGGCAGCTTAAAGTCATTTTGCTCTAACGTTTCCGCAAAACCAGGTCTTACCCCAGTAGTGACGAACCGACCGTCAATCTTACCTTTACTGTTTCGTCCCTCTTCTTTGAATACAAATAGATCCTGAAGAACGATCGTATCTCCTTCCATTCCAAGGACTTCAGTAACCTTCACCATCTTTCTTGATCCATCCTTCAATCGAACTTGGTGCACGATAAGGTCGAGGGCATTTGCTATCTGCTCTCGTATCGCACGTAGTGGAAGGTCAAAGCCGGCCATCAAAACCATTGTTTCCAAACGTGAAAGCATATCGCGAGGTGAATTCGCGTGCCCTGAACTTAAGCTTCCATCATGACCCGTGTTCATAGCCTGCAGCATATCGAGTGCTTCAGCGCCACGAACCTCACCAACTACGATTCGATCTGGACGCATACGTAGAGCATTTCGAACGAGGTCACGAATCGTGATAGCTCCATTTCCTTCGATGTTTGAAGGTCGAGCTTCAAGAGCAACGATGTGATCTTGCGAGAGTTGAAGTTCCGCAGCATCTTCAATTGTAACAATTCGCTCGTCATTCGGAATGAACGAAGATAATACGTTCAAGGAAGAGGTCTTCCCAGATCCTGTACCTCCACTTATGAAGATATTGAGCCTCGATTTTACGCACATGCTTAGGAATTCTGCCATCTCATTACTAAGGGTGTTGTAATCGATTAGATCATAGATTTGAAAAGGTGTAGCAGAGAATTTACGAATGGTTAATGATGGCCCCTTCAATGATAAAGGAGGAATGACCGCATTAACACGTGATCCATCTGGTAAACGAGCATCAACCATCGGCGAACTTTCATCAATTCGACGTCCTAGTGGGGAAACGATTCGTTCGATGACACGTTCCACATGTGCATCATCTCGAAACGATGAATCACTCCTTACGATCTTGCCTTGATGCTCATAATAGATATCGAATGGTCCATTGACCATAATCTCAGAGATCGAATCGTCTTCAAGAAGAGGAGTAATGGGTCCGTACCCTAGCAGTTCATCTTCGACAGTCCCTAGAAGGCTCTTCTTCTCTTCAAATGTTAATCGCTCGCCTTCTTTGTCGATGAAGGCTTTGCCTAATTCACGTATTTTCTTCGTTTCTTCGTCTCGATCAAACTGCTTTTTCTTTAATTCTTCTAATAAATAGTTTTGGAGCTTCGCTTCCATTTGAATATACTCATTCGTCTTCACAGGAACTTGTACATTTCCTTCTCCAGATTGAACTGGCTGGACATCAACATAGCGTTTAAAAAGAGACATCCGATTCCCCTCCTACCTACTCAATAAAGGCCATCGCATCGATTTGATAGACTTTAAACCTGACTGAATGTCTTCTGGGTCATCCGGCATCAATTTCGTTGATAGCGAAAGTACGGCTTTTGAGAGAGCATTCTTCGCATCTTTTAATACGAGCGGATAACCTTCATTAATAGAAGCCGCTACCGGTCCAGGCTGATCTGGGAGCATGGAAAAGATCGGTTTTTGAAGAATTTCTTCTAGACGTTTTTGGTCAATCGCTGTTTTTCTAGAATCTTTATTTAAAATAAGATCGATCTTCTCAATCAGTTTCAAGGACTCAAGTGTTTCCATGTAAAGTTTGGTGTTTCGGACAGTTGGAATGTCACTCGTCATCAACAACAAGATATCATCCGATAGAACGAGGCTTTTAAGGTGGATTTCTGAAATTGTTGCTGCAGTATCGACTATGATGACATCATAATCTTTCCTTAGTTCCGTAATAGCCATTTCGATGTGGTGTTCGGTAATAATTTCAAAAAACTCTGGTCGTGGTGGTGGCGCTAAGATCGCTACACCAGAGTCATGTTTCGTTAAATAGTGCGTGACGGAGAATCTCCCTTTGTCATATCCTTCCTTCACCCATTCATAAATGGTGTTTTTCGGCTTTACGTCAAAGTACATCGTGACATCTCCGAATTGAATGTTCGTATCTAGTACAGCGACCATCTTTCCTTCACGTGCTAAGGTAGAAGCTAGATTAGTTGTAAGTAACGTACGACCGATCCCTCCACGAGGGCTGCATACGGAAATAACGCGGCTATCGTTTTTAAGCTCATGATTTTCTTTTACACCTTGTTGTTCTGCTCGATAATTCATGTAGCGATGCGCCTGGGTGACAACATCTACGAGTTCTTCTGTTTGAATGGGGAGAGTTAATAGATTCGAAGCTCCAGAATGCATGGCTTTCTTCGTATTCTCAGTGGATTCTTCAGACAAAATAATGATATAGATGTGAGGGTGCTTGATAGAGATTTCTTCACTTAGTTCATATACATTGTAAACGTTATTTGGCTGAAGAAAGAGAGTCGCGTTCGAGGTATCCTCCAACCGTGACTGAAGATCAGTGAGCGTCTGAAAGCATGTTAGGTGCTGCCCTCTTTTTAAAAGAAACGTCTCAATCTTTTCAGCTCGTCCGTTTGAGTCGCAATAAAAGTACCATTCTACACTCATTTCGAAACAACTCCTTCGACAACCTGTCTTGATTCTTTCAGCTCAGCTTTTTCGATCGCCTTATCTTCTTCGTTTCTCAACATTAAGTAAAAGCCGTTGGCGTCCGTTGAAGCGAGACTAATTTGAACACCTTGTTTCGGATCAACTTCAAGCGTGACAGTTTCATAAAGAAGAGACTCTTCCCCAGCGTCAGACGCTTTACCGGAACCGAGAACCTTTACATTTTGGAGAACAACCTTTGCTGTTCTAAGCTCTTGCTTCTTTTCTTCGTCTACAGTTGTCTCAAACGCAACAACATCTACGAAAGATCCTGGTACAACATATCCTGATACCCCTTGTTCAAGCGTTACTTTTAATGAAATGGCTCGTTTTCCTTCACTCACTTCGAGCATCTCATTGCTCATTTCTCTCTCGATCACTGTAGGTGCCGCTTCAACCACTTCTTCAACCTCAGGAACATCTTCGGTATTTGAATCAGATCCCGTAGACGTAACAATCGCCATATTTGAAAACAGGGCAACATAGACAATCCCTGTTGCAATAACCCCAAATACGAGTGACCACATCCAGATTCGCTTTGTTTTCATATGCTCCTCCTTACCTTCCCATGACAGTCATTTATTTGATTAGTTTCACTCCGTAAACGTTTCCGGTTTGCGATCCATCGATTTCACCAGATGTGATCATCTTTTTGAACTTCCCTACGATACGCTTCGGCTCATCGACTCGGTCTAACCAATACGATGCGAACCCTACAATTTCAACGGAGGATTTCCCATTTACACCATCCCAGGACTTGATCAATGGAAGGATGATCATCCGATCGCACGATTGGTCTGCAGAAGTCGCGCTTTGGCAATGCGCTTTTCCGGCATCATTATCGATCAGCGTTTGGAATGCACCTTTGACAGGTCCCCACATCTGACCAGGCTCGGTTTGTACAGTTTTTGTTCCTTGAGGAATCTCTACACCGTTGATGATATTGTTTGCCAATCCTTTCGCACCGTTACTTCCGATATCAAGAAAGCCGCAGTTCCCGCTAAGAACACCCGTGTTACTACACTTCAGCTCTGTTTGATGTGGGACCGCAGTGTACTCGATTGCAAGCGGCGTGATCCCTTTTGTTGGCCAAACTGGACCTATCTTCGCTTTCGCTGAGGCACTTACTTTCGCGTTCTTCATCCCGAAGACTTTCGCGAATGTCATGGGGACTTTTGTTTCCTGTGAAACCTGAATCGTGTCGACACCAGTCCTTATGTCACAGTAAGAAACGGGATAGCCGTTTTCTTCCGCATAGGTACCTGCTACAGTCGTCGCCTTATTCCTACTTGTAATTAATTCCTGTGCCCCTGCTAGAGCCGCTGCATCGACTGCGTTCTGTAGGGTGCTCTTCTCATGATACATCCGCCCTACATCAACAACCATAGCCGCTGCACCCAGTAGAACTGTAATGCTGATTGCAACCATCACCATCGTACTTCCACGTTGGTTTGATACCATCATTAGAAGTTTCTTCATCACTCCACCCTCATCGCCGTTGTACTTGTTAAATCGATTGGACCTGTTAATGATGCGATTACTGGCGTGAGGAAATTAATATGATGGTTGATCGTGATCCTTACCTCACTGCCTGAAGATTTCTTTCCACCAGGAGAAATTGAAACTTGTGAACCTGAAAGGCTAATACTCGTTCCGTTATCTACTGCAACTGCTCGAATGGTCGCATCATCTTCTCCAACACTCGCTGATCGAGCAGCTTCACGACTGGCATGATCGATCGTTAAATACGCGTGAAAGATTCTCCCAAAATCTACGATTCCAAATAACAGCATTACGAGCACGGGTAGAACTAACGCAAATTCAACCATCGATTGCCCTTTTTCTGATTTCATATCATCCCTCCTAAGAAGAACGTACACAACGTCCCAACTGTGATCGCTACTCCATATGGAAAGGTGATCCGTGGTTTGTCATCGTTACTAGACGTTATGTTTTTTAATAAATAGAAGAAAGAGAGTAAGTATAGAGGAGAAAGCTTTTTAAATTCTAGTCTTCTAACAAGTAAGATAAGTGCAATGACCCCTCCTGCTAATGCAGTGTAAACAAACGAATGAAGAACAAAGGTAACACCTGTAAGTGCGCCTACTGAAGCGAGTAATTTTACATCGCCTGCACCCATTCCTCCTAGTAAGTAAGGGATAATAAGCAGAAGAAAACCAACTAGTAATCCTGCTACACTAAAGAGCAATCCTTCAAATCCAAGTGTGATCGTATAGTAAACGACCCCTAACAGCATTGCTGGAAATGTAACGATGTTAAGTATCTTTCGATTACGAATGTCTGTATATAACGAGATAAGTAATGTGCTTGCAAGGATCCAGTAGATCATACTAGTACCTCATATTTTAAATTTAGCCCCACCGGTGAAAGTGGGGCTAGTGATCTTTGGTTTATTGAAAAACTGATTACAATGATGCTACAACATTTCTTACAACAGCAAGAATTCTATCTCCGAGTTCGTTATACGCTACAACGGCCACAACCGCTACCCCAGCAAGAATCAAACCATACTCCGCCATTCCTTGACCTTCTTCTTCTCTTACGAACGCTCTTATTTTCTTTATCATCTTGTTTCCTCCCTAAGTGATTTTTGGTTAGATAAGAGAACCTGTGTCTACTACACCTACAGTGACATTAGTACCTTAGTATTGCGTTAAGTATGATCCAGAGACCTTGAAGAAAGTAATAACATAGCACGGTTATGCAGTTACGCTATTCTCATTTCAAACCCCCTTTGGATAGTGAACATCAGGAGCATTGGTTCGCTATTGTTCATTATAGTGATCTAGTCTGCTCTTTTGTTCTTTTTAAAGAACTTCTGTACTTTTATTGTAGTTCTCAATAACGAATTTGTAAACATCTTTTTTACATTTTATTTGTAAATGTTTGTGATGTTATATGCACTCTAATTTCTTGTTGAGAAAGATCAACCCTTGGTATATAGTGAATTTAATGAAGAAACGAAAGGATTGATCAAAATGAGCGAACGCACTGAACGTATGATATATCGAACAATACCACACACGATTCAACATGCTGACACGTTCGCTACACGACTTAGAGGCTTGATGTTTCGTAAACGTCCGCTCGACCTGGAAGCTCTTTTGATCACACCGTGTAACTCGATCCACATGTGCTTTATGCATTTCCCAATCGATGCGGTGTTTCTTAATAAAGAGAACCACGTCATCAAGCTCATTCCAAATTTAAAACCATGGCGTTTTGTCTTACCTGTCAAAGACGCCCACTCTGTTCTTGAGTTACCTTGTGGTGCTATTTATGATTTTGAAATTCAGTTACACGATTATCTACAATTTTAGTACCCTATAGGACTAGCCAATATTTTTTTCAGGGTCTTGTCCATTTGGTATAGACTTCCTCCTCTGTCAATATCGTTAAGAGGGGGGTGTTCAAATGAGAAAAGCTTTGAGTGCGTTCGGCTTGTTTTTGCTCATCGTGATGCTAGTCGGTTGTAGTGATGAGGTGCAAGATGATTTGGTTAGCTATTGGCAAGATTCGATGACGCCATTACTTCAAGAGGAGAAATTGATCATTGGCACATATGACAGCGTCGTAGGAGCAAATAGCACGGACGATCACACTACTTACGCCACCCTCATCGACGATGTGATACCAAAGTATACGGATTACATTGAGGATGTCGAGGCCGTAACGATTGAAACAGCAGAACTTCAAGAGGTTCATGAAATTTATGTCACATCGCTTAAAACTCAGCACGCAGGGTTCTTAACGCTTGTAGAAGCATTCGAACAAGAAGACGCCGCACTAGTTGAAGAAGCAAACGCAAAGCTTGATGAAGCAAAGGAATTGATGGAAGCGTACAACACGGGCATTCAGAAATTAGCTTCAGAACATGACGTTACCTTCGAATAAAAAAACAACCGGTAAGGCGATTACGCCATACCGGTCTTTTTGTTTAGTCACTAATTTGTTGCATCTGCCTCAGTCGATAAAATTGATAAAAGTTCTTAATGATCACCTTGATAACCGAGTAAAACGGAATCGCGATCAGCATTCCGATAAATCCATAAAGTGCTCCGGCAACAATGAGCAATAAAATAATCGTTAGTGGATGAATGTTCAATCTACCACCTAGCACGATCGGCGCTACGAGATTACCCTCTAGCTGTTGAACGATAACAAGCGCCACTAGTACTGAAAGTGCCATCGTCGGTCCTTGCGTAAGACCGATTACAAGGGCTGGGATCACACCTATGATCGGACCAAAGAACGGAACGACCGCTGTTAGTGTCACGAACATGCCAAGAATAAGTGCATAATCAAGGCCGAGAATTAAATAAGCAATATACATAAGTACACCATCAACAACTGCTACGATGACTTGACCCTTAATGTAGGCAGCTACGGTATCATCGATATTGCTAAGAATCTTCTTACCTTCCTCCTGATGATTTCCTGGAATGAACTTCAACAAGTAAGGAATCAGTTTATGGTCATCCTTTAAGAAATAAAAAAGAACGAACGGTACAACGATCAAAACCGTTGTAGCTCCCGTTAGAGCAGAAATAACCTGAGTAATATTATCTCCAAAATTTTGTGTAATTTCCCCAAGATAGCTCGTTGCTTTATGTCTCAGGTTCCCTACTGAAACCATACCCATGTCGTTTTTCTCAATCGCTTTTTGCGCTTCTCCAGCTGACTTCTCGAGCTTTTTTGGCAGATCTTTCATAATACTAGTAGCCTGTTCTGAAATCGTTTTTGCAAAGAGCTTGAACCCGCCATATAGAAGCCCACCAATCCCGACGAAAACTAGAAGAATTGCTGCAAGATCGGGAACGAACAGGATTTTCCTCACAAGACGAACGATGGGCTTAATGATGTAATACAAAAACCCAGCGATCAATATTGGATAAAAAAGCGTACTAATAATCGTTATGACCGGTTTGACGAAATCTAATTTAGCAAGAAAGAAAAATAAGATAAGAACAAGAATTGCACCAGTCATATATTTAAAAAAATCGTGTTTAATCCACATATGTTAACTCCTCTACGTAAAAGTAATCGCTTTTACCATATACCACAAGAAGGAGCCTTCATAACAGGAAATTTGAAACAGCGTTTCAAATTAAGAGGTAATTTCTATATTTGGCCATTTTGAGTTCCAGTTTTTTTCTACTATTCGTTTTTCATAAATCCAACTACGTTCATTATTCATGAAATGCGGTGTGGGTCTTAGTTTCATCTTAAATGCATCATCTAACCCATGAGGCGCAACGAGAATTAAGTGATCATCTTCATCCAATTTCAAGCCAAGTGAAGTTGCCGTTTCAGGAAATTTCGAGATGGCATCGACGGAAGATTCATACGGTGATGAATCATTTAAAACATGCATCCTTGCTTGATTCTTCACTGACCATGGGAAATTTCCATCGATATTCTTTAGTTGATTCTCTAACCTCACTTCTTCATCCTCATTGATGTGATCACTATCAAAATAAATGACATCCACATCAGGTAACGGTGATGCACGATCATATCCATGTTGACGATCCCAAATTTTCGAACGCACAAAACCTGCACATACCCACCAGTCAGGAAGATTAAGAGTTTTTACTATAGTTAACACCTGCATCATCTTAGAATCTTCTTTTACAATCAAAAGCAATTCCTCTTCGTTCGTTATGACTTTCTCCACCCTTCATTTCAATTCGAAAACCATTAATATATGATGCATTTCTCATGGAGCGACAATCTCTACTTTTATCCGATCAGGATCTTCAAAGAAAACGGCATAATAATCGTCACCTCCTGCATATGGATGACGATCTTGATAGAGAATGGGCACCCCTTTTGCTCGCAACTTGTTCGTTAACTCATCCACATGCTCACGCGATGCTGCATGGAAAGCAAGGTGGTTCAACCCTACGCGGCACCTGTGATAAGAAGGTTCCTGAAACCGTTCTTCAACTTGAACAAAGACGATGTATGTATCTCCAATCTTAAAGCTATGGCCTTCTTCCCACTTCTGAAATGAATGATAACCTAATTCTTCAAGTAACCATTCCCAGAAATCGATCGTTCTCTTTAACTCTGACACGTATAATTCAACGTGATGGAGGTGACCAGCTGACATTACTTTTCCTCCTTTGAAGGGTAAATTTCGCTCATTCGCTTTCGGAGTTCTTCCCTTAGTCGTTCCTTCATAGGTAGATGTTCATTATCGTTGTACTGATGTTCTTTATCAGTCCATTTTTCTTCAGGATATAACCACACTGGCTTCACTTGTCTTTCAACGGGTTCCCAGTTGTATCTTGGAAAGATATGAGCATGTAAATATGTATCCGTATTACCATAGATCGAATAATTCACACGTTTTGGTTTACACACTTTTTCAATCGCATCCCCTAGTAAACTCATATCTAGTAAATAGTGAGCTCGTTCTTCATGATCGAGATCATTTAATGTATCGACCTTTGCCGATGGAAGCAGCACACAGTAGCCAGGTAGAAACTGCGTATCTCCAATAACTGCAAAACCACTTTTCATTCGTGCAATAACATAAGGATTTTCTCCTCGATGAGCAGAATTAATTCTGTCCAATTTCCAGTCTCTATTAATTTCTGTCATCCCCTCCCTCATTTAGTAGCACAACTTATACCTTCCACCATGTCTCTTACCACTTTCAGAACAGCTTGAGGATCATCATGATGAATGGCATGTCCTGCTTCTTCTACAAACACATGTTTACTATCGGTTGAAAGTTCTTTGAGTTTACGCTGAAAATCCATCCACTTCCGCATGGATGCACTAGTATGATGGGGTTGCGTCCCACCTGTCATCACGACTAGTGGAACTGAAGAAAGGTCACTCCCTCGAACTTGTTCAAGACTTTCTTCAAACTCAGTAAGAGTAGCCTCGACATGGAATTGTTCCAAATATTCTTGTTGAACTTCATGATCGAACAAAGGAACCATCTGATGATTTTGATCTTCGTGAACAGAGTCTAAAAGAATAACGCCACTTACTAGTTCAGGATACAAATTCGCGAACAACCTTACGATGACGCCGCCATATGAATGTCCGATCAACAGAAAGGGAGGATAGACTTCAGCTTTTAATAATAGCTTTTTAAGGTTTATAGCACTCTGTAAGCTATCTTTAGAAATGTCAGAACGCTCGCTCTCCCCTACACCATTTCGATCATAAAAAAACAAATTAGCAAACTCGCTACCTTCTCTTCTGACAGGATCCCAGTTATCGAGAGACCATCCATAACCCGATTCGAAAACGATGGTAACTTCGTGGTCATTGTCTTCTATCTCATAATAGAGGTCAGTGCGATCAATCTTCACTTTCTTCCCAACTGTCATTTTCACCAAATCCTTTGCTATATTGCTTGAATCAATTATTTCAAAACAAGGGGATTAACTCAATGACTAATAAAACGTATACACAAAAAAATGCCCTCACCCGAGAGCATCTGATTCTATTCATGAAATGGTGGAATGCTTTGTTGAAATGTAAACACGTTCAAAGGGTCTACTGCTGTTTTCACTTCTCTTAATCGATGAAAGTTTTCACCATAGTATGCCTTAGGCCAATCACGGATGGACAGATCCGGCCAGTTGACGTAGTCACCATCTGTATAAGGACGCATTTGTTTTCGTAATGCCACTACCCATTGAATGTTTTCCCTCGCTTCTTCTTCGTTCGTCCAAGATGTATTGTACTCTTGAGCGATAAGAGCCTCTCGATGATAAAAAGCAGTATCTTTAGTCTCCACTTCTGAAACTGCCCCTCCTAATGACTGTTGCCAGATTGCAGCACTGTCATTTGGCGCATGTTCTAAGAACCGTTTCATAATCTTGATCCCACGCTTCGGTATAGGCTTGTAGCCAAATGACCCAGATCGTTTGAAGAATGATGGCTTATTCCCAGCTGGGTCGTTGAAATAGTTAAATGCTTTATTAAAAGGTAGAGAGGCGAGTTGCACCTTCTTCGGTTTATTTTCCTGAATTAACGGTTTAATCAATTCGATCAATCGTTTTTTCGACCCTACGAACTGACCTAGAGATCTGATCACATTTTGACTTTTTGCATGAAGTTCGAGCGTGGACGTTAGCTTATCATCGGTAAAAGGAGCCCACCCCTGCCACGTTTCATAAACTGATTCGAGTTGATCGAACTCCCACTCGATTTTAAAAACCGAGACGTTGTCGATCGGATGGGTGCGAAAAGTGAGCTCTGTGACGATCCCAAAATTCCCGCCACCTCCACCACAGCATGCCCAGAATACATCGTTATGCTGCTCTCGCGTCACCTCTATAATGTCTGCACCCTTCTCACCTTTAGGCACAACCATCTTCACCTTGAGAAGATGATCGCATGTTAATCCGAAGAGCCTCGACAAATACCCGATGCCGCCACCTAGCGTTAACCCTGCAACTCCAACGCTAAATTCTGTACCAGCTGGTAGGGCGAGACCATATTTCCATAACGTATTGTACACCTTGCCTAAATCTGCACCCGCAGAGACCTTCGCCGTCTTTGTTGGGACATTAACGGTTACATCGTTCATCTCACTTAAATCGATCACTAATCCATTATCAACGATCGAGAAATTTTGATAGCTATGTCTTCCACCTCTGACTCGAAAAGGCAAACCTTTTTCTCGAGCAAATGCTAAGGCATGTAATACATCCTTTTCCTCCTGACAAAACACAATTGCCCCCGGAAACTTTGGTTGGTACAAATTAAGGTTTTCTCTTGCTTTGTCATACGCTGGATCACCAGGTAAAACGATTCGTCCCGTTAATTCCGTTGCCATCCTCTCGCCCACCTTTTCTAAGTACTACAGCAGTGTATGTTCATGAAAGCAATTGGGTAGCTTTTGTATATGAAAAAGTTGGGTATCAGCCTAAAAAAAAACCCGTCACCATTGACGGGTCAAACGTAAGCGTTATTCTTCTGGCAATAAAACGATCTTTCCAAGCTTTCCAGCATTCTTGAAGTACGTTTGTGCTTCTCTCGCCGCTTCGAGTGGAAACGTTCTCTCGATGACTGGCTGAATTTTTCCATTTGCAATTGCGTTTAACATTTTCTCAAATTCGGAACGCGTCCCAAGAACTGAGCCGTATAGCGTGATATGTTTTAAATACAGCGTTCGGAAATCAAGCTCTGTCTTTTGTCCACCAGCAGAACCTGACGTACAGAACTTGCCACCTTTTTTCAATACATGAAGTGATGTTTCGAATAGAGCATCACCAACAACGTCTAGTACGGAGTCGATCGGGCCGCCGTTCGCATCGAGTATATCTTGTGCAAGGGTTTCTGACTTATAAGATAGAACATGCGTCGCTCCAAGTTCCTTCATTCTTTCTTCAAGAGCGAGATCACCGACGATCGCAACGACCTTAGCACCGAACACTTTTGAAGCAATCTGAACATTTAACGACCCAACGCCGCCATTCGCACCAGTCACCATCACCGTTTCACCTGGTTTTGGCTGAATCTGTTCCACCATGTGCCAAGCCGTCATCCCGCTAACCGAAAACACAGCACTTTCGATATAGTTAGATAGCGGCATATCAAAGCATAGCTCTGCAGGCCAGACAACGTATTCTGCATAACCACCATCATATTCTGATCCGATAAAGCTCATGTCTTCGGAAATATGTTCTGAGCCTTCTTCCCCGCTCGACGTAAATGGAAAGAGAACCACATTCTTCCCTTTCATCGACTCATCAACCTCTGCCCCTACTTTAACAACTTGTCCCGTTATATCTGACCCAGGGGTACGAGGAAACTGGACGCCTTCAGGTCGCCAACCGGATTTCGAACCCTTTCCATATGCGCCTTCTCTCATCCAGATCTCTGTATTGTTAATGGCACATGCTTTTACTTTTACAAGAACTTCGTTTTCTCGAGGCTCAGGAATCGGAACCTCAGCAACCTGCAGCTTATTAACATCTCCATACCCTGTTACTTGAACAGCTTTCATACGTTCATCACCTTTCGCTTAGAGTTGAGTATGTAAAGTGATTCGCTAGCTCTCACTTTGCTAAAATGTGGTCAAAAAAAAGAGCCTATCACAGCTCTCCTTAGCATTCCACATCGTGCAGAGATTATATCATAGTGATTTGATCATCATCACGTTTGTGGTCTCATAGCCTAACGTTTCATACAATCCTCTCGCGATGGTATTATGACCAAACACATGAAGACCGATTTTCTTAACTCCTAGATCTTCCCCTACACGTTCGATTTCCTTCATAGCGGCTTTGCCTAAGCCATTTCCTTGATGTTCTGAATGAATGTGAAAGTCACGAATAAATGCTTTATCGTTCTCTTTCAGTTCTACCCATACTGAACCAATAACGGCTTCATCATTAGCGCTTACTGTATACAAATAATGATTTTCTGTATTCTCTTGAAGTGGCAAAAGCAAATGATACTCCGCTTCTGCTTTCAACCGTGCCTCACGTTGATTCCAATTGTTCGACTTCACCTTTTCGTCTGCATACCGCTCCACGGCAGAATCAAGAAAAGACGTAAACTCACTAGAAGTCATTTTACGTAACGTAATCATTGTAGCCTCTCCTCTTTACAATTGCTGACTAAGCCTGATATTGTTTCGACATCACAAAATCCTCTTCCATAAGAATATATGGATGTGTTTCCATTAGAATCTTAATAAGATAGTCAGGCATTCGTTCCCCATCATACGCACAAATCAACGGGAACGAATACTCATTAACAGCGTTGTCTACAATCCTCTCAAAGTCTTCTATTATATGGAGAGGTTCTTCCATCGATGCCCATTCCACGTGCGCCCAAGACCTGAATTTAACATTTTTCTCTACGTACGGTTGTACCGCTTTATTGAAATGTTCTACAATCGCAGGAGGATGGTAGCTTCCACTAGAAAAGTAAAAATCAAAGTTGTTGATTCGGTGGACGTAGGACATCTCTTTTTTTGTTAGCAGCTTGGAAAGTTCGTCATGAATAACCCGGTAGACAGGTTCATTTTCAATCAGGATCACGTGATCACCTGCATGAATGCCATCTTGGATAAAACCAACGACTTGCTTAATATAATTCGATCTTCCACTGTAAGCATAAAGCACATGAACACATCTTCTGTCCTCGAACAACTGATTCATTTTACTTTTCAAACCATCACCCCTCTAATTTAGCGTTACTTTCTTACTACAAAGATTTTCACCCTGTTTACTAATTTGACAAAAAAAGAGCTAATCCTTTGACAGATTAGCTTTTCCTCTCTAAAGAGTTTCATTCATTTATGCGACTTGCTTTGTACGCATCACCCTAACAGTTGTGTAAGCAAACAAAACAGAGAGGATGAGCATCCACAAAATAGCAACGAATGGATAGAGAATTGGCTGTCCAAATACGTTGATAGCATTGAAGTTAGTAAATAAAAAATCCACCTTCATGATATATAAATAAGAGAATTGCAATGCTTCACGTAACCACGTCGGCATCTGCACTAATTCCACGATGAAATATGGCACACCAAAAATCGCTCCGCTAACAATCAAGGAAACAAGTACATTTCTGCAAAGTGATGATATGAAAAGGATTAATAAGGCAAAACTGAAAGCAGCTAAAAGGTGAATACCGAGTTGGATAAGATGATATTCGATCATACTGAAACCGAACGGAGAGAAGTGATACTTGAATATGTACTGAATCGTAGTCGACCAGCCTTCGTTTCCGAACAGATAGATTTTACTTATGATGTTCCAAGCTTCTCCGATGACAACAATAATGAATGTATAGATGAGTGCTGCGATTATTTTTGCTCGGGCGAGATCTTTTCTGCCTCTCTTAGAACTTAGCATGTAGTTTTCTACGCCTGAACTGTATTCTCTCGAATACATTCCAGATAGGCCGATCATGAGCATCAATCCAGTTACAACTAGAGAAAAAGTACTTGTGTAATCAATGATTTCACGAGGTGCCTTGTTATAAGCAAAATAGGAGAAGTCGTTTTCCTTTAGAATAGAAGTTTCAAGAGCTGTACTAAGGGACTCTTCACCTTCTAGTTCGCTCAACCTGAGCGCTGTACGGTCATCCGCACCCTGGATGAAAGCAATGGTCTCATACATTCCTACTTTAGTTGCCTCCTCTTCCGAAAAAGCAGCACCCACCTCACCTTTTTCTTCCATTTCCTCTACGCGTTTGTCAATAAGCACATTTAGTTTTTCATTCTCAACTTGAGATCGTTCAACTTTTTCTTGTGTCAATGTTCCTTCCCATTTACTATATAACTCCTTCTCAGCGTCTGAAGGGCGCTCAAAGTTCAGCATGTAGCTTGATGTAATGATAAGTAATCCAATAAACGTGAGATAGATCATTTTTTGTTTGAACAGTTTATACAGTTCGAATCCTAATAAGCTCCTCATGCAACACCATCCTCCTCGAAGTAATACAAATACAAATCTTCGAGGTTAGGCTTTGTTTGCACCGCATTTGAATGGGGTTTCGTTTCACTTAAAAGGCGAATGTCGAACCTTTCGTCATTATGAGCGATATTCCCACATCGAAAGTGAGCCTGAAGATCGGCTACCTCTTCTTCGTTTACTGTCGCTGTCCACACTTTATTTCTGATTCCTTCTAGTAGCTTTTTAGGAGATTCCTTTTGAATCAGCACTCCTTCTTTTAAAATCATCACTTCTTTTGCGATAAACTCAATATCTGAAACGATATGAGTTGAAAGTAAGACAATACGATTTGCCGAGATCTTCGATAGCAAGTTTCGGAAGCGAACGCGCTCTTTAGGATCGAGGCCAGCTGTAGGCTCATCGACAATCAAGATTTGCGGATCATTGAGTAGTGCCTGCGCGATACCAACACGTTGTTTCATCCCACCAGAAAGCTTACTCATCTTCACTTTATTGTTTTCAGTTAGGTTCACAAGCTCCAATAGCTCATCCACTTTTTGTTTTGCTTGCTGCCTCTCGATGCCTTTTAACGATGCGATGTACAACATGAATTTCTGAACAGTGAAGTTTTTGTAGTAGCCGATGTGTTGAGGAGAATATCCTAGCATGTCTCGGTACTTTTCATCTAACGTACGAATGTCTTCACCATCGAACAAAACCCTTCCCGATGTAGGTTTTGAGACGCTAGCCAGAATTCTCATCAGCGTGGTTTTACCAGATCCGTTGCTACCTAGAAATCCATAAACACCTTCAGTTAATTCAAAGGAAAGATCGTTCACGGCTACTTTCTCTCCGTATGACTTCGTAACTTTTTCAATCGTTAGCTTCAATACGTACACCTCGCTTGATTCGATTAATTTGTAGGAACAGGAACACTAATGACGCGATGAGCGCGATAGAATATACGCCAGCCGAAAGCGACTCGAGATAGTTCTTCATGTCGACTGATTGGGAAATCATCATGCTAGTTGTAAACCAAATCGCTAGAGTGACCGGTACAGTAATGGAACTTCTGAATCGAATGGTCAAAAATAGACCGACCGATGATACAAGCGTTGTTGGTAAAATCCAGTATCCGACTAATTTTAGTAACAGGATATTTTCGATCGTTACCGACAGCGCACAAATTAATACCGCACTTATCACGAAATTGTAAGTTCCAATTACAAACAAGCGAGACATCATGATATGTTGAGCCGAGTACTTACAAGCTAGTTCAATTTCATATAAACCGGCTTCTCTTCCTTTGAAAACTTCACCGAGACCTATTAAAAATGGAATAGGAGCGAGGAAAAACATCGTACTATAGGGATCTCCTTCAAAGAATAATACATAACTAAACCCACAGATAAAGAAAATGACGTTCATAACCCAGAACAACGATCCGATGACCGAAATCTCCCTAGCCGAATGTCTCAACAGACCCTGAAGCTTCTCACGAATCGCAGCACCATTTGACTGAGGCTCCGGAACATAAGCACGAAGACTTTCGATCGTTTGGTCGATCGCATCGTCATCTGGATATTCAACTGTATAATGTTCTAAATAATTTGCGATTTCTTCTTCAACACTTTCCTCTTTCACGAGAGTCACTCCTTATCAATAAGACTTTTAACTTCTCCATCCCTTGCCTAATTCTCGATTTCACTGTGGAATCGTTTGTGTTCGTGATTTCAGCGATCTCAAATATTTTCATGTCATGGAAATATTTTAGAATGATTGCTTCTTTTTGAATGGTCGGCAAAGTGTTTAATGCACCTTTTATTTCCTTTCTCGTTTCATTTTTGTCAAAAATATAGGTAACATCATCCTTCTCTCGATACAGGTTATCTTCATATTCGTTACTGTTCGATGCTTGTTTGTAGGCCTTCGATCGATAGTAATCTCGGCAGTGGTTTACGGTCAACGTAAGCAGCCAGTTTCTGAACTCACCTTTTGCAGCGTACAAATCAATTTTCTTAAGCATCTTGATGAAGATTTCTTGCGTTAAATCATACGCCACCTCTTTGTCGGACGTTTTCCGATACGCAAATGAATAGACGAGCTTGTAATGGCGCTTCACTAATACATCCATGGCAGATTGATTTCCAGACTGGATCTCCTTCACAAGTTTTTGATCGCTCAACATATTTTCACCTCACCCAAATAAACGAAATCGATGGAGAAAAAGTTTTAAAAAACTTTTTTTGATTCCGAAGTTGGCATAAAAAAAGGAACTCCTTCTAAAAGAAGTTCCGAGAAATCCTATTATCGATGATGTAACCATTCGACCACATCATTAACCATGTCAGTAGTAAACTCGTGACCCACACTAGGATAACTTCGAAATGTAACGTTACTCCGTGCTTCACCTTCTATCAAAAAGCGATAATAGTCTTTCTGACCTTGAATCGATACAATGTCATCGCATTCTCCATGAAGAAGAAGAGTAGGTACATTCCCGCTCTTTCGCTCAACTGGGTCATAGTGTTTCAAGCTAGTTAACAGTTCGCTCGGTATATCACTTCGACCATCGCTTTCTCGAAAGAGGGTCTCTGAAAGAACGAAGGAACCAGAACCACCCACATTTACTAGCCCTGCAAGACCGGCTACCTTTCTAGCGATGCCATTCGCAATAAAGCCACCCATCGAGCTTCCAACAAGAATGACCTGTTCTTTCTTCAACCCAATAGATTCAACGAGCGATGAAAATTCGTCTATACTTTGGAAGATGGTTTTCCAAAAGTACGTTTGCATGATTTCAGGTTGAAAATGGTTCGTGAAAGGGTTTCTTGAATCGTGAAAAATGAGCTCAGGAAGCACGACCGAATACCCCTTGTTCGCGAGAGTTTCCGCCAAGTCAAAGGATCCTTCCGCAGTGCTGCCAAAGCCATGATAGATGAAGATGGTTTTAGAGCTAGGTACATTCGCTGCCTCAAAATAATAGTATGGTAGGTTATTCTGTAAGATCTGTCTCATAGCCTCATACCTTTATAAAAAAGTGACGGTAAACACAAAAACTGATGTCAACATCGACAGTACAGCATACCCTCTGCGATTACCTTTCCATTCCGCGACTCCTGTAACTAACATGAGCGATCCCATAGAAAACATCATATATGGCATGAGTCCGATACGATCGGTTACAAGTGCGATGACTGATAATCCAACCGTTACGACTGATAAAATAATTTTTAATACTGTAATCAAAACTAGCCACCTCTGTCTTTTACCTAGTGTTCTCGTTCACTACTTTTGTTTTTCATGAAAAGCTTTATAATGGACTGATTTTGGATGGAGTAAGCCATGAGTGAAACGATGATTCCAATCCCTACTGCCGTTCCTACATGTCCTACGATTGAAAGAAGTGATTGATTTCTGTAATCTCTCAGTAACAAAAAGAGAATAAATGGATAACCGAACCACTTGCTAGAAAGTATTCTTTTCAATCTATCCCTCCTAGATTCATTCGCTTGAATCTGCAATGTTCCCAAACATGGTTACAAGTGAGAGATACAATTGAAAAGAACGTTATGCCATCCTTCGTCTGTTTTTCGTATGATCGATAGAGATGTATTGTCGATAAGGGCATAGGAGTAATCTTCTGGAAATAAATATTCAAGCGTAATTCCAATCCAAGCGCCGTGGCTAACGACGAGAACCCTTTTTCCTTTGTAAGCACTCGTTAATTCTTCTAAAAACGCGCCGCCTCTTTGCGCAACGTCCTGCCGCTTTTCCATTCCGAGATCTTGATTGCGCCAATCTTCTCCCCACTTCGCAACTCTCTCAGCCTCTGTTGTTCCTTCGATTTCTCCGCCGTGCATTTCACGAAGAGCTTCTCGCTCGATAACTGGCGTGTTTGGTAGCTTTGAAGCGATGATTTCTGCCGTTTCCTTTGCGCGTGTAAGATCACTCGTTAGGATTACGTCCCAGGGATCTTCTTTTGCTAATCTTTCGGCAAGCTTTGCTGCCTGAGCTTTCCCTTCATCATTTAAGGAGATATTCGAATGTCCCTGTGCTTTCCCTAGTGAATTCCATTCTGTTACTCCGTGTCTTACTAATCCAATTGTCGGCATGGATTTGTCCCCTCCTAGTCTTTATGTATGTTTAGTTCTTATCAAAAGAATCGGCAACAAGATTACTAAACTCTTTAAGGTAATATAAGTAGTGTTCCCCACCATAGTTATAGCGCTTATTGTACATTTTCGCGACAACGACGTTGTATTCTGGAATCACGAGAAGCGTAGGTCCTGTTACACCCAGTATTTGATATGAGCCCCGAGGAACGCGACTCCCAATCTCACTTCGTTCACGCGGCTCGTCCTGAACGAACCAAAAGAAGCCGTTCTGCGGTAGTTCTTTATCGGAATAAGAGGGATTCTGAATAGTGGTTGCCATTTCAATCACTGCTTCTGGAACAGATTGTTGTCCGTACACTTTACCCTTATTAAGAAAGAGATTGCCCCACTCAGCAAACTCACGCGTATTAACAAAGAGGTTTTTATCTAACCCATCTTCACTTGTACCTAGCGCTCGCTCTCCTTCGTTCTCAGGATTAACGATTACGCTAACGAGTTCTTCCGAATCCGAAATCTCCCACCATGTCTTCGAAAAGCCAAGGGGTTTGAAGACTCTCTCCTTTAGAAGCTCGGGAAAACTTTTACCGTATACATGATGTATGAGCTTTGTCATCATGACGATATTGACACCACGATACGCCCACTTCTCACCTGGTTCAAACTCTCTAATGAGATTGCCGTTAATGTATTCATCAAGACCATGTGAGTGTGTGACGAGATGCCTGATCGTGGTTTCACCAAGCAAATCAGGATCCATGTCTTCGAAGTAGTCTGCCGCATAATCATCTAAACTTTTGATTTTCCCTTCATGGATCGCAAAAGCAACCGCTAACCCTAAGTAGCTCTTCCTTGCGGATGCAACGTTGAAACGAGACTGATGATCGATTTGGCGCGCGTCTTTTGTATTTGAGTGCTTTCCGCTGTAATGTTCTAAGAGTACTTCATTGTCCTTCATGATGAGAAGTGCAGCTGCCGTGCTATGGTTTTTATCTTTTATTTCATCTACCCAAGATATTAATTTGTTCCACTGGATTAAATCTTTCAAAATATCACTTCCAGTCATTTAAATTTAGTCATTACTCTAATTACTTTTTAACGAAGAGTGGAGATAAATGAAGGAAGCAAGCGTCGAAACCACTCCACCAATGACAATTGTGTCATTTGTACCGATTTGACTAGACATCACGCCAGCTAAGAAGGCTGCGACAGGCATCAAAATCCAAGTCATGAACCGACTAGTCGCTTGTACTCTTCCTAATAAGCGATCAGGCGTTAACGTTTGACGAAGGGTTACGATACATGGACTCATCATCGATGCTGCAAAGGTACCAACACCGTTTAATACCAGCAGTTCAAAATAGGAATCAGAAAGTCCAAACAAAACGATCGATAGACCTCCGACGATAGACGCTGTAAAAAGAATCGTACGATACGAAAGACTCTTTCTTAACCAGCTTGTGGCAATAGCCCCGATGATTGCCCCAACCCCACCTGCTGAAAGCAACCATCCAATTTCGTTTGCACTTAATTGAATCGTATCTTTCAAATGGAAAACCATCATTGTAAGGAATAACGTTGTACCAAATATTGACGCAAGCATTGCCAAATTTGTAAATAAAATAGGCTTTGTTTTGATAACAAATTGAAAGCCTTCTCGAATATCCTCTATGAAGCTTCCCTTTCCCTTTGAATTGATGTTGGACGGTTTCATCGCAATACTCGTTACAGCTAGAAACGCGATGAAAAAGCTGAAGCTATTAATCAGTAACGCATAACCGGGATTGTAGAGTGAAATAAGCAATCCGCCTAGCCCCGGCGCAACAAAAACAGCCGTATTAAAGATGCCAGTATTAAGCGAATTAATGGCTTGCAAGTCATCTTTTCGAACCAATCCCGGAACTGACGCAAACTGTGAGGTATTATAAATTTGGCTCAATATACCAATAACAAACGCACCACAGTAAAGCTGCCACATATGTAAATGATTAAAGATAAATAACAATCCCAATGCGCCAATCAGGATGCTTCTAGTAAGGTCACAGATTTGAAGTAACACTTTTCGATTGAACCGATCTGCTAGAATACCAGTTAACGGTTGAAGCAAGATAGGTAACCTCTCTAGTGCTGTCACAATCCCCATGCTGAGGGGCGAACCTGTTAATGCTAGTACCATCAAGGGAATAGCAATGAGATAAATTTGGTCTCCAAAAAATGAAATGAGATTCCCACCCATAAACCTAAAAACGGGATAATTCTTTCTTAGAGTAGGAATCTCATTTGATTCACTGTCTATTTGTTCTGCTCTTTGTTCCAGTGCCTGTCACCACCCGCATTCGCTCATATTATGTCGAAGTTATGGATTCCACCTTTAAGATTAACATAAAATGACATACCAGATATCAGAATGCTCAAATAATTACTTATAAAAAGCTAGATGTGATACCCTCGTAATGGCAACCTAGATTAATAACAGATAAGAAAAGAGGTGAAACCTTGAGAAATTTTCTAGCTGTAATCTTAAGTGGGTTTGTTTCATCATTAGTAATAGCCGACACCTTTAGTAACGGACCTTATAGTACCTTTGGCTCCGGACTGTTCCTAGGTTATTCATTTATTTACCCAGGCCTTTT
The DNA here is from genome assembly GCF_020171805.1 of Guptibacillus algicola. GTDB lineage: Bacteria > Bacillota > Bacilli > Bacillales > Guptibacillaceae > Guptibacillus > Guptibacillus algicola. Next base: position 366,389 of record NZ_JAIVAF010000003.1, on the reverse strand, counting down.
AATTGTTGCATTTCCATTTTCATTTCTCATTAATAAACTAGCAAATCGCTTTGAATTAGGAAGGTTCTTTATTGGCTTTGGAATGTATATGGTGCTTGCCAGTATCGTTACCATCGTTCTATTTCCTGTGCTCTTTCATTTCAGTTTCATCGTTCTCTTAGTTGCAACCATCTATCCTGTCATGTTCGAAATAACCAAATTACTACCAGACCGTTTTCTAGGAAAAGCTAGCTGGATTAGTGCTGGTTTTGCGTTTTTATTGCCATTCTTCTTTTAAAAAGCTAGACCAAATTACATAACACTGCAAAAGGTAGACTGCTCGTGTTAGCACGACTAGTCTACCTTTTCTTATTGCGACCTCATCTAAAAGGAGGTATTAAATTACTGGTTCCCATTTAGGATCAACTTTGGTTCAAATCCAACACTTTCTCCTCCATAAAACTCTATAACGTTAGGATCGAACCCTGCTGTTGTGATAGCTTTTAACCTAAACTGTGTATATCCGCTCAAGTTGATAGTAGACAAGCTGGTAGCTGGAAGTTCTACATCCACATACTCACCAGTAGGAGGTGCAAAACTAGTGATCGCGTATTGAGTAGGTGTGCTAGCGTAATCGGCTTGTTCGATAGAAGAACTACTACCAAACGTCCCTTTCTTTATATCTAACTGCAGACTTGAAATTGTTCCTTGTTTTGTCTTAACGTATAAGCGGATTTTTGCCGATTGAATCGATTCTTTTATCACACTGGTATCAAACGATAGAATCCCGCGATACGTATCACTGTTATACATCCCTTTATCGCCAACCTTAACTGAACCTGTTCCTTTTCCATCGGCCGTATACTGCCCGACAAAACCATCCTCATTTCCAATTGACGATAAGGTTGTTGTTTCAGCGGGGACACCAGTTTCAATGATATAGTCTTCTGTTTTTACCGATTCTGCATTTCCGTTCGAATCGACACTAAAGAATTTCAGTGTTGTATCTTCTGTGATTGTAATCGGACTGCTATAGGCTTGGGATGACTCAGTTGGTACTGTTCCGTCTGTCGTGTAGTACGTCGTTGCTTGTTCGCTTGCGCTAAGTTCCACGCTCACTGAATCCTGGTATGTTCCTCCACTAGGAGTAGCTATGGTGACAGGTGCGTTCGGGTCAGTCGTTTCACTACCGTTAAAGAACTCCCACATCATCCTGCTCGCATTTGGTCCTTGCGGGTCTGTATAGCTTCCCTGTGAACTTCCGCCAGACCACGCATGGCCCATGCTTTGGACGATTACTTTCTTCATCCACACCTTACCATCTTGCCCATTATAATCACTTACGGTGTAACTTCTTCCGCTGGGTACTTGAAGACTTTCGGTGTTATCGGCTACATTATCGATCCATCCATCTTCAGAACCCGTTGCAGATAAATCGTTCGTCACTGCCCATTGTGAAATAACTTGATCGCCATTTATCGGTTTAACCGTATAATCAGACGTCCCATGAAAGACGATGACAGGTAAAACATCTGCATGACTTCCCATGGCATTGTAAGCCGCTCGACCTTGTAACGTCGGATCAGGCCCCCCACTAGACATCGCACTAAAGGCAGAAGAGGAATTTGTCGCAGCCTTATATTCTAAGCCTGCACCTACCCCAACTCCTGAGAAAACATCTGGATATGTAGCCCCCATGATCACACTCATCGCTGCACCAGCTGATAGCCCGGCTACATAAACCTGTTCCTGTTGAATGCTATAATTCGATTGAATCTTTTGGACCATTCCAGCAATCACGCTCGGTTCCCCACTGCCACGTGACTGGTGACTTGTTTCAAACCAGTTCCAGCATTTATTTGAGTTCGCACTCGAGCTTTGCTCAGGATATAGAACGAGAAATCCTTTTTCATCAGCGAGCGCATTCATTTGTGTACCTGTAGCGAACTGTGTAGCATCTTGCGTACAACCATGAAGCATGACATACAATGGATAATTCTGATTGCCATCATAGTGATCCGGAACATACAGCTTATACGTTTTCCCTCCATAAGTTCCAGAGGTGAATTGACCCGCGGCTGACGTTGAAGAAGGAATCATGACTGACGAGCATACTAATAAAAGAATCATACAGAAAACCCAACTCATTCTTACTCGCAACAAAAAACATCCCCTTTCCATTGTTGGTTGCTCCGCCATGATAAGGGGAGCGAGTTACACAAGGGTTACAAGGATATTCTTATATGAATCGAAACGCTTAGTTTTCTATGTAAAACACATCTCTAAATCGAGCTTTATACAAGTACAAAAGCATTATTTTTTTCGGCTCAACCTTTATATATACCCTTGTTTTATCCCATACCGAATAAGTCCTTCATAAGGATCACCAGAAATCCCAAGGAGTTCACAGAATGCGGGCTCTGTTTTGTAACCACGCTTCTTAAGCGCGATCACCCTTTGCTTCCATGCTGGATGTTTCTGCATCACCTTGTATTCGGTGATCATGTGAAGGTATGCATGCTGCTTATGTACCGGCTGAGCTTGACCGAACAGCTCAAATTCGAAGGATTGGAAAACAAAGTTTGCTTTGCTAACCTCATTTCCTCTAATGATCGTTCTCTTTACCTTGAATTGGTCTTGTTTGCTGTATAAGGTCTTGATTCGCTCTTCAAACTCTTCTGCGTTGTGCACTTCCATGATGATATCTAGATCAGACCCTTTAACATCAATGCCGATTGGAAAGGTTCCGCATAGGGTTGGGGTATAAGCTTTCAAGTCTTCCAAGATTCCTAGTTCCCGAATTGTTCGATATGCGTTTCTCTGCTTTTCACTACCTTTTTTCATTTCGTGAAATAAATTGTTACCCATCATCTTCTCAATCACACACTAGCAGAGCCTAGCGTCATTCCGCCATCTACTACAATTTCCGTTCCGGTACAATACGAACTTTCTTCAGAAGCAAGAAACGCAACAGCACGCGCGATCTCGATCGGTTGCCCAATCCGTCCGAGTGGAATGGACTCATAGAATTTAGGAACACCCTGCCCCTGAGTAGCCATCTCGGTCTCCACACCTCCAGGGTGAATCATGTTCACACGTATTCCTTTTGGTCCCATTTCGATTGCTGCCGCCTTTGACATCGCTACAACCGCCGCTTTTGTTGCAGCGTAAGCAGATGAATGACCAATCGGCGCAAATGCAGAAATTGATACATTGTTAATGATCGAACCTTTTTGCCTCTTTTCCATCAAAGGCAGAACTGCCTGCATACCTAGAAATACACCGAGCTGGTTTACGTTAATTAATTCCTGGTAGTCTTCGACTGTAATCTCTTGAAACGACTTGCGCTTTAACACGCCTGCGTTATTTACGAGAGCATCAAGCTTCCCAAACTGCTCCTTTACTTTAACCATCGCAGCCTGCCAATGGTCTTCTTTCGTAACATCAAGCTGAATTGGATATGCTCGTTCTTCATCAAGTTCATCGCATACTTTCTTTGCACTTTCATAGCTTCTTGCAGCAACTACAACCGTTGCTCCAAGCGTTACGAGATGTTCAGCAATCGCACGCCCTTGACCACGGTTCGCTCCTGTGATGAGTATGATTTGATTCTCTAAATCTGGCATTGCTTTCCCTCCTCGGTGCCTGTCACTCCCCGCTATTTGTCGAAGGTTTATCGTGGTGTGACAGGTACCTCTCTAATCTTCTTCGCTGGATTGCCTCCAACTACTTCATTATCTGGAATGTCTTTTGTTACGACTGCACCTGAAGCGATCACAACATTATCTCCAATCGTTACTCCCGGATTAATGATTGCTCCTCCTCCAATCCATACGTTATCCCCTATAATGACTGGTTTCCCGAACTCTTTTCCAGAATTCCGTTCAGTTGGGTCAAGCGGATGAGTCGCCCCATAAATATGAACCCCAGGTGCTAACATACAGTTATCACCAAAACGAACTTCACAAATATCTAGAATTACACAGTCGAAGTTCATAAAGAAGTTCTCTCCAACATGAATATTGTACCCATAATCACATTTAAACGTTGGTTCGACTCCCACGTTTTCCTTCGTGGATCCAAATAGTTCTTTAATTAACCGTGAGCGCTCTTTACGATCTGCTTCAATCGTTTGATTATACAATCTCGTCAATCGACGAGCACGAAGGCGATCAATAATCAGTTCTTCGTCACCTGGATCATACAGTTCTCCGTCTAGCATCTTTTGTTTTTCTGTTTTCATCAATTTGCCTCCCTATTCATCAACCAAATACAAAAGGAGCTTACCACTTAACTGACACAAGACTCAAAACACCTGGTGGGATCGTTCTGTTCACCGCAAAAATCTATTGTGACGTATGAAAAAGAAGATTGAGTACTTAGTAGACTACTTTTTTCCAAAGTAACTTACAAGATGGTCTTGGGATGACCCACCTTAAGAAATACTTCCAAGAAAGAGGCACAATCTACTGCCGCAGTTGCTTGAAAGAGTCACTTACGAAGTAAACCGATAGTCAAAAGGGGACTATCGGTTTTTTAGTGCGTTATGGCGATGTGCATGGGGACGGATATCAGCGATATTTTCATTTTATCGGCGAAATTCAAGATATATCGGCGATTTCATAACTTATATCAGCGAAAAATCAATTTTATCAGCGATATCAAAATATATCAGCGAAACCGCATAAATCCCCCTCCTTCATTTAGACTCCATCACTCACTAGCATGACTAAGTATATTAAGCATCTTCCCAAAAGGATCTCTCACGAAAAAACGCCTGACTCCCCATGGTTCGTCAACTGGGCCATACTCAATCGCAACTCCTGCTTCTTTCATAACCCAAAGGGCTTCCTCTAGATCATCCACTTCAATAGAAAGGTCAGGGGTAGGCATATTTGATCCTCCCTCTGAAGCTACATTGATCTGAACCGACATTTTCTCCTCTGAGCCATACGTTATGATCCACCCATGATTCATCAGTTCTTCAAGCCCAAGTAGATCTCCGTAAAAAGCCTTTGCTTTCTCCAAATCTTCCGCTTCAATATTAGCTACAATCCGATTAACCTTCAATTCTCCTCACTCCTTTTACTCCCAGAAACAAACCTGTAATCGATTTTCGTCTAGGTCATAAAGGTCAAAGAACCTATTCACCTCATCACGCTGAAGCTCGCCTACCTCAACACCACGATTCTTTAACGTCTCGTAAGTCTCATCAATCGCAGAGGTAAAAAAGATCGGATAGCTTTGGTGATGAGACTCACTCGTTTCACCTTCCTCAATCGTGATTGGAACGCTACTATCTCCAACGCTTAATATACGATACCCATCATCGCGAAACGTCTCTTTCAAACCAAGCTTCTCCTGATACCACTCACTAGCTCGCTCAACATCACGGACTTTAAGACAAAACGTATCGATTCGCTCGAGCATCATTTCCCCTCCTTATGTTTAATCAAATCAGTTACTCGCGGTCGAAAATATTCTTTCACTGCCAAAAGTTCACTTTCTTCAAACGAGTGCTCTTTCAAACCTGAATAATTCTCATACGCTTTTTCAATCGTCCTACTAATTTCTCGAGGGAACCCCTTCCTGCCCCACTTCCCTGCTTCTTGCTTTGATGAAATCTCTCCATCGTGTAAGTACCAATAGACTCGCACAATATTTAACACACAGTACACCGGATTTTCTTCTATGTCCCTAAGACAGTCGTCATAATCATATAAAATAGAAGCAACATAGTCTGAACGGGGTATAGAAGGAAATAGCGCTCTAATCGGAGGTCCCTCAATACAGATTCCTCTTTGGTTCAAAATCGTGAGGTGTGCTGCTAGATCGGGGTCCTCTCCTTTCAGATCTGCAATATATTCGACATCTTCATTTGAAAGTGCAAGCTCATAAGGCTCACGCCAGGCTTCACTATAATGAAACTCATAGAAGCACGGATGCTTCCAATCTCGCAAATGCTCCTCAGTGAGAACACTAATTTCGACTGGGTATGGATCGTTTGAGACATTAAGGAGGACGGTTGCTAGCTTCTCGTTCTCCCCAATCGTTAACTCCCTTTTTGTTACGACAAGAACATCGACATCACTTCTCGTCGGATTAAATCCACCCATCGCGAGAGACCCATGTACATAAAAGCCAACAAAACCATCCTTCAAGATGGCTTTTATTTCATCTACTACATTCCTTACAAAATCTTTAACTTCATGTGAACACTCATCCCAGCTACTACTCATATCGCATCCCCTACTTCGTTAATCATTTCCTCATTTAAACAGGTTCAACAAAAACAACAAAAAGCCTGCCCGCTCTCGTTCGACATTTATCGAGCAAAAGCGGGCAGTACCAGGCACCGTAATGCACTTTACCAATCTGTAGCCGGCTTATTGACCTGTGGTAGAAAACCGAGTTCTTGAGCGGCAGCAACGATCAATTCTTTCCGGAAATAGAAACTACGATGGTAGACGATTTTATCATTTTCAACTTCTTGATACTGGATATCGTGAATCTTTGCCCCTTCTTCATCGTCATTAAAGACCACGATGACAGGTTTCTCCCACAAAAAGAACGGTTCTGCACGAAAGCCTGGAAGTCCAAACTGCATCGAACCGGAGCGCATCTCGCTCTTTGAATATTCCTGAAATCCTAAACCAACGTCATTTTGAGCATCGTCACTTAACAGGCTCAGTACTGCCTCAACATCTCCATCGCTTAACGCTTTCAAATATGCCTTAATCACATGATCGTTTTGAGGAGAAGCTTTCACATTAGTACTCCGCTCCTCTTTAATAGAAGTTTCTTTGAGCTTTTCTTTCATTCGTCTCACGCTCGCATAAACAGCTCCAGGCGTTGTATGCACGATCCCAGCTACTTCCTTTGCACTGAATGAGAATACTTCTTTAAGTAGGAAAACCGCAGACTCCCTTGGTGTGAAAAGTACTGCTAAATGAGTTAACGCTTCTTCAACTTCCAACCGGTCTATAAACTCCTCCGTCGGCATATCCCCTTCTTCTAGCGTTCCGACGACTCGTTTTTGTTTACGACAGTAATCAATCCATGTCGTCGTGGCAACACGATACAAGTATGATTTGGGGTTAGTCGGATGCCACCTCTGGTAAAGTCCGCCGAACGCTTTCACCATTGTTTCTTGGAAGAGGTCTTCTCCATCCCACGGAGACCCTGTGATATACCGACAATAATTCCATAGATCTTGCTTAAGTTCTTCTATCAATCCATCAAACTCTTTTCTTAACTCCCTATTCTTTTCCGAAAAAGAAAGTAGCTCGTTCTCTTTTTGATTAAGTTCCATCGAATCCTCCTTAAGATGTTTTCAGTATATATAACGTATGAGCACAACAAAATTATACAAGGAAAAGTGCCTGGTACCGCCCGGAATTTGTCGAACCCCAACAGACAACGACTTTTGAACTATTTCCAATTTATTGGTGTCTAAATTTTCGAAATAAATTGACAGCGCTTCCATAAAGGACTACTTTAAATATAACGCACAATACATATCCCGTGATAAAACTATCATACAAGGAGATGGTGAAATGGCTACTTATTCGGAGTGTGAAGGTTGGAATCCTACCGAAATGAAAGAACATCAGCTTAAAGGTTTGCAGAACACCGCCCAGCGTGCTTTTCAAAATGTCCCTTTCTATCGCGATTCATTAATGGAAGCACATATCACTCCTGAAGACATTCAAACGCTAGAAGATCTCCGCAGACTCCCTTTCACTCAAAAACATCACCTTAGAGAAAACTACCCTTTCAATCTACTAGCAAGTCCTATGGAAGACATCGTCCGAATCCATGCGTCATCTGGAACGAGCGGAAAACCAACCGTCGTCGCATATACGAAAAACGACCTCGAGAGCTGGGGCGAAATCGTCGCAAGAGCGATTTCGTTAGCTGGCGGACGTAAAGGTGATATTCTTCATAATGCATATGGGTATGGCCTATTCACCGGTGGTCTTGGGCTTCACGTTGGCTCTGAAAAGCTCGGCTGTGCAACTGTGCCAGTCTCTGGAGGGAACACGGTCAAACAGATTTCTCTCATCCAAGATTTCAAGCCGAGAATTATTTGCTGCACGCCATCTTATCTTTTAAGTATCGGTGAAGCAATGATTCAGCAAGGGATTGACCCTGCCACAACATCGTTAGAAATTGCGATTCTTGGCGCAGAACCATGGTCAGAAGGAATGAGAAAACAAATCGAGAGTATGTTCGACCTGAAAGCGACCGACATTTACGGCCTAAGTGAAGTGATTGGACCTGGCGTTGCCCAGGAATGCGTGGATTGTCAGGATGGTCTTCATATTGCTGATGACCATTTTCTAGTTGAGGTAATCGACCCTAATACGTTAGAGCCTGTAGAAGACGGGCAGGACGGCGAGCTCGTGTTTACGAGCCTCACTAAAGAAGCATTACCCACCATTCGCTACCGAACAGGAGATATTGCATCTATTACGCGTGAGCCTTGTGAGTGTGGGAGAACGACGACGAGAATGAGTCGTGTCAAAGGCAGAATCGATGACATGTTGATCATTCGGGGCGTTAATGTGTTTCCTTCTGAAATAGAGCGATTTATATGCAACTTGGATGAACTTGTCCCTCATTACCAAATCCACCTTCATAAAAAAGGACCTATGGACCACGTCGAACTACATGTTGAAGTATCACAAGAATTCTTCACTTCACTTAAAGACGAGACGTTCAGTCACCCTGCAGCACAGGAGTTGTGCTCACGCATCGCGTTAATGGTCAAGACTGAAGCACTCGTATCGATGGAAGTGTTCTTAAAGGAGCCATCATCGCTACCACGCTCAGAAGGGAAAGCGAAAAGAGTGTTTGACCACCGTTCAGTGACAGGGACCACCCCGATTAGCTCGAAGGCTGTGGAACAAAAATAATAACTATAAAAAGACGTCTGCTCCCCGACTAGCAGACGTCTTCCATCACGCTTCATAGCTCAACGCACTCTTTACTTTCTCCAAAAACTCGTACACTCAGCTTTTTCAGCGATATTAAACTCGATCATCTTCCCGAGTAACCCGTAATCCACTGGTTGATTCCACTTAATCTTCACGAGCTCTTTCGTCGTATCATAGCCAGCTTCAGCAATATCATCTGCAAACTGATCGATCACAACGCGTTCCGGTGCCACCGACATGTGTTTTTTCGCTTTACTAAAGGCGATAATAAACGTGCCATGATCGGTATACATAGGCTCATTCCAGGCGATCCTCTGCTTTAAGTTCGGGTACTTTCCCTCTATCCATGCAAAAATTTCTTCCATGCGTGCACGATGCTCTGGGTGTTCGATCTTATTCAAATAGTCTTCAAATGTCTCCATAGTCATCCATTCAACCCTTTCTCTCATACCATTCTACGATTCTCGTTTCGCCAACCATATACAATAATAACCTCAACAAAGCGTAACAAGTTATAAAGCCAGCAATAATACTGATGATCAGCATGACAGCAAACCCTTTTACACTACCAACGCCAAATACAAAAAGTCCCGCGGCTGCGATCAACGTCGTTAATTGAGCATCGCTGATGGTAATAAATGAACGATTCGACGCTTCCATAACGAGCTGTTCGAACGTAACGTCGTTTCGTTTAATTTCCTTCAACCGCTCGAAAGTTATGATCGATGCATCGACAGCCATTCCGAGTCCGAGAATAAAGGCAGCGAGCCCAGTCAGCGTGAGTACACCCTCTAAGAAAACAAATATCGCAAACGTCAGATACAGGTAGCACACCATACAGAATACCGAAATCGCCCCAAGATAACGATACTTCCAGATCATAAATAAAAAGATCAACATGATCGCAAGCCCACTAGAAATCAGCGTATTATGTAAAGCCTTCTCACCGAGCTGACCACTAACAGAACGGGAATAAACTTCTTCGATTGGGGCAGGAAGATCGCCCGTACTTAGTACCTTAGCAAGCTTATCTGCTTCTTCTTGAGTAAAATCACTAGAAATTGCTATTCCTTTAGAAGACCAGGTTTGGCCAACATGCCCAGAGAAAATAACGTTAGAGTGTGATTCACTGTACGAGTCACCTTTAACATAGTCGAGCCAAAGAACAAGCATCTCACCTTGATATTTTTCTGTGATGCTCTTCATATCCACACTGTCTCGTAACCCGACCGTAACCTGTGGGGGATAATCATCTGATACTTCTTCAACTTCCACAGAAGAAAAATCTTTCGACGAGAGAACAAGGTTGTTCTCAGTATCTCGGAACGTGATGTTCCCTCCAATCGATAAGATATCACGCGCTTCTTCCTGATCGTCCACCCCTGCGAGCTGAACGCGAATACGATCTTCATCTTCAATCTTAATCACAGGTTCACTAATCCCTAATAAATTAACCCGATCACGAATGATAGAAGCCGTTTGTTTTACTAGTTTCTCTTCTTCAATACTTCTTCCTTCAAAAGGATCCTCAACTTCGTAAAGAATTTCAAAACCACCCTGCAGATCAAGACCAAGCCTTACTTCATCTGCGATGTATTTATATGTAGAAAGCATGAACGTAGTGATCAGAACAATCGTAATACATGTTGAAACTACCCAGCTTTTTTTCATAACACCCGCACCTTTATTTATGTATGACTAGTTGCCCTTTTGGCTTCGTTCCATAAAGACAAAGCCGATCAAGCTTAATAACAGGATTTTGTTCTTTTCTGATAACTGATCCGATACCTCAACGATGTCATTATCCATATCCTTAAAAATCTTTGTATACTCATGCGGAAAACGACCGTTATAGAAATAAGCCCAGCGTTTTCCTTCCTCATTTTTCAAATGAAAATCCCCTGAAAAACCAGAAATTTTGACGGGAAGAATACGAGACCCATTCTCGTCCTTCAGTTCCCCCTTCAAGTTTACGAGGCTTTTGAACTCCTCTTGTTCATATGTACCGATAACGTTGTCTTCGCTATCAAAAACCGTAACCTTCGTTCTCTTTATGCCTTCTCGTCGAAATGAAAACACCTTTTCTCCTTCATTCGAGAAAAAAGCGACTTTATGCGGAAAGAAGGACAGTAATGATGATTGAAACAAAACGATCGGATATAGCCACCATCTAATATCGACTAACTGATACATCCCTACGAAACTCCCATCTTTCTCAAAGGAAAGGAGGCTCGGTGTCATCGTAGCATCTTGTTTTAGAATCAGGTGATTACAATCTAATAATGAAAATGCCGATTGGGGAAACTCCATATCCTTCATTTCTTTATACTTTTTCCGACTATTCAACGCGATAAAGCCCATGAAAAGAACCGGAATCAAAAGAGCGAGAACCTCTACCCACTCACTGTTCGTCTTCGGCATATTGAATGCGAGGAAAACGCCAGTGAAACAAAGCAAGAGCACAAGTCCCACATAGGACATTTTCTCTCTACGTTTAAACATTTCTGCTATCAAGCAAACACCTCCATCGTTTACAAATATAAAAAGGTGCACTCTGCACCTATTCTCACTAATCCAGCAGCTTCCGATTAATAAAAACATACACGCTTGTTAAGAGCACTAACATCGCGCTAATTAACACCGTTTTCTCATAAGCATACTCTATAAAACTATGAAGAATTAGTATAAGACCTAAAGGCAGAAAGAACCCCACTCCTACCACTGTCCCTAACAACGATTTGTTTCGGATGTTTTTTTCATTAAACCCAGAGAGTAGCCACGTTTGTTTCTTGATCGCCACAAGGTATGATACGAGTAACATGCAAATCCCAATCACGAATAGTCCTATTTCCAAACGTCCACCTCCGTAAGCAGCTCCACTCTATGTACGAATCAGCGAAGATGAAGTTCCATTTTTTACATAAAAAGTAGCTTCCTCGTTCCTATAAATAGTAATAACCATTATTCCAACTCTCTAATGACCGGGATTGATGGTATTCTTTCGTTAAACCAATCGCAGATAGCGCTGCTCCAGCAGTTTGTCCGTAGCTTCCAACAGCAATTAACTGTTCTCCTAATTTGTCTTTACCTTTCTTTACATAGACAAGACCAATCGCTTCGATCGCAACTGAAACGGATTGAATTCTCTGCCCAGATGTAATGAGTGCTGCATAGTCAGAATCCCGAAGACTCGAGCTCTGAGCTTCGAACGCTGCCCCGATCGATTGGATTACGTCTCCTATTATATCAACGTTCAACCCTTCCTCTACGTTACCATTAAGCACGGTCGAGCCTCCGACCACGTTCGCGATATTCCCTGCTGCTTGAAGCCAGTCTCCTATGATTCCTATCGTTTCATCTTCACTCTTCTGGATTCTAGTTTGACCGATCGCTTGAAGCGAATTCCCGGTCGCTTCAACAGCGTTTCCAAGAATATAGAGTTCACTACTGACTTTTTCATCTTCCTCGTCATCGTTCACAGATGCTGCAATCGTGTTCCCAATCGCTGTCACACTAGCTCCAATTGTCTGCAGCCAAGCCCCAGTAATGACATATAGTTCTCCATACACCTCCATTCCACACACGCTCCTCGTCTTTTTATACTATTCCAAGAAACATACACACGTAACAGCTATCATCTATATCAAAAAAAGGTGACAGACGCTGATGTCTCTATCTCTATCCTTCACAGTGCCAGGCACCACCCGATTGAGGTCGAAGGGTGTCGAAATGCACTTTTGTTAAGAAAAAAACGCCTACCACCTGGCAGACGTCTTCTTCATGAATTTTATTCTTTATTTTTTACGAAGCTTATTTAGCATTTCTTCTGCTTTTCTTCTCGCTTCTTTTGTTTCTTCTTTTAGTATATCGACATGTTCCACTTCGCCTTTGTCCGAGAATTCAATGTGCAGAATGTCCCCTTCTTTTGTTTCAGAAGGCAATAGTGATGTTTCAACATCTACAACTTGAGTTTCATCTTGTCGGTATAGCAATACACCATAATTTCCTTCGAATCTGTCTAACGTATACTTACCGTTTAACCTCATCGATCAATTCCCCCTGTGGGTCATATAATCTAGCTGTATCGCCATTATTATCCCAGAGATATGCGCCCGACCACTCGAGCACGCCTGGTGGATCTTCATAAGCACCTCTACCAGAAGTAAGCGTCACGTTTTCACCTTTTCTTAGCACATAATCGCTTGGAAATTCGTACGTTTGGTTCCCGTCGACACTAACGAGCGTCCAGCCATCCATGGAAATGTCTTCGGAGTCCATGTTCTTGATCGTCACATTTTCTTCTTGAAGATTTAAGTTCGTTATTTCAAGATCCCCTGTTTCTTGCGTTGGATCAGGTTTAGGTTCTGGTTCCGGATCTGTTCCACCTGGGACTTCACAATGGGATGTTGAAGACATAGCACTAAAGCCTGTCCCACCTGTAGTGATAACATAGTCTTCACCATTCAATTCCCAAATTAATGAAGAAGAGACACCAGCATTTTGAAGTCTATCGATCACTTCACTATCTGGGTGACCATAACGATTATCAATTCCAGCGGAAATAACAGCAACTACTGGTGATACTTCACTTAGAAAAGCAGGTGTTGAGCTCGTATCTGAACCGTGATGACCCACTTTGTAAATTTCAGCTTCAAGATCAAATTCATTCATCATATCCATTTCGGCTTCTCTTTCAGCATCTCCAGTAAGCAAGTAATCAATCTCACCATAAGATACTTTCATTGCAACAGACGCATTGTTATTGTCTGAAGCACCTTCACCGTTATTCAGAATTTGAATATCAATTAATGGGTCGATATTAACCATTGATCCTTCTTCTGGAACTTCAAATGGAATACCTTTTTGTTCAATTATCGATAGATATTCAGTGTATGTCTGACTCGTATGAGATTTACCGCTGTCTAATACTTTTCCAACAGGCATTTCATTCAAGACATCAATCAAACCACCGATGTGATCGGCATCTGGGTGTGTGGCAACAACAAGATCGAGTTACTCCACTCCATGATCTTCAAGGTAGCAAAGCACTTTCTCTCCTGCACCGCGGCGCCCTCCGTCAATCAAGATATTCTTTCCATTCGGTGTTTGAAGCAGTGTGCTTCCACCTTGGTCAACGTAAATAAAATGAGCTTTGAATAATCCTTTAGCTAATAGTCCGTTCACGACTTGTTGAGAAATAGCTCCACTACCGCCTAGGACATATGCTTGACCGTTTTGATTAGATACGAACTGCTTCACATCGTTTAAAACTTTTGTTGGATGAGTCAGCACGATGTTCATGTCCATGCGGTTCGCTAACCCAGAAGCTGCAACTGCATCAGGATAGTCCTCTTTCGTTTTGCTGCTGGAATAGCCGCGAACTAATATAAAATCTTCACTTGAAGCTTTTAGTTCTTTGTTTGCATTGATATTTGTACCGAATCGATCCTTACCAGATAGTCTGGTTACGTCGATCCCCTTATTTTTTAAAGATGATTCAAGATCACTACCTACAACAGCACTACCACCAAAGATTTTCACTTCTTTAACAGAGTTAGGAAGCTCGGATGGAATTCTAGTTTTAGTAGATAAATAGATTGGAACTTCGTTGATTGCAGAATAGCTTGAAGCGGATAACGCATCTGCTACAGTAATTCCGTTTACTAGGATGGCTTCCGTGTTACTTGCCGTTCCAGCTTCTTCATTGATTGCAGCAGCTGTAGAAAATCTGTTCTTTCCACTAACGCGTTCAACTTCATAGCCTTGTCCTGAAAGTTGAGATACCACGCTGTTACTGATCGCTGCCGTCCCACCAAGGGCGTAGACTTTCTCAGTCCCTAACCGAGCAATCTCCTGCATCACTGAACTTGGAACACGGCTTGTACTAGTTAGCAGAATCGGCGCATCTTTCACACCTGCTAAACTAGCAGCTGCTAGTGCATCAGCTGGATCGTCAGCTCTCGCTAATACGACCGCTTTTTCATTGCTATCTAGCCCGTTCGGCCAACCCTCTTTTGCTATTTCAATAGCTGTAGCATAGCGGTCTTTCCCCTTTAATCGTTCAGAACCGCTCGCTGCATTTACGCTCTCTGTATTTGAATAAAAAGCAGAAAATGCTAGTAGTAAAATGAGTAAGACACTCACAACTCTTTTCAAAATAATTCCCCCCAGATGTCTGTATGCGTTTCGTACCGGTACAATGGTATCATAGATAAGCAATTAAATCGAAAAAGACCCTGATATTGGAAGTTCATTTAACCTAACTGCACACAAGGTAAATGGATAATAAAAAACGACTCATCAAGTAATTGACGAGTCGTTTTTCATGCCTCTATTTGCACCTCTCCCTTACTCTTCCAACAACCCATTCTCCACAAGCCAATCATGCGCCACGATCGATACAGGGTTTCCTTCGATGTCCACCTTGTAGTTCAACTCTCGCATGATGTCGCTGTTTAGTTTTTCCGCTAGTGGTGCAGTGATTTCCTTCACTTCAGGGTACTTTTCGTACACTTCTTCATTGATCGTAAGCGCTGCTCGATATGGCGGGAAGAAACTCTTATCATCTTCCAACGTGACCAAGTCATATTCTACGATCGTAGGGTCCGTTTCAAAAGCAACTGAGATATCAACTTGTCCTTTATCTAACGCCCTCTGAGTTAAGCCGATATCCATCTGCTTAATTTGACCAGATTGAAATTCAAACCCGTATTTTTTCTCTACACCTGGAATGCCGTCTGGACGTTTTGCGAATTCTGCGTCTGAGGCGATTGTAAGTTCACCTGGATGCTCATTAATATAGGAAGCTAAATCACTGATCGATTGAATGCCTAATTCTTTCGCACGTTCCTCCTTCATCGCAAGAGCATACGTATTGTTCACGTTAGACATATTCATCCAATCGATACCATTCTTCTTATCGATCTCTTTCACCTTCTCAAAAGCTTTGACAGGATCAGCGATACTTTCCTGACCCATATATGTAATGAGAGCTGTCCCTGTATATTCCCACATCACATCGACCTGTTCGTTTTCAAGTGCTTTTCGAACAACCGAACTACTCAAGTTGTTCATTTGTTTTACATCATACCCCTCTTGCTTCAAAAGAAAAGAAGTCATTTCAGACAGTATATACTGTTCTGTATAGTTCTTTCCCCCAACAGAGATCTGCTTGCCTCCAATTCCTAACGAAGAGCACGAGGTCAGCATAGATAGGATCGTAATGATCATAACTCCACTCAATAGTTTCCTTTTCATAAGTATACCTCCTCTCAGTCACGTTACAATTCTTGCGGTGGTCGCGATCCTTCTGGTACGATTCGTCGCTCGAGCAGTCGTAGCAGATAGTCAACAAAGATGGCTAATAGCGTAACAGGTATCGCACCTGAGATTAAGTAGCCGTTATCGAATAACTGAATCCCAGTGAAGATCCAAACACCAAGACCTCCGCCTCCGACCACATATGCGAGAGCTGCTGTTCCGATGTTCAATACGATCGCCGTTCGTACACCAGCTAAAATCGAGTACGCTGCATTCGGTAGTTCGATTCTAAACAGGATTTGAACGGGCTTCATCCCCATCCCTCTCGCAGCATCGATTAAATTTTCATCTATAGAATCGATTCCAGCTACTGTATTTCGGTACATCGGTAGAAGCGAATAAATGAACAGTGCGAACACAGCCGTTTGAAATCCGATACCTAGAATACTGATCATCAATGCGAGAACAGCTAGACTTGGAATCGTTTGACCGAGGTTCACCGTATTTGAGACGACCCATTCTGCTCGTCTGAAACTTTTACGAGTAACGAGAATCCCACCTGGTATCGCAACGAGCAACGCTAGTGCAGATGAGACCAACACAAGCTGCATATGCTGCTTCACTAGCAGTAGAAACGTAGAGGATTCACTGAAAATATATCCAAAATAATTGTTGCTGATCGCCCAGAAAAAGAACAAAGCGACCAGTCCATAAACGGAATAGCGAACAATAAGACTAATGACCTTCTTCTTATTCATATGATCATCCCTTCTGTACTAGGGTCGGCTTAGCTTTAATTTCAAAATGAAGATACTTTTGGACAATATCAATCGTGATCGCACCAAGCTTGTTCCCGTCATCATCGATGACGATCACCTGATCTGCTTCCTGGTTTAACAGCATCGATAGCGTATTTCGGAGATCATGGTTCACGTTGATTGTGATCGTATCCTCAATCCCTTCATCAAACTCGGCTAGGCCGATAATGTCTTGTAGCTCGCGAATCGTGTGCAGACTCAAGCTCTTGATCGCACGATCTTTTCCGAAAAACTCTCGAACGAATTCACTCTTCGGACGAACGAGCATCTCGGAAGGTGTATCGTATTGCATCAATTCCCCATCACGTAACAGCACGATTTTATCTGCCATTCTAATCGCTTCGTCGATGTCATGACTGACAAACAGAATCGTCTTATTCACTTCTTTTTGGATCTGTAGAAACTCATCTTGGATCTTCTCACGAATGATCGGATCAAGCGCACCGAACGGTTCATCCATCAACATAACGGGAGGATCTGCAGCAAGCGCGCGAATCACTCCGATACGCTGTTGCTGACCACCTGAAAGTTCATGCGGATAGCGCTTCCCGAACTCGTCACTACTCATACTGATCATGTCCATCAGTTTCTTAAATCGTTCTTTCTTCTTTTTCTTACTCCATCCGAGAAGATCAGGAACAATCATAACGTTTTCTTCAATCGTCATATTCGGAAACAAGCCGTTACTTTGAATCACGTAACCTATCTTTCTACGTAACTCTATTGAATCCAACGACATTGAATCTTCACCATCAATCATGATTTTCCCATCAGATATCGTCTCAAGACGGTTCACCATTCGAAGTAACGTTGTTTTCCCACAGCCTGATGGTCCGAGCAATACGACGATTTCTCCTTTTTCTACTGTAAAATCAACGCCTTTAACAGCCGTGACGCCGCCTTCGTATGTCTTCGTTGTTTGATCGAACGTAATCATTTCTACACCTCACTCGTTAATTAGCAATACTTTTTGGTGTGTACCTTTTTTGAATCCAAATCAAGAATCCATCTGCAATCATTGCTAGAATCGCAACGGCAACAGATCCAGTTATAATTAAGTAGTTATCTCCACGCGTAATTCCTTGTGTAATCAGAACACCAAGACCACCTGCACCGATATAAGCTGCAATAACGCCAATCCCGATATTGATCACAACGGCTGTTCGAATACCTGCCATAATGACAGGAAAAGCATTCGGAATCTCGACGCGAAAAAGTCTCTGAATGGGTTTCATCCCAAGACCAATCGCTGCATCCCTCATCTCAGGGTCCACGTTACGAATCGCGGTATATGTATTCCTTATTATGGGGAGCTGTGCATATAGCACTAGCGCAACAAAAGCGGGTACGAAGCCGATACCAAGATTCACGATCGAAAAGACTGGAATCATAACTCCGAACAAAGCGATACTCGGGATCGTTAACATGACTGATGCGATTTGAAGTACCGTCTCAGCCAGGTAGTCATTCGTTGTTAAATAAATGCCAAGTGGCACCCCGATCAAAAGCGCAACAAGAATCGCCGCTCCAACTAGAATCGCATGTTCTATCGTCAAATCGAAAATACGCGATGCGTTAATCTCAAGAAACTTAATCCATTTATCCAATTTAATCCCTCCTCATCCTTTTATTCCCTAAAACGCACAATCTTCATGTTAACATAATATCTGAGTTTCGTCTTTGAACCCCATATTGCGCGCTACAGTACACCAAAAAAGCACATCCGTTTTGATGTGCCCTTCATAGCGATTCATATTTTCACTCGTAAATCGACCTGTTCATTTGGATCAAGATTAGTCTTCCTGTTCTTTATTCTTATCCACATCCCAAGTTTGGCCGGACTTGCCCATGTAATAAAGGAAACCTGCAGATGATAGAATCGTTAAAAGTGTTATGATGAATCCCATTGTACGCCCCCTTTTGAGGATGCTTTTCCTCTAATAGAAAAAGTAGACTTCTTTATCTTTTTAACACCGATATTACCACAATCTGGTACTTAGTTACA
Source organism: Guptibacillus algicola (assembly GCF_020171805.1). GTDB lineage: Bacteria > Bacillota > Bacilli > Bacillales > Guptibacillaceae > Guptibacillus > Guptibacillus algicola. The sequence goes on along the minus strand of NZ_JAIVAF010000003.1, from coordinate 347,388 downwards.
CCTTAAGCAAAAAGAAATCGTTTCGTGTTGAAGATCTCCCCTAACCTGCTTTAACAGTTCGAACGGCCTTTTTCCAATTCTCGCAAAGCGACCTTTTTATTATCATCGTGCACCCCGCTCATGAAGTTGAAGAAAGTGAACTTCTCTTGCATGTGCGCTTTTAATTCCTCATCTTCTTTTGGAAGCTCTTGAAGGTAGTACATCGAGAAATCGAGGCGACTATCCATCTCACGCTTATCTTCAGTCGTCCTGCCATGACCAGGGACATGGACCTTAATATCATACTTATTAAAGATGGTTTCTGCTGTATCGATCGTCCGAACATAGTCATGATAGCTTCCAGAAATGAACGGAAATTCTACATCCGATAAATAATCTCCAGATAAGAAGATTCCATATGGCTCAACTACGGTGAAAATTCCATCATTCGTGTGACCTGGAGATTTATAAAAGGTTAACGTCAGGTCGCCTGCTTTTAACTGCTGGCCGTCATGCTTTACGACAACATCCACGTCAGGGTAAATGTGGTCATACGTTCGCTCTAAATAATGGCCTTCATCAAATTCTCGATTTTGTTGAACGACTTTTTCTTTATCAGGATACTGTGCAAATTCCTCTGAAGCGATCACTATCGCATTAGAAAACGCGCCGGCACCGATAATGTGATCATAGTCATTATGAGTGTAGATGATGTACAGCTGTTTACTTCCGAGATTACTTTCGATGTATTTTTTAATACCTTCTACCTCTACAGGTAACCAGTTCGGATCCGTCATCACGATTGCATCATCGGTCTCGATGACCGCTGAAGTCGTCATATAGAGTGAACTTTGAAACACCGTAAGATTTTCTTTCTGATATTGAATCATACTTCCACACTCCTTCTCTATTCCATTTATCCTTCTCTATGCTATTCCCATTTTCCTATCGACAAAAAACGGGTGGTGCCTGTGAACAGACACCACCCCATGAATTATTTCTAACGCTCAAGAATATCCATAACACTTTCACGATCAAGCTCTTTATAAGTTCCCACTCCAGGCTTGATAAACGTCTTCTCAACAATCGAGTCGAACTCACTGTCGTCGATGTCGTAATCAGCAAGTTTGCTTGGCGCGCCGATTGAGTTCCAGAAATCGCGTAGTGCACGCGCACCCTCTAAAGCTACTTCTTTATCACTCTTACCTATAGGATCAACGCCAAGTACGTTCACCGCAAGCTGCTTCACACGAGAAGGATCTTCTTCTAAAACGTGCTCAAGCCAGTTTGGGAAGAGAATCGCAAGTCCGCCACCGTGCGGAATATCATACACGGCAGAAATCGCATGCTCGATGCGATGCGTTGCCCAGTCGCCACCGTCTGTACCGTTCATCAACGTACCGTTGAATGCAGTCGTACTAATATACATCATCGTCTCTCTATGCTCGTAAGATTGTAGGTCACTTACAAGCTTCGGCCCCGTTTCAATCGCGGTACGAAGAAGTGATTCGATGAATCCGTCGATCATCGGCGTATTTTCTGTTCGATGGAAATAGTGCTCAAGTGCATGAGACATGCTATCGACAATACCGTATACCGTTTGATCTTCCGGTACAGAGAACGTATTCTGTGGATCTAGAATCGAGAATGACGGATACACGTGGACAGATCCCCAGCCTAGCTTATCTTTCGTTTCCCAGTTCGTGATAACTGAAACAGAGTTCATTTCAGAACCTGTAGCCGCTAACGTCAGCACCGTTCCGATTGGTAGAGCGTCTTCGATCGGAGCTTTCTGTGTGATAAGATCCCAAACATCTCCGTCGTACTTCGCGCCGATCGCGATTGCCTTCGTACAGTCGATCACGCTTCCGCCACCTACAGCTAAAAGAAAATCGATGCCTTCACTCTTACAGATTTCCACACCTTTACGAACTGTCGTTAATCTAGGGTTTGGTTCAACACCAGATAGCTCGTGCACGTCTGCACCGACTGCATAAAGCTGCTCCATCACGTTATCATAAACACCGTTTTTCTTAATGCTTCCGCCGCCATAGACGACAAGCACAGTCGATTCTTTTTTGATTTCAGATGAAAGCTGTTCCACCTGACCTTTACCAAAGTAAAGTTTTGTTGGATTGTATTGTAGGAATGTATTCATCGTTACACCTCAGTTTGAATTCGATTACGTTTGCTAGTTTAACATAAGGGGTCTGGTAGGGGTCAGGCACGTGCCTGACCCACTCGCTTAAACCCTTTCCAAGCTTCGATAATTACAATCGCCACAACTATAAGCGCTGTGATGGTTAGGGAACGTTCAATATAACGCTCTGGTAATGGAAAGTACGACATGATCTTCGAATGAAGGATGTTTTTATTGAAAACGATCAGTAGAAAAACTGTCGTCGAAAAAGCAAGCTGTAGCGCATTAAGAAGCGCCATCGGCTTCGTCCATACTCCTCTAAATAGTTTATATCCAGCGAGGAGCACCTCACCAACAACGGCAGCTACAACTAGCGGCCAATACGACAGCAAGACATCATTGTTAAAGAACGGTGCAACCATCTCGCCATCTTTCATCACGCCGATTAAGTTTGACGCATTAAAATAGAGAGCTGTGATGGCAGCTGTCCAAAAGAGGTCCCAAAACACCTCTTTCTTTGTAACAGCGTTCTCGCTTAAATAACTCGGTGATTTCTTTAAATCATCTGGTGACCATTTCTTGATCGTTTCTTTCTTATGTTCTGTCCGCTCAAGGATTACAAATCCAAGCGTAACCCAGAACAGGACTTGTAACGTTACTTCAAAGAACACAACAAACGCATTTCCAAGCGTTATCCAGAAAATACTCATTAACGAAAGTGCACCAGAATGTTCAATGAAATCTACTGTTAAAAGCGATAGAAAAGAAATGAGAAGCGCGATCGGTAGAATGAGTTTAAGCAATGAAACGTACGACTCGAAGTAGTTCGGTCCAATGAGGTGCATCGGCCAGTTTTTATACCCATTCGCTAGCATAAAGGGACTTCCAAGTTCACTTAGTGTATCCTTCACATCTTCCTCACTGTAATCCTCAGGCAGCGTATCATAGATCGTTGACCTTAGTTCTAGCGCAATATCTTCACGTTCTTTCTCAGGTAACCTTCTTGTCACTTCTCCAATATACGCTTCAATCAACCTCACTTGATTCGTCTCCTTTCAGTAGGGAGTGAAGTTCCGCTGACGTCTTCTCCCACTCAGCCTTTAACTGTTCGTAGGTTTCAGTTCCAAATTCACTCAACACGTAATACTTTCTCGGCCGCTTCTCGGATGTATCCCAACTACTCGTCACAAGCTCCTGTTTCTCTAACCTTCGCAAAAGTGGATACAGGGTGCTTTGTTCGATAGTAATTCCAGACTTCTCAAGCGACTGAACGAGAGAATACCCATACTGTGGTGACCTTAACTGACTGAGCACGGCGAGCGTCAGCGTCCCTCTCCTGAGCTCGGTTACTAAGGAATTTAACAACGTCATTCCATCACTGCTTTCTATTACTGTATGTCATACACTATCTATACTATGTATCATACAGTAATGTGTGTAAACCAGCAAGAGAAAATAAATGAGGGGTCAGGCACGTGCCTGACCCCTCACCATAATTTTGTCATCTACTACTGGCTTATCAACTTTACCTGGTCTTCTAATGAAGAATGACAGCACGAGCGCCACACCCGCAATAAATGTAGCTACGAAGAATGCTAAATTAATGCCTTCAAGCATCGCCTTCATCATGATTTGCTGCTCACCCGCACCAGTAACAGATAGCTCTGAAGCAGTCGATTCTGTCTGTGTCGACATGACCGTTACGAGAAGTGCCGTTCCGATCGCTCCTGAAACTTGGTTCAGCGTGTTATTCATCGCTGTACCGTGGGGATAGAATTTCGCTGGCAGCTGGTTGAGGCCATTCGTTGATACCGGCATCATCACCATAGACATCCCAAACATTCGTACCGCGTGAAGAACCATCAAGTATGTGTACGTTGTTTCTAACGAAAGCGTACTGAACAAGTATGTTGTCACAACTGTGATGGTAAGACCTGTCATCGCAAGCACACGCCCACCATACTTATCGAAAAGCCGCCCTGTTATCGGTGACATGAAGGCCATCACAAGCGCCCCAGGTAGCATCATAATTCCTGCGTCAAACGGCGATATGCCTCTGATTGTCTGTACGTAAATGGGTAAAAGTAACATCCCTGAGAACAGCGCCATGTTGATGACCATCGTGATGGAAGAAGATAGCGCGAACATCGGATATTTAAAAATCGTGAAGTTGAGCATCGGTCGCTCTAGTTTTGACTGTCTCACGATAAAGGTGACTAGTGAAATCACACCGACTGCAAGCGTGACGGTCACATGCGGGCTATCCCACCCTTTGCTTCCTGCTGAACTGAACCCGTAAAGAATGCCACCAAAACCTGCACTCGATAAAACGAGTGAAAGAATATCAAGTTTTAAGACGACCTTATCTTTTTTATCCTTTAATAAAAAGAAGCCGAGCAACAGGACGCCAATCGCAATTGGAGTGACAAAGTGAAACAGCATTCTCCAATCGTAATGTTCAATGATCCACCCTGAAAGTGTAGGCCCAATTGCCGGTGCCGCCATCAGGATCAATCCGAACACACCCATCGCTGCGCCTCGTTTTTCAATCGGAAAACTTACGAGCATCACGTTCATTAAGAGCGGCATCATGATCGCTGACCCTGATGCTTGAAGCATTCTCCCTCCTAATAAAACAGGAAAGACATCGGCCATCCCCGCAACAATCGTTCCGATCGCAAACAGCCCCATCGCCGCAAGAAACAAGCGCCGTACTGAAAATTTCTCAATTAAAAAAGCCGTGGCAGGAATCATGATTCCATTCACAAGCATAAACCCTGTCGTTAACCACTGAACTGTCGCTGTTCCGACTTGTAAATCTGCCATAATGGATGGCAGAGCTATATTTAATAATGTATTGTTCAAAAATGCAATGAACGCTCCCACGATGAGCACTGCTAGAATCCCATACTGTGGACGAGGTGTTTCATTCATCGTTGCATTCATATGATCCTCTCCTATACCTCTGGTTCAATTTTTATACCACAAGTTCACTATGAACAGTTTATACCATCGGTTCAATTTAATCAACACCTTTCTCTCCCTACGTATATACACGTTTGTTCTTTACAAAGAAATCATGTATCATCATTTTTATACAGGTAGTATACCTCCAAATTCAAGCGCAGGGTGATGATGAGATGAACGATCGGAAGCAACAGGTTATTATAAAAGCTCATGAACTATTTATTGATCGGGGTTTTCAGGCAACTTCGATCCAAGATATTCTCGACTATACAAACATTTCAAAAGGAACATTCTATAACTACTTTTCATCGAAAAACGAGCTGTTGATCGCGCTGTTCAAATCACTTCTCGAGGAGATGGAAACGAAGCGAAATAGCTTGATGACAGGAAAAGATGCCGCAAATATCGATGTCTTCAAGAAGCAAATTGAAACCCAGATGAATACGAACAGAAAGAATCGTCTTCTTACCTTATTTGAAGAAGTTGTTCTCTCACCGGATGAAGATATAAAAGAATACATTAAAGAAAGTCAGGCGCGAATGCTTCAGTGGGTCTACCATCGCTTTGAAGATCTATTCAGCGTGGATTCGAAGCCATACCTTTTGGATTGCGCCATCATGTTTCTAGGCATCCTTCATCAAAACACAAAATACTATGCGCGCACGCATGGATCTACTGTGAACATTCAACTCGTCGTAAACTATACCGTTAATCGTATCGAGAAAATTGTTAAAGAAGTAACAGATAGCGGTGAACAGCTGATCGAACCAGATGATTTAAAAAACTGGCTCCCAGATGCAGAACTGAAAGATCAATCACGAAAAGAACAGCTTAACTATGCCGTACTCTGTATGAAGAAAAAATTAAAAGGATCAGCTGATTGTTCTCATTACTATGAGCTGCTTGAATTTATTCGAGACGAATTCACACAGTCTAATGAACCGCGGTATCACTTGATGAAGAGCGCTCTCACAACACTCCAAACAACGATTCCTGAATCGGTAACGGAAGACTTAATGAAAATAGAAGAAATAATAGGGGGTCAGGCACGTGCCTGACCCCTTATTGTTATTATTTTTTTGTTTGCACTAATGCTCTATCTTGAGTAACATGAGAAGGAATGATATGAACTTATATGTAATCCTACATCATTTTGTCTTCTAACGAACGCCCTGTAATTTTACAACTAGTAAGAAAAAGACCGTTACAACAAATAGATCGAGAAGGTACGAGAGGAGAAAATGATATGCAGCGAAACACGGAGCTCCACGAATTTCTACTAAACAAAGCAGAAGAACTTACCGAAGAATGGTATGAATCACTTGATAAATCAGATCCCGAGGGTGTGTACTCTTCAAATGATCCAAGGGTGATCGAGAACCTAAAGGCTCAAAACATGGCTTTCCATCACCATCTTTGCAAAATTTTCGTCATGGAAAAGGAAGAATTCTTCAAAGAATTTGACGAATGGATCATGGAGATTGCAACAGATCCAGAACATATAAAGACACCCACTCACATGATTATGAGGGAGTTTCTACGAGTTCGTGAGCAGTATATTAACTACATCCAGCAATTTGCCAACGAACAGGACTACCCTGTTTCACAGGAAAAGATGGACCTCTGGAAAACCGTTATCTTTGATGCGTTCGATATTGTTATGATGCGTGTGTTCGAAGGGAAAGCAGAACACCTCAACAAGAAGATCGAAGAACAACAAAAGACGATCAATGATTTAAGCTCTCCATTGATCTCGCTACAAAAAGGCCGCGCGCTCCTACCGCTTATTGGCGACATCGATGATGAACGAGCAACTGCCATTATCGATAACACCTTAACAGGCTGTATTGAAAAAGGCGTCGATCATTTATTCCTAGACCTTTCTGGTGTTCTCATGGTCGATACGATGGTCGCTCAGCAAATATTCCAGTTGATCACAGGGCTTAAGCTCATCGGCGTGACGACGACACTATCTGGAATTCGCCCAGAAATTGCGCAAACTGCCGTCCAACTTGGTATCGATTTCGGAGATGTGAACATCTCAGCGAACTTAGCTCAAGCGATGTCAAGCAACGAAGAAACTGAAGACTAGGAATTTCAGGCTGTGGAGAAACTCTTCACAGCTTTCTTCTTATTCTTCTGAGCTAGCATCAATTACTTTCCACTTTCGCTAATCCCATGGCAAGATGCTCCCACAGTATTTTCTCCACTTTTTCCCCCATCGATTTCTCACATTCTACAATCAACACAACATCTGCCTTTTTTCCTTTTAATCGCGTCTCTTTTTTTTCCGTTTTCCAAAGTATCACTAATCTTATTAATAAACCTAAAAGAAAACCAGTTACTGCACCAATAAGCCCCCAATAAATAGGTCCCCAGTCTAATTCAAAACCCACACTTGCTGTTACGACTGAAAATGCGGTTGCAAGTGGCAACCCTATATCGATTAGGGAAACACCGTCCGAGTAATGAAGAGAATCGAATATTTTCCTTGTTTCTGCTCGTTTATCGAGCGGTACTGCATAAATTTTTTCTCGATGAATCCCTTGTTTCTCAAGATTTGAGATTGCGATTTTCAAGATAAGCATGATTTTCAAAAGTAGAGAAAATTTGCATGGCGCTCATATCAGTTTCTTTCCTTTCTTAACTACAAATCCTTGAGATTGGTATGTTTGAATAAGATATCCCCTTTGTACTTTTTTATAGAGCTTATTGTTTTCTACTGTATTAACGTAAGCATCATATATTGCAAATCCATAAAGAGAAGGAATCATTAACAGCCAATCAGGTTTAAGAACATTTGTTGCTTCTTTTATGTCTCCGAGAAAGAGCAAAGAGATTGCCTCGAGCACATGGGAGAAATAGAAAAATGTCACACACCAAACAATGATAAAAAAGGCCGTTACGATCCGATGAAGATACATTTGTCCAAGACCTGGCATCAACAAGGACCATAGTGCTGCCATTACTGGATTTCGTTTATCTAAGTAATTGATTTCAAACGCCCCAAGACTAAACGTGTTCATGCGATGATCCTCCATATCGGCCAACAAATATACTTTATTCAAATCTACTGTAGTCCGGTAGCTATCCCATATCGCAAAAATATAGACGGGTATGTAAATTAAAAGCCAACGTGTATCTAGAGCTTCTTTTGCTAATTGAATTTCACCTTGAAACGAATAAATCATAGCCGTGTTAACATGAGCATTCATATTTACAACAACTTCCCATGCAAACAATACAAATCCCCTTAAATATTTTGACAGCAGCAAATGACCGAATCCGGGAAACGCAACTGACCACCAGGCAATTACGTATGGATTTCGTAAATGCAATTGTGTTGTGCCCCATATGCTTACAAAGGCCCTGTATCGCCTTGCCGTATTATCGTTCGAATAGTTGTCCATGTTCAGAACATCCTCTATTTTTTCTGTCACTTTCTATTCTCACAACAATCAAGAGAAATTATCCTTTTCAAACACAAAAAAAACTGCCAGTACATGATACTGACAGCTTTACGATGTCGTTATATTTGAGCAGTCTTTGGATTTGCTCCATACTTATTGTCATCCACACTATCGAGCACGAGGAAGACGATCAAGATGATCGAACCAACGATTGGAACGAATGAAATCAGCACCCACCAACCACTCTTCCCTGTATCGTGTAAGCGTCTTACTGCAACTGCTAACGCTGGTAAAACAACAGCTAGCGAATAAATAGTAGTCAGTACCACACCGAAATCAGCAGCGGTTTGAATCCACGAAAGAAGAGCACAAATAATCACGTGAACAAGAAAGAACATCCAATACTCTTTTCGACGAGCTCTACCTTTGAAGTTCACATACTCCTTAAGCACCTTACAATACCAGCTCATCTTCATTCCCCCCTCTGTCTCACAAAGTTGATTATAATCATACCTAAAACAATATATATTCAGGAGAAGAGGAATGTACCACTTTTTAATAGTAAGCAAAGTGGATTAACAATACACCGGATTATTGGAATAGTGACTGATGCAGCGCCCCATCCTTTCCATCTGCTTTTGCAATCTTGCATATGAGACAGGTACTTCTAATTTCAAACCACTATGGAAATGAACGATCGTGCTATGTTTAGAAAGAGGCATCATATTTCTCACGTGATGATAGAAGATCCAAAAGCAATCAAGGTTGTCGGGTGACTCTGTTGGAAATGCGCAAATGCCGTTCGCCGTGGAGATGACGATCGGCGTTTGGTGTTCATATTTCAGATGATACACCATCGCCTTTCTTCGTCCATCATAGGTCGAACCACCTTCAAGACAAGCATCACAAATCAAATCGATCTGCGATTTTTTTGATAAATAAACACCTGAGCGGTCATATATTCTCGTATCATGTAAAAATTCTTTCGCAGGCAAAAGCGCTTCTGTTGTTCGACTTATTTCATATTCTAATACAATTTCCTCACATACGATCATTGTTCTCTGATTCCCTTCACTATTAATATCGCCAACATAATCACACGTCCTTCGGTTCATTTCAGTTCCCCTTACGAGTGAGAAGCGGTATACTTAAGGAAGTTGGTTTTTTAAACCTTCGAACCCCTCTGAATGTTGTCTTACCAGGATTGGCATTCAGAGGGCTCTTATGTATTCATGCGCAAGGAACATTTTCTTCCTATAGTTATTACACTTACGCACACTTTAAAACCCTCATGTGAACATGAGGATCCCCAACTCCCTTTGTTTAACATTTTCTTTTCTGCTATATTTTCACACCCCCTAATTCGATTATAATGAACTATCTGAAATTTAGGAATAGTTTTTTAGGTAGAATTTCCCTATTTTATTTCGGGTGAAAAAAGATCAATACCCCTATAAATCCCATCTTGCTTTTAGTAAAAACAAGTGTATAATAATTGCCTTCATAAAAAACACAAAAAAGCTGCCCGCCTTTCCTCAGCAGCCAGCCTACGCTTAGATTCCATCTAATATGTCTTGATAAACATCGTTCCATTTCGAATAATACATCTTCACGTCTTTCGCATCGATAAAGATTCTTTCCCCTGATTCATAGTTGCCTTCAAAAGGGTGAACCTCCGTAATCGCCATGCTGTAAAAGACCTGGTACCCTACCTTTGGATAAGGACTCCATTCATCCCATTGATCATTGTTCCTGTGGTCAACAACGATCGAGCCGAGTAACGTACAGGCACCTGATACATACCCCTCCTCGAATGCCTCTCGCTGGAAGCACTCTTCAGGCGTTTCTCCCTCTTCAATATGACCTCCTGGGAAGTCCCACCCTCGATCGTTCAATTTGACCAGCAGGAACTTGCCATCTTTAAAACAAAACCCATGAACGCTAGTAATGAGTTCCCTATGAGGAAGCGTATTACTCGCATGCCATGATAACGAAACCCGTGACTCGCCCCAGTTTACAACGATTGACCTCACCTTTTCATCTCCCTACCGAACGTCTATCTTGCTCTACGATTACCCAATCCTAAAAATGAGAAAAGAGGCTCATCATAGATGCTGCTCATCATTTCTCCTATTCCCACGTGAATGATACTACCCTCTTAATTATTCCAAAATGATCCATCTAGAACAAGTGAGAAATGTAAACGTTCAGTAACATATCCTATCACGCACATTGGAAAAACAGGATTTTGAGAGTGAATGTGTAATAGTTATGAATGCAAGAATATGTTTGGCAAATACGATAATGATTTGGGGAGGAACTTATGGTACAACAATCCATGGAAACGACTGAGTTACGCAACGCTTTGCTAACGTCTTATCATACGATCAGAGAAATGACTACTACACTCGTCCAGCCACTCGAAACAGAAGATTATACGATTCAATCTCATGCAGATGTTAGCCCGCCAAAATGGCACATGGCTCACACCACATGGTTCTTTGAAACCTTTATATTAAAAAAACACAATGATAGCTACTCATCCTTCCACGAAGAATTCGAGTATTTATTCAACTCTTATTACGAAAGCGTTGGAAGCTTTTATCCGAGACATGCGAGAGGTCTATTAAGTCGTCCAAGTATCAATAAAGTAAAACAGTATCGAAAAGATATCGACGAAGAAATAGAGACTTTGATCCAGAGCTTAGATGAAACAAAACTAGCTGAAGTTGCTGGCTTAATTGAGATTGGCTTACACCATGAACAGCAGCATCAGGAACTTCTTATGACAGATATTAAATATAACTTCTCGATCAATCCTTTGAAGCCTGTCTATCGTGACCGAAAAGCTAAGACTCACAGCGAAGCCACTCCTTTAGAATGGGCGTCTTTTAATGGTGGACTTGTCGAAATCGGAATCGATGAAGGGGATGATTTCTCTTTCGATAACGAACGCCCGGTACATAAAGTGTGGCTAGAGCCGTATGAGCTTGCGACTAAAACCGTAACGAACGAAGAATACCTAGCATTTATGGAAGATGGCGGATACGAACGAGCGGAATTCTGGCTTTCCGATGGATGGACAACCGTGAAAAATGAAGGTTGGAAAGCTCCACTGCATTGGGAGAAGAAAGATGGAGCGTGGTACACATTCACGCTACATGGCTTCGTACCCGTTAACAACGAAGAACCCGTCACACATATCAGCTATTATGAAGCAGAAGCGTACGCAAGCTGGGCTGGAAAACGTCTTCCAACTGAAGCTGAATGGGAAGTTGCGGTTCGTGACCAGCCCATATCAGGTAACTTTGTGGAAGATGGGATTTACCACCCTGTAGCAGCTACTAAAAAAGATGAAGGGCTGATCAAGAAAGCGTACGGAGATGTGTGGGAGTGGACGAAAAGTCCATACATGGCTTACCCAGGCAACAAACCGCTCGATGGTGCACTTGGAGAATACAACGCTAAATTTATGAGCAGTCAAATGATTTTACGGGGAGGATCTTGCGTCACGTCTCAATCTCATATTCGACCCACATATCGTAATTTCTTCGGGCCTGAAAAACGCTGGCAATTTACTGGAATACGTCTTGCAGGAGACGTGAGATGATCAATACAAAATCGAAACTACGAATTATCGACCAGCTACCGAGAGAAAGTGACCGTTTTGAAGAAGCGATTGAAGGCTTAACAGCTCGACAGAAATTCTTACAACCAAAGTTCTTGTATGACCAAAAAGGATCAGAACTATTTGAAGAAATCACAAGCTAGAAGACTATTATCCTACTAGAACCGAGCTTTCAATTATGGAACGTTCACTCGATGAGATTATCCGTTGCATTGGTCACGGCTCGACGATTATCGAGTTCGGTAGCGGTGCGAGCAGGAAGATTCGTTTATTACTTGAAACTGGCATGATTTCTGAGTACGTACCGATCGACATTGCAAAATCATTTTTGGAAGAATCATCAGATCAGCTATCTTCCGATTATAAAGAAAACCGTCTTCTTTCCTGGATCAACAATCGGAAATTTTGAGAAAGAAGAAGCACATGCATTTCTTTCAAACGTATCGAGTCTCCTTTCACCAGGAGACGGTCTATTGATTGGTGTCGATATGAAGAAAACACCTGCAGTACTCCATCAAGCATACAACGACAAAAAAGGAGTGACAGCACGATTCAACCTCAACATGCTGACTCATTTAAACCGTGAAATCGGCGCTGACTTTAACCTTGATCAGTTTCAGCACTACGCGTACTACAACGCGCCGATGGGGAGAATCGAAATGCACCTCATCAGCACCACTAATCAAAACGTAACGATCGGTGATGTCACAGTGCCCTTCAAGGAACATGAAACGATCCATACAGAGAATTCCTATAAATATAGTATCGATGAGTTTCAGAAGCTTGCAACAGCTTCAGGTTTTTTACCAGAAGAAACCTGGACCGATCAGGATCAATTGTTCAGCATTCATTATTTAAAAGTTGAATAGTAGAGATACTAAAGAGAGCGAATAGTTGAGTTCCGCTCCGCTCTCTTTCAATCTTCACCAATATCACCGCTCTCTCTTCTACTTATTACTATATGATTCTATGTACGTTCGATACTCTTTCGTCAAACCGTCTGGTAGATTATCAAACTGAAAATAGTCCATTTCCAAAGACTCTGATCGATCCACTTTCAGTGTACCTTGAACATCTTTTGTGACATACACCGCTGTAACCGAATAAAGCTCATCACCGTTCGAAACTTTGAAGTAGTAATCCTCACCAGAAAAGACATCGAGAAGCTTAAGACTACCAACTTCTAATCCGGTTTCTTCTTTTATCTCTCTCCTAGCCGTCTCTTCAAGGCTCTCACCAAGTTCCATGAGTCCTCCCGGTAATCCCCAGCCTCCGTCCTTTCGATGCTGCAGGAGCAGTTCATTGTTTTCATTGATAATAATGACGACAGCACCTGGTAAAATCAGAGGCCTATGCCCGACGAGTTCTCTTAAGTTTTTTACATAGTCCATTGTGTTCCCCCTATCTCTTCCATTCTTTATTTAAAATGGCATACAAATACTCACTTCCCCATTCACCTTTGAACCAGATATTTTCAATGAAATGCCCTTCTCGTCTCATTCCAAGGTTTTCTAGCAGCTTGATCGATCCTTCATTTTTTACATCCGTAACCGCAAAAGCGCGATGTTTCTTGAGCTCATCGAACAAATAGGTCAAAAGCGTCGTCAATGCTTCGTGTGCATAACCTTTCCCCTGAAAACGCTTTGCTAACGTAAATCCGATTTCGACCTGTCGAGCATCTTCAGCTAACGGGTGTACAACGCAATCCCCGATCATTTCATTCGTATCCTTTCGCTCGAATGCAATCTGAAAATACTCTCCAGGCGCATTAAAACGAGCTTTTGCCATACTTTCAAAGAACGCGATTCCCTCTTCTCTTGTATACGATTCCCACGACTGGTACCGCGCGACCTCAGGATCAGCACGATAGGCGACGAACGCGTCCAGGTCAGACTCTTTAAATGGTCTTAGCAACAACCGCGAACTTTGTATCGGTGTAAACTCTTTCACAACTTCCCCTCCCTTTCTAAGTTATCACGAGTATATCCAATGTCTCTGGTATATACAAAACTATCGTAATTTTCTTTCAAATACATGAAATTTTTTCCTATTTCTAGTAATGTAAGAGATAGCGTTTATTAAAGGGGGATACAATAGTGGAACACACATTAACGAAAACATGGGATTTAGATACGATCTATCCAGGGGGAAAACAATCAGAAAAGCTATTACAACAGTTCTCACAGCTAGAAAGTGAGATTCCTATTTTAATCGATCAACTGCAACCACCTCTACCTACAAAAGAGATCGTACAGCTGTTGGATAAAGTTCAGAACGTCATTCTACTCGCTTTCCAAATCGACGAATATTGCATCTGTCTCTCATCTGAAGATATTCACGATCAAGAAGCCATGAAGCTAATGGACAGAAGTAAACAACTTCAAGTTATGGTGAAAACGTTAGAAGCAGAGCTAGATGGATTCTATGCTACCTTAAGTGAAGAAGAATGGAACCAATTATTAGACAGCGATGCTCTTCAATCAATCAGGTCGTACCTTCAAGAGAAACAAAAAAGCAATAAACTACCACAGAAGATCGAAAACGCCATAAACACCCTCTCGATCAATGGAATAAAAGGTTGGGAAGACCATTACGAACAGCTCTTCTATAGTCTTGAAGTACAAATGCAAGATGGCGATGAGACGAAGAATATCCCTTTATATGACGCTTACATCCAGGCCTTTTTCGACCAAGACCGCAAAAAACGAATCGTTGCAAACAAAGCCATACAGACCACCCTTATACAACACAAAGAGAGTTTTGCATCGATCTTCAATCACTTTGCTGGGTTTCGACTCGATACATATAAGCTAAAAGGAATCGAACATACGCAAGCTGAATTCTATGAAAAGAATCGAATTAAGGAAGGTTCCGTCTCAAGCATGATGGATGTGCTCAGAGAGAACCGTGAGCACCACCAAAAGTTCTTAAAAAGGAAAGCTGAGCTAATGGGACTCGATCAACTCAGTTACTTTGACATCGATCTCCCATTCTTCTCTTCTAAATCTAGTATCGACTATGAAGAAGCTGCTGAAATCGTGACAAAACAGTTCCAAACTTTTAGTGAAGAGATGGGGGCATTCGCTGAGCGCGCCTTCCGAGAACAGTGGATTGACGCTGAACCTAGAAAGAACAAAGACTTCAGTGCTTTTTGTGCAGCGATGCCTTTAGAAGGTCAAAGCCGCATCCTCCTTTCATTCGAAGGAAATTATCAAGATGTCGTTACACTAGCGCACGAAATAGGGCATGCTTATCACAATATGATTCTCCAAAGTGAAGCAGCTTTCACTCAAGAAACGGGATCAGCTCTAGCAGAGACTGCATCCACTTTCGTAGAAAACCTTGTTTTAGACGCAGCGATTGAACATGCTCCAACAGAAGAAGATCAGCTGTCTCTTCTCGAAATGAAGATCTCAAATGCAAATAAATACATCTCATCCATACCGTACACATTCGATTTTGAACAGCAGTTCTATGAAAAACGCAAACAGGAAAAGGTAAGTGCGGATGAGATTTCGAATCTTATGGTCGAAACAGAAAAGCGCTGGACGACTAACGCATTACGAGAGTACAACCCTTATAACTGGATGACGATCAGTCATTTCTACACTCCAGAAAAACCGTTCTATACCCTTTCGTACAGCATTGGCTACCTCTTTAGTAACGGCATTTACGTGGAGTCGAAGAAGGACGATAAGGATTTTCATAACCAATACGTAGAACTTCTTCGCCATACTGGTAAAATGCCGATTGAAGAACTAGGTGCCACGTTCCTTAATCAGGATCTCTCAAAGAAAGAGTTCTGGGAAAAGGCGATCAAACCAATCAATGAAGCGATCGAACAGTTTATTAGCCTTACGGATAAGTATGTGAACTAGTCTTTGTTCAATACTACAAAAGCCACGTACAACGTATTGTTGTACGTGGCTTTTGTTAGCTATTCTTCTAATCTTTCTTCTTCACCATCCGATTTTTCTTATCATAAAGTGAGACGCCCCACAGTGAAGCGATACCAACAAAAAAGACTCCTAATCCCGCAAAAAAGACACCTATGTAAACTAAACCCATCTTACTAGCCTCCTGCCTAATCTGCCTTCAATTGAACGCTTCCCCCATTATACCTTACAGATCCTCTTCAATAACAAAATGAAAAAAGCAGTCCGGTAGGATATCGTGTAAGATACTCCTAAACTGAACTGCTTACAGGTGGAATTACCTATGTTGGTCAAGAAGGATTGGATTACCATCAGGATCTTCGAGCGTGATGCTCGCTGGACCTTCAGTTGATTCATCAGCTTCTGACATCAGTTCGATGCCGTTTTCCTTCAGGTGTTTTTGAAGATCGCGAATGTCTGTGAACGAATCCAGGTTTTGAGCATTTTCGTCCCACCCAGGATTGAACGTTAGAATGTTCTTCTCAAACATTCCCTGAAACAAACCGATGACGGTGTTACCGTTCTTCATGATGAGGTAATTGTGTGACATATCTCCACCTAATGGATCAAATCCAAGTTTTTCATAAAAGGCTTTCGATTTCTCAAGGTCCTTCACATTTAAACTGATCGAGAACGCTCCTAAGTTCATAATTCCTCCTATTAAATATGTATTTTGGTGTTAATCACCTTTCACTACCTCTTATTCAATAGAAAGTGTGTCACTCCTTCTTTTATCTATACAGGCACCCATTTATTCTCCACAAATAAGATGGGTGTGAAGGAGTGTTGACTATGCCGTGGCATCAAAAAATACAATATTTAATCGGTCAGCCTGTTGGAATTTCATTAACGAACGGACAGGGAACGTCAGGGGTATTATGTGGTACATCTCAAGGGAAGGTTCTTGTGATGGAATACTTGTATCAATCACAATTCGCCTTGAAGCAATATGATTTCAATATGATTCAAGATATAAATGGATTTCCACCATGTCAAAATCAACAGCAGCTATACTAAGATAAAGTCCCTTTACGGAGGGACTTTTTAATATCCAGTGCTTACCTATGAATGGTTTCACTTAAGAGAATTCACTCCCCTTTTTATAAACTGCTCTTCGATATGATTGTGTGGGAGAGGGGGACTACACAAATATCCTTGGTACTCGTGACATTTGCTTTCAATGATATGATCCAATTGTTCTGTGGTTTCGATTCCTTCTGCGATCACATTTAAACCAAGGTTTAACGCCATATGGACAATGGTTTCTACAACGGCTTTATCCTTCGAGCTCTCATGAATAGCTTGAGTGAATGACTTATCAATTTTCAAAGTATCAAGCGGAAAGTCTTTTAAGTAACTAAGCGAAGAATACCCTGTGCCAAAATCATCAAGAGATAGCTTCACGCCCATCTTCTTCAAACGAAGCATGATGGGAATCGCTCGTTCAGGTTCCTGAACAACACTTTCTGTTAATTCAAGTTCTAAGTAAGATGCATCCAAGTTCGTATCACTTAAGATCGTCTCAACTACCTCAGCGAAGTTCGGTTGTCTGAACTGTAATGCGGATATATTTACTGATATATGGTTCAGGGTCTCATCCTCTTCCAACCATTTTTTAAACTGGACGCATGATGTTCTTAAAATCCACTCTCCCATAGGAATAATTAAGTTAGTCTCTTCTGCCAAAGGAATAAATTCATAGGGTGAGACAAGACCAAGGGTAGGATGATTCCAACGGACGAGGGCTTCAAATCCGATGACCTTCTGTGTCGTTACATTGACTTGCGGTTGATAATAAACTTGCAACTCTTCTCTCTCGATCGCCTTACGCAAACCCGTTTCAAGCAACATTTTTCTTGAGATCACACTATTGATCTCGTTAGTAAAATAGGAGTACTGACTTCCTCCTTCTTTCTTAGCTTCATACATCGCCGTATCTGCATGCTTTAATAACGTATCCGCAGTTGTACCATCTCCAGGATATAGGCTAATCCCTATTGATGTAGAGGTATAGAGTTCTAACTTTTCGAAGAGGAAAGGTTCAGAAATGACTTTTATAATTTCCTTAGCGACATTACCAACTTGAAATTCACTCGTATGAGGAAGCACAACCACGAATTCATCCCCACTTTGCCTTGCTAATAAATCTTTCTTCGCGAGACAAGACTGGGTTCGCCTCGCGATCTCTTTCAATAACTCATCTCCAACACGATGCCCAAATACGTCATTAATTTGTTTAAATCGGTCTAAGTCTAGAAACATGACTGCTATGGTTTGTGGATGATTGACGGCTTGTTCAATACAGGAAGACAAGTGATCATGAAGCATCCTTCTGTTTGGCAAATGAGTTAAGTCGTCGCGATAGACCAGTTCTTCAATTCGCTTTTGGCTTTCAATACGTTCTGTGATATCTCGAATAATTCCAGTAAAATAAGCACGCTCCCCGTCGTTAATCGTTGATAATGATAGTTCGATCGGAAAAGTGCGGCCCGATTTATGTAATCCTTCAAGTTCCACAGTTTGCCCAATCACTCTTTTTTCTTGTGTTTTTTGATATCTCTCAAGTCCATTTTGATGCGCCACTCGAAAACCAGATGGCATGATTGTCTTGAGAGGTTGCTCAATGACTTCTTTCGCTCGATAACCAAAGATTGTTTCAGCAGCTTTGTTCCACGATAATATCTTCCCCTTGTGGTCAGCTGTAATGACGGCATCATTGGCTGATTCGATAATAGATCGATGCATCCGATCCATGATATGAAAGCGATGATTGCTATCTTCTATCCTCGATTGGTATTTAATCATGATAACGGAAAAGGCCATAATCAATAAAACGCCACCTACAACAAGATACCCTAAGGTTGATTGATCAACACTTGTCTGTAATTGAGGGGGCTTTGCTACACTCGTTCCATGAAAGGAAGCTGCGGCCATACCTGTATAGTGCATACCAGATATAGCCACACCCATGATGAACGAACTTGTCCATACCCTCCATTTGCCGCTATCCGTTTGAGCATACGATAGGAAAAGCTTTAACGCAGTGAAAGAAGCGATAAACGCAATGCAGACGGAGAGCGATACAAGTCCAGCATCGTATGAAATAGTAGCGGGCATCTGCATAGCCGCCATTCCAATATAATGCATCGAAATGATGCCCATACCAATCAGACTAGACACGACTAGATGAGTACTTGTTTTATTAATTTCTAAACTGATTACATAAAACGCAATGGCACTAGACGTAATCGATAGAAGAATACTAATAGACATAAATAACGGGTCGTACGTAACGAGCATATTTGTGTCATAAGCGAGCATGGCAACGAAATGCATAGACCAAATGCCAGCCCCTAAAGTAAGGCTCCCCATAGCGATCCATATCATTCGATCTTTTCCTTTAGAGCCAAGTAGCCGGCTAGCAATCTGTAACGAAGTGAATGCTGCCAAGACTGCTACTGCAAAAGACAGTGACACTAACCAAACATTATACTGTCCAAACTGATCCCCCATATAAAATTCTCTCCCCTAAGATACACGTTAATATGAACTACACGTTATTGAAATATAAATCAAACTCTATTTCATTATGAGAGACCAATTCTTTTCTCATAATCTATTATCAGAAGTTAATTTTACCATTTGTTCTTCGTAGCTACTATTTTATATGTAAGATGAGTGAACATCTGCTTCAAATGCAAGCTTCCATCTTTCAAAACAAGCTGTATCCTATATTCCAACACCAATCCATATTCTACCATGAAAAACAAACAAAATGCCCTGTATTTTTTACAGGGCATTCAAACTAGTATAGGTTGTAACGAAAAGTTAGATTACTTTTTCTGATCTAGCTCATATGCGTTAAACAGGTGGTTTCTGTTACTCTGATTCTTAGCTTCATCATTTCCCCCTGCATTAAGACAGATGTCTTCAACTCCAGTGTATTGAAGCTCAAACCGTGTTAATTTCATTAGAACTCTCTTCTGCAACAGGAAAAGTTGGTAACCTAACGTCTTTTCCAAAAAGAATATTCTCCATCTGTAACACAATATCATGATGGATTTTATTATCATCAAAATTAACGTGATCACGATTGCTAAGGTAGATGATCGATTGATCGGATTCAGCGTATCGAATCAAGAAGGAATGAAACCCGGCACAATATCCCCCGTGAGAAATTATTTTGCCATACTCGCTTTTTTCTACAGACCACCCGAATCCATACCCCGCTTCGTTGTCAGGATGTAAGCCAATGGCATACCCATATTCTGAACCGTCTTTTAAAACAGCAGGGTTGAACGCCTCATTTTTCGTTTCTTCCTCTATTAACAATTCCGAATAAAGTGCTCGATCCCATTTATGTAAGTCTTCTGCGGTCGTGTTGATCACACCATCCCCACGAACACCATCTATAAAGTACACATAGCTATGTTCATCGATACCATCTGGAATCTGATATTCATCTTTCTTTCGGTCATAGATGTATCCTATGGCGAGGTTGTCCGAGGTCTTCATTATTCGTCGAGACAAAGGAGCTGTATGTTCCATTCCTAGCGGACGAAAAATGTTGTTCTCTAGAAATTCATCGTATGTAACTCCTGACACATTCTTTATTACTTCAGCAAGCAAGATGTAGCCCGTATTGCTGTACTCCCACTTCTCACCAGGTTCAAAAAGAAGGGAAGGCTTATGCTCCTTAAGGAATAAATCTAGAACATCTTCATTTGAAGCGATCTTACTTCGATCCCAATTTTCCTCAAACCATTCTATGTAATCCGGAAGCCCTGAAGTATGCGTCAACACATTCCTGATCGTAATGTCTTGATAAGGTAGATCTGATAAATGTTTCGATAGAGCATCATCAAAGCTTAATTTCTGTTGCTCCTTCAATATCATAATCGCCATTGCTGTAAAAGATTTTGAAAGAGACGCGATATCAAAACGCGAATGTTTCGTAATTGGCTCACTCTTTTCTAAAGCAGCGATTCCATTACGGTTCATATACACCGGACTTCCATTCTCACAAACGACAACACTACCATTGAACATTTTTTCTTCCGTTAAATAGCGAAAAAGCTCTTCAAACTTCCTAGCTTTGGTTTCCTCAGTCATATAGACCTCCCATATATTAACTTCTTATTAAATAGAATAATTCTGCAGGATCTCTTTTATATCATTCAAATGTTTATTCAATGACACTGCTGGGACTATGAAAAGGAGGCCAAATTGAAGTACCACTCTGACCCATGATTTTTTTCTAATAAAATCGAGCACTCCCCAGAACATCCCTACTAGTAAGGTAGTAAAGAAGAAGAAGTATTCTTGTTGTAGATACCCAACAAGATCTGTTAGAAGTCCTGCTCTCCACTCCTCATCTTCTTCTGGCTGGTAGGTGACCTTTTCATCCTCTACCCCTAAGATATTAAAGGATTGTAGAACGACCGTATCACCATTTGTGTCAATCACGTCATATCCGAGCGGTGAATATCCGAGCGGGTATGCGATGACATACGCTATTGAAGTTGCAATTATTAGAAAAGCGATATATAGAAGAACACGTCTTATTTTCGTTAACATTTCTTCACTCATCATTCGCCTCACATTTCTTCCTATATTGCTAGATTGAACGAGAGTCACAACCACACTCGTACTCATGAAAAGTAAAATCCTTATGTAACGTTACGTTCTTAAAGTCATGCGTATCTGACACATACACCCTCACCAATGGAGCAACATCTAGTTTTGCAAACTCTCTTACTTCAGCTTCCATATCCACTGAAGAACGAATAGGATACTCGTTCATATCTTGGAATAAATCATTATGTTCGCAAACATCATACGTGACGGCAAGGTAATATTTCTTCATAACGGACCTCCAGTTCTAGCTATTCTCCTAGTAACTGTTAACTATTTTTCTAGGTTTCTTAAGATTCAGGTTCTAGTTTCATTATCGCTCCAAAATGCTGTTGAGCCGTAGTAAAACAAATAAAAGCAACTAACTCACTAATCTCTTCTTCCGTAAACGATTGCTTTAACACTTCAATGATCGAGGTGGCAACTTCTCCTCTTTGTTTTACAAACACCTCTGCAAACCCAGCAGCAACGGATGTTTTCTCATCAAATATCGAGGAGTCAGGTTTACCCTTCGCTTTACAATATTCGCAGCCATTACCTTGAGCGAGCGTTCTTCTTACTTGCTCTTTTAACGTTGAAGTTAGGTGACCATCACCTTCTATTACATCTCCTAATGATGACCAAGCCTTCATTACATCAGGGTTATGACCTAACAGTTTTTGAAATGGTGTGGCACCTACGTTAGATTTATTAATAATCGTCATGGTTATCTCCTCTTAGAAAAGCATTCTTTACACATTTTACCACAATAAGAAATCACATTGAGTGAAGAGAAGATATCTAAATTCGAATAACAATCTTTCTAGTAGTCTTTCAATGTTCTTCTCATAACAACAACAACATGCCCTGTGTCATTTCACTGGGCATGTTAAAAGTATTTTATTCGACACCAATCGAGCTAAACCGGGTGGTGCCTGGCACCTGCTGTGCCTGTCACCCAAGAAACACTGCTCCATATACAAGCGATCCTACGATCACAAAGGCAGGGTGAACGTTCATTCGCTCCATCAATACGAAGCTAACTGCGATGAGGAAAATGGTTTGCAGCCATCCCGCTCCTTCGTATGAGCTTGCAAAGAACTGAAACGCCATCACACCTAGCAAGATGGCGATCGTAGGCCTGATAAGTGCTGTCATCAGCTTTACTTTCGGTGAGTCTTTGAACTTATACAGAATGCTCAAGAGTACGATCATTAAGATGAGTGACGGGGCTACGGTCGCAAAGACGCCTATGAATGCCCCAAGGATGCCACCTTGCTGGAACCCGATATAACCAGCCATCTTTGTTGCGATCGGACCTGGTAAGGCATTCGCCATTGCAAGCATCTCACTGAATTCGTTCACATTCATCCAGCCGAACCGCCCAACCACTTCATTCTCAACGAGTGGAATTGACGCTGGTCCTCCGCCGTAGCCAAGAACTCCAGGTATGAAAAAGGCGACGAAAATATCCCAATAGATCATGATTGCCCCCCTCTTACGTCATCTCCCTCGCCCTTTTTCGGTGTAGGCTTTAAGAGAGCGAATAACAGTAAAGCACCGATTACGATTCCAGGATGAACACCAGCCATCTCAATCACTACAAACGACGCAATCGTCATCACGATCGTAACGGTCCATCCTAACTTTCCTTGTGCTTTTCGAAAGAAATCGTACGTTAATACGGCAAGCATCACACCAACAACCGGCACCACCGCCTGCGTCATCCCCTGTACCCAGGCTTCGTCACGGAAACTAGACAGAAACGTTAAGAGCACGATCATGATCGTTATCGTCGGGACGATTGTTGCTAGAACGGCATTCATCATTCCTAGGATTCCTGCGACTCTGTGCCCAATGTACCCAGCCATCTTTGTCGCAATTGGTCCTGGCAGCGAATTTCCGAGCGCGAGGATATCAGCAAACTCATCATCGCTAAGCCATTTATATTTATCTACCACTTCCTTATGCACGAGAGGGATGGAAGATGGTCCTCCTCCATATCCAAGCATACCCACCCTAAAAAAGGCGAGGAAGAGATGCCAATGCTTCATGATGTACCACCTTTCCAATGCTTCTCACTTTAATACGCGGCGATCGACCCATCTGTTCGCGATTCGGTTCCTCCGTATAACGTACCAGATTGGTGGTCGCGCCAGATAATTTGACCTCTTCCAAACGCGCCGTTTTCTAGCTGGACGTCAACCTGATGGCCTTTTCTTCTAAGTGCTTCTGCAAGGTATGACGGAAACGTGGACTCGACCCATACCCTTTTCCCTTCTACCCACTGCCACCTTGGTGCATCGAGTGCCGCTTGAGGGTTCAAGTGAAAATCAATCAAATTCGAAACGACCTGAACATGCCCTTGCGGTTGCATGAAACCACCCATCACTCCAAACGGTCCTACCGCGTTTCCGTCTTTCGTTAGAAATCCTGGAATGATCGTGTGGTAGGTTCGTTTTCTACCGCTTAACGCATTATCGTGCTCTCTATCCATCGAGAAATTATGCCCTCGATTTTGGAGCGCTATCCCTGTTCCTGGTACCACTAGCCCTGAACCGAAGCCCATATAGTTACTTTGAATAAAGGAAACCATGTTTCCTTCTGAATCGGCAGTTGATAAGTAAACCGTCCCTCCTTTTGGAGGCTCGCCCGGTTCTGGCATTATTGCATCATCCTTAATAAGCTTTCGGCGTTCATCACCATACTCCTTAGACAACAACGATTCGACAGATACGGACATGTGATCTCGGTCTGTAATATACTTCTGCCCATCCGCAAACCCAAGCTTGAGCGCCTCAATCTGCTTGTGGTACGTCTCGACTGAATCCTTGTGACCCAATTCGAATCCATTCAACACATTCAGTGCAGATAGTGCGATCAACCCTTGGCCGTTCGGAGGAATTTCCCACACATCGTATCCTTTATAGTTCACAGAAATCGGCTCAACCCATTCAGGTTTATATGAAGCGAGATCTTCCTTAGTGAGATACCCGTTATAATCATTTGAGAAGGCTGCGATTTTATCCGCTAGTTCTCCTTTATAAAAAGAAGCCGCATTCGTTTCACCGATTTCTCGCAGCGTCTCAGCGTGACCTTTCGACCTCCATACTTCTCCAACTTCAGGTGGTCTACCGTCCGGGGCAAACGTTTCAAACCAGTGTTCAAACTCTTTGCCTGTTAACTCTTCACGAAACTGATCGAATGCTAGCTTCCAGAACTTCGCTAATACAGGTGACAATGGAAAGCCTTCTTCAGCATAGTGCACCGCAGGTTCAAGCGTCTCCTTAAGCGAAAGCTTTCCGAATTCACGTGATAATTCTGCCCAAGTTCCGGGAGCTCCTGGGACGGTGACAGGCACCCATCCGAATTTCGGGATTTCATCATAGCCTCTGTTCCTTACTGAATCGATCGAAATAGATTCAGGGGATGGTCCGCTCCCGTTCAGTCCATGCAGCTTCCCTTTCGTCCAAACGAGCGCAAAAGCGTCACCACCAATCCCATTCGATGTTGGTTCAACGACGGTGAGCGTTGCAGCCGTTGCGATCGCGGCATCGATCGCATTGCCTCCTCTTTTCAAAATATCAAGACCAGCTTGCGCCGCAAGTGGTTGTGACGTTGCGACCATGCCTTTGTTCGCAACGGTCGTCATACGCTTCGACGGATAAGGATGATAGAGATAATCGGTTGTCATCTTAAATAAACTCCTTTTGTCTTCAGTACGCACTTCTCTTAATCATTTAACTTTTGTTATGTACATTCATAAATCTATACTTTTTGTTAATCGATTATGTTATTTTAATTAACAAACGGTTATGTACGATTATAGAGTAAATGTTTTGAAAATTGAATCCTTTTATTGAAAAGATTTCCTTTAAAACACTACTAGTTAGGATGTGGAACGATGAAAGATGATTATAAGTGCAAGGTCGATACCATCGATAAACAAATCATTGAATTGTTAGTTAAAGATGGACGAATGTCTTACGCTGACATCGGAAAAGAATTAGACCTCTCCCGCGTCTCAGTCCGGTCACGCGTAAACCAGTTGATGGAATGTGGCGTGATCGAGAAATTTTCATGTGTCGTGAACAGTGAAAAAATGGGGAAAGGTGTCTCTGCTTTTTTCGAAGTAGACTGTGAACCGAGGGCGCTTGTGGACGTAGCTGAAAACCTTGCAAACAACCCATATGTCGCGAGCTGCTATCAGATGACTGGTCCGAGCACACTCCACATGCACGTGCTCGTCGAAGATTTTATTGAACTAGAGTCTTTCGTTAACAATGAATTATACGCACTAGAAGGAATTACGAGAGTAGAATCTCACATCCTGTTAAGAAGGTTTAAAAGTAGGAGCGGGTTGAAGTTATAGGGGAAGTACTAACTTAGACGGTAACAACGCCTCTCTTCTTTTCATTTATTCTTTTTCTACAGATTTCTATGTAAACATGCGTCATGGTGTAAGACAGGTTCTTGTTATTCAAGAGGATATGCGGCGATTTCCAAACAGCACGATACAGCTCTGTGATGGTAGCTTCTATCATAACCTCATCAAAACCGTTGTTTATACCGATTCTATACAGGTGTGTGCAATAGGTATCATAGAGGAGCGTTAAAGCGTCCCTTTCTTTGTTCATGATGCCAGCGATCAAATCTTGATCAGTCCTCATTGTATTCTCCTCCTAAGTACCTAATACTTAGGAAATTCCCCAATTCGGAAAACTCAAACTAAAGAATCTTGAATTCAGAACATTCATTTCAAAAAAACCGGGTTTAACAGAAACCAGATCGTTTATGAACATAACAAAAAGAGAGTGCTGATTAGCACTCCCCTCCTGTATGAACCCTCTTTTCCTTCTAAGGTCCAGTTGATCAGACTTACTGATTAGTAGCCGTATCCGCCACCATATCCGCAGCCTTTTCCATATGCAGGAGCTACATTATTACATCCTCCGTATGCACCGCCAAGTGCTGCTGCACCTACGATGATTAGAAGGATAAACAACACAACGATTAAAGCAAAGCCTTTTCCACCGCCGTGTCGTGCTCCTTGAACATCACAATTTTCACTCATCTACTTGTTCCCCCCTTTTCATTTCTTTACAGCGTATGAAATGGGTGTTGGGATTGTTCGGGCACTACGCACTCAGAGGAATATTTTTATTTTTATAAATGAAAATCGGCTACTCGTCCATGCGAAACATCGAATTCATACATAAGCTAGTACGAACACTATGAATCATAGAAGGGGTGAAATCATGTCTTATCACGATCAATTCAGTAATAACGTTGGAAGATGCGTAGAGATACGCTGTCATGATGGAAAAGTTCATCGTGGCTACGTTGATCATTGCGACAACAACCACGTCTATCTTCGTCCAATGGACGGCGGACAAAGCGGCCCAGGATACGGAAGCTACTTTTTCTTTGGTGCGGCGCTTATCGCAGTAGCGTTCGCATCGATCGCTGCTTTTAGCTACGGTCCATTTTTTTGGTAAGTCTAGTTTAGGGCTTCACACTCATAGAGTACTCTCACCTCCCGGATCCCAACATCCGAGAGGTTTATTTATGTGCATCCACTAATAGAACTAGTTTTATGCTTGTCTTCACATCTTTTAAACTTCTACATAATCTATTAGTAAGAGAGGTCATCCAACATCCTCTCATATCGAATACCAGGAGGGATAGGTATGTCTGGATACAATAACAACTTCGCGTTGATCGTCGTATTGTTTGTACTGTTGATCATCGTTGGCGTTTCATGTGTAAAATGGTAAAACCCATATAATCAAGGCACCTTAAGCGTTTAAGGTGCCTCCTATCTTATAGGAAGAGGGATCTACATAGCCTAGCGAGAAGATCGGTTTCGCGGAAATCACTCCTAACCCCCAATCACTGGTCTTTCCCACTCACTACAATCGCTGAAATTTCTTCGTCGTCGATCGAAAAACTAGCATTGTTCGTGATGATTTCAGCAAGCTGCATTCGGTACAGCACAGGACCAGAGAATTCATCACAGTCGCAAACGTTAAAATCGATCGGTTCAATCGTTTTCATGTTCTGGACATCTGTGGGAATAATTTCAGCGCCTTTGAAATTCCATTCTTCAAGAATGACTGTCTTCTTCGTTCTTTTCGATGTTTTGGCGAGTTGAAACACAAGGCTTATGATAGGTTCCACGCTTTCTGTCACAAACGTGATGTTCAACGAATAGTTGAAAAGAACGCATGGAGAAAAAACAGTACGTGGATTAATCGAGACTTTGCCAAGTGTTATCGGAGGATTCTTTCTCGATAACTCATCAGGAAGCTTCCTCCTTAGGATCTCACCGCACGATAATGTTGGAAACGGAGAGCCTTTCATATCCTTCTATCCTCCCTTTTGACCGGGGCAGGAAATACGAGCGCCGTCATACTTTTTTGAGTTATGTCATAGGAAGAGGAATCTGATACGTTTACTTTTACAAGAAAAAGCGTATATGTGCATGTTCGCCTTGGTGGTGGATTCTCATCACAGAAGTTATAAACAAGCGGCTCTTTTGTCGTTGTTGGAGATAGTAGCTGTCTTTGAAAAGGGTACTCCCTTAACGTTACTTTCATCGATGAGCACTCTCTCACTAACCGAAAAGCAAGGTTGTTGAATGAGCCTCCCTCTTTTAATACCGATGTGATAAAGCAAGAATAGTTGATAAGGACATTGGTGGGTAATGTTCCTTTCACTTTTACTGTTACGCTCGTTAAAGGAATGGGTCGGTCCTTAGGACGCAGTTTCAAAGGCAATACCGGGTTAAACACAGCACCGCATTTCAAGAAAGGATCCACGTGTGGGCTACCTTCTGACGATGTGATCGTTTGAACAGGTTTATATGTTTTGACGCGTGACGGACGCTTGTTCACCATTGTCTTCCCTCCTATTAGTGCTCAGATTCTCCCGTTATCGCAGTAGCAGTAAACACCTGATTCCGAAGACCGAATTGTTGAACCCCATTCGTTTCAATTTCAACGATTTGAAGTTCATACGTGAGCTTGCCTCTGAACCCTTTCTTCAAGCAATCACACACGTTAAGAACCGTCGGTTGAATCGTATTCAAATCTCCAAACCCGACTCTCGCAGTAGAATCATATAAGAACTCCCACTCTTGTAAAATCTGTGCATCATCAGCGGTTCGAACGAGTCTATAACAAATGCGAAGTTTCGGATTTAATCCAAGCAACGTAACTGAATGAACTCTGAGTACTTCGTCAGCACACATGGGTCTTGAATCGATCTCGTATCGACCGTAACTTTTCCAAGGATGATAGGTGGCTCACTTCGATCATGTTGGTCAGGCAAATCAGGAGCGAACGTTATTCCGCATGTTAACAAAGGTAGTCCACGTTTCAAACCTATCCCACCCTTCATCGAAACTCTATTATTATCAGCCTATGCGGATAGACATTGCATTTACGACTGAATGATGGAAAGAAGTTTAACAAAATGAAAAAAGAGCTTCCCAAAGTGATGGGGTAAGCTCTAATCCATATGCTTCATTCGATTATTTCTTACAACAAAAACGATCGCAATGATCTGACAGACAACTGCTAAAAGCCAGCCGATCGCTGATGAATATGGAACATACTCATTCATCGCCATACCTCCTGCAATGAATGCAGGGGCAAGCATTAAGAAGAAAATGGTATAGTTACGATCCTTACCTATCGTCATCGATCTGATCCTCCCCATTCATTTAGCTAGCCGTTTCACTAATTTACTTTGAATCTCTTATTCTCCAAAAAATCTATCGTATGTTCGATCACCCTCTCAGGCTGTTCCAAAACTGTCCAATGCCCACTTTCCTTCACTTCTACAAGCACAGCATTACATAAATGGGGCATCATGTGAGTACGAATCGATTCAGGTGACAATACATCGGCACATCCTTGCGCAATTAACATCGGCACGTCTTCAATCGCATGTAGCAAAGGAAATAAATCGTAACTTCGTTCAAGTTCAGACCCGATTTGCTGCATCGCTACCTTATTGTACTGAAACTCTTTCTTCTTTCTCAATGATTGTACAGAGTGAACATAATAAGGATCGAGAAGGTTTGTTACCTTCCTTGTTGTATCATTCCCTATCATTGCTAAGAGAGAATACCAACCGAGCGTCATCTTTTTATAGACTCCTAGCCTTTTTAAAAGTGTATCCTTGAACCGCTTATAGTCCTCGGCTGTTAATCCGATCGCTGCCGTGAGAATCAACTTGTTGATGGCGGAAGGATAGGAAGCACTATAATACAAAGCGAGGATACTTCCCCACGACTCGCCAAACAGATGAATTTTATCAAGTCCTAACGCTTTTCGTAATCCTTCTAAATTCCGAACTTCATCTTGTATTGAATATGACTCAATGCCTTTACTTGGAGAGCTCCCACATCCGCTTTGATCGTAAAATACTAGCTGATAATAATCGGCTAATGGTGTCATATTAGGCAAAAAGTATTCATGACACCCGCCTGGTCCGCCGTGGAGAAAGATGATCGGGTCACCCTCTCCAATGATGTAAACATACAATGACCTTCCATTGACCTCAATCCATTTCCCTTCTGCCGCCTCAACACTCATAACGCATCTTCAAAAACTCAAACGTACTGCCATTCGTGTCCTGCATATACGTTTCAACATCTTGAAAACCAACCTTACGATACAATGCGATCGCTCGCTGATTGAAGGTTGCAACAGCTAATGTGATCTCTTCAGGTCGATAGGTGGCCCGGACATGTGCCATACAAGCCTGAACAAATTCTTTTCCATAGCCGTTTCCAGTAAGGTCTGGCCTCATTCCTAAGCCGATATCGATCGTGTCAGGAGAAATCTCGTTCGCACTGAAGAATCCGATCAATTCATCGTTGTTCGTCACAGCAAACGTTGATTCACCACGCGTTTTCGGATCTAGGAACTCTTCAAGATCTTCTTCATCAGCTTCCATATCATAAAAAGAATAGTCACCATCATAATGCCAGCTGAGGGCGATATGTTCAGCTTGCTCTTGTGTCATTACGTTAAATGCATAACCCATTCATAATCCCCCTTAAGAATAAGTAGGCGCTAAAGAATCCAGCTACCCAATACTTGAAGGAGTCCGAATACTACCGCTATTACTCCTACAATAAAAACCCCCGTAAAAAATGACTTTACCATACCAAAAACAACAGAAGATGGACGGTCATCACTTTCATCTTCCATCGCTTTTAACCTTCTATTGATGCTTTTCAATTCTTCTAAAATTTGTTCCTCGGTAGTCTTTTCGATCGTTGTCACTCCTAGCATTCGAACTTCTTCCACCTCAATTATTCCAAACTATTCCAATGACCGCAATACAAACAGCTAAACTTGTAGAGAGGTGAAGCGAAACCTTTATCATTATGAACCGTATATTCCTACTAATATAGAAAACGTGAGGAGGACAACACGTGTTTAAATCGAGAATTACCACGTTAACACTAGATGTAATTGGTACACTCTTACTCTATATCTTTGTCATGAGTAGAATCGATCGATCTTCAGATGCCCTTTCGATCGGATTAATCATTCTAGCTACATCAGTCGTAGTGTTTAAACTCGTTTATTATGTGAAGATGATGAGGAAGATTCGTAGTGGAGAAGAGGAACGTTTTCATAAGTAGGCTCTCTTTACATACAAAAACCCGAATAGTAGCGTCCTACTATTCGGGTTCTTATCTATTTATATGGTTGCTATTGCTACTAGTTTCATACGAAGCGATCGCTTCATCTTCTTGATAAATATAAAAAAGCATCGAACAGGATAGTAAAACATGATAGAGGTCTATCATCGTTCCATATCGATTCATCATGACCGCACTTATCATCACTAGTCCAACACATACGTGTTTCCTGATGATCTTCCCTCCCCCATTTCAAATAAAAGGAATGCGCCGAATCTTCTCAATCCGGCGCACCCTACGTTTCATCCGATGGACGCTTACCAAAGAAACGTCATCCTATTCTTTCTGATCTTTCTCCAATTCTTCTTCATAAGCTGAAGCTACTTCACTCTCATACTGATGTTGTTCTGAATGATCCTTCTCATCAGTATCTTCAACCTTATCCGTTACGGACTCCTCTTCATCAGCTTTCTTACCGTCTGAAGAGAAATTGTTATAGTTCCCTCTCGATACGAAGCTTTCAAGCATCGCTTTCAAGTCCATACCCGTTGATTCTTTCAAGCTTGCTTGAAGCCCTGTCATTGTTTTCGTCACGTTATCCGTGATTTTGGCAGAGCCGTTGCTGCTTCCGCCTCCCATATCGATTACCTTCATGTCTGAAATCTGGGATAGTGGCTGAGAAACTTCATGAGCATACTTCGGTAACATGTCCACAACCATTTCGATAACAGCTGCTTCACCATATTTCTCCATAGCCTGTGCCATAAGTTCTTTCGCTTCTGCTTCCGCTTTACCACGTTCACGAATAACTTCCGCTTCCGCGAGTCCTTTTTGCTTCTCGATTTCGGCTTTTGTCTCACCATCGATCCGATCTTTCTCTGCTTCCGCTTCAGCACGAGAACGGATGTCGTATGCGTCCGCATCTGCAAGAGCTTTTCTACGTTTCTGTTCTTCGAGCTCAAGTTCAACCTGACGCTGACGTTCGATGTATTGAACCTGCATTTCTTCTTCTTTTACCTTCTGATTTAGCGTTGCTTGTTCGAGGTTGTAAGACTGTTCAGAACGCGCGCGTCCACGCTCAACTTCCGCTTTGTATTCCGCTTCTTTCACATCTTTATCTTTCTGAGATTGCGAAATATCGATCTGGCGTCTGATCTCGTCTTCTTCTGCTTCCTGATCTGTTTTCGCTTTGTGCATACGGGTTTCACGTCTTGCATTCGCCTCAGCGATATCAGCATCTTTTCGAGCTTCAGCGATTCTTGGACGTCCAAGCGCCTCAAGATAACCGTTCTCTTCGTCATCATCTTTTAGTTCTTTTAGTGCAAACGACGTGATTTCAAAACCTAGATTCTTCAGATCTTCTTCAGCAATGTTTTTTACTTTCTTGTTCACGGAATTGAAATCTTTGTAGATTTCATCGACTGTAAGGGATGAAATAATCGCACGAAGGTGACCTTCAAGGACTTCCTTCAACTCACGCTCTTTCTCCTTCTGTTCCTTACCGAGAAATTTCTCCGCGTAGTTCGCAACGATCTCGAGCTTACTACCGATACTGATTTCCGCAACACTTGTCGCTTTGATCGGTACACCTTCAGATGTGTAAGCTTTTGGAGATGCAATCTCTAGTTGGAACGAAGTAAGGTCGATCGGCGTACTCGTTTGGAACATCTTAAGGCGAATACCCCCACCACGAACGATCTTCATACTTCTACCGTTGTCATCTACAAATATTCGATTATCCTGCTCTGCATCCCCAAGTTTCGGCCCCGTGATAATTAGCGCTTGATTGGAGCTTGCCGTCTTGTACCGCTTTTTGAAAATAAAAAAGCCAATTCCACCAGCGATCAATAAGAAAAATAGTATGATCGCTGCAATGATTAGTCCGATAAATTCCATCATGTCCCGTTCATCATCCTTTCTTGGTTTGCAATCTATGTAATTGCTCTACCTTTTCTACGAACGAGAACAAGAAATGTTTCAGGATTTACCGAATTACCCAGAAAAAAGGAAAAGGGGTCAATCATTCAATCCCTTTCCGTCCATTATGTGTGGCACGTATTTCTCAATTCTGGATACGCGTGTTTTCGATTGTTTCGCTTTAGAAAAATAAAGCCCATACGCTCGTTTTCGTCCAGGAGTCAGTTGTTCAAAGGCCGCTTTCAATGCTGGATCTTCATCGAATTTATCCTGAAGTTCTTCAGGAATCTCAATATCCTTCTTCATTTCAACTTCCAAACCAGCTTTTTCAACTTCGATCGCTTCACGAATATAGTCCTTCAAAATGGGTTCCATTTCATCGATTTCCTGCGCATTCGTAAAACGAATCTGACGGGCAGCTTGTACATTCTCCGTTTGCTGAACGAGGATTCCGTTCGGATCCTTCATCAGCGCACCCTTATGAAAAAGAAGCGCGCAATACTCATTAAAGCCATGAATCAACACGACATTTTTATCGTTATACATGTAACACGGATGCTTCCATTTCATATCTTCAGTCAGTTCACAGTCCAGAACGATTTCTCTTAACTTCTCAAATTCCTTTTTCCACCGCTTCGTTTTTTTAAGGAAGCCATCGACTTTACGATTTCGTTTACTCGTTGTCACTCCAAACACTCCCTTCTTATTTTCAATTCACATCGTTCTTTTTTATATTCCTCATGTCATCTCTTCGGTCTCACTAGTACTATTAATCATCACTTCATCTTCTCCTTCTATAAAAACACTATTCTTAGAAAAAATTAGCTTCGGCACATCCAAATGTTTCTCCACTAACTAAAAAAGGGATTTTAGGAAATAACTTATTAATATGAAGCCAATGTTCAGGAGGTGTACGTATGGAAACGCTCGATTACTGGTTTTATCTCTTGCTATCCATTCTAAAATTATTTCTATTCAGTCTCTATACAAGCACAGCGTTTCAAGTAGACTTCGTCCTCGTGAACCTCGCTGGTATGGTCATCCTCTCCGGATGGACGCTATTACTAAAAGCTAAGAAAAGACGCTGGATCCTCGGTATCCTTCTCTTTTTACATAGTACGCTTATCCTATCCGACCTATGGTACTACCGGTATTTCGATGATCTCTTATCCGTTGCGCTGATTTCACAGATGCTTCAAATGAGTGACGTTGGCGGAGCCTTCATGGAGCTAATCATGGTGAAAGACTTTTTCATTTTCGGTGACCTGATCTTATTTGGCCTACTTCTATTTTTTTTACGAAATAGAACGAAGACACTTGAGAAGAAGAGAAAGCGACTGATCACCGGAATCGCGTATTCAACAGCGATTATCATCATGGCCATACCGCTCGTTACGAGTTACGTTGATAAAGAAAAGTGGCTTATGGATGAATCGATCTCAAACATGCGCGAGTATTACCAGCTAGGTTTCTGGGGATATCATGGGCTCGATGTGGTCACTGAACTAAAGCGACAAGTAGACGACAAACCGAATGTGTCGAATGAGGTTGAATCGCAGATCAAGAAATCATTGAACAAAAAAACAGACCCGGAATCGGTAACAAAGAAGCCGAATATTATCCTCGTGCAGCTCGAATCGTTTCAAGACTCTGTGATCGATCAGATCGTGAACGACCAGGTCTTAACGCCAAATCTTAACGAGTTAAAGAAAGAATCGCTCTACTTTCCATCGTTCTATCACCAAACCCATGAAGGACGAACATCAGATTCCGAATTCACGACGACAACATCGCTTTATCCGTTGAAATCAGGTTCTGTCTATACGCGCTTTCCTACGAACGAATACAAAGCGCTACCTGACCTGTTAAAAAAATATGGGTATGAAACAGCAGCGATGCATGCTTTTAAAGAAGGGTTCTGGAATCGCGATGATGTGTACGCCAACGTCGGTTTCGATCATTTTTATAGCGAAAGCGATTATCCTGATGGAGAAAAGGTAGGCATGGCTTTGAACGACCAGCGCTTCTTCACCTCTTCAATTGAAAAGATGGAAGAACTGAAAGAGCCATACTTTGCCTTTATGGTCGCACTCTCAAGTCATACGCCTTATGACATCCCGAAGGACAAGCGAGACTTAAACCTTGAAGGATATGATGATGTTCAATTGAAGAAGTATTACCAAACGGTTCACTTCGTCGATAAAGCAGTCGGAGTGATGATCGATGAACTAAAGAAGAAAAACATGTGGAACGATTCACTCGTGATCTTCTACGGTGATCACGACAGCGGGCTCACAAAGCCCGGGGATGAGATGGCAGAAGAAGCAGATGTGAAAACGACCGTCGATGTATTCGAACTCGACCGCCAAGTTCCACTGTTTATCAAAACACCTAATTCTGATGGCGGAAAAGTAATGGAAGGGAACGGCGGGCAGATCGATATTGCTCCAACGATTCTTGATCTGCTTGAAATCGAGCCCACGTTCATGTTGGGGAACTCGTTACTTGACGATAAAGAAAACCTGACCGTTTTCCGTGATGGCTCGTTCCGTTACAAAGACTTGTATTACAAAGCAAACTTAACAGAGGCTTCTGGAGAAGGAACGTGTTATTCTGTGTCGTCAGAGAAAAAGATTTCGCATAATAAGTGTAAGAAGCTAATCGAAAAGTCCGCAGAGCAACTTCGTCTCTCTGACGCGATCATTGAGAATAATGCTCTAGAAGAATGAATAAACGAAAACCGCTATGAGGAGTCATAGCGGTTTTCGTTTATCTAAATATGTTTATGTTACCTCTCTTATTGGTCACTTGTCGTTAGCACTCATCCGCATTGAAACCAAGCGATAAACAAAGTAGTTAAATACCACTTAACCCTAAAATCCCCGTAATAGTTAGGATAGGTAAATCGCTTACGAATGCCCTGCTTAAACCAAACAGTACTAAGCAAATGATGCTTCCTACAATATTCAGTACGTTGGTTTTAGAATTCATAAACCTTATAATCCCCATTATCAGAAGAGTATCTTAAAATGTTCTCATCTTCAGGAATTCCTTCAAAATACGCACCGATTCCGCCAGTCGTACATCGATGTCCAGAAATGAGAACCCTCTTATTCCCATACTCAGCTTCAAGATCTCTCATAAAATCAAACACTCGTTTTATGTAGTGATAAGGGTCCTCTACTCCCTTATAAATAGTAGGATCAGGAATCCCATTCGCCAATTTCACTTCGTTTGAGACGTATCGATCTGCTTCACCTAGGTCAAACACATCTAACCGATCATCGATAACGGCTTTCTTTCCAGTCGCGATTTCAGCTGTTTGGACAGCTCGTTCCTGTGGTGAAGAAAACACGAGGTCAAATTCAATATGCTGAAGCTTGTGCTTTGCTTGCTCTGCCTGCTGGATTCCTACCTCATTTAGCGGCAAGCCATTTCTACCTTGCATTCTTCTTTCCTTGTTATGATCGGTTTGCCCGTGCCGAATCACATAAATCATTCGACGAACCTCCCAGGAGTTGCAGCATATAACTCGATAAACCCGCACTCTGGGCATACAAAACAAGGGTCTATCGTGCTCATCGTTTCTTTCGTCGGCTTCACTGCTGCACTGTATACTCGAATTGGAGAACTATCCAGCTTCGCTTCTACCATAGTGGTTTCACATTTCACACATGTACTCATGCATTCACACTCCGATCCTTACCCAATGCTAGATCTTGCAATTTCTCGTACTTCCGTTCACTTACATTCAATTCGTAGATACGAATAAAATCCACCTCAAACGATGGATAAGGCGTCAAGTTCCCTTCAGCCTGCTGCTCCATCTCCTTAAGGTCCTGCTTAGAAACACCCTTTGAGATGCCACCACCATATTCTTCTTTCCCTAACGTTAAATGAGGGATAAACTCTTCACCTTCAAAATACTGTTTGATCAAATCGTTTGAAGGAGAAATCACTTCAACTAACCTATGATGGAGCTCAACCAATTCTTCTGATTGAACCTGTAGATATAAGACGCTCTCACCAAAATAAGCAGGATGATCCAGCGTCACTTGGAAAGGTCTAACGTTTGCACACACATCTTCCACTTTCTCGATCCATTCACGATTAGCGCTTAAGCCACCTTGCGCCTTCAAGGTTACGTGAGGCTCAACGCCTGATCGTTCAATCCACTTACTTTGAAATTCTTCAATCCTACTTAAATAATCCTCTGGTGGCACGATGCCGATAAAATAGTCTTTTTTCACACGTGATGCACTCCTTCCAATTCGATCACTCTACCTTAACCTACAAACTAGCAATAACATTCCATACTATATGTAAGCCGATCGCGGCAACTAACGATTTTTTGTAATGATAGATGAGTCCGAACGATAGTCCCATCACAAATCCAAACTGTGGATAATCACCGTGAATCCATCCAAATAGAATCGAAGATAGGACAATGCCGGCAATCACGCCAATTTTCTTCGTTAACCAATGCTGAATCAACCCTCGATAGATGAATTCTTCATAGATCGGTACGAGTAAGATGGCACCGAATAAATAAATGAAAGACTCTGTGTTGTTACTGAGCTGATAGTTTACTAGAAACTGTGCATCATATAGAAACTCTATAGAAAATAAGATCTCCCTGAAGATAAATAGGAAGAGTAAAGACACGAGAAACCAAACGTATGTAGAGGTTTCTTTTAGAATCGTAGGTTTTACTAAGCTGTATAGATGGGCTCTCACTTCAGGGAGAACGAGTAATAGAACAGCGATTCCTAAGAATTCGACGATATAGATGTACTCACGATAAACATAAAGCGTCGAATCGATACTGAATGCATTGACGACAATCCCATCGACCACAACGTAGAGCAGGACGAACAGCACATACTGTAGCTTCTTCTGTAACGACATGCTCGACGCTATTCCTTACGCTCCGGAAGATACTCTCTCTTCAGCACGCCATACACGGCAGCATCTTCATATGTTCCTGACACGTATCGATTCTCTCTCAAAATCCCTTCTTGCTTCATTCCAACCTTCTTAAGCACCTTCATCGATCCTTCGTTTCGAGTAATCGCTGCCGCCCAAACCTTATTTAGTCCTAGATCAGTAAACCCAAAATCGATCATACGCTTAACAGCTTCAGTAGCGAAGCCGTTTCCCCAGTACGGCCTTCCCATCCAATACCCAAGTTCACCTTGATTGTTCTTCTTATCGACTCGGATACAAATCGTGCCGATTATATCTTCGTAATCCTTTGAATAAACAGCGAGTGGATACTCGGTACCTTCCTGAATCAACCCAGGCTGAATGTCGATCCACTCTTTGGCATGTGCTAGTTCATAGGGATGAGGCAAACCGATAATGCTCGCCACTTCTTTGTTATTCGCTAATTCCTGAATACGTGCTGCATCTTCTTTCTTAAATGTTCTTAAAACAATTCGTTCTGCATCCAATGGCTTCATGTTCTCTCTCTCCTTCTTTTCTCTTTCAACAAAAAAACTCGCCCCAGCCAAGACTCGTGGTCTTTGGGACGAGATAATGCTGTACTCCCCCAGCTTATTACCGTGCTTATCATTAAGTTTTAAAAAATTCTAACATTCCTAGCAAGAACTGTAAATATTTTACCTCCACGCATCTCCATGCTTCCGAACGAAGGCAATGTCTTTCTTGTAATGAGAAACATGTCCTTCTTCAACCATTTTCTGAAAAGCCATGTCTCCTTCCGCAGCTTTTCTCGTGATCGTTTGACAGATTCCTTCAAGCCGGTCCATCACAACCTGCACCCAATCTTCTTCAAACCTTTCCCCGTAAGCTTCAAAGAACATTTTGACCCGTTCCTTGATAGAAGAAGCATCTTTCTCTGGATCATACTCAATCTTAACTCCCGATTCAGTAAACGTGTGGCGACTGAGCGGTACACACGTATAAAGGGTATAAGCGATATCCCAGATTCTTGGACCAGGTGCTGCCACATCGAAATCAATAATCCCAACGGGTTCTTTGTCATGATATATGATGTTATAGACGGCAAAATCATTGTGACAGATCACCTCATGATTAGCCGGTGTATTGTCTAATGGAGGCCAGTCATCATAGGAAAAATCACTCACGGCATCATGATAGGACCGCAGCATTCTCGCAATCTCAAACAGCGATTCGTCTGAAAGCATATACTCCTTCAAAGGATAGTTACCTGCCTCCCCTTTAATAAAGGTTAAGACCTCTCTTCCTTTCTCATCGATACATAGAAACCTAGGGGAATGAAGATATCCCTTGCGCTCCAGGTGATCGAGTAGCGCATGAACCCTCTCGCTACCTTCCTTAAGGTCTCGTCTCACCGTTTCACCAGAACGATACACGTTTGATACGTTCCCACCTGCTAAATACTCTTCTTCTGCGCGGTTTGACATGATCTCCCCTCCATTCTTTTGTATTCACAATCCAGAAATTCTACAACCGCTCCCTCAGCGCGTCTAGAAACTCATGATTCTGATCCACACGTAAAGCGACCCTCGTGTACGCCTTTTCGATTCCAAAAGCGTGAGCTACTCTGCATGGTTTTTTCAATTCTAAAATAAGGTCAGGATTAACCTCTTCAAAATCTTTCGCAACAAAAGCAATCATTGTTTTCTTATCGATCGGTTTATCTAATGACGCACGGTCAACGGTTATAGACTCTATTTCATATAAAGGAATGATCATCCGTTTCGTTAATCCAAGAGATAAGTACAGGTCATTCTCCGTTATCTTCGCTGGATTCAATCGAATCGCCTGAATTTCACCAACAATGAAAGTAATCGAGTAGACATTTAGGATAAGTAAGATGATCGAAATAATGGTGGACTGCTCGTGTAACCACCAATGTAGCCCGATCGTTTCGATCGCGATCGCATGAATCGTCATGATATGAATCATCACAAGGCTTGAATTTTTATGTAAGGAGTAACCCGAATCACCCGTATTCTTTTTCCAAGAAAAGAAAGCATAATAAAACCTGAGCAGTTCAGAAACAAGAACCCGATAGATGATGCTTGTACCAACGTTCTTTTCTAGGCTAGTCGGTAAAGAAAATAAGAATGAATCCTCACTTTGTCGAACGCCTCGAACGATGGAGGGGATATAGCGGATCAATGCGATGATCACACCGATTTCTAATGCAAAAAAGACCGCTCCCACCGCAAGATCGATGTGCGAAATGGTGAACAATGACTCTAAATATAAATCTGGAATAAACCATCTAACTAGAAGGAATCCACCCATGGTTAATACAATCAGCCACTTAAGTGAAAATCCTCCCACAAGCGCGAATATGAAAATAGGTGCAACGATAACCAAGTCAACGATCGACGCAATGACGAGCAGCTGTGCTTCTTTCGTAACCACTGGCTGAGATAGCGGTAACCTGTAGACAAGAAAGTTTGCACTAAGCACGAAAAACAACAGCAGCATCAACACATAGTATTTCTTATCGAAACGCCAGGCTAACACATCATCACCTCATTATTTCCATATTTACCTTTCTATCCTATTTATTCTCCTTTTTTGTCCCCCATTCCTCTAGTATCTCTTCATCTAATTCTTCCATCACTTCTACCTTTCCGTCTCTCTCAACTTCAACAACGGCATCTTCCACCTTACTAATCGCATACCAGAATCTTTTGTCATCTTCAACTTCGATGAACGTAGCAGGATGTTCGTTAACAGTTACCTTAGAAATCGAGTCATCTGTCGTAGCTCCGGAATATATATATGGCGCTTTCGTCATCGCCGACCATTGGATCGGGTCGTTCCATTCGGCACCTCTAGTCTGCTTCCACCGCCACCTGTTTTCTACTTTCTCGAAATAAGCGATGAAGATTTGTTCACCTTGAAGGTTATGTTCTGTAAAAATGGCGATCGCATCGTTTTCATGAACAACGTCTAGTTCTTGATGGACAAGAGAATAAGAGTAATCTTCATTATAATGTGATCTGTTTTCTTCCATCTCAGCTTGAAAGAATGCTTCGAACGTTACTTTGTTCGAACACCCTGCTAAGACAATTATGATAATAACTATAAATAGTCGTTTGATCATGAACACTCCTCTCAGTACGTATATCCAATTATTTCAAAACGAAGTGGTTTGCTCAATACGACTTAGAAAAAATTTCATTTCTGTTAAACTTCGGGAAATTTCGACATGATAAGATTAAGGTAAAACTAGTAACGGAGGAATCAGAGAAGAATGGTATATCCTTTACTCGC
Source organism: Guptibacillus algicola (assembly GCF_020171805.1). Classification (GTDB taxonomy): domain Bacteria; phylum Bacillota; class Bacilli; order Bacillales; family Guptibacillaceae; genus Guptibacillus; species Guptibacillus algicola. The sequence goes on along the minus strand of NZ_JAIVAF010000003.1, from coordinate 305,891 downwards.
AGACTCAATTATCCAATACGCGAAAGCAATCGCTTTACAAATAAGTGAGATCAACATTTTCTATAATCAAACAAACGTATTTAATAAAGTATATGAAGAAGCTGATGTTACAGAAACGACAACTGTCCATCATGATCGTTTCATTATCGAGGTAAAAGCTGAGAAATCTTCTCCAACGCTCACAGAATTCATCGAGAAACAAAGTCAGCTTATGGCAACAAAGGTGGGAATCGACCAAAAAGGAAAAGACCTTTTGCTGAACCTCTCACGCACCCTAGCTCTCTATCAACGACTGGATGAGATTCTTAGAAGAATCATGGACATGGCGATGGAAGTTCTACCCCTGTCTGATTCATGCAGTTTGTATATTTATGATGCAAAAGAAGACACATTAATTCCGCGTGTGACACGGGGGTTCAAATGGGAGCACCTGCAGCATATCCGCTTCAAACCAGGCGAATCGTTAACAGGATTCACGTTTCAATCGAAGCGCCCTCAAATCTTCCATCACACAGATGAGGTTTACAAAGGAATGAAATCCATGTCCGAGGAGAACTGGACTCATTTTGAGGAATCCACACCAATCAAAGATGGCGAACGAATGAAATCTCAAAGTGCGATGTGCTGTCCTCTAATGATCCAAAACGACTGTATCGGAGTTGTCAGTATCAATTCTTTTCGCCTTACGGGGCATTTCACAGATGAAGACCTCGATTTATTAAAAGCGATCTGTAACCAGGCTGCTTTTGCCGTTCACCGCGGGTACCTTTTTACTGAACTTGAAAATCAGGCAGATAAGCTGATGAAGCTGAACCATGATATTCAGCTAAAAAACCAAACGCTTGAACAAACGCAGCATAATCATAATGAATTGATGAAGATCGCGATCGAACAACAGGGGATGGATCCGGTCATTGCCTTTTTGAGCGATCAATTGAATACATCTCTTTTTATGTACGATGAATTCAGACAGCTTGTTTCATCTTCTGAAAAAGAAGACGTCCCCTTCGATGCGTCAATCCCACCATTTCTCGATATTCTGACGCCTGACTTAATGCGCCCAGTTTTACTAGAAGACTATGACATCGTGGTCATCCCAATCATCACGAGAAGGGAGCCTAGAGGTTTTTTAGCGATATCTAACAGAACCTTGCCACTCGACCACCTTGAAAAGATGCTGATTGAAGAAGCACAAAACATCATTTCTATCGAAGTATTGAAGCAAGAAGCGGTTTATGAGACAAAGCAGCGAATCCAAGGTGAGTTTCTCGAAGACATTCAAGGAAAAGTAGACATCTCTGTCCTCATCGATCAAGCGAAACTTCTCGGCCTCAGTGATCGAGAGAACTACTTGTTTTTCGGACTACATATCGATCAAGCTTCACACTATAACGAATTGAGTGTGAAAGATACGAAGAGCCTCCACCACCTTGTCGAGAAATTTATCGGGCATTACTATAACAGCAATATTATTTTCAAACGGAACAACGGCCTTCGTGGCATCATTGGATTTCCAACGGAAGCAAATGAGGAATCAGTCCGAAACCAGATGCACCATTTTATTGAACAGTTGGACTTGTATGTGAGAAAACATTTCAGTGACCGAACATTTTCCTATGCCGTCGGAAGATTAACACCTATAGAAGAAATTAGAACTTCCTATAAAGATGTCTGGTACTGTATCGAAATCTTCAACCGTCACAAACGCCCTGCACAGCGTATGACGTACAGAGAGGTCGGGGTTGCGAAGATGATGATGAATAGTTCAGAGGAAGAACTTTATCAGTTTGTCGTTGATCAGGTACACCCACTGATGGACTACTCAAAACAAAACAAACGGGAGCTCCTCGAAACACTCGAGCACTATTTATACAATCATCAACATTTAAAAGAAGTCGCGGAGCAACTCCATCTTCATAGTAATACGCTCAACTACCGGTTAAAGCGCCTCGGCGACATTTTGTCAGCTGATATTCGTGATGCAGAAGTCATTTTCCATCTACGAATGGCCTGGAACATTATGAATTTATTAGGAACAAAAGAAGAATGGCTTTTTCACTCATAACTACTGTTTGTTTAAAATTCAGTAAAACTAGTAAATCTTTGTGTAATCACACAATAAAAACAGCGAACATCTCCGGTACAATGGTTTTAAATATTCAAAAAACAACAAAAAACAAGGAGTGCATGAGATGAAACGAATACTCGTTCTAATGCTTACATTAGTTGTCTTTCTAGGAGCTTGTGGAGGAAATGGTGATTCTGCATCTGATTCCGGAGATGGAAGCTTCAAAGAAAGAACATGGAAAGTTGGCTTTAACACAGTAGAAGGATCTGTTCGAGACGTCGCTGCTAAGAAATTTAAAGAAGTAGTCGAAGAAGAAACAGATGGCGCGATTACAGTTGAAATTTATCCAAACGAAGAATTAGGTAGTGCGCAAGAGATGATCGAATCTGTACAAGTCGGCGCACTAGACATGCAGATTGCTGGCGCAAACATGATGGCAAATACGATTCCTGAATACGCAACGCTATCTCTTCCGTTCTTAGTCAAAAACTTTGACGAAGCTCACGCTGTACTTGAAAGTGAAACAGGCGACAAGTTGAAAGAACTTGGGTCTGAGCAAGGATTAAAAGTCCTATCTGATGTTGAACTTGGTTTCGCTCAAATCACGAACAACGACCACCCGATCAATACACCAGAAGATCTTGAAGGCTTGAAAATGCGTTCTCCGAACGACGTAACATTGATCGAAACATTCAAGACATTAGGAAGCTCTGTTTCAACAATGCCGTTTACTGAAGTTTACCTTGCTCTTTCCCAAGGCGTTGTAGATGGTCAGTTCAACCCGCTAGATGCGATTTACGAAACAAAGTTCCATGAAGTACAAGATCACCTTGCGATCCTGAACTTCACGTACTACTATTCTTACTTCATCATGAATCAGGGCACGTTCGATGGTTTAGAGCCTGAGCTTCAAGAAATCGTGCAAAAAGCTTCAAATGCAGCACGTGATGCATCGTACGAATTTACAGCAAACAAAGATAAAGAAATGTTAGACAAAATGGAAGGTTCTTTCGTTGAAATCACAGAGCCTGATGTTGAACCTTTCCAAAAAGCAGTACAACCTGTTTACACCAAAATGGAAGAAAGAATGTCACCTGAAATTATTAACGAAGTTCAAACGTTCCTTGAAGAGTACCGCTCTGAACAATAACACAAATCATTCAGCGAGTAGGTCTCCTGCTCGCTGAATTTTCATTATAGGAGAAAGTTGGTGAATGAAATGCTAGAGAAAATCACATCGAGATTTGTGAAGGTTACTGAAGTCATTGCTAGTATCCTTATGGTCCTGCTTACACTCGTCGTGTTCGCAGAAGTATTATCAAGGTATGTCTTCGACTACCCTATTTCATCCTCAACGGAGATGACGCAAATCTTCTTCCCCTGGATGATCTTCCTCGGAACGATCGCCGTTACGAAAAACGAAGATCATTTGAAAATAACCGTTTTACAAGAGCGATTCGGTCGCGGCATTCAGTGGATGCTGCAGCTCTTCGCAAAAGTAATCATGCTATTGTTCTCTGTCTATATGGCTTATGCAAGCTATTTGCTAGCAGATGCTGTTCGCATGCAGCCACTTCCAATGTTAAGAATTTCAAAGTCGTGGCTATACGTATCCGTAACCGTATCGTTCGCATTAGTTGCAATCCTACTTATTCTTCAAATCACTTTACTTATCCGTAACAAAAGTACGTGGATGAAAGGAGGAGAAATCCAATGATCGCCGTTATGATAATAAGCTTCTTCGTAATGCTCTTACTAGGAGTTCCGATTGCGTTCTCGATGGGGATTTCAGCGGTTCTTTTCTTTATCGTCGAAGGCATTCCGATGGAACTCGCTGCACAGCGATTCTTTTCAAACACGCAGTCCTTCGCATTCCTAGCGATCCCGTTCTTTATTTTCGCAGGAAATCTGATGATTCACGGAAACATCGCACAGCGCATCATCAAAGTAGCAGACTCCATGGTTCGCCAACTACCAGGCGGCCTTGGGTGCGTATCCGTTATTACAAGTATGGGGATGGCAGGTGTATCTGGATCATCTGTTGCAGATGCTGCGTCAACAGGAAGTGTTCTGATTCCTTCGATGAAAAAGAAAGGATACTCCTCTTCCTTCGCTGCCGCGATCAACGCATCTAGCTCAGTTGTCGGAATCATTATTCCACCGAGTAGTACGATGATCATCATCGCCTGGTTAGCTAATCTATCTGTCGCACAAATGTTTCTAGCAGGTGTGATCCCAGGGATCTTAATCGGTTTAACGTACCTTATCACAACCGTTATCATTTCGATCAAACGTGGATACCCGCGCGAATCGATGCCTTCTTTTAAGGAATTCTTCACAAGTCTTTTCAAAGCATTCTGGGCACTTGTCCTTCCTATCTTCTTAATTGGAGCCATTGTATTCGGAATCGCAACGGTAACTGAAGCCGCTGCTCTTGCTGCGATCTATGCGTTTCTTGTTGGTAAATTCGTTTACAGGTCACTTTCATTTAAAGGCGTATATGAATCGTTGAAAGAAACGGTCTACGGTACAACAGTTGTTATGCTGATGATCTGTACGTCGATGATTTTCACATACGCACTTATTTCAGAAGGCATTCCAAACTTGATCTCAAATTGGATTCTTGGTCTTGGACTTTCTGATGCACTCGTCATCTTGTTATTGATCGTGATTATGCTTGCAGCTGGAATGGTGATGGAGCTCGTTCCAAACTTGTTCATCTTCATCCCTGTCTTCTTCCCGATCGCAACTGGTGTTGGAATGGATCCTACCCACTTCTCTATCGTGATGCTTTGTTCTTTCGCATTAGGATTGTTTACACCACCGGTTGGTTCTACTCTATTCATCTCGTGCCACATCGCTCGGGTGAAGATCGAAAACACGATCAAAGATATTTTCCCATTCTTCATCACAGGAATCATCGCAATCTTATTGATTGCTTACATTCCAAGCTTAACGCTATGGATTCCAAGTCTATTTGAATAAGAAAGGAAGCATTTCATGTACGGAAAAATGATCGAACAACTAGAAACAGAATATCCTCACATGGTCGAATGGCGTCGTCATTTCCATGAGAATCCAGAGCTTTCTTTCGAAGAGGTAGAAACACCTAAGAAGATCGCAGCTTTTCTAAGAGATCTTGGCATAGACGATATTAAAGAAGGTGTAGGCGGCCGCGGGATCACTGCAAAGATCCACGGCTCTCTTCCAGGAAAAACGATTGCCCTGCGCGCAGATTTCGATGCGCTTCCGATCCCTGATGCAAAAGACGTGCCTTATAAATCAAAAGTAGAAGGCGTTTCCCACGCATGTGGACATGACGCACATACGTCAACACTTCTTCACACAGCAAAAGTACTCTACAACAATCGCGAACACCTGCATGGAACGATTGTCCTAATCCATCAGTTTGCTGAAGAACAAACGCCAGGTGGCGCAAAACCGATGATCGAAGCAGGATGCTTAGAAAGCGTCGATGAAGTGTATGGCACTCACCTTTGGTCCATGTTTCCAGTAGGATCAGTCTTTACAAAAAGTGGTCCATTAATGGCAGCGTCTGATCGGTTTTCCATTACGATCGATGGTAAAGGTGGTCACGGTGCGCTTCCCCATCAAACGATCGATCCGATTCTATGTGGATCAGCCATCGTGCAAAATCTGCAGCAGGTTGTTAGTCGAAATGTTGACCCCCTTCAATCTGCCGTACTTTCGTTAGGCGCATTCGAGTCAGGTGGTCCGTTCAATGTGATACCTGCGAACGCACAAATTTTAGGTACTGCCAGGACCTTTTCACGTGACGTTCAAGTTACCGTGAAGAAGCGCATGGCTGAAATCGTAGAACATACAGGAAAAACATACGGAGCAAGGTGCACGTTAAACTATGAAGAAGGCTACCCTGCCCTTTACAACCATGAGAAAGAAACAACGCATGTACAGCGTGCGGCAGAAGAATTGTTTGGACACGAGCATTCACAAGAGATGGACCCGATGATGGGCGGGGAAGATTTCGCTTACTATTTGCTGGATAAACCAGGAGCGTTCTTCTTTACAGGGGCTGGTCACAGCGAAGCGTATCCACATCACCATCCACATTTTGATATCGAAGAATCAGCGATGCTACAAGCAAGTAAGACGTTCATCAAAGTCATACAACTCAGCAATGAGGGGGAGGTAGCAGATGGATAATCGCGTAAAACGATGGAAGGAGGAATATGAATCTCTTCCACGTCACACCCATTTACCGATCCATCATTTCATCTCTTATTTCAATGAGATCAACAGCATTGGCGCTACAGAAGCTGGCGGTAACAGCCGCTTCCCTTATACATCAGAATATCGAGAAGCAATCGAATGGATCAAGAAATGGATGAGAACGATGGGAATGTCCGTCCATGAGGATGCGATTGGAAACGTATACGGTAAGATCAAAGGTATTCATACGCACAAAAGTCTTATCCTCGGTTCTCATATCGATACGGTACCAAACGGCGGAATGTTCGATGGTCTACTAGGCGTCCTTTCCGCATTAACAGCGGTCGAGTCATTCATCAATCAAAATGGCATGCCGAAGTGGTCGATCGAAGTTGCCGTGTTTGTTGATGAGGAAGGATCACGCTTCAACCACGGATTACTAGGAAGCCGAGCGATGATCGGTGAAATCAACGAAGACGCGCTCCACTCGTATCAGGACGATGAAGGTACGACGATCGCAGAAGCGATGAAAGCAGATGGCTTAAACCCTGAAGAATTAAAAAGCGCTGAACGAGATATGAACGAGATCATCGGCTACCTCGAGCTCCACATCGAACAAGGACTTGTATTAGAAACGAACAAGCAGCAAATCGGTGTTGTGGAAGGAATCGCAGGCCCAGCAAGAGAAACGTTCACATTTATCGGAAGCGCTGACCATGCCGGCAACACACCGATGACCATGAGACAAGATGCCTTGATCGGTGCCAGTGAACTCATCACTACGATCGAACAGCTTCCTGCCAGATTCAGCGATACCGCTGTAGCAACAGTTGGGAAAATCACAAACTCTCCAAATGGAACGAACGTGATTGCAGGAAAAACAACGGTCACAGTTGATATTCGAGACATCGATCGTGATGCAAGAGAAAAACTGATCGACGCGATCAAGTCTAATGCGAACAAAATTGCTGAAACTAGAGGACTTACTCTCGAGAACTCTAACAGCATCCGCGTTGAGCCCGTTCATATGAATGACCATATGACAAACATGATTGAAGAAGCGACGAATGAACTGAACTTCACATATAGAAGAATGCCGAGCGGTGCAGGACACGATGCGATGCTTCTCGGTAAGAAAATCCCAACCGGCATGATCTTCGTTCCAAGTAAGAACGGCAAAAGCCATACTCCTGAGGAATTGACATCCCTAAGTGAATGCTTGGATGGCATCCTCGTGATGGAACGAACGTTAGGGAAAATCCTGTCCAGTTATAGAGAAGCTTGAGCAGCTTATTACTAACGTTCCTGTTAAAAAAATAATAAAAAAATGCCACCCTAATCGCTAACGATTTGGGTGGCATTTTTTTATGTCTTCAACTTTCCTAGGTTACATTATACTAACCTCGCTACACTAACGCTTCATCATTCACTCTGTCCATAAACTCTTTTACCACTTTATGATTACTTTTCTCATTTCCGAGCTTCAACATCGCTCTTCCTACGAAATTAACGCCCTTATTTTGCCCTTCATAAATAAATGTCGTCCTTGTATCATCCTCTTTAAGCAACGTAAAAGTAAGTGTGATTTCAAAGGCTTTTCCTAAAACAAAGCTTATTTTCTTTTGTTTTTTGTCTGCGCGATCTTCATAAGCCAATGTTTCGACAATATAGGTTTCCAAGCGCTTACCTTCACGATAGGTTTGCTTATGCTTTGCGCCAACCTCATCTTCTTTCTTTTCAATCAAGTGATGTTCCTCTACTTTGGGCATAATTCTTTTAATGTTTTCATCTGAAAACAATGACCACACTTTTTCAATGTTAGCGTCAATCATGATTTCTTCCTTCCACTGAATCACTCAATATCCTCCTTCCCTGATGCAAGAAATTCGTCGATTTCTTCTACCTGAAGATGAAGATCTTCTATCTGCATTACGATCTTATTTCTTTTTTGGATCAATAACTTTTCTAAATTAGCAAACGACTCGTCCTCCATCACTCCAACCATTTCTTGTATCGTAAAACCAAGCTTTCTTAACTTCACTAAGAGGACTGCCAAGAAGTAACTTCCATCATCGTAATAGCGATAATTATTCGTTGGATCAATGTAAGCTGGTTCGAGTAACTTAACTTCTGCATAGTAGCGTAACGTTTCTTTACTAAGTCCAGTCATCAGAGAAAAATCACTAATCTTATACATCCTCTCACTCCTACCCATATCATAAACTGTGGGGTACACCACACGGTCAATAGTTAAGTACATTATATTATTTTGTTAATTTCGAAGACAATCCACGAAATAAGACGCGTTACAAACAAACGCGTCTCCCTTAGTTATTCATTCCTTATCACATCTAAATGCTTCGATGTAGAAATCAAGATAACCTCATTCCCTCTTTTAGGGTAAACTACCGAAGCACCTTCCCTTTCACCCTTCTTCCACCCTTTTGCTTTCAAGACCCATTCATAACCGAATGGAATGCCTTTTACATCAGAACCCTTTGACTGACCACTCATAACTTGCTATCTTCACTTTCCTGAACAAGTACAGCATCTTTCGGAACAGGAAATCCATATCATTCTTCAGAAGGTGTAAAAAAGGAAAACAAGATTACTGGTCCCATAATCAGTATGAATATAGTAAGTGCACCCATAGCGGCTCTTTTCATTGTGCTTCTCCCTTTATATGAGTAAACGTTTACCGTTCTTCTGTTTTCTTTTCTATTAATGTCCACGCACCATAGATTAAGATTGAAGCAGATGCCACTAGTAAAAAGACGTTCGTTATAAAATTGAAATCTAACTCATTGGTCGTTCTAATGACCTCCCCGTTCACTCCAGTTAGGTGAAGAGCCCAACTGTTGTAGTCCAGAAGAAAATAGGACAGTGTAATACCGCATATCAAACCAGCTAGTAAAGAAAGCCAAACTTTCATCATAGACCATCCCCTTTTTAGACTCTATGCGCTTAGGTAGTCAGTGTTATCTTGCAAATCAGTCTACAACCCCATAAAAAAAACAGTTCAATTAAGGACACAACTTCTAATGTGTATTCCATAAGTGAACTGCTTCTTCCTTTACTTAAAAGTACTAACTCTGCTTTCTACTCAACAACGTAATGGTAACTAAAATAATCAAAATCCCAACAACCTGGATGATAGTTAGAACTTCTCCTAAAATCAGCAAACCGAACAAAGAAGCTGTAACTGGTTCCACCATTGCGATGACAGCTGCAAGTGATGCCTTTGTTTTCTTCAATCCTTCTAAATAAGCGAAGAACGAGATACCTGCTCCAATGATTCCTAGCGTAATAAACCATATAAGATCATCTGAATAGAGCACGGATACCATTTCATCAAGGTCAATGATCGTCAACATCAATGCGGTAAATGCAGCGAATGCAATTGTTAATACAAATGGTGGATGGCCATGTTCCGTTGCGAATTTAAAACCAAATATGAAAAGCGCATAGGAAAGTCCAGATAATAAACCACTTATGATTCCGATTAGATTTAAACTTCCTAGTCCTACTTCAAATACGTTTGTTAACAACGTAATCCCGATCATTACGACAAAGATTGAAACCACCTTGAACGTCGTAGCACGCTCTAGGTGCAGGAAAAACGAAATAATAAAAACAAACAGTGGCGCTGTATACATTAACGTCGATGCGACAGCGACACCAGACTGTGAAATACTTAGAAAATAAAAGCTGAAATTCCCCGCTACACCGATTCCGGCAAGCACTGACCAAAGGATGGTTTTCCTCTTGTTCTCCTCCCCTTTAGGTTTAGGTTGAAACATAAGCCAAATGGAAAGACAAACGAGTCCAACCGCACCTCGATAAAACGAAATGACAAGAGGATCCCAATCTTTCTCCATAAGGATTCCTGCAAGTCCACCTGATACTCCCCATAACATCGCAGCTAAAACGACGAACCAAACTCCAAAAAATCGCATCTCTATAACTCCTTTGATCAATGTGTTTACTGTTCAGAGGGTAATTCCCACACATATCAGAAATAAAACTCGAAATTGGAGTATATTGGGAAATCGTATTCCGACCCTTAAGACAGAGATGATACATATGAAAAGGTGTTTTAGAGATAATACAACAGACCCATAACATTAGTCATGGAGGGATAGGAAGATGGAACAGCAAAATCAAATGAATCAAGCAACGCCCAATGCTGAACAGCCGCAACCCAACACGTCTGTAAACGTTCAAAATCATAATCACGGCGGTCACGAATTGTTTGACGCCCATGAGATCATTTCAAGTATCATCAGTATGCTCGACCAGTATCAGATGTACGACCAACACATTCAAGATCCTGAACTCAAAAGCATTTTACAACATCAAAGGAACTTCATTACCACCATGTACAATTCGATCGTCCAGAGTTTTCAAACCGGACAAGATCCGATTAACCCGACTGGCAACTATACGATGCAACAATCAAACGAAGTTGTATATGGTATCAAGCCAGGCCCACCAAAAAAACCTAATCAGTCAGTGAGAGATCTATCTGATCAAGGATTATCAGCTTATATGCTAGGGCAGACAAAGTCTTTAGCATCCTTATTTACCATGACAGCACTTGAAATGACAAACCCGGTATTACGACGAGTTGTCAGTGACAGTGTTCCGAATCTAATTGAGTTAAGTTATGAAATCTTCCTATATCAGAATAAACATGGTTACTATCAAGTTCCTCAATTATCGGAGCAGGATATGAACCTCATGCTTCAGAGCTATACACCTGTCCCTCATCAGGCGACCCTCCAATAATCAAAAAAAAGCTGAACGTACACAAGCGTTCAGCTTTTTATCCATATAGCAAAGCGTTAGCTTCGTGATAACGCGAGTTACTATAGAAAGGATGATACAGATGGATTTTGACTGGATATGGAAGTCGATCTTAATTGTACTTGGTGGAACACTACTGTTACGAATAGCTGGAAGAAAATCAATTTCTCAAATGACGCTTGCTCAAACCGTTATCATGATTGGAATAGGGTCATTATTAATACAGCCTCTAGCAGGTAAGAATATATGGACCACCCTTGCAGTCGGAACGATGTTAGTCATAACGCTAATCGTGATGGAATATGCACAAGTGAAGTCTGATGGCATTGAAAAATTCATTACTGGTAAATCAAAAGTAATGATTGAAAATGGGACTTTAAATGAGAAAAACCTAAAGAAGCTACGATTCACAGTTGATCAACTTGAAATGAAGTTACGACAACAAAATGTAACGTCCATCGATAGTGTGAAATGGGCAACATTAGAGCCGAATGGACAAGTAGGCTATGAACTAAAACCAGAATCACAACCAGCAACAAAAAAAGAAATTGATCAACTACAACAAAGTGTTCAGCAAATTCTACAACTATTGAATTCTACTCTAGTTCCGAACGCTCAAACTCAACAAGCACCAAAGCAAGACATTTTTAAAGAAGTAGAAACTAACAACCACAGTATTGAACCACCTAAGCATTTACAATAAAAGATTGTTGTCTAACGCAACCTGTTCCACCTGAGAAAAGGGATGGAAAGAACAGTTTAGAAAGATCGCTTTTAGTAAATATATACTATAGTTCTTTCCCACCAGTTTCACAGTTCTATTTTGATATGGACCCAGTGGGTCTTTATTTTTTATTGAAGAACCAACAAATATAACTAACGAAAAGAACGTGATGAGCGGATTATGTTATTGGAAAGGAGGGATAACATATGAGAAATGTTCAAGTAGGTGTACGAGAAAATATTGTTCAGTTTGTATTATTAGTTATCATTAATTTATTTGTCGGGTCGATGGTCGGTTTAGAGAGAACCATTCTACCGATTATCGGAGAAGAACGTTTCGGATTAGCTTCGATGAGTGCTGCACTCTCCTTTATTGTCAGCTTTGGTTTTTCAAAAGCGATCGTCAATTTCTTCGCTGGTGATCTAGCAGATCGAATGGGAAGAAAGCGTGTGCTTCTCATAGGTTGGGGGATCGGATTATTCGTTCCGATCATGGTCATACTCGCTCATGCTTGGTGGGTCGTAATCGTCGCCAACATTTTTTTAGGAATTAACCAAGCACTCACATGGTCGATGACCGTTAACATGAAAGTCGACCTCGCTAAATCAACACAGAGAGGATTAGCAGTCGGATTCAACGAATTCGCTGGCTATATCGGTGTAGCGATCATGGCAGCTGTATCTGGATATGTCGCTTCTACTTATTCGTTAAGTCCAGAACCATTCTATATTGGAATCGCACTCGTCATCATTGGTTTTCTATTATCACTTATTGTTAAAAATACGGACCAGCATGTGAAAACACAGGCAGAACAACACAAGGTAGAGTCAGACCCTGTTTCCACATGGGAGGTTTTCAAGCGTACATCATGGAAAAACCCTAACTTAGCAAGTAACAGCTTCGCTGGACTAACAACAAACTTAAAAGACGGAATGGCTTGGGGTCTCTTTCCGATTTTCCTTGCTACCGGCGGGTTAACTGTCGGACAGATTGGCACAGTCGTCGCGGTATATCCGGCTGCGTGGGGGTTATTTCAGTTATTTACCGGTATATGGAGCGATAAAATAGGTCGCAAACAGCTGATTGTAACCGGAATGTTTGTTCAAGCAATTTCGTTGTGGGTTATCTTGATGGTGAACACCTTTTCGTTTTGGCTACTTGGTGCAGCACTATTAGGAATAGGAACGGCCATGGTTTATCCAACGATTCTTGCTTCAATAAGTGACGTGGCACACCCTGAATGGCGCGCAACGTCCATGGGCGTCTACCGTTTCTGGAGAGACAGCGGATACGCATTTGGTGCATTAATGGCTGGGATTATCGCAGACATCATCAATGTCAATTGGGCCATCGGCATTGTGGCGATCCTCCCTCTTATTTCCGGAATCATTTCCACTTTAAAGATGAAAGAAACGCTCCAAGCGAGAGAATAATGCAGGATGAAAATAATAAAAGCACGCTCCTAGTCTAGGGGGCGTGCTTTAATTAGAATATGATTGAACACTCATGACCCTCCAACAACCCATTTGTTGAAGAACGAAAATACTCGCTTTGCTAATATGATTTTATATGATAATACTACTTTTCTTTGTATTTAAGGGGTTTTTTTATGTTTACGATATATCTTCTTAGTATACTGATTCCATTGCTCATTTAACTGATCAATATGTACGATCTTCCATGGATTAAAGAAAGTCTGACCGTTTTTATTAAAAACAAGATCATTTCCAATATAATAAGCAGCGTGCTGAATACTGTTATTTTCATTCACCCAAGTTATAACGTCCCCACATTGGATCTTACCAGAGGTTAATGTGTAATTTGCTATTTTTAAACCATTACTAAATGTTGCTGGATGCATCCATTCTTTAATGATCCATTCTTGTTTGGTTACTGCAAACAATGTGGTAGACAAGCAATTACTTCCTGAAAGAGTTGAAAAATGGTTAGCGTAACGGCTGATATGATTATCCGTTGCATCTGGAGTTTCGTAACACGACCAATCCTCCCATTGTCTTGCATACTCTAATAGTGCACTTTCTCTTATGCCTTCTGGGAGCGCATTCCACATGTCATGTTGAATAACAACCAATTCTCCTTCTGTTTCTTCAAAAATATATTCTTCTGGAACTAGGGTTTCATCGATGAAATATGACAAAGGCATAATTAACCCACGGTTTACTTTGATTTGATTGTTGAGGATCACTCTCTTTTTCTCTTTGTTAAGGTTCTCAATCCAGCTACTGTGCGCCGCAATTACATAGTCAACATCCTTCGAGATGTTCCAATATGTATAGCTATTAGAAAGCTCAACTTGTCTATATGATGGATGACGAAAAAATTCGTCACTAGGAATAAGTAGAACCTCGTTTAAATGGTGATTAAAAGTGGGCAAATCTTTTTCTTTTACAAAGAAAAAATCCTTTTTGGGGACAAACTCTTTCATCCAGGACTTTATCTGTTCTTTCGTAGGAACTATTTCAACCATCACTTATTTCTCAACTCTTTCATTTTGATAGTAATGTTTATTGATCACTTGGGTTAGAAACATCTACTGTTATATTCACATCCCAAGAAATAATTGTTGTACTATCTCTTACGTTATTTTCTTGGATAGTTTGAAGCAGTGACATTATACCTTCGTTATTAGGTTGGTGTTTCATTACCTCATAGATATCTTTTGGATTAGAAAAGGGTTTATTCGGACATTCAACTAACCCATCAGTTGTTAATAACATGCGATTTGTTCCTTTTCTAAGTTCTCTAACTCCACTACTATAGCAAGGAATCACTTGCTCAAATGTATTGACCTGTCCAATCCATTCAAAAAACTGCCTCTGATTTAGTTGATACTGACCTAGGTTGGCAAGTTCAGGGTGAAATATGTAAGAAATGCAGTCCCCTATTGATAACCACCATACATACTTATCTTTTCTAAAGAGTATTAAACAAGCTGTTTCACCTTTCACATGTTGACACTCATAGAGGAATTTATCTTCTTGGAACATGTTTACAATCGTTTCTTCTAGTCTATCGATCGTTTCTTTATATGGTAAGGATAATAGAGCTTGTATTTCCGCTTTTCTGCGAGCGAACTGTGCTATGACTATTTCAGCACTTTCGGCAGTCTGATGTGCATCAAGTATGACTACGAACTCCCAACCTCTGTGATCATCTACCCAGATCAGGCAACCATCTTCATTTTTATACTGCCCTGCATGTGAATTTCCACCGAACCGCCCTATGGATACCTGGTTAAGATTCATAATATCTATAATATCCACGAAACTCTTTTCGCTTCCTACCCAACTATATTCACTAATCGTGTTTTTCAAATCATTCATACGTGACATGTGCTCCTTTAAATAACTATACAATTACCACCTATATCATCCTAATGAAGAATGCTCTGACTTTAGCTCTTCTATTACCCCAACTACTACATTCAAGTTCACTAGGCTAAGCCACTTCTATATTTTACCATATCCCAAAGCTTTCTATAGACTTTTTAAAGTAACAAAAAAAGACCCGTCATCGACGAGTCCCTCTTCTACTATTCAATTAATCAAAGCGCAGACGAGATTGGCACGTGCTCCGTTCGATGCTTATTAAAGAATTCTAATGAAGCAGCGTTGAATTCTTTTGGTTTTTCTACGTTACATACGTGCCCACATTCTTTTAGAACGAGGTGATGCGCTTGTTTATCACTCTTTGTGTCTTCTAACAATGGTTCTACGAAGAGGTGATCCTCTTCACCTGAAATGTAGAGCTTCGGTACGCTTTTGCCTTTTACTTGAACATCGGCATACGTGTCTTTCACTGTAAACGCTAACTTATACCACGCTAAAAAGTCGTGGCGCTTCATCTTCACAGCTTCTCTAATAAATACTTCTCTTGCGGTTGCATGATTTGCTTTTGGCATCATGATATAAGCAAACAATTTGTATAACCACATGTAAGGCACAAAGCGTTTGACGGCAGTTCCTGCTAGTAACAGAAAGGTTGCGAGTGGTGTAAAACGAGTAATCGCTCCTCCAAGTACTGCGCTTTTCACCTTCTCTGGCGCACGCTGTAGCATGTGGTGAGCTACGACGGATCCTAATGAAATGCCTACTACGTGTGCTTTACCGATATTCAGCTTATCGAGAGTTCGCAGAAGTTCATCCACAACTAAATCACTATCAAATGATTTATCGTAATCAGACGTACTTGGCGATTTTCCGTGACCGGGCAAATTGATCGCTAACACATGAAACTGTTTTTTGAACGTTGCGATCTGCTTACTAAAAATTCCGTAGTTGCCACCGAGGCCGTGTAACAGAACGATCGTTTCATTATTATTGTCATTGCATTTGTAGTATTTGTAATCAAGCATGATGTGAAATCCTCTCTATAAAAAAGGGATGTTGTCTCTCAAAATCCCGACTTCTAAAGAACAAGTATAACCTTAAACGGGTGAAGAAATAAACAAGTTCACGTGATAAATGTGCTTTTGGTGTCGGATTTTGCGATGATCGTCACACTTTTTTAATAAATACTACCCCTTTTACGCAAAAAAGAAACCACTGCAGCGGTGACCTACTACTATTCATCTGTCCTGGGCTTTGCATTCCCCATTTTACACATCGACCAACAAAACGTCGTTTGTTGGATCGCATCATACATCTCCCACAAATTATCTACAAACCGAACTTCAACACCGCGGGAAAACAGCGCTTGAAACAAATCATTTACCTCCCATTTTGCAATCGGAATTTGCGTTGATTCACTCACATAGTAACCCGCATTCTCATCCTGAAGTTGAAATGCAGCTGGATCAAATTCATAGAGGAATAATGTTGTGTTCTTCATGACCTCAAACCACATCTGTTCGATAACGACGACATGTGAATGAAATTCCGATGAAAGATATGTCTGTTTATGTAGATCAGTCGTCTCGCGACCAACGTTGTAGCAAACTCGCGGACAATCCCGAGGTGTTAAAAAGTTCGGCAAGCACCTCTCTTCGATCGCCCACACAAGGCCTGTTGATTCATCAAGATCCTTTCGAGTTGGAACACGTGGTTCAAACACGTCTATATCACTCTCTTCACTAACATGAAATAACCGCACTCACTATCGCCTCCTTTCGAGCTCATTCTATTCTCCAATCTTATTGAAAGTCCTCTCCTTATCACCACTTTTAATAAAACGCTCTTGGATAGAAAGCTATTTCGTGTGAATACTAACAGATAGCTTACGTTCGGAGTGATTCTGACATGAAAATAAGAAAACGATCAAACAAACAGACGACCGTAACAGAACAAATCATCGAAGATTTCCATAATAGTAGTGACGTGCAATTCAAATCGCTAGCATTGCCTTCACTCGACATCACCCTTGTTTTTATATGCGACATTACCAACAAAAAAACCATACAAGATTTGATTATAGCGCCACTTCTCGCTTTAGTGAATCAAGACGAACCTGTTAATCCTTCTTCAATCCCTAGTATTTTACCTGTGGAAGCAATTGATGTCGTTAATAATAGAGAAAAAGTAAATACATATTTAATGGATGGCTACTCGATTATCATTGCAAGTGGGAAGGCTGAGATCGTATATGCTATCAACACGTCTAAGTTCGTAAAACGAAATACAGAAGAACCTGTTAACGAACCGACGATCAGTGGCCCACGAGATGGCTTCGTTGAATCGATTGAAGATAACAAAGCATTAATTCGTAAGCATATGCATTCGAGCGATTTAGTTTTCGAGCGATACTCAGTCGGAACTGAAGTCAAAACGTGTATCGAGTTGGTTTATCTAAAAGGTAAGGCAAGAGAGGAACTATTGAATGAAGCACGAGAACGCATCGACGCCATCGAAGCAGAATACATAGGAGACGCTGGGTTACTCGAACAAACGATTAGCAAGAACAAGTACTCGACTTTCCCTGAATTAACGAATACACAGTTCCCACTGAAAGTAACCAATGCGTTGATGGAAGGGAAAATCACCATTTTGACAGATGGGTCGCCCACGGCACTCATTGCGCCGACTACCTTGAACATGCTGCTACAAACGCCAGATGATTATTATTTCAAATGGATTCCAGCTTCACTAACTCGAATACTAACATATTTCGCTGCCATTATTTCGTTCGTACTACCTGCTATTTACATTTCACTCATCTCATTTCACCATGGTCTTATCCCAACAGACCTCGCTATCTCTCTATCGAAAACGAGAGAAGGTGTGCCCTTTCCTTCTGTGATCGAAGCGTTCTTGATGGAACTTACGATCGAGATATTACGTGAAGCAGGGATAAGGTTGCCGAAGCCGATCGGATCGACGGTTAGTATCGTGGGTGCAATCGTAATTGGTGAAACGGCAGTGAGCGCAGGCATCGTTAGTCCGATGATGGTAATGGTCATCTCGTTTACAGCAATCTGTTCATTCACGGTGCCAAATTACCAACTAAGCTTAGCACTTAGGTCGATCCGATTCTTCTTACTTTTTTTTGCTGCAATATTAGGGATTTATGGAATGTTGATCGCCCTTTTTATCATCAGCACGCATCTAGTCTCATTAAGAAGCTTCAAAGTTCCGTACATGGAACCTTTCGCACCATTTCGTTTAAATCAATTGAAAGACTCTGTTATTCGCTTGTTTTTCAAACAAGATAAAAAGGCTGGGAAGACACATGAATAATCAAAAAATGTCCAACTTCCCTATCATCGTGTTCATCATCTCTACGATTATTGGGGTTGGTATCATTACGTTACCAAGAGAAGCGGCAAATGTCATCGATCAACCGAACATGTGGATCAGCCTCATACTTGGAGCAAGTATCGCTTTTCTTAATGGCTTATTAATATTCGCCATGATCAAACGTTATCCATCACAAACAATTTATGAAATCGCTCCTAAAATAGCAGGCCGTTGGATCGGGAGCGTTTTCAACCTCATTTTCGTTGTCTATTGTATTGCCATTTCAGCTTATATCGTGAGAACCATGGCGGAAATCGTCAATTATTATTTACTTGATTTGACTCCAAGGTTAGTCGTTATCACAGTCCTGATCATCGCATGTTTCTACCTGGTTTCAGCCGGAATAGAGAATATCATGGCTTTTTTACAACTCTATTTTCCACTCATACTCCTCATGTTCTTTGTCTTGACGGTATTAAGTATACGTAACATCGACATTACCAATTTGCGTCCGATTTTCATTCAAGATATCGGACCATTATTAAAAGGAGCCAAAATAACGTTCTTCTCATTCGTTGGCTATGAACTCATCATGGTTCTTTCCAAGAAAGGGGCCATTCGAAACTGGAAATCGATGTCCACTGTTCTACTTTTGAGCCTTGGTGCAGTATGCACGATTTATGTCCTGTTTTTCATTCTGAACATCGGCATTCTTAGTGTAGAAGAACTCAAAGTCACTACGTTTCCGACTATCGAGATGGCAAAATCAATCGAATTTCAGGGATTCTTCTTTGAGCGATTCGAGCTATTATTTTTGTTCGGTTGGATCATCACCATTTTCACAACCGTTGTCGCCTACTACTACGCAGCGTTGCTTGGATTATGCACGACATTAAACTGTAAGAAAAAATGGTATCTTAATGGCGTGGTCGGAATTAGCATTATTCTCTTTGCAATGTACCCAGATGGAATAACTGAACTATTTTCGTATGGCACATACATCAACTACTTATCTTATGCATCTCTCATTGCGATTCCATTGATTCTCTTGCTTATCACAGTCAGTAGGAGGTCGCTCCGATGAAGAGAGGAACGTTCACGATTCTTTGTTTGCTACTTATGCTGACAGGATGCTGGGACAGCAATGAGATTGAGGATGTGGGATTAATCATTGGCGTTGGCCTTGATTATGGTAAAGATGAAGAATTTTCGATGACTCATCAGTACGTGGTCCCAAACAACATACAAGGTATACAAGGAGGACTTTCAACTGGACAACCCTTTCAGAATCTTACGCTAGAAGGGGAATCCTTTTTTGAAATCATTCGAGAGAACTCACTTGAAACGGATCGACCACCGAACTTTACACATTTAAAGTCCCTCGTGGTTTCTGATGAGCTAATCGAAAAGGAATCAGTCCGAAAATTGATCAGCTTTTTTCTTAGAGATCATGAATTTCGTAGAACAGTCGCTGTTTTCACAACCAAAGAAAATGTAGCTACGATCATGGAAG
This sequence comes from Guptibacillus algicola, assembly GCF_020171805.1. Lineage (GTDB taxonomy): Bacteria > Bacillota > Bacilli > Bacillales > Guptibacillaceae > Guptibacillus > Guptibacillus algicola. The sequence continues at coordinate 285,897 of NZ_JAIVAF010000003.1, read as the reverse complement.
TTGAACCAACGAAAGAAATTTTTCCTGCGGTTCAAATTAAAGAACTCACACAAAATAATTATAAAAGCTTAGAAATTTTGGAAAACACTAAATTCAGCGACATATCAAAGTATATTTCAGAAGATGCGAGCTTCGTCATTCCAGAAATCGAAATCAACAAGGACCGGATTCGCTTATCAGGCGCTGCCATCATTTCAAATAAGGATTTTAAGCTTGTAGGGTGGCTTAATTCAAAGGAAGTACAAGGATTAAAGTGGATTACCAACACAGTAAAAAGTGGATTAGTTTCGCTGACGGATGAATCGGACAACAATACAAAAGATCATGTGGTCCTTGAAATCATTAAAGCAAACACGAAGATCGATCCTACATTAGATAAAGGTGAATTGAAGGTTGAGGTTACCATCAACACGACGATCAGGCTCGGTGAAGACTGGAATATTGAAAGAGACGTCTTCGAACCAGGTTGGAATAAAAAAATCAATAAAGATGCTGAAGCTCATATCAAACGCTCTGTTGAAAAAGTTATAAGTCTCGCTCAGGAAGAATATGAATTAGATTTCCTCACCATCTCCAAATGGGTTAGAATCAAGGAACCAGCTTATTATGAAAAGCATAAAAAGAACTGGAATTCCATATTTAAGGATGTGCCGATTTCAGTAAACGTCAACGTAGATGTAGATGGATATGGAACGCAGGACCTAAAATAAGCAGACTCCTTTCTTGTTTAGAAAGAGTCAATACAAAAGAACCGATCATGCAAAGCATGATCGGTTCGTTACATTATCTCTATTACGTTAATTTCTTAAGTGCTTCTTTATCGAAAGGTAGAAGGTCATCCGCTCTACCATCGCGTACTTTCTTCACCCACTCAGGGTCCATTAATAGAGAACGGCCGATTGCGACAAGGTCGAACTCACCATCATCTAGCTTCTTAATCAAGCCATCAAGGCTTGTTGTGTTTGCACCTTCAAAGCTAGTGAATTCTCCATCAAGTCCTACGGAACCTACTGAAATAACAGGCTTACCTGTTAGTTTCTTCGTCCAACCAGCTAAGTTCAAGTCAGAACCTTCAAATTCAGGTTCCCAGAAGCGACGTGTTGAACAGTGGAAAATATCTACGCCTGCTTCAACAAGTGGCTTTAAGAAAGCATCGAGTTCTTCAGGTGTTGCTGCGAGCTTCGCATCAAAGTTGAACATTTTCCACTGAGAGAAACGGAAGATAATCGGGAAGTCCGGTCCAACTTCGCGACGACATGCTTCGATGATTTCAACTGCGAATCTTGTTCTACCTACCAAATCACCACCGTAGCGATCCGTACGCTTATTCGTTCTTTCCCAGAAGAATTGGTCGATGAGGTACCCGTGTGCACCGTGAAGCTCAATGCCGTCGAAACCTAAGCGTTTTGCGTCTGCAGCTGCTTGTGCGTAAGCTTCAACCAACTCTTCAACTTCTTTCTCAGAGAGTGGTTCATTTACCTTTTCACCAGAAAGGTCGAGGCCAGATGGTCCAACAGGTCGTGCTTCTTCATTCGGAAGATCTCCTTGTTTACGCGTCATACCCACATGCCATAGTTGCGGTACGATTTTCCCGCCTGCTTCGTGTACTTCCTTCACAACGTTCTCCCAGCCACTCAAAGCAGCTTCGCCGTGGAAAACAGGGATACTTGCACCTGAAACAGAAGCAGGATGATTGATTCCTGTTCCTTCTGTTACGATTAGGCCTACGCCATTTTCAGCACGTCTACGATAATACGCCGCTACATCTTCTGAAGGCACGTTACCAGGAGAAAAACCGCGTGTCATCGGTGCCATCACCGTTCGGTTTTGAAGATTTATGTTTTCACTTGTAAATGTTTCAAATAAAGCAGAATTCGTTGTTTTATTCAATGTATTTCTCTCCTTCCATTAATGCAATATTAATTATTACAGATATATTCTCTGAAAGAAAGTAATCTGCTTTTTAGGAAGGAATAGTGACTACTTATACTTAATAATTTCATTGATTTTATATGTATTTGTTAGAAATACAACAGTGTAGAATGGAAGTTTATAAGATAAAACTTACTTTTCTTCCTTCTGAGAAATCAATAAATCTATTTTCTCTTCCAAACGATCCATTCTCGACTTCCTCCCCTTCAACACAAAGATCAGGACAATAATAAGCGCTGGAATGGATAACAAAATAATAAATGAAAAGAGTTGAAAAAGAATATCTCCAATATTCACATCCATACACACCCTCCTTTCCCTTTTAAAGCTGTGATCGTTTATTAGACACTTCCATCACAAAAGGTGTGAGTAAGACAAGTGCAGTCGCACCGGCAACAAATGATAAAAACTTCAGTAAAGGCCCCGCACTACTTTGTTCATAGATCGCGATGATACTGAACAGTATCAGTAAACTCAACAGTACCTGGCGCATCTGTCCTTTCTCTGTTAAATACTGTGATTCGCCACAATGAGGACACGTTAATCCTGAACCGAATAATAACGGTTGGCTTTTCAGTGTTTCCTTCCATGACCATATACGGCTGCAATTTTGACATGTTGGAATATAACTTACACCCTTTCCACTATATAAAACCAATGAAAGAACCCTTCGAAGAGGGTTCTTTCACCTGCCATCTATTTTGCGTTCTCATCAGGTTCATGAAGGCCAAAAATGTTACCTTCCGTGTCGAAATAATATGCCTGCCATGCCATTCCTGGAAGTGCGTATTTCTCCATCGCGACCTTTCCACCATTCGATAGAATACGTGATTCGGTCGCATCCAGGTCTTCAGTACCCATCGTACATGCAAACCCATTTATTGCGGCGTTCACTTCTGGAGGTGCGCTCTGCCGTTGCATCAACGCTCCGTTAATTCCCATATCGTCGGCATCACCCGTCACTGCACCGAAATAAGGCATACCAGCGAAATCGCTCCAATCTTCAAACTTCCAGCCAAATACCTCTCCGTAAAACTTCTTCGCACGTTCCATGTCATCAACATGTACTTCGAAATGAATGACTCTTCCCATAACTACCTCCTGATTTCACTTTTTAGTGTGAACATTCATAGGTGGCTCGATTTATATGTACTGTTCAACTAGTACATTCGACTAATCGTGGCAGTATCCTTCATCACTCTTGTGATTACTCTTTGTCTTTCATATCATCTTGAATTGACAGTTGTGCAACAACGGCATACTCTGCATCCTTCACCGAATCTGGAAGTGTTTTATAATCACCAAGATTTACAGAAGACATCTGGTTCTCACTCGAACCTTTTAAATAACTGAGATAAACGGTCTCGCCCTTTTTGAACGTGACTTCTCCATCGAATCCATCAAAAATATAGCCTTGAAGATCCTTTGGCATTTCCGTTGAACCTTTACTATATCCACTCGGTGATCCAATCGTGAAAAAAGCAATATCCTCTTGCATGTGAAGTTGAAAAGAATGGAGTGCTTTATCGTATACTTCCTCTCCCATGCCATCATACGAAGTGAGCTGCTCTTTCCCGCCGTCTCCATCTTGATAAACGATGATTGAACTAACCAACGTTTCGTCTTCAGCTAATTCTCCATCAATCATAAAGAACGTTTTGTAATCGATGCCTACTTGATTTACGATGCTTTGCTCACGCTCAGTTAGTTTAGCTTCTTTGATTGTCAGGGAGGAATCACTTTTCGATGACCCCTCCTCATTTGGATTCATTTCGTTATTTACCTCATTCGTACACGCCGCTAGCAATAACAGTACACCAATCAGCATGATTACTTGTTTCATCTCGATAGCTCCTTACTCTTTCTCATTCCTACTAAACTTATAATAACCGTAACCACGAACATGAGTAGTCCATTTATTAGAATACTAATCGAGCAATATGCGGTAACGAATGCAGCACCTTGACTATGCATGGCGCTTGCTACCATCAAACCGACGAAATGGTACAGAAAAGCAGAAGAGATCGCTATGAAACTAAGAAGATAACGATTCATCAGACGTTTAGCGAAACCATACCAGCAAGCTACTATTAGTCCGATTGCCACAATGTAAAAACCCAAATGACCCCCCTCTATCTACTACTTACTTTACTGCTTTGTTCGCAATCAATCTCGAAAGCTTCATCACTAGAATAAGAACCATATAGCACACAAAGAAATTAAATAGCAGTCCCCAAACCTGAAAACTAAGCTGCCCGCTCTCATGAAAGCCAAACACTTCAGCCGGAAAGCCATAATAACGATTGAATTCATCCGAGCGATCCGGAGCAGGAATGAAGGCAAAGACGAATGCTGCTACAAGAGCAATTCTCTTTTTAATGTTCATCAGATTGTTTCCCTTCGTGTTAACCACTCACATTTCGTAGTCTAAGACTCTCGCACCATTAATGTGCTGCTTTCTTCATGTTTGCTTTTTTCTGCGCTCTCCATGTGAAGATCATACTCGGCACCCCGGCCATCATGCTAACGAGAAAACTCCACATCACATACCGCCACTCGCCTGTAATAGACGCTACGACAATGAAAAAGAAAAGTTGTCCAACCAATGCAAACCACGCGGCAATCCATGCAAGCTTTAAGTTTTCTTTCATCCCATCAACCTCCATCAATATTTTACGATTCACTCTTACTACCAATTATTTCAAATTTAACACAAAAGAACAATCTCAATTTTCAAATTGATGTATTACTTTAGGAATATCTTATCTGCTGCGCTACAAATCCTAGAAACAAGCAAAAAAACGTCTTCCTTACTACTCAACGCGCATAAATAATGAAAAGGCAATGATCTCTGGATCATTGCCTTTTCCACATATTGAATTCAAGTTTTAAAAGTTAAACCACGTTCGTTCAAAGCTTTTTTCAATTTCGGTATCGAAGACGGCCCCATTCCATGGAATGTCAGGAGTTCTTTTTCACTATATGTCGATAGTGTCTCTAATGATGTAACACCATTATTCTCCAAAGCCCTCCTTGCTGGTGCTGAAAGGACGGAAAGAAAGCCGCTATTAGGCTTCCGCTCATTTTCACAGATCGGACATGTTGGACAAGCGCTACTTTTGTAGTAAGTATGTCCTTGCTCACACACTCTTTTATTTGCCGTAGACATCGTACAACTACACCTCGCATTTTAGCTATTGATCCTCTTAGCCTGAGAAACAATCGATTGCATTAATTCAGCCGCAGATTCACTTCGACTTAAGCGCGGGCTTTGTCCAGACCAGAGGGACATATATTCTGGTTTGTTCTGTTTTGCTGCTTCTGTTCGAATCCCTTTCGTCAGGGAGTTTTGCAATGGGTACTCTAATCGTTCATGACCTTCCATTTTTTCAATGAACGCGTTACGAATTCCTCGAGCTTGCTTACCGCTAAAGGATGATGTCATTACCGTTTCTGTTTCTTTCGTATGTAGTATAGCTTCTTTATGTTGCGTCTTAGCTCCGCTTTCGTTACAAGTCACAAATGCTGTTCCTAGCTGCGCGCCATCTGCTCCGAGAACCATAGACGCACAAACCCCTCTTCCGTCCATAATCCCACCTGCTGCAATCACGGGAATACTGACGTTGTCAACGATTTGAGGAATGAGAGACATCGAACCGACACCTTCGTAAGAGCCTTGAAAAGTTCCTCGATGACCGCCTGCTTCACTACCTTGAGCTACAACGGCATCCATTCCATATTGCTCATTGAGAATCGCTTCTTCAACTGATGTGGCAGTCCCGATTAGGACGATCCCTTCCTCTTTAAGTTTCTTAATGGTTTCTTGATTTGGTATCCCGAACGTAAAACTACATACAGGAACACCAGCTTCGATAATCACCTTTATTTGGTTATCAAAAAGGGATTCGTCAACTTGGAGCTTCGTTTCATCCTCTATTCCAAGTTCATCACGAAATGAATCGAGTACCTGGTTTACCCTACTGATTTCTTCCTCTGTCGCGTTTGGAAACTCAGGGACGAACACGTTCACGCCAAACGAATTTCTTGTTAGGCTGTTGATCTCTTGGATACTTTCACGCATCGCACCAGGCGTCATATACCCAGCACCCAAAGTGCCAAGTCCTCCAGCATTCGAAACAGCAGCAACAAGTTCAGGAGTCGTAACCCCTCCTGCCATTCCAGCTTGTATGATCGGGTGATCGATCTTCAGTAACTCTAGTAATCGACTATGATTCCACATGTGTTCTACTCCCTTCGCATTAGTGTATGTATAGCGTTTTCCTCATATAATCCAGCCATTGAAAACCATACCTAAATTGATAATGACGTGAAACATGATGGCTGGGTAGATACTATTCGTTTTTAGTACGACGAGTGCATAAAACAGTCCGCCGAAAGAGAAAAGCAAGCTTAGCATAATTGGGATACCAATCGATAGATGTAACAGCCCGAACCCTATACTGGTTATGAACACAGCGTAAATAGTTGAAACATTTCTTCTTAAACCTGATAACAAAAAGCCTCTCCAAATCACTTCTTCAAGAGTAGCGTTGATAATGGCAAATACGATCCCAAAAATCAGCATGGTTTGTATATAGCTTATTTCTTGATAGCTGATTATCGGGATAAGGATTGTACTAGATCCCAGCAGTCCAATGAGAAGGAAATAATGTAGTTTTATTGAATGGAAAGGCAATTTGATGCTCTTACTCCAATCAGGAAACAAAGCGAAGACAGATAGTTTCTGCTTTGACAAAATGAGTGAAACCACAGTTCCTAGCACTATAAATATGAGAAAGCTTCTGTTAATTAGCGTTTTCATCTTAACTGATATATCCCAGCTATCGATATAGTTACTTCCAATTTGAAACATCATAAGACCTAACAAGAAGAAGATAAACAATGAAACTGATGTACGGTATGTTTTTGTTAAAAAGTAGGTGATGACCAAGACCAACACTGCTAGCAATCCTATCTCAAACTGCTTATATGAAAAAAGTACGATACCTGTAAAAAACAAGATTGCTATAAAAAAAAGAATTAGATTACGGTTCATGCGAAGCTTCCTTTCATAAGACGAATACAATAGTGATGCTGGAACCTGCTTGCTTCCTAATGTAATTGAATTAACTAATTACGCTTAATCATAGTTATAAACTCTGCATGACCAGTATCGAACTTATCCTTTTTGACGAACCCTAGCTTCTCGTATAAATGAATCGCTTTTTTGTTAAATGTTGCGACTGATAACCTTATGGGAACTCCGGGATTGTTTTCCTTAATGTGGTTCATAATTCGCTCGCAAAACCCATACCCGTAACCTTTTCCCACGTAATCAGGGTTCATACCAAGCCCCATATCTACACAACGTTCATGATAAACACCATACTTATGTCCAATTGGTATTTGAGCTTGTTCACCTATACATAAGTAACCGAATAATTCATCATCTAAAGTTATTGCCTGATAAGAACCATCGAGTCGTTCTTTGATACTTTCTTCATCCATTTCATTGTTATAAAAATCATATGGTGGTTCATATCTCCAACTTAATGTGCTTCTAGCTGAATCTAAGTCCATTTCTTTGATAGTAAAGTTCATAAATATCCTCATTTCTTCAATTAATCTAAGGTCCTTCCCTTAATTTAATTAAACAAAGAGGCTTTGTAATCCTTTTTAGAATTTGAAAACGAGCTAGTACCTACAAGCACAAACAAAAAACCAGCTAGGCAAAGGTTGCCTAACTGGTATCACTTAGCTCTCTACATTTTCCAGTTGAGTCTCGCGAGAATCTTCGCTATTCTCGTTTTCCATAAATTCATCAAGCATCGCACGCACTTCATCGGTCGTTTCTGTGCTCATCAGACGATGTCTCAACTCACTCGCTCCGCGGAAATTGCGAATGTAGATTTTAAAGAAGCGGCGAAGCGGTTTGAAGAGGCGCGGCTCTAGTTCTTCAGAATACTTATCATGAAGATCTAGCTGAAGTCTGAGGAGATCGAGTAGTTCTTCACTCGTATGCTCTTTCTTCTCTTTTTCGAACGCAAACGGATTATGGAAGATGCCACGGCCGATCATCACTCCGTCTACACCGTATTTCTCAACGAGTTCGAGCCCCATCTGACGGTCTTCAATATCACCATTGATCGTCAGAAGCGTGTGAGGCGCAACTTCATCACGAAGTTTCTTAATCTCTGGGATGAGCTCCCAGTGCGCATCAACTTGACTCATTTCCTTTTTCGTACGAAGGTGGATCGAAAGGTTGACGATATCTTGTTCCAAGAGATGTTTCAACCAGTGGCGCCACTCCTCAACTTCTGTATAGCCAAGACGGGTCTTAACGCTGACAGGAAGTCCTCCTGCTTTCGCAGCCTGGATGATTTCTGCAGCAACATCCGGACGACGAATCAAGCCACAGCCTTTACCTTTCGCTGCAACGTTATGCACAGGACATCCCATATTGATATCTACTCCGCGAAAGCCCATTTCTGCCATACCAATACTCATTTCGCGGAAGTATTCAGGCTTATCGCCCCAAATGTGAGCGACGATCGGCTGTTCATCTTCTGTGAACGTGAGACGTCCTCTTACGCTTTCTTTTCCATTAGGATGGCAGAAGCTTTCTGTATTCGTAAACTCTGTAAAGAAAACGTCAGGTCTTGCTGCTTCACTCACGACATGACGAAAAACGACATCTGTGACAGCTTCCATCGGTGCCAGTACAAAGAATGGCTTCGGAAGCTCATGCCAAAAATTATCTTTCATATATATCTGAACCCTTTCCTTAAGAGACACATAATCCCAAATTTATAAATGAATGTTCTTATTTTAACCATTTTCGGTTAGATCTCAACCATTATATACTTTAAGATGATTTAATGAAAAGTGCAAGGGGGCGAGTTGTGAACATTACATGTTTTCAAGAGTTCCTCTAAATTTATCTGTTTCATGTTATCTCTTTAAGAAAAACGAAAGGTCAGACGCATGGCGTTCACGTCTGACCTCTTACACTTCCTAGAGTAGTACCGACAAATCAAATAAAAATAACGTACCTAGACACTTTTCGTTTAAGCTTTTTTTACTTCCGTACCAGCAATCCAGTCATAGACATTCGCCCCCTTTTTATTTGTAAGGGGAATGAGTATATAGAATAAAATGGTTACATTGACAGCAATCAATAGTAGATAAATGACATCTTCAGAAACATTGGATGGAAGGAAAATTCGCCATATAGCAAAGTGAGCGACCTCCCAAGGAAGGAACTTAACCCCCGTTCGAATTACTGAACGGCCGATTCCAATTCGATGCCCTCTCTTGTCGCAAACTCGGAGCCTCATTTTCCTTTTTCCAAGCGTCCCTTGCCACTTAGAACATTCGCTTACGATAAAATAGAGTGAAACAGGCAGTGTAATCATCACAAATCCCGTCAGTTCAGCTAGTTCTGGAGTACTTGTAAATAACGGCATAACATATGGTCGAAAGACAATCGAAACGGTACCTACAACAAAAACCCCGTACAAAACGATTATGAGGTAATCGATAAAGAAAGCGTAAAGACGATTTCTTAATTCTGCATAGAACATAAGAAAAGATCACCCCCATAGGTTTGATGAACAACTATCACAAACTTATTGGTGATGCTTCTGTTTTCTTTTATTTTTCTCAACAATGATCGTCACAAAGCCCAGTGACAAAAAGCCGATTCCGCACATAACAACAGCTGCTATCCCAAGCATTGAAGCTTCGAAATCAAGTATCATCGTAAATAAACTAAAGCCGACGATAACTAGCATTATCCAGTGTGAATAATTATTGATGAATGGCTTCATGTTAAATCTCCTTGCTTTATGATTAGAAAAGGGTTTAGTAAAGACTATTTTCTTCATCATCAATCCCATTACCTTTTGATTATTTTGAAATCCTAACGATCTCGTTAATTATTGATTCAACCTCATCATTATGTTTAATCACAAATAGATGATCTGCTTCACTTTCTTCTGGTTCAACTACATCATCGTTTGATGACTCCTCTTGTTGGCGATTGAGAACATCTTCAAAATTAGAATAAGGACCTCTGAATATATTCGTGTTTCGTTGACTTCCCTTTACTCGATCTCGAAGAATGTCATCTGGAATATCAAAATGAACCAAAATACGAACAAACATATCCTTAGGATATATTTCTTCTAGCAAATATGTTCTCCCAGTTCTAGTTCGATTTGCATTACTAGCTATTATATGAAAATCAGTATTCTCTTTAGCATAATCGACAATAAGCTTAGAGAGAGCGTGTTTTAGTGTGTTAGGACCATTTTTGGGAGGTAGCTTTTTGTAATAAGTGTTTATAAATTCAGCGTGGTTATCTTGGTCCATAACAAAAGAGTTATGTAGCTCTTTTTCTAAAGCTCTTGCAAACGTACTTTTCCCAGTATGGGTTTTACCTACTGTTATAATGGCTAATCTCTTCATAAGACCACACTTTCATAATTCCATTTCCTCAAAACATATTTATTTTTCAAACTCTATATTCTTTAAAAGCGTTGCATCTCCTTGTTTAATCAAAATGGTTGTTAATTCTTTTACCGAGTCTTCATCTAATCTGTAAGTTAAACGATCTTCTGGCAAAAGACTTTGTATGTATCCTTCACCATCTTCAATAATCCATAAGTGATAGGATTTATTCGAGTTTTCTTCCATGTTAATAATGTAGGTCAATGTTGGTGGGGTTTTAATAATCGTTTGTTCATCTAATTCTTTAGCGTGATTTGTAGCGCTAATGAAAGGTTCTATCTCATCCTTATTTACAATTGCTACTTCTTCTGATTGTTTTTCATCGCCGCTCCAAAAGCTTACTTTCACTCTTTCTACATTTTCTAGTTCGTTAGTTGAACACGCAGTTAGTGATAATGAAAAAATAATCGTCATTAATAGTAACTGGGTTTTTGTCATTACTTGTCCTCCCTGTGTATTCCATTAATTTGGCTACCGTTATTTCACACAATAACGGTCCACAATCTCCATCAATCGCTCATTATCCTCAGACGAAACATTCTCAGACAATCTCGCACCTGCAATAATAGGAGCCCACTCAAACACTTCATCCATCGAAAAACCACTTCGCTCGCAATAGAGCTTCATATACCTATCAGCCCACTCTTTTGAATACCCAGCATACAACAAGTACGTGCGATAAACATCAGCGCGAGGGTTTCCAATACTTGAATCAACCCAATCGAGGATGATGACGCCATCATCTGACTTGATGAGATTAAACAAATGGTAATCTCCATGACAAAGCCTATTGCCCACTTCCATTCGACCCAGTTTATCAACGAGTGAACGCTTATGCTTTTTCTCTAATAGAGGAGCTGTTTCAAGTTGTCGCTTTAGCTTTTCGGTCATAGGTTCTAGTGAATTCGTCGTTTTACTGTGGATGCTTAGTTGAATATCAACTGACAATCTCATGTAATCGTCAATTTTCTCGCTACTTTCAAGCACAAGCTCACCGAGCGTCTTCCCTTTTATGTACTCCATGATGATTGCATGTTGGCCATTGATCTTCGTGACGTCTATTACTTTTGGAACTGGTAGACCTCTAGAATAAGCATGCTTTTGTTTTTCTGCTTCGTATACTGCTTCTGTGTGTGGTAAATAGCCTTTAAACACCTTGATCACCTGATTGTCACGGAGATAGATGTTAGCAGTATTTCCTTCAGCAATCGGAGAAGTTAATTTCATTCGCCCCACTCCTTTTAAGTCTAGCCGTAACCGTCGTTTCGCCGTTCCTAATAATCCCCAACATGAATCTACTATAAGTAAAACGAGCTAAGAAAGGACAATATTAAATGAGCTTATTCGATAAACAATATTCTCCCGAGTGCGGTCACTGTCAGTACAATAAATGTACCAGCAGCATTTGCAAACGATTAAAGAATTTGCAACCTGGAACATCCGTATCACTAAGAGTCTATGGAGTCCGGGTACCGACGAGTGGATCACTAGTTTTACAAAGCTTCGATCCTACTGACTGCTGTGCCACATTCGATGCCGGCGGAGGCGTAAGTCCATTTATTATCGATTGTCATCGCATAGATGGATTTACGATAAATGCATAGAATTCAACACCCTCAGCTTGAGGGTGTTTTCACGAACTTAAATGAAAAGCGTAACTCCATAAATAACAATAGAGAAAATCGCTAGGCTCATCGCTAGCATATAGGCCGACCTCACTTTTCCCTTCTTTGCGTCTAACATAAGATGTGCCATCGAAAGAGCTACAGTCGTATTTAAAAGTAGTGGTAAGAGCGCATCATTTCTAGTAAACCCAGCCCAAACCATCGCAATGATGGATATCGTTGTTAAAATGAGTAGTGATATTTTTAGCTTCATCGTAATCTCCTTATGTATTTACTTTTTCTATAATCTTAATTAGTTCACCAAATTTAAACGATAGGATTCTTTTTAACTCTTCTTCACTTATATGACCATCAAAATATTTATGTATTTCCCATGCAATCATCATCACCAGATGATCAGCATAAAGGTGATTGAAGTCTGCTTCGTAATCTGCGGCTTCGATTGAAAGTCCCTTTTCCTTTAACATCGACAGGTAAGAATGATAGACATTCTGAATCAATTCAACATCATACATGTCCTGGATGAATAGCGTGATATCTCTAAGTGGGGATCCAAGAGCTGCCCACTCCCAGTCGATGAACCAAATCTCATCTTCCTTGTGAAAGATGTTATCGAGGTGTGGATCGCCATGAGTTAAGACTAACGGACATTTTATCTGATATCCCTCTAGTAGATCGTAAGCTCTTTCAATTATAGTAATCCAACCACCATCAGCCCATTGAACATGCATACTTAGCTTTCTTAATTCATCTATGCACCAATCGCGCCATTCGAATGTGAGTTTGTGAAGAGGTAATTCGTCCTTTTTGCCCTCTAGCTCCGAAGTATGTAAGTCTGATAATCTTTCTAATACCTCATCGATAATCTTCTTTTTCCCTTCCATTGTTAAAAGGGGAAACGATTCTTTGAGAGAGCTACCGAGGTCGTGCATCAGAAGAGCCTGTGGAACTGAATCCCAAACGTTAACGACCTTACTAAATTCACCTATAGGCTTTGATAACACCTTATAGAGATGAACCTCATTGTTTCGGTTTTCCTCGAACTCCTTATATACAAAGGCTCTTCTTCTACCTTTATCATCCACCACATGAACTCTATACAGGTTACCAGCGTGCGCTCCATGAATTTGCTTTTTATCTAGTAGCTTCCACCCTTGCTCGTTCATTCTATTTTCTAGCTGTGTCAATGAACCCTCCCCTTTTCAACAGTAAGCTTTTTGGACCATGACTCATAAGTTATTGCTTGCATTACCGAAATGATCTCTTTCTCTTCTTGTCCCAAATGACACCATCTCTTACCAATTATTTCAAAACCTTACTCTGAACTCAATACTTTATTCCATTAAAAAGCTTTATCTTATACGTGTTTGGTAACATATTTAGTTCTCTAAAGACCCTACCTGTGATAAAATCCAAACATAAGATATTTTTCCAATATAATCCACTTTGAGCTAAGGAAAGGAATTCACATGCAAAGAACTCTAAAGCTACCTATAAAACTACTAGTTGTTGTTTCTGCTTTCTTACTATTAATAAGCTGCTCAAATGAAAAAGCTACCTCAGAGATATCTACTGAATTTCAACACAAAGACCAGACCTTTCATATCGTCCCTCTTCATGAATATGTGTTAGATTACACAAATAAAGTCAAAGGCAATCCAGATCAAAACAATAATAGTGAATACTTCAGCAAAGTTACAGAACTTTTCCAGAGCTATGCTGCGAATCACGACGTGAGCATTGCCCATACATACACGCCATATTTCCAACCAACTTCACAGGTTGAGAAATTAGAAGAAAACACAGTTGAACTAGTAAACAATCAAGATAAAATAAACGAATTGATCGAGGGTGCATTGATAAAGGCTGCAAACAACCTCTCAGGCGGAAACAAAACCATTTTTGTCATGCCACTCAATCCCGAAAACACGTTTCCTGTTCGAAAGATGGAAGGCGTTTCAGCATTTACGCTTAGCGAGGATGCCATATTGGTACAACTTGACCCATCGTTCATTGAAGAAGCGTTAGAATATACCATCGCACATGAATATCACCACACCATTCACATGGAAAAAGAACAGAATGCGAGCTATACGCTTTTAGATTCAATTGTGTTCGAAGGCAAAGCTGACTATTTTGCTAGAATGCTCTACCCTGACAAAGAAGTTCCTTGGAATGAGCCTATACCGGAAAGGTCCCTAGAGAATGTGATCGATGAAGTCAAGCAACATGCAAGTTCGACAAGTGCAACTACGTACTCCGAATTTCTATATGGGAATCCAGCGAAGGACATCCCAGTATGGTCCATATACAAATTAGGCTATCCTATTATGAAAAGTTACATAGAGAACACACCAGACATATCAGTGGAGAATTGGTCTGACAAAAACACAACAGAAATTATTACAGATAGTGATTATAGCCAACTCTTGAATGAATCGTAATTGTTCAGTCGACTCACTTCAAAAAAACACACCTTCAACAGGTGTGTTTTTTCGGTTATTCCTTTTTTGTAATTCGATAATCAATCACTAAGAACGGAATTGAGAAAATCCACATCCGGTGCGTAGCAGATAACGTTCCGTCAGCTTCTTCATGAACATCAAACTGCTCTTCAAGTGGGAGTGAGATCAGCTTATCTCTAATCGCAAGGTATGTACCTGAATGGTCCCTCTCTCCCTTTTCACGTTTGCTTGTTAGCCTTAATCCCCTATTATTCTGTTCGCTAAGGGTAAGAATACCTGTCATTGCTGAAAATGGAAGAGGTAAGGCGATATTCATGTAGGTCCTACCGTTATGATTGTGATGTGAATAAAGCGCAACAAAAACCGTTTCACTACCTATTTTCCGAATCCAAGCACGTGGTGACGCACGACCGTCTACCTCCTCTTGAATCGGGAGGACCTCTCCTGTCATCTCGTATTCTTTCTTTCTAAGCGGCAAATTGATTTGACGAGTGATTCGACTGATGCATTTATAAACAGCCGCAAAAGGGAGAAACCATGATAACCACTTGACTCGAGAAAATAGTCTGTAACGGTCCGTGTTTTCATAGAAATCGAGAATACCTGATGCAATATTTTCTCTATGAAACTCTGTTTCGTAGAGATCCATCGAATCCACTAGCCCACTCACGTTGCGTGTTCGATCGAGCTTTTCCTCAACTGCGTTTTCTCCAACTCGTACATTGCCTCGAATATGACTGACTGGAATCGTATCCTTCTTAAGCATCTTCCTTGAACGCTCCCTTATACGAAAATACCGTTCCGATCAAAGGGTTTCTCACTGAAACAGAGATCGTAAAGGAGTCACTGTCTTCATGATACGTTTCTTTTACTGTTGCGAGACCTTGAAAAAGTCTAGGCAATGGGATTTCCAATTTTCCGAGCAGCAGCCGTTGTTTCTTAGACGTAATGGTTAAGGTGTTCGAAGACTCGATTTGAAAGGAAAGGTCCGAGTAAAAGACGGAAGGCTCTCCTAGATAATCCTTAATGATGTTTTGACTGCTCGACTCGCTCATAAGTGCATTAAAGTATCTCGTTTTTTTCGGAAAATAAAATGCGCGCTCCCAGTGAATCTGCATCTCGCCATTACTCCCCGTCTTAGCCTTGTTCAGTATTGTAAAAGGAACCTGTTTTCCATGTTCAGGGAAGAAGAGTTTGAAAGATACGCCAAAATAAAATAACGGGTAAAGCCAAAATGGCCCACCTTTTATTTCATCCATGACCCCACTTGCTCGAAACGATTGTCCAGGTTTGATGGAATACCGTTTTTGCAGGGCAGGATGAAGTGTTTTGAATTGTTCTCCAAGTACATTTTCATAAATCACTAGCATAAACTCCTTATCGCTTTCGCTTGCATGACGATGCTGTTGGTGTATCTCGGCTGACGAGTAATCCAATGATAGATAATACAAATAAGGACAAGTTGAACGTTAACGGACTGAACGGATGCGTGAGTACGGCTGGATCCGCTACAATCGCCCCTACAGTTAATACCGGAAAAGCAAACAACTGAAGCAGGTAAAGCCAGCGCTTTTGTATAGGTAATAGCCAGAAAAAGCTAAATAGAATTTCACCAATCCCTATCGCAAAAACGACCGTTTCAACCGATCCTGCTCCAACGAGTTTCTCTGTCATCGCAAGTTCTTCAGGGTGTTGATAGATTATTTTCGGAATCAGTCCGTGTGTAAACCAGACGATGAAGAATAAGATCGATATAATCCACGAAGTGAAAAAGCGTATGTATTGAGATGAAGGTTTTTCGCCTTTTTCAAGCCAGCGTTTTAAAACATCGAAACTTAACGCAGTCGCCCACCCGATCATCGGACGGAAGATGAGTTTATCTATCAACAAACCGATTGCTCCGAAGTTCACCTGATAATCGTACTGTGTCAAAAATGTTATGGTATCGTTGTGCTGAGGGTTATATTTCCAGTACCCTCTTCCCTCTTTAATCAATGAGGCTTTCTGGTCTGTTCCAAAGCGAAGAGATGAGGTTTTTGAGCCGTCTTTTCCGTTATGTGAGCCGATACTTTCTCCAAAGCCTTCAATCCCATATCCGAATCCAATGTTCGTTCTGTATGTAAAGCGTTGAGGTTCGTCCTCTTCCTTAGGCAGATAATAGATCGATGAAAACCGCAGGTCCCATTGCTCATGATGTTCAGGAGTCTGAGTGGCTTCCCAAAGCTCATCCATATTTGCTTGAACTGGTAGCTCAACATAAATTGGTTTTGATTTCATTTTTTTACCTCCTGCCCTAGCTTATCATATTAAACGAGGTTATTAGGGGGATCATTTTATCCAAATAAAAAAGGAGCTCACTTAAAAGTAAGCTCCTCTAACGCTGTTTAGTTTAATGTTACTTCCTAGTAAGCACCTTCTGAATACGTTAGCTCATAGCTATGCGTATAAATTTCAAAGATATTACCAAATGGATCTTCTACGTAGACCATCTTGAATGGTTTCTCACCAGGATAGTATTCGCGGATCGGCATCCGCTGCTTTCCACCATGTTCCTTGATTTTTTCAACCATTCCTTCAATGTCAGGATCCTGGATACAGAAGTGGAAGATACCCGTTTTCCAGTATTCAAAGTTGTTTTCTGGCTGTTCATTTTCTGGGAACTCAAACAACTCGATACCAATTTTATCTCCAGTTGAAAGGTGAGCGATGCGGAATTTCTCCCAGTCGTTACCGAAAACGTCGCGGCACATTTGCCCGATAGGAGTGTCATCATTTTCAACATCAGATGGTTCCATCATCACGTACCAACCGAAGACTTCTGTATAAAATTTAACAGCTTCATCAAGATTTGGGACTGAGAGTCCAATATGAGAAAAGTTTCTTGGATATGTTACCATAATAGTAATTCCTCCTTAAAATCGTAATTGTTTTGATTACAGAACACATTATATAATGAGTGTTAATACATGAGAAGAACGCACTTTTTTGTGAGTCACTAACCTTAAGGTAAGTAAAGGACTGAATAACATATGGAAACACCACTTGATCAAGATGGAAAACTGAAATGTTCGATCGAATACACATTAAAGAAAATCGGCGGGAAATGGAAGACAGTCATCCTCTGGCATCTCGGAGTGGACGGCAACCATCGATACAACGAGTTACGCAGATTATTACCAGGTATTACCCACAAAGTATTGAGTCAGCAACTAAAAGAATTAGAGGATGACGAATTCATCGATCGTAAACAGTACAACACGATCCCACCAAAGGTGGAATACTCCATAACGGAAAAAGGGAAAACGGTAATGCCGATCCTTGAACAGATGCACAAGTGGGGAACGGAGCAAATGGACAACCAATAGATTCTCCTATTTTATATGAAGTTATACGAGCGACCAAAAGCGCAAATCATTTATTAGAATTGCGCTTTTGGTTTTGTTGTTCTATTCTCTTTTTATAGGACAGTCTACTTCACCAATGCCGCTCTCAAATTAGCACCATACTCCATGTATCCCTTTAAACAGCTCAACATATATACCCAGCCTTCTTTGTTATCGATCAGTTCAGCGATGAGGTTATCACTCTCTTCATCAAATCCATCTTCTTCGACTGCCACGATCGTACTAAGGCGATCTGCTTCTTCGAAGGTTATCGTCACCGTTCGCCCGCCCCATTCGTAGACGATTCGTTGGTTGTTCTCAATTTCTTTAACCTTTATATCAACCTCTGCATTATACTCGTCGTACCGTAGTGTCACCGTCTTACCATCTTCCCACCGCTCTGAACTAGACGAAAACCAGAAATGACCGATTTTTGTAGGATCAACAAATGCTTCGAATAAGTCTTTCGCTGATTGATCTACCTTCATTTTCGTAACGTTTTTCATACGACAACCACTCCTTGTCCATTATAGGATCGACACCTATTAGTCATCTTCATTATACTTCTTTCCTTTCGTCACACCAAAAAACAGAAGAAATCATAGAAAAAAGCGTGTGATCGGATCACACGCTTTTCATACGTATTAAATTTCAAACCATTTGTTCTGGATCGTTTGTCGATACCAATAGTAGCTATCCTTAGGCGTTCGCTCAAACGTGCGGTAATTAACATGAATGATACCGAATCGCTTTTCGTATCCTTCCGCCCATTCGAAGTTATCTAAAAGAGACCATAAGATATACCCTTTGATTGGGACGCCAGATTTCATCGCACGATGCAACGCTGTCAGATGCTGCTTCAAGTAATCGATTCGCTCCTGGTCACGGACGCGTCCATCCTCTACTTCATGGTTGTAGCAAGCACCGTTCTCTGTGATATAAATCGGAACGTCGCCATACGTTTTGTGAAGATCTGTAAGGACGTTATAAAAACCGTCTGCATAAATCGGCCAGCCAATATCTGTCTTACGATAATCTAACGGAATCTCTTCTAATTCAAAAAGACCAGCGCCTTCTTTGTATCGTCCTAGGCTTCCCGTGTAATAATTGATGCCCATGAAATCGATCGGCTGTGAAATCAGCTCAAGATCGCCATCCTCTAGTTTAAGAGACGCGTTATGTTTCTCGAAAAGCGAGATCATTTCTTCAGGGTAAGACCCTTTGAACACAGGATCCATGAACCATTCCTTTTGCCACATCATGCCACGGCGACACGCCTCGATATCTTCTTCTTCAGAACTGAATGGCTCTAGCCACCCTGAATTAGGTGCATATCCGATTTCACCGTTCGGTACGATTTCGCGAAACGATTGCACGGCTTTCCCGTGAGCGAGAAGAAGATGATGAGCAACATCGATTCCAGCTTGTAAGTCTGTTTTCCCTGGAGCGTGAATGCCTAAGTAATTTGATAGGAACGACGCACACCATGGTTCATTAATCGTGATCCACTTACTAACCTTGCCACCAAATTCATTGAACATCGCAACCGCGTATTCGTTGAATGCGTCGATCGTCTTACGGTTTTCCCAGCCACCTTCATCTTGAAGCACTTGTGGAAGATCCCAGTGGTAAAGGGTGATCATCGGTTCAATTCCGTTCTCGATCAGTTCATCAATTACATTATGGTAATACGCGACGCCCTTCCTATTTAGCTCTCCTCTTCCCTCTGGCATGACGCGAGGCCAAGCAATCGAGAAACGATACACATTTACTCCAAGTTTCTTCAGGTGCTGCACGTCTTCTTTATATAAATGATAGCTATTGCATGCTTCATCTCCGTGATCGCCATTCTTTACGTTTCCTGGCGCATGGGAAAATGTATCCCAAATGGAAGGGGATCTGCCATCTTCATTTGCAGCGCCTTCAATCTGGTAAGAAGCTGTTGCTGCTCCCCATTTGAGCGTGTCTGGAAATTGAATCGTTGTAGTCATGTTGGTACCCTCCTGTAATCGATACCAGGAAAACGTTTACCTTTCGATACTAGATGAACGAATAACGAGTTCAGGATCCACTTTCACTGGATGAATGTCATCGTTTCCTTGTATCAAATCATCAAGCATGTAGGCTGCGAGTTTTCCTAGCTTATGTTTGTCCTGTTTCACGGTCGTAAGAGGTGGATCACTATAGCGACAGGATTCGATGTCATCACAACCGATCAACTGAATATCCTCTGGAACACTGACGCCTCGTTCCTTCATCGCCTTAAGAGCACCGAGCGCCATCATATCAGAAGCTGCAAACACCGCTTCCGGCCACTCGTCTTCCTGAAGAATCGCTTTCATCGCTTCATAGCCGCTTTCTTCAAAGAAATCTCCGTAGTGAATCCACTTCTCATTAAGTGGAAGGCCGAACTGTTTCATCGCATCCATGAACCCTTCGTTTCGGATACTAGAAATGAGCGAGTTCTTCTTTCCACCGATGTATGCGACCTTTTTTACTTTATTTAAATACAAATTCTCTACGACCTTCATGCCGATCTTGGCATTGTCTGTCATGATGTAACTTGAATGTGGTCCTTCTAACTTCAAATCGATGCCGATACATGGAATATTGCTTTCTGCAATCTCATGTACAGCCTCTTCGATCTCATCACCAGCAACGATCAAGCATCCGTCCACGTGAAAATGCTTGCATCGTTCAAGGTATTTGCTTTCACCTTGATAAAACTTTTCGTTCGAAAACAGAAGGAGGTCATAACCGAGCGCTCCTACTGATTTCTTAAATGCGTTCACCACTTCATTGAAGAAAGGGTGTTTGAAATCGACGTTGATTTTCCCTGCGTAAATCAATCCGATCAAGTTCGATTTCTTCGTTGCAAGTGATTTAGCTGAAAATGTAGGCTGGTATTTCGTATCTTCAATAATTTTATATACTTTTTGACGAGTGGCTTCACTGATCCCCCCGTAATTGTTCATGATCTTTGATACAGTCGCTGGAGATACTCCAGCCATTTTAGCGATATCTCGAATCGTTAAGTTCATGTATTTCATCTCCTTAAAGCAAAACCGCTACCTATTACACTCATTGTATCAAAACAAGGTGGGGGGACAGTCGATTATTTGATCGATCCTTCAGTAATACTGGAAATAAACCATTTGTTGAAAATAAGGAAGATGATGATCAACGGAACCGTAGCCCAGAACACGCCTGAAAGCAACATTCCGAAGTCAACTCGGAACGCATTGTTTAAAGATGCAAGTGCAACCTGCAGCGTGTAAGATGATGGATCACGTAGAACCGTGAATTGCCATAGGAATTCTCCCCATACGAGCGTGAACACAATGATTCCTAGCGTCGCAAATGCAGGCTTGATGATCGGAAGCACAATACTCCAATAAATTCTGAAGTTCGAACAGCCATCAAGCTTTGCTGCTTCCATCAATTCATCAGGAACAGATTCACTGATATATTGACGCATTAGGAAAATACCGAGCGGGTTCAGTAAGAACAGAACCCCAGCCCCTAATAAGGAATCAAGCCAGCCCAACTGAGAAACCAAGTAATACTGTGGAATCAGACCCAATTGAGGTGGAATGACCATTGTTAATAGGATAAGAATAAATAAGAAGTTCTTCCCTGGGAACTGGAATTTTGCGAACGCGAATCCAGCTAGAGAACTGATCATCAACACGGCGATTGTCACGACAGTACATAATAGAATCGTGTTCCACATCGCCTGGAAGAATGGTATCGTATCGAGCACTTTTTGAAAGTTCTCAACGAGCTTTCCACCCGGTAAGAGTGTAGGTGGTATCGAGTTATAGGCAGCACTCGGCTGCGTCGCCATAACAAACATCCAGTAAAACGGGAAGAGAGAGAAGATGGAAGTGAACGTTAATATTAGATAGATCGGTAACGTTCCAGCTTTTGTTTGAGATTTATTTTTCTGTTTCATGCATTACACCCCTCTCTTCTTCTTACTGCCAATACCTGACGTTAACCATGTATTAATTGCTGCAGCCCCAATGATGATGATGAGTAATAGGACAGCTGTAGCAGATGCTGTTCCAAATGAGCCAAGGTTAAAGGCATCACGGTACAGGTACATCACCACTGTCATCGCTTCATCACGACTAAACGCAGACGAACCTAAGAATACTGTTGGTTCTGCGAACAATTGAAGTGCTCCGACCGTAGACATAAACACGGTCAAAATAATGAATGGCTTCAATAGAGGAATCGTGATGTGCAAGAACTGCTGCACTTTGTTCGCTCCATCGATGGTTGCCGCTTCATACAGGTGCTTAGGAATACTTTGTAAACCAGCAAGATAGATGATCGTGTTATATCCGACCCAACGCCAGAATACCATGAGGGCAATCGCGACCTTTGCTCCCCATTCAGATGTCTTCCAGCTGACCGGATCAAATCCGAACAAGCCGATCACGTAGTTTGCGAGTGCCGTTTCGTTACTACTGAAGAAAACTCCGAACACAAGCGCAACGGCAACCATCGACGTAATGTACGGCATGAAGATGGTCACTCGGAAGAAGTTGGTGAAACGGATTACAGCGAGATTAAGGAAATAAGCTAGTATAATTCCTACGATTAACTGTGGGGCCGTCCCCATCAAACCGATGATGATCGTGTTATAAAGTGACTTCCAAAATAACGGGTCTTCTAGAACAACTGTAAAATTACTAAGTCCAACAAACTCCATTGGTCCAAGTCCATTCCATTCCTGAAACGCAAGCACAATACTGAATACTGCGGGATATAGACCGATGATCCCAAACACTATAAAGAATGGCGCAACATAGAGATAGCCTGAAATCATGTCTTTTTTCTTTTCAGACAACTTCGATGCCTTCGTTGATTGCTTCGACACATTCTCCAACGTTTTAACCTCCCCAAAAGATAAGAGCCGGAAGAGTTTTCCCCCGCCAGCTCTTTATCAACCTACTTATCGTTTGACTAAGCCTTCTATACGCTTAACAGCTTCTTTCCATTCTTTTTCAGGATCTGCACCTTCTTGAACGTTTCGTAGAGCCGTCAGCACTTCGTTATTTACCGTTACGTATTTTGGTCCTTTGTAAACAGCTGGGATTTCTTTTGCTGCTTCAGCGAAATAAGCTGCTGTGTTTTGACCACCGAAATATTCGTCTGTGTTGTTAACGAATTCGTCCATTTCATAGACGGATGGAGCAGATGGGAAAAGACCGCTTTCTTCAAATGACTTCAACTGATTTTCAGGAGAAACGAGCCATTTCGAGAACTTATATGCTTCTTCACTATGCTCTGTTTCTGCTGGGATCGCGACATAAGATCCTCCCCAGTTTCCAGCAAACTCACTTGGTAGCGTTGTCACTTTCCAGTTACCTTTTCCTTCAGGAGCGTTTTCAGTCATGTAGCCCTTCAACCATGCTGGAGCCATCTCTACTGCGAAGTCTCCTTTGTTCAGTGCAGTTGCCCATTCAGGCGTCCACATTTCATAACTTCCTACATAATCTTGTTCGTAAAGAGAAACTGCATAGTCGTACGCATCTTTTACTTCATTTCCTTCTTGGTCGATGATCAATTCACCATCTTGGTTGAAATAACTTTTCTCCAAAGCATCCATGTTCGCTCGGTAGGCCATTTCCATGCTATCGACCATCGGCTTTCCTGTTTCATCAAGTACTTGCTGAGCCGCATCAGCGAATTGTTCTGGTGATGAAATCATTTCACTTACTTTATCTGGGTCTGTTGGTAAGTTTGCATTTTCAAAAACGCCAGTGTGGTAATACATTGCTTTAGGACCGATATCTGTTGGAAGACCGAATAAGAAATCTCCGTCTGTATTCTCAGCCATGTTCCACTTCCAGTCTAAGTAGTCACCCTGGATTTCCTCTGCGCCAAGGTCATACAAGTTAACAAAGCGGTCTTGCGCTTCACGATAACGATCTAGCTGATCTACTTCGATCATCGCAAGATCAGGAGCACCTGTCCCTGCAGAAATCGACGTGAATAAACTGTTGTGGTGATCGCCTAGCTCAGAAGTCTTTACGTTAATTTCAACGTTAGGATTTTCTTTTTCATATTCTTCTGCTAGAGATTTATAGTTTGTTGCACCAAATGTCCAAAAATTCAAGGTTACCTTTCCATCCTCAGATGAACTTTCGTCTCCCCCACTACATGCAGCAAGCAACAATGTTGTGCTGAGCAGCAACATAGCGATAACATTTTTTCTGCCTCTCATACATAATCCCCTCCAAAAAAAAGTTAGCCATCTGACCCTATTCTGCCCAATAAGACAAAAACACTTTACGAAACCGGTTTCGTAAATGGTCTAAAAAAAAGAACCTCAACGGCTTGTTAGTTACGATTAAACCACACAATGTATCCGATTTCAAGGAAATATGTGCAATTTTTCATAAAATTTTATCGTAGTACAGAAACCGGTTTCTTTATTATTTTCCTTTAAAACCAATTTCTGGAAGACCCTACTCATTTAAATGCATCAAGAAGAACAAAAAAGTGGAGCCATCATTTGTATGATGACTCCACTTCATTTAAGTTGCACCTTTTATTATTGGATTTCCTTTAAGAGCTCATATGCTTCTTCTTTAGACTTCACTTCTAGCAACTGTTCTCTGTAGTTGTCGTCCATTAACTTTCTTGAAAGCATCTGGAGAATCTTCAAGTGAGCATCTCCTTCGCTCTCTCTCGGAACGGCGATCATAAAGATTAGTCTCGCTTCTGTACCATCGAGGCTGTTCCAATCGATGCCATCGCGCTTGATGCCGATCACGACGCGAGGTTCACGTACAGCAGTCGATTTCCCATGAGGAATCGCAATATTCATGCCGATTCCAGTCGAGCTCTCATTTTCTCTCGCAATGATTGCGTCCTTAAAGCTTTCTTTTGATTCGAGCACGTTTTCCTTTTCGAGCATAGCGATCATTTCATCGATTACGTCGTCTCTCTTTGATCCGTCCAAATCAATCTTAATCAAGTTTTCGTTCGTAATATCTGTCAGTTTCGTAACCTCTGTTACTTTCGAAACTATTGGGGTTTCCTGTTCTGTTGATATTTCCTCTTCTGCTGACGCAGCTTCTACCTGTACACCTGTACCTGCAAACTCCATTTTAGCCACGTCTTTCTTCAACGTATTAACGAGAAGCGCTGTTACAAGTGCACCCGCTATGACAGCTACAAAGAACATGAGAACGTTATCGATCGCACCTAGTACTGCTACGATCGGCCCACCATGAGCAACTCTGTCGCCAACGTTTCCTATCATAGCGATTACAGAACCAGTGATCGAGCCTGCCATGATACTTGGAATAACGCGGAGTGGATCTTGAGCAGCGAATGGAATCGCACCTTCAGTGATTCCGAATAATCCCATCGTAAATGATGCTTTACCCGTTTCAATCTCAGCTTCCTGATATTTTCGTTTCTTAAGGAATGTTGCAAGTCCCATCCCAATAGGTGGGATACAGATTGCTGCTGCAATCGGACCCATGATTTCGTAGTTTCCTTCGCCGATCATCGCGGCTCCGAATAGGAACGCGACCTTATTTACAGGGCCTCCCATATCGAATGAGATCATCGCGCCAAGGATAACCGCAAGGAGAATGGAACTTGTTCCCTGCATGCCCGCAAGCCAGTTTGTTAATGTTTCAAATACCTGCGCTACTGGAGCACCGATAATAAAGACGAAAGCTAATCCAACAATAAGTGATCCGATAACCGGAATGATGATGATCGGCATAATCGGCTGCACAGATTTTGGAACCTTTACCTTCTTAATCGCAAGCGCTACGTATCCTGCTAAGAAACCAGCGATTATACCGCCGATGAATCCAGCTCCTGCTTCACTTCCATAGAAGCTACCATTAGCCGCAATGTACCCACCGATGACACCTGGAGCGAGACCAGGTCGATCTGCGATGCTGTAAGCAATAAATCCAGCTAGAATAGGAATCATAAACGTAAAGGACGCACCGCCAAGCTGTTCAATCGTTTTCCAAAAGGAATCTTCAGGAATCACGAGGCCATTCTCTGTTGGCTCTCCACCGATTGTGAGAGCAATCGCGATCAGCAATCCCCCAACAACAATAAACGGAATCATATACGAAACACCGTTCATGAGATGGCGGTAGATCGGATTTTCTTTCTCTTTCTTATCGCTGTTTGCCGCTTCAGTGCCGCTACTACGGTACTCATTGACTTCACCATTCTGATGCTTTTTGATCAAGCCTTCAGGATTTCGAATCCCTTCCTGCACACCGACACTAAGAACTTTTTTGCCGTTGAACCGATCTTTCAAAACCGTTTTATCAGCTGCAATGATAATTCCATCAGCTTCTTGAATGTCTTTCTCTGTGAATTCATTTTCCACGCCAATCGACCCTTGCGTTTCCACTTTCATCTCGACACCCATTTTTTCTGCAGCTTTTTGCAAGTTCTCTGCTGCCATATACGTATGGGCAATTCCGTTCGGACAGGATGTAATCGCTAACAACTTCATGTGCTTTCCCCCTCTTTTTTGATATCGCTTACACATATCTTATCTTACAGATAGAGGGGAAAAAGAAAGAATGTTTACCGGAGACTCCGGAAAATTGAACGTTTATTGCGTATCTTTTCCTTTGAGTATTTCAGTAACAGCTTGAGGACTCTTCTGACTGACGATCTCCCTCAATAAATGCGGGTTTTCGCTGAGTGACGAAATTTCCTTAAACAGTGCTCTCGTATCCTCACTTTTATCATTTTTCACCGCTAGCAAAAAGACGAGACTTACGTTTTCTCGTTCCCATTCAATCGGTTCTTTCATGACCGCAACGGCTATCGCAGACTCTTTGATCAATGCTGGGTCACCATGAGGTATCGCGATGCCTGACCCGATGCTCGTCGAAGATGCACGTTCTCGTTCCAACGCATGTGCAGCATATTCCTTCTTCACCTTGTCACTATGATAGAGCACGTTCGACAGCTCTTCAATGACCTTAAACCGATGAACAGGTTCATTATAGATTGAAACAAAGTCTGGTTTTACATACAAAGTGAAAATATCACTCCGACCTGACTGATCGAGCTTCGTAATGAATGCTTCGAGCTTACTTTCTTCCTCGATATTAAGTAGCGGCGAGATGACGATCGTCGGTACTCCTTCAGCCTCAAGAGGCACGGTTGAGATCACCAGGTCTACATCCTCCATCTTCAAGAAAGAAGAAAGGTCTCCCCGAGAAATACAATCAAGAATTGTGAGCGATGCGAACTTTCGCTCAAGCTTCGTACGAAGTAGCTGTGACATGCCCACTCCAAGATGACAAACGATGACGGCTCTCTTTCGTTTGCCTCGATTGGAATGAAGACGTTCGACAGCGGCTTCGAAATGCAGGGTTAAATAAGCTATCTCATCTTCTGGAACCTTTATGTCGTGTTTCTCATGAAACTCTGAAGAGAGCCCGATAAGTAGATCGAAAAGATAAGGGTACATCTGCTTAATTTCATGCAGCATAGGATTAGAGACTGAGAGCCCATATGTAATCCTATTTAGCGCAGCATACAAATGAACACGGAGACCTTCAAGTAAAGCCTCATCATCGTAAAACGAAAGGGAGGTCAGCTCTGACATCCTTACAACAAGCTCTCTTGCGAACTGATCGATTTCTAGCTCAGTTTCTCTACTATCACGACGTTTCGCACCAATAAAATGGAGCGCCAGATACGCAATTTCCTCTTCAGGAAAATGCACGACAAACACAATCTCGAGTTTTTTTAACATCGCCTTCGCCCATTGATATTCATTCGTTGATGTCACTCTCTCAAAGTCCTTATCTTGAAGCGTGATTCCCTGTCTCTGCTTTACTCGCTTGATTGTAAAAAGGGTGTGCAGAAGAAGATTTTCATGCGCTTCATCTGTGTAAGAGATCACACGCTCATCTTGTAGCGTTCTTAACTCATTCTCGACGAGGCTAATTTCATAAGGTGAAAATTGCTTTTTCAAAAATGAATGCACGAGTGTCTCATCACTCACAAACTCACTTAGGTTTGAGAGTGCCTTCCTTCTTTCCATCTCATTCCCTTCAATACGGAGACCCACTTTTTGTTTTGAGTGAAGATCCAATCCATAGTCCAGAAGCCAAAGTCGAATGTCTTCAAGGTCTTTTCGTATCACAGAACGATTCACATAATACCTCTCAGAAAGGCTTTGAATGGAGAACGGATTCTTTGTCATCAGCAGTTCATATGCAATTTCGACTCTACGCCCGCGTTCGATTACTTCTTCTTTCTTTGTATCTACGGACGAGAAAGTTTGATAAAGTCGGGTTCGTTCATACTCCTCAACCTCAATATACACACCTAGTCCTGGTTTCCTAACAAGTTTACCGTTCGTTTCACTTTCGACATACTCTTTGATTGTTCCTAGATCGTTTCTAACCGTTTTTTCTGAACAAGAAAGGGTATCAGCGAGTTTGCTGACAAGCTGTGTTCCTTTGCTTTCTAGTAAAATAAGCAACAATTTTTGCTGCCGTCGATTCATCTATTTCACCTACTTCGTGTCATTCCTAAGTATAGGTAGTATATCAAAAGGATTCGTTTAAAAGGAATAGATACGAAGAATAGTGTTTACCAAGAGCAATATCCCCCAAAAAAGCTTGGAACGGCAATGCCATTCCAAGCAATTATAGCTTCTACTACTCTAAGCTAAGACTTAAGGTTTAGACCCTATCATTTTTCACTGCCCCCATTACGTTTCCTTTTCGTCAAAATGCAAAACGGCTAAACAGATCATTCCTATCGATAAAAATGTAATTGGGTTACTCATTTCCATCGACCCTCGAATAACCATACTGATCGTAGCGACACCAATTCCTAACGGAACAGCTCGTAGGATAACCTTTATCCACTTTTTTAACATTCTGACCCCCTTAAGATTGCATAATAAAAAGGTAACTCTATCAAATTAGTTTCCGGTTCTTTGGAGTTTGGTCTTCACTGGAGTGGTCGTATCCTTTTCTTCTTTTTCAACTGGTTTTTTAGACCAGATCGTTGCGAGAATCGGACCTGAAATATTATGCCAAACTGCTGCAATGACATTAGGTAATGCAGCTAACGGGCCGAAGTGAGCAGTTGCTAATGCGACACCTAGTCCGGAGTTTTGCATCCCGACTTCAATCGAAATCGCACGTCGTTTACTTTCATCTAACCTCATCATGAATGCTGTTAAATACCCGAGCGTTAATCCAAAAAGATTATGAAGCATAACGGCTGAAAAGATCAGCACACCGGATGTCGTGATACTTTCAACATTCAGAGAAACGACTGCTGATACGATAACAATGATTGCAAGTACTGAAATGAGCGGGATAGCTGCAGCACTTTTATCCACAGTAGTCGGAAAGATTTTTCTAATAAGGACACCTAGCGTGATCGGTACGATGATAACTTGCACAATCGACAGGAACATCGCCAATGGATCGACTGGCAGCCACTGCCCTGCTAAAGCTAATAAAATAAGAGGTGTTACGATAGGTGCTAGCATAGTCGACAATGACGTCATCGCAACTGAAAGAGCAAGGTTCCCTTTCGCTAAATAAACCATTACGTTTGATGATGTCCCACCAGGAACAGAGCCAAGTAAGACTAAACCAGCAGCTAATTCAGCTGGTAACTGAAACACAATCGCAAGAAGCAGTGCAAATAAAGGCATGATAATAAACTGAGCGGCTACCCCAATGATGACTGGAACTGGTTTTCTGAGAACCAATTTAAAGTCAACCGGCTTCAATGTAAGTCCCATGCCAAACATGACGACGCCTAACAGGATCGTTATGTAACTTCCTAGTCCTAAGAATGGCGCAGGCATGATGTAAGCAATAATCGCTACTCCAATCACCCAGATCGCGAAATATTTTCCTGCTAAATTACTGATTGTTTCTAAGGTTTTCATCGGCTACACTTCCTTGTCACAAGACTTTATGATGAGTAAGCTACTACATGATTTTCTGCTCTAATCTTAGTTGTAATTTCTTATATTCACCATGCACTAGAATAACTATTGAAACGAATTATACATAATAATCAAAATATTTCAACAGGTAAAGTAGAGTTAATCAAAAAGGGAATGTGAGAAAAGAACTCACATTCCCTTTTTGCCAATTACAGGTGTAGAAAATTCACATAATGACTTATCTTTCATAGGGTGATTATTCAGAATATCTTTCCTCATTAACCACTGCTTCCGTTAACCTACTACTTTTCTTTTTCCACTTCAGTAACACGAACGTTCCTATCCCGTTTGTCGCTATAACTCCAACTAATAGTGTTATAAGAAAAGCAGTCTCAGGAGCATAAGCTTGGATAAAGTGCCATGGCACTTGGAATATACTGACGAAAAGTGGAATCAGAACAGCTGCGAGCACAATTGAAAAAATAGATACGACAAACCATACCTTGTTTCGTAAGATATTTTTTCGATATAACCTTGCCATATTCAACATTACTAGAATTCCAGTCACAACTGTCGCCAATAACGTAAGCCATTGCATTTGGTAATTTGATTTTGGTAAAGGCGTCATTTCTTGGTTTTCGATGATTGATCGAATACCATCTTTGATATGAATTGTGTGCATGACTTCTGAAAAGTTATTCTTATTTGTCAGTAATACGAAGGCATAATCTTCAGTTTGATGGAAAAACAACTCTGCACGTGAATCAGGTGTTTCTCCGCCATGGAATACGAATCGATCACTTTCATTGTCATTGACCCTCCACCCTAAACCATAGTATAAATCGTCTTTCCGATGCACTTCTGGTGCTAGGTACAAGCTAGCATTGGGTTCAGATAAAAGCAGACCACCACTTTGTAGCGCTTTCAAAAACACGATCATATCGTCCAGGGTAGAAGCCATATATCCATAGGGTGCACCACTATCATCGAACCAAACATCACTTCTGACCGGTTGCCCAAACCAGGATTGAAAACCAGGTTGATACTCTAACTGTTTAGCAGATTTGTACATAGCCACCGTATGATCCATTCCCAAACTCGCAAACACTTCCCTTTGCATATATTCAGCAAATGAGAGACTTGTTACTTCTTCAATTATTTTTCCAAGTAACAAGTAATTTGCAGCACTATATTGGTGAACCTCTCCAGGTGTAGCTTCAAGGGTCACTGGGTCCAGTTCTTCAACAGCTTCAGATATTGCATTTCTTCCTCTTAGATTTTGATCAGCTACTGTCATCCCAGCAAAAGAACTAATCCCGCTTGTATGTGACAGTAGCTGTCTAATCGTTATTCTATCCTCATTGTTGGATTGACCGTAATCAAACGAGAGATATGTATCGATTGGAGCATCTAACTCGATTTTTCCTTTTTCAACGAGTGTAAGAATACCTAGGCTTGTTAAAGGCTTGCTCAAGGAACCTAGAGAGAATAACGTATTTTCTTTAACCGGAGACCCATCACTTTGTTCACCAAATGATTGTTTAAATACGACTTCCCCATTTTGTATGACACCTAAAGATGCACCAGGGATCTTATAGGTTTCCAAAGCATCTCCCATATACGTTTCGAGCTGATAACTTTGGTCTTGTTGCGCCTGAGTAACATAGGGAATGAACAACATGGCGAGCAAGACTATGATAGAACCTGAAACTAGCATTAACCTTTTCATCTCTTTCCTCCTTATAATTGGTTGAGTGACCAATTTTATAGAAAAAGAGAAACCTATTTATCAAAATAGATTTCAACTAGTTTTATTAAAAGGTCATAAGCCCCATCACTATCAAAGTTTTCATCAACAATTTTTTGAAGTGCTAAACCATCGAAACATGCCAGAAGTATTGCTGCTAACTGGTCCTCATGTCCAGATCCGTTTGTTAGTTGCTTGATAGGAACTGACAAACTCTCTCTTCCATTCTTGAGGATCTCAGCAACTTTTTCCCCCATGACCTCATTCTTAAGTCCAAGTGAGTATAATTCATATCTCCAGCGATACCAGTCAGGATCGGTTTTGGCACGTGATTTGATTTCTTGTAATGTCTCTGATGGCGTGAGATTCTGCACATCCTTTTCACCGTACTTCTTATGGTAACGCTGTTGAACTTTTTCTTGAACTGAAATCAGGAGGTCTTCTTTATTTTTGAAATAGTAATGGACAAGTCCAGAAGTGATGTCGGCTTCATGCGCAATATCTTTAATCGATGCGTTGTTAAATCCCTTCTTCGCAAATACCTTGTAGGCTGCATCAATTAGTCGTTCTCTTTTATCTTCCTTACTCATCGTTCCACCTCAATTATTTGGTCAACCAACCAAATTATATAATGGAAACTTTTGGATGTCAATCTTCGTATGAAAGGAAGAGTGAATTAACGTTACTATTCATGTATGGAAGGATTATTAAAAAACACTTTCGGGTTATCAGGAAGATAAAAAAAGATCAGTCCCCTATTTGATGACTGACTTGAAGGTTTAAATTCGCTTCTTTTACATAGTATATGAACCTATTCCATTCTCTCCCCTACCGCAAAAAAGCTCTCTTCAAAATCCGTTTGTAAAAGACAATCGTTATCTTAGTTGAAAGGCTCTAACCACTTCCAACATAGAATTCATCAATTACTCGTAAACGTTGTTGTGGTAGTCGCAGTATTGCCGCAATGACGGTCGTGATGATCGCTACCTGTAGCGCTTGAATGGTATCAGAAACTGCTTTTCCGTAAGGCTGATTTTCTAAGAGTTGCTTAACCCTCTTCTTCGCGTCTTTATACGAATACAAGGTGGTCTGATTCACATGCTTTTGACAAGGAGAACAGCAGTAATATTTTTTATTACTTTGTATACGTATGAAGCGAAGAAAAGTCCAAACCTTATATATTTACCCTATGAAATAACGTCTCAGAATCCCTACTATATATAACTAACAGACAATCCCCAAATAAAAAGAGAGAGATCACTATTTTTAGTGCCCCTCCCTTCGATGGTACCTTCTTCAAACTAAACAATAACAATTATGGAATACGTTAAAAGGAATAAGTGAGTGAATACAAGGCCCAACCTTTTCCACCCTTTTCCTCCCAAGGCAATAATAAAACCAATTATAGGTGAAAGGAATATCCCAATAAGCCATAATCCACCCGATATTACTTCAACATACTGATTTAAGAAAACAGTACCGATCAGTGCTACATACAAGATAAGAAACAATAATGAGATCTTGTGATTGCTGCTGTATAAATCGTTTACCCAGTTCTTTGCAACTTGAATATAAAAGTCCTCTTCATTCCTGAATTGACGCAGTGATACAAACGAATGTACCAATTCTTGAATGATCGAATAGGGTGCAGACTCTGCACCTTTTGTTAAGTCCTCATTCAAGTACCCCTTATTAACAAAGCGCATTTGGAAGTTTTTCATGATGTTTGTAGGTTCTTTATAAATCTTTTTCTTCAACATTAGCCTTGTCAAAAAGCGTAAGAAAGCAAGTTGAGATACTTGAAACACTTTGCGAAACATTACATACTACCTTTCTAATAACAGTAAAACATTTCTGTTCATTCCGTAACTTGAATTGTTACTGCTTTATTTAGAATCACTAATACTTAGTCTGTCATAAAAAGGTATAAAAAGGAAGAAGCTATTTTCTCACGCAAAAAATAAAAAAAACGAGTCTGATTTACAGTGAAATCAAACTCAAAATGATACTAAACCTATTCTATTCTCTCCCCCACCGCAAAATAATTCTCTTCAAAATCCGCAAAGTTGAAGACCCTATTCGTGCCCATCTGCACAATCTTTCCCACCTTCACACCTTTTAAAGAGAGATCCTCATGCAAATGATCTAGCTCTTTCGTAAAGAACATGAGTGAAGGCGTATCGAGATTCATGTCTGGCTGCATCTTCGCGATGATGTCCTTGTTGTGAAGGACGATGCTTGTTTCAGCTGACATAGACGGTGCTACCTCAATCCATCTCATTCCGGCATTTTCTTCAGCGATGACTTCAAACCCCATTTTCTCAGTCCAAAAGGTAACTGCTTGATCTTGATCCTTCACATAAACCATTACCTGTCCGAGCTTTGCGATCATGGATTTTCCTCCTTGTTTCTTTCAATAAATTCCTGCGTCTTTTCATTCGCTAGGACTTAGAGGAAATCCTTTTATTACGTGATACTTAGAACTATAGCACCACATTTAGTGTATGAACTTGCCCACAAGGTATGTCCAATGAAGGAGAAATTGAATTTATTCCTTAATGCTCAATCGGCGGGACCCCTTTCGTCGTTTGATCCTTAGGTGAAATGATTAGTTCTCCCTTGCTATTCAACCCAACATAAAAAAGCTCACTAACGGGATCACCGTTGAGCTGATCCATCAGCCAGGATTCGGTTTTATTCATGCGCTGCAGCAAGTCATTCTGAACTTTACCGTCAAGAATAACAGGGATCTCGAAATCGTTCCCTGACTTGAAGATCGACATGTCTTCACGAAGGATTCCCTCTTTCCCAGGGTATACCTTCACACTCAGTCTTCCATTTGCCTCCACAATCGCAAGCTCGACATCCTGCGTATGAAACACACCTTTTTCCCTCAGCATCTGAAGAATGTTATCGATCGAATATTGGATCTGCTTCAAGTTCTTCTTAAGAAACTTCCCTTGATACATCACAACGGTCGGTTCGAAGGTGAAGAGCTTCCCTAACGTTGGATTGTTAAGCTTTATTTTGATAATCAGTTTTTGTAAAAGTGCAATCACAATCATCGCAACAACCGTATGGATGTGGTCGATCTTTGGATCTGCGATATCCGCTCCTACGACCGCTCCGAAAACGAGTACCACAAGAAAATCAAAAACCGGAAGCTCACCAATCGAACGCTTTCCCATATAAATTCCAATCGCAAGCATGAAAGGAAGAATCGTTACAATACGAAAAATGACCTTCACGGTATCCTTTAGAACATCTTCCATGATGAGCACCTCTTTCATTCGTTACGCTCATCATTCCCAAAGTCTTCTTAAACCATTACGTTCTTCTATGCCTGGATCGATACGTTCTTGATAAGATATAAGCAATCGTAGCGCTTATTAGCACCACCACAAAAGAAAGGCTGTTTTGACCAAAGCTCACCTCTTGAAGCCAAGGAGTCCCATCAGATGATAAATCTGGCGTGTAACTCACGGTTAATAAGAATCCTGAGGCCCACTGAAGTAGAATATAAACGACGATAAAACTTCCGATAAATAATCCATATCTCTTCACACAATCATCCCCCTTATACTAGTATTTACGAATAAGATGCAACTTCGTTTCACATAAACAGTTCAATGTGCTGCGATGTGCTCTTTCATACATAGTCCGAACGCAATCTGGGTAATCATACGTTGAGGTCAAATCAGTTAGGATGATGACATATTCAAAAAACGATACTATATAGCTCGCTCTTTCTAGCTCATGCACTTCTTTTTATAAGCTTCGTCTTTTTTCCAATAATGTTTTGGCCCGTATTTACCGTTACTCTTTCAATACTAATCTTTATAAGCATCACAACGGGTACGCTCGTGTTTAAGAAAATTACGATGAAAGATACAGCCTATATCATTATTAGTGCGTTGCTTCTTTATGGATTAAGCTATGTCGGGATTCAGCTCATCCAATGGCTGGCTCCATCCATTTTTGCTAATATGGAAGACTTTTATGATATTGTTCAACCTGTTAAAGCATGGCACTTCCTCAGTCTTGTGCTCATCGTGATCCCTGGTGAGGAAATTTACTGGAGAGGCTATGTACAGCAACAGTTCAAATATTACAAAAAAGGGGACACAATCATCCTCGCGACGTTACTCTATGCTGTCGCACACCTCTATTCAGGTGCCCCCCTTCTTATCGTTGCCGCCCTTGTCGGCGGAATCGTGTGGGGATGGATCTATGAGAAAAGAAACAATTTCTGGGTTCCGCTTCTCTCCCACATTTTGTTCGACTTGCTTATTCTCATTTTTATTCCATTGCTTTAAGGTTCAACCATACACATAAGGGAGCTTACCTCATTAAGGTAAGCTCCCTTTGTGCTGGAATCAGTGGAAACGGTTTAGGATGAACGTATACGACACAAGAAAAATCAGGAGAGATAACCCTCTAGGTTTTCGTTTATAGGGAAGAGTGAAAGCATGAGAGCAGTCTCCATCGATACAATAAACACAATGTATCAGATGAAAAATAAGGTTAGATTTAGTAATATGAAGAGTAGATAACATTATTACGTGTAAAGGGGGATATGTTCAATGGAAGATCGGGTACAATTATTGCATCCAGATTCCAAGGAGATGCCTTCAATAAATAAAGAAAAGTATAATCTGGTAAAGAAAACAATTCTGGATATCATTAGTGAAAACAACGTAATTACCTTTAAAAACCTAACTACAGAATGTTCCCATCGATTAAAAGGAACCCTAGATGGATCCCCAAGTTGGTACGTGACAAGTGTCAAACTCGATCTTGAAGCGAGAGGGATCATAGAACGCGTAACGAAATCTAGCCCTCAAAAACTTCAAATCGTTAAGGATAACGATTGAAACATTCGACTAAAGCTCATTCCAAATTAATACTGTACAATCCATACTATTATCGAGTTATATATTTCGGAAAAAGGCTGCTGTTGGATACATCAGCGGCCTCTAAATCCTTCTTACATTTCATAAACCTCAAGTAATTCTTTCGTATAGGCGTCTCTATCTGGGCCAAAAAGGTTCGAGGCCTCAAAAGCGTCCACGATTTCTCCTTCCTTCATCACCATCACAGAATCGCTCATGAAGTTCACCGCTGAAAGGTCATGAGAAATAAATAAATACGAAAAGCCACATTCCTCCTGAAGGTCTTTTAATAGATTCAAAATCGATGCTTGCACAGAAACATCAAGACTTGCCGTCGGTTCATCGAGTAAAAGAAGTGCTGGATTGGTGCTGATCGCTCGGGCAATATTCACGCGTTGCTTCATCCCGCCACTGAGTTCATGTGGATAGGAATCTAGCACCTTTGTCGGCAGGTTGACCATTTCTAGTAATTCGATCGCCCGCTTTCTCCGCTTCATTTTCCCACTGCGGCTAAAAGTGATAGATTCCTCGATATCATATGGCTCCATGAGCGAATCGATGACCTTCATCCTCGGATTCAAAGATGCGTCTGGATGCTGAAAAACAGCCTGCATGTTCCGACGGGCGGTTCGCAACCGTTTCCCTTTTAAGTTATGAAGGGAGTGCGATTGAAACAGCACTTCTCCGCAATCGATCTGTTCCACCTGTAATAAGCACCGGACGAGCGTGCTCTTTCCACTTCCGCTCTCTCCTATTAAGCCAACACACTCGCCCAGTTTTATGGAGAAGCAAATATCTTCGAGGGCCCGCAAATCAGAATGGTAAGTTTTCGTTACATGCTTCACTGTAAGTAAATTGGCGTCCTGCCTCCTCACCATGAGACCTCCTTTTCCAACCCGATGAGACGGGTACGATGATCGTTAAGCTTCGGGATAGCTTTCAGAAGACTTTTTGTATAAGGGTGCTGTGGATTTGTGAAAATTTTCTCCTTCGTACCGGTTTCTACGATCTGTCCATCTTTCATAACTGCGATTCGTGTAGCGTATTTTTTGACATGTCGCAGGTCATGCGTAATGAATAGGACCCCGCAATTCGCTTCATTCGCGAGTTTTGAAAGAAGCTCGAGCACGTGATGTGCAGTTATGGAATCAAGTGCCGTCGTCGGTTCATCCGCAATTAATAGAGAAGGCGATAGCATCATCGACGTTGCGATTGCAACTCGCTGCAGTTGTCCGCCGCTTAATTGACAGGGGTAGCTCCTATAAACAGACTCTTGTAGCTTCACATCTTTTAACGCGTTCAGCGCGATACCCAGCCTTTCATGACGTGACCATTTTGTATGCGTACGAAGAACCTCATCTATTTGTTTTCCAACTGAAAGAAACGGTGTAAAAGCGCTGTTGTAGTCTTGAAATACGTACGAGATTTCTTTGCCCAGTAAACGGGAAAGCTCCTTTCTCTTCATTGAAATAAGATCGCGATCTCCGAAAGTAATGCTCCCACTTTCAACCTTTACTTGACCCGATAACAAGCCACCGATCGTTAACGCAGTAAGACTCTTCCCGCTACCACTTTCTCCAACAAGCGCTACCCATT
This sequence comes from Guptibacillus algicola, assembly GCF_020171805.1. Lineage (GTDB taxonomy): Bacteria > Bacillota > Bacilli > Bacillales > Guptibacillaceae > Guptibacillus > Guptibacillus algicola. The sequence continues at coordinate 247,802 of NZ_JAIVAF010000003.1, read as the reverse complement.
CTCCGGAAGCAACGGACAACGTGACATCTTTTACGAGGGTTTCATTCGTGGTGGCAATCGTTAACTCACTAATTTTCAACATGATCATTCACCCGACCTTACATCGTAGTAATCTCTCATTCGATCTCCTACTAAATTTGATACCAGGACAACGAACACGATCGCAAGTCCAGGGACAACCATAAGATGAGGCGCAAGATGGAAGTAAGCTCTCCCATCGTTCAACATGGCACCCCATTCGGGTGCAGGTGGTTGCGCTCCAAGCCCGATATAAGAAAGAGAAGCAATCATAAGGATGACTTTTCCGATGTCGAGCGTAGAGAGGACTAACACATGTCCTATAATATGCGGCCAGATGTGTTTGCTCATAACGCGAAGGGTAGACGCCCCGTTCAGCTCTGCGACGAGTATATAGTTCTTCTGTTTTTCGCTAATGACTGTACTTCGAACGAGCCTTGCGTAACTTGTCCACTTTACCGTAGCAATGGCGATCATGAGATTCATCATCCCAGGGCCTAGAAGACCGCTCAACACGATTGCGACAATAAAATCTGGAAACGCCATGAATGCGTCCGTTATCCGCATGAAAATCCGATCGATTATCCCTCCTAAAAGACCGGACAGTATGCCGATTGGAATGCCAATCACCAGTACGATCAACATAATAAGAGTACTAATTCCAACCGTAGCCTGAGCGCCTTCTAGTATTCTTGATAATAAATCACGACCGAGATGATCTGTACCAAGGAGATGTTCACCGTTCATCGGTTGCAACCGATTTCCAGGATCCGCTTCAAGGGGGTCGTGCGGAGTGATGTACGGTGCAAGGAATAATAAAGCTACCAAAACAATGACGGTAAGGACTAGTAATAACCTTCCCGTTCCAATTCCCTTCATCTCCTCTTCCCCCTTTTAAGCTCTGGATGAACGAGATGATACGAAGCATCCACACCTAGATTAATTACCGTGACCAGGATCCCCATAATGAAGATATAACCCTGGATAATCGGATAATCTCTTTTCAAAATCGCATCGACTACAAGCTTTCCGATTCCAGGATAAGCAAACAGTACTTCGATGATCACCGTCCCGCCTAGCAGACTACCGAGACTAACGCCAAAGATCGTCAGGACTGGGAGCAGGCTATGACGAAATGCATGATGAAAAAAGACCCTCTTTCGTGATAGTCCTCTTGCTTTCGCTGCACGAATGAAATCTTGTCCAAAGCTATCTAGTAAACTAGAGCGGAGGATTCTTACATACACGGCTGCCATTGCAAGTCCGAGTGTGACGGATGGAAGGAGAAGGTGTTTCCACGTCCCCATTCCCATAGAGGGAAGTAAATCTAACTGAACTGCAACAAGGTGAATCAGTAGCAACCCTAACCAGAAGCTTGGGATCGAAGCCCCAAGCAGTGCAAACAGCCGACTAACATGATCGATCCAACTATTCCGATAGATCGCTGCAAGACTACCGAGCGGAAATGCCACCACGATCATAACGACAAGAGAAGTAGCCGTTAACGTCAGTGTCGATGGCAACCTCGAGAAAAGCTCCTCGATGACCGGTTGTTTCGTCATATACGAATAACCGAGATCAAATTGAAAAAATGCTAGCATCCAATTTATATATTGAAGATAGATTGGCTTATCGAAACCGAGCTCTTCACGAAGCTTATCGACCTGTTCTTCGGTTACAACCACTTCGTCTGCCTTTAACATCCCCATCACCGGGTCTCCAGGCGCTAGTTTAATAAAAGCAAAACTAATAAAAGAAAGAACGAGTAAGAATAAAACAAACTCCAGAAACCGACTCCCTACATTCTTCATTTTAGTTGTACATCGAGGTCTTTCGTTAAGACATAGAATTCACTTTTACTTGTGACCCAGTTTTTTACAGAATCCTTATAAGCCACGACATTACTTGGATGTGCGATAAAGGAATGAAGAACTTTTTCGTTAATTACCTCATTCGCTGCCATCGCTAACTTTTGTCTTTCCTCGTTCTCAACTGTAGCGTTCAAATTCTCTATTATTCTCGTCAATTCCTCATCGTTTACTCGTCCGGCGCTATGTAACGAACCACCCTTTTTGTAGGCTGAATTTAAGAAATAGCTCGCATCGCCTCTTGGGGCTGTTAATAGACTGTACGTTGCGAGATCCCAATCTTCACTCTTCGCCATTTCTTCATCGATGTTTTCCACCTGTTGAATCTCAATCGAAATGCCAAGCTTCTTTGCATTTGATTGAAGAATTTGTGCCATCAACGGGAGCTCTGGACGATACGAATAGGTTAATAGAGTAAGCGATAACTCCTCGCCATCCAGCAGCGCCTTCCCATCCTTCATCTCTACACCAGCTGCCTGAAGATGTTGTTTCGCCTGATCGAGCCCACCATCTTTCTCTTCGATCAAAGCAAACGGGTATTCGTTTGAGAACGGACCACCCGCAGCCGTTGCATAACCAGCTAGCGTGCTGTCGATTACGTCATTGCGATCCATCAATAGATCAAACGCCTTTCTGATATCCTGATCTGCTAAAACGCTGTTGAAATTATAGAGAAGCATCTGTGTTCGAACGCCGGGAACCACATCTGTTCGAAGCGTATCGTCTTCTTTCAATTGCTGTACACTCTCAATGGCAGGACGATAAACGATATCAGCATCGCCAGATTGAAGTGCTAGCGTACGTGCATTAGCGTCTTCATTAAAAGTGAAAGTCGCACGATCAAGCTTCGGTTTCCCATCCCAGTAGTCTTCGTTTCGTTCTAACTCAACCTTACTTCCAGGAGAAAATGAGACAACTTTAAATGGACCAGTGCCAACAGGCTGCTGTCCGATCGCCTCTTCTTCACTATCAACGATCGCTGTATTTGGATGCACAAGTTCAGATGGTAGCTCCGGCAAAGCTTCTTCTAGAATTAACGTAAGACGTTGTCCCTCCGCTTCAATGGATTCTACCTTCAAAGCAGCTTTCATCGCTTCACTTACTTCGATGTTCCGCTCTAACGATTGCTTCACCATAGCTGCGTCTACCTGTTTGCCATTGTGAAAGGTCACATCATCGCGAATCGTGAACGTCCACGTTTTCCCATCATCCTCACTGCCCCACTCTTCTGCAAGCCATGGTTCAAGCTCCATATCTTCATTGATTTTAACGAGCGTCTCAGCTACACCAGCGCGAACCGGGGTGTAATTTAAGTGAGGATCGAGCGTTTCACTTGGAAAATTAGATAAAAACGTTACCTCCTTGGTGTCTTTTTCAGAAGACGAAGGTGATCCCGATGTTTCACTGGATGAACAAGCTGTTATCAAACTTACGAACAATCCGAGGACAAGCCCCATAGTCATTATTTTTTTCATTTTTAACGTTCTCTCCTTTTAACTTTGTTTTCCTACCGCAACTAGTTTCCTGCTAGACAACTTATGTTTTTTCCGTGAAAGTAAAATGCACGCTGTGATGATCAAAACTCCGCCGGATAGGGTGAACACATCCGGTATTTCTGCCCAAAAAAGAAATCCCCAAAGTGCGTTAAACACGATGCCGATATAACGCGCAACCTCCACGACAACCACGCTTTCATGCGTGAACGCTCTTGTAAGAAAGACCTGTCCGAGCAGTGACACGACGCCGATTGCTACCAAAATAACGAAATCAGCGAGCGTTGGGATGACAAAGTCGTTCCACATCAGAGGAATCGCTACTAGCGTGCCTGTTGCAAGAAAGTAGAACACAATTTCAAATGAGTGGTGTGTCCTGCTTAAGTAGCGAATACTCGTTGCAGCAGCCCCCGCAAACATGGCACTCACTACACCGACAAGTGCGAAAACAGAATACGACTCATACGCACCGGGTTTCACCAAAAGGATTACTCCGAGCACAACGAGTGGCACGACCACGAGAACTCGCTTCGAAACTCGTTCACCCAATATCAAAAACGAAAAGAAAACCGCAAAGAACGGAGAAAGATGCGCAAGTATACTCGCATCTGCAAGCGGTATTTTCGAGATGGTGTAGAAATACGCTAATAGGTACAATGCACCGAACACCCCTCGAAGCATCAGCATCGGTATTCCTTTTCTTGAAAAAGGGACGCTGTACCGTTTCATAAAGTAGTAGATTAATATCGTCCCGATTACACTCCGAAAGAACACAATTTCTGATGATGGAACCGTATCCCCGACCGCTTTTACGAGCGCATTCATCAAACTGAAGATCAAGGAAGATAGGATTGCAAGTATGACGCCATTCTTCATGTATTTACCTTCCTCTCACCCGTTTCGGTTAAGTCGAGCCCCTTTATTCCCCTGCCTTTTTCTAACTGCCATTCCAACACTTTCTCCTCGAACAGATGAATAAGCTCAACTGTCAGAGGCATATGTACTCCCTTTTCCATGCCAAGTCGAGATATACTTTTCAAGTGCTGATAATCTTCAAATGGGATCCTCGGTAGTACCCACTCTCCGCTTTCACGTTCAGATATTTGCGGATACGGTACTTTCGAAAAATCAAAATAGCTTCCGTTCTCATCTGGTATAGAAAATGGATCGATTAAGATTGAAGCATAGCGAATGTACAGGAGATACTCCTGTTCGGCTGGTTCAAAATACGGAAAGTGATCAATATCTGAGCGAGAGATGGATTCCTCATGAACCGGGTAGTTGTCATCGTTCAGAAACTGAAGTAAGTTGATCGGCTCTCCACCCAATTCCTCAACGAGTGTGGAAATTTCCTTCCAGAGCCAAACCATCGTTCTGATGCTCTCCGGTGTGATTGGTCCTTCAGGATAGAGCTTGTACAGCGATTTCAACGAGCGTTTCTCTGAGAGAATTTCATTCAGTGAAAAGTCATTTATGAAAAACGGTGGATGCACATACGTCGTGATGTTCCGGCACTCAGCATTGATCGGTTTCTCTTTTACAACGGCATCAATACCTGCACCTTCTAAAAGCTGCCTGATAGCTGTCATATCTGATCCTTTTATATTCGATGCAAGATACACCCTTTTCTTAACTGCTTTTGTGTAGGCACTAAAGAGTTCTCCTTGTGAAAATTTCGTTGCTGCAAAGTAATTGGAAAGAGAGATCACTTCGATTCTCTGAGATGAAAGATTAACTAACTCTGATACGAGTTGATTGGAACCTATCCCCGCTGACAATAAAAGTATCGTTTTAACTCGTTTAAGATTAGTTATGTTCAAGGATTTGATTACTTCACCGTAACTGTAGTTCGGGACACACAGAATGATCGTTTCAAATCGATCTTCTACAGATTCCAATCTTCGATAAAAGCGAGAGATGTTCACTGTGCCAGATAGAGATGGCCACTCCCTGGCAAGCGCAGTTATGGTATTTCCGTTCCTCTCGAGCGTCTGGTGTACCTTTTCTGAATAGGAACCATTACGATTTGCAATCGATACGTCACCCTTCCAGGTATTCGCGACAGCAACTGCTGTTTGAATCGCTGCAGGACCTGCTCCAACGATTAATGTATGCTTTTTGTTCATTGATTCACCGCCTTTACGCTAACGCCTTGCTCTGTTTTTCAAGAACGAGCGTTTCGTAAATCGTGTCATTGTTTCCAGGTTCCATGTACGTTTGCTCCCAACCCGTTATCGTTTCACCGATTGGATAGTTGAAGATCGATTTCAAACCGTTCCCAAACCGAACGATAACTTTTGTTTCTTCTGTCACCTTGTCCTGCAATGCATCGATGACTTCGAGCTTGTTTTTCACAAGTGATGCAACCAGCACATGTGTGATGTTCTCAAATTCTTTGTAATTCTGAATCTCACCATGCAAAAAGGACAGCTGTTTCTCAAGTCCAGATGCTCTCGCAACCTGTATCGACAAATCGATTGCTTCACGATCAATGTCGAGGCAGATCACTCGTGCCCCAGTTTCTTTCGCAATCGTAAGAGCTGTCGTCGGAAACGCTCCTGAGCCTATAAACAGTACGGTTGATGCTTTATGTATGCCTAAGTAGCGATATTCTTCTTTCACTGACCTTGCAAGGGAAGTTATGTATTGGCTAGAGGAAATCCCGTATTGTTCTGCCCTCACAGATTGGTACTTCTCTACATCGCAAAGAGCACTAACAGATGTTTCCCGTAACCGTTCTGACAGCTCCTGAATTTCTTGAAGTGCTCCCCACTGATCCCACTTCCAGCTGTTTTCCTCACTTTTTATGAAGCTGCATAGATCGTCCAACTTCTTACGCAACAGCTCATAGCACCCATCAAACTCTTTCGAATAACGAGCAAGTTCTGCAATTTCAAACTCGATGACCTTCAACGAGCAAAGTAACTCATATTTTGTTTTCAACATGTTCACCTCTTTCTGGTTTTCCTACAAATCGAAACCGTTTCGATTTACAAAATTAAGTATAGGCAAACAGAGTACGTGTTGTAAATTACTTTTATTGCGTTTTTTGGTAAATAAGCGAATAGTCTTAGCCTGAAAACTCCACTCAACTTTAACAATTCTTAAAGCTATTAAAGCCCTCTAAACCTTCATTAACAAAGCAATCCACTCGCCAATAGATGTTGAAAAAACACACGTCGATTAGAGACTTAAGACCTAAACAATAAAAAAGATCGATGATGCACGCGCATCACCGATCTTTTTCGTTATCTTTTACAAATTAATACAATTTTTGAAGTGCTTCTTTATCGAAAGGAAGTGAATTACTTAGGTATCAATATCCTCTCAATCACTGAAGATATCCTTCATTTCCTTTTTTTCCTTTTTTATTCTTTGAAAATGCCTTTCTATTCTCCTAGCTATAAAAGGCAAAAATATAATGATTAACATAAGCCAAAGCATAAAATTCCTCCTTAATTAAGATTGTCTCAGTTAAACTCCAATCCTGCCGTTGGTGGAGGAAAATAAAGCTTCCTCATATTTATGTCTCCCGATCCTATCTTTTATATAGAAAGAAAATGTTTAAATGCCCACCATACAATTATTCCTAATGCAAGTATTCCAAATAGAATATTAAGACCAGCACTTTTCTTATTACCATTCCATAGATCTTTCATCATATGTTTTAGACTAAGAACAACATATGCGCCTAAAATGAAAATTCCACCCAAATGATTATTCTGATAGCTTTCGTCAAAGGTCATTTGGATAGCGCCAATAATCAAAAGGGCGCAAATGAAATTAACGATGATCGAAAAACCTTTTCTCCTCTTCTTCTGATTAAACATCTCTACACCCCTGATACTATAAAGCTTTTACAAATACAAAAACATTTCTGCTTTCGTCCTTCAATTCTAACGGAAAAAAGAGAGAGCTGTATATGTAAAAAGGATTTTGCTATCTTTCAAGGAATTCATAAATAAAGAATGACGAACATAATACCTATAATGATGGGCAACGCCAAATTTGAATGGAATAAGGGTTGGTGATCGCTTATGAGGGTGTTAGTTATTGGGGCAAGCGGTGCTACAGGTGCACATGTTGTCAGGCAATTAATCAAAAGACAAACACGCACGCGTATCCTTATCAGAGAAACCGCAGTGCTTTCTAACGATCTACAAGAAAACCCACTAGTTGAGATCGTGAAGGGAAATATCAACGATTTAGGGAATTCTGAGTTAAGTGATCTTGTCCGTGATTGTCATGTCGTGATCTCCTGTTTGGGTCACAATGTTTCATTCAAAGGCATGTTTCTGAAACCGCATCTTTTAGTCTATGACGCGATAAAAAGAATCAGTGAAAAGATTAAAGAGAATGAGTCGAGAAAGGTGAAGCTCATCCTTATGAGTACAACAGGTTATACGAATTCTGTTAACAGAGAGAAAAATTCTCTAGGAGAAAAAATAATCCTTTCATCACTGAAACTTTTGCTTCCACCACACCGCGATAATGTCAAAGCTGCAAACTACTTGCTTACGGTTGGTCAAGACGAACAGATCGAATGGGTTGCAGTTCGACCAGATACATTAATCAATGAGGAAAAAGAAAGTGCATATGACCTGTGTGAATCTCCGGTTAGAAGCCCACTCTTTAATGCTGGTAAAACTAGCAGAATTAATGTAGGTCACTTCATGGCTGAACTAGCGACAAATGATTCACTATGGAATGATTGGAAATGTAAAACTCCTGTTATTTACAATAATGAGATGGAAGATTCATAACCCCTCACTTCTTCTTTCAAAAGGAATTCCCTAGAAAAGAAGCTCATCACCTATAAGATAAGCTCCTCTCATCCCAAAAACTAACTTTTAATATAACCGTTTTTAAATATGTCATACCATTCGTTTAGTTCTTTGCCTTCTAAGACATTCAATTTACGTAAGATATCTCTCGAAAATTCTAGCGTTGCACTACCATTAGCTGTGATTAGGCAGCCATCACTAACAGATTGTTCGTTGAGGTAATGTTCCTCACCTCGATAATGAGGTGCTCCTTCTTGTAAATAAGCCAATGTATTTCCAGTATGTTTATGTTCATCTAGAAATCCATTCTCTCCCAAGAAGGTAGTTGCATCGCAAATAGCTGCTACTGGGATGTTTTTACCTAAGCAATAGTCCACAACCTTCTTAGCCTGATGGTTTTTTTCTTCTCGCCATCCAGTTCCACCTGGAATAATTAACATTGCTAAATCCAAAGCAGAAGGAAACTCTTGTAAGCTATAATCAGGAAGAACAGTTAACCCACCCATGGATCGTTTAGGCTCGTTGTCGATCGCAATTGTCTTAACATGATACCCTGTTCCTGCCTTGTTTAATTCTGGAGTCACATAACTCGCTTCCCAATCCGCAAAACCATCAGTAATAAACACCAACACCGTTTTCATATGTATAACCTCCCTGGTTCTTTATAAGAATCTTAATCTATTGTTCTACTAGTAATTATACACGCTGTTCTCTTATACAAAAGTTATTTTTGGAAAATTGCGGAATTTATAAAAGGAGCTTATCTCTTTATTGATAAGCTCCCCTTTCAGGTACCAACACATATTCATAACCAAACTACGGAAAAATTGCCAATCCAAAAGAACCGTTTATATTTCCGCCATTAAACTCTCCCACACGTACAGGAGATACAGGATCGGTAATATCATAAATCTCTACCGTGTTATCACCGAGATTTCCTACGTAAAGTGTAGTATCTGTAATTGCTAATGGTACTGGAACGACTAAATCTCCTCCATTGAATTGTCCTACGTGTACAGGAGCAACAGGATTATCAGTATTATAGATTTCTATACTATTGTCGAAAGCATTTGCTACATAAAGAGTGCTGCCTGATACTGCCAATCCGACAGGACCATTCAAATCCCCTGCACCAAACTGGCCTACATGTATCGGAGCTGTAGGGTTCATAATGTTATAAATTTCTACCGTGTTATCGCCTAAGTTTGATACATATAAAGTGCTGCCTGATACTGCCAATCCATAAGAGAAATTAATATTTCCACCATTAAATTGTCCTACATGTACTGGAGCAGCAGGATTGGTAGTATTATAGATATCAACCGTGTTATCGCCTAGATTTGATACATATAAAGTGGTGCCTGTTAGAGCCATTGCCATAGGAAAACTTAGATTTCCATCAAACTGTCCCACACGTACAGGAGATGCAGGGTTAGTAACATCGTAAATTTCTATCGTGCTATCACTATAGTTTGCTACATAAAGAGTAGTCCCTGTAATCGCCATTCCGGTAGGATTACTCAAATTACCCCCATTAAATTCTCCTACATGAACCGGAGAAGTAGAATTAATAATATCAAATACATCTACAGTGTTATCATTAAAATTTGATACATAAAGGAATTTAGCCGTTACTGGCGGAGGCACATGACCAGAGATTAGACCCGCCACATCACTGCAGCTAAATTTAATCGTTCTACCTTCAAGATCATTCACCGTTACACAGCCAGTGGTTTCATCGTAAGAGCGAAACGTGAGTGGAACAGCTGTACCAGAATACTTGGGAAGAACACTCACATTCTCACCTGTTTGTAATTTGTTAAAAACCTTACACATGCAATACGTTGAGCAAGATTTCACTTTTTCACACCTCCATACTAACTATTAGGGTTGTACTAGTTTATGATTAGGAAGTGGAAAGGTGTGGACAAACTGGTGAAATTCACCTCAACAGGTTCCAAGGAGATTATTACAAACGATGATTCACTTGCTAAAAAAAAGAAGACTAAATTTTTATTACATGAAAACGAGAGCTTATCACAATTAAAGATAAGCTCCCGAATGATATTATAAGATTAGTCAATCAATTCTAGTTACTAATTTTTTGGTTATTCTTTAGGTAGCCACACTATTTTTCTACCTCTCTACTACCACATCTTTTAACCGAACACCGAAATTATCGCCAGCCCAAATGGCCCACCTAAATTCACGCCATTAAACTCTCCTACATGTACCGGATTTATAGGGTTGGTGATATCATAGATCTCTACATTATCATCATTAAAATTTCCTACGTAAAGTGTAGTTCCTGTAATCGCCAATGGTGCAGGGTTTACTAAGTTCCCACCATTAAATTGTCCTACGTGGACAGGAGCGCTAGCATTAGTACTATCATAAATTTCTACCGTGTTGTCACCAAAATTTGATACGTAAAGAATGGCGCCTGTTATAGCCATTCCTGCAGGATTTCTCAAATTCCCTGCATTAAATTGTCCAGCATGTACAGGAGCGCTAGGATTAGTGATATTATAAATTTCTACCGTGTCATCACTAAAATTCGATACATAAAGAGTGGTTCCTGTTATAACCAATCCAGTAGGAGCACTTAAGTTCCCACCATTAAATTGACCTACATGTACCGGAGATGTAGGATTAGTAATAGTATAAATTTCTACGGTGTTATCACTTTGGTTTGCTACATAAAGAATGGTTCCTGTTATAGCCAATGCAATAGGAGAAGCTAGATTTCCGGTAACCTGTCCCACATGCACCGGAGATGTAGGGTTAGTTACATCGTAAATTTCTATCGTGCTAGTATTATAATTTGTCACATAAAGAGTGGTTCCTGTAATCGCCAATCCGGTAGGTCCATCCAAATTGCCAGCATTAAATTCTCCTACGTGTGCTGGAGATGTAGGATCTATAATATCGTATATATCTACCGTGTCCTCTCTAAAGTTTGCTACATAGAGGAATCTAGCCGTTACAGGTGGAGGCACATGACCAGATATTAGACCCGCCACATCACTGCAGCTAAATTTAATTGTTCTACCTTCTAGATCATTCACCGTTACACAGCCAGTAGTTTCATCATAAGAAAGAAACGTGAGTGGAACAGCTGTACCAGAATACTTAGGAAGGACACTCACATTCTCTCCTGTTTGTAATTTGTTAAAGATTTTACAAATGCAAAACGTTGAGCAAGATTTCACTTTTTCACACCTCCATACTAACTATCAGGGTTGTACTATTTTATGATTAAGGTGCGTAAAGGTGTGGACAAACAGGTGAAATGTCCTCATCGGGTATCAATGAAATTAATTCAAACAATATTCCACATGTTTAATAAAGAAAAATAAATCTTGTTACATAAAAACAGGAGGTTATCCTAATTACGGATAACCTCCCAAAACAATTACTCTTCTCTTAAATAGTTGTATGCCAAATAAATTAACGATAGGACTAAGCACTTGATGTAGTAAGAGTGATAAAGCCATTTCCTTAAACTGATCGAAACTTAGTTCTTAGCAATTGTCGAGCCTTATTCGTATGTAACGACGTATCGATCGATAGATAAGGGAATTCTTCTTTTGATACCTTACTTGGACTTAGAAGGCTAGTATCCCATCCAAGTTCCGTTAAACGATTTTTAAAAAACGAATAGTAGCTTACTTTATCCTGTGGACCAACATGTAATGTCCCATTATACTTCATCTCAGGCAACTCAAGAATCGAACACGATAAATCAGTTACATTAACAAACGTTCTATACACATCTTCCCATGCATAGATCTGCTTATTTTCTTTGATTCTCTCAATCATGTTTAAAGTGCGTTTTTCAATAGATTGATTCAGATTACCCCCGTATAAGGGACCAGTTCGAAGGATTATATGATTGGAGTGATTTTGCCGGATTAAGTTCTCTCCAATAGATTTACCATTCACATACTCAGCTAAGGGGGCTTCATTAGGAAGCATACCAATTGGATCATTTTCCGAATACTCTCCCTTACCCTCAACAAAAACGCCATCAGTTGATAGAAAAATAAGTTTTGTATCGTTCGTTAATTCTGATAGTACATTCTTAAGTCCTACATTGATTAAGTGGATTTCTTCTTCAAAACTCATAAGCGACCAGACGACAACTTCTGGATTACTTTCTTTAATTGCTTTCCTAATAGATTCTTTGGTTGTAACATCCACCTGAATAATAGTAGAGTTTTCATGTGGGAAGCGGGAAGTACCAAACACACTTATATTCTTGTTCTCTGATGCCAATTGTATGACAGTTGAACCTAGAAACCCTGTTGCGCCTAAAATAAGTATCCTCATTTTATTTTCCTCTTCAAGTTAATTTATCAATTGTATGTGTTATACCATTCTCCAAACTTTTTCATGCAAGAGTCTTCTTTTATAGTGTGATACTGCATGAAATCATCTTCACTAAATTCAGCTAATGTTTTCTCGAAATGTTCCGGTATAAATATGTACCATAGATCTGACCATTTTCTTTCATTATCTTTGCCTTTTATTTCAGTTGAAATCTCTCCTGGAGCTTTACTTTCAAAGAACTTCATAACTTCTCCATCGTAGTAAGCTAAACAAGACCTAAACTCACTTTTTCGGTTCTCCTCTCCGCTTAGCAATTTTATGACACCCTGTATACCAATTGTCTCTAACATGTGATTAACATAGGCTTTTGGAAATCCGTTTAATTGAAATATGAAGAAACCAGAGTCTAGTGCGATGCATGGACGTTGTACAATTTCATATGCTTGTAAAACCTTGTGTTTTGCAATCTCTTTTATATCGTCACTTCTTGGTTCAATTAAGTCTGCTTCAATAGGTAGAATCCTTATATTATGTAAATCCTTCTCGGCAGAAGCAATTTTACCTTTATTAGTAGTAACAAAGACTATTTCTTTCACCACGTTCTTCCTTCCTATTTCTTCACATCCAGCGAGTACCTCAGTCGTAAAATTCCATGTGTGGTTTTTCATTTTTATAGTAATCTAACCTGTCCTGTAAAGTTCCAGTGTGGAATTCAAATTTATGACCATCAGGGTCAGTAAAATAAATAGATTTCTTGTCCTTCTTATCCCTTGGACGACCTGGTAAGATCGTTACATCAAGCTCAACTAGTTTCTTGTACATTTTCTCAAAATCGTCTTCCTCAATTGAAAAAGCAATATGTGTATAGGATTGTTTTATTTCTTCACGAGGAATGCCCTTCTCTTCATTGAGAGCAAGCCACATTCCATTGAGGTCGAAGTATGCTGTCGTTCTACCTTTTACTAACAATTCAGCATCAAATACATTCTTATAAAACTCAATCGAATGTTCCAAGTTAGAAACTGAGAACAAAAAATGATTCAAACCTTTAATAGACACGTTGATCACCCTAAACAATTTTTAGATTATACTGACACTGGAATTCATTATAAAGTCGCTTAATACTTACTCACTTTGTTAAGAATAATTTTTCTGTACATCCCATTTAACATCGCGGGATTGTCTTCTTTAACGAATAACGTTTCTTTATGGTTATCATGCAATTTCTCAAAGTCAATTCCTATGTCTGTACCTAGTCGTTTTATGAACGGCCTAATAGCTTTTTTGAACGGGGATAGTCCTTTGTCTTTTGGTTTGAACTTATCAAAAATGATCAATTCTCCATTTGGTTTTAAGACTCTCGCCATCTCTTTTAGACACGTGTCTGCATCTGGAACAACTGATAACACAAGACTTCCTATCACAACATCAAAATCACAATCTCGAAAACTCATTTGCTGAGCATCCATCTTTAAGAATTGTATCGATGAACCATTAAATTTTGCTTTTGCTCTCTTTAGCATATCATCAGAATAATCGATCGCAGTGATATTAAGTTCTGTGTGATCGATCTGCTCTAGTTCTGCCCCAGTTCCTACTCCCACAACTAGTATCCTTTGGTTTTTCACAAAATGGGTTTTACTAAAAATCTCTTTCCGTGCGTTCAGGAATTTCCCAGTGTTAAAAAACTTATCGTAGAAAGGAGCCCATAACTTATAGATCCATTCATTCCAGTGATTGTTCATCTTTCACCTCAAATCTTAAACAGAGTCATTCAATGAAACTGCCCATCTGCCTATTAATTTAACAAATAGTTTTTTTATGCCTTTAATAGAAACGCTCCCGAATTAGGAGATTGGGGACTATGTCTGTTTTTTTCTAAAGAAATTAGAAGCGACAATCAAAACTAATCCACTAATCAAAAGAGGTATGGACAGAACTGATAGATAATCTGGGATCTCTTTAATGAAGCTTTCATTGAAAGCAATTCCAATTGCAGTTATCCAAACACCTAAAGGAAATAGGATTCTTCGAAGGTTTGTTTTTACCATCAATAACCTCCTTTTAGTCTTCATCGTTAATTACCCTTTGCTTAATAGAAATGAAAGCTTATCTGATTATAGAAAAGCTCCCACTTCTTGCATTTCAATTCCAACTGCAAACTAAAACAAAAACCATAAATAGATACTGAACCCGACAACAATCAAACCAATTGTCTTTTTAAAGAATTGAAGAATATACCCTGCAAACATCACTATTAATGCCAACCATTTGAAGTTGTAATAATCCCTAATAGACTCAGCAATATACCCCATAAAAGTTGAAAAAACTAAAAAGATAATAATGAAAGGAATAAGTATATTTATCCCTATTTTCAAGTAGAACAATTTACCCCTCCTCACCGATATGACAAACTAAGGTGGAAAGTCCGTTACATCAAATAAGATTATTCTATTTACTGTTCATCAAATGCTTCAGTATTAAACAATTGAAGATATTTTCCCCCTTCAACCCTCTCTGTGAATTCACCATTAGTTATTTCGTTAATCAAACTTCGCCAAAAAAGTTGAGCAGGTTTGTTTTTTTCTATTTGAGTAATTTCCCAATCACCTGGAAACATTGTGAATAGTCTAGTAGCAATTTGCTTTCCATAACCCTTGCCACTATGCTTAGCCATGATAAAGAATTCTTGAATCGTATTAGGACTTGATTCATGTGCACTTTCCACAAGCGCGAACCCAATCAATTCATCTTCTACCTTAATAAAATAAGCATGAAAGTTACTGTCACTCCAATACTTTTCTAATTCAAATGGCTTGTATGCTCCATTCTGTTCTAACCTTATTTCAGGGATATACTTACTAAACTCATAAAAATAATATTGCATGACATTATGTAATAGTTTCTCTTCGCTGGCCTTCACTTTTTGCAACCTAAGCATTCCCTCATCTCCTTCAACGATAGTTGTTTCTCAAGAAAGCTGTTTCGTTCATAATACACCACCCTAAACGCCGACTACTTCACTTCTTCTTTCAAACAGAATCACATCTCTCCATCGTCCATCTTGCATGTGACCGACCTTTTCACGCACGCCTACTTCCTTAAACCCATGCTTTTTATGAAGATGGATGCTTGCACTATTTTCATGAAAGATCCCAGCAGTGAGTGTCCAAAAGCTAGCGTTCTCTGAGCGTTGGATAAGCGTTTTTAGTAGCTCATCCCCTAGTCCCTTACCTTTCTCACGGGGGTGGACATAGACGCTTACTTCTCCAACTCCTCGATACACGTATCGGTTTGACGATTTGTTTAGCTTGCAAAAGCCTTGTAAGCCACTTTCGTCAGTTGCTACTAACGTACATTGTGGAACCACGTTAGCGGTGAAGCTTTCATATGTAGGTACGTTATACTCAAACGTAGCATTTCCTGTCTCGATTCCTAATCGATAGATTTCTTTCACGTCGTCCCAATCTGACATTGTCATTTCTCTTATGTTGTACGGCATATCTTCACCTCTACCTTCATGATCCTAATCTAGTAAAAAACAGCTTACCAAACCTGGATAAGCCGCCTAAAAGTATCCTTCTTCCCCAAAATACATAATTCCAAATGTGAGTACCATCATAAACGCAGCTAACCAATCATGGTAGTACGTTTTACTCGAACGATCTTGAAGATATTCTTCGATTCCTCTATTAATGGAAGTAAGAAACATCATGATGAACGATGGACTTAATTTCACAATCGTTGAGTAATGCGGTCGCTCAAGCAAAAATTCAAAGGTTAGAAAGATAAATATAATAAGAAGTAAAACATCGATTGCGATCGATACTTTATATCTTTCTTCATGGAAGATCCATCTATTTTGACTTTTAATACCTAGTTTTCGTTTCATGTAGATCTCACTTATGAATAGGTAGATGAGGATCACGACAAGTAAATAAATAAGCATTGGGGTCAGACCCCCTCCCTAAACAATTTACTGTTCTCTCTTCTTATACTCCTTCGATTTCCACGCCCAGGAAAAAAACATGTGGAAAAGCATTGTTAATAAAGCTATAAAAAAATACTCCCACCAAGTAAAGGGATTACCATTAAAGAGATCTACAACAAAATGTCCTGAAAACCAAATCAAAAAGGTAGATAGATACTTATTCATCCCATTTCTAACTGCCTCACTCTGCATCCTTACAACCCCGCTAACTTCTTATCCAAACTATAATACTGCTTTCCTTCGTACACACGCTCATCATAGATTTCAAATCCAAGTGATCGCCAAAACCGTAGCCCGTGAGTATTTTCAGCATGTACGGCAATTTGAATGATGTCTGCATTCTTTTCTTTCATCATGTTTTCATACATGGCGAAAACTTTCTTAGCATACCCACGCCCCTGGTCCCTTCCATCGATCAGCAGTAAGCTCAGCCACGGTTTCCCAGAACGAGGACTTTCCATGCCATACTCTATTATTCCGATCGTGCTATCATTCTTTTTAATGAAGTAACGCTCAGTATTAAACGCTTCCACTTCTCTGTATTGCTGCATAAGATCTGACTCGTCTAGCTTCTCTTTATCAAATGCGATCACATTATAAGCTGGGTTCGTATTGAAAATATCCTTCTCCACGTCCGATGGTCCATCACTCTTCACAAACGTAATCATCCTGATCTCCTTTACACGGTATTAAATAAGCGAATGATCATTCTCGGGATCAGCATGATGATATTTGCGAGGACCTCAAAGAACGTATATTCTGCAAAGTCTTTCAAGAACCCTTTCTCTTTTCGCTTCTTCAAGTCATTCACCACTTTCAGCTATAGAACTTTTTCGTCCATTTCTCTAGCACGTCCTCAATTGCAGCCATGGTTTCCTCTGCATCATGATTGAACTTCAGCCTGAAATAACAGCTCTTCAAGAACCCTAGCACGTTCCCTTTCGTATGTAGAAATGCAACGCTAAAGCCCTCTTGATCGAAAGATGATGATAGCTCATCCTCTAGTCGGTCTACCCACGTTGCGAGAACATCGTCTTTTAATCCTCGTGAAAGAAGTGCCTCGATCGCCATCAACAACCGCTCGTCTTCATCATCAACGTATAGACCTTTTTTGAAAAGACAGCCTGCAATTGTATTCAGACAGGAATCAATCCGCTCTACTGGAAATGCTTCATGACGAATCGCTTCATCAAGCGCATCTGCACCATGTGCAATACTATGCGCCCAGCCTTTCCCCTTCACAAAACCTCTAATATCACTCTCTTCTTGCAAATAACGGAGGATCGCTTCAGTCGCATTCTCAACCCGTTCACGTGATAGAAGTGATGACTCACGGTCTTTATGTAAAATTAAAGCAACGATCAAAACAGAAAATGAGCGAGTGAAAACCGCATCCCCTTTTTCCTGCCCAATCTTTAAGAAAAGATGGTCCTCATCAAGACATGTTGTTAACGTATTGACCAACTGTTCTTCACTAAGATGGTCTTCCAACACCAAATTACAAAACGTCTGGTAAATCAGCTCATCCCGCAGCACAGGGTCCGTCGAACCAATTTGACTTAACATCTCCTGAAGAAGAACGTCCAGATCAACTCGCTCCGTCTCACAATCTAACTCTCGTAACCTTGCCTCTAGCTTACTCACCACTACCACCTCCGTCTTCTTCCATAGTTTAACAGATTATCACGTGCTCTACAGGTTAATTGTCATAAAATGGTTCATCAAAAATGGTACCAATGGAAGACCAGCCATAGTTTACTGTGACGAGTGGATGACCATGGATGACGTCCGTTTGCTCACTAATGACCTCTCCATCTAACCGTTCGTAAAACCCTCTACCTACTGTATTATCCTTGAATGTTCCGATAAACATCGTCTCTACGTTATGGTTTATGAAATGCTGAACAGCTTTTTGTAGAAGCTGCTTTCCTACTCCAGACTGTTGATACTCCGGTAACACATACAACATCTTGATTTCACCCTTGTAGCCTTTCGGAGGATTCAATGCAAACGTACCAAGCACAAAACCAATAGCACTGTTATCAATCTCTTTCACAAAGCAAAAAGGGCGTCGAACCTCACTTCCGAAAATTCGATGGAATCGATCAAGGACTGTTTGATCTGTCACCGTCTCTAGCAATGCACGAGGTAAAAAGCCCTTATGACTCGCTAGAAATGTTTCTTTATAAATACCGACCAATACTGGTAGATCTTCTGTCGTCATTTCTCTAATCAACAGGCTCTCTCCCCTTTGAAATGTTAGCAATTACTTTACTTGCTTTATCTCATTACCCGCCTGATCAAAATAAGTATAGTTCTGAAAAACATAACTGTTCGTTATTGGTAGATCGACCCAGGTAACAGAAGGCTGATGAGAAGGAAATCCTTGTTCAATTGTTTTTCCGTTTATGTCTACAGTCATTCCAGCAACGTCATTTTTCGAATTTGTGATAAACATAATCTTTTTTGAGCTTCCTACTAAAGGTAAGAACATACTAAGGGAGTCTTCTCCCCTACGTTCAACATGATTCCATACGTAATTCCCCTGCTCATTTTTATGGAATTTGATATAAGAAGGTCGTTCATCCGATAGAAATCCTGCAAGCCTAACATCATCAAAATCTTTTACTCCAAGCAGTTCAATGTTCTTATCTTCATAGCCTTCGACCGACTGAATCACCTGAACGATTGAATTCTTGTCATTTCCGTATAACGCTTCAGAACCATCCATATAAAATGAAAATACTGTGATGAAACCCAATGCCCCAAGCATTATAGCTATTTTCTTCTTCATACTCTCCCCCAAATCTATTTTAAGCTCATCAATCTCGCTAAAACACGAACACTAATAATAAAATTCCGATTCCAAGCGCGCCCGTAAAGTCTCTTTTCGCTCAATAGTTCACCTTTCCTGCTTACCCAATAAGGATAGAAAAACCCCACTACTGGAGCGAGCACGAGTCCAAGTGATAGTAACATCTCTGCCAAAACGTTCATGCTACATCCTCATCCACGATTGATATCTGCTTTCCCTCTCATCACATCACCAAGCTCATTAATCATAATCGCCACAACGATCAACAGCACTCCCATCCATTGGAGGAGCGAAACGGATTCCGATAGCACGATCATCGCAGAAATGATGGCGACTGGTAGCTCGATTGAACTTAGCACATTCGCGAGCCTTCCTGTAATGAGCGGGGCACCTTTCGCAAAGAACAACGTCGGTATCACGCCTCCGACAAGCGCAAGCCCCGTACCCAACAACCACAAACGACCGTCAGTAATTCCAACAGAAGGAATGTCTTGAACAAACACGATTAATACGAGAACCATTGAACCTGCCACCATCAGCATACTGCGGACGATTGGATTCGAGTCCGTCGCAACTTGTCCGCTAAAGAAGATAAACCCTGCATACGAAGCACCAGCTAGAAATCCGAGAAGTAATCCGATTGGATGCAATGCTGATGCATCCCCAGCGATGATGTTCGATGCGAATATGACCCCAGTTAACGTCACGAGGAGGGAGAGGAAGTTTACTTTAGTTGGTTTAACCTTGCTGAAGACCCACTCATAGATCATCCCGATCCACACAAATTGAAAAAGCATGATGATCGCAAGCGAAGCGCTCAAATACAGCATCGCGCCGTAATAGAAGATACTCGTTAACCCCATCGCGGTACCAGTGATCATAATTTTGATGTAGTCACGCTTCGATATGTTTTTTAACTTCAAACCTAGTACCAAGCTAAGACCAGCCAACAAGATGAAGGCGAGCACCATTTGAGCAATATTGATTTGTCCTAACGAATACCCATACCCAAACCCCGTCTTCACAAAGACTGGCGTGAACCCGAAGCTGCCAGCTCCTAACAGGACGTAGATTATTCCTTTTAATTTCATAGATGTTCTCCTTTTGTTAGTTTGCATTCTAAGAAGCACGTACTAAAAAAAACGCACTCCGAGATTAGGAGTTACGTCTTGTAATAATTCTTTTGTCACTCACGAATACCTTCTCTTCTTGAAAAACGTCACATCAAAGAAAGCAATGCCAGTCGCCATTCCAAATGGTACGAAGAAATCAAGTGGACGGATGTCTTCGGAAGTAACAAGTGACATGGCGATATTGATTGCACTTAAGGCCACAAACCAAGCGAGGAACCTAAGTATTCTCGCCTTCTTTTCCTTTCTATCCATTCGAATCGCTTTAAAAAATGAAAGGATAGCGACATAGCCTACATATAGAAAAAAGTACACCAAGCAACTGATCACAGTAACCATTGCGAAGTAACTGTCGTAATCGTTGTATACGATTAGCATCATTACCGCTAAACTCATTAGAAAAACACTAAATAAACCCACATTAACTGGGTGCAATCTTCTCAAAAGTCCAAACTCCTTTTACGGCAAATCTATTATGTATTCATACCATTCCCTACAAACGCTATCCATCCACAGTTTAACAGATTAAACAACTAGATATGAAACTAATGTGAATCGAAGCAACATTTGTTAAGATGGAAAAATACTACATAAAAGGAGTGAGACACCATTCCACAATGCCATGTTTGCCACAACACATTCTCATGGGAAGCAGTTCAAAAGGCTATGTTTTTTGCTTATCGCCCGATTGTTTGCGAAGAGTGTGGGACAGTAAATCAGGTGACGTTCGGTTCTAGAATTCTAGTTGCGATCCTTAGTGTTGTTCCGATCGGTCTATTAGGTATGTTCGTTACTGCAACCTCTACACTCTCTACTTCAACTACGATCGTCGTGGCGATCCTTTATGCAATCGGGATGCTTCTTGCCCTGCCGTACTTCGTAAAATACCGCTCGACAAAAACTAACTCAATGGACAAACAGAGTGAAAGAAATGACTCTTATTAACAGTGAAATCCATGAGAAAAAGCCACCTCCTTCTCTAACAAAGAGGTGGCTTAACGTGTAGCTTTTTACAAGAATACCTGACTAAGACCGAAGTATTCTTTTTAAATCATTATAATTTTGCTCTACAAACGCACGGTTCTTTTCCATCATGCCTCTTCTTTTACACCAACCAATCGAATTAAAGGCGTCGATGAAGGTATAAAACGGTAGCACGTTTTGGAGATCAATCAGTGGCCGAATCGATCGGTAACCTTCTACGAATGCTTCCATTGTTCCAGGGTATTTCCTGAAAATGTCTCGGTTAATTTTCGTGAAGTCGATCTCTGTTGCACCGATCCGAACACTTTCGAAATCGATAATACCAGCTACTCGATTGTCATTCACTAAAATATTGCCTGATCGAAAATCCATATGGATGAATCGTGGTCCCTCTGGAGGTGGAAGTAACTGTTGAAGATCATGGAAATGAGTAAGTGACTGTTCAAATAAATTTCTCTCGATCACTTTCTTCACATCTTCTGCAAAGGAGTAGAACTGCTGTTTAATAAACTCCGTCCAACGATCATACTCATTCGAAACAGCCCGTCCATAATCAGATTCTTCAGGAACGATGCTATGTAGCTTGGCATGGTGAACGCCAATATCAAACGCTAAAGCTGAATCTACCTTTTCAGATATAGGAACACCATCTATCACAGATAACAGAAATGCACCAGTGACTTCTTCATCACCTTCCCAGTAGTCTAACACTTTCGGAACAGGAAGATGTCCGTCTAAGCGTTTGAGCACTTGTAATTCTCGATCTCGTTTTACTTTTGAATATGGAATCTTAATATACACAAGACGGTGATCGCGAAGTTTCACGTTATAGACAGTGGAACTAAACGACTCAGGAACATTTTCTATTTCTAACACATCCAACTTAAATGCATTGATAACGCGCTTTAACGTATCCATTTGTAACCCTCCGTTAATCCCTTTAAACAAAGTATGTATGACATATAAAAAAGCCTACCCCAATTAATGATAAGCTCACTTTCAGCAGGTTAATCCTACGTGTTCATTCGTAATCAGCCTGACTACTATCAAAGTCAGTAACCCAATTCTTTATGTGTAGAACACATCTTTTAGTGCCACTCCAAGGTTCGAATAAAATCGTGCTTGAATGTTCCCTTCATTTGATTTTGTCCATTCTATTGCTACTGAAGGACGAATACCCGTGATCATCACGTTCGTTCCAATAATCGAGATGGTGTTCACGAGCTTTTGAATATTTGCGAGCAGAACTGGGTCAATATTCCCGATGGCGGAAAGGTCGATAATCAGCTCATTGACCCTGAGCTCCGAAACTCTTTCAACACCTTTATCAATGATGTGATTAAATTCAAATTCGTCCATCGTGGATTGGAGGGGGAGCACCGCAACGCCTTCACTGAGAGGAATAACGTTCACTGACAAGCTTTCGACTCGACTCACGAGCTGCAGCTGTTTCTTATAAAGATTACTAACGTCCGTGAACTCAACAAACGCACCAACCACTGTATCACTTTCTCGGAGAAGTCTCGTTTGAATGGAGAGGTACTTTTCGTATTTTCCGTAATGATAGGGCATCACATCAACGAAATATTCTTTATGCGTCTTAACAGTCCTTTCTACGTGCCGAACCTCCTCAGGAGCGCCTTCGAAAACCTCATACATGTTTTCCCCCAACACTTCGTCTGGTGATAGTTCGAGTAAATCTGCTCCCGCTTTGTTAAGTAACGTGATTCGATAGTCATTGTCGATTGCTAAAACACCGTATGAAAGTTTATCTAGAATAGCACGAGAAAGCCCGTTCATATCCATTCCATTCCCCCTTCACTGCACGAGTTATGCTTTCCTTAATTCCCTACCTTTTCTAAAAATCGTGATCTATTACCTAATAAATTCGGCACCGTTCGCCATTTTACCTTTTATATATATATTACTTGACTATAAATCTTTGATCGGTTAATAGTAGAAACGTTTTTGAAAGCTAAGAACAAGAAAGAACGAGGATTCCCGACGTAGTGAGGCAGGTTAGTAAAAAAGGATATTTCCATATTAATGACGAAATGTTGATAACGATAAAATATAAATGTAGACCATGTATAGACAATCAATCGTGACAAATCATAATTCTAGGGGATAAGTCGATGATAGGAATAAGTATAGCAACGAAGTGGGAATTTGAAGCGACATTGGAATATTTCGACATAAAAGATCATGAACGTTTCGGTTATCCTTATGGGGAATATTTCATAAGAACAATGAATGGAACCGAGTTAGTTTTTTATAGTACAGGTGTAAGAAAAGTAAATGGTGTCGGTGGTAATCAATATATGATTTCTAACTTCCATTTAACGAAAGTAATCGTTGCTGGAACATGTGCAGGGATAGATGATACTTTCGGTAATTTGGATATTTTTGTACCGGATAAAGCCGTTCAATATGATTGCACCGTAAAAGAAACCGAGCCTCTTATAAAACAATCCTTCATAGTCGATATTGATTTATCGAAATATGGAAATGATTTTTATACTGGAACAATTGGTACCGCTGATAAAGCAGTCGTTATGTGGAAGGACTATTTAGAACTTAAAGAAAACGACATCACAATCGCCGATACTGAAGCAGGTGCAATTGCTTATATCTGTAAGAAGAATGATGTTGAATGTATTATCATTAAAGGAATATCTGATTTCCCAACAGATGAACGAAACGCTGATAAGGTCGAATCAAACATTGAACAAATGAATGTTTATATAGAAAACACACCAAAAGTTATGAACAAAATATTTGGCGATTATTTAACAAGATTTATATAACTACATGTAAAGGTAGAGGCGTTAGTTGAAGAACAGTTCAATAAATAAAAAAACGCAGAGGATCCTAAAGCCTCTGCGTCTTTCTGCTTGGTACGAACCAGATTGTTCATTACAAACACCATGCTCATCTCAAAACTACTCCTCCCAAAACAACTCATCGAGCGTCTTTCCAAGAGCCTTACAAATCGCTAAACATAGTTGAAGTGTTGGATTATATTTCCCGAGTTCGATCAAGCCAATCGTTTGCCTCGACACACCAACCTTTTTCGCAAGCTCCTGCTGCGATAGGTCGTGCTCTACTCGCGCCATCTTTAGTTTTTTATTCTTCAACGTCGATCACCGCACATCCTGTTCATCATCATCGTCCATCTCCCCCAACTCGTTCTTATTCACCTTATCGCTTCGGTACTTCGCAAATGCGTAAGGAAGGACGAGAATTGCAAATAAGAAAGGAATATAAAAGATGATGCATGTAAAGAAAATCATGAAGAAGAACTCGATCGTCTCTCCTCGCGTTTCACCGAATCGCAGCGAATTGATCGTCGCAATCGATAACGAACCTCCCAGTCCTACGAGCACGCTGATCACAATATTCTTCGTACTCATCTTCCACTTACTCGAACGATCATGCATCTCGACCTCATCTGTGAAAATCCCAAGCATCGACGAGCGTACGAGATAATAAACTCCTCCCCCAATGATGATCAAGAGCTCAAGCCAGAGATTCTCCAAACTTGAATCCCCAAAGAACTGTTCATGAAAGATCGACAGCCCACAAAGCCCAACGGTGATTGAATAAAGTTCTCGAAAAATGCCGTTTTGAAGCCCAGCTATGCGCTCATCCAACACTTTTCGCTTTGAAAAAAGTTTCATTACTTTCCCTCCTGTTAGTAGTCTGTTTTTGGTAACCGATAATACGCAAATGCGAAAAAGCCGAGGCTGACGAGTGTGACGACAACTATATCGAGACTCTCCATAGCTAGAAACGGTAGATCGTTCGGCAAGCTATATAACGGAAGATAGGTTACGAAGTCTTTTATGAATGCTGGTACTGCATCGACCTGTAAAACAATCCCGAGGATGCCTGGTAACACAAGAATCGTCACGACCGAAAGAACGAAAAGGTTCATCGTCTTCTGGTAGAACATCGAAATCACGAGAAAGAAAAGTGTGAAGAACACCCCAAACAGTACATAATGGAAAACCGCTGAGCCAACATCTCCCCATGAAAACGCCTGGTCGTTAAGAAAATAATTTACGTAAAGAAGAGCACCACAACCGATTCCAAACATGACCGATACGGCCGAGGTGACGATTACTCTTGATACAAGGAACTTTAGTCTGTCTCGTGCTGACGTGAACAGCAAGTAGATTGTTCCGTAATGAAGGTCTATGATAACGAGCTTTGCACAGTAGACCCCTAGTGCAACTGTCGCGATCATGGAGTACAACCCAGTTACATTTTCCGGACGAAAGGGCCCATCCATCTGATAAATCGAATAGACGATGCCGCCACCTAACATAAGCGAAAGACCAATCGCTAGAAATAAAGGTAGACTTAGGACGTTTCGTTTAAGCTCCAGTGTGAGATATTTGCCAAAATTCATTTCGCTTCTCCTCTCATCTGTTCAAAGTAAAAGTCTTCTAACGTTGCTCTCTTTGACTTCACATCTGTTGGGTAGATCTCCTCTTGACCTAAGTGCTGCAAAATCGGCTTCATGTCTCCATCGTAGATGAAGGAAATCACATTCTGCTGTTTTTTGATGCTCTCTTCATTACCAAGCATGCTGAACGCTTTATGGACCTCATCCTCTGAAAAAGCAAGGCTGATTACCTGTTCATGCTCACGGTCACGACTATACTGATTCACGAATGCCCCATCTTTGATCACATACACGCGGTCACTAATGTTCTCCACATCTTCTAGAATGTGACTAGAAATCAGCACGCCAATGTTTCGTTCCTTAACAAGCTCCCTTACATACTGAAGTATATTCCGTATCCCATCAGGATCCATGCCGTTCGTCGGTTCATCTAGAATAAGATAGTCCGGGTTCGAAATGAGTGCAAGCGCAATACCAAGCCGCTGCTTCATCCCAAGCGAATAATGCTTCACCTTCTTTTTCAAATAAGAAGCCATTCCAAGCGACTCGATGATGTCATCCATCTGCTTGTTACTCGCTCCATACAGTGCGCTAAAGTAGTTGATGTTGTACAACCCACTCCTATTCGGAAAGAACTTCGGTTTCTCTATTAAACTCCCAACCTTAGCTTGATCACCCATACTTAACTCACCGTCGTACTTCACAATAATCCCAGACAGTATTTTCATCAGCGTCGTCTTCCCCGCCCCGTTCGGACCAACCAATCCAACAACCTCGCCTCTTTGCATCGTAAAATCAACCTTTGATAGTGCAAGCTCGCCTTTCTTGAACGATTTCGAAAGACGCTTCATTTCGATACTCATTTCTCCACCCCACAATTTGTAAATGAATAACCTTCTTTTTCCATTATATAATAAGAATGTCTTTTTGCAACATATATATGTCATTTAGATTAGTATAATACTTATAATTACAAATAAACCCATATAACCCGCGATGATTTAAATAAAAAAAAGAGCTTGCAGGGCATTTGTGCCGCTTCAAGCTCTTCTACGTCATTTGATTATTCTTCAATGAGTATCGTTGGTTCAAAATGAAGAACTAGCTTGATCTTCATTGTCACTTTTCATATACTGTTCCGATAAATTCATCAAACCAGTAGTCACGACTTTAATGATTAGGATATAAGAAATCACTAGCGCAGCATCCCCTATATAAGTAAGAAGCCAAATGAAACTAAATGGATCATAGTCTGACTGAAAGCTTATGTATGAGTTCATGAATCCTGTAATCAAATAAAGAAAATAATAGATCGGCGTGTAGATCGCGAGCTTTTTCCCTGCTTCATGTGATGATGCGCTCTCCTTAAAATGAGTTGCCATCGTTGCATACACATTCCAAAGCCCATATAGATTGTAAAACGGGACCATCACTCGCGCGAGCGCACCACCTGGTGTTATCGGATACGAGGAATCCATTTCTCGCAAATCATTATGTACTTTGTGAAGCCAGACGAGATAAATGATTGTATAGATCAGTACATTCACGCCTAAAACAAGTGCGACAACAGCATCATAATTGATGAAAGAGTCACCAACACCCACCACTTGCGCTATGAAAACATTTATCATTAGAATTGAGGTAAGTACGATATCAGCCCATAGAAACTTCGTTAACACACTTCCTAATCGGTTCGATCGCAATTTCATCTAGGTACTCCCTTCCTATCGTTTAATCGGGTTCTCTCTTCTATTACGTATTTGTTGCATCTTCCGTGTCATTTACGTTCGTGTTAACCATTTTTCCTCAATCATTGAATGATTTCGTTCTATCCTCATTCTAAAATGATTCATAATTCTCATCTGTTCTTCAGTAAGCTTCTCTTTATCCCAGTACATGTGCATTAAGCTGTATTCAAAGAGTTCTTTTAGCTTGATGAATAACGGGAGTTTCTCAACCATTTCTGCTGATAGGTCATTTTCCTCTTCGTACCCTTCGATAATTGCTTTAGTAACCTCACGACCATAGTCCACGATGTTGCCACCGCCTGGAAATGAATACTCGATCGCACTATAAATCGGAACGGCTAAATCGAAAATATAAAAATGTTTCTCACAATCTTGGAAATCGATCATCGTCATCCTCCGATCATCATCAACAAGGATGTTTTCTAACCAGAGATCGCCGTGAAGCAGCCCATAATTTCCATCCGTTTTCGGTAAGTTCCTTATCGTCGAATGAACCTCCTCAGCAATCGCTCGAATCGCTTGTTCCTCTTCAGGAATGTATGTGAGAAAGTCATACTCTCCGCTTTCATGCCAGTCGTTGATGTGCTGAATAGGATGAGTCTTTTCAAACTTCTTAGAAGCGCGATGCAATTTACCAATCTCCCGCCCTACCTCTTTTAATACATCTGCATTCCATTCACTTCGAGGCAGGTGTCGTCCAGGCGCTGCTTCATAGAGGACGGTTAGCACGTCCTTCTCCGGGAGCGAGATCTTTTCCACAACGTTCCCGTTCAAAGAAGCGATCGCTGGCGATGTGCCGAGCCCTTCATTTCGTAAAAATTCAGTATAGCGAACCTCTTCGGCCTGCTCATCTAACGTCTTGTAGTTCGTAATTCTAGCATAATACGTTTCTTCTTCAGCCTTACACCGGTACATCTCATTTGTGACGGCTTCAACATTGGTTACTTCAATAGGATAAACCTCATTAAGTCTTTCACGTATCGTCTCTACCAAAGTCATTCTTCCCTTCTAAGAATCTACTAGTTTGGAACTCTTGAAAACAGTAAGTAGCAAAAGTCACCCTTTATCACTGAACACCCTCACCATAAGGCTCGCAAGCAAAAAAGAGCACCCAACCATCACTGGTAAGACAAAGAGTAAGCCAATAAAATCTGTTTTATAGTTAAATGGTACATACAATTCCCATAACCAACCTACGACTCTCCAAAGAAAAAGAAAGATAAAGAGAGTCACTACGAAGTAGATTGCTTGGCGAACTACATTTCTCAACAACGCTCCCTCCACGATACCAATTATTTCAAAATAACGGCCGTCCCGCAATCGTTAATAGAAAAATCAGAATCCTGGCTGAATAGAACCTCAATCGTTATAATGACAGTTGCTACCATTTTATTAATAAAGTAAATCTAAAAGTAGGCAAAAAGGTGCTGATAGGATGAACAAACAACAAGTTGCCAACACCCCATATATAGTGAGAGATTCAGGTTTTTGGCGAGCGGCTATTAGTCTTGGCTTCGGGGCATTACTTATTTTTTCAGCACTATATGCGTTTCAACCTTTGCTTCCCGTTTTTGCGAATGAATTCAACCTCACAGCGACGACGTCTAGCTTACTGATGTCAACGCCTGTTATGTCAATGATTCCAGGACTTCTCGTTCTAGGATTTATCTCAGATCGGTATGGAAGAACGGCTATCATGAAGATCTCATTAGTATTGGTCGTCATGACCTTGCTCGTTATGCCGTTTGCAGAGTCTTTTCTATTACTGATTGTGATTCGTTGCATCCAAGGCTTTTTTCTGGCGGGCATTCCAGCAGCGGCCATGGGATATCTTGCGGATGAAGTGGATCCCTCAAGTGTTGGAGTTGCCACGAGTATCTTCATTGCAAGTAACGCGATGGGAGGGCTTGGGGGACGAGTTGCTACCGGGTATCTGACGGATTTGTACAGCTGGGAGGTAAGTTTCCTTGTCCTAGCATCATTTGCAATCGTAGCTGTCATTCTTTTCTTCAGCCTCCTTCCCGCTTCTCGCTTCTTCAAGCCAGGAAATGGGAATATTGTGAAAGACATTAGAGGAATGCTTCTACATTTGACGGACGCAAGACTGCTTTCGCTATTTACGCTCGGGTTCCTCATTCAAGTCATTTTCACAGGGGTTTGGACATACTTGCCCTTCTATTTAGAGCAAGAGCCCTTTTCTCTATCGTTAAAATGGATTTCATTCACTTATTTCGCTTACATTCTGGGTGTTGTCTCTCCTCCCATTGCAGGGAGAATTTCTTCCGGGATTGGTCTTCGCCGTACGATGATTGCCGGTTTATTTATTCTTGCAGGAGGTACTACCCTCACGCTATTTAACACTTTCACATTCGTCCTAATCGGGCTTAGTGCGATTTGCGCAGGCTTTTTCATCGCTCACTCCATGGCGTCTGCGTCTGTTGCAAGCACAGCAGAGCACCATAAGAGCAGTGCTTCAAGTTTTTATCTCATTAGTTATTATGCAGGCGTAGCAGCTGGCAGTTCAGGAGTAGGGATTCTCTGGGATAACTTCGGCTGGGGAGGCGTCGTGAGCTTGCTCATTCTCATTGTGCCGTTACTTATGCTGTTTACGAAGAAGAGAGTTTCGAAACGATCTAGCTATCATGCCTTAGGAGAGAGTATGAAATGAAGAAATAATTGCATATCAAAAAGGGAGGCTTATTCTGTTGATAAGCTCCCTTATAAGAAAAACTCGCAATCGTGATCATTTGATTTGCAAGTAAATAAGAGGTCAAATTAGGAATCACATCAAGTTTGGGTTTCTTACCTTAAGGGTCAGATCCCTATATAGGAGTGATACGATGACTGTAATCACAGTTTTAAAAATAATAGGCGTGCCTATTGTCGTTTACTTAATAATGATGTTGTTTGATCAATTCTTGGACATCGGCCCTTCAAGCAAGGTACCACTATTTATCGCTATTACCTTGTCGACTTATTTGCAGGTATTCTACTTAAATAAAAAGTATAATAAGAAATGATTACTGAGTACAAAATGCTTTGGGGAATTTTGCCCTGAATTCAGGTTGAGTCTATACTTAAATTAAGGAATCTTTTTCTCTTCTTGAACACGAACTAAAAAACGCTACACAAAATAAATTATTATCCAAATTGATTATTAAACCAACAAAAAAGAATGATACTCACTATCCCAAAAGCTTAAATCATATGTTGTTTTTTGACTTTGAGTAACTAGGAATCAGAAATATTCCTACCATAAACATGATAAAGGATAGTCCACGTATAATATCATAATAGTCATTCGTTTTAAGAAAAGATATGTTTATAATCATGACAATCGCCCCTAATATGACCATAGATATTCCTAAACCTTGCTTCACCACTAATACTAACCTCCAATGAAAACGATGAACATCACCACAAAGGGTATTTTGTTACCAAGTTATCTCGTATTCAAGTCTCTCAAAAAACTGCCTTAAACAATATAGAGAGTATACTTTTTCTAACCCCGTATAAACCACCTTATAATAGAAAAAAACTCATAACCATGCCAAATATAAAGCCTAGCACATGAGAAATAGCCCCCTGTACACCTATGAAATTCCCTAAAACAGCATAGAAAAATATATAATTTGTAGTCCAATTTCCAAATTGGAAATTAAATAAATCAGGTGTTTGTGTAAATAGATAAAGAAAACAACCGATTAGCGCAAATATACCTGGTGAAGCACCTTTTCCGCTAGTAAATGAAGAATAGCTAGAAAACAATAACGAAACGCATAGGTTCCCAACCATGTATATAAGTAAAAACAAACCACTTCCAATTTTATGTTCCAGCACGAATCCTACAAAATAAATGCCAAAAGCATTCCCCATCAAATGAAAGAGATTTATATGGAAAAAAGGAGCAGTAAAAAGCCGATACCATTCTCCCTTAGTCATATGATCAAAACTCTTGCCAACCCCGATATCAGCAAGCTTGTTTTTCAAAAGCAATTTATCCAATACATAGATAAGGATATACGCTATAGCTAACACTACAGTTACTGGTGAAGAATAGAACATGGACAAAACGTACAACAACCTTTCTTTAATGCCTCAGGACCCTTTTAAACCCACTGCTCTTAATCTTATTACTATCTCAACCTCATTGGATAAAAGTAATTTAGTTATTAAGTTTAGTGGGCTTCTCAACTTTTGTAGAAACGATCTCACCACACCCCAAACAAAAAGTATAAACCTTTTGTAACGCTTTCATTGAAAACTTTTTGTTCATCGGTCTTATAGGCATATGGTCTGTCCCTTTATCAAATTCTTCTCCACCACATTCTGGGCATTTCCTTTTCATAACTTAATCCTCCTAATACCTACTTTGGTCTGCTAGTCTTCTGTATAAGAGAATAGATCCGAAAGTAGGATACGTTTTGATTGATAAGGTATTGTTGAATAAAGCCCTTTTTATATAAACTACGACCAGAGCTTAATGAAGTTTGAATAGCATGGTCAATTCTACTTTTAGTGTTCTATATGCTGGTTGTCCTTTTCTCCTACTTTTTTAGCTACATAAAGAAAAGCTCCTGTAAATAATACTAGAATGTAGATCTCCATGTTTGTATCTCCCTTTCACATCTTCGTATTTTTCTTCTTATCTTATTTACGTATGTTAGGATGAAATAGTTTCAATTATTTGGAATATTTGTTTTTTTATCCAACCTGATCAAGAAGGTTGTTGGTAGTGTGACGGGAACTTTCAAATCACTACTTAATAGAGGAGATGGAGTAGCAGCAAACATTCATTCCAAAATAAAAAGAAGCTTAATCAGGTTAAGCCTCTTTCAACGGATTACTTATTCATGCATGGCCTCTAATTTCTGGTCCAAATATCAACCACATATTTCGAATGTGGCAAGTAATGAACTTCTATGAATCTACCATTATACTTTTCATCCAATATGTAAAAACTAATATATTTTGTATCATTGATTTCAAGGCTTTGCGATTTTCCACCGCGGACATTCCTAGTTTCGAGACGTGCTTTACCGATAATCGGTAGGTAATTCCCACGATAGTGCATTGGTGCATCCTTAA
Organism: Guptibacillus algicola; assembly: GCF_020171805.1. GTDB lineage: Bacteria > Bacillota > Bacilli > Bacillales > Guptibacillaceae > Guptibacillus > Guptibacillus algicola. Next base: position 215,140 of record NZ_JAIVAF010000003.1, on the reverse strand, counting down.
GGAGATTTATGGACAAAGGTCCTCCAAAAGACAGCACTCCGATTGCCATACAGATACAGACGATCCGAGAGAAAAGAAGCTTTAAAGGAGATACGTTTGTATATAGATTTTGTCTTCTAAGAAAGATTGCAACTAAACCAAGAAACAAAAAAAATAACTGCATGCTTACAATAAACACGACGAACCACCAAAAATTATGCAAAAAAAACATAGAAACAACAAATGGGAGAAAGATGATTAACAAAATAGCTGTCATTCTTTTCTTCCTCTTCCGCTCGAAATACTCATAATTAAGCTTCGCAAACTCCATTTACGTAACCTACCTTGTTCGCTGCATCCGTCCATTAAGTTTAGATGCCTATTCTATTACTCACTACCCACGCACTCATCTTCTTCGAATTAATCCCATAAAACATTATGTACGATAAAATCGCGATCCCTATGTAGAATAGCTCCAAGCTCGTGTTGCTTAACTCCGCTACTCCCTCACGTAGATTAAAGAACCCATAAAGAAAGTTAATCATCAAGAACAGCAAAACCGTTAACCAGCTCTGTGTGATCGAACGCTTCTTGATTTCACGCTTTCGTTCATCATCATTTTTACCGAATGGATAGTCATGTTTGCCAGTTAGAAATCCTGCTAAGAAAATCCAGATAACAACCACTACTCCTTGAACCAATAACTGCATCTCATTCACTCCTATTGTAGTTAAATAACTCCTCTAACGGGGTTTCAAGAACAGAAGCCAATTCAAACGCAAGATGTAGCGTCGGATCATACTTATTGTTCTCAATCGCATTGATCGTTTGACGTGAAACAGCACAAGCAGTTGCGAGATCTTTCTGTGATAGCTTCCGTTTCTGGCGGAGCACTTTAATATTGTTTTCCACATTCATCACCCCACACATATGTCAAATACTCTTTACAGTCTTACTGTAATATAATCCCAACGATGTGTCAAAACCTTTTGACACAAAAATTCGACAGGTACCTGGTACCTGTCGAATTAATTCACGTTGCTTATTCTCTTTTCAATCGAAGGATGTGTAGCAAGTAAACTAAAACTTTTCTCATCCACCAGCTTATTTTCTTTTAATTTCGTTAGCGTTTCCCTCGCATCAGTTGGTTCAACAAACGATCGTGCGAACTGATCTGCCTGAAATTCTCGCCGTCTTGAAAAGACAAAATGCAGGATGAAAAACGAGATATAGATAACCACTGCAAAAATTAGTAGAGGTACAATTGGCACTGCTGCGCCAATGATTGGCGTTGTGATCAACAAAGCAATCGGAACCCCTGACAATACGAAGATAAACGAGAACACATTTTTCATAAGATGATTCTTTTTTATATGGAAGTATTCATGCGCGATCAGAAATGTCAGCTGCTTTTCGTCTAAAGTGTGTAAAAGCTTTTCTCCAACCACAATCACCATGTTGTTCTTTCGATAAAGTGCTGCGGCGTTATTCTTTAACGTTTTCGTTGAAACAAAGATGCGCGTCGTGCTAGTTGGGTCGATTTTCTTAAGAATCTGATTCAGGACCCTTTCTTCCTCAACATTCGCATTCTTCAACTTCGCATAAGAGACAAGTGGAAAAATAACGCTAAAGATCATTAACATTACGCTAGCATTGAATAGATAATGGACGATGTTATTATCTACATTAATCATAAAGACATTAAACTTCAGTAGAGTTAGCAGTATGAAACTGATACTTGATATGATTTGTAAAGCTTTCATCCAATAGACTCCTTCATAAAATAGTCGCCAGACATTCACCTAACCATCATATCATTTTCATCTTGTTTACCATCATAAAAAAAGGAACTTCTTGTAAAATCAAGAAGTTCCACATATATGAGCATCTTTTAAAAGAGTAATAGACTTGCACCTGTTGCTAGAATTACGACGCCTGCGATCGAAAAGAACAAACCTGAGCGGTTCTCTCCTTTAATTCTATTTGATAAGCCAGCTAGCATATTCAATGCGCCGAATATGATCAAGCTTCCAAGCAACAGACTCTCCTGTTCAGGGTACATCAGGTACATCACCGGTAGGAAGAGAATGGAGGTAGCGAGAACCACCTGTACAATACTTAATGAAACTAATAGTTTGGACTGTGCTTCTGTACTCATAACATTCCCTCTTTCCTAATCATGACTTCTATCCTAAGTATAGCAGGACTCTCGGGAAAGAAGTTTGACAAGGTTGTGACGTTTGACCCCTTTTCAGTTGAGTTCCTTTTCATGTGAAACCCATATAGTAGGGGGGACGTAGGACTCTTAGGAACGGATATCAGCGATATTTTCATTATATCGGCGAAAAATGAGATATATCGGCGATTTCACACTGTTTATCAGCGAAAAATCAATTTTATCAGCGATATCGAAAATATATCAGCGAAACCGAAAAATTCCCCCTCCCCCTTCATTAACCCACAACAAAAAAGAACCATGAGCACTCCCCATGATTCCTACTTCCCTATCGATACACCGTTCCATGTCCATGATGATAACCATATCCCGGATAGTAGCCACTGTGCCCGTGATGATACCCGTATCCAGGAGCATACCCACCTTGACCATGATGGTAGCCGTAACCCGGTGCATACGTGCCTTGACCATGGTGATAACCATAACCAGGTACATAAGTGCCGTGACCATGATGATACACACCGCCAGGGTAATAACCGCTATGACCAGTATGATACACGGGTCTTCCATACGCGTTATACAACAAAAGCCCCCCTCTGTCATTCCTACACAATAGTCTATGTATTGGGATGGTGGGGGGTTTGGGCGTGTGACTAGACTCGAGATCCGGCAGTTGCCCGCAGGTTTTGTAGCGTGGATGTATAAGGAGCGACCATAACGCCTTTTTCCGTAATGATGCCTGCGATCAGGTCGTTCGGCGTAATATCGAAAGATGGGTATAGTGCGTGTGTGCCTTCTGGCGCAATCGGTCGATTTTGGAACGAAGTGACTTCTGAAGCGTCGCGAAACTCGACTTCGATATCGCGACCAGCTTCTACATCATGATCGATCGTATGGCTTGAAGTCGCTGTATAAAATGGAACACCGTTTGCTTTTGCAGCTAGTGCATGCATGTACGTTCCGATTTTATTCGCTAAGTCACCGTTCCCTGCAACGCGATCAGATCCCACCACAACCTTCTGTACTTTCCCTTGACTCATCAAATAGCCAGACATATTATCCGTGATGAGCGTATGAGGGATTCCGAATTTCTTCAGTTCATATGCAGTGATTCTCGCTCCCTGTAAATAAGGGCGCGTTTCGCATGTATACACATGAATACTCTTCCCTTGTTCATGAGCTTTTCGAATGACAGACAATGCTCTCCCACCATAGCCTGAACCTGCAAGTGCACCTGAATGACAGTGCGTCAGAATCGCGTCGCCATCCTCGATCATCTCAGCACCATTGCGCCCTAGCTCGTGCTCAAAAGCTAACTGTCTTTCGAGAATCTCAACGGTTTTCTGCTCGACCCGGTCGATGAGATCTTCCCCCTCTTCCTTCGCGACAGAAAGCATTTCATCAACGGTTTTCATCAAGTTCACAGCCGTTGGACGCGTTTGTTTCAACAGCGTTCCTGCATTCAAGATCGTCTTGAGATCACCATTCGATTGTAGCGCCGCAAGATAGATTCCCCACGCCCCGCACGTTCCGATCGCTCCAGAGCCACGAATGGTCATATTCTTGACCGCTAACGCGAGCTCGTTCACGTCCTTGGTGGAAGACACATCCGATTCGAACGGAAGCTTCTTCTGATCGATGAAGTGAAGTTTTTCATTTTCGAACCAGACTGGTAAAAGGAGCTCTTGTTCTTGAAACGATCGAACTAACTCTTCTATTCGTTGCATATCGCTCACCCTTTTTTAAAAATTTGTAACGGCTGCAGGTCGCATCGCTTTCAACTGTTCGAAGATGAACGATTGCTTTGCGGTATCTTCTACAAGCGTCGCGATGTTATACGCTTTTTCAAGTGAATCTCCAACGGCACAGATGCCGTGTTCTTCCATTAGACAAGCTTTGATTGCGGGATACGTCTCGAATACACGCGTCACGTTCTCAGCTAACTCTAGTGAGCCAGATGGGGCCGTCCCCGCTACAGGAACATGTTCGAGAATTTTCCTTGCCGTTACTGTAGGTAATGGTAGCTCCCTCTCCAAGCAGGCGTATCCAATCGAATAGTTTGGATGGCAGTGAACGACAGCATTTACATCGGGGCGTGTTTGATAGATACCAAGGTGAAACCGAAACTCTTTCGAAGGCGTGCCGAATCCTTCGATCACCTCGCCATCCATCGAAATCAATAGCGCATCTTCAGCAGTAACTTCTTCAAGACTCACACCAGACCGCTTGATCAAAATCGCATCTCGCTCTGGTACGCGTACACTGATATTTCCGCCTGTTGCCTGCGTTAATCCGCGTCCATAGACTTTATGAGAAATATAAGCGAGTTCCTTCTTCATCAGCATCTCATTCATATGTGAACCCCTCTCACTGGAAATTGTAATTTGATATGACCTCTTCGAAATAGGGTCTCAATTGATTTGCGCGAACTAACGGTTCCCGACACCGATTCATCATTGCCTCGCGTCGTTCGCTCACTTTTCTAAGAACCTTCTCTTCATCGATTGTGAGGAGCTTCCCTTCTTTCACCGTCCATCGCCCATTGACCATGACCGATTTCACGGATGAACCATTCTCTTGATAAACAAGCTGTGAGATCGAATCGTTAAGTGGAGACAACAAGCTTGTCTTTTCATTTAGTAACACGAGATCCGCTAGATCGTTTTCTACGATTCTCCCAAGCTCATTTTCTTTACCTAGCACTCGTGCACCTGACGTCGTCCCCATCCGGAACACATCTTCCGCACCGAGCCAGAAGCTATAGTCTTGATTCACACGATGGATCAATGCAGTCAATCGCATCGCTTCGAACAGATTCTGATTCGTCCCGCAGTTCGAACCATCCGTTCCAAGCGCCACCTCACCTTTTTTAAGTGCATGAATCGGAGCGATACCACTTCCAAGTACGAGATTACTAGCTGGATTATGAACGGACGTGACACCACTATCTTGTAAAAGCTCGATTTCTGAAGGAGTTAACCACACCGCATGCGCGACGGATAGTTGCTCATTGATTAAACCCGCTCGATCAAGGTGGCCGATAACGCCATCCTCAAATGTAAGGTCCCCCTGTAAACGTTGCGCCTTTGTTTCCAATAGATGCGTATGAACGCGAAGTCCTTCCGTTTCGCTTAAATCCCTACAAACATCGAGCATCTCAGGTGAACACCGTTGAGGTGCATTTGGACCGAGTTGAATCTCCATTCTTCCATCTCGTTTATGATAGGTTGATAGAAGTGATCGATAAAAGCGCTTCATCTCAGCTGGTGATGCACCTTTTGACTTGCTCCTGAGCGAATCTGGTAGATACACTTCAAAGAATTCCTCATCCGGGACATCATGCATCATCGGTGCAAACGCAACCCTCATACCTGATTCTTCATATGCCGAGAGAGCCGCTTCCGACTTCCCGATATGAGGAAAATGATCAACACAGCTCGTGACACCAGCCTTCATCATTTCGATACACCCTACTAATGCGGAAAGGTACACATCTTCCTCTTCAAGCGCGTGTCCGTACGCTACTGTATAGAGTGTCCAGAGCTCAAGTGGGAGTTTGTTCACTGTTCCTTTCAATACATTCGTATAGGAATGGTAATGACTATTTACCATTCCTGGAATGAGGATGTCGTTCTCAGCTTCGATGACGTCATCAGCTAGGTGACTCAGCTCTTCTAGCAAACACGTATCATGCTCTCTTATCATGTGGGTGATTCGATTTCCTTCGATGAACACGGACCCTTTTTGGTTTCCGAACGAAAGAATATTCGAGACGATGAACGGCTGTTTGATAAGTGTTTTATGAGGCATCGATTACGAATTCGCGACCGTAGCACGCTCGTACGCTTCAGGACATGAACAGCTTTCTCTTACACCTGCAGCTTTGATCGCTTCTAGCATCAATTCTTTCACTTTCTCACGCTTGCTTTCACTAACCGCTTTGTGCGCTTTTAACGATGGTTTTGTCTCGGTGACGCCTGGTGCCATGTTCGTCGCGAGGGTCACGACCGCATAGCAGATGCCAAGCTCTCGTGCGAGCGATGCTTCTGTCGCGTTCGTCATCCCAACAACATCCATCCCCCATGCCCCGTAGAGCTGAATTTCTGCTTTCGTCTCATACCTCGGACCATCGACACAGATGAGCTTTGTGTCTTCACGAAGGGGCTCATCGATCGCAACGGCCGATTTTCGGTACGCACTCTGTAGCTCTGGACAAAACGGCTCTGTAATATCGACGGAGAACTTGCCGTACGTTTTCGGACGCGTTGTGAAATCAACGAATTGATCGAGGAGCGATAAGCTTCCGACGCCAATATCAGGATTGATCGCACCTACTGCTGAGAATGCGAGAACGCGCTCGATTCCTAACTCTTTTAACGCCAGCATGTTCGCACGGTAGTTCACGAACGGCGCGAGCGTATCATGATGCTTCCCATGCCTCGGGAGGAACGTCACTTCTTTTCCTTCATAGACCGATTGAAAAACTGTTACATCTCCATACTCTGTACTAACCGTTTTCTCTTGCATACCATCGAGTAGATTATAAAATCCAGTTCCACCTATGATTCCGATCTTCATTTATGAAGAACCTCCTTTTATTTAATTGCCAACCTCGCGTTTTGATATGGCACAGTACACTCACAATCCTGATTTCGTTCAAGGTCACTCAGTGTTTGCAACACAAGATCCTTCATCTTCCCTTTGTTTTCTTCTGCCACTTTTCGGTGCGTTTCGAGATTCGGAGGCTTCTCGGCAAATCCAGTCGCCATATCAGTCGAAAGTGTGATAACAGAAAAGCAAAGACCGAGCTCCCGTGCGAGCGCCGCTTCCGTCGTATTCGTCATGCCGACAACATCCATGCCCCATGAACGGAAAAGCTGCAGTTCATGACGCGTTTCATAGATCGGTCCGTCTACCCCGACAAGCGTAACGTCTTCATGCATACACAACCCGAGCGTTCTCGCAGCACCCTGGATCGAAGCTTTCATCTCATTACAGAATGGCTCCGTCATATCGGCTGAAAATTCGCCGTACGTTTGCTGCCTTCTTTTCGTCATATCGACGAATTGATCGAGCAGAGAAACCGCTCCAACCTGAATGTCTGGGTTGACCGATCCCACAGCTGAAACAGCCAGAACTCGTTCGACACCTACCATTTTCAATGCTATCATATTCGCTCGATAGTTCACGTCAGGTGCTAATACGCCGTGCGTCGTACCATGTCTTGGAAGAAAATAAACTTCTTTATCCCCGTGCTCGCCTTTGAACAGCGTCACATCTCCATAAGGTGTTGCCACCACGATGTCTTCAAGCGACCCAAATAAGTCATAAAAGCCTGTTCCTCCGATTAATCCAACTTTCACTCGATCTTCCCCCTTAATTCGTTAATTTCTCCATCAAAAAGGTTAATCCATAAGCGCCAAGCCATACCCCGAAGATCGCCACCACACCTGCAAGAACAGGTGGGGCAGGGATCGGAAGGCGAATCACTTTGAAGATGATACCGATCAACACGCCGGCTAAAAGAGCTAGTAGAATTTCCTTCATCTAGAGCTAGCTCCTGACACGGATTCCTTTTTCTCCTCTTGGTTCTTAATGTCTGGCACCGGAAGCATGAAATCGAAATCGCACCCTTCATCAGCTTGCAGCACACTACGACGGTATAGAAGCGGATAGCCACGGTTGTAATTTTCAAACACAGGTGGCGTCCAGCGACTCTTTCTTTCCGCAAGCTCTTCTTCCGAAACGAGTAACTCTAGCTTTCTAGTATCAACATCAAGTTCGATCCAATCGCCGTCTTCGATCAAACCGATCGGTCCTCCAACAGCAGCTTCAGGCGCAACGTGTAAGAGAACGGTTCCGAACGCTGTGCCACTCATACGACAATCAGATAAGCGCACCATATCTCGAACACCCTGTTTTAGAAGTTTGTCCGGAATCGGAATCATGCCTGCTTCTGGCATTCCTGGTGCTCCGACAGGTCCTGCGTTTTGCAGCACAAGTACACTTTCAGGCGTCACATCAAGATCTGGGTCATTTATGCGCTCAGCCATATCGTCAAGCGAGGTAAAGACAACCGCTTTTCCTTTATGCTTCAGAAGCTCCTCTGTTGCAGCTTTCGGCTTGATGATCGCCCCGTTTGGCGCTAGATTCCCCTTCAATACCGCAATGCCACCTTCTTTATGTAGTGGATCATCGAGCGGGCGGATAATGTCACGGTACACCTCGTCGATCTCAACATTCGCTAAGTTCTCACCGAGCGTTTTCCCAGTACCCGTTAGTTCGTCTGTATGAAGAATCGGTGCGAGCTCTTTCAACACGGCAGGAATGCCGCCCGCATAGTACAGATCTTGCATCTGGTACTTCCCTGCTGGTCTCATGTTCGCAAGAAACGGTGTCGTTCTGCTATGTGCTTCAAAGTCAGCGAGCGTAATTTCGATACCTAGTCGTCTTGCGATCGCGATCAAGTGGATCACCGCGTTCGTCGATCCGCCAACAGCCATCAGCGTTTTGATCGCATTATGGAACGCTTCCTTCGTCATGATGTCAGATGGTTTGATCCCCGCTTTTACTAGGCGAACGATCGCACGACCTGTTTCCTGGGCGAGACGCATCCGCTCATTTTCAGTTGCCGGTGTTGCAGCTCCTCCAGGAAGCATCATCCCCATCGCTTCCGCACACGCTGCGATCGTACTCGCAGAGCCCATCACCATACAGTGACCTGCCGTTGGTGCAAGACGCTCATTGATCTCGCCGATTTCTTCTTCATCGACAGTGCCTGCTTTGTATTCCTGCCAGAAGAAACGGCAATCAGAGCATGCGCCTAATGTTCTTCCTTTATAGTGGCCGTTGTTCATCGGTCCACCTGTAAAGAGAAGCGCAGGTTTGTCAGCACTCGCAGCACCCATGAGCTGTGCTGGAGCCATCTTGTCACAACCACCGATCATAACGGTTCCGTCGATCGGTTGCGCTGTGATCATCTCCTCTGTATCCATCGCAACGAGATTACGGTACAGCATCGTCGTCGGACTCGTGAACATCTCACCGACTGAGATCGTCGGAAACTCGAGCGGCGTACCACCTTCCATGATGACACCACGTTTGATCGCTTCCACCATCGGCTTCACATGACTATGACAGCGGTTGATCTCACTGAACGTATTACAAATCCCGATCACCGGCTTGTTATAATCTTCCTTGTCATGGCCAAGATGACGACTGAACGCCATTCGAATAAATTCACTGAATCCAGCATCTCCGTAAGAAGTTTGTGACTTCGTCAATTGTCTCCACCTGCGCTTTCTTTGAAATAGTTAAGCTCTCCGTCCTTTGTAAAAGGGATCGGTTCTGGGTCTGATACAATGTCTATTTTCTCTCCTGCTTCCTCTATCACATTCTGTGAAAGGTACAGCGTTTCAAGATCGAGCGTGTTTTCAATGATGGCAACACGTAACGATGATGGATCGTCAACTGCCAAACTATCAATCGCCGTCTTCACAAGCTCTTGATCCGTATCGAGTACCATCGGAATCATCGCTCGCTGAACGTACGTACTCGTCAAACAGTTCAAATACGTTTTCTGCCGATCGACCTTTTGAAACAACCGCTCTGTTGTGAGATCTGCTAGTCCAATTCCTGTCGCGTTTCCGTGTGAGGAATCATCGAGATCAAGAACCCCGATCCGTTTAAACGAAGGCGTCGCGGGCTCCGGCACCCCAAAGATCTTGGTCCTACCGAGAACGTTCGTATCCATTCCTGTTCCGCTGAAATTCTTGCCCATCTTTTTTATAACCAACACATCTAAGTGATCGACTGGGATCATAGGGAAGTACTCTCTCGAACGAAGCAGGAGCTCCCGCTCTCGTTCAAGAATCGACTCTGACCGAATCACCTCGAGATGCGCGGTTTCATCATAGCTGTTCTCAACGATCGCGATTCCAGCAAGTATTTTTCCGGTGTCGATCATGCCGATTCCGACTTCTTGAACCGTCTTCGACATGTTCGGTGGTCCCTGCCGGTGCAGCTGATTCGCACCCATTGCTTTTCCAAGACCAACCGTGATCATCTTCAATAACCCGCTCTCATTCGGACCGCGGAATGCGGTATGTAACTTCACCCGATTCAGCACGATGATGCCATCAGATTTCCATGCTGACTCATCACAATAAAGAGTGAATCCACTTTCTGTTGTTCCTACCTCAACAACTGTTGAAGAAGTGCGGACGGGACACCCAATCGCCTCCTCTGTAAATCCGAGGCTTTCAAGCACATCCATCTGCCCTTCAGGCGTCCCACCGCCATGACTACCCATCGCACCGATGATAAAAGGTTTTGCGTCATGACCTTTCAAATAATCGACGACCGTTTTGACAATGCTGACGCGATTGGAGATCCCACGACTCCCTACAGTAATCGCGATCTTATCGCCGCTCTGAACAGCTGGGAGCTTATTCTTAAGCTCCTCAGTCAGATGTTGCGCGATGTTTTCGATTTTCTCTGAAGGAAAACGCTGTTTCACTTTTACCATCTGTGGATATCTCATCATGCATTCTCCTTTTTACAGCTTGTCTGAAAGGGCGACTGACACGTACTTCATCTCAAGATATTCTTTGATTCCTTCATGGCCACCCTCTTTTCCTAGACCGGATTCCTTAATTCCACCGAACGGCGCTTCTGCTGTACCAGGGAACACATCGTTGATCCCGATGATGCCGTAATCGAGCTTCTCCATCACCTTGATCGCTCTGTTCAAGCTGTTTGTGAAAAGGAATGAAGCGAGACCATAGTCGGTATCATTCGCAGCTGCCACTGCATCTTCATCGCGGTCGAACGTCTGGATTGGAACGACTGGTCCGAACGTTTCTTCTGACATGATCTTCATGTCGTTCGTTACGTTCGATAGAATGGTAGGTTCAAAGAAATACCCGCCTGGACCTTCCCACTGCTTACCGCCAGTCAGAAGCATCGCACCTTTCAATAACGCGTCTTCCACTTGATATTTCACTTTATCGAGGCCACTGTTATCGATGAGTGGTCCTACATCAACAGATTCATCGCTTCCATCTCCGACCTGTAGTTCGCGTACTTTCTTTTCGAGCTTCTCGACGAACACATCGCGTACGCTCGAATGCACGTAGAGTCTGTTCGTACAAATACACGTCTGACCGCAGTTTCGATATTTACTTGCGATCGCTTGATCGACAGCGAGATCGAGATCTGCATCTTCAAACACGATGAGCGGTGCATGACCACCGAGCTCAAGCGCAAGCTTTTTCACCGTCTGAGCACTATTTTCCATCAAAAGCTTTCCAACTTCAGTCGATCCCGTGAACGTGACGAGTCTTACTGATGAACTATCCATGATCTCTTTTCCAATCTCAGCTGCATCACCAACAACGATGTTTAATACACCCTTCGGCAAGCCAACTTCTTCAAAGATCTTCACGATTTCAATCGCTGTAAGCGGCGTTTGTTCCGCTGGTTTCAACACGACCGTACACCCAGCAGCAAGAGCTGGACCGACTTTTCTCGTGATCATGCCAGCTGGGAAATTCCACGGCGTGATCGCTGCCACCACACCGATCGCTTTTGGTACGACCCAGAGACGTTTGTTTTTCTTCGAAGATGGAATCATCTCACCGTACACACGGTTCGCTTCTTCTGCGTACCAGAGGAGGAAGCTTGCCGCAAACTCAATTTCTCCGCGCGCTTCCTTAAGCGGCTTCCCCTGCTCTTCAGTTAGGAGTCGTGCTAACTTTTCCTTTCGCTCGAGCATAAGGTGATACGCTTTATAAAGGTAAGTCGATCGTTCCCTTGCCGTTAACTCTGCCCATGGTTCGAACGCTTCTTCAGCGGACGCGATCGCGAGCTTCGCTTCCTTCGACCCGCCTGAAGGAATCTCAGTAATCTTTTCTCTTGTCGCAGGATTAAATACTTCAAGCTTTGATTCTGATGTCACCCATTCACCGTTGATGAACATCCCTTTGGTTGTATCGACTTCGATCATAATCGTATTCCTCCTTAACCTTTTACTGTTGTGCCTTCTGTCATAGACGGGAACCAGTAGTCCTTCTTACGTTCCTTTTTCAGTTGATCCCATTCAGCTAAAATTTGAACAGCTAAATTCGCAACACGGATACTCTTCTCAACACCACCGTACGAGAATTCATCACGAATTCGATTCGCAACAACCGTACAAACAGATCCAGCTCGTAAGCCGTATAATCCAGCAAGCGTGAAGATCGTCGCTGCTTCCATTTCAAAGTTCATGACGCCAGCCTTGTTTAGATCCGCTACTTTATCTTTGAAGAAGGATTGTTCATAACCATTCAACCCTGTTCGTCCTTGTCCGCAATACCAGGATGCCGTTGAACACGAAACACCTACGTGGTATGTATAACCGAGTCGCTCTGCAGCTTCTACGAGAGCTGAAGTCGCTTCATAATGTGCGCTTGCCGGGTAGCGATCGTCTACGTAGAACTGGCTCGTTCCATCGTGTCGAACGGCACCTGAAGAAATGATGATATCGCCTGGATCGATGTGTTCCTGAATCGCTGCAGTTGTACCAACTCGTAAGAACGTATCGCCACCTAAAGCGGCTAGTTCTTCAAATGCACTTGCCGTCGATCCACCACCAGCTCCTGTTGAACACGCTGTTATCCCGACTTCACCAACTTTTCCACTGAACGTACGGTGCTCACGATAGTTTGCGATTTTACGAGATTCGGTCCATTCATCACCGATCATATCGACACGATCAGGGTCACCTGGTAGCAACACGTACTTCTCAACGTCGCCTTCTTTACAACGGATGTGATATTGTAGGCCTTCGTCCATTACCGGTTTCGATGCGTTTGATTTCCAATTTGTCATTTGTAAACCACCTCTTTTAAATTTTTAACTACAATAGAGCTGTTTCCAGTGAACTCAAGAACAGGGGCTAAGTCTGATAAGTTTTCTACGGAACATAGTTTGATATCTTCTTTGCATCCGATTCGTCTCATCGTTTCACCACTACCAGAATCCTCGAATGCTTCGACAGTGCCTGGATACCTTTCTAAAAGATGACTGCTGATTTTGCCAGAATCCTTCACGAGTGGGACGCGGTTCAACGTTTCCGCTGCTCGCTTTCCATACTCTAGTAAGATCCCTGCTGTGTAGGCATCATCAAGTGCCGCGATCTGACCGTTCTCACGACCAGCACAGACGATGATGACCCCTACTCCAAGCTCGTCCGCCATCTTAACGGCCTTATCCATCACCGCTTTTGCATTTCTGAGTGAACCGACAAGTACATGCTGGTTACCAGAATTCCAAAGCGTGAATCCGGCAAGCGTGCCATTCGTTGTTTTTAGAATGACCCGCTTATCCTTTAAATCCATCGAATTGATCGAGATCAGCGACGGACTGAACTGTGCATGCTCAGACACATTGCCGTATACATCTTCTGCACAGATGAGCGTGTCCTGATCGACTCCGACTTCATTTACTGTTCGTTTTTCATCATCTGTTAACATGATCTCTGAACATCCCTGGTCAAGCATGGTTATCATCGCCGTCGTTGCTCTTAGCACATCGACGAGGACACATACTTGAGGAACATCTTCCTTCACTTCTTTTGGCATGTATGCGACTTCAAACTTCATCTCATTATCATCCATCCATAGATCTCCCCCTTCATAGTAATTTCATGGATAGTAAGGTAACCGTGAGGGCGCACCAGGCAACGCCGAATGTGATGCCTTTCACGTTGTAGTTGATCGTCCGGATATACGTCCGGTCCTGGTAAGCTCCGTATCCTTTCGCTTCCATCGTGTTCGCGGTCGTCCGAACTCTTCGGATTGCTCCCATTAGAAGGGGTAGCGTAAACCGCTTCAAGTTCTCAGCTTTGTTCTTCAACCCTTTTTGCTTTCCTACGCCTCGAATCGTTTGTGCCGCTTCGATGACTTTCGCTTCTTGTTCAAGCGTCGGTACGAAGCGTAAAGCAACGAAGATCGAATACGCATAGCGATAAGGAACCTTCATCTTTTGTGTTAAAGAGATTACGATATCCCGGGGATCACTCGTTGCAACGAAGATGAGTGATGTTGTGAAAATGGTTAGAATGCGAATCGTAATCGCTAGCGCGAAATCAAGCGACTCGGCATAAATCGCGATGGGCCCCAGGTTATAAAGCAGTGTTTCACCCGGAACAAGGATCACCTGTAAAACGAAGAAGCCAATACTGAACAACAGCATGATCCAAATTCCTCGAAACACGAACCCAAGACTTAATTTTGCAAAGATCAGCGCGACCGTGAGAATCGCTGCGAATAATAGAAGCTGAGGAATGGCCGTCTCGTAAATAAATACGAGGATCGAGATACACACCATCCACACGAGCTTCGTCACGGGATCAAGAGAGTGCATGAACGACTTCTTCTCATAGAATTGGAATGCTAAGCTCATAGGACTTGTTTCACCCTCTCTTCGGTTTGTAGAAAGTCTTCAATCGTGATCACTGCTTCATCTCTTAAAGATGGAACTAATCGCTTTGCGAGAAGTGAGATCGGTGGTTCGATCAGTGACGCTTTCGTCAACACATCCTCATTCATGAACAGTCGTTTCACATCGCCGTCATAGATCAGTTCACCTTGGTGCATGACAAGTGCTGAATCGGCCCACTTACACACGAGGCGAATGTCGTGCGTGATCATGATCACCGTCTTGCCTTGTGCTTGGAGATCTTTACAAAGCTCTAATAGCTTCGTCGCACTTGCATAATCTTGACCAGTGGTCGGCTCATCAAGGATGACGATATCCTGACCTAGAATAAGGGACGCAATGACACTTAGTCGTCTCTTTTCACCACCACTCAGCATGAATGGATGCTTGTCTTTTTGGTCGAGAAGATTCACGTCCATGAGCGCTCGTACACCTTGCTCTTTAATCTCATCTGGTAGTTCATCATCGCTCTCGATGCCGTGTTTTACCTTTAAGCTATAGATCGCTTCCTCAAACACATTGTCCGCCACGAATTGATGTTCAGGATTCTGGAACACGTATCCAATATCATCTGTCATCGAGAGAAGATCACGCTTGAACGTATCGTTTCCTTTCAAGAAAACCTTGCCTTTCGGCGGACGGATGATGCCCATCAAATGCTTCACGAGCGTTGTCTTACCGGAGCCATTCGTCCCGAGGATTGTCACAAAGTCTCCTTTTTTGATTGAGAAGTTTACATCCTTCAAAGCTTGGGTACCGTTAGGATAATAGTAATCGAGGTCCTTCACCTTGAGAGCCTCGGGCTGCAATTGCGTTACATCGTTTGAAGGGAGGATTGGGGCTTCAGACCTCCATCTTCCTTCAAGCTCTTGAGCGGCATCCTCAACAGAAATCGGGAAGCGATTGAACGTCATTCCTCTGTCTTTCAGTTGAATCGCGAGTTCAGATATCTCTGGCACCCATACACCCATGTCGGTTAGTTGATCGATCGACGATTCCAACACTTCCTGCGGCGTACCAGATTGAATGATCGTCCCATCTTCCATCACAACGACTCGATCGACGAGATGCATGATGTCATCGATCTTGTTTTCGACAACGATGATCGTATGACCGAACTCCTTATGTAGCACCTGAAGGAGATCGAAAATATCTTTTGTCGCCTGCGGATCAAGGTTTGCCGTCGCATTATCGAGCACTAAGATTTGTGGCTCCATCGCGAGAACCGAAGCGATACCAACTTTTTGCTTTTGCCCACCAGATAGCTCGAACACTTTACGATTTTCAAATCCGGTCATCCCTACTTTATCGAGGCAATCCTGGATTCGACCCCGGATTTCAACAGGATCGACCTTCAAGTTCTCGGGAGCAAACGCAACTTCATCTTCTACATAGATGTTACAAAGCTGAGCGTCAGGGTCTTGGAAAACAAGTCCCATACTCGTAGATAAATCTTTCAAATCGAGTTCGAGTACGTTCTTCTGATCCACGTTGATCTCTCCACCGATTCTCCCTTCCATTACGTTCGGAATAATCCCATTGAACGTCTGACAGAGTGTACTCTTACCGCAACCACTCGGCCCTACGATCAAGACGAACTCACCTTCATTGATTTCAAGAGAGCAGTCTTTTAAGACTGGCTCAGTCTCATCTTCATAAATGTAAGTTACGTCTTTAAGCTGAATGATGGGTTTCATCCACATCTACTCCCTTCTTCTTCTGCTGTTTATGAATACTGAACCCTTTCAAGATATCCGTACGAACTAGCAAGTCACCGATCATTTTACTCAACCAGCCTGAGAGGATTACGCCACTTAGACAACGAACGGCGAATGCGATGAGTAGAATCGTCATGCCCCACTTGTAATAACCGAACCAGAAAGCAGCGATGATGAACCAAAGCGGTACAGCAAGAAGTCCAGCAACACCAGTACTGATCCAGTCCCAACGCTTGTAGCGAAACATCATGAACCCTAGCTCAACACCAAGTCCGTCCGTCATCGCTGCCGTCATGGAAATCAGTCCGTTCGGATTTCCTGAGATGATCTGAACAACTCCAGCGAGTGTTAGCGTGAAGAAGGCTGCTCCAGGCTTTCGAATGATATACGCTGCAAGAACACCAGAGATACTATAAAGACCTAACGTGATCGATGTGAGAACCGGTCCACCTAGTGCAGTAAGAAGCTGATTTAACATGGCAAGGTACGTCATGGCAACTCCGTTTACGATGGCGAGGATTGCCATCAACACGATATCGACCGTTGTAAGCCCTTTCATTTTTCGGCTAGTTGAAACAGCTTGTACTACTTTACTCATTTCATTTTCCTCCCTTTTAGTAAATGACCCTTCCTGACAGACATCGATGGACTATGTAACCCCCCTTTATCCTCTTTTTCTAATGGCATTGAATTCGAAATTGTCGCTTAAATAGTAACTGTCGGAATATAAGACAGGTTGTCCAGTATTGGAATAGTGTGTTTGCTTTAGAAGGAGAAGTGCGCATTGTTCTTTTAGTTCAAGCTTGGATGCGATTTTGTCGTCACTGATGACTGCTTTGATGGAACAAACTGAGAAGGATACGTTGAGGTCAAAATTCTCTAAGAAGTCGAGGAGAGATTCGTAATAAATCTCTTGGTATTCATTTTCCATCCCTAATCGGTATGGCACATAATCTTCTACATAGACGACAGGATCGTTGTTCGCCGTACGTACACGTTCGATGTAGAAAATCTTTTCTTCATCTTCGTTTAATGAGAGAGTCTTCTTCATTTCAGGTGAAACGGATTGAACGGACGAATGAACGTTCACCGTTCCTGGGTTGTAGCCGTGTGCTTTGATGATGTTCGTCGAACTCTCTAGCGTTGAAATGTTTGTTTTCAAGCTGTTTTTCGATCCGATCACGAACGTTCCGACACCTTGTCTACTGAATAAGAAGCCTTCTTGTTCTAATGTTCGAATTGCTTCACGAATTGTATTTCGACTAACTCCCAACTCTTTCGATAGCTTTTGCTCGGAAGGGATCTTGTCCATCGGTTCTAAATTGTCATTGATTAAATCAAAAATCATGTCTCTGGCCTGAAGATATAACGATCTGGTTGCCAATTTCATCAAAATCACCACTTTTTGTAAATTGGAACAACCTCCTACGTCGGTCGTCCTACAAGTATTATAATCACACTATTCTAACAATCACAACACCTTTTGTTAAAATATTTAGATTATTTAGAAAAGTAGTTCGTAAGGATTACTTTTAAGTACAAATAGATAAAATGACACGGTCAAATAGACACATAAAAAAAGAATGCTCCCAACAGGGAGTCATTCTTCAACATATGGGATCGTTAACGGTCCTAACGGCAGTACGGCAACCGTGAGATCTTCCCCCATTACCTCTTTTAGTTTCTCTATCGTACCTTCAATGCTTGCCATCGGTTTCAACATTGCGCCTGTAACTTCTTCATCACTAAGCAGAGAATACACATGAACGTCCGCCCACGTCTGGATGACTGCTTGTTTCTGTACCTGCCACTGATCGAACATCTTGAATTCCGGATTGTTGATCATCTCAAGTAATTCCTCAGGACTATTGGCCATCTCAAAAATTTTCGCGAAATTTCCGTGACCTGGAAGTCCATCTGAACATTCTGAAGCGACGAGAATAGCGCCACCCTTTTTCACGATCTTGTGCGCCGCACTCATTCCTTTAACCGCCTGATACAAGTTTTGATCGAGTGGATAACCAGAATTCGACGTGATCACGACATCAAACCGCTCGTCGCATTTCACCATCGCATGCTCTTTCGCATACGCACAGCCCCGGTCATGTGCTTCGTACAGCTCACCAGCGAAAACTTCCGTAATCTCTTTCTCTTTGTTGAGCGTCACGTTCAGCATGAAATCCGCCTTACACATGGCATTGATTTCTCTCGTCATATCTTGTACGGGATTATTAGTCATGTTGCCCCATGTCGCGAGTGGATCACCTATCATCCGCGCATTATGAAACGTCATGATCGTTTCGATTCCAGCGATTCCAGGCATAATTCCCTTCGGCCCACCTGAAAACCCTGCAAAGAAGTGAGGCTCGATGAACCCTGTCACGATCTTAAAGTCCGCGTTCACATACTCTTTGTTCAAATAAACATCGCACCCAAACTTACTTTCACCAAGGTTCACAAGCGTCTCTTTGTCGTGACACTGGTTATTCACGATCCGGATGTTATCCACGACCCACTCCCCTAGCATCCCGATGAACTCTTCTCGAGTCTGATCGCGGTGTGTTCCAGTCCCATTAATGATCACGAAGTTTTCGAGCGGTACGTGACTGAGCTCTTCAATCAAGAGCGGTACAAGAATGTGATTCGGCGTAGGTCGCGTAATATCGCTGATCACAATCGCGACTGTATCGGACTCATCTACCTTCTCTTTGAGAGGAGGTGTGCCGATGGGATTGTTGAGTGCTTCTTTGATACCATTCTTTTCATCCTTCAGTTGCTGGAGGTTTTTTGGTTCGACTACGAATGCATCTTCTGGTAATTGAATGGACAGATTTTCTTTCCCATACAGTAATGTTGTTTCCAAGTTGAATCCCTCTCTTTCAAGTGCAATTCTCTATTGTTTCGTTTTTCACCCTTTGTTCAATAGGAAAATCTCAGTCAGCGAGAACTAAGCAGATTCTACTGCTTTACTTTCATTAGCTCTTCTCTGTTCAGTTTGTTCAACTGTTCCATCGATTCCTTTATTACGTTGATAACGGTCCACTAGAATCACGGCGATTGGACATAGTATCGCTGTCGTAAGGGTTGCGATGGAAATTTGTGCTGTAGCCACAGCTGCGATGCTCTGAAATGACGCCGCTTCTCCTGCTGACATCATACCTGATCCAGCTGAAACTGATGCAGCTGCCGCAATAGCCGCTGGTGTAGCTGCTGCGTTTCCAGCTGTTGAAGCTTCAGAAATCGGTGCGATGTAGCTTTTTTCTTTAAACAATTTGAAAACTAGGATTCCTGTTCCTCCTGTTAGAACAGTCGTAAGAACACCGATTGTTAGACCTGCAGCTACGACTTCTGGATTAAAGAAGTTAGCAAGGTTCATTCCTGCTCCTAGGGCGAACGCAAAGAATGGTACGGGTAGAATCTCACCTGGCTTTAGGAACTCTCTAATCTCACTATCGAGGTTTCCAAAAAGCATTCCGATCGCAATTGGTAACAGAACTGCGATAAATGCGATGATCGGGAAACTAGATCCTAATAACCCTAGCGCGAGGAGCGTTAGAAAAGGGCCATCATTCAAAGAAAGAATCGCGACCGCACCAACATCAGAACGGTTACCATACTGACTTGTTAATGCTGCGTACATACCACCATTTCCGTTCGTCATCCCTGCAATAATCGCAAGTGTCGATAGCCCGAATAACCCTGACATCGGATCGAAGAAATAACCGAATAATAAACCAACGGATAGTCCTGTTAAGTATTTCGTCGTTGTTAATAACACACCTTTTTTCAGAGCTGCTCCACCGATCCGTAAATTCATCTGACTACCTGCCGAGAATAGGAATAACGCGATCAACACAAGCGCACCGTTTTTAAACAGTGCTTCTGAGAAGCCACCGATACGAAGCATTTCGTAGAATCCTTCCTCAGTTGGGGAAACGCCAAGCGCTTTTAATGCATTCATAATAAAAGGAAGATGCATCTGGTCAATCGTGTTGATAAGGGCACCAAACATCAATGGGACAACCATCAAACCACCAGGTACTTTTTCAATCGTCTGCTTAATTCTCATAAAACAAGACCTCCTTGTTTGTTATGAACGTGACTATGGAAAAAAGATCGCACGACTTGTTCTGTACTACTTTCTAATAACGCTGACGCTTCCTTCATCGCTACTTCTAACGTCATCGGCCGGTTCAACATACTATGTACACCTATTACGCCATAAGGGTAAAGAGCATTGATGCCGTCTCCCACAGAACCCGCCATTACAACTGTCGGAATTCCAAGGTCATTGGCTGCTTGCGCGACCCCCATCGGTGTTTTTCCAGAAGCGGTTTGTGAATCGACTCGTCCTTCACCTGTGACGACAAGATCAGCCCCGACAAGTTTTCCCTCTAAATTTGTATATCTGATCACTACATCGATCCCTCGTTCCATTTTTGAAGGAAAGAACGCCTGAAACGCACCACCGATCCCTCCAGCAGCACCTGCCCCTCGCTTGTCATGAAGGGAAACGCCTGTTGTATGCTCTACTACATCAGCCCAGTGTTCCAAGTGCCGATCTAACACCTTCACACCTTCAGGACTCGCACCTTTTTGAGGACCGAATACATATGAAGCGCCAGACGGACCGATCAGTGGATTTTCAACATCTGAAGCGATGAGAAACGTGCTGCTTGAAATCCTCTGATCGAATCCTGTTAGATCGATACTTCGTATATTCGTAAGACTACCGCCTCCCATACCAACTGGTCCTCCACTTTCGTTTAAAAGACGAACCCCCAAAGCCTGTAGCATTCCTGCTCCGCCATCGTTCGTCGCAGAGCCCCCAATCGCCAGAATGAATTTTCGATACCCTTCATCTAGTGCTTCAGCAATCAGTTCTCCTGTACCGTACGTCGTCGTAAGAAAAGGATTTAAATCCCCCTTCGGCACGAGTCCGATGCCTGAAGCACTCGCCATCTCAATCACACACGTTTCACCGTCACCAAGAATGCCGTACATAGCTTCAACTTCATCACCGAGTGGTCCCATCACTGAAACGCTTCTTGTAAATCCGCCCGTAGCAACGACCAACGTCTCTAACGTTCCTTCTCCGCCATCCGCAATCGGAACCAACGTCGTGTCGCTTTCGGGAAGTGCCTTTTTCACTCCCCTCTCAATTGCTTCTGCCGATTCAACGGCTGATAAACTCCCTTTAAAGGAGTCAGGAGCAATAACAATTTTCATGCCTGCACCTCCCAGAAAACGCTTTCATCTTACAACCAATTATACGTTCCTTGACGAATGAATGCGTTGGCTATAATGTATAAAAAAGATGCAGATTTATCTAAATAGTTTGTCAATATTAACTAAAAGGGGGCCCACCATCACATGTTAACGAGAGAAATAGCGAAAACGATTGTCACCGAGACCTCGCTTCGCCTGAACCGTAACGTGAATATCATGAATGAAAAAGGCGTCATTATCGGTTCAGGAGATGCAGAAAGAATGGATCAGATCCACGAAGGTGCCCTCGAAGTGCTGAAGACAAAAGAGCCTTTAGCTGTTTACAAGAACGATGACGGTAAATGGCGTGGAACCCACCCCGGGCTCAACCTCCCGATCTCATTTCAAAATCAAGTTGTTGGTGTCATCGGTATAACTGGTAATCCTGATGAGATGAACGATGTTGGTGGTCTAGTAAAAATGACGACGGAACTTATGATCAAGCAAGAATTTATCGCGCGGCAACTAGAGTGGAAGCAGCGAACAAAAGAGATGATTATCGAGGAACTCTTGAGGTCAGTTCCTTCATACGAGCAGATTGAGCGCGGTATGGAATTAATAGAACTGAAACTACCTTCTCCCTACACAATTCTAATCGTTCAAATAAGCAATCGCTCTATCCCGAACCATGAGCTGATTCAAAGAATAGAACGGTCCATCTCGCATAACGATGCACTTATTGGATTCATCAATGTGAACACGTTATTTATTGGCCTGTGTGGAACCAGAGAAGATCGATCAAAAAAACTTCTCAACTATATCTCCTCAGAACTGAACCGCCTCTCTCTTCAATACCGTGTTGCTGTCAGTAATGTGATAAATACGTTTAATGACTTTAGCCAAGCCTATCAGGACTGTAAGCTTGCACTCGAAATTGTCATCGATCAACAACTCATTTTCTTTGCAGATGTCGAGCCCCAGGCGCTTCTTCATCAAACAAATTCAGCAGAAGCCGTTCGGTTTCGAGAAAGAATCGTCACCAACACAGTTGCAAAGTATGCAAGTACGTTAACAACCTTTTTTGAAAACAACCTTAACATTCAACAAACATCTGAGGCTATGTTCATCCATCGTAATACGCTCGTGTATCGATTGAATAAAATTACGAAAGATACTGGCTACGACCCCAGGGAATTTAGAGCTGCGCTGACTCTTCAGATGGCGCTGTGGATGCCAGAGAGTCGTGATTAAACAATGGTACGCGCATAGAAAAAGCACCTGTCGAACAGATGCTTTTTTGTACTAGCTCTACCACACGCTATACATGTAATAAACCCCAAACAGGACGCTCACAAGACCGGCGAACCGCGTCAGGTTATAATGGAAGCTTTTCGATTTACTTAACAAAAATGGAATCGCAAGAACCGTCGTGAAAAAGAGCATTCCGATCACGGTCCCGAGCCCGAATACAAGTATATACAGAGCACCTTCCCATATGTGATCGACGGAAGAAATCGTAAGAAGAACGAGCGCACCGCTTCCCGCTAATCCATGGATACTCCCGATCACAACAGACTTCAAGTACGGAGATCGTTTATCGTTTACTTGACCTACCTTCTCTTTTCTCGCGACGATCATACTCTTAAACCCAAGGTAAACGAGCATCACACCGACGATTACCTCCATCCAAAGTGACCAGCCCTCAGGAATCGTGCCTTTCAAAGCAATTACCATTATACCGACGATAAAGAGTGTAGCCGTATGACCGATTCCCCAAAAGATACCGGCAAAAGAAGAACGCCACCATTTTTTTGTATTGCTAGCAACGGTCGAAACCGCGATCACATGGTCCGGTTCGATCGCATGTTTAATACCAAGGATAAGTCCAACTAATAATACCGAAGTTAAGCTACTGACCATAAGTCCCCTCTTTTCTTCAAGTTCAATAGAAAAAGGTAGATGCCCTGTACCAGGCAACTCTACCTACAACTGTTCCTTTACATCCTATACAAAATATCCGTTTTCATCAAACACCATTTCACGTGGTTCATCCACAACTTCAATATGATTAAGATCTTTCAACTCGTGGTAGATCACCTCTGATACAAACATCTCACCAATATGGAGCGTGTTCGGAATTCGAACGATTCTCGCTTCTTCATCTTCTACTCCCCACGTCGCCCGAAGAGCAGCTTTTAATGCCTCTTGATCGTTTTCAAGCACTATCGGAATTTTTGCTCGATCAAGGAACGTACTCGTTATGACGTTCTCATTCATCGCTTTCATATCAATCTTCTCATAAAGCCTTTTCGTCGTTAAGTCAGCAAGCCCGATTCCAAGCGCGTTTCCGTGGCTCGCTTCACTTAAGTTCGATGCGATCAAATATTTCACACGAGGAAGTTCGGGTTCTTCCACACCAAGCACACGTATGCGACCGATGATATTCGTATCCATTCCCGTCCCGCTATAGTTTTTACCGATTTCATCGACGACGAGGATGTCGATGTCATCTACAGGTAAGCTGGGTATGAACTCGAACGCCCTTGTCAGAAGCTTTCTTTCCTCTTCAAGAATATTCTCAGGTTCCATGACTTCTATGATCGCCGTATCTTCATGAGCATTCTCAACGATTGCTACTCCATAAAGTGTATTCGAATTTTGAATTGCAACTTGACCTACTTCAGGCATCATGTCACGTATACCTTTGATACCGTGTGTATGTAGGGCGAGCGCCTGCTTGTGTTTCCCCATTCCAATCGAAGCCATCTTAAGTACGCCACTTTCAATATCTTTCTTAAAATCGGTATGAGGCTTCACCCGGTTCATGACGATAATTCCATCCGCCTGATGGGCATGCTGATCGATATAGACGGGAATCCCAACAGAAGTTTTTCCTATTTCAACAACGTCCATCGAAGACCGAATTTCACAGCCTGTCGACGCCTCCGTCACCCCGAGTCCGTCTAACACTTCTACCTGACCTTCAGCTGTAGCTCCGCCGTGACTTCCCATCGCTGGGATGATAAAAGGTGTCGCCCCTCGCTTCTTTACTTCATCCGCAATTCCTTTTACAAGTGTCGCTATGTTGGCGATGCCACGACTTCCGACGGTAATCGCAATTTCCATTCCTGGCTTTATTTTCTGATTTGCTTCGATCGTTGAAAACTGATCCTCGATGACTTTTGAAACGTCTGGAATGCTTTTAACGTCAAACGTTTGCCTGATCTTCGCAACTTTTGGAAATGCCATTTTAAATCCACTCCTTATTGTAACGAGCATAGCAAGAGACAGACGTGTCTCTTGCTATCGTTGCGTTCTTTATTTAACTACCTTCGTCGGTGCTAATTCATATGCCATACGAATCGCTTCTTTCAACGACTTCTCGTCGGCGATGTTCTTTCCTGCGATATCGAAGGCTGTTCCATGGTCAACGCTCGTTCGAATTGTTGGGAGTCCAACCGTAATGTTCACGCCAGACTCAAGACCTAGCACCTTGATCGGACCATGCCCTTGATCATGGTACTGTGCGACGACAATATCGAAGTCACCACGCTTCGCTCTGAAGAACAGCGTGTCTGCTGGTAGTGGTCCGACAACATCGATCCCTTCAGCACGTGCTTTTTCAACAGCAGGAATGATCTTTTCCTCTTCTTCTCCGTTGCCGAAAAGTCCGTTTTCTCCTGCATGAGGATTAATGCCACAAACGGCAATCTTCGGGTTCTCGATCCCTGCCTTTTGGAGCGTTTCGTGCGCAAGTTTGATCACCGTATATTGGCGATCAACGTTGATCTTATTCACTGCATCGATAAGACCGATATGTGTCGTTACGTGGATCACGCGTAACCCTGGTGCAGAAAGCATCATCGCAAAGTCTTTCGTATTCGTGAGTTCTGCTAGAATTTCGGTATGACCAGGATAAATGTGGCCAGCCTTATGAAGCGCTTCTTTATTCAATGGCGCGGTACAGATTCCTTGAATGCTTTTCTCATTCGCATACGAGATCGCTTTTTCTAAGTACCGAAACGCTGCATTCCCAGCTTCTGAAGAGACTTCTCCCCAGGGTAAATCTTCTTCGACAAGATCAAGATCGATCACATCGATCGTACCATGAGTGAATGAAGCTTCATCTGGAGAGGATATGCTTCTTACATGAAGATCTACACCCGTTACGTCGATTGCCCTCGTTAGCATCTTTTCATCTCCGATTACAAATAGGTCACATTTCTCGTGAATCGCTTTGTCCTGAAATGATTTTACAATGATTTCAGGTCCTACGCCAGAGGGATCGCCCATCGTAATCGCAATAATTGGTTTAGCCATAGATAATGTCCTCCCTTATTCTCACTACTTATCTAACAGATCCACTAGGAATAGTGAGATCTCTGGTATATAACTGATGAGTAACACATCAACGATCAAGATGAATAAAAACGGTAGGACCGCTTTTGATAACGTTTCTAATCGAATCTTTGAAATCTGCATCGCAACGAACAGGTTGACTCCAAGTGGCGGTGTCACCATTCCAATCGCAAGGTTAACGACCATGATCATTCCGAAATGAACCGGATCAACGCCAAGCTGGATTGCAATCGGCGCGAGGATCGGTGCCAGAATAATAACCGATGCAGATGTTTCAAAGAACATCCCAACGATCAATAGAAAAATGTTAACGATTAACAAGAACACAAGTGGGTTATCCGAAAAGCTCATAAAGGACTGAGCGACCGTTTGCGGAATCCGTTCCTTCGTCAACAACCATCCTAGAAGACCTGCAGTACCGATGATCAACATGATAACCGACGTTGTTAACCCTGATTTCACAAACACTGGGATCAGATCTTTCAGTTTGATTTCCTTATAAACAAATACACCGATGATCAATGCGTAAGCTACAGCAACAACTGCTGCTTCCGTTGGTGTGAAGATTCCTCCGTAAATACCACCAAGGATGATTGTTGGCATCAACAGTGCGAAGATCGCATCCTTAAAAGCAGTGAAACGCTCTTGCCATGTAAAATGGTCTGTTCCCTTATATCCTCGTCTTTTCGAGAAAACAAACGCGGTTAAGATCAGAGAAAACCCTATCAAGAGACCAGGAATGATCCCTGCGATAAACAAGTCTCCGATCGATACACCTACGACAACGCCATAAAGGATCATCGGAATACTCGGTGGAATAATAACGCCGAGCGCACCCGATACCGCTTGTACAGCCGAAGCGAAGTTCACATCATAGTGCCTTGCTACCATGGCCGGAATCATAATGGAACCGATCGCTGCCACCGTCGCTGGACTAGATCCAGAAATCGCAGCGAAAAACATCGAAGTTATGACCGTTACGCCAGCTAAACCACCCGTCATCGAACCAGCGAGCGTATTTGCGAAGTGAACGAGACGCTTCGAGATTCCTCCAGTCTCCATCAAAGCACCTGCAAGGATAAAGAACGGAATCGCCATTAACGGAAAGGAATCGAGCGAGGTG
The DNA here is from genome assembly GCF_020171805.1 of Guptibacillus algicola. GTDB lineage: Bacteria > Bacillota > Bacilli > Bacillales > Guptibacillaceae > Guptibacillus > Guptibacillus algicola. The sequence continues at coordinate 188,094 of NZ_JAIVAF010000003.1, read as the reverse complement.
AAGATCCGCTGTACAATCACGAGCATCGGAAGATCACTCGTCAACCAGATCGCGATCGCAGAAGCTAACCCGATCGCAAGAGCAATCGGAACCGTAAAGAGGAACAGAACTAACATCGTTGTTAATAATACGGTTGTCATTGTTCGTTGCCCCCCTTTAAGTCCAGAATAACTTCTAATATAACGGCCACGCAGTTAATGATCATTAAGGCCGAGCCGACTGGGATGGCAGAATACGCCCATGCCATCGAGATATTCATAGCAGGAGAAAGTTGACCCGCTATATTTCCTACTAATACAAATCCATAGTTTACGAGTATCGCTAGAAAACCGATACTCACAAGATAGACAGCGATATTCAAGATGTTTCTAGCACGGGCGGACATCAGTTCTTTAATCGCATCAACCGAAATCAAATCACGCTTTCTAATCGCAAGCGCTGAACCTATGAAGACGCTCCATACCATGATGTATCTTGCCAACTCCTCTGACCACCTGAGCGAATCTTCTAGAACGAATCTCGAAAACACTTGATAGAAAATAACAGCGGACATGACCATGATGAGAAGTGCAAGGACTACCCCTAGTACTTTATTAAATCGATCGATTGTCTCAATGATGGAATTCATATGTACCTTAAACCTCCCCCATACAACAATATGATGGGGGGAGGTCATCCCCACATCATAAGTCTAATACGTCTTATTCGTTTACAGCATCCTGGATTTTTTTAATTAGATCTTCTCCAACTTGATCAGCATACTCGTCGTATACAGATTCAGTTGCTTTTTGGAACGCCTTCTTGTCCACTTCTTCAACAACATTCATGCCTTCGTCTTTTAATCCAGAAATCATTTCTTCTTCCATTTCAGCCACAAGTTCACGCTCATACTCCGCACCTTCAACCGCTGCTTCTTGAAGTGCTTGTTGTTGATCTTCTGTCAAACCATCAAACACTTGAGAGCTTACTAATAAAGCTGCCGGAGAATAGAAGTGACCTGTTAGAGTTAGATGATCTTGAACTTCATAGAATCGAGAAGTAGAGATGATTGGAACAGGATTTTCTTGTCCATCAACAACACCTTGCTGTAATGCAGTAAAGAGTTCAGTAAATGACATAGGAGTTGGGTCTGCACCTAGTGCTTTAAAGGAATCTTGGTGCACGTTGTTTTCCATCGTACGGATTTTCAACCCTTTCAAGTCTTCAGGCTTCTCGATCGCACGCTCGCTGTTCGTCACGTGACGGAATCCATTTTCCCACCAAGCAAGACCTTTTAGGCTTTGATCTTCTAAGTTCGTCAGTAGTTCTTGCCCAATTTCACCATCAAGTACTTTATAAGCATGTTCACGACTTTCAAATAGGAATGGAAGATCAACTACATTGATCTCTGGCGCGAATCCACCTAGTGGTCCAGTAGAAGATAAGACCATATCAAGAGATCCAACCTGTAGACTTTCAACCATGTCACGTTCGCCACCTAACGAGCCGTTAGGGAAAATTTCAATTGCAAGTTCACCGTCTGACTTCTCCTCTACTAGTTCTCCGAAATGCTCAAGACCTTTGTAGTAGTGAGAATCCTCAGCTAGCGTAATGCCGACTTGTAGTGTTTTTGTTTCACCTGAAGCTGCTTCACCATTTGAACTTGCTTCCTGATCCGCTCCACCGCATGCAACAAGTGCACCTAGACTTAGTGCAGCAAAAGCACCAAATACTTTTTTCTTTACGTTCTTCATCTTGTTTCCCCCAATATAATTTATTTTTGAACCTTTTCAAATGATCGTTGATTCACTGCTCTTAACGTTTCGAGCGCCTTCACAAGCGCTTGCTCACTACCGAAAGACCCTGCCTTCGTCGCAAGTGGCAACCGATCATACTGACCACCGAACAACTCTCCGTAAGGGAGGCCATCTTCCACTTCACCAATAATACGGATTCCTTTACCATTCAGTACTTTGCACGTTGCACCAGCGATATCGCCACCGGTTAAGACAGCGCCCTGAATACGTTTACTGTCAATCAATCGACCTGCGATCACCCCAAGAGCATCCGCAATCCTGTTCCCAACATCGATGTTCGTGATCTCAAGCGACTTCTGCATCTCTCTAACCTTGTTAATCGCTTCAAGATCTCGTTTTGTTGAAACGATGACATCTCCTTGATCCAAGTACCTCTTACCAAGTTCAACAGCACGAGCGATCTCTTTCTCTCGTGTGTTTTCACATAAAAACTCATCGGGTGAGATAATGATTTCTTGAATGGTTGTTTTCTTCTTCAGTGCTTCCACCTGTTTATGAGTGATGGCACTGATACTACCTGCAACCATCAAAATGGGAAGGGTTGTTTCATACGCTTCTTCTGCTCTCGCTCGTTCTTGAATCGAGTTACAAAGGTGATACGCAATTCCTGCAGATCCGACCCACAAAACATCGTCTTCAAGTAGCTTTGCCGCTTCCACGATTGTATGTAATTCATCATCCGTTTCAGCATCTACGACGACTAGTGTTGAAGAACCCTGTTTCGATAACGCTTTCATTTTTGAGGCAAGATGGATGCTTCCTTCTCGAACATCTCTAATTGAGATCAGTTCTACTTTTCTTTTACTCTGCTCTTCCAATAGTCCTGGCAAGTAGCTTTTCTTCACGGGACAAGTAGGGTCATTCGCCGTTTCCGTCTCATCGAGCGGAACACCATCTACATAGTGAATCCCTTCAAGTGTCATGCGACCACTTTTCGGAAAAGCTGGAACGACGAATGCAGTTGCAAAATCATACACGTCCATCACCGCATCTATTTCTGAACCGATGTTTCCTCTCATTGTTGAATCAATTTTCTTCAATACTGAAGTAATGCCTAACTCATGCAATTGTTTTGATAAATCCGCAACGATCTTTCGCGCGTTACTTGCAGGTAATGCTCGGCTGTTTGAATTCAATACGATCACATCGCCATCAAGGTGCGCTTTCTGCAACATCGTATCTGGAAACAATACCGTTGTATCTAATCCCTGCTTCGCAAATTGTACGCCAGTATCGTTTGCGCCTGTTAGATCATCTGCGATTACTGCTAATTTCAAACCCGCTTCTCCCCCCTTTCCACTATAGTGTTGCAATTCATTTCATTGGCTCATTTGAAAAGCGGTATGAAGAGACTTTTCTACATAGCCGAAAACCGAACGTGTTTTATTTTCAAACATATTAAAACGCTTACATTTATTATAGTAAATGAAAGCGTTGCATTTAACAATACATTCTCCGTATAAATTTCAAAATTAAGCGAATTATTTTCACTTTAAGGGTTTGTCAAACTATAAAATGTTGCAAATTGTAACACTTACCGCATTTTTCACTGTGTTTTACTTTTTCTTTACAAAAATATAGACGCAAGCTTTTATTTAAGCTTGCGCCATAGCGTCGATCGGTTAATTCCAAGACGTTTCGCAGCCCTGGATTGATTCATGTCCTCTTCCTCCAGAACTTTTTGGATGATTTTCTTCTCGATATCTTTTAAGGAACCATTGATTTCAATCGAACTACTCGCACCTTCGTCCACTCTCGGTCGCTGTTTTAATAGCTCGATCAAGGTCTGAACCGCTTCTTTCTCAATATAATACGAATTTGAATGAAGAACTAGTTGCTCGATTACTTGCTTCAGCTGATCGACGTTACGCGGCCAATCGTATTCTTTTAGTTCGTTCATCGCATCTGGTCTGACTCCGACGATTTGCTTTCCATATTTCGAATGAAATTCAGATATAAATACGGGTATCAAATTCTCGATGTCCTGTACACGTTCTCTCAAAGGCGGAATATAGATGATCAATCGTGCTAGTACCGTGAACAAATCATGATCGATTGTCGCATCATGCTCATCGATTCTAAGCTCTTCTTTTGAAGACACGACGAATCTTGGCATCTTACCTGTTTCCGTTCTGAGATAGTGGTATAGTTCTTTCTGTGATTGAAGATCTAATCGATCGATTCGCTTCAGATAGACGATTCCCTCTGCATGGTTCGTGAAGAAATGATCATCGATTAATTCTATGAGCTGACCTTCCTTCAGCAATTCACAATTGACCGTGATGAAAGGTTCGTTGTTTCGTTTACTTTTTAAATAGATTGACTGAGCGACTGAATCTTTACCATTACCGGTTTCACCAATGACCCAAAGCGGCTCGTCCATTCGACTATATTTCTCAACCTGTTTGATTACGTCCTGCATCTGATTGCTTTTACCAGTTAATAGAAGGTGAGGCACAGCGGTCACCACTTCTATCGCATACTGCTTTCGCTCGTCAGTGACTTCATCCGTTTGGTTAGGAAAGGCTTTCTCCACATACAAAATCACCCGCTCGTCCGAATAGCTCGTCGACAGATGCCAGATCTGATTGTTAAGCGTCACAATCTTATTTTGCTCTACCTCAGACGTTGTCTTCTTAACGATATCCGTGATATCAGATGAGTTCTCGACCTTCTCTTGAGAAAATTCCTTTTTGAAGCAATGATTCGAACAGATAAGTTTCCCTTCCTTATCCATCACACCGATCAAGCGTTCATCAGAATCGATGATCGACTGATAGAGCGACACCTCTTTATACAGTCTAGAAAAAAGTCCAAACACTCGTCTTGCTTCATCTAATGCCTCCATCACGGCTTCTTTACCCGACGTAATCAAAACACCGTTCATGCCGAGCTGCTTCGCAGCTTCCACCGTTACCACGTCACCGATTACGACTTCATAGCCCTCTTCCTTTAAGCTCTTCAGCCGATCCTCAACTTCATGGTCTTTTTCGATCGTAAGCGTATTGATATCAAGATCTAGTAAATTACAAATGGTCGATGCACCTTGGGAGATATTCGGGAAACCTACGATGGCAGCTTTTCCAGAAAAGCCCTTCACGAGGGTCAAAAGCCTGAGAATGTCATACCCTGAAACTTGTATATCGATAACAGGAATCGACACAACTTCCTGAACTAAAGACGCAGTTCCTCCACGGCTAATGATCATGTCGAAACCACGCTTCTCATACTGTTTTGCAACCTCTACACCTTCATACAAGTTACCGAGCTCGGTATGTATCTCGAAATCATCAACGTCTACATCAATCTCCCGCATGATTTCGATTAGCCCCTCATAGGGGGCAATTACTAATGCTTTAATCATATCGTTTCACCTTCTGGTTTAAATTCCTATTCATTGTCACGGAGTTTCTCCCACACGACGCGATATACCTCTTTGATCGGCACCCCAAACTTCTCCGCAATCTCTTTACAATCCTCGTATTCAGGTGCATTTTCGACGACCTCTGCTCTATGAACACCGCGCTTGATCGTAACAGACCCCCATTTCGTATCTATACGATGGAATGTTCGCTCCAAGCGATGAACAGAAATGGGATAGTAGCGGATTCCAAACGTCGTCGTCTCGGTGAAAAGCACACGTTTGATCTCATCCAGCCTCTCGCTGTCGCATAATAACTGAAGCAATATAGCAGGACGGTTTTTCTTCATATAGATCGATGAATAAAAGACATCGTTCGCTCCGCAATCAAACAATTTCTCCATCACATACCCAAGCCATTCACCAGGCATGTCATCAAGGTTCACTTCGACTTTCAACATTTCACCATCGATATGTTCTTCCGCATGCGAAAAGTGCTGCGACATTAAAACCGACCTCCTTTCTTCACTATCTTCCTAATACAGCTCGAAGGACGTTAGGATGATTGGGGAAATCTTTCGTCCCCGCACCGTATCCAACCGACTCAACAACAAATGAAGGCATCGGTCCAAAACCCGTCGCAAGTGCTGCTAAGAGTCCACCACCTGTAGGCGTTGTGAGTTCACCTCTAATATCCGTCTTTTCAATGGGCATACCTTTTAACAACTCTAACGTTGCAGGTGCAGGAACTGGATACACACCGTGCGCGATGAGAATACGTCCGTTTCCTACTGGAACAGGAGATGAGACGATCGTTGTCACATCTAACGAATCGATCAGAATACACGCCCCAACGATATCAACGATCGAGTCGACAGCCCCTACTTCATGGAAATGGACCTTTTCAAACGGCATGTTATGTATTTTCGCTTCAGCACGTCCAATCTTCTCAAAAACCGAGAGCGCCATCGTCGTCACGTTCTCATTCAGTTCAGCATTCTTAATCATCTCGACGATGTCTGTGTAATGGCGATGATGATGGTGATCATGACCATGGTGATGGTGGTGATCAACCTCCTCATGCGTAAGCAACACATCAAACTTCGTCGCAGAAACACCCTGCTTAACTACTTTATACGTTTCTAATTTATATTCTGACTCGATGTCGAGCTTCGCAATGTCACGCTCAAGAACGGAGAGATCTGCGCCTAGATCGAGAAGCGCTCCGATCGTCATATCTCCGCTAATGCCAGAAAAGCAATCAAGGTATAATGTTTTCATCTTCTTCCCCACCTATTCGATTATCGTATCACGATGATTTTTATGAATTAATGTCGCATAGTACCCTGCTCCAAAGCCATTATCAATGTTCATCACGCTGATTCCAGGTGAACAAGCGTTAAGCATGGAGAGTAGTGAAGACAGCCCCTGGAAGTTCGCACCGTATCCAATGCTTGTCGGCACAGCTACGATCGGATTACTTATCAAGCCTCCAACCACACTCGTAAGTGCGCCTTCCATCCCAGCAACCGTAATCGCAACAGTTGCGTTCTCGATCTCATCTAGGTGATGAAAAAGGCGATGGATGCCTGCCACACCAACATCATAAATTCGTTTCACCGATGCTCCGAACGCTTCTACAGTCACAGCTGCTTCTTCAGCAACTGGCAGATCCGATGTACCTCCACAAACAACAGCGATGTACCCACCATACAGAACTTCAGGCTCCTCTGGATGCTTCCAGTACAGCGTTCGTGCAGCATCGTTGTATGTAAGATCATCAACTTCATTCATAACAAGCAATGCCTTCTCAGGCGAAATCCTTGTCGCTAGAACGCGATTAGTATGTCGCTTAAGTGAAGATAGGATGTCAATCATCTGTTCAGGAGTCTTTCCCTCTCCATACACGACTTCAGGAAACCCTGTTCGCTCTTCTCTCTGATGGTCGACCTTCGCAAACCCGATATCTTCAAACTTCGAAAGAAGGTCCTTCGCTTCATCAACCTCAAGACTCCCTTCCTTCACACGCTTTAGAACGTCATCTACGTTCTTCTCTCTCATAGTGAACCACCTCTTCTTCAAATTGTAGAATGTTCAACTTCTAGAACCTTGTTCATGCTTCCACTCTTGTATCCATCAAGATCGATCGTCACATATTTATATCCGAACGACTGCAGTTTCTTTGAGATGCTGCGGTGATTATCCATTACCATCTGCATATCCTTCGGCTCAACTTCAATCCGCGCCATATCTCCATGTGTTCGAACACGAACTTGTCGAATACCAAGACTCTTCACATAAGCTTCTGACTTATCGACCTTCGTCAATTTCTCCTGCGTAATCTCTTCACCATACGCGATTCGAGAAGATAGACACGCGAACGATGGCTTCTCCCACGTCGGGAGATTCAATGCTTTGGAAAGTGTACGAATATCTTCTTTATAAAATTCAGCTTCTTGAAGGGGACCACGAACGCTATGCTCTTTCGCAGCACGAGCTCCTGGACGGTATTCACTCATATCATCAGCAATCAGCCCGTAAACAACATTCTCGAATCCCTTTTCTTTCATAATCGGCATCACTTCTTCAAACAAGCCGTTCTTACAGAAATAGCACCGATTTTCGTCGTTTTGGGTATACCCAGGAATCGCAAGTTCAGACGTTTCGATTACTTGATGATGAGCACCGATCAGCACCGCAAGCTCCTTCGCTTCTTCTAACTCACTGCTCGGATACGTCTCTGAATCGGCCGTCACCGCAAGAACGTTCTCTTTTCCGAGTTCATCGATCGCTACTTTTAATAGGAACGTACTATCGACGCCGCCAGAAAACGCGACGACTACACTCTTCATGTCACGTAAAATCGCTTTCAAATGTTCATATTTATGTTCTAACACCAGTTCATCCCCTCTCCTGCTTATGAAACAAACACTCACCGTCTATCTGTAACCGTTTTCAATAGTGTTATAAAAAAATGTTGCAAAATAAGTCGGTTCAATTCTTCAAATCCTAAGTAGATTCTAACCCTTATGCATTTTGCAACACTTCAATTATAAACCAATCAATGTAGAAAGTAAAAGGGTAGACAAGTAGATTATGATCTCTACATGTTAGAATACATATAGAAGTTAAGTACAGTTATTCATACGATAAGCTGCTTAACAATGAATATTCACTTAAGAGGAGCTGTTAGCAATGAGTCAAAAAGGCTGTCTCAAATGCGGAAGCACAGATGCTGGGCAAAAAGAAGTGGCGATGACCGGTGCAGGAGTAGCCAAATTCCTTGATGTCCAGAACAATAAGTTCAAAGTAGTCTACTGCAAAAACTGTGGGTACTCTGAATTTTATTCGAAAGACGCATCAAAAGCCGGGAATATCTTGGACTTTTTCTTCGGTGGCTAAGCCAGCACGGTCTAAGCTTACAAATAAGAATGCCTCACCTAAAAAAGTTCCCGATCAACTAATATAACGACATGTGGGGTGATTTCTCTGAAAGATTTTTTCAACCGATTCATCACTTCAAACACCGCCGGAAGATTACATATCATTTATGAAGTCACACTTGCTTCCCTAGTGGTCTATTCCATCATCGTCGATACAAACTACAGCTTAGACTGGTTCATCTGGGGAATCTTAGTGATCGATTATGTTACACGTTTTGTGGTGAGTAATAATAAGGTAGAATTCGTCAAAACCAATGTACTAGAATTAATTGCGATCATCCCACTCGGCGAAATCTTTCAGTCCGCACGATTGATCCGGCTCTTTCGTGTTTTGCGCTTACTTGCGATCATTAAGAAACGGAAGTCGTCCTTGAATGAAGTATTCAGCCGATTAAACGTAGACAGATACATCATCCTTCTCATCGCATCCATGTTCATCGCCTCCTTGCCGATGGTGTGGTTAGAACCAGAATTCGAGCACTATGGAGATGCACTCTGGTGGGTCATCGTGACGACTACGACTGTTGGCTACGGAGATCTCTACCCTGTCACAGGTATTGGTAGAATCATCGCGATTTTCTATATGCTTGTTGGGATATCATTGATCGGTATCGTGACAGGTACTGTTGCCTCGATGATTACAAAACGGAAGAAGGTGCTCCCACCGGAACTCACCTATGTTCATAACAAAATTGATGAGTACCCAGAGCTTACCGATGAGGATTACGAAGAGATTGTGCGGCAGATAAGGAAGATGAAGAAAGGATAGGATAACGAACTAAGTAGTTCAGTTTTAGAGCATAAAAAGTGAGAATGCATAGATAATTGAGCATCAAATTTTTATTTGATGCTCTTTTTATTGTTATGTTGGGCTTGCTGTTGACCGAATATGAAAATATCTTAATAACTATGACTAATCACAAAATCAAATCACAGAGTTGCTTACAATATATACATAATACCAAATACCCGTAGCGATAAAAAAGACCAACAATAAAACTGTTCCAACCACTTTAAAATACTGTTTCATCCAAAATCCTAAAGTGAACAAGAAGTAATACACACTAAAGTTCACGACAAAATGAAGGACATTGCTCTTGGGTTCAGACGACCATATCAATGGTGAAAAGAGAGGTTTTGATAACATGTCAAATGTAAGAGCTGTACTTCTCATCCCCGTCTCTATACCGTATGTACTTACTTTCAAGAGAAGATTTCCAAGAAGAAACAGGATGGAAAGAATGAAGATCCATAGTGTAAAATTTGTTGTTTGTAGGACTGTTTTTCTAAAAGCACTCTTCTCTATCTTAATCGCTTTTCTTAGAAACACTAAATCCAGTCCCTTCTTAGTAAAAAATGGAAGGTAGATCCCTTTCCCTTCCATCGATTTTTTCATTGTGTTGAACTATTCAATCGTATTGACCGGTTTAATGGCACCTTGTTCAATTCTCTATAACCACTTTTCGTGTACACTTTTATCTTTGCATAACCGGCTTGGCTGGTTTCTGCTTCATATAGCGGTTCTCCAGACCTCGCATTGAAAAATTCTCTTACTATATGAGAGCCCTAGGAATCATTCCTCCATTATATGCCTTATAATATACATGTCCTTTTATAACCCCGCCCGTTCTTCCTTTATACTCACTTGGAATCTGCAGAATTGTTTCAAGGAATTTTTCTTCGATTACTTCTAATGTAATGCTTTGATTTTCAACAGGTATATAACCACTCTTACTGATTAAAATACAATATTCCTATTCTCACCTGATTCGACTTGAATCCCATAATTCCCTTGTTCATCAGACGATCCAAGAGATTTTTCGAATTTGGTGGTGAGCGTTGAGAGAGCTAATTGATGCACTCTCAATCGGATGGTTTGAAACAGCATCTTTAACATGACTAGAAAGGGTAGCCTTATCATCCATCCCTACTTTTTAGGTACACAAAACCACCAATAATGTTATACTATAAATTAATTAGTACATCACATTTAACGAACAAAAACGAATAGTGTGTTATATTGTTGAATTTTAACGTATTTTGTCGCTACATAGCACCCAAGGCGCTGAATTTTAAAAGAGAAGGAGTTTGATCGTGACGAATAAAGAGACCGTATATGTCGTATCAGATTCAGTCGGAGAAACAGCTGAAATTCTAGTAAAGGCTGTGGCCACACAGTTTTTCGGGCAGGAAGTCTATATTAAGCACTTTTCTTATGTAGAAGACAAACAGGATATTAACAATGTCATTACTGTTGCGAAGTACAATCATTCGATCATTGCGTACACCATCGTTTTAGAAGACTTAAAGCACTATTTAGACGAAAGTGCCGAAGCGGAAGACGTGATTGCGGTTGATTTAATGCAGCCACTCTTGGACGCATTCACCCAGAAATTTAATATGCAGCCTCAACGTCAACCAGGTCAAATGCGAAAGCTAGATGAGAACTATTTTAAACGGGTGGAAGCGATTGAGTTTGCGGTGAAATACGATGACGGGCAGGAAGTCTGGGGACTCAAGAACGCAGACATCGTTCTCGTTGGGGTATCTCGAACATCGAAGACTCCTCTCTCGATGTATTTAGCCAACAAGCAATATAAAGTAGCGAATATCCCGCTCATTCCAGAAGTCCCACCTCCAGAAGAACTTTTTAACGTACCGAGGAAAAAATGCATTGGACTCATGATTTCACCTGAGAAGCTATATGAAATTCGAAAAGAACGATTGAAGAGTCTCGGATTAACGAACTCAGCCAATTATGCATCACTCGAACGAATTTTTGATGAAATGACCAGCGCTGAAAACATTATGAAACGAATCGGATGTCCTGTGATCGATGTTTCGAATAAAGCGATTGAAGAGACAGCTGATATTATCTTATCCATCATTCAAAAAAGGGAGAGTTTGATATAAATGGACAACAAATTTGTATTCCTATTTGATCATTCGAAAAACGGCGGCAAGGAACTTCTTGGTGGTAAAGGAGCAAACTTAGCGGAAATGACCCGCATCGGGTTACCCGTTCCGTTTGGTTTTACGATTACGACAGATGCTTGTAAAGACTATTACGATGCAGGAAAGGCCCTCTCATCTGAAGTCAAAGCTCAAGTATTAGAAGCCCTTACGAAACTTGAAAACAAAACGGACAAACAATTTGGAAATCCGATCAACCCGCTTCTTGTCTCTGTACGTTCAGGAGCCGTTCATTCCATGCCAGGCATGATGGACACCGTTCTTAACCTTGGAATGAACGATGATACTGTAAAAGGTATGGCTGAACTAACGAACAACCCTCGTTTCGCATATGATTCGTACCGTCGCTTTATTCAAATGTTCAGCAGTGTTGTGCTCGATGTCGCTCACTACCATTTTGAACACCATTTAGAAGACTACAGGGAAAGTAAAGGCTACGAATCTGATACAGAACTATCAGCCGAAGATTGGAAAGTCATCATTGAAGAATATAAATCCATCATCCGTAAAGAAGCGAAGCAGCCTTTCCCTCAAGATCCAAAGGAACAGCTTTTCCTTACAATTGATGCGGTATTTGATTCTTGGAACAATCAGCGTGCCATTCTGTATCGTCGCCTTCACGATATTCCAGGTCATCTTGGGACAGCTGTTAATGTTCAAAGTATGGTATTTGGAAATATGGGAGAAGATTCGGGTACAGGAGTTGCGTTCACACGCAACCCATCTACCGGTGAGTCGAAGCTTTACGGAGAATACTTAATCAACGCGCAAGGCGAGGACGTCGTTGCAGGTATTCGTACGCCTCAACCGATTTCCACCCTACAAAATGAAATGCCTGATGTGTTTCAACAATTTGTCGAGACTTGTAATCTATTAGAAAACCATTACAAAGATATGCAGGACATCGAATTTACGGTGGAAAACGGAAAACTGTTTATCCTCCAAACACGCACAGGGAAACGAACGGCTCAGGCAGCGATTCGAATCGCGGTTGAGATGGTAAAAGAAAAGATTATGGATGAGCGAACGGCCCTCCTACGCGTCGATCCTGATCAGCTCAGTCAGCTTCTGCATCACAGACTCGACCCTGACCATAAGAGCAGTGTGTTAACGACAGGCTTACCAGCTTCCCCAGGTGCAGCGACAGGTACCGTTGTCTTTGATGCGGATGAAGCTGAGGTACGAGCAAAGAATAAAGAAAAAGTTATCCTCGTTCGTCCTGAAACAACACCTGATGATATTCATGGCATCGTGGCATCCCAGGCGACCGTTACGAGCCGCGGAGGCATGACAAGTCATGCGGCGGTTGTCGCGAGAGGGATGGGTAAAGCGTGTATCTGTGGATGTGATTCATTGAAAATCAACCTAGAGGCAAAACAATTCATGGTAGGAGCAACGACGGTTCATGAAGGGGATACGATTACGATCGATGGTTCAACAGGTCACATCTTCCTCGGTGACATTCCGATGATCGAACCTGAGCTATCCGACGACTTCCTCATGCTGCTTCGCTGGGCAGATGAAGAAGCAACGATGCACGTAAGAGCCAATGCGGATAACCCAGTCGATGCAAAGAAAGCACTCGATTTCGGCGCAAAAGGAATCGGCCTTTGTCGTACAGAGCACATGTTTATGGATGCGTCGCGTATTCCTACAGTACGCGATATGATTCTTTCTGAAACGACTGAAGAACGGAAGGCTGCGCTTGATAAACTCCTTCCTATGCAGCAAGAGGATTTCGAGGGAATCTTTGAAACGATGCAGGGTCATCCGATCACGGTACGTTTATTAGACCCACCTCTACATGAGTTTTTACCAGACAAAGATGAACTTCTCGTTGCGGTGACAAAGCTTCAACTAACAGATCCAGACTCAGCCGAGCTAAAAGAGAAGCAAAATCTTCTACGAAAAGTAAAAGTATTAGAAGAATCAAATCCGATGCTAGGACACCGCGGCTGTCGTTTAGGAATGATTCACCCTGAAATCTATGAAATGCAAGTGATAGCGATCTTTAATGCAATGTCGAACGTAATGAAAAAAGGAATAAGTGTGAAACCCGAAATCATGATTCCACTCGTCAGCCATGTGAACGAACTAAAAGAAATGCGTCAACTTGTGCTCAACATAGGGAATAGACTTCAAGAAGAAACAGGTCAAGATTTCGACTACCTGATCGGAACGATGATCGAAACGCCTCGTGCTGCCCTAACAGCTGACCAGGTTGCCGAAGAAGCAGACTTCTTCTCTTTTGGAACGAACGATCTCACTCAAACAACGTATGGATTTAGTCGTGATGACGCTGAAGGCAAGTTTCTCCAACATTATGTGGAAAACGACGTTCTACCGAAAAATCCATTCGTCTCACTCGATCAAGATGGTGTTGGTAAACTAGTCGAAAGTGGCGTGAAGCTCGGCAGACAAACGAAATCAACCTTGAAAACAGGCATTTGTGGAGAGCATGGCGGTGAGAAAGAATCGATTTCTTTCTGCTTCGAGCTCGGACTCGATTATGTAAGCTGCTCACCTTTCCGCGTTCCTTCCGCAAGACTTGCAGCTGCACAGGCTACAATTCGTCATGAGGAGAGCAATCGAAAAGAACATCAGTATAATTAATATCGAAAAAAGGAGCACTTACTAGCAACTAGTAAGTGCTCCTTTACTTAGTGGGTTTCGCTGAGAATCACCTCTCAAGCTCCCCTACCTCCTCAACTAACTCTTCATACGTTAACCCTGTTACGTCTATGAAACTACTTTCAAAATCACCTGACTCACTCGTCGCTTTAATAATCTCTTTAATCACGTCTTCACCGTTCTCTTCAATCACATGTGTAACGGCGAAGTAGCTCTGCCTATATACGTCTGTCATCTTTCGCTTCCTTGCATCCCGCCACTGTTCGTGCGTGCAGAGTTGGTCGAACGGGACGAGGTCAAAGTTCCATGGTTCTACTGTTGTCCCGTCGTTTGCTATGTAATCTGCCACCCCTTCTTGAAACCATAAGGGATAAGAATGAAGCCCGTGTCCAGCCATTTCTACTTTTCTATCAAATGCATAATGCGTGTATTCGTGAAGAATTGCCTGTTCAAAGAAATAAGCCGCCCCTTCGTTCCGCTCTAAGATTCCCTGTTTATCATCGACTCGTACACCTATGAGCATCCCAAAGTTTTGATAGTAGCCACTCACATTTTCTAGATCACTCATTCTTTCAAATTCTTCTTGATCACTAAACAGGAGGAGATCGACGTTTCTTTCCTTTATTTCACCTAATAGTTGCTCGTTTAAAGATTTCGCTTTATCAAGTGTTTCCTCCATTACTGGGAAAAGGTCAGTATCTTGATCATCAACATAAACCGTTACGTTTCCGTACGCCATGCTTTCTTTCGTGCTCTTCGCTTCTTTCTCGGATTCTCCCTCATAGTTAAACGTTAAGACCGTTTCGACAGCCTGAGAATAAGAAACAGGCTCACTTGCTTTATATTCTAGAAAATGATCTAACAGGATAACCGCTACTAAGACGAGCAACAGAAAGAGTGAAAGAATACTTGAGATGACAATGAGCGTTATTTTTACAGTTGGCTTCATAGGTTACCTCTCGTTCATTTTATCTCCTTAATCGTACCATAAAAAGGGACAATTCTTATGTAACATTCAATAAGAGGATGCATTTAAAGCATCCTCCTTTATATTGCTTCTACATAAAAATACGGGTACGAAAACTTGTCCCTCTGTCCGATCCAATCTCGTATAAAAAGGATAGGTTCAGTCCATAGTAACAAAGTCTACATTCATTTGTTTGAATGGTTCCAGTAAGGGAAACTTATTTCAATACCCATCACTCACTAACAACAAATCGGGAGGTTTCATACATGAGTAAAGCAGCCATTATTACAGGTGGAGGTAGTGGATTAGGAAAAGCCACTGCCCTTCGTTTAGCAGAAGAAGCAGTGAACATCGCTGTTGTCGACATCGATGAAGAAGGTGGAAACGAAACGGTCGACCTCGTGAAAAAAGAGGGGGCGGATGCAGTCTTCATCAAAGCGGACGTTTCAAAAGTGGAAGAGGTCAAGAACTATGTGGACAAAACCGTTGAGGCGTTTGGATCGATTGATTACTTCTTTAACAATGCTGGGATTTCTGGGAGCGGTGAATATTACCTCGATACAGAAATCAGTGAAATTGAGAAGATCGTCGGCATCAACCTCATGGGTGCTCTCTACGGAGTTCGCTATGTCGCAGAAGTAATGTTGAAAAATGGCGGCGGCTCCATCGTCAATACCGCTTCAAGCGCCGGTGTAATTGGACAGGATTCTGTTGTCACGTACTCTGCGACAAAGCACGGCATTATCGGGTTAACGAAAAGCATGGTCGCTGAGTACGCGAAAGACGGCCTGCGCGTAAACGCCATCGCTCCAGGTCCAACAGAAACAAAGATGGTAAAAGAATTCTACGACAACAATCCGAAAATGAAAGAAAATGCAGAGGCCGGCATTCCACAGAAACGCTTAGGTACACCAGAAGAAGTAGCTGAGCTCGTCGCCTTCCTTCTCACATCAAAAGCACAATATATCAACGGCGAAGTGATTCGCATTGATGGCGGGTTTACGAATACGAAGTAACTTAAAAAGAGGATGCCATCGCGGCATCCTCTTTCTCTGTTTCAAAATTTTATTTCGCATACGTCTCTTTAATAACAGGTACCGACAGTGCACCTAGCACAAGCAGGATACCTGAAATCAGAATCATGAACGGCATTGATGATCCGATCAACGGGAATAGAACGAAGCTTAATAGTGACGCGATAATTTGCGGCAAGCAGATACTTCCGTTAAACAGGCCAAGGTATGTACCCATGTTGCTTCCCTTCAACGCGTTCGTCAAGATTGTGAACGGGAACGTCATCATCGCTGCCCATGCGATTCCGATCAGCGTGAATGAGAGCACCAACGTCCATTGATCTCCAATGAAGAAGACGGACCCAAATCCGATTCCACCGAGCAATAAGCTGATCGCGTAGTATGGCTTTCTCTGGTTGTTCGGAATCTTTGAAAGGACGAGCGACCAAACAACTGCGCCGATCGATTGAACCGCTGTCATAATTCCGAACCAGTTCCCTGCTTCTTGATACGCGGGGCTAGACGGATCACTTGTATTCCACACGTTAAGCGCAATTGCGCCTGTTCCGTATGTCCATAGATACTGGAATCCCATCCAACAGAACAACTGAACGAGCGTGATTGTCCAGAACACTTTTGGAGCGCTTCCAAGTAATTTGAAAAGGTTTACTTTTTCCTTCGTCGATTCCTTCGTAATGCCATGATACATCGCATACTCATCCGGATCATACTCACGGACTTTGATGACCGTGATCAAACTACATACGATGAGGATCACTGCACCAGCGTAAAATGAAATGACAACAGACTGTGGCACGACTCCTTTTGGTGCACTATTCGATACACCAAGCAGCGTTAATCCAAACGGAAAAATACTCGCAAGTACTGCCCCACTGTTCGATAGGAAACTTTGAATCGAATACGCAAATCCTTTTTGTTCCTTGTTGACCATGTCCCCTACCATCATCTTAAACGGCTGCATCGCCATGTTGGACGAGAGGTCCATAAACAGAATCGCAATCGCACCGAACGTCATCGCCGTAACGGCACTAAATCCAAAACTACCGGAGTTTGGCAATAAACACATCACGATGACCGCAACTACCGCTCCAACTAAAAGATACGGAATTCGTCGTCCGAGCCTCGGCATCCATGTCCGATCGGAGAAGTACCCTACTAAGGGTTGAACGATTAACCCTGCCAGAGGTGGAAGGATGAAGAAGATTCCTAAGTTATGTGGATCGGCACCGATCGTTTGGAAGATCCGCCCCATGTTGGCACTTTGTAATGAAAAGGCCATCTGTACACCTAAAAACCCGAAACTGATCAACCAGATCGTAGTGATCGGGAGGAATGGTAATTCCTTTTGATAGCGTTGCTCATTGGTTTGTTCTACTGTTTCTTCTAGCATGATTACCTCCTGTACGTGCACGAACAGCTGCGAAACGAAATGTGTTTATTATAGATTTGTGCAATCGCTTGCATTAAAGATTAAAAAAGTAGCTTAAT
This sequence comes from Guptibacillus algicola, assembly GCF_020171805.1. GTDB lineage: Bacteria > Bacillota > Bacilli > Bacillales > Guptibacillaceae > Guptibacillus > Guptibacillus algicola. The sequence goes on along the minus strand of NZ_JAIVAF010000003.1, from coordinate 170,401 downwards.
TCCACATTGATCGACTGACTGCGTGCAATGAATCTATCCTTTAGCTTCACTGGAAAATTATACTTTCACAGTATATACCAAAGCACAGCAGTTAAGCAACCGTTTGCACAAAATTTAAATGTAGAACTCAAAAAAAGCATATTAAAGGTGCCAAGCCCACACCTGACACCAGAACCGAACTATTACTTTCTCTCAAATCTCAGAATCGCTTTGATTACTTGATAGGTTTTCGAGATCTCATCAATCGTTCTTAATTACATTTAGACGATAATAAATTGATGTAGTTATTGTTTACAATACTAAATACTTGAATCTTTGGTGATTCCGTATGTCTTCAATCTGCTCTTTATTACCGACAAGCTTACACAAAAATGGGCGGCTAGCTGCTTATTACTATAATGAGGGCGAAGCCTTTCCAATTCATCTTTGTCTACATAGAAACCAAACCTACGAGGGAGGTAATTGTACCCTTCTATAAAATAAGGCATGAATCTTTCCGGTAAGTTTGGCTGTATGGGGTTTCCAGGATTTAAAAAAGGGCTTATTAATGAGATTAATTTTGCATTCATTGTAGATATGAACTTACTATTATCGTTTCCCTGATAGATTTTATTGTTATATGAAAGCAAATTTGAGACATGCTTAAGCTTTTCCTCATCACTACAGCGTAATGTAAGTTTCGACCTTTTATGGTCAATTCTTCCTTTCGCAGCAATAACTCCAAGAAGGAATGTAGATTTAGGCGTCAGGGTCTCAAACAATGTTAAGTCAATATCTCCAAATCGATCTACGTAATTTGTATTGTATAACTGTATCATTTTTTTCTTCTTTCTTTCCATACCAAAGTTATTTAAATTATCTCCGTACAACCATAAGACAAACTGTTTAATTTTATTTAAGTCACTGATTTGAAATGTATAATATGGGCTTTGTCTACTTTTTTGGCTAACCCCTATTTTATATTCTTCTTTCATGTAGCTGCCAACAGTTCGGGATAACTCTTGGATAAAAGGCTTGGAGGCACCGCCGATACTAACTTTTTGTCCTCTTTCTTTCCCAATACTCACACTTCCATCCCCATCAAATACTCCTCGAATAAAATCGCTCATATACTTAGAGGGGATATGTGTAGGAAATTTTATCGTTAATGATTTATTTTTGACTACTCCGTATTGTGCAAAGATTGATACAACATCTGGATGTGTGATACCAATGGAGTAAGAGATTGAATAATTAGGGTTTTCCTTACTTAGATCTCTTTCTCTAATCGGCAGTTGATAATCAATAATATTAACAATCCATTCGATCACTTCTTTATCTTTTAAAGCAATAGAGCAACAATTCTTGCTTACATTTCCATCAGCTGCCCATAAGCCTAATATATAAAATAAATCCTTTGAAGGTTTTTTAAAGAATTCCAATTTGAATGGCAATTTTTTATCATGGTAGAGTCGAGAGTATTCTTTCTTGCTTCTAATTCGTATTTTATAATGTTTCAATGCCCTAATAATAGAATTGTGACTAATTCCAGTGGTTTTTGCAATTTCTATTGTGCTCATTTTCATTTCGATATAATAAAAATTTAAATCCTCTCTTGTAAGTTCGTTTAGCGCTCTAAACCTTCTCTCACCACTAGATATAGCTTTCAATTCATAGCGTTTGAATAATTTGCATATACTGGCATAATGGACACTATATTTTTTTGCAATTTCTCGTTGTGTCAGCCCTTGATTGTAGTGAAGTTCCTTTAAATCTTCTTTACTAATCTTTAACCTTAAATCATTCGGCGATAAACTCACCTTCATTTCCTTTTGGCTTCGTCGAGGAATTTGATAATTTTTCATCAAATTATGAACAGTCATATCCGTAACATTATATTTTTTAGCAATTTTTCTAATTGATAATTTCTCTTCGTGGTATAAACAGTGTAGTTGGTCTTTGGTAAGAAGATCTTTTAGGGCCATACTCTCCCTCCATTTTGGTAAGATGCACTCTTAACAGCTACAGTCGTGACATCTAAGGATTACAACACCACTTCTTCCCCGTACCCCATCACCAGAACCTTCGTATTCGTTCCCGCCAACTCATGTGCCAGCTCATCATCTCTCCCCATCATGCTTTGAACAACAGGAAACGCATCTAACAATTTTTCTAGCGTTTCAGGCTGTGCAGCTGATTCTTTTGTCGGAAAGGTATGACTAGGAATCACCGTCTCCACATTCAATAGATTTTTCACCGCGTACGCTGCTTCCTTAGGTCCCATGGTAAATTGACCGGAAGATGACAGAATCGCGATGTTCGGTTCATACACATCCTGGATCAGCTTCATATCCATCATGAGCGCGGTATCTCCTGAATGATAGACGGTATGGTCATCTGTAAAAGTAAATACATAACCTGCCGACTCCCCAGCATATATCGGCGTTCCTTCTGTTTCCTTGTAGCTCGAAGTATGCTTCGCCTGTACCATCGTTGCTGCCACATCATCTAGCTGAAGCGTTCCACCGAAATTGAGTGGGTAAGCATTCTGAACACCTTCTTGCATCAAAACCATCGCAAGTTCATATTGCGCCACTACGGTACACTCCGGATTATGTACAAGCACTTTCTCAAGCCCGCTTGCATGATCGAAATGCCCATGCGTCAAAAACACCGTATCGATACTTTTAATAAATCCCTCAGTTTGATAGGCATCCGGACAACCTGGATTCATATCAAAAAAAGGATCGACCAAATACCGCCTTCCACCTTTACTTGTGAACAAGTACATCGCATGACCAAGACGAGTGAGTTTCATACAAATTCCTCCTTTGATTCATACCTTCATACTGAAAATCCCATTTCACTTAATAAAACTTCGGTGTGCTTCGATCTAAACCTTCCATCAAGTCATAATAAAAAACGCTCAATTTTCTGAGCGTTCCTGGATCGTCCTTTAGTGATTTGTTTGTTCCATTAAATATGAAAATAAAATACAACAACTACTTCTTCTTCCTCCGGAAACTACTAATCGCTAGAAAGAGCACAAAGAAAACAGCAATCCAGAAAGCAGTATCCACGCTACCCCACCTTTTGATCGTTGATTTACTTTTTATACGATTGAAAAAGGATTTCGTTTCATCACTTCATCAGCTTCTCTAAACTTTCTTACCTTCTAAGAAGACTTCTGTGGTTCTTTTAGGTAAAATACAGTATGACAAGTATTCATAAATTACCGGAAAAAGCCTACTGAAAAGGGGGATTACCAATGCAATACGAGGTGGACACACCAGAACAATATTTCGAAGCGCTAGCAGATGATTGGAGAAAAGAGAAGCTGATGAAGATCAGACAGTTCATTTTACAAAACGGACCTGAACTTAAAGAAGGCATTCAATACAAAATGCTTTGTTACGGAGATGAGTCGTTCAATCTCTTTCATTTAAACGCACAGAAATCTTACGTTAGTCTGTATGTAGGTAATGTAGAGAAAATCGAGAATGCCAAACAGCTCCTTAACGGGTTGGACTATGGTAAGGGCTGTGTGCGCATCAAAAAATCTGTGAAGTTAGAAGAAAGTGGCCTTGAGGATTTTGTGAAGAAAACGATTGAAACATGGAAGGCTGGCAAAGACGTATCTTGTTAGTTGTGTAGAGCTGCAGCACTAACGTCGGATGATACCGAAGAGCCTGGAATGGCACCATGCCTCCAGGCTCTTCTTTTTGGATTGGTCATAAGTAAAACTTCTCTAGCTTTCACTCTCCATCACAACCTCATCTATCACCATCTCATCTACCCACTCCGAAATCGTTACCGGCAACTTCCCTTTATACACCGGATCATTTGAGTGATAACGAATCACATCATCGTCCGTCACAGCAGCATAGACATACTCCTCGTTGATCATGATGATTCCGCCATTTGAAGCGGCGATTCCTCTCACAAACCCTTTTTTCACTGTTGTTTCGAGGCCATCGGTATCTTCAACTTCCGAATAGACATTGAAATTACTTAAGTAAAGCTCATAGTCGTCCCCTACCACTTCTCTAAAAAGGTGATCTTCTTCTTCAGATAGAACGCCTTGCTCGATTAGATCTGTCTCGACCTTCATATCCCCTCGCTCATACTCTCCGTTGAAGAACGTTCCGACTCCACCCCAGCTCATGCATTCATCACTTTGTTCGATCGTGATGAGGTCCTCTGAAAAATGAAACGTAAGCTCACAATCGATTTCGGATGTCTTGAATGTTGCACTGTCCCCTGAAATCACCGCCTCCCCTTCCATACCCCCAACATTCGCACCTGCGATGACATTCAGCGTGAATCGAAAACGCTCTTCCGTTACGTCTATTATGTTGAGATGTCCCGTGTAATGGAGGATGTTTCGGGTCCACTTGCCTGTTAAGTCACTTGGCTTTACTTCAACAGCTGGTTCTAAGGTTTCCTCCGCTTCCTCTTCCACTCGCTCATTTTCCTCGACCTCAGACACCGCAGGTACTGATTCATCATCTAAAAACTGATCAACCGCAAACCCTCCCACTCCAACTAGTACAACAATAAGCAAAACAACGAGCGTTTTTTTCAACGACCACTTCCTCCTTCCACCATAGCTCTATTAAAGCTATGTACCTCACCAACGAAAATGCAGGTCTCATGGATTCAAAGGATAAAATAGTTCTTTATACCTTTCACCTCCATTACCTGTTTTACAAGTACCAGTATGTTTTGTAAGATGAAAGCTACTTCCATGGCAAAAAAAAGATGGTCCGGCATAATGCCAGACCATCTAGTTCATATTTCCTAACTTATCTATTGCTTTCTCCCTAAACGCTCGATCTTCCACCAACGCCTTCAAAAAATCATGAAAGACATTTCGAATCCACAACAACTCATAACGCTTCTCATCTTGGATGAACACCGACAGCGCGACAGAATCTTCACCATTACGATGATACAGCGCCGAAGTAAGCGTAAACGCCGTGGATCCTCCCTTATACCAGCGTCGCTTTCCGCTCTCCTCTGCTCCTTCAAGAATGCGGTCAATCAATTTCTTGTCATCGACCGGTAGGAACATAGGGACAGGTGAGTTATACCAGCAAAGATTGAATTAAATATTTACCTCATCGCTTTCAGCTTTTAGTGGGAAAGAACCCTATCCCTTGGACTCTCTATTCTCCCTGACTCTTCTCTTTGATATTCGATGCAGAGATGACACAACATATACTAATAAGGCCTTCGATGCTTATCTACGTTTCACTTTCGCCTTCGATACATATTGGATCCGGTACCTCCAAGTGTTTCATGCTTAGATCTCTTACTATCAGAGTTTGGCGAGTAGGGATATGTATATTCGTCAGCATAATAAAAATCTCTTTGTCGTAATTCAGCAATTGAGAGACCTTTTTTGTTAGTTCGCTTTTTTTTATGTATTTGACTTGTTAATGAATTTGTTTTACTCATTTTGTCTTTTCTCACACTAGCTTGTGCCTCATAAACGATAATAGATTTGTAATACTTCATTGACATATAATTTTTTACTGTGAATTTTACGTCATCCATAGAAAGGTAATATTTTATAACCTGAGAACCACTAACCTTCGAAATTGAATCTATATCAATAGTTCGCTTAATAGAAATGTCAAAACCTCTGTTGTGGAAAACACATGTAAGATTCTCTCTTTCAAAGTTTTCACTTTGCTTAATTAAATTACTTGAAATTAATATGTTGAAATGTATTTTTTGGTTCTTGTTTTGTTTTTCAAGGGTCAGATTGTAAAAGGTTCCAACTACATCCAACTTCCCGATTTCAATATTCTGAACCTTGATTCTGTGAAGAAGTGTCCCAGGTCTTAATAATGAGGTATTGACCATGATTTTTAGTTTAATTTCTTTTGACATGACATGATTACACCCCACATAAAAAGTAATAAGTATTTAACATAAGATTTCTAGAAAAAGTTTCTTGCGCACGAATAAAAATTCATTCTCAAGCAAAGGGCGCTACTTTCCACCTAGAAATGATACATATATTCCCATCGGCAATTATCACATGAATGTTTAGAGTTTTTTTCAAAATTTATACTGTTTTTATGGATTGTGATTGCTAATTCTTCCCCTTCTAATCCTATAAAAAGATGCTCTTGCATCTGCTAGAACATCTTTTTATTATCCTTTTATCTGATAGGTCTATTAATGGTACTTCTTACAAATCCTGTATCTACCTTGGATCTAGCTCCTATTTTATAGTAAAATGTTTTATAGATATACTTTTATATTAAGGGGTCTAAAGGATGAAAATTAAAGAGAAAGAATTAGAAATACTGAATGAACTATGCAAAGAAAATAATTTAAACACAAAAGGTGTTTATCAAATTATTAGACAAGCTGAAAAAATGTCTTATGAAAATGTTTCTGATCGAGCTCGTCGAAAAGAATATAGTGATTTAATAGACTTTCATTTAAGAAGGGATAGCTAATGCTTTTAAAGAAGCTCGTTTTTGATAACTATAAAACTTATTATGGACTTCAGGATGTAGATCTTTACATTCCGCCTGAAGAACGTGAAAAAGGCAAAAACATTATCTTATTAGGTGGTTTGAACGGAGCTGGGAAAACCACTATTTTAAAGGCCATTTTGTATGTCTTGTTTGGTAAGAGAGGCATATCGGAGAGTGAACACAAGCGATTGTTCTCAAACGTCATTAATAACACATTCTTTGAAGAAGGCGGTCGTTCTTGCTCTGTTACATTGGTGTTGGAAACCGACCAAAAAGAAGAATGGGAATTAAAAGTACGTTGGGGCTTTGACTATCTCAAGAGACTGACTCACGAAGAGCGTTCAATTCTCGTTAAAAGACCAGGTATTAGACAAGGTAAAAAGGTACAAATCGATAACATTGAAGTGTATAACCGATTTATCGATAAGATAATTCCTTATCATTCAGCTCCATTCTTCATTTTTGACGGTGAAGAAATCAAAGATATCATTTTAAGACAAAACAGCAGCGAAATGACTGAAGCTATCCATAAAATCACTGGTATGCAAGCATACAACCAGTTATTAGATGATTTAGATAAGATAATACGCAGTCTTGAACAGGACTTGTCTAGGTCAGTAAGTAAATCAAAGCTTTCAAACATTAATAACGAACTTGAGAAAGTTGAAGAAGAAATCAAGACTTTACGGGAAAAGAAAGAAACAAGAAGTAAAGAACTGGATGGACTAAAGAGTCAGATTGAAACAGTGAAGAATCAACGTAACAATAAACTGAAAAACAATTCTAGATCAAGAGAAGAGTTAATCAAACGCCAATCATCGATAGATGCTAAGTTACAAAATATGAAAACTGAGTTTCGTAACCTTTTCTTGAATGAAGGCGTCAATACCATCCTTAACTCGAAAATTAACACGTTAAAAAAGCAGTTAAGAAATGAACAAGCGTTAAAAAACAAGCGAGTAATCGCAAGCGCTTCCCTTACGCCTTACCATGACTTTATTAACAAGTTATTGAGTGAACCAATTGACCCTCCTCTAAATGAACAACAATTAAACCAAATCAAAGAAATTGGTGAAGGCATTTGGATGAAGGACAATGACATTAAGGAAGTCGAACAAGAAGCAAAAGAACTTCACGACCTTTCTACTAATACATTTAACTACCTTACTAACATTCAATCGAACAGCTCAGAGAAATATTCCTCTAAGCTTACAGAAATTGATAGGTTAACAAATCAGTTGGAAAGCTTGGAATCTGAGCTTAGGAACGCTCCTGAGTCAGTAGATATCTCAAATGAGAACAAACAAATCGACGATTTAACCAGGTCCCTTGGTGAAAAAGAAGTTCTATTTAAGTCTACCAGAAGAAAATTAAAGGTAGCTACTGAATCAAGAACTGCATTAACAAGTCAGCTTACAAAGCTTAAGGATCAAGGTAGTGATTATGAGGATGTAGTCAACCAGCTTGAGACAGTTAAGAAGTTATATAATGTAGTCAGTGGTTATATCGAGAAAATGACAGAACTTAAGGCTAATTATATTAAAGAAGAATTCAGCAATATGCTAACAAAACTCTTCCGGAAAAAAGACGAATTTGGAAAGATTGAATTCGATATTCGCTCTTATACTGTTAAGTTATATAGTGATCAAATGCAGGAGATCAGTATTCAGGATCGCTCCGCAGGAGAAATGCAAATGATTTCTTCTGCACTTATCTGGGCATTAACAAAAGCATCTGATTTGTCTCTTCCGATGGTAATTGATACACCACTTGGTCGATTGGATAGTTTCCATCGAAACCATTTGATTAACCATTATTACAAAGAATTAAGTGAACAAGTCATTATCTTATCTACAGACACAGAGATCACAAAAGACTATGTTGACTTCATGAAAGAACATTCTCACAAACAATATATGCTAGATTATGACGAAGATAAAAAGTACACGGTCATTCGAAAAGGGTACTTTGACTTAATAAAGGTGTGAATATAATTGGGTAACAAAAAACTGAGCTTATCTGGGACTGGCAAAGAAATTCTTGATCAACTTTGTGATCAAATTGATATTGACCGTCCACTTGGAATCAACTTAGCTATTGCAAAAGGAATATCCAAAGCTAATGGACATGTTTCCAATGACTTTAAAGACAACAAACCAAAATGGACCATCCCCGAAAACGTCATAAAAGGGAAGCAATTCCTCTTATACAAGCATCTAATTATCCAGGAACTTTCTAAACCGTTAAATGACGACGAAATTCAAGAATACTTATTAGTTTTCATTGAATCTGGATTGAGAATCATTAAAGCCGAAATTGATGACCTAACTTCTATGGAAGATTATCAAATAACCATACTAAATTAAAAAAAGTGTCTCATTAGTGTAGAAACTAATGAGACACTTTTATATTTACATTCGATCCTGTAATGGAAGAATATCAACTACTGTAACGACTGGCTTAGATAATTCTCCGCCATTTGTTTGTATTGGACCATGTACAACACATTGTCCTTTCTTCAGCTCAGATAATTTCTTCTCCCACTGTTTCTTTTCATGCTGATCGTTTGAAAGACTAGTAGCAATACTCGAGATTTCTTGTTCAGGAGGTGAAAAATATACTTTCTCCCCAGAATTCTGAAGTCTAGCTAATTCATCTGTATCAAGTTGAGATTTCAGGAACTGCGTCGCATACCATGCAGACCAACCAAACTTCCTGCCCTCTGTTAGAATTCTAGCAGAAGGAGATTTCTCAGTATGATCAAGGTTTTGCGCTTCATCCATAATAACTGGAAGTGGATTGTTCTTACTGCCAAATCGGATAGTATAGTTCCACAAGTCCCAAAGAATAAATTCAGTAATCATAAGCTGAACGTCTCTTGGATATCCAGTTAATTGAATCACATACACTTCACCGTTATCGTTTAATACATCTTTCCAGTCTATCGAATTCTCATGGGTAAATGGATTCCGATCAATTAATGGACGGATTTGGGACAATGTTGTTTTAGCATAATTGGTACCTGCCTCTTCCAACATATCTCTCAAATGAAGTAAGCTCATGTCTTCACCAAACTGCTCTAATCCATTTAATGTTGCCTCATAAAGAGAATTCAACTGTTGGATTCCTAAACTACTATAAACCGATGAAAACACACTTTTAATTCGTTCTGCAATATCTGTGTTTGATTCAGGAATTTTAATTCCACCAATATCTCTTTCGTTTTTCTTAAAAGGATTAATTGGGAACTTCTCGTTATAAACGATTTTTTGCTTCAGCTTATCACCTAAATAATCGACAAATTCTGGCTCTAGCTGATTTGGTAAAAACCCTTCAGTGTAATCAATGACTACACTGGATAGCCCTAACTTAGATTTTTCCAGTAATAAACACTGCATAAAGTAGGTTTTACCCTGACCAGACTTACCAGATATCAATAGATGGCGGTTGGCTAACCCTTTATTTCCATATTCCCAGTAGATTTCTCTATTAGAATTCTCCGCTTTACCTAGTAAGATTCTTGATTTCTCAATATCAAACGAGGGTGACGTAACTTCAGGTACGTTAACTTCTGTTACTTCATCAGGTTCATCTACAACCTCTTCTTCAATATCACTTTCAACTGGAGCGACAACTACTTCTTCCTCAATCGAATGATTCTCAACTTCTGTGTATCGTTTGTCATCTTCAACCGCTTCTTTTTGATCGGAGGAAGATACTATAGGCTGAGAATCCTCATGCTTACTTTCTGAAGGTATTGAATCACTGGGATTGCCATAAGCCTCTACTGATTCTGTGTTCATTCCAGCATAAACCTTTTCTAATACCTTTTCTTCATTCTTACTAGTCTCTACTTGAGAAGGATTGTATTGGTAAGATAATAGATTTTCTCGTACAAAATCATTTTCTTTATTTTGTACCCAATCATGCATCTGACTAATCGACTGTACTAACCCTTGATAACCATCAAATTCTGTCAGACCAACATACGTAATGCCTTCATCAATAGCTGAGCTTCGATAGTAAGCATCACGCTGGAAGGATAGAATTGCTCCCTCTCCGATGACCTCATCAATTTCGTTAGAGATCCTATACTGGTCTTTTAATAGTTTCTCAATAATGTCATCAGATAATTCATAACCCTTTTCATTCCAGATGTCATTTGCACCAAGTTTCTTAACATTTGATAAGAAAAGCTGTACAAAGAAATTCCGATAGAATTTTTTGTTAAACTGAGATCCTTCTGATTCGATTAATGCTTCATTTAGAAGTGATTTCGTTTTCCTTACCTGTTCCTTCGCTTTCGTTACAACATCATTCTTATTTGCTCCGATTTTCACTTCTACTGGATAAAAATGAAGCTTAAGATTATTTGGATCTGCAGTATTCAAACCAATTAACAATAAATCATCACTATGACTACCCTGCACACCTAGATTCTTAGCTGTGAAGACACCACCAGATTTGCTCAATCCAGCTGCCCCTGCAACCCTAAGAATTTCTTCCAAAGAAATAGGTACCCAGAGGATATCTTGATGGTCAAAGTATGATAGTGAGAACTTAATCGCAGAAATAATACTCAATTTTTCTCTTGAGTAGTGCCCCTTACTCCCAATAATTCTTAACAGCCATTCTCCGTTAAAGGTATTAAATGCTTTGATCGTATTTATTACGTTCTCATCAGAGCCTTCAACTTGCTTCTCATTTAGAAACTCCTTAACAACCGCAAAATACTGATCTGATTTGTCAGTTACAGTAATAGCGTCATAGCGACTCGAAGATGAATATTGATCACTATAATGAATGACAACAAGATCATCATCGTGTTCATTAAAGAAATCTAAATCTACACTAGGATCGACGAACGTTACCCAGTGCGAAGACCCAAAGATTTGTGAAAGAGTGTCTTCATCAATGGTAGAAGTTCTAGAAAGAATAGCTTCCCCTTTATGATAGGAATCGTTACCACCGTTCTTTAAATTGGCACTTAATTCATTTAACATATAAGCCGTTTGCGTTAATACGTTATCCTCATCAATCGAATATCCTTTCACTCCAAAGCCATTTCGGTAGTTCTCATTTCCCTTCATCGATGGGACAGAAGAATAAAGGCCATTAAGATTTATTCCAGAAACCATATCTTTCATTGGCTGGAGTGCGTAAGTTTCTTGAGCTTGCATCTTATAGTATGAAATGTGTGCATAATTGTATTCATCTACACCGAATTTTCGCTTAAAATACTTAATCTTTTCTCGAATCAGCTGTAACAAATCTTTTGGCTCATAATGTTTAAAATCTTTTGATGTAAACTTTAGATCAAGTGCTGTTTCAAGCTCTTCAATAGATTCTGTTCTAGAGAACACATCAAACGCGCTTGTAGCATCTCTCTTGTAAACAGTTACCTCAATAGGCTTAACTTGATCCAATTCTTTTGAATTTATCTGCTTAATGAGGCGCTGAATAATCCCTCTCAGTATTTCATTATCGTTATTAACGTTAATAAGATTAACCAACAACGGTGCACTTGAACTTCCCATAAACAAGTAAGAAAAGTGCTCTTCAAACTGAGTTAATTTATCCTCAACTACTTTTGCCACATAATGATTTCCATCAGATACAGATACTTGACTAACAGGCTTATAAACTAACCACTCAAGAGCAGCATTTTGTTGATCTGGCTTATAGAGATCATCATGATTCCTATAGATATATGGCACTAATCCCAGAGGTTTCAACCTTGATAGAATGCTATTATCTATTTCCTCACTTGAGAGAGAGTCCTTTAACTGAAGCTGAAAAGCCACCATCAATGGATGGTAAGGTGTGAAGTATAGTTCATGTTTAGACGAAATAGTTCCGAGACTGAATAAGTCTCTTCCTTTTTTACCTGCTTCAACACCAGTTTTAAAAGATTTCACTTCACTCAAATAAGCCTCAACATAATCTCTTGCTCGTTCCTCTAAATCAGGACTCATGTAGCTAAGTGTTGGAATGTTATCTTTTATATTAAAGTAGTTGAGATAACGACTATAAGCTTCACGTAACTCATCACCAAGATCAATATCAATAGGTTGTAGGATATCTCCCTCTACTTTTGCTGCCCTAAACCCTTCATCCTGCCAATATTGTTCCCATTTAATATACTCTTTGTATTCTGAATGAACATAGAAATCTCTATTTCCAAAAACAAGGCGGTTTGCCTTTAATTCAAAGTCTATCTGATTTTCTCGTTTCAGCTTCCAAATTCTAGCTCCTGTTATTGGCGTGGATTCTGGAAGTTCGTTTTTCAACGATAAAGGGAGTTCCAACATATTCTCGGAAAAGTGCAGTTTTAGAGCAAGTTTACTCTCATCGTTAAACGCATCTGGTTGAGGCAGCAAGATTAATTGCTCATCTTTCTTGATTTCAATAGATTGTTCGTTTTCAATAACCTCTTGTTCTCTACTAATTCCCTGACCTATTGTGACAGAAGAACCTTCATACTGTATTTCCAAAACTCCTTCTGAAATATTAACTAAATAATTTGTCCTAAATAAATCCAGTAAATTTGAATTAAGTGGCAATACTAAAATTAAGAACTCTGCACCAAGAGTCGCCTTATCATCGTGTGCATAAGTAAATTTAGTAAATGTAGGCTTATTTAATTCTGGAGTTATCTTGACATTCACATTCGATCTCGCAACATTGAGGTCAGTTGTGTTTGAGTGAAGTTTGTGCAACTTAGTGAAATCATTACTTAAGCTAGTAATTTTACCTGATAAAGAGAATGAAATTTGAAGGTTTATTTCTTCAAGTTGTTGTTCATTAAATACGATGATGTTTCTTTTTCTCTTTCCAGCAGCTGAAGTACTTTGGGGACGATCCCACAACTTCAAATTTTTCTCTGCAATTATTTTCTTATATTCAACTTTGGCCTTACGGTTGATTTGAATGTGTTTCGTATGTTCTTTTTTAATTGTGGGATAGGGCTTGTCTTCCCAACCTTCTTTGAATAGTTTACTTGAGAATTCAGGTGTGAATTTTTTTTCAAGTTCATCTTTACCTAGTCCAAAATCATGAACTTTCCTAACAAATTCAAACAGTTCACGGTTTTCCTCTAATCTATATTCTAGTTGTTTTCCTGTAAACGTTGCTAGGTCTGGATCTTTAAAAAGGGCAAACTCTTTATAATCCTTATCTTCCATATATCCCTTGCCTAAGATTGTGAAGATCTCTTGAAAATCAAAGAAGGAGATTTGTTGGAATGATTGTTCTTCAATCAAACTCTCCATGTTATCTAACAAGATAATCTGATCGACTTTTTCCAAACTACTATGCTCGATATCAGATTTCAGCGTTTTATATAATGAAACTGGATGTAAAGGCATTCCTTCCTTAAGCAAGTCACTGCTTCCACCCTGGATGGAATCTAGTTGTTCAGACACTATGCTAAGTAGAGCTGTGTTCTTCCAAACTCCTTGTTGCTCCCCTACCTGGTTTCGAAGAGTTACGAGGAAATCAGGCTTAATATTTCCATGAGTATGAGCAACTACCACTCGAATATTGTCTATCTCAATACAGAACGTTTCATAAGGTTCTCCGAACTCATGCTTATACACAAACTTTTGCACATTTTGCTTTTGCTGAAGGGAATTTATTAGGTTCTTAATCTCTTCATCTTGATCAAGCTGCAAGTAGAAGCGATCTCCAGCGGATAAGGAGCTTGAGCTAAAATGATGAAGGATTTGGTCAGCTATATAATTATAAAATTGGTTTGACATACTGAGCATCACCACTATCACTTTTTTTGTCTAAAATATTTAGGGAATCAAATAATGCAATAATTTCTTTCTTTGAATATCGATCAAACATAACCCCTCTTTTTGCGAACTCTTCGAAAAGCTGATTTAATGGGATACGATTATCTTTAACAGATATTGCAGTAAGTAATAAGAGCATTTCATGATTAATGTTTAATATATGACCTAAACTTCCACGAGGTTTTATAAAGCGTTTTTTTATTAAATCCATAAAATTCTCTCCATACCTTTTATAAACAGTAGTACTCATCCCACGCCGTAAACAATAATTCATAGTTGAGTATGCCTCTGAAACTGTTTCAGGCATTTTTTCCAGATTTATGTTTTTCCATTCGCAATAATTCTTGATCCAATTATTCAAGTCTTTCAGAAGAGTATGTTCTTTACCCTCTTGCTTTACCTTTTCATATAATTCTTTATAGTTTATAACAGGAAATTCACCACTAGAATAAGGTTCATTTAACTGATTATGACTCAAATAGGAAAGAGAGTTTATATGAACGAATAGGTTATCTGCTTTCCCTTTAATGAATTTAAAGCCTACTAGCTCATCTGCAGGCTTCCGTCTTTTACTCATCGACTCCCATTCCAAAGCAAAATACAAGGGAGATGGTGCTTCATAGTTTGCCTTCTCATAACCTTCAAACTTCATTATCATTTGACATATATAAGTTGTCATATAAAAATGGGTTAATAATTCAAACGATTGAAGAAAATATTCCTTATGATTACTCAAGAAAATCATATCTTCTTGATAAAGATTTCTAAGATTCGGTAACATTAATTCGTATTGGGGTGAGCTCTGTTCAACTTTATTTTCTTGTAAGGGTTCGATATTATTTAAAATTAGTTCTGTTAGAATGTCATCATGATCTTTTTGGTTAAATAGATTTTTCAACACCTGATTATCTCTTGCAAAAACATCCTTAAGGAATTGACCAAATTTCTCAATTTCATTTTTATATTTTTTTTCAGTTGGTATATAGTTTAAAAGATAAGGATGGATTGGATTTATTTCGTCATTGTCTTTAAATAAAAATGTGTGCAAAAAACGTTTAAAATCATCACCTGAATTTTCATCTTCAAATTCAACTTTATTTATAATCTGTTGTACGATATAGTGTTCATCATTAAGTATTTCTTCTAATGACTGCTCTTTTTTCTTTTCTTTTTTAAAATCGACCTCACAAATCCCCCTAATATACTCTCCTACTACTCCTTGTAAGTTCTCTTTCACCTTCGATCTTTTATTCGTTAAAAAAGGTAATACATCCACTGCATTTCCCACAGTGTGTTTATTCTTCTCTCTTAACAGATTGTCTAAATATTCTACATTCAAAATCTCTTCCATCTTAAGACTCCTTTTCAAAAACAAAATCACCGAAATCGTCACGCTTTAATTTATATGACCGTTCATCGGCTGGGAATTGAACCAAAAGCTCGTCCTTCTTCTTCCCGTAGCCCATGATTCTGTCCATAAATTCAACGAATTTAATCGCATCTTCTTTATCCTTTTTATTAGGACAATAACCTCGCTGTACTTTTGTTAGTAAGTTATATAGCGGATAGTCGATCTCCAAATCAACTTGATTGTCCCCATTACCATCGTGATAGCGCAAATGAATAGTGGCCTTGAACGATTCTAGTACATTCTGATGATTAAAATTCAAATGCTTATACGTAGGTTTGAAGTTCAATAACTGGGCAATCCGAAACTTTTCAGCTGGATTGTTAATATAGATGTACTCTTTCTTAGGAGTGCCATTCCATTTGAAAATGGACTGCTTCATCTCTTCGTAGAAGTCTCTAATCTTGCTTTTCTCGCCAGCATTAAATGCGTACAAATATTTTACGTAGTTTATATAGTTCTCTTCTATGACTTGTTTAGAAAAGTCCTCGTTTGTTAGATAAGCTAAGCGGATAACCACCTCTACAAGCTGGCTAAATGAATGGCCTGTCACACTGTCATCTTGCTTGAAAGGTTCTAACCATTTCTTTGCTTCATCAGAGTGAATATAGCGGTCAAATACTTTCTCATAGTCTGTATACGTATTTAAGTTAATAATAAGCTGATCAATATGGTAGGAGCGTTGGTGAATTGGATCCTTATCTCCCATTGCCTTTAAGATAGGAGAACGTTCCATTCGATTAAATAATAAATTTGTTGTATTCAACTCTAACCGTTGAAATTCAGTAAGAGAATAATAAGACGAAAGTGTATCTGGAATTAAGATATCTGCTATGAAATTCAAAAATGCACGTGCAGAAATCACCATTTTATCCCGAATCAATGTCTGTATGATTAAATCAACAACCTGTTTTTGTACAAAGGGATGCCTCATAAACTCAAAATTCTCGTGAAGCATGGTATGAAATCCATTGTTCTGATCCTCTTTAAAAGCCAGGTGGAATGGATTATCGTTACTATCTTTAAAGATATTATTTAAAATCGATAAGAAAAACTGAGACTGAGGACCTTCATTCGTAATCTCAAACGGATGATAATCGCCAAAACTTAGGAGATCAAATGCTTCTTCACTATAATGGGTGGTCACATTTTGAGAAAACAACTCACTGTTATCAACAAACTTGCTTAGCTCATTGTACGTCTGATCGCCATGATCAGCTGTAATGAAATTATGCAAGACTCCCATATTGATTGCCAAAATAACGCGCTTGTTACTACTTTCAACTCGCTGATCGGAGAAATCCTTCAATACTTCAGCTAGTGTCTCCATAGCATCCTTATCTGGTGAGAAGCTTTCCGTTGCATCATTATGAATCTCATAATCAGAGATAAGCTCTGGTTTATGTTTCTTTAAATAAGCTAACAAATGGGATTTACCATCCCCTACACTTCCGCAAAGAAGTATTAGCTTTCCTGAATCATCCTGCTTATTCTTTTCAAGAATGTACTCGAGGTCCTTCTGAATCTTTCGGTCCACGTGCATGTATTTCTTGAAATGACTAAAAGCGTTTGCATTCTCAATTGCTTCCTGAGCTGAATCGCTTAACCTTCTTAATTCTCTTAACAGATAACTCTTATTAGCAGGCAAATCTTTAACGAGAATTTCTTCTCCCTCTGGATTCACTTCTTTCGGATCTGTAGTCGTACGCTCTCCTCTTTCTTCCAGCATCTTAATTAATTGTTTTTGAATAAGTTCATCGATTTGTTCTTGTGAACTTATTTCACTCTTATTAGGTTTGGGTTGTTCGTAAGGAGGGATATCGACTCTTTCTTGTGAGTAAAGCTCATAAAACCATAGGGCTACATCGTACATTACCTTATGTAATCCAATCGCTTGAGATAAATCTGCAAAGTCGCCAGTATGTGCAGCTTTGTTCCCATTAATCCTAATCGTATCAAACAACTTTTGTGTATCTCTCTTTATTATTCCCTCTTTTGATAAATAAGAAATCTTCTCGTAAAGTGAAGAAACGTAAGGCGCCTCAATGTTCTCCATTTTAAAAACTTCATCTAGTACTTTCTCTAGAAATAATCGTGATTTAACAATTGCACTTGCAGAGTCTTCAAACAATAACTCTTCCATTTTCTTCGCATTTAGAGCTGCTAATGGACTTAAATGTTCTATAAAACTTAAAAAGCTTCCTTTTTCCATGATTATCAACCTCTTATAAACGTATTCTTACCATTATTCTACCATATAAGCATCCCTCTACTAAACTGGCAGAAAATTGAAAGAAGCGAATTAATGTTCGCTTTTTTGTTGCCATTAGGCTGTATGAGGTTTATAATAATAATTAACAATTACGTACGTAAATCGGAGGTTGTATATATGGATATGGGATTTAGTTATAACTTCCCTGCAATTCGCGGTAAACAAGCTGGAAAGGAATATTTTGTGGCAATGTGCCCCCTTAGAATAATTCCTAAGATCTTCTTATTTGATGAAGACGAGATTCCACCAGAGCATAGAGCACAACGAATCTTAAATAAAACAAGAATTCCTGAAATGACGAATTATATCGTTGAAAACCAAAATGACTATGTATTCTCTTCGATTACAGCTTCAATTGATGGCGAATTGGAGTTTATTCCATTTGGCCAAGACACAACTTCGAACGATTTAGGTCAATTAAGGATATCATTAGAAGCTCGCTTTCTTATTAATGATGGTCAGCATCGCCGAGCTGCGATTGAAGAAGCATTAAAAATTGCACCTGAGCTTGGCAATGAAACCATTTCGGTTGTATTCTTTTATGATGAAGGCTTGAAGAACTCACAACAAATCTTCTCCGATTTAAATAGACATGCTGTCAATACAACCTCATCTATAGGAATTCTGTATGATCATCGTGATCGATTAGCTATGCTTACGAAGGAGATAGTTGCAGAAAATCCTCTTCTCTCTCGTTATACCGATAGAGAAAAGGTATCCTTATCCAAGAACTCACCTAAAATCATGGCACTGAATCATATATTCAATACCAACTTAAAGCTAGTGGGAAAATCAAAAGGTGATGTGATATCTGATGATGAAGAGAAGTTTGTTAAAGAATTTTGGAACCTCTTGTGTGAAACCATTACCGAATGGCAGATGGTTTTAGATAAAGAAATGAACCCCCGTGAGCTTAGAATGAACTATATTGTAGGTCACGGATTGTTTCTAGAAGCGGTTGGTATTGTAGGACGCTATGCATTCGAATACCAGCCAACAACATGGCAAGAAACCATTAAGAAACTTTCGACTATAGATTGGAATCGAGCAAATGCGACTGATTGGGAAGGACGGGCATTTAATTCGAATGGAAGAATTCAAAAGAACAACCACACCATTCAATTAACAGCTAACCTAATTAAAGAAAAGCTTGGCCTCCCCCTCACTGAAAACGAAATGAAGATTGAAAATAAATTTAAGTCGGGTGAATCAAATGTTAAATAGCATTAGTAATCTATTAAAAAATGACTTCCCTAAAGCCTCTGAATCAAAAGAGCATATTAAAGAAGTCTATAAATCTGATCCGAGACCATGGGTTGTTGGATATAGTGGCGGTAAAGATTCTACTGTGGTTATTCAGCTTGTTTTTGACGCACTGTCTGAACTGCCTCCTGAAGAATTACATAAGAAAGTTTATGTCATCTCTTCAGATACTTTAGTTGAGACGCCACTCATTATTCAATCGATTAATACAACGTTAAGAAGAATCCAGACAAAAGCATTGGAAATGGGATTACCAATTGAAACGCACAAGGTGAAACCTGCTCCTGATCAGTCATTCTGGGCAAAAATAATTGGGAAAGGCTATCCTTCCCCTAACCAGAAATTTCGCTGGTGTACCGATCGACTGAAGATCGATCCTGCTAACCAATTCATCCTGGATAAGGTATCTAAATTCGGTGAAGTAATTATGGTTCTAGGTGTGCGAGATAACGAGAGTGCCACAAGAGCAAACGTGATGAAGTCTCATAGTGTTGAAGGAAAAACACTGATGAAACACTCTACCCTTTCAAACGCATACGTTTACGCACCAATCAGAAGCTTTGAAACGAATGATGTTTGGGATTATCTACTTTCAGTTCCATCCCCATGGGGTGATGATAACCATGCATTGAATAAACTTTATCAGGATTCTAGTAGTGGTGAATGCCCTCTTGTTGTAGATAAAAGTGTGAAAGAAAGTGCTGGCTCATGCGGTAACAGTCGATTTGGCTGCTGGGTATGTACGGTTGTAAATGAAGACAAAGCACTGAACGGTTTCATTGAAAGCGGCGAAGACTGGATGCGCCCCCTTCTTGAGTTCCGTAATTGGCTTGCAGGAATTCGAGACGATCGCGACAGACGAATGAAATATAGAATGAACGGTCAGATGTACTTTAATGAAGTTAGAATCGAAGCGATTGAAGACAAGGAATATGTCATCATTCCTAAAAAAGGTAGCAGAAGAAAAGAACTAATCAATCTAGAAGAGTACACAATTGTAGAAAAAAGCAATTTAAAGCAATATATCAAAGAAAACAACATTGACCTTGGTGCTTCAGGAGATCTTAAGCTATTAGTAAGAAATGAAGAAGATAAGCTCGAGCAGCTTGGCCTTGGACCATTCACGCTAGAAACGAGACAAGAGATTCTAGAGAAGCTTCTCATTACTCAAAGAGACCTTAAACACCCCGATGACCCAAACTTTGAATTGATTCGTGAAGATGAGCTTAGAGTCATTCGTAGATTCTGGCTTGAAGCTGGTGAATTTGAAGATAACCTCCCTGAAATCTTTAAGAACGTTATGGGTTATGAACTTGACTGGGAATTCGATGATCGTCCTCTTTTCGATAATGAACAGATCTCTGACCTTGAACTACTCGCTCAAGAGAAGAATATCGATTTCAAACTACTGAAGAAACTCATCCTAACCGAGAAAAAATATTCAGGCTATAAAGTAAGACGTGGGTTAATGAATGAATTAGATAAAGCATTAACACAGGATTACCTACACCTTTAAGGCGAAAGGGTTACTGACATGTTATTTAAGAATTTAACGATTGAAAACATAGGTGCTTATCAAGGCACCTATTCCTTTGATTTTGAAATAGGATCACCTAAGCAGAACGTCATTTTAATAGGCGGTGAAAACGGAGCTGGTAAGACTACTCTACTTAACTCTATTAAACTTGGTTTATTTGGCTCCTTTGCATATGGATATAAAACGGAAAACAAAGCATATTATGATCGGATTTGGGGCTACTTAAACAATCGAAAAAGAGCTGAAGAAGGCCACCGTTTCCGCGTTATTCTAGAATATAGCGAAGTAGAAAACTTCAAACGTCATACGTATAAGCTTTATAGAGGATGGAAGATCTCTGGTGGTTCCGTTAAAGAAGAACTTGAAATTATTCGAGACAACCATCATTTAACCGACTATGAGAAAGAAATCTACCAAACAAGACTTAGAGAAACAATGCCGCCACAATTATTTGACCTTTGTCTTTTCGATGGTGAAGAAATCTCAAGAATCATCAATGAGAATTTGCTTTCAAGTTATCTTAAGAGTGCTTCAAAAGTATTGTTTAACCTAGACTTGTTTGAAGTTCTTGAATCTGACTTAAAGCAATATGTGGAGAATGACCTCGATCAAAACAGCCTGTCTCAAGCTGAAAAGCAGCTACTAGTGCTTCAAAATAAAGAAGAACAGTTGCAGGCTACACATGAAGCAAGAATTGAAGAAATTGAGGATAAGCAACATTACCTTTCTACCTTAGAAGACCAGCTACAGGATCTAAAGAAAGATTTTGAGGTTAATGGTGGGCTTGCAAAAGAGGAACGAGATAAATTACAGAATGAAGTGAATGTCATTGAAACTGAAAGAAAAGAGAATATAGAAGCTGTAAAAGGGTTCATCACCACTCTCTTACCTTTCTATTTGAATCGTTCTTTAATCAAAGATTCTTTGGATCAAATGGAAGATGAAGACTCAAACCAAATGTACCAGAAGCTTTCAAACCGACTCAATGACGAAACGATGAGCACCATTATGGCTTCCGTTTCTTCTGACGATTCTAAAGTGGATTCTAGCAAGCTAAAAGAAGGCATCCTTAATGAATTTAAGCCTGAGAACGACAAGATTATTCATCGCGCCTCCTTTTCTCAGCGTAGTCAAGTGGAATCTACACACCAACAACTAAGCAAAGAAAACCATCACTTCTACCTTGATCTTCTAAAAGATAATCAAGAGCTGCTAGCTGAATCGAAAAAGTTAAGAGATAAAATCACTGCAAATGATGAATCAAAAGATGACTTCCATAAGATTATTAAAGAAATGGAAAGCCTTAACCGAAAGATTGTAGATACCGAACATGAAATAGCTCAACTAGAACAAAACCACTCTGAAGACCAAAGATCGCTTACTAACCTAGCAGATCAAATTAATGAGAAGAAGAAAGTTCTTAAGCAAAATGAAAAGACACAGAATGCCTTCACGATTTCTTCGAAAGTGATGGAACTAAGTAAAGAGTTTAGAAGTCTTCAACAACAAAAGAAACTACAACAAGTTCAAATTGAAGCTACTCAAATGTTAAATCGATTGATGAGAAAACAAAATTATATTTCGTCACTTCGTATTAACCATGAAACGTATGAAGTGGTTCTTTATGATTGGAATAAAGAAATTCTCTATAAAGAAAGCCTATCTGCAGGTGAAAAAGAGATTCTTCTCCTCTCCATTATCTGGGCAATGTTCAAGTGCTCTGGCCGACGAGTACCATTCATCTTTGATACGTTACTTGGCAGGTTGGACAAGTCTCATAAGAAAACCGTCTTGACGGACCTTATTCCATCAAGTGGAGAGCAGGTACTCATTCTTTCTACAGACACTGAAATAGATACAAATCACTACAACTTATTAACTGAACATATCTCTCACGAGTACACACTGGAATTCAACACTGGTGAACAACGTGTTGATTTACACAAAGAGTACTTTAAATTTAAAGAATCGGAGCTGAAATCATGAACTTCAGACTGCGAACTTCAAAACAGACAGAAGAAAAACTAAAGAACCTGCAGTCTACGACTAACTTAACACCTAACATTCTAGCAAGGTTGGCTATCTCTCTTTCATTAAAAGTGAAGTCCATGCCATCTGAAGATCTCGCAAACACAAACGGGCTGGAATTTAATCGCAACACATTAACAGGTGAATATGACTACATCTTCAAAGCGTTAATCACACAGCATGCTGAACGTGAAGTAACCGATGAAGAATACTTCCCTTCTCTATTTAACCTGCACTTAGAGCGAGGCGTTGGCCTGTTGGAAAGTGAATACAAACACGCTGGAAACTATGAAAAGTTTATTATTAACTTAATGAGCATGGATTAGGAGGAAAACACATGTTATATCTGGACAACAGTGCAACAACTCAAGTTCTACCTGAAGTGAAAGAAGCCATGCTCCCCTATTTACTTGAAGAATTCGGTAACCCTTCAAGTAAATATTACTCTCTAGCAACAAACGCCAGTGAAGCAGTCAAAGAAGCTCGCCAAAACGTCGCGAGCTTAGTCGGCTGCGAGCCAGATGAAGTCGTCTTCACGAGTGGCGCAACAGAAAGTAACAACATGATTATCAAGGGTGTAGCAGATTATTACCGTGATAAAGGTGACCATATTGTCACTACAAAAGTTGAACACCCAGCTGTACTGGAAGCCTGTAAGTACCTAGAACAGCGTGATTATAAGGTTACTTATCTAGATGTGGATCAGTTCGGTAGGATTAATATTGATGATTTCAAACAAGTTATACAAGAAGATCCTCCTATCCTTGTCTCAATTATTTGGGGTAATAACGAGGTTGGTTCTCTTAATCCTATTCAGGAAATTGCAGCGCTTTGCGAGGAACGTGACATCTTCTTTCATACCGATGCTACACAGGTGATTGGAAAGGTGAAGTTCAATCTTGCGGATTACCCAGGGATTAACTTCCTTTCAGGTTCTGCTCATAAGCTTCATGGTCCAAAAGGAACTGGAATGGCGATTCTTCGTAAAGATTCTCTTGGGATTCCAGTTAAGCTTACTCCACTAATGCACGGCGGTGGTCAAGAGAGAGATTATCGTAGTGGAACGTTAGCGGTTCATAACATTGTAGGGTTTGGGAAGGCTGCTGAACTAGCATTTGAAAACATAACTCAGAATATTAGTAACTTAGAAGAACTTGAATTAACATTAAGTGGACTCCTCAAAGAGAAATTCACTGATCATATCTCGTTCAATAATGACCAAGAAAATAAGATCCCTGGAATTGTAAGTGTACAGTTTAAAGGAGTGAATAATGAAGTGTTAGTAAAATCACTAGCTGATCACATTGCCACTTCTACTGGATCAGCTTGTAGTTCTAGTAAACCTAGTCATGTTCTTGAGGCTATGGGGTGTACAATTGAGGAGATAAGATCAACAGTAAGATTTTCATTGTCATCAACAACAGATATAAAAGATTTAAATATTTTTAATGAATTGTAACAAAGTATATTTTAACATTGGTTTATTACTTAGAGACCATAAGGACAAGATTAATACTTAGTAAAATCATGTCCTTATGGTTATAATAACCTAATAAAAATAGGTTCTATTAACACTACCTTTTCACAACTTAGAAAGTGAAAATCGATTATTTATTGCAATGTGATGCACACGGATTTCAATCAAATATTTATACAAAATTTTTCTTAACTTCACGTATTAATCAATATTTTTCAAATAAATCATGTAACTCTATAAATTTTTTGTACAATTCTTTTTTCAATTGTTGGTTTAAATTAGATTCCCTTAAAGTAATAATAAGATTTCGAGCTTCTTCCGATTCTTCTAATTCATCTATACAAATTTGTGGTACCTTATTATAAGCTTCAAAAATTTCTATTTCGTCTATTTTCAATTCTTTAGACAATTCCCTAATAACAATATTGGTCGCAGGTTTAATTCCTCGTTCAATTTCTGAAACATAATTCCCCGATATATTTATTTTTTCTCCAAGTCCTCTGACCGATAAGTTTTTTTTCTCTCTTGCTTCTCTTATCAATCTACCTGCCTTAATATTATATTTACTTTGCTGACTTCTTTCATCCATTGACATCGTATTTTTTTTTTGTCCTACTTCCATTTTGAACTCTCCTTAAATTCAACATTGAACCTAATTTAACACTTGCAAACTACTGTTTCAACTTCTTTAGTATCAGAATGTATTCCCCTATATATTTGAAGAAATTAGCATCGATTTTCATCATACATTTTAATTAATTTTTCTATAGTAATGTTGTGACCATAAAGAGATAATTCCTTTTCTTTCACTTTGAATAATTTATTTATAATAACGTCACGTTCACTTTTATTTGCATGATGAATTCTCCTATGACAGTTTGGACAAAGAGCTACTATGTTTCCAGGTACATCTAAACTCCATTTAAACACTTCTTGTATTTGAAGCGGAATTAAATGATGTGCTTCAACAAAATTTTCACCTGTAATATCAGATGTAAATGTTGTATGACTCGGGTTGTTTTCACATTGGTAAGAAGAGTTATGAATTGCCTCCCTTGAAATTGAAGAGTCCCTCCTCCAATAATATCCTTCAAGTCTTCTCTCTTTATTTGGAATTATTTGTGGAACTCTTGGAGTCTTAGCAGGTGATGCTAGTTGCACATCTGATTGAAATTGAGTATCTTCTATTTCATGGATATTGAGCAAATAATCAATAAAGTGTGCAGTGTCTTTCCACCCCATAACAATTTTTAGTTGTTGATAAATTTTAATCAGTTCTCTAAGGTCCTCAACCATATTTTGGCTCTCTGGTAGGCTCGAGAATGAGTAATACTTTCCACATATGTGCGCCGCCATATAATTTTTCGCATTATTTGTAGAAGATCCTAGCTCAATATCAGTTAGAGGAAACTTTTTATCAGAGTAGTAGATAATTTCTCTTATTTTGCTAGCTGTTTCTTTCATTTTCCCCCTGGGTTTATTACCCTTATATTTTGTTTGAATATATGTTGTCCCTTGGTTTAAAGACAAATAAAATCCTTTCATGTCTTTTCTGAAAAGATAGACTATGTAAAATCCTTTAGTAGCAGTAGAAGTAATTGAGCGATCAAATATTCCTATCCAAGGTGTTTCAGTCCAATTACCTTGCCCAACTGAACTTTGAACCTTATAATTCCTTTTATGTAATGAAAGTTTATTACTTATTACGATAGGTATTTCATTTATTATAAACTTTGCTATTTTATTCTCAGTAGGTTTAAACGGCAATACTAATTGTTTATTATAATTCAATAATATTCTTTCGAATTCTAATTTCAAAATAAACTTCCCCTTTAAAGAGACATTAAAAAATTCCTAGCTATATCAATCTCGAAGTATAATATTATTTTTGTGCTATTATTACAGGAATCCAAATCTTACAAATTAGCTAACTTACTATTTTTTGATCTTCTACCTTTTTTAAGCACTAAGATTTCCTTGTCTTCAATCTATAGTTGATTTGATGGTATGAATAAAAAGAAGCAGTGGACTTTTATTAGTCTCACTGCTATATAACATTTAAATTACAAATATATTCCAAATATCTTGCTTAAAACAGTTTTCAGCTCAATCACAGGTAGAAAATTCGTATTTCTACCTAATCCAGCAACCTCATGGGTTACTCCGTAATAAAAATTCTCTGACTGATCAACTCCCTTTAACACAATACCTTCTAACTCAACAAATTCATTCAACTTTTCGTATTCAACACTCCAACAAACTAAAATATCTATATCCTGCAATCGTTTCTTAACCTCTTTTAAATCCCTGAATATACCTCGTAAAAATGTTTTATATTCGATAACAACTTCGCGGTCAATATCTGGATGCCTAACTTTTACACTATCAGAGATACCTAGCGGATCGTTGGGTAACAGTATTTCATCCGGAAAGTTAGTTTTATAATCATATAAACCATCATATACATCGAAACCTGAAATTACTTTTGGAAAATAGCCTGGCAATAGTCCTCTACTTATTAATTCAGTAAATAATGTAATAACTTCCTGTTCATTATCTACAGGAAAGTATTGATGCACTAGATCAAGATTAAATTTTTGTTTACTCTCAAGTTTATTTCTTAAATTTCTCTTTGCGTCATAACCATCAGTATTGACGCGTGTATCTACACCAAGAACGTACTCTCTATAATCAACAAATCGTTTTTCTTTTAATATCTTTTTTACTACTTTTACAATTTGACCTGCTCTATATTCAGTGATACCTTTTCTCCCACTATCTAATTCATTCTTAATGTCTTTACTTTCATCAATAACATCCACTATAACTGTGAAAGGAAGATAACTACCATGACTAAGGGGGTCCAAACATATACCTGTTGGTAATCCATCAATTGACAACCAAATACCATTATTGACAGATAAATTTTCAAATTTATCGTCATTTGAAAACTTATCATTATAAGTCGATAAATGACCTTTACTAGTCTCAGCTATGTAAATATTAACATTAAGAGGGTTTACCGTACCTATGCTAATATTATTATAAGTGCCATCAATAAGCATTGCTTTTCTTGCTACTCTTCTAGCAGATTGGTCTAAATGTTCAGTCATCTCAACAAATGTATTGTATTCATCTATATTATAAAAATTTCCTGAAGGATACATTTTTTTTAGTAACTCTCTAGTTGTTAAATGACCTGAATCAATTACAACTTCTTTCCCATTAACTTCTACATGAATACTAAATAAATCCAACTCTTTATTAAAAATATTATCTACTATACCAATCGCAGATTTAGTTCTTAGAATATACTCCAACATTGGCTCGGATGTTGCATGGTAAAAGGCTGAATTAATATTTTTCTCCAGTGTTTCGTTTGGAAAATCACTTGGGAAACGAATGGTAATTTTAGTACCACTCTCTTCATTGGTATCCTCTTCTTTTATACTGTTTTTTTCTTCTTCAGAAAGCGGAAGTTCACCATTTTCAAAAATAACCTTGTATAAATCTTTGTATGTTCTAGATGCTTTTTTACCGTTATGAATGCTTTCGATTTTCAAGTAATTTGTTTGGAATGATACGAAAGTAAAGCCATAACCCATAAAACCATACTTTCCTCTTCCCTCTTTTCTCTTTATCGATTCACCCATTACTAAAATACTAGATATATCTGAGTGTTTAATTCCAATACCATTGTCCTTAATATAGATCTCTCTATTTTCAGTGTTAAATGATAACGTTATCTTACCATTACTAATATTTTCATAACCATATTTATCAATAATTGCGTCTAAAGCATTTTGTAATAATTCTGTATATATGTCCCATGAAGACCTATAACTCATAATCGTTCTTCTAACATTAGCTCTAATTTGTTCCAATGCAATAGTTGAAAACTTATTTCTTAATTCACCCAGATTTGCCACTAAAAATCCCCCTTATTTATTTTTGGTTATTATTATAATTCAAACTAGTAACAATAAACGACGCTTTTCTACTAACCTTAATACATTAGACATTTTTAGATTATAATACTACTTGGTTATAAGTCATTTGGATTTTTACAGAAACTGAATTTAAAAAGCAATACTCCTGCTCATCGATAAGAATACAATGAGCTATACTATTTCTAATAGGAATTATCTTATATAAACTATCACATAAACTACCTAAATCGTCCTTTAATTCAGGAA
The DNA here is from genome assembly GCF_020171805.1 of Guptibacillus algicola. Taxonomy (GTDB): domain Bacteria; phylum Bacillota; class Bacilli; order Bacillales; family Guptibacillaceae; genus Guptibacillus; species Guptibacillus algicola. Next base: position 141,945 of record NZ_JAIVAF010000003.1, on the reverse strand, counting down.
TTAACAAAATAAAACTTATCATTTCATGGAAGTACATTTGATGAATATCTTTTTTCGTTAAATTATTTTTATATTTTTTTCTTATAAAAAAAATCCAATTTCCACCATAAGTGTTAGATAATTTATGATTTATTATCTTTCTCAAAGTGTTTTCTATGATAAAAAGATGACCATAACTTGACTTCATTAAATTTAAACTACTTTTTTCTTCAAATTCTTCTTTATTCATTTTGAACCCCTTAACTATCTGTGAATTCAAGATACAATGACATTTCATTATATAAATTGCCTACAAATTTAATAAATTGTAATCATCAAACTTCTTAAGTGTTAAGGAGCAGTAACCCCCTGTTTATTCCTAAAATCATAAAGGTATTTTGGGTTATTATACCATTACTTGTATAAATAGGCTTCTGTATATAAAGAAACTGTAGAAAATTTTATCGCGCCTCATTTTCTAATTCTGCTAGTTGGTATCGTCTTTTGATTGACACAGGGAAATGTACACCGTCCCAACAATGATCTAACAAACAAAAAGGGCATGGAAAGAATCATAGTAATTCCTTTGCAACCATCTGGGAAGGAATATAACCTGTCCCTCTGTCCTTCCGACATAGGAATAACAACTTTTTCACTCCTCTACTGTTTCTCTTTCGTGAGCACTTATTGTAAATATTTTGATTTAAGCTTATGATAAAAAGAAGCTGTTAAATTTCATTAAATTAAAGTCAGATAAGGAGTAATGTTGGGGGAATGGGAGAAAAAAAACGTGTTACTCTGGAAAATATGTTAAAAGGGCTCGTTGTGTTTCAAAAAATTTGGTTGACATTTATTATTTCGTTAATTGTTATAAGTCTTTTCGTTCTTTTTTTACTAAGTTTTATTTTTCAAAAGGATATCACTCTAACTATTATGAATGGTTGGGTAAGTTTAATTTTAGGTCTAGTAGCTACAACTCTAAGTATCATCTCGACTATTGTTAGTTTTTACAATTTAGAAAGAACAAACGAAATTAACGAAGAAAATATAAAAACAATGCTTTCTTTATTTAATACTAATAAAGAAACTGTAGCCTCTTTGGAAATTTTAAAAAAGGATTTAGAAAAATTTGCAGACGATATTCCTAAGAGGACAGCAAAGGAAATCGAGGGATCACTACAAAATAATCCAAGATTTGATGAAGATGAACTACCTTTTTAATATACTAGTAGGGTGATAATTGTGAATAAATTAAATGTAACTATGTTATTTTGTGAGGAATATAATAAGAAGACCGATTCATTAGTAAACTTATTCGACACAATTTCAATAACCAATAAGGACAGAGTCAACTTTGATTTAGTAGTATTTGTTAATCTTTATTCTCCGATAAATAAAAATCTTGTGTTAATGGCTGAACGTGGGGGTAAACGTGCTATTGTGAAACTCTTTAATTTTCATAAAAGTGATGAGACCCCTGAAACTTTCACTAGAATCACTAAAATAAAAAATGTCCGGTTTAATAATGAAGGGGATTATGTTTTTTCAATCTATTCTATCTCAAGCTCTGAAGATCTATCTGAAACTGATCCTGATTATATTATAAAAAACGGGTCACTTGAATCTAAATCAATACTACGTATGAGATAGCACCCTATAAGGTGCTATTTTACATTCTGAAGTAATACATTTGCAAAATATACCTTCTATAATTTAAATAATAGAAGGGAGGAATTCAATGACAAAAGCCCAATTGAAAACCGTTTTAAAAACTTTAGTAATAACAATTTGGAAAAAGTAAGCATTGGTAAACCAATATCTTTATAGTCTTAGCAAAGATGATGTCTTAAGCTTTAATATTGAAAAGCATGTACCCATCTTGTGAAAGATTATAATACGGAATGTATTGGCCACCTATTTTACACCTAGAGACGCATAAAACCCTGTAATTTACCCCTTTCACCTAACGAACACTATAATCACCCTTCATATCCACATGAATTGTCCCATCTTGCTGCACCTCGGCATAAAACACATTTGCATGACAAGGAACTCCTGCTTCCTCCATTTGTTCTGTTAACCATTCCTCATCCAAATTCAACATCACCAGGTTCTTATAGTTAATTACCCCATCTGAGATGACCTCCGTTGCGATTGGGAACTGTTTTGGTTTACTGGAAACATTCATATCGTTTCTCGTTACGCACTGATGAGGATCGGTTTTCATAACAGACAGCTTTCCATTCGTTTCAAATATAGCAAGATCAACCTCTGATAATTGGAAGACATTTTTTTCTCTTAGAAGCGTTCGCAGCGTATCAATGTCCAAACGGGTTTTACGAAGAGAATGTTCCAGAATTTTGCCTTCTCGTACGACTATAATTGGCTCCCCCGTCGTCACTTGACGCGCCCATTTGAATTTAATATCAATAAATCCAATCAGTATTGGAATTGCAAGCCAAGCTACAAGCACGATTACTCCCTGTAATAAACTTAATTCCTTATTGACCACGATATCCGCAGCTAGAGATCCAATTGCTACGGATGACACCCAATTAAAGAACGTCATCTGACTGATTTCTTTCCTGCCGGCTATTCTCGCGAGCGCAAATAGAACAACGAAGGTAATCGCTAATCGAAGTAATAGTTCTGACATACTCATCGTAAAACACCCTTCTATCGTGAACCGTCCACACAATGGATGGATTGCATAGCCTCTATGTGTACTATCTGCTATATCCTTGAAGACTATTCAAGCAGAGCCTGTGGTCAAGGCCTTTGAATTTTAATAACGAATATAAAAAGTAAATTTGCTAAATTATGCGGAAATAAACCTTTATGTTACGATCGAACATATAATTGATCAATAATAGTAAAGAGCATTCATACCATGTAAGTTACATATACTATCGTTTAAAAAGCATTCTTTCCTCTGCCACCTTATTAAAAGCTGCCAACTACGAAAGGAGCCTACCCATGTACAACATGTATCACTCAAAGACGACGACTTGGAAATCATACCTCTTTTTAGTTATAGCTTTGTTAACAACGCTTGCGATGTTCCTAATCGATCCGATCTCAAACGCATCTGGTGAATCAACTGCTATCAACGTCATGATCTTTATCCTAATTGGTTGTGCAATTTCTATCCTTTTAGCTTTCGTTGTTTTTAGGTCAGGTGATGAGAAAAAAGGACTTGCGAGCATCGCTCTTCTCCTCACGATCTTCAACGTCTCGGTCACGCTTTACTTCATTTGGATTGGGATTAGCGCAGCATAACCCGTGTAGTTTTCCCTCCCTTCGCTTGAAGACTGTCTTCTATGCAAATCACCCTTCTCTCCATCCGTAACGAAAGATATCACTTCCAAAACATATGATGTAAAAAAGCCGTGTTTTGGAAGGAGTGGCACACATGCTCGAACAGTTTGTGGATCGCCTCCCTATCATGCCAGTGATTCAGCCCTCTACGATTAAGAATCAGATTCCCTTTTACGAAGTGACAATGAAAGAAAGCATGCAGAAGCTTCATCGTGATTTGCCTCCGACGCGGGTTTGGGGCTATAACGGTGTGTTTCCTGGACCGACGTTTCATGTGTTTCGAAATCAGCCGGTACATGTGCTGTGGAAAAGCGAGCTTCCAGAGAAGCATTTTCTTCCTATTGATACGACGGTTCATGGGGCGGATCATGGCGCACCTGAAGTTCGTACCGTCGTGCACCTTCATGGTGGGGTGACGCCTGAAACGAGTGATGGGTATCCTGAAGCGTGGTTTACGCCTGGGTTTCAGCGGGTTGGGAAGTATTTTACACATCCTGTTTATGAGTATCCGAACGGTCAGGCTGCGACGAACCTTTGGTATCATGATCATGCGATGGGGATTACTCGCTTGAACATCTATGCGGGGCTTGCTGGTATGTATATCGTTCATGATAAGGAAGAGCTGTCACTGCCGTTACCAAAGGGGGAGTATGATATCCCGCTCGTGATTCAGGATCGGTCTTTTCAAGATGATGGATCATTGTACTACCCATCTGAACCGAAACCTCCTGTTGAAGGTGTTGATCCATCTGTACTACCTGACTTTTTTGGGAAAACGAATCTTGTAAATGGGATGGTGTGGCCATACTTTGAAGTCGAGCCTCGGAAATATCGGTTTCGGATTTTGAACGGGGCGAACGCGAGGTTTTATGTGTTGTCACTTTCGTACGGTCTGCCGTTTATTCAAATCGGTACAGACCAGGGTTTGTTGAAACACCCTGTCGCGGTTCGGAACTTGTTGCTTGCGCCAGCTGAGCGTGCGGATGTGGTGATCGATTTTAGTTCTTCTGCTGGTGAAGAACTCGTGATGACGAATGACGCTGCTTCCCCTTTTCCACAAGGCAAGTTACCGAATCCGAAAACAACGGGTGTCGTCATGCAGTTTCGTGTAAAGGACCACCTCTCTTCTCCTGACCATAGTCGTGTTCCGAATTATTTATCAACCTACCATGTGATGAGTGAGCAGCAATCGAATAATGAGAGAAACCTCAGCCTTGGGATGAGACCGGATCAATATGGACGTGAGATCCACCTATTAAACAATAACCTTTGGTCCGATCCGATTACAGAGAAGCCTGAATTAGGTGATGTGGAGATCTGGAGTCTCGTGAACGTTTCGAATGCAACGCACCCGATTCACCTCCATCTCGTGAAGTTCCAAATACTTGATCGCCAGCCTTTTGATCGTGATGTGTATGAAAAAGAAGGACGAATCGAAACGACAGGTCCTCGGGTGAAGCCAGCTCTTAACGAGCAAGGTTGGAAAGATACGGTGAGAGCGAATCCGAAAGAAATTACCCGAATCATCATGACGTTCACCCCATATGCTGGTTTGTTCGTCTGGCACTGTCATATTTTAGAGCATGAAGATTATGAGATGATGCGACCGTATGAAGTGGTTGTGAAGGGTCCCTGATCGGTGCCTGTCACCACCCGAATGAGCTCGAACTTACTTGGATTCTGTCGAATTAATAATCCATAAGCCACTATGTCATCCTTCGGCCGAAAGCTATAATGAGGTAGATACAGTATAGCTATAGGAAATCAAAGTAGAAATTAGGGATGAATTAGATGGTCGCATATATTGTGCAAGCATTAATGGATTTACAATATGTCTTACCAGTTTTCGGTCCACTCTTTTTTATTGCTGTTGTTCTTGTCTTAAGAAGACAAAGAACGAAAGATTCAAAGAACCATCGTTTACTAACCGAAATTGCTGCGTTAGTCATTTCATTCATTTACATTATGGGTATTCTTTCTATTACAAGACTTGCGGTCATCCCATACACCATCATCGAAAGGGTTTCAGAAAACAGATCCATCATCATACAACCTGGTGACATACAAATAATCCCCTTTGACTCGATCACTCATATCCTTAACTTCTATGGAATAAGTACAGTCATTGTAGGGAACCTTTTTCTTCTGTTTCCACTGGGACTATTACTACCATGGTGGTTCAGTAATCTTAATGGTTTAAGAATAAGCATTATCATACTACTTTCGTCACTCGTGATTGAAATCTCTCAGACTATATTTGGCGTAGGAATCGGCAACATCGATGACCTCATTCTTAATACACTAGGCGGCATAATAGGATACGCTTTGTATCATGTGACACTCAAATATGCGGTACCTGTCACCACCCGAATGAGCTCATGAAATGTCGAAAAAAACTGATTGACTATTCCATCAAAACCGCATATGATTATCTTACAGTTATCGAGTAAAAACTGTGCTCACAAGGAGCTTATAACACTCCAAAGGGGAGTAGCTTACAGTTATGTCGACATTACGTGATGATACATCACCGGCTTAACTGGCAACAGAAATGTTGTTTGCGAGACCTTTGCCAATTTTGGTAAAGGGATAGATACGTACATCCAAACCTTTACCACATTTGTTGGTGAAGGTTTTTTATTTGGTCAAAATATGAAAAGGGAGAATGTAAAATGGATTTAGCGCTAGTAATGGAGTACGGATGGGTATTGCTTATCCTGATTGGTTTGGAAGGGATTTTGGCAGCAGATAACGCGCTTGTGATCGCAACGATGGTGAAGCACCTTCCTGAAAACAAGCGTAAAAAAGCCTTATTCTACGGACTCGCTGGTGCTTTTGTTTTCCGTTTTGGTTCACTATTCATCATTTCCTACCTTGTTCACATCTGGCAAGTGCAGGCGATTGGAGCACTCTACTTATTCGGAGTTGCTGCGTATCACCTTCTGAAGAAGCATGTTTTAAAACCAAAGCTCGTGAAGATGGAAAAGAAGTCAAAGGGATCTGGCTTCTGGGTAACGGTTATCAAAGTTGAGCTTGCGGACATCGCGTTCGCAATTGATGCGATCCTTGCAGCTGTTGCTTTAGCTGTGACGCTATCCCCTACAACCCTTCCTGAAATCGGTGGGTTAGATGGAGGTCACTTCGCGATTATCCTTACTGGTGGAATCATCGGTCTTGTGATCATGAGATTTGCCGCTGGTTACTTTGTTGGACTTCTTGATAAGAGACCTGGACTTGAAACAGCAGCATACCTAATCGTTGCTTGGGTTGGGGTAAAATTAGCGGTTTACACACTAGCGCACCCTGAACTTGCGATTTTATCAGAGAGCTTTCCTAAGAGCGCAACGTGGAAAATCATCTTCTGGACAGTTCTTCTCTCCATCGGTGTAGGTGGTTGGTTGATGTCTAAAGAAAAACAAGTTCAATCGAACGAAACTGTAAATGTTGGTTAATAAAGAGAAACTGCTTATCAACGTCCACAAAAAACACGCTCGGATTTTAGATCGAGCGTGTTTTCTACATTTCGATGGTTACTATTTTTTCTTAAAGTAAAACCCAATTCCATTTTCCTGCGGAACGAATCCTTCTACAATTGAAGAACTTTCTACCATAGTTTGTTCTTCTGCGGTAATAACAGTGGCGATGTCAATAGGAACTCTTTTTTCATGTGAATTTTGCTCTTCAACTGTTACAACTCTAGTTTGATCCCCCATACTAGTTTCTCCTTTTACTATTCCATCTGATATACCAATTGACAACGTAATGACTCCTACAATACCTAGAACTAACCCTAATCTTTTCCTCACTACTATCCCTCCACCATGTTAGCAAATTCTTTCTATCTACTTGTCTCACCATAAGTTTTAAGTAATAACTAAATCAATAGCTTCCCTCAAACTGCTTTGCTAAGCACAAGGTCCTTCCTCCGATACACACTAAGCACGAGCCCAAACACGACGGAATTCACTAGCGTTTGCGATAATCCGTAACTAATAAACGGTAACGATAGTGATACGATCGGAACGAGACCGAATATCATCCCGACCGAATAAAGAAACTGTACAGAGAATAAAGCAAGTCCTCCTATAACGAGCATCTGTCCAAATTGATCCCTGATGGCCATCGTCATGAAGATCATCCTAACCATCAACATCGTCAGCACGATAAAAACAACCATCCCAGTAAGCCATCCGAAATGATAGGTTAAGCTAACGAAAACAAAATCCGTATGACCAGAAGGAATGAAGAGCTCTTTGCTATTCTGACCAAACCAGCCTGCATCAGCGATCACATCCTTTAGATGCAAGTACATGTAGCCGCTTGTATCTGGAAATTCCTTTGGATTCATGTACCCTATGAATCTCTCCTTTTGGTAATAATCTAGAGTACTCCACATGAGCAATACACCAGAGACCACCGAAACGAGTCCACCTGTTGTGAGTACAGCTACCTTCCTTTTGCTTAGATCGCTAAACCAGAGCATAACAAAGATCGTTACACCAAAGATGAAAAGGGACGTGGCGTCTTGGACCCTAAGAAAAAGGAAAGCTGGAATAACGAGCAACAGAAGCATTTTCCATATGGTGGTCTTTTTTGAGAGGAGAAAACATGAAAATGCTAAATAAAACAAAAGGATTATTTCAGAACCTTGAATGGCAATTGAGCCGATTGTAAGGATAGGTTTTCCATTCACATATGTTGTTGGAGTAATGATTGGAAGTAGTAATCCAAGTAGTCCACCCCCATAGAAAGCCCACTTCCATTTTAGGATTTTTCTATAGTCAAAGAACATGACCGCCACCACGATAATGACACCGATGAAGGTATAAGCGAATTTCGCCCTCGGAAAGTAACTCGTGTCCATATTCCAAAACAACAAGGGAAGAAAACTAATCCCGATTGTAGCTGCGAGCAGTCCGATCAGCCACCAGTCCGTTTTCGGTCGATGGATTTTATTGAGACGCTGACCAATCTGTTCTGGGTTACCCATCTGTTCAACAGCTAGACGTTCAGCTTCTTCTTCCCCGTATCCTTTCCCAATCAAGCGTTTCTTCTCACTCTCCACATGGTGCTCGAGTTCGACCGTCACCAGTTCTCTCGCTTCATGTGATTTCATATGCCCGACAACTTCATTTAAAAAGTCCCTTGATTTCATCAGTCGCTTACCTCTTTGAACTTCCTTAGACGTGAAACATCCTTGCTTTTCTCAAGCTTCTCTACCACCCGCTTACCTTTCTTCGTGATGTGATAGAGTTTGATGGATTCTTCAATCCATCTGACGCTAAGATACTGCTTTTGTTCGAGCGTATGCAGCATGGTGTAAAGCAATCCTTCATTGTCTTCGAACTTCTCGATCCCTCTTCCACGGAGCTGTTTCGCTACATCATAGCCTGACTTTTCTTCAGAAAGTAACTGCAGAATTGCTACAAGAATCGCATCCTCATCTTCTTCCTCCTGACGAATTCTCTTATGAACGTCTAGCCTATGATTTTCTGTAAATTCCAATTCACGAAAAGACGTATTCGTCATCGACTTTTTCAGATTCTTTAATCGGTTCTCCATCACAGCTCTCCTCCTAACTTAGCTCGAAGCTGTTCCTTTGCTTTCCTCAATCTCGTTTTCACGGTATTGATCTTCTGACCCGTCACGCCGCTGATCTCTTTCATCGGCATTTCTTCAAAATAGAACAGATAAATCACTTCACGGTATTTCAGAGGTAGTCCCATCACGGCGTCAACAAGTTCACCGTCTGCCTCCTGTTGAATGAGAAACTCCTCGACGTCCTCATTTGAGCTCACTATGTTGATCTGTTCTTCTGCCGGAATCACCTTTCGTTTGTACCAGCTCTTCAAATAATCCTTACAGTGATTGATCGCGATTCTCCACACCCATGTTTTCAGTTTTGAATTTCTCTTGTATGTATGAAGGTTCTTATAACATTTCACAAAAATCTCTTGCGTTAAGTCCTCTGCGATGGATGGATCTTTCACATAGGAGTAAACGAGGTGAAGCACATCCTGCCCATACACTCTCATGATTTCATCGATCGCAATCTCTTTATCTTCTACTATGCATATCTCTTCAACGTACTCTTCCACTTTTCACCCTCCCATACATTAGACGAAGCAGCCGTTTGAAAGTTTTATAAAAACGTAAAAAAGACAATTCCCTCTAAGAAAATTGCCTTCTCCAATGTTATCGTCGTTTCTGTCGTCTTACTAAATAGCTGACGATTAAGATTAATAAAATGATCAGCCAAGCCAAAAAGAACGGTAGTGTATCTCGAACCTACGTGACGACTTTATGTAAGATCCAGGCTGCTGTTATGTAAAGCACAAAAAAGATACTCACGACCCTAATGATTCTAATAATGTTCATTTTCTATGAACCTAATCTTTCTTACTGTGCTTAGCTTCTAATCCAACCCTTTTGATTTCCTCCGTCTGTTCCATGATGTTGTTATTGATCTTTCGTAACGCATCATAGATCGCAAAAATTCCTGCAATGATCAAAATGATAAACAATGTACCCATGTGTATGCCACTTCCAATCGTTTGTCTTTTTCTGACACGTTTGCCATTATTCCAGAATTTATTGGAAATCTCAAATTAAATTTCTACAATAGAAAAAGACGACGAGTTTTTCGCCGTCTTCGTTGAATATGTACTAGCCCAGGGGTCAGGCACGTGCCTGGCCCCTCCTGTTATTCACTTCACAATCAACACCGGACAATTCGCCAGCTTCGCCACCTTATGACTCACACTCCCGAGCACAAACTCCTGCAAACCGTTCAGTCCTCGGCTCCCAATAATAACGATGTCGAACTCATTCTCGTTCGCGTACTTCACGATCACTGGACCAGGTTCTCCGCGTAGTACTTTTAGTTCGTACGTAACGCCTGCTTCTTTCGCAATGCGTTCTACTTCACTGACCTGATCTTTCCTCGAGTCGTTTACGTCGACTGAATTCCAATGTGTAAGCACATCGCTTTTCGCTCGGTCTGCATCGACAACGTACACGACCTCGAGCTTTGATCCTTGTGAACATTTTGCGATATTCACCGCATTTTCTGCAGCCCGCTTAGAGTGCTCTGATCCATCCGTTGCAAGTAAGATCTTCTGATACATAGTGGTTGCCCCCCATCAATGTGATCCCAGCTTATTTGCTAACTTCCCTACTAATTCGGTACTGTCCTCATTTAACCCTGTTACGATCACTTTTTTTCCAGTTGATCTAAATTTCGAGACGATCTTCTCCACAGCTACGACAGCAGAGTCATCCCATATATGTGAACGACCTAAATTGATCTCAACTTCCTCAACATCAGCATCATAGTCAAATTGATCGAGAAGTTCTGTAACAGATGCAAAGAAAAGCTCTCCATGTAACGAATAAAGAACCTTTCCGGCTTTTATTTCTTCCACAACACGGACACGCGATATTTTCGAAACGAAGAAAATGGAGCTTAAGATAATTCCTGCAAATACGCCGATAGCTAGATTGTGTGTCAGTACGACCGTGATGACCGTAATGACCATGACCGCAGCATCCGTTCGGGGTACTAGATGAATCGTCCGAATCGAATTCCAATCGAACGTACTGATCGCGACCATGATCATGACCCCTGCTAGTGCAGCCATCGGAATTTGAACGACGATATCACCTACGACCACGATTAGAAACATGAGAAAAATACCTGCGACAAACGTAGAAAGTCTTCCTCTTCCCCCAGATTTTATATTGATGATCGATTGTCCAATCATCGCACAGCCTGCCATTCCACCGAAGAATCCAGTAATGACGTTCGCGATCCCTTGCCCTCTGCTTTCTATATTTTTATCGCTAGTGGTTTCAGTCGAATCATCCACGATCGAAGCAGTAAGGAGAGATTCCAACAATCCAACGATCGCAAGTGCGATGGAATACGGAAAAATGATGACGAGCGTTTCGAACGAGAGTGGGATGTCTGGAATGAGAAAGATCGGAAGGGTTTGTGAAATAGCTCCCATATCCCCAACCGCTCGAATATCGAAATTCATCGAGATCGTGACGATCGTTACAAACACGATCGCAACGAGTGTTGAAGGGACAGCGTTCGTCACATATGGAAACAAATAGATGAGTGCTAACGTGACACCAACAAGGACATACATGATCCACGACTCATCTACGAAATGTTCGAGCTGAGACGTGAAGATGAGAATGGCTAACGCGTTTACGAACCCGACCATCACGGACCTCGGGATGAACTTCGTATAGCGGGCTAACTTAAACAGTCCGAAAATGACTTGAATGATACCGGTTAAGATCGATGCTGCTAATAAGTATTGAAGACCATGTTCAGCAACAAGCTCGATAAATAGTAGTGCCATCGCACCTGTCGCAGCAGAAATCATCCCTGGTCTCCCACCTACAAATGAAATAGTGACTGCAATCGTAAACGATGCGTATAACCCAACCATCGGATCGACGCCTGCGATGATCGAAAACGCAATCGCTTCAGGAATGAGTGCTAGCGCAACCACCAGCCCAGATAAAATATCACCTTTCACATTACCAAACCATGAATCCCGATAGGTGGATGTATTCAAACAAATCCCTCCCTTCATAGCTCCTGTTAGTATGCGTTAAATGATAGGAGTCATACTCATGGTGCCTGTCACCACCCGGTAATGCTCGAATGCTGTCGACAAATACTTTTCTATTACATTCGAATACTTGAAACCATTCTGACGTACAATCGTATCTGTACATAACAACATAGAAAGCATCACCTGCTTCCTATGTGAAGCGCAGAAATTTGCTACTTATCGAATGAGAAAACACCATGACAAAAGGGAGAAATTCAGAAAACAGGGGGAAGGAAAATGCAAGCGATTACGAATTGGGCGTTTCGAAACAAAGCGGCGATGGGGTTGTTCATTGTGATTACGATGCTTGTTGGGACAGTGAGCTATTTCATGTTACCGATGGAGTTTTTACCTGAGGCGGATAACCCTCAAGTAACGGTCGTCACGTTTGGGCAAGGCTATGACGCTGGATCGATGACGGATTCTGTCACGGAGCCTATTGAGCAAGCGGTCGCTTCGATCGAAGGAAAGACGAGTGTGTTATCCACCACAGGAGAAGGATACTCACAGATCATCATCAACTTTGATTCAAGTACGGTGATGAAAGAGGCGAAGACCAATGTAGGAGATGCGATTGCTTCGCTCTCTCTACCTGAAGGGGTTTCAGAGCCACAAGTGTCTCAGCTGAACACGTCGATGATTCCAGTTGGGCAAGTAGCCGTCACGTTTGATGACGGGTTGACGAAAGAAAACACTGAGCTTGTAAAAGATGAGCTTCGACCGATGTTTGAGAATACCGACGTGATTTCTCAAGCAAGCGTGATGGGTGAAAACACATCTCGCGTTCAGATTAACCTCAATAATGACAAAATGAAGGAACTCGGTATACCAGTGAATGCTGTCATGGGTGTCCTTCAAGGACAAAGCGTGTCAGCAGCCGCTGGAACGAGTACGATCGATGGTCAACGAAGCACGATCACTGTTACGGATGATCTTGATTCGCTAGAAGGCATCGAGAACCTGACGCTTCCACTTCAAATCCCTGATGCGCCTGAAGTGAAGCTTGGGGATGTTGCGTCTGTCGAGAAAGTGAAATCCGACAGCATGGTGACGCGCGTTAACGGAAAAGAAGCACTCGCGGTGATTCTGTTTAAGGAAACCGATGCAAGTGCGGTAACGGCTGGTAACCAGGTCGTTGATACGGTTGAAGAAATCAACAGTAAGTATGGTGGTGTTGAAGCGCAGACGCTTTTTACAACGGGGGATATGGTGAAGAGCTCCGTTAACAGCATGGTGCGTGAAGTTGGACTCGGTGCCCTGTTTGCGACGCTCGTGATCCTGCTCTTTTTACGAAAATTGAAGCCAACGATCGTAACAGCGATCTCGATTCCGCTCTCACTCGGGATTACGCTACTTCTTCTCTGGCTGTCAGGAGTAACGCTTAACATCCTGACGCTCGGTGGAATCGCTGTAGCCGTCGGGCGACTCGTCGATGACAGTATCGTTGTCGTCGAAAACATCTTTAGAAAAAGTCAGAACGAACGGTTGTCGAAAGCAACAGTAATCGACGCAACAAAGGAAGTATCACGGGCGATCACGTCCTCCACCCTGATCACCGTTGCGGTATTTCTACCGATGGGACTCGTGAATGGATCGCTAAAAGCTTTCCTTCTTCCATTCGCGCTTACAGTATCATACTCATTACTCGCATCGCTTCTTGTAGCCTTAACGGTTGTGCCTGTACTGAGCCGAGCGATGTTGAAGAACACCACTCTGCCACCACACCGAAGACCAGAAGGATACTTGCGCGTATTGAAATGGTCACTGAACCATAAGTTCGTACCGATTCTCGTCGCAGTCGTCGTCCTCTTCGGTTCGATCGGTCTATATGTTGGCATGCCGAAAGCGGCAACTGGCGCGAGCGACGCCTCCATCGTAGTCGTAGATATGGTTTTCCCGAGCGATACGCCAGAGGATGAAATCAAAGAACGGATGCTGTCGTTCGAAGAAAAACTAACAGGATTCGAAGGCTATGAGCATTTCATCACGCAGTATGGCTCGAGTACGGAAGCCGCTCAGTACGGAGAGGTGAGCGACCCTGATACGGTCATGTACACCTTCATCATGGAAGAGGGAGCTGATGCGGAAGCCTTCATCGATGACGTGAATGAAGCGAAGAAAGATGAAAAGAACGTCGAGATCGAAGCCTACCCGACCTCTATGTTCGGCGGCTCTTCCAACTCTTCCATCACATATGATGTGGTTGGAAATGATACGAAAGACATACTGAACACATCTGAGACGCTCATGGAAAAGATCGAAGGCGTTGACGGCGTTCAGAAAGTATCGAGCAACCAGGATAAAACAACACCTGTGTATACGGTTGAGATCGATACAGAAAAAGCGAATACCCAACAGGCAGCGATGCAGATTAGAAGCCTTCTTAATCCACAGCCAATCGGAACGGTAACACTCGATGAGCAGAGTACACCTGTCTTCCTAAACGCTGGGGTAACACCGGGTACACTCTCAGACCTAGAAGACTTAACGATCGCGACAAATACAGGCGTCTTACCACTTTCTGACGTTGCGTCGATTACGCAAGACGAAAAGCCAAGTACCGTTCTTCATAAAAATGGCGACCTATACGCGAGAGTTACCGCAGAAGTAACGCCTGAAGAGCTTTCTGTCGTTTCAAAAGATATCCAAGAGATTATTACTGATCTCGATCTGCCTGAGGGAATGAGCATCGATACCGGAGGAGCATCCGCACAGCAAGCAAGTGACTTCCAGGACCTTGGCCTGACGATGCTTGCATCGATTCTTATCGTGTACTTGGTCATGGTGCTGACGTTTAAAACACTTCGCGCACCGCTCGCGATTCTCATCACCCTGCCACTCGCATCAATCGGTGCCGTACTTGGACTTCTTATTTCTGGAGTACCAGCTGACGCAACCGCCTTAATCGGAGCACTGATGCTGATCGGAATCGTCGTGACGAATGCGATCGTACTGATCGACCGCGTGAAACAAAATGAAGAAACGATGACGATCCGTGACGCGATTATCGAAGCATGTGGAACGCGCCTTCGCCCGGTCATCATGACGGCGATCGCAACGATCTGTGCGATGATCCCGCTTCTCTTCGGTCACGCAGGAGAAGGCAGCCTCGTCTCTCAATCACTCGCAGTCGTTGTCATTGGTGGGCTTACGGTTGCAACTGCATTGACGCTTGTCATCGTACCTGTTTTCTATGAATTGCTGTACTTCAGGAAGTCGAAGAAGCAGCGAATACAGATCGATGTGAAGGAAGAAAAGAGTGCAAATGCATAAAAGAAGAGCCTGGACGTGGCGAATGCCGCTCCAGGCTCTTCTTTTCTATTAAGCTCGTTAGTTATCTACCCATTCATATAGGATATCAGGAAGATTTTCTTCGTTTTCATGTCCTCTACCAATGATGGTAAACCCATACTTTTCATAAAACCGCTGTGCGTTCTTATTAACCTCAAACGTATAGAGTGAAAGTTTCCCACTCGATTGTTCTTTTGCTCGATGTAGTAGTGTACTCCCAATACCGAACCCTTGATAATCCACGTGAATATAAAGCTGGTCGATCTCTTCTTCGTTATAGGCGATCATGCCAACAACCGTTTCATGTAGCAATGCTATCTCGACCTCATACTTCTTATGAACGATATGATTTATGAAGTGGACATGCTTTTCAAAACTATGTATCTCTTTCTGACCTAGAGCTCGTTCCTTACTTTGCCTCCACATCGAAACGGTTTGTTCTCCGTACTTAGGATGATACGGAGTTAGGATGACGTCTTGCTTAGAGTCATTCATAGTTAACACTCCTTTCACGTTTACAGGGGGTCAGGCACGTGCCTGACCCCGTTAATCTCGCCCTTATGATTCCCCATAGATTCCGAGCTTTCTGATTCATTCACATTAACCGTCATTTGACTTATCGCGAAGAATCCGAGGATTGCCAAGAAAAACAAAATAACCATCGCCAACAACAGTTTTTTCAACTGACCATTCCTCCCCATTTCGAATGAACTCAGTTAAATGTATGCGTAGTAGTCAGGTGATTTGCAGAACCGATTGAATGTTGTTCATTTTTATTGGACAAGAGCAATCGTCCAAAAGCAAATTATCCAAATACACCCTTACAATTTTTTACTGGTAACATTATGATTAAACTATAAAGCTAACTTTCAGGAGGTGCTCTACCCATTGCCGGTCAATAACCGAATACGAGAAGTGAGAAGAAATCACAACGTTTCACAGCTACAGTTGGCTGAAGCGTTACAAATTACTCGCGAAACGACGATTGCGCTCGAGGAAAACAAGTATCATCCTAGTTTAGAACTCGCGTTACGAATAAGTACATATTTTGATACCTCTGTTGAGGAGTTATTTAGGCTAGAGGAAATAAAGCAGCATAAGGAGAACAAAAAGAATAACCGTCATTGTCCTTGCTGGTCTCCATGCATTGTTTAACGAAGGTTCTGGAGTTCTTTCTAGCCTTTTGGGCGGTGTCATCGGTGCATTTATTGGTCTAGGAATTGCAAAATTACTATCTAAAAAGCCTGAGCACCCCAACCTACCACAGCGAGATGAACGGATAGATGCTAGGATAAACAAATTCACGAACTACTTTTTAACCATAGGGGTCGGCGTATTTCTATTAAATGGAGTCATTCTCGAATACATAGGTGATGATACGATTAGACTTGTTTTCTTGTTTCAATTTTTGTTAGTTGGTATTTTTTCATATTTAATTGGAGTGGATGTTGTTGGTAAGAGGTAGACGTGTGGGGTCAGGAACGTACCTGCCCCCCTATTCATAACACTTATAAACTTTAAACTGCACGCTGTTATGTAAAACAGGACATGATGAAGACATAAACATTTTTTAAGATAATTTCTTAATTCTAATGATTTGTCCAATATTCGTCCCTAGCCAACCGCCCATAATGGGAATAGCATCTAGAGGAAAGTCCAATCTTGTAGAGTTAATATCAACAGTAAACCAAATCACTGTACCACCAAGGCATACTATTATAAAGAAAAGAACTTCACCTAATTTTCGTCCTTTCCAACGCTTTTTTCCTAATTGATCGATGTCAAAAGCCAGCGAACATTTCATGGCCTTCGTTCCAATCATTTTTCTTGTAAGGAGGGTGTAGATCGCATGCGCCGTGAAAATCCATAATAAAACACACCCAAACCCAATCACCCCGCTAGGAGTACCTCCGTTCATACCATAAACTCCAAAAAGAATGAAGAACAACAGCATCACGAGATTGTTTTGAATTAATTGTATCTTTTTCAGACGTTTCACTTCTTCTATATTCCATTCAGTTTCTGTCACGCTATCTTTCCTTTTCAAATTTGACCTCATTGATTATATCTTTCCTCTACGCTCACGAATCTTTGCCTGCCCCCACTCTATTAAAATAGTAACAGCTTGAAAATGAGGCGTTTTTTACAGCGACATTGTAGAATGCTCCTATTTAACAGATCAACATCCCTGATTTTGAACTGAAAATGATGTATGGTTTTTGAATCTCTTGTATGAAACTTTTACTCAATACAATTCCAAATGCAGTATATCTTAATACAAATTATTTCAAATTCATTAATCTGGTTCAATCTTTTCTACAAATAAATGGGAGCCTATCTTATTACAGATAAGCTCCCTGATCATTAACCATATGTGTTATATCTTTTTCTCCATTACAAGGTCCGTTTCTATGTAACCTATTTTCTCATATAATCCTCGTGCTGCCTTGTTATGTCCAAAAACGTGAAGTCTTACAATTTCCATAATTCTGCGCTTTCGATATTCTATACCATAAAGGTGATTCCGTCATGCATTTACCGCTATCGGAAAGAAAGAGATTGTTAGATGAAGTGCTACCACAAGACTCACCTAGAATTGTTAAAGTACGTCATCATGCAGGTAAAACGTTAGAGTTATTCAATCTATGTAAGGAACTAGGATTGGAAGGCGTTGTGATGAAGCGCGGAAACTCAAAATATGTTAACAAACGATCTTATGATTGGAAGAAAGCAGTTAACTATCCGAAAGAATCTTTCTACATCTTGGAGCAGCGTAAGAAAGAATATGGTTTACTTCTTGGTGAGAAAACAGATAAAGGTATGAAAAGCGTAGGCGTGATTGAGTTTGTCCTACCTGCAGCTAGGAAAGCAATCTATTCAATGACTGCTGAGCTAAAGCAGGAAGAAACGAAGGATATGATTTATTTTAGACCTGAAATTAAATGCATTGTGAAGTATCGCAATCGTACTAGAGCGAATAACTTACGGTTACCTTCTTTTATTAATTTTGATATTTAAGAGCTAGTCCTATAGAAAATAGGGTTAGCTTATTTTTTTACTTATTTTCTGCATATAAGATCATCTACGAAGGTAGTCCCTTATAAAGAAATAAGAATTATGAGGTGAAAAAATGGGTCAATAAGAGTACGCTAACTTATTAGGTGAATGGGTAAACTTGAAGGAAGATGAAAACTGTGTAATGGATACAGGACAAAGCTGGGGAGAAGTTTGGTGCGAGAACAGGTGCAATAATAGTATAAATATAATTAAATGAGTCGCCTTTTCATATCATTCAAGTAAAAAGACCTCTCATTTTGTATCCTAGAGTTTACCTTTTTGTAATACTCTCTATATCATTTCTTAAAACCTGTCGAAACCCTTTTTTCCTGGTTACATTTTCTCCATTTTGTATCCTTTTTTAACAAAAGAAAATGTGAGCCTGTTAGCTCACATTATGGTCCTATTCTGTTAGCAGTTAATGCCGGACCAAAATATCCGGTATTGGTTCCAGAAACAGAAGATGGGACCACAGTTATAGCATTTCCTGGTAAAAAACTAAATTGAATTGTCTTACCTATAGCAACACTTGCATTAGCTGACAAACCAAATCTTGAACCAGGTATTATCACATTATTTACCCTAATATCGTAATTTACTGCACCACCACTAAAATGAGCTGCATTTAGACCTGCCGAAATTTCATAGGTTCCAGCGACTAGTATGTTGAGTGAGTCTGTGCCGGGATTTGGATTAGTATTTATAATGGGCCCTGAAAAATCAAATTGCACAGGAACATTCGCAACAGCAGGTCTAAAAGAATCACTTCCATACA
This sequence comes from Guptibacillus algicola, assembly GCF_020171805.1. Classification (GTDB taxonomy): domain Bacteria; phylum Bacillota; class Bacilli; order Bacillales; family Guptibacillaceae; genus Guptibacillus; species Guptibacillus algicola. The sequence goes on along the minus strand of NZ_JAIVAF010000003.1, from coordinate 122,895 downwards.
AGGAACCAAACGTAGGAACTACACCTGGCCCTTGCTCTCCTTGTGGACCCTGAGGGCCTTGCTCTCCTTGTGGTCCCTGCGGACCTTGTTCTCCTTGTGGTCCCTGCGGACCTGTTTCTCCCTCGGGCCCCTGCGGTCCGAGTGGTCCCGGTGGACCAGGAGGACATATACAACACTTACACTCACACTTCTTCTCTTCGTAATCCCCGAGACAAAATAGCGAATTACATTTATGACACACGCATTCTCTTTTTCTCACAAAACCCCTTCTTCCATTGATAGTTGTCTTTTGTATGATATGAATGAGAATACTAGATTGCGTTCTACAAACCAGAAAATGTGTTATGTCCCAAAAAAAGTTAGTGCCAGGAATAAACACTACACTCTCTCCATTTTGTATCCTTTTTTAACAAAAGAAAATGTGAGCCTGTTTGCTCACATTAAGGACCTATAAAGTTAGCAGTTAATGCTGCGGAAGAATATTGTGGGGTACCCCCAGAGACAAAAGATGGTACAACGGTTAAAGAATCTCCTGCTTGCAACCTAACTTGAATTGTCTTACCAATTGTAACGGATACCCCCTGTGAATTTGATAATGAAAATCTTGAACCAGGTATTAACACATTATTATTTCTGATATCGTAATTTACTGCAGCAGTAATACCGGAATGACTCTCAACTATACTAGTTGAAACTTCGTATACTCCACTGTCCAGGATAGTGATTGAATTTGTTGCTGCATTCGGATTTGTATTTGTTACTGGTCCGTTAAAATCAAATTCAACAGGAACATTTTGAACAACAGATCTAGCACCATCAACCCCATACAGGGAACCAAAGGTAGGAATTACCCCTGGGCCTTGCTCTCCTTGTGGCCCCTGTGGACCTTGCTCTCCTTGCGGTCCCTGTGGACCCTGCTCTCCTTGTGGTCCCTGCGGTCCTGGCGGGCCAGGAGGACATATACAACACTTACACTCACACTTCTTCTCTTCGTAATCCCCGAGACAAAATAGCGAATTACATTTATGACACACGCATTCTCTTTTTCTCAAAAACCCCTTCTTCCAAAATATAGTTATTAATATATGATATGAATAGGGTTAACATGGCGCATTTAAAATAGAGAAAATGTGTTAACGTCATGTCTGTTGAAGAATAAGAAGGTTATCTTTCTTGCTTTTTATCCATTTTTAGAATAATCTATATCTAATACGGTAACAGTATCCCACCGAAGCTGTGGCGGCCGCAGGTGATTAGTTCTATTGTTGAGAGCTTACTCAACAACAAAACGCAAGAGCAACTAGAAAACCCCTTCTCACATTGATAACGGGTTAACTTCAGAGGTGCAAAACTTGAAATCACATAGTAATTCACAATAGAATTCACAGAGTAAATCACATGACAAATCACACAAAAAAGAGCTTGGAGGCGCATCGCCGTTCCAAGCTCTTTTACTTATATTGTTCAATTAAAGCTCCATTTAACGAAATAACAAGATTCTTAACAGCGTAGGATACATGTAAACGGAGACCCATGTTTATCAATACCTTTCTGAAGGGAGTGTAATATGCAAAAGTTCACTTATCGTAAGAAAAATAAAGAGCCTGATTTATGGTTAAATCAGACTCTAAGGGGTCAGGCACGTACCTGACCCCTAAGCTGCTACATCCCGCTTCGTAAACAGCAACCACGATAATAGTAAAAATACGATGAAATAGATAAGCAGTGTCACGACAGAGAATCCTAATGTCATGCTTTCGATAATGGGAGCACCATCGAAATAGACACTTAAATCTGTGTTCGCGAACAGTAGGTACTTCGCCCAGTCATACTGACTAAGAAAGAATGTGAGCTGACTGCCTGTAAACATTAAGAATATCGCTAACCCGATCGCAAGCGATGCACTCCGGAAGATGCTCGATAGCATGAAGGCGAACGTCACCATCATCAGTAAGTTCACACTAGCAAGAGCATACTCGATGATAAAATGAACCGCCATGCTCATTTCGGACACTTCTCCACCCTTATACGTTAAGTACGGTTGATCCACCGCACCAAAGCCAAGGCCAATCCCTCCTATGATAAATGAGGAAATGTATAAGATTACGAGAGACAGTACTGCAAACAACAGCGTTGCGATAAACTTCGAAGCTAGTATCTTCGTACGCGTAGCTGGTCTGATCAAGAGGAGCTTTATCGTCCCCCATGAATATTCGCTAGCGATGATTCCTGCACCGATAATGATCGTAAAGATCGAGATCAAACTAACCAAGCTGATGGAATTATCCATCAGACTCCATATCGAGTCACTTTCTAAAGGTGGAATATCATTTGCGAGACGGTATTCATTAATGGCAATACTTCGCTCCAGCTCGGATTTAAAGGCGGTTGGCATACCTTCTGAGTTTTGTAGGCTTTCTTCCGATTGCTGAATAGCGGTTTCCGTGTTCGATCGCCAATCAGTCGTTCCTTCATCTCCCGCAAGATTCGTAAAAATGGTTGCGAGCAGAAGGCCAATGACAATAAGCCCAAGCATCACCCATGTTCCGACTCTTCGATAAATCTTCATGTTTTCGTTTTGAATCAATCTGATCATACTAGACAACTTGCTCACCCCCAGTCACTTCAAGGAACACATCCTCTAATGTCTTCACAGACGATTGAATCCCGTAGATTCGAATTCCCTTTTCCACTAAAGCAGCTGTGACGTCTGGAATTCGCTCGTGTTCCGTTTTCACCATCACGATGCGGTCACTCTGTTCAAGCTCGATATCAGGAAACGTTGCATTGATCGCATGAACGGCGTGGCTCACAGGATCCACTTCAAATGACACCATCACCGTTTGATCTTTTTGAATAAAATCGTTCACCCGCTGCACATCGACCATTTTCCCAGCCTGAATAATGCCGATTCGATCACACATGAGCTCGATCTCGGATAACAAATGACTCGAAACAACGACAGCTACGTTTTCCTCTCTAGCAAGTGTTCTGAGATATTGTCTGATCTCACGAATGCCAGCTGGATCAAGCCCATTCGTTGGCTCATCAAGAATGAGGAGCTTCGGCCGATGAAGAAGCGCCTGCGCAAGACCAAGGCGCTGCCTCATTCCGAGCGAATACCCTTTTACCTTCTCGTTAATGCGTCCTTCAAGTCCAACAAGCTTGACGACTTCATTGATCCGTTCCTTCGAGATGCCTTTCATCATCCGAGCATAGTGCACGAGGTTTTGATACCCAGTCAGAAATTTGTACATCTCGGGGTTTTCAACGATTGCGCCCACTTTGATGATGGCATCCTCATAGTCCGTTTTGATGCTGCTCCCATCGATGAGAATTTCACCTTCTGTCATATTCATCAGCCCGACCATCATACGGATTGTCGTTGTTTTGCCTGCGCCGTTCGGTCCGAGAAACCCAAACACTTCTCCTGGATAAACGTCAAACGATAGCTGATCAATGATCGTTTTCTTTCCGATCACTTTTGTTAAGTCACGTATTTGAACGATTGGTTCACCCGCCATCGTCACGCCTCCTCCTGATACTTCTTCTTCAACCACTCAACGATCCTCATCCCATCTCGCTCACGAATCGTTTCAACATCTTCAAGCGCCAAAACCTTTCCATTTCGAATGGCGATGACCATCTCGAGTAACGGCTCGATCTCCGTCACCTCATGCGTTGTGATGATGACGGTTTGCTTTTCAAGGTCGATAAAAGAAAGTAACCCTTTCACGATCGAATCTCTAACCATCGGATCAAGTCCTGACAGCGGCTCATCCATTAGGATAATCGGAACATCTCTTGCTAGAGTGAGGGCAATCTTCACCCTTCCGCGGTTCCCTTTTGATAGATGCTTCACCTTCTGTTCTTTGTCGACATCCATAAATTCAAGGATCTCGTACGCCTTCTCCGTATCAAAATCCGGGAACTGACTTGCAAAAAAAGTGACCGTTTCCTTCACAGAATAGAAGGAATAATACGTATCGAGCTCTGAAAGGTAAGCCACTTTGCTTGCCGTTCGCCTTGTGACCGCCTCCTCATCTATCGTTACGCTTCCTTCAGAAGGGGCAACAAGTCCCGCGATCATCTTCATTAACGTCGATTTCCCGCTGCCATTCGATCCAACGAGACCGATGATTTTCCCCTCTGGTATCTTCACGTTGACATCTGAAAGGGCATGTTTTGTTAAATACTTTTTGGACACGTTCTCAAATGTAATCATGCGTTATTCTCCTTTTCATTCGTGACATACGTTCGGATCCCGTCGATCATATCTTCTGATGAAAATCCCATTTGCTTCATTTCTTCAATGAAATTCTGGATGTGGTTGAGCTTCAGCTCTTCTCGAAGTTGAGTCAGTCGTTCCTTTTCCTCCGTTACAAACGTCCCTTGCCCTCGTTTCGTCTCCACGATCTCCATCCTCTCCAGTTCATTGTAAGTGCGAGACACCGTATTGGGATTCACACCCGATTGAATCGCCATTTCCCTTACAGAAGGAAGCTTTTCACCCGTTTTCCTTTCGCCTTTAATAATCTCCCAGCTAATGCGATCCACTAGCTGCAAGTATATTGGCTTTGAGGGATTGAATTCTTCTCCCATCCCTTACACCTCCACTTTTCGGTCGAGTAACCAACATGTTATGAAGAAAATTACGACTAGGATGATGGCATCAATAATCACGCTCCCAATCGGAAAAGGAACTGTAGAAGTGGATACTTCAAACACTTCCTGATTTACTTCCATACTTAACGGAGAAGGAAATTGGACATATCCCCAGTCCATTACGAACTCTCCAAGACGGGTTCCACTAAACCATCCACCAAACCAGCTCACTAATCCGATGAGCATAAGAACAAGAAGCAACGCCCATCTTCTGAAATAGGTTTTCAGTACTTGATAAAACGTCCAATAAAATGTGAGCCAAACTCCCATCGAGATGGCACCTGCCAAAATGATGGAAAAAATATAAAGTACAAGGAGCCCTAAATTATCGAACGGAAACACAATTTCACTTGTCTCCAGACTATACGCTAGAAGTGCCAATACACCGATAAGACCAAGTGAAAGCAATAATGCTAGTAACCCGTTCAGTAGTTTTGCCCCAAGAAGACGCGCGCCAGATTGTGGATTATGAAGCCAGAGATGTAGTTTCCTTCCTTCACTGTTCAAACTGATTAGAAGGTAGAGAGGTAGAAAGAACACATGCATAACTGCAAGTACGCCTCCAATAATTGTGGTCAAATAAGGAAATTCCCATCTTGCTGATGCTAGAAAGAAACCCACCATAACCAGTAGATCAAACGCCATAACGCCTAGCAAAAGAGTTCTTGTCACTCGAAATTCCTTTCGTAGCAGCCCACTCCAATTCATCATTTTCCAACTCCCCTTATTGTATTGGTGTATTAGTTACATAGTACACCGGTACTCTGAAATGGTCAATTGTTTTTTATATTTTTTTACAAAAGGGGTCAGGCACGTGCCTGACCCCTACACACAAAAAGGATGAAGCCCCTATGGACCTCATCCTTCTTTTACGTTCGTTGTATCATGCGCCAGCCCATACGTCTTTCGCATACCGACCATCTTTCTCAAGTGTTTCTAACCACTGGGTCGCTTCTTGCTCTGTCTTATTATAAAACGAACTATAGCTTTCGATGAGCGTTTGCTCGACTTCTGGTGCCATTTTACTTCCGTCACCACAAATGTATAACCGTCCACCGTCTCTTAGTAGCGGTAGAATATCTACAGCATTTTCAGTTAGACGATGTTGGACATACGTTTTCGGCTCCCCAGGGCAACGAGAGAATGCAGTGTGAAGCGTCACAAGTCCTTCTTTCTCTGCTTGTTCGAGCTCCTCTTGATACAAGAAGTCGTGTTCTGGGTTACGACAGCCGAAGTAGAGATGGGCTTCTCCAAGCGTTGCTCCTCGCTTTTTCATTTCACGACGATGCTGAATGAACCCTCTGAATGGTGCGACTCCTGTACCTGGACCGATCAATACCATTGGTGTTTCCATGTCTTCAGGTACCTGGAAATTTGACTGAGGCGTATTGATGAAGCACGCCACTTTGTCACCAAACTCACGTGTTGCAAGATAATTCGATGCGACGCCTTTATACTCGCCATTCCCATTCCATGCTGCGTCGCGCACAACGCTAACGGTCAAGCTCGCTTCACGTTCCATATAGAGTGGCGAACTTGAAATCGAGTAGTAACGAGCTTTCAACGGTGGAAGCAGCGCGATGAATCTCTCGAACGGAATCTCACATGCCATGTAATGTTCAACAAGATCAAGCATTGTAACACGCTTCTCAAGAACCTCGCTCTTATACGTGCTGTCTTCAAGCAACTGTTCAAGCTCTGTCACGTGCGGTGGGCAAACAGTGTGTGCCGCTAGCGTACGAATTTGAGATCGCATTGCAGGATCTTGAAGTTCAACGTAAGAAGAAAGCAACTCTTGTAGCTTTACTGGTTTTTCTGTTGGAAGATGCGCTGCTTTCCCGGAATCGCCACTCAACAACACGTGGTCTTCTCCTTTGAGAGAAAAACGTTCGAGTACCCTGTTCACCATCTCATCGCTATTTTGCGGTAGGATTCCAACGTGATCGCCTTCCTTATAGGAAACGCCGTCAGGAAGCATCAGTTCAATGTGACGCGTGCTTCTTCCGCTTTCTGTATGCTGCAGCTCATGGTTTCGATTGATGATGGCAGTAAAAGCATGATGTGTTCTCGCAAGAGGCGTATCACTCACACCGCTGACGAAGCTCATGGAAATTGCGCTGTTCTCTGAGTTCGTTTCACTCAACTCGATATTCATGGCTTCTGCCAAAGGCTCCCATAACGTCGCTTCCCACTTCTCAAAGTCACCTTCAAAATCGTCACTTGCATCACCATAGCCTGTTTCTGCTATTCGCGTTGCACCTTTTTGCTTCAACTTCTCATCAATGAGAGACGGAATGCGCTGATACGTATTCGCCCAGTTGCGATCACCACAGCCAAAGACTGCGTACTGAACACCGCTGACTTCTCCTTCTTCCATTTCTTCAAGCCATTGTACGAACTTATCCGCATTGTCAGGAGGATTGCCATTGTAAGAAGCAGATACGATCAAAACAGCTCCGTCTTGAGGAAGCTCATTTACATACTCGTTCAGTGGAGCAACGTCCGTGCTGAAGCCTTGCTGGCTTCCTGTTTCAGCTAGATCTCGCGCGATGCCTTCTGCTGTTCCAAGGTTTGAACCGTAGAGTACGAGAAGAGGCGTTCCGTGTGCATGTTCTACAGCTACATGGGCTGCTTTCTTTTCTTTTTCAACAGGCTCAGACTGAACGGCAAATGAAATGGACTCTTTTCGCTGCTTCACTTTCATCTTGAATCCATCAGGTTTTAAGGTTAACGTTTCTTTCACCTCAAGGTCATAATCTTCATGATCGATCAGGTCAAAGTGCTGTACTACCATGCCGAGTACGAGCGTTGCTTCGTGAATTGAGAACTGCTGTCCGATACATGCACGCTGTCCATTTCCGAACGGCTTGTAAGCATGTTGTGGAATCGATGAAGGATCTTCAAACCGTTCAGGAATAAACGATTCGACGTCCTCGCCCCATATGGATGTATCACGATGGAGTTCTGGGAGAAGGAGCGTAAACACATCCCCTTTTGCAACATCATAGTCCCCTCCAAGCGTCGTATCTTCTTTCGCGTATAGGGAAAAGGCTGGTGCCGTTGGCCATAATCGGAGCGTTTCATTTAGAATCATGCGGATGTATTTTAACTGCTTCACCTGCTTATAATCAGGAATATCGTCACCAACCACACGGTCCATTTCCTCTTGTGCCTTCGCTAGTTTGTCTGGGTTATTCATTAAGTAATAAAGCGCAAACGATAGCAAACCACTTGTCGTTTCATGGCCAGCAATAAGGAACGTAATGATTTGAAAGCGAATGTTCTCATCATCAAGAGGCTCACCGGTTTCAGGATCTTTGCCTTGAAGCATATATGCGAGAAGGTCGCCTTCCTCTCCATCACCGGTCTTCTTCCGGTCAGCGATCAAGTCATCGACAAGCGAAAACATATACTCAATATCTTCTCGAAACTGCTTCTTTGAAAGAACCATCAATTTATCTTGGACACCAAGACGCTGTGATTGAGACATCGCTTCATCCATCGCACGAACCATCGAATCGATGAACGGATGATTGTTTTCACGGTAGAAACTATTGAAACGGAAATTGAACCCACAAAGTCCGATTGTATCGAGGGTTAAGCGTGTCATATCTTCCGCCACATCGACTTCTTCATCAGGATTGAGCCGCGCCCACTTTTGAACAAGCTGCGTCGCAAGGTCAACCATTTTCGAATGATAGCCTTTCATCGCTTGCTGACTAAAACTAGGAAGCAGGATGTTATGAGCTTTTTGCCAGTTCGGCTCTTCCGTTTCACTTGTAAACAAGCCGTCTCCACCGAAGGCGCGAACTTTTTGAAGAACGGGTCCGACTTTTTTATCAAAACGAGATTCATCGCTGATCTCAGCTACAAGGGATGCTCCTGAAATAAATGTGCTCGTTCTTGCAGGAAACTGAAATTGGAATATGGGGCCAAGCTCTTTTGCGAGTTTCATATAGGATTGTACTGGTTTTTCTTTATCAATAAGAGGGAGACTTCCTAAAGGGCCGTACGTTTTCGGCTGTGGAATCGATTTCTTCACTGTCATGGATCTATCACCTCATCTAAAATAATTGCGCGCGGAATGAACGTTCATTCAGTTTGTAGTATGAAGAGTAAGTCCTCTTCACGAGTGATGTCTAACCGAGTCCCATAAACTTTCTTCTACTCCAGAAAGAAGCTCTGGATCAGGGACTAGCTCACCGACTCTAACAAGGTTTTGGAGTTCAAGAAACGCCCCATAAACAATAGCGATCAGTGCTTCAGAAGGTAGCTCTCGAATCACACCTTGTTCCTTACCAGTTTCAAAGAAAGACCTGAAAAGGTTTAGCAGCTGCACGAAATCCTCACGACTTTCCTCATTTAGAAAATGAGCGCCGCTGTGCTTTTTTATAAAATAGAGGGCATGTTCATTCTCGTTCGTAAACAACACCATCGCTCTAAAAAGATGATGAAACTGCTGACGAATCGACTGCTCTTCTGAATAATGCGCCTCGATCGTTTTCATAAATGTAACAACATAATTTTGAAACAACGTGTTGCCGAGCACTTCTTTATTCTCAAAATAACGGTAGATCGTGCCAGCACCAACATTCGCTGAATTCGCGATCATTGGAATCGTTGTCGCATCAAATCCTCGCTCTGCGAATAAAGCAAGCGCACTGCATAGGACGCTGTCCCGTTTGTTCTCCGGATTCATACCCTTCACCCTTTCGTTCTTCTACGCGGAATGAACATTCATTCCTCTCTATCGTAACCCCAGTGGAAAACATTAACAATGAATCGTAAGACCTAAAAAGAGTGAAGGTATTGTAAACAAACGAGGCGATAAAGATAGAAAATGATGCCGTGAGAATCTAGGCTTCATGACTTATAATAATAGTGAATGAACAACAGAGGAGCTAAGAAATGGTTACGATTAAACGATTAGACAGTTCTAAAATAAAAGACACCATGCTAGACTCCTTCCAAAGAGATCAAGCAACGACGAAAGTCCTTGTTAACGAGTCTGGAAGTTTAGTAGAAAAAGAAGATACCTTCGAGGATGAATGGCACCTAGCTCGAAAACGTGAGATTGTCCAACACTTTCGACATGTCATCGATCAGGGTGGCGCAGTGATTGTGGCAAATGATGATGCGGGCGTTGTAGGATTTGCGGTAATCGAGCCTGGAGAGTTTGGACAGCATTCCTGCTACCGTGAACTATCTTATATCCATGTTTCTAATGAACATCGCGGAAAAGGAATCGGAAAAGAACTTTTCAAAGTGGTAACCAGCGTTGCGATCCAATTAGGTGCAGACAAATTATACATAGGCGCACACCCTTCAATCGAAACGCAAGGTTTCTATTCTCGTATGGGATGTGTGCTTGCGGAAGAGATTAATGAGGAAATTTATATGAGGGAACCTCGAGATATTCAATTGGAATACATCTTATAATTATTTTCACTAAGGGGTCAGGTATTTTCCTGACCTCTTATCCATTCTAAATTCTATCCTTTCTTGCCAACTATGTTCCACTCAGGATTATAGGCACTTATTAATGCCATCTCTGTTTCTTTGATGTCTGCCTCGTTTTCCATTGGCAATAAATAGAGAGAAATCTCGTTACTTTTTTGTTCCTTAGTGATAAGAGCATTGAGGTGACAATTGGTAGCTTGTCCATCTTTAAAGCAATTCTTTGGATGAATTACACCATACCCTTTATTTATTCTCTTACCGAAATCATCAAGACAGCGTCCGATATATTTCACTTCGCCTTGTGAAATATAAGTGTACAAGCCTTTAAGATTCTTTTCTTCTTTGCTCTCAATTGAGAAGCTACTATACTCTAAATCACCATAGCGATTGAGGAAGTTTTGATAAAATAGATCATCAGACTCTTTTAATTCTAGTAGAAACTCTCCTAAGGGAAGAGATAACTTAGATGGATACAGGTTTTTCACTTCATCTTTAAGATTATGGTAACGATGATGGTCAATTGTTTGTTCCACAGTACGATTGTTCTTCCGAGCAAAGATATCCTTTTCATTTATATTATTAAAGTGTAAGGACGTATAGGCAAAAGTATATGTATCATACGCAGTCTTTAAACAGATTTGGTTTGGTGTCTCACTTTTTCCTATATATTTAAACTTTACCGACTCCCCTAATTTCAAACCTTCCACTTTAAAGCCAACTTCAAGCCATGCTCTTGCATGTGAGTGAGACTTCATTTCGTTTGCCCACCAGGCATTATATGTAGAAGCTGATCTAGGTAGGGGGAATCCCAAGATACTTTCAATTTCTCCAAAGGTTAACCATATTTCTTCCTGTTCTGTGATTTTACTTCGCAAGTAATCTTGTAGTGCTCCATACTTCCCTTTTTCACTAGATACGGTCATTATATTACACCTCATCTTTCTTCTCTTTATCAAAAAATCAGTGCCAGGATAACTTTCTACTAGTCCTTCAAGTTAATTACCTGAAATATAACTCAATCGTTTTTTTCATAGATTCTTTATATTCTTCAAATTGTTTTACGCGATTACCGTTCGCTCCTGATGGGTGTGGAAACCCAGTTAATACCGAACAACTAGAAATATAGCCATTGTCTGAAAGGTAACTTAATACTCGGGACACATTGACCCCTAATGGAATGATAAGTGGGTTAGAGAGTTTGCTTAATTCTGTAGGGAAATTCTCGAGAGCATAGCTTCTAAGTAATGGTGTTTTTAATATCTGGGGAGTTGCTCCACTGTAATTCTTCCCATCTCGAAAAACTGGATAAGGAAGTATAGAAGTAGTTTGTACTAGATGACTAGCACTACCAAACAATTCTATCGTCGACGACAAGCCTAAATAATGATGGACATTCAGCTCATCTAACATATTAACTAGGTTCTTTCTCATCGGCCCCTCGAAGCTAGAATTATTTTTCACTTGTTTTAATATGGCATTATCCTCTTTTGTTTCGTCCCTCATATTTCTCACCGTCTCAAATGACTTTTTCATTTGATGAAGACCTGGAGTTATCCCTACTATTACAACTTTTGCATTCTCATTCACATGTTCAAATGGAGCATAGTACACTTCAAGCTTCTTCTGTTCTACCCGTTCAAGTAAAAAATCTTCATGTATTAGATCTTCTTCAACAGGGTGCTCAGGTAAAGAGTAAATGGATTCCTTAAAGCGAGCAAACTTTGAATAAGTGGCGATTGACATTGATACCCTCCATTAACTTAAAACTATATTAACTACCTCACTATTATTACGCATGGGTAATAGAAAAGTTTCGTTAGTTATCCTGCAAAAAAACACCCATCTTCAACTATGCTCATAAAACATAGTTAAAGACAGGCACTACTAAACAATCATTTTTACGTGTAACTATAAATTCTTCTTAACCTTCAACACTCTCGCAATATTCTCCGCCGTCTTCTCCACATTAGAAGCACCACTTTCAAGCGCCTCATCAAGCGTCACAACACCATTCACCACACTTAATACAGCGTCGATGCCATGATCATAAACAGCTTCATAACCCTCTCCAATACTGCCAGCGATCGCAATCACAGGGAGATCAGGCTGAAGTGCTTTCGCTCGTTTTGCAACGCCAACAGGCGCTTTTCCATGAATCGTTTGTGAATCGATACGACCTTCACCTGTAATCAAGAGGTCCGCTCCCTTAATTTCATCCTCAAACGAGATAACGTCGAGCACAAGATCGATTCCACTCCGTAACTCCCCGTCTAAAAAGGCAAAGATTCCAGCACCAAGACCACCTGCCGCTCCAGCTCCTTGAACAGAATCCACAGACTTCCCAAGGTCTCGTTGAATAACATCTGCATAGTGTGCCAGGCATTCATCAAGTTCTTCAACCATCACTTTCGTTGCACCCTTTTGAGGTCCGAAAACAGCTGAAGCACCAGTTGAACCCGTCAAAGGGTTTGTTACATCACATGCTGCTTCGATCGCGACGTCTGTTAATCGATAATCGAGATTAGAAACATCGATTGAATGAAGCTTACACAACGCCTTCCCTCCATGCGGAAGTTCGCGACCATCAGAATCTACTAACTTCGCACCGAGCGCTTGCGCCATGCCTGCGCCACCATCGTTCGTCGCGGAGCCACCAAGTCCAAGGACAACCCGTTCGACCCCCTTGTTCAGAGCGTCTAAGATTAATTCACCAGTTCCAAACGTCGTCGTGACAAGCGGATTTCGCTTTCCTCTTGGAACGAGGTGCAGTCCGGACGCTGCTGCCATTTCGATGATGGCTGTCTTTCCATCACCCGTAAGTCCATAGAATGCTTGTACATCATAACCGAGTGGGCCCGTCACGTTCATCGTGATGAACTCACCACCCGTCGCATCAACAACAGACTGGACGGTCCCTTCCCCACCGTCACCGATCGGAAGATGGATATACGTTGCATCACTATATACTTTTTCGAATCCCGCTTGTACCGCAGCACATACTTCTTTCGCTGTTAAGCTTTCTTTAAACGAATCTGGTGCGATGACGATGTTCATTTCATCACCCTTTACTATTTTATCCACATGTATTGATATGGTCCGAGCGTAGCTTTTGCCTCAACATTTTCCTCACTAATAAGGTCATACCCGCTAAATGGAAGGTCGATCGTTACTTCTTCATTCGCTGCGTTCACAACGAAAAGTATCGATTCTCCCGTCTCTTCATTTCTACGAATCAACGAAAATACCTTTTCATCTACGTTGATGATTTCCTGATTTGCAAAAGGATTAAAGGCTGATTCATTCTGACGCTTACGGATCAAGGTCTTCATGCCATTGAACACGTCACTTCTTCTTTTTGAAGACGTGAGCTGCTCAACAAGTTCATGATACTCGAACTTTTCACGGTTGATTCGTCGGTTGATGCCTGACGACTCAAGCCCCTCATAGTCATTCTCGGAACCTAGCAGAGAATGATAGTAAACCGCAGGCACCCCCATCACAGAAAACAAAATCGAATGCGCAGCAAGCATCTTTTGAATCTGCGTATCTTCATCAGTTTCGTCACGATTGATAAGCGCGTCCATGTAGTTGATGTTCAGCTCGTAAGGTGACTCTGTGCCATCTGGATTACTTTTATACGACACGCGTCCACCGTTCTCAAGCACCTTATCCGCAAGAGCAACGCGTTCTTCCTCTTCTAAAATCCCCTCTGTCGGACGCATGCCAATTCCGTCATGACTTGCTAGGAAATTGAAGTATGTCGCTCGATCAGATACTTTATCGATTGTATTCGCCCAGTCTGTGAGCGTCCGTGTATTGTGAGTCGTAAACGTGTGGAGCACGAGTGGCGGTAGCGAAAATTGATACACCATGTGCGCCTCGTTTTTCCCATTTCCAAAGTAGCTGATGTTCTCTTTGTGCGGAACGTTCGTCTCCGTGATTAGAATCGTGTTGAGCTCAAGCTCTTCTAACATTTCGCGCCACAGTTGAATGATAGCATGCGTTTGCGGAAGGTGGATCGACGTTGTGCCAGATTCCTTCCACATAAATCCGATCGCATCTAACCGGATGCTCGTGCCACCGCGGTAGGCATACTCAAGTAAAATCGTCGTCATCTCAAATAGAGCTGGGAAATGCCTGAAGTTGATGTCGACTTGATCCTCACTGAACGTCGTCCAAGCCGTCTTCCCGTTATCGTACTGATGGAACAATGGCGATGTACGCGGACGAACCACGTTCGACGAATCGAACCCTTCTTCTTCACCTATAAAATAGTTCGCATACGTCGGATCATCGTTCAAATACCCTTGGAACCATTTACTCGATTTCGACATGTGATTCGTCACGAAATCAAACATGAGGCGGTAGTTCTGTGAAAGGCGTTCGACATCTGACCAGTCTCCTAAATCCGTATGAATTTCACGGTAATCGACGACTGAAAAACCATCGTCAGACGTGTATGGAAACATCGGCAGTAAGTGAACGTCAGTAATTTCATTCTTCGCGTATTCATTAATGAATGTGTTGAGCGTTTGTAACGTTGGCTCATCGTCTTTTCGAATCGCATCACCATACGTGATAAGATAAACGTTCTTTTCTGTTAATGGCGAGATATCTTGCCAGTTCTTCTGCTTCCATTCCCTGACCATGTTCACAACTTGTTCTTTGTATGATGGAGAATACTCCTCACCATAAATGGTTTGGAGTAGACTCTCTACTTTCTTTGTGAAATTCATTGCACATCCACCTTTACGTTAAGCGTCACGTACCCTTTTGGCTTCACTGTTGCGTATTCCTCAATAGCTCTACCATTCTTCTCATCCAAAGTTGTTTCTGCGATGCTCGTGACATGATCACTCGATACGGTAACACGTTGTTCAACATTAGTCGGGTTAAAAACGCGCACAATGATCGAGTTGTCATCATAAGCCTGTTTCATCGAACTGAAGAACACCTCTTCGTTCGATAGATTCAGCAAGCTGAATTCTGAAGGTAGCGCATCAACCGGATACGGAATTTCAAAGCGATCCAATCGCTCTTCAAACGTGTTCAGCGTTTGCTTCTGGTAACTCACACCATGGTCATTGTACTCATCCACTAAGCGGAAGAGGGAAGACTCATCGTACCCTTCAGAAAAGTGAAGCGCATACTCGAACGTCATCTCACACTGCATCTCTGCGTCAGGTGTGTACACAACTTTATTGTTGATACCAGATGCGCGCCCCGGACGCCATGCGAGATCATCTCGCCCAAGTAATCCAACGCTTCTGAACAATGTCAGCGCCATTTCTCCCGTTTCTTTTAAAAGCTGATACTCCTTGATCCCTTTCGTCACAATAGCTGAAGTGAACGCTCCGTTCGTTGCCCCAGCAAGGTTTTCAAGCGGATAGATCGGCACAGGTGCTTCTTTGAAGTCCTGCTCTCTCCAGTTCTCCATGTATGGATTTACTGTCGGCCGTTGAATCATACTGAACGCTTGATCTCCGAAGGAATGCTCTGGCTGATCGAGTGACGTTTGCAGGAGGACTCTCACACGGTGATCCTTCACGTCGTTATCGATGTTGTGAGTCACTCTGATGAACGCTTCGTTCTCGTGTAACTCGAGGCGTGATGCGATCACAAGCTCTTTTGATGTAATGCCCTTTTCACGCTTTTCAAGATCCTCCGGTACGTTAAGTGAATGCGTGACGTTCATGATTTCAACGCCTGAAAGCTTCGTCACACTCGCTTCTTCTACACGAGAAGTAAGAATCGGCTCATCACCTTCGAGTGGTGAAAAATCATACGAGTCACCAGCGTCAGCTACGTTTTCAAATCGTAAGAAGTTCTCGATCGTCTTGTCGTTCGATTTGATGTGAAGCTGAAGCGCGCCGCCTTCTTCACTTATCTTGAAGGAATCATTCTCGATTTCATTTCGTTCAGCTTCCTCTTTCGTTTGAGGTGCTGCTTCTACTCCATCCACAACTTCATACGTCTTGTACCCCATCGCAGGTAGAGTGAGATCTTGCAACAGCACTTCACTACGGTAGTATCCAGGTGCTTCAACCTGTTTTTCACCTTCAGCTGTTACGACGATTGTCTTACCGCCGCTAATGTACGCTTGATTCAAGTTATCGAACGCAACTCGTTCACCGTTCAGATCTTTTACAGAGAACTCTTTTTCTCTTGTGAAAAGAACTGCTTTTTGTGAGCCTTCATAGTGGCTTGGCATCAAGTGGAATAGTACCAAGATTGAGTCTTTGCCAAGCTTTCGACTAACCGCTTCAGTCATCTGTTTCTTAAGCAAATTCAGGCAGCCGTCCGCCATGCGGATGACCTTCGTCAAACGGTTTACGATTTCCTGATTCGTATCGTCAGAGTTACAGCCACCGATGCTGTCATGGGCGTGAACGTCGAAAAGCATCTTCCACATCTCATCGAGCCATACTTTTGGATACTTGAAACCAAGCGTACTCGCGATGCTGCCGAGTGGCTCAAGCTCATTGATGATTTTCTTTTCAGCGATATCATTCAGCTTCTTGATGTCATAACGCTGTGAACGAATTGTGTTGTGGATACGAGATTTCTGCGTTGCGATCAACTCGCCTTCGATTTCATTTGTGAATTCAGCATCCGCAAATGTTTCTTCCATGAACGTTTCAAAGTCGGATAGAACGTATTCGTGCTTCTCGTCTTTTTCGTTCAGCGCTTTTACTGTTTCAGGGAAATGTTCACGTACGAGAACCTGATCTCCGCCAGAAGGAAGCAGAAGGTTGTTCGTGCTTTCGTTCAGCGCTGCAATTTTATCTAAAATCGGAAGTAAGCGTTCTTCCATATACTCGTCATCTGACGAAAGGAACTTCCCTGGTCCATAGCCGAAATACATATTGTTTGCTTTCACGGTTTCGCCGTCCGGAGACTTCCACATGAAGTTAAGGTCACCGTTCAGTTGATCCGTATAGATTCCTCGCTGCAGGATGCTGTAGTCGATGCCGAATCCTTTGAAAAGCGATGGCAAATACGTGTTTTGACCGAAGATATCTGGGAGATACCCGATGTTCATGCTGTGACCCATGCTTTCAGCAATACGCGTTCCATAAAGCAAATTGCGAATAAGTGATTCTTTATGAACGAGTAGTGAATCTGCCTGGGTATACCATGGGCCAACGTATATGCGCTTGTCTTTGATCAAGGAGCTTAGACGCTCTTTTTGATCTGGACGAATTCGTAAGTATTCATCGATGATAGATGATTGTGCGTCGAATACATAACCCTTGTAGTTCGGATCGTTCTCCATCACATCCATCAATCGATCCATATTTTCAACGAGTAAAAGGTTCGAATCTTCTATTGTAAAGTACCATTCACGATCCCAGTGGGAGTGTGGCACGACGTAGACTTTTTTCTGTTTCAATGGGTTTCCCTCCAGTATTTATAAAAGAAAAAGGGACACACTTTTTCAAGATGCGCCCCACTATTTGATTTACGCTGCTAGTTCTCTTTTCTTGATCATCGCAAAACGGATGAAAATGTTTGCGAAAGCGATGAATGATGCACCAACGACTAGTCCTAAAAGGTATGCCCATAGGTTATCGACTAGTGGCCAACCCCAGAATGCTGGTAGTGGCAACCATTGCACGGCACCTAATAATACCGCTGTACTTGCCCCTACGATGGCACCGATAATGTTGATTGGAATCGTGATCAAAGGATTACGAAGCATGAACGGAATCGCTCCTTCACTGATTGCGATGAATCCTAGAAGTAGCGCTGTGTTACCAGCGACGCGAAGGTCTGCTTCAAATACGCGACGACCGACAACGTACTTATCGATAACAGTCGCAAGTCCAAGACCAATCGGTGGAATTACGATCGCAAGAACACGCGCTGTTAATGGATAAACTTGATCTGCCGCAAGACCGATTGCGATTGCACCTGCTGCTTTATTGATTGGACCACCAAGGTCAAATGCTGTTGCGGAAGCGATGATTGACGCAAGCACAACGTCACCTGTACCTTGAGCTGATTCGATCCAGTTACGTAGGACAACATTCAATCCACCGAATACGGGATCGATTACATAAAAGTTTAAAAAGAAGGTCGATAACACACTGATCGCAGGAATGAGAAACATTGGTTTCATCGCCTGGAAGTTCTTACTGAGTTGAATCTTCTGGTTCAAGAAGCGTGAAATATAACCTGCGGCGAGTCCTAGAATCAATGCACCTAAGAAGCCGGAAGGAATGCCTTCGATTCCCCAGAACGTATGGTGAAGGCCACCAGCGAATGCGCCTCCGATAAATCCTGCTACAAGACCAACACGGTCAGCTAATGAATACGCAACGAATGCCGCAAAGATCGGGTACATGAACTTAAAGATCAGAACACCAAATTTATCGAGGTGATGTAGAATCACGAAAAGTTCATTCGAGTGTGTCGCGTACTTCGCTTCATGAAGTTCATTCACTAGACCAAATGGCATCGCGCCGAGCTTTGCGATTCCCATCATAAGACCAGCTGCAACGATGACTGGAATCATGTAAGAGATACCTGTCATAACCGCTTGAACCGCGTCTTTTAGGAATCCACCGCTACCGTTTGAGCTAGAAGAAGATTGAGACGCCTCTTCGCTATCGTTTTCTTCAACTACGCCATCTGGATTCGAAAGTGCTTTTTGAATCATCTCTTTTGCTTGTCGTAACGGCTCAGCTACACGCGTTTGTACGTACGATTTTCCTGCAAATCGCTCCTTTTGTTTAGGCGCGATATCTGTAGCGAAGATCACCGCATCTGCTTTTTCAATCACAGAAGGTGTGAGTTCATCCTCAATTCCGTTCGCACCCTGCTTCTCAACAAGTACGTTAACACCAAGCTCATGTCCGGCTTTTTCAAGTGCTTCCGCTGCCATGTACGTATGTGCGATGCCTGTTGCACAAGCTGTAATCGCAACGACTGTTTTGTCGTACTTCTTATCACTGTTGGACTTTACTTTTTCCTCGATATCGAGTCTGGATAGAAACTCTTCCTTGCTGTTAGTCGCCATGAGGCCTTCCATATAGCCGTCACGCATTAAGTTCGTACTTAATGTGGACAATACTTCTAAATGCGTTGATCCACCTTCGTTTGTTGGAATCGCTATCAAAAATACGAGTTGTACTTTATTCGTAGGGTCGATGCTTTCCCAATCTTCAAGTGGCGTCTTCAATCTCGCCACCGCGAACGCTGCTTTCTTGACAGCTGTTGATTTTCCATGCGGAATCGCAAGTCCTCTTTCCATTCCTGTAGGGGATACTTCTTCTCGTTGTAAAACCGCTTCCAAAAATGGCTGTTCTGATTCTAGATAATCTTCTTTCGCTAATTTTGAAACAAGTTGTTTTATAACCTGTTCTTTGCTTTCTGCTTCAACATCGAACAGAATTAAATTTGGATCCGTCATCTGTCTAAGTTGCATCTCGTCACTCCTATCTCTTGTAAAATGAAAACACTTACAAGCTCTTATAATCTAGTTTTATCATGAAAACAACGGTTGTTTCTGTACATTGTCTGTACAATTGTACAGACTGACGCGGTAGCATGCTATACTTGTACGAAGATCTTTCGAGAAAAGGAGCAATCACATGGGCAAGATCATTGATCATTTCGGTAATAGCCTCGCCAATCTGACGCCAACGGAAAAGCAGGTTCTCTATTACATCGATCAACATTTAAACGAGGCAAAGAACCTCTCGCTTACAGAAATCGCAAAAGTGAATAACGTGAGCACAACAACGGTCGTTCGCATGTCTCACAAGCTCGGTTTAGAAGGCTTCTCAGAGCTTAAATATCGATTAAAGAGCACGGATGAAGAGATCGAGAAAGTGGACACGAACCCGATCGAAAGCTATAAACAAGGCTTCGTTCAAGCATTTGAAACGATTCAGCTTCACGAACTCGATCGTCTTAGTGATAGGATCAACCAGGCGAATCGCATCATTGTTGTCGGCGTTGGCTTATCAAAAATGATGGCAGAGTACTTTAGTAAGTTACTTATGCAAACGAACAAGCAGACGCATTATACATACGAATCCCACATGATCGATCTCCTTCCAAATATGGTGAAGTCAGACGATCTCGTGTTTTTCATCTCAACGAGCGGCGAAACCAAAACCCTCATCCAAGCAGCTGAAAAATTATCTTACATGGTCGCTGACACCGCAGCCATCACGAATTCGTCCGATTCAACACTCGGTCGAATGGTCAACACGAACCTCAGCATGACTGTAGGAAAAGTGAAGTTCGCTGGATACGATATAACGGCAAGGTCAACGTTGATGCTGTTGATCGATTTATTGTTTGAGAGTTATTTGAAGAAGAGCATGGAGGGTTGAGCGGGAGATAGCTACGCAGTCAACAGTTGACTGCGTAGCTTTTTTTTTACTCTCAAAAAGAAATTATTTAAATCAATGCACCTTCAAAATGCCACAATGGCACTACTTTCAATAAATGAAAGGGATTTTATGTAGATAAGAGAAGTAGTAGACAGATAAAATATTGGAGGGGTTCAATGAAAAAAATATTTTTGTTTTCAGGTGCGTGTTTACTACTGCTCATTGTTGTTGTCTTTGGCCTAAATTCTAGTTTAAGTGCCTGGGTCTCTTTTGCAGATGAACCAGAACTAACCGATGTCAACACAAACTACGAGGTTGAGGTCGAGGTATATCCGGATACTAAAACGGGGACTGGAACTATGACGATTCATACAAAGAATGATACCGGTCAAGTACAAGATCGAATATTCTTCCAAGTGTTAGCCAATAAGTTCCTAGACTCAGATACACTTGAGGGAGACGAGTGGAAAAGAATGCTAGGACCTTACTATGAATCAGGTGGACTTGAATTTGAAGGAATACAGGTTGATGGGAAGGATAGCGAGTACACCATAACAGATACAATGCTCGAAATTCCATTGGATCAATGGGATGTTGGTGAAGTCATTAACGTCTCCATGGACTTTACATTTAAGGTTCCTTACAATGATGGGCTTTTTTCTTATAACAACAATAGTATATATTTCGCAAGCTGGCTTCCGACTCGGGCCGTCTATAATGAAAATGGCTGGTACATGAATGAGTTCCCGCCGATCGGGGATCCATCCTATAATGATATGGCAGATTATTCAGTAACCGTCACTATCCCAAAAGACCATCATCTAGCAAGTACTGGACAGGAAACGGCGGAACCAAAAGTAAGCAAAGATAAAAAGACTTATTCGATTCATGCAGAAAAGGTGAGAGAATTTGCTATGAGTGTACTGGATGAAACGTTTAAGGTACATAGCGAGAAAGTAGACGGAATCACTCTACGCACTTGGTATACACCCAAATCTAAATTTCAATATTCGAGCTTTCATTTAACAGCAAAGAATGCCATTCAGTATTTCAATGAATCATTCGGTGAATATCCCTATAAAGAGTTTGAAATCGTACCAGGAGCAAGATCTTTCTTAGGGATGGAATATCCCGGCTTCACACTGGTGCATGAGAGACTGTATAACCATTACCCTGACCAACTCCTTAAAACCATCGCGCATGAGGTGGCCCATCAATGGTGGTATGGGGCGGTTGGAAATCACACGATTGACGATCCGTGGTTGGACGAGAGTTTGACTTCATATTCCACGCTTCAATTTTTATCAGAGTACTATCCAAACCACGCTAACGATGAGTTGAAAAAATATGAGGAAAAAACCGATAATCTAGATGAACTTAAGAAAAACGGACAATCCATTACTTCTTCCACTACCGAATACTCAAATTCTAAGGAATATGTGGACCTTGTCTATGCAGTCGGACCCCAAATGTTTTATAAGTTAGAAGAAGAAATTGGAGTGGAAAAGATGAACGAAGCTTTGGCACATTATTATAGAGCTAACAAGGATCAATTTGCTGAAAAAGAGGACCTGATTGAAGCATTCAAAATGACAATCGGACCTGAGGCTGAAGAATACTTCAATGAATGGTTGAATAATCGTCCTGTAACATTGGCTGAAGTTCGCTGATATATTCTCGAATTCGCTGATAAAAGTGGTGTTTTCGCTGATATAAGTGGAATTATCGCTGATATATTTGATATTCCGCTGATAAACTTGAATTTTTCGCTGATATCGCCTCCCACCACTAACCTCCATCACATGTTATACCCTAATTCGTGTGGTTTACCGTTTGTTTGGCACAGAAAGAACGATCACTTCAGTAATCTACCTCTACCACCATGAAGAATCCAACCAAAAAAAGAGCCAAGATTTCTTCCTCACGAAGAAATCTTAGCTCGATCAAATTACTATCTCAGGACTCCTCCTGAACTGGCTCTTTCGTAGGTGAGAACCATCCGATCAGTGCAATTGCGACTAACACGCCATAGAAGATCAGCGTCCAAAGTAGACTATGTGGGAAATGATGATCGATGATCCCAATATCCTTATGCGCAAGGGTAATGATCGCGAGTTTGACACCAACCCAAGCAACGATTGCATATGCTGTTGTTTCAAGTGCAGGACGTTTTGTAAGAAGCTTCACGAACCACGTGGCAGCAAACTTAATGAGGATAAGCCCAGCGATACCGCCAATCAAGACAACGGTAAACTGTCCGCCGTCCATCCCACCAAAGTCGCCTAGTGGGGAATCTGGTAGACCGAGAGCGATCGCAACCGCCGCTAGGATTGAGTCGATTGCAAACGCGAGGTCAGCGAGAGCGATCTTCCCTACTGTCGGCCAAAAGCCTTTCCCAGCCGCTTTCTCTTCTTCCTCTTTAGAAGGCGGTTCATGCTTAATGCGAGCCTTAATAATATGTTTTAATCCTAAGTACAGAAGGTAAGCTGCCCCAATCGCTTGAATCTGCCATACGTTTGCGATAAACGAAATCGCAAAGAGTGCACCAAATCGAAATACAAATGCCATGATGATTCCGTAATTAATCGCCTTTTTCTTCTCATCTTCCGGTAAGTGCTTTGCGATTACAGCTAGTACGAGTGCATTGTCGGCAGATAAAAGCCCTTCTAATCCGATTAGGATCAATAAGGCCCACCCATACTCTAGCCAAATTGTTGACTCCATTTCGTTCTCTCCTTTCACAATCAAAGGTGTGCTGTGTTTAGATTCTCCTATTAAACCATAGAAGATTCCATTCTGTCTTCTTTAAAGGTAATGTGGAGCGCAAGCGCCCCTCAAATAATGAGTTCTGATACACCATAGAGTTTAGATAAATTGAAATAGGCTATTCCTCTTCCGTAAACAACTCACTCATAATCTTTTCTTCCTGCCTCTCATAGACATCACTACCATATCTCATGAAATCAAGTCCACAGAAACTGTGCGTCACTTGCAGAATTTCATATTCTGCATTTTCTTCATATGGACCGACATCCCCTACTATCCCGCGATGAATGCATTCTTCATCAATAGCCGTTCGCTCATCTTCTTCATCCGAATAATAGTACGTATCGGTTACTTCGCCTTCCGTTCTAGCAGATGATGTTCGTGCCTCTGCATATTGAACAACATCTCCCACATATGTGTAGACCTGTTCTGCTATATGTAACGAAACCACGTCTCGATCGTTCTCTTTTTCTAGCTCTTCTTCACCTGGCATGTTGTATAGAACGACGATCGTTCCTTCATACCCTTCAGGAATTAAGTACGTTCTGT
Organism: Guptibacillus algicola; assembly: GCF_020171805.1. Classification (GTDB taxonomy): domain Bacteria; phylum Bacillota; class Bacilli; order Bacillales; family Guptibacillaceae; genus Guptibacillus; species Guptibacillus algicola. The sequence goes on along the minus strand of NZ_JAIVAF010000003.1, from coordinate 99,109 downwards.
TGGTTTCTTCAATGATGTCTAGTTGAGAAAGTATCGTTTTTTCTGCTATCTCTAGTTGTGGAAGCTCCCATATACCAAATAGCAATGCGAATACTACCAGCGTATTACCTATCGCCATCTTTACTCGAAAAGTTCGTAACTTCCGATGCTGCCACTCTTCCGCTATGAAGAAAAACACGGCCGCTATAACTGCAAATACATACAACCCTTCAATTGCGACAAATGTAACAACTGCCATCGACAAATGAATAAATGCCGCTATGATGAAGCGAAACGACGGGACTCTGTCTGAAATCCAATCAGATAAAAGGGATATAGGGATGCCATAAACGAAGTTACCTACCGCCGTAAGTACCATGACCATCATGACAAATCCAAAATCCTCTATACCCGGTAAACGCCCTTCATTAATAATTCCAAAAATCAACCATGCCGCGCCTATAATTAAAGTAGAAAATAATGCTGATAATACCTTAGTCTTTACCCTCATCTTCCTCCCCCATAACCCTCTCTAAGTATGTGAATTAGTTCACATTAATTGTATCATAAATAGAAAAGGTTTCCATTAAAAAATTCAGCCTAATAAAGGGGAAATAAGTCGTGCAGAGGAAGTGAAAACTGGAGTGTTTGCCTTTAAGCTTACACTCCAGTTTTTCTAATTTTGAACTTCTGTATATACCAAGAAGCTCACACCGAACTTATCTGTTACATCTCCGAAACCTGGGCTAAACGGTTGTTCGCCAAATGGCATGTCGACTCGGCCATCTTGTTCTAGCGCTTCAAAAATCCGTTTTGATTTTTCTACATCGTTCGTTGTAATGCCAATTGTGATTTGTTTACTTGATTGTACATGTGTAGGATCAGGAACATCAGAAATCATGACTTCAGATTCACCAATCTGGAGCTTTGCGGATGCGACAAGATCTTTCAGCTCGTCTGTAATCGGCATATCCGGCACTTCAGGCATATCACCGTAAGTGATTAGTGAAAGGACTTCTGCACCGAGCGCTTTCTCATAAAACTTTATTGCCTCTTTGGCTTTGCCGTTTAAATTGATAAAAGGGGTAATTTTCAGTGTCATTTCCATCAACTCCTAGTTTTTTATTATACTAACGATGTTGAATTTATTAGAGACGAAACATTAGCGCACTGGATCACAAAGATCTACGATATCCTCATGTTCCGTCCATGATGAATACATTTCTAACGTCCATTTTTCAGGAACCCTCGTGTAACCATTCTCTTCAATCCACTCATGTAAGTGGGAATACACCTTGAAGATTTCAGAAGCATGACCTCTAAATTGAAGGACGGCTCGCTTTTCTTTAGGAACTGTTAAAGTAACCATGCCTTCTGGAATATCCTCATACTTCTCTACCTCAAAACAAACCCAGTAGCCATCGTCTTCTTCTGAAGTCTCAGCCGCTTTAAATGCTCCGATGAGCTTGACCGGTTCGACGACATGCTTGATCTCACCTTTTCGACGAGCTAATGACTGCGAAGCTTTTGGGATTTCCTGCCCGTATCCTGTCATATCATTGCACACGACACGAAAGCCCACTAGCTTCTTTTGATCGATTTCTTCTATTCCCTTGAGTTTCACAGAATCAGTTTTCTCCACCGAGAATTTCCCTCCTGTAAAGGTTTAGGTGAGCAGTAGAAACTAACACCTCACATATTTACGTTTAAATCCAATCTTCCCGCGATCCACTTCCTTTTGGATACTTTCAGAAGCGTTTAGGATACTGTTCTTTTTGTTCTCGCGCTTAATTTCGACCGGCCCTACTTCTTTCGCGACTTCAACCGCCTTCTCGTGAAGTGGAACATAGGAAATGGCAACAGTAGAGATGAAATTATTCATCGAAGCCTTTGTGCGCTCTGGAGAGTCGTGGATCGTCTCTTTCGCCTGATCGAGTAGCTTTAAGAGCTTGTCCGTATCAAATTCTTCATCTTTACGATTCCCAAGAAGCCAGCAGTAGCAGCTCCAGCCTGCAGACATCTTCAGCTCTTCTCCGCTATTGATCCACTTGTCGCTAACCCTCTGCGCAATATCTGTCTCAGCTAACGTGACTGCAACCACATAATCCGAAAGCATGAAAAAGTACGCATCATCGATCCAACGCTCAAAATCTTCCTCCGTCATCGCTTTCGGATCTGCAATGATGCCAGCAAAGTACATCGCATCGTAGTTCCCCGTAGCATAGAGCTTTTCAGCCAGTTCTTGATCCTTCTTGATTTTCTTCGCGATCGGCTTCATCTGACCTGTAGCGACACCAAAAACCGGCTCATGTGCACCACTTGAGATGTACATTTTCTTCGTGCGTTCTTTGCCGAGTGCTTCTAGTTCTTGCATGACCATTTGTGCATCCATGGTTTACACTCCTTTTTGATTGCTACCGTCTAAAAAACACCATTTTCATTTGGAGAATCCTCAGGCACTGCCTGACCGATATCCCACGCTTCAACAATGCGACCATCCTGGAAACGGAATATGTGAACAACAGCGGCACCGAGGTCTTCAGGGTTTTGTTTAATATGTGAATGAACGGCAACTTCCTCTCCGTCCTCGATTACGCGTTTCACGTCAAAAATCTTATCAGGGGCCGTTTCTTCATTCTCTTCCATCGCAACCATCAATGAATCTCGATCACCTTTGAAATACGGATTATGATGAAGAAAGTTCTCTCCTATGTACTTATCGAATGCGACTCTGACCTCGCCTGCCACAACGAGCTCTAGAAACGATACTGCTTTATCTTTATTGGACAGCTGCTGATTTGGTTTCATTTTTTATCGTCACCCTTTCGCTCAAGAGTTAATCCTTTTTCAACACACCTAAATACGCTTCCCACGGGCCCACATCTTCTCTGTATCGTTCCGCCATGACGCGTACGATTTGCGAAATATGGGTTAAATCGTGCACGACCCATGTGGAAAGCAATTCTCTAAGCTTTACTTCACCGAATGCAGGGTGGTTTCCTGTTAGTTCAAATTGCTCTTCGGATTTAATCAGGCCGATCACGATCAGAACGTTCTGTGACCTCAGGCGCTTAAACGTAGCAAGCTTCGTATTAATCGAATTGTCAGAAGCCTTCGCTAAATGAGCATCGCGATCAAAAGGCGGAAAATCTTTATTTTCTTCCTCTACAATCGTACGCAACCTGGGAATCCAATTACTTCTCTCACACTCAATCAAATGATCGAGCACTTGTGAAGGGCTCCACGTACCCTCTCCTTCGTTGCATGTCAGCCATGCATGCGATAAACCAGAAAGAAAGCTATCCAGTGTTTTTGGTGTACGCTCTAGCATCCCAATCGCTTCTTTTAGATTAAAATCCATCTGTTGTCTCCCCCATCCGTGTCGATAAAAAGTGTAGAGAAGCTTTTACTCCTCTACACCATCCTCTTTATTCTTATCCAATCTCTTACCATCTTGCCGTAAGCATTTTCCTTCTCGTATAGAATTCAACGCCATCTGATCCGTTCGCGTGAAGATCACCATAGAATGAATTCTTCCATCCAGAGAACGGAAAGAATGCCATTGGTGCCGGCACTCCGATGTTTACGCCTAGCATTCCGACTTCTATTTTCTCACGGAACATACGTACATGACTACCGTTTTGTGTAAAGAGACAAGCACCGTTTCCAAAGTCAGATTCATTCGTTAATTCGATCGCTTCTTTCAGACTCTTAACGCGCACGATCGATAGCACTGGCGCGAAAATTTCATCTTTCCATATTTTCATCGATGGCTTCACGTTATCAAAGATCGTCGGTCCAATAAAGTAGCCACCTTCTTCATGATACGCTTCATCTTTTCTGCCGTCACGTACGAGTGTTGCGCCCTCATTCTCGCCGTGCTCGATGTAGCTCTCCGTCTTTTGTTTATGTTCTTTTCGAATTACAGGACCGAGGAACACGTCGTCTTCAAGACCGTTACCGATCTTGATCTCATCCGCTTTTTCATTCAGCTTCTGAATGAGTGGTTCAGCCACTTCATCGACCGCAACAACCACCGAGCATGCCATGCATCGCTCACCTGCAGAGCCGTATGAAGCTGCGATGATTTCTTTTACAGCAGCATCAAGATCAGCATCAGGCATCACGATGGAGTGATTTTTCGCCCCAGCTAGTGCCTGTACACGTTTCCCATGCGAGGAAGCCGTTTTGTAGACATACTCTGCAACAGGCTGAGAACCTACGAACGAAATCGCGGGAACATCTTTGTGCTCAAGAAGTCCGTTCACAACATCATGTGCACCGTGAACGATGTTCAGAACACCATCAGGTAACCCAGCTTCTTTAAAAAGCTCCGCAAGTCGGTTTGCGAGAAGTGGCGTGCGCTCAGATGGCTTCAGGATGAACGTATTCCCCATCGCAATCGCAAGTGGGAACATCCAGCACGGTACCATCATCGGGAAGTTAAACGGCGTGATGCCTCCTACTACACCAACAGGATAACGATACATACCGGATTCAAGGTTCGTTGCGATATCCGGAAGCTGTTTCCCCATCATTAAGTTTGGCGCGCCAGACGCGAACTCCACGCATTCAATGCCTCGCTGTACCTCACCATACGCTTCTTTATAGCTCTTCCCGTTTTCTTTCGTGATTAATTTCGCTAGCTCTTCCCAATGGTCAACGAGAAGCTGCTGGTATTTGAAAAGAATACGCGCTCGCTTTGGAACCGGAACCTGACTCCAGGACTCGTATGCTTCTTTCGCTACTTGTACAGCCATCTCTACGTCAGCTTTCGTCGAGATCGGAACTTGAGCGATTTCTTCACCAGTTGCCGGATTCGGTACAGACTGGAACTGATCCGTTTTTGCATCTACCCATTCACCGTCTATATAGTTCTTCAATACGTTTGTCGCTGTCGTCGTCATGTTTCTGTCTCCCTTCGTTTTAGCGCGTTACTTTTTCTTGAAATTGATAGTCATAGCACGTGTGATAAAGTGCCTCTAACTCTTCTTTAGATGGCAGGCGTGGGTTGTTCTCGGGACTGCCGCTATCTAGCGCATCCTCGGCCATCTTCGGAATCGCTTCTTTAAAAGCTTTTTCATCGATTCCCCATGCTTTTAAGTTCGGAATCTTCAAAGTGGAACAAAGGTTCTTCACGGATGTAACTGCGAGTTCCGCTGCTTCACTGTCCGAAAGGTTCGCCTGAGCAGGTTCGAAAATACGTCCGAGATCAGCAAGCCGATCCGTACAGCTGTCTTTGCTGTATTCGAGTACGGCTGGTAGAAGCATCGCATTCGAATAGCCATGCGGCACGTGGAAAAGCGCTCCGATCGGACGCGACATCCCGTGGACAAGGCAAACAGATGCGTTCGTAAACGCCATCCCAGCTTGAAGTGCCCCGAGGCTCATCGCTTCACGAGCATCGAGATCGTTTCCATCACGGAAAGCAGGCACGATATTCCACGCGATCAGTTTCATAGCTGAGAGCGCGATCGTATCTGTCATCGGATGCGCACGTTTCGATAAATACGCTTCAATCGCATGACTGAGCGCATCGACGCCGGTCGCAGCAGTAACGTGCTCTGGTGACGAAACGGTTAAAAGTGGATCGACGATGGCAACATCAGGCATGAACGCTGGCTGCTTCATCATCATCTTCACATCATCCGCCGTGTTCGTGATAACCGTCACATCTGTTGCTTCTGATCCCGTCCCAGCCGTTGTGGGGACGGCAAGGTGCGGTAATGGGGCTTTCTTCGCAGTCATTTTGTTTGCCCTGTAGTCACCTATGTATCCTCCGTTTGTTGCGAGCACCGCGATCGCTTTCGCAGTATCGATACAGCTTCCACCGCCTATCGAAATGACAACATCACATTCAGTCTTTTTCAGTAGTTCGAGTGATTCACTCACATAGAGATCTGTAGGTTCAGATTCAACACCCGAATACCGTTCACTCTCTATGCCTTCCTTCCGAAGGAGGACTTCACATTCATCCACATATCCAAGTTTCAGCATAACTTCATCCGTTACGATGAGTGCTTTCGTTCCCCTTAAGGCAGCTTGTTCGCCAACCTTTTTAAACGACTCTCTTCCATACAGGATCGTCTGAGGGGTACGAAATACAGCAAAGTGTTCCACAACATCTCTCCTTTTTCTGACAGAAGTAAGACCGTTCTGGATGCGCTTTCTTACATATGAAGTCTCGCTTTACTATCTTCTTGATAAAGGGATGTCATTCCTACTTATTCAGAAAATTTAGATTAACGATTACAAGACTTCGGAAGTCATGTTACACTTCTGTCGAAAAAAAGACCCGTAGATTTGTATTTCAAAGGGTTTAGTTTAGAGGTGCAAAATCATTAAAAATGAGGGTCATAATACACACGTTTTGACAATCTAACTGACAGACATAGCGCATAAAAAAAGACTCCTTATCATCAACGGAGTCTTTTGTCATAACAGATAGTGATTTTTATTTCTTTTTATTCCATTAAATTCTCTTATGTCGAAGACTTTCGAATTGAAAGAGACGCCCATACGGTATATTGAAAAAAAAGCTTTATTCCATATAGCCTTCTTATCCTTTCACTTTACTCCTCCTTTCCCGATAAATGGAACTCTGTAATTTCTGGAGGATTGTTGAACCTTATCGGAATAATGCTCACTCCCACGCCGCGATTGACATAAAGGTTGTTCTCTTCTTTTCCATATCCTTCTTTTATCCACCCATCTACATGTGCTTCGCCTTTGGTAATAAGATTCTTCCATGACCAATGAGGTGTAAAAGGAATACGAATTTGACCGCCATGAGTATGACCAGCGACCGCGGTTGGCGCGTCTCCCTGTGGGATATCATCAAACGTTTCTGGATTATGCATGATCACAAACCGCGCTTCTTCATCACCTAGGTCTTCAAAGGCAAGGGAGATATTGTCTTTTTCCGGCCACCGAGCACCGATACCTGTAATAGAAAGCGCTTCCTCGGAATTTTCTGTTTCCAGAGATACCGAACGATTGTGCAAAATTTCGATGTCGATTTCCCTTAGCTTTTCTTGCACCCGTTCTGCTGTATCCATGTTGGGCTTTACCTTACGAGCACTCATATTATAGTCATGATTGCCCAGAACTGCATAAACAGGAATGTCTTCATCTGTAAGAGGTTTCAAATAAGATTGTACTTTGTCCATCTCACTTTGATGGTCGTTTACGGAATGGTAGACATAATCCCCAAGCAGGACCACTACATCCGGTTTCCGTTCTATGACTCTATCCACTATATCTTCCATAATTCTTGCATTATCTAGCCACATACCTACTTGAAAATCAGCTAAAGCAATGATTTTTTTCCCTTCCCAGCTTTTAGGAAGATTAGGAATTGTAGCTTCTTCCTTTTCCACATCAATGGTGTAAGGCTCCACCATTCCCCATGTTAAAAATATCACTAAACTTGCCAAAGCGATGTACAATGTTAATCTTCTTTTTGATTTCAAAGCTTTCTCCCCTATCTTCCATTTTAAAGAATAATCCATCTACTAATTATTAAATAACCGACATATTAGGACCTTTCTTGATATTTTATACTCTTCCCATATATGAACAGCCAAAACCTAAGTGTTGTTAACCTTCATATTGCTTCCCACATCACGTTACTTATCCTCACGAAAGTAAATTATCACTATCTATTTGGGCTATATAGTTTTAATAGTAATTGAGACGTATTATGGTAGTTTGGAAAAAGATAGAGAAAAAACCCAGAAGAAGATTCAGTACAAAACGAGGCAGAATATCCAGAACTTGAGTGTAAGAGCTCGACGAAACTTATGACGAAAAGAGGATTGCTTTCGACTGAGTCTTCCACAATCCTGGCTTTGAACATAACAAAATGCCCTGTGTCAATTCACAGGGCATTTTTCATGTTATTTATAGGTTATGGTCAGGCTACCATCAATTGATGTAGCGATATTCCATCAAGCTGTTCAGGATCTGAAGCTCTTGCAATAAGGATTCCCCGACATTCGTCTCGAGAACTTTCTTCCGCTCAAGCTCTTTATCAACTAGTCTCTTAACGGATAGCACGTCTGCACCATCTAAGAGCACTTCTTCCTTTGAGTTAAAATGCTTATGAGCGACGAGCTGCATTCCGAATGAGTTGAACAATAATGTGTATCCTGCGATTCCTGTCGTCGATTGATACGCCTTCGAGAAGCCGCCATCAATTACGACCATCTTTCCGTTCGCTTTCACCGGATTTTCTCCTTCGATTTCTTTAACCGGCGTGTGACCATTGATGATATGACCTTGGTCAGGATTAAGATCAAACTCCGCTAGAAGCTTGCGACACGTTTCTTCTTCTTCACGTAAATAGTAATAAGGATTCTTTTTCTCTTTGTGAGATGCTTTGTCTTTAATAAAGTAACGTTCAAACGTCGTCATTTCGCGCTTCCCAAACAGAGAAGAATATTCCCCGGTCCATAAATACCAGACCATATCTGTCGCGAGGTCATCTGTCTTCTCCGGATGAGCATATGCATCACGCAAATATCGCTCGAACACATCAAGAAGTTCACGCCCAGCAAACGACTTATCTTCAATCGTCATGCTCTCCATGTTTCCTTCTTCATCTAACGGAATGCAGCCGTGGATCAAGAGGTTGCCGTTGTATCTCAAGTAGAGGCTTCCTTTTTTCATAAGAAACTTCATATGACGCGCGAGCTTCTCGGAATGCTGAAGTGAGAACAATAGCTTGTCCATCACTTCCTGCTCTTCCTCTAAAAGCTTTTCCGGTTGCTCAGGATCGATCGTGTCAAAACACGTATTCTCGAGGTCATACGTTTTTCCATGAATCGTGATTTTGCTGTTCTCATGATCAATCTTTTCAAGCAGAAGTCTTTCTGACATATTGAAGTAAGGACGGCGCTTAATAATCGGACTCTCTAGCTTAAACTGAATCATCGCGATCGCCTGATGAATCTTTGTGATTTGTAAAAGTTCCTCTTCTGACGTTTGATCGTCTTTGTCTATTTTCGGTCTGAAAGCAGGGTTGTCATCATAGTACTTCTCAGCTAGGTTTAAGAGCGGACGAAGGTTAATCCCATATGCATCTTCAATGATCTCGAGGTTATTGTATCTCGCGCATATCCGGATGATGTTCGCAAGACACACCTTTGACCCAGCGAACGCTCCAACCCAAAGAACATCATGATTCCCCCACTGAATGTCGACGGAATGATAGTTGATCAACGTTTCCATAATCTTATCAGGCTCTGGTCCACGATCGTAAATATCTCCGACCACATGCAGATGGTCAACGACTAGCCGCTGCGTTGTATAGGAAAGACCGATGATGAGCTTATCCGCCTGACCGAGCGAGATCACCTGTTGAAGGATTTTTTGATAATATGGTTCCTTGTTCGCGTCATCGGATTTATAGAGCAGCTCTTCGATCACGTACACAAACTGTGTTGGCAATGCTTTTCGTAACTTTGAACGTGTATATTTAGAGGATGCGTACGAAATAAGCCTGAACATACGCTCGATCGTATCGTTGTACCACTCGTATAGTTCTTTCTCATTGCCGAACGTATTCTTGATAAGCTTAATTTTCTCTTCAGGGTAATAGACGAGCGTAGCGAATTCATCAAGTTGGTCATCTGATAATTCACCTTTAAAAAGATCCTCGATCTTCTCTTTCACTTTCCCTGAACCGTTTCGTAACACGTGTTGAAAGGCTTGATACTCTCCATGTAAATCACTAACAAAATGCTCTGTCCCCTTCGGCAAATTCAAGATCGCCTTAAGGTTGATGATTTCTGTCACGACTTTTTCTTCACTATCATATTTCTGAGCTAGAAGATCTAAGTATTTCGTGTTCACTGTGATGTAACCCCTTTCAAAATCAGTTACGATTTATGTATGTCTCTATTATAAGAGATAATGAAATTGAAATTAAACCTTTGTTTTGTTAAAAAATAGCCCAACATCCACCATTCTATCATTTTCTGTTCTATCAGTTAGTAGGTTTCACCACATTCCCCTGTGGGAATAGTGGACTAACTGTATGATGGAGGTTAGTGAAATGAATGGAATTGCAATCACAAAAAGCGTTCAATGCGATACGGAATATAACGATCTAACACATGTTCTTGTTGTTAAACCCACGTTTATGAGGATAACTGAAATTATAAATGAAACACAGAAGCACTACGAAACTAGCAACATCAACGTCCCGCTCGCGCTTAAGCAGCACGAGAACTTTGTTTCCGTTTTACAAGAAAACGGAGTCCATGTTAGTGAGCTTCCAACGGACCCTCATTTGCCTGAACAGGTGTTCACAAGAGACATTGGCTTCACCATCAACGATAACTTATTCGTTGGTTCGATGAATGAGCGTGTGCGTCAGGCTGAAACTAACATTTTAAAAACTTGGCTCACTGATCGTGACATCTCATATCAAGAAGGTCTCCCCGGCTCAATTGAAGGTGGCGATGTCGTCATCGACGGTTCTACGATCTGGGTTGGCGTTAGTGGCAGAACATCACAACGAGCGATCAAAGAACTACAACGTCGCCTACCTCAGTATCAAATCGAGCCACTCGCTTTGGATAACGACATTTTACACCTTGATTGTGTCTTTAATATTATTTCCGATGACACGGCGCTCATCTACCCAGAATCGTTCACCAAAGACGGGTTAAAAAAGATTTCCGCTCGCTTCAATACACTCATCGAGGTAACGAAAGATGAGCAGTTCGAAATGGGCCCGAACGTTCTCTCGATTGGTAACAAGAAAATTGTGAGTCTTCCTCAGAATGATCGATTGAATTCTGTATTGAAATCAAATGGCTTCAACGTCATTCCAATCGATTTTTCAGAAATCATTAAATCAGGCGGTTCTTTTCGCTGTTGTACCTTACCACTTGTGCGAGGATAGTATGTAGCACCAAACAACGTTAAAGGATTAACTCGTTACAATCGGATTTCAATTATCAAAGTTCTCCCACAATCTCAGAATTTCAGTCCGTTTATGATAATGTATGAATCAAGGAATTTCCCCCAAATTCCTTCCCCCCTTAAATTATAAAATAACGTAACCCCCTACTCGGTGTAGGGGGTTATCTTTGTATAGCAGCATTTACCTCTTATTTTCCTTATAATACTCTTTCACAAGCTCATCCATGACTTTATTGGTGCGAAGCGCTGTCGTTCCGGTACTTGGAGAAGTTCCTTTTTCAAGCAATTCATTCACCACATTTTGAATATGGGGCTGCTGAATATGTGTCGGGTGCTCGATTTCGAAAGACTCTTCTCCTGATTCCGTTAGTAAGGTGATCGGCTTATGATCAAACGTTGAAAACTGGATTTCTCCTTTCGTTCCGACGATGCGGTTATCATCCTCATTCTTATAGGAAGAGAAGTTCCATACGCCTGTTCCGACAGCGCCGTTCTCAAATCGCCATACACCACTAACTGTATCTTCTGCTGGATAAGAATCGGCTAAATTATATGCTGACCCTTTCGTCTCTTCTAAAGGTCCAAGTAAATAATCGAATAAATCTAACGTATGAGAACCGACATCGTAAAACAATCCAGCTCCACTTTTTTCTGGAATGACGCGCCACGGCCAATTGCCTTCCTCATCTTTTTGGACAATTTGCTGCGTCTGTTGAATTGAAACAAATCGAACGTCTCCAATCGCACCGTCTTCGATTAACTCTTTCACCTTAAGAAATCTTGGAAGTGACCTTCTGTAGTACGCTACGTATAACGGGACGTTATGTTTCTCGCAGGCTTCTACCATCTCTTCACATTCTTCTAAACTATTTGCCATCGGCTTTTCTACATACACAGGCTTCCCGGCTTCTGCAGTCATAAGGGTGTACTGTTTGTGTGTAGAAGGCGGAGTAGCAATATAAACAGCATCGACTTCGTCGTCATAGATTAGATCTTCTGCTTTGTCATACCATTTAGGAACACCGTGTCGTTCCGCATAATCTTTCGCCTTCTCCCCATTTCTTCTCATAACAGCGACAAGGGAGCTTTGTACAATCAGTTGAAACGCGGGGCCACTTTTGACTTCAGTAACATTGCCACACCCTATGATTCCCCATCTTATTTTTTTCATCTATATACCTCCTATGAATACTAGGTCTGCTTAGTATGAATGCTTTAGGGACGATACCCAGATTAGATTGATCTTACACTAGAAAATTACAGATTGATAGAGATGGTGCACGAAAGTACAGATAAAAGAATCACACCCTCAGATTAGGTGTGATTCTTTTTAATGCTATCATTTCACATTTACTCGTGGTGGTGCCCATACCCCTCTTCCATCTCCATCGCTTCCTCTTTCGTACGATGCACCGTTCCAAACGGATGATTTGGCGGAGCATAGATGGAATAAAGCTTAATCGGCTCTTTCCCTGTATTTGTTAGATTGTGCCACGTTCCAGCTGGGATGACGATTGCATAATCATCATACACAGGTACTTCAAACGGCAAATTATCTTTCGTCATTCCCATTTGAACAAGACCTTGCCCTTGTTCGAGACGTATAAATTGGTCTAGATTCGGATGCATTTCTAAACCGATGTCTTCTCCTACACCGATACTCATCAACGTAATCTGTAGATATTCTCCTGTCCATAACGCTGTCCGAAACGTATTGTTTTTGAGCGTAGCTTCATTAATATCAACCACGAATGGTTTCGGTCCATAGTCTTGTAGAGGAATTCTTCCTATCCCTTTAGTAGCCGGTTTGTGTGACTTTCTATCGTAACTAAACGATCCTGGATCATAGGACATCCAACTCATTCCCTTCACAGTTTCTAACCTCATGCTATTCACATTGGTATGGGAGTGTACCTAGACAATTACTTGGATCGTTTCATAGACTATTGGCTCTCCTCAAGCTCTCACCTCTGAATTCTTCACATGTCTTGTGCTAAACTAATTGAAATAAGCTTCGCTATGCTGAAAAAGAAGCTTTCAACCGGTATGAACATTCTCAATTATTGAAGGTGCTAGTTTATGATAAAAGTGTTTTTGCTTATGATCGCGTTCGGAGTTGGATATTTATTCGACTTAATGAACATTCCCGCCGGGTGGTTACTCGGCGCGATGCTTGTCGGCGTGTATTACCGTCTCATGATCAATGAGATTTCCTACCCGAACCTACTGTTTGATATATCACTCGCTGTAATCGGCGTAAGTATCGGAATCAGTATAAAAGTGTCGATGTTTAAAGAGGTTGCAAGTTACCTCTTCCCACTAGCAGTGTCGCTCGTCATCCTGCTCGTTGCGAGCTGGATTCTTGGGAAGGTGCTTGGACGTTATTCGAACCTCGATCGGAAGACAGCTCTCTTCTGCTGTCTACCTGCAGGAGCTTCTGTCATGATGGCACTCAGCCGAGAGTACAAAGCGAACATGGGCATGGTCGCTGCCTTTCAAACCGTCCGCATTATGATGCTCGTTGCGACGATCCCAATCGTCGCTGGATTCATGACTTCTTATCTAAACACGAAGGAAGTGGAATCGAGCGGACTAAATAAAGCTGTTGAAGGTGCAGCACCGATGTGGCTCGCTATGATCTTTTATCTAGTTCTCGTTGTTGTTACGCTTCTACTTTCTAAGAAATGGAGGATTCCAATCGCTCCTTTCCTCTATTCGATCGTTCTCGCCTTCGTTTTTCACGCTTTCGTCCAGCCACTTCCTTCAATGCCAAACTTAGGCGTTGGACTCGGGATGGCGATGCTCGGTGTGATTATCGGAGTCCGATTCGATCGGAAGTCACTATCAGATATTAAGCAGATCGGATGGACAAGTCTCTGGATACTCGTGTCCTTTTTCTTCCTTACGTTTGTCGTGACGTATGTTTTCTATCTCATGACACCGCTCGACTTCATCACGAGTCTACTCGCAATCGTTCCTGCGGGTGCACCGCAGATGGCATCCGTCGCCGCATCACTCGACCTCGATGGAAGCGTCGTCGCAGCCATGCAGGTCATACGACTATTGATCCTCATCCTCTTCATCCCAATGCTCGTCCCTTTCCTTGTAACGAAAGGGGAGAAAACGCGGGAAGAACCAGTAGAAAACAGATAGAATATGCCAACCTCGGTCGAGGTTGGCATTTATCTTTAGAGCTTCGGTCGCATTTGACCATTCACTTGCTGGCGCCATTCATCAAACGTCTTGATTCAACCTGACTCATTAAAGTCCGATTTCATTAACTGCATGAGTTGCCTGCTCTTCTGTAAAGCCTTCAAAAATGAGTTGATCGATTAATCCGCTCCTAGAGAATGCACTGAAATCGAGATAGTCTTTCGCTTTTTGGACGGCTTGTGCGTTCCAATCAACTTTGATGCTATCGACAGCAAACGCTGCATCAGCATTGCTGTATCCTTCAAATTCTAATTGTTCGATTAGCCCCTTTTTGCTGAATGCAGTAAAATTTAGATAATTCTCAGCTTGTGAGATTGCGTTTCGTTGTGCCAATGTAGGCTCATTTTCAGCCTCTTTTTTAGCTTCTTCTGCTTCCTTCTTAGCCTTCTCCTCTGCTTCCTTCTTAGCCTTCTCTTCAGCAGCTTTAGCAGCTACAGCTTCTTCCTCTTTCTTCTTAGCATCAGCAGCCTGTTGTTCTTCTTTCGCCTCTTCCTCTAGTTTCTTTTCCTCCTCTTTCGCTTTTGCTTCTTCAGCAGCATTTTCCTTTTCTGCTTCTACCTCTTTTGGTGGCTCCGTTGGAGTCGATGCTGTCTCACCAGCATCTAGAACGGATACACTGAAGATAAAAACAATAGCGAACGCTAGTAAGATAAATCCGTTTCTTTTTCCTTTTCCATTTCGCTTCACTAATCCAACAAGAGTGATGATGCTTACAATGATCATGCCTAACAGACTAATGGCAAAGATGAATAAACTCATTGTAAACCAACTCCATTTCCTTTATTATAGTTGCGTCTTCCACATAATGGATACATACGCCTTTTAAAGGATAAAAATAACCGCAACACTTTCGTTGCGGTGGAGAATAATAAAATTAAGAAATTTCACAATCAAATAGGTACGGGACACTGGACCTGTCCCCGTGTCCTCTCCGTTATGACAAATTACTTCTTGCACTCAAACGAATAACTGTTTGTGAAATAATTATGAAGTTCTAACATCACTTCTCCATTGACGTCATTGCATTTCGACGTTAGCAAAGCGATCTCTTTACTATGAAAGTAGCTGGTCGTAATAATCATAAATGAAATCGATAGAGCGACTAATCCTACTATGAAAGAAAAACCTATTAAGTACTTCACGTCATCCATTCCCTTTCTACTTAACTTGGTCGATTACAACTAAAAATCTATGTAAAATGGTTGGGATTCTTCATCCAAGCACAATTCAATTCTTTCTCTGAAATTTTTATATGATACCATTTCTAATGCTTGCTCGATCGGAAAAAAATCTACCTCCAAACTTTCTTCAGAGGTGGTTAATGTGCCTCCAACAGCGTGAGCTACAAACAGGGTATTACAAATGGATCGACTTACGTTCTGGAAGATCCCGCAAAACTTCAATCCTTCAATGATAATCCCTGTTTCTTCTTCTGTTTCCCTAATGGCTGCATCTTTCAAGGACTCACCTTCTTCAACCTGTCCTCCAGGCATTTCCCAGCCCCTTTTCGGGCCTTTGATTAATAGAATTTCATTCTGCTCATTGAAGACAATCGTTGCAGCTGAGACGATGTGTTTTGGTGGCGTGAATTGCTCGCTGTTATTCAATAAAAAACCTCCTTTTTAAAGCTTACTCTTCTCTATCCCGGAGTTCTGCTAACCACTCTTCAAAAGAATCGACACTGCTTGAATCCGTAAGAGCTACCGCATGTTCCGCATACTCGATCGCTCGATCTGTATCCCCCATGTTAGAAGCATATTCAGAAAGCATTTTCCACTCTCCTGGGAAATGTCGGATGTAGTTCATCCTCTTCAGCATAGTCGAACTAGCTGCTTTCCAATTTTCTTCTTCGACATAGATGGTGTTTAAAATATAATAAATTGAAGGCGCTTCATAAAAATATGGCCCTTTTGACTGTTCAAACACGTTTAACTCTTTCTCGAGCTGTTTACGATTATATCCTTCTTCTAATTTAGCTGAAGCTTCTTTAAGAAACTCTTTATCTGGAATCAGCCACTCATGATAACCAGAAAGAGGTTGTTTCGTAATTTCCATAAACCCTTCTTCAAACGAGCCTTGCTCCTTCGTTTGAGTAATTATCTTAGAAATGACTTGCTCCCCATGATCCTCTAGTAGCTTTTCCACAGTAAATTGCGCCATCACATACCGCTCGCTGGCACCTGGACCTTTCATAACCATTTCTGCATATGGCACAACGTCCCAATTCCCAATCGCTTCATAGAATGGAAGCGGAGCGAATCGATGCGCGAACGCTTCGGCTACACCTTCATGAAACCAGTCTGGTAGATCAGTGATCGCCATCTCTTGGCTCATGCTGTTCATCAAATAATAGTGAGCATATTCATGCGAAAGTGCGTGCACTCTTTCCTCAGCAGATAATTCTCCATTAATCACGATGACGTTGCTTTTTGGAAGATAAAGACCATTACGGTTCAATAGTATGGGGTGTGGTAACTTACCCTGTTTTGTGACTATTACTTCTAACTGAGGCAGGTCGTTCTCGCCAAACCAGGCAATGCCTAACTCCTCAAACGCTTCTATTTCATTAGCTAGTTCATTCGCTAATTCTTTTTGAACATTGTCATACGTGAGTTCAATGCCATCTACTTCTATTGAAGGATCTTTATAATGGTACATCTGTATGACTGCGTTGGATGTAAAATGTCCCAAGTATCCTTTAATCGGTGTGAACTCTATTATCCCTCTAACTACAAAAAATGTGACTGTCACGATAAGGATTTGAACAAAGATCTTCTTCAATTTCTTTCTTTTCAAAACTACCAATCTCCCAGCGTCATCAAACATGTATTTTATACCAATTATTTCAAACGAACTAAGTTCCCGCAATGCTTATTTCCTTAATAAGTAAGTAAACGGACGACCGAGACCCGGAAGGATGACGAGGCTCGGGCGTACGTCCGCGGAAAGCGAGCGATATTCACGCCTACGGCACTCCCCTGTGTTTTTGATTCTAATACGTAATTCCATATCAAGGTTAAATCATACTTTCTTTACAAAAAACTACTGTTTCCACTTCCCCACTATGATATATTATCCTACGTACTAGATTTGAACGGAGTGATACTATGAATCATACAGGGAAAGAAATTACACTCATCATCATTGGGTCCCTGTTCTTTGCGCTTGGCGTAAACTGGTTCGCCATCCCAAACGAACTTGGTGAAGGCGGCGTTACAGGTATTTCGATGGCACTTTACTATTTGGTCGGTTGGTCACCAGGACTCACAAACTTCCTTATGAACGGGATTCTTCTCGCAATCGGCTATAAAGTTCTAAATAAACGCGTCACGTGGTATACGATGATCGCGATCTTCTTCACGTCCCTTTTCATACATTTAACAGAGGGCATGGGGAATCCGGTCGACATCATGCTTGGAACGGTTT
Source organism: Guptibacillus algicola (assembly GCF_020171805.1). Taxonomy (GTDB): domain Bacteria; phylum Bacillota; class Bacilli; order Bacillales; family Guptibacillaceae; genus Guptibacillus; species Guptibacillus algicola. The sequence goes on along the minus strand of NZ_JAIVAF010000003.1, from coordinate 81,559 downwards.
TTGTCGGTGTGTTCATCGGTATTGGGCTTGGTCTTGTCTTACGCTCAGGCGGGACGACCGGTGGGTCCACGATCGTTGCGCGCATGCTTAATCAGCACTTCGGCTGGAGTGTGAGTACGTCGATGTTCGTGTTCGACATTCTCGTTGTGATGGGCTCATCCTTTATCATTGGAATCGAAAATACAATGTACACAGGTATTTCAATCTATATCAGTACGAAGATATTAGATTACTTGATCGATGGCTTCGATACGAGAAAAGCCGTCACGATTATCTCGGAAGACACAGTAGCGATTGCTGAGAAAGTTAGCGCTGAGATGGACCGCGGTGTTACCATCATCAACGCACGAGGTCACTATTCGAATGAATCGAAAGATATCTTATATATTGTTATCAACAAACAAGAACTCTTCTTGTTGAAGAAGATGATCCAACAAGCTGATGATAAAGCGTTCGTCGTTGTGCACGATGTTCGTGATGTATTTGGGGAAGGATTTACGTTCCCGAAAACGTAAAAAAAAACTCCATCGATTCTCATAAAATCAAACCTATTCTATCAAAACCCCTCTCACACTTAGAGGGGTTTTAATTTATGGAGGTTCAGAGAAACGAGTAACCCTACTATCTTAAAAAAAGTTGAACATTTATGATATAAAAAATTTGTTCCCTCACTCACTCGTTTTCCCACATGAATGTAACCGTTCTCTCCCTTTCTACCACTCACTTTCCCATTAAACAGACCATCAAAGAAACTCACATTTTGTCGAACGCTTACATATCCCTATCGAATTTTTCTAACATTGTTACTATTAGACTAGGTATTGCTACCCCCTTTTTCATCTGCTAGATTGTTAAAATACAACTTCACATCTACTCTCTATATATTTTGGAAATATGGTCCGATAAGTTTCTACCCTGCAACCATGAATTGCTGGACTATAGGGAAGTAAGCAGAACTGGTGTCTTATACACCAATTGTTACTCATTCTTCCTGAAACCGGACTTTCCTTAAGTGCGGTTTTTTATGTTTTATAGATTCTTTTTATGTGAAGCAACATTTTTCTATCAGGGGGAGTCAATCAACATGAGCATCATCTTAGGTTTATTATCCATCGCGGGAGTCCTCGGAATCGCATGGTTACTCAGCAACAAGAAGAAGTCAGTCAACTGGCGTACGATCGGGGTAGGTCTCACGATCGAGGGTGCGTTCGTTCTTTTCGTTCTAAAAGTTGAAGCCGGTAAGGTATTTCTTCAAAAAGCGTCAGCAGCCGTACAGAACGTCATCAACTATAGTAACGAAGGGATTCAGTTCGTTTTCGGTGGCTTCTACGAACAAACGGATTTAACTTTTGTATTTGCGATCAACGTGCTGTCGGTTATTATCTTCATCTCAGCACTCGTTTCTGCTCTTTATTATTTACGGGTCATTCCATTCATCGTTCAACTCGTCGGTGTAACGGTCGGTAAGCTGATGGGAACGACAAAGGTTGAATCGTTTAACGCCGTCGGCAACTCATTCCTTGGACTTGCAGAAGCACCACTTCTTGTAAAACCATACTTAAAGATCTTAACGCGTTCTGAGATCTTCGCAGTGATGGTTGGCGGAACTGCCTCAGCGAGTGGCGCGATCCTCGTCGGGTATTCGCTCATGGGCGTCGACATCAAATATCTCTTGATTTCCGTATTCAGCGTTCCATTCGTATCGCTTGTGATCGCAAAGATCATGGAACCTGAAACCGAAGTATCACAAACGAACGACAACGTGAAAATGAAGCGTTCTGAACATGCGAACGTGTTCGAATCGATCGCAGAAGGTACGGTTAGTGGTGTCATGCTCGCCCTTAATATTGGTGGTCTCTTGATCGCATTCATCAGTATTCTAGCGCTCCTTAACGGCATGCTCGGTATGGCCGGTACAGATCTCAGCACGATCCTTGGCTATATCTTCTATCCGTTTGCTCTCCTTGTTGGTATTCCACTTGATGAAGCATTCCGAGCGGCATCCATCATCGGAACGAAGGTCTCGATCAACGAGTTCGTTGCATTTAAGGACTTAACGTCTCAGGAAGGACAGCTTTCAGAGAAAACAGTCGCGATGCTTTCTGTTGCGCTATGTAACTTCGCGAACCTTTCTTCGATCGGTCAGTTGATTATCGGACTCGGTTCACTTGAACCCACAAAACGCTCACAAGTATCGAAGCTTGGTCTAAAAGCCATTATAGGGGGTTCCCTCGCATCGTTTATCACAGCGATTTTTGTTGGGATGTTTATGTAATAAGAAAAGCCTGGTCAACGGACCAGGCTTTTTCATCTATTCACGAATCTTTCCACGGAATCACATTTAAATCCCACTTACTCGTCCACTTTACAACCTTCGCTTCATACACATCACGTGTGATCATCACTTTATTCGCTCGAACCGTCATTGTAAAAAGATCGTTCAACCCATACGGTGCGTACACCTTGAACGTCCCCTCATCATCTTTTCTAACACCAAGCGCCGTTGCCGTCGTCGGCCAGCTGTTGATCGCGTCTTCAAGCGACTGGTACTGCTCTATTTTCCTCCCGAACTTCTCTTCATACCAAAGGTGCACGCGTGCCTCATTTTTCACGTCGATTTCAAGCGGCAGGTCACACAGTAAGTGTTGAAGACGCTGCTCGATTTTCTTTTCCTTCTCTCCACTCAAGTCTTCATCATAGTAAATAATATCAATATCATTGATTCCATAATTCAGCGGGTTTCCTGATAAGTCATTCCATACCGTTTGAACAATACTACCCGCGCCAATATAGTAGTGATCGAACTCTGCATGCGCGACGTTCAATACTTTTTGAATGCTGTCGTTTTTATGTATGATCTCTTCTAGCCGTTCAATCTGACTCTGTATGTCTTCGTTTACTCCGCGAACGGTCATCTGATACGCCTCCTTTAGCTATGTATCTTTTAAACTCCCCCTCCATTATCTCGTACTAGCTCCAAATTTTCAGTACCTAGCCATACATTCCCTTACCTTTCGAGAACACCGAGCAACACATTAACCATGCAACTCGTTCTGTTCACCCTTATAATAGAAGATATAAGTTTCGGCATACCTTGGAGGGATTTCTTTGGATATCATTATCATCGGGGGCGGTATCGGTGGATTAACTGCCGGGGCGTTACTCTCAAAAGATGGCTATCATGTTACCGTGCTTGAAGCGTCGAATGAATGGGGCGGTTCTGCTGGTAAGTTCAGCAGGAAGGATTACCTGTTCCCAGTCGGTGCCACGATGGGCATGGGGTTTGAAGAGGGCGGCATCCATTATCGTATTTTTAAAGAGCTCGGCATTTCTGTGCCGTTTTTGAAATTAGATGAGATCATGCGCGTGTACAACGGGTCGTCCATTATGCCATATTATGCTGATCGAAACCGTCATCTTGCTGAATGTACGTCTCAATTTCCTGACCATGCGGAGCGCATCGTCTCTTTTTATCAAGAAATATGGAAGATGGGCGCCGAGGTACGAAAATTAATTAAACCTCTCCCTGTCCTACCACCTGTGACGATGTCTGAATGGAGAAAGCTTCTCTTCTCCATCAATATCGGAACACCAAAACTTTTCCCTTATTTACGTAAAACGATGGGGGATCTTCTAAAGAAACATGACCTCGAGGAATCACACCATTTTCGCCATTTTATCGATGGCCAATTGATCGACAGCATGCAGGCAACGAGCGGTGAGTGTTCCGCGCTCATGGGTGCCCTTGCGCTTGATATCTACCATGAAGGCGCGTACTACACAGAAGGCGGCCTCTACTCAATCGCTGAAAAGCTCCAGGCGTATATTGAAGATCATGGCGGCAAAACGTTTAAACGAAAGCATATTCAAACCATTCGCAACGAGAAAAACAAGTGGGTCGCAGTCGATCAGCGCGGTGAGAATTGGAAAGCTGACCATCTCGTTTGTAACCTTCCTGTCCAAAGCTTTGTGCCACTCCTCCCAGAACCTCTTAAACTAGAACTGCCGAACAAGCTTCAAAAAAGAAGCACGATTTCACAGTGGGGAGCCTTCACCTTGTATCTTGCGATCGATGAGAGTGTGATTCCAGACTACACCGCTTTATTCAATCAAGTTTTAGTTGAAGGCGGCACGATGACAGAAGGCGATCACCTCTTTCTCTCTCTTTCTAGCTCAATGGATCACATCCGTGCTCCGAAAGGGTATCGCACGCTCACCGTTAGCACGCATACGGAGCTTCACCACTGGGATACAAAGGAAAAGTATGATCGCTACAAAGAGCACCTAACCGAGAAAGTGCTGAATGGCGTTGAGCGCGTGATTCCAGACGTAAGAAGCGGCATCGATATGATGCTCACAGGTGCTCCACGTGCATGGGAGCGGTTCACGAAACGACCGAACGGCATGGTCGGTGGCTTTCCACAGACGAATGAATACAGCTTGTTCAATAGCATCTCACACAGAACGGGCCTCGAAGGATTATGGCTTTGTGGTGATAGTGTGTTTCCTGGCGCAGGTACAATCGGCGTTTCAACAAGCGGGTATCATGTGTATCAGTCTATTGCAGGGAAAAGGTAACGATAAGAAAAGCACGAGAGCTTCTCCCGTGCTTTTTTGTACATTTTATATTTTCCTATTGCAGCCTCAATCCTCGCTTAACCACTGTTCCAACATCGGAATCGACTCATTGTATTCTTTCAATTCCATTATCGTCTGAAACACTTGATCTGTGCCTAACTTTTGATCTTGACCCTGCCTCAACGAGCGCTTCAGGTTGTATTCGAGCCATCCTAATTTTCCTGAAAATCCAGTTGCGAGTACCTTCTTCCAGTCACCGTGCTGTTTTCCACACCGTTCCTTATACGCTTCAAAAAAAGAAAAGAATCGATCTTTATCGATGGTGCCTTCATCAGGTTTTGCCCAGTAGATCGCCGTTTCTAGGAGGTCTTGCATCGGGTTGATATAACCTGCTGATTCCCAGTCGATCACGACCGGTTCTCCTTGATGCCACAAGACGTTCTTCGGATCGAGATCGCGGTGACTAATCACGACGTCAGGTGCAAGTAATGTTGCTGCTTTATTCGCGATCGCACTCCACTCGTAAAGGTCTTTCATGGTTTTCTCTAATAGAGCCACCCAGTCTGCTCGTGCTTCTTTTCCATGCTCGAGATAGATCTCCCAATGCGTGTCTTGTTCGACTTCGACCCTTTCATAATGAATCCCTAACATCGAGAAATCAGTACGATGAATCTCAGCAAGAATCGCTCCCACCTTACCGCTATGCTCACACGTGACGTTCTTTGCGTTTAGACTTCTCCCTTCTATCCATTCGTAAATAAGAAAGAAATGACCATCTAAATGTTGGATGAACGACTCATTCACTTGTATGGCTGGTAGAGCAGGTATTCGATTCCTGGCCACAGTCGCTATACGCTCTGAGTTGATATAGTTTTGCATCGCAGAAGGTCTGCTAATAATTTCTTTATTCAATACTTTGATCGCATACTTTCCTGTTGTCGTTTCAACTGCATACATGTGATGCAAAAGGCCGCCATGAATTGGTTCAGGCACACCGATCACGTTACCAGCCTCACATGCTTCGCACATCTTTTCTACGTTATGTAGAAAATCATCCATTCGCTCACCTCCTTCGTCTTGCAATGAACTCAGTTTCCGAACAGCTCACGCAAGATTCCCTTATCCTGTAGCATACATCTTTTTGTCTTAGAAGACGAATCAAATCGTATATCGAAGCCTCGCTTCATTCACTATGTAAGTTTTACTATAGCAAAAACAAAGCTCGGGGACATAAGCCCCCGAGCTCCTTTCTATTCTTTTACTGGTGAGAGGGTGACAGAACTTAAATCAAGCGTGATTATTCTCGTGTCTCCATTCACACTTTCATATGAGAACGTTCCACATCCCCTTGATTCATTTATTTCTAACATCCTAAACAGTGTTGGAACAGTGCCTCCATCTAACTGTAAGAATTCACCACGACTTGTCGTAATGTAATACGAGCCACGAACTGGTGGCGGCACTGGCGTAGTTGAAGTAAGCCTAATCTCGAACTCAACCGTTTGATTTGCAATAACCCTTACCGTGCTAAAGAAAGGTTCATATCCTGCTTTCGTAGCCCTGATTTCATACGTTCCAACAGGAAGCCCAGAAAGTGAATAAACACCTTCCTCGTTCGATCTTACTTGGCGATACAAAGTCCCATCTTCGTTGTATAATTGTATCAGGACATCCTCGATCGGAACACCGGTATTGTTGTCAGACACTCGACCAACGATTGCGCCATCCTCGCCTCGAGCAAGTTCAAAATTGACCCCTTTTCGATCTTCACCGGTTGCTAACGTGACATTCCGTCTTGCTTCTAAATAGTCTACTGCATCCGCCGCTACAGTGTAGGTTCCAGCACTAAGGTTTCCAACCCTATACGTTCCGTCTTGCTCAGTGAATGCATTTCCTACTAAAACACCTTCGTCATCGTATACGTTAAGACTCGCTTCACTGATCGGATCACCGGTTGGTGCTGAGGTAACCGTACCTGAAATAGAAGCTGCAACCTCTCCAAGCGCAAAATTCTCGACATTCGTATCGTTTACGAACAGCGTTGACTGTCTACCTTCAGAGCCATACGCTTGTGCTGACGCTCTAAGCGCGTACGTTTCATCACTTAGCCCAGTAACCGTGTATCTTCCTTCAATGTTCGTCAGTGCCACATCTACCGGACGGCTGAGCAAATCCAACACTTCGACGATCGCACCGACGATGGGAAGCCCTGTGTCAGCATCAGTGACGATACCTGTAAACGTGCTCGGTATCGGCACGAGTGAGTTATTCACTTCGGTAGGTGTATCCGGTTCTGCCTGGAACGTGACAACTTTCGCTCGATAATCCGGGTTGATCACAGCAAGATTGTACTCACCTGGATTCAACCCTTGGTACTGGAAGTTCCCATCGGCATCTGTCTGAACTTCTGCCACAACCGTTTTGTTTTGATCTGATATCCTTACAAGCGTATTCGCTAATGGCTCCGTACCATCCCCTGTCACACGACCTTCCACGCTTGCTTCCGTTACGGTAAGCTGTAAGTCAGCAAATGTCGTATTCCCAGGTTCTACTGTTACCGAATCTGCATCATCACCATAAAAACGACTACTTGCCACAACGGTGTAGCTACCACTTTCAATATCCGCAAAAGTATATTTTCCTTGTGAATCGGTGAGTGTCGATGCGATGACTGGACCAGAGGAACTGATCAAACGTAACTCCACGTTGGTCCTCGAAAGGAAAGCACCCGTTGCTGAATCTGTCACGACTCCTGTAATTTTTCCTGGAACAGGCGGCAAGGACATACTTGTTGCTGTCGTTTCACCTGATGTTATGTCCGCACTCAGCGATTGCTGCTCATATCCAGGGCTGTTGATCAACATCGTGTAGATACCTAACGCAAGATCGAAGACTTTATAAACACCATCGCTTTGCGTTAACACCGTCGTAATAACTGAGCGTTTGGAATCGAGAATTTGAATCGTCGCTCCTGCGATTGGATCGCCATTTGGATCTGTGATGACACCAGCTAAGTCTCCTGTTTCTGGTGAAATCGATAGAACGGCTTCTTTCGTAACGCCAGGTTCGATAATCGCTCCTTGAGATGAGTTGGTGTAATTCGGTGTAGCAGCAGATACAATAACCGTGCCAGGGTCTAATTCTTCAACAACCGCCTTCCCCTCTTGATCTGTAACAGCAGATGTGAGCGGGATTCCTGTTTCATTTTTGATACTTGTTACAACGCCAGTCACTGGGGTACTCGTTATTTCGTCAACAACGAGGACCGTTAGCCCTCCACTTTGTGGGCTTACAGGAACATTGAGCGTGCTCACCTCATCAGCTTCTACTGTAACGGCAAATTGGCCAGGGCTAAATCCTTTCGTAATGGCGGTAAGGAAATAGGTTCCTTCTTTAACATCAGGAATCGTGTACGTGCCATTCGTTTGAGCTTGAACAGATGTGATGAACGCATCATTTTGGTCGAACAAGTTAATCAAAATCGTACGATTCGTGAGTGGGTCTCCATCTGCATTTGTTATTGTTCCCGTAATAGTACCAAAGGTTTGGGGGATTACAACGTCTGTCGTTACCGTATCATTTGGTTCGACAATAGCCCCAACAGAAGTAGTTGGTTGGCCTGGTTTATCTGCGATAACTTGATACGTTTTCGGGTCAAGATTTTGGATTGTATAGAATCCTTCTTCATCTGTTACAACGGAATCCACAATCGTACCATCTGGTGATATCACATTTACAACGGTTCCTGGTTGAGGATTACCATTTTCATCGGTAACGATGCCATCGACCGACCCAGGTTCTGAACCAAGTTCAAAGGAAACGGATACGACTTCTCCTGGTTCAATATCCACACCTTGTTTCGCATTTTCGTGTAGTGGTGCAGAACACGAAACGACGTAAATTCCTACTGGTAGATTTCCAATGGAACAATTTCCATTTGCATCCGTTACGCCAGAACCAATCACACTGCCATTCGGCGCGACAACTTTGACAGCAGCCCCGGCAACAGCCCCCTCTGGCCCCGTAACAGTTCCTGTGACGACGCCAGGATCCGGCGTAAGGAAACCATCGATTGTCGTTGCTTCGTTCGCTCTGACCGTCGCACCTGCTGTGAACGTATCAAAGTTTGGTGACGTAATTAAGATCGTATACGCACCAGGTGCAAGACCCGTAACTGTATATTCCCCTGCTGCATTCGTAACCGCTCGCTCAGATGGTTGCACGCTATCACCGAAAAAGATTTGGACAATTGCCCCGACAACTGGGAAATTCGTTTGGTTATTGATCACCGTACCAGAAATCTCACTTGGCTGTGGTACGAGATCAAAATTAACAGTAGTCGACTCACCCGCACCGATCGTAAACCCTTGCTTTTCAGATTGGTAATCTGGATTGTTTACTAAAAGTGTGTAGATGCCTGGGTTAATATTTTGAATGAGGTAGCGCCCATCCGCATCCGTTTGCACTTCAAAAATACTCGTGTCTGTAATGTCTAAAAGTTTAACGACAGTGTTTGGAGCTGCCACACCATCCGTCGTGACAACGCCTTCTACACTAGAAGGGTCTGGTGTGAGTACAAATTGCTGGATCGTTGGTACGCCAGCTTCAATGAGAACCGAGCCACTTTCACTTCCATAATTGGTTGCTGTCACAACGATGGTGTACGTTCCGTTTGAAATTGTTCCAAAGTCATAGTTGCCATCACTATCCGTTAAGACCGTGCTGACGATAGGACCGAATGGACTGACAGACCTGAGCTCAACCGTTGCACCTACAACAACTTCCCCACCGATATCCAATATCGTCCCTTGAACAACAGCACCTAATGGAATCAACGTGATATCCACAATGCTTTCATCACCAGGTATAACGGTGCCTGACACCACATTTGCTCCAGAACTACTTTCACTAGCTGTGATCGTATATTCACTAGGATCAAGCTGTGGAATTGTATACGTTCCATCACTATTTGTGATAACTGTCGCTACTGATGTGTTCGTCGCGTCAGCTACAGCAACCGTCGCATTACTAATCGGATTACCATCCGTATCTGTTACAACGCCAGTTATCGTACCTGTAATTTGAGACAAGGAAAGTTGAACAGTTGATATTTCAGCAGGTTCAACGATCACACCGATCGAAGAAACACCATAGTCAGGGGCTGTTGCTTTTACGTTTAGCTGTCCGACCTTAATATCGGAGAAGAGAAACTCTCCGTTTTGATCACTTGTAATCGTTGCAACTAAGATGCCATTCACATCTGTTAGCTCAACAAAACTACCCGGAAGCGATGCCCCACTCGTGTCTGTAATCGTTCCTTGAATTGAACCACCTGCTAAAACAAGAGGAACCGTTAACTCAGATATTTCTCCGTTTTCGACGATTGCACCGACGGTAGATGCTTGATACTTATCAGCGATAACATTAATTCGGTAAGATCCTGAAGGAAGGTTAAGAACTTCAAACGTTCCTTCAGATAATGCCTGGAGGGTTTGCAACAATGCGCCATTATCGTTTAACACTCTGATCGCAATGGACGTATTTAGGATCGGGTCACCGTCCATACCCAACACTGTTCCAAAGATCGTACCGCCAACTTCTTCTAATGAGAAGAGTACTTCCGACGTTTGATTCGATACGACAATAACCCCAGTCTGATCTTGAACAAAATAAGGTGAGCTCGCGATGACGGTATACATGCCAGGTGATAACAGCGGCGATACAAATTCACCGTTCGTTTCAGAGTTCGTCGAAATGATCGGAACGCCCTCAGGTGTACTAACGGAAATCAACACACCAGGGATGGCTTCACTTGTTGCTGCATTCACAACTCTCCCAGTAAACGTGCCACCAAGAGGAATCATGACGACATTAAGATCACTGTACTCATCTCCCGGAAGTACCGAAACACCTGTTGTAAATTCTGCATAATCATCGATCCCGGCAATAATCGTAAAGGCTCCACTCGGCAAACTCCCTACCGAGAAGTTCCCATCAATATCCGAAATCCCATTCCCAACTTCGGCTTCAAATTCATCGATGATTCGAACGCTGACGTTCGCAAGAGGCTGACCGTTATCGTCTACAACCGTTCCAGAAATCGTGACAGGATCAGGAACGAGGCGGAATTCTAACTCCGTCGTAGCGTTTGCATCAACGACGATCCCTTTAATTTCTTGACTATAATTAAGCGTGTATGCATTGATCGTGAACGAACCTGGGAACACCCCTGTGATTAAGAAGTCACCGCTTGCTCCTGCCGTCCGACGTGCTACTGGAACAGTTGATCCAGGTGAATACACTTCTACCTGTGCCCCTACTAGTGGAGATTCAGTTTCTGCATCGAGAATGATACCCGAAATCGCACCAGGTTCAGGTGTGAAGAAGATATCACTGACCACCGTTTCGCCAGGCTTCGGATTGATCGATACTTGCACGCGCTGGTAATTAGGAGAAATCGCTGAAATAAGGTACTGACTCGCTGTAAAGTTTGTAAAACGATAGAACCCGTTTCGATCTGAGTTCACCGTTTGAATGGAACTTCCGTGTATATCTAATAATCGTACAAATACATTCGCGACTGGTTCACCAGTCGTTTCATCTCGAATCGTCCCTTCTGCAATAGCAGGAAACGGCTCAAGTTCGAAGTCCACGGTACGTGAGCCATTTGCAGGAACTTTGACAGAAGCACTCGATGATCCATAGCCACTTTCAGCGAAAGCAATGATCGTGTATGTTCCTGCGAACAAACCTTCCGTACGGTAAATTCCGTTTTCATCGGTCAATGTCGTTGCATACACAGGCCCAGTCGGTGTTAAATAACGCACTTGGATGTTAACACCAGGGATAGGATTTCCCGTTTCAACTTCTGTGACAGTCCCGATCAAGTCACCTGGCTCAGGCGTTAATATGAAACTTAGAGAAGTGGTTTGATCTGGCAAGACTTCAAACGTAGCACTTTGACTTGAGAACTCTTCTGCAGACACAATTGCACGGTAAGAACCTGGTGATAAGTTCGGAAACGTAAATTGACCGAAGCTATCTGTTACAACTTTACTCTCTAACGTTTTCCCAAAATTACTGACTGTAACGACTGCATTATTTAATGGTTCACTTGAGAGTTGATTCGTTACGTACCCCGTTACTGCACCTGGATTCTGTTTAAGGGAAATATCAACTTCAATCCCATCAAGCGGCACCGTAACTGTGAGCACTTCGTTCCCATAACCTTCTGCATTCACATTTAATAAATACGAGCCCGGCAGTACAGAATCAAATGTAAACACACCGTTTTCACTCGGATAGAGACTCGACACAAACACCCCAGTACTTCTGGTTAACGATAAGAATACAGCTGTTCCCGTAATCGGACTTCCTGTATTCGCATCAAGAACCGTTCCGCTTACAGTGGCGAGAATCGGAGACAGTTGAATGACCACATTGTTAACTTCGCCTGCTGTAATGATTGAAGATACAAGATTTGCGGTATACCCTTCGAGTGTAGCCGTAACGAAATACGTTCCTTCAGACAAGCTCGGAACGACAAAAGAACCGTCTGGATTCGCTAAAAAGGCTTGAAGTAATTCTTTATTTGCCCCGAGTAACTTCAGTTGAATGTTATCTCCACTGATCGGATCGCCGGTTTCATCAACAACCTGACCTTCAATGTCACCAACCGTTGTTTTCAGCCTTACATTCGCTCCAGACGTTTCTCCAGCAGGTACGATGACTCCTGTGATTTCAGTAGAATAATTTGGAGCTGAGCATGTAACTGTATAAGAGTCAGGTCCAACATTTCGATACAGAAACTTACCGAACTGGTCACTCGTCGTGTATTTGATAAGAATACCGAGACTATTTCTAAGTAGAACGGAAGCTCCAGTAATAACCTCGCCTGTTTGAAAATCTGATACCCCACCAGAAATGGTTCCTAACAATCTAGCCATAACGAAGTCAATATCTTGAACCTCTTGACCCGCTTCAACCGCCACTGTACCCGTTGTTGTCGTATGCATCATCAGTTTGGCAATAAGTGCATAGCTACCAGGAGGAACATTACTGATAAAGTAGTTCCCATCGACGTCCGTATTTCCGTAAGCGATCGGTGTCTCGTTTACATCAAGTAGAGAAATCGTGACGTTCGATAATGTTTCTCCAAGGTCATTTACGATGTTTCCACTGATTGAACCAGGATTCGGTTTTATCGTCAAAGGTATATTTGATACGATATTCGACTTTACGGATGCACCTGTACACGCAACCGAATAATTCGGAGCTGCGGCTTTTAAAATATAGTTTCCAGGTGCTAAATTTTCGAATTGATAAGCACCTGTCGGATCAGCCGCAGTTGCGTTCACCAACTGGTTATCCAACGAGTAAAGTTGAACGATTAAATTTTCAGCTGGAGGTGTGACGATGCCACTAATCGAACCAGGATTCGCTTTTAACTCGATATCGATGCTTTTCGTAAAGCCCCACGGAACGATTTCTCCGATCAGGTTCGTTTCATATCCTTCCGCGACTACAGCCATCGTGTAGATTCCTGCAGGAAGCCCAACTGTTAGGAACTCACCATCTGTACTCGTAATCAACGAATCGACCTGGAACCCTAGCGCATTACTAATGTTGATTGTTGCTCCCGCAATCGGAACCGATGTATCTGCGTCTCTTAACGTACCGGTAATAAACCCTGGTAATGGGACAAGGCCTACTCTCGTCGTCGTCACTTGACCTGGCTCTGTTTTCACACTTGCGTATAAGCTTCGGTATGCATCCGTATTGGCGTTGACCGTGTACGTGTTAACAAGCACATTTTCAAATGTAAATTCACCTTCATTCGTGCAGAACGTCGTTGCTAGGAGAACGCCATTCGAATCGATCAGCTGCATCTGAATCGATTCTCCCTTAATCGGTTCTCCCGTCTCTTCGTTAATAATCGTTCCTACGATTGTTGAAGGATCTGCAGTAAGTGAGAAATCTAGCTCTGACACATTTCCTGATGTGACAATCGCTCCACCTAATAAGGATTGGTAATTCGTGAATGACGCCGTGATGGAGTAACTACCTGGCTTGAGTTCATTGACCGTATACTCCCCATTCGAATCTGTCACTCTTCTGGAAACGAGCACATCAGAATCCGAATTGTTCACGAGAAGTACCGCACCAACTAACGGATCACCTCCATCAGTCGTAACCCTACCGGTTACAGAACCAAAGATCTGTTTCACCTCGGCATTCAATTCGAATGTTCGGTTATTTCGAATAAGTGCTCCTAAGGTGGTGGTTGAATAACCATCCGCTGTGAAAATACATGTGTATCTTCCTGGAGATAAGCCCCTAATCTTATATGTTCCATCATCGTTTGCGACCGTTTTTGCAACGACGACGTTGTTAGAAACAACATCGATTTTAGCTCCACTTACAGGACTACCGTCAGATTCTACAGTTCCTTCAAGCACTCCTGTTAGTCTCCTAAGGAAACAATCTAGAACTGTAGATAGATCAGGTCGCACATAAAATCCAAAGTTCTTTGAGCCGTGTCCATTTGAAGCAAACGTACAGACATAATTTCCAGGTGCAAGAGATCCAACGTTAAAACGACCATTCGCATCGGTGATGGCGTTTGCAATTGTTAACCCAAAGGAATTGGTTATTTTAATATTACAGCCTTCTAGATCATCTTCATCGTCTTCGTCTTTCACGCGACCTTCAACTGAACCTGGGTTAGGGAGGAGATTGACATCTACATCAGCAGTTTGACCGGCTAGAACCGAGAAACCTACGTTAAAGGTCTGATAGGAATTTGCTTTTGCCCTGAAACGATAAGAGCCTGGTGCTAATCGGTTGATCACGCACTTCCCTGCTGCGTCTGTAATTGCTGAAGCTACCACAAGCCCTGTCGAACCGATCACGTCAACAGTTGCATTTTCTATTGGAGAACCACCACTTGTAACCGTTCCTTCAACCGTTCCAGGGTTTGGAGCAAGCGAAAAGTTCTCGACAGATGTATCGTTCGAATTCACGTCTTTTCCAATCGACTGAGACTGATAGCCATCAGCAGTAACCGTCAAGACATAGTGACCCGGCTGTACATTATTAATCGTGTACTCACCAGCTGCATCGGTTGTCGTCGCAAGAATTTCTTGACCGATGTTATTGGAAACGGCTACTTTCGCTCCATCTATTGGAGAACCACCAGAAGTAACCGTTCCGGCTAAATTTCCTAATGCAGGCGCAATATAGAGATTTACGATTGTGACATTATCTGCCGTGATCTCAACAATTCGGGTCACATCAGTAAAGTCTGCCTTTGAAAATTCAACCGTGTACGTATCTGGAGTGACCCCTGTGAAATTGTAATCTCCAAAAGCGTCCGTTTGTGTCGTGGCGACTTCTGTAGCACCATCCATCAGGCGAACCGTCACATTTTCTTCAGGGAGTCCGTTCACTTGATTGAGGACGTTACCTGCTACACCACCAGTAGCCTGAACATCGACTGTCACTGCTGACCTAACAGGAACAAGCTGTCCTCCAGTGAACAAATCGAACCCAATTCCTGTCGCGGCGTTTAAGACTTGGTCTCCTGAAGTATAGAACAAACCGTTCTCTATAAAATCTAAGGTTGCGCTTTCTCCAGCTTCAAGGTCTCCAACCGTCCATGTGAGTGTTTTGTTCCCCTCGTTATAAGCGGTAGATCCTTGCGAAACGGAAGTCGCTTCAAAGACAGAGACAACGTCCAATGCGACGACATCGACTACATTAAGAATCGTCGCCTGACTTTTCCCAATATTTGTGAGCGTGATTCTTCCAGTCCACTCATAGTTCTGACCTGCCATAGGATCAGTAGGACCTGTTAGCATCGTTTTGGAGATTTGTAAGTTTGCCTTCACGTTCCCAGTATTTACTGTCGTAGGATCAGAAAGCGCATCCTTAAACTCATAGTCTTCAGATCTTCTAAGAGAATCTTTGTTGTAGTTGTTGTTGTTCGTCGCTGTAAATGCAACCATCTGAATCGGATCATTCGGCGTGATATCCAAATACGAGAAAAACGTTGAAGCAGGGAAAAGAAAATCAATGAAATAGTTCTGAGAATCTCCTAGAGTACTATCCGCCTGAACGACACGAGCCACGTCAAAGTTTATGATTTGACGCGAGAAATTTGGCTCTCCCTTGCCATTTGTGCCCTCTGCCGCATCTGTCCAGGAGTTAAACTCTTTATCGACGTTTTGAATTAAATTCACGCGATTCTTTAAACCATTAATCGCTAGCATCCAGTCGTATGTTCCAGCTACACCTGTTGTATTAAGCAGCACTCCCCACGCATTCCTTTGAAAGGATGTCTTAGCTCGGTTACGAGGGTCTGCTCTGACACGCATACGAAAATAAACGTTAATCGTATCATAGGCGTAATAGAACGAAGGAAAATTCTCATCCCCTACAATATCCGTCCGAGAAGGATTAATATCTTTTACTACATCTTCATACACCTTCCCTCCGACCAGGATTGGCGTAAACTGATTGTTATTAGGAAATGACACTTGAACACCTCCAATGTGTTAAATCATTCCATTCACTATACGCAGAAACGCCCAATACGGAAGTGAAATTTTAGAAAAAGTTAAACTTCTACGTATTAACGATATGAGTGAAATAAGATTCCATGACTTGATTTTTTCCAATATAAAGAAGCTCTTCCAGTTTGGAAGAGCTTTCATATTTACATCATTTAATTACGTACAGCCCTTAAACCTTGTTCTCCATCGACATGACTTCCCAAAGGTGACCATCAAGATCTTGAAAGCTCGCTGCATACATAAATCCATGATCGACAGGATCAGAAGGAGCTTCGCCACCATAGTCCAGTGCTTTCTTCACAAGTGAATCGACCTCGTCTTTATTATTGACAGCTATAGCTAAGATCGATTCCGTACTTTCCTTTGCATTCACAATAGCTTTCTTTGTAAAGGACTTAAAGTATTCTTCAACCAATAGCATCACGAACGTACGATCATTAATAATTAAACACGCAGCATTTTTATCTGTGTATTCAGCGTTAAATTCAAAACCTAGCTCACTGAAGAAAGAAACAGACTGATCGACATCTTTGACTGGTATGTTGATATACACTTGATTTGCTTGAAACGCCATCTTATCACCTCATCTACTAGTTTTCTTCACCACACAATTCTATAAATGAATTCTTATCCCTTTATTGCTCAAAAAATATTGTTCGACATTTGATATGGGAGTACCAGGCAGTCATTCGCTCTCATACTCAACTTTCAAATCACCTGATGTTGTTTCGACTGCTAGTGTATTCGTTGCTGCTCCAATCTCCCCGTCCAGCTCATTTTCTTCTTTCACTCTATAGAGCATCTCTTCCAGGTTAATGTCTGCTTCTCCTGAATTTCCTTCAAACAAGATTCGAAGATTACTAGGGTTCTTCTTGTAGATTGTCTCTACATTACCACTCGTCGTCGTTATCTCGAATTCCTTACTCACATCTTTTGTTTCAAGCGAGACGTTCCCTGATGTTGAATTGACTTCAGCCGATGCAGCAACAAGGTCTTCCATCTCGATATTCCCACTCGTCGTTTCAATCGAGAGGTCCTTCACCTCGCTCTGACTAAGTGTGATATTCCCACTAGTGGACGTTAATGCTACCTCTTCGTTTGATGCCAATCCTTTCACATGTTGCGACCCTGACGTTGACTCAAGTGATAGATTATCTGTAGCGGTTGCTTCACCCTCAATATCACCTGACGTTGTGCGAACGGTAAACGTATCAAAAGATTTCTCTGGCAAACTAACAAGTACTCTCACATTACTACTAACAAAATTAAAGCCGAATTCATTTTTCTTTTTCGGTATGTACGTGACGTTAAGCGTTTCACCTTGCTCCGTCACTTCAATTTGGTGGTTTTTCTTATTGTCTTTATTTACGTTTCCAACCAACTTTACTGAAAGCTTGTCTGATGGAATCGAAGCGAAGATCACGTCTGCAGAAGTCGCTCTTACATCGAGCGTCTCCATTCCCTCAACCATAACCTCTTCTTCTACTTGTAACGACACTTGTTCTGCCTTCACTTCATTGAAATAGACATAACCTGCTATGATAAGAAGTAAGGCTAGCGTTAATCCAATAATCAGTTTCACGAACCCACCTCCCTCTATTTAACTTACGTTTTCTTACTTTGTACGATCAGCGTTAGAAAGAAAATCACCAAATACCCAATGAGTAAATAGACGAGTAGAAACGCTGTCGGCACCTCACTCCAAAAGAGCTTCGTGATAAAAAACGCAATCAGGGCCATGATGACGGCACCTGCCCATAACTTTAATCGATTTCCCATCTTCCATATCCTTTCATAATGCTTTATTTAAATAGTATTGCTACTTACGTATTCCCGTCTTCATCACATAAACTGAAATCCATATAAATACCAGAATAATAAGAGGCTGAAGATACTCCCATACACCCATTTTTTCTGTTTGAAATGAATCACGACTAACAGAGTAATCACTGATAGCATGAAGAAATAATAGAGGTAGTCAAACCACTTCCCATCGATCACAAACCTATCGAGCGTAATCAGAATAAGAAACCCAACCATTATTGAGACATAGAAGTTCTTCGAATCTTTCTGCTTACTCAACTGATAAAACGCACCTTCCCATTAAACTCTTGTTAAACCAACTCTCTTATCATTTTAATTTCTTCATCGGTTTCGTTAACCCTTTTGAATCCTGCCTTTTCGTAAACGCGAATAGCGGGTTTATTCGTTTTCTCCACTTCAAGTCTGACCTCGTCAAAATGCGTGTCATAGTAATCTAAGCCGAACTGAATCCCCTCGTTCACATAATCGACGGCGAGTCCTTTTCCTACTAGACTAGGTTCGAGTGCAAGTCCGATTTCCATGGCATTTCCTTTGATTGTGAACTCAAACAACCCAGCGATTTTGTCTTCCGAAAGAGCCACAAATCCTTCGCAGCCACCAGGTCCTACAAAAACACCATCTTTCTCATAGGAAGTGAAATAAGGCGTCATGAATAGATCGTCAAAACGTCCATCGTAATGCCATTCATCAATTTCACGTGCGTACTCTAATGTCATTGGAACAAACTGATACGTCATCTCTTTCCTCCTCTACAACATGTCATCGAGTGATTTATAGCCCTCTGCCGTTTTTTTCAACGTTTCGAGCGTACTCTGAAGGTGGCGCCGGATGGCGGATTGCACCTCTTCGACGTTTTCACTCCTGATCGCATCGATGATCTTCCGATGCTCTTCAAGACTTTTGTTCTTCTCTTCACTCTTCGTATCGACAACATCATAAATTCTTAAGTACATATCGATTTGCTCGATTACTTTTTGTAAAAATTCACTGATGTATTTATTACCGCTTCTGTCTGCAAGAAGCATGTGAAATCGTTTGTTGAGCGCTATGTACTGAGGAATATCTTCTTTTTTGTAAACAGCGATCTCTTCTTCAAGCGTATCTTCTAATTTCAAGATATCTTGATGAGTGACCTTATCTAGACCGAACTTTACAGCGATACATTCGAGCTCGATCCGTAGCTCGAAAGCCTGGATGATTTCCTTTATATCTGGCTGGACAACGTACGCTCCTTTATTTTGAACGAGCGTTACGTATCCTTCTTCTACTAGTTTTCTAAACGCATTTCGTATTGGGGTCCTGCTTACATTCAACTTTTCAGATATGGTCGCTTCCACTAGCTTAGTCCCAGGCGCAAGCTCCCTGCGTAAAATCGCCTGTTTTAACTTATCGATAATCATCTGTTCAGCAGACTTCTTCGTTTTCATCTTCGATCCCCTCTACTAAAAAAATACAATCTTACCTTCTAGCATAATCGACCCAAGCCCCTATTCCAATACCCTTCAAGAATGAACTAGAAATTATAGGCTATTCAAATGAAAGGAAAGGGCTTACAATATAATTGTAGTACAATTTTGAACTACATTATTTTATAAGGCAAGGGGGCGCAACGCTCATGTATCACAAATTAATCGAGAGAACGATATCAGAGCAAGTAGAAATGCTTACTCGCGCATTAGTTGAAATCGAAAGCATCAACGGCACATCAGGAGAAGCTGCTGTGGCTGATTTTATAAAGAGAACAATCCTTTCCTTTCCATATTTTCAAAAGCACCCTCACCTTGTTTGGGAGCAAGTTGTCGATCAAAAGCTCGGAAGAAAGAATATCTTCGCACTACTGAAAAGTCCAAAGCCTACAACGAACACGATCATCTACCATGGCCACCTCGACACGGTTGGAACCGATGACTACGGTAGCTTACAAAAAGATGCCCTAAACCCTGATAAATTAGAAACGTTCTTCAAGGGCTACGAATTCGATCAAGATGTACAGAGAGATGCGAAGTCCGGTGAGTGGCTGTTCGGACGAGGGGCACTCGACATGCAGAGCGGCGTTGCTGTTCATCTCGTGAACCTCCTTCATTTCTCAATGAACCCTAAAGAGCTTTCAGGAAACATTCTCTATATGGGAAACCCTGATGAAGAAAGTCAGCATAAAGGGATTACGTCCGCTATTTCTGAATTAAACACGTTAAAGAAAGAGCAAGGATTGAACTTCGTATGTGCGATCAATGCAGACTTTATCACGCCTCAGTATGATGGCGATCGTGAGCGCTATATATATACTGGTTCTGCAGGAAAGCTTTTACCTAGTTTCTATATTTATGGGAGAGAAACGCATGTTGGGGACACGTTGTCTGGAATCGACTCCACATTGATCTCAGCTGAAATCAATCGAAGAATCAATAACAACATCAACTTAACGGAGAATATCGAGGGTGAACTCATTCTCCCTCCATCATGCTTGTATCAGAAAGACACAAAAGAGACATACAACGTTCAGACTGCAAAGAGCAGCTATTTGTATTTTAACTATTTTATTTATGAAGCGACGGCGAAAGATGTGATGAGGAAGCTTGAGGCGCTCACTGTGGAGTCTTGCCTCGAGGTTGAGAATTCGCTTTCAGCGAACTATCAAGAATTCATTAAGCGAACGGGACTACCAACTCGAAACCTCTCCTGGCATATAGAAGTAACGAGCTTAGAATCATTTATCGATGAGTTAAAAGAAAAAGGCGCAGACGTTGAAACGGTGACAGCTCAGGTAATCGAGAGAAACAGAGGGCTCGAGTCGCGCATGATCTGTTTCAAAATCGTAGAAGCTCTCCAGCAATTAGACCCAGACAAGAAACCAAGAGTAATTATCTTCTACGGCCCACCTTACCTTCCTCATAACTATTTGGGTGACAGTGAGCGTGATCAATTATTGTTAGAAGTTGTGGAACGAAATCTTGAAGAAACAGCGAAACGCACAGGTGAAACGTTCACAGTGAAGAAGTTCTTCCCTTACCTTGCTGATGGAAGCTTCTTATCGCTTCATGAAAGTGACGATGAAATCGATACTCTCGTGAAGAACTTCCCTGCGCTTTCCGAAACCTATCCAATTCAGATCAAAGACATTCGGGAATTGAACGTTCCTTCTGTGAACATGGGTGTGTATGGAAAGGATGGGCACAAGTGGACTGAGCGTGTGTATAAACCTTATTCATTCGATGTCTTGCCTACACTCATTCGCGATACAACCAAGATGTTGCTCGATCAATCGAATGAACTGCATGGGAAGGAATTAGTAGTGGAGTAGACTAGAACTTACTAGTTTAAAAGAGGCAAAGGAGGTAAGAGCTCTTTTGCCTCTTTACATTTCCTTACATAAAATTGTTTTTTTATACCAGGAGCGGGTAATGGAAAGAAAAGGATGAGAGGGTGTCTACATGAGCAAAAAAGGGAAGGTAGCGTTCATCATTATTGCTGGATTTATCTTCATAGGTTTCGCCGTGCATGACATTATAACAGGAGATATCGGCTACTTTTTTTTCAAAGCAATCGGGGCAACGGCAGTAGTCGGTTATATGCTTTATAATTACTTTTCTAAAAAACGAGAGAGCCATTTTTGATATGGCGTGTTGATCAGTACACCAAGGTGTAAACGGCTTCTATGCTCCTTTACACCTTTAACTCTCGTTTATCTTTCTCCCTCTGCCCTCTCGTAAGCTCACAACTACCTTTCATTTCCCCTTCAGCTTCTTATCATTTTTCATTTCTCTTACTTTTAATCGAACCTGAATTTCTTTTCCTCTACAAACACATCTGTTACTTGTTCTCTTTTTCACCTATTACTTGTACCATCCAACCTCATTCTCTCACTCTACTCTCCTCCAGCTTATCACCGATCACTTTCCAACCTACCTGTTAACACTATCTTTCACGTAAAACATTCGATTCCTAGTTGACTTTAAGCCGTTGAATCCCCTGAATGAACTAGATTTGATAAGGAAACATTGGACAAAGAAAGACTACCTTTTCTACAGCACCAAAAGCAGTGCTGTAGAAAAAGCAGACGTCCTGAATGGTACTGAGTTTGCCTGAGGGTGCCACCGTATCACCCGATTTGAACGCTTGAATTTCTTCAACAAAGAGCTTTCTACACATGAAACCAGTCCCATGTGCGTATTCTGCTCTCTGCTACCCGCACCGTAGTACGACTGGTTACCTTACCGAACCATTAGGGCTGTTCACGCCATAGTCTCCCGCCACAGAAATCGGGAACTGTGTGTTTTGCGGGAACGCTAAATTTACTTCATCGGCTTCAGCTAACCTGTCAATTTTAGTTTCTGAACGTGTTACTAGGGATTCCACGTTCTGAACAGCTTTCGGAAAAAAGACATTACGAAAGACGCCTCGTAACATTCAATTTTTCTGAATTGGCCGAGGTTCTGTTCACTATGAAGTTGTTGGCAGTACACTATGTATGTAGAAAGTTAGAGGGGGTGAGGGTATCCTCACCTTCCTCCTTTTTACTGATCATGACGCAAAGAAATGTTCTCTGGCAGCTGTAGGATCGTGTCGTTTAGCGTGTCGAGCTTCTGTTCGATCCGGTGAAGCAAATAGAGCGTCACAACGATCGGAAAGCCGACGTCGCTGATGAGTGACATCCAAGACTCCATGGTATTCCCTCCTAATTGGATACTGGAAAAAGAGAGAGCTATCAGCCCTCTCTTTCTTCTATTAAATGATGACGATGTCGCTCGTGTTGCGCTCTACGATTCTAGCACCTCTTTTGGATACTAGATCACCACCACTTGTTGTGAAAATGTTCTGTGCAAGCAACGTGTCCATCGCAGCAGAAATTGCTGCTGGATCAACTGGTTCAACCGGATCGCTAAGTGTGATCGAGAACGGCTTGTTGTCGTCATTTAGAAATTGAAGTTCAAGGGTTTTTGCCATGTCGGGTACCTCCTTTCATCATTATTTTGACTAGTTACTAGCCAAGTAGATCAGAAGAATCATTACGCTCAACTGCGAACATTGAATGCTGTTGAAGTGGAGCTAGCGCTGCAGCGACTGTGAATAGTGCGTCAGTCGATGCTTCTACTTTGATGTTGTTGAAGTTCTTGTTACGAAAGATCGTCTTACCTTTCGCATCAACTCCAACATCGAGCACCATACGAAGCTGCGTGTTGTTAAGAGTAGCTGTTGCCATGTTTGCCACCTCCTTTCGCTTTCACCCTATATATCGAATCAAAAACGCAAAAAGGGGCATCTCCAAAAAATAAATTTTTGAGCGGTGCCTGAGCGGTGCCTGTCACTCCCCGAATCGTGTCGAACACACAAAAAAGAGGATGCCTTGAGAAATTTCTCAAGACATCCTCTGCTATTAATTCTACATGTAGATCACGAGTTGTGCTTCTCAGCGACAAGTGAGTACTTCGTAAAGTATGCGCCCATAATTAAGAGAACAACATTAAGTGACCAAATGACCACTCCAAGGGAATGAAACCAAATACCAAACAAATTGATAATCGAAATTGCGAAAAAACAGATTGGTGTTAGTGCACTTTTCAATCCAGTTTGACCCGCCTTTTTCCTTTTCTTAATAACGATGAATATAGAAACGATAAGAAATACCATAAGTACGATCGACATGATAACTGACAACATAAACGTCACTCCCTCAAACCTTCATTCCATAACTTACCGTATATACGACTTTGCTTATTAGAAAGTTTCGAACGAAGTGCCTGTCATTTATCTAATGCTTCCGAAAGCACAAAAGATGGCATGAATTTCTTTTTTACAGATTCACACCTGTACTTGCTCCACTACCAACTTTAAGATATTTTCTTCACTCATTTCATCGGTAACCATCACTTCTCCATCTATACCGAGGTAATCACTCTCACTCCACCATGACTTCAACGCCTCTTTCCCGAACTCATTCTTCTTCGAGCGCATGTTATGCCGTTTAAACGTTTCTTCAAAAGTTAGATCAAAATAATAGACGTATGCTTTTCCATCATAGAACTTTATTAAGTCGGTCAGCATCTCTCCATACCGGTTATTATTCAAAATGCCTTCTAAAATAACAACGTCACATTTCCCTTTTCCATATTCAGTGATTTGACGGATCAAATCATGCGAAAGGTTCCCTTCTCGATCTCGAACCTTTAACATATCGCGGCGCACGGTATCTTGAGAGACTAATAGCGTGCCATCTCCATAATAGGTTTGAAGCGCCTTCGCAATCGTTGATTTTCCACTAGCAGAATTGCCTCGTAAGATGATTAGTTTGGATATGGGTCTCACTCCGTTCGTTCTGTTACTTGTCCTACTTAATAGTAACATTATTATCCAACAAAAATGGTTACCTACTATCCAATCCAATGAAATCCCTCCTGCATATACTTAAGGTAAATTAAGAAAGGTGGGTAATTCGTTTGTCCCTTTATTTAGTTGTCAGAAATCCTACTATTGTAGACGTGGATGTACAAAACATCATGTCTATCTGTGTATTCTCAATAGACTGCAATCCAACGTTGAACACGAACGTTTTAGTTTCATTAGGGAATCCTAATCAGGCTCAGTATCTAGATTTATACTTTACTGATGGAACACCCATTACATTTGATCAGGTCGGTACCTTCGAGTTCCAGGGTGTTACTGCTGATAGTTGCGCAACCATTCTAGGAACATTTAGAGAGCCAGGAGACTACAAATTTAATTTTGCTTTGTTAGAAGAAAAAACGAATGCACCGATCGATACAATTTCGGAAGTTGTGCGCGTCGTTGGTGAGAGTAGTGGTACTAATGTCAATCAAACCGTTCAACATACTGAAAGTGATGAGAGTACGAAAAAGCAAGCAACCAAAGAAACTGACCAAAGCCCGCAGGTGAAAACGAAACAGGTGGGTAAAGAAAAGTCTAGGCAGAGAAGACGCTCTAACAGACCTAATGCGTTAAAAGGTAATAAGTAAGATAACATCTTCCTATAAGAGCGTTTATCCTGATCAGGATAAGCTCTCTTATGCTGAAGATGGATTCGTATACATATGGATAAAAGTTTTATAGAAACTAGACCTTCATCTAGTCCAACACTAGTTGTTTTCATATGATGATAGAGATGGTAGACAAGAAAAGAGGTAAAAACTATGACAAGTCCGGTATCAGGTTATATCACCGATAATCGAAATTTAGTAGGTGGGAAGGGTACTCCAAATCTATTTTATGATATAGAGGATAGTTTGCTATTTGAAAGAGATCCAGAGAACCTCGTCTATTTATTATCATCGACTCAAATGCCTGCGATGATCGGTGGTTCAATTGCTGACCTCCGAATGTCGAAAGGGTTTATCCGCGAACCTCATTGGCATCCGAACGCTTGGGAGTTGGACTACCTTGTATCAGGTTCAGCAACAGTCGGAATTCTTGATCCAAACAACAATAAACTACAAACGTATCAACTAACAAACCCTGGAGAAACAGTATTTATCCCGATGGGGTATTGGCATTGGATTTCAGCAGATTCAGATGATACGAAAATGCTGTTATTCTTCAACAACGACCAATTTCAAACGCAAGAAGGCTCGACGATG
Source organism: Guptibacillus algicola (assembly GCF_020171805.1). Classification (GTDB taxonomy): domain Bacteria; phylum Bacillota; class Bacilli; order Bacillales; family Guptibacillaceae; genus Guptibacillus; species Guptibacillus algicola. The sequence continues at coordinate 55,995 of NZ_JAIVAF010000003.1, read as the reverse complement.
TTAACGCAAACACCACTCCCTGTTTATGAACAAGCGTACAATATTGATCCGAAGAAAATGGCAGCCGCGCTCGAACCAATTGAAGGAGCTGGAGCAGTCGTCATCGGACCGCCGCCACCCCTTTCAAGTAGACGAAGATAAGTGCATAATAAAACGCTAGCGAACGAGGTGAATCCCCCTTGTTCGCTAGCGTTTTTCGTAAGAGTTTTTTAGAAGTATCGTTAAAGCTTACTTCTATCGATAAACACTCGCACACGTTCCGGCTTCCGGCTCATAATAACAGTGGTTTAAGTACTGACCGGCAAATGGTTGACCATACCAAGTCGAAGGACACGGCCCATAAGGATTGAAATACCATAGCGCATATTTACCAGGTTGTTGTCTCCAGTAATCCAAATTCCGCTTTGCTAATCGTTTCTCGGATTCCCGTGCTCTGTTATAGAAAACATTCCCTTTTTGAACAGCTTCAAATGAATAATTTCCGCCTTGTACCTGGTAAATGACCTGAGGAACAGTTCTTAAATCCTGGAAATCCAAACAATCGGCTTGCGCACGATTGACGATAACATTTCCAACATAGAGCATCCCCTGTTTCCCTTCACCTTCGGCCTCTGCTCTCATCATCCTTGCCATTAAGGCAACATCTGAATCCTTGTACTTTATTCTTGGCATTTTCCTCACCCCAAGATAGTGTATGAAAGATGCCTATGCTGATGTCACTATTTATGAAAATTAACGAGCTGACAAGCTTTGTTCACCTGTCTTCTACATCATTTGTATGTAAAATAACCGAACGATCAGAATTAAAAACAATACCAACACAATGCCATAAAATAGTTTCATGTTTTTGATCAGCCTTCGGTCCATGCGTCTTCTTTTCACATTTCCTCACCTTTCGCAACATACGTACGATTATTCTTTCCAAAGAGAACGACTCATTATCAAGAACCATGCCAATTGAACATGTCCGCACCAAAAAAATAAATGGTCAGTCCATGTATATTGTTAGCGAAAATCACCGAACATGATGGTACGTAGTGCATAAAATAACTAATAATGAACTTGGAGATGATCGTTGTGTGGGTGATTACAGTTCTTGATGACAACGGTGTTCGTACCATGCTGGATGTATGCTTTAGCACGTTCAACGAAGCGGCGTCATATGCTGAAAAAGCTCAGTTCCCTTCATTTACGATTAAATTTTCAACAAGATAATGATTTCAACCAATGGATACCGCACCTGTCGATCGTGCGGTTGTTTTATTTTCTAGACACTCTTACTCACCATACAACTCCAAAAGATCATCGAACCGCTCAATCACCTCATCATACTCATTCACCTGACCAAATCCATACTTTGCGTATACGAACGGGATCCCAGCGAATTTGGCTGCTTTCATGTCGCCTTCTGTATCGCCTACATACACAGGATCTTTAAGATGATTACGTTCCATGATCAACTTGATGTTTTCACCTTTTGAAAGCCCAGTTCTACCAGGGTTTTCATAATCCAAGAAATGTTCGTGGAGCTTATGATATTGATAAAACACTTCGATATAGCCATCTTGACAGTTACTAACGATATACAACTTGTATTTATTTGCGAGAACCTTTAATACGTCCGGGACGTTTTCATAAAGAGCCCCACCTTGTTCTGCAATCGTATGTAATTCGCTTTTGCCACATGCATCGATAAGCTGTTTTCGCACGTCATCCTCAACATCAGGAAAGAACCTTCGACTGATTTCATCCATCTGTAATCCCATTGAATTCTCGAAATCTTCGCGCGTAAGCTCTTTGTTGATGTGGGGATTCTCCTTAATCGTCCTATTCCATGAGTCGATCACCGTATCGATCGGATCCCATATCGTACCGTCTAAATCAAAGATAATGCTATCCATATGATCATTCTCTCCTTACTATGTAAAACGCTATTGTCGTTCAGTATATAGCATTTTCCTCGTTTTGGAAATCAGTTAACGGGTGAATATGACTGATCTCTTACTACGACAGTTTCTGGTACGAAGCGGATCAGGACATTCTCTTCGTCTTGATGTTTAAATCGTGGATCCCACTTCTCTTTGTTCACACCTAAATATTTTGATAGTAATCGTTCCGCTAATGCTGTATCAAACGGTTCAACCGTTGCTCTTCCTCTGAAACCTGCATGCCACACTTCCCCTGTATGATGATCAAAATCGACAATGCCGATCGCACATTTGGGTTCTTCCTTAATTCGTAACGGAAAGGTGTTACCTGGATTTCCGATGAACCATAAGCATTCATCTTCCCAATGAAACCAAACGGGTGATTCTCTTGGACCGTCTACTGATTGTGTTGAGAGATGTGCGAATAATGGTTTCTGAAGTAGCTCTCGTAGCTCGAACGTTCGCTGTCCGTTGATGATTTTCATGATCTCCTCCTTAATCAGGGGGGTCAGGCACGTTCCAGGTACGCACCTGGGACGTGCTTGACCCCCGTTTCCTATCGATTATTTCAAACAATGAATCCTATCTCAATACTAGAAAAAGGTGCTTCCACTTATTTGGAAACACCCCTACTTGTATACCGGATTTTATCTTAGTGAATCGAAGGCTCAAGTGCTACTGCAGGTCCGAAGAATTCATAATGCATTTGCTCTTCTTTAACGCCTAGTTGCTCAAGGGCTTCTCTCACAGCTTTCAAAAATGGCAAGGGACCGCAGAAATAGTAGTGAGTTTCTGGATTAAGATGTAGAGTATCTTTTAACCAGTCACTCGTGACGTACCCTTCTTTGTTAAACTTCCTTCTGCTGCGATCTTCACTTGTTGGCGATTCATAACACGTATAATAAGAAAGTGATGAATGGTTTATCTCTCTAACTTCTTCATCAAAAGCATGAACATCCCCATTGATCGCCGCATGGATGAACGTCGTATCTCGTTCCTGTTCGGCACTAACCTTTACCATACTCATCAGCGGTGTAATCCCCACGCCACCACTTAACAGGACGATCGGATTTGTACCATCTTCCAAATAGAAATCTCCTGCTGGTGCGGTAACATTTAGTTGATCGCCCTCTTCTACATGTCCATGCAGATAATTCGAAACGATGCCATCAGGCTTCGAAGGGTTTTCTTCCCTCTTCACAGAGATTCGATAATAGGGTTTACCAGGTACATCCGAAAGGCTATATTGACGAATGTGCGTGAACTCATCTCCAGGAATCTCTACTTTTACACTGATATATTGTCCAGGCTTAAACGTCGCCAAAGCACCGCCATCAAGAGGCTTTAAGTAGAATGAAGTGATCACATCACTTTCTTGCTCGATTCGATCAACAATGAAGGTGCGTTCATTACGCCAACCACCTGACTGTGCTTCTGCCTCTTTATACATCTCTTCCTCAACTTCGATGAAGACACCTGCGATTACTCCGTACGCTTCTTCCCATGCACTCAAAATTTCATCCGTCGCGGCATCGCCTAGAACATCTTTGATCGCTTTTAATAAGTACTCGCCTACGATCGGATAATGTTCTGGTTTCACACCAAGACTACGGTGCTTATGTGCAACTTGCTTCACGACTGGAAGGATCGACTCCAACTGATCGATGTGTTTTGCTGCTGCATAAACGGCATTTGCTAGAGCTTGCTGCTGACGGCCTTGCTTTTGGTTTGCATGATTAAAAATATTTAAAAGTTCAGGGTGATTTGTGAAAAGCATGTCATAGAAACGCGTTGTGATTTCCTCCCCATGAACTTCTAAAACAGGCACAGTTGATTTAATTGTAGTAATCGTTTTAGGTGATAGCATAAGAAAACCTCCATGTTTTAAAGATGTATTTTAAATACACCTTTATGGTAAAGGGTTTCACTTTTTAAAGCAATATATAAAATACATCTTTACGAAAGTGTTCACATTTCTTATAAAACCTTACAGAAGTATTCATCGTTAGAGATGTGCTAAAATAAGTATAAAGCGGATTGAAATGAGGATGAAAGAACGTGCGTTTAACAAATTATACGGATTACTCATTAAGACTGTTGATCTATCTTGGGAGTATGAAGAACGATAAATTAGCAAGCATCCAGGAAATTGCGGATGCCTACAATATCTCGAAAAATCACCTGATGAAAGTTGCACATGAACTTGGAAAGAAGAATTATATCAAAACGATCCGAGGAAGATACGGTGGATTACGACTCGCTAAACTACCTATCGACATCAACGTTGGCGAAGTTGTCAGAGGCATGGAAGAAGACTTTCATCTAGTAGAATGCTTCGATCGAGAAACCAATACATGTATCATCACGCCAGCCTGTCGATTAAAGCACGTACTGCACGAAGCGCTCCAAGCTTATTTTGAAGTACTCGATGGCTATACGCTCGATGACCTGATTGTAAATGATGACACGCTAAGGCAGCTGTTTGATATGAACCAGAAAGCTGATCAATGATTAAAAGACTCGTCGATGACGAGTCTTTTGTCTTATTACTTGGATTAGGACTGTGTATAAATCATGACAAAATGTAGAACAGCACCTGTTGATTGAGGGTTGATATAGCCATGCTCTTTATCAGCGTGAAATTTGATCGAATCGTACTCATCTAGTTCATAAATGTCATCCTGAACCCTGATATTTACGCGACCTTCCATCACTGTGATGTACTCGATGACGCCAGGTTGGTGAGCATCTGCTTTATATTCGCTTTTCGGTTCCAAAAAAGCTCGATGCGTTTCTAATGAGCCATATCCTTTCATATTAAACATTGGTTCAAGGACGAGAGACTCATCTGCACTCAATACTTTTTGCCCCTCATTTTTCTTAGAAATTACAACATCCTGTTTCTCAACGAGCAATGAAGATATTGGTATGGCGAGCCCATTCGCAATCTTCCATATAATCGTTAAGGATGGATTCGCTTCTCCTCTTTCGATCTTCCCCAACGTTAAATTACTTACATCGGTTAATTCCGCGAGATCAATTAAAGAAAGCTTTCTTTCCTTTCTTATCGATCGCAGCGTTGCCCCAACCTGTTTTGATAACTTCTCCGGATCTCCCCAAGTGTTCTGTTCGTTCATATCGTAACCTCACAATGAAAATATTTTTACATGCACCAACAAATAATATATTATAATATACATAACAATTACTATACTATACAGAAAAGAGCGATTTATTTGAAAGAGATAGCCCTCGGTATTCTATCATCTATGTTTTTTGCCGTAACCTTCATTTTAAACCGCTCGATGGAACTCGCAGGTGGAAGTTGGATGTGGAGCTCTTCCTTACGATTTCTCTTCATGCTTCCGTTCCTACTTCTTATTGTACTGATGAGAAGGAATATAAAACAAGTTTTCGTTGAACTAAAAAAAGAACCACTACGTTGGCTCACGTGGAGTTTCGTTGGATTCGTTTTATTCTACGCACCTTTAACATACGCAGCAACGTATGGACCAGGCTGGTTAGTGGCCGGTACATGGCAATTCACGATCGTTGGCGGGCTACTGGTCGCCCCATTATTTTTCAAAGTAGAAAAAACCTCCAACGGAATCGTAAAACGACGCCACCGTATCCAAATGAAATCTCTCGCAATCTCGTTGATCATTTTAATTGGCGTTCTGTTGATCCAACAACAAAAAGCAAGTGACTTAACGATCGTCGAGATCATCATCGGTATAGGTCCTGTCATACTAGCTGCATTTGCGTATCCACTTGGAAACCGAAAAATGATGGAGCTATGTAAAGGAAAGCTCGATACATTTCAGAGAATACTAGGCATGACGATTGCTAGTCTACCATTTTGGGTCATTATTAGTGGTGTTGCGATAGTAGAAGTTGGCCTCCCAAGTACGAGCCAGGTTACGCAATCGTTAATCGTTGCCATCTGCTCGGGCGTTATCGCGACGACACTATTCTTCATTGCAACGAATCGCGTGAAACACCATCAGGGGAAACTCGCGACAGTCGAAGCAACACAGTCTACACAAATTCTATTTGTAATAGCTGGTGAAACAGCCCTCTTAGCAAGTCCATTGCCATCTGGAGTAGCACTCGTAGGGGTTATGTTTATTATAGTAGGTATCATCGTACACACTTTAAATATGAAGAAGATGAACACGATTGCTGTAACGAGAACTTCGAAAGCGCATTGATTACGTTCCAGGTACGTACCTGGAACGTACCTGACCCCAATTAATTGACTTCCACACCCATCCAAGCTATATTTGTTTTAACAAGGGGAGTAGCGGCCGATACGGTTGGTGGATCACCATTACGGTATTTCGATACCTGGTCCATCACGCTAAACGTTTAGTACGCAAGACCTTGGTACAATTTACTGTGCCAGGGTCTTTTTGTATGCACTGGCAGGAAGGAGTTAACATGCTTATTCTAGTTTTTTTACTCGCAGCAGCAGTAGTTGTAGCAGCCGCTATCTATCTAAATCAATTCGGTGATGTCATCAGTAAGAAATCTTCTTTAAGCGGTGCAGCCGTTGGAACATTCTTAATTGCAGGAGCAACCTCGCTACCGGAACTAACAACGAGCTTAACTGCCGTCTATATCGACAATCCTGACATCGCAGTTGGAAACATGTTAGGAAGTAACGGGTTTAACCTTTTGATCTTGGCTGTGGTTGATTTGATCTACAGACGAAGAAGGTTGTATCAACAGATCGATACAAAAGCGAATGTGCCGTCCGCGCTCATTGGCTTACTCTTCTTCATCATTATCATTGCGTCATTCCTAATTCCAGGCTCCATTTCGATCTTTGGTGTCGGAATCGAATTGATTCTCGTTGTTCTCGTATATGTATTCAGTATGAAGTACATTTCAAGTGATGGTGAAGAACAAGAAGAAGCACCTACGAAAGACTTCTCTCTTCGAACAGCGGTGATTGGGTTTATCATAGCGGCCATCGTCGTATTCCTTTCTGGTAGTCTATTATCGATCACTGGTGACCGGCTTGCAGTAGCAACAGGGATGAACGCAAGTTTTGTAGGAAGTTTCCTTATCGCAGCATCTACTTCTTTACCAGAGCTTGTGACGGTTCTTGCTGCTTTTAAACTAGCAAACTACAACATGGCGATCGGTTCTATACTTGGGAGCAATCTATTCAATATCCAGCTGCTCGCCTTAACAGACATTCTTTACCGAAAAGGACCAATTCTTGCTGCTCTCGATGCCTCAAACATCTTCATAGCAGGACTTGGGCTTGTCATGACCATCGTGATCCTCTATTTATTAGTGCGTCCGGCAAATGCGCTCAATCAATGGCGCTATGCAGCACCATCCCTCGTCATGGCACTTTTGTATCTTGTTGTTTCGTATGTATTGTTCTAACTAAAAGCGTGCTGACACATTGTCAGCACGCTTTTTCATTTATCGATCATCGTTATCGTCATTGCTTCTGTCGTCCTCTTCCACTTCTTGAGAAGGCTCATCCTGTTCATAATGCTCTGCCTCATGAAGTCGCTCTTCCTCTTGATTACGTTCAAAAATTTCTGTTTCTTGCAGCGCACGATAATGGTCATCATCATACTCTTTCGTTAGAATACCAGGCTCATATTCTTCGTCATCATCGTCGTCAAAATCGACATCCAGTTTAGAGTGCTTTTGTTTTGTTGGCGTAACACGTTCATGCGTAGCAGCAACATTCTGAGTAGCAGGTGCTTTCCGCGGTAGATGGCGGATAACAAAAAACCCACCGATCATGAAGATAAACGCAAATTCAACAGGAGCAAACAGTAAAAGGGACAGTAGGATGAGAGCATACAAGATCCAATATATCGTTTCCAACCCCTTCGTGAAACTGTATTGGTAAGCCTGGACTACGCACCTTGTGTAATTCAAGACTTACCCATATTATTCGGCCTGATTCACATCCATACCTATCTGTTTTTATTCGGCACGATACTTTATTTTTTTACCGCAAAAAGACAACAGCGCAAAACTGTTGTCATACACATTCTTATTTTTTCTTTAATATCTCATCTACAATCCCATACTCTTTTGCTTCTTGCGCACTCATGAAATAGTCGCGGTCCGTGTCCTGACTGACTTTCTTGAAAGGCTGACCAGTTCGTTCAGAGATGATTTCATTGATATGCTTTCGGAGTTTGATGATTCGTTTTGCGGATATCTCTAGATCTGTCGCTTGCCCCTTCGCTCCCCCTAACGGTTGATGAATCATCACCTCACTATTCGGTAGAGCAAATCGTTTTCCTTTTGCTCCGGAAAGTAACAGCATCGCTCCAAAAGATGCCGCAATTCCAGTACAGATCGTCTGGACATCTGGTTTGATAAATTGCATCGTATCAAGAATAGAGAACCCTGCTGACGTTGAACCACCTGGACTGTTGATATACAACGAAATATCTTTCTCAGCATCTTCTGCTGCTAGAAATAATAGCTGCGCCACGATGCTGTTGGCCATATGGTCGTTAATTTCCTCACTCACCATGATGATGCGGTCTTTAAGCAAACGCGAATAGATGTCATACGACCGCTCACCTCTCCCCGTTTGTTCCACAACGTACGGTATCGTATTCATGGTACTCCTCCTTCACTATGCTGCTGATAAGAGGATCATAGAAGGTGTGGATGGACGAGACGGTGTTATCGCTTTTGGTATGAGTGTTGGTATCAAGGTGATCAGTCCTGTTGGATCTTGAATTGCAATCGCTCTAACAAGGGACCGGTACAGGACCACATCAACCTCAAGGGGGTTAGACTCTGATGAAGTGGACATGCTCCGCACTCTTGATCGGGCGCGATTCAATAGGGCTTTCACTCCTGTTTCTGACATCTCTAACATTTGAGCGATCTCTGAGATTTTATATTGAAACGCTTCTTTTAACACGAATGTCATGAGCTGTTTTGAAGTCAATGCTCCGACTAACTTCTCAACCAAGTCTTCATCACACTCGATTTCATCACGTGTTAAGCTACTTATGCCTTCACCTGTCACGAGAGATTCCTTCTCGTTCCTTCGCACATGGTCGATCCAAGAATGGTAGGCGATTTTCTTTAAAAGGGCCGAGGTAAGCTTGCTTTCCTCATAGTTCTTATACGCTTTTACCACAGCGTCATGTGCGAGGTCCTCACCAAGCCACCTGTCTTTTGTGAGAAACATGCAGTAAGAATAGAGCTTCGGCAACAAGATTTCAAGCCGCTCATCTGTAGAAATACCTTCATGGTTCATTGAAGTAAATCTTTTTTCCACCTTCATCACTCCTTTATCCTCTCACCTCTATAACGGATAAACGTTCATAAAAGATATGGGTAAAGAAACTTTTTCTACTATTCTATTCATCATTCTTTCACTGAAACTTGGACTCCTCTAATCAACAGAAAAAAACCTTGCCCACGAGGGACAAGGTTTCATCGCAATTATTGTGCGTTTTCGATAATTGTGTTCAAACGCTCTTCAAGTTTCTTCAGATCTTCCATCGCTTGTTCTTTTTCATCAGCTTTCACAGCTTCTAGGTAAGATTGAGCGAGTTCGTTCAATGTTGTATACGCTTCTTCGCCTTCCATGCTCTTGATGTCGCTAGCGATTAAGTCGATGAACAATGCGCCTTCAAGTGCAGTGATCGTAGACTTATCTTCGCCCCAGTTTTCTTCACTTTCTTCATACTCGTGAAGAGCAACCTTCGCAAAACCGCGTACAAATGCATGGTTTACAGCTTCTGGGTCAAGGTTCTTCACATCGTTTTCAAGATTGAAGTTCTCTTCAATAATGGAAGCATCTTCTTTCGCATACTCATTTAGGTAGCTTGAGATCGACTGATAGAATGCCCAACCTTCAGCTTGCTGTACTTTCGCTTCTTTCACATCTTCTTTCGCTGCTTCAGCCGCTTTTGTTGCGTAGCCGTTTGGCATCGCTCCTGCAGCAAGGTAGAACGTCTTCATCAATGTTTTATCAACAAGTTGTTTTCCAAGTTGGAAGCCAAGCTGGTCGTCATTTTCAACCGCTTTTTCGATTTCACTAAAGCCTGCATCAATTTGGTCTACCATTGTTGTTTCATACGCTGCGTCGCGCTTTTCAACTGTTTCTTTCAAAACTGCATAGTATTCTTTCGCTTCTTCGATTTCAGCGTTAACTTCTTCAGTATTGCCCCAGTTTTCGTTGATCTCGTTAAACTCGTGTTTAACAGTTAGATAGAAAACTTTTTGCGTTAATTTATCAAAGATTTGCTTTACGACTGCTCCGTCCATCTCACCATTCTTACCTGCTTCTAGAGCAGTAGTGATCTGTTGGTCAATGCTTTCATCTCTCTTTGCAACGAGTGGTTGTAGATCATTTGTGTAGAGGTCAATCACAGATTGGTAGTCAACTTCTTCACCTTCACTTGCTTTTGCAAGCTCATCTTTTCCTTCTTTATAAGCAGTTACGAAATCAGCATCTTCTTCTGCCGTATTTTCACCTTCTTTTTCAGCTGATGAACCATCGTTAGAATCTTGCTGGGTAGTTTCTTCTTCTTTACTGTTTTCCTCAGATGCGCCTTCTTCGTTCTGGCCACATGCAGATAGAATAAGAACAAAAACTAATAGTAGATAAGTAAGTTTACTTTTTAAAACCATCGTGTGTTTCCCCCTGTATGTAAGTTAATTGAAAATGAGTATCATTTGCAAAGATTATTATACAGAGAATGATTCTCACTGTCAACGACTCTTAGAAAGCATTTTTATTTACTATTTTCCATTTACGTAATCGTGAACAAACGCAGAGCTGACTTCATATCCGTTCACTTATTGACATAGGTATAGGTGGGAAGGTAGGTGCGTAGTATGGTCGAAGAAGCGTTCTCCTCATTGCAATACCCAGAAGACTTAGTGGCGATTATTCGAAACGGATTGCCGAAATCATGTCCCACGCGAAGGGTCATCATTATTGGGGGCGGCTTGTCCGGATTAGTCTCAGCTTCATTATTAAAACGAGCTGGTCATCACGTCACGATTCTTGAAGGAAACAATCGAATTGGCGGAAGAGTGTATACGATCAGAAAGCCCTTTTCAAAGAACAAATACATGGATGTCGGTGCGATGAGAATCCCAAACAACCATGCACTTGTTCTCGAATACATTCGGCAGTTTGGTCTTCCAATTAACAAGTTCCTCAACTCCTCACCTAACGATTTAATCTTTGTAAACAATGTGCTTACAACAAGGAAAGATTATGAGGAAAACCCAGATATTCTAGGCTTTCCAGTGGATGAAGACGAAAAAGGAAAAACGGCTACAGAGCTTTTTTTAGAAGCGACAAAACCTTTTATCGACCTTTATGAGAATAGCTCGGATGAAGAAAAAGAAGCATTAGTGAAGGAATACGGTGATTATTCGATGGGCGAATTCCTAAGTGAAAACCCCCTCGGACGTCCTCTTTCTCTCAATGCGATCAGAAGCATTGCTGTTATGTTAGGAATCGAAGGGTTTCCGAATTTTTCTTTTACTGATATTTTGACTGACATAATCTATCCGATTTTCGGTGAGGAAATCGAGTTCTATGAGATTAAAGGGGGCAACGACCGTCTTCCCTATTCATTTCTGAGTAAATTGCAATCAGATATTCACCTCAATCGGAAAGTCGAGAAGATTGTTCAGAGCGAGAATGGTGTGCTTGTTCAAGCAGAAAATCCGTTGAACGGCCAACGTTTCACCTATTCCGGTGATGCTGCGATCGTAACCGTACCGTTTCCTGTGTTTCAATTCATAGATGTGTATCCATACGATTCGATATCGTTCAAGAAATGGCAGGCCATTCGCGAATTGATCAACGTGCCTGCGGTGAAGATCGGGATCGAATTTAGTAGACGGTTCTGGGAAGAGGATGACGTTGGAAACGCATTGAGCGATTTACCTACGCGTTTTAGTTATGTACCAAGCCATAACATAGGGTCTTCTGAATCTGGTGTCTTATTAGCGAGCTATAGCTGGGGAAATGACGCAGTGCTTTGGGGAAGCTTGCCTGAGAAAGAACGAATTCAAATGGTCCTAAAAGATCTAGCAAAGATTTATGGCAGTAAAGTTTACTCAGCCTACAAAACATCTCTCTCGTTCAACTGGACTGAAAACCCATACTCCGCTGGATGCTTTACCCTTTTCACTCCAGGACAAGAAGAAAACCTCGGTGAAATTATCAGGCAGCCAGAAGGAAAGCTCCACTTCGCCGGAGAGCACACCTCCTCCTTCCACGGCTGGATGGAAGGCGCGATCCAATCAGGTATACGAGCAGCGTATGAAGTGAACGAAAGCTGTTGATTCGCATTTGATGCTTGGTACCCGCTAACGGAAAAAGGTTCCGAAGAGCACCTCCGGAACCTTTGCCTTTCTTCTTCAAAACAACTACACCCAAATTGCTATACCAGTCACAGTACAGAGCAACAAAAAGCATGGCAAGCTGATAATCTTCCATATTCTCATGTCCGCATCACTTCGAACGCTTTCCTCCCATTGAAATAACTTCATGTACTGGTGATCACTGAATTCTTTCCAGTCAGCATGCGAGAGACCTATAAGTGCATAGAACGAGAATCCTAAAACGATGAGTTTGATTACGAGCGGAAGCATGATGACTGCTACGAGGCTCCATCCAACAACCTGGAGATAAAATTGAAATTTATCAAACGAGCGAAATAGCCACTTCACGTATAGATCCAGTATCCTCGAAACCGGATCGTTCTTCTTAAATACAAGTCGAGTACCTCTGAAAAGAAACGGTCTCCTTCTTTGAATGAGAGGTGTCGACACACTCCCACTCGGACCGAGAAATAACTTTGTAAAATGCTGCTTGTACCCTCTTTCCATTATGATGTCTTGAAAGAACGTACCCTTCAATGTCATGCGAATACGGATTAAGAGAACGAGACTGATCGAACTGATCGATAGAAGGAAAACATAAAGAGCATTACCGTATAGTTCATTAGTTACAATGTAGATGAAAGCTAGCCCTACTACATTCAGTAACCCGATCGTCATCAACCTAAACAAGACAAACGATATGATAAGTTTGATCAAGTGTTTTCCTAGCGTCACGTTCAAACTTACTAAAATTAGGTTGAGACAGAGCTTTATTATTTCTTCACCGTTCCATCCCCATCCAACAACTAGTAATGGTAGCAAAATGCAGATACCTACTATCGTCCAGATCACCGTTCTTAGAAGTGAGTAAAGCGTATACCACTTTTTATAATTCAACATCCCATGCTCATCCCGCATGACAAACACTTGGTCCGCTTCTTCTACATACGTCCTAAATGATAATGCTGTGGAAAAGAAGTACAGAAATATCAACGAGATTTCTTCAGGTATGCTAGCAGTCCATTCAGGAGCCTCTTTCCACCATGAGGTATACATCGCTATGAAAATAGCGACAGCAGGAATAAGGATATACAGCAGTACGGTCCAGTCGATTGCCGTTTGAAGATCACGATACTTGTAGCGAGCATCGCTCTTAATTCGTTTATTCAATATCAGTCGTGCTTTCATCATTCTCTCTCCAGCAATGTGTCTACACAGTCGAGTAAGGAGCCTGCTCTTTCTCCTGACCTTAACTGAAAGTCATTTAACGTACCTTGAGATAACAGCGAACCATCCGAAAGCAGAATAAATCGATCACAAATTCGTTCAGCTGTATCCAACACATGCGTGCACATTAAGATGCCTGCTCCACGCTCTCTTTCCATTTCGATAAGCTTAAGAAAATCCTTCGTTGCTCGAGGATCCAGTCCAAGAAAGGGCTCATCGATAATATACAGATCTGGCTTTAGCATAAAGGCAGTGATCAGCATAACTTTTTGTTTCATGCCTTTTGAAAAGCTCGATGGATAATCATCGATTACGTTCTCCATTCGAAAATACCTGATCAATTCTTTCGCACGCTCTTCCCATTCACCGTCTTCAAGAGAAGAAGATGCGGCAAGATCAAGATGTTCGTAGAACGTTAAATAATCATAAAGAACAGGTTGTTCTGGTATGTAGGCGTAACGTGTTCCTTCTTTTAAATCAACGTTACCTCTATAATCTCTTAATAAGCCTAGCAACGCTTTAATCGTTGTACTTTTTCCTGCACCGTTTCCTCCGAGCAGCCCAACGAGTTCTCCGCTCTTTACGTCAAATGATATATTTTGAATCGCTCTTTGTTTATCTTGATACCCAGCACTCTCGATTGCTACGTTCAGCATGTCCTCACCTCACAAGGTAGTACGATTCACAATGGAAGAAGGTTTCGGATTATCTCGATGGGGTGCCTGGCACTACTCAGGTTTTGTCGAATTAAAAAAAGAGCCTGAAATACAGGCTCTTACAGCTTCTTCACTTCCTATTAACCGACTTTCTTTTCTTGGCGCTTTTCTTCCCATGCTTCCGTATCTTTAATTCCTAGAGCCGTAGGGTTGAATACTGGATTCTTCCCTGCTTTACGCTGCATTTCGTAATCTTTCAGTACTTTCATCGCTACTTTTGCGAGCATTCCGATCGCGATCAAGTTGATGATCGTCATCAATGCCATGAACAAGTCTGCCATCTTCCATACAAGGCTAAGACTTGAAACAGATCCGATCATTACGAATGCCATCGTAGCGATACGGTAGCCAAGGATCGCTGTTTTGCTTTCTTTAATAAACTCGATGTTTGTTTCACCATAGTAGTAAGATCCGATGATGGAGCTAAATGCGAACAAGAAGATTGCTACTGATATGAAAATCGCTGCCCAGCCACCGATATGAGAGCTAAGAGAGTTCTGAAGCAATTCGATTCCAGATACATCTCCAGATCTGAACTGTGGAGCAAGCAAGATGATGAACGCTGTTGCAGAACATACAAGAATGGTATCTACGAATACACCTAACGATTGGATAAGCCCCTGCTTTGCCGGGTGTGAAGTCGTTGCAGTAGCCGCTGCGTTTGGCGCACTACCCATACCAGCTTCGTTTGAGAACAACCCGCGTTTTACACCGTTCATAATCGCTGCACCAATTGCACCACCAACAGCTTGTTCAAATCCAAACGCACTCTTTACGATAAGTGCGATAACAGAAGGAAGTTCTGTTATGTTCATAAACATGACAACTGTCGCGATTGTAAGATAAAGTATCGCCATAACTGGCACGATCACACTCGATAAGTTTGCGATACGGTGTACCCCACCAAAGATAACTAGTCCAGTCACAACTGTAATGATTAACCCAACAACGATACGATTCATTCCGAACGCATTCTCGAATGCTAATGCGATCGTATTACTTTGAACTGAGTTAAAGATAAGTCCAAATGTGATGGCAATTAATACTGCAAAGATGATTCCTAACCATCTTTTCTTTAATCCTTTTTCTATGTAGTACGCTGGTCCGCCACGGAACGCCTTCGTATCTTTAATCTTATAAACCTGAGCCAATGTACTTTCAATGAATGCTGTTGCGCCACCTAGTAATGCTACAATCCACATCCAGAATATTGCTCCAGGTCCACCAAGCGTAATCGCTACTGCAACACCTGCTAAGTTACCTGTACCAATACGAGTTGCTGCCCCCACGCAGAACGACTTGAATGGTGAGATGTTTTTCGATCCATCTTTGTATTCTGGTTTTTCTGTCATAACTCGAATCATTTCACCAAAGAAACGGAATTGCACGAAACGAGAAGCCACCGTGAAATAAATACCTATACCGAGTAATCCTGCAATGAGTACATAACCCCAAAGAATGCCATTTGATGCATCGATAATCCCATTCAAAAACCCTTCCATCTACCCAATCGCCCCTTTTTTGTTAATTCTTTTTAAATTTTCTGAAATTTGTATATTTTTATTATACAAGTAATCAGGACAATTGCAATACATTTTTCGACGAATTATGAGGGGTGCCTGGCACTCGACAGACACCCCTCTCCTTTAGGCTTTTCAATCTGCATAAACAGCCATCGCGTCACGCATGAATATTGCGAGCCCTTCTCCATAGTTATCAATATTCTTCGTGAATCGTTCGTCATCAACATACATCTGTCCTAACCCACGGAAGGCTTCGTATGAATACTGCCCGAAGTGATTCAAGAATTCATACCATTCATGAATCGCTTCCTGCGCTTCTGCTGAATCAGGTGAACCATGACGTAGCTTAGCAAGTCTCGTATAGATACCATCCCACTCTTCTGACAATTTCTTTTTATCTTCCTTCGACATCCCTTTTATTTTGTTATTCGATTCATCGACTTTCTCATCTCCCCAGCGCCTGCGTGCTTCTTCTTCATAAGGATTATGATCAAAATTCATTCCTTCAAACTTCTCCTTGTTCGTCATCTCAATCTCCCCTAGCATTTGTTTTATCGTTTTATCGATTGTGGTGATCATGTGATCAACGTGACTTCGCTTTTCGACGAGCATCTTCCGCTGTAGTTCCAACGCTTCTTTTCGATCAAAAGCAGGGTCTTCAAGTATTTTCTGAATTTCTTTTAACGAAAACCCGAGCTCTTTAAAGAAAAGGATCTGCTGTAACGTTTCTAAATCTCGTTCCGAATACATGCGGTAACCTGCTTCAGTCGTTTCTGGCCTTAGCAATCCGATTTCATCATAATGATGCAGCGTGCGTACGCTTATTCCAACAAGATCCGCTACCTCTTTCACCTTCATACTCTATTTGCACCTCCTTATTAGCTACTATAGGATATAACGCAACGTGAGGGTCAATGGGTTTTTATCTAGTATTTCAAAATATTCGCCTTTTAAAAAAGCCTCACCTAATCCAATCGGATTGAGGTGAGACTTCATAAACAACTAGATATTTTACCTTTACAACATATGAGCAATATCTGATGCTGAAGTCGGATAAGCGTAGATCATTTTCTTCAGCTGCTTCGTCGTTATTTTAAATTGAATCGCAGTCGCAAAATGATTGATCAGTTCATCCGCTTCATTGCTGATTAGATGCGCTCCAACAACAAGGTCGTTTTCTTCATCGATAAGAAGTTTAATCGCAGCATGGGATTCATTGGTTCTTCTGTACGTGAACCAGTTCGATACTTCTTCATGAATGACCTTCACATTTGGGTTTCGTTCTTTTGCTTCACGCTCACTCAGACCGACAGTCGCGATTTTTGGAACAGTGAAGACAACAGAAGGAAGCACAGGGTATTCAACTTCTTTTTCATTTCCTTTTAACAAGTTGGAAGAAACGACATGTGATTCTAAACCAGCAACAGGTGTTAATGGTAAACCGTCTGTCGCAGCAACATCGCCTGCTGCGTACACATGCGGATTGCTTACACTTTGCAAGTAACGATTTACTTTAACTCCTTTTTTGTCATATTCTACATTCGCTTTCTCTAGATCCATATCAAGAGAAGGCCTTCTTCCCGCACCATGCACAACGAGATCGCCTTCTAACTCGAACGAATCTTCGCCCTGTGTAGCAGTAACCGTATACCCTTCTTTTCTCTTTTCAATAGATGCGACTGAGCTTTTCAAATGCACTTGAATTCCGATTTCTTTTGACTTTTCCATCAGTATGTCGACAAGGTCTGAATCAAAGTTTTCTAACGTCCTTTCACCACGGTGAACGATGTGTACTTCAGCACCTGATCTCGCTGCAACATGTGCGAATTCAAATGAAATATAGCCCCCACCTACAAAAATAATCTTTTTAGGCAGTTCCTCTAAATCAAGAAATTCATCACTATACGTAAAATTTTCTTCACCTTCAATGTTCAGTTTAGATGGTCCTGCTCCTGTTGCGATCAAAATCCGGCTGCCTTTCAACGTTTCATCTCCGACTTGGACTTCGTTTTCACTAACAAAAGAAGCTTTCCCATGATACGTATCGATGCCGCTTTCGTTCAAAGATTCTTCTTTCTTTTTTGGAACTGGCTCCGTGAACGTCTTTTTGAATTTCATAAGTTCATTCCAGTCGATAGAAGCCTCTGATTGGATACCATGTCCCTCCATCCTATTATTCCAGTCCATTAACTCTGCTGCTCCAACCAACACTTTCTTTGGATCACATCCTCTTAAGGCACACGTCCCCCCAAAAGGTCTGCTATCGATCATAGCGACACTCCATCCAGCTTTCTTACACTTTCCTGCTGTAACGGAACCACCAGAACCCGAGCCAATAACGATAAGATCATATGATTTCATAATTTAACCTCCTGAAACTAACTTTGGATATGGATACTCATTTCCTTACTTGTATTTACTCAAACGATGTACTTGGTTTTGAATGGACAGATATATTAATAGTCTACAAAGTTATCCTGCACAACAGGATAGTTTCGATACAACTTTATCAAACGTTAAACTAGCTAGTTTGAGCCCTTCAGACATCGTTAGATAAGGGGTAAAGGTTTCCTGCAAATCTTCAACCGTTAGTTTGAATTTCACTGCTAATGTAGCGGCGTAAATGACATCTCCTGCATTTTCTCCTACGATATGAGCACCTAGCAATTGCTGGTTATCTTCATTCACAACTAACTTAAAAACGCCATTTGCTTGATGGTTGACTTGTGCTCTAGGAACGGCTTCTAATGGTAAAACAGCGCTTTTTACATTGTAGCCTTGTTCTTTAGCTTGTCGCTCAGTCAGTCCAACACTCGCAACTGAGGGAGACGTAAAGATCACGCCAGGAACAGTACTCAAATCTTGTTTCTTTTTATGAGGACCTACTACATTCTTTGCCACTATATTTCCTTGATAGGCAGCAACGTAAACGAACTGAGGACTCAGCGTGACGTCTCCCGCTGCATAGATATGTGGGACATTCGTTTCTAAGCTCTCATTGACGACTACCTCACCATAATTCCCGACCTCAACTCCTGCCTCTTGTAGTTGAAGTGCTGCTGTATTTGGGATACGGCCTGTAGCAACAAGCAAATGATCTCCACTAACCACTTGATGAGATCCGTCAACTTTAATGTGAACTTCCTTTTCATTTCCCTTTTGAACAACTTTTTCGTATTTAACGTTCTTGAGCAACCGAATACCTTCTTTAGCTAAAGACGTTTCCATGGCTTCAGAAATTTCAGGATCATATTCTTTAAGCAGACGGTCACTTCGTTGCATTAATGTTACCTCTGAGCCCATCTGATGAAGCATTTGACCTAATTCAAGCGCTATATATCCTGATCCAATGACTATAAGATGGTTGGGTACATTTGTTAAATTCAATACTGAGGTGCTTGTTAAATACTCGCTTTCTTTCAGTCCAAGAATATCTGGAACAGCAGGAGAGGCTCCAGTAGCAATAAGAAAGTGACTAGCCGTTATTTCTTTACCTTTCACAACGATGGTGTGACGATCTTTAAAGTGGGCTTCACCCTTTATCAATTGAAATTTATACTCGTCAATAAGATCTTCATATTTTTCCTTACGAAGTTTCTGTACGAGCTCATCCTTTTGCTTTTTAAGTTTTGACAAATCTGGCTGTGAAGATTGGAGCGTCAAGCCATTGAATGGGTTGTGTTGAGCAAGGTTGTTTAGCTCTCCTGCACGCAACAATGTCTTTGAGGGAATACAACCTATATTCACACAGGTTCCTCCAACAGTTCCTTTCTCAACCATCGCAACCCTAGCACCTTTTTCTGAAGCTTGTATTGCAGCAGAAAAAGCCGCTCCACCTGATCCAATAACGATAAAGTCATAATCTAGATCATTTGTTGGCATTGATACGGAAGCTTTTTGTGAAGATTGTTCATTATTATGAATGGCTACGACACGATACGGTGATCTGTCGAATGCCTTTTTCAGGTCCTCTTCACTTATATGATTTGAATTTCTAAAGACAGCATGACCATCGCGAAAACTCACTTCAACCTCTTCAGCACCGAGACTTTTCAATAGTTGAATCACATGATCTTCACATGTATCGCATGTCATACCTGTTATCTTCATAACTGTTTTCATCGAGACAAGACTCCTCCTCTTCTACGTTCATCCGGTTTTCGTTTTTTTGGAACGACTTGTTCTTTTACGATAAGAAACGATCGTTATGGAAAGAAAAATAACCAGTGTCGGAATCAAAACATAATCTAGGTAGCCTGTGAAAGCACCTAACCCTATAGCTCCTAGCAAAATAACCAGCACTGGAGAAGTGCAACAAATAATAGTGATAATCGTTCCAATTATTCCTGATAGTAATGTTTTGCTGCTACTCATCTCATCCTCCCTTTTTAATCCACAATTAGTGTTTCAATAATTGGACACTCATGAAGATCTTTTGTACTTGGACATCGACCTTTCAAATCGATCAGTACATCTTTCATGCGTTCTAAATCATTTATTTTCTTCTCAATTTCCTTTTCTTTCTCTGACACAAAATCATACATGTCCTTACATCGCACATCATCATGATCAACTACACCGAGCAATTTGTGCACCTCACGTAATGAAAAGCCAAGTTCTTGCATTCTCTTAATAAACTTGACTCGTTTCACAGTAGATTCCTCATACATACGGTACCCTGATTGATTACGACTCGGCTCTGGTATTAAGTTCTCTTTCTCGTAATAGCGGATTGTTTCTTTATTCACACTACAAAGATTAGCTAATTCACTTACCTGAAGTCTCAATGCAAATCACCTCTTCATATAGAATAAACCCTGTACCATGGTACAGGGTCAAGCGTTAACGATTCACTTATTCTTATTCATTCTTGTCTTGATCTGTTTAAAAAATGACGGTCACTAAAATTCTCACCTAATCTCCTTTTCGTTATTCAACACTTAAAATATTCTCCCCTCAACATCGAATACATCGCCAAATCATCAAACTTCCCGCACGTATACTCGTAATGCCGAAGTACTCCTTCTTTCATAAAGCCGTGTTTCTCCACTAGCTTCTGAGACGGCAAGTTATCAGGCTCAATTAACGCCTCAATCCGTTCCAATTCCAACTCGTGATAGCCATATGCAACGACTGCTTCTAACGCCTCACTCGCATATCCTTTTCCCCAGAAATCTTTGCTCAATTCAAAGCCAATCTCAGCTCGCTTGTGTTTAGGATGTCGATTCAAGAATCCACAGCTTCCAATCACCTTCTCAGTAGATTTCAGCGAAAGCACCCACCTCACCCCAGTATCTTCCTCATAAATCGATTTGTACCATTTTATTTCATCTAATGCGTCATCGATCGATTGAAAAGGTTCTAATCCCATATGCTTCACTACGTCTGGATCTGATAAATAGACTAGCATATCTGGCGCATCCTTACTGGTTACTTCCCTTAATACCAATCGTTCCGTTTCAATTACTGGAAACTCGTTCATCATAATTGCATGCACCTCTACGTCTAACCATTATTAGTTCTGACCACTACAAACCCAATTTCTGTTTGATTCGCTCAATAACTTCTAAATAAAACGACTTTTCATGGGGAACGAACTTATCTCGCCCCACCGCTTCTCTACAATCGACTTGTGCTCCATCCTCATCAATCTTAAAACCTTGTATCATAATTGAATCGACATCGCCTTTCCAAAGTGATGTAAAATCTTGAAAGTCTGCTTTGACCATCCCTGCGACCTCTTCCTTTTGAAAGGTGAAGTCCTTCATCTCAATAGAAGTCTGATACAAGAAAACATTCGCAATTTCTTTATCTATGAAAGACCCTCTTTCCACACAGTAATTTAGCACACCGAGTTGTTCTAACTCTTCGTAAGCAACATCGGCTCCTAATTCTTCTTTCACTTCTCGCACACCATCCTGAACGGTTTCATTTGCTAGAATGTGACCTGCAGCTGTAATATCGAGAAGATCAGGATAGTCCTTTTTACCTTTACTACGAAGCTGAAGATAGATCGAAATTTTCTCTTTTTCTAAGCTCACAAACCAACAATGAAAAGCTTCATGCCAGTAACCTTTTTCATGCACTTCTTTACGTGATGCCACACCGATGTGATTACGGTGTTCATCGTAGATGTTTAGTTTTTCTTGGTCCATATGTAAGCTCCTTAATTATGTTTATAAAAACTTTCTATATACATGAGTAGTTTGTACAGGTTTAAACCCTAGCGAGTCATACAGTTTCTCTGCATACCTATTGCCTTCCATGTAGCAGATGCTGACTTTCTCATACCCTCTATCAAGCAACTGGTTCATGCCAAATTGAAGAGCTTTCTTCCCCAAACCCTTTCCTTGATGACGAGGAGATACCATCAGATTAACAATCGACCCATCCCCAATCGTAACAGATGCTAGTATTTCGCCATTCTCTACTAGTAAAAAGACATTCTCCTTATTTCCTAGTTGATACTTTCGAACACTCTCTTCTGTAGCGAGATAGGGTTTTATATCATTACTCTTATTCACTTCATAGAAAGCATCTTGCACCATTTTGACGAACTGGTCAAAGTAGGCGTCATCATACCGTTCAAATTCATGATCACCTTCAGGAAATCGCTCTCCCTCATACACGAGTTCAGGCGAACCCCACCATTTATGAAAGCCTACCTTATTACAAAAGCGTTCATGATTTTCAATATCTACTCTTGTGTAAGCACTTATGACATCAGGCTTTCGATCGATCAAGTAACCTTCCAATTCTTTATATAACGCTGTACCAATTCCTTGCAATCTGAATGCTGGTTTAACGAATACGTTGACCTGTGCTTCCTTCTCGTTCGCATCGTTTCGGGAGATCGTTACGTAAGCGATTCCTTTCGTACCGTTTTGATCGAAAACGAGAAACTTATCGCAACGTAAGCTAACACCTTCAGCGTTTCCAATCTCCAAACTCGCTACGTTCGTTTGAATCACCTCGTTTACTTCATCTACATCTTCAATCCTAAAATCCCGTATCATTAAAAAGCCCCTTTCTAACTAGCCGCCTAACGACTCGAACGAACGATTATTAATCTGCTTATTATAGCTCTCTTGATTTTCCTTCTCTTTTCGAACAACTCTAGGCTTTCTCGAAGCACGTTCAGTAGCAACCTGAAAGCCCTCCACCATCATTTTTAATGAGAGGATCGTCACGGTAAAACAAATGATGGGAACGAGCGGAATCCAAGCATATGTTGTGAATATGAACTTAAGGTTGTTCCCGATCAGACCTGACCATTCATTTGATAACGAAACAAATACGCTATTGCCGAACATATCCTCTGTTATCGCTACACCGCCGAACAGAACGTTTAAAATGCCAAGGTGAGCTAACAGCAACAAAACGAGGATCAATTCTCTAATAAAGACGAGGAAAAGCTGTGGTTGTAAGTAAGGCATCAGATGCTTCTTCAACATATGTAAACGACTTCCTCCTAGAACCTTAGCACTTGTAATGAACTCTCTTTCTTGTAAGTGCTCTACTTCTCTCGCAATTGTCGTCATCGTGATCGGCACACCAATAAGAATCAAGATGACAACTTCAAACGCAACTCGCTCTGTAAATGTTGTTGAGAATTCACTATCCATAAACAAATCTCTCATTAAAACCCAGCTTAGAATCAGGTAAGCAAGGAGTGGTGCAGGAAAGTAGAAGAACCCCTCGAGTAACGGTTTAACTCTCTTCAAAATTGGCGCAGCATACAGTTGCAGTCCAACACCGAGCAGAAAGGACAGCGCAAATCTCGCAAAAGCGATTAACAGGGCAATGCCCAATGTGTACTTTGCACCAACGAGCAACAAGAAAAACAGATCTTGAGAAACATTATCTGTCCCGAATGGAGGGTGCTCCAGTGGTGAATAGGGAGGTCTCGCAAGAACATCTCCATTTTCACCATACGTTAAATCAGCAACTGGGATGTGATCTTGAAAAAATACGGTGTAGAGAATACTTGCTGCTAAAACACTGAATAAGAAAATCGAGCCTAGCATAAATTGAACGTTTTTTAACAGTGCCTTTCCCATCATTCAGCCAGCTCCTTTCCGGTTATACGCTGAATGAAAAATCTCGAGCAAGCCTCAATAAGAAAGAGCGGTACGAAAATCATCAGTATCCCGATTACAACGATTTCGACACTAATATTGTTCACCATAAACCACGTTAGTCCATATAAATTGAAGAGAATCTCAAGCATCACCAGGTTCGATAGCATGAGAACGATGATGGTTCGGGAGTGATTCACGACGGTAAAAAGCGCATTTCGTAACACGTGCTTCAACAAGATTCGTCTCGTAGAGAGTCCCTTTCCCCTCGCAAGTTCCACATAAGGCGTAACTAATTCATCCTCAAACGTGAGCAGCATGATTCGGTAAAGAAGAATAGCCGGCAAGACAGCGTACGTGATTAGCGGAAGAACGATTGGACGTTCGAATCCACCGACTACTTCAAAGATCAAGAGTCCCGTCTCTTTGTACAACGAGACAATCGCAATCTGAAACACTACGATAATAAAAAGGTCAGGTATTGCCTCAAGGATACCTGTTACTTTGATAAACATCTTTCTTAATCGATATGGCAGAAGAAACGTGATATAAGTTAACCCTAAGCTTCCGATCAACGCTAAACCAAATCCTGCAACCAAGATAAAAAGGGAATAGCCATAGTACTCAAAAATAGCTGGAAAAACTGGATATACCGTCGTGCTGCCAAACAACGGTTCATATGTTAGCTCCCTAAGGTTAGCGATCGCTCCTATTAAATGGATAAATTGATTCCAAAATTCCTTGAGACTCATCTCAATTCCATTTTGGAACATGCCAGCAAAGCTGCCGATCAGTAGAATACTCAAAATGATTGAGATAAACTTCATTCCCGTTTTCATACAATCTCCTCCATAAAATTCCCCATTAAAGTTAAGACGGAGAAAATAACGAAAAGTTCCCATATTATTGCGTTAAATTTTCATAAAACATCTTACATTTTTTGGTTTATCTTTCATAAATAAAAGGTAAGAAGATAGTATCAAGATAGAGAATGTATAAGTGGTGACCTGTTTCTCGGCTGTCTTATCGATTCAAAGGTTAGAGAGGAGTTACGATCATGAAAGAAATTCTGCTGAATGTTGTTTTGTTTCTCTTCTTATTCCCTGCAGCCATCATCGTCTATGTCGATTCCCTTCAACATCAGGACATATCGATGTCACCATTCGTTTCTTTTTCAATCGCGATCGCAGTTGGATACATGTTCGTTACCATGAAAAGACGCACACCGAAAAAACGATAACCCTGAGTTGATTATCGGAGGCTTGTACATGGCAAAGAAAAACGAGATGTCTTTTGGTCAGCAACTTCTTCTTTTGATTATGCTTTTCATCTTATTAATAGGCAGTTTCTTCGCTGCCTTTTATTTTTTTGGATTTCCAATCGGGTTTCCAACGGCGATCCTTATGCTTGTCGTTTTCGGATTGATGAACAAGCGTTATATCGACACGAGCGATGAACACTATCTAGCACCGATCGATCGGAAGATGAATTTTAAGATCGTTCCGTGGGTTTTCAGCTTACCTATTATGTAGCGGATCTGCTATATTCTTCTATTTCTACGAACACATCTCTTTGAAAGTTCCCTTTTTGAGTAACCAACTAGTCCTGTGGTTACTTCGTCTGGCAAAACACAGTGCCGTTCGACCGGATATCAGCGATATTTTTATTTTATCGGCGATTTTCTGAATATATCGGCGAAATCCACCTATTTATCAGCGATTTTCAGGATATATCAGCGAAACCTTACTTTTATCAGCGATTTCCCAATATATCAGCGAAACTTCACTTTTATCAGCGATTCCTCAATATATCAGCGAAACCTTACTTTTATCAGCGCTTCCCCCAATATATCAGTGAAACCTCACTTTCATCAGCACTTCCTCCTATAAATGAGCACCCACTAACACGCATCATAAGCCAAAACCCCACCATAATCAGCTAACTCCAAAATAACTCGCCTCGGCTACTTTTCTCTCCCATTTCTTCTCATGATTTGGAAGGAGTTAGGGCAAGATACATCCTAAAAGAGGTTTTGAATAGAAAGAACGCTGAATTTCTTGCATCCTTATTATTCAGGTGGTAGAGTAAATCTTTGTGCCTAGCGCACACATAGAAAATCTAAAGGAGTACGATATGGAAAATAAAGAGACAGGTCGGATTGACTGGCCGGTATTTGGTATAAGCGGAGGAATCTTGGTTCTCTTCGTGTTTCTTGCACTATTTGATATAAGCCTTGTAGAAATGATCGTTAGCAATAGTTTCGCATGGTCAGCAAAATACTTCGGTGCTTTCTGGCAAGTACTGATGTTAGCGACATTCTTCGTTGGAATTGGGCTAGCTTTCTCTCGATACGGTAAAATAAAAATGGGTAATTTAGACAAACCTGAACTAAGCTTGTACAAGTGGCTTTCCATTATTATGGCGACGCTTCTTGCAGGTGGCGGGGTATTCTGGGCAGCGGCTGAGCCGATGTACCACTTCCTAACTGTTCCACCTTCTCAATCAGGAATCGAAGCAGGTACACAAGCTGCGATCGACCCTGCACTCGCTCAAAGCTTCATGCACTGGGGCTTTCTCGCATGGGCAATTCTCGGAACAATCAGTGCTGTCGTGATGATGTACGGTCATTATCACAAAGGGATGCCGATGAAGCCTCGTACGCTTCTTTATCCGATCTTTGGTGAACGTCTTCGCCACAGCTGGATCGGAACGGTCATCGATGCGTTCTCTGTTATCGCAGTTGCAGCAGGAACGATTGGACCTATTGGGTTTCTAGGTCTTCAAGCAAGCTACGGCCTGCAAGAGATTTTCGGAATCCCGAATCAGTTCAGTACACAGTTCTCTATCATCTTAGCGGTTGTCGTGATCGCGACGATCTCAGCGGTAACAGGCCTTTACAAAGGAATTCAGATTCTAAGTAGTTTTAACGTTCAACTCGCGATTGTCTTGATGGTCTTCATCGTGATTTTCGGACCAGGTGGCTTTATCTTCGACCACTTCATTTCCGGATTCGGTTACTATGTGAATGAATTTATCGCAATGTCCACGTTCCGTGGCGACACTGGTTGGCTTTCGTTCTGGACAGTCTTCTTCTGGGGCTGGTTCATTGGATACGGACCAATGATGGCGATCCTCGTTTCACGTATTTCTCGTGGACGTACGATTCGAGACATCATCATTGCAGTATCGATCTTCGCACCAGTGATTTCAACATTCTGGTTTACAGTCCTTGGTGGATCAGGCATTCACTTTGAACTGACAAACCCAGGGTCAATTTCTGAGGCGTTGAACGCTGCAGGAAATCCTGCTGCAATGTTTGCGATTACGGAGCAGTTCCCGCTCGCAACCATCGTTTCACCATTGTTCTTGCTCTTAACAATTCTATTCGTTGTAACTACGACGGATTCGATGTCGTACACGATCGCAATGGCGGTAACAGGTGAAGGAAATCCGAAGAGCTGGTTACGCGTATTCTGGGCTATTCTTCTAGGCGCTGTTGCAGTTATCCTATTGATTACTGGCGACAGTGGAATCACGCAGCTTCAGAACTTTATCGTTGTAACAGCTGTTCCAGTTTCACTCCTCCTTCTACCGATGGTGTGGCTAGCACCGAGAGTCGCGAGAAAGATGGCAGCTGAACAAGGAATCAAAAAATAACAAATATAAAGAGCAAGGAGCTTGTAGCCTCCTTGCTCATTTTTTATGCAGAAACCCACCGCAAATCAAGCAGCAACTTCTCTTTCTTCACTTCCAACTCTTTTTTCTCTCAGTTTAATAAGAAAATAATCTAAGCCGATCCTTCCTGCATTCCATCCGCCAACTAATAATAGAAACTCCATGATCATCAGATTTGGATTCGTACTTATTGCACCTGCTAGTAAAAAGTTCACGTTCATGATCAATCCCATAAACGCAGAGAATGTTGTCAGAATACCAAGGATCAACGCTATTCCAACTAAGAACTCTCCCCACGGTACCAACACGTTAATGAATGAAACATTTGGCAGTGCGACGTTTTCAAGGAAACTCGCATACCATCCTTGGACAGCTGGATGCTCACCCGTCGATTTCTCGATTCCTCCAGCTAAAAAGCCGCTCGCATCAAATTTTTCATCACCTGAAATCTTTCCCCACCCTGCTGTCAAAAATGTATATCCGACATATACCCGAATAATTGCTAATAATGAAGCAGCAACAGCGTTATTCCTAAACCAATTCATGACCAATATCTTTTCTCCCCTTTCATTTTTACCTAAAGACAAAAAGTTTCCCTTAGGAAACATTCGTCATCTTCAAAGTAACGATGAGAGACATGTTAGTCAATAAGAAAAGGAATACTTCATCAAAAAGTCCTAGGATTCATTATTTCGATCCAGGACTAATTGCTTGTATTTATGGTTTCACATTCCAATTAAACCAAAAAGAAGCACCCACAATAGAATACGACAAGGGTACTCTAAGTAATATGCTTCCTTCTAACGACGATTATTTTCTTTCAAACTACTATATGCTCTCTTTTCCCTCTCCGTTATTCACCTTCCGTACCCTTTCATACAAGTTCTGCACACCATACAGCAAGTACGCTTTATAGTGGATATAGAGAAAGAATTGAAAATACGTTAACCGATCCAAACGAACGATTTTTATCTTTTTTAAAAATGGGATGTACAGGAAAGCAAACATGCCATTCGCAATCGCATTGATCGCTACGAACTTTTTAAAGTTTCCGTAAGAGTATTTCAGAATCCACATCGACATCGGCATATACGGCCCGATATCAAAAGGGAATTCATCTCTTAGAAACGAACTTGGCTTATCATAGAACTTCCACCACTTTCGGTTCCGTCCATACAAATGGTTCAATACTTCGAAAACAAAAATGATAAAGCTCGCCAAGAAAAACCGCTTGATATAACGCTTGCCGATAAATCGAAGTGATAACCACGGAATAAGGATCATACAGAGATTAAAGAGAACGTGCCGTTTTGATGTCATAAGTAAATCTACCTCGACCTAATTTATTTCATTCATTTTTACTATCTCCCTATGAATGAAAAAGATTCGCTTATAAAATATAAAACAGCTCTCTTCCCTTCTATCCCTCTTCACACGAGGGCATCCCTGGAACAGTTCCACTAGATGGAGTTAGCCTCTTCTGCTTACACTGTTCATCTAAAGCGACCATTAATATATCCATAACCTCAATTGATTCTGGTGTTTGAAACGCTGGATCAGCTAAGTTTTTCTCTTCAAGTGGATCAGTTGTTACATTATATAGCTCATATTCATCTGGTAAAGGATTCACTTTCGTTGTTGTAATACAAAGTGAGACTTCCACATTATCTGAAGTTGGTACGGATTTTTGTTCATGTACGACAACATCGGAAACACCTGGATTACTCCAAAATTGAGGATTATCATAGTACCGAGAAAACTTCCATAGCTCGCTCTCTCTGTTTTCTCCTGTCGGAAGCCTCGTAATAATCGATTCGATGTGACTCGGTTGGATGACCGCTTCATAAGGGTCACCAGTGATCGTCACCTGATTTAACCCTTGTGTCACGTTATCGTCAGTCATGAAATAGAGTGGTTCGTCCGCTCTAAAAAAGTGATCCTTTCCTTCTAATAAAGGCGTGAGATCGCGTCCGACAAGAGGATGCACTTCGTTATGACTTTTCTTGAGTTTTTGTTCGCTCTCCTTCACGTTAATGCCAGCGAGTCCTAACATCGTTGGCAGCACATCCACATGACTCGTCAGCATCTCCGTACCTTCTCGACCAGAAAAAAGTTTCGGACTATGAATGATGAACGGTACATGAATCGATTCCTCATACGCGTTGAACCACTTTTGAAACAATCCTCCGTGCGCTCCTAACATATCTCCATGATCTGAGAAGAACAAAACGATCGTATCTTCATAAAAAGAAGAGTTCCTGAGCGCATCAAAAACCTTAAACATCTCATTATCTGCCTGCTTTTGTAGAGAATAATACAGCTGGCGATAAAAGAGAGTATCGTGCAGCGGTTGGATTGCTTTTGGATAAGTGAGTCGATAGCTTTCTTGCACCCTTGGTTTCGTTGATAATGACTCACTTGCAGTTGGTGCAGGAGGAATAAATGGCACTGATGGATCGACTTCAAAGTTATACATCGGATTATTTCGTGTGAATGCACCATAAAGCGCGATGTCATGTGGGTTAATAAACGAGGCCATGATCATCCACGGCGATGTGTCGCACGAATCGTTATCGAGTGTTTGAATCAGTGTTACAGCTTCTTCAGCATAAATAACATCTCGCCCGCTTATGCCGATTCCAGCCGAGGACCCAGAATTACGCGGCGCTGTCCCGTGCGGCTCAGGTCCTACCCAACCACTGAAGCCAAACTCATTCAACCGATTCGCGTTAAGGTACTCTTTCACGTTATCTTCATCAGGAAGGCCTGTGTTCGTATAGCTAGGTAGGGCATTCTTTGTGCCTGGAATGAGAATATCCTCATCTGACGCATGCCACTTCCCTTTCCAGAACGTTCGGTACCCTGCTGTTCTAAGATAATCACCCATCGTCGGAACCGTGCTCCGATCGAGCCAAAACATGTCGGGATCAAATGCTCCTTTCGCTGCGCCACTCGTCTGTGACACACCATGAAGCGATGGATACTGCCCAGTGTATAACGTTGTTCGGCTCGGACTACATGCGGTACTACCAACATAGTGTTTGTTGAATTCAAAGCCATTTTCTTTTAAGAGCTCTTGAGTGATCAAGTTCTTTCTCCGCCACTCTCTAAGCTCCGCGTTCTCATAAACTGATGGATAGCGCTCCTCATCAACCATCAATATGAGAAAATTAGGCTTCTTACCGTTCTCGATTAGTGATGTATACCGTTTTCCTTCACTCTCCACAATGTATAACCCCTTTCCTGGTGCCCTTTACGGTGCCTGTCACTCCCCGAATAAGCTCAAACATTGTAGAATGCAAAAACTTTCAATCCGTTCTAGTGAAAAAAGGAAGATTGGGTAATATAAGAAAGTATATAAGAAATCAAGGAGGTTCATGACAATGTTAGACGGTAAAGTAGCATTGATTACAGGGTCAGGTCAGGGAATTGGACTCGAAATCGCAACAGAATTCGCAAAAGCTGGCGCGAAGGTCATGTTGAACGATATTAACGAGGATACATTGAACGAATCGATCAAAGCGTTAACGGATGAAGGTCACACGGTTGATGGAGTTGTGGCTAACGTTGCGAAGGAAGAAGATGTGAAGAATGCGATCGAAAAGACGGTCGAGAAATTCGGACGACTCGACATTCTCGTTAACAATGCAGGCATCCAGCACGTTGCACCTGTCGAAGAATTCCCTTCTGAGAAATTCGAACTCATCCTCGACATCATGCTGAAAGGACCTTTCTTCGGCATCAAGCATGCCTTCCCAATCATGAAGAAACAAGGTTACGGGCGCATCTTGAACATGGCATCGATCAATGGACTTATCGGTTTCGCTGGTAAAGCAGGCTACAACAGTGCGAAGCACGGAGTAATCGGTCTGACGAAGGTTACAGCACTAGAAGGAGCAGACTCAGGAATCAACGTGAACGCAATCTGCCCAGGTTATGTAGACACGCCTCTCGTACAAAACCAGCTTGAAGACCTTGCCAAAACACGAAATATCGAGAAAGAAAAAGCATTAGAAGAAGTAATCTATCCTCTAGTACCTCAAAAACGATTAATTCAAGTTCAAGAAGTGGCAGATTACTCGATCTTCCTTTGTAGTGATAAAGCTAAGAGTATTACAGGACAAGCAGCAGTTATTGATGGTGGATATACTGCGCAGTAAGAGTTCTTTAAATAAGAAGAGAGCTTCCATACCCGGAAGCTCTCTTCTTATTATATGAAAAACGAAAGCATTAGAAATAAAAGGATGATTCCAAAGATAATCAAGCCGACCGCTTTCGGACCTAATCCATCTACCCTATCCCAAATACAAGGTTCTCTTTTGAAGGCGTGGTTTGTGGTACCTTCAGACCCTTCCTTATCATTCTCACTTTTACCTTTTTTACTTTGATTTTCTGAAGACTTTACGTCATGTGTCATACTTTACTTGCCCTCCTTAACGGTTGGCCTTTAGAGTTCCCAAATTACCATCATACTAGTTACAAATTTTCACGCAACTTCCAATACCAACAATACTATATGGGTGCAGTAATCATTTTATATCCAATTAAAATACCGCTCCGCTTTTGGTTTCCTCACTCGAACCAACGATTTTTTTCTGTTTCCAGATAACTTCCTGAAATAGAATCCCCACCGTGCCAATCACCGTCAGAACTATTCCAATCCACCTGAAAGCGATTAGGACACCAAACAATTCGATAAGAATTCCCCCAAGAAGAGGACCAACAATAAACAAAATACTTAAAGTAGAATCCACGATTCCTGAAACCCGTCCGATTGCATCTTTAGGTGGTTCTTTTTGAATAAGATAGTTTACTGCAGTAAAAATAACCCCATTTCCGATGCCCCCGATTAACGCAAAACCAATTGCCACAACCATAAAACTGTAATCCCCAAGAAACCCTAACCCGCCTGTCATGATTCCGATAAGCAAACTTCCACTACCAAAGTACCACCCATACTTATAGATAGCTCCGATTCTATTCAGAAGCAGTACAACGAGTAACGAGCCGATTCCGATCGCAGAAATCGCCCAGCCCGTCATTTCCTTTTTGTCTGGAAAGACCTCACTGAACAATGTGACGAACTGTGCATCGATCATTTGAATGGTAAGCGTGCTCACGACCCCAAACAGAATGCTCGCTGTAAGGATTCTACTCTGAAATACAATCCTCCATCCTTCCTTCCAAGACTCAAAGAATCCAGACTCGTTAATAGAAAGAGACTGCTCTTCCCTCTCAACCTCGTTGTTCTTCAAAGTGATTCCCATCAAAACCAATCCAGATATAGCAAAGGAAACGGCATTTATAACAATTGAAAAATCAGGCGAAAGCACACCTGCAACAGAACCTCCTAGGAGAGGACCGACCACCTTCACGAGCTGAAATAAACTACCGTTTATCGTCACGGCCTTCATGATATCTTTTTCATCTACGATACTTCTCATCAGCCCTTGCTGTGCGGGAAGACTGACAACCCCCACAGTGTTACGAAGCAGGAGCACGGGTAATGCGAGCAGTGGTGAAGGAGTAAAAACAAGTAAAAATGTAAGTCCTGCTCGTATCCAGTCAGAAGTGATGAGAATTCGTAACTTATTCTTCCGGTCCGCAAACACACCTGCGAACTGCCCTAACAAAATACTCGGGATCGCATACATCACTGGGATGAGAGCAATCATGATCGGATCTGCCTTCCACGTGTAGCGAAACAAAATGAGCACTGCAACAAAATCAAACCAGTTTCCAAAGTTTGAAAGCGTATTGGCTGCAAAAAAACGTACAAAGTTCCAATCTTTCCAAAGAGTTTTCCTTTTCTTCACATCCGTTACCTCCCTTTTCTTGGAGTATAACGAGTGAATGTCAGAGGAATATCAGAGGGGAAATTTTAGTTAAGATGAAACGCTAGCATGCTCTCAATCTTCCGTTCAAGAGAGGCAAACTTGTATTGTTCCGCATAGCTTTTCCATATTTGGTGATAGTGCTTTCCTAAGGACTCATTCTGAAACTCTTCAACAAAAAACACAATCGTCATTAAACTGATCAAAATACCTGGTACATATTTCGCTTCCTTGAAAAGGAGTATTCCTTGATCAAAGTGTTCCTCCGCGTTATCAATGTTCTTAGAAGTAAGACACTGTACACCCTTTATGATTGTAAAACTCGCTTGTTCTCTTGAGAAGGGATACCGAAGGAGCAGTTTCTCCATCTCCTCCACTTTGGTCTGAATGACTGAAGGGTCCCTTTTTAAAAAAGCGAGGTAGATTTCGGTTAGAAACAGCATCGGAATGAATCCCTCAAGCTCCCGTTCATGTACCTCTTTTTTTGAATTGAGAAGAAGCCTTTCCGCTTCATCAAGCTGTTTTGTAAGAATCAATAATGACAAGCGGTTCAACAGTCTAATTTCAAGCCGGTGGTGCTCTGGCAGTTCTTTAGCGTCCAAAGCTTTCGTGAAAT
The DNA here is from genome assembly GCF_020171805.1 of Guptibacillus algicola. Classification (GTDB taxonomy): domain Bacteria; phylum Bacillota; class Bacilli; order Bacillales; family Guptibacillaceae; genus Guptibacillus; species Guptibacillus algicola. The sequence goes on along the minus strand of NZ_JAIVAF010000003.1, from coordinate 22,039 downwards.
AAGCGAGACTCTTCTTTTTATCACTAGTTATGTAGGAATACAGATGAAGAAGGTAGTAGCATTTCTCCCAAAATGAAACTTCCTCCGTGTCGAGGAAAGACTCGAAATCGCCTTTCATAAAACGAAGGTAGAGCTTACTTTGAAGATCGAGCTCAAAACCAAACACAGCCTGGTTTTCTTCGAGTAGCTTAAGCGCATCGCCTTGTCCATAAAGGTGATATTTGTGAAAAAGTGTCTTCACATTGGAGTACACTTCGTCGTCATGTAACAGTGGACTACTATGTACATTCTTTTGAACCTGAAGTCTGTATCCCTGTCCCCTCACCGTTTCAATAGTTATTACAGATGATAGTGGAGATAGCTTTTTCCTCAAGCGGTAAACATGATCATCAACGGTTCGATCAGTCGGTGCTTCCATCGCCCAAACAGCTTCGAGAAGCTGGTCTCTGTTAAACACCTGGGCTTGCCGCTCATATAAATAGAGGAATAACTGAAACTCCTTAGGTAGCAAATCGATCTCTTCAGAACGATACCTCACCTTACGATCACCTTTTAGTATTTGTATGTTTTCCATCCTCTCACCTGCAATTACTGATTTCATGCATTCCTCCAAGAATAATACACAAAGTTTACCTGTTCTCCATTCATGCTAAAACACTCCTCATCGTGACCAACACGATTGAACCCGCTCTTTTCCAACACTTTTTGTGAAGCGATGTTATTTGAAGTCGTCTTCGCATGCACTTCTTCAATCTCAGACACCTTCACCTCATCGATCAAAAGCTTCAATGCTTGTTTCGCAACCCCCATGCCCGTATAGTCGCGCCCGATTCGATAACCAAGATCGAAGCGATTCTCTTCCTCACAAACTAAGTTGATCCGCCCAACAATGTTATTTTCTCGATCTCTAATCAAGTAAAAAGACGTCCGGCCTACGCTTTGCTCCTCAAGTAGAGCGTTATGCCTTTCTAGAAAACGATCAAACTCATAATACTCATCTCCACGGGTTGGTACCATCTCTTCAAAATACGCTCTATTCGCAACTTCGAATCGAAACAAGTCATCTTTATCTAGAGCAGATAGTTTATCAATCCTAATCTCCATCACTACCCGCAACCTCTTCATAAAAGATTATCCTATTAGAAAATGGATCAAGGACCGTCATTTCGATCGTCCCCCACGGTTTCTTTTCAATGCTTGGGTTAGCAAAGGCATAGTCTTTGTCTTGAATCGCTGCATGATACTCTTTCAGGTCGATCTTATTGATTCGAATCGCACCACCTGGCGTGGCATCCCCATGATGTTCTGAAAGGTGAAGCACGGCGTCATCCTTTGAAACTTGAACATACAATGGCAAGTTTTCCGCAAACCGATGCTCCCAGTCAACTTGGAAACCAAGAAAGTCTACGTAAAAGGCATGTGCTTTTTCACTATCAAAGATTCGAAAAATCGGTGTGATCATGTTGAATCATCCTTTCTAAATTAGTGGTCAATTCGGCTATACTGCCTGTTTCATTTCCGCAAGTTCTCTCCGTTTATCAAGAGCTGGCGTGATCAGATGATAAATAAGTGTACCTACTAGTCCAATACCTAGGATCATCCATGCCATAACAACTGAAGGTAGAATCGCCCCAAGAGTGACTGTCACTGAAGCAATTAACATCGAAAGATTGAATTTCAAACCGTTGAACGCCATGTAAGAACTCCTCGCATCGTCAGGTGGAATGGAAGCCATGTAGGATTGCTCTACTGGCACCCGAAACACTTCACCTACTGTAAGGACCGCCATCATCACAAACAGTATCATCAAGTTGTTTGAATAAGCGAGAGCACCGTAACCCACAGTAAACATCAAGCAGCTCAACACGAGGACAGACTTATCCTGAAGCTTATGTGGAATGCGCGTAATGAATAGCATCAGAAGCACAACCATGATCGTATTTTCACTCCGAAGAAATCCCATGGTTTTCACCCCATCAATTTCCCATAACAGAAACTGCTGCGTCTCCATTTCTTCACTAAGCCTGATCCCTATATAGTTCGTAAGCTGAAACTCTAGTGAAAGAATCAATACGCCAGCGATCGTAAACATCACGAACAACTTATCACTCAATACGCTTTTATATGTAGCAAACAACTGAAGAACATGCTGATGAGGCTTGAGGTTCGAAGCAGTTGGTACATGACTTTCTTCAATGAAGAATGCGACTAAGATCACAACGACCATAGCCGATACACTCAGTCCCATGAATAACTGAAACAAATAGTCTTTGAAAAGAAAAGCGCCTATAATTCCTCCAATAGCGATAGACAAGTTGTTTGCCCAGTATGTGATCGAATACATTAACTTCCGCTGAGGAGGTGTACTAACATCGATCAACATCGCCTGGTTTGCAGGACCAGCGAGTCCCCAGCTGATACTATTCACCGTCATCATGGCAAAGGTGATCGAAGCTGATTCAAACCAAGGTGAATTGCATACCATCATTGTGGTAAAAGCAACTAATCGCAGGATTTCAGCAACTAGCATCATGTTCTTACGACCGAACTGATCGCCAAAATACCCTCCTACAAATGTGATCCCTATCCCTACAAATACGTTAATAAGTAATAGAATCCCTGCAATCTTCGCGCCAAAATGGACAGCTAAATAGATCGACATAAAAGGGAAAATCATACTTCCGATAAAACGGCTTATAAATGACTCAATGATTCGGATCTTGATGTTCTTGTGAAAATCTCTAAACCTCATAACAACCTTCTTTCTACTCTTTCGAATGGTACAATAATTTGTTTGATACAGCTGATTCGTATGATATAAAAATAGACGAATGGCTTTCTCCAATTGGAAAAAGTTGATAATAGTAGTTTACCAAACTTTCAGACTGTTGAAAGCAGGAAACAAAAAACGAGCTGAAAAAAAGAGCTTCGAAGCAACATGCTTCAAAGCTCTTTCGATTCACCCCACAGACGGAATCTCAGGTTCGATAAACTTCTTCCCCTTTTCATAGATCACACTTTCTGGAAGTGTTTGAATCGCTTTTTTCATCATTCTGTTTCCGTTCGTTACTTGCACGATGATTTCTTCATCAGCCTCTAGTTCATCACATACACGTTCCATAAATTCATTTCGTTTTTTATTGTTAACATAGGATTCTTCTAGTTCTACTGTGAGCACGTAGACCTTTTGATCAGGAAAGTGTGTGACCACTTTTTCAAACAAGTGAGCGACACGCACTTGTGGAAATAAGCGAAGGTATTGAGAGATCATCCTGGCGATTTCAGTTTTCAACACTGGTAAAACATAGTGATCGCCTGCCACAACTTCATTTCGCTCCTGATCTGCCTTCTCTACTAAATCGCTCCATTCAGCTGCACGTTCATCAAGAGTGAGAATCTGTTCATGAAGACCCTTTGATTCATAGTAGTTCGCCATTAGGGATAGCGCGTCGAGACCAACTCTGTAGTCTCGTTTCATCGCTTCTTCCAAGGGCTCGAATCCCTTTTCATCCTCACTTTCAAAGTAAGCATTCCCAATCCCCATCAACACCGTTACGTTCAATTTCGCTTCAGGGTAGGTGGTTAACAGCTGCTCATAAACCGGTAGCGCTTTTTTCGGTCCGTACACATCTTCGAAAAGGGTGGTTCTTTTGATCGCATCCTCTAAGGACAGTGTAGAGTTTGCACCTAGCTCTTCAAGCTCTAGCTTCATTTGTTGTTTTTCATACTTACGTTCTTTCCAATCTTCTTTCTCGACTCGAACGAAAACATCATCAAAGAACTCGATGAAATGATCTTTATCTTCTAGATAAAAATCTGCGGCCGGGTAAGTGACAACGATTGATGGGACCTCATTCATCTCGACCGTTAACGCTTGAAGACGTTCCGTTAAGGAAGGATGTGTATCATGAACAGATGCTACTCGCTTTATCGCCTTGTTCCAACTCTTTTCGTTTCGAACGGGATCATGGTAATCGAGCACTTGCTGAACGCGACGAAATGGACGAGGACACTCTTTTTCTTCTAGCCCTTCATCATACAACCTATCCCAGAACTCATCGTAAAGATACGCTTTTATTTCTGTCACCACTAATGCTTCCGCAACGACGTGCGGCTCGGTATAGTGACTCGAAAAACAATCAGCTGCGTGTTCCTCTTGTTTTGCTAGCGCATGTGAATACGCATCAAAACGAGGGACAAACCAGCGGAAAAACCACCTGAACAAGAACCCGCCCCAGACTTCCGATTCTTCAAATTTCTCTAGTAAATTGATCCACGTTTCACGTACACGATACAACCATGTTCCGAATTGGCCATGCTTATTTGCTAGGTGCCCCATTTCATGTGCGATAATCGCATCGAGATGATCTCTTGACATTGCCTGCATAAGCGGTAGACCGAGGACGAGGTAGTTTTTGTACCAGCCGAATACGCCCAGTCTTGGATGTTGCACGATACTCGCGTTGTATTGATTCGTTAATAGCACTTCATGCACGGTTTTGGTTTTGTATTTATGTTGAATATCACGAATGGTTACGAATAGATCAGGTGCGTCATCTTCTGATAGGGTAACCCCTTCAGGATGTTCGAACCGTACCCATAGTGCACGTGTCATGATGATTCCTAAGACTAGTGTAATAAGCCCAAATTTCATCCCACCAAAAGTAAAGGATCCGCTAACAAAGTTCACGATCGCAAATGAAAACAAACCTAAAATCAGGCCAAACATCAAGAGAAGGTAGCCATATCCGATTAATGAAAATGCAGCTACCTTCCTCTTGTAGGAGGCTCGGTTTTCTTTTGCTTCGATTTCCTTTTCCTTAACGAGCTTTTCAAACGCAACATTCGTCATACCTCTATCTCCCTCATCGTAATTGAGCTAATTATATCAGGAGATTCTGGAATTAAGATGGGCACATCTACCCATCTGTGATCGGCTTAGATAAACTTTTTTCTCGCTCTAATCTTCTTCTTCCAACGTTAGTCCATCCTCATACTTCCGACTCATCACCTTTTTCGTTTTACGGTATTCTTTCGACTTGAAGATGATATCGAAATCGTAATCCTCTGGATAGAGATCACTTGCTGAGATGTGCAGCTTTAGCCGTTTATAGTTGAAAGACTTTTTCTCTCCCTGAACCTGGACGATATAGTTCCCTAGATCATCAGGTCCTTTGTACACGATGCCCATCTCTTCTGTTGCCTGAATAATCACATTGTCACCTTGATGGAAGAGCGTTACTTCTGCTTTCTCTTCCTTCTTCGCCGTTTTTCTACCATAGCGATTCACCGTTACTTGCTGCTGATAATCAGTAGTAGTAAGTTCGCTTTTGTCTACTTCGAATTCCTGCTCTTCGTTATACGTGATCTTGCTCGCATGCTTCAAAATATCTGGGTGTAACCCGAGCTTATGAGCGATTGCAAAAGCCTGACTTTTCCCAGTCGTATCTAATAACAGTTGATATGTCGGCTTCAGCGTCTCGAGATCGAACTCCATCGCACCATTGATAAACCCATCTTTCTCTTTCGCATACTGTTTCATCTCACTATAATGCGTCGTCGCGAAAATCGTTGCCCCTTTGGCTGCAAGCTGATCGAGAATAGCCGTTGCGAGTCCCATCCCTTCACCAGGATCCGTCCCAGAACCGATTTCATCTAAAAGAAGTAACGAATGATCGTTTGCTTTTCGTAAGATGTCGATGAGGTTAACCATACGAGAACTGAACGTGCTCAAGTTCTCCTCAAGGCTTTGACCATCACCAATATCAACGAAAATCTGTTTATAGATTGGCAGCGTAGACGTCTCTTTTGTCGGAATCGGAATGCCGCACTGCGCCATTATACAGAGAAGCCCAACCGTTTTTAACGTTACCGTCTTTCCTCCTGTATTTGGTCCCGTGATGAGAAGAGCTTGCTCGCCTTCCGTCATTTTTAACGATAGCGGAACTGCTTTTTCACCTAATAGCGGGTGTTTTGCCGCTTTGATATCGATTCTAAAGTCGCTTGAGAACGCTGGCGTCTTGCCATCAATTCTTCTGCTGTATTTTGCTTTTGCGAAGATGATATCGTACTGATGCATCGTTTCTAGCGCAATGTTGATTTCGCGTTCACAAGCGAGCACTTCTCCAGTCAATCCATATAGAATTTGTTCCACTTCTTGCTCTTCCTGTAACGCGAGGAGCTGAAGGTCATCATGGATAGCCGATAATTCATTCGGCTCGATGAAAAGCGTTGCGCCTGATGACGATTGATCGACAACGCTCCCTGTAACCTTCTTGCGATACTCCCGTTTGATCGGAAGCGTCTGCCGTCCATTCTTCTCGACTGGACGAGCTTCCTGCATCCATTTCGCGTATTTCTTTGCGAGTGTCTCGAGACGTTCTTTTAGCTTCTCTTTTTTCACGCTGTATTGTTTTCTCACCTTCAACAAATTCTTTGATGCATAATCATCAACCTGACCATGCTTGATCACAGCATGAATCTGTTCCTCTAACGAACTTAAGTCCTCGATTGACTCAGCATACAAACTGATCGTTGGAGCGACCGTTCCTTTATCCTTCATAAACCGCTTAAGCTTCGTACAATGCTCTAAAAACGAAACGACTTCAGTAAATTGAATCGCTCGAATAAAAAGTCCTTTTTTCCCCTGATCTATAAGCAGACCAATGTCGTTCAAACTGTGGAGCGGAACGCTTCCACTCACGTTCAAGATCGCAATACCCTCTTCGACTTCTTCTAACCACCTCTCGATTAAGGTTTGGTTCGTCGAAGGCTTCAGGTTCCGGATCGATTCTTTTCCTCTATTTGTTAAGGCGGATGACCTGATCGCTTCAATAATTTCGTTGAATTCTAGTGTTTCAATTGTTTGTGTATTCATGTTCTCCTCCTATAAAAAAAGCCACGACAAGCTTGTTAGCTCATCGTGGCTCATGATAAACAGATGGATTCTAGACGAATCCCCTTTTTACCGCCCGAGACATCAAAAAAGCTATGACTGAATAAGCTCAGTCATAGCGTTCTATGATGAAAAATCAGCTATGCTTATGCTTGTTCTTAACTGCCCTGTTGCTCCATAACGAAGTAAACGTCCCTCTGGCACGTTTTTTCTTCATTACAACAGGTGCTATCCAATTCGTGGATTAGTTAAGAACAACCACACTCATACATCATTCTCCTATTCTTGTTTAGGCGGTAAAAAGTTCTGTTATTGCTTATTATGATATTCGACCTTATCTTTCTTGTCAAACTGTTGAAAGAAAATTCACTTCAATCCAATACCACATAAATTCAATCCCCAGCATCAAAAAAAGGATGACGCCGGTAAACAGAAAGAGGTTGAATGGTTTCTTCCCTTCCTCTCGTTTCAATGCTTTTTCTATCCCAAACATTAAAAACAATGTCGCTAATAACAAAACTTTAAGGTTCATATTCATTTCGATTCTTTCAACGAATAAATCATACATCCCAACACTGAACGCAATGATGGCAATGATGATATTTACTGCTTTTAGTACGGTAATAACTAATTCTCCTTCCCTCTCTCGCTAGCTAGATTAACGACTAATCTGCTTTATCCAGTAGAGCTGCACGTAGTACTTCTTCTACGAACCTAACCTTTCCATTTGTATAAGATTTCTCTTCATCACTAAAATCATGAGCGAGCTTCGTTTTAAGCTGCTCATATTCTTTTGCAGTGTCGGCATGACCATTAGGATAATCACGAAACGCAAGATGCTTTTTCCACCAATCCCCCTCATATTCAACAACATGGAGAATGTGGGTTTTCGTCAACCTTTCTAAATCTGAAAACTTCGCAAACACGACTTTCCCTTCGATTTGGACGCCTGGTAGGTGGTAGTAATCATCTCGCTTCAATGCTTTTTTGTCAAAAGCGTCTACTTGCCCGATCTCTTCAACTCCAACGAGAATATCGATGATTGGCTTTGCTTTTATGTTATCTATCGCGGTACTACCAAACTGTTGAATATCGATAACGTACTCGCCGATATGTTGCTCCAGGATCTTTTTTTCTTGATGAAATAATTCTTTCCAATGGTGAGTGGGTGGTGCTAACCTGACTTCCCCTTTATCAAGTCCTAGCATCCTATACTCCTCCTTAAATCATTTTCAATTCACCTGATATGTAAACTAATCACTTCTCTCGTCTCGACATTCATCATAAATTCCATCGTATGAGGCGCTTCCCCGTAAGGATTCTCCACCGTTACTTGCCAAATGTGGTCGTCCTTTTCGATATCGATCATTGGCGTTTCTTTTAACGCTTCAACATACTCTCGTTCTGTCACCTCGATCGTTTCACCGTCTTTTTTCAAGAAGTACTCCCCGTTCGTTTCGTGACCGATCGCGTACCCATGATGCGCATTCAACCATTCAGAGATATCAGAAGAATCTTCTCTTGCTACACCTAGAACCGTTTCTTCTGTAACGTCATGGTATCTTTCTAACACGTCGAAAAGAAAATGCTCATGAACGTCGCAGTCTTGATCGCATATTTCCACAACGATCGCTTCAAAAGGCAAGTCATCATTCTCTACCTTGTGTTTCCCAGCGGTATCGATGATGTATTTCTCGGTATTTTCAACAGCGTAGTCTTCCCGCTCACCTGATGACCTTAACGTATAATAATTAGCACTCTCGTGGTTTAACATCTGCTCGTTTAGAAGATCAACCTGAGCAAGAAAGAACGTCGCTTCCCTCCATGTATTTGTATTTGATACTCCATTTGGTTCTTTTTCAAATCGCTTTCGTCTCACAATAAATTCTTTATCATCTTCCGACAGGGTAACATCATAGCTAACATCTTCCGGTCCATATCGATCCGTAACATGCATGGTGAGATCTTCAAAATCTCCAGCGCTACTTATGGTCATATCAAACTTTGAGATCCTCCCATTAAAATTCCTACCTTCTAATTCATTTTGTAAGTGGCGGAATTCCTCAACCATACTCCCCTTGTAGAAGTTCGTATTCTGTACCTCCACGGTTCTTGGCCATTCATAAACGGTCGTTTCGATGAATGGTAAAAGAAGCGATAAACAAAAAATAAGGAACCCAAAATAAGCAGCTCCTTTTTTTGCTTTGGTATTCGTCTTCAACGTTCTAGCAAACAATAAGAATATTAGAAACCCAAGAGGAAGAACGAGACGATCTAATTCCAACCGAAATTCACCTAGAATCACAAGACCGATGATCTTCAGCAATAAATAAGGCTCTGGCTCCTCTGATTTCCGATAAAACACGATAATTCCTACTACAGTCATGATAAATAAAAACGTATCGATCATACGACTAAAAACTTCCTCCTTAGACTCTAGTTCCTACACGCTAGATGATTTACTAGCCTTCTTTCGAAAATGGATATACAGCTGGTTCCCGATCATCATCATAAAGCCATAAACGATGGCGAGTATCGTAAACGATAGAAGAAAATCGTTCATGATAAGAATGATCCCTACGATGATAAAAAGAAGTAGAGCTGATAGATTCATAACCCAATAGAACTTAGAGAATGTTACCTTATTACTTTTACTACTCATCAGATTCAACTCCTCTATTTTTCCCAGCTTCATCCTTGGCACGCTCTAACACTTTCTTGATGAAGGGTTCCTTTTCACTTGTGTATGTAGGGCGGTCGTCTTTGTAACGAGATGCGAGAGTCTGCTTCAACTCTTCATATTCTTTCGCTAAAGCGGGATGTGCACGCAGGTAATCTCGAAATGCTAGTTTTTCCTTCCATTGAGATCCTCCATACTCGCACACATGAACATGCGTCTTACCGTTACCCCATCCTCCTTTCCTGAAAAACCGTCTGTCTTCAAGCTCAGGTTTATGGATATACTCGTAACCAGCTCGTTCTAGAGGTTCTTTCATGGAATCGACCTCATCTAAATGGTGAACACCAACGGCAATGTCGATGATTGGTTTTGCAGAAAGACCTTCGATCGAGGTGCTTCCGATATGTTCGATCGCTACGACTTTCTCTTGCACAGCATGTAGGATGGACTGCTTTTCCTCTTCAAACGTCTTTTTCCAAGTTACATCGTATTCAACAAGGTGAACAGTAGGTGTTTTCATAGCGATCCTCCAACCTGTATTTTCCATATAACTTCCACTTATTTACCATACCACAAATAGTAGTTTACGTTTCGAAGAAAAAGATAATAAAAAGGAAATGGAGGTGAAAGAATGTCGACATTCTTAATTGGAGCTACAATCGTATTTATCGTAATCAATCTATATTATTTCTTTACGAATAAGACCTACCGAAAGAGCACGTTTAGTTCTGCTCTTTTCCTTAAACTCGTTCTTGTCATGTTTAGTATGTTAGTAGGATTTGCAGTCATCTATTACCTTTTTTCATTGCAAGACGTCATTTTAGTGCAAAACTTATCTTCAATGAAACCGATTGAAATCACGTTCCTCAACCTGCTTTACTTCAGTGGTGAAACGCTCGTTTCCGTCGGGTACGGAGACATGCTCCCAGTCGGTCCTGCAAGGTTCTTCGCCATCCTAGAATTGATGCTTGGAATCCTATTGCCAACCGCATACTTCATGAAATCATTAGACCTTTCAAAGAAGTAAAAAGTGCCTGGCACTGCCCGAACGCGCTCGAACATTGTCGAACACCTCCTATATAAGCGAAACGATTTACAAATCTTATAAATCGTATTATGATACGTAAAGATTAATTCATACTAAACTTATAAGGATTGAGGTGTTTATTCGATGGAAGCCGTTACAAACGTAAAGAAAAGCTTATCAACAACGGTAGTGAAACCGTTGAATCCTATACAAAAACCGTTTGTTACTTTAGGGATTATTGCTTCGATCATCCTATTCACCATGATTGTGATGACCGTTTCTTGGACACAAGGAGTGCTCTTCATCATCGGTTTAGCATTAGGACTAACGTTATTACACGCTAGATTTGGTTTCACATCAGCGTTCAGAAGATTAACATCTGTAGGAAACGTTCAAGGGCTACAAGCTCATTTAGGTATGCTTGCCGTTGCGACGATTTTATTTGGAATCATTCTCGCAACAGGCTTTAGCTTCTCAGGCATTGCACCAACAGGCTACGTCTTCCCTGTCGGCGTCAGTGTCGTATTCGGTTCATTCCTATTCGGAATCGGCATGCAGCTCGGAAATGGCTGTGCATCTGGAACGCTTTATAATGTTGGGGGAGGAAACGCGCCACTCTTTCTAACATTAGTCGGATTCATCGTCGGTTCTACGATCGGTGCTCTACACTTCCCATGGTGGACGAGTGAGGCGATGCCTAGCCTCGGTGCGATCTCACTTGCTGAAACGACTGGCTTCGGCTATGTCGGAGGGGTGCTGTTGCAACTCGCAGTCTTTGCAGGTATTTACGGAATCACGGTTCAAATTGCTCGCAAAAAGAACCCTCCAAGCATGAAACCACTCCCAACGACGACAGGCTTGAAGAAGCTTTTCCGCGGGTCATGGCCATTGCTCGTTGCAGCGGTCGTGTTAGCTATACTAAATGCGTTAACACTCGCAGTTCGAGGAAATCCTTGGGGCATCACATCAGCATTCGCTCTTTGGGGCTCAAAAGTACTCATGTTCTTTGGCGTTGACGTAAGCAGCTGGGGATACTGGGCCGGACGTACACAGCAGCTAACAGACTCTGTGCTATTTGATTCCACTAGCGTGATGAACTTCGGCATTATCCTAGGCGCATTTATTGCAGCGACGTCTCAAGGTACGTTCAAGTTAAAAGCATTCACTCCAGGTGTAACGATGGCAGCGTTGATCGGTGGCGTCATGATGGGTTATGGTGCTCGCCTTGCATTTGGTTGTAACATCGGTGCTTACTTTGGAGGTATCGCATCCTTAAGCTTACACGGATGGGTATGGATGATCATGGCTCTGGCAGGAACCTACCTCGCACTCTTCATAAGGCCATTGTTCGGACTCTCCAATCCGAACCCAAAAGATTCAATCTGTTAACGACATAGTGCCTGTCACCACCCGGTTTTTGTCACAATTTGTCTCAATCGTTTACGTATGTTCATTTCAACTTGGGTCATCCTAATCGTTAGAGGTGATTCACATGAAATTGAATAAGAAAAGGTTCAGAAATCAACCAGGACCTATCAAGAAATCTTATACGAACGAAGTTGACTTAGTAGACACTAAGAAAGAACAAAGTGCGCAACAGGAAGCTAAAAAGAACCAATCTTGAAGGGAAGGCATAGCCATTAAGGGCTATGCTTTTTTTATGCATAGCCCTTTGATTTGATTAATACACCTACACGTTTAGTTACACTTCATTAATTCAGAATTGATTGAGACTGTGAACTAACCCCTATGTTAGAATGTATTGAATTACAGATTGGAGGGATGTTGATGGACAGTAAATCAGCATGGCTACTCATTGCCATCGGGGCTTCCCTATGGGGAGTAATCGGGGTTTTCGTAACGTACCTTTATGAAATAGGATTTACGCCGTTTGAAGTCGTCGCAATGCGTGTGCTCACTGCTTCCGTCTTCATGGTCCCTTATGTTCTTATAAAGAATCGTCATCTATTCAAAATAAAAGTAAAAGACTCCAGATATTTCATAGGTACCGGCATTATTAGTATCGTTCTATTCAATTGGTGTTTGTTCAGTTCTATGCAAGAGTCTTCTATTTCAATAGCTTTTATCTTGCTTTATACGGCTCCGGCGTTTGTGACGATCCTATCTCGGATTCTATTCAAAGAAGCACTGACCGCTCGAAAGGTTACAGCACTTCTGATTACGTTAATAGGGTGTTCCCTTGTGGTAGGCATTTTCTCTAGCTCCTCTGCATCCATTTCGCTCTATGGATTGATCGTTGGACTAGGATCTGGTTTTTTCTATGCACTATACAGCATATTTGGTAAGGCCGCCCTTTCGAAATATGACTCCTTAACCGTGACGGTGTACACGTTTCTTTTTGCTGCGGTCGCTATCGTTCCTTTCAGTGGGATAGGATCGAGGATTTCTACATTCACTGATTTAAAAGTGCTAGGACTCGTCATAGGCCTTGGCTTTCTTTCTACGATGCTTCCTTTTATTTTCTATACGAAAGGTCTTCAATATGTAGAGTCAAGCCGAGCCTCAATCATTGCAACGATCGAACCCGTCGTCGCGTCTGTTGTTGGCTTTTTCATCTTTAACGAAACATTGTCGTTGTGGCAGTATGTTGGAATGATCATGGTCATCAGTTCGGTTATCATCGTGCAGGAATCGAAGAAACGACATGCGACACTTTACCATAACGCTAATGCATAGGGATTAAGAAAAGCTTGAAAGGCTGCAATGCATTTCAAGCTCTTTATTTAATCACACTTCGTATTAACCTTGACCAAACGTAACAATGAGTGTCAAAAGCCCCATCGAAATTAAAATGAATAAACTGACGATAAACGTAACGACTGAGGCGAAAATGTGCTTCCTCTTTTTCGAATAATAAACAGCGCTCGCGATCGCCAATAGGAAAAAGATTGGCGATAACATAAATGCATAAGAGAACATGGTTACTAACGCAATAAATAAAAATAGCAAAGGCAACAGTTTCAACTCCTAAAGTACGGATTCCTAACTTATTCTACCATATTAAGAGCGCTACCCTTTCACAGGTAGCGCTCTTCGCCTATCATTTTAGTCTTTCTTCATTTCGTTGTGAAACCTTACTAGAGAAGCTGTTCCTCTAATGCCTCTGCTGCTGTTTTTAATTTTTGATTTTCCTTCAATAGTTGAAACAACCCTCTCATCACAAGCTCGTCCGGATTTGATTTTCTCGACTCCTCTGAGATGCGATTCGTCACTTCAAGGTTGTATTGCTTCTCCTCTTCAAGTGTATTAACCCGCTCGTAGATCGCTTTCCAGGCTTCCTCTCTCTTTTCAAACGACATGAACGCGCCTTCTCGGTCCATCCCTACTGAGAATGGACGCATCATGTCGTCATCAAGTAACGGACGGCTGTTTCCTGATAGGAAATCGTTCGCAAGAATATCGATTTGCCTTACGATATGTTGCCCAAGTTCTTTTGGACTGAGGTTACTTTCTGAAGAAATCATCAATCCGGTATACGATGTGTAGATCGACTGCGTCATCCACATTAAATCCCACTTATAAGGGGATATATTCTCACCATATAGATCGATCAAATTACGCTCGAGCCAGCTGAACAGCCTTCCTCTCATGCGGTGCCCCATACTTTCTAGCTTTTCACTACTTTGCGCGGTTTCCCCCCGCATGTGCATTTTCATATAAGACTTGTATTCAAGGATTCCTTCGAACTGAACCTGAAATTGCTTGGCAAATCGCTCGTAAGGAGGGAGGTCCCCATCAAGACCTATTACAAAAGCCCGTTCAAAAACAAGCTGCTGATAATGCTCGTAGATCGATATGATCAAATCTTCCTTTGATGGAAAAAATGAATAAAGCGAGCCTTTTGATATGCCAACGCTATCTGCAATTTGTTGCATCGATGTATGTGTATAGCCTTTGGCCCCAATGAGCTCAACGGCAGCTTCTAAAATTGCTTTCCTTTTATCCAACTTGTTCACCTCGACGTTCTCTTCGTGGACGACACGACATTGAACTAAATTATAACGTCTCTTCATAGAAAGAGCGAATTCAAAGATGTTTTCACTGATCCGTTACTAGTGATCCTATCGAGCACACTCGTATCTTGACATCTTCTATTATCAAGGTAAAATGACTAATGAGTCAAGAAGTTCAAAAGTTTATATTCAGGTGTATAGAGGGTATTAACCAAACTACATTGACCAATCAGTCGGAATTAATTTGAGGAGGTTCTATATGCTAAAGTGGATTTTACAACGATCAAAGCTATTCATCATATTCATCCTATTATTCGTCATCGTTGGCGTGTTTACATTCATCCAACTCCCCCAGCGTGAAATTCCAGAAACAACCATTAACATCGGGACGGTGAACACTGTCTATCCAGGTGCCACAGTCGATACTGTGGAACGATCCATCACGAATCCAATCGAGTCATCTCTCGATTCGATCGATGGCATTGCTGAAATCTCCTCTTCGTCTGCTGCGGGTTTTTCCACCATTGTTGTGGAAGTTGCAGATGGTGAAAGCAAGAAAGAAGTATTTAGTGACGTCAGACAGGCTGTCTCGGATGCTTCCACATCTTTCCCAGAGGATGCTTTTGAACCAGAAATAAACGAATCAACAGCCAAAATGCCAATTGTTTCGTATCATCTAACAAGTGATAATCGCGATAACCTCCTTTCCATACAAGAAGAATTAAACCGCTGGAAAGATGAAGTTAGCGAACTATCAGGCGTTTCAGGCGTTACGATAAAGGGCCTACCTGAAGAACAAATTGAAATAGTACTGAAACAAGATGAATTGAAAGAATCAGGGCTTACTGTTATCGATGTTCAAAACGCCATCAATAACGAGTATTACCCTACACCGCTTAGCAAACAGGAAATCGATGATGAACTCGTCCAACTTTCTGTTGAAAACTACGATTCGCTTGACCAGATGGAAGAACTTTTCGTTGGGAAGAATTCAGCAGGCGATTCTATTTTTCTTAAAGACATAGCAAGCGTCGAAGTGAATCCGAAAGAGCAAACAGACATCATCACATATGAAGGAAAACCTTCCATTTCGTTTACAGCGTTTGTAGAGCCTGGTGAGGATATTCCAACCGTTGATGAACGAGTGAGCGAAAAAGTAGACGAGCTCGCTGAAGGATTACCTTCTGATGTTGAACTAGAGTCATATTACTCTCAAGCATCGATCGTTACTGATATTTTCGATGGGCTTTTCCTTTCACTTGGGATCTCTGTCCTAGCTGTTATCGTTGCAACGTCACTCGGACTATCTGGATCAGGTGCACTTGTGGTTGCACTTGCTGTTCCGATCTCTGTCTTGATGGGATTCATTCCCTTACCATTCGCAGAGGTTGATCTTAACCAAATCTCAGTAATCGGTCTCATCATAGCGCTCGGAATTATCGTAGATGACTCGATCGTTATCAATGACAACATCCAGCGGAGATACAAGCTTGGAGATAAAGGATTGATGGGTGCTGTAAATGGCGTGAAAGAAATCTGGGTGTCGATCGTGACATCTTCACTCGCCATCGTCTTCACCTTCCTTCCACTCATTTTCCTATCAGGTGGGAACGGTGCGTTTATCCGCGCATTGCCGACTGTACTCATAACGACGATCGTAGCATCAACACTTGTTGCGCTTATTTTCGTACCGATCTTACGGTACTTCCTAAGCCAGAGATCGAAGAAACCAATGTCAGATGCACCTGGTCTTCTTGGAAAACCGTTAAACAAACTGGCTGACGTGTACGCAGATAAATTGCTTAGGAAATTTTCCAAAAAGCCAATACTCGTCTCAATTCTTGGACTAGTGTTCACAACTGCGATCTTCGGATTGGTTGTCTTAACACCGTTCGAATTCTTCCCTGCAGCTGATAAGGAAGAAGTGACGGTCGACATCACCCTGCCAATTGGAACGCCGATTGAGGAAACGCATGAAACACTTCAGGAGATAGAGGGTCGACTGAAAACAGACGATGGCGTTTATGAAACGAGCGTCTTTACAGGTACAGGAACACCTGGGCTATTTAATAGCTCACTATCAAATACCGGAGAAAACACAGGGCAGATCGTCGCGAGAGTCGACCGAGAAAATCAAACCACGCAAGGGTTGATCGACGACTGGACAGATAAGCTTCGTCAGGAATACCCTGATGCTAAGATCTTCATGGAGACGATCCAACAAGGCCCACCAGTTGGTGCTCCAGTGACTGTTTCTGTTTCTGGTCCTGAAATTGATAAACTAATCGAACTTAGAGATGAACTAACGAACGACATACAAAACCTAGAAACCGATCTCGTTGTGGACAATGTTGGTGATTTTGAACCGACGCTTAAGTATGTTCCAGATCGAGAAGCTCTTGAAGAAAACGGCATAACGGTCAACCAAATTAGTCAGCAACTCCGCCTTGCGACAGCAGGTATTCCGTTAAAAGCGTTCGACAATGGTGTTGTGAAACGAGATATGACCATCGTGCTCGAAGGTAGCGAAGAGAAGGTCGATCTAACAAACTTAGAGCTTCCAGCCGCTTCTGCAGGTGGGCCACCTGAACTCATTTCACTCGATGAGCTCGTTACAACAGAAAGAGATGAAAAGCTTCAAGTCATTCCTCACATTGATGGCGAACGCGCGATAACGCTTCGAGCTTTTCCAGAAAATGAAGAGAATTACAAAGCGAACGTAACGGAAATCGTCGAGGAACAGCGCGATGAGCTAGGAGCAGACTACAGCATCACACTTGGTGGCGAAAATGAAGCACAAAATGATTTCTTCGCAGAAATCACTGTCCTCTTCATTATCGTACTTTTCCTTGTGTATCTGTTGATCGCTCTTCAATTCAACTCACTATCCCTACCGTTCCTTGTACTTGTTGCAGTATATCTTGCAATCGCAGGTGCCATACTCGGTCTATTTGTAACCCAAACGCCAATCAGTTTCCTTGGTGTAATGGGAATGGTGTCGCTCACAGGGATCGTTGTTCGGAACTCAGTTGTATTAATTGAATTCATCGAGCAAGCACTGAAGAAAGGCATGGATGTAAAAGACGCTGTCATCGAATCTGGCCGCGTACGCTTACGCCCTATCCTATTAACAGCGATCACATCGATCGTTGCCTTGATTCCAGTTGCTGTATCAGGCGATGCACTCTTTACACCGCTCGCTGTTACGATCATTTCCGGTATCCTGTTCTCGGCAATTCTGACGCTGATCATGGTGCCGATGCTATACCTTGTTTTCTATAGATTAAGAAGACGAAAAACAGCTCAGGAAGAAGTATAACCTGCTTCAACCCATTGAAAGAGCCTAAGGAGAAATTCTCCTCAGGCTCTTTTTTCATTATATGGTAACAATAGCAAAACGTGCGTCTCCATCCTTTTCTTCCATTCCTTCCTCGTTTTCTAAATGAAATGACCCTACTAAGATGATTACATTGTTTTGATTCATACGCTTCTTCCTCCCTTTTTCAACCAAAAAAGCCACCATGCCAAACCTCACACCCATAATTCAAAACAGTCTAGACCTTTCGAACCAACAGCTAAATACTTTGAACTAAAAAGTTTCCATATCCTTGATTCTCTACTAGTTATTATTCATTATCTTCTGAAAATAATGAAGGGCTATGTAGAATTTTGTTGAATCTCCTCACTAACCCGGCTAAAGCTTTCGGGAAAAATTTAGAGGAGTGATCGAATCATGTTAAAGCAAGTCGCTGCACTCGCAACATCGGCAACACTATTATTCTCAAGTGCACTACCAGCATCAGCTGCGGAAACGGAAGGAAAAGAAGCACCATTCACGTATTCGAGTCAACAGCAAGTTGCACCACAGGAATTGATCGTCCATTTTAATGAATCAGTCAATTCTACATATGCAAAGGAGATCGTTAAAAAAGCTGGCGGAAACGTTATCGAAACAACGGATGACTTTTTCGTTGTAAAAGTGAACGGAAACTCAGCTCAAGCGATTAAAGCGTTAGAAAAGAACCCGAACGTTGACTATGCTGAAGAGAACTCCATGTTTCATGTGAGCTATACACCTAACGATCCATTCTTTAGTTCAGAACAATATGCTCCACAAAAGGTTAAAGCACCTGCTGCATGGGATGTATCGCAAAGCTCCTCATCTGTAAAAATCGCTGTGATCGATACTGGTGTTGATTACAACCATCCTGACCTTTCAGGTAAAGTTATCAAAGGTTATGACTTCGCTGATAACGACAACGATCCGATGGATGAGCATTACCACGGTACGCACGTAGCTGGTATTGCTGGTGCCAACACAAACAACGGCATCGGAATCGCTGGTCTTGCTCCAAATGCTTCTATCCTAGCAGTACGTGTTCTAGATGAAAGTGGTAGTGGTTCACTAGATGACGTTGCTCAAGGTATCCGCTATTCAGCAGATCAAGGGGCACAGGTTATCAACTTGAGCCTTGGTGGTATACTTGGATCTCAAACGTTGAAAGACGCAGTGAACTACGCATGGAACAAAGGCTCTGTGGTTGTAGCAGCTGCTGGTAACGAAAGCTCGCCGAAGCCAAGCTACCCTGCTTACTACTCGAACGCGATTGCAGTAGCAGCTACTGATCAAAATGATACGATCGCGTACTACTCTAACTACGGTACATGGGTTGATATCGCTGCACCTGGTTCTAGCGTTTACTCCACTATGCCTGGCAACAGCTATGACAACCTTTCTGGTACGTCAATGGCATCACCAGTCGTTGCAGGTGTAGCTGGACTACTCGCTTCACAAGGACGCAGCGCATCAGAAATCCGAACTGCCCTTGAAGAGACAGCTGATTATGTTACTGGAACGGGTACACTATTCCAGAACGGACGTGTTGACGCTGAAGGTGCAGTAAATTACTAAGCTTATCTGTTAATTAAGAGGATGCCATCGATTCGGCATCCTCTTTTTTCTTGGTAAACGGGAATCAATAGGTTATACATTTCGTCTCTCCATCTGTTGTAATTCCGAGGAAAACTGCCATGCCTATTGAAATTAATCCAAGGAAAACCAAACTCCACATAGCCATTTTTTGTTTATCATTGAAGTACAAGTGGACGAGTACAAAGTAGATTGGAGTCACAACAAGAAAGAAAATGACACCCCCAACCATGCTGTCAATTTCGCATTCCTTGTGTGGATACTCCACGATGAACGTAAGGATAAAATAAAGGATCCATGAAGCAAATCCAATCCATCCTAACCTAGTAAGTAATGTTTTTGTATTCATAAGCCTCCTATGTACGTATCTTTCCTGTGTATGTATGAACTCTTTCACGCTTCAGGTTCTACTACCATTTACGAAACTGGCTATCTATTCGTTTCATTTTTCTTCCAAGTGATAGTATGTGATAAAGTTTAAGGTAGATCGTAACAGGAGGGAAACGAATGAACCGATATGATCGTGACGATTCACCACACAAAGAACCTTTCAATGATGCGATGGATCACCTCTCAAAAGTTGAAGGGTATCCTACGAATCGAACGAGCTTCAGAAAGTTACCAAAGGGCATTCGGTATTTAGGGTATTTCTTTATCGCTTTCTTTTGCCTGATGATGGTTGTTGTTTACTTCAGTCAATTCTTTCAATAAGATAAATTTAGTATTAAAAGCGTTCTATTAAAATAAGTATCTTATTAAAGAGTTTGGAAACTAATGATATAGGAGACTTCACATGAGGGTAATGAAATCGTTACAAGCGTTCATTGACAAGCAGTACGGCGAGCCAACTGGGATTACAGGTATGTATCTTGGTGAAAAGATGGTGAAGCAGCATCGAATCGAGACAATGTGGACAATCGATCAACTAAACTTGGATCGAGATGAAACGATCCTAGAACTTGGATGCGGGGCAGGTTATGCGATTAAAATGCTTTGTAACGAAGAAGCTGTTTCGAGTATCCATGCTCTCGACCTTTCTTTTTCTGTTTTGAAGACAGCTGCAATTCGAAATCGGAAAGATGTCGATGATGGAAAAGTGACACTTGTTCAAGGGAATGTGAATTACCTTCCGTTTAAACAGGACTCCTTCTCCAAATTGTTTAGTATCCATTCGATCTACTTCTGGGACGACATTCCAAAAACTATTAATGAAATTCATCGAGTACTACAGCCAAAAGGAACAGTCATACTCACCTTATGTAATGGAATAAACGATAGCAAAAAGGGCGGCGTCACCAAAATGATCAATGAAGAAGTCATCCCATCTATGAAACTATGCGGTTTTAAACAGATAGACCTATTA
The DNA here is from genome assembly GCF_020171805.1 of Guptibacillus algicola. GTDB lineage: Bacteria > Bacillota > Bacilli > Bacillales > Guptibacillaceae > Guptibacillus > Guptibacillus algicola. Next base: position 1,170 of record NZ_JAIVAF010000003.1, on the reverse strand, counting down.
TCAGGACCTGAGTCAAGAGGGTATCACATGATTGCTGTTAAAGGTGTGAAGTAATAAAACTATAAAAAAGGCAAGCCCTCACTTTGAGGACTTGCCTTCAGGTTGTCGAGAAAGTCTCGACAACCTGTTTTTTTTGCCTTTTTTTATCTCGCCCTTTTGTTAAGCTATAGGTAGATTCTTTTTAGGCGGTGATGAAATGTTTCAATCTAAGAAAGATCGACAGAATGAATTAGAAATGGTAACCATTGATGAGCTTGTACCTGAAAACCACTTACTACGTAAGATCGACCACTACATAGATTTCTCCTTTATCCCTGAAAAAGTCCGTCCTTATTATTGTGAAGACAACGGGCGTCCATCCCTTGATCCCCTAGTATTATTTAAAATGATGTTTATTGGATATATTTATGGCATTCGCTCTGAACGCGAATTAGAGCGTCAGATTCAAACCAATGTCGCGTACCGGTGGTTCCTCGGCTTGAATTTAACCGACGCTGTCCCCCATCACTCTACAATAAGCCGGAATCGCAGAATGCGTTTTAATGAAACGAATATTTTCCAAGAGGTTTTTGATGAAATCGTCCACCAGGCTATGAACCATCGAATGGTATCAGGACGTGTTCTCTACACCGATTCCACACATCTAAAAGCGAGTGCGAATAAGAAAAAGTTCTCCAGGAAAGACGTTCATGTAGAAACAGCCGACTATATAGATGAACTCAATGAAGCAGTGGAACAGGACAGGTCCGATCATGGAAAAAAGCCTTTAAAAGAAAAGGAGGAGGTGAATAAGACGAAGGAAATTAAAGTCAGTCATACTGATCCTGAGAGTGGTTATTTATATCGAGAACATAAACCTGAAGGTTTCTTTTACTTAGATCATCGCACCACAGATATGAAATTCAACATCATTACCGACGTCCATATTACTCCAGGTAATATTCACGACTCCAAACCTTATTTACAGCGGTTAGACCGCCAGGTAAAACGCTTCGGTTTTAAAGTGGAAGCAGTCGGTTTAGATGCAGGATACTTAACAGCCCCTATTTGCCATGGACTCGAACAACGAAACGTATTTGGCGTTATCGCTCATCGTCGCTACCAAAGTAAAAAAGGATTTCTTCCGAAATGGAAATACAAGTATGATGAGAACCTCGATCGATATGTTTG